>OY969696.1:972500-4309361 GCA_963702005.1 Candidatus Aminicenantota bacterium
GTAGGAGAGCATTCTCACTCGGACGAAGCCTACGGTGCGAACCGGGGTGGACGGCTGAGAAGAGACCCTGCCGGCATGAGTAGCGATAATTGCGGTGGAAACCCGCAACGCCGAAAATCTAAGGTTTCCTGGGGAAGGTCAGTCCGCCCAGGGTTAGTCGGTCCCTAAGCTCAGGCCGAAAGGCGTAGGCGATGGACAGCAGGTCAACATTCCTGCACCGCCTGATGAGCGTTTGTACGATGAGGGGACGCAGGAGGATAGGCATACACAGGTCTGGATGTCTGTGGCCGCCAGGTAGAGGGGGCTCTTTGGCAAATCCGGGAGCCCATGACCTCGAGCACGGCGGGGACGCTTGGCTTCGGCCTTGCCAACTTGCTGAATCCAAACTGCCAAGAAAATCCTCTAAGGAGTTCATCAGGCGACCGTACCGTAAACCGACACAGGTAGATAAGGAGAGAATCCTAAGGCGCACGTGTGATCCCTCTTTTAGGAACTAGGCAAGTTAACCTCGTAACTTCGGAAGAAGGGGTGCCTCAGTAGGGTTGTACCCTGCCTGCGCAGGGGAAGCCCGAGGAGGCCGCAGTGAAAGGGCTCAAGCGACTGTTTACTAAAAACACAGGACTCTGCAAAGACATAAAATCGACGTATAGGGTCTGACGCCTGCCCGGTGCTGGAAGGTTAAGGGAAGAGGTTAGCCGTAAGGCAAAGCTTTGAACCGAAGCCCCAGTAAACGGCGGCCGTAACTATAACGGTCCTAAGGTAGCGAAATTCCTTGTCGGGTAAGTTCCGACCCGCACGAAGGGCGTAACGACTTGAGCACTGTCTCAAAGAGGGGCACGGCGAAATTGTGGTACCGGTGAAGACGCCGGTTACCTGCCGCTGGACGGAAAGACCCCGGCACCTTAACTGCATCCTAACATTGGATTTTGGAATAGCATGCGTAGGATAGGTGGGAGGCTGTGAAGTTCCGCCTCTGGGCGGGACGGAGCCAACGGTGAAATACCACTCTTGTTATCCTGAGGTTCTAACCTTCGCTGGCAAACACGGCGAGGGACAGTGTTAGGTGGGTAGTTTGACTGGGGCGGTCGCCTCCCAAAATGTAACGGAGGCGCCCTAAGGTTCCCTCAGGTTGTTTGGAAATCAACCGCAGAGTGCAATGGCATAAGGGAGCTTGACTGTGAGAGAGACATCTCGAGCAGGGAGGAAACTCGGGCATAGTGATCCGGTGGTCCCGTATGGAAGGGCCATCGCTCAACGGATAAAAGGTACGCCGGGGATAACAGGCTAATAGGGTCCAAGAGCTCACATCGACGACCCTGTTTGGCACCTCGATGTCGGCTCATCTCATCCTGGGGCTGAAGTCGGTCCCAAGGGTCCGGCTGTTCGCCGGTTAAAGAGGTACGTGAGCTGGGTTTAGAACGTCGCGAGACAGTTCGGTCCCTATCCACGGTAGGCGCAGGAGATTTGAGGGGAGCTGTCCATAGTACGAAAGGACCTGGATGGACGAACCTCCGGTATACCAGTTGTCCCGCCAGGGGCAGCGCTGGGTAGCTGCGTTCGGCAGTGATAACCGCTGAAAGCATATAAGCGGGAAGCATGCCCCAAGATTAGATCTCCCTCCCCGCAAGGGGCTGAAGGGCACAGGTAGACGACCTGTTTGATAGGCTGGGTGTGTAAGTCCAGTAATGGATTCAGCTGACCAGTACTAATAGCCCGTGAGACTTGACCATAAAGTTTATCAAGGCAAAATAGCCGCGCTGATTCAATGATAATGCTAGGTTTGTAATTAATCCCGGCAATCATGACGAAGGGGCCACACCCGTTCCCATTCCGAACACGGACGTTAAGCCCTCCGGTGCCGATGGTACTGCCAGGGCAGCCTGGTGGGAGAGTAGGTCATTGCCGGGTTTTTTTTCGAAATACGGGGACATGTACCTAATTCGAGAGAATTAGGTTACGTGTCCCCTGTATTTCTCTTTTCGACACGGATAAAGGATGAAGGGGCCCAAGCCCTGATCGGCAGATACTCCTCTCCTTTATTACGATCGACATCTTTTCTTTAGGGACGTACTCATGAGACCGTGTCAACGGCTCCATGAGTGCGGACCCTTCGTCAAAGGAGACGAGTATGAACATCTATGTCGGCAACCTGTCTTTCAACGTGGCCGAAGCGGACCTCAAGGACTTGTTCAGCCAACACGGCACGGTCCAGACGGCCTCCGTCATCAAGGACAAGTATTCGGGCGAATCGCGGGGCTTCGGCTTCGTGGAGATGCCCGAGAAGGAAGAGGCCCTCAAGGCCATTTCCGCGCTCAACGGCAAGGACCTCAAGGGCCGCGCCCTCAAGGTCAACGAGGCCCAGGCCCGGACCGACCGGCCCCGCACGGGCGGGTTCGGCGGCGGCGGTGGCCGCGGCGGGTTCGGTGGCGGAGGCGGCGGCCGCGGCGGCCGCTATTAATAAAGCCGCGTTAGCGACTTCATTAGTGTGACTATTGCGGCCTGTACTCATGAGTCCGTATCAACGGCTCCATGAGTGCGGCCGGTACTGATCGCTTAATCAAGAAGCGAATTCGCCAAGGGCGGATGTCCCGCAAGGGGCCTCCGCCTTTTTTTATTTATGGGGGGATTTCCGGCACGCTTTTTGAATCAGGCTTCCCGATGTGCCGGGAATCTATCGTCCTCGCCATCCGGAGCGCACGGTCCTGTACCGGGTGCTGTTCCATAACTTCGACCGGTTCCTGGCCGAATACGGAGGAGTGGGGCGAATGGGTTCGGGAAACCCCGCTCCTCGACGTGCCGCACCGCCAGGTTGTCTTCACGATCCCCAAAACGCTTAGGATCTTCACCTCCATTTCCTGGTGAACGAGGGCGGGGTGGACGGGGCCGGGGTCTTCCACAGGCTGCCGCGTTTGAACGACGCTCGGCTGGCGGAGATCTTCGGCCGGGAGGTGCTCAAGCTACTCGTCGACAAGGGATTGCTCAGCCCGGAGTGGGCGGAACGGATCTTGTCCTGGAGGCACACGGGCTTCAACGTCCACAGCCGGGTCCGGGCCAGGACAAAAGCCGAAGCTGAGCGTGTCTGGAAATACATGATCCGGTCGGTGCGGGCCCTGGAGCGGCTCTTGTTCCTGGAGAGCGAGGGGAAGGTCGGCTATCGTCACGGCCCCGATGGCGCCGAGCTCGAGCGGATGGACTATCTGGAGTTCATCGCCAGGGTGACCTCTGGAGGAGAGGTCTGGCGGATTTCCGGCACTTTGGAGCGTCCCCGCGGCCTTTGAGTCCGCCTTCAGCTATTTCGGCAACTTGACATCCTTTCAGATCATGTTTTATCATCCCGGACGAGGGGAAGAGGCAAAACCGGCGCTTGCACGCCCATTTAGCTGGCGCAGCAGAAAACGAATTTCTTATCAACAGCCTGTATTGACCAGTGACTAATGCCTGGATCTATGCTTCCTCACTATGGTTGGAGGGGCAAGAGAGGTAAAAATGCAATCGTTGCCGGCGGACCCTAAAAACCAAATTCCTATAGATAATCCCATGCATAATTTGACATTGGATCCTGTTCAGGATTATCATCCCTAAAAATGGGATGGGGCAAAAAAGAAAATCGTTATTTCTTCATCCCAACTGTCGCAAAAAGGAGGTTTTCATGAAAAAGATTTGGGGGAAGAGTGTTTTTGTCGGAGTTTCTATTTTGGCTGTCTGTGCAATGTTTTTGGCGTCACAGCCGACTCCCGCAAAGATTCGAGTAGGGACATTTGATTCCCGGGCTGTCGCCATAGCGTATGCTCGATCCGCCATGTTTGCCCCAATCATGAAGGGTTGGAAGGATAAATACGAAAAAGCCAAGGCTGAGAAAAATGAGGCGGTGATCAAAGAATGTGAAGCCTGGGGCCCCAATTATCATAGATTCCAGATGCTCCAGGGCTTCAGTATAGCCTCAGTTGCTGATATCCTTGAAAAGGTCAAAGATCAGCTGCCCAAGGCAGCCCAAGAGGCTGGTGTTGATATTCTTGTGAGCAAATGGGAACTTGCCTACCAGAACCCATCCATAGAGATTGTCGATGCGACATCTCATCTGGTAAAGTTATTCAATCCCGACGAACGGACACTCAAGATAATCGAAGGACTGTCAAAGCAGCCGCCCATTCCATTATTCGAAGCGCTGCAAATGAAGGAAGAAGAATAAGAAGCAGTCCGGGCTTCACCGAGGCTGAGGATGCCGGGAAGAAGCTGGCTATGGTGAAAAGCTAGGCAAAAGACCGAAAGGAGGTGAAAATCATGATTGAAAGAGTCCATCAGCATATCATCGAGGAACTCCAACAGAACGCGCGCACGGATACGATCTTCATCATTACGTCAATTCTTCTCAACCTTCTAACTCTGGCCGTCAACTCCGGCGTCGCCCAGGGGAAGAGCGCAAACCGCACGATTGTCATGCTCGTTTTTGTGAGTCTGACGATTGTGGTCAATCTCGTGGTCATCATCGGTATCCTCAAGGGAAAGCAGACCAGATCACGGCTTCTCAGTGGACTGATCAAGATGTATAAAGACCAGGGAGTGGACGGCTACTATGATCCCTCACTCCTGGGCAATTACAGCACGAGGTACAATCTCTTCATCCTTGTCGTTGTGTTCGTCGGCTTGATCGCTATTATCGTTCCGTTCATTAGCAAATAAGAACGAAAACTCTGACGCGTCAACAATCAATCTGACGCGGTTCAGTAGGCGTATCTTACGGCGAAAACTTCGACAACGGCCCGAGCGGCTAGCTGGCCAACCGCTATGATCCGCTCCCGATCATTGAGGGGTTCGCCTACTGCTACAGCCCGTGGTATCTCAACAGCTATCACGCTCCGCCGGGGGCCGGCTACCTCCACATGCTGATGTATCTCTATACGAGCGATAAGTATGTCGGCGCCGACCGCAAATCCCACCTCCAGGGCAACCGGTTCATCGAGCAGAACAAGAGCACCGACCTGACCAACGCCCGGCCAATATCGCGGCCGAGCTCGCGATCATCAGAATACGGCGTTGGTGCATACTCATGAACATTTTGGGATTCTTCCGTTTCCATTTCCCTCCACGGGGCGGTAACGCCTGTGGACGTCTTCTCGCCTGATTCGCACCTCTGAGATGGAGCTCTTCCCATTCCTTCAGGCAGACGCGGCCCGATCCATGACATTGGCCCGTTTCCGGGAGCTTTTCTCCGGCCATGGCGGGAGAGTATCGTCCCCGGCATCCGGAGCGGACCGTCCTCTGCCGTGTGTTGTTCCACCATTTGGAGCGCTTCCTGGCCGAGTACGAGAGCCGCTTCGAGCGGGAGTACGGCTACTTCCGGCCGATCGTCAAAGAAGTCGTGGAGCGTTACCTCTATGGCGATCAGAAATTCGTCACTCCGGCTTGGGGCAAGACCGGCAACTACCATTTGAAAAGCGGCAGTCCGGCGATCAATCGAGGGACTGCGACCGGCGCGCCCAAAGATGATCTGGATCAGAAGAAGCGCGATTCCAAACCCGATATAGGCGCTTACGAATTTGGGGCGACCGGCCGGAAATAAGGGAAAGGTTGTCTTTCCAATTCAGAAAACCCGGAGGTTAAAGCCGGCCTCGAACGTCCGTCCCCGCCAGGGATATCCCGGCCCGGTATAGTTGAAGACCTAACGGGGGAAACGCTTGTCCCCGGTATCGTTGCCGCCGTCCAGACCTTCGGGGACCGGATCAACTGGGGCCGGGAGGCGGCCGGACTTGATGAGAGGAAAAGCCCGAGCTTTTTTTGTGTCACGTCAATCCCCGATTTGCTCAAAGACCAATCCCCCGGCCATTTTTCAGGGACATTTCGGCGGTGCCGGCTTGTGATGTTGTGTCAGACGTTCATTGGTGAGAAAATAGCGCGGACGGAATTTCCGAGGCTGGCTTCGCTGAAGGAGGAACAATGAAAAAATCTCTGCTGGTCGTTTTGGCCGTTGTCCTGGTCTTTGCGATCGTCGCAGCGGCCCAGCAACCGGCCCAGAAACTCAAGGTCTTCATTTCCGTTGACATGGAAGGGGTCAGTGGGCTCGTCAATTGGGATGAAACGGATAACAAGGGCTTTGATTATCCGCTTTTTCGGAAACTGATGACAGAGGAAGCCAACGCGGCTATCTCAGGCGCTCTCGCGGCGGGAGCGACTGAGATCGTCGTCCGGGATGCCCATGATAGCGCCCGAAACATCCTGCCGGACCTGCTCAGACCCGAAGCGCAGCTCATCCGTGAATGGAGCGGGCCGCTGAGCATGATGGAGGGCATCGACAAGTCGTTCGACGCGGTCGTTTTCATCGGCTACCATGCCCGGGCCGGGACGCCGAATGCCGTCCTCAAGCACACGATGAGCCTTTCCGTCTTTGACCTTATCCTTAACGGCGTCCGCCTGCCGGAGGCCGGTTGGAACGCCGCCATCGCCGGCTATTTCGACGTCCCCGTCGTGTTCCTTTCCGGCGACGCCGCCATCTGCAGCCAAGCCCGGGAAATCATCGGGAACATTGAGACGGTTGCCGTTAAAGAGGGCATCGGCAAGGCGGCCAAGATGATTCATCCTTCGAAGTCCCAGGAGCTCATCAAGAAGGGGGTCGCCGCGGCCCTGAGGAACCTCAAGGCTTACAAACCCTACAAGCCGACGCCTCCCTACAAGCTGGAGATCGTTTTCACCGAAGAAAACCTGGCCCAGGCCGCATCATGGGTTCCCGGCGCGATCCGGACGGGCGAACGGTCCGTGGCATTCACGTCCTCCGACTTTATGGATATCATCAAGTATTTCCACGTCGTCGGGCTCTAAGGACTGACGTCAACGACGTTTTTCCGATCGATCCAGCGACGAATGACGGACATGGGAACCGTGTGAGATCATATGAAATCTCCCCTGAGCGGGCGAATCGCCGGCGATGTCGTCAGGTGGTGTTCGGCGTTTTCGTTGGTCCTATCGCTTGGTGTTTGGCCCGGTCAGGCGGCCGGCAAGGACCTTCCCCCAAAGTACCGTGCCTGGCTTCAAGAAGAGGTTGTCTACATCATCACTCCCCGGGAAAAAGATGTTTTTCTCCGGCTCGAGACGGACAGAGAGCGCGACCTTTTCATTGAGGCCTTTTGGAAGCAGCGGGATCCGACTCCGGGGACGCCGGAAAACGAGTTCAAGACCGAACACTATCGTCGGCTCAACTACGCCAACACCCACTTTGGCAGGCAGTCACCCATTCCCGGCTGGAGAACGGACCGGGGCCGGATCTATATCATCCTGGGAGAGCCAAACGACATCCAGCACTTCGAGGCCGGCCAGGAGACCTATCCGGCCGAGGTCTGGTTCTACCAGAACAAGGCGGAATTCGGGCTGCCTGCGGGTTTCAACATCGTCTTCTTCAAGGAGCATGGAAGCGGCGACTATAAGCTCTACAGCCCGGTCAGGGATGGCCCCCAGGCCTTCCTGGCGAATTATGTCGGGGACGTAGCCAACGTGACTGCGGCCTATCGGAAACTGCGGGTTCTCGAGCCCAGCCTGGCCCAAGTCTCCCTCTCGCTCATCCCGGGCGAGGATTCCACGGCCTTCGGCCGCCCATCTCTTTCCTCCGACCTTCTTCTCCAACAGGTGGAATCGCTCCCTGAAAAAACCGTCCGGGACCAGTATGCGCAAAGATTCCTCCAGTACAAGGATATCGTCGAGGTGGAGTATTCGGCGAACTATCTGGACAGCGATTCCGTCGTCAAGATTCTGAAGGCGTCTCCAATGGCGAACTGCATCCATTATTCAATCGAGCCCGCCAGGCTCTCGGTCAGTCAATACGGTGAAAAATACAGCACCACTCTGACCCTCAACGGGTCGGTCAAAGACGAAGCCGGAAAAGTCATCTACCAGTTCGATAAAACCCTTCCCGTCTCGTTCGGGGAGGAAGAGATGAAGAACATCAGCCGGCGGCCTTACGCCGTCTACGATGTCTTCCCCCTAATTCCAGGATCATACGACCTCTCCATCCTACTCAAGAATGAGATCTCCAAGGAGTTCTGCTCGCTGGAGCGGAAGCTGGTCATCCCAGCCGAGGAATCCAGGGCCTGGGTGACGCCGCTCCTCCTCGGCTACCAAGCCGATAGGGTCGAGCCCGGCCGAAGCAGGCTCAAGCCGTTCCAGCTTGGCGGCCAGACGCTCTTGCTCCAGGCGAACCGGACCTTTGCCAAATCCGAGGAGCTCGTCCTTGCCTTTCAGGTTTGGGGAGTTCCCCAGGGTCTTAAGGATAACGCCGAAATTGTCTTCACCTTCCTCAAGGATGCCCAGACCTTTAAGACTTATGCGAGACCGGCGGCGGGATACGCGGCCTTTCCCGACGTGATCGAAACTGTGCCCTTGGCTGAGTTCATCCCGGCGCACTATGAGATCCAGGTCTCGGTCCGCGCGACGGGGCAAGAGATCGCCGCCGCCAAAGACGAGTTCGACATCACACCCCGAGAAAAAGTCGCCCGGCCCTGGGTCATGGTGAAGATCATGCCGGGTATCGATGACCCCGCCTATCCCTTCCTCATCGGAAACCAGCTTTTCAATGCCGGGCGCCTCAAAGAGGCGCACTCGCTCCTCGAGGAGGCCTTCAAGAAAAGGCCGGAAGATACGGACTACGCGCTCGCCCTGGCCCGGTCTGACATGGCGCTTCAAGACAACTCGAGGGTGGAGGCGCTTCTCCTTCCCTACTTCAATCAGGCCAAGCCGCCGCGCTATAACATGTTCGTCCTTCTGTCAAGCTCCTACCACCAGAAAGGGGAATGGGAAAAGGCTCTCAAGGTCATCGAACAGGGTATCTCACACTACGGGCTCAGCACCGGATTCCTGAACCTCCGCGGGGACTGCTATTTGAGGTTGGGGAACAAAGCCGAAGCGCTGGCCGCCCTTGAAAAATCGCTGGAGCTCAACCCCAATCAGCCGGAAGTCCAGAAGGTCGTCAATTCTCTCAAACAGAAGAACACGACAGCCAGCTGAAGCACGACACGATAAATTTCGGCTCTGATTTTGAGAGCGCCACATTTTCGCTTGACATTCCATGCGGCATTTTGTATCTAGTAATCACAAAGGGGAATACGTGCATAGAGACCCTTGAAGAGGGAATTCGAAATGCGAGGGGAGAGATTATGAAAAAATCGCAGGCCTTTCTTTTTCTCGTCCTTTTCGCCGTTTTGTTTACCCTTAGCGCCTCTGTTCTTGAAGCGCAGCGGCTGACCGGCATCATCCGCGGAACGGTCACGGACGAAGAAGGCGAGCGGCTTCCCGGCGTGACCATTGCCGTCCAGAGCCCCGCCCTCATTGGCGGCGCCAAAACGGCGGTCACTCCGGCCAGCGGCACTTTCCTTTTCCCGGCGCTACCCCCCGGTAAGTACACCGTCAATTTCACCATGCCGGGATTTCAGCCGGTCATGAGAGAGAATATCGTCGTCTCGGTCGACAGGACGGCGACCATCGATATCTCTTTAAGGCTGGCCGTCCTGAAAGAGGAAGTCACAGTTGTCAGCCAGTCCCCTGTTGTGGACATAACAAAATCCGGCATCTCCACAGTCTACGACCAGCAGCTCTTGGAGAGCGTCCCTAAAGCGCGTTTCACCTATTTGGATATCATGTACTGGGCCCCTGGGGTTTCGATGAACGAGAACGCTACCGAGGAATGGCATTCATCATTCGGCTCGACGTTCGCGTCGGACAACTACCTGGTCGACGGGGTCGACACTTCCTTCGACTGGAACGGCACGACCTGGGTCTGGAACAACCCCGATATCTACGCAGAAGGAGAGGTTGTGGCCATCGGCGCGCCGGCGGAGTACGGAGATTTCCAGGGCGCCGTGGTCAACGTGGTCACCAAGTCCGGCGGCAACGATTTTCACGGGGGACTTAGCTTCTACGCTGTTCCCAGCCCCTTTGTAGGCAAAAACGTGGAAGGCGCCGAGTTTCCCTACCATATCGGCAAAAACTGGGACGCCAGCTTTGACCTCTCCGGCCGGATTGTCAAGGACAAGATCTGGTACTACGGCAATGCCCAGTGGAAGAAATACGAATACTCCCAGCTGGGAACAGACCCGGCGTGGCCGACCAAAGCGGACTATAAAAGGTTTTTCGTCAAGGGCACTTTCCAGCTGGCCAAGAATCACAAGCTGGTCGTCTCCTACCAGCATGAATGGTCCCAACTTCCAGATGTCATCACTCCCTCCGTGCCATTCGACGCGTGCGGTTCAGAACCTGGGAATTACGGCGTTCCCAACATCATGCTGACTTCCGTCCTCAGTCCTAACACAATTCTCGAATTTAAGGTCGGCGGCTGGTTTGTCAATGACAACTGGAAGCCGCTGGACGGCAACTTGAACGAGTCGCTCTACCGCGACATAGGAACCGGAGTCGATGCGCACGGCATCTGGACCTGGAGCGAATCCAAATACACCAAGCTACAGATCAACGCCTCGGTGTCTCATTTCGCCGACGATTTCATCAAGGGCAACCACGAATTTAAGGCGGGAGTCCAGTACACCCGAGGGAGCGCTAAAACCATCGGTTCCTATTCCGGTGGTGCGGTATATTATCTCATGAATGGAGAGCCTTACTGCGCATATTTCCAGGCTCCCTACAGCGATGGCGAAGTCATCAACAAGCTGGGAGTGTTCTTCGACGACGCCTGGACGATCACCAAACGCCTGACCCTCAACCTGGGGCTCCGCTTTGACCATCAGGACGGCAACATCCTGTCGGTCGACAAAATCGACATCAATATGAAGAAGACCGGGGAAAAGACACCCGGATTTGACAATGTTCTTGTTTGGAATACCTGGTCTCCGCGGCTGGGCCTGGTTTATCAGCTGACCTCGGACATGAAGACCATCCTGAGGGTCAACTACGGCCATTATTACGATGGGATGACCCAGGATTCGTTTGCTAGGATGAGCAAAGGTTATCCGACCGTCTATACTTACGGCTATAACCCGGATACGGGCAAATACGATGACTTTTGGGGTTCCTTCGACCCGGCCGCCGGCTATGTTATGGGCAAACCCAAGAACAGCCTATGCCGGCAGTTCTCGGTGGGCGTCACGCGTGAGATCATCACCGACCTGGCCCTCGAATTGACCTATGTCTATAAATATACCGACAACTTTGCGACCTGGTGGAACACAACGGCCCAGTTCGAGGAGGTCCCGTTTTACGATGAATATGCCCAAAAGGTCATCACTGTTTATAATCAAACAACACCGCTCGAAAACGATATCTTTACATATCAAAATCTTTCCGAGTTCAAACAAAAATACCGGGGTTTGATCATCGGCCTCCAAAAGAGGCTTTCCCACAATTGGCTGATGAACAGCTCGTTTGTCTGGTCGAAGGCGAACGGCATGTCCGGCCTCAATCAACTGACCCAACAATCGGGGACGAGGACCGGAATCCAGAATCCCAACTCGCTCATTAACAATAACTGGGACAGCTTCCTCCAGAGCGACCGGACCTATATGTTCAAGCTGCAGGGGACTTATTTCCTGCCCGCCGAATTCAGCGTCAGCGCGAATTTCGTCGCCCAAACGGGGAAGCCGATTGCCAGGCTTATTCCCCTTGTCAGTACTGACGAGTATCCTCTGAACGCGCAGAAGGTTAAACAGATCATGGGCGATTCCCGAGGATCCCATTTCAGGCTTGCCCCCTACTACATGCTCGACTTCAGGCTGGACAAGAGATTCAAGTTGGGTCGAGGGGCATCGGTCGATATTGCGGCCGACTTTTTTAACCTTCTGAATACCGACGCGATTACGGGGACAGTCGACATCGGGACATCGAGCTGGTTTATGAAGCCTGATACAGTTACGCCTCCGCGCCGGATCCAGCTCAGCCTGCGTGTGATTTTCTAAGTAGGGAGATCCCTGGCAACTTCGGAGCTTCACCCGGCCGCTGCCGGGTGAGGCTCGAAACTTGGATTAGAAACCGAATTGTGATTAATTGATTCCGGCCTTCTTGGCTATATTCGCCGGTCGTTCTAGGGTAAGATATTTGTCAGGGATCGCAAAGTGTATAGGTCCATCGGCAGCCTGACCATGAATAAGAAAGGAATGAAAATAAAATGTACCACGCCAGCGCACATACTATGAAAATACGTTTTATCCTCACCGTGATTATAATCAGCGTCTTCATCATACAGCTCGCCGGGCAGGAGGGCATGGGGAAGGGAAGGATCAGCGGCACTGTGACCGATGAAAATGGGGCGCCGCTTGAGGGGGCATTGGTCATAGCCCAAAGCCTGCGCAGGCAGACCAAGCTCGAAGGCCGTTCGGACAGGAAGGGCAGGTTTGCGATCGCCGGACTGGGGGCCGGAAGTTGGCGCGTTACCGCATCCCAGGACGGTTATGAGAGTTCGAGCTTGGAGATGAATATCCGGCAGCTGGCCGGAAACACGCCCATTTCCTTTACGCTCAAGAAGGTCCGTGGCGCGGCCGCCGTCTCCTCGAACAAAGAAGCCCTGGCTATGCTCGACCAGGGCAATGCTTTGCTTGCTCGGGAAAACTATGACCAGGCGCTCCGAATTTTCGAGGAATTCATGAGTCAATACCCCGAAATCTACCAGGTCCATCTCAACATCGGCACGTGTCATCTCAGGAAAGGGAACCTGGATAGAGCCGAGGCTGAGTTTGCGCTCGTCCTGGACAAGACGCTGGAGGTGCACGGCGACCTGAAGAAAGACACCGACGTGTCCCTCCGCGCCACGACGGGCCTGGGAGAAGTCTCCCTGCGCCGGGGCGATTTTGACGCCGCCCAGAAATATTTCACTCAGGCGCTCGACATCTCTCCCCAGGACCAAACGGCCGCCTATAATGTTGGAGAGCTGCTGTTTTCGAACCAGAAGATCGACGAGGCCATCCGCTATTTCGAGCTGGCCATTCAGATCAAGAAAGACTGGCCAAAGCCTTACCTGAAGCTGGGATACGTTTACCTGAACAAGGGGGATTTCGCCAAGTCCCTGGAAAATTTTGGCACCTTTATCAAGCTCGACCCGGAGAACCCGGAGGTTGCCCAGGTCAAGAATATCATCGAGACGATCCAGAAAATGAAAAAATGACCCCCGGTGCGTGGAAGGACCTTGCCCTCCGCCTCCGGGCAGACCACGCGGCCTCAGAAAACGAGCTGGCGAGGCTCTTTTATCCTAACCTCCTGCCAATGTCTACTGAATGACCGGGAAACGGCCCGCGAGATCGTCTGGGAGACGATGCGCTGGCCTTTCCGCTCTCAGGACGGTGCTCGACCTCCTATTTCGAAAAGAAGAGATCGACTCCTGGCCCGAAGGGGGTTCTCATAAGCCAGCTCGGGCGACTCCTCTCTTTTACTACTCCCTCAAAATTGATTTTACCCCGGATGGTTATGATAAACTCTTCCTTATAGATCAGGGCATAGACCGACTCCAGCGGCCGGCCCTGCCCTTCCCGGGCCCGCTCCAGGACCTTGTCTGTGATCTAGCTCACCGTCTCGGCCGAGATCTCGTAGCCGTAGAGGTCTTTGATATGCTCCTGGATGTCCCGGGTCGTCATCCCCTTGGCGTACATGGAGATGATCTTCCCCTCCAGTCCTGAGATTTCCTTCTGGCGCTTCTTGACGATCTGGGGCTCAAAATCAGATTGCCGGTCCCGGGGGACCTCCAGGCTGATCTCCCCGAACTTCGACTTGACGGTCTTGGGCGTGAACCCGTTTCGGGCGTTGTCGGCGGCCTTGGCCTTCTGGTTGTGCTTTTCATAGCCCAGATGGTCGGTCAGCTCGCCCTCGAGGAGCGTTTCGACGACCTCTTTGCTGACTTCTCGCATGAAGGCGTTAAAATCGTCCAGGGATTTAACGCCCTTCTCCTTGAGCAGCTTTTTCTGTTCGTCCCTGCCTAGAGCCAAGTGTACCTCCTTGAGTAATTTTAGCTCGTTCAAGGAGGTTTACACAGTTTCCCTTACACTCCCGCTACCGGAAATGGCTCGACGTCGAGATCGTCGTCTGCGAGGCCTGGGCCAAGCTGGGCAAGATCCCGTCTGCCTCCCTGCGCGGCATCAGGGCCCGGGCCGGCTTCAGCGCCGCCCGGATCGACGCCATCGAGCGCGTCGTCCAAGGACAAGTATTCGGGCGAATCGCGCGGCTTCGGCTTCGTCGAGATGCCCGAGAAGGAAGAGGCCCTCAAGGCCATCTCCGCTCTGAACGGCAAAGACCTCAAGGGCCGCGCCCTCAAGGTCAACGAGGCCCAGGCCCGGACCGACCGGCCCCGCACGGGCGGGTTCGGCGGCGGCGGCGGCCGCGGCGGCCGCTATTAATAAAGCCGCGTTAGCGACTTCATTAGTGTGACTACTGCGGCCTGTACTCATGAGTCCGTATCAACGGCTCCATGAGTATGGCCGGTACTGATCGCTTAGCTAGCGACGAATTCTGCAAGGGCGGATGTCCCGCAAGGGGCCTCCGCCCTTTTTTTTAAGGAAGGTTTTTTCTCCGCCCGGAAAGAGGAGTCCGTCTGGGGCTGGTCATTTTTTGCTTCCCGGCTTTCCTCCCCATTGAAATAACAAATTCACGCTTTTATATTGACATATCCGATAAATTCTGTCAGAATAGGCTCAAGGGTTAATTGATTTTTCCCATCCACTATTTTCTGGGAGGACATAATGCGTCTAGTCCGGTTGATGACCATTTTATGTTTTCTATTCGTGTGGCAACCGACCCCCGCGCAGGATCAGCAGGTGGACATGGAAGCCATGATGCGCTGGGGCAGCGCCGACGTCGTTAACTACCACATCGTTGGCATCTACCAAGGCCAGCCCGCTATCGCCAGCAACGGTTCAGGACGCGCGGATGTGACGGACCAGGTCGTAATCGATCTAAAGTGGAAGCTTTCAGAGTCAAGGTTGGTGGGAACGCCCACTTTTCAAAACACGAAAACCGTGCTCAAGAATCCGCGCGACATGGAGCCTACCTGCCTGCCTCCGATACTCAAGGGCGAGTACGAACACTACGAGCTTCTGGGGATCAAGGACGGTTTGGGCGGCGCGCTCGAATTGCTAGTGAAAACCACCTACCCCGTAGTTGAGGTCGCGCAGTTTTGTACCGCCAGCCGCAAGCCGGTGCCTGCAAGCATCAAGACACGACCCGAAGATCTGGCCGTGCCGTCTCCGGTAATGTTTGGAATGCCGCTGCCTGATTCGGACAATCTCCGCATCTCGTCCGACAAGAAATCCCTGATCCACAAGAAAGACGGCTGGACCTGGAGTTTTACGCCAACCATCGAACCCCAAAAATAGTAGAAGAGGCCCTCAAGGCCATTTCCGCGCTCAACGGCAAGGACCTCAATCCCCTTCTATGATAGCGAAACGCAAGCCCCGGGAGACATTTTTCTTTTCTTTCCTCCTTATGGCCGCCTCGGTTTTTTGAACCATCCTTCTATCCGCGCCTGTCTGCGCACCGTAGCATTCGATTTCGGCTCCTAAACCTTACGCAGAACGCGACTCTCGCGAGCCCGTTAAGGGGATGACTAGGCAGCCGATGGATTCATCATGTCTGGGATGTAGGCTCTTTTCTCGGTGAGTACTCGATAAATTATGGTCAAGAGTCGACGCGCCACCGCGATCTTGGCCGAGTTCGGCCCTTTTCGTTTGGCCAGCCGGCCGTATAAAACCCGAAGCCCAAGGTCCTTGACGATCGCCGGATAGACCGCTTCCAGCACGGCCCATCTCAGCCAAACGCTCCCTTGTTTGGTGATGCGCCCGTGATACGTCCGATCGCCCGAGGCGTAGGTCGAGGGAATCACTCCGGCGTAGGAATGAAGATGCGCCGGACTGGAAAACCGTTGGACATCCGCGATCTCCACCGCCACCAGCACCGACAAGGTCTCGGCAAATCCCGGGATCGTGTCGATTCGACAGGCGTCTTCGATCTCTCCATACAAGGCTCGCACTAATCCATCCGATTCTCGGATATGGGTCTGGATCTCTTGATATCCCCGGATCAGATCGTCCAAGACTCTCTTGTCTTGACCTTCCAGCGCCAGCCCGGTCAGGAACTCCACCCCCTTCCCGCTGAAGAGACCGTTGTTTTTTTGTTCCACGGCCATCCGGATCTCTTCTTTCTATAGATCTCCGGAATCAGATCCGCCCGTAAAAGCTGGGCCAGCGTCCTCGAATCCCGCTTGTCCGTCTTGATCCGGGCCTGGGCGATCGCTTTGACCTGAAGCGCATTCGCGATTTTCACCTCGCCGCCCAGTTCCCTTAGAAGATCCGCCATCACATAGGATGACCGTCCCGTCTCGAGTACGGCCGTGAACGGATGATACCCTTTCAGAAATTCCTCGACCTTTTTTCTGAGATTGAAGACTCGCCCCTTCTTGAGTTCCCGTCCGTCCTCGTCCACAATCGTCATGAAAGAGGCTTGTTTGTGATGGTCGACACCGATAAAATACATACGCGCACCTCCTCTTGGGATTTTGTTTCGACGAGTAATGTATCACAGCATTACCTGTCAGGGAGGTGCGTTTCGCTATCATGCTACCTTCGCGGGATTCCGCGGACCTAAGTCCGTCGAGGGAAGCCAATTCCTCGCTCCAGGGACGGCGGGCGGGTTCGGCGGCGGACGCGGCGGAAGCCGCGGCGGCCGCTATCGCGGCCGCCCTCATGACTCGTTAACGGATCATGAGTACTGACCGCCTCGGCCCGTAATCATGGAGATGCGCTAGCAGAGCCATGATTGCAGACCGAAACGGTCGGTACTGATCGCTTAGTTTAGAAGCGAATTCAGCCAGGGCGGATGTCCCGCCAGGGGCCTCCGCCCTTTTTTGCTTATCACGAAATACGCGCAAATTGACCCGTTCGCCGACGCCACCCCGCCTTTCAAGGCGGGGATGAGAGGCGACACTTTTGTACTCAGCCCTTTTAGAAGGAATGGGGCTGAGTAGGCTCAGGGTTAATCATGAACAAGCCCCGGCCTTCAGGCACTCATGAACCGGAAACGGTTCATGAGTACTGGCGCTCCAATGAGCATTAGTCCGTGGAGCTTCGGCCGGGGAGCAGCCTTGCAGCACTCATGGCTTCCATGAGTGTCGATGATTTGACTTGAATTATTCTGAATGTTAAGCTGGAAATAAACATCGAAGAAAAAATGCGCGGCAGAAAGGAAGGAAATAGGATGACGATAAAGAAAATTCTCTGTCCGATCGATTTCAGCGCGCCCTCCTTAAAAGGGCTGGACTATGCCGTCGAAATGGCCATTCTATGTCGGGCGCAGCTGAGCGTCGTTTATGTTCTCCCCATTCTGCCGGTCTCGGCGAGTAATCTTAATATTAATTATAGGATTCCCGAATATGAGCGGATGATCCATAAAGATTCGGAGCGGCAGCTCAAAGCCATCGTTGCCAAGCGTGTTCCAAAAAGGCTTAAGGTCCGGACTCTAATCGGGCACGGAAACGCCGCCCACGAGATCCTGCGCTTGGCCAAGGAAGAAAAGGTGAACCTGATCGTCATCGCGACCCACGGCCACACGGGATTCCATCATCTGATCGTCGGCTCCGTTGCCGAGAAAATCGTCCGTCTGGCGCACTGCCCGGTTTTGGCCGTCCGCGAGACGCGTAAAAGATAGTTCGGAGAATAGAGACTTAACGCAAGGAGACCCGGTTGCGCGCTTGATCCGTACGTCGAGGCCCGGCCCCGCACGGCCGCTTCGGCCTGTACTCATGAGTCCGTGTCAACGGCTCCATGAGTGCGGCCGCTACTGATCGCCTAGTCTAAGAGCGAATTCAGCAAGGGCGGATGTCCCGCCAGGGGCCTCCGCCCTTTTTCATCGTTGCCGTTCAGAACCCCCAGAGCCGCCCGACTTTGAGCTCTTGACCCGTTCGCCGACGCCACCCCGCCCTAGAAGGCGGGGCTAAAAATCGGAGCCCCGCCTTTCAAGGCGGGGATGAGAGGCGACACTTTTGTACTCAGCCCTTTTAGAAGGAATGGGGCTGAGTAGGCTCAGGGTTAATCATGAACAAGCCCCGGCCTTCAGGCCGGGGAGTCGATGATTTGACTTCGGTCCGTGGCCGGGCTTATCCTCACATTGGAAGGAGGGGTTGATTCTTAGACGGGAGAGGGATGTCTCACGCCGGCCGGGAAAAGGGAATTCCTATCAATGACAGCGTCGGAATCTGCCTCATCGTGAGGTGAAAACGCCTTGTCAGGGGGAAAGACAATGAAACACAAAGACGCGACCATGCGCCGAAAAAGTCTCCGTCTGCGGCATCTCGGCTTACTTCTCGTTCTGGCCGTTACTCTGTCCGCCTGGGCCGGGTGGCTCCAGACGAGTGAAAACATTGACTTCAAGGTCAAGCTTATACCGCAGCCGAACAAGGATTCCTGCTGGGCGGCCGCCATGGCCATGCTGCTCTCGTATCGGGACAAGAAACCCTATGATCCCGAGAGCTTGGCCGAGGACGTGGGCCAGAGCTTGAACATGTCCCTGGAGGACGCCTGGAAGCTGCTGGAGGACGTGCGCGACCGATACGGATTCAAAGCCATCGATGTCCCTTCGGATACGAGCCTGAATTTCACGCCGGCGGAGTGGGCCGGCTGGCTGCATCAATACGGCCCCCTCTGGGTGGTGATCGTCGGCGCGCCCCATGCCGTGTTGATCGGCGGCCTGCAAGGGGATACGGAAGACCCGGAATCGTGCCAAGTGTATATCTTGAATCCCTGGGATACGCGCGTCGAATTCGATGACGATCCGGTCGAGTTCCATCCCGCCAACAAGGGTTATGCGGATTGGCGACCGTTCACGGAGTTCGCTTCTGATTTCGGCGATATCTTTGGCCTCGCGGCCAAGGACGACGAGGGCAATGACCTGACCTACAAGGGCAACTGGCGTATCCTCTATCTCCCGAAAAAGAAGTAGGCTTTTCGGGCTATTTCTTGCAGAGCTGGTCCGCCAGCGAGCGCGCCGCGTCCTCGATTGCCTCGAAAGGCGATTCGATCGGGCCCGAGGCCGTGGCTTGGGCGATGACCTCCCCTTCCAGGTCCTCCACGCGGAGCTCTGCGATGATGCTGTCTTCCCCGACGCTGAAGGTCCCTTTGACCAGGTGCGTCGCCTCGATGATATGGGGCGTGATCCTTTCGGCCGGATCGAAGCTGGGGTCGGCCTGGAGCTCGAGCTCAGCTTCGATGAGGGCCATGCCTCTGGGATTGGCCGACTCGACGACCTGATACGGAGGGGAATCGCCCGCCGCGCACGGAGCCTGCGACAGCTCCGTAATAACCACTCTGGCAAAGGCCGGTCCCATCCCCGGCTCGGCGCCCGGTCCGGTCGCGGTGAAGTCGGCCGGATTGTAGCCGACGGCCATCCCCTCGGCCGGGGGATAGGTCGGCAGGGAGCTTCGCCCGGGGGAGGCGGCCGAAGAGGCGCTCTCCATCGTGATCTCGACGGACTTGTCTTCCGAAGTGACGGCCGAGCCTTCGAGAACGACGTCGGCTGAAGACGAGACGTACGTCGCCTCGAGCGCCAGCGGTCCCGCCGGGGCGTCAACCGATATCTCGCTCGCCGGATCTTCGCGCCTGATCTCGGTGACCTTTCCGTTCTCGAGCTGGACGATGCAGAGCAGGAGGACGCCGCCGCTTGTCTCCTCGGGCAGTCCCTTCAAGGCGACCCGAAGCTCGACGGCGGATCTCGTCTGCGCGGGAGGAGATCCGATGAGAAGGGAGAGGCAACCGATCAGGACCGATCCCGCCGGCAGAAACCGCGCCATGGGACGTCTCCTCCCTCGAATTCGCCCTTTTCCTTTTTCCCCGGGAAAGGTCCTGTTGTTTGCGTTTTTACAATATAATTCCGCCGGATGTCCCTGTCAAGGAGCTTCCTATAACCCGAGGTCGTTCTTGTTGACAAGGTTTTTTTTCTGCCCTATACTTCTCGCTTAAGGGTATGTGGACTCCAGGAAAAAGCCTCCGAGCGGCCGTTCGTCCGATTAAAACTCCGTCTTAGGCTCGTAGGCGATCCCTGTCTGAAGCGAGAGGCTTCTTCCCACATGAGGAGGGCCGAATGAAGGCCGTTTTTTTCTCCCGTCGCTGGCAACGGTGCTTAATCCTCGCCGGTCTCGTTCTGGGCGCCGTCCCGTCGCTTCCGGCGGCCGTCGTCTACGATTTCGTGGCCAGGGCGTCCGAGGCCAAGTGGGCCCGCAGCCTGGCCGCTCCCGGCGAGCTCGGCTGGCCCGGCTCCGACAACGACAGCCGCGGCTTCGCCCGTTCTCTGGCCAACGCTCCGCTCGAGGATGGACAATCCCACGCGTTCGTCCTCGAGACCCATCCCGAATGGAAAACGGGGGGGATGATCTACGGCGTCTATCCGAACGTGGCCATCCCGGCCGGCGCCAGGTTCTCCGCCTTGGTCGGGTTCCTGAAGGGCGCCACGGCCACGGACGGGGCGACCTTCGCGGTCTACCTCTTCGACCAGACGACGGCGGTCCTTCATCTCCTCGCGTCCAAGAAAGCCCTGGCTGACGGCGTTCTCGATCAGCTTGCGGCCGACCTCGGCCCGTACGCGGGCAAGACCGTGACCTTCCGGCTCCAGGTCGCCGCCGGGGCGACCTCAACCGAGGACTGGGCCGTCTGGGCGTCTGCGGCCGTCACTCAGGTGGGCGGGGTCCCTGTCCAGCGACCCACCGTCGGCGCTGCGACGGTCGGCGCGGCCAAGCTCCCCTCTCAACAGCCGGGCGTGGTCAATGCCCGGCCGTTCCAGCAATCGGTCATCAATAGGATTCCCCTGATGCCCATCGGGACAGCCCCCGCCAAGCACAAGATCGAGGATGCAGGCCCGCTGCCGATCGAGGAGCCCCTGACGCTCCTCAACCGTGTCTACAAGGACAACGAGCAGCCCAACACCTATTATTACCTGCCTCGGGAGATCAACCTCATCCGCGACACGGCCTCCGGCGATTATCGGGTGAGCGCCGTCTGGACCCAGGACCAGAAGATCCGGACGACCCTAACGCTCGAGGCAAACATCGACCCGGATGACGTCAAGGTCATGGAGGAGGCTCTGCGCGCGGCCAAGGGTTCCTCGGCCGTCCTCAAGTCCATGCCTTATGAAGAGGCCAACATCATCGACATGAAGGGCTGGGAGGACTGGCAGATCGAGGACATCCGGATCCCCACCTTCGGATCGCTCGAAACGGAGCTCCCCATCAGCATCGCCATGACCCCGGAGACGCTGGCCCAGCTCAAGCCCCTCCTGGAAAAGGAAGGGCTGACGGCGGGCATGCGCATCAAGACCGGCGATGTCGAGCGGGAGATCCCGATCAAGGTCGGGCTCAAGTATTTCACCGGACGGTGGTACTCGCCGCTCGAAGAGCTCGGCTTCTCCTATAACGAGGGGGCTTCGCTCCTGACGCTTCACAATGTCCGCAACATCTCCGACTTCCCCCTGAAGGTCGCCAGCGTCAGCCTGCGCTTCCGGCTCCCCAACAAGGAGGAGGTCTACAAGAACCTGGCCTGCCGGCCCGAGGTGACCATCCCGCCGGGCGAGTTCCGCGATATCAAGGCCCAGCTCGTGCTCCGCGACCAGCTCCTGGCCGAGTTCCACAAGATCTTCCCGGCGGCCCCGCTCGGCAAGAAGCAGAACCCGCTGCTCGACGCGGCCATGGGTATCCTGAAGAACGAGATCGAGAAGAAAGCGGGCAAGGACCAAGAGGCCGCCGCCGCGGGCGCCAAGAGCGTCCCGGAGAACCCGCGGGTGGACGCCTTCTTCAAGACCTACGCCCGGAGCTTCTGGATGGACGCCGCCCCCGATTTCGACTGCCAGCCCTGTCTCGACAAGATCTGGGGCGGGATCGAGGTCGTCTCCTACATCGAGAGGATGAGGAAGGTCAACGTCGAGGCCCTGGCCAACGTCTTCGACCCGGCGGCCTTTGAAACGCCGCGCGAGGTCAAGAAGCTCCACGTCGAGATCCGCTCGCCCTACCTGAGCGCCCAGGCCAAGGAGGGCCTGATGGCCGCCGTCGACCTCAACAAGGATAAGCTCAAGGACCTTGTCGTCGTCTACCTGCCGCTGGCGACCCAGGAACAGATTTCGTTTGAGTACAAGATCAAGGTCGTCCTCAAGTCGGGCGAGTCGGCCGAGTCGGCCGATTGGGAGAAGGTCGTGGACTCCCTGGACCTGACGCTGGGGACCTTCCACGTCAACAAAATCTTTTCGAAATAGCGCGCGATGACGGGAGGAATACCATGAGGCGGATGATCAAGATTTGCCTGGGCCTCTGCTTAGTCGCGGCCATCTTGCCGCCGGCCCTGCAGGCTGAGGTCCTGCTCGACGTCGAACCTCTCCAGGTCACGAACGCCCTGCTCTTCCGCGACCACGCCGATCCCCACGGCTACCACTACATGCCCCTCGCGCCGAGGATCTCGACCTGGCCCGATGGCACGCCGAAGTTCAGCTTCATCCAATACGTCCGCACCGGCAAGGAAATCACCGGTGGCATCCTCCATTTCCTCTGTGGCTTCGGGCTGACGGCCGAGGAGCTCGCCCAGGCCCGAAAGGAGCTCAGCCGGGTGGACAAGGACGGCAAGATCCTCGGCCCTGTCATGTTCACCAAGGGCGACTTCCACATCATCTCGGCCTCGGCGGGGGAGGGCGGCGTCTTCGCCCGGAAGGTCTGCGGCACGGGCAAGGCGCCCCTCCTGTCCGGCTCAGAGGCCGCCGTTTCGGTCGCCCTGACCGAGGAGGGCTCGACCCTGCTCCTGAACTCCTTCAAGCAGCCGACTTCGGACGTCTCCGTCCAGTTTGTCATGACTTACGAGGGCCTGACCCCGGCTTATCATGCCAAGCTGACGGTCGATTGGGACAAGGTCTATAACCACCGAGAATTCAAGATGAACGCTGGCAACGTCTTCGTCAGCGTCCAGATCCAGAAGATCTACGCCGAGCTCCGGGAGCAGGGGGCGATCCAGCTCGAGGTTATCGGAGAGGACACCAAGATGGACGAGCTCCTGGAGACGGCCTACAACACCATCACCAAGATGATGTTCGACGCGAAGCCGGTCAAGCCCGAGGACATCGGCAAGTCCCAGGCCTCGACGGGGAGCAACTGGTTCGGCAAGCTCTTTGGCCAGGCCCACGTGGGCTATTACCAGAAGACGGTCAAGATGACGGGGAAGTATACCGTCGACCTGACCCGGAGGAAGCGCGACAGCCGCGAGCTCCCCCTGACCGGCAACATCGGGCATTTTTATAAGGACTACGGCCAGAACCCGGCCCTCTTCACGGTTGTCGACCTCGACGATCCGACCTTCGAAGAGCGGACGATCAACGTCATCCTCGACGGCGAGGACTTGGACACGTTCAAGCAGTTCATCAACTTCGCCGGCATCACCTTCAAGAAGGAGTACCAGGACCCGGAGATGAAATCCGTCACCGAGGACCTCCTCTTCGACAAGGCCAAGTTCGGCGAGGACGGCAACAGACTGTCCCTGAAATACCGGCGCAAGGGAGATCCGACGGACAAATGGCTCGAATACCAGTACAAACCCCTGTGGAGCTACAACGGCGGGCTCGAGGTCGACGGCGACTGGGTGACGACCGACCAGCCGGTGATCACGCTGACGCCGCCCCACAAGTACCGCTACCTGGAGGTCCTGGCGGATGAGGAGAACATGACCGCGAAGGGCATCATCCGGATCGCCGTTCAGTTCCGCCATAAGAACTTCGGCCGGGAGCTCCAGAAGGAGGTCGTCCTGAGGAAGGGCGATCCGCTCAACATCCAATACATCTATTTCCACGAACCGAACAATCTCGCCTACGAATACAACATCACCTGGCTGTTCAAGGACAACACCAAGGCCTCCTCGGGCTGGCAGAGCGCCACCGATCCCTTCATTTACGCCTACTATGAGAAATAACGCATGAGACGCGGCGCGGTCGCGATCGGGCTCCTCGCGCTCCTGGGGGCCGCGACGGTCCCCGGGATCATCGCTGATCCCCTGTTGACGAGGCCCGAGACCGTCGGCGGCCGCATCCTCATCTTCCCCGATCACAAGACGCCGAACCTCTACTACTACGTCCCGGCCGGCTTGGCCCTGGCGAAGTCGTTCGACCAGCCCCAGTTCTTCTTCTACAAGTACGTCTACGTCAAGGCGGATGCGCCCGAGGGCCCGCAGACGATCGCCGGCGGCGTCCTCGCCCTGGCCGTCGAGTTCGCTGACGAGACGGAAACGCTGAGAAAGGCGAAAGGACCGTCCTTCGAGTTCCGGCCCGTCCCCATCGACCGGCTGACCTGCGTCCTGAGCTATACCCGGCTCGAGGCCGAGGGCCAGAAGGGGAAGACGGAGGAGCTGGCCAAGAAGGAGCTCCTCTGGACGAAAAAGAGCTTCACCCTGCCGCTCGGCCGCGATTCGGCCAGCTATCTCTGGACGATCTTCGAGGACGGCAAGGCCACCGGCCTGTCGGTCGAATGCGAGTTCACCTTTGGCGGCTACGAGATCGACGACGAGGGCAAGCTCAAGGACGGGGAGCGCGACGGCCGGCTGTCCTTTGCCGTGCCCGTCTCCATGACCGCGAACCCCGGCCTCTTCAAGCTCGTCAACCTGGCCGACAAGTTTTCTTTCAACTACCGGCGGATAAGCGTCCTCTGCTTCGATTTCGTCAACGGGACGAACGGCCAGACCGTCAAGATCACCGCCGAGATCGATATTCTGACGGCCAAAAGGCAGCGTGACTTCAAGACGATCACGTTCACGGCCGGCTCCGAACCCCAGGTCGACCTGGCGTTCGACATCCCCGAGGCCAAGGGCGGGACCTACAGGTACCGGCTGACCAGGATCTTCGCCGACGGCCGGGCGGAAAAAGGCGAATGGAAAGAGGCCGGGGACATGTTTCTTGACCTGTCGACCTATGACATCGTGGACAAGCGCTGACCGGGGCCGGCCCCGGCGAGGGAGGACGCCATGAGAAGGACGAAAACGCTACTCGCGGCCGCGATCGTGCTGGCCGCGGCGCTCGCCGCAACGGCCGAAGTGGCCCTGGACGAGGTCGTCCAAGCCGGCCGCTTCGTGCTCTACCGCGACCACGCCGACGCACACAAGTACTATTATGTGCCGGACGAGCCGCGCTTGGCGACCAAGCGCGACGGGACGCCCGAGTTCACCTTTATCAAGTACACCAAAACCGACGGCGCTACCAAGGGCGGGATCATCCATTTCCTGGTGACCTGGGGCCTGACCGAGGGCGAGCTGAGTTCGGCCGAGTCGGCCCTGCGCCTGAAGGATCCCGAGGCCCGGATCGCCGGCCCCGTGCCCTTCAAGGAGGGAACGTTCAAGGTCGTTTCAGCCACGGCCGGCGAGGGCGGCATCTTCAACCGCAAGATCGTCGGCGAGGGCAAGGCGCCCATCCTGCCCGGCCTGAAGGCGGCCGTGTCCATCGCCCTGACCGAAGAAGGGGCATCCCTCCTCTGGGAATCCTTCAAGAACCCGGCCTCGGACATTTCGGTCATGTTCGCCCTGAAGTTCACCGGGCTGACGCCGGCTTTCCAGGCCAAGCTCAAGGTCAACTGGGACAAGGTCTACACCCAGAACGACATCAAGCTCCATGCCGAAGGCACGATCAAGGTGGTCAAGCTCCAGGCCGACGTCCGGGCCATCCTGGAAGAGCTGCGACAGCAGGGCGCGATCCAGCTCGAGGTCGTCGGCGAGAACCCGGACATGCAGAAGATGCTCGACGTCGTCTACGGCCATCTCATCACGCTCATGTGCGAAAAAGTGCCCGTCGGAGCGGGCGAGACGGCCAAGCCGCCGGCTAAAACGCCGGCCAAGAAACGGCCAATGCCCGAGGCCGTCGCGGACTGGCCGGACGCCCCCCCGGCCTGGTCGCTGAACGTGCTCGCCGGCGTCATCCGCTCCGCCGATGAGCGGCTGCGCGGCGGCCCCTTTGCCGATCAGGACCGGGATGAGGCGCAGCGGTCGGCTGCCGCGCGTTGCGACGAGCCGAGCCGTCAGACCGCCGCGTCGTTCGCCGGCCGGGCGGAAGCCCTCATCCGCGAGCGCAAGTACGCCGAGGCCGTCGAGATGTATCAACAAGCGTACGACGCCTGCCCCGAGCCCGGCTATCTCTATGAGATGGCCGATCTCTTGGCGTTCGGCGTCTTGGACCACGGGCGGGCTAAGACCCTTTTTGGCGAGTTCCTGAAGACGAGCGAGGGCCTTAGCGAGTACGCGGACCGTCGGGCGACGGCTCAGGCTTACCTGAACGACTGTGACGAATTCGCTCGCCGCCAGGACCTAGGCTATGACTTTTTCAACCAGGGGAAATACGCCCAGGCCCATGATGAGTTCCGCTGGCTCTACGACCATCTTCCCCAGCCCTGGTTCCTTTTCAACCTGGGCGTCTGCGCGAAAGCGATCGGTGACGAGACGGGCGGCCGCGAAGATTATCAGAGAGCCATGGAGTATTTCCAAGACGCCGTCCGCTTGGCGAAGGCCAGCCCGAGTCCCGAGCGCTTCCAGGGCGACATCGAGTCCGCGGAGCTGTGCATCGAGGCGCTGCGGCCCATCTTGGATCAGGCCGCCGCGGCCAAGCCGCAGACCGAACAGGGACAGGTCTCGGCGGAGGAAGCCCGTCGGCAGCGGCGTCAACAAGCCCAGCAGGCCGCGCAGAAGACCCAAGCGGGGCAGGCCCAAGCCGCCGGAGGCGGCCAGCAGACGACATCGACGGGCGCCGCGGCCGGCGGGACGAAGCCGCCGGCCGCAACGACCGAGGCCGGGACGGAGCCCCCGTCGGGCCAAACCCAGGCGGAGACGAGCGCCGGCGGGCCGGGCCGCCAGGCCCTCTGGGGCAGGCCGGGGACCAAGCCGTCGGGCCAGGCGGGCGGCACGAAACCGCCGTCCGGCCAGACGCAGGCGACGAAGCCGGGAGCCAAGCCCGGCGAGAAGGGCAAGCCCGAGATCAAGCCCATCCTCAGCGCCCAGATCGGGTACGCGTTCAAACGCATCAAGATGTCTGGGAGCTACGAGGTTGACCTGCGCAAGCGTATTCACGAGGACCGCGACGTCGCCATGAGCGGAAACATCAGCGGCATCTACCAAACCTACGGCGAGGATCCCCGCTTCTTCTCGGTCGTCAGCCTGGACGATCCGACGTTCCAGGAGCGTTCGATCGAGGTCATCCTCGACGGCCAGGACGCCTCGGACTTCAAGGATTACGTCAACGCCGTCTCGGTCCTCTTCCGCAAGCCGCGTTTCTCGGGCCCGCCGACGACCGGCGAGGTCAAGTTCATCGAGCGGCAATTCGCCCAGAGCGGCAACTGCCTGTCCTTCAAGTACGGGCGTCTCAACGAGGCCTCGACCGAGTGGCTCGACTATGAATACAGGCCGAAGTGGAGCTTCTACGGCGGCGTCGAGTGGGAAGGCGATTGGGCAAAGACCTCCGATTCGGTCCTGACGCTCTCGCCGCCGGTCCGCCGCCGGACGCTCCAGATCTCGGTCGACGAAGACAACGTCCTCAAGAACAATATCAAGGCCCTGGCCATCCAGATCCGCCATCAGATCTACGGCCAGGACGTCCTCAAGGAGGTCGTCATCAACTACGACAAGGGCGACCCCCTGCAGACCGACTACACCTACCTCCACGAGGGCGGGAAATCCGGCTACAGCTACAAGGTCATCTGGCTCTTCCTCGACGGCCGGGAGGTCCAAACGGACTGGATCGCCAAGGATAGCCCGTTCATCTACGCCGTCTACGCGAAGAAATAGCCGCGAAAGGAGGCTCGAACGACCATGAAAACACGGCTGATAGCGATCGCGGTCCTCATCCTCTTCGCCGCGCCCTTCCTGGCCGCGGAGATCGAGCTCGACAAGGCGCCCCTCCAGATCGGCAACGCCCTGCTCTTCAAGGACCACGCCGAGGCCGGCGCCTATTACTACATGCCCAACCAGCCTCGCCTGGCCTTCTGGCCGGACGGGACGCCCAAGCTGACCTTCCTCAAGTACACCAAGGCCGGGAAGGAGGAGTCCAAGGGCGGCATCCTCCATTTCTTCGTCAAGTACGGCCTTGACGAATCGGAGCTCGCCCAGATCCGCCAGCAGCTGGCCAAGCAGGAGCCCAACGCCAAGCTCAAGGGGCCTATCGTCTTCAAGAAGGGCTCGTTCATGGTCATCTCGGCCGCGGCCGGCGAGGGCGGCGTCTTCACCCGGAAGATCATCGGCGAGGGCAAAGCCCCCCTGATCTCGGGGTCGGAGGTTTCGGTCTCGATCGCCGTGACCGCCGACGGCGCGGCCTTCCTCGAGGAGGCCCTGCGCCAGCCGACCTACCCCGTCAGCGTCCGCTTCGACATGACCTACGAGGGCCTGACCCCGAAGTACCAGGCCAACGCGACCATCTCCTGGTCGAAGGTCAGGACCTATTTCGAGCAGTATAGGAAGTGGCGGATCTACCGGAAGAAAGAATTCCTCTGGTGGAGCTGGTACGTCCAGAAGGGGACGGGCGAGTCGCTACGCATCTCCGACGACCTCAAGTCCGCCGGGGCTGTCAGCATCGACGTCACCGGCGAGGACCAGAACATGGAAGCCATCCTCCAGACCGTCGTCGATTCGGTCATGCACGAGATGTTCGACATGAAGATGGAGCTCCCGGGCGAGAACCAGGAAGGGCAAGGGCAGAGCGGGAGCGGCGATCAGAGCGGCGGCTCGTCCTCCCAGCCGCAGCCGAAGGACAAGCCCTACGGCGTCAGCACCACGATGAAGAGCGTTACCCGCTCGGACACCTGGACGGTCAACTTGACCAAGAGGCTGCGCCAGGAGCGCGAGACCGGGCCGATGGACGCTGGCATCGGCGACGTCCTGCGCCAGTTCAAGAACAACAAGAAAGTCTATGACATCATTAACCTCGACGACCCGGACCTCCAGGACCGGACCGTCTTCGCCATCCTCGACGGCGAGGATTTCGACACCTTCAAGAAGTACATCAACTTCGTCACGGTGAGCTTCAAGAAGGCGCATCCCTCGGGCGAGCCGACGACCCGAGACGTCATCTTCAACGCTCAGTCCTTCGCCGAGCGGGGCAACATGCTGCCCTTCGTCTACCCGCGGCTCGGCGAGGGCGTCTCGTGGCTCGGCTACGATTACAAGACGACCTGGAGCTTCATGGGCGGCATCAAGGTCGAAGGGACGTGGACCCGGAGCGAGGAGGCCGCGGTCAACCTCTTCCCGCCGCACCGCTACCGCGAGATCGACGTGATCGCCGACGATGAGAACGTCAAGGCCAACAACATCAAGCTCATCACGGTCGCCTTCAAGAACAGAATCTTCGACCGGGAGAAGACGGGCGAGACCAAGATCCTCCCCTCCGAGACGCTCCTGACCAAGTACGAGTACCTTCATCCCGAGAACGATATGAGCTTCCAGTACGAGGTCACCTGGCTCCTCGGCGACGGCCGGCAGGCGAACTCCGGCTGGCAGACGACGACCGACCCGTTCGTCTACGCCCTTTATAAGGGAAAATAGGGGTCACATTCGAATCGCCGAGGGCGGATGTCCCGCAAGGGGCCTCCGCCCTTTTTTATTTTAGGGGAGATTTCCGTCTACTTAGTCGCTCGCCGTCTGGAGGCCGACCCCGTCTTGAGTTCAACCTGGCGTTCGATGACGCCCCGATTTATCATTCCCTGCGACGTTATGAGTTAAAATTGGCGGATGAACGCTCGCTTGGTCGGCGTAGCAGAAAACGAAATTCCCATAAATAAATCACTTGAAAAAGGATCAAGCTGAATCTCGGGCCTAATATAACGGGTATTATCGACGGATAGAATTGTATTAGCATTAGATATTCAAGTTCAATGATGGAGGAAATATGAGAAACTTAGCGCGACTCATTTTGGGACTCATATTATCGGCGTGCCTTATTTATAGTCAAACCACGGAGAAAAAATCAGGCACCTTTAGCGATCCCCGTGACGGTGAAGTTTATCGGTGGGTAATAATCGGAAATCAGGTATGGATGGCGGAAAATCTGCGATTAAGAACGGACTAGGACTGACTTTCGAGCCCAGCCCCGCACCGACCGGCCCTTAGCACTTCAATTTTGCGAACTTGAGGTCCAGGACTCTGTCCGTCGAAACCGCAAACCCCGTAATCGCGCCGTTGGCGTCCCTCAGGAACTGGATCTTTGCATAACCGCCGGCCGAAAAGAAATCCTTCAAGAGGGGGGAAACCGGAACCTCCTCGTTATGTCCGACTTGGACATGGAGTGTACCGGATTTCAACGTAAAATCGTAGCGAGTATCCAGTTCGTCGGAATAATAGCTCCCCGCGTATTCCTTCAGCGCCTCTTCCGTCGGCGAGAAAGGCTCAATCCGCTTTCCCACGATCGTCGGCTCGACGTCGCTCCTGAAGGTGAAAGTCTCATATCGGTTTGCCACTTTATCTGAAAAGCTGACAGAGACGTTGCCCGGAACATCCTTCATCTTGAATTCCGTCGGGGAGACCGGCTCCAATTCCGATTTGTTCTCTTCCGACCGAACGTAGAAAAGCTTATCCTTGTCCAGGGCGATCTTCCGAACGAGCTGACGGGCCTCGATCCAGTACGTGCCAAGGAAAGGTTGCAGGCTCTTGACCGGAAGGCTGAACGGTTTAAGCGCAGGCTTGGCCGCGGCCGTCTCGGCCCCCGGGGCCGGGGATTCCGGTTGGCTGAGCCGCGAGGCCAAATAAATATCGGCGATCTGGTAGCTCAGAGCACCCGGATCGAACGAGGCCAGGTTCGCGAAAACGGTCACGCCGAGTTTCTCTCCGGGGAAATACATCACGTGGCTCCGGAATCCGGCGTCCCCCCCGCTGTGCCCGATGGTTTTCAGCCCCTTATATTCGCCGACCTCGATTCCCCTGGCGTAAGGGACCTCGGAGCCGTTGTTCAGGATGCCCTTGGTCAGCATCCGGTCCAGCACGGCGGCCCCGCCGACCTTCTTTTCATCGAAATTGCGCAGCCAATTGGCCATGTCTTCCACCGTGGTGAAAAGGCTCGTGGCGCCCACGTTGGCATAGTTGAGCACGCTCTGCTTGAACCCCTTCGTGGAATCGCCCTGGTAGGAATAGGCCCGGTTCCTGACGATTTCTTCATGATCGAGATGGAAATGCGTTGAGGTCATCCCCAGCGGCTTGAAGATATTCTCCTGGGTCCATTCGGTGAACGGCCGGCCGCTCACCCGGCTCACGATCTCGGCCAGAAGCGTATACCCGGAGTTGCAGTATAAATATCGGTCGCCGGGCGTGAAATTCAGCTCTTTCTGACGCCTGAGCCGGTCCATGATCTGAGCTTGGGTGATGACGTCATCCATCCGCCATCCGGACATTACCAGCAGATCCCATTGATCCCGGAGCCCGCTGGTGTGGTTCAGGAGATGCCTGATGGTGATTTTCTTGCCGAAGTCGGCGAGCTCCGGCAGATACTTATGGATATCGTCGTCCGCGGAGAGTTTCCCAGCCTCCTCGAGCATCGTAATCGCCATGGCCGTGAACTGCTTGGAAACAGATGCAACGTGGAACACTGTCGACGGCGTGATGGGTATGCCATATTCCAACTGGGCGCATCCGAAACCCTTCCGATAGATGACCATTCCGTCTTTAATGACGGCCACGGCCGCGCCGGGCGAATCCAGGGTATTCCACTTGCTGAACAGGGCGTCGACCTTTGACTCCAGGGATTTATCCGTGCCCGGAGCGACTTCGGTCGCCGCGTAGGATAGGGCCGCCGTCATGATGACCAGGGATATGACAAGACTGATCCGCGTGACGAAAGAGCTTCGTTTCATTGGGATCTCCTCTGCATTTTATAGCCTGTCTGCAAAGATGCCATATGAAGCGTTTATAGCCTATCCGTCTTCAAACGTAAAGAAAAATAGTCCGAGTGCCGACCGGCCGTTCCGCACGCCACGGCACGATCCAGACGGCCTCCGTATGCTATATTTTTGCCTTTTCTTTAAACCAGACGTCAATCTCGCTCTTATAAGCAAAGACTCGAGATCTCATTGATTTTCTGTCAATTCTATATATTGGAAGCCCCAGCTTTTTTCCCAGGTCCTGCACGTACTGATATCTCTCGTATTTTTCGGCTTGACAAATCAAGCATAGAGCCTTAATTAGGTAATGTATAAAGGCGATGTAAACTTTTAATAGGGGGCCTCATGAAACCAAAATTTTTTGGCGTTGCGTTTCTTGTATTGACAACTCTAATCGTTTTCGCGGCGGCCGCGGCCATTCGGCCGGCCCGGTTGACGCTCGATCAGAGCTTCGGCCCGACGCCGCTCTACTTCATCTCCAATCAAGGCCAGACGGCGCCCGCTGCCCGCTTCTATGCGAGAACGAGGGGCTACACGCTTTGGCTGACGAAACAGGGGCTGATCTTCGACGGGACGGATGGCGCGGCCTCCAGCCTTATCTTTAAAAACGCCAACGCTGATGTCGCCATCTCGGCCGGCGATCCTTCGGACTATCGGGTCAGCTATTTCTACGGGACTAACGAGTCCGATTGGATTACCGACGTCCCGACCTCGCGGGCTGTTCTCTATAAAAACCTCTACGACGGCATCGACCTCAGAGTCTATGGGACTGAAAAGGAGATCGAATACGACTGGGTCGTTCGTCCCGGCGCGGACCCGAGCAACATCCGGTTTACTTATGAGGGAGCGCCGGCCGCGAAAATCGACGCCTCGGGAGACCTCGTCGTAAGCGCGGCCTCGGGCGAGTTCCGGCATCGCAAGCCAGCGGCTTATCAAGTCATCGACGGCAAGCGGATCGCCGTCGCCGCCTCGTTCCATAAGATCAACGATATTGGCTACGGATTCGCGCTTGGCGCCTACGACCGCCTTTGCAGCCTCATCATCGATCCGCTCGTCCTGGTCTATTCGACCTACCTGGGTGGGTATAGTCTCGATGATGCCGATTCAGTAGCCGAGGACAAGACCGGCGCCATCTATGTCTCCGGCCCTACCGAGAGCCTCGATTTCCCCCCCTACCATGTCAGCCAACCCCGGAGGGACTTATTCGTCACCAAGTTTTCTCCCGATGGGCAAACCCTTGTCTACTCGGACTTCTTTCCCGTCGGCCTAGCGTCCACTGACAACGCATTAGCGGTCGACGACAAAGGCTTCGGCTATCTCGTCGGCAGCACGAGCAGCCGCAGCTTCCCCCTCAAGAACGCATTCCAGACGACGAATCACGGACATAACGACGCGTTCTTTCTGAAGTTGACGCCTAATGGCAAAGGCCTGGTCTTCTCTTCTTATCTGGGCGGCTCGCAAAATGATATGTGTACGGCCGTCGCCCTGGACGCTTCGGGCTACATCTATGTTGCGGGCAATACGAATAGTCGCGATTTCCCCACTCTCAAAGCCTATCAGAAGACTTATGGCGGGACTATGGACGTCTTTGTCTCCAAGTTCACGCCCGACGGGAAGAGCTTGGTCTATTCCACCTACCTGGGCACATCCGCGAATAATTACGTGGGGGGGCTTGCCGCTGACAGCGCCGGAGCCGCCTACGTCGTTGGCGACACTTTTAGCACGGGCTTTCCCATCAAGAATGCGTTCCAGCCCCAGTTCGGGGGAGGGAGCAATGATGGCTTCTTCACGAAGCTATCCTCTGCCGGTGACCAACTTATCTATTCCAGCTATCTGGGAGGGTCCGGCAACGATAGCTGCAATAGGATTGCGGTCGACGAAGCGGGGGCCGCTTATATAACAGGGATGGCATCCGGCCCATTCCCGATTAAAAATGCGTTTCAACCAAGCCGGAAAGGATCTCAGGACGCATTTGTTACCAAGGTCGCTCCTGATGGCCAAACCCTGATCTATTCCACCTACCTCGGAGGGGCGGGAACCGATGGTGGCAGCAGTATTGCGATAGACGGGAGCGAAAAAGCTTATGTGGGAGGGTGGACTTACAGTCGAAATTTCCCTCTAAAAAAAGCCTTTCAAACCATCCTCAAAGGGAGCAATGACGGCTTCTTAACCATCTTTTCGCCTGACGGAAAAAGCCTTGTCTCTTCGACTTATTTGGGCGGTTCCTATAGAGAAGGCTGCAACGCCATTAAGCTCTGCGCCGACGGAAAAATTCTAGTCTCCGGATGGACGAACAGTCTCGACTTCCCAACCCTCAAGCCCTTTCAAAAATCGCTCAAGGGGGACGCTGACGCTTTCATACTGAAGTTTAAGTTGACGTCCGATTGACGAAAACCGCTTCGGCGGCCGCGACCGCTACTGATCGCCCAGTCTGAGAGCGAGTTCGGCCAGGGCGGATATCCCGCAAGGGGCCTCCGCCCTTTTTTTTAAGATTCTCCGCTTGAGTTGGCCTTTCAATTCGAAGCTCAAGGCTTCCGGTCGGAACCGAATAGAGGCTTCAGGGTGATATCCCCGTCCGAAGTCTTGATGGCGATGAGGCGGCCGCCCGAACCGAGGACCCCCTTGATGTCATGCTCCGCGTCCTTTTCTCGGACAGTCAGGGGCAGACGATTGTCAATATCACCGTCGCCCGTATGGATCCAGACCTCGGCCGAAAAGTCCGGAGCCAGCGCCAGGTCGATGTGGCCATCCGATGCCCGTAAAATCCAATCGCTCGCCGCGAGGGATTCTGGAAGGGCTTCGACGGTGATGTCGCCGTCCGAGGTTTCGAGGTCAAGGGCCGTCAGAACGCCCCTCAGACGGATGTTTCCGTCCGAGGCGATGGCCTTGATTTCTCCCCGGACATCCTCGAGCTCGAGCTCACCGTCCGAGGCCCTCACCTCAATCCGGCCCTCGGCGCCGGTCAGGGTGATATCCCCGTCCGAAGTCTGCAGAGACAGATTGCCCTTGATCCCGGAAGCCGAGATGTCCCCGTCCGAAGTATGGCATTCCAAACGGCAATCCCTGGGCAGAATGACTTCAGAACGAACTTGGACGCGCGGGGAGCCCCAGTTAAACAGGGAAGAGCTCCAGGTCCGCGGATAGCGAATCTCAATCCGGACGTCATTGTCCTGCTGTGAGACGTCGACCGTGATGCTGTCCATCAGGCTCCGGGCTCGCGCTTCGTCGCGAGCGTTTGTTTCTTTCCAGACCTTAAGAAAAACCTCCGACCCTTCGCCCGGGAGGAACTTGACATCGCCGTCCGAGTCCCGGAAGCTCACGCTCACCGGCTGGCCGGGGTTCAGGGGGAAGCGTTTCTCGAAGGTTGAAACCCGGGTTTCTCCGGCAAGGGCGACCGGCAGAGCCAAGGCCGCCAGAAAACACGCGCAAAGACTAAGGGCTCTTGTCTGGGGCATGTTCCAATCTCCTTTACTTCTTACTACGAATCCGCCCGGCCGAAGGTTCCCAGGCAGGCCGGAAAAACCCCGTTTCTAGGGAGAGGCGATGACATTTATTCGGGCGAATCGCGGGGCTTCGGCTTCAAGGCCATCTCCGCGCTCAACGGCAAGGACCTCAAGGGCTGGAACCTCATGGAATCTTGATTTCTTGACACCTGTCCGGGGCGGCGATATCCTTTCTTTATGAGGAGAAGGGTGGATTCTGAGCCCGAGGACGAGAAGCACCTGATCGGGCAGACGGTGTCGCACTACCTCATCTTGGAGAAACTCGGCGGCGGCGGCATGGGGGTCGTGTATAAGGCCAAGGACACCCGGCTCAAGCGTCCGGTCGCCTTGAAGTTCTTGCCCGAAGCGATGTCCCGGGACCGGCACGCGCTGGACAGATTCGAGCGGGAGGCCGAGACGGCCTCGGCCTTGAATCACCCGCACATTTGCACGATCTACGACATCGACAAGCATGAAGGCCGGCATTTCATCGCGATGGAGCTGCTCGAGGGCCAGACGTTGAAACAGTGCATCGTTTCGAAGCGGCTGGGGGTGGCTAAGATCCTCACGATGGCGCTCGAGGTGGCCGACGGTCTCGAGGCCGCCCACGCCAGAGGGATCATCCACCGGGACATCAAGCCGGCCAACATCTTCGTCACCCGGCGCGGGCAGGCCAAGATCCTCGATTTTGGGTTGGCCAAGCTGGCGGCGGAACGAGGTGCCGTTGCCGAGATCCTTACGGCCCAGCTTGTGACGCGCACGGCCCCCGAGCCGCTGACAAGCCCCGGCACAACCGCCGGGACGGTGCCGTACATGTCCCCGGAACAGGCGCTCGGGAAAGACCTGGATGCGCGGACGGATCTATTCTCGCTGGGGGTCGTGCTGTACGAGATGGCGACGGGCCATTTGCCCTTCCATGGGGACACGGCCGCCGCGCAGTTCGACAGCCTCCTGCACCAGGCGCCGACGCCTCCCGCGCTCCTGAATCCGGACGTTCCTGGCGAGTTGGAGCGGATCATCAACAAGGCTCTCGAAAAGGACCGCGAGGCCCGTTATCAATCGGCCAGGGATCTGCAGGCTGACCTGACGCGGCTGAAGCGCGAGAGCGAGTCCGGACGCGCGGCCGCGGCTTCCGTCGTCGCCGCGCCCCCGCGACTTCGATCGCTGGCGGTGCTGCCGTTCACGAACATGAGCGCGGACAAGGAGAACGAGTACTTCTGCGACGGCCTGAGCGAAGAGCTCATCAACGCCTTGAGCCATATCCGGGAGCTGAGGGTGGCGGCCCGGACCTCGGCCTTTGCCTTCAAAGGGAGAGAGATCGACATCCGCGAGGTCGGGAAAAAACTGAACGTGGGCGCGGTTCTGGAAGGAAGTGTCCGAAAATCCGGACAGCGATTGCGCATCGCCGCTCAGCTCGTCAACGTCGAGGACGGCTACCATATCTGGTCCGGCCAATTCGACAGGGAAATGAAGGATATTTTTGACATTCAGGAAGAGCTATCACTGACCATCGTGGATCATCTGAAGCTCGAACTGTTGACAGGCGAGAAGGAAAAAATCCTCAAGCGATATACGGAAAATCACGAAGCCTACGATTATTATCTGAAGGGACGCTATTTCTGGTATCGACGCTATGAGAAGGGCATGCAAAAAGGCCTCCAATATTTTCAGCAGGCCATCGAAAAAGATCCCGGCTATGCCCTGGCCCACGTAGGAATCGCCGACGCGTTCAACTTTCTCGGGCTCTTCGGTTTCATGCCGCCACAGCAGGCCTATTCGCGGGCCAGGGCGGCGGCGGAGAAGGCCCTGGAGATCGACCCCGAGCTGGCCGAGCCTCATGCCTCTCTGGGCTGGATCGCCATGTGGTACGACTGGGACTGGCCGGCCTCCCAAAGACATTTCTTGAGGGCCATCCAGAAGAAACCGGATTATGCTCCCGCCCATATCTGGTATGGCAATTATTTCTGGTGCATGGCGCGTTTTGACGAGTCCATCCTGCAGATGCTGAAGGGCTGCGAACTGGAGCCTCTTGAGCCGGTCAACGCCACGCATTTGGGCTTGGCTGTCCACGTGGCGCGTCGTTTCGATGAGTCGATTGAAAAACTCCGCAATGTCATCGAGTCGGATCCGGAGTTTTCGCTCGCGTATTGGTACCAGTCGTTTAATTTCTTAGCCAAAGGAATGTGGGCCGAAGCGATCGCCACGCTGCAAAAATTCGTCGAACTCACGGCGGGATCGATCATGGCGTTGTCCACATTGGGTTTTGCCTATGGCTCGGCAGGAATGAAGGATGAAGCTTTCAAGATTTTCGAGCGGCTGGACGGGCTGGCGAAAGATCGTTATGTCGGGCCCATCTATAGGGCTATGGTGTGGACAGGACTCGGCGAGAAGGACAAGGCGTTGGAGAATCTGGAAAAGGCCTATCGGGAGAAAGAATCGATCATGGCCTCCATCAAGACTTGGTGCATATTCGACAGCCTGCACTCGGAGCCAAGGTTCCAGGCCTTGCTAAAGAAAATGAATCTCGATCAATGAGATTCGAATCCTCTCGGGCGCATTTTTCGCGTCTCCCCAACAGCGCAGTTCTATCTGAGTCTAGTAGAGATAATCCGAAACAAGAATATCGCTAAAAACGGAAGGCAACTTCGCGGCTACGGCTTTATGCTTAGGATGGTCAAGATAGCTTTTCAAAGCGGCTTCGTCATCGAAATCAATAAATAAGGCCATGCCATAGCGCACTTGGCCTCTGACTTCTAAAGCTTGACCCAGGACAAGATTATGCACTCCTGGTAGTTGCGTTAATATTTCAACAGCCTTTTTAGCAAACTCCTCTCGCTCAGGTTGATCGACCTCAGCCTTAAAATTGCTCATAACGATATGCCTTATCATGTTCTCCTCCTACCATAGAATTAAGATGCTTTTTATTAATACAATCTAATAATAATCATATTGTACCGAATAAGCGAACCAAAGCATCATATTTTTCTCGATTTTACTACACATCAAAAACAAGCCCATAGGCAAATGCGGCACGGCCTCCCGGCACGCCGTCGGCAATTCAATATTCGGGCGAATCGCGGGGCTTCGGCTTCGTCCCGACTGCATTTGGGCTATTGACAACTTGCCGCGGCCGTCAATATCATGCCCCTTGAAATGACTCCTGACGCTCCATCCGCAAACTCCCGTTCGGGGATCCTGGCCATGGCGGCGGCCGCGTTCCTGTGGAGCATCGCCGGGCTGTTCATCAAGGTGATCGACTGGAACCCCTTCGCCATCGCCGCGGCGCGCAGCGCCGTCTCGGCGCTGGTCATCCTCGCCTGGCTGAAGCGGCCGAAGATCCACTGGTCGGCTCCGCAGGTCGGGGCGGCCCTGGCCCAGGCGGCCACGATGCTGCTCTTTGTCGCCGCCAACAAGACCACCACCGCAGCCAACGCCATCCTGCTCCAGTATGTCGGCCCGGTCTTCACCGCCATCCTCGGCGCCTGGATCCTCAAGGAGCGCGCCCGCTGGGAGCACTGGGCCTCCTTCGCCTTCGTCGCCGCCGGCATGATCCTGCTCTTCATGGACAAGCTGGGCGGCGGCCGCCCGCTGGGTAACGTCCTGGCCCTTTTGTCGGGGCTGACCTTCAGCTTCTGCTTCATATTCCTGCGCATGCAGAAAGACGCCTCGCCGCTGGAGTCGATCCTGCTGGCCCACGGCTTCACCGCCGCGACCGGTTTCGCCGTTGCCCTCTTTCTGCCCTGTCCCGTCTTCACCTGGAAGGCGGTCGGCGCCGTCGCCGTACTGGGTGTCTTCCAGGTCGGCCTGGCGTCCATTCTGTTCGCTTACGCCATCAAGCGCATCTCGGCCGTCTTCGCCAACCTGGTCGCCGTCATCGAGCCGGTCTTCAATCCGTTATGGGTTTTCCTGGCGCTGGGCGAAAAGCCGGGGGTCCATGCCATAGCCGGCGGCCTGATCATCATCGTCGCGGTGACGGGAGCTTCGATCATCGGAGCCGGCCGGGATCGGACATAAGCCAGACGGCGGAAAGACGACTTGGGCTTTATTAAACCAAGATCTGGGCGGAGCTAGCCTCTGCCAATGACTGGCTGATGTCGCTCGAGCGATCGCTTCTGGCTGAAAAAGGGCTGCCCGGGCGCCCATGGTTCCGGCACCTCATCTATGCACCGCTGCCCTCCTACGCCGCCGAGACGCTCCCCGCCGTGCGCGAAGCCATCGAAGCCGCCAAGGCCGAGGACGCGAAGGCGCGCATCCGAGAGCTCGTCGCAAAGCTCGATAACGCGACATCCCACGCCCGCCGAATGAGTTCTTTTCAAGGTAACTGAAGCGGACCTCAAGGAGCTGTTCGGCCAGCACGGAACGGTTCAGACCGCGTCGGTCATCAAGGACAAGTATTCGGGCGAATCGCGGGGCTTCGGCTTCGTGGAGATGCCCGAGAAGGAAGAGGCCCTCAAGGCCATCTCTGCGCTCAACGGCAAGGACTTCAGTCCCCTTCGCGGGATTGCACGGACGTAAGGCTGTGGAGCTTCAGGGGCGGATTTCCCGGAAAGGGAAGTCCACCCTCTTTTATTTTTGGCGGTTTTATAGACTGGACTTCAACGCGAGGTTGGGAAGGCTGTCACGAGGCGGGAAATCGAACGCGGCGTTTCCGGAGGCCGATGAGGATGAAATTATCGCGCTCGGCTTTCTCGATCCTCTTGAGGGCCAGATCCAGAAGGAGCTTTCTCTTCTCCGGATCCCTCTTGATCGTTTTCCGGTATCTCCGGAGACCTAGGCGGTCGCGGAGAAGCAGCATCTCGCCGGAGGAGACCTTTTGTCGCATCCAGCCTGTCGACCTCATGAAGCCCCCTTGCCTTTGAGGGCCCGCAGCTCGGCCAGCGTGTTGTTCTCCGGAAGAGCCGCTTTCTTTTCGAGATAGGTCCAGCGGCGCTTCCTCCTCGGGGAGCCCGGAAGCGGGAACCTCAACCGCGATGTCCAGCCCGGCGTGGATCCAATACCGGCCCTTCTTAACGAATCCCAGCTCTCGCAGCACAGCGTCCAGAGCGTCGCGGTCGGCGTAAGCCAGGTCGATGTCGGCGGTGAAATAAACCTCGCGCGTGTAATAGGATAGGGCTAGACCTCCGATGAGGATTTGATATTCACGGGATTATAATATCGACACCAGCGGGGAGAAACAAGCCCGGCCCCCCCCTAACGCGTTCCGGGTTGTCCGTCCCCATGCTCAAGCCGTCATTGATCCGTTTGCCAATACTAAGCCCTGCCCTTCATACCCATGAACCGGAAACGGTTCATGAGTACTGGCGCTCCAACGAGCATTCGTCCGTGGAGCTTCGGCCGGGAGGCAGCCTTGCAGCACCCACAAGCCGTCTCCGGCTTGTGAGTACTGCGAAACGCCTGCACTCATGGCTTCCATGAGTGTCGAGGGTTTGACATATTTTGAGCTCTCATTTATACTCCCACACGATGGGGGGATGGAACGATCGAGACGACACCGCTTCCTCAAACCGGCGCATCTATCATACAAATCCCTAAAGAGTTTTTTGACATATCGCAAGGAGGTCATGAATGAAGAAAGTTGCGATGCTGGCGTTCGTCCTCGCCGTATCGGCCGCGGCGGCCTACGGACAGACCTGGCTCACCGGGTCGCTCGATGACGCCCTGGCCAAGGCGAAGACGCAGAACAAGCTTCTGCTCCTCGATTTCCACCAAGAAAGCGGCTGAGGGTCCTGCAAACTGCTGGTCCAGCAGTACTATTCCAACGCCGCCTACAAGAAGTTTCTCGAAGACAACTTCGTCCTCTACCGCGCCTCCCGGGGCGCCAAGGTCGGGGAGGATATGTTCAAGAAGTTCAAGATCCGGGGGACGCCCTTTCTCCTGTTCCTCGACGGGGATGGGAACGAGGTCGACTGGATCTACACCTACTCGGCCCCCCCTTCGAAGTTCCACGAGAAGGTGCTGAAGATCCTCAAGGGCGAGGACACGTTCCGCGCCCTGAACGCGAAGCTCCTGTCCGACCCGAAGAACGTCCCGCTCATGATGCAGGTCGCCCGGAAGCACGAGAGTCGCTTCGAGACGGACAAGGCCGTGTCGCTCTTCAAGGAGATCTTGGCGCTCGATCCGGAGGGCAAGACCGGGACGACGGAGTACGACGGAAGCCCCGTCCCCTGCGTCGAGTACGCGGATTTCAGGATCGCAGAGGACGCCGGCAGCAAGGCCGAAGATCCCGCGCCGTTCCTCGCATTCACGGCCCGGAGGCCAGCGAGTCGCCTGGCGCGCGACGCCTACCGCAACTGCGCTTACTTTTTCCTTTCCGGCCGAAGCAAGGATGAAGCCTTCAAGTTCTTTGAAGACGGCTTGGCGAAGTATCCCGGCGATCCGCTCCTGACCTTCTATTATTTGCAGAGAATCGCCCAGGAACGGGACAATCTCGACCGGGGCATCGCCCTCGCCCGCGAGATACAACAATACGCGTCTCTGAACGACATGGTCCAGCGCACGGGCGCCCAGCTCCAGGTCCTTAAGGGCGATTTCGATTCGGCTGAAGCGGCCTACGGCCCGGACTACGTCGACGGACGGCTCTCGAGCGCCGCGAACGCTCTTCAAAACTACGCGCAATTCTGGGCCGGCCAGAAAAAGAACATGGACAGCGCGCTCAAGGCCATAAAGCTGGTTATGGACCTGCAGCCCGACAACGTCTATGCGGTCTATTCGGCCGCGGAATTCTACATCCGAGCGGGACTGCCGGAGAAAGCCGACGAGGTGTTCGGACCGGCCTACGCGGAGAAACATAAGGACGATCCCCAGGCCCTGGCTTACTATGCGGGATTCTGGGCGCGCCAGAAGAAGCACCCGGAAAGCCTCTCCGCGGCGGAAGCGGCCGTCCAATTGAAACCCGACGATTCAAATATCCTGGAAATGGCAGCACGGGCCTTTATCGCATGGGGCAAGCAGGACCGTGCGCTGGCCGTATACGGGCCTTCGATCGTCGGGAAGATCGGGGACGACGCGATGCACTTGAACGCCTACGCCTGGTTCTGGGCGGAGATGGGGGCGAACCTGGAGAGCGCGCTCTCGGCGGCGCAAAAATCGATCGAACTTGACGACCGGGAGTGGACCGAGGATACGCTCGCGGTGGTCCTCCTGGGGTTGGGCCGGCTCGACGAGGCCCTCGCGGCCGAGAACAAGGCGATGGCCATGTCCTCGACCCCCAGCCGATACGAGGGCACGATGAAAAAGATCAAGGACGCCATCGAAAAGAAAAAACAGAATAAGTAGAGCGCGAACGAACGGGGCGTTTCCCAAGCGGCTGGGCAAATACATGATCCGGCCGCTGCTGTCCCTGGAGCGCCTCTCCCCCGAGGCCCGTCCCCTCCAAGGGCTGGGCGGAGATGATCCGGAAAGTCTACGAGGTGGATCCGCAGCGCAGCCCTATGAGGAGCCCTTAGAGCCCGATCTTTGTGATCAAGAAACGCTCTCCGTCGCGTCGGCAATAAACATAGAAGATCTTGCCGTTCTTGACGGCGTCGATGAGCTCGTTGACTTCTTTGGCCGTTGTGGCGACATCGACCTTATTGGCCGTGATAACCGTGCAGACATTGTCGCTGTTGGGGCCTTTTAGCTGGGGCTTCATCCAAATAAGAACGCTGGGCTCATCGCCGCCAATGGGACGGTCAAGCCAGGCGCATTCTCCCGGGGCCGGCTGTCTTTGCGAGCCCGCATAGGGGGATTTGGCGAACTCAAAATAGTACGAGCAGATAAAATCCCCCGAGTCGGTGTGAAGACCGGGTAGGATAGCCAGAGTCATCTTGCCTCCGCCGTGGCAGATCATGGGATAGCTTTCGGGTTGTTGAGCCCGCATGGATCTCAAGGGGGTCAACATAAGCACCAACCATAAAAGCAAGGCGAGCCTTTTCATGGGCACCTCCCCGCAATCGGATTCGAAAATCCGGACCAAGGCCGGTGTATCTTTTGCCATCCGAGGCAGAAAATATCCTCTGGAAAGCGCCGAGACGCGTCTATTCCCTTCAACCTATTCCTTGGGCGGAAGGCGCCGAGCCCCTCCGGCCACTCGCTCGGAACCGAAGAATTCAGCGCCCTCAGGGTCTCATCCGAGGCGTTGGTGGTGATATGGAAATACTCAAACCAGATGGAGGGCTTCCTCCCTTCCACAGCACTTTTTATACTTTTTCCCGCCGCCGCAGGGGCATGGGTCGTTGCGGCCGGTTTTCTGGGACATCCGAGGAAAAGGATATCCAAAACCCGGGGTCGCGTCTACTCTTTTTAATCTCTCTTTTTCTAGCTTAATCTCTCTGCTCTTCTCCGGCATGAATGTCTTAGGTTTTGTATATATCGCCTAAGGACTTCAATTTCCTTCGTGGGATTTAAGGACGAGCCTTTGGATGGAAAGGTTTTCGATACAAAATATTGGACTTAGTACATAAAATTGAATTTCTAGGCCTTCTGGATCCTCCAAGGCTTTTCGTCGTCTCTCGCATCTTATTTCATTCAAAGCATATACATAAAGGTCCGCTTCCCTCAAAGATGGCACATATTTTGCTTAATATTACAATAGATATTAACTATAACTTTAGGTTTAGAGCTCGAATTATTGGAGACGAGCCGAATGAGGAATCAGAAAATGAACAGAGGAGGTGAGAGAGAAAAAAGTCATTGCGCAGGTTTAAGCATGGGGCCGGGTGAAGACTTTTTCACCCAGAGGATGGATGATTTTATTAATGATCGCCAAAGGAGGGCTAATTGAAAAAAGCCTTAGTGTTACTCAGCCTTCTTCTCTTTGTGGGGATCTTTGTCTACGGCCAGGCGCCCGGCAGCATCCGGGGCAAGGTCGTCGACAAGGACGGCAATCCCCTTCCCGGCGTCAGCGTCACCCTGACCGGGTCTAAGACGGCGCAGCTGGTCACAATCACATCGATGGAAGGGAACTTCCGGTTCCTGTCCCTCGACCCTGCCAGCGACTATGCCCTGAGACTTGAGCTCCAAGGGTTCAAACCCTTCATACGGTCGCAGCTCAGCGTTTCCTACGGCCGGGACGTCAACCTCGACCTCACGATGGAGCAGGCCGTCCTCGAGGAAACGGTCACCGTCGTCGGCCAAACGCCCATCATCGACACCAAGAGGACGCAGGTCGGCGTCAATATCACGGGGGAGATGATCATGCGGCTGCCCACCGCGCGGGACCCCTGGGTTCTGATGCAGCTTTCCCCGGGGATGCTGATCGACCGTGAGAACGTCGGCGGCAGCGACAGCGGCCAGCAGTCGTCCTACTTCGGCCACGGCGGCTCGAGCGGCGACGCCACCTGGAGCGTCGACGGCGGCAACATCACGGACAACTCCGCGCTCGGCGCGGCCCCGGCCTACCTGAACATGGCGGGGTTCGAGGAAGTCCTGATCAACTACGGCAACAACGACGTCCGATCCGAGACCGGCGGTGTCCAGCTCAACTTCATCAGCAAGCGCGGCGGCAACGCCTTTTCGGGCATGTTCTACCTGGACGCCTCGAAGGAGGACTGGCAGGCCAAGAACGTCCCCGCCTCGTTGACGAAGATCCGGCCGACCTATGTGGGCGCCGGCATCACCAAGGTCTACCTCTACGGCGCCAACTTCGGCGGACCGATCTTCAAGGACAAACTCTGGTTCTACGGCTCCTACGGGATCCAGGACCTGGGGACGCACTCCATCACCGGGACCGCGGACAACACCTGGCTCGAATCCGGCTACCTCCGGTTGGACGCCCAGATTACCCCGAGCACGAGGGCCAACCTTTACTACGAGTACGACAACAAGCAGAAGTGGGGACGGACGAACTGGGGCGCCGCGTCACAGGGCCCCGAGACCGTCTGGAACCAGGTCGGCCCGACGCCCATCTACAAGGGCGAAGTCGAGCAGACCTTCGGAAACCTCTTCTTGAACCTCAAGGCGATTTACACCCACAACATCTTCCACCTCATCCCCAAGCTCGGCCCGCGGACGGCCGACGGCACCGGCCCGTATGAAGTCCAGACCAACTACCCCGAGTTCTATGCCAGCGGGAACATCGCCGACTACAACACCGTCCGGCCCCAGACCAACGCCAACTTCTACGGCAACTATTTTGCCGAGAACTTACTCGGCGGCGACCACGAGTTCAAGTTCGGCGTCGATTACACCACCTCGACCGTCTCCACCTACTCCCTGCTCGAGGGCAACCTCATCGTTTACAAGTCTTCGCCCACCTGGACCGAAGCCTGGTGCATCCGCGACTTCTACAACAACTTCAAGTTCGACCGTTATTCGATCTTCGCCCAGGACACGGCGAGCTTCGGCCGGCTGACCGTCGGCCTCGGACTCCGCTACGATATCGAGAAGTCCATCGTGGCCAACGTCCACCAGCCCGCCGCGCCCTTGATGTCGAACTATCTGGTCGACCTGAAAGTCGACAAGTTCGACCCCGGCATGCGGTCCAAGGTCTGGTCGCCACGCTTTAACCTCGTTTACGACATCACGGGAGACGGAAAAACGGTCGCCAAGCTCAACCTCGCCCAATACGGCTCCCAGACGGGATACGAATTCGCCAGCTTCCTCAACCCGGTGCCCTGGGCCGAGATCGACCTCCGCTGGGTGGATTCCAACGGCGACGGACGCGTCACTCAGAACGAGCTCTTCGGGACGAACTGGGATACCGGCGAACCGACCGTCGACCCCAACGACCCCAGCGGCTGGTCCTGGTACGGCGGCTTCGATCCGGCCAACCCGACCCTGGCCCAGTCCACGAACAAGTACGACCCCAGCTTTAAGGAACCGCTTCTCGACGAAGCTTCGTTCTCACTGGAACGGGAGGTCATCGCGGACTTCGCCGTGCGGTTGGAACTCTTCTACAGGAACCGGCACCGCTTCAGCTTCGACCGGGGGATCATGGCCGACGGCAGCCTCGAGACGAAGGACAACTGGTATCTGCAGGGAGTCAATTCGACCACGGGCGCCAACGTTTACGGCCGCCACGAGTGGCCGGTCGGCTCCTACCGGACCAATACCTACGACGGGACGAACGAAATCAAGGCCCACGAGCGCTACCTGGCGGCCGAAATCGTCGTCAAGAAACGGCTGTCCCACAACTGGATGCTCGACGGCTCCTTCACCCTGTCCGATTATAAGTACTACCACGGCAACGACAAGAGCGTCTGGCCCTTCGACCTGAACAACTGGGACTACTACGAGGGCGGCGTCGTCGCTCCGCAGAGCGGCGGCTCCGGCATCTCGTACGTGTGGGTCAACTCCACGTGGATGGGCAAGCTCGCCGGGCTCTACCAGTTCCCTTACGGAATCAGCGCCAGCTTCGCCTTCCAGGCCCGCCAGGGCTACGTCTTCCCGCCCAACGCCTACATCTACCGGAACAACTTAGGCTGGGGCAACGTCTACGCGACCTCGGCGGGGAATATCGGAAAGTTCGGCGACAAGCGGCTCCCCAACTTCTACGAGCTCAGTCTGAGAGTCGAAAAGACGTTCAACGTCGCCGAGAAGCTCCGGGTCACGATCGCTGGAGACTGCTTCAACGTCTTCAACTCGGCCACGGCCCTGGAAGAGCAGGCCAGGCTGACCTCGGCTATCTACGGCCAAACCATGCGCATTCTGAACCCGCGGGTCTTCCGCTTCGGCGCCCGCGTCGAGTTCTAAGCTCCCCGCACACTCACACGCAGACGCTCAAAGCCCCTTCCGGCTCCGGCCGGAAGGGGCTTTTTTTTATCCTTCTATCCTTCGCCTATGGCATTTCCAGGGAGGGGAGTGATAAAATAAAAAGGGAGGAAGAGCATGAAGAAAAACCTGTTCGTGATGTTCATAATGATTCTCGCGGCTTCCCTCGTTTTCGGCCAGGCCTACCGGGGCCAGGGCCGCCTCAGGGGAAAAGTCACCGACGAGGCGGGGAAACCCCTGGAAGGAGTCAAGGTCAAGCTCTTCTCGATCAAAGGCCAGTCCGGCTTCGAGCTGACAACCAACGCCGAAGGCGGATGGACCGCCAACTACATCCGCGGAGGCGGCTACGACATCGATTTTCTGAAGGTCGGCTACGAGCCCAAGCGCATCTCGACCAGTATCCCCGAGCAGACCGATAACCCGCTGGTCGAAGTCAAGCTCAAGAAGCTGGAAGGATTGGTCATCACGGACGAGCTCAAGGCGGCCCTAACCTCGGGGAATAAGCTCTTCGAGGAGCAAAAGTACGAGGAGGCCGTTAAGATCTACGAGGACATCATAACCCAGAACCCGGACGCTTATATCCTATATAAAAACGTCGGGAACTGCTGGTTCGAGCTCCAGCGGTACGACAAGGCCGAGGCGGCCTACCAAAAGGTCTTGGAGAAGGAGCCGTCCAACCCCGACATCCTGCTCCTGATCGGCAACTGCTACGCCAACCGCGGCGAGTCCGACAAAGCCATGGAATGGTACAACAAGATCGAGTTCGAAAAAATCAGCGATCCGACGGTCCTCTTCAACATCGGGACGAACTTCACCAAGCAGTCCCAGTTCGAGGATGCCCTGAAGTACTACAAGCGGTCGGTCGAGCTCCAGAAGGACTTCCTGGACGGGCTCTACCGGCTCGGCCTGACCTATCTCGCCCTGGGCCGGAACGCCGAGGCCATCCCGGCTTTCGAGGACTACCTCAAATACGACCCCGACTCGGACCGGTCCGGCCAGGTCAAGAATTTCCTCGATTTCTTGAAAAAGAAGTAGCCCGTCGCCGCCAAACCAGAATGTCGATGGTTCGATTCGTCCGCTCTCGCTTTCCGGCCGCGTCCGTTGGCTTGGTCGCCCTTCTCCTATTCGGGGCGGCCGCCCCTCCGACCGCGGCCGCGGCGACCAAGCCCAACATCCTGCTCATAACCATCGACACGCTCCGGGCCGACCATCTCGGCTGCTACGGCTATACCGACGTCAAAACGCCGGTCATCGACGCCCTGGCCGGCCGGGGCGTTCTTTTTTCCAGAGCCTTCGCCCACACTCCCGAGACGCTGCCCTCCCACACCAACATCCTGCTCGGGCTCACCCCGAACGCCCACGGGGTCCACGACAACTCGAACTTCATCGTCCGGGAGGATTTCCCGACCCTGGCCGAATGGTTCAAGGCGCGGGGCTACGCCACCGGCGCCTTCGTCGGGGCCTTCCCGCTGGACTCGCGCTTCGGCCTGACCCGGGGGTTCGACGTCTACGACGACAACTACGGCAGCCAGGGGCCGATGGACCTCGTCTTCGTCGAGCGCAAGGCCGACGTCGTCGTGGGCAAAGCCCTGGAATGGCTGCGGGAACGCCGCGGCCCCTGGTTTCTGTGGGTCCATTGTTTCGACCCCCACCAGCCTTATGACCCGCCCGAACCCTTCAAGTCGCGATACGCGGAAAAGCCCTACGACGGCGAGATCGCCTTCGTCGACTCCCAACTGGAGAGGCTCTTCGCCTATCTCAGGGAGCGCGGGCTCGAAAACGACACCGCCGTCGTCCTCACCGCCGACCACGGCGAGTCGTTGGGCGAGCACGGCGAGTCTAGCCACGGCTATTTCGCCTACAACGCGACGCTCCACGTCCCCTTGATTTTGGCCTTCCCGGGATGGAAAGCGGGCCGCCTGGACGCCGACGTCTGCCACATCGATATCTTCCCCACGATCTGCGACTTTTTCGGCCAAAAACGGCCCGACGGCCTCCAGGGGCTGTCCCTGATTCCCCTCGTCCGGGGCAAGAGCCTTCCGGCCAGGCCCATCTATTTCGAAGCCCTCACGGCCTATTACAATAGGGGATGGGCGCCCCTCAAGGGCTACATCCAAGGCCGCGAGAAATTCATCGAATCGCCGATCCCCGAGGTCTATGACCTGGACAAGGACTTCGACGAGCTCGACAACATTGCCGGGCGGACCGAGCTCCCGCGCTGTCGGAAGACTCTGGCCGACCTCGTCCAAGCCGAGACGTCGCCGCTGGCCGGCAGGGCCGGCCAGGCCATGGACCGAGAGACCAGGGACAAGCTCCGCAGCCTCGGCTATCTGGCTTCACAGCAGGGGCCGACCCGGAAAACCTTCACCGAGAAGGACGACCTCAAGACCCTGCTTCCTTACCATGTCAAATGGACTAGGGCCACGGCCGCCTATGCCGCCGGCCGGACCGAAGAGGGCATCGCCCTCCTCAAGGAGATCATCGCCGAGCGCAAGGATTTCGACTTGGCCTACACCTACCTGGCCAATTTCTACAAGAAACAGAGGAAGCCGCGGGACGCGGAGGCCGTGCTCCGCGAAGCCTACGCCAATAACCCGCAGAGCTTCCGGATCATAAACGCGCTGGCGATCTCCCTGATCGACGAGGGCCGCTTCGACGAGTCGATCGACCTTCTCCAGAAATCGCTCGGCCTGATCGATTTCGACCCGGAAACCTGGAACTACCTGGGCGTGGCCTACTGGAACAAAGGGATCTTCGACCGGGCTCTCGACGCCTATGAGCGGGCTCTGGGCGTGGACCACGATTATCCCATCGTCTTCAACAACCGCGGCTCCCTCTACCTGTCCCGCTTCTTCAAGGGCCGGGATCAGGGGGACCTGGCCAAGGCCACGGCGGATTTCCGGAAGGCCGTCGAGCTCGACCCGAAATACGCCTCCGCCTACAACGGCCTTGGCGTCAGCCTGCGCCAGTCGGGAGACAACGACGGCGCGATCGCGTCCTGGACCAAAGCCGTCGAGCTGAAGCCCGATTTCGGCTTCGCCCTCTACAACCTCGGCCTGGGCCTGCTCGGCCGGGGAGATAAATCCCAAGCCCTCGTCTACCTCAGCCGCTACAAAGACCTGTTCTATTCGGACCTGCCGCCGCAGGAAAAAACTCGGCTGGATGAGCTCCTTCTGAAGTGCAAGTGACGCGAGGAGAGAGACCATGAATAGAAATAAGAATAAGAATAATCATAAGAATCTGGCCGCGGCCGCCGCCGTCATGCTCCTGGCCCTCGCGGCGGGATCGTCTGCCGGCCAGACCAAGGTCAAAGAAAAAGACCTGGCCCCGCCATTCCAGGAGTGGCTGCATCTGACCGCCTACCTCATCACGCCCGCCGAACGGGACGTTTTTTTTATGCTCGGCAACGACCGCGATCGGGAGGCCTTCATCGATGCCTTCTGGAAGCAGCGGGACCCGACGCCGGCCACGCCTCAGAACGAGTACCGGGACGAGATCGTCAAGCGCTTCCGATACGTCAACGCCACCTTTCACCGCGGGACGAGCCGGCCGGGCTGGATGACGGACATGGGGCGGATCTTTATGATCCTCGGCCGGCCGACCAACATCGAGCGGTTCGAGAACTCTCCCAACATCCATCCGACCCAGGTCTGGTACTACTACGGAGACGCGGCCAAGAACCTGCCGACCAGTTTCGCCATCGTCTTTTTCCAGGCCCGGGGCGGCGAGTTCCGGCTCTACAACCCCGTTTCGGACGGGCCGGGGAGCCTCATCATCGACACGGAGGGCGTCGACCTGACCGACTACCAGGCCGTTTACGAGAAGATCCGCGGGCTGGCCCCGACCCTGGCCGGCGTCTCCATCTCCCTCATCCCCGGGCAAATCCCCTTCGGCTATACGCCGTCCCCCCAGTCCGAGCTCATCCTCTCGACCATCTTCGAATCGCCGAAGAAGGACATCAACCCCGCCTACGCCACTCATTTCCTGAGCTACAAGGGCATCGTCAGCACCGAGTACCTCACCAACTACATCGATAGCAGCGCCTCCCTGGCGCTCATCCGGGACCCCATCCTGGGCCTCGACTTCCTCCACTTCTCGCTGACGCCCCGCAAGCTCTCCCTCGATTTCTACGGGCAGGGGAACCAGTACTACTGCAACTTCAAATTGAGCGTCAGCCTGCGCAAGGGGGAGGCCGTCGTCTTCCAGTATTCGAAGGACTATCCGTTCTACCTGCCGCCCGACAAGGTCGAGAACGTCCAGGCGAACGGAGTGTCCATTCTCGACCTGTTCCCGATCGCCGAGGGGACCTACGGCCTGACCATCCTCCTCCAGAACACCGTGGGCAAGGAATTCTCCCTGTTCGAAAAGGAGGTGACCGTTCCGGCGGCCGGCGGACCGGTCCGGCTGACCGAGCCCGTCCTCGGCTACAAGCTCCAGGACGCGCCGGCGGCCGCCAACGTCCCGTTCAAGGTGCTGAACCAGCAAATCCTGACCGACCCCAAGGCGACGCTGGGCCGCGGCGACGATGTGGCCTACCGCCTCGGCATCCTTAACGTCACTCAGGACCTCTGGAATCGGGGCGAAGTCGAGGTCGTTATCGAAGGCTCGGCGGCCAAGGGGAAGCCCGTCAAGACGTTCAGCCAGAGGTTGGCCGACCTGCCCTTCCACCCGACGCTCAACGTCATCGGAGCCCTGCCGGCCCGGGATTTCGCGCCCGATTATTACGAGATGAAGTTCAGCCTGAAGGACGGCGGGGGGGCGGTCCTGGACACGGCCTCCCTGCCTTTCATCATCTCGAGCGAGATCGCGATTCCCCATCCGGTCACGTTAAGCCGCTCCCTGCCGGCTGCCAACAACTTCTTGTATTTCTACGGGCTGGCCATCCAGTACGATAAGATCGGCGACCCGGCTCGGGCCGAAGCGGCCTACCGGAAGGCCCTCGAGCTGAAGCCGGATTATCCGGAGGGCCTGTCCGACTTCGCCGATTTCCTGTTCCGGTCCAATAAATTCGACGAGGCCCTTCGGGTCGTCGAGCCGCTCAAGGACAACGACAAGTTCCGCTTCAATTATTTTCTGATCCGAGGCCGGGCCCTGCTGGAGAAGGGGGAATTCGGATCCGCCATCCAGAGCCTTCTCGACGGCAACAGAATCTACAACAGCGACACCCGGCTCCTCAATGCCCTGGGGTATTGCTACTACAAGACGGGCCGCAAGAAAGAAGCCTTGGACGTCCTGGGCGCCTCGCTCCGCCTCAACCCCGAACAGGCGGACGTCAAGGCGCTCATCGGCACGATCGAAAAAGAGCTGAAGTAGCCGGGAATCCCGGCGGCCTTGACATCGTGGCTTTCAAAAACCACGGCTTTTAGTTGTTATTTTTTTAAAAAACCTTTTAGGGATAAATCTCGGGACTTGACGGCAGTATTCTTCATACTCTTTCCCGAAGCGCTGATGAAGTTCCCGTTCCTCTAAAATCACCACAATAAAAAAAAGAGGTATTGAAAGAACAAACATCAAGTAGGCGGCCGGATAATTGGCAAGCAGAGTATAGCCCAGGGTGAACAGGCTGGCTTCTACATAGCGGGGGTGCCGGATCCATGCATAGGGGCCGCCGGAGAGCAATTCCCCCGGGTATTTTTTTTGGGAAAGTTCGGGATTGCCGGCGAGTAAACCAAAAGTCAGGTATTGGCGGCGTTTTTTACTAATGTAAATGGCCGCTCCCATACAAACCAGCCCTAAGCTAATCGGAATAATATTTGTTCCGAGATCTTTTGCCAAAATTGATTTCCGGTATAGATATATTCCTCCCATCCAGACTAGCGAGGGGATGCTGAGTATGCCATAGGTCAAGGCAATACCCAAACGGCGCCAAAAAGAGGCCAGGGGATGAATAAATATCCATAAAAACAAGGCCACCGGATAGCTCATTAAAACCATCATGGCTATGACATATCTGATTGTATTGATCATTTTATCTCCAAAGGATAAATTATATTAAATTATAAGGTTCAGGTCTTGCATTACGATTTATTTGCAATTATAAAAAGCATGATAGCAAGACCAGCCCCCATTTGCCACGATGATATTCCGTTGGCGGCCTCATCAACATCACCTTGACGGATGCCGAGACGGGCGAAATGGGAGAGGGGGCCCTCTTTTTCAGAGAGCTTGGGGACGGTCGTTTAGTTTTTTAGAATTTTCTGAAGCCTGGTGAGGACTAAGACCAAGCCGGAGGCCGAGCGGGAGGGCAAGTACATGTTCCGGCCGGTCCGGGAGCTTTCGGCCCATTCCTACAAGGAGGATATCGAACATGCTGACACCAAGATCCGCCACAAGATTGATTCTTCTCCTGACCATGATCCTTTGCTCGGGTCCACTCACAGCGGCGACTTACTACCTTTCTCCGGCCGGATCCGACTCAAACCCCGGCACAGCGGTTAGCCCCTGGCGCACATTCCAGAAGGCGGCGTCAGCGGTCCGCGCCGGCGACACAGTGATTGTCCGCGATGGGACGTACACGGGCGGGGTGTCGATCGAAACCCCGGGAACGGGCAGCAAGCCGATCGTGTTCAAGGCCGAGGGAAGTCATGCCGTCATTCAGGGGAGCGGCGGCGAGCGGGATGCCTTATATGTCGATGGATACTCCCTCGGGGACCCGTGGTGGAAGGGCGCGGACATGTACATTACGATCGAGGGGCTTACCATCCGGAACGCCACCCGGGGCGGCATTCGCATCTCTTGTGCGCACCACGTGACCGTGCGCAACTGCATTCTCACGCGGAACGGCACCTGGGGCATTTTCACCGATTACTCGAATTACTCACTCCTCCAGGACAATGAGTGCAGCTACTCCGGCGACGAGCACGGAATCTACGTGAGCAACAGCAGCGACTTCCCGATCATCCGCGGAAACCGCGTCCACCACAACTCATCATCGGGGATCCAGATCAACGCGGATCCAGCGATGGAGGATGGCGACGGAATCACGACCGGCGCGGTGATCGAGCGGAACATCGTCTATGAAAACGGCCGCCGCGGCGGCTCGGCCATCAACCTGGCATCCGTCCGGAGCTCGTTCGTGCAGAACAACCTCCTCTACGACAATTATGCCGGCGGGATCGCCTGCTGGGCAGATGGCAACGGGCCGGCGTGGGGGTGTAAGAACAACCGGATCTATAACAACACGGTGTTCTTCAGGAGTACCCGGGGCCGCTGGACGATTTCCCTCAAGGAAGGCAGCAGCGGCAATCAGATCCGCAACAACATCCTCTGTGGCGGCCGTGACGGAGTTCTCGAGTTCGACGACTCGCAGTCGACCAAGGGCCTCAAGATGGATTACAACCTCTTCTACCGGGCCGGGTCGAACCTTGTTGTCACATGGGAGGATGAGGCCGATTACACGCTCGACGAGTGGCAAGTCCAGTATCATCAGGACGCGCATTCGATTTCAGCGGCGCCCGCTTCCGTCTTCGTGAACATGGGCAAGGCCAACTTCCACCTCAAGAGCGGTTCCCCATGTATCAACGCCGGTGACCCGGCCAAGAAGTTCAACGATCCGGACGGCACGCGTAACGACATGGGAGCGTACGGCGGACCCAAGGCTCTGGCGCGATGATCGCCCGTGCGCGCCTGCACCGACCGCATGGGTCATCGTGAGGGCGCGCGTTCGACCGCCGAGACCGTGGGTCGGATCAGCGGCCACCTGAAGCTACAGTTCGCGGCGGCGAAGCCGCCGCTCTTGCGTGTCCTCGAGCAGGTCGCGCTCGCGGCGGCCGGTACCGATCGCTTAGTCTAAGAAGCGAATTCTTCAAGGGCGGATTTCCGGTTTTCGGAAGTCCGCCCTTTTTCTTTTTAATGGGGGGGGCAGTCCTTAATGGCTTATGCAGGGAAACGAATGTTGGCATAAGCGCCTATCCACGAGCTTGCCCTACATTTATCCGCAGTGCTTATTTTGTAGGGTAATTTACCGCAATAAGGCCTGCAGCCGTCGGATGACGCCCTGCTCAAGCGGCATGATATCCTCGGCTTTTGCCAGCGATCGCCTTATCTGGGCCTTCCATTTTCCCCGCAAGCCGCCCCAGAGACCCGACAATCGGGTTGTTTCAGATTTTTCGGCTAATACGTATTTCCCGGCATAAATCCCCTGCCGGATGTCCTTTTCCCTTTTGTTCCAGCGCTCCGGACGCGCGGCGATGAACAACTTATGCAGAAGGAAGGCTGACGGGCTGGGCACCTTAGCACGTATCCCTCTGCCCAATTTCAAGATTATGGGATCGGCAAAGAGGATATCGAGGAACCTCAATTCCTGCGGAGTGAGGGCGATCTCCTTAATGTGCCGAGGGGGGAGAGTGCCGTTTTTCCGCTCCCGAGATACGAACTCGACTTTCATTCTGTTCCCCGTGAAAAACATGGAACCGTCCGGGTTGAAATGCTGGCTGAACCCCAGACGCTGCAAAAACTCGCTGAGGTTAAAGGCTCGACCCTTGAACGGCCGGGGCACCAGAATATCCAGGTCATCTGTTTTCAGCGGGTACTTTTCCATCGGCAGGTGCTTTTGATAGAGAAGAAAACACCAGCTGCCGATGATTTCGAATCCGGCATCCCATAATTTCTGCTCGGTCAGGGTACGGAAGATCTCGAGCAGGGGGTCTGCGAGATCGAGCTCTCCTCCTCGAACCGACCTGAGGAGCCGCAATCCTTCGCGGACACGGGGTAGTTCCCTCTCCAGGCGATCCCTTTCAGCCAGGCTGTCGCGCAGCTCGCGAGGCACCTCTTTGCCGATGTAGTCGGTTTTCACCGAGCGGCCCTTTCGATACTGAAGATAGCAATAAACTTCGCCGCCGATCTTCTTCGATCGAATGCGGCCCTTGGGCAGCAGAGCCAGCCGCGCGGAAATCTTCCTTTCCTGTTCCCGATAGAAGTCCGCGTTCTCGCTGAGCGTTTCCTTGAGGTCTTTCATGAGGGCATCTTACCCTACATTTATGATGTTGTCAATAATATGTAGGGTAATGGGTAATCCTTTCATGCGGATGGCCGAGAAGGGAGGTGAGTATGAATATCGGGTGATCATAAGCGGGGAGGCGGTGCTCTCAAGGTCGCCTCCGCGCTCAACGGCAAGGACCTCAAAGGCCGGAACCTGAAGGTCAACGAGGCCCAGGCCCGGACCTACCGGCCCCGCACGGCCGCTTCGGCCTGTACTCATGAGCCCGTGCTAACGGCTCCATGAGTGCGGGCGGGTTCGGCGGCCGCAGCGGCCGGTACCGATCGCTTAGTCAACCCCTCGACACCCATACTAAGCCGAGAACGGCTTAGTATGAGTGCTGCAAGGCTACTCCCCGGCCGAAGCTCCACGGCCTAATGCTCGTTGGAGCGCCAGTACTCATGAACCGTTTCCGGTTCGTGAGTGTATGAATGCCGGGGCTTGTTCGGGGCTGAAGCTCCACAGACTTTCACGTGGAGCTTCTGCCCTGAGCCCACTCAGCTCCATTCCTTCTAAAAGGGCTGAGTGCAAAAGTGTCGCTTCTCGTCCCCGCCTTGAAAGGCGGGGCTCCGATTTTAAGCCCCGCCTATCAGGGCGGGGTAGCGTCGGCGAACGGGTCAAGAAGCGAATTTACCAAGAGCGGATTTCCCGGGATGGGAAGTCCGCCCTTTATTTTTTAAACGTCGATATCCGGTCACTCTCCGGCTGGGGGCGAAACCCGGCAGCGGGAAGGTTCATGATGAATCGGTTCAGGGTTTGCCCGTAAGGGCTGTCGATGCTTTTTCGTCTTGACAGTCTCATTCGTCATAAATTACTATAATAATCAGGGGATAAGGGAAGAATCAAAGCGATGCGGCGGTTTCCGTCGTCGGAAAAAAAAGTTATTTTCGTTTCCCCTTGGGGAGCGCCCGACAGGGCTTTCTAAACTTCGCGCAGCTTAAGGGGCGGCCATCCCCTTGAGTGAAGGAGGGTATTATGAAATTGGCTCTTCTGATCCTTTTTTGGGGTTTCTCCGGCTGGCTTGTCTGTTTTATTCTTAAGACGGATCCTCCCTGTCCCAAACTCCGGATCTGTTTTCTCCACTTCGTTACGGGGGTGGGCGGAGGCCTGCTGTATTATTATGCGTTTGCGCTGAAAGAGAGCTTCACGGGCATCGACTTTCTCGCCTCCTCCTATGCGGCTTTTATTGCCTCCCTTTTCTTGGCCACTTTCGTGTGGTGCCCGAAGTTGATCGCACGCGGGAAACCCGAGATCGATCAAAAAAGGAAATAAAAAAAAGGCCGATTCAGAAGACGTCCCCGGCTTTTAGGGTGAGGTCTGAGAACCGGCGGTCTCAATGAGTCTCGTCGGAAAAACGATCGGCCGTATCCGGATCCTGGATATCCTCGGCCAAGGCGGGATGGGAGAGGTTTATGTCGCCTTCGACGAAGTCCTCAAAAGGAAAGTGGCCGTCAAGGCGATTGGCGCGGGGATTCGGCTCGACCCGCGGGCCAAGGCGCGTTTCCTGAGAGAAGCCCGCGCCCTCTCGCAGCTCGAGGATCCTCACATCTGCCGGATCCACGATTATATCGACGGCGTCGAGAACGATTTTCTCATCCTTGAGTTCATCGAGGGGAAGACGCTCGCTCGAGCCATGCGGGAAGGGCTGACAAAGTCCCAGAAGGTCAGAATCGCCGAGCAGATCGCTCAGGTTCTCGCCCTCGCTCACGGGAAGGGCGTCGTTCATCGCGATCTCAAGCCCGCCAACATCATGCTTGTCCAAGGCGATCAGGTCAAGGTCCTCGATTTCGGTCTGGCCAGCTTCGTCAAATCGCAGGCGCAGACGCCGGGGCCGTTGATGGAGGAGGGCGTTTATAAAGCGAGGCCGGGCGATCTTGAGGAGGAAAAGCTTGGGGACTTGACGCTTACCCTTTCCTCATCTCCCGCCGCAGCCGAGATAGCCCCATCCGTTTCCGGGCTTTCCCCGGCCTCCTTCGAGACCGGGCACGGGATGATTATGGGCACCCTCCTCTATATGAGCCCGGAGCAGGCGCGCGGAGAGGACGTCGGCCCGTCGAGCGATATGTACTCTTTCGGCCTCCTCCTCCAGGAACTCTTCACCGGGCGGCCGCCCTATGAACAGACGTTGGACGAGGCCTTGCTTCTGGGCAGGGTCGCCAAGGCGGAGACAAACCCTGTCTCCGGCCTGAGCGGAGACCTGACGAAACTTATCAACCAGCTCAAATCGCTGGCCCCGGCCGCCCGGCCGACGGCCCTGGAAGCCGCCGATCGTCTCGAGGAAATCCGGGAAAAGCCGGCCCGCAGGATTCGCGCCGTCGTTATCGCCGCCATCCTGATCACCTTCCTGGCGATGGGATTGAAGTATGTCCTGGACCTGCGGCGCGAGCGAAGCCTCGCCCTTCAGGCCCGTGATGAGGCGACAAGCGTCGTCGAATTCCTGGTGAACCTCTTCCAAGTCTCGGATCCCGGCGAAGCCCGGGGGAATACGATTACCGCGCGAGAAATCCTCAGCAAGGGCGCCCAGGAAATCAGCCAGGGCCTCGAACGGCAGCCCCTAACCCGGGCCAGGTTGATGGAGACGATCGGAAGCGTCTACCAAAAACTGGGACTTTACCGAGATGCCGAGCCTCTCCTCGGCAGAGCCCTTCAAATCCGCCAGCAGCTTCTCGGCCCGAAAGATCCGCTGGTTGCGGAGAGCCTCAACAGCCTGGCCGGGCTTTATGAACTCCTGGGCAGACTCCCGGAAGCCGAAGCCCTTTGCCAGAAGAGCTTGACCATTCGCACGTCGGCCCTGCCTTCCGACCATCCCGCGATAGCCGAGAGCTTGAACCTCCTCGCCCGGATCCATTACCAAAATGGGAAGTTCAAAGACGCGGATTCCCTTTTTCATCAGGCCCTTGCTATCCGCGAAAAGGCGCTGGGACCGAATCACCCCGCCGTCGCCGAAAGCCTGACCGACCTGGGGCGCCTGTATTACACGGAGAGCAGGTTTGACGATGCGGAAAAGTGTTATCAAAGAGCCCTCGTCATCAAGGAAACGATTTTGGGGGCGGACCACCCGGACGTCGGGCAGGGCCTCAATAGCCTGGCCGGGCTCTACCTCTGGCTGCGCCGCTACGCGGACGCTGAACCCCTCTACAAGAGAGCCCTGGCCATCCGGGAAAAAACCCTGGGCCCCGTCCATCCGGACGTGGCTGTCTGTCTTTTCAACCTCGGCATCCTTTATCACTACCAGAAAAAATGGCCCGAGGCGGAAAAATTCTACCGGCAGGCTCTTGATATTCAGAAAAAAGCCCTCGGGGAATTCCACCCCGATGTGGCCGACACCTATGAGGCTCTGGCTCAGGTTTTCCATGAGTCGGGAAAATACAAGGATGCCGAGCCTTTCTATCAGCACGCTCTGGCCATCAATGAAAAGACCGCGGGCCAGGATCACCCCCAGCTGAGTCATTGCCTGAACAACCTCGGGATCCTCTACACCGACTTGGGCAAATTCTCAGAAGCGGAGTCCGTGCTCTTGAGGTCCCTGAGAATTCAAGAAAAGGCCTGGGGGATCGAGAATTCGCGGCTAGCCAGGACCCTGGAACATCTGGGCGATCTCTACAGCAAGAGCCGAAAGCCGGATGCCGCGACGGCCGCTTACGGTCGTGCTCTTGCCGTCGTGGAGAAAGAATACGGCCCAGAACATTCGGAATTGGCGGCCCCCCTGATCGGCCTCGGCTCCGCCTTGGCAGAGCAGGGGCGCTTGGAAGAAGCGGAAAAAAACCTGCTTCGGGCGCTGGCCATAGGAGAAAAGAACGCCGACCTCGACAGGGAGGTCTTCGCCGATGGTCTCTTCGTGTTGGCGAAGTTCTACCACAGGAAACTCGTTCGCCCCAAGCAAGCCGAACAATTCTACAAGCGGGCATTGGAGGTTCAAGAGAAAGCGACCGGAGCGGGCTCCAAGGAGGTGAAGAGCATCATCGCTCCGTACGCTGAGCTCCTCCGGAGCCTGGGACGAGCGAAAGAGGCCGAGAAAATCGAAGTCCGGAGGAAAGGAACTCCGTAATTCCGGGGCTTCGCTCTTCGCTCTGTGGACATAGCGCGAGGAACCCATTCGGCTTGCGTCCCAGCCCAGCGCCATTCTGTCGCCTTTCTTGACCTCGCGCGGCGGGCGCGGCGGCCGGTACTGATCGCTTAGTTAAGAAGCGAATTTTCAAAGGGCGGATTTCCTGGGATGGGAAGTTCGCCAGGCTGACGAACTTGATATCCTCCAGGCAATCGAGTTATCCTCTGTTCAAAAGGAGGGATTTATGAAACACAACAAGCCGTTGGCCTCGATCTTGGGGCTCATCGTTATCCTCGGCGTCTTGCCCGCCGCTATTCGTTCCCAGGAAGCTCAGCCGCAGCTCTATCTCGCGGGCGATTTCCTGGCCGACACCTCTCGAGTCGGCGAATATGAGGCGGCCCTCAAGGAACTCCTGGCCAACCTGGAAAAGCACGGCTTCCCCTTTCGCCTCGATATCTACAGTACGCACGACAGCCATTATTACCTGGTCTTTCCATTAAAAAACTATGCTGACGCCGACCTGTGGATTAAGGCCTGGGGAGAGTTGGGGCGGAAGATGGGGCCGCAAAATCTGCAGGCGGTTCATGGCCGAATCGTCGCCTGCGAGATCGAACGCGTCTATCAGTTCTGGTATTACCGTCCCGATATCTCGTTTCTCCCGGAAAAGGAGCGCTTAGAAACGGAAGAAATCGGCTATACCACCTGGGATTTCGTCTGGGTCATCCCGGGGAAAGAGGCGGAATTCGAGGCCATCAACAAGGAGTGGATCGCCCTTAGCAAAGCCAAGAAGGCGCGGGATCCTTTCTTGACCTTTGTGGGCGACCTGGGCACGAAGATGCCGGTTTATGTCTGGATGGAGTACGGTAAAAGCGCCGCGGATTATGCCGCCGCGGAAGAAATTTTCTGGAAGGGGATGGGGGAGGAGGGCGCCGCGCTGTCGAAGAGGACCCGGGCCCTTATCAGGAAAATGGAGTCGAAAACCGGACGGTATCGGCCCGACCTCTCCTATGCCCCGAAGAAATAGCCCATCCGGTCTTTCTACAGTCCGATGGCGATCCCCGCTTTCAGTTGAAAGCCGGAGATGTCCAGGAAAAACCTGGTTGTGCCTCCCCAGTAGGACCAGTAGGAAGCGTCGTAATTATTGCCCGCCATCAAACCATAGAGACGGCCCCAATCTCGATAGACATCGTACGGAACCTGCAACCACAGCTTGTCGTCCCAATTTTCGGAGTGGACGATCGGTTCAGCGCCGGGGTTCCGAATTTCCGTTCGGAGGGTTCCGGGGCCCTTCAAATCGGAGGTGTGGCGGAAGGCGAAGCCGCCTTCGGCGAAGAGGCTGAGAAATTTCACCGGACGGATGCGGAGCCGGGCGCCTATCTCGCCGCAGATTCCGGTGTTACGGCCGGTCATATCCAAGATCGTTGTCGTTTCGTAGCGCCGGCCTTGGCTGTCGACGATGATATCGCGGCGTTCGAAGCTGGACCGGCACTCGGCGAACATCGGGCCGCCGCCGATGAACAGCTCGAACCGGAGCGCCGATAGAAAGTTCCATCCGAAGCGCGCCTGGAGTTCCGGAATCCAGCCCGAGGCCGAGAGTTGGAAGGAGGGGAGGCGGTATTCGGCGCCGCTCCCGTCGGGGGCGGTGACGACCATGCCGACGGTGGAACTGCGGTCGCCTTTCACGCGCTGAATCCCGAGCGACAAAGTGAGCGTTGGGGTGGCCTTGTAGGTGAGGCGGACGCCGAATGGGAGGACGCGGTCCAGGGACCGGATCCGGGAGTCGCCGGTCCGGGTCGTTGTCGCATCCTTGCCGTAAATGAATTCGTATTTATCGATGGTGAAAAAATTCAGGTAGGATTCCTCGTACCGGGAGATGGTGTTGAGCTCTTTGGGATTGATTTTCGAGAATCCGCCGTAGATTTCCAGGCCGAAATTGGCGAAGCTGAACGGTAAGCCTTGTTCTTGGGCTTGGACGGGCTGCGGAAAAATGGCGATACAAGCGGCGAAGAGAGCGAATACGACCCCATATCTTGTTTTCAAGGCATCCTCCTTCTCGCTGTTTCCATGGTCGAGATGATGATATTTGGGATAACGGGGATAATCATAATATCCAATTATAATACGTCGGAACGAAGAAAAATGTTACCCGGGCGGCGAGGCGCGGCGGCCGGTCCTGATTGCTCGCTCCTAGAACCGATTCTTCAATCCCCTCGCGGGATCCCACGGACGTAAGTCCGTGGAGCTTCAGGGCGGATTTTCAATTTTGGGAAGTCCGCTCACCAACACCGAACCGGATCTGAGCTTTGCTTAATTCAGGTTACTACGGGGAGCAGAATAAACATTGCATAATCCTTGCTGCTCCCCGAGTACTAGCCGGGCGATAAGGAAATATGGAGTCAACTATATTTCGCCCGGCTTAGTAATGAGATAGAGCAAGCCCCCCCGTCCGGGGCTCGAAGTCCAGCACCACAAAAGACTCTTGGTCGGGGCGTCCCGGAGCGATATGGAGCTCCGGATGATCGCCCAGGACCATTATGGTGCACCCGTATGTTCCCGCGTTGTTAATCCCGGAGTTGCGGTCGGAGAACACGCGTTTGAGAACGGCCAGGTCGAGAGCCGCCGCGTTGTCCTTGAATGTTTCCTGGAGAAATCTGAACCTGGGGCAGCGGGCTTTATAGGCTTCCAGAGTCATGCCCTTTTTATTGAGTCCCTCGATGAACCTCGGATTGAAGTCGTCGTTGGCCAGCGGATGGTTCGTGTGGTAAGTGAATTCGGCGCCTTCAAAGGGGATGAATTCGACCATCCGGTTCGCCGAGCGCTCGAAGCCGGCGCCCTCCTTCGGGCCGCCGATGACATAGTTCTGGGGAGCGGCCGGCTGGATCTCTTTGAGGAAGCGAACGGCATCCTGATAGGTTTTTTGCCGGAGAATCCCCCTGATGACGAAGTCGACGGGGAGGCCTTTGGCGGAGTAGGCGAGCTGGGTGACGGCGTTGACGCAAACGGCGACGGAGCGGTCGTTCAGGCCGTTCGCGGCCACAACTCCCGGGATCGTAAAAACGAGGGCGTCCGGCTCGTCGGCGTTTCCCTCGATGCGCAGAACCGTCTGGTATCCGTGATAAAAGGCCGGGATATCCAGGTTCTGAGCGACCAGAGCGGGCGAACCGCCCCTTCTTCGGGCGCCGATGGACGTGCACTTCGAAAGGCCGAGGTCGTCGCTCATGACCCAGGTCTCGTCGATGAGCTGGTAAGCGTACATGGTCGTAAAATCGATCCCGGCGCCGTCGGCGATGCCGCGGACTTCGTCCAGGAGTCCGGGCGTCCAGCGTTCGATGGCGGGCTGGAAGTCTGTCGCCTCGAGAAGCCTTTGGATATAGGTCGTCGCCGGAACAGAGAAGTTCTTTTCGAGGTCCGCTTTCCAGCGTTTGACGAGCTCCTGGATTTCCGGCTTGAGGCTCCGGCCGTGGATTTGCCCCTGCTCGTAGGGCGTTCCCTTGAGCTCAATAACCCGGAGCTTCCCTTCTCCTGCCGTAGGCGAAGAGTCCTCCGGCATAATGGCAAGTGAAACGATGAGGACGAAGAATACGGATGAAAAAAGAAGACGCCATTTTCGCATGGAAAGACTATATCACGATCTGCTTATCTTGACATCACTGCGCAGCCGGCGATATAGTCGTCAAATCGCTTTCCGCATGCTGCTTGCAATTATGGAGAACCAGCCATGAAGATGTTGGGTTTGCGCATCTCGATTATGAGACGAGTTTGCTATTCTTTCGTTTTGGCGCTTCTTCTGCATACATTTCTTCAGGCTCAACCCGGTCCGGAGGGATTACGAATCGTGTTCATGGAACCGGATTCAACCCATGAAACCGGTTCATTGCCCGCGTTCCGTGCTGTTGCGGATACGGCCCGGCTCCAGATGTACCGTGCCTGGCTCGATAATGATGCGGCGCGCTGGGCGTTCGATCTGTATCGGCGCGCATGGGCTATTGAGCGGGGATACGATCCGACGCTCCCGCCCGAAGCGGTCTATTACATTGCCCTGGTTCCGGGTGGAAATCATGCCGCCGTGGGGTTTCGATTATTCGAAAATGCGGACGTTCAAGACTATCCGAGGGCGACCTACATCAAGCTGGCCCCGGACGATTGGCTGTTCGACTCGACACTGCTCCATGAGACCGGCCATATGCTGCTCGCCATTTTGAACGGGGGAAGGGAAGTGCCGAAGAGGGAGATCGCAGCGATCCCCCATACCACGGCCGCCCTCACCGACCGCGGCACGGCCTTCGATGAAGGATTTGCCATCCACCTCGAAACGCTCGCGGCGCATTTCCTGTCAGGCCCGGTTATTAAGGACCGCTACGACCATCAGCGGTTCATGTTCGGCACGCCGTTGCTGCAGGGAGAATACCATCGGCCGGCGGGAGATCTGCTCAGCTTCTCGCAAACCCGGGCTCGCTATTTCGAGGTGCGGGAGAATTATTTTGCCTTCGGCCCGGCCTTCAAAGGGCCCGATTATCTGCGCGTCGAGATGGAAAAGGGGAGAGATTTTGCCGCCCTGCGCGATGCGAACCAGCTTCTGCAATCGGAAGGGTTTACGGCAACCTTCTTCTTCGGTTTCCTTCTCCGCGGAGACCGCCCGGTCGCCGCGGACATCGTCTCTCAGCGGCAGACGGAGATGCTGGAAACCCTGGCGGCGATGTTTTCGACGGAGGAGAAGAGCGCGGAGTCGCCTTTCATCTTGGATTTCATTCGAACCTTCATGAAAAAGCATCCGGGCGAAGCGAAGGAGGCGCTGGATGTCCTGCTCGATCTTTCCCACGGCGTGTTCGTCGACCGGGCCGCCCCCAAACTTTGGCGCGACCACTATCTGAATGCCCTTCGGCTGGATTTGAAGGAGAAAAAAAACACGGAGATCGAGGCGGCGAGAGACCGCTGGCGAAGCGAGGCGTTAAAAGACCCGAAGGCCCTGTATTCTCTTGTCGGGCCTCAGATTCGCTGCGAAGTTTCGGAGCGTTCGGTGCTGCTGGTGGCGTTTGAAGAACCCGCGCCGCTCTCATTCGATTTGAACACCGTCGAAGAAGGCGTCATCAGGATGGTCCCGGGAATCAGCGACGGGGAAGTTGAATCATGGCTGGCGCAGCGGGCGATAAAGGCCTTTAGCGACGTCGCTGATTTTAAGAAACGAGGCGGATTAAGCGCCGCGGCGCTTCAGCACATGAGATTCAAGGAATAAATCCCAACGGCTGAAACGGCGCGGCGAACGGGAATTTTAGTGGGCTCCTCTTTCATTTTCTTGGAACGAGATCGTTGACGCCGCCGCGGACCTTGGGGATCTCTGAAAAAGTTGAGCGCGATCTCGGGGCTGGAAGGGGAGGCTTTATTTCCTATAGAATAGTGATGGATTGACAAGGAGGACCGTTATGCCGGAACATCCGCTGGCGACGTTGGGAAAACTCGACCCAAAGATGATGGATCACCTCAGGGAAATCAACGACCTCATCTACGGGCCGGGAGCGCTCCCCAGGAAATTCAAACTCCTCTTGGCAATGGCCTTCGACGCGGCCCACGGAGCAGACCAGGGCGTGAGGGCGCTGGCCCAGCAGGCCATCAAGGAAGGCGCGACAAAGGAGGAGATCGCGGAAGCCCTCAGGGTCGCTTATCACCTGTCCGGTGTCGGGACGCTCTACACGGCTTCGAACGGACTCAAAGACATCTTCTGACCGGCCTCAACTTGACACCGTTTTCGGGCCGGTGATATCGTCACGTCGTACTGCGCGTGCGAGAATTCGAGGCTTGAGGAAGGAGAGAGCCGTGAAGCGGATTATCATCCCCTTGATCGCGTTGACCGCGGTTCTGTCGATCGCCGGTCCGCCGGGCATCGGCCAAACGACATCGAAAGGCTCGACGGCCGCGCAGCCCGGTAGCGCGCCGGCGGAGGAATTCAAGGTCTGGAAGGTGCCCAACATTCCCGAGGGCGCCGAATGCTATTTTTCCCCCGACGGAAAGTCGCTCATCTTCAACGGCAAGACGGCGGACAACCAGAACCATCAGGTTTATACCGTCCGCTTGGACGGGACGGACTTGAAGCGGATCAACGACCGGGGCGTTGACGCCTGTTCCTTTTTCAACCCCAACGGGCACGGCCTGATCTGGACCTCGACCCGGGACAACCTCGACCTGCCGCCCGGGAATTTTTCCGACGTGAAAAATTACCCGCAGGGTGCCGAGATCTACATTTCCGACCTGGAGGGCGGAAACGTCGTCCGCTTGACGCACAATCAAGTCTATGATGCCGAAGTCACCTATGCCCCCGACGGGCACAAGATCCTGTTCGGCCGCCAAGTCGAAGGCCGGATGGACCTGTGGACGATGGACCCCGACGGCGAGAACCAGACGCAGATCACCTTTACCCCGGATTGGCAGGAGGGCGGCGCCGTCTTTCTTCCCGACAGCAAGACGATCATCACCCGGGCCTGGAAGAAGTCCGAGCAGGACCTGCCGGCGAGATCCATGCAGCTGTTTCTCCTCGAAGAGGACGGCTCGAATATGCGGCAGATCACGACGGAGGAAGGGACACACTGGTCTCCTTATCCCGCGCCCGACGGCCTCCATGCCGTCTATGTCCGGGTCCTCCCCCCGCGCAATTTCGAAATCTTCCTGTTGAACTTGAAGACGGGGGAGGAAAAACGACTGACGGCCGATCCCGCCTTCGACGGCTTTCCCTCGATCTCACCCGATGGGCGGCTGATGGCCTTCTCGTCGAGCCGGGGCGCCAAGCCCGGAGAACGGACCTTAAGCCTTTATTTGATGGACATATCGCCGCTTCGGCTGGGCGGGACTCCGGCCGGCGCCCCGGGCGACTAACGATCGGCGGCGACCACCCAAGAGCCGCGCAGCGGTTTGGCCGAGACGGTAAATCCCGTGGTTTCGGCAAGGACCTCCCGACCGTCCTTGTCGAGAAGGGCGGCCTTGACGGCGTAGGCTCCGGGAACGAAGGCGTCCAGCGTGAATTCTTGGAGAAAATCCCGCCGGTTGTCGGAGTCGCCGACTTTTCGGCGCGAGGCCTGAAGGATAGTCCCCCCGCTCAAAATGGAATATTCCAGGCTGCCCTGCTCGATCAATTCGGGGCTCAAGCCGTACATCTGGAAAAACAAAAAAAGGTGATCCTTCGCCGAAAAGATATTCATCAAGGAGGGATAAAGCTGGACCGCTCCGACCTGGAAAGCCCGGCCGGCGCCCCCGGATGTGTCCCTGACGACATCCCGGGCCAGGACGAGCTGGCCCATCTGAAGCCGTCGGCCGTCGGGCACGGATATCTTTTTCTCGACCGAGGCGGATTCCTTGGAGACCGTATTTTCCAGCACCAGGTTCAAGGTATACGTCCCGGGCGAGAGAGGAAAGGCCCCGTAAAGCTCCAACGAATTCTCGGCCAGGGTTTTCAGCTCATCCCGGGTCATTTCGATGGGCGTGAATGTCTCGGTCTGGAGGACGCTTTTCCCTTCGGCGTCGGTCGCCCGAATCCGCGTTCGCAGGCCCGCGAAGTAGCGATCTTGAAAGAAATCGAGGCTGAGGATTTCGGGCGCGATGACATAGTTCGCCAGAAACGGACCCAAGGGATCCTGAAGGACGCTCAAGGTCAAAGCGCTCTCCATGGGCCGAATCGCATTCCGGGGAGACGATTCGATTTCGGCGAGCAGTTGGGCCGAGCGAAGCGCTTGGCCGGGGTCGCAGAGTCCGGGGAACGAGGATATCGAAGCCTCGGCCAGCTCCCCCGTTACGGCCTCGGCCAGGATTCTGTAGGCTTGCTTGTCGGCCGCGGTCCAACCCGCCGGAAAGGGCATGCCCTCTCCGGCCGTTTCGGCCGGAACGCTCCGCGTCCCGCTTTTTCTTTGCTCGGGAAACGGGACAAGGCGCTTGGCTCCGTCCGAGACCGGGTTGTAGAGCTTGAATTCCTCGGCGCCGTATTCCTCGAAAAAAAGAAGCCGGAACAAGGTCGGCCGGTCGCGCCGGAGTTCTCTGAGATAGTACCAGATTTCGATGGGACAGATATCCGGGGTCGCGAATTTCCGGACATCAAGCGGCGGGCCCAAAAGGATCAGAGTCCGGCCGCGGTCCGTCTTCCATCCCGGCGGCGATCCTTCCCCGCCGAATCGCTCGTTCACGTAGTTGATTCTTCGGGCCTGCTCTTCGCGGAATTCGTTCCGGGGCGTACCGGGCGTCGGGTCCCGTTGTCTCCAGAATTCCTCGATGAAGAGATCCCGGTCCCGGTCCGTCGCCAGCTTCCCAAAGGCGTCCCTATCTTCGGGAGATAGGATGGTGACGACGTCCCGATCAAGCCAGGTTTCGTATTTTTTCGACAAGCCGGGCGTTTGGCTCCCGGACGGGAGCGAGAGCCAGGCGAGACAAACAAGAACCAAGGCCGCCGGACGTGTGATTTTCATGGATGCCTGTCTCCTCCCGCCGGCCGGACCTTAAAACAGAACTCTGAATCCGGCCGCCAAGCTCACTCCGGAGAGGTTTAAGATCGCCCGGTGGACGTTTCCCTGCCCCGAAGATTCCCCCTCGAGGACAGCCAGGCCGGGATGCGGCCCTTCGTCTTCGTAGTAAAGAAAGCCCTTTTTGACGGAGGTCCAGAACTGTAAGTCCCACAATTTTGAGACCGCCTCATCGCCCTTGAAATCGCTGATCCTGGCGTAGCGGCCTTGGACCTCCAGAAAAAACGCCGATCGCCGATACATGCGCAGCTCCAGTCCGACGCCCCCTTGGAGGCCGAGACCATGGGCTTTGACTTTCTGGCGAATCAGCTCGTTGCCTCGGTCGGCACGAAAATCGCGGCCGTACTCGAAGTTTACGAGATAGAGCGCGGGTCCCCCATTCAGCGAGATCGTCAACAAGCGGCTGAGGGGAAGATCATAGTAAAGTCCCGGTCTGAGGGCGATGATGGACAAGGACGACGAGCTCCAGGTTGTGAAGAATTGACCGGGCTGGCCGAAGTTGATCCGAAGAGAACCGTCGGCGTATGCATGGCCGTATTCGAACCTGAGCCCGGCGCCTAGGCGCCGCTTGACTCTGTAGAAAACGTCTCCGCTCAGGAGAAATACCGAGCGAAGCGGCTCCTCGCTGGTATCTTCGATGACCGCGCCTAAAGAGTCCGCGCTGTCGATGGCTCTCTCGAACATCCCCGAGGCGCCCCTTCTGAGATCGCCGCCGTTGAAAAGATAGAATCCTCCGCCCAGCCTCAAACCGATTCCGAAACCGCGATATTCGCCGGCCGCCTGTTCCCAGAAATCAGGCTTCTGCTCGGCCTTCTCCACGACCTCCACATCGCTCGACGATAGATATCCGAGAACCAGCAAGCCTTCCCGGCCGGGCTCGAGGATCACTCGAAACCACCTTCCTTCCTTGGCGAAGGATTTCAAGGTCGTCCCTTTGGCCGCGGTCGAGATGGCCGGACTTGACGGGTCCGGCTTCAGATGGATCCGGGCCTCGTCAACACGGATTTTAAGCGTCCATTCCCCGACTTCGGCGCTCCAGGCTTGAACGGAGAGCAGGATGAGACTCAAAGCGCAGGCCGCCGGCCAAAAGCATTTCGTTCTCATGCTCGACGCCCTTCCTTTCGGCCGCGTCTACCTTCTTTGGGGCCTATTTGACCAATTGGACTCCGAACAGGGGCTTGGGAGCGGAGTTGTAAGTCTCCATTTCTATGGTCGCCGTGCCCGTGGTTTTGTCTCCGTTGAATCGGATCTGGGCGTTTTCGTAGATCCTTCCATCTCCCTTTCCCTTGTTGTTGACGTCCAGCTCGATGACCATGTAGGGAAAGCGGCCGTCCATTCTCGCCATGACATCGACGTCCCAGGCCTGTATTTCCGTAAAGAGCATTATTTTTCTTCCGTCTTCCTTGGGGATGACTTGGGCCGCATGAATGACGACCTTCAAGCCGCGGGAGCTGGCGAAAACGAGACTCCCTTTATTGGACTGACGGAAAGCCGAGATGAACGGCTCATAGCCGTTAAGCTCCAGAATCTGCTGAAGTTTCCAAACTTCCTGGCCGGTCGAGTAGCTTTCGATCGCTATTTGAATTTTGATCGCGGATTCCGAATTGGGTCCGCCCCGGGTGAGGAGGCGGGCGGTGTATTTCTCTTGGGCCGCTAAAAATCCGCCCAAGCACAGGCTGATGACGATCAGGGCAAAAACCGCACATTGTCTCCGTAGATTCATGGTCCTCCTTTTTAAGCCCAAAATCTCCTCCCCAATACCCTCAGCAAAATGCATGCCAAATAACAACGGTGTATCCGGTCGATTCGCCCGCCTTGAATTTACCTTCAATCGAGGACACTTGTCATCTCAATCTTCTTTAAAGGAGACGAGCCCGGCCTTCTCGAGGAGCTTGAAAAATCCGGCGACCGCGGACACCGTGACCGGCCCCATTTCGGCGGAAACGGCCTGAGTGATATCGAGGAGGCTCCGCCGGCCGTCGGCGAAGTTCAGGGCTTCGTAGGCAGCATCCCCTTGGAGCTGAATTCCTTTGGCGGCTTCCTCTCCAAGCTTCTCGCTGAGATAATCGGGGTCGAGAGGTCCGATAAATTTTTCGTCGCGGACGGGCACGATCCTGGAGGCGGCCTTGTCCTCGGCCGAAAGAGCCGGCGCCCCGGGTTTTATCCGCAGCTCGCGGCAGCGTCCTTCATAGACGCCCCGCGCCTCGGCCCGGTAGGCTCCGGCCAAAGTCTCGAGCGGTTTTGTCAGAGGGAGAAGCGATGGGAGCGTTCGGCTCGCCCGGGCCAGAACGGCCGCCGACAGGATGGCCTTGGTTTCCCGGTCGGCCCCCCGGTCGAGGATGTTGAGCACCTGTCCGTAGGCGGTCAGAAGCGTATCGGCCGACCCGGCGTCGAGCAGGGCCGCCGAGGCGCCACGGTAGTCGCCCGCCACCCGGTTCGGGCCGCGCCGGGCGACGAGCCGCGCCGTCTCCACGGCTTCGGCGTCGCCCGCCGACGCGAGGTACATGGCCGCGCCCAGGGCGATGAAGCAGGAGCGGCGGAGCTCGGTCGGGTCGACCTTGTCCATGCTGTCCAGGTTGGTATGGTGGAAGATGTCCCCCCGGTTGAGCATGACCGACGGCACCGCCAAAGCGCCGTCGTTGAAGACGATGTGGTCGCTTCCTCCGCTGTAGGGCAGGACCTCGAAGACGAAAGGATGGTCGCTCCCGGTCAGGCTCTTGAGGTTAAGGCCCTCGGCCAGGCCGGCGAAATCGCCGACGACATCGGCCAGAAAGCTCGGCCGGGACCAGGGCGGGCTGAAGATTTGGAAATATCCCGACGTCTTGTGGAAGTCCTCGCCGATCATATCGCAGTTGATCGCCGCGATCGTATTCCGGGTCCGCTCGAGGTAGGCCAGCACGTAAGGGAAGGTCCCGTTGATCTCCGGGACCCACAGGAAGCGGATGGTGCGGCGCGGCGCCGGGATCGTGCCTTTGTCGACCATTGTCCGCAAGGCCCGGGCCATCTCGACCATGCTGCCCGAGCCGCTGGCGTTGTCGTTGGCGCTCGGCGCGGGATGGCAGAGATGGCCGAGGACGAGGACCTCCCGGGCCGGATCCTCGCTACCGGGAAAGCTGGCCGTGACGACCTCGATCCGGCTCTCGTAGAACTCGGCCTCGACGTCCGCCCGCAGGACGACCCGCTTCCCTTCCTCCAGCATCTGTTTAAGGCGCCATCCCTGGAGCTTGGAAACGTTGAAGCCGAACCCGAGCTTGTCTCTCTCCTCCCAGCGCGGCCAGATGGCCGTGTACCGGATCATGGCGGGATAGCCGGGGCGCGTCTCGGGAGAGTACCAGGTCACGACGCCCAAGGCTCCGCGCTTGACAACGGCCTCCCGCAGGACATCCCCGCTGTAGCCCGTCGCCAGGACGATCCGTCCTCGGACTTCCTTTCCCCGGTAGGCCTCCTCGCCCAGGCCCGTCCCGACGTCGACGAGCTCTGCCTCGGCGTGCCCGGACCCGCTGTGCTTGACGAGAGTGAGCGGGACTTCCCGGTAGGAGCACAGGCGCTCCCGGCCGGGCGACACGAGCCAGAGCTCTCCGGACTTGGCCCTCCAGCCGATGACGGACCGGCAGGTCGAATAGCGGAGCGTTCCGTTCGAGGGCCAGCCTTCGACGGCCGCGTCGGCGTAGCCCATCCGCGCAAGCTCCTCCTTGATCATGACGGCGGCGTCATGGAAGCCTTCCGAGGCCTGGACCCGATCGAACCGGGAGATCCGAGCCGTCGCGTCGAAGGCGGCTTCGCCCGAGATCTCGTCGACGAGGGCTTGTATGAGCTTCGGCGAGGCCAGCGGCCGCTCGGCGGCGCGGGCCGGCGCCGGGCTCAAGCGCTCCAAACAGAAGCAGAATAAAAGGATGCCCAGGGCTCGGATCATTTTTTCTTGGTTCATGTCGATTCCCGGAGTCTAATCGGTTTTTGTCGAGAATATGGCCAGGAAGGCGTCATTATCCTTCTTCAAGTTTTTCTGGTAGGGATCGACAACCGGGAAATCGGGGCTGTTCGTCTCCCCGGCGAGATAGATCGAGCCCTGTCCGTCCAGGGCGATGCCGGAGCAGATATCTCGATAGATACCGCCCAGCAGGGTGGATAGGCTCAGGCTTTGGCCTTGCGGCGCGACGACGGCCAGGAAACCGTCCAAGCTTCCTTTGAGGCTTCCTTGATAGGGATTCTTGACGGGGAAATCCAAGCTGCCGGTGGAGCCGGCGACATAGGCCGCCCCGCTCGCGTCCACCGCGATTCGGAGCGCCTGCTCGTTTCCGCGCCCTCCCAAGTAGGACGCGTAAACGAGGCTTTTTCCGTCCGGCGCCGCCTTGGCGACGAAGCCGTCGTATCCGCCCTTGCGCGTCTTCTGAAACGCGTTCTTGACCGGAAACGACCCGTTGGTCGCGCCGGCGAGATAGGCCGCGCCGGTCCCGTCGACGGCGACGGCCCATCCGGTGTCATAGCCGGAGCCTCCGAGATAGGAAGAATAGACGAGGCTGTCGCCGGCCGGGGATAATTTCGAGATAAAGGCGTCGGTGCCTCCGCCGCCGAACGCCTTTTGAAAAGCGCTCTTGACGGGAAAGGCGTGGCTAACGGTCTGGCCGGTGATATAGGCGGCCCCGGCGCCGTCCACGGCCAGGCCTGCGCAGACGCTGGAGCCGGTCGATCCGAGGTAGGTGGAATAGACGAGACTTTTTCCGCTGGCCGCGACCTTGGTGATGAAACAATCCGGGTGGCCGCCGCCCCCGCTGGTCTGATAGGCGTTCTTGACCGGGAAGTCCCGGCTCGAGGTCCAGCCGCCGATATAGGCGGCGCCGCTTCCGTCGACGGCCAGGCCAAAGCCGCATTCGGCGCCCGCCCCGCCCAGGTAGGACGAGTAGGCGAGGCTCTTTCCGCTCGGCGCCAGCTTGAGGATGAAGGCGTCCCAGCCGCCCTTGAGCGTCGTCTGGAACGCGTTTTTCACCGGGAAGTGGCGCGATTCCGTCTTGCCCGTGAGATAGGCGGAGCCCTTCGCGTCCACGGCCATGGACATCCCGCACATCTCGGCGAAGCGGCCGTAGGAGAAGAAAGCCGAATAGACCAGACTCCGGCCCCCCGGCGCGAACTTGGTGACGAAGACGTCAAGGCGGGGCAGGGTCTGCACGGTCGGAGGGAAATCGGCGCTCAAGGTGTAACCGGCCACGTAGACGGCGCCGGTCGGATCCAGCGCCGTCGCAGAGGCGAAATCCGAGTCGGAGCCGCCCAGGTAGGTCGAGGCGACCAGGACCAGCGGGTCGAGGACCAGCTCGCGGCTCGCGTCGTAGACGCCGACGGCGAACCCGTACTCGCCCTTGTCCGTCGCCCGGAAGGTCGCTTCTACGCTCCGCCGCCGGTTCCCGACGACCTGATAGGCCGTCGGTTTGCTGTGGAGGATCCGGGATTCGGGAGTCTCGACGGCCAGGTTCCCTTCGCGGTCCAGGCCGGTCCTCAGGACGCCTTCATAAGCGAGCCGAATTTGATCGGGCCGGGCGCCCGGCTTGACGATCCAGTCGTACTCTACCCGCCGGCCCGTCCCGTAGACCCTGAGATCGATCCCGTCGTAGATGTTTTCGTAACGGACGGCCCGGGTCGTGGGGATCCCGGTCCTCCATTCGGATTCGTCGCGGCCGTAGAAATAACTGACGCAATAGCCGGTCGGGTCCTCGGCCCTGAGCCTGACGTCCGGGTTGGCGTTCCGGAAGATCAGCCTCGAGGCCGCCGACCGCCCGAAGACCAGTCCGTCCCGGGTCAGCCAGATCGTGCCGCCCTCGCTCCGGGCGTAATAAAGCGCCTTCGAATCGGCCTGGCCGGCGTTGGGGACGAAAAACAACGGGGAGCCGCCGAACTCCACACTCAGCTTCGGCGCCGCCGATACCGGGATAATGAGTAGTACGATCCCCATGAGCCGGAAAAGAGTTTTCATCGCGATTCTCCTTTTGGAATGTATTTCCCGATGATATCCTTTTTTCAATGCTACAATTCGGACCCAAAATTGTCAACGATCGCCGAGACGTGATCGCCGGAGTTCGATGGCAAATGGAGCCGGGCCCGGAACCGGCCGTCGGGCGGCCCGAACGCCCTAGCGATATCGCGGGGCCGACGATCGAAGGGACGTGCTCCCGTTCGAAAATTTCATGACTACAACATCCTGTTTTCCGGCAAACTTCTTTTGGTAGGGCATGAGCAGGGGGAAATCGGGGCTGTTGGTCGAGCCGGCGATGAAAATCGTTCCTTTAAGGTCCACTAATATGCATCTTGCGCTATCTTTGTATTGGCCGCCTAAATAGGTGGAGTAGAGGAGACTCCGGCCGTTCGGGGAGAGGATGGACAGGAACGCGTCTACGCTTCCGCTGATTTTGTTTTTAAAAGGCTTTTTGAGCGGCCAGTCGTAACTATAGGTGCATCCGACGATATGGGCCGCGCCGTTTCCGTCCACGGCGATTCCGAACGTATAATCCGTTCCGGACCCTCCCAAAAAGGTCGAGTAGACGAGGCCCTGGCCGTCCGGAGCGACCTTGGACACGAAACCCTCCAAGCCGCCTTTGCGCTTCGGCTGGAAGGCGTTCTTGAGGGGGAAAGCCCCGGCGGTATAGCCCGTGATATAGGCGGCTCCGGTTCCGTCGACGGATAGACCGCTCGCCATGTCATAGGCGGGACCTCCCAGATAGCTGGAGTAAACGAGGGCTTGTCCGGACGGAGCGAGCTTGCTGATGAAGGTTTCGCCGCTGCCGCGGCTCTTGTTTTGAAAAGCGTTCTTGACCGGGAAGTCACTCGCGTTGGTGAATCCGCAGACATAGACCGAACCCGAACCGTCGATCGCCATGCCTCCGAGGTAATCAAACCCCGACGATCCCAAGAACGTCGAATAGACAAGGCTTTGCCCGTCCGGGCTGAATTTTGAGATGAAGGCGTTGCCGTCACCCGCCAGGGATTTTTGGAGGGCGTTTTTCACGGGGAAGTTCTTGCTGGAGGTCATGCCGGCGACATAGATGAATCCGCCCTCGTCCAGCGCGACGTATCCTAAGTTATCGATGTCCGATCCTCCGAGGAACGTGGAAAAGACCAGGCTCTTCCCGTTGGGGGCCAGTTCCAGGAGAAAGGCGTCCCCAAAGCCGCCTCCGAAGGCCTTCTGGAACGCGTTCTTGACGGGAAAATTATGGCTGAAGACGGCGCCCGCCAGATAAACGGCGCCGGTCCCGGAGACGATGATCGAGGGGGGTGCTCCCTCCGGGTAGCCGGCCGTCGGAAAGAAGGCGGAGTAAATAAGGCTTTTTCCGTCGGCCGAGAGCTTGGAGACGAACGTATCCTGCCTGGGCTTTGTCTGATGAGCCGGCGGGAAGTCCGAACTTGCCGTGTATCCTTCGACATAGACGGCTCCGGTTTTATCGATGCTGATGGAGAACGCTTCATCCCAGCCGCCGCCACCCAGGTAGGTCGAAAAAACCAGGACCACGGGATCGATAACGAGTTCGCGGCCGTCGTCATAGGGGCCGACGGCGAAACCGTATTCGTCGTTCCCTGTCTTTCGGAACGCCGCTTGGACATCGACCTTGCGGCCGTCGATGACTTGATAGCAAGCCGGGCGGCGATGGACGAGGCGGCCCATGGCCGTCTCGGCGACGAGATTCCCCTCCCGGTCTAGGCTCGTCGTTAGAACGCTGGCATAGGCCCAGCGGATTCGGTCGGGCCTCCCACCGGGCTTGACGATCCAATCGTACTCGACCCGCCTCTCCGCGCCGTAGATCTTGAGATCAATGCCTTCATACAGGTTCTTATAGGTAACGGACCGCGAGGTCGGCAGGTCCGTGAGCCATTCGGATTCATCCCGGCCATAGAAATAGCTTACCCGATAGTCGGCCGGATCGGAGGCCGCGACCTCGACGTTCTTGTTGGCGCCGCCGAAAATCAATCGGGATACCGCGCCGTCGTCGAAGGTCAGCCCGTCTCGGGTCAGCCAGAGCGTAGAGTCGCCGGTTTTCGCAAAAAAGAGCGCCTTTGGATCCGTCTGCCCTGTGTTGGGGATGAAATAGAGAGGAGGGGAGCCGAAGTCGGGCTGGATGCTCATCGGTGAGGCCGGTCGCCTCCCGCTTGAAAGCGCGAGCGCCGCGCCGCAAACAAGAAAGAGCCCGAGCCAAAGGAAACCTTTTTTCATTGACCTCTCCGTTCTTAGATGTGATAACCCGTTGAAAAGAGGATAGAACTCCGGTCCCTCCTTGTCAAGTTACAAGTCGAGGGGTTGACATCGCTCGCCGGCCGGTCCTATAGTCGTTTCAGGATGGGCGGCCAAGGCAGTTCTCACCGTCAAGGGGCGAGCATGAAAACTATTCCCTGGGCAAGACTCATGACGGGATTATTCCTCCTCGTCCTGGCGATCGCGGTGCCGGGCTGCTCGCGGCGGCGGGATGCCGTCAAAGAATTGGCGAATTACGACGTCGTATGGGATCGTCCCGGGAACGATTCCAAGGGATCGATGCCCGTCGGAAACGGCGATATCGGCTTGAATGTCTGGGCCGAGGCGGACAGCGGATCCGTCTGCTTCTATATCGGTAAAACCGACGCATGGGATGAAAGCGGGCGGCTGCTGAAATTGTCGAAAGTAAGGGTCCGGCTCGATCCCAACCCGTTTCGCCCGGGCGCGATCTTCCGGCAAAGGCTGAACCTGCGCGAGGCCGCCATCGAGGTCGAGGGGGGCGAAGGCCGAACCGGGGCGCGCATTCGGGTCTGGGTCGACGCGAATGAACCGGTCATCCGGATCGAGCTTCATGTCCCGGAAGGCTGCCGGGTGGCGGTCGGCATCGAACCCTGGCGGCTGAAGCCCGAGGTCCTCAAGGACGAGCTCGTCAGCGGCTTGAACTATTATGCGAACCTGTTCGGCCCCACCGTCGTCCAGCCCGACACGGTCCTCGATCATCCTTCGAACCGGGTCGTCTGGTATCACCGGAACCCCGAAACTCCGTCCTTTCTGAAAAACGTCTCGATGCAGGGTCTGGAGAGTTTTCCGTTCGCCGATCCCCTCAAGGACAGGATCTTCGGCGGCGTCATGGAGGGCGAAGGGTTCATTCAGCAGGACGATAAAACCTTGACCGCCTCGACGGGGACGACGAGACGTCTGAACATCCACGTCTTGACGCGCCAGCCCGATACTCCGGAGAATTGGCTGGATGCCGTCGAAGAACTGCTCCTCCATGTTCGGCAGAAGGGTTGGGCCGAAGCCCGGGCGGCGCACGTCGCCTGGTGGAATGAATTCTGGAATCGCAGCTGGATTTTCGTCCGGAGCGGCGCTTCGCTGAAGACGACTCAAGGAACGGAAAACGAAGGCCTGGTCGTGACCCGCGCGTATATCCTGCAGCGCTTCATCAGCGCCTGCGCGGGGAGGGGAAGGTATCCCATCAAGTTCAACGGCTCGATCTTCACCGTTGACGCCGAAGGCACGGAAGGCTTCGCCGATTATCGCCGCTGGGGGCCCGGCTACTGGTGGCAAAACACCCGGCTGCCGTATATGTCGATGGCCGCGGCGGGGGACTTCGACCTCATGCAGCCGTTTTTCAAGATGTATGCCGGCCTCCTCCCGCTCTGCCGCTATCGAACCCGGCTTTATTTCGGACATGACGGGGTTTATTTTCCGGAATGCATCTATTTCTGGGGGACGGTCTTCACCGAAACCTGGGGCGACAAGCCTCTGGCCGAGATGCCCGAGCGAATCCAAGCCAGCGGCTGGCACAAGTACGAATGGGTCGGCGGGCTGGAGATGGCGGTCCAGATGTTCGACTATTATCTCTACACCCAGGACCCGGCCTTTCTCCAAGCAACGCTGCTGCCCTTCGCGGAGGCCGTGCTGACCTTTTTCGACGAGCATTACGGCGTCGACAAAAACGGGCGCCTCAAACTCTTCCCCTCCCAGGCCCTCGAAACCTGGTGGGACTGTACGAACGCCATGCCCGAGGTCGCCGGCCTGCGCTATCTGATCCTGAAGTTGAAAACGCTGCCCGCCGGCCTTCTCTCTCCGGGCCGGAAAAACCTGCTCGACCGTCTGGAATCGAAGCTGCCGCCGATCCCGACGCGCGAGGTCGACGGGAAGCTGATGCTGGCGCCGGCCGAACGGTTCGCCAAAAAGCAGAACATCGAAAATCCCGAGCTGTATGCCGTCTATCCCTTCAGGCTTTTCGGGACTGGGAAGCCCGGTCTCGAACTGGCCGTCCGGGCCCTGGACAACCGCCAGGACATGGGGCATTTCGGATGGAGGCAGGACGACCTCTTCATGGCCCTCCTCGGATTGACCGACCGGGCCAGGAAAGGGCTGACGGAACGCGCCGGGAAGTGGGATCGAAAACAGCTCTTTCCCGCTTTTTGGGGACCTAACTACGATTGGACCCCGGACCAGGATCACGGCGGCGTTTTAACCAAGACCCTTCAGGTCATGCTGCTGCAGTGCGAGGACAAAGACATCCGGCTGCTCCCGGCCTGGCCGGCGGACTGGGACGCCGATTTCAAGCTCCGGGCGCCCTACAACACGATCCTGGAAGGCCGGGTGCGCGCGGGGAAAATCGTCAAACTCGGGGTGACCCCGCGTTCGCGCCGCCTCGACATCAAAGAAGACTCCGCATCCGGGACGAAGGCGAAAGGGAATTGATCATGCCGGGAACAGCCCAGGGATCCTTGACCCGCCGGGAACTCATCAGGCTCGGCCTTTCGAGCGCCGCGCTGTCCTGCTTGAACGGCCGCTGCAAAAAAACGACCGGCGGGAGCACGCCGGACCAGCCAAAGCCGCAGCCTCAACCCGTTTACCAGCTGACCGACGGCAAATCCTTGTACGACGATTTCGACGGGAACGGCTGCCTGCAGAGCTATGACAGCCAAAACCTGGCGGAAGCGGGCCGGCTCAACTCCAAGATCTGGTCGGCCTGGACGGGGTACGGAACGGCCGATGTCGTGCCGTCGCCGCTGGCGAGCGGTCTGCTGACCGTCGTCGATGAAAACGGCCAAAGAGTCGAGTACGGCTGGCAGGACCGGGCCGTCCAGGAGATCGTCAGCTACCTCGTCGAGAATCCCAGGCCCGTGACGGCTTTCGAGAGGGACGTCCTCCAACGGCTGCTCAACGATCGAGGGAAAGCGGCCGTGGCCGGCCTCGAGGCGAGAGAGCTCGACATCCAGGTCAAGATCATTCAGTATCTCCTCAACTTCAGGGATGAACTGTTCAACGAGCGGGGGCGGGCTCTGGTCACCGCGCTATCCGAAATGGAATCCGGCGGCCTGGCGCGCGAGGGATTGCTGAAGTTGGCCAAGCGGGGCTTCGACGAGACGGAGCTGTTCGTCGTCAGCCAGCTCGCCGCCGAAAAACGGCTCTATGACAGCCTCCAGAAGTCCCCTGTCCGCAAGGCGCTCGGGGCGGGACAGCACATCGTTCGGACCGCCCTCGGATGGCGAACCGAACGGCAGGAGATCAAGTACGTGTTCGATGCCGCTGGCAGGCTTATCGACGCCGTCCCGCACGTCGCCGGGCAGCCTTATCACGGCTCTCAAAAGCTCCTCTGGTTGGGCGCCAAGGACGGCTTCCTTAAGAGCGGGAACGGGTCCTGTCTCATCCGAAAGGGCCGTGTCTATGCCGAGGCCCGGCTCCTTCAAGCGGCCGGCCGCGGATATGTCCTCGAGATGACGAACAGCCTCCTGATGGGCATGCCCTGCAACTGCTGCTGGCCGACCAAGGTCGAGTTCGCGGACAGCAAGTCCTTCAGCGCCGACGTCCTGCTCTCCTCCCAATCGACCACCCGGCGCCATTACGCCGTGCTGGATTATCACACGACCATCCCCGAGCAGCCGCCGGGAAAAAGCTGGCTCATTCAGATCGGGATCGGCACGGTCCAGGGGACCGCTCTCCACCTCGTCTGCCAATGCTGCAACGTGAACACGGGCTACCGCTTTTTCAAGTACCTGGGCGAGGCCCAGCTCGACCGCTGGTACAACCTCCGCTTCGACATCGTCACCGCCAAGGACGACAGCTCCCTCAAGGCCACCGAGCTCCGGGTCGATTTCTATGTCGACGGGATTTTGTTGGCGTCGGAAATTCCCGAAGACAGCGAGCTTCTCCTCGACTCGGCCCGGACGGGCGCCGGACCCACGCGGATCATCTCGGTCAACAACGAGGAAGAGAACCGAACCAGCGTCGCTTTCTTCGACAACGTCAGGGCGGTCTATAAAAACCGGATAAGCTGAGGGATCCGAACGCCGTGCTGGATTATCACACGACTGGATGATTCCGCATGATTTTCAGACCTGCGCCAAAAATCAAGAAACCAATCCCTAGCGTCTACCAAAAACTCAGCTTTTAGAAACTTATTAACTGGTTATTGGCTTAAGGCTCGTTTATTTTTCTTGCGCCAGGCCAGCCAGACCATGAGCACGGTGACCAGGATCAAACCGATGACCATGGCGCGCGCCCCCCAGAGATAGGGATGACGGCTTTGTTCCTCGCCCTTCATGAGGAACTTGCCGATGGCATCCTGGTATATCCAGCCACCCAGGACCACCATCATGTAGACCGGGGTGACGTATTTCAGGATGAATTTAAAGATTTTCGGCACTTTCAGGTCGGCGCCCTGGTGCATTTCTTCCCAACCCTTCTTAACGCCGAAAATCCAGGAAAAGAGGACGATCTCGATGGTGGCGAAAACGACCAAGCCGAAGGTGCCGGCCCAGAAATCGATCTCGTCCAGGAAGCCGAACTTGAAGAAGACGACAACCAGCGCCGTACAGGCCACCATGACGGCGAACACCGTGTTCACCGCTTTGGTGCGTTTCCACTTGAATTCGTCCTCCAGGAAGGCGATGGCCGGCGAGGTCAAGGCCACCGATGAGGTGATGCCGGCGATGAAGAGCAGGAAAAACCACATGGCACCTAAAATCTGGCCCATGGGGATCTTCTGGAAGATGACCGGCAGGGACTGGAAGCCCAGGTTGAAGGCCCCCTCGCTGGCGATGAGCTTGGTCTCGACCACGCCGAAAAAGGCCACGGCCACCGGGATGGCGATGGTGCCGCCCAGGATGACCTCGGCGAATTCGTTGGTCATAGAGGTGGTCAGGCCGTTCAGCGTGACATCGTCCTTTTCGCGCAGGTAGGAGGCGTAGGTGTTGATGATGCCCTGGCCCAAGCTCAGGGTGAAGAAGATCTGCCCGGCCGCCACCAGCCAGACCGTGGCCCGGCTGAGCTGGCTGAAATCGGGGTTCCACATGAAACCCATGCCGGCGCCCACGGAGGAGACGCCCGAAGCCGGGGCGCCCAGGGTCAGCACGCGGACAGCCAAAACGATGCCGAAAATGAACAGGACCGGCATGCCGATCTTGGCCAGAACTTCGATGCCTTTGGATATGCCTTTGCGCAGGAAATAGTAATTCAGGAAAATAGTAATGGCCAGAAAAACAAAGAGCGGCAGCCAGGAGGCGAAGAACTGGTTGTGCTCCACCGCCTGGAAGCCGCGCAGGAACCGGCCCATGGCGTCGCGCGTCGTCAAGCCGAAATATTTGCCGGTGCCCGAGAACCAGGCGAAGCCCAGCGTCCAGGACTCGATGAAATTATAATAAACCACGATGAGAAACGGCAGGGAGATGCCCAGGGCGCCGAGGTACTTGGCGGCCGGGTGCTTCCACAGCAACTCGAACATGCCGGGTGTGGTGCCGTGGCCGTGGACGCCGCCGTGGCGGCCTATGGACCATTCCACCCACATCAGCGGGACGCCCAGGAAAATCAGGGCGCAGAAATAGGGGATCATGAAGGCGCCGCCGCCGTTGGCTGCCGCCTTGACCGGGAAGCGCAGAAAATTGCCCAGGCCGATGGCGTTGCCGGCCATGGCCAGGATTAGGCCGATGCGCGAAGCCCAATGGGCCCGGCCGCCGATTCCAACCGGCCCGGCATCTTTCTTCTTCTTGGCCAGCAGCACGCGGCTGAAGCAATAAATCAGTACTACCAGGATCACTCCCCAGGCTGCGGCCAGGGAGATCCAGCCCCAGAAGTTCAGTCCTTGGCTAATGTTCGTGCCTCCTCAATAGGAAAAAATGTTAGTCAATCGGGAAAACTTTGTCAAGCGGCTGAACGAGTACAAACGGACCGTCTCCATCCGCCGGTCCGCGACGTATTGACAGGGGCCGTGCCAGACTCCTACAATTAGGCCACGGCCGAACGCGGCCGGGAGGGAACACCATGAAGGGAAAAAGAGCCGGATTCTTTCTTTTAATTATCGGTCTATCCGTCACTCTAAGCGTATCGACTTCGGCATCGATGCCGTCCGCTCGGCTTGTGCCGGCCGGCGCCGGAGCCGACGCGCCGCTTTATTTCGTCCCCAACCGGGGACAGACCTCGCCGGAAGTCCTTTTCTACGCGCAGCAGCCCGGGATGACGCTGTGGCTGACCAAACGGGGCTTGGTGTTCGACCGGACGGACCCGACGCCCGACGGGCCGCATCGCTCCGTCTCGAGGCTGACATTCCAGGGAGGCCGTCCAGAGGCCAAGGTCACGGCCCTGGACCCAACCCCCTACGCGGTCAGCTATTTTTACGGCGCGGACGAGGCAGGTTGGCGGACCGGTCTGCCGACGTCTGGGGCGGTCCTCTACCGGAACCTCTACGACGGCATTGACCTCAAACTCTACGGGAACGGCCGCCGGATCGAATACGACTGGATCGTCCGGCCGGGCGCGGACCCCGCCCGGATCCGCTTTGCTTGGGAGGGGGATCGGCCGGCCGGCCTGGACGCCGAGGGCAACCTCGTCTTCGGGACGATTCGGAACGGCTTCAAGATGCTCAAGCCCGAAACTTACCAGGTGATCGCCGGCCGGAGAGTGGAGGTCGCCTCGTCCTTCCGCGAGCTCGAAAAGGGCCTGTTCGGGTTCGAGGTCGCCGCCTATGATCGGGACAACGCCCTGATCATCGATCCTCTTGTCATCCTCTATTGGACTTATCTCGGCGGCCGGGGCCTGGAATGGGCATACTCCGTCGCCGTCGATAAGACCGGGGCCGCCTATGTCTTCGGCTATACCGAGAGCCTGGACTTTCCCCCGGTCAAAGTGACCAAGCCCCGGCAGGATGTGTTCGTCACAAAGCTCGCGCCGGACGGGAAGAGCCTGGTCTATTCCGCTTTTTTCCCGAGTACGATTGATCAGGCCCGACTGCCCAAGCTGGCCGTGGACGGGGCCGGAGCGGTCTATCTGGCCGGCATCGCCACCAGCCGCAATTTTCCGATCAAGAACGCGTTCCAAAAAACGTTCAAGGGCGACTGGGCGGACGCCTTCTTCCTGAAGCTGGCCCCTTCCGGAAAAAGCCTGGTCTTTTCCTCTTTTCTAGGGGGCAAGTCTTATGACAGCGGACTCTCCATCGCGGTCGACGCCGCGGGCTATATTTATGTCAGCGGCCAGACGGAGAGCGGGGATTTTCCCATCAAGAACGCGTTCCAGAGCAAACTGGGCGGCTTTTCGGATGTTTTCATCACCAAGTTCAAACCGGACGGCCGAACCCTCGTCTTCTCGACCTATCTAGGTTCGTTGGGCTTTGATACTTTCGGAGGCCTGGCCGTCGACAGCCAGGGCGCGGTATTCGTCGCCGGCGGCACTAGCGGACCCGGCTTGCCCCTCAAGAATCCCTTCCAGAAAAAGTACGGGGGAGGCTATGATGACGCCTTTATTTCCAAGCTGGCCCCTTCCGGCGACAAGCTCGTCTATTCCAGCTATCTGGGAGGGCCTCGGACCGATCGGGCTTGGGGCTTGGCCGTCGACGGCGCCGGCGCGGCCTACCTCGTAGGGGGAACCAACAGCGGATTCCCGGTTAAGAACGCTTTCCAAAAAACCTACAGGGGATCCGATGAAGCCTTTGTTGCTAAAGTCAGCCCCGACGGCACCAAGCTGGTTTATGCGAGCTATCTAGGCGGGTCGGGATCGGAAGCGGCCTTCGATGTCGTCGCGGACGGGACCGGCGCCGCCTATGTCGTCGGCTCAACCGAGAGCCGCGATTTCCCGCTCAAGAATCCCTACATGAACCGCCTGAAGGGAAGCTCGGACTGCTTCCTGACCGCCGTCGCGCCGAACGGCCAGAGCCTCATGCTGTCAACCTACCTGGGCGGCGAGTATCGAGACGAATGGGGCGGCGTGGCCATGGATTCCGCCGGAAATCTCTACTTCGTCTGCACGACGAACAGCCCCGATCTGCCCGTTTACAAGGCCTATCAGAAGTCTTTTGCGGGTCTCGAAGACGGCTGCGTCCTGAAGCTCAAGATCGGCGATTAGGTTGAGCCGGCGCCCCACAGCGGAGAACGGCGCGTCAAACGGCCTCGCTCCGTCAGGGCGGAGGATCCGGCCATATTGACAGGGAGAACGCCCGACTCCTACAATGAGGCCATAGCCGATCGCGGCCAGGAGGGAAGCCCATGAAGGGAAAAAGAGCCCAATTCTTTCTTTTTATCGGTCTGTCCGTCGTTCTGGGCGTATCGACCTCAGTATCGATGCCGTCCGCTCGGCTTGTGCCGGCTGGCGCCGGAGCCGACGCGCCGCTTTATTTCGTCCCCAACCGAGGACAGACCTCGCCGGAAGTCCTTTTCTACGCGCAGAAGCCCGGACTGACGTTGTGGCTGACTACGAAGGGCCTGGCTATTGATCGGTCGGACCCAGCCGGCGGACGGAGCTCGAAACGCGCCGTCTCGAGGCTGCTATTCCTCGGTGCCCGTAAAGACGCCCAAGCCTCGGCTCTCGATACGGCCGGATACGGCGTCAGCTACTTCTATGGCAGCGACGAGGCCGAATGGCGAACCGATATACCCACATCCAGGGCCGTCATTTACCGAGACGTTTACGACGGCATCGACCTTAAGGTCTACGGCAACGAGCGCGAAGTCGAATACGACTGGATCGTCCGGCCGGGCGCGGACCCCGCCCGGATCCGGTTCGCGATTGAAGGCGAAGAACGGGCGGCCCTGGATCGCGATGGGAACCTCGTCGTCGGGACTTCGCAGAGCGGGCTCAGAATCCTCAGGCCGGCGAGCTACCAGGTCCTCGACGGCCGGAAGGTGAAAGTCGCCTCGTCCTTCCGCGGAAGGGACGGCGCTTTCGGCTTCGAAATCGGTCCCTACGACCGGCGGTCCGCGCTCATCATCGATCCCCTCGTCCTTGCTTATTCAACCTATCTCGGCGGCAGGGGCGAGGAATGGGGCTACTCTATCGCCGTCGACGCGAGCGGGGCCGCCTACGTCGCCGGCTTCACCGATAGCCTGAACTTTCCTCCGGTCACCGTGACCAAGCCCCGGAAGGACGTGTTCGTATCCAAGCTCGCGTCGGACGGAAAGAGCCTACTCTATTCCGCCTTCTTCCCGAGCGACACCGATCAAGCCCGCCTGCCCAAGCTTATCGTGGATGGGACGGGCGCGGTCTATCTCGCCGGCGTCGCCGTGAGCCGTCAATTTCCAGTCAAGAACGCGTTCCAAAAAACGTTCAAGGGCGGCTGGTCGGACGCCTATTTCCTGAAGCTGGCTCCCTCCGGCAAGAGCCTGGTTTTTTCTTCCTACCTGGGGGGCAAGGGCTATGACAGCGGAATCGCCATCGCGGTCGACGCCGCGGGATATGTCTTCGTCGGCGGCCAGACGGACAGCCGGGACTTTCCGGTTAAAAACGCCATCCAAAGTTCATCGGCCGGGCGCCGGGACGTCTTCATCGCCAAGTTCACGCCGGACGGCAAAAGCCTCGTCTTCGCGACCTATCTCGGTTCCTCGGGCGATGATGCGCTTGGGGGGCTGATCATCGATGGTCAAGGGGCCGTCTACGTCACGGGCGGAGCCGGAGCCGGTTTTCCTTTGAAAAATCCCTTTCAGAAAACGTGGGGAGGCGGGGGTGAAGATGCTTTCATCTCCAAATTGGCCGCCTCCGGAGACAAGCTCGTCTATTCCAGCTATCTGGGCGGGCCGCAGTCCGAACGGGCTCAGGCGTTGGCGGTCGACGGCTCCGGCGCGGCATATATTACGGGCTATACGAACGGAGGTTTCCCGATAAAAAACGCCTTCCAGAAGTCCCGAAAGGGCTCGGAGGAGGGCTTCGTGACCAAAGTGGCTTCGGACGGGTCCGGCCTCGCCTATTCGACCTACCTGGGCGGATCGGGTTGGGACATGACCTTCGACATTGCCGTGGATGGGAAGGGCGCGGCCTACGTCTTCGGGTCGACGGGGAGCCGCGATTTTCCCCTGAAAAATCCTTATCAAAGCGCGCTCAAGGGGAGACAGGACGCCTTCCTGATCGTCTTCGCGCCGAGCGGCAAGAGCCTTATCTCCTCGACGTTTCTGGGCGGCTTGTATCGAGAAGATTGGGGTGGGTTAGCCTTGGACTCAACGGGCGGGATTTATGTCGTCGGCACGACGAACAGCCCCGACTTCCCCGTGCTGAAAGCCTATCAAAAAGCGCTCGCCGGAGATTACGACGCGTTTGTCCTCAAGTTCGAGATGACGAAATAAACAGAAAAACCGCCGTCCAACGGCCTATTCCCCCGGTCTCTATTTGAACGCGAACCGTCTGGACACGAAAAGATCAACGCAGGACGCCACGGCCGCCGTATCGTAGCAGACTCCCTGTTTCCGGGTAATTTCCCCCAGGATATCGTCGAGGGGATAGGCCGGCCGGTAAGGCCGGTGGGAGGACATCGCCTCGACGACGTCGGCGACCCGGATGATCCGGGCTTCGGGCAGAATATCCCTCCCGGACAAGCCGAGAGGATAGCCCGAACCGTCCATCTGCTCATGGTGTTGATAAACGATATCCGCGACTCTCCAGGGGAATTGGATCGTTTTCAAGAGGTCATAGCCGATCTTGGGATGGGCCTTGACCAAGTCGTACTCGAAGCAGGTCAACCGCCCGGGCTTGCAGAGAATATCGGCTGGGATGGAGATCTTCCCGATGTCGTGGATGGCGCCCGCGATTCGAATCCCTTCAATCTGTTCCTTGGGCAAACCCATGTTCGTGGCCATGGACCGGGCCAGATCGGCGACCCGCCGCTGATGCCCGGCCGTGCAGGGATCCCGGAACTCGACGACGGATTCGGAAAGCTCGATGACCCCGCCCAAGGCGACCCTGAGATTTTTCAGGGTTTGTTTAAGCTCCTCCTCCGTCCGCCGGACGGCGCCGCGCGTGCGCAGGGCCATGACGCCGAACGACACGAGATCGGCCAGCTCGGTCAGGATCGCGACTTCCTCGTCGGGGATGGCGCCGCGCCCGGGAGGGAAAATCTCCAATACGCCGATGGAAATATCCATCGTCTTCAAGGGGAGCTTCAGCGGAGAGGGGGCCATCAGCGGGCGGCCGACATCCTCCTCGGCCCGCGCGACGGCCCGATAGGTAATGCCGTCGTCGTCCACTCTGCCGACCCGGGCCAGGCCGTAGCCGCCGCTCTCGACCAGGATCCGGCAGACCTCGTTCAGGAGCGCCGATTCATCGGTCGCCCCGACGAGGGCCTTGTTACAGCGGAAGAAGGTCCGGCAGAACCTTTCGCTCTCCCGGAGTCGATCTTCCGACCGCCTGAGTTCTTCCCGCAGAGATGTCCGCTTTTGTTTTTTTATAGACATATTTTGCCCCGCATTTATTTTGTCGTCCCGGAACTCGAAAAATTGAAAAATCGCCGAAAATGGTTGATTTTTCCGCCGGCTTATGTAAAATAGGCCCTCGAAATCTCGAGAGTCCTTGGCGTCCCCGCCCAGAGCCGAGTGCGTTCGACCTCTCAGGGGAGATGCGACGGCATTGACGGCGGGATGAGGTCGGGGCGGGGAGTCGAACATGAATATTCTGGGTCTGGCCCGGCACGGGCTGAACTCGTTCGAACAGATCGCGATCCTGGGCGTCCTTTTCACGGCTTTCTTCAGCCTCTTTTACGCCTGGATGCTGCGCAAGGCCGTCCTCAAGAAGGATAAGGGCACGGCCAAGATGCAGGAGGTCTGGAACGCCATCCGCATCGGCGCGGACAGCTACCTCAACCGCCAGCTCCGTAGGATCCTCCCCATAATCGGGATCCTCACGGTCGCCCTGTTCCTCAGCGTCTATATCGTTCCGGCCAGCCGTGAAGCCGTCCGCGAATTCGGCGAGCACAACGCCCAGATCATCGTGGCCATCGGCCGGACGATCGCCTTCATCATGGGCGCCTCGTTCTCCCTCCTGGTCGGGCAGCTCGGCATGCGGATGGCCATCCAGGCCAATGTCCGGGCCGCTTCGGCCGCCCGCCGGGGCTTCAACGAGGCCCTCTCCATCGCCTACTACGCGGGCACGATAACGGGCATGCTGACGGACGGCCTGGGGCTGTTCGGCGGCACGATCATCTTCATCGTCTTCGGGACGGCCGCGCCGGACGCCCTGCTCGGCTTCGGCTTCGGCGGGACGCTCCTCGCCCTGTTCATGCGGGTCGGCGGCGGCATTTACACCAAGGCGGCCGACGTCGGCGCCGACCTCGTCGGCAAGGTCGAGAAAGACATCCCCGAGGACGATCCGCGGAACGCGGCGGTCATCGCCGACCTCGTCGGCGACAACGTCGGCGACTGCGCCGGAATGGCCGCGGACATCTTCGAATCCTATGAGGTGACCATCGTCTCCGGGCTGATCCTGGGGCTGGCCCTCATGGCCATCGATCCCAGCCATTCCCTGAAGTGGATCGTCTATCCTCTCATCATCCGGGCCATCGGCGTCATCTCCTCCATCCTGGGCACGTTCACGGTCCCGATCTGGGAACGTTTCCCGCTCAAGTTCCTCCGGGCCAAGGACGCCAAGGAAGCCATGTTCCGGTCGTATGAGGTCTCGAGCGTCAACACGATTTTCTGGTCTTTCCTCGTGGCCATCAACTACGCCCACGACTGGCGGCTGGCCATGCTGACCTCGGTCGGCGTCGGGTTGGCCGTGGCCTTCAACCCGCTGACCTCCTACTTCACCTCGACCCGAAAGAATCCGGTCAAGGAGATCGTCCGTTCGACCAAGACCGGGCCGGCGACCACCATCCTCTCCGGTCTGTCCGTGGGGATGGAGTCGAGCGTCTGGGCCGTCGTGGCCATCGCCGTGAGCTTCATCATCGCCCTGGTCCTCTACAGCGGCACCGGCGCGACCTACGTCCTCTACGCCGTGGCCATGGTCGGCATCGGGATGCTCAGCCATACGGGCAACAACGTGGCCATGGATTCCTACGGCCCGATCTCCGACAACGCCAACGGCATCGGCGAAATGGCCTGGCACGACTTGAACGATGAAGAGACAAAGAAAGCCCGTCAGATCATGGCCGACCTCGACGCCGTAGGGAACACGACCAAGGCCATCACCAAGGGGGTGGCTATCGCCTCGGCGGTCATCGCGGCCGTGAGCCTCTTCGCCTCCTATATCACGGACGTCGGCCGCGTCCAGCTCCAACTCGGCATGGCCAAGGTCATGGACTCAATCCGCGTCTCCGACACCAAGGTCTTCGTCGGCCTGCTCCTGGGCGGCGCCCTGCCCTGGCTGTTCAGCTCTCTGTCGATCAAGGCCGTCTCGCGCGCGGCCGGCCTCATCGTCGAGGAAGTCCGGCGCCAGTTCCGGATCCCGGGCATGATGGAAGGCAAGGTCAAGCCGGACTACGCCCGGGCCGTCGGGATCTCCACGGTCGCTGCCCAGAAGGAGCTCATCCCGCTGGCCATGATCTCGGTCCTGATGCCGATCGCGGTCGGCCTCATCCTCCAGGTCGAGGCCCTGGGCGGGTTCCTCGCGGGCATCATCCTGAGCGGCCAGCTCCTGGCGGTCTTCATGGCCAACGCGGGCGGCGCCTGGGATAACGCCAAGAAATCGATCGAGGACGAGCCCCGGGATATCAAGGCCAACACCGGGAAGGGCTCCGAGCGGCACAAGGCGGGCGTCGTCGGCGACACGGTCGGCGATCCCCTTAAGGACACGGCCGGGCCCGCCCTCAACCCGATGATCAAGGTCACGAACATCGTCAGCCTGATCATGGCGCCGGTGATCGTCAAGTACAGCCACATGAGCCTCGGCCTCGTCCTGGTCGTCGCGGTCCTGCTCGCCGGCGTCGTCTGGGCCATCCTGAAGAGCAAGAGGGAGGCCCCGTCGCTGTTCGCCGAGGAGAAGAAGTCCCCCGAAACTCCCGCGGCCGTTGCTCCGGCCGTCAAGAAAAAACGCCGCTGATATTCGGAATTCTGGGGACATGAACCGAACTTCTTAGTTCGGTATCGTGTCCCCAGAATTCATTTCACTGCGCGCTGCGGATCGTCCGGATCCCGAAAACGGGACCGGCCATGTTTCCGGGCTGCGCCTGGAATTTGACCGTCAGCGACGATTTCCCGTTCGTCAACTCGCGCGGGATCTCGTAGCGGACGTCGAGGAAGCTCCCCTCTTTTTTATTCGAGATATTCTCGCTGGCGATGACCCGGCCGTTGATGAGGATGTCGAACGTCTTCTTTCCCGGAAAGCCTCCCCAGTATTCCACGACCAGGGCGCAGGGCAGATCGGGATTGACCTTGATCCGGTAAGAGAACCAGCCGTCCCGCGCCTCCCGGCTGGGCCTGTCCTTGAAGCGGTCGGGGTTCGTTTTCTCACCCTGGAACTCGTGGTCGCGCTCGGGCTGCATCTCGCCCGGCTGGACGAAGTCGATCGTGGCCGCCTCGAGCGCTTTTTTCCTCTCGACCTCGGCCCGGTACTCCGCCTGGCGGGACTGCCAGCCCTCCTCGCTGAACAGGTCCCAGTAGATCGAATAGCGCCGATCGTGCGTCGCGTAGAACGGCTTGAGGACGACGTCGCGCGGCCGGCCGACGCCCTTGGTGCGGAACGTGTTAGGCGACCCCGCCACGGGCTCGGTCCAGTCGGCGGGCGAGCGGTCCGCCGTCATGAACACGGGAACGTACATCGCGTCCCGCGCCGCGGGGTCCTGCTCGGGCCCGAGGTCGCCGGCCAGGACGAGGGGGCCGTACATGACGGCGGCCCGGTCGGGGTCGTCGGGCATGGATTCGAGGCGGAGCGTGAAGGGGAGCTTGACCTCGACCCGGTCCCCCGTCTTCCAGGTCCCGCGGACGGCCACGAAGCGGCCCGCCGGCGGATCGACCCGCCGGCTCTCGCCGTTGACGAGAATCTCCATCCCCTTCTCGGCCCAGCGCGGGTAGCGGATGTTGAGCGTCAGGGCAACGGGCTTGTCGCAGCGGAATTCGAGGGTCGTTCCCTGCTCGTCGGGATAGGCGGTCTTCTGAGTGATGACCATGCCTTTTTCGCGCCAGGTCAGCTCGGCGGCGATGAACTGGCTGACGAACAACTCCTCGTTGTTGTGATAAAAGATCGCTCCGCCGTATTTGGAGTGGTTCTCCATCCCGGTCCCGATGCAGCAGGTGAACCATTCCGGATCCTGGTAGGCCTTGAAGCCCCCCATCTCCAAAGACAGGTTGTAAACGACGCGGCCGTCCCCCGGATGCTGGGAGGACAGGATATGGTTGAAGAGGGCCCGCTCGTAAAAATCGGCGACGTCGGCCGACGCTTCCCAACTGAAGAGGTGTTCGGAGAGCTTGAGCATATTATAGACGTTGCAGGTCTCGGTCGTGCTTTCGTCCAATCGGTCCCGCAGCTTGTCGGGCTCGCCGAAATATTCGTTGTCTCCGTGGCCGCCCGTGACGTAGGAGTGGTGATGGACGACCCGGTCCCAGAAGAACTCGGCCGCCTTCCGGTCCGTCGCGTCCCCGCTGAGCTCGTAGCGGCGGGCCAGCCCGATGAGCTTGGGGATATTCGTGTTGCCGTGCTTGCCGGGCAGAATGTCGACGCCGGCGGCCAGCGGATCGAGGATGGCCTTGTGCTGGAAGGTTCGAGACAAACGGAGCCAGCGCTCGTCGCCCGTATCGGCGTAGAGGTCGGCCAGGACTTCGTTGATGCCGCCGTGCTCGCAGGCCAACATGGTCTGGATTTGGTCTGGCGTCAATCCCTTCACGACGCCCTCGATCCAGCCGGCCAGCTTCAGGGCGATCTCGAGGGCCGTTTTGTTTCCGCAGAGCCGATAGGCGTCCCTGAGTCCGGCCAGGACTTTATGATGGACGTAGAACGGCACCCACAGCCCGTTGAGGTCGAACCCCTTGGAGCGGATGTTCCCCTTGGCGACTTCATCCATGAGGATCCGTTTGCCGTTCGGGATGGCCCCGACATACCCGTCGGGGTCCGCGTCCTGGCAGATCTTAAGCTGCCCGACGATATAATCGACTCGTTCCAGGAACTGCTTATCGCCCGTCGCCCGGTACATGATGGCGCAGGCGCTCAGATAATGGCCCAGGCTGTGGCCCGCGATCGTGTCGCGTTCCCAGCCGCCGTAGGGCTCGGCCTTGGGCTTGAGTCCCGCCTCGCTGAAGAACTTCGAGAGCAGACGGTCGGGCTGATAACGAAGCAGGGAGGCGCGATTGAGCTCGAGGGCGTGCTTGAACGGCCCGTCAAGGAGCTTGACGTCCTTCAGGTCGAAAGCGAGCGCCCGGAACGGCACGACTTCGCGTCCGTCGGTCTTGATGGTGGGCGTGCCCCGCTCTTGACAGGCGGCGAGAAGGGATAGAAGGAAGAGAGCCTGTAACGAGAAAATAGTCCTGGCCGTCTTCGGCATGATCACCTCTCCTGGCGCGTGACTGGGGCCGGCCGAATCCGGTGGCCTCCCTACGGGAAGCCATCGGAAGCGGCGGCCTTGGACTAGGATAGCCATACGCGCCGTGTACGTCAACGCAAAAGACAACTGGAATTCTGGGGACATGAACCGAATCTCTTGATTCGGTATCGTGTCCCCAGAATTCTGTGTCCCAGGTCGTTTAAATTTTCTGAAGCTAGGGCGAGGGATAGTCGATGAAGAAGGCCGTATGAGAGGCGGAGCGGGCATAGTCTGATTTGGGGACACGTTACCGATTTAAGAAAATCGGCACATGTCCCCAAATCTCATCAGAGCCTGAAACAATAGCTGAACTTGACCAGGAAGACGTTTCCGGGGTGGACGTCGAAGAGGTCGCGGAAGCCGTCCCCGAAGGCGAACTGGCCGGTATGGTCAAAACCCGTCCGGTCCTGCGACCAGACCAGATAGAGGACCGAGCCGGGGAGGTATTCCCAGCGGATGACCAGGTTCGACCGGAACTGAAAGAAGTTGAAGTTCGGGTTGGGGAATGAATAGTCGGCCAGGCCGTCGCCGTTTTCGTCGATGTTATAAACCCCTTCGACCGGGTCGGAGGAGATTTCTCCGGGCCCGAAGAGATGAAAGCGACCTTCGAGGGTGGCCGCGCGAGAGTCCGTGATGCGCTTGAATTTCGAGTAGGTCCCCGCCGATATATAGGGCATGCCGTAGTACTGGATCGAGAGCTCGGGCGTCAGGCTCCAGTTGAGCCGGACGGTCAGCCCGACCGTTTTCTGGCCGAGGGCGGCCATGATATAGCGGGGCTCGTCGCCGCGCGCGCATTGAGTGACCCACTGGAGCATGGGCTTATAGACTTCGAACTGGGGGCTCAGGGTTAAAGTCAGGGCGTTCGAAGCCTGGTAGGTGACGCCGACCGAGAGACTCCGGTCCGACATATAGCCCCGGTCGCCTTGGTAGCTCGATCCCATGAAGTTGTATTGAAATTTTCGCCGCGTATCGGAACTGAGCTGGCCCCACATGTTCCAGCCGCCCTGGGTGCGGAGGGACGGGCCGCCCCTCAGGGCCGTGGCCGACAAGCCGGGGAACTGGCGGTTGATTCCAAGCCCGAACTGCCAGTAATTCTTGAACCGTCCCCAGAAATTGACGTTCCCGCCCATGAAGATCCGCTCGCCCCCGAAATTCAGGCCGACCCATTGGTTAAAGTTGACCTGGACTTCGCGGAAGACGCTGAAGGGCTTCCACCACCGGTAGCCGGCCCAGAAGTACTGCATGGCGGCGTCGGCGTAGCGGGTGTAGCCCATGTCGTTGACCTCGAACCCGGGCGAGCGCCAAGTGACGCCCGTCGAAAAACTGAGATGGCCGCTCCCGGATTTATTGAAGGTCAATGTCCCGCCGTGTCCGCTCAGCGAACGCCGCGCCGGGTCGAGCTTGAGATAATCGGCGTCGGGGCGCTGGAAATAGCGAAGCGAGGAGAGCTGCGTCCGGAGCAGGGCCTCCTCGCTCCCGCGGACCAGGCTGAAGGCGGTCATGAATTGAATCGAATAGGTCCGGTTCTTCCAGGTGTGGTTGATGTCGAACCCGCCGGCGTAGGCGGCGCTGTGGAGGAAATCCAGCTCGTCGCCCTTGAGGTTCCGGTTCACGGCCGTGATGATTCCCCCTACAACGGTGTCGCCGTGGTGATAATCCTTCTGAAACCGGAGGCCAAGGTAGTTCGTAGCCGGCTCGACCGGCTCCTGACGCGTCAGGCCGGAGAAGCTCAAGTCGGCATACTCGGCCGCGGTCACGGCGTCGATGACGCCGATCGAGACGCCCGAGCGGGTTTTGCCGGTCAGCTTGAAAGCGCCGATAATATTGGTGCTGCTGGGCATGTCGACGTATTCGCCCTGGCCGACCTCGACTTCGCGCTGGGGATAGCGCCCGATCCGGCGCGAGTAGAAGAGGTTGTCCTGGGAGAAGTCGCCGTCTCCGCCCAGCATATCGAAGCTGATGATGTTCCGGCCCTCGATGAAGAAAGGCCGCTTTTCCTCGTAGTAGGTCTCAAAGGCCGTCAAGTTGACGACCGAGGGGTCGGCCTCGACCTGGCCGAAGTCGGGGTAGATCGTGAAGTCGAGGGTCAGGTCGCTGGTGACGCCGACCTTGCCGTCCAGGCCGCCGAACAGGCTCGAGCGGCTTCCGGTGGCGAACGGATTGCCCGGTTCGGCCCGGAAAGCCCGGGTGCGGCCGACCGAATAGGGGGTGAGCTCGACCTGACGTTGCGGCCTGAGGCCGTCGAGTCCGCGCAGCTCGCCGAAGCAGTGGACTAAGCCCGAGGCGTCGCGAGGGATGAACTGCCAGAAGGAGGTCTCCTGGCTGCGGAAGAATTTGCGATTGACCTGGACACCCCAGCTGCTTTGGGCGCCGCCGGCGTAGCGGAGCTGGGACAAGGGGATCCTCATCTCGGCCGTCCAGCCCTCCCCGTCCACGGCCGTCTCGGCGTCCCAGATCGGGTTCCAGTCCGGGTCTTCGACCTGGCCGTCGCCGGACAGGAACAAATCGGACTTGACACCGGCCGCGTTGACCATGAAGCAGAAGGCGGAGAGGTGGTCGTAGTAGCTGTCGAGCTGGATCTCGACCCAATCGCCGTCGACGGTGTCGCGCCGGGCCAGGCGCCGCACGATCTTCCCCGGCTCATTGTCATGGGCTCGGATCGCGACATACAGGTTTTTCTCGTCGTAGAGAATCTTGAAGGATGTCTGCTGGGTCGGGGCCTTTCCCTCGTTGGGTTCGCGCTGGACGAAATCGCCGGCCCACTCGACCTTGGCCCAGGCCGGATCGTCGAGGCGGGCGTCGATAACCGGGGCGTGGGGGTTGACGGCGTGCGTCGTATAGACTTTTTTGACGGGGGGCTCGGCCGCTTTCAGATAGGCCGGGAGGCCTAAGCCAAAAATGAGCGCCGCCCCTATCAGCAGGCCCGTCGGAGACGCTAAAGGCCTGATAGAGCCCGTTTTTCCGGTTTTCGCCGCCATCTCGAACCTCTTTCCGTCCCGAGTGACCATTCAGAGGTATATACTCGGATAGGCCCGAAAAGGTTGACAGGCTATCCCATTTTAGATTCGGCGGGCCGGGGCGATAGGATTGACTTCCCCCCCGGAAAACCATAATCTAAAGACATCCTCGGAGGGGAGATCAGGGGCGCATGAAGTGCCCGATATGTAACACCGATAATCCTTCCGGCTCGAAGTTCTGCCGGGAGTGTGCCACTCCCATCCCGGCCGAAGCATCGGGGAGGGGGGTCCGCGCCTCCTTCACCCGAACGCTTGAAACGCCGTCCGAGGAGCTCGCGCGGGGGACGCTGTTCGCCGGCCGCTACGAGATCATCGAGGAGCTGGGCCACGGCGGTATGGGCCGGGTCTACAAGGTCTTCGACGCCGACATCAAGGAGAAAATCGCCCTCAAGGTCCTGCGGCCCGAAATCGCCCTGGACAAGGAGACCGTTGAGCGCTTCTCGAACGAACTGAAGCTCGCGCGGAAGATCAGCCACCGGAACGTCTGCCGCATGTTCGACCTGGGCAAGGCCGAGAGTACGACCTTCATCACGATGGAGTTCGTGCCCGGCGAGGACCTGAAGAAGCTCATCCGCAAAACAGGCCAGCTCGGGGCGGGCCGGGCCGTATCGATCGCCAAGCAGGTCTGCGAAGGCTTAGCGGAGGCCCACGGCCTGGGCATCGTCCACCGCGACCTGAAGCCCCAGAATATCATGGTGGACGAGGACGGAAACGCCCGGATCATGGACTTCGGCATCGCCCGCTCGATCAAAGCCAAAGGCATCACGGGCGCCGGGGTGATGATCGGGACGCCGGAGTACATGTCGCCGGAGCAGGTGGAGGGCAAGGAGGTCGATCAACGCTCGGATATCTATTCCCTGGGCATCATCCTCTACGAGATGCTGACCGGCCATGTGCCGTTCGAGGGCGACACGCCGTTCACGATCGGGGTCAAGCACAAAAGCGAAACCCCGCGCGACCCCCGCGACCTGAACACCCAGATCCCCCAGGACCTCGACCGCCTGGTCCTCAGATGCTTGGAAAAAGAAAAGGCGAAGCGCTACCAAAGCGCCATTGATCTCCACGCCGACCTGGAGAAGGTCGAGCAGGGCCTGCCGACGACCGAGCGCGTCGTCTCAAAGCGGAAGCCGTTCACCTCGCGGGAGATCACCGTCAAGTTCAACCTCAAAAAGCTCGTCCTGCCGTTGTCGGCCGTTATCGTGCTGGCCGCCGCGGCCGTCTTTCTCTGGAAATTCATCCCTCACAAGAAGGCGCCTGCCGCGCCCAAGATCGAGAACTCGATCGCCGTGATCAGCTTCGAAAATCAGACCGGTGACAAAAGCTATGACTACCTCCAAAAAGCCATCCCCAATCTTCTCATCACCAGCCTTGAGCAGAACGGCGGCGCCTATGTCGCCACCTGGGAGCGGCTGCGCGACCTTCTGAAACAAATGGGACAAGGGGAAAAGGACACGATCGAGGCCGACGTCGGCTTCGAGCTCTGCCGCCGGGAAGGCATTCAGGCCCTCGTCCTGGGAAGCTACGTGAAAGCCGGCGATATGTTCGCCCTGGATGTCAAGGTGCTGGACGTTGAGACGAAAAAGCTTCTCAAGAGCTCCGGTTCAAAGGGCAAGGGGGTGGATAGTATCCTTGAGAGCCAAATCGACGAACTATCGCGGGAGATATGGCAGGGAATCGGATTGTCGGCCGTGGGATTTGAATTCGCCCCAACAAAAGTGGCAAATGTCACGACCACCTCCATGGAGGCTTACAACTATTTTCTGAAGGGTGACGAAGAGCTCAACAGACTGCATTGGGAACGTGGCCGTCAATTTCTTGCCAAGGCGGTTGAGCTCGATCCGACTTTTGCCCTAGCCCATCTTTGGCTCTCCGACACCTTCCTCGCTTCGGGCGATCACAGGGCTTGGCGTGAAGAACTCGAGTTAGCAAAAAAATACTCAGAGAAAGCCACGGAAAAAGAAAAGCTCTACATCGAAGCCAATTATGCCCGCGATATAAAAAAGGACTCCCTCGCCTATTTAAACCTGATGGAGCAATTGGTACAAAAATACCCCAAAGAAAAACAATTCCATTTTGATCTTGGCGCTATTCTCCTGAATACGGACTTGCCCAGGGCGATTGAGGAAATCACCAAAGCCTTGGAACTTGATCCCCAATTTGGACCCGCTTCAAATGAACTAGCCATAATTTACAGAGGAACAGGGGATTACGAGAAATCACTTGAATTGTTCAGAAGATCTGCCGCCCTTTATCCCGGCGATGCCGATCCGCTCGATTCCATGGCCTGGACGTATCTCCGGATGGGCGATCTCGACCAGGCCCGAGCGAAATTCAAAGAAGCTCTTGAGGCCGAACCTGATTTTTTTTGGTCGCTCAAGGGAATATTCTATGTTTCTGCTCTAAGCCAGGATTATCCCGAAGCGAAGAAATGGGCCGACCATCTCATTTCCATGGTCAAATCCCCGGGACTGATCATGGAGGGATATTGGCACCGGGCATTGTTGGAGTTTTGGCTGGGTCAGATCAAAAGGGCCTCGGAGACGCTTCGGGAAGCCGGCGACCTGGCCGATAAGATATCCAACAAGAACGCCCGGATTTTCGCGGATTATATCAAAAGTTGCATCCACTTTGAGAGAGGCGAGTTCGAGCTCGGCCGGAAATACCTTCAAGCCTGCTGGGACTATGAGACCCGGACATATCCGGACACACGGGCATTCAACAAGATCATCTACGCTTACGAGCTGGGCCTCATTGAGCTCGAACTCGGGCGAATCGATTCGGTCAGATCGAGAGTGGCGAATATCAAAGCCTACCTCACGAAGCCCAGGGCTGAGTTCACCTGGGACCTTTCCCATTATTATGATCTTCTATCCGCGGAGATATTGTTGCGGGAGGGCGCGGCCAAGGCGGCCATAGGCCTCCTTGCCAAGATGCCGCCTCAAAGACCGCCCGTATCTTACGGACAAATCTCTCTAATCGCCTATAACCTGCCTTCCTTTAAAGATACGCTGGCTCGGGCTTACCAACAGAATGGAGAAATCGACAAGGCCATTGCCGAGTATGAGCGCCTGATCACCATCGGCCCGCAAAATATCTCGCGCGCTCTTATCCATCCCCTCAATTATTATCGCCTGGCCAAGCTCTATGATCAGAAAGGCGCGACGGCCAAAGCCACTGAAAACTATCGACGTTTCCTCGACCTCTGGAAGGACGCCGATGCGGGATTGCCGGAGGTCGCGGAGGCGAAGAAGCGACTGGCAAGGCTTGGAGCATGAGTGAGCGAGCTTGCGCTGCTCTGAGCCATGAGATCAACAGTCGCGCGACAGAAAAATGGATAGCATCGCACAGTCTTGACATTTACTCAATATTGAGTAAACATTTATTCAAAACGGGATAGACGATGCTGGGTATTCTCACCAAGTCGGCGATTCGGAGAAAGATCATCATCCTGTTCGTCTATAATCAGCGGAAGGAATTCTATTTGAGCGAGATCGCCCGTTTGGTGAAAACGACGCCCGGCACGGCCCAGCGGGAGCTGAACAGGCTTCTGACCCAAGATTTCATCGCCTTCAGGAAAAAAGGCAACCTGAGCCTCTACAAGCTTAACCCCGGCTATGGCCTTCTCAAGGAAATCGAGGTGATTGTCCGGAAGACGTTTGGGGCCGAGGTGGAGCTCAAGAAGGAGCTGGGCAAGGTCAAAGGCATTTCCTTCGCTTTTCTCTTCGGATCGTATGCGAAAGACTCCCTGAAGTCGCGTTCGGACATCGATCTCTTTATCGTCGGCGACCCCGTCGATGACGACGTCTACCGCGCCGTGCGGCGGGTCGAGGAAATCGTCGGCAGGGAAATCAACTATCATCTCGCGGGAGAGGCCGAGTTCGCCCAAAAATCCAAGACGCGTTCCTTTTTAAAAGACATCGTCGCCAAGCCTCTGATGATTCTGGGAAAGGAAAATGAACTCCGACAGCGTCTTATCTAAGCTTGCGCGCGAAGGGAAGCTCAAGCGACAGAAGGCCGACCTCGACTATCTCAATAAAATCCAGAGATTCCGGGTCAAAAGGAACGAATGTCTTTACGATCCCAGAGGATTGATCGGGAAAAACGAAGCCGAGGCGATCCATCAAACTGCGAAAGAATTTTGGGGCAAAGTCCGAACCTATCTTGAAAAGGAAAATCCCCAACTGAAGCTTTTCAGGGAGGTCTAGGGACTGAAATGAAGTGCCCGCAATGTCATACAGAAAACTCCCGGGATTCCAAGTTCTGTAAATCCTGCGCCACGCCGCTCCCCTCGCCCAAAGACCATACGCCGGCCATGACCGAAACCTTTCAAACACCCATCAAGGAACTGACCACCGGCGCAACATTCGCCGGCCGCTACCAGATCATCGAGGAGCTCGGCCAGGGCGGGATGGGGCGAGTTTACAAGGTTTATGACACTAAAATCAAGGAAAAGATCGCCCTCAAGCTGATCCGGCCCGAGATCGCGGCGGACGAGGAGGCCCTGGAGCGGTTCGGCAACGAACTGCGCCTCGCCCGGAAGATCCGGCATAAGAACATCTGCGGGATGTTCGACCTGGGCGAGGCCGCAGCTGTCCACTTCATCACCATGGAATACGTCTCCGGCGAGGATTTGAAGGGCATGATGCGCATGTCGGGCAGCCTGAGCCTGGGCATGTTGCTGAGCGTCGGAAAGCAGGTCTGCGACGGCCTGGCCGAAGCCCACCGCCTGGGCATCGTCCACCGCGACCTGAAGCCGCAGAACATCATGATCGACCGGGGCGGGAGCGCCAAGATCATGGATTTCGGGATCGCCCGCTCGCTCAAGCAGAAGGGGATCACCGGGGCGAGCACGATGATCGGCACTCCGGAATATATGTCTCCGGAGCAGGCCGAGGCTAAAGAAGTGGACGCCCGGTCCGACCTCTATTCCCTGGGGATCATCCTTTACGAAATGGCGACCGGACAGGTGCCGTTTGAAGGCGATACGGCGCTCAGCGTCGCCATGAAGCACAAGGCTGAAATTCCTAAAAACCCCAAGCTGCTCAACCCGAATATCCCCGCGGACCTGGCCTCGGTCATTCTCAAATGCCTGGCCAAAGATAAAGAGAAAAGGTACCAGAGCGCCGCGGAGCTGCACGCCGACCTAGACAAGATCGAAAAGGGCCTGCCCACGACCGAGCGCATCGTCCCGGAGAAGAAGCCCGTCACCTCGCGGGAGATCACTCTGAAGCTCACTCCAAAGAAGTTCCTTGTGCCCGGTCTCGCCTTCATGGCCGTCGCCGCCGTCGCCATCATTCTCTGGCGCGTTCTCCCGTCCCAGAGCGTGCCCTCCGCGCCGAAGATCGAAAACTCGGTCGCGGTCATAGACTTTGAAAATCAGACGGGCGATAAAAGCTATGATTACCTCCGGAAAGCGATCCCCAATCTGATAATCACCAACCTCGAGCAAACGGGAAACCTCTATGTCCCGACCTGGGAACGGCTGCGCGATCTTCTCAAGCAATTGAACCGAGAGAACGCGGAGATCATAAGCGGAGAGCTGGGTTTCGAGCTCTGCCGCCTGGAAGGGATCAGGACCATCGTCCTGGGAAGCTTTACCAGGGCCGGGAACGTGTTCGCCACGGACGTCAAGCTCCTGGACGCGGAAACCAAGCGGACGATTAAGAGCGCCAGCTCCAGGGGAGAAGGCGTCGACAGCATCCTTAAAACTCAGATCGACGAACTGAGCGGGGAAATATCGAAAGGCATCGGACTTCCGGCCGGAGCAGAGGGGGCCGCCCCGCTGCCCGTCGCCGAAATCACGACGTCTTCGATGGAAGCCTATCACTATTTTTTGAAAGGAAACGAAGAGAGGGAAAAATTCTATTATCCGGAATCCCTCGAGTCTTATAAAAGGGCCGTGGCCATCGACCCGACCTTCGCCGCCGCCTATCAGGGTCTCTCCTGGGCCTGCGACTTGATGTTCGAGTCCAGAGCCAGTCGCGGGGCCCTCGATAAAGCCCGGTTCTACGCCCGGAAAGCGACGGAAAAAGAGAGGCTCTACATCGAGGCGGATTATGCGGCCTTTATCGAGAGGGATGGACCGAAATCCATCCGGCTCTTGAAACAAATTGTCGGCAAGTATCCCAAAGAAAAGCGCGCTCATTTGGCTCTGGCCAACTCGTACGGCTATCATAATATGCTTGAAGCCATTGAAGAATTGAAAAAGGCCTTGGAGATCGACCCCAATTATGCCGACGCCTACAATTCGCTGGGATTGTATTATCGCTATCATGGCGATTTTGACGAGGCCCTTGAGGTGTTCAATAAATACGCCTCCGTTTCCCCCGATCAAGCCAACCCCATAGACAACCTGGCCAACCTCTATTTCCGGCAGGGACGGGTTGATGACGCCATAGCGAAATTCAAGGAGGCTTTGAGCATCAGGCCGGACTTTATTTGGTCGACGTTGGCCCTCAGCTACATCTCGGCTCTCAAACAGGATTATTCCGATGCCTTCCGGTTGCTGGATCAATTGATTACCGGGATGAAGGGCGGTGGTGGCGAGTTCTTTGCCCGTTTGCCGAAGGCGTTTTTATGGGCCTGGCTGGGCAACCTGGAAAAGGCGTCGCGCGAATTCGCCATGATTACCGATACGGCCGAACGGTTGGGGAACGAGGACATGAAGGGTATGGTCGATGAGATCAAGGCCTGGGCCTATTATGATCGAGGAGACCTCGAGCTCTGCCGGGATGGCTTTCATCAATATGAAACGTCCTACGCCCAAATCTACTCCGCATCCGCCAAAAACATGCCCGTGGGCGGACCGCCTAATTTCATCGTCAGTTTTAACAATGGATTCCTGGACTTGAAACTCGGCCGATTGGACTCCGCGAAGTCCAGATGGACGGAGGTGAAGGCTCTTTCATCCGAATCCGATAACGACCAAGTTTTTCACATCAACTATCTCCGGGGAGAGATTCTGCTCGCAGAGGGGAGACCTCTTGAGGCCATTTCTCTTCTTGAGAAGGCTCCCCCCAGGATCTTAATCTCGCTTTCCTATAGCCCTTATCTGATCGCTTACAACTTTCCTTTCCTCAAGGACGCGCTGGCCCGGGCCTACGAACAGAACGGCGAGATCGATAAGGCCATTTCCGAATATGTGCGGCTGACAACCTATAACACCAGGAACAGGGAGCCATATCTCATTCACCCGAAGTATTACTATCGACTGGCGAAGCTCTATGAGAAAAAGGGTCTGGCCCTAAAGGCCCGGGAGAATTTCAAGCGCTTCCTCGACCTCTGGAAGGATGCCGACCCGGGCCAGCCGGAAGTTGAGGACGCGAAGAAGCGGCTCAACAGCCTGCAGAATTAGCCTGACAACTCAGAATAGACTTCCCGTCGATGACCCACCCTAACGACAAGGATGATAAGTCGGGCTTCGTCCTTCTTGAAGATCACCCGATAGGCCCCGATGCGGAGTCGATAAAGGGCTTCTTCCGGACCGCTGAGCCTTCGGATGTTGTTCTTGAGCGCAGCCGGGTTCCCGGCCAGGATCAGAAGCTTGGCCCTAATAATTTTCTGCCTGGCCCGGTCGATCCGTTTGAACTCGTCCAGCGCCCTGTCCAGAAACACAAGTCTATACAATCAGATTCCCAGGTCCTTCCAGACATCGTCGGCGTCGATGAGCTTGGCCTTTCCCTTTTCGAGGTCCTTCAGACGCTTCCGTGCAACCTTCAGGTCCAGGAGGTCGAAATAGACCTCCAAGGCCTTCTCGATCAGAGAGCTCTTTTTTTCGCCGAGCTCTTTGGCCAGACTCTCCAGCTCCCGCGAAACCTCCGCGTCGATCGTGATGTTATGCCGCACCTGCATATTCTCGGCCTCCTCGGCTATACACAAATTATACACAATTATTGTGTATAATCAAGGGGGCATCGATAAAAACGGCCATCCTTATTTCTTGACGCTGGACCCGACAAGGCATTCTCATCGAGCAGTATGATAAAATAGTCCGGTGAAGATGATGTTTCGCCGGCATCCAGCCTCGTCTGCATGTCTTGCGGCGGCATTCTTAGCGCTGTTCGTTTCCCTGGCGGCGCCGCTCGCCGCCGACGAGACGACCGATAAAGTTGACAGGCTCTTCGCCCCCTGGGATAAGACGACTTCCCCCGGCGCGACCCTGGCCGTCATCCGCGACGGCCGCATTATTTATGAGCGCGGCTACGGCATGGCCAAGCTCGAGGACGGGATCGTCATGACCCCGGACAAGATCTTCGATATCGGGTCGGTCTCCAAGCAGTTCACGGCGGCCTGCGTCGTCCTGCTCGTCCGCGACGGCAAGCTCTCGCTCGACGACAACGTCCGCAAGTTCATCCCCGAGCTTCCCGACTACGGGACGCCCATCACCGTCCGCCACCTCCTCCATCACACGAGCGGGCTGCGCGACTACAACTCCCTGCTCGAAATGGCCGGCTTCCGCGACGACTCCGACTGCCCGACAGTCGAGGAATCCCTGGACGTTATCTGCCGCCAAAAGAAGCTCAACTATACGCCGGGCGCCGAATATTCCTACACCAACTCCGGCTATTTCCTGCTCGGCCAGATCGTCGAGCGCGTCAGCGGCCGGTCGCTCAACGGCTTCGCCCAGGAGCGCATCTTCAAGCCCCTGGGCATGGCGCACACCCTCTTCCAGGACGACCACACCCAAATCATCCCCAATCGGGCCAGCGGCTACGAGGCGGCGGGGCCAGGCTTCCGGCTGGACATGAGCAACTGGGACGAGACGGGCGACGGCAACGTCTACACCTCGGTCGAGGACCTTGCCCTCTGGGACCAGGCGTTCTATAACGGCAAGCTCGGCCGGGAGGTCACGGACATGCTCCAGACGACGGGGACGCTGACGAACGGAAAGCCGATCGATTACGCTTTCGGCCTCCGCCTGAACGAATATAGAGGTCTAAGAACGGTTTCTCACTCCGGCTCCTGGGCCGGGTTCCGGGCGGCTCTCATCCGCTTCCCGGACGAGCGGTTCTCGGTCATCTGCCTGGCCAACCTGGGCACGATAGAGCCCTACATCTTAGCGTTCCAGGTGGCCGATATCTACCTGGCCGGAAAACTCAAGGGGCCGGAGATCATGGAAGAACAGAAGGCCGAAGCGGCGGTCAAAGCGCCGGCGCCCTTCGGGCCTCTCGGCGCGGCCCGGCTGGCCGAATATACGGGGACGTACCTGAGCCCGGAGCTCCTGGACGCCAGGTATCAGGTCAGCATGGACAAAGGCGCGCTCCTTCTCAAGATGCGGGCATTCCCGAAGCTCGAGCTGAAAGCGACAGCGCCCGATCAATTTGCCCAACCGGAACTGGACGCCACTTACGAATTCGTCCGCGGCCGCGGCGGCAAGGTCACGGGCTTCAAGCTCAACGTCGAGGGGGCCAACGGCATCGAGTTCTTCAAGAAATCTTAAGGACGATTGTCCTTATCCGACCGAACGCCCGGCCGCGATCAAGTTGAGCCCCCAAGCCGTCGGCCGGATTCTTCGATCCATTTTTCGCGGTCATCACGCCGGAGTTCCAGGTTCTCAGGAAGAACCCGGAATTCCGGGCCCTGTTCAAACTGGGCATCTAAGCCTATAATATTTAAGGAGGGAGGGGACTATGAAAAAGTATCTTCTTGCGCTTCCTATCGCGGCGCTGGCCTCCGCCTTGGCCATCGGCCCGCGAACGATCCAGCCGAAGTCCGCTCGGATTATCCCCAGCGCGACTCCGACGGCGTTTAAGATCGATCCCGACTTCGGAACGCAGTGCGCGGCTTTCATCCCCAACCGGGGACAGACGCAGGCACAAGCTCTCTACTACGCCAAGATGTCTTCGTCCACCCTCTGGCTGACCAAGACGGCGCTTGTTCTCGATTCCAAGTCCGGCGCCGATCCTGAGGGAGGCGCCCCGTCCCGCGACGTGGTCCGGATCGAGTTCGAGGGCGCCAACCCCGCGCCCGAAGTGATCGCTCAAGATCCCGGCACCCAGGTCGTCAACTATCTCATCGGCAACGACCCGGCGAAGTGGCGGCAGGAGCTTGCGACCTTTCGGAGCGTCCTCTATCGGAACCTCTACAAGAACATCGACCTCAAGGTCTACGGCCGAGGGGGCGAGTTCGAATACGACTGGATCGTAAAGCCCGGAGGCGACGCCGGGAAGATCCGGGTCAGAATCGAGGGAGAAGCCCGGCCGGTCCTCGAGAAGGACGGATCTCTTGTCCTTTCGACCCGGCACGGCGAGTGGACCCTGCATAGACCGCAAGCATATCAAGTCCTTAACGGTAAGCCCATCGATGTCCAAGCTGCGTTTAAAGCCATGGGGCAAAACACGTTCGGCCTGACCGTCGGCGGCTACGATAAGACCCAAATCCTGATGATCGACCCCGTCCTAGGCCTTAAATTCTCTTCCTTCCTGAGAGGGAGCAAGGACGAGGCGGGCCGAGGATTGGCGGTTTCGGCCAAGGGATTTATCTATATCGCGGGTTATACGGATTCCTCCGACTTTCCGACAAAGGCCGGCTACAACCAAGTCCTGGCCGGCGGTTACGACGTTTTCGTGACCAAGCTCCCCGCCTCGGGCCAGGGGCTCATCTATTCGACCTACATCGGAGGAAAGGGTTCGGACCTCGCTTATGGCCTCGCGGTCGACGCCACAGGCGCGGCCTATGTTACCGGCTCGACCGAGTCGGCCGACTTCCCGGTCAAGAACGCCTTCAAATCAACTCCCGCGGGAAACGAGGATGCTTTCGTCCTCAAGCTCAGCCCAACGGGCGGAGTCCTCGTCTATTCGACCTATCTGGGCGGCCAGGGTTCGGACGCCGGCTTGGCGATCGGGGTGGACGGCCAAGGTTGTGCCTGCGTGACGGGAAAAACAGCTTCTTCAAATTTTCCATTAGTCTCGGCGCTGGACTCGAAAATCGAGGGCCAGGAAGCCTTTGTCGCCAAATTATCGCCGTCCGGAACGTCGCTGATCTATTCGACGTTTCTCGGCGGGAAAGGAACAGACGCGGGCCGGGGGATCGCCCTGGACAGCGGGGGCGGAGCCTACGTCACCGGTTCGACGGATTCCACGGATTTCCCGGTCGCGAACGCCTTTAGCACATCCGCGCACGGCGGCCTGGACGCGTTTGTCGCCCGGATTTCGCCGACGGGCCGGTCCTTAATCTTTTCCACTTACCTCGGCGGCGCCTCGGACGATGTCGGCTACGGGATCGCCCTGGACTCGGCGCGAAACGTTTACGTCACCGGGCAGACGGCATCTCCGGATTTTCCGCTTAAGAACGCCTACGACATCACCCTGGGCGGCCGGGACGCCTTCGTTGCCAAGCTTGATGCCTTGGGGAAAAATCTCGTCTATTCGACCTTCTTGGGAGGGCTTAAAGAGGACGCCGGATACGCGATCGTCGTGGCGGCGGATCATACGGCCTGGGTGACGGGCTTCACGAAGTCGTCCGATTTTCCGACCGCGGCCAGCGTTTACGAGACCTACACAGCCGGCCGCGACGCGTTCCTGACCCAACTTTCAGCGGACGGCGCGAAGCTCGTCTCCTCAGCCTGCTTCGGGGGGAGCGGGAACGAGACGGCCTATGCGCTTGCTCTTTCCGCGGATGGATTCCCCTGTCTGACGGGCGCGACGTCCTCGGCGGATTTTCCGACCGTTTCAACCGCGGACAAGGCCGCGGGCGGCGGCGAGGATGTCTTTAGCGTCAAGTTCGCCGCTGTCATCGTCGAGGTGCGGATCGATGATGTCGATCTAGTCTACGGATGGGGGGCTAAGCCCGTCGTCGCAGTGGACGTCTGGGGCCAGAACTTCGGGAGCCAGGGCCAAAAACAGCTTGTCTGCGACGGCGTCCTGATCCCCCGCGAGAAGGTCCAGTCCTGGTCAAGTTCTCATATCAGGCTCTCATCGGCCGGTTGGCTCGATGACCTGATCTATGTGGATCATAATTACAGCTTCGCTATCGAAGAATACGGCGCGGTTATCTCCAACACGCATCTCCAGCGATTTTTAATGCATATCTTTGATATCTGGGATTATGGAGATTTTGGCTATCACGAAGTCGCGATCGAGGGATATAATTTCGGAACCGAGCAGGGTTCAAATGTCGTGCGGATGGACTCTGATTCGGGCTCCTGGATCGTGGATGTTCATGGCTGGGGTCCTTATTCCGTATTGATCGGCGATTGGAGCTTCGCCACTCCTCCGGCCGGGGATTATGACGTCTATATCCAGAGGGATTCTCAAATCATCTCCGAAGTTTATCGCTTTCATAAATGGTGGTGATGAATCGCGGCCGCGGCGACGGTCAGAAACAGCGCTTTCTTCATTTCGCTTCTCCTTTTTGGGCCGCCGCCGCTCAGGGCAGCGTCAGCGTTTCGGGGGCGACGATGAGCTTCCCCTGAATCGGGACGCCGCGCGGGCAGGCGGATTCGCAGGCGCCGCAGGCGAAGCGGCAGGTCGCGCCGCCGGCGGTTCGTTCGGGTCAGGTCGTTTGGCATATCGTGTTTCCTCCAGCGGATATACAGCAAGGCCCGTGCCATCGTTCTTGCCTGTCAATCGTCCATGGCACGTAAACATACTTACTAAGCCGGGCAGAAAATACCTGACTCCCTATTTCTTTGTCGCCCGGCTAGTACTCGGGGAGCAGCAAGGATTATGCAAAATATATACTGCTCCCCGTAGTAACAGGACCCGTTTCTACGGCGAGGCTCGGGCGCGCTTGACAGGGCCTTGGGCCGGACGTATTCTCGATTTTTAAGAGCATGATCACGAGACGTGAACGGAGCGCCGGGGCGGCCTTATTCGCCTGCGCCGTCGTGTACGCTTCCGGGATCGCCGTCGGCCGCGGCTCGGGGCAAGAGCTCCTCGGTCCCCTGACCAAGGAGCAGATTTTGAACGTCCTGCCCGAATGCGGGTTCGAAAAGGATTCTTACGCTCCGTCTACCGCGGCCCTGGACAGGATCCGCGCGGCCGGAGGCTCGATCCGGATCGAAGCATACTTCGCGCCCTCGGACCTGGAGCAAGTCAAACAGATCGGCCGTCTGATGAAAGTCCAGGAGGCCGCGTCCGATGCGAACATCGCAATCGACTTCATCGGCCTGTCCAGAGCGAACGATCCCAGGGCGGCCGGGAAGGCCATCGAGAAGCTTCCTACTTACATCGTCTTTATCGACGGCAGCGAGGGCGGTCGCATCGCCGGAGTCGCCGGCCGGGCTCCGGAAGAATTCCTCGTATCGCTCCTGCTCCGGCCCGCCGACGATGTCCCCGCGCCGGAGACGGAGGATTCCATCTACGCCGACCGGGATTATTTCCGCGGGATTCCCCACGCCCATTTGCCGCTCGATTGCACGCGTTGCCACCTCCCGCGCTGAGACGACACATGACCCGTTCGCCGACGCCGAACCGCGCTTCTCAAGGCGGGGGTGATCCGCGAGGCTCAGGGTCGATCCTGAACAAGACCCCGCCTTCAGGCCGGGGTGTCGAGGATCTGACGATCCGGACGATGCGCAAGGCGGACCTCGATTTCGCGGCCGCGTCGACCGTAATCGAGAACTGGCCGAGCGAAACACGCGAGGCATTCGAAGGCTTCCTCGCCCACGATCCGGACGGCTGCTTCGTCGCCGAACGGGACGGGCGCCCGGCCGGAATCTGCGTTGCCACCGCCTATGAGAGCTCCGGTTTCATAGGCGAGCTCATCGTCCGCAAGGAAGCGCGGGGACGGGGTATCGGACCGCGGCTCTTAGACCATGCCGTCCGCTATTTAAAGGACCGGGGCGCCGCGGCCATCGGCCTCGACGCTGTCGAAAGGGCCGTTCCCTTCTACGAGAACTCCGGCTTCCGCAAGGTCTGCCGTTCCCTCAGGTTCCTGGGAAAAATCAAAGGCCGGCCGCATCCCGCCTTGAGATCGATGCGCCGGGAAGACCTGGATGAGATCCGCCGCCTCGACCGGGACGCTTTCGGTGACGACCGGAGCTTTTTCCTGGAGCGCCGACTGATTCTCTATCCTCGATTCGCGAAGGTCATGGAGCAGGCCGGCCGGATCGAGGGCTTCATCCTGGGCATCCGGGGCCGGGGCCTCGTAGCCGCGGGACCTTGGGTCGTGCGCGCTAATGTCGAAACCCCCTTAGCGCTCCTCGAAGGACTGGCTCTCGAGACCGAAGGCCTTCCGATCCGGATAGGACTCCTCGAGACGAACGCGCGTGCGGCCGCGGCGCTGAACCTCCTCCCGGGTCTTCAAAGCAGGCAGCCGAGCTGGCGCATGGTCCTGGGAAGCGGCGAACATCTCGGGGACACCCCTCTGTGCTGGGCCGTCGGCTCTCCGGCCAAGGGCTGAGCGAAGGGCCGGCCGACGCTCCGGCTCCTATTACTTTTTCTTTTGGAGCGAGGATTCCAGCTCCCGGCCTTTCCGGGCGCATTCCTCGGACAGGGCGTCGTTGCCGGTCCGGTTATAGAGGTCCGCGAGCAGAAAATAGCCGAGAGGGAGGTCCGGCTTGTCCGGCTTGAGCTCCAATCCCTTCTTGACGAGGGCGATCGCTTCTTCATAGTTCTGCCCCCGGTTGAGGTCGATCCGGGCCAGATATAAATAGCTCAGCGGAAATTCCGGATTGGCCTCGACCGTCTTCTTGAGCGTCTGAAGCTCGTCCTCCTCCCGGTCCATGGTCCGGTAGAGGCGGGACAGGTTGAAAAGCGCTTTGTAGCTTTTCGGCGCGTCCCGGATCTCCTGGAGGTAGTAATCGACGGCCTCGGGAAGCCGGTTCTGCTTTTCCCGGAGCTGGGCCATGTTGTAGCGAAGGCTCATCAGCCGGGGGTTGATGGCCAGGGCGGCCTGGAGGTGTTCCTCGGCCCGGGCGAGGTCGTCCCGGTTGAGATAGATCGCGGCCAGGGCGTTGTGGGCCGAGGCCGATTGGGGATTCTGGGACAGGCATTGATCGAAATAGACGATGGCCTTGTCGTAGGCTCTGCGGTGGACGTTGAGGTTGCCCAGCAAGAGGGTCAGCTGGGGATCGCCGAACCCCTTCTTGATGTGGTCGAGGACGAAGCCCTCGGCCTCGTCGTAGCGACCCATGGCTTGGTAGCTGTTGGCGATGTTGATGACGGCGAAGGAATCGTCCGGCTTGAGGTCGAGGGCCTTGCCGAAGGCCGCGACGGCCTCCTGGAACCTCCGTTCCTTGTAGAGGATGTTGCCCAGGGCGAAGTGGGCGTCGCTGATGTCAGGGTCCGCGGCGATGATCTTCTGGATCATCGGAATCGCCTCCGCGGCGTTCCCGCTCAGCCCCATCTCCCGGGCCTTGGAGAGGTCGTTAAAGACGCCGATTTTATCCCGCGGATTGGCGAGCCTCTTTCCCTTGAGCTTGGCCGAATCCGAGAAAGAGCCGATGTAGCCGAGGGCGGCCAGCTTCTGACGGGTCTCCTCGTCGATCGTGCGGACGTCGACCTCGAAGGCGTTCCGGCCGGCCGCCTCGAGGAAGGCGCCGGCCCGGGCGTTGAGGTCTTCGAAGATGCGCTTCTGGAGGTAGACGAGATTTTTGGCTTCGCCGGGGTCCCGGTCGAGGTCGTAAAGCTCGGGGACGGGGGCGATGATGAGCTTGAAACGATTGTCCTGTACGCTTCTAAGCTCCGACCAGCCGTAATGGTAGCGGGGGTAGAATGTCTCGGAGTAGGCGAGACGGTCTCCGCCGGCCCGGGGGCTGAAGAACGAAGGGACGAGGCTCGTCCCCTGGACCTCGGGCGGAACCGCGGTCCCGGTCATCTCGCAGACGGTCGGCAGGATATCGGCCAGGCTGACCATGGCCGGAGACACGACCCCCCGGAGCCGCCGGAACGGCGTGACGATAATGAGCGGGACATGGATCGCGCCCTGATAGACGAAAAAGCCGTGAGTGCCCTCGTCGTGTTCGCCCAGGCTCTCGCCGTGGTCGGAGGCAAAGACGAGGAACAGGTCATCGAGGAGGGCGGACTGGCCGAGATACGCCCAGAGGCGGGCCAACTGGCTGTCGGCGAAAGCGATCTCGCCGAGGTAGGGATGGTGGGCGTATTCCGTTTTATAAGGTTCGGGCGGCTCATAGGGCGTGTGGGGGTCGTAGAGGTGGATCCAGGCGAAAAACCGGCCGCCCTTGTTCGCCTTGAGCCAGGTCAGGGCTTCGTCCATGGTCTCGTTGCCCGGCCTCTGAACCTCGCCCAGGGAGATTTTCTCGAAACGGCTGAGGTCGAACTTGTCGAAGTAATAATCGAAGCCCTGGTTGAGCCCCCACTTGGAATCGAGGACGTAAGCGGAGACGAAGGCCGCCGTCGCGTAGCCCTTGGCCTTGAAGAGCTCGGCCAGGGTCGTGAGCTCCGCCGGGACGATGAAGCCGCCGTTGTCGCGGACGCCGTGCCGGGTGGGCAAGGTGCCCGTCATGATCGTCGTGTGGGAGGGAAGGGTCAAGGGCGTCTGGGACATGCAGCGTTCGAAACGGATGCCGCGGCGAGCCCAGAGGTCCATGGTCGGGGTCTCGACCCGGCTCTTCCCGTAGCAGCCGACCTTGTCCGCCCGCAGGGTATCAACGGTGATGAGGATGACGTTGAAGTCCTTGCCCGCCCGGAGGCGGCGGAAGTCGGCCCGGCGGAGGAACAGAAAAGCGCCGACGGCGGCGACGATCAAGGCCGCGGCCAGCGCGGCCGGGAGAACGAAACGGCGTTTCATCGGAACCTATTTTACCACAGCCTTCGCGGACAAAAAAAAGGGCGGCGGGCCGTCCCGCCGCCCCGTGAGAATCCGCGTTCGCGCGGCCCTCAGAACATCAGCCGGAGGCCGAGCCGGGCTCGTCTGGGGAGGTCGATCCCGTAGAGCTCGTGCCCGTTGGTGGAGGTGTCGCTGCCGTCAAAATAATAGTCGTAGCCCGCCCGCGTTCCCCAGCTGTAGATCGAGTCGGCGTTGAACACGTTGAAAACGTCGAGGATGATCCCCAGCCGGTATTTGGAGGCCAGGGTGAACGTCTTTTCCAGCCTCACATCGAGCTGCTTGTCCATCGGGTAGTGGTTGGATCCGCGCTGCTCGGCGAAGAAGGTGACCCGGCCTTGGGCCAGCCGGCTCGACCGGACCCGCGTCGTCCAAGCGTCGCCGGAGATGGCGTGGAAGTAGGCGTTGAAGGAGATGTCGAAGGGCAGGACGTAGGTTCCCTGGATCTTGATCATGTGGGTCGGATCGTTCGTCGAGTGGCCCTCGCCGTTGATGAAGAAGTTGGGGTTGTAGATGTAGTTGTCGCTCGACAGGGCGCCGTAGCCGATGTCGTCCGAGGAGCCGTTGTCCAGAGTCCCGAAGGCCCGCGAATAGACGTAGGAGGCGAGGAGCTGCCAGCGGTTCGAGAAGCGTTTGTTGAAGAGGATCTCCAGGCCCCGGTAGTTGCGGTAGACATCCACCGGAATTCCGTTCCGGCCCTTATAGATGTTTCCGATCCAGAAGTCGTGGGTGTCTCCCGAGGTCAGTTCGTAGATCGTGAAGTTCTTGTCGAGGGCCTTGTTGTAGATATCGACGGGCTCCCAGGTGGCCAGATTGTCCCACGATCCGACCGGATTTTTCCAGCGGCGGTCGATGTAGGTCACCGAGAGCGAGGTGTCCTTGAAGAGTTCTCGCTCGACGCCGAGCGTGAATTGGCTCAGGTAGGGATGCTTGATATTGGCGTCGATCTGCCAGGTTCCGTGGGTGATCCGGTTGTACTCGACCCACTCCGAAGACCCGAGGTCCCAGTAGTAAGAGATTTTGTCGGAGAATCCGGGGTTGATGCGGTCGAAGAAATACGCGTACATGGCCTCGGTGAACTGGCCGTAGTGGGCCTTGAGGACCGTGGATTTGTCGCCGAAGACGTCAAAGGTCAATCCGAGGCGGGGCGCGATCCGGTTCGTGTTCCAGGGAGTCCCGGACACACCCGCGACGGTCCCCCAGTTCTGGCTGAAGCGGGCGCCGATGTTGAGGTTGAGCCGCTGGCTGACCTGCCAGGAATCCTGGGCGAACGCCTCGAGCCGGACGAACCGCGTATCCAAGTTATAGCCCGCATACTGGGTGGCCAGGTAGTTGCCGGTATAACCATAGTACCAGTAGTCGGTGTAGTACCAGTGATTGGCCCCGGTATAGCCGTAGACGTCGCGGACGATCGAGCGCTCGAACTCGGCCCCGAACTTGAATTCGTGGTTGCCCTGGATGAAGTTTTCCGCATAGTGGGTCAGGCTGGCGTTAATCTGGTAGCGGGTCCGGGGATGGTCGGCGTAGTATCCGGAGCTGAAGTGCCGCTTGTTGCCGCTTCCCGGCAGGCCGGGCGCGTCGCTCTGGAAGAAGTGGCCGGCGACATCCCGGCCGGACCGCGGCTCCAGGGTGTAGGTGCCGTCGAAGTAAGCGCCCTTGACGTCGAAGAACGTCTGCGGGTTGAAGATGTGGGTCAGGTTGAAGTTGAGGACCCACTCGGGCCCGGTCTGGTCGACGGTAGCCTCGGGAAGGACCGTGGAGCTTCCGCCGCGGTGGGTGCCGCGATAGTCGTCCCGTTCGACCGAAAAGGTCAGGTTCGTTTTGGCGGTGAGCTGAGAGGTCAGCTTCAGGAATCCGCGGGGTTGCTTGTAGTCAATGGCTACGGGGAAGCCGGTCGGGTAGTCCCAGGACCGGTACCACTGCGCCCCGCCATAGAACCAAAGCTTGTCCCGCAGGATGGGTCCGCCCAGCTGGGCATTGCCGTCCATGAGCTTCTCGAGCGGGGCGGTGATCGCCGGGAAGTCCGTGCTGTAAGTGCTGTTGTTGGTCGTCTGCCACAGCCCCTTCGGGCTGTCGTTTTGTTTGCCCTGGAAGAGGAATTCAATATGGCCGGAAAATTCGTTCCCCCCGGACTTCGTGATGAGGTTGAAGATGACGCCCGTGAAACCCCCGTACTCGGCGGGCAAGCCGACGCCCATGACCTTGGCTTCCTCGATGATGTTGTGATCGAGGAAGACCCAGGCCGTCCCTCCGGCCGGGTCGCCGACGCCGACTCCATCCATTTGCCAGGAAACGCCCGTTCCCGAGGACGCTCCGTAGGCGACGTCGTTGTTGACGCCCGGCGCCAGGTTGACGATGTCCGAAGTGAACTGGCTGTAGGGAATATTCCGGAGAATTTCGTTGCTCAGGGTGACCGATGCCGTTTCCGTCGATTTGACATCGACCGTAGGCGAGGTGGCGATGACGGTGATCTGCTCCGCGACCGTCGCCAGGGTCATGACGACATCTACGGTCAGGGTGACCGTCGTCGTCATTCGGATGTTTTCCTGGACGGATGTGGCGAACCCCTGAAGTTCGGCCTTAAGGCTGTAAACGCCCGGCGGAAGGGCGGGGAAGCGGAACTGCCCGCTTGGATCGCTGACGGTCGATCGCGCGCCCATCAGGTTGGGGCTGGTCAGGGTCAGGTTCACGCCCGGAAGCGGATTTCCCTGATCGTCGGCCACCCGGCCCTGGACGGCGCCGGTCTCCCGCGATTGGGCGAAGACGAGCGGAGACGCCAGGAGAGTCACAAGGACTGCGCAAATGAGCGTTTTTCTCATTTATCCCTCCATTTGAGATTCCCAAAACCCGGTTGCCAAGGACTCCGCAATTTCGTTTTCTCCCAGGCTCACCTCCTTCAGAGAAAGAAGAAAGAGATATCGCGTCGCGGTTCTCCTGAATGGGGAAATGGCCTTTAGAGGCCGGGGTTTAGTACATAAGCCATCCTGCTTATCTGGCGATGGCGGTCTCTCCGAATACTGGTGACCACTTTGGTGAGATTATTATCCGAAATACGGGAGGTCTTTGTCAACCCCTCGACTCCCCGGCATGAATGCCGGGGCTTGTTCGGGGTTAACCCTGAGCCGAGCTTCTCGTCCCCGCCTTTCAGGGGCGGCACACACGAACCGTTCCCGGTTCGTGCGTACTGCAAGGCTGGGTAGCGTCGGCGAACGGGTCAAGTCGGCCGTCAGCGGAGGCGTTCCCAGCCGACAAGGTATTTCAGGAGACGGCCCGCGTCGACGGTCACGCCCAAGCCCGGGCCGGCCGGGACGGCGATGAATCCGTCGGAATCGAGCATGACCGGCGGGTCGGCGATATCTTCGCTGAAGTAGTTGCAGGTTTCCGACGTGTCGCCCGGGAGGTTGAACTCCTCCACCGTCTGGAGATGGATGTTGACGGCGCGCCCGATCCCGGTCTCGTCCATCCCGCCCGACCAGACGCCGAGACCGTGATCCGCGGCGAAGCGTGCGATCCGGATCGATTCCAGGAGCCCGCCGACGCGCCCCTGCTTGATGTTGATGATCCGGCAGGCGCCCAGGGCGACGGCCGCGGCCGCGTCGTCGAGGCCGTGTATGGATTCGTCGAGGCAGATCGGGGTGGCGATCTCCTTCTGGAGGATGGCGTGTTGATGGATGTCGTTATAGGACAGCGGTTGTTCGATCATCATCAAGCCGAAGGCGTCCAGCCGCTTGAGGCGAGCGGCGTCCGCGAGCGTGTAGTCGCCGTTGGCGTCGACCATGAGCCGGAGGTCGGGAAAACGCTCCCGGACGGCGGCGACCCACTCGGCGTCCTGTCCTTTCTTGACCTTCATTTTGACCCGGTGGTATTTCTTGGCGACCGCCTCGGCGACGGCGCTTATCAGCTCGGCCTGCGTGTCTTTGAGCCCGATAGAGATGCCCGACATGATTTTGCGGGCCGGCCGGCCGAGAAGCTGATGGAGGGGGATTCCTTTTTTTAGCGCCGTCAGGATGGCCAGGCCGTTTTCAACCGTGGCCTTGGCCATTCCGTTGCCGCGGACGGGGCGGAACGCCAGGTCGAGGTCGCCGAAAGTCATCCCGGACTCGATCGCGGGCAGCAGGAAATCCTTGATGATGGGACGGCAGGTCCCGGTCGTTTCCTGGAAATAATAGGGATCGGGGTCGGCGACGCACTCGCTCCAGGCGACGACGCCCTCCGATTCGAGGCGCATAAGGAGGGCTTCCTTGTGGGTCCAGACGTGGACGCTCGTCCCGAACGGAGTGACGAACGGCAGCCTGACCACGACCAGGTCGATGTGGTCCGGGATCGCGACGGCCTGCTTCTCAAGAGACGGGATCGAGGACGGTACCCCGTTCATGGGCTCCTCCTTAATAATAATACCCGCCCGGGCTGCCGGGGCCGCCGAATCCGCCGCCGAAGCGGGGGTTGACGACATTGCTATAGACGGACCCGAAGCTGTAGCTGAAGCCTACGGCCAGGAAATAACTGTAGTCCGTGGCGAGCTCCTTGCGCCGCAGCAGGAGATCGTCGAGGCTGACCTCGCTCTTGCGGAGGGCCAGCTGGTCGTGGACGGCGGCGTAGCGTCCGTCCACGGTCAAGGCCAACCCCTTGAGAATCCTGAGCGACAGGCTGGCCGAGAGCCGAAGCCGGTTATAGCCGAAGTCGTGAAAATAGTGGGACCCCTCGGCCGAGATCTCGGCGTTCCCCCAGGGTTCGGTGAAGGACAGGGTCGCGGTCAGAATCTCGCTGAACACCGTTTGGGACAGCTTATCGTAGATGGTCTCCTCGAGATACTTGTTGTAGGAGACGGCGACGCGGTAGAGGAAGCGCAGCTGGCGCCGGGTCGCGTCGGAGTAGGGGAAGACGTCGTACTCAAGGGCCGGGGCGAGGCTGAACCCGGTCGCGATGTTGCTGTAGGTCGAATAGCTGAGGTTCGCGGTGCCGCCGGCCGACCAGTGATCGCCCAGGCTCCGGACGTAGAGCCCGTCCAACGACCGGGAGCGGGAGGAGCTTTCCTCTTTATAACCCTCGTAATCGAATTTGCTCTCGTCATAGCTCCCCGAGACTCCCAGGCGAAACTTGGAGGCGGGCGTCACCCGGCTGATGGAGACGTTGCCGTTGAGCGAGTTGTACTTGCGCGTCATTTCGCCGTTGAGCCGCCCGCGGGCGCTGAAGCTGAACACCCAAAAATCCCACTTGTCCACGACCGCCGTCGGCTTGAGGGTCCGTTCAGTGTTGAGGGACAGGATCCGGGAGATCGGCGTCCGGGCCGCGTAGGGGGCCAGCCCCAACTTCAGGATCTGGACCATGCCCTTCCGGATCTCGTCATCGGTTTCGGTGCGGTTCGAGTAGAACTTGAGCTCGTTGTTCAGGCTGGCGTAGCTTCCCAGCCCGATGAAGGCGATCGTGTATTCCCGGCCGCCGCCGCCGGTTCTCTGCTGGGTGATCAGGACGTGGACGTCGGCCTCGTTGCGGTCCCAGACGTAGTTGACGAAGGTGATCTCGGTCCGGATATAGTCGATGTCGATGCGGCCGCCGTCGAGGAACACCTTGGGCGCGGCTTTCTTGAGGGCGTCCATTTCCTGGGCGTTGATTTCCTTCTTGACGTCGGTCGCGGCCGGAGAGGAGGTGGCCGCTGCTATGGAAAAAGCCGTAAGGAGGGCATAAACGGTTGCGCGCTTCACTTTGTAACTCCTTGGAGTCATCCATTATAGACAGTTTCCCGCCGCCCGTCCATGCGCCGGAATTCAAAAAAAACTTGAAATTATATGGGGGCTGTAATATAAAGAAAAAGAGAAGGGAGAGGGAGAATTGTTGAAAGGTTCCAACGCGATAAGCTTTCCCGGACAACAAGCTGATTTTGGGGTATTGTCCGGCTTTTTTTGAGACTTTTTAGGGAACCGCAGCCTCCGACGGTAAACGGGCGTTGCAAGGCGCCCGATCGGGAGATCGTGTTTTTGTCGTTCGGGCCGATGTGTGCTTTTCTCTCCAAGGGCGGTAGCCTATCTTAATGACAAAAAATCTATCTTTAAGAAACAATATATTTTGGGCATTGGTGGCGAACGGCATTAACGCCGCTTTCAGCTGGCTGATGCTCATGGCACTGACTAAGGCTGCAGATGTCAACGTCGTTGGGCTTTTCGCTTTAGCCCAAGCTGTAGCTTTGCCGATTCACACGTTTTTTACGTTCAAGCTTAGAGTTGTCCAATCAACGGACCATTTGGCCGAATTTTCTGATGATGAATATAGAAATTTCCGCATTTTTTCGGGAATTTTGAATTTCCTAGCAGCCGCTTTAATTACGCTGCTTCTTTATCGAGGAGGGACTCTCACGGTCATTTTAATTACGTCCCTTGGATACTCTTTCGTCATTTACAGGGAATTTTATATATCGCTCCTACAAAAGCATGAAAGAAATGACTTGATTTCCTTCTCCAATTTAGTCCAAGGGTTGAGCGCCCTCGCTTTTTTACTCATCGGCTACTTAGTGACGAAAGATCTCAGGGGGGGGATAGTAGGTATTTTAGCGGCTCGAGCTTTTTTTACGATTACTGTCGACCGACGCCTCTCGGCTAAGTATGCTTCTTGGGGAAAAGTAACATGTTCCGACAGCGTTGGTAATCGGGAATATCGAAAAAGACTTTTAAAATTATTCCATGTGGGCCTTCCGATGGGAGGAGTAGCTCTGTTAGGAACCCTTTTTACCAGTATCCCGAGACTCGTTCTTGATAAAGCCGTGGATAGGTATAGTGTCGGTATCTATGCGGCGCTCGCTTCTTTGATTGTCGTGATGAATCTTTTTGTCAATTCGCTTGGGCAATCAATAGCGCCGAGATTAGCGCGGATTTATCATGAAAACCGCAGCGATTTCCAAAAAAAAATAATCGGCCTCTTATCGGCAAGTATAATCTTTATCATCGGTTGGATCGCCGTTTGTTCCCTTTTCGGGAGAACGTTGCTCTCCGTGATATTTAAGCCGGAATACGCAGACTATAATCCGACTTTTATCAAATTGATGGTTGCCGGCGGTATACTTGCCCTTTTCTCAATTATGATCATCGCCGTTTCCGCTCAGCGATCTTTTAAAATCCAGTTTGGCATCTATCTCGTTAGCACAATAGTTTTGCTCATGACGTCGATTGTATTAATTCCTAGGTATAAAATCGACGGCGCGGTTTATTCCTTCGCTCTATGCAATCTATCCGGGCTTATCTTAAGTTCTGTCGTTTTTATTCGGAATATGAGACAAGAAGTCGTGGGTCATGTATAGCGATATCTGCGAGGATTATCGGGCTTATTCAAAAAATAATGCTTCCTTTCTAAGAATTGTACTAGCTTTTCTACAAATTGCCGGCTTCCGAGCAAGCGTATTGTACCGACTTGGCCACCGGCATTGGGTGAAAAAGCACAGGCTGCGCGCGGCTGTTTATACGCGGATGATCCGTGGTTCATGCCACATGGATATCGAACTGGGTGCAAGGATCGGTCCCGGTATCTGTTTCCCTCACACGTGGGGGATTGTCATCGGGGGCAAATGCATAGTCGGAAAAAATTGCCGAATCATGCAGGGAGTAACTTTGGGGGGAAGCCTGGGTAGAAAGAGACCAAGTGGACAAAGCCAGCCCGTCATAGGTGATCTTGTACACATCGGTCCGGGTGCTAAAGTGATGGGCCCGATTAATGTGGGGGATAGGGCGAAAATTGGGCCAAATTCTGTCGTTCTAGAAAACGTTCCGCCGGGAATTTCAGTATTTGGGATTCCAGCGAAAAACATTTTTTCATTATGTACAGAAATAGAGGAAGCTGAGTGAAGGGCGGATTTTATATGGCGGAGAAACGCATTTTTTTCATTTGCTGGGTTCGATTAAATCTCCCACGTTAGGCAACCTTAATAATTCAAGAGCATTGAAGAGCATGCTTAGGAAGGTGCATATCCTAGCTTCAGGAGAATCTGATTGAGGAGATTGTTTTCAAGAAAAATATATCTTCCTCTCTGTTTTATAATAACTCTGCTTGGTTTCTTGTCTTATAAAGGTACATATATAGATGATGCGAGCTTGGCTATGCCGTTATTCTGTGCCATGCTCCTTATTTTTTTCCTCTTAGGCGAAAAGCTCTTGATCGAACGCCAAGGAAGGGATTTTTTAGAACCGGATTTAGTTTTTTTCATAATATTCTTTATTTTTCATTTCTCCTATATTGCTCTTCTTTACCTTGGGCTAGCTGCCTATGATAAAGAAGTATTTTATAATCCTGATATTGTGCCAAGAGCGCTCTATTTTTGTATATTTTGTCTAATTGGCTTTCTTGTCGGATATGGCCGACCCGTAGGTTTTCCCCGGAAGTTGGAGCCGAAAGATATACGATATTTCGTAGAAAAGGCCTTTTTCTTTTCGAAAATATTGCTAATTCTTTGTTTACTTTTCTTTTGGATCCCGCTCCTCATCACAGGGAATGAGGTGTTTTATGATTATAAGTTGCTCATCGCCGTTGGCGAAGCATCCAGCTTAGGAAAACTGTTTTGGCTCGGTCAATATCTTGGTGTCGCGGCTATCGCTCTCTTTTGTGTTTCCGGCGGGATCTTATATAGAAAATGCATGAAGGGACCTTTTAAATATTTAGCAATATTTTATATAGGGAGCTTCTTGATCATCGGCGATAGGGGCGGTTTCGTTTATATGGCTATCACTCCTATGTTGGTCTTTAACCTTTTTCAGACGAAGCTTTCTGGCAAGAAACTCACAGCAATCTTACTTCTATTCTTATTGATAATTCCGATCATAGCTTTTGCTAGAACTAAATCCATCTTCAATCCCATCCAAATGGTAAGAACCTATTCCGAGAACGACCCAGAATCTTTCGTGGTGAGTTCCTTAAGCGAGCTTGGTTCTACATTGAAAACTGTAGTCATTGCAATGTACTTAATACCGGAGAGGTATAATTATTGGAATGGAAGTTCCTATCTTTATTCTTTTTCTTTAATTCTGCCTAAAATATCTGGAAAAAGATCCTCATCTGGATCGCCCGGAGCTTGGCTTACTGAGATGACGTTTGGTGACCTTAGTAAAACTCACGGGCGAGGTGGATCTATTGCTATGGAGGCTTATCAAAATTTTGGATTTATCGTAGGAATCCTATTTTTTCTCTTTTTGGGTTATACACTAAAAAAAACATATGTTTACTTTCTGCGAAACACGACTATCTTAGCCGGCGTCCTCTATTTTTCGGCAATGGCATGCTTCGCTTTGTGGATACGGAATACCAGCGCTGTAACATTCCGGACAATCGCATGGTCATTTCTAATAGTCTATTTTTTTCGGAAGATTGTTCTTATTGGATACAAGAGAACCACTTTACGTCGATCAGCAAAATGAAAGCTGCTTTTTTTGACTTCACGATCAATTTCGGGGGAGCTCCTCAGGGAACAGTATCGCTTGCCGGCCGGCTAGGGAGTTTCTCTGAAATTCATATAATTGATGTCTATGGATCCTGTGCCGAGTATATCCGTAAGATCAGGCAATCAAAACTGCTCCTCCATATCTTATACCCCGAAGGAAAAAGAGTTTTTATCGGCAACCAAGGCAAGCCGCTTAATAGGATTATTTCCATAATTGCGCAATTACATGATTTTTGGAAGATTCGAAAAAGACTGAAAAAAACTCTCAACGAAATACACCCAGATCTTGTCTGGGTCAACAATGAAAAATCACTCGTCTTTCTATTGGGGCCGCTTCTTCTTTCAAAAATTCCAATAGTGCTTTATTATCGCGGGTGGGGGACGCGGGATCAAATTGGCTTCTTCTTCAGGTTCCTAATTAAATCCAGGGTGACTAGCGTCGCAGTTCATTCTAGAGAGACGGCAGCTAAGCTCATCTCTTACGGAATATCAGAGAGTAAAATATTTATTACGCCCAATGCGGTTAACATTTCAATAACTAGAGCAGAGGCGATTAAAAATCCTCCGGACATTCCCGGACTCGATAAGCCCTTAAAAATATTGCTGCCCGCGGCTCGGCCGATTCTCGAAAAGGGACATCTTGTCGCCGTTAAGGCCCTAAGGAGGCTTCTCGATAAGGGTCTCGACCCCATTCTTTGGCTTCCTGGAATCATTCCGGTCGGCGTAAACGATGATTTTCTGGCTGGGCTTAAAGCTGAGATCTCGCACCTAGGGCTGGAGCCGTATGTCCATTTTATTGGCTGGCGGGATGATATTCAGAAGATCATTGCCTGGTCTGATGTCGTTATCCTCCCGAGTCACACGGAAGGATTCCCTCGAGTGATAATTGAAGCGATGCTTCTAGATGTTCCAGTCTGTGCGACGCCTGTCGGGGGAATTCCTGAAGCCATTACGGAAGGGAAGACAGGTTTTCTTATCGATATAGATGATGACAAGATGCTTGCAGATCGCATCGATCTCGTAACACGAGACAAAGACCTTAGAAAGCGTATTATTAGGGAGGCAAGAGCTATGGCCTCTGTCTTATTCAATCCCGATAAACAAGCGGAAGCAATCATGGATTATTTCAATAGGATTGCCTTTAGCAATGGCAGATGATAAGGCATCATCTCCACTTGTATCGATTATGATGCCGGCGTATAATGCGCAGAAAACTATTGCTTTTGCCTTGGCTTCCCTGTTAGCGCAGACCTATCCAAACTGGGAATGCATCGTCGTTGATGATGGTTCTATAGACGATACGATAAAGAAGGTTCAGTCTTTCCAAGATCCAAGAATTCATGTTGTAAAACTCGGCAAGAATCAGGGCAGGGGCGTTGCGCGGCAAAGGGCTCTCGAAGAGGTGCGAGGCGAGTTCATAGGAATGCTCGATGCTGATGATTGGATTTATCCAGACAAATTAGAGAAACAAGTAAGGGTGTTATTAGATAATAAAGATGTTTCTCTTGTCAGTAGCGGCATGGCTATAATTGATTCTAGTAATAATCTTTGTGGCATTAGATGTTTAGGGAACGGGAAAAAACAGGTATATTCAAAACCGGGCAGAGTCCCGGTGGCTCATGCCCCTTCTATCTTTAGAAAAAAGGAGGTAGGGAGTATTTGTTATGATTTCCGCCTTAAGCTTTCTCAGGACGTTGATTTTTTACGGAACTACTTATTGGGACGGAAGTATTTGGTATTACCCTGCATAGGTTATGCTTACAGGGAAGTAGGACGTTCAAGATTACAAAGGACGATAAAAGGATATTTTTTTAATATTTACGGCCTTACCAAATTTATTACTATGAGGCCGTTCTTGATTGGCATCGAGATAGTGAAAGAGTTATGGAAAATATTGCTGACTGTTCTCATCAGCAGCCTTGGTCTTTTTAATTATCTTATTCAAAAGAGGTCTCGTCGGCCCTTCAATGTAGAAGAAAGTGAATTCGGAATAGCAAGAAATAATATTGAAAAGCTAATTGAACGATATCATTTTGTAGATAACCAACGATAAATAAATTTCTGAATATTTCGTTATCGATACTTGATAAATGAAATTTTAGGTTGTTTTTAGAACGGTGATTATAATTAAACAAATAAAATATTCCGTTTTTTGAGCGGCAATTAATAAATAGTTGAAAAATGGGCCATGAATAGACTAACTGCAAGACAACATTGGGATAAAATATGGAGCCGAAATGATATAAATAAAATATTAGCTGCTCAGAAAAGAAGATCAAGAATAAATAAAAAATGGCCTTTATTTTATTCATATTCGGATTATTTATTAGAAAATGTTGTTTTAGAAAAAATGTTACGTACTTTGAAAGGCGGCAGAGTATTGGAAGTGGGCAGTTCTCCTGGAACGTTTCTTGTGATGCTGAATAAGAGATTTTCATTAGTACCATACGGAGTCGAATATTCAGAGTCTGGTGTTACCCTAAATAAAAAAATATTCTGTATCAATGGACTAAACCCAGAAAATATTATTTATGCGGATTTTTTTGCGGATGATTTTCATCTGAGATATAAAGAGAGTTTTGATGTTGTAGTTTCTCGTGGTTTTATCGAGCATTTTACTAATACTAATCTTGTAATTGACATGCACCTTCATGTGCTTAAGGAAGGTGGAATTCTTATTGTGAGTATACCCAATTTGCATGTAAATAGCATTTACAGAAGATGGGCTAATCATTATGATCGTGAACGCCTAGTTACACATAATTTAGACATCATGTCTGAAGATAAATTTTGCTGCATATTCAATAGGAGCGATTTGAAAATGTTGTTTTCTGGCTATTTTGGTACCTGCAGATTAAGTAACCTTGGAACAGCTAATTCAATAGGAACTAGAATAGTTATTTCTGCATGCCATAGAATCCAGAGATTTATTGATCCAATACTTCATTTGCTCTTTAGAAACAAAGGTTTTGAAGGGCCCAAATTTAGCCCTATATTGCTATATGTTGGCCGTAAAAATAATAATATGGATAGATGATAAGCATATTTTCTTGAAGAATTGGCTAATTTTAGGAGCTTTACATCCACCTGAACATGATGGCAAGGGACTTGCTTTGAATAAAGCTTATAAAGAGCCTTTAGAGTTTTAGGACGCGCGTTTCTCGGAAGAAGGCGCATGCAATTGCGAATGAGTACTCCTCGGACGCCACCGGTGGAGATTTTAATCTAATGATAACGGTCTAAGTACCAGGAGATTCGTTTCGGACCGATATGATAGTTTCTTCGAAGATAGAGGATCTTTTCCTCGATTGCTTGAGGGACTCTTCTTTTTAGATTTTGTGGGCATGGACTGGAATTAATGAGCGCCGTCTCTCCGAATGCTGCATAAGCCCTTTTCCATTGATAATATATTTCCTTTGAGAATCCGAAGTATCTACAGGTTTTTGAGCAGTTTCTTTTGGCTATAGTCATCTTAAGCTCCGATTGATAAGGAAATGGCCATATCTGTCAACCGAAGTCAAGATTTTCAGACATGAGAGTCCTTCACGTAGTTAAAACAACGGACGGCGCCGCATGGGCTGCCGCTCAAGCCGCTGTGTTGTCGCATCTAGGAATCGAAGTGCATGTCGCATTACCTTTGGATAAGGGGATAGCAGTTGTTCGTTGGAAAGTTGCGGGCGCAAAGATTCATATTATTGATTGTAGCTTACCCGTTCTTTTTCCACAGCGCATTCCTTCTAGAGCAAAGACGATAAGGGAACTTATTTCGTCTGTCAAACCGGATATTATTCATAGTCATTTCGTTACGACGACAATTATGCTAAGGATTGCTTTGGGACGAAATCACTACATCCCTAGGATCTTTCAAGTCCCAGGCCCGCTACATTTAGAATATTTTATTCCTCGTTCTATAGAAATTAGTTTAGCCGGAACTGCTGACTGGTGGGTTCCCTCGAGCCGATTCGCTCTTCAACTTTATCGTAGCCACGGCGTTCCAAATGATCGTCTTTTCTTGTCTTATTATGGAGTGGATATTGACGCTTTAAAAAAATCTATTAGTAATAAGGAAATCAGGAAACACATCGATAGTTCACATAATATGGTTGTGGGAAATGTCAATTATATGTATCCGCCGAAATACTTATTAGGTCAGACTTTCGGGATCAAGCGACATGAGGATGTAATAGATGCGCTAAGCATTGTTCTTAGTAAAAGAACTGACGTTATGGGCTTATTAGTTGGGGGGCAATGGGGAAAGGGCACGGCTTATGAAAAGGGGTTAAAACAGCGAGCTATGCGAGTAGGTAACGGCCGGATTCTCATGCCAGGAAGGGTTAGCAACGATGAGGCTTTAGATTGGTGGAAGCAATTTACCTGCGTTGTACACGTGCCGATATCAGAAAACTGTGGAGGGGTTGTGGAACCGTTGATATATGGGATTCCGGTAATAGCAAGCTATGTCGGCGGCTTGCCGGAAGTAATTATTAATGGTGTCACTGGCTGGAGCGTTCCTCCGAAAAAGCCAGTTAAACTCGCAGAAACAATTTTATATGTCTTAGATAATTTATCTGAAGCTAGACATCGGGCAGACCGAGGGCGAGAACTTGTGAGCATCATGTTCGATGTCAATAGAACCGGCGAGGAAATAGCTAATTTATATTATCATATCTTATGCGGCTCATCCCTTCCAGAGATGTTAAATTCACACAATCAAATAAGGCATGTATAATATTCTTATAAAAAAATGGATTGATAATTTCGTGTGTTTTTTGTGTTTTATTTTGTTCTCTCCACTATTCTACATAGCGGCCATTGTCGTTATTTTATTCATTGGCAGGCCGATCATTTTCACCCAGGACAGGCCGGGAAAAGGAGGAAAGCCGTTCAGATTGTATAAATTCCGTACCATGACCAATGAAAGAGATAAAAACGGGCGTTTATTACCTGACGAAAACCGGATTAATAAAATAGGCAAAGCGATTCGTTCGACTAGCCTCGATGAATTGCTGGAGCTGATCAACGTGATGAAGGGCGAGATGAGCCTAATCGGGCCGAGGCCGTTACTTATGGAATATCTCCCACTCTATACAAAAGAGCAATTCCGTCGGCATGAGGTTTTGCCGGGGATCACGGGATTGGCTCAAGTATCGGGGCGAAACGAGCTTTCCTGGGAGGAAAAGTTTAAGCTAGATGTCTGGTACGTCGATCATCAGAGCTTTTGGTTAGATATGAAGATTCTGTTCCGTAGTTTCGTCTATGTCATATCCAGAAAAGGCATTGGAGCTAATGGACACGCGACAATGCCGAAGTTCCAGGGAACAATTGAAGGAAGCCCATTTCCCAATAAATTTTCTGAGAGTTGAGATCATGAAATCAAAATCAGTGGTGATTATCGGTGCCGGCGGGCATGCCAAGGTCGTAATAGATACCTTAACAAGCGCAGGATACAATGTTTCCGCAATCTATGATGATGATCCAAAGAAGCAGGGAACTCGTTTCCTCGACATTCCTATTCAAGGCCCAATTAATGAGGCATTCATAAAATCGAAAGGCTCAGAGCCTGCTGTAATCGGGATAGGTGATAACTTAGTCCGCAAAAAAATCGCCGAGCGATTGCCGGGCATGAAATGGGCAACCGCCGTTCACCCGTATTCCTACGTGGCCTCCTCGGCAATAATAGGCCCCGGATCGGTGGTGTTTGCTGGGGCGATATTACAGCCCTATTGTGAAATTGGATCCCACTGCATCATCAATACGGGAGCCATGGTCGATCATGATTGCTTGATCGGTGATTTCGTTCATATTGCGCCGGGGAACAGGATCGCCGGAAATGTTACTTTGGGCGCAGGTGTTTTTTTAGGAATCGGCTGTTCTGTAATTCCCGGCATTAAAGTAGGAGAGTGGACAGTGGTGGGGGCCGGGGCTGCGGTCGTCCGGGATATCCCTGCAAAAGTAACCGCGATTGGCGTTCCGGCCAGAGTAACAAAGAGCCATGATAGATAAGATAAAGCGGATCTATCTTTCTCCGCCTCACTTGGGGGGGCAAGAGGAGGACTTTGTCAAAGATGCCTTCGCGAGCAACTGGATCGCACCCTTGGGGCCTCAAGTGGACGCTTTCGAGAGGGAGGTTGCCCAAAAGGTGGGAGCCGCTGGAGCCCTCGCGCTGTCTTCTGGAACCGCGGCTATGCACTTGGCGCTCAGGTATATCGGCATCGGGCCGGGGGACGTCGTTTTTTCTTCAAGCCTTACATTCATCGGGAGCTGCAACCCGGTCCTCTACCAGGGCGGAACCCTTGTCTTTATCGATTCGGAGCCAGGGACCTGGAACATGTCTCCGGCTGCACTGGCAAAAGCCGTTGCCGAGGCGGAGAAGACGAATAATCTTCCCAAAGCCGTTATAGTGACTAATCTTTACGGCCAGAGCGCGGATTATGACTCGATCAAGGCGGTCTGCGAACCAAAGGGCGTCCCGGTGATCGAGGATGCGGCCGAATCGATTGGAGCGACCTATAGAGGGAAGAGTAGCGGGACGGCTGGAGATTTGGGAATATACTCCTTCAACGGGAATAAAATCCTGACGACCTCCGGGGGCGGGATGCTCGTGGCCCATGATGTTGAAGTCTTGGCCAAGGTCCGCTTTTGGGCCACCCAGGCGAGAGACCGCGCGCGGCATTATGAACACAGCGAGCTCGGTTACAACTACCGGATGAGCAATATCCTGGCCGCGATCGGCCGCGGGCAACTCCGGGTCCTGGAGGAAAGGATCAAGAGGAAAAAAGAGATCTATTCCTTCTATAAAAGCGCGCTTTCCGACATCGAGGAGATCTCGTTGATGCCGATCGCGGATTACGGCAAGCCGAATTATTGGCTCACGGTTATAACCATCGCGGCTGGAAGCCGCATCCGGCCGGACGATATCATGAACTCTCTCGAGGCCGAGAATATAGAATCCCGGCCCGTCTGGAAGCCCATGCACCTTCAGCCGCTGTATAAAGAGAGTAAATACTTCGCCCACGATGGGAACGTGAGCGTGTCGGACGATATATTTTTCCGAGGTGTCTGCCTGCCGTCCGGGACGGCCTTGACGGACCTCGAGCTTGGATATATCGTTGCTCTGATCAGGAAGGCCTTCGGGAAATAATCAAAGGGGAGAGCAGGAGGGGGAGATGAGGATCGACAAATATTTGCTGACGAGAACCAATCAGCTCATCATCGATATCTTGATTTTCGGGATATCGTTCCTGGCGGCATTCCTGATTCGGTTCGAGGGATTTCCAAGTATTTATCCGTTACATGGGCTGATCCTGATCTGTCCCTACGTCGTCCTGGCCAGGCTGATCCTTTTCGCCCTCTTCAGGGTCTATTCGATCACCTGGCGTTTTATTTCCATCTACGACGCGCGCAAAATCGTCGGCGCCATCCTCCCCGGCACGGCTGCTATGCTTTTAGGCAGGATATTTATTCCGGGAAAAATCTCTTACCTGAAGCTTCCCTACGGCGTCATCACGATCGAATTCCTCCTTGTCGTCCTGGGGACTTTAGGCGTGAGGCTCCTTCGCCGGGTGACGCACGAGGCGTCGAGACGTGAGCACTACGGGATGGAAAAAGGCCAGGGCTCAAAAGCGAGGGTGCTCCTGATCGGAGCGGGAGACGCCGGGAACATGGTGGCTAAAGAGCTGAACACCCGGCTGGACCTGGGCTACAAGGTTGTCGGATTCGTGGACGACGATCCCGCCAAGTTCAACCAATCCATCCAGGGCGTCAAGGTCCTGGGCAGCACCTCCCGGCTTCCGGAATTGAGCCGGGAACACCAAGTCCAGGAAGCCATCATCACGATCGCCAACGCTACATCGAAGGACATCCGGCGGATCGTCGATATCTGCGGGGACACCGGGCTCAAGGTCAAGATTATTCCCGGCCTCTTCGAAATGCTGGACGACCGGATCCGGATCACCAAGATCAGGGAGATCGACATCAACGACCTTCTGGGCCGGAGCCAGGTGGATTTCAGCAATCATCAGGAGACGGTCCTGGAAAAGTATCGAGGGAAGCGCATCTTGATTACGGGCGCCGGGGGGTCGATCGGCTCCGAGCTCTGCCGCCAGCTCGTCAAGTTGTGGCCGCGCGAGCTCATTCTGGTCGATAAAGACGAAAACAGCATCTACGAGATCGACCGGGAGTTGGCCCTTCAGGAATCCGGGATCAGCGCCGCCCCCATCATCACCAACATCAAGAATTACGATAGGATGAAGCATCTCTTCAGCAAGTATCGTCCCGAGGTTGTCTTCCACGCGGCCGCCCACAAGCATGTGCCCCTGATGGAGCTGAACGTCAGCGAGGCCGTCCTCAACAATGTCGCGGGAACGAAGAACGTCGTCGAGCTGGCGATCGCCCATGGGGTGGAGAGGTTTGTCTACATCTCGACCGACAAGGCCATCAACCCGACGAGCGTCATGGGTGCGACCAAGCGGATCGGCGAGGTCCTGATCCAGGGGCTGGCCGCGGGCGGCGGGACCAAGTTCTCCTGCGTCCGGTTCGGAAACGTCATCGGGAGCCGGGGGAGTGTGGTGCCCCTCTTCCAGAAGCAGATCGACAGGGGCGGGCCGGTCACGATCACCCACCCGGACATCCGCCGCTATTTCATGTCCATCGCCGAGGCCGTCCAGCTCATCATCCAGGCCGGTACGCTCGGGGACAAGGGCGAGATCTTCGTCCTCGACATGGGGAAGCCGATTAGGATCCTGGACCTGGCCAAGGACCTGATTCGCTTGTCCGGGTATTCCGAGAGCGACATCGAGATCAAGTTCGTGGGGCTCCGGCCGGGCGAAAAACTCTACGAGGAGACGCTCGTGGACGAGGAAAGGGACAAGGCGACCGAGTTCAGGAAAATATTCATTGCACCGCCGGCCGGACAAACCCCCGAGAAATTCGAGAGCCGGGTTGCGGAGCTATTCGCGGCCGCACAAGGTGGAAAAGACGAGGAAGTCATCCGCCGTTTGAAGGCGATGGACTTGGGCTACAATGGTGAAGCTCGGCCCCATTAGCGGGTCGGTATCGGACTCAAATGCGCAAGAAAAGAGCCGGACTCATGCTTGTTGTCCTGGGCTTCGCCCTGCTTCCGGGCCGGCTTTATCCGATCACCTGGAAGGGCCTCGTGTTGAGGCAGCAGGCGCAGGCGGCTTCCTGGCGCTTCGGCCCGTTCCATATCCAACCCTCGCTCGTCATCAGGAACGCCGGCTACGATTCGAACGTCTATTACCGTCCGGACGCCGTGGCCGATTATTGGCTGACGGCCGGCCCCGCGTTCGATATTTTTCTTCCCGTTAAGAAGAAGATCCTATTCCAGGTCTATGCCTCGCCCCAGTACGTCTATTTCAAGGAGACGGTCCGGGAGAGGACCTGGAATTACTATACGAACGGATGGGTCCATTTGCTGCTCAACAAGTTCCTGGTCTCGGCCGGGGCAGGCTGGAGCGATGCCCGCGAGCGGTTCAGCACCGAGATCGATATCCGCCCCAGGCGCCGGGTCGAGGATTTCCAGGCCTCCATTCTCTGGCAGAAATCCCGGAAATTCTCCTTCGCCCTGGCCGGTCGGAGCTCAACCCACCGCTACGAGAGCGTCGAGTATTCCGGCTTCAATATCAGCCAGCGTCTGGACAGGACCGAGCAAACGGCGAGCGCATTCATCTATTACCAGGCGACCTCGAAAATCAGGGCGTTCGCCGAGGGCGAGTACGGAACCTACGATTTCAGGGATCCGGCGAGTGGGCGGGATTCGGAAAGCCGGGCCGTCTACGGCGGCTTCGAGCTGTCGTCTTGGAGCCGGCTCCGGGGAACGGTGCGGTTCGGCTATAAGAAGTTCAGGACGCGGGACGCGGGCCTGCCGGACTTCGAGGGGTTTGTCGGAGAGGCGAGCCTCACCCTCAGAGTCCTTCGTGTGCTGAATGTTCGGTGCTCCTACCGCCGGGACGTAAGCTTTTCCATCTGGTTCGAGAACCCGTTCTATATCGAGAAAAGTGCGGGGGGCGGCGCCTCGTTCTATATCATGAAGCGCAAAGTCCGCCTGGACTACGATTACAGCAAGGGACACAATAGCTATCCTCTCCCGGAGGGGATGACCGCGCCGGGCGCCGGGGTTTCTAAAAGGCTGGACGACATGACGGTCCATTCCGTCGGCCTTTATATCAGGGTCCAGGAGGGCGTGGGCCTCGGGGTCACGGCCGGGCGGCTGAAGCGTTCGATCAATGTCCTTGGATGGACGGCGGACCGGGATTTCGTCGGGCTTAACCTGACATATGATTTTTGACCCTAAATACATGCAAGGCAGGTGGTCATGAGAGGTTTTAAAGGACGGATTATCATCGGAATTGCGGCATTCTTCCTCGCGTCCGGGCTCGCTTCGGCTCTCGCGGCCTCCCAGCAGGCCGAACCTCCGGCCCCAACCGGACAGGAGCGGGATTTCTTCATCCGGGAATACATCATCGGCCCCGGGGACCTGCTCGAGCTCAAGGTCTTCGAATTGCCCGACCTCAACCAGAAAGTCCGCGTCTCCCAGGACGGGTCCATCACCCTGCCCCTCTTGGGGAGCGTCAAGGTCGGAGGGATGACCAAGGACGGGGTCGAGGCCCAGTTGGCCAAGCTTCTTGAAGCGCGATTCCTCAAGAACGCCCAGGTCTCGGTCTTCATCCTCGAATACCAGAGCAACCGGATCGCCGTCATCGGCGCCGTCGAGAAGCCGGGGATGTACGAAATCGTCGGACGCAAGTCGCTGATCCAGATGCTTTCCCAGGCCGGCGGGCTCAAGGACAGCGCGGCCAACGATATTTATGTCCTCCGGGAAGGCAAGGACGGGGTCACCGCCTCCCTGGCCATCGACCTCGAGGACCTGATCATCAACGGCAACCAGCAGCTCAACATTCCGCTCCAGCCCAACGACGTCGTCAACGTCCCCGTCGACCGGATGATCACGGTCTACGTCTTCGGCGAGGTCAAGCAGCCGGGCGCCATCCAGGTCAAGATGTCGAGAAAGATCACCCTCCTCCAGGCCATCGCCCAAGCCGGGGGGACGACCGAGGACGCCGCCCGGGGGAGCATCATCGTCACCCGCAAGGACAAGTCCGGGAAGGAGACCAAGATCAAGGCCAACCTCAAGGACATCATCAAGGGGAAAAAGCCCAATATTCCCCTGCTCGAGGGCGACGTCGTCTATGTGCCCACCAGCATTTTCTGAGAGAGGATCGCGATGAACGGAACGAGCGCCAACAACAACGAGTTCGTGGACCTTCCCCCTCAGCAGGAGATCAACCTCCGCGAATACTGGGACATTCTCTGGCGGCGGCGCTGGCTGATCGGCGCCTTCGCCCTAGCCTTGATTTTCATCGTCGGCGTCTGGACGTTCACGGCCCGTCCGACCTACACGGCCAAAGGCACCCTCCTCATCGAGAAGGAGGCCAACATCCTGACCTTCGAGGAGATCTTCCAGATCGAAAGCTTCCGCGACGATTACTACCAGACCCAGTACAAGCTCCTCCAAAGCCGGGCTCTGGCCGCGGAAACGGTGAACCGCCTCAATCTCTTCGAGAACAAGGAGTTCGTCGGGAACGGCCGGAACGGGGCTAAATCCGGCAAGGATGATCCGGTCCTGAGGCAAAAACTCATAAACGAATTCCTGAGCCGGCTCCAGATCAAGCCCCTCCGTCTGACGCGCCTGGTCGAGGTCTCGTTCAGCTCCCGGAGCCCCAAGCTGGCCGCCGACGGCGTCAACACGCTTTTCGACGCCTTCATTGATATGAACGTCAACGCCAAGTACGAGGCGACCGAGCAGGCCACCGAGTTCCTGACCCAGCAGATCAACGGACTGCGGACCGAAATCGCAGCCAAGGAGCGCGAGCTCCAATCGTACGGCGCCGAGAAGAACATCATCGCCCTGAGCGACACCGAAACGACGATCGTCGACAAGCTGGGAGAGCTCAACAAAGCGCTGACCGAAGCCCAGATCGACCGGCTCCGCAAGGAGGCGAACTACAACGAAATCCGGAACGCCTCGGCCGACTATATCCCCGAGGCCGTCAACAATCCCCTGATCCAAAGGCTTCGCGAGGACTACGTCCGGATGAGCCGCGAGTACTCCAAGAAGTCCGAGACCTTCCGGCCCGAATACCCGGAAATGGTCCGCCTCAAGGCCGAGCTCGACAGCGCCCGCGAGCTCTTGGCCAACGAGACCAACAACTTGATCAAAGCGGCCTACTCGGAATTCCAGGGCGCGCAAAAGAGAGAGATGTCCTTGCAGAGCGTGTTCGACAACCAGAAGAAGGAGGCCCTTCAGCTGAATTCGAACGCCATCCTCTATAACGGGCTGAAAATCGAGCTCGACAACAAGAAGAGCCTCATCGAAACGCTCCTCAAACGGGAGAGCGAGACGGGAGTCTCGGCCCGCCTGCGCGGGCTGAGGACGTCCAACATCCGGATCGTGGACCGCGCCGACAAGCCGCTCCAGCCCTCGAGCCCGAAAAAGAGGATGAATATGGTCCTGGCTCTCCTGTTCGGGCTTTTCGGGGGCGTCGGCCTGGCCCTGCTCCTCGATCACCTGGACGATACGATCAAGGGAGCCCAGGATATCGAAAAGAACGCCCAGCTGCCCACGCTCGGGATCGTGCCTACGTTCAGCCTCGATGAAGGAAAATCCGGGTACGGGTACGGACGGAAGAAAAAAATAAAGGAAGGTCGCGGCGTTGAGGACGATCGGGGAGCGAAGGAGAAGTCCGCCGAGCCGCCGGTCAAGTCCATCGAGCTCATCACTCACCTCGCGCCCAAGTCCAATTTTTCCGAGAGCTATCGCTCCATCCGGACGTCGCTCTTGCTCTCGGGCTCCGCGCCCGACCTGCGGGCCATAATCGTGACCTCGCCCCTGCCGTCGGAGGGCAAGACCGTGACCGTCTCCAACCTGGCCGTGACGCTGGCCCAGACCGGGAAGCGCGTCCTCGTCATCGACGCCGACCTCCGCAAGCCGCGCATGCACCGGATCTTCCGGATGAGAAACCTGACCGGCCTGACGAATTTTCTGACGACCGGGGTCGAGCTCAAGGAGCTCGTCAAGGCCACCGAGATCCCCAACCTTTATCTCATCACCTCGGGGCCGGTGCCGCCCAACCCGGCCGAGCTTCTGGGCTCGGACAAGATGTTCAAGCTCCTCGAAACCCTGAAGGGGAATTTCGCCTACATCTTGATCGATACGCCTCCCATCCTGGCCGTGACCGACGCCCTCGTCCTCGGGCCGGCCATCGACGGCTTCGTCATCATCGTTTGGGGGGATAAGACTCCGCGTGACGCCCTTAAGCAGGCCCGAGACACCTTGGAAATGACCAAGATCAAAACCCTGGGCGTCATCATCAACAACCTCAACGTTCACAAGCACGGGTCATATTACAAGAGCTATTACTACAAGTACCAGCATTACTACGAGGAGGGTCAGAAGTCTTGATCGACCTTCATACCCATCTCCTGCCGGACTGGGATGACGGGGCCGGAAGCTGGGAGGAATTCCGGGCCATGGCCGGGATCGCGCACGCCGACGGGATCGGCACGATCGTCCTGACGCCGCACGTCTTCCGGCTCAGCAAACACGCCGACGATTTGAATGTTCTCGAGAGCCGGTTCGCCGAGGTCGCCGCGGTAGAGTCGAAAACGGCCGTGGCTTTCCTGCGCGGGGCCGAGATCTTCCTCCATCCCGGCGTCGCCGAGACCGCGAAAACATGGAACTTGACGATCAACGCTTCGAACTATTTCTTTCTCGAATTTCCGGAGGATGCCGTTCCCCCCGGCGTTCGGGAGTTCTTTTTCGAGATCATGCTCGGCGGCTTGACGCCGATCATCAGCCATCCCGAGCGGAACGACGTCTTCCGGGAGCGGCCGGACCTGCTCTATGATCTCATCCGGACGGGCGCCCTGGCCCAGGTCACGGCTAAGAGCATCACGGGCGGATTCGGCGCGGAGACGAAGAAAACGGCGCGGCTCTTCCTGAAACACAACCTGGTTCAGGTCATCGCCTCGGACGCGCACGACCCGGAGCGCCGGCCGCCCCGGTTGGCCGCGGCGGTCGAGGAAGCGGGCGCGATCGTCGGCCGGGAGAAAGCGCTGGCCATGGTGACCGATATTCCGCGGGCCATCCTGGACAATGCTCCCATCCCGGACTGGGGCGTGCCCGAGAATCCGGCCCGGAAGAGGAAATGGACCCTTCGTCTTCCGAAATTCGCATGAGAAAATTCGTTTTTTGGGGAGTTTGCGCCGTCGCGGCCTTCCTGCCCATTCCCTTCGGCTCCATGGAGGAATGGGCCGTATTCGCCTTCGAGGCCGCGGTCGCGCTCCTTTTCGCCGCGTTTTGGCTGGGCGTGAAGGGCGGCGAATGCGGCGGGGAGAGCGGCGCCAAGGTTCTTCCCTGTTTCCTGAAAGCGTTTCTGGCCGCGTTTTTCGTTCTATCGGCGATTTCGATCATCCCCCTTCCGGCTGCCGTCGTCGGCGCGATCTCTCCCCGGGCGGCGGCTTTAAGGTCCGGCCTGGCCTCGCTCGGCTTGGGAGCCTCCGGGGGCGGCGGCTGGATGACTCTTTCGCTGGCGCCGACGGTTTCTCTGTACACTCTGGTCCGATACGCGGCCTACGGGATGTTCGCTTTCCTGGTCTTTCGCTCCGTGAAGACGCGGAAAGAGGTCGAGATCTTCCTTTGGGTCCTGGCGGCGACGGCGGTCTTCGAGGCAACCTACGGCATCGCCCAGGTTTTCGGCGGCACGGAAAGGATTTTTTCCTACCAGAAAAAATGGGACCTCGGCTCGGTGACCGGAACCTACATCAACCGGAACCACCTGGCCGGCTTCCTGGAAATGGTCTTTCCGCTCGTCCTCGGCCTCCTGCTGGCCAAGGCGGATTTCTTCGCCATGGGCCGGCGGGCGACGTTCAAGGAGAGGATCCTGTGGTTCGGCCAGGAGAAGCTCCAGAAAACATTCATGGTCGGGTTGGTCGCGGCCGTCCTCGGCTTGGGGCTCATTTTCACCAAATCCCGTTCCGGCGTCCTCATCTTCCTCATCACGGTCTTCTTGATGATGATCGCGATCTCGGCCGCGGGGGACACCGCCAGAGGCGGTGCGGGGCGGCGCGGCCATCGACTGATCCGGATGATCGGGCTGGCCGTCGTTTTCGCGGCCGTCCTCATCGGCGTCCGTCCCGTCATCGAACGATTCACCAGGGAGAAAGTGACGTTCGAGGCGGGCCGGCCCGTCTACTTCCGGAACGCGGCGAGGATCATCCGGGACTACCCTCTGGCCGGGACGGGCTCCGGGACGTTCGTTTACGCCTACCAGAGGTACGAGGAAAAGGACAGCCGGGTCATCGTCGATCACGCCCACAACGATTATCTGGAGATCATGGCCGAGAACGGGATTCCGGCGGGATCGGCGTTCTGGGCGTTTATGTTCGGAGTCTTCGGCCTCGGGCTTGCACGTTGGCTTAAGCGGCGGGATCCCTTCGTCAAGGGGGTCGGGCTGGGCTGCCTGGGCGGCTTGGCGGCCATCTTCATCCACAGCCTGGCCGATTTCAACCTCCAGATCACCGCGAATGGGGCCGTCTTCTGTGCCCTTGCCGCGCTACTCCTACGCGTGACGGGCCTCGAAAGCCGACGGTCCGGGAGGGATTATGTCCGCTGAGGAGGGACGAGACGTGACCGCGATGAAGAAGATCGCGGGGGTAATGCTCGCGGCGGCCGTGCTCGTCGAAGGCGGCCGCGCTTATCTCGGCCATCGACACTATGCGCTGTATGAGCAAGCGAGGTCCGAGGCGCGGAGTATCGAAAGCGCGTTCGACGGACTCTCCGCCGAGCTCGCGGCCGCGGTCCGTTGCTTCGGGCTGCCCTCTTTTTATCAGGAGGCGGGACGCCTTTGCCTGGAGCGGGCCCTGGCCGAGAACGAGTTCGGCTCTCCCGAGAAGCGGGATGTATTCGCGGCCGGGGCGCGAGACCTCTTGGCGGAGGCGATCCGGCGCGCGCCGGCCGAATCCTCGGCCTATTTCGAGCTGGGGAAGGTCTATCTTCTCGCCAACTCTCCCTTTCTGACGTATGCCGAGAAGAGCCGGCTCTTCTTTCGGAAGGCGGTCGAGCTCAAGCCCGCCGACGAATTCATCAACCGGAACGTTCTGTTCGTTTTCTTGAGCCAATGGGAGATGCTGACGCCGGACGAACGGGCTTTCGCCCTGGACAGGTTCCGGGCCGCGACGGGGATGAGGCCTTCCGTTCTCGCCCAGCTCCGGGCTCTCTGGAAAAAGGAATACGGGAACGAGGAGGGATTGACGGCGTTGGCGAGGGCCGCCGGCGTCGAGCTGCCGGCCAAGGCGGCAAAAAAAAGGGCTCCGCCTCCCTGAAATCGATAGGAAAGAAATCCTCCGCCGATCCGTCATCGAATTTTCTTGACAAAGACCGTTTTTTTTAATAAAATATGTATTTACTTGGGAAAGGGAGGTAAACATGTTAGGACATCGTGTTTTTAGGTCCCAAACCATGGCGGCTGCCGTTTTGGGCTCGTTCTTCTTAATGCTCGTTTCTTTCGGAGCGGTGCCGGCTCGAGCCCAGGCGAACGGTCAACTCACGGGATTCATTTACGCGAATGACCAGAAAACGCCCGTTGAGAACGCCATCGTCGAGTTGAGAAACATCAAGGACGGAAGCGTATTTTCGAGCACTCCGACCACGACGAGCGGCCTGTATAAGCTCACCAATCTTCCGCCGGGCCAGTATGTCATCGGAGTCAAGGCCGGGGACAGCGGATACAACTGCGAGTATGTCGTGTCCATTATGGGCGGCGAGATGGGGAAGCTGTCGCTGGCTTTGAAACCCGGAAAGACGGCCGAGATCAAACAGCCGGTTTATAAGACTCCGGCCGGGCTGGCCGAAAAGATCGCCGGCAAGAAGCCGTTCTTTTTAACGCCCGCCGGGATCGCCGTGATCGTCGTGGCCGCCGGCGGCGCCGGCTTCGGCATCTATAGCCTGGCTAAGGGCGAGGAAGAAACGTCTCCGGTCAAGAAGTAACAGGCACGCTAACTTTTTCTAGTTGATGCGACTTTAAGGCGGGAGCGGACTCCCGCCTTTTCTATTTGACTTTGGCGGCGCACTCGGACAGCAGCCGCGACGCGTCCCTGTAGGCGGGGTCCTGGATGATGACGGTCCGGAATTCTTCGGCGGCTTCCCTATACTTCTTGGCTCCCATGTACGCCCTTCCGAGGAGATAGCGGATCGCCATATCGATTCCGAAAATTTCCTTGGCCGAAGTTAAGAGAGCGATAGCCTTGTCATAGTCCTTATTCATCAGATAGATCTCGCCCAGCTTCTCGGTTCCCCGTTTGTCCTGGGGGTTGGACTTGAGGACTGCTTGAAGGACTTGGACCGCGTCCTTCCATTTTTTTTGCGCCGTGTAGACATCCGCTAATTCGTAGTAGATGTCTAAGTTAGAAGAATTCCGTTTGAGCGCGGCCCGATAGTACTCGACTTTTTTCTTGAAATTGGTTTCGCGGCGGGCAAGGGCCAGGGGGTCGGCGGACGCCGCCGGCGTTTCGAGCCGGGCGATACGCTCCAAGTAAAGGGCCGTGTCCTTATAGGCGGGCTCGCGGGCCTGGACCATCAGGAAATCCGCTTTGGCTTCCGCGGTTTTTTTGGCCTCCCAAAAGGCTCGTCCCCTTGTGTAGAGGAACTCGATGTCCCTCTCGAGAGTCCGGCCGATTTTCTGGAGGTATTTGAGGGCGTCCTTGGGCTTTTGCTCATCGAGTCGGATCTTGGCCATTTCGATCAGGGCCGTCGCGTCGGACGGTTGGACATCCAGCCAGTCCTCCAGGACGGACTTCGCTTCTTTTATTTTTTTGCGGTTGAGATAGAGATAAAACAGGCTGAGACGGGCCTCCGTGTCGCGCGGATTTTTCCGGATGGCCTCCCCGAGCCTGGAGATTTCGTTCGGCTCCGAAGGGCCGGTCCGGGGCGGAGCGATGGGGACGACCGGGGCGATCGGGCCGGGCCGGGAGCGGAGCGCCGCCCGATCGAAGGCGGCCGCCATCTCCAGATAAGCGTCCTGGATGTCCTTGGGGAGAGCCAAGCTCGCGAGCTTGTCGGAGGCGTTCATCCGGACGATCTTTCCGTAGCAATCCTGGGCGGCCGCGGCCGCCCGGTTCTTATAGTATCCCGTCGAGAGGTAGATATAGCATTCCAGGAGGCGGTCCCGGTCGTCGATCAAGCCGAACGAGGCGACCTTGAGCGCTTCCACGGCCTCTTGGAACCGACCTTGGCGGTACAAGGACTTTCCATCCTCAAAAAGCTTCATGTAAAAAGGGTCGATGGCCGTCGCCTCTTGGGCTTGGCCGATTCGATCCGTCCGGGGGAAAAGAGCCAGGGCGCCGGCGGCCCAGAAGATCAAGAGCGCGATCGCGGCTCTCTTCATTGTTCCCGTTGATCCCTTTACGAAAGAAAAATCATTTTATGCCCATTAGCCGGAAATATCAAGGTTCGGTAGACGGCCGGGGCCGCCGCGGGACGCGCTCATCGTCCCTGGAACAGGGCCCAGGGATGAGCCGGCATGTCCTTTAGATAAGGAAGCTGCCAGGCCCATTCTGAATGAGCCCCGGCGAAGGCCGCGGCGTCGAAGTCCCGTCCGCAGGGATGGCCCATCCGGGCCCAGATCTTGAATTCGCGGGCCAGGGCGGCCGAAGTCGCCTTTCCTTGGACGGCCCCTCCGGGATAGAAGGGAGCCCAGGAAAATTCGGGAAGGCCCTTGGAATCGGAGTCGCTATGGCCGCAGAGGGTATTGGCGTTGTCGGCCGGCGCGCCGGTCGCGGCGTCGATGTGGTCGCCCAGGAAGGCCATGGCTTTCGTGACGTCGATCGTTCCCTTGTTGGCCTCCATCAGGGATTTCCAGCGGGCCTTCCGGACCAGGACCGACTGGCGCGTGTTCTTGGGGTCGAAGGTCGTCTCCTCGGCGATAACCTTCTCGTCGAGCGGAAAGTTGGCGCCGATAAAATACCCGTCCTTCGTCCTCCAGACCCGCTGATTCTTAAGGCCGAGCTCGAGCCGGGCGATCTCGCCGGCGTTGAGGTCGGCGACGAGCCAGTCGTTGGCGTAGGCGCCGTTGTTGTCGGCCGTCATGATCCGGACGAAATCGTCGATCGAGGCTCCATATTGGGCGGCCCGACGGGCGCGGACGAACTCGGGGGTGCCGTCCTCCCGGAAACCCTTGTACTGGGACATGGTCGTCTCGGAGTAGAGGAGGCCGGCGCCGTTGACGACGAAATCGTCTCCGCTGTGGATGAAGCCGGGCATGGCGTCCATCAGGATGCGCCGCCCCCGCTCGGGGACGATGTCCAAGATCGCGTTCCAGCGCTCGCCCAGGATGTATTCGGTCCAGTTGTTATGGGCGATGACCGCGCCTCCGTCTTTTGTGTAGCTGCCGACGGCGACAAAGGCGCTGCAGTAGGCGGGGGCCTTGTTGTCGCCCGCGCCCGATTTGGCCTTGGCCTCGAGATAGGGAACGTAATACCAGGCCAGTTCGATCCAGCCGTTGAGGGCGGCGATGTCGATCCGGTCGTAAGTCAGCTCGGGACAGCGGGCGCGGACGCCCTCGGCGATGCCCTCGATCTCATCCCTGTATTCGGGGTCGAGCTTGGGCCAGAACATCCGCTCGGCGGCCTCGCGGAAGAAAGCCCAGTCGTGCTTGACCGAAATCGGGAAATAAAAGGCCATCGTCTTGATGATGTCGTCGATCTCCGAGGCCAGGTACCAGCCGTGCTGGAAGCCGATTTCGCCCGGAGCGCCCTCCAGGTGAACGAAAGCCCAGCCGTCGCGGTCCTCCCGGAAGGAGCCTTTAAGGCGCGGATCGGATCCGGCGGACGCTGCGGTCGCGGCCGATGAAGGGGACGATTCCTTCTTCTCGGCGCAGGCGGCGATCAGGAATAGCGTCGCGATGAGGGCAAAAAAGGATGCGACTCGAAAGACGGGGCGGCGGCGGATAAAATCGATCATGGCTCCTCCTCGACGAGGGATGGAAAGACAGTAAAACACATCCGGCGCGGCTGTCAAGGTCGAAGTCCCGCGTCCTTGCTTCGCTCGGGCACGCCTTGACCCGTTCGCCGACGCCACCCAGCCTTGCAGTACTCAGACTAAGCCGAAAACGGCTTAGTCTGGGTGTCGATGATTTGACAAGCCGGCTCGCGCCGCGGTATTCTCAACCGATATTGGATGTATGGATGTTTCAGGAGCGCCTACGGCCGGAGCGCAACGCGGCCCGGGGATGAGCGAGGAGCGTTAAGGGAGGTCATCATGGATCAACACCGAAAGCGGTTTCTTGGATTGTTTCTGATCGGATTCATTCTTTCCGCAGCCGTCGCTCGGCCAGACCAGGCCCTGACCTGGAGCCGGATCGGCAAAGGCGGCCTGGACGGACCGTATAACCCGCTTCAGGAGGATCTGAACGCCGCCTGCCTGTTCGGCGGCAAGCTCTGCGTCGGAACCTGGGGCGGCCAGATTTGGAGCTATGACGGAAGCGAGTGGGTTCTGATCCACAAGCCCAAGCCGGGCAAGAACCTCATCCGGGAAGTGCAATCCCTGGCCGTCCTCGGGGATTACCTCTATGCCGGCATGTACCTGAGCAATCAAACCTGCCAGGTTTGGCGGACCAGCGGCACGGGGAAGCTTCCCTATCGATGGACGAAAGTCAGCGGCGCCGCGAATATCGAAAATTCCGAGGCTCATGAAGCGCCTTCAATGGCTGTCGTCAAAGGGGTTCTTTATGTCGGTACAGAGGGCTATTACGGCTGCCAGGTCTGGTCGTACAACGGCAGCGCTTGGACCGAGGTTGTCGGGCAAGGTTCCGCCGGCTCGGCCACCGGTCCCGGCTTCGGCGACAAAGCGAATTACGTGGCGAGCTCCATGACTTCATCCGCGTCGGGCGATCTTTATGTCGGCACGGGCCGGCATGACGGAGGCGAGGTCTGGCGGCTGAACAGCTCGGGCTGGGCCATGGTCAACAAGCCCGGCTTCGGGGTCTCTTCTAATTTCCGTATCCAAACCCTGGCCTTCTTCAACGACAGCCTCTATGGGGGCACCATCAATGATGAGAAGGGCGCCCAGGTCTGGAAATACGTCGGGCCCGGCCCGTCGAATTGGAAGGCGGTCGGGCTCAACGGAATGGGCGATGTCAAGAACAGGCTCGTCGCCTCCGCGGCCGTCTTCGGGGACCCCGCCCGACTGTATGTGATTACGGATAACGGAGAACGAGGCTGTCAGGTTTTGAGGACGAACGGGAAGACCTGGGAGAAGGCCAACGCGAACGGATTTGGAGAGGGTCCGACCAATTGCATAGGCGGGTTCCTGGCCGTCTTCAGGGGGAAACTCACCGCCGGCTTGGACAGCGATTTCGGCGGCCGGGTCTACGCGACGGCCGGCGGCGCCAAGGTCCCCTTCGCCTGGACGCAGGTGAACGACTCCGGTTTCACCCGGAACGACAACGAACTGTTCGGGGCCGCGGCCTTCTTTGGCGGAAAGCTTTATGTCGGGACCCATAACTCCCTGGGCTGCGAAGTCTGGCGTTACGAAGGGAACGGCTGGACCCAGGTCGCGACGGGCGGGTTCGGCGATCCCTACAACGATAGCGTGTGGTCCATGGCCGTCGCCAACGGCTATCTCTACGCCGGCGCCGAGAATTGGGAGACGGGGGCCGAGATCTGGCGCTACGACGGGTCGAAATGGACCCAGGCCAACAAGAGCGGGTTCGGGGACGCCTCGTCGGGAATGGCCAGCGCCATGGCCGTCCACCAGAACAAGCTCTACGTGGGGACGCGGAACTATGACCACGGTGCTACGATTTGGCGTTGCGACGGTCTCAAAACATCCCAATGGACGAAGGTCAACACGAACGGCTTCGGCGTTTTGGCGACGATCGGAATCCAGTCCTTGGCCGTCTTCAGTAATAAGCTCTATGCCGGGACCCTGGACGAGAGCGGCCGCTGCCGGGTCTGGAGGTACGACGGCCCCGGGCCGTCCGGGTGGACGGCGGCGAACGAGGCGGGGTTCGGCGTCGATAGCAACTATGCCGCGTCCGGCCTGGCCGTTTATACGGGGGCGCTCTATGCGGAGACTTGGACCGAGGGCAACGGCGGTTGCGAGGTGTGGCGCTACTCCGGCGCCGGTACGGCCTGGAGCCAGGTCAACGTCGGCGGCTTCGGGAAAGCCGCCAATGAATATGCGGATTCCATGATCGTCTTCAAAAATCTCATGTATGTCGGCACCTGGAACGAGTCGAACGGGGGCGAGATCTGGTCTTACGACGGCAGCGTCTGGAGCCAGGTCAATAAATCCGGATTCGGGGCCAACACCAACATCGGGATCGAATCGATCGCCAGCGATGGGACCGATCTTTACGCCGGGACCGAGAATGACTTCACCGGCGGCGAGGTCTGGACGACCGGGACCGGGAGCGCGAGCCCCCCGATCTTCCGGGCGGCTCCGTTCCCGTCGATCCCGCGAGTGCATCGGAGGCATCCGAGAGAAGCCTCCCAGCCGAGGCTTCATTCCCGGACGCGGTAGCCCGGACTTTCCGAGGGCGCCTGACAGCCGGGGCGGCGTCCGCCAAGCCGGCCGCCGGAGCGCCGCGCCGTCTGTGAGGGTCGCCTTGACAAGTCGCCGGACATGGCGTTATCTTCGGCGTATAGAATTATCATAATCCCCGGATAGGCGCCGAGATCCGCGAATTTTTGTCGTGGCCCGGGCAAGGGGGAGGAAGGGAGATTTCGTGAACAAGCATGGCAAGGCGTTATTGGCGTCTTTGTTTGTCGCGGCGATTTTGACCGCGGCGGCCTTCGCCGACGAGGCCCTGACCTGGAGCCGGATCGGTAAAGGCGGCCTGGACGGGCCGTATAATTATCTCCAGTATGGCCTCAACGCCCCCTGCGTTTTCAAGGGGGCTCTTTATGTCGGCACCGGCGGCGGCATGTCGTTCGGCGGCCAAATCTGGCGCTATGACGGGCACGAGTGGGTCATGGTCCATAAGCCCAAGCCGGGCCATACGCGAATTGACGCGGTGACGACTCTGGCCGTCCTCGGCGATTATCTCTATGGGGGCATGTCTGTCAACGACGGGACCTGCGAGGTCTGGCGTACCGACGGGACGGGGAAGCCCCCCTATCGCTGGACCAAGATCAGCGCGCCGGCGAACATCAGCCAGCAATATACGTACATGGTGAGTTCGATGACCGTCGTCAACGGATATCTGTACTGCGGCACCTGGAACAACGTGAAGGCTTGTCAGGTCTGGAAATACAGCGGAAGCGCCTGGACCCAGGTCGTCGGGCAAGGCCCCTCGGGATCGCCCACCGGCCCGGGCTTCGGCAATAAGAATAACTACGTGGCGCGGTCCATGACCTCTTCGGCCTCGGGAGATCTTTATGTCGGGACGGGCAACAGCGGGGGCGGCGAGGTCTGGCGGCTGACGAGCTCCGGCTGGACCAAGCTCAACAAGCCCGGATTCGGCGCGTCCAAGAACTCCTACATCAGCGTCCTTATCTTCTTCAAGAACAGCCTCTATGCGGGCACCCAGAATTACACTAAGGGCGCCCAGGTCTGGAAATATTTGGGGCCGGGCCCCGCGAACTGGAAGGCGATCGGGCTCAACGGGATGGGCGACGCCAACAATTATAATATCGGCGCGGCGGCGGTCTTCGGAAACCCGGGCTGGCTGTATATCATCACCGCGAACTATGAAAACGGCTGCCAGGTCCTGAGGACCAACGGAACGAAATGGGAGAAGGCCAACGCAAACGGGTTCGGGGAGGGGAAGACCAACGGGGATGGCGGCGCCCTGGCTGTCTTTGACGGCAAGCTCTATGCCGGATTGAACGGCGATTTCGGCAGCCGGGTCTACGCGACCGCGGGCGGCGCCAAGGTGCCGTTCGCCTGGACGCTGACGAATGATTCCGGATTCAGCCTGAACGACAACGAAAGGATCGGCTGCTCGGCGTTCTTCGGCGGAAAGCTCTACGTCGGGACCTATAACGGCCTGGGCTGCGAAATCTGGCGCTATGAGGGGAACGCCTGGACCCAGGTCGTCTCGGGCGGGTTTGGAGATCCTAATAATTATGAAGCCGAGTCCATGGCCGTCGCGGACGGCTATCTTTACGTCGGGACCGGCAACTGGCTGACCGGCGCCGAGGTCTGGCGCTATGACGGGTCGAAGTGGACCCAGGCCAACAAGGACGGATTCGGAGACGCGACATCGGGTGAAGCCGCGGCAATGATCGTTCACCAGGACAAACTCTACGTTGGCACGCAGAGCTATAACACCAAGGCCAAGGTTTGGAGATGCGACGGCCTCAAGACGACCCAATGGACGAAGGTCAACACCAACGGCTTCGGCATGGCCACCACGGTGGGCGCGATATCGTTCGCCGTCTTAAACAACAAGCTTTACGCCGGGACCTACGATATGAACGATCCCTGCCACGCTTGGAGGTATGACGGCCCCGGGCCGTCGAACTGGACGCTGGTCAGCGCGGAGGGGTTCGGAAACAAGGCAAACCACGGAGTGGACGCGCTGGCCGTCTATAAGGACGCCCTCTACGCGAGCGTCTACTCCGCCGATCAGACAGGCTGCCAAATCTGGCGCTATTCGGGCAACGGAACGAGCTGGAGCCGGGTCAACGTCAGCGGTTTCGGCAAGGCCAACAACGGTATGGCGGACGCCATGATCGTCTTTAAAAATCTTCTGTACGTCGGCACCTGGAACGGGGTGAACGGGGGAGAAATCTGGTCCTACGACGGCGGCGTCTGGAGCCAGGCCAATAAGAGCGGCTTCGGGACCAATAATAATTACGGAGTCCTCACTCTGGCGGGCGACGGCGCCGATCTTTACGCCGGCACCGTGAACGACATGACCGGCGGCGAGGTCTGGACGACCGGGGCGGGGAGCGACAGCCCCCTGATCCTCCGGGCCAACCCATTCCCGTCGTTCCCGAAAGCTCATCGGAAGTACCCGAAGGAAGCCTACCAGTCGAGATTTCATTCCCGGACGCGATAGCCCGGCCTCTTCGGAAGCCCTTGACCCGTTCGCCGACGCCAAGCCCCGCCTTTCAAGGCGGGGATGAGAGCGAGGCTCAGGGTTAATCATGAACAAGCCCCGGCCTTCAGGCCGGGGAGTCGATGATTTGACAGCCGGGGCGGTATCTCTCCGGTCCGGCCCTGGAGCGCCGCGTCGTCCCTGAAGGCCGCCTTGACAAACCGCAGGGCCCGGCGGTATCCTCGGCGCATAGACAACATCATGACCCCCAATCGACGGCCGGTGTCTCCGCGCTTGGGCCGCGGCCCGCGCGCGGGCGGGGGAAGGGAGGTCGCTTGAACGATCGTCGAAGGATTATTGGCGCTTCTGTGCTAGTTGTTTTGCTATTGACCGCGACCGCGTTCGCTGACCAGGCCTTGACCTGGAACAGAATCGGCCGCGGCGGACTCGACGGACCGTATAGTCCGATTCAATATGGCCCGGGAGCCTCATGCCTATTCAACGGCAAGCTGTATTACGGCACCGAGGGCGGTTGGTCGTTTGGCGGCCAAATCTGGTGCTATGACGGACATGACTGGGTCATAGTCCATAAGCCAAAAGCGGGCAAGCCGCGCATCACCTCCGTTACGGCCCTGGCCGTCCTCGGAGATTATCTCTACGCCGGCATGAACCTCACCGACAACTCTTGCCAGGTCTGGCGCACAAAAGGGACGGGGAAGCCCCCCTATCAATGGACAAAAGTCAGCGGTCCGGCGAATATCGAGAATGACGACGCCGAAGAAGTGCCTTCGATGACGGTCATCAAGAGCCTTCTTTATGTGGCCGCACGAAGCAGCAACTATGGCTGCCAGGTCTGGGCGTACAACGGCAGCGCTTGGAGCCAGGTCGTCGGGCAAGGCCCCTCGGGGTCTCCCACCGGACCGGGCTTCGGCACCAAGGATAATTACAATGCGCCGTCCATGGTCTCGTCAGCCGCCGGCGACCTCTATGTGGGGACGTCCAATTCCAAAGGCGCCGAGGTCTGGCGCAAGAATAAATCGGGTTGGGCCAAGCTCAACAATCCGGGCTTCGGCACGTCCAAAAATTACATCGTTAATGTCTTGATCTTTTTCAAGAACAGCCTCTACGCGGGTACCAGGAATTGGGATCAAGGCTGCCAAATCTGGAAATACCTCGGGCCGAGCCCCTCGAACTGGAAAGCGGTCGTCAAGGGCGGCTTGGGCGATCCCAAAAATGAGACCGTGGCGTCCGCGGCCGTCTTCGGGACCCCCGGCTACCTTTTCTTCATAACGGAAAACAGAGAATCAGGCTGCCAGGTCCTGAGGACGAACGGAACAAAGTGGGAGAAGGCCAACAAGAGCGGATTCGGAGAGGGACACGCCAATCCCTGGGGGACCAATTTGATCGTCTTCAACGGCGAGCTCTATAGCGGCGTGGACAGCTGGTTCGGCGCCCGGATCTACGCGACGAGCGGCGGCTCCAAGCTCCCCTTCGCCTGGACCCTGGTGAACGAAAACGGCTTCTCCACCAACGACAACGAAGATGCCCCGTCCGCGGCCATCTTCGGCGGACGGCTCCACATCGGGACCTTCAACGGCCTGGGCTGCGAGGTCTGGCGCTATGAAGGGAACGGCTGGATCCAGGTCGCCTCGAGCGGTTTCGGAGATCTGAACAACTCTGAAGCGATGTCCATGGCCTCCGCCGGCGGCTTTCTCTATGTCGGGACCTACAACGGGGAAACGGGAGCCGAGATCTGGCGCTACGACGGGTCCAAATGGACCCAGGCCAATAAAAACGGATTCGGGGACGCGTCGACGGAAAATGCGCAAGCGATGATCGTATATCAAGGAAAGCTCTATGTCGGGACCGAGAGCTATAAAACCAAGGGCAAGGTCTGGCGCTGCGACGGCCCCGGGGCCTCCCAATGGACGCAGGTCAACACGAACGGATTCGGCGTCTCCCACACCATCGGCGTCAATACGTTCGTCGTCTTCAACGACAAGCTCTACGCGGGGACCTACGATTCCAACGATCCCTGCCGCGTCTGGAGATACGACGGCCCCGGCCCGACCGGTTGGACGGCGGTCAGCCTGGAAGGTTTCGGCAACAAGGACAACCACGAGGTCAATCAGCTGGCCGTCTATAAGGGAGCCCTCTATGCGTTAGTCTGGAACGCCGCCATGACCGGCTGCGAGGCATGGCGATACTCCGGAAGCGGAACGATCTGGTCCAAGGTCAACGTCAGCGGATTCGGGAAGCAAAACAACAGCTCCGCCTACAGCATGCTCGCCTTCTCGAATAAGTTGTACGTCGGCACCGTGAACGGGACGAACGGAGGCGAAATCTGGGCGTATGACGGGAGCGTCTGGAGCCAGGCGAATAAGAGCGGGTTCGGAACCAACAATAATAGGTCGATTTCCGTTCTCATCAGCGACGGCGGCAATCTCTATACCGGGACGAACAACAGCGCGACCGGCTGCGAGGTCTGGACGACCGGGGCGGGGAGCTCGAGCCCCCTGATCTGGCGGGCCAGCCCGTTTTCGGCCCCCCGGAAGCCCCGGCGGCGGTAGCCCAAAAAAAAGCTTGAAATCCGGCTTGATTCCGGCTAAGATTGGGAAGCCTAAATAAAGGCAGAGGGCACGGGCCCTATCGGTGCATACTCCTCTCCTTTATTTGGACGATTTTTAGTGTGGGACCCCCGGGGTGCCTCCCGGGGATGATCCCTCGCCAAAGGAGACGAGTATGAACATCTACGTAGGCAACCTTTCTTTCAGCGTGTCCGAGGCCGACCTTAAGGAGGCCTTCGGGGCCTTCGGCGCCGTCTCGAGCGCGTCGATCATCAAGGACAAGTTCAGCGGCGAATCCCGGGGTTTCGGCTTCGTCGAGATGCCCGCCAAGGAAGAGGCCGACAAGGCCATCGCCGCCCTCAACGGCAAGGATCTCAAGGGCCGCGCCCTCAAGGTCAACGAGGCGAAGCCTCGGACGGACCGGCCGCGGAGCGGCGGGTTCGGCGGCGGCGGCCGGCGCTACTGAGCGACGGGTCTGGCCGCTTGCCCCGGGCCGCGCTCGGGCATCAGCGGAGCTTCGAGCGACGCGCGTATGCCCCGAGCGGGGCCGGGTAAGAAGGAGAGCCATTGCCGAAGAGCAACAGAGCCTATAAAAGCGCCAAAAGGACTAAAGAGCTCAACCGCCAGAAGAAACGGGATGAAAAACGGCGGAAGCGTAAAGATCGGCAGTCTCCCGAAGGCGGGACCCCGGACGTCGGGCTTCCCGAAGGCGAAACCCCGGACGGGGCCACGGCCGAAACTCCGGAAGGAACCGAGACGCCGAATCCTTCCGAAGGCTGAGGAGCCTCGGCCGGGCTCGGGGCCCGGCCGTCTTCAGCGTTTACGGCGTCCGACCTCCGTTCCGTCATCGCAGGGCTCATCCGCGTTGTAATTCCTGGCCATCTCCGGATTGGGAGCGACCGTGCAAAAGGGGAGAGGCTCCATTTCCTTCCCGCAACAGACGGGGACGGCAGCGCCGGCCTTGACCGTTACCTGTTTATCGCAGATCCGGCACACGTAGGTTTTATCGCTCATATCCTTCCTCCGCGGACGATCGCGATCCGATCGGCATATCCACGATACCATGCCGGCGGGCTGCTATCAAGCGGCCGGGGGCTACTCAGTCCCCCCCTTTTTCGACGGGGAGGTGGCGCCGCGGAGCGAGAGCTTCGTGACGAAGGCGTCGCTCCAGCCTGCTTTGGCCTTTTGGTAAGCCCCCGGACTCGTCGGGAAGTCCTTGCTCAGGGTATAGCCCGTGACATAGACCGGGCCGTTCTCGTCCACGGCGACTCCGCGTCCGAAATCGTCCGAGGACCCGCCCAGATAGGTCGACCAGGCGAGGCTGTCTCCCCCGGCTTCGATCTTCGCTGCGAACGCCTCGTACCTGCCGTGCTTGTTTTCCTGGTAGGCGTATCGCAGGGGGAAATTCCCGCTGCCGGTATGGCCGGCAACGACGGCCTGGCCGTTGTCATCGACGGCGATATCATAGACGTAATCCTGGTCCGACCCTCCCAGGTAGGTCGAATAGACAAGGCTCTTTCCGCTCGCGTCCAGTTTCGTGATACAGGCATCGATAGTCCCATTCCGGACGGACTGGAAGGGGTGTTTGAGCGGATAATCCTTGCTGCTCGTATAGCCCGCGAGATAGGCCGCTTTTCCGCCGTCCACGGCTAAGCCGTAATTGGATTCGCCCCCGCTCCCGCCTAAGTACGTCGAGTAGATAAGAGATTTTCCGGACGCGGCGAGCTTGGCCAAGAAAATATCCGATGTGCCGCGGAGCTTGGCCTGATAGGCATTCTTGACGGGAAAATTGACGCTGATGGTTTCGCCCGAGATATAGGCGGCGCCGGCGCTGTCGACGGCGATAGCGTCCCCCCAATCGTCGGCCGATCCTCCGAGATATGTGGAATAGACAAGGCCTGCGCCGTTCGGGGCAAACTTGGTCGCGAAGGCTTCGTAGCCGCCCGGCCGCGTCTTCCGAAAGGCGTTCTTCGTCGGGAAATCCGGGCTGTTGGTGGTGCCCGTGATATAAACGGCCCCGGAGTGGTCGACGCAGATCCCATCGCAGACGTCGAAATCGCTCCCCCCGAGGAAGGTCGAGAAGGCCAGGGCGTTTCCGGCCGATGAGAGCTTGGCCACGAAAAGATCCGAGGGGCCGGCCAGGGCTCCTTGGAAGGCATTTTTCACGGGGAAATCGGAGCTCTCCGTGTCTCCCGCCACATAAGCGGCCCCGGTCCCGTCGACAGCGATGGCGTTTCCCCATTCGCGCTTTTGCCCGCCCAGGTAGGTCGAATAGACGAGGCTCTTGCCGTTGGGCGCGATTTTGGTAACGAAAGCGTCCATAGCGCCCCCCGTTACGGCTTGGAAGGGGTTCTTCGTCGGGAGATTCTTGCTGTAGGTCTCGCCGACGATGTAGACGGATTTGTCGGGGCCGAGGGCGATGGCTTCTCCGTAGTCGTCGTAAGTCCCTCCGAGGTAGGTCGAATAGATGAGGACGACCGGGTCGATGACGAGCTCGTAAGCGGGATCATAGCCCTTTGTGCTGAAACCGTATTCGTTTTCCCCGATCTTCCGGAAGATCGCTTCAACCGGAACCCGCCGTCCCCCGATGACCTGAAAACTCGTCGGACGGAGGTGTCTGAACTCCCCGGCCCCCGTCCTGACCAGGATGTTCCCATCCCGCTCGATCTCGCTGCCCTCAACGCCCTGATACCTGAATCGGATCTCCCGGAGCTCTCCGCCCGGCCTGACCAGCCAGTCGTATTCGATCCGGCCTTCCCGGCCGTAGACCTTGAGGTCGATATTCCTGTAGACGCTTCCATAAACGACGGCCGTGGAAGTGGGGATATCCGTCCGCCAAGCCGAGGGATCGTTGCCGGTCAGGTAGTTGACCCTGTAAGCGGACGGCTCGGCGGCCCTGACCTCGGCATTCGAATTCGCGCCGATAAAAAGGAGACGCGATACGCGCCGCTCGAAGTCAGGGTCCTCCGACGTCGGCCTGACCGCATCGAAGATAAGACCCGACTTCGTGACCCAGAGCGTGGTCCCCGAAGTTCTGGCATAGTAGAGGGCCTCGGCATCAGTCTGACCCCGGTTCGGGATAAAGTACAGCGGGAGCGCCCCGCAGTCCGCGTCAAGCCTTAGCGGCTCGGACGGCGCGCGTCCCGGTCCGGACGCGAGGTCGCCCGAGGCGGAGGCACACAGAATCATGAGCGCTAATCCCACGAATAAACTCAAGGCCGGGAAACACTTCCTCATCGGTCCCTCCTTACGCATGATCGGACTTTATTGCCTTAGCTGCATTATTTTCTATGGCCGTGCCGGTTGTCAAGCCGGCGCTAGCGACGGGGAGCGGTTCTTTTTTATCAAATCCTGGAATTGCACTTAGCGAGCGGCGGAAAATTGACATAAACCTTTAAATGTCCTATATTTATAAACCATTATTCCGCCCCTAACATGCAATCCTGAGGAGGATCGATATGGAGAAGAGGCCTTTTAACGCCTTCGAAATGGCTCAGCAGCAGTTCGACGGCGTAGCCGAGAAGCTCGGCCTCGAACCCTCAGTCCGAGAGCTGCTTCGCAACCCCTTGCGCGAGTACCACTTCCTGATCCCGATCCGGATGGATGACGGCGGACGCCAGGTTTTCAAAGGATTCCGCGTTCAGCATAACGACGCCCGCGGCCCGTGCAAGGGCGGCATCCGCTTCCACCCCCACGAAACGGTCGACACGGTCCGCGCCCTGGCCATGTGGATGACCTGGAAAACGGCCGTCGTCGACATCCCGCTCGGGGGCGGCAAGGGCGGCGTCATCTGCGACCCCCACAACCTGAGCGATCGCGAGCAAGAGGCCGTCTGCCGCGGCTGGGTTCGCCAGGTTGCCATGAACGTGGGCCATGAGCAGGACGTCCCCGCCCCGGATGTCATGACCCACGGCCAGCACATGCTCTGGATGCTCGACGAGTTCGAGCGGATCCGGGGAGGGAAGTTCCCCGGCTTCATCACCGGCAAGCCGGTCGGCATGGGCGGCTCGCTGGGCCGGACCGAAGCGACCGGCTACGGCGTCATGTACGCGGTTCGCGAGGCCATGAAGGAAATCGGGCTCGATATCAAGAAGGCGGTCGGAGCCTTCCAGGGTTTCGGGAACGTCTCCCAGTACGCCGTCCGGCTCTTCCGCGAGTACGGCGGGAAGCCCGTCTGCGTCTCCTGCTGGGACCAGGCCGACCAGACGTCCTACACCTTCCGGCGCGAGAGCGGGATCGATCCCGACGAGCTCATGGCCATCACCGACAAGTTCGGCACGATCGATAAAACCAAGGCCCGGAAGGCCGGCTACGAAATCCTGCCCGGCGAAGCCTGGATCGAGCAGGAGGCCGACCTCCTCGTTCCGGCCGCCCTCGAGAACCAAGTCAGCGGAGCCAACGCCGGCAAAATCCACAAGCGGGTCAGGGTCATCGCCGAGGGAGCCAACGGGCCGACGACCCCCGAGGCCGACCTGGTCATCCGCGAGCGCGGGATCTTCATGATCCCCGATTTCCTGTGCAACGCCGGCGGCGTCACCTGCAGCTATTTTGAGCAGGTCCAGTGCAATATGAATTTCTACTGGGGGATGAACGAGGTCCTCTCCCGGCTGGACGAGAAGATGACGGCCGGTTTCAAGGCCGTCTCCGCGCTCGCCCGCAAGCAGAACGTTTATATGCGCGACGCCGCCTACATGATCGCGATTTCCCGGGTCGCCGAGGCCTGCCGCCTCCGCGGCTGGGTCTGAGCCCGGGCCGCCGGCCGCGGCCGGCGGGGGCGGACGGCAAGGACATGAATAATAACAAAGGGCCCGTCCTCGTCCCGAGCGGACGACTCCGCGAGCGGGTCAAGGAGCTCGAGTGCCTCCAGGCCGTCGTGGAGATCATCGACACGCCCGGCCTGCGCTCCCATGAGGTCCTCCAGGGCGTCGTCGATATCATCCCCTCCGGCTGGCAGTATCCGGAGCAGTGCCGGGCCCGCATCAAGTACCGGAAGGCTGTTTTCCATACGCCCGGCTTCGTCGAAACCCGCTGGATCCAGCGCGTTCCGCTGAAAGCCCACGGGGTTCCGGTCGGGGCCCTCGAGGTTTGCTACTTCGAGAACGTCTCGAACCGCGAGGACCCCTTCCTGCTCGAGGAGAAGAAGCTCATCGCCCTGATCGGGAACCGCATCAGCCGGCTGATCGAGGACTGGGAAAGAGCGGCTCTGCCGGCCGCACCGGCCGCCGGGGCTGGTCCCTGTCCCAAGCGGAAGACCGAGTGGAACGTTATCATGGACCTCCTCAAGGAGACCGACGCCATCCTCTACAAGCGGATCCTGCGCCGGCTCATGAACCACCTCCACTGGCAGGGCGTCCCGGGCGTCCAGGGTCTTCTTCTCCATTTCGCGCCCGAATTCTATCCGGGGGAACCCGAGGCGCCCCGGGACGAAAACCAGCCGCTCCCCAAACGGAACGTCGAAACCCTGGAGAGGGTGTTCGAGGAGGCCCTCTGGATCGCCTCGCTGGCCATCCCCGACCGGGAGTTGTCCGACCTCCTCAAGCAGTGGATGCGCCAGGACAAGCTCGGCGACTTCATGCTCGCGACCGAAAAGCGGGATATCTCCCTGGTCGAGCTCAAGGAGATCGTTAACCGCTTCACGCGGACGACGGCCGAGGACGAGCAAGCCCTGTCCCGGGCCGACGACCTCCAGGCCCGGATCGCCCTCATCCGCCGCTTCCTGAGCGAACGGCTGCCCTTCATCCGGATCGCCAAGGAGTTCATCTCCATCCATAGTTTCGGCCGGGTCTTGGCCCGCGTCGCCGGCCCCAGCCAGGGGACGGGCCGGCTGGGAGGAAAGGCCGCCGGCATGGTCCTGGCCGATCACATCCTCCGCAAAAAATCCGGGGAGAATCCGGCCATCGGCGAATTCCGCGTCCCCGACACCTGGTTCATCGCTTCGGACGGGGTCATGGATTTCATCCACTACAACTTCCTCGAGGACCTTCAAAGCTTCAAGTTCTCGCCGATCGAGGAGGTCCGCCATAACTATCCCTATCTCGAGCAGGTCTTCAAACACTCCTTCTTCTCGCCCGAGATCCACAGCCAGCTCAGGCTCATCCTGGACGACATGGGCGAGGGACCGCTCATCGTCCGCTCCTCGAGCCTTCTCGAAGACAGCAAGAACATGGCCTTTTCGGGGAAGTACAAAAGCTTGTTCCTGGCCAACACCGGCCCCAAGGAGGAGCGGCTGGCGGCTCTCCTCGACGCCGTGGCCGAGGTCTACGCCTCGCTCTTCAACCCGGACGCCATCCAGTACCGGGCCGAGCGCGGGCTCCTCGACTATTACGAGGAGATGGGCGTCCTCGTCCAGAGGGTCGTCGGGCGCCGCGTCGGCCGCTTCTTCTTCCCGGCCTTCGCCGGGGTCGCCTTCGGCAACAATGAATTCCGCTGGTCGCCCCGGGTCCAGCGCGAGGACGGAGTCCTCCGCCTGGTGGCCGGGCTGGGGACGCGGGCCGTCGACCGGGTCGGGAACGATTATCCCGTCCTGGTCAGCCCCGGCCAGCCCGGGATCCGGGTCAACGTGACGCCCGAGGAGGTCCTCCACTACGCCCAGAAGCACGTCGACGTCATCAACCTGGAAACGGGGCGTTTCGAGACGCACCCGATCGACGAGATCCTCAAGGAGGTCGGCGCCGACTTTCCGCTCTGGGACCGGATCCTATCCGTCAGCGACGGGAGCACGGTCCGCCGGGCGAATCGCGCCCTGGACCGCCCGGACCGGGATGACATGGTGGTGACCTTCAACGGCCTCATCGAAGGGACGGGATTCATCAAGCAGATGCGGGAGCTGATGCGGGCTCTCCGGGACACCTTCGGGATGCCGATGGACGTCGAGTTCGCCCACGACGGGGCCAGTCTTTATATCCTTCAGTGCCGGCCCCAGAGCCAAGTCGATGACGAGGGGCCGGTCGAGATCCCGGCCTGGGTTCCCGAGCGGCGAAAGCTTTTCTCCGCGAACCGCTACGTGACGAACGCCCTGGTTCGGGGGATCCGGACCATCGTCTACGTGGACCCGGAGCGATACGGCGAGATGTCTTCGCTTGCCGACATGATCGCCGTCGGCGAAGCCGTCAACCGGCTCAATGCCCTGCTCCCCCCCAAGTCGTTCATCCTGATGGGTCCGGGGCGGTGGGGGAGCCGCGGCGACATCAAGCTCGGGGTCCGGGTCACCTACTCGGACATCAACAACACGGCCATGCTCGTCGAGATCGCCCGCAAGGTCGGCAACTACGTCCCCGACCTGTCTTTCGGGACTCATTTCTTCCAGGACCTGGTTGAAGCCCGCATCCGCTACCTGGCCCTCTATCCCGACGAGGAGGGGGCGATTTTCGCCCAAGATTTCTTCAGCAAGACGCCGAACGCGCTGGCCAAGCTCCTTCCCGAGTACGAATATCTCTCGGACGTCGTCCGGGTGATCGACGTCGCCGAGGCGGCCGGCGGCTGCGAAGTTCAGATCGTCATGGACGCCGAGAGCGAACGAGCCCTCGGCTTCCTGGCCGACCAGAAGCCGGGGTCCTGCCAGGGGCCGTAGCCGGCGCGGACGAGCGATGGAGCGCCGCAAGACGATCTTTTTGGTCGAGGACGAAGCCTTAGTCGCTGCGGCTGAGGCGAAGAATCTCGAGAATGAAGGCTACGAAGTCCTCACGGCCAAGTCCGGCCGGGAGGCGGTCGAGACGTTCAGGGCGTCCGCGGAAGGGATCGACCTCGTTCTGATGGACGTCAACCTGGGGCCGGGTCAGGACGGGATCGAGGCGGCCCGGGAAATCCTGGCCATCCGCGAAATCCCCGTCCTGTTTCTCTCTTCCCATGCGGAGCCGGAAATCGTCAAGAAAGCGGAATCGATCTCCTCCTACGGCTATGTCATGAAGGATACCGGGCCGGCCGTGCTGTCGGCGTCGATTAAAATGGCCTTCCGTCTTTACGACGCTCAGGAGGAGTTCCGGGCCAGGGCCCGGGAAGTCGAAGTCGTCAACAGAAAGCTGCGCGAGAGCGAGGACCTCTACCGGCAGTTGTTCGAGAGCGAATCGGATGCGCTGTTCCTGATCGATAACGAAACCGGATGGGTCCTGGAGGCCAATACGGCCGCCTCCGTCCTTTACGGCTACGGCCGGGACGAACTTCTCGCCAAGAGAAACACCGATCTGTCCTCCGAGCCCGAACAAACACAGCAGGTGACGACAACGACTCCTCCCGATCCCGGCCAGGTTGTCTTCATCCCGCTCCGCTATCACCGCAAAAAAGACGGGACCGTTTTTCCGGTCGAAATAACGGGACGATTCTTTCTCTGGCGCGGCCGTTCCGTCCACATCGCCGCCATCCGGGATATCTCCGAACGCCGGCGGGCGGAAGAAGCCCTCAAGCGGAGCGAGGAGAAATTCTTCAAGGCATTCCACTCCAGCCCGGACGCCATCCTCATCAGCCGGGCATCGGACGGCCGTCTCGTGGAGGTCAACGAGGGTTTTGTTCATCTATCGGGCTACTCTCGGGAGGAAGCGCTGGCCAGCTCCACGGTCATCCTGAATCTCTGGGCCGATCCCAAGGACAGGGAGCGGGTCCTAGCGGCGCTTAACCGGTCCAAGGGAGTCCGCGGGCTCATATTCCGGTTCCGGACCAAGTCGGGCGCGATCCTCGATTGCCTCTACTCGGCCGAAATCATCATGCTGAACGACGAAGCGCATGTTTTTTCCGTCGTCCATGACATCACCGAGCGCAAGAGAGCGGCCGACGCCTTGGCTCGCTCGCTCGCGGACAAAGAGGTCCTGATGAAGGAGCTCCAGCACAGGGTCAAGAACAGCCTCAGCGTCGTCGCGGGCTTGCTGGGCCTGGAGATGGAAAACCTTGACGAGGGGCGGACACGGAAGATGTTTGAAAGCTTGAGGTCCCGCATCAATTCCATGGGGGCCGTCTACGAACAGCTCTACCGCGGAGAAGGCCTCGGCCGGATCGACTTTCAAGCCTATGTCCGGAAGCTGACGGCGGCGCTGACCGCTTCCTACGCGCCGGATGGCAAGAGAATTCAAATTACGACCCGCCTAGCTGAAATGGAGCTGGATCTGAAACGGGCGGTGCCGTTGGGCCTGATTTTAAACGAGATCATCACGAACGCCTTGAAACATGCCTATCCGTCGGAACGAACGGGCGAGATCCGCATCGAGCTCGGCCGGACGGCCAAAGCGGTGGAGCTGCGTGTCTCCGACGACGGCGTCGGCATGGAAGAGGGAACGCGGCTGGCCGGAGAGCCGGGGGCGGGCCTGAAGCTGATCAAAATGCTGGTCGAGCAAATCGACGGACGCGTCACCTACAGCAGCGGGCCGGGGACGACGGCGGTCGTCACCTTCCGGCTTTAGGCGCGACCGTCCAAAGGAGGTTTTGAGTGTTGAAACGTTTCGTCCTGGTCCTTAGCCTGGCCGCTCTGCTCCTGGCCGGGAGCGGGCTTGCCGCGAAGTCCGAGTCCGGCTATCCCTCGGTCCTGAGCATTCGGGAGAGGGCGGCCCTGGTCAACGCCGTCGCCCTGAAGCGCCTCGAGCGGCTCCTGCCCCGCCTCATGAGGGAGACCGGGTTCGACATGTGGATCGTCGCCTGCAACGAGGACAACCTCGACCCCGTCTTCGAGACCATGATCCCCTACGAGAACTGGTGTCCGATAACCCAGATCCTCGTCTTCTACGACAAGGGCCCGGACAAGGGCGTCGAACGGCTGAACTGTTCGCGGACGGACACGCAGGGTCTTTTCCAAAACGTTTGGGACGCCGCCGCCTGGGATTCCAAGAAAGGCGAGAGCCAGTGGGACTGCCTGGGGCGGATCGTCCGGGATCGGGACCCGCGCCGGATCGGGATCAACGAAGGCGAAGTCCAGTGGGCGGCCGGGGCGCTGACCTCCGTCCTCAAGAAGCGGCTCGTCGAAGCGATCGGGCCGAAATGCGCGGCCCGGCTCGTCTCGGCCGAGCCCCTCGTCACGCTCTGGTTGGAAACGCTCATCGACGAGGAGGTCGAGATCATGGAGCGGGCGGCGGCTCTCTCCCGGGCGATCATCGCCGAGATGTTCTCGAGCCGGGTCGTGACCCCGGGCGTCACCACGACAGACGACCTCCGCTATTTTTATTGGCAGACCGTCGCCGACCTCGGCCTCAAGGTCTCCTTCAGCCCCTTCGTCAGCATCCGGGGCCGCGACCCCAAGGTCCTCGAGGAGCGCGGGAAGGACGACAAGGTCCTCCGCCCCGGAGACCTCGTCCACTGCGACGTCGGGCTCAAATACATGCGTTGGAATTCGGACCACCAGGAGATGGCCTACCTGCTGAAACAGGGGGAGACGGAGGCGCCCGAGACGTTCCGCAAGCTCATGGCCGAAGCCAACCGGCTTCAGGATGTCTACTGCGGCGAGTTCAAGGCCGGGCTGACCGGGAACGAGCTTCTGGGCCGTATGCTCGGCAAGGCCCGCGAAATGGGAATCCCCGGGCCCAAAATCTATTCGCATTCTCTCGGGCTTTTCCTCCACGAGCCGGGACCGCTCATCGGATTGCCCTGGGAGCAGGTCAACAACCAGGGCAGGGGAGACGTCAAGCTGGTTCCCAACAGCTGCTTCACCGCCGAGATGAGCGTCACCGCGCCCGTCCCGGAATGGGGCGGGAAGGAGTTCCGGCTCCCGCTCGAGCAGGATGTCGTCTTTACGGAAGCAGGGGTCCGTTTCCTGGCGGGACGCCAGACGGCGTTCCACTTGATCCGCTAGCGGACGGCCGCGGGCTTCCGCGTATCCGCGACGGACCCCGCGCGATCAGTAGCTCAGTCCGGCCCCGATCGGATAGCGGTCGCTGACCGCGACGGGAAGCCGCCCGGTCGGCTTGATCTCGCCTTTGAGAAGCTTGATGATCGAATCGAAATAGACCGCCTGATTTCCGAACCAGCCCCGCTCGCCGTACCCGACCAGGAAGGCGGGGGCGTTCTCGATCTTCCGCAGCAGGTGGGGATTGCCGTAAGACATGAGGAGGACCGCGCCGGGCTTGGCCGCGATGATCTTTTGGATGAAGGCCAGGTCCCCATCGCGCAGGGGCGCGGCCTCTCCCAGGCGATCCCGCTGGACGAACAAGGATACCATGACGAGACCGGCCTCGAAGGCGGCCTGCCGGGCTCGTTCGAGGACGGCGGGATCCAGGTCGGGACGAAACACGAAGTTCTGGGTTCCCGGGAAGGCCGCGGCCAGCTTCGCGGCCAGGGCGGCGGGCGCCGGGTCGTTATCGAGCTTCTGGATGCTGATGTTGACCAGGCTCGCCAAGCGTTCCGTCGGGACGGGCAGGACGCCCTCGTTCTTGAGAAGCGTGAGGGAGCGGTCGGCGACCTTCTGGGCGACCGCGAGATGCGCCGGCGTTCCGACCATGGCGTTGATGCGGTCTTCGTCGACGAACCTGTTTTGAGGAAGGCCCAGCCGCGCCTTCAAGGTCAGGAGCTTGCGCACGGAGGCGTCGATCCGGGCTTCCTTGAGCCGGCCGGAGCGGACGGCGTCCGCGAGGGCCGCGATCGCCGCCGCCGGGTCTTTGGGTTTGAGGACGATGTCATGGCCGGCCTCGACGGCCCTGACGGCAACTTCGGCCGCCCCAAACCTCTTGACGACCTGATCGTACCAGAGGTCGTCGCTGGTGAGGATGCCCTGAAATCCGAGCTTGTCTCTGAGCCAGCCCGAGGCCAGCTTCCCTTCGACGCTGGCCGGAAGCTCGGAGCCGTCCGTGACCGAAGGGACGGCGATGTGCTCGCTCATCACGTAGGCCACGCCGGCTTCGATCGCCTGCTTGAAGGCGCGGAATTCCTGTCCCTCGACGGCCGCCGCGGGCTTGTTAATCCAGCTCCACTCGGGCGTCGCGGGCATCCGCTCGACATCCCCGCGCCCCGGAAAGTGCTTGGCCGTCGTCAGCATGCCGCTGTCGCGATAGCCGCGCACGTAGGCCCGGACCATCCGGCCCAGGAGGTCGAGGTCGCCCCCGAAGGAGCGGACGCTTTCGGCCGGGTTGTCGGGACGGACCGCGATGTCGACGACCGGGGAATAGGTCAGATAGATGCCCATGGCCCGTCCTTCGATCCCCCCGATCCGGGCCGCTTCATACATGAGGGATTCGTCGCCGGCCGCGGCGAAGGCCATGTTGGCCGGGAACTCGGTCGCGCCGGCGATCTGCTGGCCCGGCCCGCCCTCGAAATCGGCCGCCATCAGGATCGGGATCCGGGCTTCTTTCTGGAGACGGTTGAGTAGATGGGCCACGTCCTTCGGGGTGCCGCCGTAGAGGACGAACCCTCCGACGCCGGAATCGCGGGCGAGCTTGACCCAGGACGCGAGTCGGGGGTCGTCGTCCGCGATGTATCCGCCGGCGATATCGACGCAGATCATCTGGCCGATCTTTTGCTCCAAGGTCAGCGACGCCAGCGTGCGGGCCGCCCATTCCGCCGCTGCGTCCTCGGAAACGGGAAGGGAAGAAGGCCGGCCGCCGGCCGGCGACAGCGCCGCCAGGAGCAAAGCTAAAAGTCCGGCCGGGGCTGTTTTTTTTAAGGAGCGCGCTCGTTGTCTCATATTCCTCCTTTGTCGCCGCCAAAGGTATCATGTTCCTGCGATTCCGATCAAGGGGCGCCGTTTTCCTCCGAGCCGCTACTGAAGCTCCACGTGAAAGCCTGTGGAGCTTCAGCCCCGAACAAGCCCAGCCCTGCAGTACTCATACTAAGCCGTTTCCGGCTTAGTATGGGTGCCGGCATTCATGCACTCATGAACCAGAAACGGTTCATGAGTACTGGCGCTCCAACGAGCATTAGTCCGTGGAGCTTCGGCCGGGGTGTCGAGGGGTTGACAACGTCCGCGGCCGGCCTCATCCTAAGAAGGAATTTTCGGAATCCCGCGAGGAGAAAGGAGTGCCGATGCCGACCAGAGTCACGGCCAAGGCGACCTATCTGGGCAAAATGAAATTTTCGGGATCGGCCCGGGACAACCCGGCCGTGCCCGTGGCGTCCACGATCAGGATCGAGTGATCCGATGTCCACGCCGAAAAACAAGCGTTTCCGGGGGGCGATGGCCGGGATCGTTCTTCTGGCCCTGTGCTGCGGGCTTTCTTGCCGGACGGCCGATTCGACTCCGGTCAAGGCCGACCTCATCCTGACCAACGGCGCCGTCTACACGATGGACGCGGCGCGGAGCTGGGCCGAGGCCGTCGCCGTCGCGGACGGAAAAATCGTCTACGTCGGAGACGCGGCCGGGGCCGGACGATTCCGTTCGGAATCGACCCGCGTCGTCGACCTCGGCGGCGGGACGGTCCTTCCCGCCTTCCAGGATTCCCACATCCACCTGGTGAGCGGGGGGATGGATCTCAGCCAGTGTCTCCTCAACGAATTGACGACCCGGGACGAGGTGTTCGCCCGGATCCGCGAATACGCGGCCCGAAATCCCGGCACGGCTTGGGTCGTCGGCAGAGGCTGGGAGCTGCCCGTCTTTCCCGCCGCCAATCCCTCCAAACAAGACCTCGACCACCTCGTCCCGGACCGGCCCGCCTGCATGACCGCCGCGGACGGACATTCGGCCTGGGTCAATTCGCGGGCCCTGGCCCTGGCCGGGATCACGCGGGCGACTCCCGATCCCAAGTACGGCCGCATCGAGCGGGACCCGAAAACCAGCGAGCCCTCGGGGACGCTCCGGGAGGGCGCGGCCGGCATGGTCGAGCGCCTTATCCCCGAGCCGACGGCCGAGGAATACCTCGAGGGCCTCCGAAAGGGGATGGCCCTGGCCAACCGGCTCGGCATCACGTCCATAATCGATGCCAGCGTCGACGATAAAATCCTCGAAGCCTACTGCGAGCTCGACCGCCGGAATGAACTTACGGTGCGGGTCCTGGCCTGCCTGGAGGTCGACCCCGAAAAGGATGTCGCCCAGATTCCGTCTTTGATCGAAAAACGAAGGACGAGCCAGGGCCGCTTCCTCAAGGCAACGGCCGCTAAAATATTCGCCGACGGCGTCATGGAGTCGGGCACGGCGGCTCTCCTCGAACCCTACCTCAACCGGCCGGGCGATCGGGGCCCGACCGACCTGGAGCAGGACTTGTTCAATCGCCTGGCCGTCGCCCTCGACAAGGAGGGTTTCCAAATCCACGTCCACGCGATAGGCGACCGGGCCGTTCGGATGACCCTCGACGCTTTGGAGGCCGCCCGCCTCGCCAACGGTCCCCGCGACGCCCGGCATCACATCGCCCATCTCGAGCTCATCGACCCCGCGGATATCGTCCGCTTCCGGCCGCTCGGCGTCGCGGCCAACTTCCAGGCGCTCTGGGCCTGGCCGGATTCCTACATCACGGATTTGACCCTGCCGGTGCTTGGCCCGGCCCGCTCGCGCTGGCTCTACCCGATCGGGAGCGTGGCCCGAACCGGAGCCGTCATCGCCGGCGGCTCCGACTGGCCGGTGTCCTCGATGAACCCGCTCGAGGCCGTCCAGGTCGGCGTCACGCGAAGCCGGCCGGACGACGAAGGGGGTGCCCCCTGGATCCCCGACGAACGGGTCGATCTGGCGACGATGCTGGCCGCCTACACGATCAGCGGCGCCTTCCTCAGCCGCGAGGAGGACGTCCGCGGCTCGATCGAACCCGGCAAGCTGGCGGACCTTGTCCTCCTAGACCGGAATCCGTTCGATGGTCCGCCGGTCCGAATCCATACCGCCAAGGTCTTAAAGACTTTTTTAAACGGCGTGGAGATCTATCGCAGCCAGGAGGAGAAAAGCGTCCTCGCCGGACTTAAAACGAAAATCCCTTTTCCGTGAAGAGCCGGCGACAGGCGCCCGCGAACTCGGCGTCGTACTTGACGCCGGCGTGGCCGGCGATTTCGGCAAGGGCTTGGTCGAGGCTGTGGGCCGGCCGGTAAGGCCGGTGGGCGGTCATGGCCTCGACGACATCGGCGATCATGAGGATGCGCGCCTCCGGGATAATGGCTTCCCCCCTCAGGCCGCTCGGATAGCCGGATCCGTCCAGCCGCTCATGGTGCTGATGGACGATGCGGTCCACCGGCCAGGGGAACTCGATGGCCTTGAGGATCTCGTAGCCGACCTGGGGGTGAATCCGGATGAGCATGAGCTCGGACTCGGTCAGGGCGGCCGTCTTGCACAGAATCTCGGCCGGGACCGAAATCTTTCCGAGATCGTGGATGGACCCGGCGATCCGGATCCCTTCGACCTTGTCGGGCGGAAAGCCCGCTTCGGCGGCGATAGCCGAGGCCAGGACGGCCACCCTCCGCTGGTGGCCGGCCGTGTAAGGATCCCGGACTTCGATCATGGCGATCATGGCCTGGATGGAGGCGTTGAGGGCCTTGTTGAGCTTATCGACACTGTTGCGGAGGGCTTCCTCGGCCCTCCAGAGTTCGCTGATGTCCTGGACCGTTCCCAGGGAACGGAAGGGACGGCCCTGGGCATCACAGTAGGTGCGGCTCCTCTCCTGGACGACGCGGATCGTCCCGTCCGGGCGAACGATCCGATGGGTCGTTTGGTAGGACTTACGGTCCGCCGCGGACCCCTCGAAGGCGAGGCGCACGGCTTCCCGGTCCTCGGGATGGACGATCTCGAGGAAAGCCTCCCGCGTCGGGGAGAAGGCCTTGGGGGAGCGGCCGAAGATCCGGTAGACTTCTTCGGACCAGATCAGATAGCCCGTCCCGTGATCGATCTCCCAGTGGCCGATGTGGGCGACCTCCTGGGCTTCTTTGAGAAGGGCCTCGCTCCTCCGCAGGGCTTCGTCGGCGCGTTTGCGGTCCGTGATGTCGCGGGCGATCGAGACGACGCCCAGGATCTGGCCGTTGACGATGAGGGGAGCCCCGCTGGTCTCGCCGTAGCGGCGGGATCCGTCTTTGGCGATAAAGACGTATTCGACGGTGACTACTTCGCCGGACAAGACCCTCCGGGCGTGGGCGACGGCCGAGGCTAAGGATTCCGGGGCGAGAATGGCGGCCTCCGCGAACGTCTTGCCGACGAGCTCCTCGGGCCGATATCCAAGGACCTTCTCGACCGAAGGGGAGACGCTCAGGATCCGGAAATGGGCGTCGTAAGAAAAGATGACATCGATCGCGTTCTCGAAATTGAGGCGGTACATCGACTCGCTCGCCCGGAGAGCTTCCTCAACCCTTTTCCGTTCGGTGATGTCCATGGATACGGTCGCGAACCTGTCCGGAGCGGGGGAAAAAACGGAAATGCTGAAATGCTTCTGGAGCGGGGCGAAATAAGCCTCGAACTGTTCGGGGAGGCCCGTTCGGGCCACCCGGGCATAGGTTTCGAGGTAGGGGGGAACGCCCGATCCGTAGAGCCGGGAGGCCAGCGTTGCCGGGGCGTGGGGGCGAGGGATCCCCGTCGCCGCCGTAAAGGCGGGGTTGCAGTCGAGGATCCGGTAGTCGACGGGCCGGCCGTCCGGATCGTAGACCAGCTCGTGGAGGGCGACGAGCTCGCGCATGTTATCGAATAGGGCACGGAACTTCTCTTCGCTCTCCTTGAGGGCGTCTTCGGCGCGGCGGCGCGCGGTCACGTCGCGGAAGCTCCAGACGCGGCCCACGGTCTTGTCTCCGATGACCTGCGGCTTGGAATACCTTTCGAATACCCGGCCGTCCTTGAATTCGAGGACGTCGAAGCTTTCGGCCGAGGGCGACGCGTATAGCTCCCGGACCTTAGCCAGAAATTGTTCCGGGTCCCGAAGCTGGTCCAGGACGAACGACAAGGCCCGTTCGTCGCTGCGGCTGGCGGCGATGGAGTCGGGGATCCTCCACAGCTCCAGGAACTTTATGTTGTATTTCGTGATCCGTCCTTGGCCGTCGACGACGAGTATGCCGTCCGCCGTCGAGTCGAGGGTGGCCTCTAAAAGAGAGACGGTCTCTCGGATTTCCTCCGCCTCCGGGACCGAAGCGGGATTCGGCGTGGAGTCTTCCACGAGCGCGCGCTCCCTTTTCTTTTTTTGAGGGTGGATCATCTTTTCTTAAGCTCAAGAATACTCGCCTCCCTCAAGGCTTGTCAATCGAAAGGGGTATTTCATTCGAGTCCCGACCGAAGACGGGTTGAGCATCCGGCCGACGAATTTCATGGGGTCCAAGACCCGATGACTCTGTTCCGTCCCTCCTTCTTGGCCCGGTAGAGGGCGTCGTCGGCCCGCTTGATGATGGCGTCGATATTCGGGTCGGAGGCGCTCATGGCCGCGACCCCGATGCTGACGGTCAGGGGGATGCCGTCCGGAGTTCCCTGGATCCGGATGCCTTTCCCGACGGCGGTCCGGATCCGTTCGGCCAGGTCGACCAGAGAGGCGAGCGGAGTCTCGGTGACGACGATCAAGAATTCTTCGCCGCCGTAGCGGCCGACGATGTCGTACTTCCGAACCTCGGCCGCCAGGGTCGCGCCGACCTGGCGGAGAACCCGATCTCCGGCCGGATGTCCGAACCGGTCGTTGACGGACTTGAAATGATCGAGGTCGAGGATCAAACATCCCAAAGGCCTGCCTTGGCGCTTGGCCCGCTGGAATTCCTCGGCGAAACGGTCCAGGAGATGCCCTCGATTCCAGATGCCGGTCAGGATGTCCATCCGGGCCATGATCTGGAGCTGGCGGCGGGCTTCGTCGAGCCCCCGCTTGAGGCGGAGGACATAGACGGTGATCATCCCGAACAGGAGGAAGCTGGTGAGGACGGCCACGATGGCGATCCCGATGATATTGTGCGTCAGCTTCTCCTGGACGCTTCCGAACTCAAAGCCGACGCTGATCCCGCCCCGGATGTCTCCCGTTTTGTATCCCTGCTTGGCGTGGCAGGCCAGACAGGATTTCTCTACGTGAAGGGGAGCCATGTATCGGTAGAAAAGCTTGTTGCCGTCCCGATAATCATCGAACGCCTCCAGGACGCCCGTCTCGAACAGACGGAGCGCCTTCGCCTCCCAGTCGCTCGGTTGGTTATCCGGGTTGAGAGGGTTGAGGCTCGTCAGGTGGAACTTGAAGAGGCCCTCGCTCGCCGCGACTTGGGAAATTTCCCGGGTCATGATCTCGGGCGTCCGATTGGTGAGGATCCGGCCGTCTTGGGCGAGGAGGTCGGGGTTATCCAGGAAGGGGCTCGATTGGACGCCTTCCGTCTTCACCACATAAACGCCGCCGTAGCGGGCATTCCATTTACGGACGAGGACGATGGAATTGAAATGGGACCGGGCCCGGGCTAAAAGCTCTTCGCGGATGAGGGCCCGCCCCTGGTAGGCGATCCCGACGAAGATGGCGGCCAAGGAAAGCCCGAGGGTGGCGGCGACGGAGATGACGAAGCCCCGGTAGAAACGCGTTTCCTTGTTCCCGGGCGAAGCGACGCCCGCGATCGGAGCGATGAGTCCTCTCGCTTCGAGGTCAAGTCCTTCTTTGGGGACCTGCCGAGAGCGGTTCCGTATCATGATCCTCTTTTCTTGCCCCCATTCTAATGCGATACCGTCCCTTGTTGCAAGAGGGGGATAAAGGTTGACGGGCGTCCTCGGCCGGCGATATAGTTTGGGCGTGCCTTCCAGGACGATCAAACCGGCGCCCGGGGGGACAGGCCGGGCTCCCCGCGTCCTGACCCCGGAAAAGGCCCTGCGCTTTCCCGAATTCGTCCTCCTCAAGGCGTCCGCGGGGTCGGGCAAGACCCACGCCCTTTCCCTCCGCTTCGTTCAACTCCTCCTCGCGGACCGGGTCCGTACCCTCGCCCCGGCCGACCTGCGGAACATCCTGGCCATCACGTTCACCCGGAACGCGGCCCGGGAAATGAAGGACCGGATCTTGGACTGGCTCAAACAATGCTACAGGGGCGACCGGGCCAAGAGCGAGGAAGTCCTGGACATCGTCTCCCTGGGCCGGGACGAGCTCCCCGGCCGGGCCGAGCGGACGATCGCGGCCATCTTGTCCCGGTACACGGACTTTCAGGTCGAGACGATCGACAGTTTCATGGCCGCCGTCTTCAAAGCCTCGGCCGTCGACCTCGGCTATTCGCCGGACTTCGAGATCGTCCTCGACCCCTCGGAGCTCGTTGAATACGCTTTCTACCGCTACTTGCGGCGGGTCTCCGGCCGGAGCGGGGAGGGCGCCGTTTTTCGGGTCCTGCTCGAGGACATCCTCGCCAACCTGCCCCAAGACGCGGCCTTCAGTTGGGATCCGACCGAACTCGTCCTGAAAAAGCTGGTCGGGCTCCATGGGGCCCTGGCGGCCCGCCCCGAGGAGCTCATCGTCGAGGACAACCGGGAAGGGCGCTCCCGGCTTCAGGGGGCGATCGCGGGCGCGGCCGATGATCTCGCGGGGCGCATCGCGGATTCGGGCCTGGAACCGAACCCGAGGAGTCAGTGGCGAACCCGGATCGAACCGGCCGTCCGCAAGGCCAGGTTCGCGGACCTCGTCGGCGCGAGCTTCAAGACGCTTCCCGTCAAGACGGCCCGGGGCGGCGGCGCTGCCGGCGCCGGCGAAGCGGTCGAGAGGTCCTGGCGTCGTCTCGAGGGCCTCGTCAATGAATATAAATTCCTGTTCGCGCGGGACTTCTTCCATCCCTATCTCACCGCCTACCGGGCCTTCGCCGGCAGCCTGGACCGCGTCAAGCGGGAGCGCGGCACCGTCTTCCTCGATGACATCAACAAGCAGCTCGCCGGCTACATCGACCGGGGTATCGTCCCCGACATCTATTTCCGGCTGGGGGACCGGATCGCCCATTTCCTCATCGACGAATTCCAGGACACCTCGCCCGTCCAGTGGCTGAACCTGCGGCCGCTCGTCGAGAATTCCCTGGCCCAGAACGGAAGCTTGTTCATCGTCGGCGACACCAAACAGGCCATCTACGGATTCAGGGACGCCGATTACCGGATCATGAGATGGCTCGAAGCCGGCCAAGACTCGTTCCCTTCGGTCGAGGTCGAGGTCCGGGAGCTCGCTCAAAGCCGGCGCTGCCACGAGGCCGTCCTGGACTTCGTGAAAGGGATTTTTTTGGATAAGGCCTCGCGCCACGAGAACTACGCCGGGATCGCGAGCCTCAGCGGCCTGACCGATTTTCGGCAGGAGGTTCTCGATCGCGACCGGAGGTCGGGTCACGTCGAGTACATCGTCCTCGAAAAATCCGCCTCCGGCGACGAAGCGGAGGACGAAGACGCCGGCGGGGCGGTCCGGCCGGGCGGCGGGCGGCCCGACATCGGGGAGTTTCCGGAGCGATTCGAGATTCAGGACAGGGTCCGCGACCTCAGGGCGCGCGGCTACGCTTACGCCGATATCGCCATCCTGACTTACAAGAACGACAACGTCGTCCGGGTCGCCTCCTGGCTCAACGAGGTCGGCATCCCCTTCATCCCTTTCAGCAGTCTCGACATCCGCAAGCGGGGGGTCATCCAGGAGGTCTTGAGCCTCCTTCTGTTCCTGGATTCCCCTCCCGACGATTTGTCCTTCGCTTCGTTCCTCCTGGGCCGGGTCCTGGCCGCCAAGACGGTTCGGGACGGGCCGGCCTTCGAGCCCGGACACTGGCACCGGTTCCTGTTCGCCTGCCGCCGGGCGAAGGAATCGCCGCTCTATGTCGCGTTCCGGAAACGGTATCCGGACCTATGGGACAAGGCCTTCGAGCGGCTCTTCAAGTCCGTCGGCTACTATCCTCTCTACGACCTGGTGACGCTGGCTTTTCGGGTCTTCGACGTCTTCGCCCTCTTCCCCGAGGAGGAAGCCGCCCTGGTCAAGCTCCTCGAGGCCATCAAGGATTTCGAAGGGAAGGGCCGAAACGACCTGCGCGAGTTTCTCGCCTACGCCGGCCAGGGCGAAGGGGACGCCTCGGCCTGGACGATCGACGTCCCCTCCGAGATCGACGCCGTCAAGGTCATGAGCATCCACAAGGCCAAGGGGCTGGGGTTTCCGGCCGTCATCCTGCTCCTCTACGGCGAGCGGTTCATGCCGCCCGAGTTTTTCCTGGGGCGCGAGAGAGACGGCGTCCGGGTCTACAAGATCAACAAGGACCTGGCCCTGGCCGACGAGCGGTTGAAGGGGATCTACGAAGAGGCGAAGACCAGGGAAAGCGTCAACCGCCTCAACACCCTCTATGTGGCCTTAACCCGGGCGCGGTCGGAGCTTCACGTCATCGGAGTCAAGGGGCGGACGGCGGGTTATCCGTTCGACCTCCTCGGGACGGAGGGATTCGCGTCCTCGGGCTCCCGGCCGCCGGCCCCGAAAGCCGTGCCCCGGCCGGAGCCGCCCGCGGCGGAGACGCTCCGCTTCAACGAAGCCCCGGAGCCGACGGCGCGGCCGAGCGATGAGCCCGGCTGGGGACGGGGCGTCCGCAGAGGAGAGCTCATCCACGAGATCCTGGCCGGGCTCGAATTCCTGAAGGGCGGCTGGGAGGCGGACATCGGGAGGATCATCGAAGGGCTTCCTCTCGCCGCGCCGGACCGCCCCACGGCCGAAGAGGCCGGCCGGGTCCTTGTCCGCTATTTCGGCGCCTTCCCGCGGCAGGAGCTGTTCACCGCCAAGGAAGGCCGGCGCGTCCTGCGGGAGTTCACCGTCTGCGACGCGGCCGGACGCGCCTTCCGGGTGGACCGGATCGTCCTTGACGGGGAACGGGCCACCGTCATCGATTTCAAGTCGGGGGACGAGGCCGACCCTTCCCGCCATGCCGAAAAAAAGCGGGCCGACCGGGATCAAGTCCGCGCCTACCAAAAGCTCGTCGAAGGGGCGATGCCGGGAACCAAGGCGACCGGTCTGCTGGCCTACATCGATCAAGGAGCTTGGGAGGACGTCGAGTGAAGGTCGAGATCCTCCCGCCCAAGGACGACCTTATCGCCATCCTGGCCGCCCGGCTGCGTCCGGAGGGCAAGGACTACTCCCGGAGCTGGGTCGTCTTTCCCGAGAAGCGGCCGGCCTTCTACCTTCGTAAGGCCCTGGCCGTGAGGGAGGGGACGGCGTTCGTCCCGCCCCGTATCTTTTCCATCGACGGCTTCGTCGACGCCGTCTACGCGGAGAAGCTGGGCGTCCGCGACCGGCCGCTCGGCATCCTGGACGCGGTGGCTCTCCTCTTCGACATCCACCGGGCCGCTCCCGGCCGGCTGGGCGGGGCCCATTTCCTGTCGCCCGACGCTTTTTTTCCTCTCGGCGTCAAGCTCTTCAATGACCTGGAGGAGCTCCGGATGGCGGCCGTCCGGCCGGAGGACCTGCTCGGTCTCGACCGCTGGACCGAGGAAACCATCCCCCCCGAGACGCTGGGCCGGCTCCAGTCCCTGTCGTTCTTCTACGAACGGTTCTATGCGACGCTCAAGGACGCCGGGTTCTCGACCCAGGCTTCCCGCTTCCGGGAAGTCGCCGACGGGCTCGAGCCCGGGCTATTTCCCGATCTGGACCGCTTCCTCCTCGCCGGATTCTTTTCTCTGACCAAGACGGAGGCGGAGATCCTCAGGGAGCTCCTGGAATGGGACGAGGTTTCGCTTTTCCTCCTCAAGGGCGCGGGGCTCGAAACTCTCCTCGACACCCTCGGCGTTCGCGACCCCGCCCTTCGCGAAGGCTCGGCCGAACCGGAGGTCGTTCCTCCGGTCTCGTTCTCCCGGAGTCCGGACGGTCACGGCCAGATCTTCGCCCTCAACAGGGCCCTGGAGGAGACCCTCAAGGACCGCCGCCGCCTTAACGAGCGGCAGGTCATCGTCCTCCCGGCCGCCGAGACGCTCTTTCCGCTCCACCAGCAGACGCTGGCCGGGCTGTCCGAGGAGGATTACAACATCTCGCTCGGCTATCCCCTGAGCCGGACGCCCGTTTACGGCTTCTTCAATACGCTCATGGAGCTCGTCCAGTCCGTCGATGAGGAGGGGCGGGTCTATGTTCCGAACTACCTCCGCTTCATCCTCCATCCCTACACGAAAAATATTTTCGGCCCCGGCGGAGACCGGCGGTCCGACTTGACCCGGATCCTCTTCCACGCCGTCGAGGAGGAGCTCGTCGCGAGGAGGACGAAGGTCTTCTGGTCGCTCGAGGAGCTCGAGACCGATCCCGGGATCCGGGCCGGCCTCGAGGCCCGGGTCCGGCGCCTCGAGGGCGCTCCCGACGTCGCCGAGCTCCTCGACCATTACAGGGCCGTTCACGACCGCACGATCGGGCCGCTCCGCGACATCCGGGACGTGGCCGATTTCGTCGCCAAGCTGGATCGCGTCCTCGAGTACATCACCCTTCAAGGCACGGCCCGGCTCCATCCCTTTTTTCATCCCTATAGCGAAGCGCTCAAGGGCCAGCTCGACGCGATGGCCGGCTCTCTTCTCGGCGACGTCTCGTTCCAGGACAAGGCGAGCTATTTCAACCTGTTCCGCAAGGTCGTCGCGGCCGCCGCGGTCCCCTTCGTCGGGACCCCCCTGCGGGGACTCCAGGTCCTCGGATTTTGGGAGACCCGCTGCATCCGCTTCGACGAAATCTTCGTGTTGGACATGAACGAGGAAATCATCCCCCCTTACCGGCGCGGGGACTCGCTCCTTCCCTTCGGGGCCCGCCGGGCGCTGGGGCTGCCGACCTACCTGGACCACGAGCGCCGGATGGAGTACTACCTCGACACGCTCGTCAAGGGCGGCCGGAAGGTCCATTTCTTCTTCGTCGAGAACAGCGAAAAGGAGCGGAGCCGGTTCGTCGAGAAGCTTATCTGGGACCGGCAGAGGCGGGAGGGCGGGGCCGAGGAGCCGGTTCGAACCGTCCGTTACCGGGTGGCTCTTCAGTCGGAACGGCCGGCGCCGGTTCCCAAATCGGCGGCCATGGCGGAGTTCCTGGGCGAATTCAGATTCTCGGCGACCGCCCTGGATGCCTATCTCGCCTGCCCGCTCCGGTTCTACTACGCCTACGTCCTGAAGCTCGAGGAGAGGGAAGAGGTCACGGAGCGGATGGAGGGGAAAGACGTCGGGAGCCTCGTTCACTCCATCCTGGAAGAGTACTTCAGCCGGTTCGTGGGCAGGACCGTCCGGGCCGCCGAGTTCAAGACCGAGGACCTCGACGCCCTCATCGAACGCCGATTCCGGGGCCTTTACGGGCCGGACCCGGCCGGCAGCGCCTTCCTGATGAGCCTTCAGGTCCGGCGGCACCTGGCCGAATTTTTAGCGGAGTATCAGATTCCGAGAGTCCTCGACCTCGAGGGACGGGGGCAGACCCTGCGAATCCTCGGCCTCGAGCAGAAACTCGAAGCCGAGAAAGACGTCCGCGGCCGGAGCTTTCGCCTGGCCGCGAAAGTCGACCGCTCCGAAATGCGCGGCGACGTCCTGACCATCCTGGATTACAAGACGACGGCGACCACGGCCTTCCTGAATATTCGCTTCGACCGGCTGGACCCGCGCGCCCGGCCGACCTGGCCCGAGGCCGTCGCCAGCCTTCAGCTTCCCTTCTACACGCTGGTCTATGCCCAAAACCGCCGTGTGCCGGCCGCCGACGTTCACGGGCTGTTCCTGATGCTGGGAAAGACCCGCCTCGGCCCTCGGATTGAATTTTCCCCGTTTGATGAAGAAGACCGGGACGCGCGCCAAGGCCAGATGGGCGCCGTGGAAGCCGTCCTCGACGGCCTTCTGGCCGAGATCGCCGACCCGGCCGCCGCCTTCGATCCCGCCCTCGCCCGCAAAAACGCCTGCGAGCGCTGCGCCTACGCGGCGATCTGCGGGCGGATGTGATCCGGGAGCGGAACCGTCCTCATCGCGACGGAGCCGGCCTGAACCCGGAGTCGGGAAGGACAATGCGCTGGGCGCGGCCTTTTTGGAACGCGTCCAAACGGAGGAGGTAAAGCCCGATGCCGGCCGCTCCTTGCATGAGGCCCGTCTGAGCAATCAGCAAATCAGGGCGAACCCGGTGCTCGGCCTGGACCCATTTCATCCGGCCGTCCTCGACGGTCGCCGCGGCCAGCAACTTGTCCGTGACGCGATCGCAAAAAGCCCGGTCGGCGGGGTCGCGGCCGACTTCAAACAGGCTTAGGAAAAAATCGGCGACCCCGGCCAGGCCGCAGCAGAGCCCGGCGTTGTTCCAGAACCCGGCTGTCTGCGTCTCGGGAATACCGCTGGCCGTGATGCCGCGGGCGCTTTTACGGACCCAATCCATCCAGGACGGATCTTTCGCGGCGAGCGACAGCCGGTAGAAGAGCTGGGCCGTTCCGACCGGGCCGTGGCACCAGCCCAAATAATAAAGATCTTTGCCGTCCGGTTCGTGGTGGAAGATGAGGCAGACGTCCCCTTCGGTTTTGGCGACGGAGAGGAGATAGCGCGCCCCGGCCAAGGCCGCGTCGAGGAACTCTTTTTGTCCCGTCCGCTCATAGAGGCGGGCCAGGAAAAAAGCGATCCCGGCCGTTCCGTGGGAGAAGTTCGGCATCAGGCGGGGGAATTCGGGATCCATGGCCCAGTCCAGCCCTCCGCCCTTGGGCCGGCCCACTTCGACCAAACGACGCCCGGCCTTGATCGCGAGGTCGATTCCATTCGGGTCGCCGAGCTCTTCGGCGGCGTAGAGGAGGAACAACCCGGTCCCGGCGGTCCCGCTGATGATGTCCGTGACAGGACCCCATTGGACGCCCGCTCCGGCCGGAGCGGCCCCGGACCGGATCTTGTCCAAGGCCCGCAGGAATCCGCGCCGATATCGTTCATCCCCGCTAGATTTAAAGACCTCTTCGAGAGTGAACCCGATCCCGGCCACGCCTTCATAGAGGCCGGCGCCCGTCTCGTCCTCGAGCCGGGCTAAAAGGTCGTCGGCGCCGGCCTTGGCTTTATCGAGAGCCGCCGGATCGCCCGTCGCCGCGTGGAGCTCGAGGAAGAATAGGATAACGCCCGGCGTGCCCGCGTAGAGAGAGGCGCCGACGGACTTCGGATCGGCCGGGTCCGATGGCCAAGCCAGGCCCTTTTCCGTCTTGACCTGGACGGAGTCCAGCCAGCGGGCCGCTTTAAGGGCGGCGTCCAGCGCGCGGGTTTCGGCCGCGGATAGGGCGGAGCCCACGACCGAAAAGAAAATCGCGGAGAGGATGATCTTGACAAGCGGCTTCGACGGCATTGCGATTACCTCCGGCCTGGCCCGGCGTCCCCCGGCGAGACCGAGCCTGGGAAAGATCCGTCTCATGGGGAATATTTAATACCAACGGTCTCGGCAGATCAATAGGGGAACCGGGCCGGGCTTGACCCGTTCGCCGATGCTACCCAGCCTTGCAGTACTCATACTAAGCCGAAAACGGCTTAGTATGGGTGTCGAGGGCTTGACTCGAGAACGGTCCGGCTATAAAACTATCGCAGTGAATACTATCAAGCCTCTCCCGGCGGCGCTGGGGGCGTTGGCCGTCGTCGTGGCCCTGTTCATGGGGTTTTTCAACCTCGGCGGCTGGCTTATGAACGACGATGAGGGGACGTATCTCTATGACGCCTGGCGGGTCAGCCTGGGCGAAATCCCTTACAGGGATTTCTTCGTGTCTCAAACGCCGCTGAGCTTCTATCCGGTCGCCGGGTTGTTCAAGGCCTTCGGCCCTTCCGTCTGGGCCGCGCGGGCGCTGAGCTATCTGTGCGTCCTGGGAGCGGCCGCCTTGCTTGTTCTTATGTCGCGGCGATTCCTGGCGATCGATCCCCTGATTTCGATCGCCGCCGGGTTTATTTTTCTCTTCACCAAGCACGTCTATTTCCTGGGCCGGACGTTCATGCCCGATGACGCCATGCTGCTCTTGTCCATGGCCGCGCTTTATTTTGCCCTCAAGTCCGAATCGGACGGCGCCCCGGACACGCAGAGGCGGTCTGTCTTTCTCTTCGGCGTCTTCGCCGGGCTGGCCGCCCTGGCCAAGCTCAACGCGCTGCTCCTCGTCGTCGGCTATCTTTTGTTCCTTCTCATTAAAAGGATGAGGAAAGCTTCGCCGGCCGGGAACGCCGCCGGCCGGGGCGCGCTCGCGCTTTCCGGATTTTTTCTGACGTTCGGGCTCCCCTATGCCGTCATGCTGATCGCGATTCCCGGGACGTTCCATGCCACGATCGTATTTCACGCCGCCAAGGAGAAGGCCGCGGGCGCTTTGTTGACGCTCGCCCTTTCCCGGATCGTGCAATTCATCGGGAATCATAATTACGGCCTGATCCTGCCGGCGATCGCGGGTCTGCTCGTGGGCCCGATCTTCAAGAACATGAAACGCGGGCTTCTCTTGTGTCTGCTCTCGGCCGTCCTTCTCCAGGTTTTCCTTCCCGGAGAATTCTACATTCGGTACGTCGTATTCGTCTTCGCGCCCTTGGCCCTGCTGGCGGCGGGCGGCATTCAAGCCGTCTTCCGGATGAAGGAGATCCGTTTGGTCTTCCTTCCGGCCGCGGCCGCGCTCATTATTCTTTCGCTGGCGCCCTCGTTCAGCCCGAAAAAACTCATCGCTCGGGACGAGGGGACGCGCGCCCTGGCCGCCCTTGTCGAACGGACGACCGGGCCGGGCGATTATGTCTTCGGGGACGATACCGGAATCAATTTTCTCGCCCGCCGCCCCTGCCCGCCGCGGCTGACCGATGTTTCGGCCGCCATGACCCGCAGCGGCCAGATCAGGGCCGAAGATATCCGGGCCGAGTGCGAGCGGTTCCGGGTCGCCCTCATCCTGGTCGAAACAGCCGGCCCCGCCCATCACCTGAAAAACCTCAGGGATTACGGCGCGTTCGAGGCCTATCTCAGGGAATCCTACCAGTTCGTGACCGCCGTCGACAGGGAATTCCTGCGGGTCGAGGTTTACCGGCGGCTGAGCTCCCGGACGGCCTTTTAAGCCTATCGGAATAATCTCCCATCGAATCGGCGCCCCCGCATAGCATCCCTCTATTTGTCGTAGAATCATCAAGCTATTGACAGACGTCCGCCAATTAGGCTAAAATAAATCGCAAGGGCAAAGGGCTTTGCTAAGGGACACGATCGAGAGAGGAGGTTTCCTCTGCCAAGAGAGGGAGTTTTCTTTCATTCCCGCCGAACGGAATTAGGGGAGAGTGATCTATGAATCACAAACCCAAGCCATCTAAATCCACGGCTGTCGTCCGGGATCGGCGCGGCTCGGAACCCGGTAAGAATGCCAAGAACCCGGCGCGCATACCAGAGACAACAATCCGGTCGGCTCAGGAGTGGTTTCGCGCCACCCTGTACAGCATAGGCGACGCGGTTATCACCACGGATGAGGGCGGTAAAGTCCTGCAGATGAATCCCGTAGCGGAGCGTCTGACCGGCTGGAGCGAAGCCGAAGCCCGGGGAAAACTCGTGACCCGGATATTCCATATCGTCAATGAAGAGACGGGCCGCTTGGCTGGGGATCCGGTTAAACGTGTTCTGCGCGAGGGGGCGGTTGTCGGACTCGCCAACCATACGCTGCTCATCGCCCGGGATGGGATTGAGCGTCCCATCGCCGACAGCGGCGCCCCCATCCGAGACGAGAAAAACAGGATCACCGGTGTCGTCCTGGTCTTTCGCGACCAAACCGACGAGCGCGCCGCGCAGAAGGCCCTGAAGGAAAGCGAGCGCAAGTTACGCGATATCGTCAGATTCCTGGACGAGGGATATTACTGTTGCAGTCTTGACGGTTTGCTGCTCGAACACAACCTGGCATTCAATCGGATTCTCGGTTTTGGCCTTGACCGGGATTTAAAAGGGACGCGACTGCCCGACTTTTGGCAGAACCCGGACGAGCGACAGGAATACGTCCGCGAGCTGGCGGCCAGGGGCACGGTAACGAATTACCTGATAAGCGCGAAGACGGTCGACGGCGGGAAAATGGTTGTCATGGCGAATTCCCACCTCGTGAGAGATGAAAATAACAAACCGGTTAGGATCGAAGGGACATTTACGGATTTCACCGACCGGAGGCGGCTGGAGGAAAAGGTCGATCATCTCAACCTCGTGCTAAAGTCCATACGCAACGTCAACCAGCTCATCACCAAAGAGCAGGACCGCGGAAGGCTGATCAAGGGCGCCTGCGACAGCCTCATCGAGAACCGCGGCTATCACATCGCATGGGTCGTGCTGCTCGGCGAGAACGGGGCGCCTTGGCTTACGGCCGAGGCGGGTCTGGGCGGGGATTTCTCCCTTCTACTGGAACGGTTCAATCGGGGCGAGCTGCCCCGCTGCGTCAGGGGGGCGATGGCCAAAGACGGCGTGTTCACGATTGACGAAGTTTCCTCCGAATGCGCTGATTGTCCGCTTTCAGGGAAATATGGGGGTCGAGGAGCGTTAAGTTCCAGGCTGGAGTCCGGCGGAAAGGTCCATGGTTTCTTGACCGTAGCCCTGGCCTCCCATCTCGCGGCCGATAAGGAGGAGCGAACGCTGTTCCATGAAGCGGCCAATGATATAGCCTTCGCGCTGGGCGGCATCGAGGTCGAGGAAGGCCGGAGGAAGGCGGAGGAGGCGCTTCAAGAAAGCGTGCAGAAATTTCGGAATGTATTCAATAACTCGTCCCTGGGCATGTCCATTACTTCTATAGACGGCTCGGTGCATGTCAATCGAGCGTTGAGCGAGATGCTGGGATATACGATGGAAGAATTATCTCACCTTAGATGGCAGGATTTGACGCATCCGGATGATATTGAATGGACTCAAAAGCATCTTGAGCAACTGCATTCGGGCGAGAAAAAGACCGTCAGGTTCATTAAAAGATACGTCAAAAAGGACGGTGCCCTTGTCTGGGGGGATCTGAATACCGTTTTGCAGCAGGATATTAACCGTCAGCCGCTCTATTACATCTCGGCCGTTATGGACATCACCGAACGCAAGCGGGCGGAGGAGGAAGTTCGCAAACTCAACGAAGAGCTCGAGCAGCGCGTCCGCGATCGCACCGCCGACCTCGAAGCGGCCAACAAGGAACTGGAAGCCTTTGCCTATTCGGTTTCCCACGACCTGCGCGCGCCTCTGCGCGCCATAGACGGCTACGTGCGGATATTGACCGAGGACTTCGAGCCGCACCTCGGCGCCGAAGGCAAGCGCGTCTGCGGCGTCATCGGCGAGAGCGCCCGGAACATGGGCAAGCTGATCGATGACCTCCTATCGTTTTCCCGCCTCAGCCGGGCGGAGATACAGCCCTCGTCCATCGACATGGGAACGCTCGCTCATTCGGTTTACCACGAACTGACGACAGCGGAGAGCCGGGAACGGATCGATTTTCAAGTCGGTTCCCTGCCGGGCGCGATCGGCGATCCGACCTTGATCCGTCAGGTCTGGATGAACTTGATTTCCAATGCCATAAAGTTTTCCGCCCGGAAGGAACGGGCGGCCATTGCGGTTGTCGCGGAGCTTAGGGGGACGCAAGCTGTTTACTCCGTGAAGGACAACGGCGCCGGTTTTGACATGCAGTACCGGGACAAGCTCTTCGGCGTTTTCCAGCGTTTGCACAGTCCGAGGGAATTCGAGGGCATCGGCGTAGGCTTGGCGATCGTCCAACGCATCATTCACCGCCACGGGGGCCGCGTCTGGGCGGAAGGAGCGGTGGACAAAGGCGCGACGTTTTATTTTACTCTTCCCCTTAAGGAGACCGATCATGGGGGTTGTTAAAAAGCTGGATATTCTCCTTGTCGAGGACAATCCTCAAGACATTGAACTTACGACAAGGGCGCTCAAAAAACACAACCTGGCCAACCGGCTTTTTGCGGTCGAAGACGGAGCCGAAGCGACGGACTTTATCTTCTGCCGCGGAAAGTACGCGGAAAGGGACATCTCCTTCCCTCCCAAAGTGATCCTGCTCGACCTGAAACTTCCCAAGGTTGACGGCTTCGAAGTCCTCAGGCTTCTTAAACAGGACAGTCGAACCCGGTCGATCCCCGTGGTCATCGTGACTTCGTCCCGCGAAGATCCCGACATCAAGGCGGCCTACGACCTCGGCGCGAACAGCTATGTCGTCAAGCCGGTCGATTTTGAAGCCTTTGCCGACACGATGAGCAAGCTCGGTCTGTTCTGGCTGCTGGTCAATCAACCGCCGGTTTGACGAAGGAATGAACATACTCATCATCGAGGACCTCCCCAGCGACGCGGAGCTCTGCCGGCGCGAAATCGAAAAGGTCCTGCCGTCCTGCGAGTTCCGGTGCATGGAATCACGGGAGGAATTCATCGAGGCGCTCGATTCGTTCAAGCCGGATATCATCGTATCAGACTATAAATTGCCCAACTTCGACGGCATGAAGGCCCTGAAGATCGCGCTGGAGCGCGTTCCCGATACGCCTTTCATCATTGTCACCGGTTCGATGAACGAAGACACCGCCGTGGAGTGCATGAAGGCAGGGGCCTGGGATTATGTCATCAAGGAGCATATCAGGCAAATCGGGCCCGCCGTTTTAGGCGCGCTTGAACAAAAACGAATTCGCCAGGAAAAGCAGATCGCCGAAGAGGCGCTGCGCGAAAGCGAACATCAGCTTAAAGAAGCCCAAAAACTCGGCCGGATCGGCCACTGGGAATACGATCTGGCGACGGAACACCTCTTTTGGTCGGATATGGTCTTCGCCATCTTCGAACGGGACCCGAAGCTCGGACCCCCTACCGTCGAGGAGGAGGCGTCTTACTACGCGCCCGAGGACGCCCAACGTCTGCGTGAACTGGCCAGGATCACTTTCGAAACGGGCGAGCCTTACGAGACCGATGTCTCCTTGAGGCTCCCGAATGGAAAGACGGGCCACGTCGTCGCTATAGGAACTCCGGTCCGAGATTCCCAAGGGCGCATCACCCGGCTTCTGGGAACGGTCCAGGACATCACCGAGCGCAAGAGGAACGAGGAAATGATCCGGGCCGCCCTCCGAGAAAAAGAGGTCCTGTTGAGAGAGATCCATCACCGGGTTAAAAACAACATGCAGATCATCTCCAGCCTCCTTCACCTCCAGGAGGCTTATCTCACGGACCCGCGGACGCTCGAGATATTCAAAAACACGAACCGCCGCATCCGAGCGATGGCCCTCGTTCATGAAAAGTTCTATTCATCCCTGGACCTGTCCAGGATCGAATTCTCCGAATATATCTCCAACCTTGTCGTCCACCTTTTCCAATCCCATGAAGTCGACTCCAAACTCATCCGCTTCCTGCCCCGCATGGAAAAAGTCAGCCTGGATATCAATACGGCCATCCCCTGCGGCCTCATCATCACGGAGCTCGTCTCCAACGCCCTCAAGCATGCTTTCCCGGCGGGATCGTCCGGCGAGTTGTGCGTGGAGCTGTCTAAGAGCGAAGACGAGACCATCACCCTCGTCGTCCGAGATAATGGAATCGGAATCCCGGAACAACTTGATGTCCTCGGGACGAATACCTTGGGCATGCAGATCGTCACGACGCTCGTCGGCCAGCTCGAGGGTTCGTTCAAATTAGCGCGAGAAAAGGGGACGGCGATTACGGTCGCTTTCAAAGAGCTGAAATACGAACATAGGATCTGAGGCTGCGGCCCGCGATGGACGCGAGCGCGGCCCCCCCCGCTGAGAATCCTCTTTGTTGATGCCGGGGATTAACGCGGAAACCGGCTGAGCTCCCGGACGACCTCGGCCACGAGGCGGTTGAACTCGTCCGGCCGCTCCAGCATCGGGTAGTGACCCATGTGCTTCATGACGGCCACGTCGAAATCGGCCTTGACCTTCCTGACTCCGGCGACGTCGGTCGGATACATGTCGCCGTTGATGGCCCGGAGGGGGACGGCCAGCTTGCGCGCCGAAGCGGCCGGAACGTAGCCGGCCATGGACATGAACATGGCGTAGGCGGCGTCGGGAGGGGTCCTCATCATCCGGCGTTCGGCGTCGGCGATCACGGCGGGGTCGGCGTCGGCATGGAAGAGCGCTTTCACCATCTGCTTCAGGCTGCCGGCATAATCGGCGCGGAAGGCCTCGGCCCTCGTGCGCGCCTCCTCCGGCGTGACCGAATAATCGAGGCTATGGAAGGTGTCGACGCCGACGACTCCCAGGACTCGTCCCGGCAGGAGAAGGGCGGCTTCGATGGCCACCGGCCCCCCGAGCGAATTGCCGAAGAGGACTATCCGGTTCAGCTTCTCGGCGTCGACGACGGCTTTGACATCGGCCCCGAACTCGGGGAAGCCCCATTTCGTCCGGTTCGCCCCCGAATCTCCATGACCCGGAAGGTCGAGGGCGATGACGCGGTGGCTTCCGGCGAACGCCCTGAGCTGGGCGTCCCAGAAGGTGCGGTCGGCCAGCCCGCCGTGGATGAAGACAAGGGCCGGTTCGCCCGCGCCCGCGGCCGAATAGACGATCGTGACGCCGTCGGGCGCCGAGCACGTCTTTCTCTCGATCGTTACCGACATTTGATCCTCCGCTTGGACCTTAAACATCGCGGCCGAGGCCGCGATGAGCAAGATTCCCCACATAATTGTGTAAATCCGGATTTTCATGTTTTTTTGACCCCGCGGTCATCTTAATCCCGGCGGACCGCCGAAGTCAAACCGCGGAGCTTGACGACGGTCCCGGTGGATATGCTATAGAAGGGAAGAAGACCGCTACCCGGGAGGAGCCGCGATGAACAGGTCTCATAACATCACCATGCTCGGCGCCGGCCTAATCGGAACGTTCTACACGATGACGATCCAGGGCCGGAGAAGCCGCGACCGCGTCGGAGCCGTCTGCGCCCGGACCGAAGAGGAAGCCGGCGCCTTCGCCCGCAAATGGGGAATTCCGCGCTGGACGAGCGACCTCGCCCAAGCCGTCGAGGACTCGGCGACCGACCTCGTCGTCGTCGGGCTGCCCAACGACCTCCACAAGGAGGCCGTCCTCCTGGCGGCCCGCGCCGGCAAGCCGGTCCTGTGCACCAAGCCCCTGGGCCGGACGGCGGCCGAAGCCCTGGAGATGCTCCAGGCCGTCCGGAAGGCCGGGGTGTTCGCGGGCTACCTGGAGGACCTCGTCTATACGCCCAAGACGCTCAAGTCGCTGGCGTCGGTACGGGCCGGCGCCCTGGGCCGGATTCTCTGGGTCCGCTCCCGCGAAACCCATCCCGGCCCCCACAGCGCCTGGTTCTGGGACAAGGCGATCGCGGGCGGCGGAGCGATCGTCGACATGGGCTGCCACTGCATCGAAATTATCCGGAGCTTCGTCGGGAAAGACGTCCGGCCGGTCGAGGTCCTCTGCACGGCGGACACGCTCGTCCACCCCATCGCGGCCGAGGACTCGGGGATCGGGCTGATTCGCTTCGAGAACAGGGCCATCGGCCAGTTCGAGGTCAGCTGGACCTTCCGGGGCGGCATGGACCTTCGCGACGAAGTCGCCGGCAGCGAGGGGACGATCTGGCTCGATCATTTCCTGAGGACGGGGTTCGAGATGTTCACGGCCGTCGGCTCGGGCGGTTATGTCGCCGAGAAGGCGGAGGGGGAGAAGGGGTGGCTGTTTCCGGTCGGGGACGAGGTCCACGAGCTCGGCTACGTCGACATGTTCGGCGACATGTTCGACGCCTTGGACGAGGGCCGGCCGCCCCGGGAAACCTTTTTCGACGGGTACGTCGTCAACGCCATTATCGACGCCTCTTACGCGTCGGCCGCTTCCAAGCGCTGGGAACCGGTTCGGCTCGACGAGTGGGACGCCGCCGCCGATAAGGCCGGGGTCGAAAGCATCCGCGGCGAGAAGCGGGGACCCATCCTCATCAAGAAGGAGCGCATGCCCGACGGGCGGACCAAGCTCATCTTCAAGGATCCCGCGACGGGCGCGATCACGGAGAAGATCGAGTAGCGAAGCGACAAGGATCTTCGCCCAGGATCTTATCGAGCGTTCCGACCAGGAGGTCGGCGTCGGATTCCGTGAAGGCGAGCGGCGGCTTGATCTTGAGGACGTTGCGGAAGGGGCCGTCCGTGCTCAGGAGGATCCCCTCCTCGCGCATCCGCTCGGCGACGTAGCCTGCCGCCGACGTCGCCCGGGCCCGGCTCTCCCGGTCAAGGACGAGCTCGACGCCCAGGAACAGGCCCAGCCCCCGCACGTCTCCGACGACGGCGTGCCTTCCCATGAGCCCTTCCAGCCCGGCCTTGAGACGGGCGCCGACCTTTTTAGCTTTGTCCTGGAGCTTCTCGTCTTCGATGACGTCCAGGACGGCCATCCCAGCGGCGCACGAGACGGGATTCCCGCCGTAGGTGTTGAAATATTCCATGCCGGTCACGAAGGCGTCCGCGATCTCGGGGGTCGTCACGACCGCGGCCAGCGGGAAGCCGTTCCCGATCGGCTTTCCCATGGTGATGATGTCGGGCACCACATCCTGGGTTTCGAAACCCCAGAAGCGATCCCCCACCCGTCCGAACCCGACCTGGACTTCGTCGGCAATGCAGATGCCGCCCGCCCTCCTGACATAGCGATAGGCGTCTTTGAGAAAGCCCGGGGGAAGGAGGATTTGGCCGCCGCAGCTCAGCAGGGATTCGTGGATGAACCCGGCGATCTCCCTCCCCTCGGCCCGGGCCCGCTCGATCGCTTCCCGGACATGGGCCGCGTAGCGGGCGCCTGCGTCCGGGTCTCCGGTCCTGTACGGCCCCTGGTAGAGGTCGGGCATCGGGGCGACCTGGGTGTGCGGCGGCCTTCCGGGGCCGCCCGGTCCGTTGAATTTGTAGGGGCTGATCTCGATGAGCGAGGTCAGATGGCCGTGGTAGGCCCCGTCCAGGACGACCATGTCCCTCCGGCCCCTGAAGTTCCGGGCCAGCCGCAGCGCGAGGTCGTTGGCCTCGCTCCCCGAATTGACGATGAAGCAAACGCGAAGCGGCTCGGGGCAAAGCCCGGCGAGCCTCCGGGCGTAGCGGACCAGGTTGTCGTGGAGGTAACGTGAGTTCGTGTTCAGGACGGCCAGCTGGCGGTGGACCGCCTCCACGACGCGGGGATGGCTGTGGCCGACGTGGGGAACGTTGTTGACGCCGTCGAGGTAGACGCGGCCTTCGTGATCGTAGAGATACTCCATGAAGCCGCGGACGATCTTGAGGGGTGTCCGGTAGGAGATGCTCAGGGACCCGCCGAGGTGGCTCTTGCGCAGCCGGATGATCTCCTCGGGCTCGAGCCGGACGGGGCGGCTTTCCTCCGCGGGAAGGCCCAGGATGGGGCCGGGATCCGGGCAGAGGCTGAGCCAGACCTCGCGCTGGGAGGGGCGGGCGACGCCCGGGTAGTTCCCCTCCAGCCCCAGCGGATCCAGGATGACTTGAAAATGGAGATGGGGCGGCCAGTCGCCGTTCTCGGGAAAGGGACCGATCGCGCCGATCCGCTCTCCCTTGCGGACGAGCCGTCCCTTGCTGAGCCCCGCGATCGATTCCCGGCCCAGATGGCCGTAGAGGGTCTGGAAGCGAAGAGGCCCTTGGGCCGTTTCGACGTCGTGCCCGAGGATGACGGTCGGTCCGTAATCCTGGCGGGCCGCGTTGTCCACGGCGCTGAGGACGACGCCGTCCAGGGGGGCCAGGACCGGCGTTCCGGGCTCCGCGAAGATATCGATCCCCAGGTGAACGGTCCGCCCTTCGGCCAGGGGGCGGCCGGAGGGCCGGAAGGCCTTGGAGGTGTAAATGATGCGCGCCTCGTCGTAGCGCCCGATGCCGACCTCGCTCCCCTTCTTTCGCATCTCCCGGAATAGGAGCTCGCTGAAGGCTCGGGTGTCGTCGACGATCCGGGGATCCTCGACGAGAAGACTCCCGATGCTCAGGTCGAAGACGGTCTTTCGGACATCTTTAAGCGGGACGGCCGTGACCGGACCGAACGAGGGGCGTCCGGATTCGAGCCAGGCCGAGAAGCGCGCTTCCTCGGGGCAGGGCGTCAAGCCGCAGGCGCGCCGGAACACGGCCCGGGCGAACCTGGGGTGTATTTCGCGGAGCCGATCGAGCAGCTCCCAGGCCTGGCGGTTGGAGATGAAGAGATAATCGTTGTCGGGCCGGAGCGACGTCTGATGGGCGCAGATCGCGACGCTCATGAGGAGGCGGAGGACGATCAGGGGAAAGAGCAGGTCCAGCTCGAGCTCGGACAGCGGCGCGACCGAATGGTAGCCCGCGACGATACGGCCGGCGGCGGCCAGCGGATCATCCTTGTCGAGCATTGCGTAGGCGCAGACGACGGCCGGCTCGGCCAGCCGATAGGAGCGGACCATGTCGCCGAAGTCGATGATCCCGGCGATCGAGCGCCGTCCGAACGCCTCGGGCCGAGTGTCCGGGGGAGTGACGATGATGTTGTAGTCGTTTCCATCGTTGTGGACGGCGCCGAGGGCGAGGTCGCCGAGGCGCGGCCCGGCGGAGCTTTCGAACTCGGACAAGAAGCGATCGACGAGGGCCCGCCGGACCGGGTCGTCGATGAGGGGTTTGTAGGCGCGAACGGTCTCAGGGCCGGATCGCAGGTCCCAATGGAAGTCCGGACGGAGGCAGGGCCGGTCGAAGCTCCCCAGGGCTTGGGCGAGGCGGGCCGTGAACGCGCCGAGCTCGAAGAGAAGCCCGGCCGAGTGGGGGCGGGCCGCGGCCAGGGGGACGCCTTCAATATAGGAGAGAAGGCGGACGGCGTGGGCCGCGCCGTCGGGGCCGGCCGTCTCGGCGATCCAGCGGCCTTCGCGGTCGGCGATGAGACGAGGGGCGAGGGGAGGACCGCCCCCTCCGGCCAGATGGTAAAGGGCGGCGTTCTCGGCCTCGAGGTTCGCGACATCCTCGCCGGGGTTGGCAATCTTGAGGACGAACTTGCCCCCGGCCGAGGTCCGGAGCAGGAAGTTTTGATCCCGCTCGCTGGGGAGCTCCTCGGCGCGGACGGATAGGCCGTAGAGTCTAAGGGCCAATTCCTCGGCTTTATCCCGGCCCAGGCGGGGCGCGCGTTCGACGCTCGGCATCCGTATCGCCTTTCGCTCCTTGAGTCGCCTGTAAAGGTTAAACTCCGGGGCGAGATCTGTCAAGGCCGGTTGAAATCGCTCGGTTTTTTCGAGGCGGGCGCCGGCGGCGGAGACGAGGCTTGCATCGAAAATGAGACGGCCGTCGTAGAAGAGATGTCCGTTGTATTCGGCCGGCGTTTCCCTTACAATAAGCGGTCTTACAGGCGGAGAGATCGATCATGAAGCGAACACAGAACCGCGGGCCGGTTCCGTTCTATCCTTTTCTATTCGCCCTTTATCCCGCCCTATTCCTCTACACCTACAACATCGAGGAGACCGGGTTCAGGACCGCGCTCGGCCCGCTGGCGGCCAGCCTGGCGCTCGTCACGGTCGTGTTCCTGATCGCCTGGCTCCTGGTCCGGCGGGTCCGGAAAGCGGCGCTCATCGCCTTCGTCTTCGGCCTGCTCTTTTTTTCTTACGGGCACGTCTTCAACCTCTTCAAGAGGCCTCCGGCCCCGCTCGCCTGGATCCAGACGGGCTTCTGGACGGCGCTGTTAATCGGCTTGATCGTCCTCATCGTCCGGCTCCGTAAAGATCCGCTTCCGGCGACCCGCCTGTTGAACGTCTTCAGCGCGGTTTTGGTCCTCCTGGCCGCGTCCCAGATCGCCTGGTCCGGCCTTGCGGCGCTGAGAGTGGGGCATAAACACCCGAGCTCTCCGGAGGATAAAGTCATCCTCGAAAACCGCGTCAAGCCGCCCCTCGGCTATCTTCCCGACATCTATTTTCTCATCTTCGACCGCTATTGCGGCCCGGTCGCCCTTAAGGACTATTACAAGTTCGACAATACTCCGTTCCTCAAGAAGCTCAAGAGCCGCCGCTTCTCGACGGCCTTCGACAGCCGCAGCGGCTACGCGGGGACCTATCTCTCCCTGACCAGCACCCTCAATATGGAATACATCGACAGCCTGTTCCCCAAGCTTCCCGTCCATAAGCGGTCGATCTACCATCTCCTCCAGGATCACCGCGTCGGGCGGCTCCTGAAAGCCCTCGGCTATACGTATTACCATATCGGGTCCTGGTACGAAGGGACCAAGCGGAACCCTTACGCAGACGACGAGTTCCGGCCCTCGGGGCTGACGACGCTGAACCAGGACTTCCTGATCAAGTTCGCCGATTCGACCTGGCTCAACCTCCTTCTCAGGGGGCATGGGATTGTTTCGCGGAACTATCAGCACCGGGAAGGAGTCAAGCAGCAGTTCGCCCGTATCGCCCAGATCGCGGTGAGGAGCGGACCCAAGTTCGTCTTCCTCCACATGCTGGTTCCCCACTTCCCCTTCGTCTTCGGCCCGAACGGCGAGGATGTCGTCCTGGACCGCACGCGAAGCCCGGCCGTCTGCTACCTGGACCAAATCCGGTTTATCAACATGCGGATCCTCCGGCTCATCCGCACCATCCGGCTCAGCTCGCGCCGGCAGCCCGTCATCATCCTCCAGGCCGACGAGGGGGCGGCCGAGGAGGAGGCGCCCCGGGCCTCGTTCGCCCGGCTCAAAGGGAAGCTGCTCAAGATGGCGCGGGCCCAGGTCCGCTACAACATCCTCGACGCTTGGAGCTTTCCGAGCGGGATCATGAACAGGATGCCGCACGGCATGAGCCCCGTCAATACCTTCCGGATAGTCTTCAACCGCTGCTTCGGGACGGCCTACCCGCTCCTGCCGGACCTGTCTTTCAAGTTTACGGACAATAAGACGGCCCTGAAGAGCGTGGAGGCTTTCCCCCGGTCCTATTTTCGGTTCACGAAGCGGATGAGCGACGAGCTGCGGGATTAGGCCGGCTTGAATGAGGATCACGCGCCTCCATGGCTGGCGGAAGACGCCCAGGGAGGCGGCCATCCTCCAGTCCGAGCTCCGGGAGCGGCTGGCAAGGAAGCCATTAGTCAGGCCGGTCCGTTTGGTCGCCGGCGCCGACGCGGCCTATGACAAACGGACGAAACGGACCGCCGGCGCCGTTTGCGTCTTAAGCCTTCCCGATTTAGCCGTCGTCGAGGAGCGGATCGCAATCGCCGAGATACCTTTTCCCTATGTTCCCGGCCTCCTGACCTTCCGCGAAGGCCCCGTTCTTCTCGAATGCTTCGCCCGATTGGAGACCGTCCCCGACGCCGTTCTTTTCGACGGCCAGGGGATCCTCCATCCCAGGCGGATGGGGATCGCCGCACATCTCGGTCTGTTCCTCGACCTCCCGACGGCGGGATGCGCCAAGAGCCGCCTTTACGGGATATGCGAGGAGCCCGGAGCCCGACAAGAATCCAGGTCGCCGGTCCTGGATCGGCGAGGCGAAATCCTCGGAGCCTGCCTGAGGACCCGGTCCAACGTCAAGCCGGTTTTCGTCTCTCCGGGTCACGCCATGGATGTGGACTCCGCTGTCGCCCTCGTCCTCGCTTCCTGCTCCCGCTACCGGATTCCCGAGCCGCTCCGCCGCGCACACCGGCTCGCGGAATCCGCGCTCAAGGGGAGGCCGGGGCCGAAATGAATTTCAAAAAGGCGGCGGGCGCCGAGCGGTCCGCTTTGAAGCGGAATTCGTAGGCGGGAACCGAAGCGACCAGGTCCTTGCAGAGCAGGAGGATGCGGGGCGTCAACGCCTCCTCGTACCAGGGGATGGAACAGAGCGGAAGAAGACGGTCCAGGGCGTCGCGCGGCGCGACCGGCAGTATGCGGTTGGCGCGTCCGTGCTTCAGGAAAACAATGGCCGCCAGCGGCGCGCTCCCGTTCCGGGCGATGCCCGCGGTCCCGGCCCAGGGGGTGCCAAAGGCCTTGAAGCCCGACCCGGCCCGGCGAAGGACCATTCTCTCATCGCTCAGCACTTTTCCTTCCCGGCCGGCTTCGAACAGGCATGCCAACGTGCTTTTTCCGGCGCCCGAAGTGCCGGTGAAAATCACGGCCCGGCGGTCGAGGATGAGCCCCGCCGCATGGGCTAAAAGGCCGTCCCGGCCGGCCAGATGATACATCATCAGCAGCTGGTCGAGGGGATAGCCGAGAGGCCAGGGGTCGCCCCAGAGCCGGACCCGTCTCGCGCCGCGATCGAAGCGGGCGACCCAAAGCGGCTCGGGATGGCGGTCCGGATGGAGGCTGATCCAACGGCTTTCCCCCTCGCCGCGCATAGACCAGGATTCCTCGGTGTCGAATAGCTTGTTGAGATGATCGAGCTTGGGCAACGGACCACGGACCAAGCGGAGGCGGATATCGGCGGGCCGGTTGCCGGGGAAGCCGGTCCGGAAGAAGGGACGATAGAGCGGATCATGATTCCTGAACGAGACGGAAGGATTCGAGGAAACGGCGAAGGCGACCCCGGCGATCTCCAGACGCGGGCGATACGCCTTCATCCGGACGGGCGGCCGGGAGGGGACGCCCAGCGGGTCAGCTCCCGGGCCGGGCGCAGTAGTTGCCGGGGTAGCAGGGGGTGACGCCCTTGCCCGTCGGCCCCCCCGAGCTCAGCTTGCATCCGATGCCCAGGGTCTGAGTGCCGTCGGCGATGGCCACGATCCGCATCGCGGGTTTTTCGTACGGCTTTTTATTCCGCAGGGGTTGAGTTGGGTTCATTCATGCCTCCGTTATGTCTTGCTGGAGTCTTTCGTATCGAAGCCGGCCCAGGGCGCAAAGGAACTCCGAGGGCACTCGATCGTCGCCGTTTTCAAGCTCGAAGAAGCCGGGGCAATATCCGCACACCAGTCTTTGCCGGCAGCCGGCGCACTTGAAGTCCGGGCCGGGCCCGGCTTCCCGGATCCGGGGCAGGACTTCGTCCCATCCCGTCCGGAATCGCCCGCTCCGAAGGGGGTAAGCGATCTTCCGGGCCATGAGGCAGGGATAGAGCTCCCCGCAGGGATCGATGTGGAAGGTCGTCAATCCCGCGCTGCAGGAGTACAGCTCTTCCGGGCCCGGAACGGCCCGGAAGCGGTCCAGGAACTCGCGCCATTCCCGGACCCGGGCCGGGTCGGCGAACTCCGCGGCAACCGCCTGTTCCGGGGAGATCCGATAGGCGAGGGGCGAGCGGTCGCCCGTCAACCGGGGAAAAACGGAGGCGTCGACGCGGAAATCGACGCCCATCCTCCCGGCCAGCTCCTCGACGGCGGGGAACTCATGGGCGTTCAACGTCATGATAACGCTTTTAACCGCTACTCGGATTCTGCGGCGTTTGAGCGTTTCGACCGCCTTCAGGGCGCGGGCGAAGGACCCCGCGACGCCCGTGATCCGATCATGGGTTTCCGCCGTGGCGCCGCACAGGGTGATTTCGACCGCCCGGGGCGGGAGGTCCCCCAGCAGGGCCGCCGTTTCTTCCGTCAACAGCGTCCCGTTCGTGAACAGGGTGACGAAAAAGCCGTTCGTCTTGATGTGGGAGTAGATCTCGGCGAAATCCTCCCTGAGCAGAGGCTCCCCGCCGGTCAGCAGTAAAAACAGGCAGCCGGCGTCCTTGATTTCGTCGATGATCTCTTTCCAGCGGCCGGCGCTCAATTCCCGTCCCGCCGGCGCGCTGCGCGGATTCTTATCGCGGGCGTAGCAGTGGACGCAGCGGAGGTTGCAGCGATGGGTCAGGGCGATGCCGCCCGAAAAGGGAATCCGCATCCGGTCGATGGTCCGGGACAGGGAACTCCAGTATTCCTCGTCGCCCGTCCGGGAAAGGGGTCCGCAGTTCGAGCTCATGGCCTTTCCTGAATCAGGTCGTTCTCCAGGAGCCGCCCGACGAATTCGGCCGCGTCTCTGCCCGCCCGCTCCCGGTCGACCTCGAAACGGTCCAGGACGGCGGCGATGAGCTCGTCGAGCGTCGGCTCTCCGTCCAGACGCTGCCAGATGAATTCGGCCAGCTCGTTCAGGATGAAGACGTTCTGCATCTGGCTGGGCCGGCCGCAGACCGGGACCAGGAAGGTCTCGTCGGCGATCCGGCGGACCGTGACGGTATCCTTTTTCCGTAAGCGGCGGGCGTCCGTCATTTAAACCTCAGCGCGGGATCTCCGATCAGGTTGAAGATATTCAGCAGATAGAGCCTTCCGCCCATGGATATGTAGTTCTTCATCGCCCTGAGCCAGGCTTTCCCCAAGCCTCTCTCGTTGGCGCCGTAGACGGCCTTGTACAACTCTTCGGCCAGCTGCCGGGTCTGAATGTAGGTCGAGGCGCCGGTGGGGGCTACGGCCGCGGCGATTCCGCCGCCGTCCTTCAAAGCCAGCCCCTCCGCCAGGCTCAGCGATCCCGGGACCTCGAAGCGGCCCGCGACGCAGGTCAGAAGGACCATGATCGGCAGCCTGGTTCCGTTCCGGAGGGAGGGGAGGTCGCTGACGTTGAGAATGTTTTCGCCGGCCAGCTGGTCGATGCCGCCGTGACCCAGATAGTTGACCAGGGCCGGGTTGGCGTTGAGTCCGGCGATGATCTGCGATCGGACCTCATCCGCGTGGAAGCCGTTGAGAAGATAGATCCGCTGCAAGGAATAGCCGCTGATCTGCTTGATCAGGATTTCGCTCCCCTGGCGGAAATTTCCGGCATCGTCGGGATTGTCCGCGATCATGATCGCCCGTTTCGGCCAGGAACTGTTGTCGCTCTCGTAGGCCTTGATTTTCTTGACCGCGACGGCGAGCTCCTCCCCGGAGACGACCGGCAGCCGTCCGACCACGATTTCGGGAACGCCGTCCTCGCCCTTAACATCGCCGAACGCCCTGTCCGCGGCGAACAGGCCGTCCGGCGTCTTGGCCAGAATGGGGGGAATAAGGTTGTCGCCGAAGCCGAGGTAGTTTTTATAGTCGTAGGTGCCTTTGCCGGCCAGGACGACGGTTTCGGGCCGGTTCCCCGCGCCCTTCGCGTAGGCGAAGGCCAAGAAGTCCTTGATGGCCAGCGGACTCTGCAAACCCCAGTTGAAAGCGTCGTAGATTTCCTCGACGGTCACGACCTGGCTTTCAAGGCCTTTTTCCTTGCGATAATTCGCCAGACTCCGGGCGGCGGCCTTGAACTCCTCGGGGGCGATGACCAGGTATTCGGCGAAATGGTCGGCCTGTTTCAGCGTCGGCGCCGCGGCTGCGGTCATCGAGAAGGGCTGAAGGGCGGCGGACAGGCCGGAGATCAGGTAGCGGTTTTGGGAGGAGGCCGGGACGAAGGCGAGCCGGCCGCGGTTGTCGACGACGATCCCGACGCAGACTTTCGGACGGTCGGGTTTGGTCACGTCCAGCACCAGAGCTTGGGCGTCGGTCAATCCCTCGACGGAGATGACGGGATTGCCGTCTCCGCGGCAAAGTAGGCGATTGTCCTTGGTCCGGTAATATCTCGGGTAGCTCAGGTCGAAGGAGTTCACGTAGAAGACGCTGTAGGGGGCGCCGACGTCCAGCAGCCCCTTGACGGTGATCGTGTTTTTCCCGTCCTTGAGCAGGGAGGGGACGACGGACATTTGGAATGTATACGATTCGGTTCCGTTCCACCAGCCGCTGCCGACCTCGATCTTGTTCAAGGAGACCTTGGCGTGGTGGTCCTGGACGGATGCGGTATCCGTCGCGCCCCTCAGGAGCGCCGTCAACGTGGCCGCGCCGGTCGTGGCCCGGCCGGGCACATCGACGGCGAAGGATTTGTCGTCGGTCCCGGCCACGATGTAATTCCAGAACCAGAAGTCCTCCTGGGCATTCTTGGCCAAGGCGGTCGCCGCGTATCGGTTGTCCTCGAAATGGGCCGAATCCTGGAAGGTCGGGTGGGACTCGGTCGGAGTCGCGGCGCCCAGCCGGACGGCCTCCATGACGAGGCCGTTCCCTTCCTCCAGCCAGTAGACGTTCCGGTCCGTGTAGGCGCTGTCGGGCGCTTGGCCGTAAAAATAGATGCCGGCGCCGCCGGCTTCGGCCAGCCAGGCGACGGGTTCTCCCCGGCTGGTCAAGCTCAGCCTTTGATTGAGGATGAGCCACTGGACCTGCTGGGCCGATTGAGCCAGGCTGTTGGCGATGGAAGCGGCGTCGAGACGAACCAGCCCTTCGGTCTTGACGGCGATCCGGATCCGGTCATGGGATCCGGCCGCCGGGGCCGGCACGCCCTGTTGGAGCACCCTGAGCCGGTCCTGGACGCGCTTGGTTTCGAGCTCCGAGGGGCGATAAGTCCACTTCCGGAAGCCGGGAATCGAGCTGGGGACTTCCGCGCCTTTTGGAGCGGCGAAGGCGATCGGCCGCTGGGATGGCGCGGTCGAGTCGCCGAAAGTCACCTTGTAGGGGCCGTAGATGCGCGTCCGCCCGCTCGCGTCGACTTCGGTCAGCCGGTAGACCACGGGCCTTCCGATGGGAACCCCGGGGTCCTCCAAGCGGTAGATGCCGCCTAGCGGCGATTCGTAGAGGGCCGGCAGGAAGGAGGGATTCACCAGCTCGAATTGAGCCGTCTCCGGGTTCTGACGCCAGAGGAAAAAGCCGGCCGTTCCGATTTCGGTGCCGGTCCGCCACTCGACCGTCGGCCGCCCGCCGTCCATGTTCGATTCGAGAGAGGTCACGGCGATCCAGGTCGGAACATCGCCCCCGGCCCCTTCGGTCGCGGCCAGCTCGCAGAGCGGTCCGTAGTTAAAGGTGGCGACGCCCGTTTCGTCGGTGAAACTGGCCCTCGTGCCGTTCGACGAGGGCATCCCGGTCACGGGAAGGCGCTGGCCGCTGTAGGTCGGCGTGACGTCGACGGCATAGGACATCGTGGCGTCTGCGTTAGAGCCGCCGACCGTCCCCGGGTTCCAAACGATGTCCCCGGTGCCGCCCAAGGCCGGCTCGCCGACGAGCGACCCCTGGGATGCGACCCAATGTTGAGCATAGACGACCCCTCCGCCCGGCACGTTAGCGGTGATCGGGCTGATGCTCGAGAACGTGATGGCGCGCGGGGTCGGGTTGAAGATAGTGACTTCGACCCGGACGCGGGTCGTGGCGCCCGCGGTGGGAGGGTTGGGGCCGGAAATGTAGCTGAGATTCTGGGTCAAGAACGGCTTGGGCGGCGCTCCCATGCCGTCCGTCGGCAAGTAAATTCGCTGGGTGTATGCCTGGGGCTGAGAAGTGGGCGGCGGGCTGGCGGCGTTGAAGTCCCCCACATAGAAGATGCCGTAGTTAGAGCCGCCCGAGCTGGTTTCGGTGTAAAGGAGGGTCGCTCTCCAGACGCCGGTATCGGAGGCCATCGAGTTGGACTCGTAGCCGGTGATGGGCCTGTTCTGCCAGACCGTGGATCCCGAGCCGCCGTAGCTGCCGGTAAAGGTCCGTGTTCGGCTGGCGTAGGTAATCGTGCAAACGCCCGGGGTTGGATTATCGCCGTCCCAGTCGTTCCAATCGACGACGCAGCCGGATGTGACGTAAGGGTAAAGGGTCGTCGTTACCGTATTGACCCCGCCATAGGTTCGTTCTCCGACCGGGACGAACGTGTAACCATAGATGTTGATTTCGGTCCCGCCGGAGGTCTCATCGCCGTCATCGGCGCTGATCCCGTAGCCGTTGCAGTCGTCGCCGGTGGTTACGGCCGATGACGTGTCGACGACCAGCCGCCAATGTCCGGCAACGGGCGAGGGGATGGGAGCAGGAGTAGTGCCGGGACCGAGAATCTGCCAGCCGTTGTTTGTGCCCGCGGTAGCGCTCCCCGTGAAGGTCGCCACCGAGGTTCCGCTGGGGTTGTATAGCGTGTATCTGCAGGAAGTGTTCCACGATCCTCCGCTTTGCCAATCGAACCGGTTGGTGGTGCCCCTCCCTACATCGGCGTCGAAAAGGCGCACGCGCAATTGGCTCAGCCCGGGAGGCACCTCGATATAATATTGGTGGTAAGTGTTCATCCCCCCGGCCTGGGCCGAGCTGATGTAATCGCCGTAGCTGGTGGGGGCCCCGGACCCGAGCTGCTGCAGCACCGCGGTGGTGCCGGTTGTGGCGGCGCGCCCCGGATCGGGAAAGAATAAAAGGAAAAGGATCGGTACGCCGAGAAGCGCTCTAAACCTCACCTGGGATATTCGAATTTTTTTCAATTTTTCCTCCTGCCCGCCGAGTTTATTTGTCTGTTCGCATGGGATGAACAGACAAGTTTGCGGGCTCCCCGCCGTTGCGGAGACGCAACTCGATTAAAGTTCATCCTTAGCCGCCTTAATAATAGCAAGAGCCGTGCCAAAAATAAAGGAGTTTTTTCGGCAAAACGAAGGTATTTATCAAAATGGAGGATCTGCCGGATACAGAAAAGAACAAAAAACCGTAAAAATAATGCCAATAATTGTCATTCTCTTAATATTTAAAAAAATCATCCCTTACATGTTATAATGACCGGGCTCGTTCGCCAGGACGGGCCCGGGTGGCGCAGCGACCGTTCCGGATCGAAACGAGGAGGACTCAGGATGCGACGGTTCGGGATCATAATAAGCTTCGGGTTTCTCGTTTTAGCCTCATTTTTGTTGAGAGCGGGCTTCCATCCATTGCCCGCCGCCGCCGAGGAAATGGCCGCTCCGGCCAATCCCGTTCCCAATCCGTCTTTCGAGGACGTCAAGGACGACAATCCGATCGGCTGGACTCGTGAGACTTGGCAGCCCAAGGCAGAGTTCGGGCTGGAGGCGGCGGCCCATTCCGGGCAGAAGAGCGTCCGCATCTCATCCAAGGAAGGCGCCGACGCGTCTTGGGCGGCCGTCGTCCCGATCAAGCCTTTCGCCCGATACAAGTTGAGCGGCTGGATCAAAATCAAGGACCTGGACCCGGCCACGGGCCGGGGAGCGCTCTTTAACATCCAGGGCATGGATGTGGCGACCAAGCCCCTTCGCGGGACTCAGGTTTGGACCCGGGTCGCGGTCGAGTTCGACTCCGGCGCCAACGACGCGGTATTAGTCAATTGCCTGTTCGGCGGATGGGGAAAGTCGACCGGAACGGCTTGGTACGACGACGTCAGGCTCGAACTCCTTTCCGTGCGGGCGCTCAAGCCCGAGGCGACGATCGACGCATCCCTTATCCTCGCTCCCCTTTCGCCCCTGATATACGGCCAGTTCATCGAGCACTTGGGCCGCTGCATCTACCAGGGAATCTGGGCCGAGATGCTCGAGGACCGCAAGTTCTATTACCCGGTAGGGAGCCAGGACTCGCCCTGGAAAGCCGTCGGGGACGCCGCCAACGTCAGGATGAATCCGATCCTTCCTTACACGGGCGTCCAAGCCCCCGATGTCCGGCTCAAAGGAAACGGCGAGACGGGCGGCATCGCCCAAGAAGGGTTGGCCGTCATCAAGGGAAAACCCTATACGGGCCGCATCGTCCTGGCGGGCGACCCGGGCGCCGCGCCGGTCGAGGTCAGTCTCGTCTGGGGAAGCGCCCCCGAAGCCCGCCAGACGGTCGCGATCATGGACTTCAAGACCGATTATAAGACCTATCCGCTCGCCTTCACGGCCGGCGAATCGAGCGAAAACGCCCGGCTCGAAATCACGAGCCGCGGAATCGAGGCCTTCCGGGTCGGGACGGTCTCGCTCATGCCGTCCGACAACGTCGAGGGCTTCCGGCCCGAAGTCCTGAGCGTTCTGCGCGAGCTCAACGCCCCCATCTACCGCTGGCCGGGCGGCAATTTCGTCAGCGGCTATAGCTGGAAGGACGGGATCGGCGACCGGGACCGCCGGCCGCCCCGCAAGAACCCGGCCTGGCAGGGCGTCGAGCACAACGACGTCGGGATCCACGAGTTCATGGATTTCTGCCGCCTTCTCAAGACCCAGCCCTACATCACGGTCAACAGCGGGCAGGGGAACGAGACGCTGGCCGCCGAGATGGTCGAATACGCGAACGGCGCGGCTTCGGCGCCGATGGGCGCGCTCCGGGCGCGCAACGGCCGGGCCGAACCCTGGGGCGTTTCCTGGTGGTCGATCGGGAACGAGATGTACGGCGACTGGCAGCTCGGCCACATGCCCGTCCAGGACTATGTCTTCAAGCACAACCGGTTCGCCGCGGCGATGCGGGCCAAGGACCCTTCGATCAAGCTCGTCGGCGTCGGCGCGGTCGGCGAGTGGAGCGAGCGCATGCTGGCTTTCTGCCGGGACTCGATGAACGCCATCAGCGAGCACTTCTACGTCGGCGAGCGGCCCGGCCTGCTCAGCCACGTCAACCAAGTCCCGGCCCAGATCAAGCGGATCGCGGACGCCCATCGCCGCTACCGTCTGACGATCGGAGCCCTGGAGGGCAAGGCCGTCCCGATCGCCCTCGACGAGTGGAATTACTGGTACGGCCCGGACCTCTACGGAGAGATCGGGACCCGCTATTTCCTCAAGGACGCGCTGGGGATCGCGGCCGGCATTCACGAGTACGCCCGGCAAAGCGACATGTTCGTCATGGCCAACTACGCCCAGACGGTCAACGTCATCGGGGCGGTCAAGACGACAAAGACGGCGGCCGCCTTCGACACGACCGGCCTCGTCCTCAAGCTCTACCGGGCCGAGTTCGGATCGCTCCCGGTCAAGGTCACGGGCGCCCCGGCCCCGCTCGACGTCGCGGCGGCCTGGCGGGAGGGCCGCAAAGTCCTGACCGTGGCCGTCGTCAACCCGACCAAGCAGAGCCAGACCCTGCCGATTTCGTTCAAGGAGATCAAGGTCCCGGCGACGGCCCGGCTGTTCCTGATCACGGGTCCGGACGAGGGCGCCTACAACGAGCCCGGGAAGGATCCCGCGGTCAAGATCGAGACGACGGAGAATGCCCCCTTCGGCTCGAAGCTGACCTTGCCGCCCCTGAGCATTTCCCTCTACGTGATCGAACCGAAATAATTCGGGGGACACACGACTTAATTAAAGGACATCGAAGATGCTTAAAGACATCATTAAAAAGGAAATCGTGGAGACGATCACCAGCCCGAAATTCGTCTTCACCTTCCTGCTTTGCGCGGTCCTGATCCTCCTTTCGGTCTATACAGGCGTCGCCACATATCGCGCCGAGCTTAAGGAGTATGGCGCGGCGGTGGCCCTCAACAAGAAGAACCTCGAGAGCCAGCCCAGCTTCGCCGCCCTGGCCGGGCTGGGAACGAAGATTAGCCGGCCGCCCCAGGTCCTGAGCGCGATCGCCTCGGGCATCGACGAGGCGGTGGGCCGGGTGGCCACGGTCAACATCGCCTACGACCCGAACCTGGTCGATTCCAAGTACGAGAGCAACCCCGTCTTTTCCGTTTTCGGGGCCCTCGACCTGACCTTCATCGTCAAGATCGTCTTGAGCTTGTTCGCCATCCTCTTCACCTATGACGCCGTCGTCGGGGAAAAAGAGAATGGAACCCTCAAGCTGACCCTGTCCAACCGGGTCCCGCGCGACCGGCTCATCCTGGGCAAGGTCATCGGCGGCTACCTCAGCCTGCTCATCCCCCTCATCATCCCGCTCCTCCTGAGCTTGCTTTTCCTCCTGGTCATGCCGAACATCTCGCTGAACGGCGAGGCCTGGGGGCGGCTCTTGCTCATGTTTCTGATTTTCTTCCTCTATCTTTCGGTCTTCTTCACGCTCGGGCTGTTCGTCTCGGCCCGGACCAGCAAGAGCTCGACGAGCTTCCTCATCCTCCTCTTCATCTGGGTGACGTTCGTCACGGTCATCCCCAAGGTTTCGGTCCTGGCCGCCGCCCAGATCAAGCCCATCCCCTCGGTCCACGAGATCACGGCCCAGAAGGACGCGTTCCTCCAGCAGATCCAGGGCGGTTCTCAAAGAAAGATATTGGGCTGGATCAAGGAAAATTCGCCCAAGCCGGGCGAGGACCAGAAGGCCTTCCAGGAGAAGTTTCGCAAATGGCTCGAGGACTACCAGCAGGAGATGACGGCGAAGATCGACGAGAACAACGCCGCCCTGGAACGCGACTACCAGGTTAAGAAACGCGCCCAACAAAATCTGGCCATCAACCTGTCCCGCGTCTCGCCGGCCTCGGCTTTGACCTTCTCGACCATGAGCCTGGCCCGGACCGGTCTCGACGAGTACGATCGGTTCCTGGCCTCGATCCGGACCTACAAGCCCATCTTCACCAAATGGGCCAACGCCAAGATGATGCGGAACCTCAACATGCAGACGGGGGAGATGGGCGCCAAGGTCGTCCTGGACGATATGCCCCAGCACGCGTTCGTTCCGGAGACGCTCGGCAAATCGTTCGCCCGGACGCTCGCCGACATCGGCCTGATGCTCGTCCTGATCATCGTCTTTTTCACCGGGGCCTACGTCTCCTTCCTGAAGTACGACGTCCGCTGAGGAGAGAACCATGATCGAAACCGTCAACCTGACCAAGCGCTACGAGGACGGCCAGTTGGCTCTCGACCATCTCAGCCTCAAGGTCGAGCCCGGCGAAATCTTCTGCATGTTCGGAGCCAACGGGGCCGGGAAGACCACGACCATCAACCTCCTCCTGAATTTCATCCCGCCGAGCGAGGGCACGGCGTTCATCGAGGGCATCGACGTGACCAAGGAGCCCCTCCGCTCCAAGGACTATATATCCTTCGTTTCTGAGAATGTCATGCTCTACGGGAACTTCAGCGCTTACCAGAATCTCGACTACTTCAGCAAGCTGGCCGGCAAGCGCGGCCTGACCAAGTCCGATTACGCCAAGGCCCTGCGGAGCGTCGGACTGCAGGATGACGCCTTCGAGGCCCGGGCCAAGACCTACTCCAAGGGCATGCGGCAGAAGCTCGGCCTGGCCATCGCCTTCATCAAGGACGCCCCCAACATCCTGCTCGATGAGCCGACCTCGGGACTCGACCCAAAATCGGGCCAGGAGTTCCTGACCCTGCTCACCGAGATGCGAAACAAAGGCAAGTCCGTCTTCATGTCGACGCACGATATCTTCCGGGCCAAGCTCATCGCCGACCGCGTCGGCTTCATGAAGAAAGGCCGGCTGGTGATGCTGAAAACGCGGCGGGAGCTCCAAGGCGAGGACTTGACCGAGCTCTATATCCAGTACATGGAAGAGCGCTGACTGTCCGCGTTTGGGCAGCGAATGGGCGCCGTCCCTTCGGGAAATCAACGAATAATCTTAATAATTAAGTCGTGTGTCCCCGAAATTATTTTTCGGGGGGTTCGATGTGGATTAGGACCCGGCCGACGCGGGGAACGCCCGACTTCAGGGCGAGCTCGAAGCGCTCCGTCAACCGGTGGGCCGCGTTGAGGTCCATGGCCGGGTCGACCGAGCAGTGGAAGGTGACGGCCAGCTCGCCCGCGGCGTCCTCGACGTCGATTTCGTGGGGATCGCAACTGACCCCGGCCGCCTCCGCGATGTCCAGCACGATCTTCTGAATCAGACCCCGGTCCGCCTCCGCCTCTTCTTCCGTGACGGGGGCGTTCTCCGCCCGGACGGGCTCGAGGTGGGTCACGACGCTGTCCAGTCCCGGGACGATCTGGCGGAGAACTTCCTCGAATTCCGAGGCTCTGGCGTGGGCCTCGGCGACATCGCGGGCGCCGCGGATCTCGAGGTGGAGCTCGAGGCAGGGCCGGCCTTTCTTCTCGAAGAGGCAGATGTCGTGGGCGGCCAGGTTATGGCGGGCGGCCAAAGACCGGACATCGGCCACGATGTCTTCGGCCTCCTCCCGGCTGGGCTCGACGTGGACGATGATGTCGGCGTTGGGACTGTTGAGGGCGCGGCGGACGGCGTCCCTGGCGTCGTTCGAGATATCGTGGGCGTGCTCGAAGGCCTCGTGGCGGCTGACGATGAGGACGACATCCACGAAGAAATCGGGCCCGGCCCGGCGGATGCGGGCGTTGCGGACCTCAAGGACGCCCGGGACGTGGGCGGCCCGGATCATGTCTTCGCGGAGATTGGCCGGGACGCCGTCCAGGAGGTCCGCGATCGTCTTCCTGCCGAGCGCCAGCGAGACATAGACGACGATACCCGAGACGCCCAGCGCGGCCACCGCGTCCGCCTTGACCAGCCAGGGGATGCCGGCGGCTTTGGAGATTCCGACGAAGGCGAGGCCTCCGATGACGACGAGCGAGGACCAGATGTCGGTCGAAAAGTGCAAGGCGTCCGCCTCCAAAGCCTGGCTGTGATGTTTCTGGGCGGCCCGCTTTAGGATCCGCGAGCGCGAGAAGTCGATGACGATCGAAACGACCATGACCACGAAGGCCCAGGCCGACGCTTCGACCACCACGGAGTGGAAGAAGAGCCGGCGGACGGCCTCGTAAATGATCCAGACGCAGGTCAGGAGGAGAAGGGCCGTCTCGAACATGGCCGAGAGGTTTTCGACTTTGCCGTGACCGTAGGTGTGGGTCGGGTCGGCAGGGCGGCTCGAGACCCGGACGGCGATGAGGGTCATGGCGGCGGCGATCAGGTCGAGGCCGGAATGGGCCGCTTCGGCCAGTATGCCCAGGGAGCCGGTCAGGATCCCGACCACGATCTTCATTCCGGTCAGGAAGACGGCCGCGATGACGGAGCTCAGGGCCGCGGAAGTTTTTTCGCGCTTGGCTTCGGCCGAGTCCCCGCCGCGGGGAGTCTCCACCGTCTTGGAGAGGTCAAGATGTTCCGCCATGGGTCATCACGCGTCGCCGAATCAATTTAGCACAGAAATTTCCCCCTGTCGACTGACGGGCGTGGGCGGCGCGGACTCTCAGCTCTTCTTGGAAAAGTGGGCATAGAGGGCCAGGGTCAGGCCCGTCGACAGGATGAGGATGGCCAAGGGGACCAGGATGCTGATAAACATGGCTAATCCTTCTCCTTGCCTTTGGGTTCGCCCTTGCATTTCTTCCGGTAGGAGACGTAAGCCAGGATGAGGCCCAGGAACGAGCAGATATAAGCGATCGACATGCCGATGACGACGGCCAGGTTCTGTTTCATATCAGGCCTCCCAGCGCGCGATTTTTTCGAGGTCCTCGAGGTATTTCTTCTGCTTGTGCTCGTAGTCCGTGGAGATCGCCTTGAGCTTGGGGTCGATGACGCGGAACATGACGATGAGGAGGATGACGTCGACGGCGAGCAAAACGAACCCGTACCAGCGGAGGAGAAGGATAAAAGCGGTGCTGAGAGCCGTCAGGAAATAGGTCAGGGGGGAGAGGATCCAGGTGATGACGTCTTCCTTGGACCAGTTGTCCGCCTCGGCAGCCGTCCAGGTTCTTTTGATCCAGGCCATGTTACTTCCCTCCTTTCGGCGCGGCCGCTTCCGCGGGGAGCAGCCCTCTCCGGACCGCCTCGCGGTGGACCGGTTTCCACCAGCCGTAGGGGCGGCTCATGACGTAGTACTTGACGAGACGGTCCATGTCTTCGGGCTTGGTCAGGAAGGTGATCGGGAAATAGATCAGGGCGCCCAGGACCATCATGATCCAGAATTGGAGGTAGTCGGGCAGGACCGGGATGAGCTTATTCGCGGGCAGGACCCAGACGATGAGCCAGCTCAGCCCCAGGTTGGCGATCCAGGAGGAGAGGTACCCCCAGGCGTTGAAGCGCCACCAGACGACCTGGAGGATCGAGGGGAGCCAGATCCCGGCGGCCATGATCCACAGGGCGAAGATGAGCCACTGGGTGATCTGCTGCATCATCGAGCCGTAGATGAAGGACCCGACCAGAAGGATCAGCGTCGAGATGCGCCCGACCCAGATGAGCTCCTTTTCGCCGGCCTTGGGGCGCATGTAATGATGGTAGAGGTCGCGCGTCGCGTAGGAGGCGCCCAGGTTGAGATGGGTTGCGATCGTCGAGATATGGATGGCGACGATGGCCGCGAAGAAGAAGCCCAGCATCCCGACCGGCAGGATCTGGAAGCCGTACTTGTACCAGGCCATCTCATACTCGGCCACGTTCTGGATCCCGGGGGTGAGGGAGAAAAAGGCCAGGATGGCGACGGCCCACAGCGAGTTCCTCGATGACGATGAGCCCGGTCCCGGCCCAGATCGAGTAGCTCGAGTCGCGGACGGTCTTGGCCGATTGGATCCGCTGGGCCTCGGGATACCAGTCGATGGCCGTTCCCATTCCAAACCCGCCGATGACGGCGATGACGAGCATGGTCAGGAACCAGATGAGCGGGAAATCGCCCGAGGTGAATCCGGTGAAGGCGAAGGGGTTGAGCCGCCAACCCTGGCCCAGGGCATGGATCTTACCGATGATCGCCGAAGGGCCGCCGGCCGCGACGACCTGCCAGACTGAGACGATCAGGATGACCGAGAAGGCGATGACGCCCTGCTGGAAGTCGGCCATGATGACGCCCCAGTAGCCCGCGGCCAGGACATAGATCGCGCACAGCACGGAGAAGACGACCAGCCCGAGCCAGGTCGGCCAGTTGAAGAGGTAGTGGCAGACCTTGCCCATGGCGATCCCGACCCAGCCCAGGATGAACATGTTCATGAAGACCTGCCAGCCGGCGATCCAGCCCCGGAGGAGCTCGGCGCCCAGCCCCGAGAAGCGCAGCGTCTGCCATTCGGCGTGGGTGTAGGCGAGCGAGCGCCGGAAGATCCGCGTCGAGGCGAAGGCCGAGATGGCGCACCAGGCCGAAAAAAACGTGTACCAGATTCCGCGCAGGCCGTGCTGATAGATGACGCCGCTGACCCACATCGGCGTGTCGGTCGCGGTATGGGTCGCGTAAACGGACGAGGCGGGCAGCCACCAGGGGAGCCCGCGCCCGGCCAGGAAGAAGTCGGCCATCGAGCGTTTGCCCAGCTTGTAGAAGAGAATCCCGCAGCCGACCATGATGGCGACGTAGGCGACCAGCCAGAACCAATCTAAGAACTGGAAAGTGACCATCAGTGACCTCTCTTCCTCGAACGGTCCCCCAAACTATATCAACGCCCTCGGAGCGCTGTCAACCCCTCAATACCCAGCCATATGGCAGGGGTTATTCAGGGTGACACTGAGGCTCGGCGAATGTGTCAACCCGAAAAAGAGGCTCGGTCCGCGCTTCCCGGAAAGGTTTCGCTAATCTTTCGGCCGGCAGAGCAGGGCGGCGCCGACCAGGCCGGCCGCGTCCGAAGCCAGGAGTTCGCGGACCCCGGTCACCTCATCGGCGGCGACGGTCAGGAGAGGATGGCCCGACCGGTGGATCCAATCCTTCATGGTCGGCCAGGCGTGGTCCTTGGCGGGACGGCTCATGAGCCAGCCGCCCAGGATGAAGACGCGAGTTCCCTTGACGTTCGCCCAGAACTCCGTTTCCAGCCCGGGAGGATCGTTGACGACGGCTTTACCCGAGCCGACCGGCGGGCCGCCTTCGAAGGTCAGGATCATCGCTTCGGCCAGGGCTTGTCCGGCCCGGCGATAGAGGCTGCGGGCTGCTTCACGGATAGGCGCCTCCCCGTGCTCGGCCAGTACGGCCAGCGCATCGCCGGTCAGTTCCTCCGGCCTAAAGCGGCGGCTCAAGACGTCGTCCCGGATCGCTTGGAGCCAGAGCCCCTCTCCGGTCGCCAGATCCTCGGGCGTCACGACGCCCGGCCGGATCCGGCCGTTTCCTTCTTCCAAAATAAGGTCGAAGAACTGCTGAGGACCGGGAACCGGGACGAGGCGGCCGCCTTCGACCCACAAGGCTCCCGCTCCGAATCCCGTCCCCGGGATGAAGCCGGCGATCCGGCCGCAATCCGCCAGCGCGTCCCGGACCTGCGGGAATTTGTCCCGCTGGGCGACGAGAGCATGGGCGATGGCCAGGACGTTGGCGACCCCGTCGTTGGCGACGACGGCCGTCCAGTCCTCCCCCATGAACCGGGGAAATTCTTCGGCCAGCCGGAAGCCTTCCAGGCCGGGCAGGTTGGGAACCGTTCCCTTGTAGGGAACGCCCTCCGCGAGCCAGGCGCCGGGGGCGCAGATCCCGACCGTCTTCAGAACCGCCTTCCGCTCCTTGATGGGAATGTCCCGGAAGATGTCCTTGAGCCCGCGGGCGGCCCTTTCCAGAGTCAGTTCGAGGTCGGTCACGTAGCCCTTGGGATGATCCGGAGCGGGTTTGGTCGGGTTGAGGAATTTTTTGCTCCGCTCGGGCAGGAGGAGCCTGGGAAGGCTATAAATTCCTTCTTCCTCGACACGGAAGTGGACCAGCCCTTTCCGGGTGTGAGTCGCGCCCAAGTCGACGGCAGGTATCGTCAACATTAGAAATAAACCTTGATGACGGCCAGGGCGTTCTTCCCGGTCCGCAGCCGGACCGTGTTCCCCTGGACCGGAATAGGCCGTCCATCTCCCTCCATGATGTCGGAGACGGCGGCCCGGCGGGGCGCCCGCGGAAGCGTGATAACGGCTTCGGATTCAACTCCTTTGGCGTCATACCATTGGAGGATCCAGGCGTCCGAGTCCTCGGCTTTCTTGATCGTGGTCAGGACGAGGTTGGCTGGTTCGATTTGAATGAAAGATTGGGCGGGGGGCAGGCTTCCTTTGCGGCCGTTCGTCCGGACGGTCAGCAGCGGATAGTTGAATTCGTAGCCGCGCTCGACCGTCGCGGCCTGGGTCCAGGGTCCGGCGTGGGGGTAGAGCGCGTATTCGATCGAATGCTTGCCGCGGTCGGCGGTCGGGTCGGGCCAGATCGGGGAGCGGAGGAGAGAGAGCCGGATCGTCGACCCCTTGACGTCGTAGCCGTATTTCGAATTGTTGATGAGGCTCGCGCCGTAGTCCGGCCCGGACAGGTCCGCCCAGCGCAGGGCCGGCACCTCGACCTTGGCCTTGTCCCAGGACGTCGCCGTCCCCGTCGAGCGGCGGATCGAGCCGAATGGAATCTCGAAGCTGGCCGCGTCGCTCGCGACGGCGAGGGGGAAGGCGACCTTGAGCATGGTCCGCTCCTCCCACCAGTCCACGTCCGTCCTGAAGTCGATGCGGTCCAGGCCGGGATAGAGGATGATGTCTTGGGTCAGGAATGTCGACGGGAAGTCCTCGGTCGGAAAATCCTTCTTAACGCCGGGCTTCAGATAGTCCCGGGTCAGCCGGAGGACGATCCGGACCGGCCCCGGCTCGACGACCTCGGCCGTCCGGAAGGTCGAGGGGAATTCGACGCCGGTTAGGCCGACGTTCCAGGCGTCCCACTGGGCCGGCTTGTCCTCGAGGAGCTGGAGCCTGTTGGCCGGGCCGCTCAGGATTTCCCTGCCGTTCCGCTTGTCGATGATGCTCCGGATCCATCCCGTGGCCGGATCGATCGAGACCTTGAATAATTCATTCTCGATCACGTCCTGCATGGCGCGCAGCGCCGGGCCCGATGCGGACGGCGCTTCGTTCTTGAGGACGTAGGTTTTATACCCCAGGCTCGGGACCTTGCCGGCGATGAACAGGATATCCCGGGCGTATCTGCCGGCCGTCACGATTTGGGAAGGGACCTCATTCCCGGCAAGGTCGCAGATCCGGTGGGCTCCGTCCCCTTCGGGGAGGGCGGCCCGGACGAGATCGGTCCGCTCCCAGGAGAGAGGGTTGAAGACAAGGAGCGGCGTTCCGTCCTTGACGGACGATGTGTCGGCTTGCCCGGCGATGGCGTCGAGGGCCTTGCCGAGTTCGTGCTTCCCGATGGCTTGGGCGTCCCGGTACTCCTCGGCCGAATCGAGATAGACCTCCCGGATGCCCGATCCGGGCAGGATGTCGTGGAATTGATTGAAGAGGACGGTCTTCCAGGCTTCTGCGAGGGCGGCGTTTCGCGGCTCGGCTCCGAGCGCCGTCGCCAATGTCGAGAACCTTTCAGCCTCGGTCAGCAGGACCTCGCTCGAGCGGTTGAAGGCCTTGTTTTTGGCTTGGGTCGTATAGGTCCCTTGGTGGTACTCGAGATAGAGCTCGTCCTTCCAGACCGGGAGCCCGGCCGTTCCCTGGGCTTTGATCCAGTCCAGATAGCGGCCGGCCGTCCCGTGCTCGATGGCCGGGTAGATGTCGAGGGACTTGAGGCGGTCGATCCGGGCCAGCATCTCGAGGGAAGGGCCCCCGCCGTGGTCGCCGACCCCGAACAGGATCATCATCTTGGTCAGGCCCGTGTTGGCCTCGAACTGGCGCGTCCAATCCGCGAACCGCAACGGGTCTTCGACGGTGTCGACGTAGTCGAAGGGAAAATAGGTCAGGATCCGGGTTCCGTCCGGACCCTCCCACCAGAACAGCCGGTAGGGGAAGACGTTCGTCTCGTTCCAGCCGATCTTCTGGGTGATGAACGCCCCGATCCCGGCCCGGCCGTAGAGTTGGGGCATGTTCCAGTTGTAGCCGAAGGAGTCCGGGTTCCAGCCGATCGTGACGTCCGTCCCAAGCTTGGAGCGGAAATAGCGCTTTCCGTAGAGGAGGTGCCGCATCCAGGACTCGCCGCTCGGAAGGTTGCAGTCGGGTTCGACCCACATCCCGCCCACGATCTCCCAGCGGCCGTCCTTGACGCGCTCCCGGATGCCCTTGAAGATGTCGGGGTAGAGTCGTTCCATCCAGTCGTAGAGGGCGGCCTGGCTTTGGGTGTAGCTGAAGTCGGGGCGGACCGACATCATCCGGAGGACCGAGTCGAAGGTGTTATGAGCGACCTGGACGGTCTCCTTCGCCCGCCAGAGCCAGGCGGCGTCGATGTGGGCGTTGGCGTCGAAGTAGAGCGTGAAGCGCTTGGCGAAGGCGGCGATCGGCTTGAGCTTGGCGCGGACGCGCGCGACCGAGGCTTTGAACGCGGCCAGGTCGCCGGCCTCGAGGGCCGCGACGTCGACCTCGGCGGCCAGCTTCTGGAGGAGCGCGTCGAGCTTGATCTTTTCCGCCCGGGCCATTTTGGATTTATCGATGCCGGGGTCTACTCTTTTATTGGAGCTGGTCTGGTAGGTGTCGAAGCTCAGGAGCTTCTGGCCGACCCGGACGCTCAAGGCCAGGTCGAGGAGCGATTGACGATCGTCTTGGGACACCTCCGGCTCGAGCGCGGCCCGGAGAAGCCGGAGCGGGCCGCCGGTATTGACGGCCTTGATGACGACGACGAAGCGGTCGCCCGGCTTGGCGTTGGGGGTCAGCTCGAAGGAAGCCTCCCAGGGAATGTGTCCCTTTTTCTCGCCGTTGACCCAAAGGTCGCCGTAGTCGTCGACGGCGACGAGAATTTTGACGGACCCGCTCAAGGGCTTGCCCAGGTAGCGGTCGGGGATGACGATGACCTTCCTCAGCCAGCAGGAGTCCAGACTGTAGCGGGCGTGGAGCTTCATGACGGCCCAGGCCGAATCGTCGTAGTCGGTCCGGCTGAGGGCCGCGGCCCGCGAATCGTCCAGGCCGAGGGACGGGTTGTATCTCCAGTCGTCGTAGGAAAGCGAGGCCAAGGCATCCAGCTTGCCGGTGAGCTTGTCGACGCCGGTCTGGGCGGCAAGATAAAAGGGGAGAGATCCGATAACGAGCGCTACGAAGGCGATAATTTTTGTGTTCGTTTTTTTCTTCATTGTCTGTTTCCTCGTCAGGGCGTTCTGTCTCTACTTGAATTATATATAATAATTCAGCCTAGAAATAAATAATCGGCAGGAAAGAAATTTTGTTCCGGGAAGGGGGGGAAGATAATTTCCAATATAAGGTCTTTTCGTCCGACTAAAACTATGGCCTGTCGATTCAATCCGCCTCCGGGCGGAGGGAGAAAGACTGCGATGAATGAGATCATGACCTATTTCCAAAATCTTCCCAATGGCGATCTCGCTCTCTGGGCCGTCATCCTCTTCCTCCTGATCGTGGAGCTGGTCATCCATAATAACGCGACCAGGAAACGCCCCCTTATTTAGGCCGGATCGCCCCTGCCCTAGCCCGCGCCCTGCCGACCGTTTTGGGAATCGGTCCGCTCAGAGCCCGCTCGACCGTCCGCAGTAATAATCGATCATCCGCTGGATGGCCCGCCTGCAAACCAGGCAGAACTCCTGCTTGGGACTCGAAATCATCAGGCAGTAGATCTGGGGCCTGTACAAGCCCTTGGCCGCGTAGCCGGCGCCCTCGAAAACCCCGACCTTGTCCTCCAACTGGGAGTATTGTTTCCGTATATCCGCGACCTTTTTCATGATCTCCTGGTCCAGCTTGCGATACTTCTCGTCGATCTTCTTGACCTGGGAGCCGGAAAGCTTATTCTGTTTCGCCCGCTCGGCTTCGTCCTTCTGGGCCTCGCGGTTCTTGGTCCTCTCGGCGAATAGGGCTTCGATCTTGTCTTTCCCGTACTCGGTCGGGATCGGAATCCCGGGCGAGAGGAGGTCCTTCCACTTCACGTTGGCGGGGTCGAGCAGGGCCGTTATGTTGGGCTCGAGCGGCTCGACGCCCTTGGGGTAGAAGTCGTTGTAGCTGACTTCGGAGGCGTAATACTCATCGGCCAGCCCGGCGAAGGAGTGGCCGAATTCGTGGATGAAGACGCCCCGGCTGGCCGGGCTGTCGACGGTCGTGACGGCGTAGTCGTTGTAGATGCCGCCGCCGCCGTAGCGGGGGCTGTTGACGAGGACGACGATCGTGTCGTAGGGGACCTGGCCGGCCATGGCCCTCAGCCGGTGGCCCTGCTCGATGAGCATATAGCGGTCGAGGTCGAAGGCGTTGAAGGAGGCGTCGAGCCCGGTCCGCTTGAAAGCGCCCTGGCGCGGCTCGTCCATGCCCCGCTCCGGCGAAGGCCGGAAGACGCCGGTCACGTTGAACGAGGTCTTGGCGCTCTTGTAGGGCTCGAACTCGAAGAGATGGCCCGTGAAGCGGTCGACGTCAGCCTTGAACTTGTCCTTGTCCTCGAGCGTGTAGCCCTCGGCCAGGAAGACGAGGTCGGCCTTGTCGTGGGGATCGCCGTTCTTGAGAGCTTCGTAGATGAAATCTCCGGTCGCGGCCGTTTCTTTGACGATGTGGTAGTCGGAGGGATCGATCGTCGTCGTGAAGATGGGATGGGGGATGTTCGTCCGGTCGCGCGACTCGATCACGAGGAGGACCGGCCGCTTGGGGCAGGGGATGCGGACCGAGCGGGGATAGACGCGCTTGACGCCGTTGAGGGCGGGGGTCGTCGTCTTATACTCGCCGTACATCGTGTCGAAGCCGCGCTTGTAGATGAGGCGGTTCGAGGCGATCTCGTAAACTTTGACGATAGAGCGTCCGAGCTCGAAGGGCTCGATGAGGCCGGCCCGGTTTTCGGGCCAGATGGATTCAAGATGGAGGCTGTTGAGCGTGACCGCCTCGTCTTTGGCGTCGCCGACAAGGTAGAGGTCGATACGAAGGGTCTTGTCGAGGAAGTGCTCGTCGAAAGCGACGGGCGTCTGGGCGGCCAGGGCGCTGACGACCCAGGCGGCCAGAAGGAGTTTTATGGCGGTTTTCATGGCAGCCTCCCGTAATGACGTTTCTTCAGGGATATTGAATGTACCAAGCCCGGGAACAGCCTGTCAACCGGGGCTTTTGGCGATCGCCGCAGCCGGACTTCCCCGCTCCCGATCTTCTCCCCAGACGCTACTTCCGGAGCGAGGCCTTGGAGAAGAGGGCGTCGGAAATGGGGGCGTCGAACTCAATCGACAGAATTCTCAATTCGGTTCCTTGGCCTTCCTTCAGCACATCTCGGAAAAGGATTTCCTTCGGTAGCCAGCGGTTCTGGACGAACTCGACGCTGCGCACCTCGAGCGTCTTGAGGAGCCGCCCGCTCTTGGCGTAGCGCTCCTCCTTGAGGACGATGTACCGGTCTTTATCCACCCAGGTCTTCCGGCTCGGATAAGCGACGTCCCCTGACCTGGACATCAGCTCCAGGACCCAGCAGGGCCGGTCCCCGAACGTCTCTTCCCCGGCCAGGCGGGCGGCGTAAGCTTCGCGGAGCTTGCGATCGGCCATCATATCCTCGTAGGACAGGTCCGAGCCCATCACGGATTGACGCAGCATATGACCTGAGATGGCGATCGCCCTGTCGGTATCGGGCGAGTAGGTCCAGAGCCGGTCGCCCAACTTGAGCATCTTGATTCCCCGCTCGCGCGGCGGGTCAAGATATTCGGTGAAGGCCTTGTCTTCGCCCTCGATCCAGGATTTGGCTTTGACCGTCCGGCTTTCGCGCCGGCCGTGGATGGTCATCTCGCCGACCAGGATCTTGCTGCCCGGCACCGCGTTGCGGTCGACCCGGTCGAGGATCGCGTCCGCGGAAGGGACCTGAGCCGAGGCCGCCGCGGCGAGGGTGGCCATGGCTCCGATGAGCAGGGCGAATCTGTTCATGATTCCAGCTCCTTGAACAGGCTGGCCGTCTGGCGTTTGTAGATCGTCCGTCCGGCGATGGCCGTTCCGATCAGACTGGCCAGAAGACCGGGAACGAAGCCGATGACGAAGCTCAGTGGAGTGATCTTGGAACGTAACACGGTATCCATCAGGATGGTGATATTCTTCATGATGGAGCTGACATCGATCCCGTGGACCTGAAGGTACCAGCTCAAGCTCAGCCCGAGGACGGTGCCGGCCGTCGAGCCCAGGACGCCGATGAGGAGCGACTCGGCGAGCATGGTCCGATAGACGTGCCCCTTGGCCTCGCCGATGGCCAGCCGGAGGCCGAATTCCCCGTAGCGTCGGAGCGTCCCGACCAGCCCGGCGTTCCACATGACGAGCGACATGGCGAGGATGAAGATGAAGACGATGGCCGAGGTGGCATATCGCATCCAGCCGATCATGAGATCCATGCCCGGTTGTTCGGCCAAGGTCTGCATGACGGGGAGGAATTCGCCCCGGCGGCCGGCATATCGGCCATTGAACGGTCGAACCGCGGCGCCGGCCCGGTCTGGATGGTAGATCCCGTCCTTGAACAGGCCGAGGACTTCGCCGGCGGCGTCGTCCATGTCCAAAGCCCTGCGGAGGTCGGCCAGGTCGGCGATGAGGCCGGTCCGGTCCATGGCCCGTATGCCGAACCGGATCATCCCGGCGACCGTGAAGTTGGCCATGGCCAGGCTGCCGGCCATCGTCGTCGTGATCAGCGTGGCTTTGCCGCCTATGTCCAGTCCCAGCTTGCGGGCCAGCTCGTCGCTCATCAACAATTCGCCCGGAGCTCGGGGCATCCGGCCCCGGACCAGGAGCTTGGCCAAGCCGAGCAGCCCGGGCTCCGGGCTGCCGGGTGTCCGAAGGTCGACGGCCAGGCCCGAGACCGGCGCCTGAATCCGCGTCTCGCCCTCGTCGTCGGGAACGTCGAGCAGGCCGCCGAAGGGGATGCGGGCGACCCAGTCGAGGTCGGGATAAGCGGTCCGGAGCTCTTCCATCAGGGCCGCAACTCCGGTCAGGGCCAGCTCGTTGGGGACCTGGGCGATGTCCTGGGCATAGGCCCGGGTCATAACCTTGACGTGGCCGTGCCGCAGATTGGCGTTGCTGCGGATCATATTGTTCATCATCCCCTGGACATAACCGTAAAAGGCGACGGTCAGGAAGACTCCGGCCGTGACGACGAGGAGGGGAAATAGACTCCGGCCGCGGTCGCGAAGAACGCCCTTCAAGAGAAACCGGATCATGTCATCCTCCCTTGAAGAGCGTCGGTCGGCTTGAGCTTGGCGATTTTCCTCGCCGGCAGGTAGCTGATAATCGTGGTGATCAGGAAGACGAGAACGGTCGTCCCCAGCACCAGCGCCGCGCTGTAGGCGGGATACATCTTGTCGCTCATGGCGATGCCGAAGCTGTCCCCTTGGTTTGCGCCAAAGGACAAGCCGTGGACGGCGAAGTAAGCCAACACGGGGATTCCCCACAGGGCGCCGACGATGGCGGCGAAGACGCCGTTGAGGGCTCCCTCGAAGGTGAACAGCCCTATCACCCGGCCGCGGGTGACTCCGAGCGCCATCATCGTCCCGATTTCCTTGCGCCGCCTCCAGATCGAAAGGAGTTGCGTATTCAGGATGGCCAGCGCGGCCAGGAAGAGGAGGATCGCGTAGAGCACGGAGGCGCCGACCGTCTTGCCCTTGACGATGTCTTTGATGTCCTTGAGCAGGACGTCGAGGCTCTGAAACGACCAGCCCGGGACGGCGGCGGTCGGGGCCGAATCCTTGGCGGTGACTACGATCGTGGCCTCCCCCGGCATGGCCGCCATATCCCGCAGGGTCGCGATCGGCAGCCAGACTTGGCCTTCGTCGATGGATTGGGCGATCGTCTTCATGACCTCGACGATCTGGATGTCCCGGGCGTCGAAGGCGCCCCCGGCGTCGCGCCAGCGGACGGTCACCGTGTCGCCCGCGGCCAGCCCTCCGGTTTGAGCCATGCGGCTTCCGACGAGCGCCGGAATGTCGTCGCCGGACGTCCGCAGGGTTCCCGTGGGAATGGACAGAAGGGATTGGCCGGGCTCGATCCCTTTGAGCAGGACGGGAAGGATCCGCCCGCGGGGGTAGATCGTCCCCTGAACGATCAGGATCGGCGTCGCCTTGCCGGCGTCGATCTGGATCTGGAGAGGAGCGGCCGGGACGGCGTGGGCGTCCTGGATGGTGAACGGGTCGTAGGGATCATAGCCCTCCACCCAGTATTGCCCCCCGCCGTACTCGGCGTCGATCATGGTTCTTGACACTTCGGCGTCGAAGCCGTTGTAGAGGCCCTGGGCCCAGATGATGGCGACATAGGCCATGGACAGCACGGCCGCGTTCAGCCAGGTCTTGGCTCCGGCGCCCAGCATGTTGCGGATGGCCAGCTTGGGGATGATCATGGTCCCCTCCTAGCGGCCGGCGCCGGATTCGTCCTTGGCGACCCGGCCGTCGACGAGCGTGATCTTGCGCCTCAAGTGTCCGATGACTTTGTCGTCGTGGGTGGAGAAGAGGAATGTCGTCCGCAGCTCGCGGTTGATGTTCTCCATGGTGCGGAGAATGTGGTGGGAGTTCTCGGCGTCCAGGTTGGCCGTCGGCTCGTCGGCCAGGACGAGCTCGGGCTTTTTGACAACGGCCCGGGCGATGGCCACGCGTTGGCTCTGGCCGCCCGATAGCTGGTTGGGACGAGACTTAGCACGGTCGGCCAGGTGGACCCACTCCAGCGCGTCCATGACCGCCTTACGCCGGGCCGCCGCCGCAATCCCCAACAGGAGAAGGGGGAACTCGACGTTTTCAAAGACGGTGTAGACGGGAAGGAGGTTGAATGTTTGGAAGATGAATCCGATATGGCGGTTCCGCAGCTCGGCCGCCTTCTTGTGGGGAAGGGCCTCCACCCTCAGTCCGAGGACTTCGGCGCTTCCCCGGGTCGGCGCGTCGAGCGAGCCGAGGATGTTGAGGAGGGTGGTCTTCCCCGACCCGCTCGGTCCGACCAGCCCGGCAAACTCGCCCCGTCCGAAGGTCAGGTTCACGTCTTGGAGGGCGGTGATGGATTGCTCGCCCATGGGATAGATCTTGACCAGGTCCGTCGTTCGGATGATCGTTCCGTTGTCCATGGTCACCTCGCGTCAGTGATCGTAAACCAGCGTGATCTGGATCCCCTTGCCGGCGAAGAGGTTCGTTTCCGCACGGTTGGCGTAGATCGCGTACCGATCCGCGTTCCAGAACCCTATAAGGAAGAAGGTCCAGGAGTCCGTGGTCCGCTGCCAGGTCAGGAAACGGTACCAGTCTCCCGAGGTCCAGTCGTGGAAGACGATGGCGTGGAGGCGGTCGAGGAGCCCCAACGGAAAGTCCGCGCTCAGGGCGGTCAGGCTCCGCCTCGTCCCGGGCCCCAAGGCCTCCCGGGAGACGTCGAAGAGGAGATGTTCGGCCATGAGGTGAAGCCCGCTCCCGAGTCCGACGGTGCCGTCGAGCCCGAAGCTGAGCATCCGCTGGTATTTCCAGGGATAGACGCGCCACCCCTGGCGGACGAGGGCAGCCTCGAACCACACCCCGGGTCCGATGTCCCATTTCCCGTCGAGGCCGAGCCGGTCCTCGGAGGCGTTTTCGCTCTCGCCGGGCGGAAGAGGGACCAGGCTTTGGGAAGTGCTGAGGCGGCGGTGGTGGTAAGTCAAGGCCGCTTCTCCAGAGAGGACGGGCGTTTGGATCCGGCCGCCGAACTCGGGCGCTTTAGGACGCGTCGGGATGGTCTCCCAGCCCTTGACGTCGTCGTTTCCGTATAGGCCCCACAGCCAGATGTTGGTGTTGTCGGCGAAAGTGTACTTGAGGAGAAGGCCGCCGACTCCGTCCGTGAGCTGCAGCGGATCGTTGGGGTCGAGGCGGTCGAACCACATCAACGGCCTGAGGAGCAGGGCCGAACCGAAGTTGATCTTCTGCAGTCCCAAACGGGCCTCGAACCGGGCGGTCGAGAAGCGAATCCAGGCTCGGTAGGGCTTCACCGCGCCGCTCGTCACGGCCGCGGGCAAGGACGATCCCTGGGCGGTTAGATAGACGTTGGCCGAAATCTCGGCGTCGAGGGTAAGTCCTCCGCCCAGATCTTTTTTCAGAGAGAAGGAGGGGATGTAACGCAGGCCGAGAGCCGTCTCGGCGGCCGGGCGGTCATGGAAACCCAGCCAGAAGGAAAGCCGGCCCCGAATGTCGAGGTCGGCCGGATAGGCAATCCCGGCCAATATAGCGAAGAGCCCGATGAAGAGGATCGGGACTCGGCGAGCGTTAGCCACGGCCGTTCACTCTATCCTTCTCGTCCGTCCAGGGACGTAGAATACGATGATATAATATCAAAAAAGGAATTGCACAATGATTTTTCGGATCGCGGGAGCGCGTCCGCGGCCTCGTAAATGACGCCTACTTTTCTCTTCGGGATCACGGCTTCGAGGGCGCGTCAACGCCACTCGACGGGTTTGAGACGCGGCGCCAGAATCTGGATGATCCCAAGGGCGATGAGATAGGCCGTTGCGGCGATCGCGAACAGCGGCCAGTAACTCCCCGTCCGCTCCAGGATGAACCCGGCCGAGGTCGAGAAGAGCATCCCGCCCGCCGCGCCGGCCGTCCCGCCCAAACCCGTGACGGAGCCCACGGCCTGCTTGGGGAACATGTCCGAGGCGAAGGTGAAGATGTTGGCCGACCAGGCTTGATGGGAGGCCGTGGCCAGCCCGAGGAGCAGGACCGCGCCCCAGAGATGCGAGGCCCGCGAGGCGGTCAGGATGGGGAGGACGGCCAGGGCGCAGACGAGCATGACGAGCTTCCGGCTCCGGTTGACCGTCCAGCCGCGCCGGATGAAGGCCGAAGAGAGCCAGCCGCCCCCGACGCTTCCGACGTCGGTGATAAGATAGATGACGATCAGGGGAAGGCCGAGACCGGCCAGGGACAGCCCGAACTTCGCGTTTAGGAACTTGGGAAGCCAATAGAGGTAGAACCACCAGATGGGGTCGGTCAGGAACTTGCCGATGACGATGGCCCAGGTCTGGCGGTGGCGCAGGAGGCGGGCCCAGGGGATTTTTTCGGGCGCCGCGTCGGGCGGATCGCTCTGGATATAGGCTCGCTCGGCCGGGCCGAGGCTCTTTTTTTTCTCGGGCACTTGGTATGAGGCCAGCCAGAACAGGACCCAGACAAAGCCGATGGCGCCGGTCAGAAGGAACGCGGCGGGCCAGCCGAAGCGGACCGTGATCCAGGGGACGACGGCGGGCGCGACGACCGCCCCGATGTTGGAACCGGCGTTAAAGATCCCGGTGGCCAGGGCCCGCTCCCGGCGCGGAAACCATTCGGCCACGGCCTTGATCGCCGAGGGAAAATTCCCCGACTCGCCCAGCCCCAGGGCGAAACGGGCTAGGCCGAATCCGAGGACGCTGCCGGCCGCGGCATGGGCCATAGCCGCGACGCTCCACAGGACGACGGCCGCCGCGTAGCCGATCCGCGTCCCGTAGCGGTCGATGAGACGGCCGAACAGGGCCAAGCCCAGCGCATAAGCCGCCTGGAAGGCGGTGACGATGGCGCCGTATTCGACTTCGTTCCAGCCGATGACCTTCTGGAGGTGGGGCGCCAGGATGCCCAGCGCCTGGCGGTCGATGTAGTTGATGGTGGTCCCGGCGAACAGGAGGCCGCACACCGTCCAGCGGACGCGCCCGGTTCGCTCGCCCGCCGGCTTCTGCTTCATGGCTTCCGATTATGTATCACACCGGATGCGCGAACACAAGGGAAGGAATTCGGGGGACATGTACTGAACTTCTTAGTTCGGTAACGTGTCCCCCGAATTCCGTTTTCGAATTCAGAGGATGCGCGGTTTTAAGACGACGGCTCCCAGCCGCTCGAGCTCGCGCCGAAGTTTTTCATACATCCGGTCGTCCAGATACATTCCGACGATCGATCCGCCCGAGCCCGCGAACTTGGCGGCCGCCCCGCAGGCGCGGGCCGCCTCGATCATCTCCAGGTCGCCCGGCCGGATGGTCTGAATCGTGCGCCGTATGTCGAAGTTCTCGTTCATATAGTCGAACAACCGTTCCCGGCGTCCGGAGAGGAGCGCCTCCCTCCCCAACGCGGCCAGCTCGGCGAGCCGGCCCAGGGCGGCCTTGACGGTGAGATCTCCTTTGTCGTAGCAGATCCGGATTTCGCTCAGGACATGCCCGGACACCTTGGCCGCATCCGGCTTGTAAGCCAGGTAGAGGGGCGGGAGGAGCGCCGCGTCCATTCGTTCATAGCGGCCGTGGCCGCGGGCCCGGACGAATGACTCCTCCAAATCCATGTAGACGCATCCCCCGTAGACCTGGACGACGCGGTCCATGAATCCGGCGTTAATGCCCAGCTCTTCCCGCTCGGCCCTCAAGCTGAGAGTGGGCTGGATTTCGATCGGAATTTCCGCGCCGCTGAAGGCCATCAGGGCCCTAAGCCCAGCGACGATGATCGCGCTCGACCCGCCCAACCCGACCTGGCGCGGGATGGTCGAGCTGTAGCGCAGGGTGAAATTTGTCGCCGGAATCTCGATGTTTCGGTCGCGGCAGTAATCCCAGAAGAGACGGAGGAGGGCCTTAAGAAGCCGGACTCCGCCGTCATAGCCGTAGAGGCGGTTTCGTTCGACGAGGTCGGCGTAGCTGGAGTATTCGTCCGCCTCCTCGGCCGGCGGGACGATCGAGAGCCGGTCGCTCTCCTCCAGCGTCACCCGGGCTTCGAAATCGCGCACGGAGACGGCCAGGATCTTGCCGAAGTAGCCGTCCGAGGGATTGCCGAGCAGCCCGGCCCGCGCGCAGGCGACGCCTTCGATCATAGGGTATCTAAGACTCCTCTCAAATAGCCGGCGGATTCGGCCGCGCCGGGGAGCGGATCGTTCTCGTCTTTTTCGAATTCGAGGCTGACCTTGCCGCCGTAGCCGAGGCGGATCAGGGTTTGCAGGAGCTTGGGAATATCGACGACGCCGCGGCCGATCTCGACGGGGCCTCCCTGGGCGTCCGCCGAGGTGACGTCCTTGATGTGGACGTCCAGCAGGCGCTCGAAAAACCGTTCAGCCTCGTCCGCGGGGTCGAGGCCGCTGCGGGCGGCGTGCCCGGCGTCGAGGCAGAGCCCGACCCGGGGGTCGAGGTCACGGATCTTGAGATAGGCGTCTTCCGGAGTCGGATAAATCCTATCCGCGGGGCCGTGGTTATGAAGGGCCAGCTTGATGCCGCAGTCCCGGACGGCTTTCTCGGCGAGCGGGAGGAGCTCGATGTCGGGAACGCCGATAATGATGGAGATGCCGGCGGCGCGGGCGTAATCGAAGGCCTGTCGGATTTCGTTTTCGCTCTTCATGTAGACGACGCCGCATCCGTAGAGGTCCAGGCCGGCCGCGCGGACCTTGGCCGCCGCGGTCCCGACGACTTCGGGAGAGCTGTCCAGGGCGAGATGGACGCTTTTCAAGGCGATCGCTTCCAAGCCGAGCCTCAGGGTCATGGCCACGACCTCATCCAGGCTGAAAGCGCGGAACGTGTAAGACGTTAATCCCAGCTTAAGGGGGACCGAGCTTTTTGCGTCTCGCGAGAGATTTCCGGACGATCGGGGGTGCGCCGCGCCGATTTCGGCCGGGGCCGTCAAAGCCGCGCCGGCCGCAAGCCCGGCCGCTTTGATAAAGTCCCTCCGGGTCGTGGCCATCGGTCTTTCCTTAATTATTATAAAGCGGGCAGAGCCCAGGGAGCGCGATAGTTCCTCCCGACCAGGGCTTGGGCCTCGGCGTCTCCCGGGCATTGCTCTGCCGCCGCGTCCCAGGCGATCCGGCGGCGTAAGCGATAGGCAATGTTGGCGAGATGGCTGGGGATCAAGGACTTATGCCCGACCTCGGCGTCCGAAGCCGGGGTTTGGCGCGACTTGACGCAGTCCACGAAGTTCCGGACATGGTCGAAGTGGAAGTCGCTCGACCCGGTTTGCCGGGGCCGGGGCATCATCCGGAACACGCGCTCGGGCTGGGCGAGCTTGTCGGTCTCGGAGTGGACCTCCCAGCCGCCCCGGTCGACGACCAGGATGCCGTTCGCGCCGTGGAACTCGCAGCCGTGTTCGCGTTCCCAAGGACCTTGGCCGCATCCGATCATGTGTTCCCAGACGAGCGAATAGCTCGGGAATTCGATGAGCGCCTGCTGGGTGTCGGGCGTCTCGCGGATGTCGGTTGGGAACCCGAACTTCCCGCCGATGGAGGCGGCGCCCTGCGGCTCCTCGGCCATGGCCCAAATGACGACGTCGATCATGTGGGCGCCCCAGTCCGTCATCAGCCCGCCCGAGTAGTCCCAGAACCAGCGGAAGTTATGGTGGAAGCGCATCGGGTTGAAAGGCCGTTCGGGCGCCGGGCCGAGCCACATGTCGTAATCGACCGTGGGCGGGGCGGGCTCGTCGGGAGGATTGCCGATGTCCCCCTTCCAGTCTAGGTAGGCCCAGGCCCGGACCATCCGGATCCGGCCCAGCGCTCCCGACCGGACGAAAGCGACCGCGTCCTGGAAGAATCCGGAGCTCCGCTGCTGGGTTCCGACCTGGACGACACGGTTGAAGCGGCGGGCGGCCGTCACGATCGCCCGGCCTTCGGCGATGGACGTGGCCAGCGGCTTTTCGACATAGACGTCCTTGCCGGCTTGACAGGCGTAGATCGAGGCCAGAGCGTGCCAGTGGTCGGGAGTCGCGACGACCACGGCGTCGATATCCTTCCGCTCGAGGAGCTTGCGGAAATCCCGGTATCCTTCCGGCGCCCGGTTCCGGGCGTCCTTGACCGCCTTGAGGCCGTCGGCCAGGCGCGTCTCGTCGACTTCCGCCACGGCCGGGCACTCGACCTCGGGCAGGCGCAGAAAATCGGCAAGGTCGGCCGAACCCATGCCGCCGTAGCCGATGAATCCGATCCGGACCTTATCGCCGGCCGGAACCCGGCCGGGCTTGGAAGCTGATGCTGCGGCTTGAGCGCCGACGCCGAAGAGCACGGTCGCCGCCGAAGCCTTTGAGGTCGTTCCCAGGAATTCGCGTCGGGAGAAGGATTTCATGATGGGCTCCTCCTTCGTTCGGATGGATACACAGCTATTATATACAAAGAACTCGCGCCGTTTGCCAGGTCTTTCTTTCCGGCGTTCGAATTTGACCCGTTCGCCGACGCCAAGCCCCGCCTTTCAAGGCGGGGATGAGAGCGAGGCTCAGGGTTAATCATGAACAAGCCCCGGCCTTCAGGCCGGGGAGTCGATGATTTGACTTCACCCTCCCGCTTTGAGACGATAGCCGTCTGCGCGAGATTCAAGGAGGCGTTAATGATCCGGCGCATACAGCTTGTTCTCGCTTTATTTGTTCTGTCCCTTCTTTCCGGAGTCGTGATTCCGAACGAAGGGCTGATCGGAAAAGCATCTGCCGCTCAACAGGTTCCGGTCAATCAGCTGACGGCCGAGGAGAGAGCGCAGGGTTGGATTCTTCTCTTCGACGGCGCGACGTTCGACGGCTGGCGGGGATTGGGCCGGGCGGAAGTCCCGGCCAAGCATTGGGTCATCGAGGACGGGGCGATCAAGAAGGTCCCCAGCGGCGACGTTCCCCTTCAGCCTGACGGACAGCCGCTCGAGGGCGGCGACCTGATGACCGTGGAGACATTCCGGGATTTCGAGCTCGTCTTCGACTGGAAGATCAGCCCGGGCGGGAACAGCGGCGTCAAATACAACGTCTCGGAGGAGATGTCCACGGCTAAGCCGCCCCGTTATGCGGCGCTGGGTTTCGAGTACCAGATCCTGGACGACGACCTCCATCCGGACGCCAAGAACGGGCCGAACCGGACCGCGGCCGCCCTCTACGACCTCGTCGCGCCGGAGGGTAAGAAATTAAACCCCGTGGGCGAATTTAGCCGGGCTAAAATCATTTTCAAGGGTAACCATGGAGAGCACTGGCTGAACGGCGTCCGCGTCCTATCCTACGACCTGGGAACGGCGCGGATGAATGATCTCCTGGCCCGGAGCAAATATAAGGATATTCCGGATTTTGCCGATAAGCGATCAGGCCATATCGTCCTCCAGGATCACACCGACGCAGTCTGGTTCAGGAACATCAAGATCCGCCGGCTGAACTGATAGAGGAATAATTCTGGGGACACATCACTTAATTCCCGACGAATAACGAATTAAGTGATGTGTCCCCAGAATTAGCTTTGCTTAAAGCCGGGCAAGGCGTTTGGCGGCATCCTCCAGCTCGGGAATCCCAGCGTCGGCGTCTTTCCAATAGCCGAGAAATTTCGCGTATTCTTTTTTCGCCTCTGGCCTCAAACCTTTTTGCTCATACAATTTTGCCAGACGATAATGATAGACGGGATTGTGCATACGGCGGTCTTGGCTCGCCGGGTCGAAAGTGAGAAGCTTCTTATATTCCTCGATCGCTTTATCCAAGTTCCCCAGCTTCTGAAAGGCCCGGGCCAAGACGTCCTGGTCCAGCGGAAAGTTATACAAAGCGTATGCCCGAGCATAGGATCCTGCGTAGTGAACGGGGATATGCAAACGGAACTCCTTTTCTATGTTGGATACTGCCTCCGCCGCTCTCCCTTCAGAAAGCCAGACTTCCGCCTGAAGAATTTTGTAGTTCTTCTCCAATTGCGCAGCCACTTCCCCCGTATCCTTGGGCAATTCGGAAAATAGCCGGCGGATGTGGTCGAGCCTTTGCTTGGCCGCTTCGATCCGGCCTTGCTTCCATTCTAAAAGCCCCAGCCAAAGCTCATTTTCGATGGAGTTTGTTCGGTCGGGCAGGGGCATGGCTTCTCTGGCATCCTTCTGATATTCAGAAAACAGCCTGAGGGCCGCATCAAACTCACCCCGATCATAATAAAAAAAGGCCTGGACGAGCTTGGCCACGGCGGTCCCGGTTATATCTCCGATCGATTGGCAGGCTGCCCGGACTCGTTCCATTTCCACTCTGGACTGCTCTCGTTTACCCAGGATATAGTTGAAAACCGCTTTCCACCAATAGCCGAGGCTCTGCCATCTCTTGGACGGAGTCGCGAGAACGAATTGGTCCAGCCAGCTCATCGCCTCGGTATAATCCCCCTTGACGGCACAGATATAGGCGATGATATCTTCCGACCCGAAATCCGGCTTGATCCGCACCGCTTCTCTGTAGAGTGCCACCGCCTCATCGAGCCGGCCGGCGCGGAAATAAAACTCAGCCAAGGAATCTAAAGGGTTGGCGTCTCCCGGGGCGACGGAAACAGCCTTTTTCAGGTATTCTTCCGCTTTGACAAGATCCCCCGTCGCGCTATACAAATAGCCAAGTGAATTCAGGATGACCACCCACTCGGGGTCCAGATCCAGAGCTTTGCCCGCTTCTGCGATCGCTTCCGGATACATCTTTTTCTGAAGGTAAATCGTTACGAGTGAACTATAGGCTTCCTTTTCCTTGGGATATTTAGCGGCGATTTCCCGGAAGATGTTCAATTGTTTATCGGGATCTTGCTCAATCCTCCTGGCATAAGCGGCCTCGATGTACAATCGTTCCTTTTCCGTCGCTTTTCCGGAATAAGCCTTGGCTTTCTTCAGAGTTACGGCTGCCAGATCGGAATTAGACAAGTACCGATAGGTTCGAAATAGATAGAGATAGGCGCTGGCAAATTGGGGGTCGAGTTCTACGGCCTTTTCCAGGTTTTTGCGGGCATCCTCGAAGTAAAACCTGTCCAGACACTCCTTCCCCATGAGGAAATATCTATAGGCTTCCAGGGACGAAGTCTGGAACTCGGAAATCTGAACCTGCGCCTCTTCAACCGTTTTTTGGGATAGGCCGACTCCCCGGGAGATCTCCCGGCTCAGCTGCCCGATCTGATTATCCAGAATGCTCTGCGCTCCCTCCCCTTTGGCGGTGGCGCTTTTAAGCAATTTCCTGGTTTTGACGTCAAACACCTTGACGTCCGTGGCAAACGTCTCGCCCGCCCTGACATAGCTACCCAGCACGAGAGCATCGACATTATCCTTTTTGCACAGCTCAAAACCGAGCTCACTGTCGATAACGCCGGCCTGTTCCTTCCCCATCTGCCTGAGGAGGTCGCGCAGCCGTTCGAATGTCGTGACGTGGAGATATTTCGATTGCTCCAGGCTGGTGATCAAAAGGTTGGGAATAGCGGCCTGGAGATAATCGAAGGCCTGGTCTCCCGTTTGATTTTGAAAAGTGACGACCGCGACGGATCTCTCCACGAATTTCGTTTTGAAAACAACGCGCCAGAGCACGAGCCCGAGGACGACGGCCGCGGCGATCGCCACAACGGGGATCAGCAGCTTTTTCAGCCCGAATGTTACCGTGATCTCTTTGGAGGTCGGGGATTTTCTCTTGGGCTTTTCTCTTTCGGTCGAGGGAAATTCTTTCTCGATGGCCTCGATCTCCGCGCACAGCTCATCGGCCGTCTGGAACCTTTTTTCTTTGTCTTTTTCCAGGCATTTGAGGATCAGCCGGCTGAGCGCCGCGGGGAGCTGCGGATTCCATTCTTTCGGGTCCTTGGGTTTCTCGCCCTTGTGCTTCATGGCGACGCTGAGCGGCGTCTCTCCTTCGAATGGAACGCGGCCGGCGACCATTTCGTAGAGGATGACTCCCAGCGAATAGATGTCCGACCGACCGTCCACGTCCTTCGCTTCCGCCTGCTCGGGGGACATGTAATCGGGCGTGCCGATGATGAAGCCCGTCCCGGTGATGGACTTCGTTTTGAGCGAGCGGGCGATCCCGAAGTCCATGATCTTGGCGTTTCCCTCGCGGTCGATCATGATGTTGCCGGGCTTGAGGTCGCGGTGGACGACGCCCAGCCGGTGGGCCTCGGCCAAGCCCCCCGCCATTTGCCCGGCGATGGAAAGCGCTTTGGCCGGCGGAAGCGGGCCGATCCTCTTGATCAGGCTTTTTAAATCCTCGCCCGCGACATATTCCATGGTGATGAAGTGGGCGCCGCCGGACTCGCCCAGGTCATGCATGCGGCAGATGTTGCGGTGCGAGATCTTGCGGGCGATTTTGAGCTCCTGCCCGAATCGTTCGATGATCTTTCGATCCGAGGAGATCTGCGGATTGATGAGCTTGAGCGCGACTTCCTCGTTGATTTTCTTGTCTTCAGCCCGATAGACGGCGCCCATGCCGCCCCGGCCCAGCTCTTCAATGATCTCGTACCGGCCGGCGAAAATAGTCCCACGGCTAAGGTCCGGCTTGGACAGGCCGAGCGGTTCCGTCGTGGAAATCGAGAATTCCGGAGAGAAGGGAAGCGGCGTCCCGCACTTGCCGCAGAAATTCGTGGCGGCGGGATTCTCAAAACGGCACTTCGGGCAAGGGGCGGTCAAGCGTTTCCTTATTCCCTGACTTGGCCAGATGATAACAAGCGAATCGCCGACAGTCAAATCCTTCCGGAATATCCCGGATATGCCCCGCCGGCCGAAAGTTCGAACAAGACGTCAACCGGGCGACGATTCAGAAGCCGTCGGATTCGTCGCCGGCTCTCAGTCGTCCCCCCGGGAGAACTTGACGACGAAGGCATCGGCGTCCCCGGCCAGCGCCTTCTGATAGGGTCCGAGCGTCGGGAAGTCGAGGCTGTTCGTCATGCCGCAGAGATATACGGCCCCGCTCGTATCCAAGGCGATTTCTAAAACGCTGTCCCTGTAGGAGCCGCCCAGGTAGGTCGAAGACAGGAGCTTGAGGCCGCCCGGGTCCACGATCGTCAGAAAACCGTCATAGCTCCCTCTCCGGGCGGCCTGATAGGGCGATTTGACCGGAAAATTGGCGCTTCCCGTGCCCCCGACGACATGAGCTGCGCCGTCTCCGTCCACGGCGACCGCACTAGCAAAATCCGATCCAGCGCCGCCCAGGTAGCTTGAATAGGCGATGGCTTTTCCGTTCGGCTCGATTTTCGCGACGAAGGCGTCGGATCCGCCCTTTCGCGTTTTCTGGAACGCGTTCTTGAGCGGAAAGCTCCCCTGGGTGAAGCCGACGAGATAGACGGCTCCGCCGGCATCCATGCCCATATTATAAATCCCATCGTAGCCCGGGCCCCCGAGGTAAGAGGAATAAACGAGGCTGTCTCCCGTCGGGGAAAACTTCGTGACGAATCCGTCCCAGTTCCCGGCGTAGGATTTCTGAAAGGCGGACTTGACCGGGAAAACGGAGCTCGTCGTATTCCCCGCGATCGTGGCTGAGCCGTCGGCCTCGACGGCCAGGCCTTGGCATATTTCGTCCCCGGTTGTCCCCAGACACGTGGAGTAGACAAGGCTCGTCCCCGCGGGCGCGACTTTGGCGAGGAAGGCGTCCCTACGTATGCCTCCGTGGGGCTTTTGGAAGGCGTTCTTGGTCGGGAAGTCCGGGCTGGTCGTGGAGCCGGCAAGATAAGCGGCGCCGCTCGCGTCCGCGAAGACCGCCGCGCATTCTTCCGATTTCGTTCCGCCGATGTAGGACGAATAGACCAGGCTTTTACCGCTCCGGGCCAGCTTCAGGATGAATCCGTCAACGCCCCCGCCCCCGGCCTTGGCCTGGAAAGCGTTCTTGACGGGGAATTTGGAGGACTTCGTAGCGCCGGCGAGATACACGAAGCCTTTGGCGTCCACCGCTATCCCCATGATTTCGTGGCTGTATCCGGACGGGAAGAACGCGGAGTAAATAAGGCTTTTTCCGTCCGGGGACAATTTAGTGATAAAGACGTCGCTTCGAGGGAGCGTTTGGGTGACCGGCGGGAAGTCGCTGCTGTGCGTCTCGCCGCAGATATAAATTGCGCCGGTCGGGTCCACGACGAGGTTCAGAGCAAAGTCCTCGTTATACCCGCCCAGATAGGTCGAATAGGCGAGGACAAGAGGATCGATGACGAGCTCGTGGCGCCGGTCGAAAGCTTCCACCGTGAAACCGAACGCCCCGTCTCCCGTCTTGCAAAACGCGGCCTCAACATCCACCCTGCGGTCCGCGATCATTTGATGGGCCCGCGGTTTGCGGTGGAGAATCCGGCCCGCGGGAGTTTCGACCGCCAGGCTCCCTTCTCCGTTCAGGCGCCCTTTATCCTTTCCGGAAAATGCGAACTGGATTTGCTCCGGCCTGGCGCCGGGGCTGACGATCCAATCGTATTCGATTTGACCCGCGGTGCTGTAAACCTTGAGATCGATGCCGTTATAGAGGTTCTTATAGAGAACGACCCTGGAGGTCGGGATATCCGTCTTCCACTCGGACTCGTCCCGGCCGTAGAAATAGCTCACCCGATAGGCGGACGGGTCCGAGGCCATGACTTCGAAATTCTTATTGACGTTCTTAAAGGCAAGTCCGGTAACGGACCGGCTCGTCCCGCCATTTTTTTCTTTCTCGATCCGGTCGAAGATCAAGCCCTCCCGGGTCAGCCATATTGTATAGCTGGGCGTATGGGCGTAAAAGAGCGCCGCCGCGTCCGTCTGGCCGCCGTTGGCTATGAAGTAGAGCGGAGCGGCGCCGCCGGCCCCGGCCGGCTTCAAGGCCGGGCCGGACCCCGTTCCGGATCGGGCCGCGAAGAGCGCGGCGCAGGCGACGTAAAAACAGAAAACGATCCCTTTGATTTTCATTTTCCCCTCCTCGGTAGGGGCTTCAGTTTAATCCCGGCTGCATTTCAAGTCAAGGAGCGCTGTCTTCCCAAATCCGTAAAAAGCGCTTATAGTATCCCTCCGTACAGAGAGACGGTCACTAATCCCGGGAGTTACCGATGAAAAGAACAGAACATGGGCGGTTGGGTATCGTTGGAGTTTTTCTTGTTGTTGCGCTTGGTTGTTGGGGAGCTCGAGCACAAGTTCAAAAGGCTCCCACAGCTGTTCCGGATGCATCCAAGCTTACGATCGAAAGGATCTTCCAGGGTCGCGAATTCGCGCCCGAGCGGTTCGGGCCGGCCCGCTGGATGAAGGACGGCCGCTCTTATTCGACCCTTGAACCGTCGAAGTCTGTCAAGGACGGGGATGACATTGTCCTTTACAGCGCGGCGGATGGACAGCGGAGCATCTTTGTCCCGGCCGAGCGGCTCATCCCTCCCGGGGCCGATAAGCCGCTTTCGATCGAGGATTACGCTTGGTCCGAGGACGGCCGCCTTCTCCTCGTCTTCACGAATTCCAAGCGGGTCTGGCGGCGGAACACGCGCGGCGACTATTGGGTCCTTGAACTCGCTTCCGGGGCGCTCCGCAAGCTGGGCAAGGGCTTCGAGCCTTCGTCCCTCATGTTCGCCAAGCTTTCTCCGGACGGACTCAAGGCCGCCTATGTCCGGGCCAACGATATTTTTGTCGAGACCTTGGCCGACGGCGCGATCGTTCAGATCACCAAGGACGGCTCCGACACCGTCATCAACGGCACTTCGGATTGGGTCTACGAGGAAGAATTTAACCTCCGGGACGGATTCCGCTGGTCGCCGGACGGGCGCTTCATCGCCTTCTGGCGGTTCGACACCTCGGGCGTCCCGGTTTTCTCGATGATCAACAACACCGACGAGCTCTACCCGCGCGTCATCTCCTTCCGGCATCCCAAGCCGGGAGAGCCCAACGCCGCCGTCCGCATCGGCGTCGCCGGCGCCGCGGGCGGCGAGATCGTCTGGATGAAGGCGGTCGGCGATCCGCAGTCATCTTATATCCCGGTCATGGAATGGGCGCCGGACGGCCGGTCAGTCGTCTTTCAGTATCTCAACCGTCTCCAGAATGAGGATCGGTTCATGACCGGCGACATCAAGACGGGCGAGGTCCGGACGTTCTTCACCGACCGGGACGACGCCTGGGTCGATATCGGGGACGACTTCCGCTGGGCCGGCAAGGGGAGGGGCTTCGTCTGGCTGAGCGAGCGGGACGGCTGGCGCCATGCCTACCTCGTGCCGCTCGACGGAAAGGAGCCGCGGCTCGTGACGCCCGGCGACTACGACGTCATCGGACTGGATGCCGTTGACGAGAAAGGCGGCTGGGTCTATTTCTCAGCTTCGCCCCAAAACGCGACGCAACGATACTTATTCAGGACGCGGCTCGACGGTAAAGGACGGCTGGAGCGCGTCAGCCCGGCGACCGAGTCCGGCTCACACGGCTACGACATCAGCCCTTCCGCCGAGTGGGCTTTCCATACCTATTCCCGCTTCGGCTTTCCGCCCAGGACGGAGCTCGTCAGCCTGCGCGGCCGCACGCCGGTCAGGGTCCTGGTGGCCAACGCCGGCCTGGCGGCTAAGGTCGGCGCCCTCGAGCGGGGGAGGGCCGAGTTCGTCCGAGTCGGGATCGGCGACGGCGTCGAGCTCGACGGCTGGCGAATCCTGCCGCCCGGATTCGATCCCGCCAAAAAATATCCGCTCTTGATCCACGTCTACGGCGAGCCGGCCGGCCAGACCGTTCTCGACCGCTGGGGAGGTTCGGGCTACCTCTGGCACCTCCTGCTCAGCCAGCGGGGATATATCGTGGCCTCTTTCGACAACCGCGGGACGCCGGCGCCGCGGGGACGGGCCTGGCGCAAGTCCATCTATCGCCAGGTCGGGATCCTGGCCTCGGCCGACCAGGCTGCGGCCGTCCGGGCCGTCATCAAGGACTGGGCCTATGTGGACAAGGACCGGATCGGGGTCTGGGGCTGGAGCGGGGGCGGCACGATGACGCTCAATGCCCTGCTCCGCTACCCGGACCTCTACCGGACCGGGATCGCGGTCGCTTTCGTCTCTAACCAGCGCTACTACGACACCATCTACCAAGAGCGCTACATGGGGCTCCCCAAGGACAACGAGGCGGGCTACCGGGACGGCTCTCCGATCACCTTCGCCAAGAACCTGAAGGGACGCCTCCTCCTTATCCACGGCACGGGCGACGACAACGTCCATTATCAGAACTGCGAAGCCCTGGTCAACGAGTTCATCCGCTTCAACCGGACCTTTTCGATGATGGCCTACCCCAACCGCTCCCACGGCATCTACGAGGGCGAGAACACGACGCTTCACCTCTACGGGATGATGCTGCGATTTTTGAATGAGAACCTTCCCCCCGGTCCGTAGCAAGTAGTTCCATTTCATTTCCATTAATATGAAAGGAGTAGGGCGATGAAATTGAACAAACGCATTCGAAAAGCTATCACGGGATTCGCGATTCTCATTTCTATGATAACCGGAGGATGTGCCATTGCGGACCGGTTGAGCGGCGTTTCAGATGCTAAAGCTTTGCAGGAAATCGGCGAATCTGCTGAAGCTACAATACTTAAAATTTGGGACACGGGCATGACGGTAAATGACGACCCCGTCGTCGGCTTTCTGCTCGATGTACGGCCCTCCGGGAAGCCTGCCTATCAGGTGGAAACCAGGCTGCGAATTTCACGCGTCGACATCCCTCGTGTTCAACCCGGAACGGCCGTGGCCGTGAGGATCGATCCGAAGGATCCGAAACACGTCGCTCTTGACATCTATGACTATGGAGAACACAAAAAATCGCCCCATCTTTGATGCAATGAAACGCGAATGAACCAACCACTTCAAGTTGACGTTCGTGGCGGAGAAGCCCCCGCCGTCCCGTGTTTTCGATCAGGTGGCCCTGATGGCGGCCGAGAAGAACATGGACTATTTTTGATTATTTCGTGCTCACCGGGAGCGGGAGTCTATCGTCTTTCGGCCGGCCCGAAGGGATTTTGCGCGTCAACCGGCTCCTCCGTATCGCTTTTTGCCTGTCTTAACATCCCCGCGCGGCCGGCGATACTATTCTATCGTGATCAGAGGGGGAGATTCAGCGCCGAGGACGGGAATTCGCTATGCTGCGGAAAAAGGAAATTCTAAGCGTTTCCTTGACGAATTATGAAGATGCTGGTAATCCTCAATTCCGATGCGGGCAAGCGATCTTCTCCTGATGCAGAAAGCAAAACGGAAGAAATCGTAAAAGCATTCCAAGCCGTAAATGTGGATGCCCAGGTCGCATGCCCGGGAGTACCCGACCTAACCGCATTTACAAAACAGGCTGTGATTTCCCATTTCGATACCGTTGTTGCAGCCGGCGGAGACGGTACCATAAGCGCGGTGGCTGCAGCGCTGGTCGGCACGTCAACACCGTTGGGTATTCTTCCGCTCGGCACCTTGAACCACCTCGCCAAAGAGTTGAAAATTCCCTTCGACCTGCCAGAGGCGGCTCGCACTATTGCTGAAGGCAAGATCCGCGAGATTGACGTCGGAGAAGTCAACGGCCGCATCTTCGTCAACAATTCATCAATTGGCCTTTATCCCAAGGCGGTCCGAAAGCGAAACCAGGAGATCCTTCGCCTTGGCCGTGGAAAATGGCCGGCCATGTTGGATGCTTCCATCCGCGTATTCTTGCGGTTTCCCCTGATTACGATCCGGCTTGAAACTTCCGATGGCAGTCCGACGCGCACCACTCCGTTCTTGTTTGTCGGCAACAATGAATATGGAATGAAATTCCTGCGCATAGGCAACCGCCACTCTTTGGAACGCGGAGAACTTTGTGCTTATCTTTTGATACATACGGGCCGGCTCGCTTTTCTGAGAATTCTCCTGATGGCGATCCTTGGCCTGAAACACGACAGAGATTTTGCTTTTATACTTTCCCGAGAGGTTCAGGTGCAAACGCGGCGCGGGAGCATCACGGTTTCCGCAGACGGCCCACTCATGAGGCTCGATACACCTCTGCATTACCGGATCCGGCCTAAAGCGTTGCGGGTGTTTGCACTGGAAATAGCCGTACCATGAGGATGGTTGCGCACCTTTCGGATCTCCATTTTGGGATGGAAGACGAGCGGATCGCAGAAAGCTTGTTGGAGGATATCGCCGGATTTCATCCAAGCGTAGTTGTCATCAGCATGCTGCGGAAAAAGGAATTTCTTATCCCTTCAGTTGACTCAAACCGGGATTCAGATTATCTTTAGAACAACGGGGGAGAGGAATTCGTGTTGAACTGCCCGAAGTGCCGCGCCGCGAACCCGGACACGTCCCGGTTCTGCGGTACTTGTGCGGCTTCGCTCCTGGCTGAACCGCCCGTACCAGCCGCCCCTGACGCTCCCTCCCTCACCAAGACCATCGAGACTCATCTGCGCGGCCTCGCCCCCGGGACCGTGGTTGCCGGGAAATACCGCGTCCTCGGGGAGATTGGCCGGGGCGGCATGGGCGTCGTCTACGAGGCGGACGACCTCAAGCTCCGACGCACCATCGCCCTCAAGTTCCTTCCCGGCGAGCTGACCTATGACATCGAGGCCAGGGAGAGGCTCGTCCACGAGGCCCAGGCGGCCTCGGTCCTCGACAACCCGCACATCTGCACGATCTACGAGATCGGCGAGGGCGGCTCCGGGCAGATGTACATTGCCATGGCCCTCTGCCACGGCGAAAGCCTGAGGGCCAAGGTCAAGCGCGGTCCGCTCGCCCCCGCCGAGGCCCTGTCGCTCGCCGCGCAGGTCGCCGACGGCCTGGCCGCCGCCCACGAGAACGGCATCGTCCACCGGGACATCAAGCCCGGCAACATCCTCGTCTCGAAAGATGGGGCGGCCAGGATCGCCGATTTCGGTCTGGCCAAAATCGCAGGCGAGGCGCGCCTGACGCGGCCCGGCACTTCGGTCGGGACCGTCGCCTACATGTCCCCCGAACAGATCCGCGGCGAGGACGTCGACGCCCGGACCGACGTCTGGTCCCTGGGGGTCGTCCTCTATGAGATGCTCACCGGCGGTCTGCCCTTCCACGGGGAGAACGAGCACTCCTTCGCCTATGCCGTCGTCCACAGCGACCCGAAGCCCCTCGGCAAACTTCCGCTCGGCACTCCGGAGGGCTGCGGCCCGATCATCGCCAAGGCCATGGCCAAAGACCCTGCCGACAGGTTCGCGTCGGCCAGGGAGATAGCCGAGGCGCTGGCCTCGGTGATGGCGGGCGCTGGGTATCGGCCTCGGCCTCGTCGCACCTTCCTGAGGATTGCCCTCCCGGCCGTTCTCGGCGCGGCCGCGCTCTATCTCGTCTTCGCCCTTGGCCTGCCCGACAAGGTGGCCAGGTGGCTCGGCTTGAAGGCGGAAGCGGCCGGCCGGCACGTGGCCATCCTTCCCCTGGCCGTCCTCGGCAACGGCGGGAGCCCGGACGAACGGGCTTTCGCCGACGGGCTGGTCGAGCACGTCCGCCGCGAGCTCGATATCCTCGCCTCGCACGCACGCCGCCCCGACTCGTTTGTCATCCCGGCCAGCACTCTCCAGGACTACGAAGTCCGCGAGGCGGCGGACGCCTCCCGGTTCCTCGGAGCGAACGTCGTCGTTTCCGGCACGCTCAAACGTGACGGGGACAACCTGGTCTTGAGACTCGAGGTCGTCGACCCGGCCCAGTTCGCCCAGCTGGCCACCCTCTCGAAGTCCGACCACATCGCCAACATCGCCACCTGGCAGGAGGACATCGTGCTCGATCTGGCCTTGGCCTGCGGCCTTAAGCCTTCGGCCGGCGACAAGGCCCTCCTGGCTTCGGTCGACACAACCGTGCCAGGCGCGTTTGGGTCTTATCTCCGCGGCCTCGGCTACCTGAGCGAGCCCCTAACGGCGGCGAACGCCGCCGGCGCGATCCGGGGCCTCGAGGAGGCCGTGGCCCGGGACCCCTCGTTCCCCGCCGCCCTCGTCGGGCTGGCCGAAGCCTACTGGACCAAAAACCTCGTCGCCAAGGACGGTCCGGCGGCCGAGAAGGCCGAGGCGCAGGCCCGCGCCGTACTCAAGATGAACGAGAAACTCGCCGAGGGCCATCTGGTCCTCGGCTGGATCTTCAGCGGCACCGGCAGGGAGCGCGAGGCCGTCAAGGAGTTTGAACGGGCGACCGAGATCGACCCCTCAATGTACGAGGCCTTCAGGCGCTTGGGAAATGTCTACGAGGACCTGAACGAGCCGGCCAAGGCCGAGGCGGCCTACCGGTCCGCCCTCACGCTGCGGCCTTCCTACATGCTCGCCCACAGCTCTCTCGGCTATTTCTACTTTTTGCGGGGCGCCTTCGACAAGGCCCGCGACAGCTTCCTGAAGGCCACGAAGCTCTGCCCTGAGAACATTAACGCCCTGAACAGCCTGGGCGCGATCTATTACAAGCTGGGCGACGACCTCCAGGCCGAGGCCGCTTTCGAGCGCTCGAACGCCGTCAAGAGGAACGCGATCGCCTCCGCGAACCTGGCCGTGATCTATTATTTCAGAGGCCGGTACGCCGACTCCGTGACGGCGGGCGAAGCGGCCATCGGTTTCGACGCAAACGACTATCTTCTCTGGGGCAACCTGGCCGACGCCTACCGCTTCACGCCGGGCAACGAGGCCAAGGCCGAGGCCGCGTACCGCAAGGCCGTCGAGCTCGTCGGGAAGGAGCTCGCCGACCGTCCCCACGACGCCCGGTCGCGCTCGAGCCTGGCCCTGTTCCAGGCCAAGCTGGGGCTCGCCGAGAAGGCCCGGGCGGAGATCGCCGAGGCGCTCCGGACCAGGCCCGACGACAGCTCGGTCGTCCTGAAATCGGTCTTCGTTTTCGAGCTCGTCGGCGCGCGGCAACAGGCCCTGGAGGCTCTCCGTGAATACGCGCGCCTGAAGGGGCCGATGGACGAGGTCGTCAAGGACCCGTTCCTGGCCGGACTGAGGCAGGACCCGGGCTACGCCGATGTCATCGAAGGCAAATCGGCCGGCGGAACCGGCACGAAGCCTGATAAAACGAAAAAATAATAGTGGCCGGAAAAGGGGTCAGTGGCCCGCCTTCAAGTGCCTGTCGTACCAGGCCAGATCGCGTTCGAGACGATCCCGCTGGTAGCTCGGGATGGACAGGACGTGGTACTGGCCGGGGTAGATCACGAGCTGGGTCTCGATGCCCTGGCTCCTGAGAGCCTGATACATTTGCTCACTCCCGACCAGGGGGACGTTGAAATCCTTGTCTCCGCCCATGAACAGGGTCGGCGTCTTGATGCGGTCGGCCTGGAAAAACGGGTAGGAGACCTTCAACCATAGCTCCTGATTCTTCCACGGAAGCCCCAGCTCGTGCTCATACTGGACGATGTACTCGTCCACCCCGTACATCGTCAGCTGCAGGGCGCTGCCCGCGCCGCTGACGGCGGCCTTGAAGCGCGGGTCCGAGGCGATGGTGTAATCGGTCAGGATGCCGCCGTAGCTCCAGCCTCCGATGCCTAGCCGGTCGGGGTCCGCGACCCCCATGGCCACCGCCCGGTCCACGGCGCCCAAGAGGTCCATCACTTCCTTGTGGCCCCAGTCCGCGTAGATGGCTTTCTGAAAGGCGCTGCCGCGGCCCGAACTGCCGCGGTAGTTCACGGCCAGCACCGCGTAGCCGTTGGCGGCGAAGAATTCCCGTTCGAAACTGAACGCGTGCTGGACCTGCATGTTCGGCCCGCCGTGGATCCAGAGCAGGGTGGGGTAGCGCTTGCCTTCGACGGTGCCGGCCGGCATGACCAGCAACCCGTTGACGACCGTACCGTCCTTGCTCTTCGATGTGAAGTCCTCCGTGATCCCGAGCTGCAACTCCGCCAGCAGGGAGTCATTCTGATGGGTGAGCCGGCGGAGCGCGCCGTCTGCGAAAGCGTAGACTTCCTCGATCTCACCCGAGGTCGCCGAGAGCAGGGCCAGCCCTCCGTCGGTGCCGGGCGAAAGGTTCGAGATCGTGCGGCGACCCGGCGTGAGCCGTTCGACCGGCCCCCCGGCGGCGGCGACCTTGCCCAGGTAGATGGTCCGGTCATCGTCGAAGACGAACAGGATGCTTTTGCCGTCGGCCGTCCATTGGGGGCGTCCTTCGACGGACCGGTCCAGGGTCGGGGTCACGATCGTGGGCGTCCCGCCCTCGACGGGCACCACGGCCAACCTAAACAGGTTGTAGGCGCTGAAGCGCGGCTCGTCGCCCTGCAAGTAGGCGATTGTGCGGCCGTCCGGGCTCCAGGCCGGCTGGGTATCGGGTCCGGGGAAGGTTGTGAGCTGGCGCGGCTGAGCCCCAGCCTTGGCCTCGATGACATAGATGTTCGAATCTTCGCTCCGGTCCGGGTCGGGCGCGCGATTGCTGACGAACGCGATCCGGGTGCCGTCGGGCGACCACACCGGGTGTTCGTCGTCGTAGGGGCCGGAGGTCAACGTTTCGACCTTGCGGTTCTCGACGTCGAACAGGTAAAGATGGGAGTAGAACCTCAGGAGGTAGCCCTCGCGGTCCTGTTTGAAATGATAGCGGTCGATGACGATGGGCGGTTTCGTCTTTCGCTTCCAGCCTTCCATCTTTTCGGGCTCGTCGGCCGGGTTGACGTCTTGCGAAACGATCACCAGGCGCTTGCCGTCCGGCGACCAGGCGTACGAGCCGACGCCGCCCTTGATCTCGGTCAGGCGTTGCGCTTCGCCTCCGGCCCGGCCGAGAAGCCAGACCTGGGCGCCGAGCTTCTTTTCGTCTTCGCTGCCGCGCGAGGCGAGGAAGGAGAGGTAGCGGCCGTCCGGGCTCCAGAGAGGCGAGCGTTCGCCGTCGGGGCTGAACGTCAGACGCACCTGCTGGGAACCGTCCCAGCTGACCATCCAGATGTCGCTATCGCGCTTATCTTTGTCCGCGTCCGTGGATCCGACCGTGAAGGCCACCCATTTGCCCTCGGGGGAACGCTGGGGGTCGCTGATGCTTTTAATCCTGGCCATGTCGGCCAGGGTAATGGCCCGCTTCGCCGGCTGGGCCGAGGCGATGAGAGAAAACGCCGCGATGGACAGGACGATCGAAACGAAGGGCCGGATACTTTTTTTCATGGAGCGGCTCCTTTGTGAGATGGGATTTTGACCGAATTCACTCATCAAATCTATCGCTCGCCCGAGCACTCTGTCAAGATGCGGGCGCTGCTTAATTTTTGAAGGAGAACCTTGACAGATTCTAGGCTCCCATTTATGATTCTTTATTCCATTGTAAAATACGCAACCGCAGAAAATTGAGAATGTTTCGATGAGCGACACCGGGCGATTCAAGCTGCCGCACACCCTGGTCCTGATCTACATTCTGGTGATCGGCGTTTATCTCATGAGCCTGCTGGTTCCCGCCGGCGAGTACCAACGGTCCGAAAAAACGTTCAATGGCCAGACCAGGCTGATCACGGTCCCCGGCACCTACGCCAAAACAGCAAAGAAATTGCTGGGCCCGGAGTGGCTCCTGATCGCTCCCATCCGAGGTTTCCAGGATGGTGCTTTGATCATTATCCTGATATTCATTTTCGGCGGGACGTTTGCCATCCTCGGCCAAACCGGCGCCATCGAATCCGGTATTCAGCGGCTGGCCCGGTTTTTTTCAAAAAAACCGAAATGGCAGGTTGCCGTCGTACCGGTCCTGATGGTGGTTTTTTCCCTGGCCGGCGGAGTTTACGGTATGGCGGAAGAATCGATTCCCTTCGTGCTGATTTTCATTCCCCTGGCTCTGGCCCTGGGCTACGACTCCATCGTCGGGGTGGCCATTCCCTTTGTCGGGGCCGCCGCCGGATTTGCCGCCGCTTTCTTCAATCCGTTCACCGTGGGTATTGCCCAAGGTTTTTCCGATCTCCCGCTCTATTCGGGATTGACCTATCGCTTGATCCTCTGGGTGATCGGCACCGCGATCGCGATTGTCTTTGTGACACGGTATGCGGAAAAAGTGAAGAAAAATCCGGAAAAAAGCCCCGTCTTCGAACTCGACCGGCAGCGCCGGCCGCCTGCCGGCGGCAACCCGACGGAGGAACGGCCCTGGAGCGTCAAGCAGAAAATCATTATCGGCCTGCTGCTGGGAGGAATCGGCTTGCTCATTTTCGGCATCCTGTCCCGCGGCTGGTACATCGAAGAGATCGCCGCCCTGTTCCTGGCGATCGGCCTCCTGTCCGGACTCATCGCCCGCATGCCGCCATCCGACATCGCCCTGGCCTTCATCGCCGGGGCCAAGGATGTCTTGAACGTGACGCTGATCATCGCCGGCGGCCGGGCCATCCTGATCATCCTCAAGGAAGCGCTGGTGATGGACACGGTGCTGCACTTCGCCGCCGGCTTGATTTCCACCGTTCCCGGCATCATCACCGCTCAGATGATGTTTATCACCCAGGGGATCATCAATTTCTTCATCCATTCCGGCACCGCCCAGGCGGCGTTGACCATGCCGGTCATGGCGCCGCTCAGCGACCTGGTGGGAATTACCCGGCAGACCACTGTACTTGCCTTCCAGCTGTGCGAGGTGATCAATCCCATCCTGCCGACATCCGCGGTCACTATGGGCGTTCTCGGGGTGGCCAAAATTCCCTGGGAAAAATGGGCCAAATGGTTCCTGCCCTTGATGCTGCTGTGGGTGCTGTTTAGTCTGATCGCCCTGGTCCCGCCGATTTTGACTCACTGGGGACCCTTTTAGCCGTCTTTGACCGAGTGATGCGGCTTTCCCCGGCCGCTTTCCACTATTTCTGTATTTCGACCCGGACCTTCAGGGGAGACATGTCCAGATGGACATTCAGCACCGAGTACAGATCCCTGTCGTCTCGCTCACCGTAATAACCGACGGTCCCGTCCTCTTTCCGCAAGGTCATGAAAATGCCGCGGCCCGTACCATCTTTTTCCAAGAGGAAGGACATCCCCTCGGAGCGATTCTGGCGGTTGTCAGCCAGGCCGCTGGTGAGACTATCGACCAGGGAATCCCGGCCGAAAATATTTGTATTCAGGGGGTATGTTTCGTTCTCTTCATCGCCTTTTTTGATCGGCTTCTTATCCTGGACAATGGTGAAAACGCCGGTCTCCGGGTTATACGAATCCCCGTCCGACAGGTAATGGAGAATGACGTTCTCCGCTTTCCATCCGAGGGGTGTTTGACCGCCCCGCGCCTGGCGGGTGTCCACCATCAGGACGCCGGAGCTGCCGACCACCTGGAGCGTATGGTCATGAACAACCAGCGCCGTGTCCTCGTCAACGCCGAAACCGACAGCCGGGTCCTTGAGGAAAAGCAGCGCGACGATCAGTCTGCCGAACCGCCCCCTTTTCAGGCAATGCTGATCGACCAAGCCGTCAGCGAAGAATCCGAGACCCCGGGTGAGCCGGACGCCGGGCGTTGTCGCGCAGTCGCCCGGGAGATAAACGGCTCCCTCGCTCACGGCCTCCTGGCTGTTGCCATCGCAAATCATGGGATTGCTCATGATGGCGGCTCCGGCGCTGGTCCCCCCCAGAACCCCCCCGTGCTCGTAGATATCGCGGATGGCCGCGAGCAGAGGCGAGTCCCGGCCTGTCGCATCGACCAGAGTTTTAAGGGTGCGGATCTGATCCCCGCCCACGAAAAAAACCGAATTGTATCCGGCCATTTCCTTGGCCAGGAGCGGATCAAAACCGTTTTTCTGCCACCGCGATTCGTCCGTTTCCTTGGTGTCGGGCTCATCGACCAGAGCCACCGGGAAAACCTTGATTCGCTCCGCCGCCACCCCGAGCCGGATGAAATCGTCCGCCACATACTTGCCGCTGGAGGCCGGGGTGGCGCTGGCCGCCGGGATAATCGCCAGACGCATCCGCTCCCGCCCTCCCGCCAGGTCAATCCACTGCTGATAGACCCGGGTTTTAGCGGCGGCCAGTCCCCCGCCGATGATGACCAAGCTGCCCCGGGAATCTTGCTCGGGAAAAAGTTGTGACGCCGATAAACAAAGCATACTCGCGATGAGAATTTTTTTTAGCACGTTAAACCTCGCTAAGAAGCCTAACTATAAAAAAAAGGGTGGAATATTCAAGTCCGCCTTCTCTCAACGACAACCGGACCTTCTCGATGAAGGCCTACCCCAACCGCTCCCTCGGCATCCACGAGGGCGAAGAGGGGAGCCTCAGTCCCAAATGTGCGAATACTTGGCGCCGTTTCCCGTATTGAAGAGGACGACCTTTTCTTCCTGGCGTATCCAGCTTTTTTTCCGGAGCTCGAGGAAAGCGGCCAGGGTCGCCCCGCCCTCCGGCGCGGGCCAAATCCCTTGGGTCCTGCCCATGAGGAAGGTCCCTTTCAGGATCTCGGTGTCGGGCACCGCGACGGCCGTTCCGCGACTTTCTCTGAGGGTCCGGAGGATCAGGAAGTCGCCGACTGCGGCCGGGACGCGCATTCCGTCGGCGATCGTCCGGGCGTCCGGCCACGGCTCCGCGAATTCCTTCCCATCGTGGAAGGCCTTGACCACCGGCGCGCAGCCTTCGGACTGGACCGCGACCATGCGCGGCCGCCCCGGCCCGATCCAGCCGAGCTTTTCCATTTCGTCGAAAGCCTTCCACATCCCGACGAGCCCCGTCCCGCCGCCGGTCGGATAAATAACGACATCCGGCAGGGTCCACCGCATCTGCTCGGCGACCTCGTAGCCCATCGTTTTCTTTCCTTCGATCCGGTAGGGCTCCTTGAGGGTGGAGACGTCGAACCGGCCGTATTTTTCGACCCCTTCCCAGGCGGCCTTGCCGCAGTCCGTGATGAGCCCGTTGACCAGGGTTACCTCGGCGCCCAGGACGCGGCATTCGTTGATGAACGGTCGAGGAACGTCCGCCGGCATGAAGACATGAGCCTCCATCCCGGCCAGGGCGGCGTAGGCGCTCAGGGCGCAGCCGGCGTTTCCGGCCGTCGGGATGGAGACCGCCTTGACGCCGAGTTCCCAGGCCCGGGAGACGGCTACGGCCAGGCCGCGGGCCTTGAACGAGCCCGTCGGATTCAACCCTTCGTCCTTGATGTAGAGGTTTTCGAAGCCGATCTCATGACCCAGCCGGGCGGCCCGAATGAGCGGTGTGAAGCCTTCTCCCAGACAAAGCCTGAACCTGAGGTCCCTCACCGGGAGGAGCTCCCGGTACCTCCAAAGGGTCGGTTCCCGGCCGGAGATCGAGGCCCTGCCCACCGCGGCGCGGGCGGCCTCGAGATCATAGCGGGCGAGCAGGGGCTTCTGGCATTTCGGGCAGAGGTTCCACAGCTTGTCGGCTTCGAGCCGCTCGCCGCAGAGCCCGCATTCGAGGTGGGTCAAATAGCTGGCGTCTCTCATACCATCTTCCCGCGCTAAAACCGATGGAATTTATCTCAGGTCATACCTTAATTCAATCCCTTCGGAAAAAGCAAATCCGAACCTAATCCCTACCCTGTCCGGCTCGATATGGCGACGGTGGAAGCAGAGAATTAAGTTGTGTGTCCCCGGAATTATTTTTCAAGGACGGCCAGCGTTTCAAGATGGGGCGTATGGGGGAAGAAATCGATCGGCTTCAGCCTGATCGGACGATATCCTTTGTTTCCCAGTAATCCCAAGTCGCGGGCCAGCGCGGCCGGGTTACAGGAGAGGTAGACAATATGGGGGATGTCCAGCGATAAAATCAGCTTAAGCCCCGGGGGACTTATCCCGGCGCGCGGCGGGTCGAGGACGAGAAGGTCGAACCGGCCGTGCGACCCCCCCTTCAAGACGTCCTCGACGCGGCCTTCGATGAATCTCACATTATCGGCGCCGTTGGCCAAGGCGTTCTCGCGAGCGATCGTGATATTGGCGGCTTCGGAATCGATCCCCACGACTTCGTCCACGGTCCGCGAGAGGAGGATCTCGATCGAGCCCGGACCGCAATAGAGCCCCAGGGCGCGCCGGCTTCCGAGCCGCTTCGCCTCTGCGACGATCATTCCATAAGCGAGCGCCGCCGCTCCCGGGTTGGGTTGGATGAACGATTCGGGGGAGATCCGTAGGGTTACTTCAGCGAGACGGTCCTCGATCGTCGGGGTCCCGGCGATGGGTTTGATTTGAGACAAGTCCACAATGTCGGTGAGCCGGTCGGTCTCGGCCCACCACAGGCTGCGGACCTCGGGGACTTGGATTTTGAGCGCGGCGGCCAGGCCCGTGACATCCGGCGCTCCGCCGCTCCTCGTCACCAGGATGGCCATCACCTCGCCCGTCGCTTTGCTCTCGCGGAGGACGAGGTTGCGGAGATAGCCCGTCCCGGACATCGGGTCATAAGCGGAAGGTCCGGCCCTACGCGCCCAATCGAGCACGACCGGAAAGATCCTCTCGGCCGCGGGGCTGAAGATGAGGCAGCCGCGGAGCGGGACGGTCCTCCGCTCGTAGCGTCGGAACGGCGACGCCCGTTCGCGGAGGCCGAGGCCGAGCGCGCCATCGGCAGCGCCGAAGGCGAACTCCATTTTATTCCGGTAGCCGAAAAGCGCCGGCGACGGCGCGATCGGTTCGAACACGGCGTTCTCGACCTCGATCCGGCCGATCTTGCGCAGGGTCGCGCCGAGGTAACGCTCCTTGAGCTCGAGCTGCTTGGGGTAAATCAGATTCTGAAAAGCGCATCCGCCGCAGACGTCGAAGTGGGGGCAGGGCGGCTCGGTCCTGAATGGGGACGGCTCCTCGACCCGGATGATGCGTCCGAATCGGAGCTTCTTTTGGGCCCGACCGATTCGGACCCGGACCCGGTCGCCCGGCACGGCCCGGGGCACGAAAACCACGATGCCGCTCTCCAGCGTCCCGACTCCCCAGTCGTTGGGGAACGCGATGTCGGTGATGGCGGCCGTCGCCTCGGGATGGACGAATTCGTCGAACAGGGCGCGAACCTTGGCCACCGGAAGCCCCACGACGTTATCGTAGTCGCCCTCGAGGATCTCGACGAAGGCGTCCCCGATTTCCTGGACGGCGTAGCTCCCGGCTTTGTCGGCATGGCCGCCCGTGTCGAGATAGGCCTCGATCTCGGCGTCGGAGAGCGTTTTAAAGCGGACGCGCGTCGTCTCATGGCCGGCCAGGAGCCTGTCCTCGTTTTTTTTATAGAGCGCAACACCCGTGATGACGCGGTGGGCCTGGCCCGACAGACGCAGGAGCATGGCCCGGGCGTCCTCGCGATCCTTGGGCTTGCCGAAGATCTCGCCGTCCAGGCAGACGACCGTGTCCGCGGCGATAATCAGGGAAGCCGGGAAGCGCTCGCCGACATCGCGGGCCTTGGCGACGGCGGCCTCGGTCGCGAATCGAACCGGATCCCTTTCGGTCAGCGTGGATTCGTCGAATCCGCTGGGAACGACCCGGAACGATCGCAAGATCTTCTTAAGAAGCTCCCGGCGGCGCGGGGATTGGGAGGCAAGGATGATCTGCATCGGCGTTTCCGGACAGACACTATAGAAGGAGGGCCGCGGCCTGTCAAATCAGGCTCGACTTGCTCTTCTTTCTTGGGATCGTATATCATGAGGGACAAAAGGATCAACCGAGACGGAATGACCCGGGGAGCGAGGACATGTTCCTGAAGAGCCTGCTTGGGATTCTGAGCCTGGGCTGTCTTCTGTCCGCGGACTCTCCGGCCTCTCATCGTCCGGGGACGTACCCGGCGCCGGGCTTCGAGCCTATCGTCATGGCTCATTATGCCTCTTGGTATATGGGTCAGGAGTCAGGCTGGTTTAACTGGGTGGGAGAGAAGAAAATACGGCCGGCTTATACTCCGCTCCTGGGGTTCTACGACGTCAGGCAGCCGGCCACTCTTTCCCAACATATCGCGTGGGCCGAGGCCTATGGAATCGACGCCTTTATGATCACCTGGGATGGAAACCCCACCGAAACCTTCCCCTTGAGCAACGAGCAGACGGTAAAGCTTTTTCTCGAAAACCCCGATTTCAAGAAGATCGAGTTTTTCTTCGTCTACGGGGTCAACACCTCGTTGAGAAAGAAGGGCGAGGTGATCGACAGTCCCGTCGACATCAACGATGACGCCAGGGTCCGCAAGTTCATCGCCGACATGGAATTCGCGGCCTCGAAATATTTCCATCAGCCGAATCATCTGAAAATACAAGGAAAACCCGTGCTCTATGTCTGGGCCACCGGACTGCTCCGGGGCGATATCAAGAAAGCCCTGACTCGGGTCCGGTCGGCCGTGAAAGCCCGGTGCGGGATCGATCTTTATATCATCGCCGATGAAGTCGGGTGGGGAGCGACGCCCTTCTTTGACAGGACGACCGCCTGGGACGCGGTCATGCCGTACATCATGCTCAAACCCCAGAACCCCCTCCGCAACACCAAGCTCGAGGACTCGATCCCCGAAATCATTTCCCAGTACCAAAACTGGATCAACGTCTGCGCCGATCTCGGGATCGGGTTCGTTCCGGAAGTCCTCGCCGGAGAAAACGCTCGCGGCGCCCCTTGGCTTTATGATAAAGACGGAAAACTGACGGTGCCGGTGATCATCCGGAGCCCCGCCGCCTTCAAAAAACTCGTCCTTGAAGCGAAGCCCCTGATCGACCCCGCTCTTCGGCTGTTCTTCATCACCTCCTGGAACGAATGGAACGAAGGGACGAATATCGAACCGTCGAAGGAATTCCAGTTCGATTATCTGGACGTCGTCAAAAAGACCTTGAAAACATTCACCCCCGCCGACCCCCCCCGGGATATCTTAAAGTTCGCCTTCAAACGGGTCTGGAACCCGGGTGAAGGGGATCGGGTGCTGGCGGCCGCGTTTGATTGGATCAAGTTCCTGGATGCGAACGGAAAAACGTTGCTCACGCTGGATATCGGGACGCTGGGAGCTCGGCCCTGCCTGGGTATGGGCTGGTCCTATGATGAGAAGGGGATGGGGGATGCGAAAACCTACGCCTGGGCCGTCGATCGTCAGAAGTACGCGACGATTCACCTCAACCTCCCGCCCGGGACCAAGACCATCCGGTTCAGGGCCTTCCAAGTCGATCCGCCCCAGTCCATCACCGTGCTCCTCGATTCCAAGCGGATCGGCTCGTTTCCCGTCCAATCGCCCTTTCAATGGGTCGTCTACGATGTCGAGGTCCCGTCCTTTCCGACGACGCTCACGCTCGACCGATAAGATCGGGGCGTTCCGCGATCCGGCTCATCCTTAGTAACCTCTATCGCCGAATCCCTAAGACCGTCTGGCATGATTTCAAGGACGGCGGCGACAATCCCGAGGAAGGCTCCATCCCTATCAAGCTCGGAATCTGAATCCCGACCGCCGGCGGCGCGGCTTCGGTCTTTAATCGGGGGTCGTTATCCGTTCTTGAGGTACTTGCCGGGGATGGGATGATCGGGGGTCTCATCCTGCCAGATAATGCTGACGATCCACCAGCGCCGGCCGTCATTGATGAGCTGAAGGCCATTGATCCCCCGGACGAACGCCTCGGGACTCGTCGCGTCCAGGCCTTTGCGGTAGACGCTGAAAACCTGGGCGATCGATCCGAAGGCTTCCGTCCGCCGGGCGATTTCTTCCTCGACGAAGGTTTTAACGATGCCCTTCTCAGAGCGATCCTTGAAAAAGGAAACGAATCCCTCCAGGTCCATCCGGTTGGGGCCGTCCTTGGTCATCCGGACCAGCCTGGCTTCGGGCAGGAACAGGAGGCGAAACGAATCCAGCCGGGGCGGCTTCCCTGGGCTGTAGCCGAGCGAGCCGTAGAAGGCCGCTAGAGCCCCGTCGATGGAGCCGTAATCGGGCTCTTGCGTCTGGGCCTGAAGCCCGGCCGAGGCCGTCACAAGAAAGAGCGCTATCGCGCTTGTCGTCAAGATCCGTCGAATCATCATGCTGGACCTCCGCTGGGATCCATTGTACCTTAAAAGGCCCGGCCGATCCTTCACCGGGTTGACCCGTTCGCCGACGCTACCCCGCCTTGAGAGGCGGGGATGAGAAGCGCCACTTTTGCACTCAGCCCTTTTAGAGGGGATGGGGCTGAGTGGGCTCAGGGTTAATCCTGAACAAGCCCCGCCCTTCATGCCGGGGAGCAGCCTTGCAGCACTCATACTAAGCCGTTTTCGGCTTAGTATGAGTGTCGAAGGGTTGACTCGCTCGCCGCAGATGATTAATGTATAGGCAAAGAGGGTTCCGTTGAGCGTCGCTTGCCCGAATTGCCGCGCCGAGAACGATCCCGGCTCCAGGTTCTGCCGGATGTGCGCGGCCTCGCTCGAGCCGGGAGGGGGCGTTCCCGCGGCCACCCAGTCCATTCACCCCCCGGCCCATGATCCCGCCCGGGGAACGCTGTTCGCCGGAAAATACGTCGTCGTCAAAGAGCTGGGGCGAGGCGGGATGGGGATCGTCTACGAGGCCGAGCAGCAGAATCCCAAGCGGGCGGTCGCCCTCAAGGTCATCCGGGGCGGGACCCTCGTCACCGAGACGACGGTCAAGATGTTCCAACGCGAGGCCCAGACGCTGGCCCGGCTCAAGCATCCCAACATCGCGGCCATCTATGAATCCGGCCGGACCAAGGACGGCCGCCATTATTTCGCGATGGAGCTCGTCCGCGGCGAGATCCTGACCGGATACCTGACTCGCCGGGGCGAATCCGGTAAGCTCTCGCCCGACGAGGTCCGCTTCCGGCTCCGGCTCTTCCGCAAGATCTGCGACGCCGTGAACTACGCCCATCAGCGCAGTATCATCCACCGCGACCTCAAACCCTCCAACATCATCGTTCTTTCCTTGCCGGGCCCGGCCGGCGCCGGCCCCGGAGACGTTCCCGAGATCAAGGTCCTCGATTTCGGACTGGCCCGGATGACGGACACCGACCTGGCCGCGAGCGCCATGGTGACTGAGGCGGGCCAGGTGTTCGGAACGTTCCCCTACATGAGCCCCGAGCAGGTCCGCGGGAACCCGGACGAGATTGACGTCCGCTCCGACGTCTATTCGCTCGGCGTTGTCCTCTATGAAATGCTGACCGGCGTCCTGCCCTACGACCTGACCCGGGCGTCGCTGCCGACCATGGCCCGGACGATCGTCGAGGAGCCGCCCCGGTCGCTCGCCAAGAGCTGGCGGGGCGCCCGGAAACCGGACGACGACATCCAGACCATCGTCGCCAAGGCCCTCGAAAAGGAGCCGGCGCGCCGCTACCAGAGCGCGGGCGCCCTATCCGAGGACGTGGAACGCTATCTCCAAAAGCAGCCGATCTTGGCCCGACCGCCGAGCGGACTCTACCAGCTTCAGAAGCTCGTCTCGCGTCACAAGATCGGATTCGGGTTTGCGATTGCCTTCCTTGTCCTCCTGGCGGGTTTCGCCCTGACCATGACGGTCCTCGAGGCCAGGATCGCGAGGGAGCGGACCCGGGCTGAGAAGGAAGCCGCCAAAGCCAAAGCAATCAACGAATTTCTCCTGGAGACGATGGGCTCGGCCAACCCGGTTGAAGGCGCCGGCCGCGACACGACCGTCCTGGAGGCGCTCAAGACTGCGGCCGAGAAGATCGCGCCGGCCTTCCCCGGACAGCCCAAGGTCGAGGCCGACCTGAGGCACAGCATTGGCATGACTTACCTGAGGCTGGGACGCTACCGAGAGGCGGAGGATCTCCTCCAATCCGCCTGCCGGATCCTGGAAGAGAAGTTCGGTCCCGAATTCCCGGACCTCGCCTCCCCGCTGACGACGCTCGGCGTCCTGAAGCACGAACGGGGCGAATATGCGGAGGCCGAGTCCCTGTACCGGAGGGCGCTGGCCATCGCGCGCCGAACCCGCAAAGACGAGGACCCGAACGTCCTGAGTATTCTCAACAACCTGGCCCTTGTCCTCCAGGACCAAGGCAAGCTTGACGAGGCGGAGCCTCTCGTCCGGCGGATCCTGGAGATAGACCGTAAGCTCCTGGGCTCCGAGGACGTCAATGTCGGCGTGGACCTCAACAACCTGGGAAACCTTCTCCTCAAAAAAGGAGACTTCAAGGAAGCCGAACCGTTTCTGCGCGAGGGCGCGGGCGTTCTCGATAAAAAAGGACATCCCTGGCGGTCCTTCGCCCAAGGCAATCTGGCCGATCTCCTCAGCCGGAAGGGCGAGAACGAGGCGGCCGAAGCGATATTCGCCAAGGCCCTTCCGGCCGCCCTCAAGGACTTCGGCGAAGACAACCAGGACCTCGCGAAGTTCCGGACGAAATACGGCGCCTGCTTGATCAACCTCGGCCGGCACGGCGAGGCGGAAAAGCAATTGCTGGCCGCGCTCCCCGTCTTCGAGACGAGCCTGGGCGGCAAGGACGAATGGACCCAGCGGACGATCCGGGAACTCGTCCGCCTCTATAAGGCCTGGGGCAAGGATGGGGAAGCGCTTAAGTATAAGAACCTCTTGGAGCCGGCCTCAGGGCCGCCGAAATAAATCAACTTCAATCAGCCGGGAGCATCGGTGGTACGAGGTCAAACGGTTTCAAAATCGAGAGCGGGGCGGCTCCTGATCATCGTCCTGGGCGTGATAGTCCTCGGCCCGGTTGCCGAGCGAATGATCGGCGCAGCTTCCCTCTGGACGCCGTCCGGTCCATACGGCGGCGACGTCCGGGGCCTGGCCGCCGGCCGCGACGGACGGGAGTTTTTTGCGATCACGGCAGGAATTCCCGGGCAGGTCTACCGGTCCTCAAGCCCCGCGGCCCCTTGGCGCCGCGCGGCCTACCTTCCCGAGGCGCTCTATGACATCGGCTGCGATCCGCTTCATCCGGCCGTCGTCTTCGTCCTCGGAACGACGGCCCTGTTCCGGTCCCGGGATCTGGGTTCGACCTGGATGCGATGCCCCCTGCCGGCCGGATGTTCGGCCGAGCAGGGCCGGCTCGCCGTCCATCCCGATAATCCCAAGGTTCTCTGGGCGGCCGGGCGGATGAAGAGAAACGACGGTAAGGAGTCCTTTATCGTCCTGAGATCGGCGGACACGGGCGGGACCTGGACGGCCGCGATTCTTCCGGCGTTCCTTACCGGACAGAAAACCTGCTGCCTGGCCGTCAGCCCGTCCGACCCGAATCTCCTTTTCGCCGGCGGCGATTTGGACGGTGTGGATCGCGAAAGCCGCCTGTTCCGGAGCGGGGACGGAGGCCGCCACTGGACCGACGTCACCGGACCGATCGCTTCTCCGCCCCTGGCCCTCGCCGTTCATCCTCTCGATTCCTACCGGGCCTATATCGCGACGGCCAAAGGCATTTACCTGAGCCGTGACCAAGGGCGTAGCTGGCGTCAGGCCGGGGGGAAAGCCTTCGGGACCGCGCTGGCCATGGATCCGGCCCGGCCGCGGACCATCCGCGCGGGCGCCGACAGGCGTGTCTTCACGAGCCTGGACGGCGGAGAGCGCTGGACGGAATGTTCCGCCGGCCTGTTCGGGACCTGCCGCCGGATCGTCCTTGCGGCGGACCGGATTTTCTTCGCCTCCTCGGCGGGTATCTTCCGCAGCGATGACGGCGGGGCGAGCTGGGACGAGCGAAACAGCGGGTTGGCGGCGGCTCAAGTCATTTCGCTCGGGATGTCTCCTTCCCGGCCCCTTATCCTCTACGCCGGGATCAGGGGGAACGGTCTTTTCAAGACCGCCGACGGCGCCGCCTCTTGGGAACGGCTGCCGGGATTTTATCGCGCGGAGATCGTGATCCGGATTGTCGTCGACCCCGCGGATGCCGCCCGGCTCTTCGTCCTGACCGGAGGCTGAGGGCCGGACGACATCTACAGGTCTGTGGATGGAGGCCGTAGCTGGGACAAATTGTTTCACGGAAATATGGAGGATCTGGTCTTGAATCCGGGCCGGCCCGGCCATCTTCTGGCCGCCGGCCAAATCCAGGAAAAAATAGTATTGGTCCCGGTCGTGTTCCAGTCCAAGGACGGCGGCGCGACCTGGTCCTGGCATCGGCTTTCGACCGAAGCCGGCGTCGCCAGCGCGGTGGCCTGCGATCCTTCGAACGACCGGATCCTGTTTGCGGGCGGCCTGGCGGGAGAAAAAACGGTCTTGGTCAGGTCCGGCGACGGCGGGGAGACCTGGACGGACATCACGGGCGGGGTGACCGGCCGAGTCCTTTTCTTGCGCGCGGACGAGAGGACGGCGGGGCGGATCTGGGCCGGCACGGATTCGGGATTATTCCGCAGCGATAATGCGGGCTCGACCTGGACCCGGCTGTCCTCGTTCGCGGCGAGATGCGTCCTGGTTGATCCCGCGAACTCGCGGCGCTTGTTCGCGGCGGGAGCGGCCGGCGTTTGGACGAGCCGCGACGGGGGAACGACCTGGCAGCGGATGAACGGGGGACTCTCGGTCCGGGACGTGAATTGCCTCGGCCGCGAAGTCCGTTCGGACACTCTCTACGCGGGAACGGAGGGCGGCGGCCTCTGCAAGCGTATTCACAATTAAGCCCGATTTTTATATAATAAAGGTGACCTTGAAGGGAAGGGGATATGCAAATCGACTTCTATGCCTTCGGACGGATTGTCATCGAGGGCCGTGAGTTTACGACGGACGTCATCATCTTCCCCAAGCGGGTCGACTCCGCCTGGCGGCGGAAGGAAGGGCACCGTCTGTCCGTCGAAGATGTGCGGGGGGTCATCGAGGCCGACGCGGAAACGGTCGTCATCGGCACCGGCGCGGTCGGCGAGATGGCCGTCCCCCCCGATGTCATCGCTCATCTCGAAGCCCGGCGAATCCGGGTCATCGTCCTCCGAACCAAGGAGGCCGTCGAAACCTACAACCGGATTCTCGGCTCGGGCCGCGTCGTGGCCGCCCTCCATCTGACCTGTTGACGGGGGGCGCCCCGTCTTTCAGCCTTTGCTTCCCCCGGACTCCGGCGCCCGCGCCATAAGCTTCCGCTCGACCTGGGAGCAGAGACCGAAGATCATGTTGTATTCCCAATTCGTCAAGCCGGCCCGGCCGGTGACCTGCCTTATGTTGCGGAGAATCTCGGCCTCCAGGTCCCGGTCGCCTCGGGCGGCGTACTCGAGAAGCCGGATCGTTGATTGGATCTTGCGAAAGAGCAGCCGGAGTTCCGCCTGCGTCACGAACCTCGGATTTTCGCCCGGGGCGGGGAGCCGGCTCAGCTCGTAGGCCGCGAGGAGGACGCTCTGGGCCAGGTTCAGGGAAGGGGCGGCGGCGTCGGTCGGAATCGTCAGCAGAAACGCGCAGGAGGCGAGCTCGCGGTTCGTCAATCCGTTGTGCTCGTTTCCGAACAGGATGGCGACTTTATTCCCCGGGGCCGCCCGGACGATCCGCTCCGCCCCGTCCTTGAGGGGAAGGAAGAGGCCTCGACGGCGGCCGCGCCGCCGCGTCATCCCCACCACGAGGCTCGCGCCGGCGATCGCCTCTTCGAACGTGGCATGGACCGGGGCTCGTTCCAGAATGTCCTTGGCGCCGCAGGCCATGGCCTTGGCCATGGGGGAGTGGGGATCGGCCGGCTTGACGAGTTCGAGGCGCCGGAAACCCATGTTTTTGAGAGCCCGGGCGGCGGCCCCGATGTTCCCCGACTCGGTCGGCTCGACCAGGACGAAGGCGATGCGGTCTTTCCAGCCGCTCATGGGCGTCCGGTCTTCGATCCTCTATCCGAACACGATACCGGCGTAGCCGACGAAGCTGGCGTTCGGAGACACGTCGAAGCTCGTGTAATAATCCAGGACCTCCCCCCGAGTCGCGCCCAGAAGCTTGGCGAGATGGACGGCCGTCGAGGCCGCGCCCATGCAGCAAGCGTTGTGATGGCGGAGGGCTTCCTCGCGGACTCCGGTCGCGTCCAGGGCCGTCATGAAGTCGACGGCCTTTTTATCGTTGACGTCCTTGACCCAGCGCACGGCGTCCGGGCCGAGGCCCTTGGGAGCCATCCCGTAGTTGGGGCCGTAATGGGTCAGGTCTGTCGACCCGATGACGATGAGATTGCGGCCTAGAGCCCGGGCCGCTTTGATAATCGCTTCGGCGATCGCGAACGAGACATCCTCGGGCGGGGCTCCGATCCCGACGACCTTGGCGCCGGGGAGGTAGTGTTTGATGAAGGGCATTTGGAGCTCGATCGTGTTGTCGTGGTCGTGGTCCTCCGGCGTCTCTTCGATGAAGCGGAATGCGGCGAGGAGGGGAGCGGCCAGCTCGGCGTCCACGGGGAGGTTGCCCAGCGGCGTCTCCCACTCGCCCGCGGCCATGATATTCGGCTTCATGCCCGGCCCCAGATGGCCGCCGAAGAGGACGACGGTGTCCGGACGGGATCGCTCGGAGAGAGCCTGAATGACGTTTGCGGCCAGGCGGCCCGAATAGCTCCAGCCGGCGTGGGGGACGATGCCTCCGACGAGGTCGTCCCGAAGGATTCGAGGCCGGGCCGAGGACGCCTCGAACGCCTTGATCGCCCTCAGAATCCCGGTCTTGTCTCCGGGATACCACGACCCCGCGAAATCCGGCCTTCTGGCTTTGCTCGTCTTGACTTTCATGTGAACAGCCCCTCCGTATCCGTCTTCATTGTAGGTACCGGCCCGAGCCTCGTCAACCTCATTCCCCGCGGACAATAATTCTGGGGGCCACGACTTATCTCTATCTTTCCATTTTAGAGGTGAAGCAAAAAAAGATAAGTCGTGTGTCCCCAGAATTTGACTTAGAATGGCGGCATCCGGCCAGGTCTTGCCCTTCGAGATCCTGGGCTCCGCGACGGCCGGCGGGGGAGTCTAGGGCACGATCAGTATCTCAGTCCTTAATCCCCTCGCGGGATTCCACGGACGTAAGTCCGTGGAGGGATAGCGAATCCCCGCTTCGGGGACAGGCGCTCCAACGCCTGCAATGGGCGGATCCCACAGAAGTAAATCCGTGGAGCTTCAGTCGCGAGGGAGCTATGCTGGGCTCGGCCGCCCGCCGAGATGGCGCTCCGACCGCAAATAAGAGACGGCTTCGAACGAGACAAAGACGGCTGCCGTCGCCGCGGCGGATAGAAAAGGCGGATCGTCGACGGCAATCCGGACAAGGAGGAGGAGGGGAAGCAGCCGAAGGACGGCCTGGGTCAGGACGAGATATTCCCAGGGCAACTCGCGGATCAAGGGCGAGGCTATAGGGGACCGGCGGCGGCGCCTGATAGTGAGGGCCGTCGCGGAGATGAACGCGCCGATAAGGCCCAGGCTTGCGGCTCGCCATCCGCGGCCGAGAGCCATCCACGTATAGATGAAGACGGCCGAGAGCGCAAGGGAAGCGAACCCGGCCGCGATCCTTAGGGTCCGCCTTGCCCGCGCGAGTCCCATCCTGATGGCGTAGGTTCGCGTCCCGCTCCGGAGGTCTTCATCGAAGCCGGAAACTTGATGAAAATGGAGGTTCGTCCATTTGTCGAGGAAAACGGCCGGGGCCGCGATGAGCAGGACTGCTCCGGTCGAACCTAGCCAAGCCCAGGGGACGAGGATATAGCCGAGAACGCAGGAAAGGCCATAGACGGCGAATCCCCATAATCCCCGTTCCTTGAACCGCAGCGGCCGGAGAGAATAGGCGAAGCCCGCCGCCGAAGCGGCCAGCACGGACCATGTCGCGCCCCTGGGCGCTTTTAACAGGACAGGCACCGCGAGTCCCAGGCCGGCCCAGAAGACGATGAGCAGGATCCCCGCCGCCCCCGGCAGCCGGTTGACCCATCGGATTCTCCCCACGGCGCTGTCGTAAGGCCGGTCCGCGATATCGTTGGCGAGGATGACTGCCAAAAGCCAGAAGGCGGCGGCGCCGGTGATTCCGAAGAACGAGACGATCGAACTTCGGGGCGACTCCGATGAATGCAGGGTCAGAATCAAGGCCAGGGGAAGCCAGAGGCCGTTGAGCTTGGTCAATCCCCGGTTGCCGAGGACGGCTTCGTCGATGATGTGCTTCCAGAGGGGGCCCGGCGCCGCCGCGTTCATCATATCCGCGGGTTGTCCGCGTCCCGGCGCGCCAAGGCCTTACGGACCGGACAAGATGTGTCCAGCCCGTCGATCTTGCCGCTCAAGGACAGAGCGGCCGCCCGGCAGCCGCCCCCGCAGGCGGCGAGGTTCGGGCAGTCGAGACAGATCCCGTGTTCGCAGGGATTCCTGAACAGGCGGCAGACGGCCGCGTCCCGGAAGACGGCCTCCAGGTCATCGGTCCGGACGTTCCCGAGGCGGGCCTCGGCGACGTCCATACAAACGCAGGGCGAGAGCGTTCCATCCGGGTTGATGGTCAGCCGATCGCGGCCCGCCCGGCAGCCGCGGTGCAGGAAGCGGACGACCGGCTCCCAGCGGCGGACTGCGGGATGGTAGGAAGCCCAGGGGATGTAGGTCTCGATGAGCCAATGTTCGGGGAGATTGCTGAAGTGATTGAAGACGGGGTCGAGCCGCTCCAACAGGTCGTCGTCCTGGGGATAAGCCTCTCCCACCCTCCGCAAATGGACCGGGAGATGGACGGTCACGGTCGGCCATCCCTCGCTCGAAGCCAGGTCCAGGAGGTTCGGAAGGCCGGGGAGCGTCGCCGGCGTCAGGCGGACAGCGACGGTCGTATGGAAGCCGTGAGCCTGGATCTTGGCCAGATTGGCTCTGGCGGTCTTCGCCGCTTCGGCCGATGTCCTGTGGACTTTGGCATAGAGGATCGGGTCGGTCGTCTCCAGACTCACCTGAAAGGATTTGACGAGGGTTTCGTCCTTGAGCCGGGCCACGGCCGTGTCGTTAAGAAGGGTCCCGTTGGTGGCGATCCGGACGGCGATGTTGTGGCGGGCCATCCGCGCCAGGATTTCGATCAAGTCGGGCCGCAGGAACGGCTCTCCCCCCGAGATGAGGACGTCCCGGACGCCGGACCGCCCGATCTTATCCGCCACGTCGAGGGCTTCCGCGGCCGAAAGCTCGTCGTCTCCGCGCCGTCCCGCGTCCGTAAAGCAGGTCGGGCAGCCGAAGTTGCAGGCATAGGTCACGTTCCAGAAGAGCGTTTTGAGAGGGGAGGGCTCCATCCAGGCGCGTTCGCCGGTGTGCCCCGGCCTGATTTTCAATTTAACGTCCAGCATATCCTTGTCTTTATCCTATTCAACGAAAAGGGTCCGAACCTTCGCAAGGGACTCCGCACTGGCAGAGAGCGCAGCCGAGAGGGTATCGCCAGGCTTTGCGGCCGTTCACGGATTGAAGCGTGGGGAGGAGGCGGGCGCGGTCCGGGCCGGAGGATAACGATTTTTCCTGAACGGCCTTTCTCATCTCGTTGCATTTTACCTTATTGAGGCCGGTTTCCGAAATAGCCCCGACCGGGCAGCGCTCGACGCACCGGCCGCAGAGCCCGGCATCCTCCAGACAAGGCGCCCGATGACAGGCCCGGAGCGAGGGAGTCGCCGCTTCGAGCGGCAAATTCGTGATCAGGCTTCCCAGGCGGACATGGATGCCGAGCCGGGTGATGAGGGCTCCGCTCAGCCCAAACCGGCCCAAGCCGGCCGCGTAGGCCGCATGGCGCTCGGACCAAGTCGAGCCGTAGACATGATTCGGTACGCGGAAGGTGTCATAATCTTCGGCCAAGGCCGGCGAGACGGCCGCGAAGCCGAGGCGCTCAATCGCTTGGGCCAGTCGCCGCCCCAGTTCGACGGTCAAGACGCCGCCGCGGTTGCGGGCCAGGGAGTAAAGCGGGGACGGCCAGTCGCCCGCCCGGTTCGAGCGCCGGACTTCATCCGTGTAAGGGAAGGCCCAGGTCACGACGCGGACGTGCGAAAGGTCGCTTCCGCTCGGAGCCTGGCGTTCAAGAAACGCGCGCGGCCGAAGGTGCCGGGGGCTCACGGCCGCGAGGAACAATTCAAACAGGGGATCGTCGCCGTCGGCGACTCCCAGGCCGGGCGAATCGAAAATGGGCCGGTCCTCGGCGTCCGGAAGGCGGTTTTCGGGAGCTTCGAGGAGGAGGCGGCCGAAGGTCCGCTCCAGCCAGTCCGCGTGTCCGGTCGTGCCAGCGGCGTTCATCCGTTTTACGATTTGCTTAAGCCGTCCGCGATGCCGGAAACGGTACGGCGGAACTCTTCCCTGCGCTCGACGTCGTTCATGGGGCAGGCTCCGCGAAGGACGAGGTTCGTCCCCTTCGCGAAACGGTTCCAGATGAGTTCGATCGGCCTATCGCGCAGGTTCCCGATGGCGAAGGGGACGAAGGGACAGGGCGTGACGTCTCCCTGGGCGCCGATCGAGACGATGATCTTCCTGAAGGCGTCGCAGTTTTGCCGGGCCGAGGCCGATTCCAGGTGAAAAAAGGCCAGGTCCTGTTTTCGTCTCAACGCTTCCATATCGGAGGCGTCGAGGATCTGTTCGTGAGCGGACGCCCAACGACCCAAGGCAACCGCCGGAAGAACCAGAAAGCCGCGGGCCCTATGGGCTTTGGCCAGGGCGATCGTTTGATCCAGTCCGGAGGCCATCAGGCGCTTGGAAACAAAGGCGTTGACGATCGTATAGATTCCCGCCTCCCGGAGGATGTCCAGGGCTTCCAGGGCTTTACGGTGCGCGCCGGGCAGTCCGCGCATCCCGTCATGGACGGCCGGGTCGGCGTCGTCGAGCGATACGGCGCAGCGGTTGAGTCCCGCTCTTTTCAGGCCCAGGGCGGCCGGCCGATCGATGAACCAGCCGTTGGTGTTGAGCTGCGTCTGATATCCTTTTCGGTGCGCGTAGCGGATGATCTCGGGAAGGTCCGTCCGGAGCAGGGGCTCGCCGCCCGTGAAGATGGCTTGGTAGACGCCCATCCGGCGAGCCTGGTCGAGGACCGACAGGACCTCTGCCGTTGACAGCTCGGGACGGCCTGGCCTCTCATTTCCATACCGGTGGCAGTGGGCGCAGCGGCAAACGCAGCGATCGGTCAGGGAGATGCTGATGAAGAAAGGGACGGCCCTGCCCAGGACGTATCTTCTGAAGAAGTGCTCGAAATACCTGCCGGCCGTCCGGAAGGACCAGTTCGAAGCGAGCGACCCGACGAGCCGGATAAGGATGTTAGCGGCGGCCGTAAGCTCAACGATTCGGTCCCTGACGCGGTTCGTCTCCGGATCATGCGGCCGGGAGGTCCGATCTCTGAGCGCGGCCGCTTTCATCGGTCCGGACTCCCCGCCGCGGCATCAATGAAGGCTTTAAGCGCCTCCCGGTTCGCCACGTTATTCATCGCGCAGTCCCCTTTAAAGCGGAGCTTCAAGCCCGCGGCGAACGGGCGCCAGAATTCCTTTAAGGGTCGGCTGCGGACGTTTCCGATGACGTAGGGGACGAAGGGACAGGGCGTCAGATCACCGTAGGGCGAGACGTTCATGACCGAGCGCGCGGACACGCGGCACAGGGAGCGCCGGGTGGCAAGCTCGACATGGACGTACCTCACGTCGGCGAGCTCGCGCACGCGGGCTTTTTCCTCCTCGGTCAGCAGCTCGTTGAAGGCGCAGATCCAGGCGCCCGAAGCCGTGGGGAAGAAAAAGTAGATGTAAAAAACCCCCAGCTCCCTCCCCAGCGAGATGAGCCTCCTGAGTCCCTCCGGGATATTCTCCCGAGAAGCATAAGTCATGAGCTGGACCAGGATGCCCCGGCGCTGGAGGTTGCGGATGCCCTCCAGGGCCGTGTCGAAGGCTCCGGGAAGGCCGCGCAACCGGTCGTGGATCTCGGCGTCGGGTGAGTCGATCGAGACGCCCGCTTGGGTGAGACCGGCCTTTTTCAACAGGGCCACGAGCTCGGGCGTGAAGAGAAGGCCGTTTGTGTTGATCCGGCTGATGAGCCCGCGGCGATGGGCATGGCCGACGAGCTCGACGATATCCTTTCTCATCAAGGGCTCGCCGCCGGCAAAGACGACATAGATGGCCCCCAGCCGGCGGGCCTGGTCGATGAGCGATTTGACCTCCTCCGCCGTCAGCTCGGCCCGGTCGTCGCGGACGGCCTGGCGCTGACAGCAGTGGACGCAGCGGCACTGGCAGCGGTGGGTCAGGGACAGGACGAGGTAGGTGGGGACGGTCCGGTCGAAGGCTTTGCGAACAAGGTGAAGGGCGAGGACGCCCCAGGCCTTCAAGGACCGGTTGTGTCCATAAACTCGCAAGGCCCGGTAGAGTCCGTTGAGGGCTTCGCTGATCCTTCGAGATAGGGCGGTCACGGCTCAGGTCGCGGGAAAGAGCTTGACGTATTCCTGGAAGGCCGCTAAAAACCAGGGGGTCCAGGCGCCGGGCGCTGAAGCCGCCTCCGCCGCGAGATCCTTCATCCCCAGAAACCGAACCTGGGAGATTTCCCGTTCGTTAGGCCGGACATCCTCGGTCTTAATGCCCCGGGCGGCGAAGACGTCGCAGACTTCATTTTCGGAGCCGGCATCCCCGAACGAAGCGTGATAACGGAAGGTGAAGAGAGGATCGACCTCGCGGCCGCGGACGCCGAGCTCCTCCAGAATCCTGTTGCGGGCCCGGCCGGGCCGATCTTGGCCGGGCCGGTAGTGGCTGGCCAGCGTCCCGTCCCAGTGCTCGGGCCAGAGCGTCTTGCGGCCGCTCCTTCGGGCCAGCACAAGCTCCTTTCGCTCGTTGAAGACCATGACCAGGAAGGCCGCGTGGAGGATGCCCGTCCCGCTGTGACAGGCCTCTTTATCCTCTTCGCCCAGGGAGCGCCCTTGGGCGTCGCAGATGAGAATTCGTTCGGGTTTCTCCATACGTTTAGGAACCTTGGCCGGATCCATTCCCACTCCTCTACCGCGCTTATACCATAGGCCGGGACCGGAGTCAAAAAATTCGGGTCAGCGGCGGCGCCCGAGACGGAGGATCCTGGCCAGCCCCCGGACGTTGTAACGCCAGACGGTGGGGCTCAAGGTGAACAGCCGGGTTGCGATGAATCTTGGCCTGAAAAACAGCGAACGATAGGCATATCTCAGCAGCCAGGCCAGGTCCTTGGGATCGACCCGGGCGGCCCGCATCGGAAGTTCATATTCCAGGTAGTCGGAGGCATCGAAGCCTTCCCGGAGCCAGCCGTTCTCGGCGGCCATGCGGTGGAGATCCGTCCCGGCATAGGGGACGACGTAGTTGAAATAGGAGAAATCCGGCTTGAGTTCCCTGGCCAGACGGATGGAGCGGAGCACGGCCCGGACATCCTCCCCAGGGTTACCGAACAGAAAATTAGCCTGGGTTTTCACGCCCGCGGCCCGGGCGGCCCGGAACGCCTCTCGGATTTGGTCGATGGTCGTGCCTTTCCGCAACGTGTTGAGAACGGCCTGGTCTCCCGACTCGACGCCGAGCCCGACCAGGAGGCATCCGGCCCGCTTCATTTTTTTTAGAAGCTCTTGGTCGACCCGGCCGATCCGCACGTTACAGACCCAGCGGACGGGCGCGCCTTCTCGGATGAGCAAATCGCAAAGGGCTTTGATCCGCTCGCGGTCGTGGCTGAACTCGCTGTCCTTGAAGTGGATCTCCCGGATTCCGAACTCGCGGACGAGATAGCGGATCTCGGCCATCGTTCTTTCCGGGCTATGGGCCCTGAACTCCCTTCCCATGACGACATGGGCGTCGCAGAAAATGCAGCGGAAACGGCAGCCGCGACTGGTGATCATTCCCGTGAACCGGGGATGAGACGTCTGGGGAGCCGAGTAACGGCCGATCGGCAGGAGGTCATAGGCGGGGAAGGGGAGACGGTCGAGGGGGCGGATGAGAGGACGGGGCGGGTTGACCGCGATTCGGCCGTCCTTCCGGAAAGCAATGCCCAGGACGGTATCCGGATCGCGGCGTCCCGCCAGGACTTCCATGAGCTCGACGATCGTATCCTCGCCCTCGCCGTGGACGGCGAAATCGACATCCGGCTCGGCGGCAACCTGGGCCGGATAGACCGTTGGGTGGGAGCCGCCGACGACGACCCGGATGTCTTTATCCCATTTTTTGGCCAGGGCGGCCAGATGGAGCGCTGTCCGGCGCAGCTGGGAGACGACGCTGATGCCGATGACGTCGGGCGCAAACGATTTGAGCCGGCTTAGGAGGGCGAGGTCCTGGTTCCTTTCCAGGTTGGCGTCCAGGATCCGGACCGAATGGCCGGATTCGCGCAGGACGGCGGCGATATAGGCGATTCCGAGAGGAGGGAGCTTGATGTCCTCGAACAGCGGGTCGTGCCGCTTGGGGTGGACGAGAAGGACTCTCATGCGATACGCGATTGTAGCATGAAGGCGCCCCGAAGATAAAGCCGCTCGGCACCAACGTCCGGGGCCAGACGGCGGATCGAATCCGGCTTTCCCCGAACCCGGGATAGAGAGCGGGGCTCCCGATTGCCGGAGCGGCCGTTCTGTGGTAATCTCGCCTGCGGGCATCATGTCTACGATAGCCAAATCACTCCGAGGGCGGTGACGCATGTTCAAGGGACATCCCAAGGGACTCATCGTGGCCTTCTTCGCCAACATGGGCGAGCGGTTCGGCTTCTACACGATGGTCAGCATCTTCGTCCTGTTCATGCAGGCGAAGTACGGCCTGAGCGCCGGAGCTTCGAGCATCGTCTACAGTCTATTCATGTCCGGCGTTTATATATTTCCTCTTCTGGGCGGGGCCCTGGCCGACCGGGTCCTCGGCTACGGCCGAACGATCAAACTGGGTATGATCGTCATGTTCGTCGGCTATGTCCTCCTCGCCCTCCCGACGCGGATGGCGACCGGGTTCGGGCTCGTCGTCGCCGCCCTGGCGACCATCGCCCTGGGAACGGGCCTGTTCAAGGGAAACCTCCAGGCGCTGGTCGGGAACCTCTATGACGATCCCCGCTACAGCCCGCTCCGAGACCGGGCTTTCAACCTTTTTTACATGGGGATCAACATCGGTGCCATGTTCGCGCCCACGGCCTCGGAGAAAGTCAGCAACTGGGTGTTATCGGCGTCCCATTACGTCTACGACGCCAGGATCCCGGCCTTGGCCAACGATTTCTTGAAAGGGCGGCTGGCCGACGCGGCCGGATTCCTTTCGATCGCCAAGCTCCAGGATCCGTCGGTGACGCTCGATTCGCTCAAGACCTTCTCGGAGAGCTACATCAACGCCCTGGGCAAATCCTACCATTTCGGGTTCGGCGTCGCCTGCATCAGCCTGATCATCTCCATGCTCGTCTTCTGGGGATTCCGGAAGCACTACGCCCAGGCCGACCTGACCGAAAAACAGAAGAAACTTTCCGACGCCCACAAGGCCCAGGTTGTCGAGTTGACCCCTCAACAGACCAAGGAGCGCTTGGTCGCCCTCGGCCTTGTCTTCTTTATCGTCATCTTCTTTTGGATGTCGTTCCAGCAGAGCGCCGCGACCATGACCTTTTTCGCCAGAGACTACACAGTTCCCAGCGTCGGTAAAATCACCAACCTTTGGTTGGACCTGGTCGGGCTTCTCTCGATCGCCCTGGCCGTCGGCGGCCTCGTCTTTCTCGTCAGGAAAGGGAGCGGGCGGACGAGCCGTCTTCTGGGCGGCGCGGCTTTCCTTGGTTTCGGTCTGCTGGCCGTTCTCCGCTATCGGAGCTACCAAGACCTCAATCCTTTTACGCCCCAGCGCTTCCAGCACTTCAACCCCTTCTTCATCGTGGCCTTGACGCCGATCGTGATCATCCTGTTTGGCTACCTCAACCGAAAAGGGAAGGAGCCGTCCGCCCCCCGCAAGATCGCCATCGGGATGCTGCTGACGGCGCTGTCCTTTGCCGTTCTCGTCGTGGGCTCGCTGAAACTCCCCAGCCCTAAATCCCTGGGCGGTCTGGTCGCCCCGGCGTCCTCGCAGGTCTCCGTTTACTGGCTGATTTCGACCTACTTCATGCTGACGATCGCCGAGCTTTTCCTGAGCCCCATCGGCATTTCATTCGTTTCCAAAGTGGCCCCTCCGAAGTATAAAGGCCTTATGCAAGGCGGCTGGTTCGCCGCCACCGCCATCGGCATGAACCTGATCGGCGTCGTCGGCTATCTCTGGATGCGGGTTCCCCTCTGGTCCCTGTGGATGATTTGTGTCACCGCCTGTATCCTCTCGGCGGGCTTCATGTTCGCCGTCCTCAAGCGGCTGGAGCGCGCGGCCGGAGCCTAACCCGTTCGCCGACGCTGCCCCGCCCTGAAAGGCGGGGACGAGAAGCGAGGCTCAGGGTTAACCCCGAACAAGCCCCGGCATTCATGCCGTAGAGTCGAGGGGTTGACTCGTTCCGAGGGGGCGGCCGCCGCCGTCGGAGGGACTGGGGCCGAGCTTTTTCTTGAGCTCGGATAAAAACTCGGAGTGGACGGCGAAACCCGCCGCTTCCGCTTTCCTCACGTACTCCCAGGACAGTCGGTAGGATTCCAGCCGGAAATAGACGACGGCGATGTTATTGAGGAGGGCGCCGTTCCGGGGGGCGAGGCGCTCCATCCGGAGGTAGAGGTCGAGGGCCCGGTCGAACCGCCCGGCCTGGAATTGGAGATTCCCCAAGTTCCAGAGAGCGTCCTGACAGTCCGGGTCCAGCGCGACGGCTTCCGCGAGCTCGTGGAAGGCGTTCTCGATTTGACCCTGCCTGGCGTAGGCGATCCCCAGGTTGTTGCGGGCGAGGGCCAGCTTTGGGTCGAGGTCCAGAGCACGCCGGGCCTCGGCGATCGCTTCGTCCGTCATCCCCTTCTCCAGGAAGGCGAAGCTGAGGTTGAGATGGGTTTTGGCGGAATGAAAGCCGAGCTCCTGGGCCAGGCGGATCTCCCCAATCCCCTCGTCCACGCTCTTGCGGCGGAGGAGGCAGTATCCCAAACTGGCATGGGCCTCGCCGAACCGAGGTTTGAGCTCCACGGCCTTCCGAAAATGGGCCTCGGCCTCCTCGAGCCGGTCCTGGTCGAACAGACAGATTCCCAAATTGAAATAGGGCTTCTCGTAATTGGGATCGAAGGCAAGGGCTTTCCGGTACGAGGCGATGGCCTCCTCGGTCCGTCCCTGCTCATGGAGAATGTTGCCCAGGACGTTGTGAGCCGAGGGAAGGTCGGGAGCCAGCTCCAGAGCCTTTTGGACTTCGGCCAGGGCCCTATCTCCGTCCTTGTCCTGGAGATAGACCTCGGCCGCGTTGGCGTGAGTGAGGGCGAACGATGGACAAATTTCCATGGCCTTGACGAACGAGGCTCGAGCCTCCTCCCGCCTGCCTTCCCGGAGAGCGAGCTCGCCGAGGTTGTTATAGGCCTCGGCGAAATTGGGCTTGAGGGTCAGGGCCCGCTCATAGGCGGCGCGGGCCTCGACGAGGTCGCCCCGTTCGGCCAGGGCGATGCCCAGGTTGTAGACGACCTTGGATTGGCCGGGGTTCCCGCGCAGGATGTCCCCGTAGATTTCCACGGCCTCTCCGATCGCTCCCTGTCTCCGGCGGGCGATCCCGATCACGTTGCGCGTTTCGATGTTGTCCGGGTTGATCGAGAGGGCGGTCCGGCAGGCCTCGATCGTTTCCACGAACCGTTTCTGCTCGAGGCGAATCTGGGCCAGCATGAGGTAAGGGTCGTCGAGATGGAAGGGGTCCGGCTTGCCGTCCGGCCCGGCCGCGCCCCGGATGCCGGGCTTGAGCCGGTTCGCCCGGTCCTCGCCCCCCGGCGCGGCCCGGACCGCCGACCCGATGGATTCATAGATCGCAGCCAACGCTTCCCAGTTCTGACGGGGGAGGGGAAAATCGATGCCGTTGAATGTCCGCTCCCGGCACAAGCGAATGACTTCCGCGTTCCGGGCGTCGAAGTCGTCGCCTTGGACGAAACAGTCCATGACCGATTCGGGATCGGGAACATGGACGGCCCCGAACAGATGCCCCATTTCATGCTTGAGGGTTCGGGAGCTCAGGGGAAGCTGCCGGAGATCCAGGAAAATGATGATCCCCTCCTTGAATAGGGTGAATCCGGTATAGCCCGTCTCGATCCCAGCCTGACTTGTGAAAACGACCAAGACCTCACAGCCTTCCTTATCGATGCGGGCGTCGACGGCGCGGCCTATATCTTCCAAGGTATGCAGGGAGGGCTCTGAGATCCAAGCGTCGATTTTGCGAACGACGACACGGAGGCCGAAGCCGCTTTCGAAATCGGCGGAAACCGACCGGACCAGAGACTCCGCCCTCGCCAGCCATCCCGGGGCGGACCGGAATTCCTCATCGGCCAGGAGTTTGACGCCGATCTCCCGAAGGCCGCCGGCCGGGGCGGACGCCGCCGTCCGCACGCATGCCATTAGAAGAGCCAGACAGACCGATCGACGGATAGACTTTAAAGTCACGAAGTCCCTTTTCATTATAATCATAGCACAAGCTGTCCGAATGATTTATTACCTGCTATAATACCCCCCCAGTTGGAAGAGGAAGCGATGCGTTTGCGAATAACCTTCTGCCTGATTTCGCTCTTAATTACGGCTCTCCCGGCTCTAAGCCAGGGGCGGGTCCTGAGGGCCTTCCGGGTCGAGAAGGGCCCGGCCGTCGACGGCCGGCTCGACGACGAAGTCTGGTCCCGGGCCGTTCCTTTCAGCGGGTTCCGGATGCTCTTCCCTTACCCCGAGAGCGACCCGACCGAACGGACCGAGCTCCGCGTCCTCTACGACGATGACAATCTCTATATCGGAGTCAGCTGCTTCGACCGTGATCCCTCCAAGATCGCGGCCAACAGCATGGCCCACGACGCGGATGAAGACTATCACGGCGGCGGAAGCGAGGACATCGTCCGCGTCTTGCTCGATCCGTTCCAGGACAAACGGAACGCCTATATCTTCTTCGTGAACGCGCGGGGCGCCCGGAGCGAGGGCCTCGCCTTCGGCGAACACTACAGCCTCAACTGGGACGGCATCTGGGACGCCCGAAGCCGGATCGGCCGGGACGGCTGGAGCGCCGAGCTGCGGATTCCCTTTAAAACGATCTCCTTCAAGCCGGGGCTGACTTCCTGGGGCATTAACGTCGAGCGCTATATCCCCCGCAAGCAGGAGACGATCCGGCTGAGCGGGACGCGGCGCGACAGCTTGTTTTACAACCCCGCCGAAGCCGCGCCGCTCGAGGGGATCGCGGACATCCGGCAGGGGAAGGGGATCACCTTCCGCCCCTACGGGACGGCGAGCGCCTACAAAGACCATACCAGGGCGGTGGCGACCGATCTATCCCTGGACGGCGGTTTCGACATTTACAAGAATTTCACGCCCAATTTCGTCGGCGCTTTCAGCTACAACACGGACTTTGCCGAGACCGAGGTCGATGAGCGGCGGATCAACCTGACCCGCTTCCCCATCTATTTTCCCGAGAAGCGGACTTTCTTCCTGGAGGGCTCTGAGATCTTCAACTTCGGGACGACCGATGAGGAGAGCTTCGTTCCCTTCTTCAGCCGAAGGATCGGACTATCCCAAGGCCGTCCCGTCCCGGTCGCTTTCGGGACCAAGCTGTTCGGGAAGCTGGGCGAGACCAACCTGGCCGTTCTCGATGTCCGGACCGAGGCCTTGAACGGCCTCCCGGCCGAGAACTTCCTGGCCGCCCGCGTCAGCCGGAACATCCTTGAGCAGAGCAAGGTCGGATTCATCCTCACCAATGGGAGCCCGACCGGGGAACGGAACACGCTGGCCGGGTTCGACCTCGTTTATAAGACGTCCCGTTTCCGGAGCGACCGGAACTTCGGCGTCGGCGGTTGGTACGTCCACAACTGGAACGCGATCAAGTCCGGGCATCATCAGGGCTTCGGTTTCAAGATCGACTACCCCAACGACCTCTGGGATATCGCAGCGAGCTACTCGTATTATGGAGACGGGCTCGACCCCGGGCTCGGCTTCCTGGCCCGGCCCGGCGTCCAGTCCTTCAGCTTCGGGGTCGATTACCAACCCCGGCCCGAGAAAGGATTCGTAGGCCGGCTTGTCCGCCAGTTCTTCTACCAGCTCGAGTTTTCCTTGGTCTGGGACCTGGCCGGCCGGCTCGAAACGCGCCAACTCTTCCTGGCCCCCCTCAACCTGACGACCGAGAGCGGAGAGCGGGTCGAGTTCAACATTATGCCCAACCGCGACGTCCTTCCCTTCGACTTCGAGGTCGCCGACGGCGTCGTCCTCCCTCGCGGCGCCTACGGCTTCACGAACTACCGGGTCGAATTGAGCACGGCCTCCTTCCGGCCCTGGTCCGGCGGGATCTTCTGGCATTTCGGCCCCTGGTACTCCGGGCGCTACCACGACGCCGAGTTTGAGCTGAGCCTCAAGTTCAAGGGCTACGCGACGTTGGGGTTTAACGCGAACTTCGTCCGGGGCCGGCTCCCCCAGGGGAACTTCAACCAGAACGTCTACCAGCTCAAGGCCGATGTGTTTCTGTCCCCCGACCTCGGCCTCATGAACTACATCCAATACGACGACGTTTCCAGGCTCCTCGGCGCGAGCGTCCGTTTCCGCTGGCGGATCTCGCCGGGGAACGAGATCTACATCGTCTACAATAAAAACTGGGAGCGGCGCTGGAACCCCCTGAGCCGTTTCGTGCCGCTCGAGGAGCGCGCCGTCTTCAAGATCACCCTCAGCGTCCGGCCTTGATAATCGTGCGACTCGGATCTTATGATCCAGGGGTTTAATGAGATAAACGGCCGCCTTGCTCGTCTTATCTACTGAAGGCCAAAGAGGGCCAAAAGATAACTTGACTTTTCAGACTTTCGGGAGTAACATTAATTTAGAATTTAGTCCCCGTTGGATCAGTCGAGAGACCTCCGGCGGGGTTATTTTTTGGGGGGGATCTTGAAGGATGAACCAATCCTAAAGCGAACTTACGTTTTCTTTGACGGCCAGAATTTTTTCTATGCAGCGAAGGAAGCCTTTGGATACAGATATCCCAATTTCGCGCCCTGGCTTCTTTCGAAAAAGATTTGCACTATTCAAGGCTGGATTCTGGACAAGACCCATTTCTATACAGGAATTCCCTCCCGCCAGGACGATCCTTTCTGGTCCGGATTCTGGACCAAAAAATTGACGGTCATGGGAACGCGAGGAGTCCGCGTCTATTCCCGAGAACTCCGTTATCGGAATAAATCCATTCGTTTGGAGGACGGAACCGAAAAAACCGTACTCGTCGGCCAAGAAAAGGGCATAGATATCCGTATTGCCCTTGATGTCATTCGTTTCGCTTGGGATGATCATTTTGACGTGGCGCTCATTATTTCTCAAGATCAAGATCTCTCCGAGGTCGCTCAGGAAATCCGAAGGATCGCGGTTTGCCAGGGACGTTGGATAAAGATCGCATCGGCTTTTCCTTTTTCGCCCACTTGCGGAAACAAGCGAGGGATCGATAAAACTGATTGGATCAGGATCGAAAAGGATTTATATGACTCGTGTCTTGATCCGACCGATTATCGGCCGAAGGCGCCGCGATAAACGATTCTAGATTTTTGATCCCTATCCTGGAAATGATATCTGAAGCAGCAAAGGCGCGTCATATATTATATGAATCGGCGCCACATTAGGAAGAAAAGCCCAGCCGGTTTCTTGATCCGGAGAAAGCTAAAGCGGCCAAGAATCGGAGAAACCTTACAAACGAGAGAGGGAGAGGCAAGGATCATCGCGGTTATGGGCTTTAAAGATGCTGTCGAGGAAATGAGAAGAAATGGTGTTAGCCTGGAGGATATTAAACGGTTCGATCTCAGGGTCGTGCATTTTCTCGGTTTGAGGAGCCGATATTTTGAATGCGAAGTGGAATTGCCTGACGGGGAAATACTGCGTCTCGATTGGAGCGAATATTTTTCGCTTTTCAACGAACCCTGAAAAATAAAGTTGGGCGTTCGTACAGGAATCTGGATGTCGGTTAAGGTTTTGTTGTTTTTTTCCCTTGGATGTACCAACGTTCCAATACTTCGATGAGTTGAGTTCGGATTCGGTCATCGCTCGTCCGGCTTTCCGCAAGTTCGCTAAAAATCGCATTCGCCCTCTTTATCCTGTCTTTCATGCGGCCGAAAACGGCCCGGCACGCTTCTTTGTTGAGTGGGACCGTGACAGGGCCGCTTATCCCGTAGTTTGCCAGATGAAAGGCGAGCTCGGCTTGTTCCCGGGATCGATATTCCATGCGAATTTTACCCGCTTTGCCGAAGCAGACCGTATTCAATTCGAAAAGCGGATTATCAGGGAGGAATGCGGGCTTATCTTCGGGGATTTCGATTTCGGATTTGGCCTCGGGCTGCTTTGCCAACCATTCCCTCAAAGGCGTTTTGTCTTCGATTTCGGCCGCGTCCCAGATATCAAGCGCTAAATCTTCAACGCTCAGGCGCCGCCTTTCGGTTTTAGCACGTTGCTCCATTTTGCTAATTTCGACGATCCTAATTTCCCGAAAATGCCGGGCGGTCGTCTCATAAAGACTAGTAATAAGCTCCGCCCGTTCTTGGGCATCTGCTATTCCAAGGAGTTCGAGCACAGCATCGTCGAGAGCGCGACGGTCTCGGTGAGCTAGCTCTTTTGGAATAACAATCGGACCCGAATCGATTCGATGGGCAAGTTCCGGATCATGACATTCCATCAGTTGATCTTCGACCAACCGTCCGACTTCCCGGCGGGACATTTCACCCAAAGCGGAAACGAGTTTTTTGGCGAGCTTGACCGATATCCGGCGCGGGTCGGGTACCTCTATGAGCTTGACATCAACGACTTCAGTCTTTAGGTTGCCTTCCGTTCCTGCATATCGGCCATAAAATGTTTTAAATAGACCGACAAGGGTAGAGTTTAAAACGGCTACAAAAGCTTTTGCTTGCAAAGCGGACTTGTCGTTGGGAGTAATGTCAAATAGATTGTGATTGCATATGAGATGTTCCGGATTGGCGGCAATAATATGTCTATATTGTTGAGCCATAGGCCAGAAGGCGAAGCCGGGGCGGACGAGGCCGGTCAGGTCGTACCAAAGCCCCCGCGCGGCGCATGTCGAGCGTTTGGGCAATGGAACTGGTTTCGACTTCATGGAGGCGAATGTTGTGGTGCTTCCGTACCGGATGTATCGCCAGACCCAGGGGGCCTTGTTCTTGAGCTTGGAGAGAGGCTCACCGGCGAGAAGAACGACGCGGTCCAGGTCGGCCGCTATAACAACCGGCCTGTCCACTTTCATCAGGCTGTGGACTTCGGGTGCAATGTATTCCGCTTCGATCGGATGAATGACGCCGTTGCCGTCCTTGATGATCTTGAGTTTCCCCGAGACGACTTCTTTAAGGGGAGCTCCGTTCGTGTTCTCGCAGAAGGCGCGATCGCTTGAATGCTTTTCCAACATTTCTTGGGTAACATCTCTGGGCATGAAAAAAGCGTCACAGCCGCTTTTTACGCCAAAACGAATATCCGCGATTTCTCCGAGCCGAATAAATTTGTTGCCGAACCGGCGCATGATTTCGAAATAGAAATCCGGCGCTCGAAGATAGCGGCCCCATTTTCCCGCAGCGTAAGCGCCTGCCGCAGAGGAAATAGTTGTAGAGCCGGCGCTCTTTGAAGCTAATTCATCTGAGGCCTCTAGTTCCTCATCATCCGATTCTTCGAATAGTCGGTTCTTATCTCCTAAGACGTCGCCGGCGCGGATCCCATCTTCCCATAAAAGTTTTTGATCTTTAATAATGATTCTAATATCTTCGTCGGCGAAATCGGCTTCCGCTTTAAGAATCCGGGTTCTCAGCTTTTCGAATGCGGCCTGACGCTTCGTTTCGTCGGACTCGGGCTGGATTCCGATGATGTCCGTGAGTTTTCGATTAAACCGGACGAAGCGGACCCGGTTGTTCATGCGAAGCGCTTCATTCGCGCATTCTTGAAGGATCGTGACGCAGGTTTTAACACGGGCGTCCTCAAACCAGGGTTCGGCCGCGCTTTCCATGATCGCTAAGATACGAAAATGACTAAGAATCCATCCTTGAAGTGGGAATCCGTACTCGACGTCAAGCCAGGAGGAGCTTGTCAGGAAACCGAAATAGCCGCCATTCTCCAACCGGCGAGCGGCCGCCGGCCAGAAATAACAATGGAGATCGCTCCGTCCGCTCAATCCTATACCGGGATAAGCAGATTCGGCTAAAAGCCCATATCGGGTCTTTTCTTCCTTCTCAATTTTTTCTTGGCGGACATAGGGAGGATTGCCAACGACTGCATCCAATGCGGGAAGTGAGATCCGAGCTTGACCTCCCGAAGAGTTAGGGATCGTACAAAACGGTTTTTTCGGGGCCAAGTCGAAAAAATTGTTCCTCGTGATTCGGGGGTAGTTCGCTTCTTCATTGATTTCACGGGCGGCCAGATTCAGCGTGGCCAGATGCGCGGGGTAAAGAGCGATATCGCAACCGAACAGCTCGCCGAGGAGGGCTAGATGAGAGCGGCGAGGATTCATATGTCTCTTGCGATAATAGGCGCGGACCAGGAATGACCCTGATCCGCATGCCGGGTCGAGAATCTTCGCATCCGCTTTGCGAACGCAGAAGCAATTGATGAGATCGACGACATCATCCGCCGTAAAATGCTGACCGAAGCGGTGGCGTTCTTCGGGACCGATGAGTTTTTGAAATATCCGGCCGACGACGTCGGAGGAAACCTCATGAAAATCGATCGGCTCAATGCCCTTAAGCAATCCGCGCCAGGCGTCTAAGGCGTTCGTCGATTGAAAGATCAAACCGGTCGCCCAATCTCGCTCCTTGGGCATCAAGAGAGGTTCGTAATCGCCGCTTCGCTCGACCGCTCGTTGAAAGAAACGGTTGAGCGCCTGGACGGCGTCCTCCGATGTCTTTATCGAAGGCTTAATGTCAAGACGGGGCAACTCCGGAAACCGAGCCCGTAAGGCTTTATAAAAGATCAATCTATTTGCCCATATGTAAGCGAGTGTCCTCGCCATGTTTTTTACCGATTTCTCCCATTCGTCACGCGGGCTACGGACGAACGTCCTATCCTGATCGGACATCCACTGTTCGACGCGGGATGAAAAAACTTTGCTGCGATCGGCTTGCTCCAGAATATATGAAGAGACGAGCTCGATCGGCCAGTCGAGATGGCTGTTCAGGGATTGTATAAAAACGTCGTCCGCGGGAAGAGCCCATTCCCGCCTTCGGCCGCCGATGATATCCGCGATTTCCCGGAGGAGGCCGGGGATGAATCGGGTCTTGATATGATTAAGGTTGTCTTCGAGCGCGACTTCATATTGATCCCGCAGGGGCCGATCCAAACGCCATTGTGCGACTCTTCGGTCTAAAAGGGGCTTGTCCCAGAGGCTTCTGTCCCAGAGCACGAATTCATTGACGTTCCAAGTGAAAAAGAATTGGGTCCCTAAGTTGTCTGACTTTCGAGCGGCGTCCTGGCAGAGCTCGGAGTCGAAAGGAGACCGTCCTTCGAGAGTCCCCGGGAGCTTGACCTCGCCGCAAAGAATCAGCGTTCCGTTCTTATCGAAAAAGCGAATATCGGAACGTTTTCGCGCGGAGGGGCCCCTTCCAAGGCCTTCCACCCTCGCAGATTGAATCGGGTTTATTGCCGGATCTTTCTCGGCGAGGGCTGTAACGGCGGTAGCGATCTGGCTGCAGAAATCGATTTCGTGGATGCCTGTCCTATTGGAATCCACCTATACTCCTTCTTGTTGAACCCATCATCAGGAACTATATTTCCAGTCGGTCTCGGAAGTCAAGAAAAGGACAATAAGCCGATATCAGAGCATAAAGACCAGACCGATTTCCCAGCCGGGGCAGGGGACTTTAATGAAGCTGTGCCGCTTGGGTCCGAAACGGTCGACGTAGGTATTGGCGACGTCCCGGGCCTTGCCTCCCCCCTTGACGTAAAGAAGAGCGAGATAGCGGTAGTGGACGCCCGCGGTCAGGATGATTCGCGGGACCAGCTGAGCGGCCAACCCCGCTCCTGCTTTAATGCCCACCCCGATGTATTGGGCGTCGTGCACCGTCGTCCCTTTGAGAGCGCCGTCCCTGACCGTCAGCCAGGGGATGCTGAACCCGGCCAGGAGGTAGGGGCGGACGGGCCTTCCCCGGATTAAAAATCCCTTCCCCTCGAGTTCCACGGCGTGTAAAGTCGCTGTCCGCTCCCAACTCTGGAAGTAAGCGGTGTGGCTCGATTGCAGATAAGCGACGCTCCAGATTCCCAGCTTGATGACGCCGCCCCCTTGCACGCTGAAGCCGGCGCTGGGATCGAGCCGGGGCAAGTAGAAGGCATAGAGCGAGTCTCCCAGGATGAGCTTGCCGTCGAGTTCGCCTCCGGGCGAGGCCCGGAAGGCGGAGAAGCCGAAAAAGAGGCGAGCTTTTTCGGCGGGCGGCCACGCTGCGGCCGGCTCCTGAGCGCGGGCCCTGAGCGGACTCAGGATGGCTAAAAGAAAGAGGGTGACCGCTGTGCGTCTCATTTCACGGTCACCGATTTAGCCAGGTTGCGCGGCTTATCGATAGGGCGTCCCAGGGCGGCGGCCGCGTAGTAGGCGATGAGCTGCCCGGCCACGGCGGCCAGGATCCCGAACTTGCCGTCGTTCCCGGTCCGGATGTGGACGGCGTCTTCGTTTCCGCCCAAGGTCGGATGATTGGTCAGGATGAAGATTTTGGCGCCGCGGGCCTCGACTTCCTTGGTGTTGGAGATGATGTCCGGGTCGTTCGTGGCGATGAGGCTGACGACCGGCGTCCCCGATTCGATCAGGGCGATCGTCCCGTGCTTGAGCTCCCCGCCCATCATGCCCTCGGCGTGGATGTAGCTCGTCTCCTTGATCTTGAGGGCGATCTCCCGGGCGATCGGATAGGTCAGGCCGCGGCCGATTATGTAGGCGTCCCGGGAGCGGGCGATCCGTTCCGCGATGGCCCGGATCCTGGGCCTGGCCTTGAACAGCGTTTGGATCCGGTCCGGCAGGTTGTCGAGCTCGACCTCGAACCCGAACGTCCGGGCAATCTTGAGGAGGAGGGCCGCCTGGTTGACGAAGGCCTTGGTGCTGGCAACGCAGACCTCGGGGCCGGCCAGGATGTTGAGGCTCAGCTCGCTCATCCGCTGGACCGTCGAATGGGGGACATTAACGATGCTCGCGATTCGCCCCCCGTTGTCGCGGGCGTACTTGAGGGCGTCGATGACGTCCATCGTCTCGCCGCTCTGGCTGACGGCGATGACGAGCGTGTCGCGGTCGACCTTGGCGAAGTGGCGGAACTCGGAGGCGATCAAGGTCTGCACTTCCATCCCGACCCGGTGAAGGTAATAGGCTCCTAAGAGCGTCGCGTGGTAGGACGTCCCGCAGGAGGCGAAGATGACCTTCCGGGAGCGGCGGATGAGCCGGATGAGTTTTGCCAGGGCCGCCTTCTGGTCGTGGCCGAGCGAGAACAGCATCCGGCGGACGACGGACGGCTCTTCGAGGATCTCCTTGAGCATGTAATGCTTGGCCGTCCGCTTGGCGGTCCGCTCTTCCTCCCAGCGGAAGGTCCGCAGCGGCTTCCGGATCGGCCGGCCGGTCCGGTCGAAGAAGCGGGGACCGTCCGGACCGACCACGGCGAACTCGTCGTTCTCGAAGAAGGCGGCCCGGTCCGTCCAGTCGGAAAAAGCGTAGATGTCGGAGGCGAGGATGGTCCGCCCGTCGGCCGCGCCCAGGGCGAGCGGGGAATCCCGCTTGACGGCATAGATCTCGTCCCGCCCCTTGAGCATGATCAGGACGGCAAACGTTCCGGCCAGGGTGCGGAGCAAGACGGGGAGCGTCTCCTCGATCGAGCGCCGCCGCAGGTTGTCTTCGAGAAAATGGGCGATGACCTCAGAGTCCGTCTCGCTGGCGAAGACGTGCCCCTTGCGGACGAGATCTCGCTTGATCTCCTCGTAGTTCTCGATGATGCCGTTGTGGACGACGGCGATCCGCCCGTCGCAGGAGAGGTGGGGGTGAGCGTTCCGTTCGCTGACGCCGCCGTGGGTCGCCCAGCGGGTGTGGGCGATCCCGGCCCGGCAACGGCCGCGCCCCTCGACCCGGATGCCGCCGACGCGCTTCCGCAGCTCGCGGCCGTCGAAAACGCCGAAGGAATCGTAGCCGCGGTACTCGAGCCGCTTGAGCCGTTCGAGAAGCGTCCGGGACGGGAAGTCCGCCCGGGAGACGATGCCGACGATGCCGCACATCAAAGTCCTCGAAGTTCCCTCATCTTATAGTGCCCCATGCCGCGCCTGTCAAGCGAAATGCGGCCCAAAGACGACTTGACCTGAGGGGGAGCTTGGGATATCGTTAATCCTAAGGAGCCCCAGCCATGAAGCCGGTCGTTGTCTATTTCGCTGACGGGCAGAGCAAGGCCGGCAAGGTCATGTTTTTCAACCTCGCGAAGACGACCTTTCCCCTCCAGGTCGAGACCGGAGAGGGCAAGATCGAGACCCTGACCGTCCGCCTGGACGACGTCAAAAAGATACAATTCCTCAAGAAGGAAGCCGGCGCGGCGCCCGAGTCTTCCCTCCGCCGCGAGACTATCGAGCAATCGACCTTCGTCAGCTCGGTCTCCTTAAAGCTCGCCGTTGAGTTTAAAGACGGAGAGGTCCTGACCGGCTCGACGGTCAAGTACAGCCCCAACGACAAGGGATTCTTCCTAACGCCCCTCAACCCGGCCGAGCCGAGCGAACGGATTTACATCAACGGCCGTTTCGTCAAGAACATCGAGCAGCGGAAACTCCTGGGCCGGATCCTGGTCGATGAACGGAAAATCACCAACGGACAGCTCGAGAAGGCCGCAGGCGTCCAAGCCGAGATTCGGACGAAACGGATCGGGACGATCATGATCGAGCACGCCATGATCAGCCAGACCCAGCTTGAAGAATCCCTCAAGAGACAAGGCGAACGGAACCTTAAAATCGGCGAGCTCCTGATCGAAGCCGGCTACATCTCCCAGGAACAGCTCGACACCGCTCTCCGCATCCAGAAGGAGTTCCGGAACAAGCGCCTGGGCCAGATCCTGGTTGAGCTCAAGTACGTGACTCCCAACGACATCTGCCTCGCCCTCGCCTCCCAGCTCGGCTGTCCCTGGGTCGATCTCTCGACGGTCACGATCCGGCCCGAGACGCTGGCCCTCCTGCCGTCCGAAATCGAGAGGCGGCTTGAGGTCGTCCCGTTCGAGAAAAGGGGAGGGGATATTCTCGTCGTCGCCTCCTCCCAGCCCCGGGACCCGGAGCTTCTCAAGGAGCTGAGCCGGCTGACGCCCTGGAAGCTCGAGCTCGTCATCGCCTATGACGGGTATATCTCGTCGGTCATCCAAAAGTATCTCTCCAATTGAGCGGGCGAGCTTGCCTCCCGATTTCATTCCCCGTATAATGCCCCTGTGAATTCCGCCGTCGCGCGGTCGACGCCGTCATCGAAAGCCTCGTCATCCGTCCCTTGTCCCCCTCATTAAACATCCTGAACCAAGGAGTCATCATGCCTCCGTCCCAGAACGGATTTTTCGGTACCCGGGGCCGGATCGCCTTTGTGGACCTTGGCGGCCGGACGGTCCGCATTGAATCTCCCGATCCCGGTCTCTACCGGGACTACCTTGGAGGCCGGGGCGTCCAAGCCCGCCTCCTTTACGATCATCTCAAGCGGACCGGCCCGGTTCGCGATCCGCTCGACCCGCTGAATCGGATCATCCTCGGCAACGGACCCGTCAACGATACCCATGTGGCTACGGCGGGCCGGGGCTCTTGCTCGTTTATCGGGACCATGACCCGGTCGCCCGAACCGCCCTCCCGGCTGCCGGCCCACGCCCCCTTGTTCGGCCTCCTGACCCACGCCAGCGCCGGCGGCGTTTTTCCCAACATGCTCAAGCGGGCCGGCCTGGACCACCTCGTCATCGACGGCCGGGCCGAGCGACCCGTACGCATCCTCGTTGCCGAGGGCCGGGTCGAGGTCCTCGACGCCGAGGACGAGTTGTTCGAGGTCAGCGGCGGGTCCAAGGTTCCCCGCGTCGCATCGGCGATCACCGACGTCCTGACCCGGCTCCATCCCGGCTCGTCGACGGTCTGCTTGGGGCCGGCCGGCTGGAACCGTGTCGCCTTCGCCTGCTTGACCAACGATAAACATCGGAACTTCGGCCGGGGCGGCGCCGGCGCCGTGTTCGGTTCCAAGAACCTCGTCGCGGTCACGGCCTTCGGCCGGGAGCGGGCGGCCTACTCCGACCAGGGCCGTTTCCAAGCCCTAAGCAAGGAGCTTGACGCCCAGGTCAAGGCCCACGTCGGGGACTCCCATTGGACGGCCTCGTTCCGGCCCCAGGCGGGAACGACCTGGTGGCTGGACCGCGCCTTCGACGGCGGCTACCTGGGGAAGCAGGGAGGATATCTCCCCTGGCACAACTTCGATGAGGGCTCCTTCGACGCCCTCGATTTCGCCAAGGTCGGGACCAAAGCCTTCCTCGAGATCGCCGGTCCGCCCAAGGTCTGCAACCAGTGCCGCCACATCATGTGCACGAGGGCGGCCCGGGTCGACCGTCCCCCCTACGCCGGGAGCGGCGTCCGGCCCGAGTTCGAGACGATCGCCCTCTGGATCAACTGCTGCATCCTGGACCGGGACGCCATCTTCCACATCAACCATCTCTGCAACGAGTTCGGCCTGGACACGATGACGCTGGGGAGCGTAATGTCCGGCGCCATGGAACTCGCCGAGAAGGGATTCCTGGCCGGCTTCAAAGATGCCCCCGTCTTTGGGAATCCTTCCGATATGATCCGGACCCTCACGGATATTTCTTACCGGTCGACCCCGCTCGGCGAGCTTCTCGGCGGCTATTCGGACCGGGTCGTCGCCGGCGTCGCGGCCGGCCGACCGCCCGCCGACTGGGAGGGGATCGTCCGCTGCGTCACGACGGTTTTCGGGGGGCTCGGCTACGCGGGGATCGAGCCCAAGGTTTTCCCCGGCATGTTCACGGCCTACGCGACGTCCAACCGCGGCCGGGGCGATCACACCTACGCCTGGACCATCCAGGCCGAGGAGGGCGGACTGGCGGGCGTCGAGGAACTGGCGTCCTACGTCGCGGCCGGCCAGGAAGGGAAGGCGATCGTGGACTCGCTCGGCCTGTGCGACTTCTTCACCGAGGATACGGCCTCGGACCTCTTCCTGGGCCTCTATAAAGCCTTGACCGGGATCGAGTACACGGCCGACGCTTTCAAAGCCTGCGGCCGGAGGATCTATACACTCGAGCGCCGGGCCAACAACATCCAAGGCCGGGGCCGCGTCTATGACGCGCATATCCCATCCAAGCTGACGGAGCCGCTGACCCGGGGAGCCCACGCGGGGAAAGCCGTCGACCCGGCCCGCCACGGCGATGTCTTGGACGTGTACTACCGGAAGCAAGGTTGGACCCGGGACGGGATTGTCGAACCGGCCCTGCTCCGCGAATTGGGCATTGAGCCCTGAAAGGGACGCTATGCTGAGGAACCATCCGAAGGGGCTTCGCTATATCTTTTTAACCGAGATGTGGGAGCGGGTCGGCTTCTACACGCTCTACGCCATCCTCGTCCTCTATATGGACAAGGTCCTGGGCTGGTCGGACGCCCGCAAGGGGGATTTTTACGGAATTTTTCTGGCGCTCTGCTATTTCGTCCCCCTTCTGGGGGGCTGGCTGGGCGACCGCGTCTTCGGCCGGCGGAAAACCGTCCGGGCCGGAGCGGTATTGATGGCCTTGGGCTATGTGGGCCTGGCCTTGTCTTCGGCCGGACAGCTCGCCTCGTTCTACATCGGCTTGTTGCTGGTCGCGGTCGGCACCGGGATCTTCAAGGTCAACATGGCCGTCCTGGTCGGGAACCTCTACACCGACCGGCCCCAACTCAAGGACGCGGCCTTCAATATTTTTTACATGGGCGTCAACATCGGCGCCGCCGTCGCGCCGCTCGTGGCGACCTTCGTCAGCGTCTATCTCCACAGCTACAACATCTCCTTCTGGGTCTGCGCCGGGGGCCTCATCCTGGCCTTGATTATCTTCCAGTCCGGCTCCCGCCATATCGCGCCGGCCGATGTCAAGATCGCTCGAGCGGAGTACGCCCCGGCGCCCTCGCCGGCGGCCGCGGCGATGCCGGTCCGCTTTCCTAAAGAGGAAGGTCAGCGGATCGCGACCCTCATCACCCTCTTCATCATCGTCATCTTCTTCTGGGTCGCCTTCTACCAGAACGGATTCGCCCTGACGCTGTTCGCCGAGCGCTCCACCCGGGTCTTCAAGTTCCTCCGGCCCGAGACCTACCAATTCTTCGAGCCGTTCTTCATCATCGTCCTGACGCCGCTTCTCCTCGCCTTGTTCGCCCGCCTCGGCCGCGCCCGGCGGGAACCTCCGACCCCCGTCAAGATCTTCCTGGGCATGCTCATCATGAGCGTCGCGATGATGATCATGGTCGTCGCCTCCCTGGCCGGCGGCAACCGGGACGCCAACAACATGTTGCCCCTCTGGCTGGTCGGAACTTATTTCATCGTGACCATAGCCGAGATCCTCATCTCGCCCATGGGCCAGTCCTTCGTCTCCAAGGTCGCGCCGCCCCGCCTCCAGGGCCTGATGATGGGCGGCTGGTTCGCCGCGACAGCCATCGGCTCCTACGCCTCGGGCTTCATGGGCAAGTTCTACAGCCGGTTCGCCCATCACGGATATTTCATCCTGCTCACCGGACTCCTGGCCGTGGCCGCGCTCCTGATCCTGGTTTTTCTCAAGAGGCTCAAGCGCTTCGCCGGCTGAGGAAAAGGAGGTGCCGCTATGTCCCTGATTCGGGAGAAAGTCAAACAGGCCGTCGAACTGCTCAAGGAGTTCGGCGTCGACTGCTGGATCACGTTCACCCGGGAGAGCCAGGTCAACGGCGACCCGACCTTGGCCTTCTTGGCCCCGGCCGACGTGACCTGGCATTCGGCCTTCATCATCAGCGCCGACGGGCGGGCCCGGGCCATCGTCGGCCGCTACGACCAGCGGGCGATCGCGGAGACGGGCGCCTACGACGAAGTCACCGCCTTCGTGACCGGCTTCCGGGAGCCCTTCCTCGAATATATGAAAGTCCTCGGCCCGGCGACGATCGCCGTCAATTACTCCAAAGGGAGCGAGATCTGCGACGGACTGACCCACGGCATGTACCTGACCCTCGAGGAGCTCCTGGGCGATCTCGGCCTGGCCGGGCGGATGGTCTCGGCCGAACGGATCGTATCGGCCCTCAGGGAGCGGAAGACGGCTGCCGAGCTCGGCGCGATTAGGGAAGCCGTTCGGGAAACCGAGGCTATTTTCAAGGAGGTCGCCGGGTTCATCGCGCCCGGCCGGACCGAGAAGGACATCGCCGCCTACATGACGGCCCGGGTCGCGGCCCGCAAGCTCGCCCCGGCTTGGGCCGAGGCGACCTGCCCGGCCGTTTTCAGCGGACCCGACACGGCCGAAGCTCATTACGGGCCGACCGGAAAGGCGGTCGCGCCCGGCCACGTCCTCAATATGGATTTCGGCGTCAAGGTCGACGGCTACTGCTCGGACCTCCAGCGGACCTTCTATATCCGGGAGAGGGGAGAGGCGGCCCCGCCGGCCGAAGTCCGCCGAGGCTTCGAGACCATCGTCCGGGCCGTCGAGGAGTCCAAGCGGACGATCAAGCCGGGACGCACGGGCTTCGAGATCGACGCCGTGGCGCGGCAGATCGTCGTAGACGGCGGCTATGAAGAATTTCCCCACGCCCTTGGACACCAAGTCGGCCGATTCCCGCACGATGGGACGGCCCTGCTGGGGCCCAAGTGGGACAAGTACGCCCAGAAGCCTTTCCAGCGCCTGGAGGAGGGCATGGTCTTCACGATCGAACCGCGCCTGACCGTTCCGGGCCGGGGGATCGTCACCATCGAAGAAATGATCGTTGTCGCTAAAGACGGCGCCGAGTGGCTCTCGACTCCCCAGAAGGAGATCTGGCTGGCCTGATTTTAAAGGCCGGGGATCCGGGGGGGGGTTCCTCCGTGTTCGTTTCGGAGGCGGGGTAGGTCAGGACGCCGTCCTTGATCAGGGCAAACGGGGTGAGCTTATGGGGCGCCGTTTTCCCCGGGTCGAGGATATGGATGACCCGTCGAGGGTCCGAGTCGAATGCCCGATCGTATAGATCGTCATGACTGGACACCCCCTTTCGGATTCTGGACGGGCCGGGGATGCCCGCCGGCTTCCGAGTCCGGAACCGGCGCCTGATCGACCCGGTAAAGCGTATAGAGTTCGTTGGCAAAGGCCGGCTTCAGATAGAACCTCCGTAGCAGACCCTCCCGATCTTCTCGTGGTCCGGGCGATGTGGAAACGAAGCCGCCGCCGGCGTCCTTGGGGACGTCGACCAGGTCACGGCTGGTAACGGCCCAGATATAGCCGACCCGATACTTGGCCAGGACGTCCCCGGACCGGCGCGGGGCCCGGAAAAAGCGGCGGACGTCGGCCGTCCGTTTGTTGATCTCGGGCAGGGGCAGGTGACGGGATAGGTTGGAGTGGCCCGAGTTGTCGAGGACGACCCGCCGGTCTCCGAAATAACAGACGAATCTCGTGTCCAAGTTGTGAAGAACGACGGAGTTCCCTTCCGTATTCCGGCTGAGCCAATCGCAGGCGTCCAGGAAGGGCTTCTCGAAAACATGCCTGTCCGGGTAGCTGACCTTGCCCCACAGGAACTGGACCGTATTGGGAACGGAGATAAGAATAAGCAGGCCGGCGATGACCGCCCGGACGGCCGGCGTTCGCCGTTTTTCGAGGAACTGGTCCAGGCGTTCGGCCCAGAGGATCATGAGCGCGATCAGAGAATAATAATAAAAATAGATGTTGATCCAGGTCTCGGCGTGTCCCTCCAGGACCATGCCAGTGAAAAAGTAGAGCCCGAGGCCGGCCAGGAAAAAGGAGACCAGAAAAAACCTCATCGGGTTCTCCGGAGCGGCCCGGATAAAATCCCTGAGCGCGGAAGGCAGGGCCAGCGCGCCCGGGCCGAAGCTCGCCAGAAAAAATCCCGCCAGGATGAGGAGGCAGAAAAAGGCGGCGGCGGGATCGGGCTCATGATGGATGAAGACCTTGCTCCACTCACCGGCCAGGAAGCCCAGCTTGAGATCGGCGAGGGGAAATCGAATCCAGTCGTTGGCCATGAGCTTAGGGACGTAGCGGATCCCGCCCAGGTTGTGGATGTAGGCGATGAGCGCCAGCGGGATCAGCCAGAGTCCCGTCGCGAGACCGGCCAGGAGCGGCCGCCTGTCCCGGTGGCGAAGTAGATAGACAAGAGCCGTCAGCCCCAGGGCCGGCAGGACTTGGGCGGGAATCGAGTTCTTATATTCGAACAGGACGGCCAGGAACCAGCCGGATAGGATGAGCCAGGCCGTTCCCCGTTCCCGGAAATAGCGCGAAAGGCAGAAGAAACCCGCCGCCGCTACGGGAATCGAAGGGAAGAACGAGTTGATGCTGAGGAGGTCCAGAAAATAGAAGGAGTAAAAGACCTTCCCCCAGTAGGGAGCGTAGCCGGTCAGGAGGGCCGCCAGGAATCCCAAGCCGCCCGTGCCGAAGACAGCCAGAAAAACTCCCCAGAGGGCGGCCCGCCGGGACCGGGCGAAATCACGGATTAAAATATAGAGCGCCAGGACGAGGAGCGCGAAATAGAAGGGCATCGTGAGCCGGTGGAGAAGGTCGAAGACCCCCAGGCCGAGGTGGCGATAGAGGAGGGCGGCGAAAAGCTCCATGGCGTAGTGGTAGCTGAGGGTGATCCCGGCCGCGAACGGCGCCTGGGGCGGGACCGAATGGGTCAGCTCGCGGATGAGGTTGTTTTTGGTGAAGCCGTCGTAGTAATGCCAGTTGACGACGACCGAGCCGTCCGGCCGGCGGAGGCCGTTCCGGAAGCTGTCGGCGCAGAGGACGCCGAGGATGAGCAGGACCACCAAGCCGAAAACGAGCCCGTGTCGCGTCCAGGCGAAGGCAAAATCCTCGCGGCGCGGTGGGCGCCGGGCGATCCGGACGACGAAGACGACGCCCAGGGCCGCGACCCAGAGGAGGATGAGGGGAAGAAAACGCAGAAGGCGGGCGATCCGGTAGACCTGGGTCGTCGCCGTCAAGCCCAGGATGAGGGCGAGCGTGACCGACTCGAGGCGGGAAATATGGAGTTTGGATAGCCAGACGAGAGATTGGCCGGGGAGGTAGACAAGGATGAAGAGCGCTGCCAGGAACAGGGCGTAGGTTCCGAGCGAGATCTGGAAAAAGCTGAGGACGAGGAAGAGAACGGCCAGACCCCCGCCCAGGAGCATGAAAAAATGGACGGCGTTGCCGCGCGGCGGCGCCGAGGATGAGGCCTGGACCGACATCGCCCGAGCTTCCTGTTCAGAGTTCGCGCCGACTATAAAGAACTTTGGCGGGAATGTCAATCCGGCGGCGGGCATTGCCTTAGCCCCGCCCCTCTGACATAATGTCCGGCATGAACCCAAGAACAATCATCGTTTACGCCTCGCGTCACGGCTGCGCCGAAAAGTGCGTCCGGGACTTGGTCGGCCGGCTCCGGGGATCCGTCGAGATCGTCGAGCTGGGGAAGGCCAAGCCGGGGGACTTAGCCGCCTATGACGCCGTCGTCGTGGGCGGATCCATCCACGCCGGCAAGATCCAGAAATCCGTCCGCGCCTTCTGCGATGGCCATCTCGAAACGCTCAAGGGGAAGCGCCTCGGCTTGTTCCTGTGTTGCATGGAGGAGGGCGAAAAAGCCGATCGTCAGTTCGCGGACGCCTTCCCGGCCGAGCTCATCGCCCGGACGGCGGCCAGGGGCCTGTTCGGGGGGGAGTTCGATCTGGCAAAGATGAGCTGGTTTGAGCGGGCCATCGTCCGCAAGGTCGCCAAGATCGACGCCAGCGTCTCGAAGATTAAAAGCGAAGCCGTTGCCGCCTTCGCGGCCGCGCTGAACGGATAGCGGAAGAGTCCCGCTATTTCGCCTCGGTCTTCCCCGGCAGGGGAACGATGCCGGCCATCTCTCCGATGATGTTGACGAGCTGAGTCCCGGTCGGGACGACGATCTTGGCGTTCTGGGCGAGCGACTTCTCGACCGTCTCCAGCCGGCGCAGGAGCTGGGCGTTCCCGACGAAATACTGATTGGCGGCCTCGTTGACGAGCTTGATGGCTTGGGCCTCGCCCTCGGCCTCGAGGACGCGGGCCTGCTTGATGCCCTCGGCCTTCTTGATTTCGGCCCGGCGGGCGCCGTCGGCCACCGTCTCGGTCGCCGTGGCGAAATCAACGGCGGCGATCTTCTCGTTCTCGGCCTTGACGACCTTGTTCATCGTCTCCTGGACGTCCTTGGGCGGGTCGATCTCCTTGAGCTCGGTCCGGACGATTTCGATCCCCCAGCTACCGGTCTCTTCCCGGAGCGTCCTCTGCAGCTCGGAGTTGATCTTACCCCGTTCGGAGTTGGCCGATTTCAGGGTCAGGGTGCCGATGATATTGCGGAGGGTTGTCCGGGCCAGGTTGACGATCTGCCACTGGTAATTATAGACGTTGTACGTGCAGTGCTTGACGCTCTCCTCGTCGTCCTTGACCTTGAAGTAGACCTGGGCGTCGACCCGAGCGTTCAGGTTGTCGTTGGTGATAATCTCCTGGGGCTGGGCGTCGACCATGACCTCGGTGATGTTGATCCGGTACATCTTCTCGATGATGGGGATGATCCAGTGGAAGCCGGCGCGGCCGAAGCGATTATATTTGCCCAGCCGCTCGATTAAACCGCGGTGGGTCGGCCGCACGATCCGGATGCCGCTGAAAAAGAGCAGGACGACCAAAATGGCGGCCAGATAAAACCAGTTGAATGTCTGTTCCATGTTAATCCTCCCTCGATTTCGTTCGTCTTTCTATTATACGGCGGCCCGCCGTTTTGGTTACTAAGCCGGGCGGAATATAGTTGACTCAATATTTCTTTATCGCCCGGCTAGTACTCGGGGAGCAGCAAGGATTATGCAAAATATATACTGCTCCCCGTAGTAATGGGGAATTCCGGGGGGAAATCCCCGAACGACGCGCGTCGGCGGGGACGGCATCGGTGCCGCTCTCGAGCCGAACGATGTTCCGAGTCTTTAGAAGGTCAAAATCATCGTTGATGCGGCCGAAGCCGGGGGTGCGGTTGACTTCCCAAAACCGGCGTGCTAAGAATGGGCCGGAACCATGGAGAGCATTCCGAGCTACCTCGGCCTGGCCGTTGTCGCGGGCGTGATGATCTGGCTGGCGAACCGCCTCTTTCTGAAGTTTCCCCAGCGGATGCTTTTGTTCTTTGTCAACGCTTTGGCCTTCTCCTACGCGTTCGGGATCGTGGATATCGTCGGCCGTTTCCTGGCCCTGCAGCTCCTGGCCAGGTTGGGCCCTTCGCCCGCGGTCACGGCGACGGTCGCCTTCGTCTTCCGCCTTCTGGCTTTTCCCTGTCTCGTCCTATCCTGGTACTTCTTCATCCGGATGATCTTCGAGATCCGGGGCCGCAAGTTCTCCCTCCCGCTCCAGGCCGCTTTTTTTATCCTCCAGGCCGGGGCCTTGGCCGCTTATTTCCTGAAGGCCGACGACGCCCTGCTCCTTTCGCCGGTCAAAGGGCTTCCCCTTTACGACCTGATCATGCTCGTCTTCAATGTCGTCAACCGGGGGGCGATCTTTGTCCTCTTTGTCTGGGCGACCTTCGCTCCGAACGGGAGGAATGACCTTGAACGGAGACGCGGCCTCAAGGCCTTCACCGGGATTTACGCTGCCGCCTGCCTCGTGTACGGGATCGCCGCGCTCTTCATGAAGAGCCGAGGCTTCCTTTGCTACACATACCCGGTCCTCGAATTCTTCATGCACGTTCCGCCTCTTCTCTACCTGTGGGCCTTTCTCCGGTCTTATTACGCCCGCCATCCCCTCGAGCCCGTCCGAGAGGGCGCCCTGGCCGGTTTTTTCGCCCGTCATCAGATCTCGAGTCGGGAGCAGGAGATTATCCGGCTCCTCCTCGAGGGCAAGAGCGGACGGGATATGGCCGAAGAGCTCTACGTCTCGCTCAAGACCGTCAAGGCCCATATCTCCAACATCTACCGGAAGCTCGGGGTCAAGAGCCGCTGGCAGCTCATCACGCTGATCAGGAACTCCCAGGAGCACTACCAGGAGTTCTGAGGCGACGCCGTTTCTTTCTCCCCTCAAAACATTATAATATGATCGGGTCAGACCCCGTCGAAAAGGAGAGACGACCGTGATCTGGAAAATCTTCGCCCTGTTCAGCCGAGTGGCCCTGTTTTCCTGGGGCGGCGGGCCGGCTTCTCTCGCCCTCATGCAGCGGGAAGTGACGACGGCCGGCTGGACGACTCCGGCCGAGTTCGCCGACGCGGTGGCCGCCGGGAACGCCCTCCCCGGGCCGATCGCGCCCCAGGTCTCGGCCTTCGTCGGCTACAAACTGGCCGGAATCCCGGGCGCGATCGCCGCCGTGACCGGCACCGTCCTTCCCACGACCGTCCTGATGCTCCTCATGATCATCTATTTCTTCAACGTCAAGGACAGCCCGGCCGTCAAGTCGATGCTCCGGGCCGTGCGTCCGGTCGTGGTCGGGCTTCTCCTCTGGACTGCCTACGATATGGCCGGGAGCGTCTTCGCGGCCAAGCCGCTCGGCTGGAGCGCCGCCCTGGCCGGCGGCTGGGACAAGATCCTGATCGTGGCCGCGACCTTCGTCCTCCTTACCGCGACCCGCGTCAACCCCGCCTTCGTCATCCTGGGCGCCGCCCTCCTCGGCTTCGCCGCCTACCGGTAAGAAGCCGCCGCCTTTCGGGATTGCGATTCCGTCTCCGCGTCCGCGACCCCGCATCCTACTAGGATGCGGGGCTATCAATTGATGGCGAGGTTCGTGAAGGGCCGGAGATACGCCTGGAGCGTCACCAGAAGCCCGACCAGCGAGGCCAGGACGAGGCTGTGTACAAAGACGGATTTCAGAATCTCGCCCTCGTGCCCGTACCAGCGGGTCGCCGTGCTGGCCACGACGATGCTCTGAGCGTCGATCATCTTGCCCATGACCCCGCCGCAGCTGTTGGCCGCCGCCATCAGCGTGGGGCTGAGGCCGATCCGCTCGGCCGAGATGCGCTGGAGGCTCCCGAACAAGACGTTCGAGGAAGTGTCCGATCCGGTCAGGGCGACGCCCAGCCAGCCTAAGAGCGTCCCGAAGAAGGGAAAGAGGACTCCCGTCCGGGCGAAGGCCAGGCCCATGGTCGCATCCATTCCCGCGTAGCGCGTCACGAAACCCAGTCCGAGCATGGCCGCCACGGTCAGGAGCGAGAAGCGGACGCGGCGGAGAGTGGTCGCCCAGGTTTTAAAAAGCGCCCGGGGGCCGTATCTCATCGCAAACCCCGCCAGGACGGCGGCGACCAGGATCCCGGTTCCGGTGAAGGACAGAATATTAAAGCCGAACACAGCGGGTTCGAGAGTCGGGCCGGGAACGACCGGAGGCATCCGGACGACCGCGCGGTCCAGCAAGGGGACGGCGATCTTGACGGACAAGAGCCGGTCGAGAACGGTCTTGACCTCGGGAATGCCCCAGAGGAAAACGACGGCGCTGAGGATGAGCCACGGCATCCAGGCCTTGGCCACTTCCCGGCGCTCCGGACGATGCTCGGGGCCGGCCGCCGTCGTGAGGCGGTCGATCCGCTTGGGACGCCAAACGAGCAGGAAGAGGACGAGGGCAGCCATCGAGGAAAGAGACGAAACGACATCCACCAGCCAAGGGCCGTGGAAATTCGAGATGAGATATTGGGGGACGGCGAAGAAGACTCCCGCCACGAGAAGGGCGGGCCAGAACCTCGATCATCCCCCCCAGGCCGGCGAACGCGGCGACCAGCCAGAAAGGGACGACGATCGAGAAGAAGGGGAGGATGCGGCCGGCCTGGGCGCTCAAGGCACGAAGCGGCAGTCCGGTGACCCCTTGGAGGGCGACGATGGGAGTTCCCAATGCGCCGTAGGCGACGGGGGCCGTGTTGGCGATGAGAGAAAATCTTGAAGCGGCGAGCGGGCTGAAACCGAGGCCGATCAGAATGGCGGCCGTCACCGCGACCGGGGTCCCGAACCCGGCCGCCCCCTCGAAAAAAGCGCCGAACGAGAAGGCCACGAGAAGCAGCTGGAGACGGCGGTCCCGGGTCACGGACGTCAGGCTCATCTGAAGAATCTTGAACAATCCCCGCTCGGTCGTAAGATTATAAAGGAAAATGACGTTGATGATTATCCATCCGATCGGGAAGAGGCCGTAGGCCGCGCCGAAGAGGGCGGCGGCGGACGCTCGGGCGGCCGGCATGCCGAAGACGCCGACGGCGATGGCTAGGGCGGCGGCGAGGCCCAGCAGGGCGGCCCGATGGGCCTTCACGCGGAAGAACGCCAGCGAGCCGAGCAGGACCAGGATCGGGACCGCGGCGACCAGGGTCGAAATGAACCAACGGCCCAGTGGATCGTAAACTTGTTGCCAGGCCATCCGCGCCTTATCCCGAACCGCTTATATCATGTCAATTCGGTCGGGGTCAAACCTACACTTTGTCACAAAGTGCAAAGAGTCAATTTGCACGAAAGCTTTACAGGCTGCCCCGTGGCTTGCCACGGGGTGGAATGTATGCCTTGCCGAGGGGGTGATAAGGGGGACCGGAAAGTCCCCCTTATCCACAAAGGCCCTTGCTCGGGAGTGTGGTAAAGTATATGGGTGACGCTGAAACGGACGAATCATTCGGTCTACGACACGTCCTACCATCTGGTCTGGTGTCCGAAGTACCGGAAGAAGATTTTCGAGCGGGTGGAAGTCCGGGAACGAGCGAAACAGATCGTGGGAGAGATTTGCGAATCGTACGATATTGAAATCATCGAGATGGAAATTACCGAAGATCATATTCATTTGCTAGTATCATTTCCGCCATCGCGATCGATCGGGGAGGTCGTCAGGATCATAAAGAGCATGAGTGGGAGGGGGTTGTTTCGCGAGTTTGCGGGCTTGAAAAAGAAGCTATGGGGCGGAGAAGTGTGGGAGGACGGATATTTCGCAAGGACGGTCGGAGACCGGATGACGAGGGATGTGATCGCGAAGTACATCGTCAGTCACCGAGAACTGGAGCAAGGGCCTGCGCAGCTGGCCTTGAAGCTGCGCTCCTAATGCCCCGCGGCTTGCCGCGGGGATCTTTACTAAAGGCAAAAGTGTAGGTTTGACCCCAATCACTTGGGGACGGCGATAAGGCCGTATTCCTCGGCGTTGACCCGCCAAGCCCGCTCCGTCCGGAAGCCCGCCTTTCGGATGAGCGAGACGGCCTTCTTGAGAGGGATCCTATCTTTAAGAGGGGGGCCGTGTTCCGTTTTCTTCCTGTAATAATCGATGATGACGAGTTTCGATCGGCGGTTCCCGCTCCTGAGGATGGCGCCGAGAAGGGCGCGTTTATCCGGGACCTCGTGAAGGACGTTGGCGAGGAAGTAGAATGTTGCGCCGCGCGGGAGGCGCGGTTTTCCGGCCGGCGCGAGAATCGCTTGAACATTGGCCAGCTTCTTTTGGGAGGCGGATACGACGAGGTCGGCGATCATCTCGGGAGCGATATCCAAGCCGTAAACTCTTCCCAGGCGTCCGACCCGTCCGGCGGCCGGAATCGTGAAAAATCCCGTCCCGCAGCCGATGTCCACGAAGACATCGCCCGGCCCGAGCCCGATCTCCACCAGAATTTTCTCCGCGGGAAGCCGCCGACGGCGCCCCGCCGAGGAAAGGCGTTTCCGGCGGGCGGGGTCGAAGACGCGGGGTTTGTCCATGCCTAGCCAGGCAACTATTCTATACCTCTCGACTTCGGCTTTCCAGCCCTCCGCGTTCTCCGACGATTGACCCGTTCGCCGACGGCGGCTTCCGCCAGTACTCATAAGCCGGAAACGGCTTATGAGTGCGCTCCACCGCCTGCAAAGGGTAGATCCCACGGACGTAAGTCCGTTGAGATTCTGTCCTGGCCAAGCCCCGGCGTTCATGCACTCATGAACCGGAAACGGTTCATGAGTACTGGCGCTCCAATGAGCATTAGTCCGTGGAGCTTCGGCCGGGGAGCAGTCTTGCAGCACTCATGGCTTTCATGAGTGTCGAAGGGTTGACCCGTTCGCGGCCGCCACCCTACTTTGAAAAGTAAGGCTCAGGGTTAACACTCATGAGCCGGAAACGCCTCATGAGTGTTGACTCATTCCGGCTTCGGCTATAAAATAACCGTACCTTGGAGAGATGGCGAGGGATCGGACGAGGGCGACCATGAAGCGGATCCTGATCACGGGCGGCGCGGGTTTCCTGGGCAGCCACCTCTGCGACACGCTCATCGATCGCGGCGCCGACGTCGTCTGCATCGACAATTTCTTCTCGGGCTCCAAGGACAACATCCGCCACCTATTCGCCCATCCCTACTTCGAGCTCATCCGCCACGACGTCATCCATTCGCTGTTCATCGAGGTCGACGAGATCTACCATCTCGCCTGCCCGGCTTCGCCCATCCATTACCAGGAGAACTCGATCAAGACCGTCAAGACCAACGTGATGGGGACGATCAACATGCTCGGCCTGGCCAAGCGGATTCGGGCCCGCATCCTCCTTTCCTCTTCGTCCGAGGTCTACGGCAACGCCCAGGTCCACCCCCAGCCCGAGGCCTACTGGGGAAACGTCAACCCGATCGGGATTCGCTCCTGCTACGACGAGGGCAAGCGGGTCGCCGAGACGCTCATGATGGACTACCACCGCCAGAACCGGGTCGACGTCCGGATCGTCCGCATTTTCAACACCTACGGCCCGCGGATGGCCGTCGACGACGGACGGGTCGTCTCCAACTTCATCGTCCAGGCCCTCCGCGGAGATCCGTTGACTGTTTACGGGGACGGGCGCCAGACCCGGTCCTTCTGTTATGTCTCCGACCTCGTCGACGGCCTGACCCGGATGATGGAGACGGAGGGGACGATCGGGCCGCTGAACCTGGGGAATCCGGCCGAGTTCACCATTCTCGAGCTGGCCGAGCTCGTCCTCAAGCTGACCAAGAGCCCATCCAAGATTGAGCGCCGGCCGCTCCCCTCAGATGATCCGGTCCGGCGCTGCCCCGATATTCGCCTGGCCGAGAGCAAGCTCGGCTGGAAGCCCCGCATCGGCCTCGAGGAGGGGCTGGCCAGGACGATCGATTATTTCCGCGAGACTCTGGGCCGGAGCGGCTGAGGCCCTATGAAGCTCTCCATCGTGATTCCCGTCTACAACGAGAAAGAGACTATCCGGGAGATTCTACGCCGGGTCCAAGCCGTCAAGCTTCCGGTCCGGAAGGAAATCATCATCGTCGACGATTGCTCGCGGGACGGAACGCGGGATATCCTTAATCGTCTGGCCGGCCGGAATGTTCGGGTTCTGTTTCATGACCAGAACCGGGGGAAGGGAGCGGCCCTGCGGACCGGGTTCGCCCGGGCGACCGGTGACATCGTCCTCGTCCAGGATGCCGATCTCGAATACAATCCCGACGAATACCCGCGGCTCCTCGCCCCCATCCTGGACGGACGGGCCGACGTCGTTTACGGCTCCCGTTTCCTGGGAGGGCCTCACCGCGTCCTTTTCTTTTGGCACTTCGTCGGGAACCGGGTCCTGACCACGCTCTCGAACATGGTGACGAACCTCAACCTGACCGACATGGAAACCTGCTATAAGGTCTTCCGGGGCGAGACGCTCAAGAAGGTCCATCTGCGCTCGAGCCGGTTCGGGTTCGAGCCCGAGATCACGATCAAGCTGGCCAAGCTGCGCTCACGCATCTACGAGGTTCCGATCTCCTACTCGGGACGGGACTATACCGAGGGCAAAAAGATCGGCTGGAAGGACGGCCTGGCCGCCCTTTTCCACATCCTCCGCTACAGATTCTTCGACTGAGTTGGACGCGGCATTGAAGAAGCGCCTCCCCGCTCTCCTGAGAGCCCTGACCTGGCTTTTTTACATCCTGTTCTCCTTTTATTGGTTTAAGGACAATATTCCGGCTTTGAAGTCCGTGCCGGGACGGCCGCTCGTCCCGTTCCTGCTTCTGGTAGCGGTTATTTTAGCCCGCCTCGTCCCGGCCCTGCGGACGAAGAAAATCCGGCTCCGGCCCGGCCGAGACGCCGTCCTCCTCCTCGCCTTGATTCTCCTGGCGGTGGCCGTCCGCGTTCCCTATTTTGTCCAGGGGGGCGGCATCCTGACCAGCGACGACGCCATTCCGGCCTTGATGGGGAAGCACATCGCCGACGGCAAGATCGCGCCCATCTCCTACTACGGACAGCTCTACATGGGTTCGCTCTCGAGCCACGTCTTCGCCCTGTTCTTCAAATGTTTCGGATATTCCCTGTTCATGCTCCAGCTTACGACCCTCCTCTTCTATCTGGGGTTCATGGCCGTCGAGTTCGTTTTCCTCAAAGAGCTCTTCTCCCGCGAGTTCGCCGCCCTCGTCGTCCTGTTTTTCGCCCTGCCGATCGGCGAGCTCGTTCGAGTCAGTTTCGACGACACTTCGGCCTACCCCCTCGTTCTCCTTTTCGGAGCGCTCCTTCTTTTCCTGTCCTACAGGATCGCTTGGAAAGGGGAGGACCGCTGGCTGTCTCTGTTCGGGTTCCTGACCGGGCTCGCCTTCTGGACGCATCAGGTCACGGCCGGCTTCATCCTGACCGCCTGGCTGGCCGTCCTCGTCCGCACCAAACCGAATTTCAAACGATACGCGGTTCTCGCCTCGACGACGCTGGCCGGGCTGTTTCCCCTCTTGATCCAGGAAGCCTATGACCGTCTTCACATGCTCAGGTTTCTGGTCGCGGGCAAGAAGGAGCCGATGAGCGCGGCCAAGCTTTCGATGACGGCCGGCTTCCTTCGAAAGCTCCTATCCACGACGGACCATCCTCTCGGAATTCTATTCCTCGGCCTCGTCCTCCTCGGATTCGGCGTCATGGCCGTCCGGGCCGTCCGCCATCGGGACGCTCGTCCCCAGGCGCTGTTCGCCCTGTTCTTCGGGCTTTTCTTCGGCGTCTTCATCTTTTCCGGATTCAGCGCCAAAGGAGTCATCCGTTACCTCTTCCCGTCCTATGCCTGTCTTCCGGTCCTCTTCCTGGCCGGGCCCTGGTTCCTTGTCCGCCGTCGCAGGATCGCCGCTTCCCTGGCCGCCCTCGCCGTCCTGCTCGCTTTCAACTTGGGGGGAGCCTTCTCCGCCTTTCAGGCGACTCGGACCCGCAGCCTCCACCTTCGCGCGGTCGTCGCGGCCATGGAAGCGACGGGTGTCAAGTATTGGCAGGCCGAGTACTGGACCGCTTATAAAATTACGGCCGTAGCCGGGGAGAGGGTCGTCGTTGATGCCTATACCATGGATCGCTATTTCCCTTTCCGTTTGGATTATTTCAACCGGGCCCGGCGCGGGGCTTTCGTTTTCATGAAGGATTCGACCGAAGCTTCCAAGACTCCGGTCATGGTCGGCCTTTTGAAAAAATTGGGCGTTCCCTTTCACTATAAGGATGTCGGCGGGACAGGGCTCATCTTCGGCCTCGAAAGCCAGGTTTTCACCCCCCTTCTCTTCGGCGGCATCATCAAGGACTCTCCTCCCGGCCTGCCCGCGCTCCGGCTGGAAGAAGCCGCGACGGCCAAAGGCTATCTCCGCCTTTCGTTCCGGACGGACGCCGGAGGCGAACCGCCTCCCGGTTTTCAAGTTCAAGCCGAGATCCCCCCTTATTGTTCCCAAACCAGGAACTTGAGCCCGAAACCCGAAGACAACCGGTTCAAGCTCGCGCTCCCGAAAAAAGCCGCGGTCAGGGCGGACTATTTTCTGGACTACTGCGGGCTTAAGATCCCCTCGTCGGTCCGGACCGTATCCCTGAGCCTTGCGGCGCCGGGCGCGGCCCGAAGGAAGGAGCGAATCGTTTTTCTGTCGGGCCTCGGCCCTAAAACGACGTTTTTCGGCCCGGAGATGAGGGTTCTCGAAAAGGAGGTTCGGGTCGAGCTCAACCGCCTCAAAAAAAGGAAAACGCGCCTCCGGCTAACGCTCTATTCTCCCTTCGAGTTCGAGCACACCTTCTGGTACGGCGACTATAAGCAACGGCTTGCGATCCTTATCAACGGGAAGCCCTGCGCCGAAAGGACGCTTCGCGACAAAGACAATGCCCTCGAAATCGAGATCGATCCCGTTCGGATCCAGCGAGGCCGGAATCTCGTTGCCCTGAAGTTCGAATATCATCTCCCTTTGATCTTCGCTCCCTTCAACTTGACGGCCTGCCTCCTCGAGACGATCGCCGTCGAGCAGGATCCTTCTTAGGCGGAAGGACGGCCCGAGCATGCCGAAACCGCGGCCGCCCGAGCGCTGGGAAGCCCTTCTTGTCTTGGGCCCCACCGGCTCGGGAAAGACTCCTTTGAGGCGCTATCTGGAAAAAACCGGATTCCGCCGCAAGCTCGAGATCTTCAGAGCGAGGACGTTCCCCCTCTTGGAATATTATCGGGACGCGGGGACTCCCGTTGTCTCCATCCCCGTTGGCGCCGGAACGAGGCCCGAGGAAATCCTGGCTCGGATCGGTTCCGGAGGAAACAGGTGAAGATGCCGATGGCCCGACGATGCCACGGACTTTTCCGAACGGGATTCGCACTGCTGTCGGCCGTGATTTCCGCCGGGGCGGCGAGACCGGCCGATTCCAGCGCCGTCCTCGTCTCGCCCCGCGTCATCGGCCTGGACGGCACGGTCCGCGTCCTGGCCGCCGCCGAAAGCCCGCATCCCGAGGCCGCTTGGGAGCTGCGCGGTCCCGGGTTCGTCCTGCCCGGCTCGATGGCGAGGAGCGGGGGCGGGCCTCCGTTCTGGTGGTCCGCCGAGTTCAGGATCAGCCGGCCCGGCCCTTATACGGTCACCTTGATAAGCCGCGGCGGGCCCGTGGCGAGCCGCTCTCTCTCGATCCCCTTCGCCGAGCCGCGGCCGGCGGGGGGGCCGGGCGTCTGGCCGATCGAACGGGGCTGGGATAAGGAGATGGAGGATCTCTATGCGGCCTGGATCGACGCCCTGTTTCACGACGGCGATGAGCGGTCTTCCTGGGAAGCCCTCCACGACGTCCTCCGCGACCCCAAGCTGAACCTCCTCTACGATCATCTAGGTCTCGGCGAAGACGATCCGGACGCCCGCGATGCGCTAATGATGCGTCCGGATTGCGCCGACAATCCCTTTTTTCTCCGCGCTTATTTCTCCTGGAAGCTGGGGCTTCCCTTCGGGTTCCGCGAATGCTCGCGAGGGACGCTGAGCCGGCCGCCGATCTGCGGCCGCTGGGTCTCGAACCAAGACGTGCCGTCTTCCAGCGGGGGCGTCCGCGCCTTCCGGTCGTTCCTGGGGCGGATCATGAACGCCATCCACTCGGCGAGCGGCCGGACCGCCCTCGATGACGACGAGACCGACCTCTATCCGGTCGCCCTCGACCGGTCGAGCCTGCGGCCCGGGGCCGTCTTCGCCGATCCCTACGGCCACACGCTCGTCCTGGTCCGTTGGCTGGACCAGACTCGCGACCGGCCGGGGGAGCTCCTGGCCGTCGACGCCCAGCCCGACGGCACGGTCGGCCTCAAGCGCTTCTGGAGAGGGAACTTCCTTTTCGCGACCTCGGGCGTCGTCGGCGGGCCGGGGTTCAAGGCCTTCCGGCCGATCGTCCTCGAAGCCGGCCGGCCGCGTCCGCTCCGGAACGAGGAGCTCGCCGGGAGCGGTGTCGCCGCCCCGTTCTCGCTCGAGCAGAGGGCGATGGAGAGCGACCTCTTCTACGACCGGATGGACCGCCTTATCAACCCCGAGCCCCTCGACCCGGCTGGCGCCTTCCGCGACCTGCTGACGGGACTTTATGAACAGCTGTTGGTCCGGGTCACGTCCGTCGCCAACGGCGAAGAGTATCTGAAAGCCCATCCGGGAGTCGTGATACCGATGCCTTCGACGGGGCCGGCCGTTTTCCTGACCGTCGGACCGTGGGAGGACTTCGCGACTCCGAACCGGGACATGCGGCTCCTGATCGCCATAGACGAGGTCCTCGGCTTTCCGGACCGATTCCGGCGGACGCCGGAACGCTTCCGCCGGCCCGCGGGGAAGGACCCGGACGAGATCCGGGGCGAGCTCCTGGCTCTCCTCAAGAAGGACTCCCGCGATATAACCATCCGTTATTCCGGATCGGACGGCGGCGAGCGCGTCCTGACGCTGGAGGAGATCCTGAACAGACGAGAGGCCTTCGAGATGGCCTATAACCCGAACGATTGCATTGAGGTCCGCTGGGGCGAGATGGAGGGGAGTCCCGGATACGCGGCCTGCCGGCGCCGGGCGCCTTCGAATCAGCGGGAGCGGATGAAGGCGTTGAGGCCCTTATTCGCCAAGCGGATTCACCCCGCCGGATAAGATCAAACGATCATCCGCAAGGCGCCGGGCAAGACCCTCACGGTCAGGCGTTCGAAGGCGCGGCGGCCGTCTGCTGCCTGGAGGGTTTGTCCGTCGGCCTGGACCTCGATGGGCGTTTTCGAAACGACCTCGAAGACGGGCGATCTCAGAGTTTCGACCTCGGGCTTCAGAATATGCCTGCCCCGCCGAGCCAGAGCAAAGAGCAGGACGAAGCGCGGCAGCGAGCAGCGTCGGACAGTGAGAAGATCGAGGACGCCGTCATCGGGACTGGCGGCGGGAATGGACCTGAATCCGGCGGCCGTATAGCTGATATTACCGATGAGAGCCATGAAGAACTCTCCGTGCCGCTCCTCATTGTCCGTACGGACGGTCAAGCGCAGCGGGAGGTCCGGAGAAGAGAAGATCCGGGTCAGGCCGACGGCGCCGGCCAGGGTTTGATGGCGTCCCAGGAAGCTCCGGCGCGCCTTGCGGGCCTCTACATAGCGGTTGAGGAGGACGCCCACTCCCATCTGGACTTGTCCCAGAAAGTGACCCAGGATGCGCCCCTCCGCTTCGACCCGCCCCGCGTCCCAAGTCCGGATCGTCCCGTCCCGGATGCGTCGCACGGCGTCCTCGAGGTTTTTAATGCCGAGCTCGCGCGCCACGTCGTTGCAGGAACCGAGGCCGATGACGGCCAACGGCGCGGAGATGCCGCGCCGCAGCCACTCGTCGATGATGAGGAGGAAGGTCGTATCTCCCCCGGCCGCCGCCACCCTCGAATATCGTCCGGGAAGTTCGGCGGCCAGCTTGAGGAGGTGCCCCTCATCCTTGCTGGTAAATAGGTCGTAAGGAACGGCGCATCGTCGCAGGGCGCGTTCCAGGCGGGCCAGTTCCTTCGCAGCCCGGCCCTGCCGAGCGCCGGGGTTGAAGAGGACGGCGATAATTTCCGGCATGGAAATTTGTATATAACGCCCCTTCTGGGAAGTCAACCTCTCGACACCCATACTAAGCCGTTTCCGGCTTATGAGTACTGGCGGAAGCCGCACTCATGGAAGCCACGAGTACTGCAAGGCTGCCGTCGGCGAACGGGTCAAGGAGAGGCAGTTTTTGTCAAAGCAGCCTGACAAAAAATGTCATTTTTGCTTGGAAATTCAGGTGCTATTAAATTTATTTTTATTGTTATTAATAAGTTAACAATTTATTTTTCTGGTATGAATATTGCAAAATAGTAGAGCCGATAGAGGTGCCAGGGTCCGAAAGACCATCATTAATAAAACCGAGGTAGGAAGATCAGCCATGAGAAGAAGGCAAAAAGGCTTTACGCTCATCGAGCTTCTTATCGTTGTCGCCATAATCGGAATTTTATCCTCCCTCCTCATTCCTAACATTATGGTCGCCATCCAAAAAACGAAACAGAAGAGCTGTATGAGCAACATCATGTTCTTGGCAACGGGCTGTACCGATTACACCATCGACCACGGGAATTGGGACGGGATCGAACAGAACGGCGCCCTTCAGAATCAGGGAGATTTCATGAGAGCCCTCTATCCCTACCGGCTCAAGGGGTTTCCCACCAACGATTCCTGGGGGACGCCGTTCAACGTTTTCATCGGCGCCCAAGCGGTCGCGGGGGCCATATCGGGCATCCCGGCCGCTGAGTGCGGGGATGACGATTACCTCCTTTCCTCCTACGGGCGGAACGGGGAAGCGGGCCCCGTCTATACGACCTTTGACCCGGCGGATCCGGAGGCCGGAATCTATATGGTCACGGTTTTGGCGGACTTCGACGAGGATCTCGTCAACTGGAGCGGTTCCTGGATCATCGGTCCCCGCGTCGCCAAGGTCCAGGCGGGCACCTGACCGTCCCAGCCCCGATCATTCCTTCCTTCCTCGGTTGCCAGGGTCCGTTCGCTCTGGCATAATAATAATGAGCCTTTGAGTCATGAATAAAAAAACGTTCTTTTTTATGGCGGCCTTGCTGGGATCCGCCCTTTGGACCTTTACCGGAAATGTCCGTCCGGCCGCCCGGGCCGGCATCGGATGGACCTCGGAAGCCAAGATTGCCTGCGCTTATTTTTTCTATTGGTACGACGTCTATTCCGGGGCCCATTTCAAGAATCCGGACGGGTCGGACGCGTTGACCGACCATCCGCCCCTGGACGCCTACTCCCGCTACACCTTTACCGATCCGGCCTGGTGCCGAGGGCAGCTCCTGGATATGATGGCGGCCCGGATCGACGTCGTCCTGCCGGTCTACTGGGGGGACCACCAGAGCGTCGCCTGGAGCAAGCCGGGCCTCCAAAACCTCGTCTCGGCCGCCCTGCAACTCAGCGCGGAGGGGGTCGTGCCGCCCCGGTTCGGTCTCTTCCTGGATACGGCGTCCTTCCGGCTTCAGCTCGGCGGTCGAAAACCCGACCTGACTAAGCCCAACGAGCGGGCCATGGTCTATAAGATGATCTCCGATTATTGGAGGCTCGTGCCCAGGGACTTCTGGGCCCTCGTCGATGGCAAGCCCTTGGTCTTTTTTTATACGGCCGATGCCGTATCGGATTACAACCAGCGGACGTTCGATACGATCAACCTCTTTTTCCAGCGGGACTTCGGTACGACTCCGTTCATCATTCGGGAGTCGAGCTGGGATAAAGTCCGCACCGACGGCGCCTACGTCTGGGGTGTCGCTTTCGGCGGCCCCCGGACCATGAACCAGGTCGGAAGCCTGGGACCCGGCTACAACGACCGGGCCGTCGCCAACCGTCCCATCAAACAGTTTCGCGATCGGGAGTGCGGCGACGTCTATAATGCCGCCTGGGATGAGATAGCCACGTCGGGCGTCCGGATCGCGGCCATCGAGACTTGGAACGAATGGCACGAGGCGACCGAGGTCGCCCCCAGCTACGAGTATAGCCGCCATTTCCTGGACATGACCGCCGTGGGCGTCCGCCGCTGGAAAGACGCCGACTTTTCCACGGCGCCTTATGTCTGGATGGACTTCGGACGTTATCCTTACGTCAAGGGGCTCCGGCCCGCCCTGCGGACCCAGGACGGCTCATGGAAGGTCCGAAACCTCGGCAACCGGGAGGGCGCTTATCCCGACCACGCGTCCAAGCCCCCCTCTTCGTTCCTCTACCTTGACGTCGGCAACGATTTCATTTATGCCCAGGCAAGCGAGGTCTGGGTTACGGTTGAATACTATAACAAAGGGACGGACGGATGGTCTCTCGAATACGACGGCGTCTCCGGTCCTTACACGAAGACGGAAACGGTCAAGCTGACGGACAGCAAAAAATGGAAACGGAAGACGCTTCGCCTCCCCGACGCTTATTTCGGCGGGCGGCAGAACTACGCGGCGGACCTCCGGATCGGAGACGACTACGCCGTCGACCAGAAGGTCAACTTCTTCGGCAGGGTTTGGATCTCAAAAGCGGCGCCCTCCAACAAACCGCCCGCCCTGATCCGGTTCGAAGACGTCGAGCTCATCCCCCATAAAATCGTCGAGATCCCGCTTATCACGAGCGATCCGGACGGACAAGCCCTGACGCTGAACGTGGACCCGCCCGTCCCCTTCGCGGAGATCATGGCCACGCCCGCCGGGGCCATTGTTCTTCAACTCCATCCCGACGAGAATGACCGTCGAGGCTGTCCCTACCGAATCACGGTTCTGGTTACCGATAACGGCACGCCGCCCCTCAGCGACGCGGTCACCTTCCTGGCCAAAGTCAAATATTGACGACATCAGTTTATCGCCGATAATGTTAATGCCCGCGCTGTCCTCTTCCGAGGACAAGATAATGAGCGTCGCCCCTGGTTGGATCTGGCATGGATATTGCAATTATTTAAAGGCGATAGCCCTAAGGATGTTTGAGATATTGACCAGGAGGACAGGATGAGAATGAAGTTAGCGGCTTTAACGGCCGTGGCCGCGCTCGGGCTCGGCTTTTCTGGGCCCGTCTGCGCCCAGGAAAAGTTCGAAACGGGGCTTCGTTTCCTGCTCGGATTCCCCACGGGCGAATTCAGGCACAACTTGGACAGGACCGGGATCGGAGCGGACTTCAGCTTCGCCTATCATATCCCCCGCTCGATCGTCTCGGCCGGCATCTCGTTCGGATTCCTGATCTACGGAAGCGAATCAAGGGAAGAACCGCTTTCCCCGGCCATCCCCGAGTTCGTTGTCAAGGTCACGACGACGAACGCCATCCTGCTCGGGCATCTCTTTATCCGGGTCCAGCCCCGCTCGGGAACGATCCGTCCCTATCTCGAGGGCCTGGCCGGTTTTCATTATCTGACCACGGACACCTCGATTCGCGGCCATGACGACTGGGGCGATTCCCTCAGCTCCAATAACTTCAACGATCTGGCTTTCAGCGGCGGGCTGGGGGGCGGCGCGAGACTGGAGCTTCTCCAGATCCGACGCCGGAACCGGGACGACCGAGCCTTCTCGCTCGACCTGGACCTCGGCGTCCGATGGCTCAAGGGCGGGAGGGCCGAGTACCTGAAAAAAGGTTCCATCCATCGCGAAAACGGCGTCGTCAGCTATGATGTCTACGAATCCCGAACCGACCTCTGGCTGGCCGGCCTCGGGCTGACTTTTTCATTCTGACCCGTTCGCCGACGCCACCCCGCCTTGCAGTACTCACGAACCGGGAACGGTTCGTGTGTGCCGCCCTAGAAGGCGGGGCTAAAAATCGGAGCCCCGCCTTTCAACACTCATAAGCCGTTTCCGGCTTTTGAGTGCAGTCGCTCCAAGGAGCTCCGGGCGGGGATAGGAAGCGACACTTTTGTACTCAGCCCTTTTAGAAGGAATGGGGCTGAGTAGGCTCAGGGTTAATCATAAACAAGCCCAGCCTTGCAGCACTTATGGCTTCCATGAGTGTCGATGATTTGACCTCAGAGCCCCTGCTTGTTGTTCGTGTACTTAGTGATGAGCAGGGCGCGGAGGTCCGTGTACATCTTGACCAGGGCTTCCACGTGGCGTCGGGCCTGCTCGGTCAGAAAAGCGGCGGCCTTGGCCGGGTCCTTGCGGAGGAGCGCGACGGCCTCGGCTTCGACGGCCGGCTGTTTCTCGAAGTAAGCCGCTTCGTAAGGATCGCGGACGGCCCGGACATCCCGGATGGCTTCCTGCCACTTGAGGTAGAGGAGGTTCTCGACGAAGTCATAGACCCAGCGGGCCGATCCCTCGCTGAACGCGTCCGGGTCGTAGGTGCTGTAGAGCGGCGAGATTTCCTTGACGCCGGCGTAGATCGGGACATAGGGGCTGACGTAGACGTTGTCGAGATACACCCAGTAGATCCCGCCGACCGGATCGGGAAGCCAATCCCGGAGCTGGGCGATCATCCCGTAGTTTCCGCGCGGGATCATCCGCCGGTAGGTCAGCTTGAGGAGTTCCCGCATGTCGCGGGTGGGGAAGGGCGTCGTGAGAGGGCTGGGCAGCCATCGCCCGTCGGGGCCGGGCACGTACCAGCTCTTATCGGTCGTCATGTCGTAGATTGTGCCCTCAAAGACGGAGCGCTGGAAGGCCATGATGTCCTGGACCGAGACTTTCCGCTCGGGCTTAACCGCGAACGGGTAGAGCGAGAGCGGCTCGACGAACTGGTGGTAGGCGTCTTGACCCTGGAAGAAGGCCATCAGCTTTCGCTCCGGCCATTGAGCGAGAGTCGGCGCAAACCGGCTATAGAAGAGCCAGAAGCGGCCCGTCGCCCACTCCCGAGGCAGCGGGGCGTAGACCTCCTGCCAGACGAAGGGCTTGCCGATCTTCGGGTCGTACCAGCCGCGGTCGACGGCCGCTTGAAGGTAGTTGGGGGAGACCATGAATGAGTCGGGACGGCCCGGGTCGATGGTTTTGATGATGCTCCAGTTGGGGATGATCGTGACCTGGTCGTCGGGAAGGCGCTGGGCCGCCCAGATGGCGCCCGGCTCATCCTTCCCGGGCTCCCAGAGCGGGCCGACGCTGAAAATTTCCATGATCCAGACTTCCTGGGTATCGCCGATGGCCAGACCTTCGGATTCCGGCCCGGTCGAGGGAAGGAATCCGTAAGTCTCCATCAGGAAACCGATCAGCCTGACGGCCTCCCGGGCGGTCCGGCAGCGCTGAAGGGCGAAGGCCATGGCCTGCTCGACGGTCATGATCTGTTTCACGCCCAAGCTGCGATCAACTTGAAGCTCCTGACGTTGGCTGAGCGTGCTCTCGCCGATGGCGAGCTGATGCTCGTTAATGTGGGGATAGCCGGAGTGGAAGTAGGCGTAGGTCTGTTCGACCTGGGGGATATGGCCGATGACCTCCCCGAACTGGCCGAGAGGGAGTCTTGGGTCCTGGATGCCGTAATAAACGGGGGCGAGTTCACCCTTGCGGAAGGTCCGAGCCGGGACGACCAGGATCCGGCTGTTATTGCAGGTGTCGGTATGGGAGACGATGACCGAGCCGTCGGCCGAGGCCTTCTTTCCTACGGCGATGACCGTGCAGGAAAAGGCCGGGCCGGCCCCAACCGACCCGCAGGCGACGAGGACAGCAAGCCATCCGATGAGCCGAACGCGCGCCATGTTTGTTCCTCCTTGGCGGGATTCCCGGGGTGCCGGGCGTTAGGGAATTCTAGGGGAGGCGGCCGCGGATGTCAAACCGGGCGCCTTAAGGCGAGATTATAGGCGGGAAGGGTCTCCCCGGGGGTCACCCCTGGGAGTGAAAGATAGGGGGGATATATCACCTCCTGTTTCATCTGTAAGGGTTATTGATGGAGACGGAGTCCCGTGCCATACTAATGGATGGCCGGATACTTTTTTGTCGAGGACAAAGAGGCGGTCCTGAACACTTTCTAAACGCCATGACGGCACAAAGAAAAATCCTGTCTGTTCTCCTCCTCGCGGCCTTGGTGCCTGGGCTACAATCCCAGGAAACCGGCCCGAGGTTCCGCCGCTACGGGAGCGAGACCGGCATTTCCCAGAACGATATCAACACCATCCTCCAGGATCGTCGGGGATTTATCTGGCTGGGAACCCAGGACGGGTTGAACCGGTTCGACGGGATTCAATTCAAAATCTTCAGACCCCTGGCCGGCGATTCTTTCAGTTTGAGCAGCCAATACATCCAGTCGGCCGTCGAAGGCCGCGAAGGCCGCCTTTGGCTCGGGACGGACGGCGGCGGGCTCAACGTGTATGATCCGGCCACGGAGAGGTTCAGCTGCTATCGGCATGACCCCCGCTCTCCGGCGAGTCTGGCGGCGGACAGAATCAATACGCTCTTCGTGGATAGGCAAGGGCGCCTTTGGGTAGGGACGTCGAACGGTCTCGATCTGTTCCTGCCGGCTTCGGGAACGTTCATCCACTACAAGAACAATCCCCGGGACACGTCAAGCCTCGGCAGTGACGTCGTGACCTGTCTCCACGAGGACTCCTCGGGCACCCTTTGGGTTGGAACCGATAACGGCGGCCTGAACAGGCTCGATCCCCGGAGCGGGCGTTTCGTCCGTTCATTCGAACGGATGACCGTGAACGCCGTCCTAAGTCAGGGCGATACGGGCCTTTGGGTCGGGACGGACGACGGCCTGATCTGGATGGATCGCGCCTCCGGCCGGATCGTCACCTACCGCAACGATCCCGAAAGGCCCGACAGTCTCGAGCGCGGCGCCGTCTCGAGCCTCGTCAGGGATCGCGCCGGCAACCTCTGGATCGGGACGGACAACGGCTTGGATCGGATGGACCCCAAAACGGCCGCATTCATCCATTATCGGAATGACCCCTCGTATCCGACCAGCCTGAGCAGCAATCTGGTCCATTCCATTCTCGAGGACGGGGCGGGCGGGATTTGGGTGGGGACCGGAAGCGGCTTGAATTATTTTGACCCGGGGGCTCCGGCTTTCGCCGTCATCAGGGACAGGTCGAACGATCCCAACAGCCGAGGCATGAACAACGTCTGGTCGTTCTGGGAGGACGAACCCGGCGTCATGTGGATAGGCACGGACGCCGGACTTATTAGCCTGGATCGTCGGACCGGCCTCCGCACCTTGCTTTCTTATGACCCGCGGAATCCCGGCAGCCTGAGCGACGGCGCCGTGCGCGTCATCTTCAAGGACCGCGCCGGCGTCCTTTGGGCGGGGACGAATGGCGGAGGGCTGAACCGCTTCGATCCGGCCCGCCGGCGGTTCGTCCATTTCCGCCATGACGCCGCCGATCCCGGGAGCTTGTCGAACGATACGCTCCGTTCCATCCTCGAGGACCGCCGCGGAAATCTTTGGATCGCCACCTTCGGAGGCCTGGACCGGCTCGACCGGTCCTCCAACCGGTTTGAACACTTCCGGCACGATCCGGCCGATCCGGGCAGCCTGAGCGATGATCGTGTTTACACCCTGTTCGAGGACCGCGCGGGCACTCTCTGGGTCGGAACCTGGGGGGGCGGTCTGGATCGCTTCGACCCGGCCTCGAACCGGTTCGATCATTTTCGCCACGAACCGGATAATACGGCCAGCCTTGGAGATAATTTCATCATGTCGATCCGGGAAGACGCCTCCGGCGTCCTTTGGGTGGGGACGCGGGGCGGCGGCTTGTGTCGGATGGATCCCGGTCGGAAGACCTTTAAAACCTACGGCATCGGGGAGGGACTTCCCAACAACGTCATCTACGCCATCCTTTGCGACGGCGCCGGGAATCTGTGGATGAGCCACAACCGGGGATTGTCACGATTCACCCCGAAGAGCGGCGCCGTCAAGACCTACGGCGTGAGCGACGGTCTCCAGAGCCTCGAATTCAACGCCAACGCCTGTTTCAAGACCCGGAGCGGGGAAATGTTTTTCGGCGGTATCAACGGCAGCAACGCTTTTGTCCCCGACGCGATCAAGACCAACACCATCCTTCCTCAGATCGTCATCAGCGGACTCCAGGTTTTCAACAAACCCGTCCCGATCGGACCCGACCCGGAAGGCCGGACCATCCTGGACCGGAGCATCGTCGAGGCGGACACGATTCGTCTTTCCTACAAGGACCACGTCGTCACCTTCGAATTCGCCGCCCTTCACTTCGCGGCGCCCGATAAGAACGAGTACGCCTACAGGCTGGAAGAGCTCGAAACGAACTGGAACCAGGCCGGAAACCGACGTTTCGCGACCTACGCCAACCTGCCGTCGGGGCGCTACGTCTTCCATGTCATCGGGTCCAACAACGACGGCCTCTGGAACGAACGGGGGGCCTCGTTGGCCGTATGGATATCGCCGCCCTTCTGGAAACGCCGCTTGGTCCAGGGCCTTGCCCTCGCGATTGTCCTGGGCGCCTTGGCCGCGGCCGTCCGTACCCGGACCCGGCGTCTCGTCGAATCGAAGAAGCGGCTCGAAGCCAAGGTCGAAGTGCGGACGGCCGAGCTCAAGGCGACGACCGTTAAGATCCAGGAAGAGGCCGCCGAACGCCGGCGGGCCGAGGACGCGCTCCGCAGGGAGAAGCTCTACCTGGACCTCTTGATCGAGAACGCGCCCGAGGCCATCGTCATCACCGGCGAAGGGCACAAGATCGTCCGGATCAACCGGGAGTTCACCCGCATGTTCGGATACGAGCCCGAGGAAGCCATCGGCCGCAACATCGACGACGTCGTGTCCACGGAGGAGTCGAAGCAGGAAGCCCAAAACTTTACGCGGGAGCTCTCCCGGGGGCGGAGGATCGCTTTCGAGAGCGTCCGGAGGAGGAAGGACGGCGCGCCCTTCCACGTCTCCGCCATCGGCGCTCCGATCTGTTCCGAGGAGCGGACCTTCGGCTATTTCGCCATGTACCGCGACATCACCGACCGGAAACGGGCCGAGGAGGCCCTCCGCAAGGAGAAACTCCGTCTCGACCTGCTGATCGAAAACGCGCCGGAGGCCATCGCCGTCGTCGACCGGAACCATGTCATCACCCGCGTCAATGACGAGTTCGTCCGCATGTTCGGGTGTACGGCAGAGGAAACGGTCGGCCACAATATCGACGAGGTTGTTTCCTCGAAGGAGACGAGGAGCGAGGCCCAAGGCTATTCGATGGAACTCTCTCAAGGGAAGGCCGTCGCCTTCGAAGGCTTCCGAACCCGGAAGGACGGGACGTCCTTCGCCGTCTCCGGCATCGGCGCCCCGATTCGAGTCGAAGGACAAATCCTGGGCTATTTCGCGATCTATCGGGACATCACGGACCGGAAGAAGGCCGAGGAGGCCCTGCAGCGCCGGGCGGCCCAGGCGGCTCTTATCAACCGGGTCGGCCAGCGGGTCGGCCGCACGCTCGAGATCGGCCCCCTCTTCCAGGAGACCGTGGATGCCGTCCACGAGGCGTTCCAATACCAGGGCGTTCATCTTTTCCTGCTGGACGCTTCCCGACCGAAGTTGAATCTTCAGGCCGTCGCCGGGGCCTACCGCGCCCTGTTCCGCGACGCGGACGGGTTGGCGGTCGGAGAAGGGATTATCGGGACCGCCTTTTCCCAGAGCCGGTCGATCAACTCCGGCGACGTGAGCCGAGACCCGCACTACGTGCGCGTGGCGACGGAAAACACGCATTCCGAATTGGCCGTCCCGATCCGGAGCAGGGACAGCATCATCGGCGTTTTGGACCTTCAGAGCGCGACCCCGGACGCCTTCGACGAGACCGATGTCTCGGCCATGGAGACGTTGAGCGCCCAGATCGGGTCGGCCATCGCCAACGCCCGCCTCTACGCGGAGGTCCAGCAGGAGCTGGCCGAGCGGACGCGGATGGAGAAGATGCTCAAGGGCCTTACCGACGACCTGGCCCGGTCCAACAAAGAGCTGGAGCAATTCGCCTATGTCGCCTCCCACGACCTCCAGGAGCCGCTCCGGATGGTCGGAAGCTACGTCCAGCTCCTGGCCCGCCGCTACAAGGGGAAGATCGATCAGGACGCCGACGATTTCATCAACTTCGCAGTCGACGGCGCGGCCCGGATGCAGAATATGATCAACGACCTGCTGGCCTACTCGCGGGTCGGGACCCGGAGCAAGCCGTTTGTCCAGGCCGACCTGGAGAAAGTCCTCAACCGGGCCCTGATGAACCTCCAGGTCGCCATCGCCGAGAAAAGCGCCGTCGTCAACCACGACCCGCTCCCGAGCCTGACCGGGGACGAGACGCAGCTCATCCAGCTCTTCCAGAATCTCGTCGGAAACGCCATCAAATTCCAGGACAAGTCCAAGGGCGCTCCGGTCGTTCATATCGGAGCCGTCTCGCGCGACGGGGAATGGGTCTTCTCGGTCCGGGACAACGGGATCGGCATCGAGCCTCAGTATCTGGAGAGGATCTTTCATATTTTCGAGCGTCTTCACCGGGACAGCGAATACGCCGGGACCGGCATCGGCCTGGCCCTCTGCAAGAGGATCGTCGAGCGCCACGGCGGCCGGATCTGGGTCGAATCGGAGCCCGGGCGGGGATCGACGTTTCTGTTTACGATACCCAATCGCTAAGGGGAAGGAGGACTATGCTGGACTCAACGCAAGGGAAGCCGGTAGAGATTCTTCTCGTCGAGGACAATCCGGGGGACGCGCGCCTGGCCCTGGAAGCCCTCAAGGAATGCAAGATGAGGAATAGCGTCCATATCATCCACGACGGCCTCGAGGCCCTGCGCTTCCTCCTCCAAGAAGGGAGCTACGCCGAGGCCCCCCGGCCCGACCTCATCCTGCTCGACTTGAACCTGCCCAAGATGGACGGGCGGGAGGTCCTGAGCCGGATCAAGGCCGACTCCCGCTTCCGCCGCATCCCGGTCGTCATCCTGACGACCTCCAAGGCCGAAGAGGACATCATGAGGACCTACGACCTCCACGCCAACTGCTACATCACCAAGCCGGTCGACATCGACCAGTTCATCCAGGTCGTCAAAAAGATCGAGGACTTCTGGTTCACGATCGTCAAGCTTCCGTCCGAATAGGATTCGCCATGAATAGCAAACCCATCAAGCTTTTTCTTGTCGAAGACAATCCCGGCGACGCCCGGCTGATCCGGGAGATGCTGGCCGAGATCCCCAACATCCGGTTCACGCTCGAGCAGGTCGAACGTCTCGAGGAAGCCCTCAAGAGGCTGACCGGCGGCGAGGAGGTCGACGTCGTCCTGCTCGACCTGTCCCTCCCCGACAGCCGGGGCCTCGAGACTTTCAACCGTTTTCATGACGCCTTCAAGGAGCCGCCCCCGATCATCGTCCTGACCGGGCTCGACGACGAGACGGTCGGCGTCAGCGCCGTTCAGGGCGGGGCCCAGGACTACCTCGTCAAGGGACGGGTTGACGGGAATCTGCTGGCCCGCTCGGTCCGCTTCGCGATCGAACGGCAGCGGATGGTCAAGGAGCTCAAGCTCCTGTCCGTCACGGACGAGCTGACCGGGCTCTACAATCGCCGCGGATTCGTGACCTTCGGCGGGGAGCTCCTCAAGCTGGGGCGGCGGATCAGCACCCAGGTCTTCCTCATCTACGCCGACCTGGACAAGATGAAATGGATCAACGACACGCTGGGCCACGCCGAGGGAGATAAGGCCCTCAAGGAGATCGCCGCCATCCTCCGCAAGGCCTACCGGGAGACGGACATCATCGCCCGGATCGGCGGGGATGAGTTCGTCGTCATGGGGATTCTGGCCAGCGGGATCCCGGTCGAGGTCCTGGCCGACCGGCTGAAGGGGCAGGTTGAAATCCACAACGAAAAAAGGCCCGACCCCTACCGGCTGTCCCTGAGCGTCGGGGCCGCTTCTTATCCGATCGGGGCCTTCATGAACGTCGACGACCTGCTCCAGAAGGCCGACGAAATGATGTACGAGCAGAAGCGAAAGTAGATCTGACGGGCGCGCCTCAGCGCCGCGCCCGTCCCGTCCGCGAGCCGGCCGCGAGCGGAAACGCGATCACGACCTCGGTCCCGGCTTTGCTTCCCAGCGTTATCGTCCCCCCCAGCTGGGCGACCAGGCCGATGACGATCTGCATGCCGAGCGACTTCGTCCTCCTGTAATTCAACCCCGGAGGAAAGCCGACGCCGTCATCCCGGACGGTCAGATGGACCATTCCGTCGGTGCCGGCCTCTAAGGCGACGAGGATCTGGCCGGTCCGGGCGCCGGGGAAGGCGTGCTTGAGGGCGTTCGAGACGAGCTCGTTGATGATGAGGCCGCAGGGGATGGCCTGGTTGATGTTGAGGGGCGTCCGTCCCAGCCGGAGCTTCAGACGAATCCGCTTCGGGTCCGCCTTGTAGAGACTGAACAGCTGGCCGGTCAGCTTTTGGATATAGATGGCGAAATCGACCCGGGCCAGATCCTTGGACTGGTAGAGGCTTTCGTGGACGAGGGCCATCGACCGGATCCGGCCCTGGCTGGCCAGGAAGGGCTCCCGGGCGGGCCCGTCGGTCGTGGAGTGCGACTGAAGGCGCAGCAGACTCGAGATGACCTGGAGGTTGTTCTTGACCCGGTGGTGGATCTCCTTGAGGAGGAACTCCTTCTCGCGCAGGGCGGCCTTGAGCTTGTCATCGGCCCGCTTCTGCTCGGTGATGTCCTCGATGATGCCGCTGATGTACTCGATGCCGCCCTGGCGGGCGGTGATGACCGTACCCGTGTCGCGGACCTGGAGGAGCCGGCCCTGCCGGGTCCTGAAACGGAGCTCGCTCGAGACGGTTCCGCCCTTGGCCTTCCAGAGCGCGATCAGTCGGCCTCGGTCCTCCGGATCCGCGAAGGCCGCGACGGCCGAGGTCTTCATCAAGTCCTCGACGCTCTTGTAGCCCAGGATGGCGGCCAGGGCGGGGTTCGCGTACAGGATTCGGCCGTCGAGAGTGGTCCGGTAGACGCCGACCGGGATCTGGGAGGCCAGGGACCGGTACTTGTCTTCGCTCTCACGGAGCGCTTGCTCGGTCCGGCGGCGTTCGGCGACCTCCCGTTCGAGTTGATCGTTCGTAGCCCGTAGGGCCCGGGTCCGCTGATCGACGCGGACCTCGAGCGTCCGGGCCTGCTCCCGAATGGCGAAGGTTCGGATCCGGTAGATGATAAGAAGCAAGACGAGGGCCGTCAGCAGGACGAGGAGCCTGAACTCCCGCCGGCCCCAGAAGGGGGGAATGATCCGGATGCGGAGAAAGACGCCCTTCTCGTTCCAGACTCCATCGTTATTGGAGGCTTTGACCCGGAAGACGTAGGATCCCGAAGGCAGGGCCGTGTAGGTCGCATAGCGGCGGTTCCCGACCAGGTTCCATTCAAGGTCGAATCCCTCCATCTTGTAAGCGTAGCGGTTCTTTTCGGGGGCCGCGTAGTGAAGGGCCGCGAACTCGAAGCTGATGACCCTCTCCCGCTGGGAGAGACGGATCTCGCTCGTCTCGGTAATGGCCGCCGTCAGAAGAGGCGGGCGACTGCCCCGAGGGCCGATCGGAACGGAACGGTTCGAGATGAGCAGATCGGTCAGGACGACCTCGGGCGGATAAGGATTGTCCCGAATTCGGTCCGGGTCGAAGACGTTGAAGCCGTTGATGCCGCCGAAGTACATGAGGCCGTCCCGGCTCAGGAGCAGGGCGCCGCTGTTGAACTCGTTGCTCTGGAGACCGTCGCGGAGGTCGAAGTTACGGAAGGTTCGCGTCCGGGGGTCGAACCGGGACAGCCCCCGGTTCGTGCTCATCCAGAGCAGACCCCGGTCGTCCTCGATGATCCCGTAGACGGTGTCGTTGGGGAGGCCGTCTTTTTCCCGGAAATGCTCGAACGTCCCGGCCGCGGGGCCGAAGCGGTTGAGCCCGCCCGCCGTGCAGACCCAGAGGACGCCGGCCCGGTCTTGGAACAGGGAAAGGACTTCATTGTGGCTGAGGCTCGAGGGATTTCCGGGATCATTGAGATAACGGACCCAGGCGCCCGACGTCCGGTCGAGACGGTTCAAGCCGTTCTGAGTTCCGGCCCAGAGCGTCCCGGCCGCGTCCAGGAGGAGGGCGAAGATGGCGTTGCCGCTGAGGCTGGCCGGATCGTCGGGGTTGTTCCGATGGAGGGCGAGGCTTCGGCGGTCGGGGGCAAGCTCGAATAAGCCGTCCCGTGTCCCGACCCAAAGGCGCTTTTGGGGATCTTCCAGAAGGGCGTAGATGGGGCTGCGGCCCGATTGGCGGGACGCGCCCGTCCCGAGCTCGAACAGCCGGAACCGGCCGAAGACCGGATCGAACCGGTTGAGGCCGCCGTAAGTTCCCACCCAGCTCGTTCCCGACCGATCCCTGAGGTAGGCCATGACCAGGTCATTGCTGATGGAGCCCGGGTCGGCCGGATCATGCCGGTAGGCGATGAAGGTCCCCCGCGCCCGGTTGAACCTGCTCAGGCCGCCGGCGTAGGTCCCGATCCAGACGGCCCCGCTGTCGTCCTCCTGGATCATCATGACCTGATTATTGTCGAGGCTGGTTGGGTCTCCGGGGATATTCCGGTAGTGGAGGAACGGTTTCCGCTCTTTGTCCAGTTTATTAAGGCCGAGGCGGGTTCCGACCCAAAGGAGCTTCGAACGGTCTTCGTAGATGGAGCTGACGTCGTTATCGCTGAGGCTGTTCGGGTCCAAGAACGCTCTTTGATGCCGGAGGAAGCGCCCGCCGGCCGGGACGAATTCGTCGAGCCCGCCCGAGGTCCCGATCCACAGCGTCCCTGAGCTGTCCTCGAACAGGGCGTTGACCTTGTCGGCGCTCAAGCTCGAGGGGTCCCAGGGGTTGGGACGGTAAACGGTGAAACGCCGCCGGTTTCGGTCGAGGGCGCACAGGCCGCTGTCCGTCCCGACCCAAAGGACTCCGTTGCGGTCCTCCAAGATCGTCGCCACGGAATCGGCGATCAGGCTGGCCGGGTCCGAAGGATCGTGCCGGCGATGGACGAAGACTTCCATATCCCGGTCGAACATGTCGAGGCCCCCGCCGCCCGTCGCTATCCAGAGGGTCCCGGACCGGTCCTCGAGGATGTCCCGCACGGAATTGTGGATGAGGCTGGTTGGATCGGCCGGACTATGCCGGTAACGGGTCAGCCGCCGGCGCGACGGGTCGAGCTTATCGAGGCCGCCGTCGTTCGTCCCGATCCATAGGTTTCCGTCGCCGTCCTCGATGACGGCCGTGATGAAATCGCTGCTGAGGCTGTTCGGATCGGTCGGGTTATGACGGAAGTGGATGAAGCGTTCCCGGTTCGGATCGTAGCGGTCGAGGCCTCCGCCGTTCGTGGCCACCCAGACCGTTCCGGAGCGGTCTCGACACAGGGCCGTGATGTGGTTGTAGCTGAGGCTGTCGGGATCATCCGGATCGTGCTTGAAGATCCTGAACCCGGCTCCGTCATAGCGGTTGAGGCCGTCCTCGGTCCCGAACCACATGAAGCCCCGGGAGTCCTGAACAATGGCGTTGACGGCGCTTTGGGACAGCCCGCCCTCGATGCCGAGCCGCTCGAATTTTGCCGTCTGGGCTCGTCCGGCTGCCGCCCCCGATAGGCAGGCCGCCAGGCAGAGCAGGAACGGAAGGGTAGGGCGAAATGGGCCGCGTCGCGTTTCCATGCGAACCAATACAGACACTTCACTCGTCCATAGGAGGAGCGGCCCGACCTTATCACAGGCTCGGGGTCGCCTCCATAGCCTTTAAGGGTGAAAAGAGGGGTGAATTCTGGGCTCAAATCTCACCCCGATCCCGGATGGACGAGGTGGTCGCGGACCAGCGGCGTTCAGGGCCGCTATTTCTTGGGGAAAAACTTGTCCAGGACCTCCTGGGACGGCTTTTTGGTGAAGGCCGAGACGACGACTAAGCTGAGGATGACGACGGCCAGCGCCGGATAGAGGATGGGGATGCCGAACGGATCGCCGTTCGGGTCGCCGACCGGCCTGATGATGGACGGCCAGATGGAGCCGGCCAGCTTGAGGAAGAGGGTCACCATGGTCCCCAGCACGATCGAGACGACCCCGGCCATCTTGGTCACCCTCTTCGAGACGAGGGCCGCCAGCAGCGCCGGCGTGATGGCGACGCCGTAGATCGTATAGGCGAAGTATGCGTTCTCCAGGACGGAGCGCATCCGCCAGGCCAGGAAGAAGGCCACGATCCCGACGATGACGATGAGCCCCTTCTGGATCCAGATTAAGCTCTTTTCCGAGGCGGCCTTGTCGTCCCCGGCGCTCTTCTTGCGCAGGAAGCGCTGGTAGATGTCGTGCATAAGGGTTGTTGTCGGGGAGAGAAGGTAGTTCATCCCGGTCGAGATGACGACGGCCGTGGCCGCGCCCAGGAGCATGACGCCGACCGGGAGCCAGATCATCCGCTTGGCGGCCTGGACGATGACGGCGGCGTGGTCCATGGTCCCGGCCTGGAGTTCGTTCCAGAAATAGGACGAGGCGAAGACGGCCATGACGACGGCGATGCCCTCGACGATGATCGTCCCAACGACCCACAGGCCGGCCGCCTTGCGGGCTTCGGCCGGGTTACGGGCGCTGTAGAATTTCTGGTACAGGCTCTGGACGCCGAGGAGGAGGAGCATGGTCGAGATCCCGATGGCCGGTATCTTGAGCGCCGGGTTGGCGCCGAACGCGGGACTGACGACCGCAAAATGGGAAGGCGGCAGGACCGCTTTGATTCCGCTCCAGCCCTTGGCGGCCAGGATGACCAGCGGGGTGGCCAGGATGGTCGAGGTCAGGATGATGATCCCGTTGGGAAGGTCCGTATTGGCGATGGCGATCATCCCGCCGATGAACACAAACAGGATGACGAAGGCGGCCGACATGAACAAGCCCTGATCCTTGGAAATGGCCCCGTCCGAGATTGCGTTCAGGATGTAGCCGCCGGCCTTGAACTGGTAGCTGACGATGACGGTGAAGCTGACGATGATGGCCAAGGCGCCGAAGACGCGGGCGACCGGCCCATAGCGGACTTCGAGGATGTCTCCGACCGTGTACTGGCCGAAGGTCCGGATCTTGGCGGCCAGGAAGTAGATGATGATGATCCCGACCCAGGCGCCGGCCGGCTGCCACATGGCGCTCCAGCCGGCCTTGGCCGCGAACTCGGCGCCGGCGATGAAGGTTCCCGACCCGATCCAGGTGCAGATGAGGGTGAAGACGAGCTTGTAGACGTTGATCCGACGTCCGGCCAGCATCATGTCGTCCTGGCTGCGGACGCGCCGCGACTTCCAGAAATTCATGATGGTCAAGGCGGCGATATAGCAGAGGATGATCACGAAGTAGATGTTCATGCCTCACTCCTTATCCGAAGCCTATTCCGCATCGCGGCTAATATAGCATAAACCCGGAGGCGAGCCTCAGGGCTTTTTCGTTCGGACCGGGCCTATTTCTTGACCGAGACGTCCTCCTTGCGGCCCATCTCCTTGTAGAGATCCCGGCGACCGGCTTTGTCCTGGTCCAGGATTTTGCGGGCGTAGGCGGCCACCGCCTCGGCCTTGGCCCGGGGTACGACGACGACGCCGTCGCCGTCGGCGACGATGACGTCCCCGGGGATGACCAGGACGCCTCCGCAGACGATGGGCCTGTTCACGGATTCGATTTCATTCCGGCCGGGCCGGATGCCGCGGGCGGCCTTTTTCAGGTAGAGGGGGACCTGCTCGAGAATGACCTCGTCCGTGTCCCGGGCCGCCGCGCCGGTCACGACGCCGACGCAGCCTCGCTTATGCCAATCGAGGATGTTGTAGGACCCGATCGTCCCGACGTCCTGGGCGTCCTCGATGACGAGGGCCGTCCCCCTGCGGATGATCGGGATGAACAGCTCGCCGGACAGCTTGTCGTACCAGTCGCCCGCCCATTCGTCGTAGGCCTTGACGGGAAGGGCGCCGGCCGGCGGCCGCTGGGTGGGAACGTAGCGCGCGGTGACGGCGACTCCGGCGAACCGGTGCCGGAAGCGCTCTGTGTCCCGCCACAGGGGCTGGATGTCCGGATCCATCAGACCGATATCCTGGAGCCCGACGGCGTCCATGCCGTCGACGACATCGGCCACCCGCAAGCCTTTGAAGAGATCCAGAATCTTGAGGTCGTCAGCTTCGCTGGTGACGGTCGTTGGGATGAAATTCTTACCGCCGCGGAGTTCGGCCGCGGCGGCGGCTTTCTCCTGTGGGGCGCCTCCGGACGCGGCCGGGCCTCCCAGGACCCCGACGATCGCCAAGAAACAAGAAACGGAGATCAAGGTTTGAGTTTTCATTTCTTTATTCTCCTCCCAGGGCGACGGCAAGCAAGTACCAGGCGGCGTGGGGAAGCCACTGCTCGGTCCAGCGCCAATCGTCATCCTTGCCGGTCTCGGCGAAGTGGAGGCTATAATCGATATCCTCCTCGTCCCGGTAGCCGGCCGTGATTCCGTTCGAGATCCCGCCCGGCGCGTTCGTGTACTCGTACGAGTCGAAGAACATATAGGCGGGATTGTTGCGCCCCTGGCCGTAGAGCATGCAGCTGTCGTAAGGATTCAGGCCCAGGATCCAGTTCAGCTGGTCCGCGGCAAAACGCCGCAGACTCGCCTGGAACGCTTTGTCCGTGCCGAATTGCCGGGCGGCCAGCCTGGCCGCGGCGGCCAGCGAGCCCAGCCGGGCGTTCTCGCCCTGCCACCAGGGCGCGGTCTCCGTGTCGTGGGGGAAAAAGAAGCTCGTCCGGCGGCGGCCGTCCTTGCTCTGGACGAGCTGACGGCTGTAGCCGAACGGGTTAGGGACTTCCCCGCTGACCGCGAGCTCGAAGGCCAGCGACCTCCCGACGGCCTCCAGGACCTTCGCCCGAGTTCCGGGGTCGGCGATTTCCGCGTATTCGAGAAGGCTCAGCACCGGCAGCCCGGCATCGACGGGATGGAAAAAGGGGCGGTCGCCGTCGCCGGCCCGCCAGTAATCCTTGTAGGGACCGCTCGCCGTCAATCGCGCCGTCAGGCTCCGGGCTCGCTTGTCGGCGGCCTCTTTGTAAGCGGGCTTTCCGGTCGTCCGGGCAAGCTCCACGGCCGCAAGGAGCGCGCAATAGTCGTCGATGATGTTCTCCTTTCCGTCGTTGGCGTAGAGGAGGTTGTTCGTCTCGAGATGGGAGAAGGCGTCCTCGGCCGCTTTGAGATAGTCGGCGGCGCCGAAGTCGCCGGCGTCGCCGCAGGCCGCGGCCATGGCCAGCGCGGCGATGCACAACCCGGCCCCTTCCCGGTAGCCGGCTTCGTAGGCCGCCCGGCCCGCGATTTTCTCACGGCCGTAGTCGCGGAACGTGTCCTTGGTCTCCGGGGTCAGGATGATGTGCCGGTCCGCCTTGGGGGTAATGAGGCGATCCTCCGGTTTTTTCCCGGGGCCGCGGCCGGAGACGGTGATGATGAACGAGCCTTCCGGGTCCTTGATCCGGACCAGGTAATCGGCTCCGAAGAGGGCCTCGTCCAGGAGCCTCCTCAGGTATTGCCGGAAGTTGGGGTCGTTCCGGCGGCCCAACTCCCGGTGCGTCCTGAACAGGCTCCAAGCCGTGAGCGAGATCTGCTGAGGGTTGAAGTAGCCCGAGAAGGAGAGATGGGACAGGTGCTTTCCGTAATCGCCGGTCGCGTCGAACCAACCGCCGTGGACGTCGACCGTCCCCGGCCGTCCCTCGAAGCGCATCATCCGATCGGCCTTGTCGAGCAACCCCGACGAGCGCTGGCCTTTGAAGTAGTAGATGACCTCCGAGATCGTCGCCCGTTCCAGGACGTTCTTTTGGACGAGGAACGGCTCGGAGCGGACGATCCCCTTGGGCGACGAACATTCGATGGAATAAGTCCCCTCCCGCCGGACATCGGAGAAATCCGCCGTCCAGAAGCGCCAGTCCTTCCATTTCTGGACCGGTCCGACGAAAACGAAAATCCCGGACAGCGCTTCCTCTCCGGTCGCGCCGTTGAGGATTTTGAACCCGCTGAACTCGTCGCCCGCGCGGCCCAGGATGACGGCCCGCTTCGGGCCGGCCGCGTCGTAGCCGACGTGGTTGACGAGGACTTTCGCGTCCAGGGCCAGTCCGGCCCCGGCCAGTGCCAGACTCAGGCTGAAGGCCATGCCAATCCGGATCGCTTTAGTTTTCATGAGTTCTCTCCTCAGCCATGGAATGAGACAGTTTCCATTCTATGGCTCCCTGCGAACGGATTGCAAGCGGGGGGCTCGGGGCAGGATGGCTCGGACGATTATGTTGACGGGAGTCGCCGTTGGCGATTACTATGTCATCCGGTGATGTTTAGTCGCGATAAAGGAGTCATCCCATGCCCGCAATCCGAAGTGTCTTGAAAATCGCTCTCCTGATCCTTATTGCGGCCGGCCTGGCTTTTCCGCTCCAGGCCCAGTGGACGCCCGACGAGATGATGAAGGTCAAGACCGTAGGAGGCGTCCAGGTCTCGCCCGACGGCAAGCGGGTCGTCTACACGGTGACCGAACCCATCATGACCGAGGACAAGAGCGAGTACCTGACCCAGATTTGGATGGCCGCCGCCGACGGCACGGAGAGCTTTCCCTTTACGTTCGGGGACAAGTCCTCCACGAACCCCCAGTGGTCGCCCTGCGGTCGCTGGATTGCGTTTACGTCGGGCCGTTCGGGGAAGACCAACATTTGGCTCATCCGCGCCGACGGAGGCGAGGCCGAGCGGCTGACCGACGTCAAGAGCGGCGTCGGCGACTTCGCCTGGTCCCCGGACGGAGGCTGGATCGCTTTTACCATGGCCGAACCCTCCAGCGACCAGGAGGAGAAGGACCAAAAGGCTCGGAACGACCCCAGGGTTGTCGGCGAAGGCGCCAAGATGAGCCATCTCTGGGTCATCCCCGTGGCCAAGGACGCGGCCGGCAAAAGGGATGCCCGGCGCCTCACCAAGGGCGAGTTCTCGGTCAATGATTGGGATTGGTCGCCCGACGGAAAGTCGATCGTGTTTTCCCATCAGCCCACGCCGGTTGCGGACGATTGGACCCGGGCGGACATCTCGGTCGTGGATGTCGCCTCGGCCGAGATGAAGACCTTTACGGCCGGCGGCGCGGCCGAGTCGGGGCCGCTCTATTCCCCCGACGGACGATGGATCGCCTTTACTTCAAGCGACATTCCCCCGACCTGGGCTCGCGTCGCGTGGGTCATGGTGGCTCCAGCGGCCGGGGGCGCGCCCCGGAAACTGGCAGCCACCTTCGACGAGCAGCCCGACCTTGTAGGCTGGTCGGCGGACGGCCGCGGCCTCTATTACACGGAGACAAACGGCACGGTCACTAGTCTGGGATTCCTACCCGTCGACGGCGGCTCGGCCAAGATCCTCAATCCCGGCGACACCCTCGTGTTCGCCGCCAACTTGAACCAGACCCGGACCGCGTTCGGCCTGAGCGCCCAGGGCTGGGATAGGCCGGCCGAGGCCTTCCTGATGTCGGCGGACGCTTGGTCCCCTCGTCAAGTCAGCAGGGTCAATGCCGACGCCCCCAAGCATCCCCTGGGAAAGACCGAGGTCATCCGCTGGAAGTCGAAGGACGGGCTCGAGATCGAAGGACTCCTGACCTATCCGGCCGGCTACGAGAAAGGCCGCCGTTATCCGTTGCTCCTGAACGTCCACGGCGGGCCGACCGGGGTTTTCGTCCGGAGCTTCATAGCCAACCGGGCGACCTATCCGATCGCTGCCTTCGCGGCCCAGGGTTGGGCCGTCTTGCGCTGTAACATCCGCGGCTCCTCCGGCTACGGGAAAAAATTCCGCTACGCCAACTATAAGGACTGGGGCGGGATGGACTTCCAAGACTTGATGACGGGCGTGGATCGCGTCGTGGCCATGGGGGTGGCCGATCCGGAGCGGCTCGGCGTCATGGGCTGGAGCTACGGCGGATACATGACGTCCTGGATCATCAGCCAGACCAAAAGATTCAAGGCCGCCTCGATCGGGGCGCCGGTGACGAACCTGATGAGCTTTACCGGCACCTCCGACATCCCCAGCTTCATCCCCGATTACTTCGGCGCCGAATTCTGGAACAACCCGGCGGCTTACCGGGCCCATTCGGCCATGTTCAACATCAAGGGCGCGACGACTCCGACCCTAATCCAGCAGGGGGAAGCGGACGTCCGGGTGCCCATCCAGCAGGGCTACGAGCTCTACAACGCCCTCAAGCGGCAGGGAACGACGGTCCGGATGGTCGTCTATCCGCGCCAGCCGCACGGCCTCCAGGAGCCTCGGCTCGTCCTCGACGCCGGCCGCCGCAACATCGAGTGGTTCAAGCAGTATCTCAAGTAGCGCTTGAGCCGAAGAACTCCCGGTGCAGGGCCCGGACGGCGCGGGCCGTGTCCTTCCTGTTCACGATGAAGTAGGTTGCGACTTCGGACGCCCCGCTCGAGATCATCTCGACGTTGATCCCGGCTTTGGCCACGGCCGTGAAGATCCGGGCCGCGACCCCGCGCCGCTCGACCATCCCCTCGCCAACGACGGCGACCAGGGCCACGTCCTCCTCGAGGTCGACCCGGGCGATGACGCCGTTCCGGTCGTTCTTGAGGGCCTGGTAGCTGCGCCGGGCGTCCTTCCGGTCGACCAGCAGGTTGATGCAGGTCTGGGCCGTGATGATGGAATAGATGTTGATGTCGAGCGCCGAGAGCTGCCGGCCGATCCGGCCGACGATCCCCGGCTTGTAGCCGACGCCCGGCCCGTGGATCCTGATGAGGGCGATCCCTTCGTTGGCCGTGACGCTCTTGGCGACGCATGGTCTCGTCTCCGCCCGGCACCGGATCTCCGTTCCCGGATCGTCCGGGTCGAACAGGCCCTTGATCCGAACATCCACATCCAGCCCGGTCAGAGGCTCGAGCGTCCGGGGATGGAGAATCTTGGCGCCGAAATAGGAGAGCTCGGCGGCCTCGTAGTACGAGAGCCGGTCGATCTTGCGGGCGTTCTTCTCAGCGCCCGGATCGGCGCTCATGAACCCGCCCACGTCCTTCCAGATCTCGAGCGAGCGCGCCTTGAGGCCGTAGGCCACGACGGAGGCGCTGTAGTCCGAACCGTTCCGGCCGAAAAGCGAGATCTGGCCTTCGGGGGTGACGCCGAAAAATCCGGTGATGACCGGAACGGCGCGACCGCGCCGGATCTCCCCGGCCGCCCGTTTGAACTTCGTCTTGAACAGGCCCAGCTTGACCGTCGCGTTCTCCAAATTGTCGTCCGTGACCATTCCGATCCGGTCGCTGTCGAGCGGCCGAGCGGCGAAGCCTCGCGCACGGACGGCGCCCGCGACGAGCCGGGCCGCCAAACGCTCGCCGTAGCTCAGGACATGGTTGCGGATGGCCGGGCTGGCCTCGCCCGTGAAGGCGACTCCGTAGAGAAGGCGCTCGACCCGCTTGAGGGCGGCCTCGATCGACCGGACCGTTTCTTGCCGGAGGGCCTCGTCTCCGATCAAGCGCTCCGCGAACTTGACGTGCCTGGCCCTGAACGACTCGATCCGGTTCGGGATTGTCCGCTCATTGGCCAGGGCCGCGGCCACGCTTTCGATGAGATGGTCGGTGACGCCCTGGAGGGCGGAGACGACGACCACGGGCATCCGCTTTTCGCCGGCGACGATATCCACAACCCTCTTCAGCGTTTCCTCGGTCTTGAGGCAGCCTCCTCCAAATTTCATGACCTTCATGGTTGAGACTCCTCTTTCTTTCGCGCGCCGACTTGGCGGGGGATAAGACCCCGCCGAACGGCGAGTTCGGCGTTCAGGACCGAGGCCCCGGCCGCGCCGCGGACCGTGTTGTGGACCAACGCGAACAAATTTAAAAACCGGCCCGAGCGCCGGATGCGGCCGACGGTCACGGCCATGCCCCTGGCCCGTTCGGGCGAACCGGCCTCGACGTCGAGGGCGGGTTGGGGACGGTCCTCTTCGCGTCCGACGATGACGGGCGCCTCGGGGGCGGTGGGAAGCCGGAGCCTCTGAGGGATGCCCCGAAACGAGGCGAGCGCCTCCCGGGCGTCTTCCGGATCGATCTCGCGATCGAGCTCGAGCGCCAGGCTGAGGAGGTGCCCGTCTCGGATGGGGACGCGGGCGCAGCTCGCGTTGACCGCGAACGGCGCGGGTTCAACAGCGTTCCCGGCCAGGCGGCCTAAAATCTTTTTCGATTCCCGCGCCAGTTTCTCCTCTTCGTTTCCGATGTAGGGGACTACGTTGGCCGCGATGTCGAAGGCCGCCAGCCCCCGCCGGCCGGCGCCCGAGATGGCCTGGTAGCTCGTCGCGATGACGGTCTTGATCCCGAACGGCTCGAAGGGTTTGAGGGCCAGGACCAGGCCCGAGGTCGTGCAATTCGAGTTCGCTATGATGAATCCGCCGTGCCGCTCGATTTGGCCTCGGGCGAGCTCGATGTGATCCCCGTTGACCTCGGGAACGAGGATCGGGACGTCCTCGTCCATCCGATGGGCGCTCGCGTTGGAGAAAACGGCCAGGCCGCCGTCGCGGAGCTTCGTTTCGACGCCGCGGGCGGTCGCGGCCGGGAGAGCGTCGAAGGCGATGGCAATTCCGGTTTCAATCAGACTCCGGGCCGAGCTGAGCAGGATTTCCATTCCGGCCGCCGCGCGGGGAACGTTCCCGCCCAAAGTCCAACTCACGGCGGCGCCGTATATTCGGCCCGCCGAGCGGGCCGAGGCGGTCAGAGCCCCGATCTCGAACCAGGGATGGTCCGCCAGAAGTCTTACGAACCGCTGGCCGACCAGCCCGGTCGCGCCCAGTACGGCTACCTTGATTTTCGAGCTATCCATGTCGATGTCCTTTCCCGCGGAGGGGATTCTCCCTTCCGCGGTCGACGGTGCTGATTCGGCCCGGATCGACCGGAACGCGGACGATCTCGGGAACGTCTCCGCAGACGGCCAGAGTGTCTTCGATGATGACGAGCAGGCCTTCGATCCCTTCGACCAAGAGCTTGGCCATGGCCTCCTCGATCAGGGCGCGCTCGTTGGCCTTGATGGCGTTCCCGAGCGCCGTCGCGGCAGCGTCGGCCAGACAGGGATCCGCCGAGATGACGGTCGCCGCGTCGGCCCGGCCGAAGCTCAGGGAATGGCCGACCGTCCCCGACGATGTGCAGACGCCGACGATGCCGGGGCGCGGCTCGAAGCGGAGGCCGATGTCCCGGATCGGAGACGGTCCGGCGAATATCCCGACCGTGACCGGACGGTCCGCGGCCATCGCGATATCGCCCCCGTTGTCGACGACGGCGTGCGTCGCGCCGGCCTCGATCATGGCCCGCAGCCCGAACTCGGCCACGGCCCCCGCCACCGCCGCCATCGGACCCACCCCCATCCGGCCGGCCGCCCCGGCCATGCGGCGGACGATTTCGGGAGCATCGGCCGGGACTTCGCAGGGCGCCAGCGATTCCCGGAATTCGGGATCCCTGCGGATATAGTCCTCAAGATATCTTCGCTGGCGGGCGATCTCCCGTTCGGCGGCAGGGATGAAAACCTCCTCCGCGATAACCGTGGCGATTGTTTCCCCGATATGGATCAGGCGTCTTTTCATATGGAGTCTCAGCTTTGCCGGAGCCTCTCGGCCCGGTCATCGACGATGTTTCGGACCGGGCCGAGAAAGCGCGTCGGCTTCTTAGAGTTGGGCGGCCGGATGGCGCCGACCGGGCAGGCATCGGCGCAGAGACGGCAGCCGGCGCATGCGGATGCGTCGGCCCTGATGGCCCAGGCCCGCGTCCTGCGGAAAACGCCCCGGGGACAGATGGAGAGACATTCTCCGCATTCGATGCAGGTCGCCGCGTCCCAGGCGACGCGCCCCTTCGAAGAAAACGCAGGCGACGGCGTTCGGCCCGGGCCGCCGGGCTGGGACGGCCGCCGTTCGAGAGGCTTGACCGCCGCCTGCGTAGGAAGGTTTTCGCTGGGCGCCGTCAGAAGAAACTCGCCTCGCTCGATCCACCTCTTGAGCGCTTCGGCGATGCGCCGGGCCGCGGCGAAGCTCGAGAGGGGAGAGGTCCGGACATCGCGGCCGGCGAGTTCGATCGCGCCGGACTTGAGCTCGGCGTAGCTGACCGTTCGCAGGGCGGGCCTCGTCCGGGACGGGACGCCGTAGTCGATGACGCTCGTGAAGATATCTCCGTCGCCGACGCCGGCCGCCCGGGCGACCCCGGCGTCAAGGACGGGGATGGGGATCCCGACCCCGACATAGAGCGTCGAGCCGTAGCCGGGGAAGGTCGCGGCCCGGACGAACTCGGGCGACATTCTCTTGAGATCGCCCTGAACCATGAGGGTCCCGAAGCCGCTCTGGGGGCTGTGTTGGGTGCCCGGGCCGGTTACGAACCCGGGGGCGCCGCCCAGGAAGATCCGCGTCCCGATCCCGATCGTCCGGTAGCCCGGGTCGTTCGAAAGCGGCGAGAGGGCGCCGGCCCCGGAGAAGGTCACGTTCCCGAAGCGGGGGAGGAGCTTCCCCATGTAGGTCCGCAGCGTCCGCGGCCCCGAGTTCGTGGCGGCGTTGTAGCGCTGATAGCCGTTGCGGGGGTTGCTCATGATGGCCGAGTTCAGGTCGGCGAGCTTTAGCGTGGTCACGATTCTTTTGCGCGGGTAGCAGTCCGTCCCGTAGGCGACGGCCCGGAGGACGACCGGCTTGCCGCGGAGGAGGTCCTCGATGACGTGGGCTCCGCCGTAGGTGATCCCGCGCGAACGGGAGGGCTGGGTCGCCCCGATGTAGGCGTCCACGGCCGCAACCCCCGTGTAGGCCTCGACGTCGTTGAGCCAGAACGCGGCCCATCTTGATCGGGGGTTCGGAATGGCCGAAGTTGAGCCAAACGCCCGAGGAGCACATGGCGCCGAAGGTTCCGGTCGTGACGACGTCAACCTCTTGGGCGGCCCGCTCGGGGCCTTTGGCGCGGACGAGCGACGCCATTTCGTCGGCGCGGATGACGCGGACGGTCCCGCGGCTGATCTTTTTATTGATATCGGATAGGGTCTTGGACACAGGTTTCCTCCTTGTCTGTGAAGTTATTGAACGGGGACGGAAGCCTCAGCGCTTCCGGATCGGGGGTCCCGAATTTCGGCCCTCGGGCGAGAGCCGCCATTCGGGCTTCACATTATCATAAAGGAGGGAAATACAAAGCGGGACGGAGTCCGGGATTCCGGGTGGGCCTTGACGGCCGATGTTTGGATTCTGCTTATCGGACTCATTTCGACTGCGGTTTTTAACACAGGACGGATCGTTTGTCAATGTCTTTGTTTATTTTTTTGGCGACGGCGCCGACGGCCGCGAGAAGGGACGCCGCTTCGGGCCGGGGCGGGAGGGGAATCCGTCCTTCCCAGGCCTCGGCTTCGCGGAGAGCGGGGCCGAGCCGGGACAGTTCAGAGAACTCGACGAGCCCGGGAGTCCCATGAATTGCCGATGTGGGCGATCCTCATGAGCGCTCAAACCGGGAGGCGATGAAGTCGTAGAGCTCCATGTCCAGGCCGTTCATGTCCTCGATGAGCTTGCGGGTCGCCGGATTCGGGGTGTCCTCGCCGGCCGGCTCGGGCGCCGTGTTCCGGCGGTTGCAGGCCGGGACCTCCCATCCCCATTTGCGGCGGAGCCGTTCCAGGAAAACCTCGAACCTCTCCGTCGTCCCCGCTTCGAAAAAGTACTCGGCCAGATTCGTGCGGGCCTGGTCGAGCATGGAGCGGGGGCAGTGTCCCAACGGAGCTCCCCAGCCAAGGCCGGCCAGGAGGCGCGTCTGGCCGTTATCGAGCTCCGGGCTCAACCCGCTCAGCAGGTAGTCTTTGAGGCTCATGTCGCCGTCGATGACGGACCGATGGAGATAGTGGTCCGGCCGCCGCAGGACGAAGCGATAATGACTGACGATCCGTTCGACGGGGTTCCGAACCACGGTCAAGTAGGCCGGGGGGGGCGCTTCCTGCCAGCGGTGAACCCCGAAGGCGAAATGGCCTGCGACGCAGCGGAGCTCCCGCTTCGCCTCGGGCGACATCGTCTTCAACCGGTCGATGAGCTCCCGCGTGCTGCGGCCGTAAAAAACGAGAATCGCTTCGGGCGCGTAGCGGTTCTTGAGGACCTCCTCGACGAAGGTCGTCCCGGCGCATCTGGGGATGTGGAGAAAGAAAACCGTCTTGTCGACCATGGCTTCTTCAAAGGCTCCGGTAAAGCCTTTCATCCTCTCTAACGATGGTCTTCCAGGATAGCTCGAACGCCCGCGTCCTGTTGCGGACATGGATATAGAGGCCGGTGCAGAGCGGTCTGATCCGCTCATCGGCCGTCGCTGCCGCGGTCGAGAGGCCAGGGATAAACGGGAGAGATCATAAGGATCTTCATCGTGCGATCCGGGATGGAAGCTATTGTAAATAAAAGCGCCGCCGGATTCAAACGGGCTCGCAGAAACCTTCTTTGAAGGCCGGGTTGATGCTTCCGGCGTTCATTTTTTTGGAATAATTCAATTCATTGGATTAATAAATTTGGATATTTAGAAGTCGCAGGAGATAACTTATTGATAAAAAATAGATTAGCGAATATAAAATACTGGCATAATTCTTGCTAAAAAATATATCATATGAGATATTTTACATTTCAGAGTGGAGGTGAGACTAAGGAGAGAGGCATGAATTTATGGGGATTTAGGCGGAGTCCCCTAAGGGGATTCCAGAGGAAGAGTCAATATGGAAAAAGGAGAGATCATTGCGTAAGCTCATCATTTTCCTGTGCGTGCTTGCGTTAACGATCCCTGTCCTGGCCCAGCAGAGAGCCGGCAACATCTACGGCAAGGTTCTGGACCAGGAAGGGAACCCGCTCCCCGGCGCGACCGTGACCCTGACCGGCAGCCTGACGGCGCCGGTGACGGTGGTCACCTCGGCCGAGGGCAATTTCCGCTTTCTATCTCTGCCTCCGAGCGCGAATTACGCCATCAAGGTCGAGCTCCAGGGATTCAAGGCGCTGACCCGGCCCGACATCATCGTCAGTATCGGCAAGAACACCGAGATCGGCCTGACCATGGAAGTCGGCGCCCTGGAGGAAGAGATCACCGTCACGGCCACATCCCCGGTCGTTGAAACCAAGAAAACGACCATCACTCAGACCGTGACCAGAGAAGTTCTCCAGTCCCTGCCGACGGCCCGCGACCCCTGGGTTATCCTCCAGCAGGCGGCCGGCGTCCAGGTTGACCGTGAGAACGTCGGCGGCAGCGAGTCCGGCCAGATGTCGGGCTTCATCGCCAAGGGCGGCGGAACGGAGATCTGGAGCGTCGACGGCGTCAACACCGAAGACCCGTCCTCCATTTCCTCGATCACCTACTACGACTTCGACACCTTCGAGGAGATGAACATTACCCAGGGCGGCGGCGACGTCACGGTCGCCACGGGCGGCATCCAGGTCAACCTGGTCACCCGCCGCGGCGGCAACAAGCTCAACATCGGCGGCCGCTTCTACCGCACGGACAAGAAGTTCCAGGCCGACAACCTGACCGACGCCCTCAAGAAGGAAGGCGTCGTCGGCACGAACGTCATCCGGGCCATCAAGGACTACGGCTTCAACATGGGCGGCCCGCTGATCAAGGACAAAGTCTGGTGGTGGGCGTCCTACGGCGTCCAGGATATCTGGACGAACAACATCTACGGCAACAAGGACGACACCCTTCTCCAAAACTACGCCGCCAAGGTCAACATCCAGATCCTGCCCCAGAACCGCTTCGAGGCCTTCCTCCAAGTCGGCGGCAAGGAGAAGTTTGGCCGCTCCTCGGGCTACAACTTCCCCCTCGGCTACCACCAGCAGAGCAAGTATTATTTCGGCACCCCCATCCTCAAGCTGGAGGACGAGCATATGTTCGGGGACAACTTCCTACTGTCCGCCAAATACGCGTTCAGCGGCGGCGGCTTCATGTTCCTGCCCATGGCCGACGAGTCCTTCACCCATTGGCTCCAGCACAATGTGACGACCGATATCTTCGAGAACTCCTACTGGAACTACGGCGCTTCCCGCCCGACCCACTCGGCTCGGCTCTTGGGCAACTACTTCAACGACAACCTGTTCGGCCTCAGCCATGAGCTCAAGTTCGGCGCCGAGTACCGGAGCAGCACGGGCGCTCACTACAGCACGACCCCCGGCAACACCTACCGGGACATCAACATCAATTACACCACGCTCGACATCAACGGCGACGGCGAGCCGGACATGGTGCCCGGCATCAATACCCTCTATGTCTTCCGGGGCTGGCAGGACAACAACCACGTCACCGAGTACACGGGCTACCTCAGCGACACGATCACCAAAGGCCGCTTCAACCTGATCCTCGGCCTCCGCTACAGCTACATGAAGCCCGAGATCATGGCCTTCACGATGAACGCGGTCGAAAAGAACAGCCCCGTCTGGCAGAACAACTTCAGCGCGACGGCGGCCGACGCCATCGCTCGGGTCCTCCCTGGGCTTGATGTCCCGGCCCAGACCGGCAGCTACAAGTGGTCCTTCCTCTCGCCCCGGATCGGCATGACCTACGACTTGTCCGGCGACGGGAAGACCATCGCCAAGTTGTCGGCGGCCCAGTACGGCGACTGGATGGGCACGGGCGAGGGCAGCTACTACGAGCCCCTCGGACTGGGCGGCTGGATGAACTTCTACTGGATGGACAACAACACGAACGGGATCGTCGACGCGACCGAGCTCTACTGGTACACCGCGTCGAGCTACGCCCCCAACCAGGTCTTCAACGACGCCGGGGCCCTCATCGGCGACGTCAGCGGCGCCAAGGGCCTCATGTGGGGCGACTACGACATCAACAACCCGCAGAGCTTCAGCTCCCCCCGCTACACGATCGACAAGAGCGTCAACTCCCCGCGGGTCCAGGAAATCCTGTTCTCTCTCGAACGGGAAGTCCTGCCCGACCTGGGTGTCGCCATCGACCTCAGCTACCGCAAGTTCGATCACTTCAACTGGTACGTGGCCTACGATCCCGCCACCGGCGACAAGGCCGACAAGGGCGAGTACGTCCAGGTCGGCACGATCCCCAACCAGGTCGGCCCCTATTCCACGGGCGACGCGGCCGGCAAGCCCTACTACATGCTCAAGGCCGGCGTTGCCTCCAGATTCTACCGGCTATACGAGCGGCAACCCGACTACTACCGCGACTTCCTGGGCGCCGAACTCCGGGTGACCAAGCGCCTCTCCAACAAGTGGATGCTCGATGCTTCGTTCACCTACCAGGATCAGAAGCAGCACTTCGGCAGCAACGGGTATGCCGACGGCGCAACCATGACGAACCTCTGGGCCCTCGACGGTCAGGTTTGGGGGCCTAACCTCGGCGCGGCCAGCGGAAAGATCGGCAGCAACGTCTACTCCAAGTGGCTATTCAAGGCCTCCGGCCTGTATCAGCTCCCGCTCGACTTCAACATCTCCTTCTCCTTCAATGCCCGCCAAGGACACTTCCTCCTCGAGCAGGCCACCATCACCGACTATAGCGCTCCCAACGCCCTGAACCGCAGCGTCCGGGTCTACCTGAGTCCCAACGGCTCCGACCGCCTCCCCACCTTCTACAACCTGAACATGCGGCTCGAGAAGGTCCTCAAGGCCGGCGACTACGGGAAGATCTACATCATGGCCGACGTCTTCAACGCCCTGAACTCTTCCATCCTGAACAGACGCTACGACAAGTACCACGGAACCTATTACACAACGACCGGCGCCTTCGTCCAGAACGCGACCGACAACCTCGCCAACGAAGTCCTCAACCCGCGCATCCTCCGGCTGGGCGTCCGCTTCCAGTTCTAAGCTCACTCTTACCCCGCTAGAGCTCAAGCCCCTCCCTTCGCTCGAAGGGAGGGGCTTTTTTTGTACCATGCCCGCTCGGTCTCTCATACGGCCTTCTTCGCCATCCCCCCCCTCGCCCTTACCTCAGGCGTTCTTAACTCATTGTTTTATTCTCAGGCTGACCTCCACATGGTCGCTTCTTCCCGCTTTCAAAGCCCTCTTTCGGTGAGCGCCTTTTCGATGATTAGTCTTCAAACTAAAAACCGGATTTTGGACTAAGGATGAGGAATAGGCTTAGACCTGAACGTTAGCCTTGAAGTATTTTTTGATCAAGGTCAGCCAGCGGCTCCCGTAGCCGATCTTTTGTCCGTTCATCCCCTCGAAGACGCTCGGCTCGAAGGCCGATCCCTCGTAATGCTCGTTATAGCTCGTGAGGTGGACGCCGCGGATCCGGGGGACCTCCTCGAAAAGAGCCTTGACCTGCTGGACGAAGGCCTCGCCCTCGCCCTGCTGGCAGACGAGGACCCGGCTCTTGCCGTCCTTGGGGTCGATGTTGCCGTTCCCGTCGTGGAAGGTGAACTGGACGGGGAGGAGGAGCTGGGTGTTCGGGGCATAGGTCTTGAGGAGGGACACCCAGGTCCGCACCATGCGGACGTATTCGGCCCGGAAACCGTCCTTGAGGCTCCCCCAGGTCTTGGCGACGTAGACCGGGTTCATCCCGTAACAAGTGATGGCGTCGTACCAGTTGGGCCGGGTGAAGCGGTCGGTCTCCCAGCGTTCCGGAGGGAAGAAGATGGGCTCGCTTCCGATGAGATAAACCTTCTTGCGGGCCTTGGCGCTCGTCGCGTCGAAATATTTTAAATTATCGAGCCAGATATAGAGGACGGGACGGCCGTCGATCCGGTGGTAGTTCTCGGCGCCGAAATGGTTGGCTTCCAGATAATCGATGTCGGCCAGGAACGTTTCCCGGTTGTAAGGGTCCCGGAAATCGAAATAATATTTCTTTTTCCATTCGGCATCGACCGGCCGGCCGGGCGGAGCGAAAGACGGTCCTCCGGCCGCTCCCGGGGGCGAATCGAGGACCCTGGACTGGCGGAGCCGGCCCGTGATCTCATACAGGAAGCAGAACTTGCGGCTGGCGAAGTTGGCGGCCTTGAGGTAGGCTTGCTGGAATAAAAGGTAGCTGGCGCTGGTCGGTCCCCACCAGGAAACGCAGTCAACCGGGATAGAGAAAAAATTTTTCTCTTCGTTCTGGCCTTCGACGACCCGGATGTCTCCCGAGTCGTAGTGGCCGCGCAGGGGATCGGTATAGACATGCTTGGACCAGGGAAGCCGGTACCAAGCGTAATGGTCGATCAGGACTTCAGCCGGCTTGACGCGCGGCGCCGGCGCGCGTTCCCGGCCGAATCCGGACCGGTCAAGGAGCGAGGCCGCTCCCGCTGCTCCGAACGTCTTCAGCAGGTCGCGCCGTTTCATGCGTCCGTCTCTTCCGGTCAATCCATTATTAGCAGAGGCCTCCGGCGTCGTCAATCCCCTCGCGGGATTCCACGGACGTTAGTCCGCGGAGGAATAGCCATCTCCCCGCTTCGGGGACAGGCGCTCCTACGCCTGAAATAAGCAGATCCCACGGACGTGAGTCCGTGGAGCTTCAGTACGGGCGGCGGACGACGGCTCAGAGAATCTCCCGGACCAGCCCGGCCGCCAGCTCCCCGATGGCCGGCGCCGCGGTCAGGCCCGGGGATTCGATCCCGATCAAGTTGACGAGGCCGGGCAGCCCCTTGTCCTCCTCGCGGCGGATGACGAAATCCCGGAAGCCTTCTCCCTCGCCCTGGAGCTTGGGGCGGATCCCGGCCATGGCCGGCTCGATGTCGTCCGGCTCGATTAGCGGAAGGTATGGCCGGGCGGATTCATAGAACTGGTTCCGGTGGCCGGGGTCGACGTTGTAGTCGAGGGCTACGACGTAAAAGGCATTGGGGCCAAGCTTCATCTCGCCCTGGAGGTCGAGCGTGATGTGGACTCCCAGGCCGCCGCTCTCGAGCCGGGGAACGGGGTAGATGAGGCGGCCGACCGAGGTGGCGGGCCGCCGCCGCAGGCGGAAATATTCGCCCTTGCAGGGGCGGATCCGGTAGCCGGCCCGGTCGGGGTCGATGCCGGCGAACGACGCCATCCGATCGCTCTCAAGGCCCGCGCAATTGACGACGGCCCGCGCGCGGAAGGACAGCGCCTCGGCCCGCTCCCGTATCCGGACCGTGAAGCCTCTCGGGTTCGGGTCGAGGCCGACGACGTCCGTATTATAGAGGAATGTTGCGCCGCGGCTGCGGGCGGCTCCTTCGAGATATCTCATCAGGCCGTGGCTGTCGACAATCCCGGCCGAGGGCGAGAGGAGGGCCGCTTCGCCCCGGACGTTGGGCTCCAGCTTCGCCAGCTCATCCTTGGATAAGAGGACGAGGTCGTTGACTCCGCTGAGCCGGCCGTTCCGGGCGAGCTCCTCGAGGTCGGAGACCTCCTCGGGCCGGGCGGCTACGACGAGCTTCCCCATTCGGACGTGGGGGATGCCGCTCTTTTCGCAGAGTTCGTAGATCAGAGCCCGCCCCCGGATGCAGAGCCGGGCCTTGAGCGAATCGGGCGGATAGTAGATTCCCGAGTGGACGACCTCGCTGTTGCGGCTGCTCGTCTCCTGTCCGAAGCCGTCGTGCCGCTCGACGACGCAGACCTCGAGGCCGGGGCGGGCGACGCTCGCGGCGACGGCCAGGCCGACGACCCCGGCGCCGATGACGGCGACGTCGAATGAATAATCCATGGGCCGGAAGTCTATCATAAATAATCCCAAGGAAAAAAAGAAGGGCTTCCAACAGGGTCTCGCTCTCAAGCGGGCTGGCGGCCCCGTCCCAAGCCGAAAGGCATTCTTCGGCCTCGGACCTAAAACGCGATTTGACCCCATTTGTCGAGTATGGTATAAACTGCCGGACATGGAACCTGCCGATCGGATTCCCCCTCTGCGAAAGTGGGTCGTCGCGGCCCGCCCCTGGGCCCTGCCGGCATCGACCATGCCGGTCCTGTTTGGGACTTCGCTGGCCGTCGTCGTGGGCCGCGCGCCCTTCTCCCCTGTCCGCTTTCTGTTGGCCCTGGCCGCCATGGTCATTCTCCATTCGGCCGGCAACATGCTCAGCGACGTATTCGATTTTAAGCGGGGCCTCGACCGCGAGGCGACTCCGCTCAGCGGCGCCATCATCCGCGGCTGGCTGTCGGCCCGACAAGTTGTCCGCGGCTCCATCGTCCTGTTTGCCGCGGGCTCGGCCTTGGGAGTTCTCCTGGCCGTTCTATCCAGCCCGGTCCTTCTCGGGGTCGGCGGGGCCGGCCTCCTCCTCGGCGCCGGCTATTCATTCCTCAAGCGCTACGCCCTGGGCGATCTGGCCGTGTTCCTTAACTTCGGGATTCTGGGCGCGCTTGGGGCCTGGATCGTCCAGACGCGCTCCTTCTCCTGGATCCCCGTCGTATGGACGGTGCCGATGGCCATGCTGGTCAGCGGCATCCTCCACGCCAATAACTGGCGGGATTCGGCCTCGGACCGGGAACGGGGCGTCTCGTCCTTCGCCTCCGTCCTCGGCGACAGGGGCTCGCTCGTCTATTACGGATTCCTGATCTTCGGCCCATTCGCGATCGTGTTGACGCTCATCGTCCTGCCACAGGCTACGGCCGCATCGTTCCCGGGTATGCCCTGGACATTCCTCCTTGTCTTCCTCGCCCTGCCCAGGGCGATCTCGCTCTTCGGCCGCGGGCTGCGCAGACACGCTCCTCATCATCCGTGGGATTTCGTGGTCCTCGACGGCGCCACGGCCCAATACAATCTTCTCTACGGACTCCTGTCCACGGCCGCTGTCTGGCTTAGTCTCCTGGTCAGATTTATCTAAGTTAAAAAATTCGGGGGACACACGACTTAATTCCGGCTTAGGGCAAGACTGAAATATGGAATTAAGTCGTGTGTCCCCCGAATTATTGCATTTAATGATGAGGACGGTTATCATGGAAAAAAAGTCCGAGGAGGAATCGGCATGAAACAATGGGCGTTCGTTCTTGTCCTGGCGATCCCGGTCTTGGCCGCGGGCGGCTGCGTCGGAAAGAAGGCGGCGGCTCCCGCGGCCGGCTTCCGGGCCGACGTCGATTTTATTAAACAATACACGGAGGTCGCGCTGCTCGCCGGCGAGGGAGGGGCCGAAGTCGCCGTCTGCCCCGGGCTCCAGGGCCGGGTCATGACGAGCTCGGCCGGCGGGACGGGGGCCACGGGGTTCGGCTGGATCAATCGCGAGCTGATCGCCTCGGGCCGGAACAACCCCCACATGAACGCTTTCGGGGGCGAGGACCGTTTCTGGCTGGGCCCCGAGGGCGGCCAGTTTTCGATCTTCTTCAAGGCCGGCGATCCCTTCGACCTCGATCATTGGTGGACGCCGCCGCCCGTCAACGAGGGCGCTTTCGACGTCGTGGCCCGTGACGCGGCCCGGATCGAGTTCGCGAAGCCGATGCATCTCGTCAATTATTCGGGCACGGGCTTCGACCTCAAGGTCGGCCGCGTCGTCCGGACGCTCGGCCGGGCCGAGGCCGAAGCGCTGCTCGGGATCGCCCTCCCGGCCGGTCTCAAATTAGTCGCTTACGCCTCGGAGAACAGACTGACCAACGCCGGCCCGTCCGCCTGGCGGAAGGAGACCGGCCTCCTCTCGGTCTGGATTCTGGGCATGTTTAACCCGGCGCCCCGGATGACGGTCATCGTCCCCTTCCAGTCCGGACCCGAGTCCGAGCTCGGCCCGGCCGTCAACGACGCCTATTTCGGCAAGGTCCCGGCCGACCGGCTCGTTGTCATGGACGGAGTCCTCTTCTTCAAGGGGGACGGGCTCCGCCGCAGCAAGATAGGCCTTTCACCGCTCCGGACCAAATCCGTCCTGGGGAGCTATGACCCGGACCTCGGCGTCCTGACCATCGTCAACTTCAACTTCCCCGAGGGCGCCCGGGACTACGTCAATTCGATGTGGCAGATCCAGGATAAACCCTACGGCGGAGACGTTGCTAATTCTTACAACGACGGCCCGGCTCAGCCCGGCGCCAAGCCGCTCGGTCCCTTCTACGAGCTCGAGACCTCCTCGCCGGCGGCGGCGCTCGATCCCGGCGCTTCGCTCGTCCACATCCACAGGACCTTCCACCTGGTCGGTCCCAAGGACGACCTCGACCGCGTAGCTTTGGCCGTGCTCGGCGTCGGCCTGGGCGAGATCGAAGCGGTCTTCAAATGAGGACGGCCATGAAATTCATCCTTTTTATCGCCTTGACCGGACTCGGGGCGGGCGTCCTTCAGGCCGCCGCTGAGAAATATCCGCCCTTGGCGACCGTCCCCCACGTCGACCTGGCCCGCTACATGGGCACGTGGTACGAGATCGCCGCCTTTCCCCAGCGCTTCGAGAAGGGTTGCCATTGCGCGACGGCCGAATATCAGATGATGGACAAGGGGTACGTCCGCGTCATCAACAGCTGCCGGAAGGGCAGCCCCCAGGGGAAAATCAAAGTCGCCAGGGGGAAGGCCTTCATCGTAAAAGGGAGCGGGAACGCCAAGCTCAGGGTCCAGTTTTTTTGGCCCTTCCGCGGCGACTATTGGATCATCGACCTGGCCGAGGATTATAGTTACGCCGTGGTCGGGGAGCGCAGCCGAGAGTACCTCTGGATCCTTGCCAGAACGCCGCGCATGGATGAAGCCCTCTACCAGGAGATTTTAGCCCGCGCTAAGAATAAAGGATTCGATATCAGCCGGCTCCTGCGGACCGATCAGACCTGCCAGACTCCGTAACAGGAGCACGGACTCCCGGGCCTGCTCGGGGCCGGGGCGCACCATCGCCGCCTTTAGGACGCGGGGCGCTCCACGGCTTTTTCCGCCGGTTGCAGCCCGGGAGAGAGGTCGGCGCCGCGAACGTAGTGTTCCATAAATCCGTAGGCGAGGAAACTGGCCTGGATGAACTGGGGGAGAAGCTCGCGCCGGCGAAAAAGCGTTTTAAGCAAGAGTTTCCCAAAGCGGATCCGGCCCTCGTCTTTGACGCCGAGAGTCCATAGGATCTTCAGGACGGCGCGGACCCTTTTGAGGTCGGCCCGGCGCGCGGATCGGGGGGCGCTCCGGGCCGCGGATAGGAAGCGGCCGGCCCTTTCGTAAAAGGGGCCCGGGGCGTAGACGGCATCCATGACTTCGACGCAATCCCGGAGGACCTCTCGGCTGCCCCTCTCATATTTGATGTTTTGGGGGATCGCCACTTTGCGGCCGTAGTTGTGGGGCAGGACCCGTCCTTCCCGTTCCAGCCGTTTGTAGAGGGCGGTTCCTTCGAAGGCGTGGAGGGGGTAGAGCCGGAGAAGCAGGAGTCCGCTGTCCCGGACGAAGTCGACGATCTCCGAGGCGACCGCGGCCGATTCGCCGTCGAGTCCGACGATGAACGACCCCTCGACCGAAAACCCTCGGGCTTGGATCGTCCTGATATCGGCCTTCATATCCCGCCCGGCGTTCATGGTCTTGCCGATGTTCCGGAGGCCTGCCGCCGCGGGCGATTCGATCCCGATGACGACATAGTTGAATCCGGCTTCGGCCATGAGGTCGAGGAGGTCTCGGTCGTCGGCCAAGCTCAGCGGTATTTGGGTCCGGAACAGGAACGGGTATTTTCGCCGGGTCTGAAAATCGATGAAGGCGGGCAGGATCTCGCGCTTGACGAGGTCCCGGTCGGCGATGAAATTATCGTCGACGACGAAGACTTCGTTCCGCCAGCCGATATCATGGAGGGCTTCGAGCTCGGCCGCGACTTGAGCCCCGGTCTTCGTCCGGAGGGCGCGGCCCAGAAAGGAGGTCACGGAGCAGAATTCGCAGAAATGGGGACAGCCCCGCGTCACCTGGAGCCCAAGGATGGCATAGTCGGCGGGATTGATCAACCGCCAGTCCGGGATCGGCGAACGGCGGATGTCGGCCCAGGTTCCGTCGCTTTCGTAGACGCGGCGGGGCCGGCCGCGCTCCAAGTCCTCGAGGAAGGGCGGCAAGTTGAGCTCGGCTTCGCGGAGGATGATGTGGTCGGCTTCGGGAAAATCCTGGGGAACGAACGTGAACAGGGGCCCGCCGACGACCGTCCGGACCCCGAGCGACCTGCAGCGGCGGACAAGGTCCCGGGCCGAATCCCGCTGGCCGAGGTTGGCGCCGATGAGGACGATGTCGGCCGCCCCGAGATCCTCGTCTGCGATGTCCCCGACGTTCATGTCGATAAAGCGCTTCTCCCAGTCGGCGGGGAGGAGGGAGGCCACCGTCAGCAGGCCGAGCGGGGCCATGACCGCCCGGCGGCCCATCAAGCCGAGGACGATATCCCAGCTGATTAGATTGCTTCCCTTCCGGGGGTAGACGAGCAAAGCCTTCATGGCGGACCCGCCTTTCTATATAGCCGAGGGCCGGCGCCAAGTCAAACCGAAATCCGCTTTATTCTTCCGGCGCGAACATTTACAATAAAGACTCTCGAATCCCGCAAAATCGGAGGAGGAGGACGCGATGCCGGCAACCATCATCAGCGGAAAGGAGGTATCGGCCCGTATCCGGGAGGAGCTCAAGGGGCGCGTCCAGCGTCTGAAGGAGAAGGGAATCACGCCCGGCCTGGGCGTCGTCCTGGTCGGCGAAGACCCGGCCTCGGTCTCCTACGTAACGGCCAAGGCCAAGGGCTCGGAGGAGATCGGGATGTTCGAGCAGACCATCGCCCTTCCGGCCTCGGCCTCGGAGGACGAGGTCTTAGCCCTGGTCGACAAGCTCAACCGCGATCCCGGCTTCAACGGCGTCCTGGTCCAGCTTCCCCTGCCCAAATGGGTCAGCTCGGACAAAGTCATCAGCTTCATCTCGCCGGCCAAGGATGTGGATGGCTTCCACCCCATCAACGTGGGGAAGCTGCTCCGGGGCGAACCCTGCCCCTTGCCCTGCACGCCCTACGGCGTCGTCGAAATCCTCAACCGGAGCGGCCACAGTCCCGAGGGGAAGCACGTCGTTATCTGCGGCCGGAGCAACATCGTCGGCAAACCCCTGGCCGCCCTCCTGATCCAGAAGAAGAAGGGCGCCAACGCCACGGTGACGATCTGTCACACCGGGACCAAGGACCTGGCCTCGTTCACGCGCCAGGCCGATATCCTGGTCGCCGCCATGGGGGCGCCCCGCGTTATCACGGCCGATATGATCCGGGAGGGCTGCGTCGTCATCGACGTCGGCGTCAACCGCGTCCCCGATCCCACGGCGGCCAAGGGCTTCCGGCTGGTCGGAGACTGCGATTTCGAGCCCATGAAGGAGAAGGCGGCCGCCATCACGCCCGTCCCGGGCGGGGTCGGGCCGATGACCGTGACCATGCTCCTCAAGAACACGGTCGAAGCCGCCGAGCGCCTGGCCGGGATCGCTGTATAGGGCCGAGAGGGCGCCGCGTGAGAACCGGACATCGGATCGCGTTTCTCGTCCTCGGTCTGGCCGTCGCGGCGATCGCCTGCGGAGGTAAAAAGGACGGCGCCGCCGCCGCGACCGCCGCGCCGGGATCCCTCCCGGTCCAGGCCGCGTCTTCGCCCAAGGCCATAGCCGAGGCCATCGGCGACATTTACGTCGAGGCCATGACCCAGGTCGTCGACATCCTCAAGGACCGGCCCGATCCGGCCGCCGTCAAGCCCAAGATCCAGGACCTCAAGGAGCGGACCGTTCAGCGGCTCGTCGAGTTCGGGAAGAAGAAGGAGAGCTTGAGCGCCGCCGATAAAGCCGCCGTCGACCTGGCCGTCCGGATGAGGGTCAACGCGCTTTCCGGCGGCCTGTTCTCGGCCTTCCAGCAGGCCGTCAATTATTATCTGTCCAGGGACAGCGAGCTCTTCAGCCAGGTCGGGAGCTTCAACATCATCACCCAATACGCGGATTTCGACCTTCTCAAGAAGCAGGCCCCCGAGGAGGCCAAGCGGCTGGGGATCGAATGATGGCGGCTTGATTTCGGGGGGTAAAACCGCTATAATTTTCCGCTGATATAGAGGAAAAGCAGTCGAAAATCCCTGAATCATCCCTTCCCAAATTCAAGATGATGATGATCGGCCGGAACAATCTCTCCAGCTAAGGCTTGACCGTGCAGGACGAAAATTCGCTCGCAAGCAAGATCAGGCACACGCTGATCGGGCGGCCGCGCGACATCAAAGATCCCTCTCTTTTTCACAAGCTGGCCTTGATCCCGATCCTGGCTTGGATCGGGCTGGGCGCGGATGGGCTGTCCTCGGCGTCCTACGGTCCAGAAGAGGCCTTCAGGGCTTTGGGGCGGCATACCTACCTGGCCGTGTTCCTGGCCCTGGCCACGGGCCTGACCGTGTTCATCATTTCCTACGCTTACTCGCGGATCATCGAGTATTTCCCGTCGGGCGGCGGCGGATACATCGTGGCGACCCATACCTTGGGGGAGAAAGCCGGCGTCGTCTCCGGTTGCGCGCTGCTCGTCGACTACATGCTGACGATCACGGTTTCGATCGTTTCATGCGGCGACGCCGTATTCAGCTTTTTCCCCGTTTCCTGGCAGCCCCATAAAGTCGAATTCGAAGTCTTCGCCATCTTGTTTCTGGTCGTCCTCAACCTGCGCGGGATCAAGGAATCGGTCACGGTCCTTGCGCCGATCTTCCTGACCTTCTTTGTCACCCACGTCCTGATGATCGGCTACGGGATCATCATACATATCCCCGACATCGGGCCCGTCTCCCATGTCATCCGGACGGATTTCAAGCTGGGGCTGACGACGCTGGGGGCGAGCGGCCTGCTGCTTCTTTTCCTCAAGGCCTTCTCCCTCGGCGGAGGAACCTACACCGGGATCGAGGCCGTTTCGAACGGGCTCCAGATCATGCGCGAGCCCCGAGTCCAAACCGGGAAGCGGACCATGGTCTACCTTTCGACCTCGCTGGCCTTCACGGCGGGCGGCATCCTCGTCTGCTACCTTCTCCTCGGCGTCAGCCCGGTGGCGGGAAGAACGCTCAACGCCGTCCTGGCCGGCAAGGTCTTTGCCGGCTGGGGGATGGGGTCTTTCTTAGCACTCGTGACCATCTTTTCCGAGGGCGCCCTGCTCCTCGTCGGAGCCCAGGCCGGGTTTGTGGACGGGCCGAGGGTTATGGCCAACATGGCTGTCGACTACTGGTTTCCGCACCGTTTTGCCTCCCTCTCGGACCGGTTCACGATCCAGAACGGGGTTCTCCTCATGGCCGGAGCGGCCATCGGTCTTCTTCTTTATTCCAAGGGGCGCATCTCGACCTTGGTTGTCATGTACTCGATCAACGTTTTCCTGACCTTCTCCCTGTCCGAACTGGGGATGTCGCGATTTTTCATCAAGCACCGCAAAACCGATCCCAACTGGAAGAAACACCTTCCCGTCCACTTGACGGGCCTGACCTTGTGCTTGACGATCCTGATCATCACCTCGATCGAGAAGTTCGCCGTCGGCGGCTGGCTGACCCTGGTCATCACCGGCGTCGTTATCGGCCTCTGCTACCTGACTCGGGGTCATTATGGCAAGGTCCGGGCCGGCGTCCGGGAGCTCGACGACCTGATGACGAGCCTCCCCGTCAAAAGTAAGGGCACCCGGAAGCGTCCGGACATAAAGGAGATGACGGCCATCCAGCTCGTCAACGGCTTCAACGGATTCGGTGTCCACACCATGCTCTCGATCATCCGCTCCTTCCGGGGCCTTTATAAGAACTTCATCTTCGTCTCGGTCGCCGAGGTCGACGTCGGCTCCTTTAAGGGCTCGGACGCCGTCGACCATCTCAAGGAGTCCACGGACGACGCCCTCCGGAAGTACTGCGAGCTGGCCCGCAAGCTGGGATTTCCCGCCGATTACAGGTTCGATCTGGGAACGGATATAGTCCAGACGGCCAGCAACCTCTGCGAATCCGTGGCCAAGGAATTCCCCAACTCGACCGTCTTCGCGGGACAGTCCGTGTTCCGCCAGTCATCCATGCTCCACCGCCTCATGCACAACGAGACGGCCTTCGCCATCCAGCAGGAGCTGCGCTGGAAGGGGATCACGACCGTCATCCTGCCCATCCGCATTAACATCTGATAATCTGAGACTCCCGTCTTCCTCTCTACGAGAACTGCTGTCGAAATGTACGGCGGGATGCTAAAATACATCAGATATCTTGAAAGGAGTCGGAGAAAGATGAGATCCCATCACGTTGCCGCCATAGCGCTGCTCGGACTGGCCTCTTCTATTATTATTTTAATCCCGGCCTGCAAGACGGCCGCGGTCGCCAAGCCGGACTATCCGGTGACGCCGGTCTCCATGACCGACGTCAAGTTCGCGGATCGTTTCTGGGCGCCGCGCCAGGAGACGGATATCGCCGTGACGATCGCCCACGAGATGAAGCAGACCGAGATTACAGGCCGCATTAAAAACTTCGAGCTGGCCGCGGCCGCCCTCCATGGGGCGACCGGAGGCAAATTCGCGACCCACTACGCCTTCGACGACTCCGACGTCTATAAGCTCATCGAGGCCGCGGCCTATACGCTCATGCTCCGTCCCGATGCCGGCCTCGAAGCCAAGCTCGACGCCTGGATCGCCAAGATCGCCGCGGCCCAGGAGCCGGACGGCTATCTCTACACGGCGCGCACGATCGATCCCAAGCACCCGCTGAGCATGTCCGGCCCCGAACGCTGGGTTCAACTCCAGGACAGCCATGAACTCTACAACCTCGGTCACCTCTACGAAGGAGCCGTCGCCTACTATCAAGCGACCGGGAAACGGGCGCTCCTTGACGTCGCGCTCAAGAGCGCGGACTTCATCGTCAAGACATTCGGCCCGGGTTCCAAGCAACTCAAGCTCGTCCCCGGCCATGAGGAGGTCGAGATCGGCCTCGTCAAGCTCTACCGCTTGACCGGCCGCAAAAAATATCTCGACCTGGCCAAGTTCTTCATCGACGAGCGGGGGAACGCGGCCGGCCACAAGCTCTACGGCGAGTACAACCAGGACCACAAGCCCGTCCTCGAACAGACCGAGGCCGTCGGCCACTCGGTCCGGGCCGCCTACCTTTACTCCGGGATGGCCGACATCGCCGCCCTGACCGGCGACAAACGCTATCTCGACAGCCTGGACCGGATCTGGGAGGACATCGTCTCCAAGAAGCTCTACGTCACGGGCGGCATCGGGGCGGCCGGCGGCATCGAGGGCTTCGGCCCCGCCTACGACCTCCCCAACGCGACCGGCTACGCCGAGACCTGCGCGACGATCGCCTACGCCCTCTGGAACTGGCGGATGTTTCTGTCCCACGCCGACGCCAAATACATGGACCTCTTTGAGCGGGCCGCCTACAACGCTTTCCTGTCGGGCTCGGGGATGAGCGGAGATCTCTACTTCTACCCGAATCCGCTCGCCTCCTACGGCCAGCACGCCCGCAGCCCCTGGTTCGGCTGCGCCTGCTGTCCGCCCAACATCGCCCGCTTCATCGCCGAGCTGGGCGGGTTCGCCTACGCCGTCGAGGGCGATAAGGTCTTCCTGAACCTTTTCGTCCAGGGCACGGCCAAAATCGCGATCAAGGCCGGAACGCTCGGCCTGGAACAGACGACGGATTATCCCTGGTCGGGCGATATTAAAGTCCGGGTGGCGGAAACCGTTGCCGGGCCGTGGACCTTGATGGCCCGCATCCCGGGCTGGGCCTTGGGCCGGCCTCTTCCGAGCGACCTCTACCGAGATGCCGAGGAGCCAGCCGAGAAGCCGGTCGTCAAGGTCAATGGACAGGCCGTTCCGCTCGACCTCGATAAGGGCTATGTCGCCGTCGCCCGGACCTGGGCGGCGGGTGATACCGTCGAGATCAGTCTTCCGATGCCCGTCCGGCGCGTCCTGGCTCATCCCGGAATCAAGGACGACGTCGGCCGCGTCGCCCTCGAGCGGGGCCCGCTCGTCTACTGCGCGGAGTGGGCGGACAATGAAGGCTACGCGAGCAACCTCGTCCTCGCCGACGGCGCAGCCCTGACTCCGGTCGCCCGGCCCGACCTCCTGGGCGGGATCACGGTTATCAGCGGCGACGCGACGGCCTTGCGCTACAAGGCCGGAAAGATCGTTGCCGAAAAGAGAACACTGACCCTCATACCGTACTATTCCTGGGCCCACCGTGGAAAGGGCGAGATGGCCGTCTGGCAGGCCCGCGAGCCCGGCAAGGCCCGAGCCATTCCGGAGCCGACCTTGGCCTCCCGCGCCAAGGTTGCCGCTTCCGAGGGGGCGCGGGGCGCCCAGGGCGTCCACGACCAGTTCGAGCCCTCAAGCTCCAACGATCACTCCGGAAGTTTCCTCCACTGGTGGCCCCACAAAGGGACCAAGGAATGGGTCGAGTACGATTTCGGCCGTCCCGAGCGGGTTTCCGAGGCCGAAGTTTACTGGTTTGACGATACGGGAGAAGGGGAGTGCCGGATTCCCGTTTCCTGGGCGCTCTTTTATAAGGATGGGGAGGCTTGGAAGCCCGTCGCCGGTCCGTCCGGGTACGGCGTCGTCAAGGACAAATACAACAAGGCCGGCTTCCGCCCGGTCCGGACGACGGGACTCAGGCTCGAAGTCCAGCTCCCGGCCGATTACTCATCCGGCGTCGAGGAGTGGAAAATAAAATAATAATTTTAGGAGCTGAACATGAGATCCGTTTCGCTAAAGCTCCCGGGTGCGGCTCTCATCCTCCTCGGCGCCCTGGCGGTCGTCGGAGGCCAGGGATCGTCCGACTATCCCTTCGAGCCCGTCCCCTTCACCTCGGTCCGGGTCGCCGATACGTTCTGGCTCCCCCGGATCGAGACGAACCGGACCGTGACCATCCCTTACCTCATGAAGATGAACGAGGAGACGGGTCGGGTCGATAACTTCCGGAAGGCGGCCGGGCTCATGAAAGGGGCCCACACCGGCAAGCGCTATAACGACTCGGACGTCTTCAAGATCATGGAGGCGGCCTCCTATTCCCTGATGGCCCATCCCGACCCCGCCCTGGAGAAACGGCTTGACGAGCTCGTCGCGGTCATCGCCAAGGCCCAGGAGCCGGACGGCTATCTCTACACGGCCCGGACGATCGACCCCAAGAATCCGCCGCCGGGCGCCGGCGCCGAACGCTGGTCGAACCTCCGGGTCAGCCACGAACTCTACGACGTGGGGCACATGTACGAAGCCGCCGTCGCCCATTTTCAGGCGACCGGAAAACGGTCCTTTCTCGACATCGCGATCAAGAACGCCGACTTCCTCCTCGGGACCTTCGGTCCCGGCAAGCGGCGCGGCTTTCCCGGCCACCAGGAGATCGAGATCGGGCTGGCCAAGCTCTACCGCGCGACCGGAAACTATGCCTACATCGACCTCGCCAAGTTTTTCCTCGACGAACGCGGGCATTATTATCAAGGCGAACATTACGCCCCCGACGATCCGTTCGCCATCTACAATTCCGACGTGTATCTCCAGAACCATAAGCCCGTCCTCGAGCAGGATGAGGCCGTCGGGCACGCCGTCCGGGCCGCCTATATGTATTCGGGGATGGCCGATGTGGCCGCCCTGACCGGGAGCCCCGAATACATCAAGGCCATCGATCGGCTCTGGGACAACGTCGTTTCGAAGAAGATGTACTTGACGGGGGGGATCGGATCTCAGGATACGACGGAGGCTTTCGGGGACGCCTACGAGCTCCCCAACCGGAGCGCCTATAACGAGACCTGCGCCGCGGTCGGGAACGCCTTCTGGAACCATCGCCTGTTCCTCCTTCACGGCGACGCGAGATACGCCGACGTCCTGGAGCGGATCATCTACAACGGGCTCCTGTCCGGCGTGTCCTTGAGCGGAGACCGCTTTTTCTACCAGAACCCGCTCGAGTCCCCGGGCGGCTACGGCCGGAGCCCCTTCTTCGAAGTCGCCTGCTGCCCCGCCAACGTGGCCCGCTTTCTGCCTTCCCTGCCCGGCTATATCTATGCCCGGAAAGGCGACGACATCTATATCAACCTATTCATCCCCTCCGAGGCGGCCCTCCCCCTCAAGGACAAGAAGATCATCGTCAAGCAGGCGACCCGCTATCCCTGGGACGGAGGCGTCAGGATCACGGTCGAACCCGAAGCGAAGGCCGAGTTCGCCCTCTTCGTCCGGATCCCGGGCTGGGCGCGGAATGTAGCCGTGCCAGGCGACCTCTACCGGTTCCTAGGAGAGCCTTCCGCCCAGCCGGTCCTCAAGGTCAACGGGAAGGCCGCGGCCCTGAATCTCGAGAACGGCTACGCCGTTGTCCGACGCACCTGGGCCAAGGGGGACGTCGTGGAGCTTTCGCTTCCGATGGAAATCCGGCGCGTCGTTGCCCGCGAAGAGGTCGTTGACGACCTGGACAAGGTCGCCCTGCAGCGGGGGCCGCTCGTTTATTGCGTCGAGGGCGTCGACAACGGCGGCAAAGCGCTGGACATCGCCCTCCCGGACGGAGCGGAGCTGACGGCTGAATTCAAGCCGGCGCTTCTGGGCGGAATCGTCATGATCTCGGGCAAAGCCTTTCGGACCGGCTCGGGAGAAGGATCGCAGCCCGCCGAAATGGCCTTCCATGCGATTCCTTATTACGTCTGGGCTAACCGCGGCGCCGGCGAGATGGCCGTCTGGCTTTCCCGGAAATAAAGACAAAGGCCGTCGCCGGCTCGGAAGAAGCGGGGAACGCTCGGTTTGGCCGCAAGTTGACGAATTGTCGGATTTTGGCCTATACTGATTTCTCGAAGCGGGCAGGAAGAGGCGACCGCAAGGCCCGAGCGGCTGGGTCTGAGCCGCGGAAAAAGGATGATTGACAGCGACCGAAACGGAGCGAATGATCATGGAGAAGAAGACGGATTCCTTCATCCGGGTCTATTGTCCGGAATTGATGGATACGATCACGCCTGGAGAATGGACGGATTGTCCTTTTTATCGCGGCCAGAAGTTCGATCTTTCGAACACGGAAGAGGCGCTCAAACAGATCTTCCGCTGTCACGTTCAGTGCGACTGCAAAATCCAGTATCAGTATTACGACCGGGGCAAGCTCGTACAGAAGGTCGAGGAGTCCGTCGAGGACCAGGAGAGCCTCCGGCGAATCCTCTCCTTGGTGATGAAACGGGCGAAGAAGCCCGACATCAAAAGGATTAAAAAAGTCCTCATCGTCGATGACGACCTCGATTTCCTGGAGATCCACTCCACCGTCCTGAAGAACAGAGGCTACGAGGTCACGACGGCCCAGAGCTCAAAAGAATGCCTGGAAAAGCTGGAGAAGGGCCGGCCCGACCTGGTCGTTTTGGACGTCATGATGGAACAGTTCGACGCCGGATTCGAAGTGAGCAAGAAGATCAAGAAAAAATACCGCGACCTGCCCGTGATGCTTTTAACCTCCATCGGGCTTCAGACGAGCTTGGAATTCTCGTCCAACGCCGACGTCTTGGAGGCGACCGGGGCCGATCTTCTTCTCGATAAGCCGGTCAGCCCCGAGGTCTTCGTCGCAGAGATCGAGAAATTGACCGCGGCCAAGGAATAGCGGGTAGAGATCCCTGATTTCCATGGACATCCTCAGCATCTCCGACACGAGATGCCGCAAGTGCTATCGTTGCGTCCGGGAGTGTCCCACCAATGCCCTGAAGATCGACCAGGGGAAGGTCAAGCTCATCTGGAGGCGGTGTATCCTATGCGGGCTCTGTTACCGCCATTGCCCCCATGAGGCGGTGGATGTCCGGACCGGCATCAACCGGGTCCTGAAACTGCTCGAGGCCGGTGAAAAAGTCGTCGTCTGCCTCGACCCGACGTTCCCCGCCGTCCTGGACAAGGGAACACCCGCCCAGCTCGTGACGGCGCTCAAGACGCTCGGCTTCTCCGAAGTCTGGGAGTCCGCGGTCGGGGGAGACCTCGTGGCCGGGGACTACCGTTTCTGGCTCGCCCAGAACACGGAGTCCTCTTGGATCTCCTCGTTCTGCCCGTCGATCGTCTACTATATCGAGAAGTACGTGCCCGATATGGTTGACCGGCTGGTGCCGGTCGTATCCCCGATGATCGCTTGCGGCCTGGCGGTCAAACGTCTCTGCGGGCCGGAGACGAAGGTCGTCTTTGTCGGTTCCTGCATTTCCAGGATCTGGGAGCGCATGGGCCGCTTCGGAAAACAGGCCATCGATTATGTCCTGATTTATCACGACATCACGAACCTCCTGGAGGCGAGGGGGATCGACCGCGAAGCGCAAGAGCCGTCGGAGTTCGACGGACCGGCGAGCAGCCTGGGGCGGATCCTGAGCGTTTCCGGAGGCATGAGCCGCTGCGCCGGTTTCGACCAGGACCTCCTGGGCCTGGACCACGTCGTCGAGTCCGGCGCCGAGGAAGCCATCCGGGCCATCGGACAGCTTCGCGAGGGGAAGATCCGCTCCCAGTTCCTAGACCTTCTGTTCTGCCGGGGCTGCATCAACGGGCCGGTGACGGACAAAAAAATCTCGGGCCCCAGCCGCAAGCAGATTATCGTGGACTACATTAAGGCCCAGGAAAAACCGAAATCGTCGAGAGCGAAGGTCGGTCTCAAGGCATTCAAGGGGTTGGATTTCTCCCGGAGCTTCGCGGCGCGGGACGTTTCTGTGCCCACCCCGGCGGACGCGGAGATCGAAGCCATTCTGGCCCAGATCGGCAAATCCTACCCCAACCAGAATCTGGACTGCGGGGCCTGCGGCTATGGGTCCTGCTGGGAGAAGGCCAAGGCCGTCGTCCAGGGCCTGGCTGAGACGGAGATGTGCCACCACTACCTCCTGGAGAGCCTCCAGGGTCTTTATTCCCGCCTGGAAAAATCCCACGCCGAGCTCAAGAGTTCTCATGAGGAGCTGGAGCGGGCCCAGCGGCAGCTCATCCAGACTGAGAAGATGGCCTCCCTGGGGCAGCTGGCGGCCGGCGTCGCCCATGAGCTCAACAACCCCATCGGGACGATCATGATGTTCAGCCGGGTCATCCAGCGGGAGATGGACAAGGACAATAAATGGCAGAAGGACCTCGGCCTCGTCGTCCAGGAGGCGGACCGCGCGGCAAAGATCGTCAAGGACCTCCTGAGTTTCGCCAAGGAGACCAAGGTCCGGCCGGGGCTCGTCAACATCAACCGGATCATCGAGGAAGCCCTCTCCCTACTCACCAAGCAGGCGCTTTTCCATAATATCGAAGTCGTCACCCGTCTCGACGACGCGCTCCCGACGACCTTCGCCGACCCGGACCTGCTGAAGCAGGTCTTTTTCAACATCATCCTCAACGGCGCCCAGGCCATGGACGGAAAAGGGGTCCTGACCGTCAGGAGCCTGAAGGCCGGCGACGGCCGCAAGATCGAGATCCGGATCGAGGATACGGGGAAGGGAATCCCCGAGAAACACATCCCCCGGCTCTTCGACCCGTTCTTCACGACCAAGGAAAAGGGCACGGGGCTTGGACTGGCCCTGGTCTATAACATCGTCGCCAAACACCAGGGAGCGATCTCCGTGGAGAGCCAGCTGGGACACGGGGCCACGTTTATCATCCTGCTTCCCGTCCTCGGCCAGGACGAATGGCTGAAGAGCGAAAGCCAAGTCGAAGGGCTGACGAGGGCTCCCGAAGGAAAGAATCATGAAGGCCAGAGGAAAGATCTTATTGGTTGATGATGACCCCGATTTTTTGGAGATGCACAAGGCCGTCCTGCAGAACCACGGCTACGTCGTGTCCACCGCGATGAGCGGGCAGGAGGGGCTTGAGCGCGTCCGGGCCGAGATGCCGGACCTCATCATCCTCGACCTCATGATGGAGAAGCATGACGCCGGCTTCTCCTTCAGCAAGACGATAAAGACCGACCCCCTGTTCAAGAGAATCCCCATCCTCATGGTGACCTCCGTGGCCGAAGCCACCGGCTACCGCTTCTCATTGGAGGAGGACGGGTACTGGATGAAGACCGACGATTTCCTGGATAAGCCCGTCATGCCCGAGGTTCTCCTCGACCGGGTCGGAAAACTCCTGCAAAAGAAAGAAGAAGAATCGTGAGCACGCCAACGAGCATTTTGGTCGTCGACGATGAGATGGGAATCCGGGAAGGGTGCCGGCGCGTCCTGGCCGAGGATGGATACGTCATCGACTTGGCCGAGGACGGGATGGCCGGGCTGGCAAAGGTCCAGGAGAAGCCATACGACCTTATTCTGGTCGACCTAATGATGCCGGGCATCGGAGGCCTGGACCTGATCAAGAAGATCAATGAGATCGACCCCGAGATCATCGTCGTCATCATCACCGGGTACGCGACCATCGAAACGGCCGTAGAGGCGACCAAGCGGGGCGCCTACGACTATCTTCCGAAGCCTTTCACGCCCGAGGCTTTATCCGTCCTCGTCAAGCGGGGGCTGGAGAAACGGGAGCTGCGGCTCGAGGCCCAAAGGCTCAGCCACGAACGCGAGCAGAGGCTTCTCGAGCTGGCCAGCGAAAAGGGCCGGCTGCGAAGCATCATCGGCTGCATGGCCGACGGCGTTCTGGTCACCAACCTGGAACGTCAATTGGTCCTCTGGAACGCCTCGGCCGTGAGAATGTTGAAGCTCAGGGGCACAGACGAGCCCGGGAAGGCCATGGACCATTACCTCAAGAATCCCGCTCTCATCGAGTCTCTCGAGCGGATCCTGGATTTCAAGGACGACAGCTTCTCGATGATCAGCCAGGAGATCCGGACCGACGACCAAAGCTCGGTCTTGATGGCCCAGATGGCCCCCGTCCGGGACGAACAGGGAAGACTCCTGGGGGAGGTCACGGTCATCCGGGACATCACGAAGCTCAAGGAGATCGAGAAGATCAAATCCCAATTCGTCTCGATGGTCGCCCACGAGCTCCGCTCCCCCCTGGCGGCGATCGAAGGCTGGCTGGGTGTCGTGCTCTCCGGGGAGGCCGGCGGCGACGAGGAGCAGAGGCGGCAATGGCTGCTGCGGGCAAAGGAGCGGGCCAACTCCCTGCTGGCCCTCGTCCACGACCTCCTGGAGATCAACAAGATCGAGGCCGGGAAGGTCGCCCAGAAGATGGAATCCGTCCAGGTGACCGACGTCATCGGCAAGATCGTCGAATTCTTCAGGCCCGAAGCCGAACGACAGCATGTCTCGCTCCAAATGAAGCCGTCCGTCCCGCTGCCGGCCATCCAGGCCGACATCCAGGACATGGAAAAGCTCTTCACGAACCTCGTCAGCAACGCCATCAAATACAACGTGGAAAACGGTTCCGTCACGATCGAGACGTCCCTGGATGCCCATTTCGTCGGGATCCACATCCGCGATACGGGCATCGGGATTGCCCCGGCCGACCTGGCGCGGATCTTCGACGATTTCTTCCGCGTCGAGACGAAGAGGACGGACAGGATCAGCGGAACCGGCCTGGGACTGACGATCGCCAAGAAGATCGTGGACTCCCACTTCGGGCATATCGAGGTCGAGAGCCGGCCGGATAAAGGAAGCACTTTCTCCGTGTACCTTCCTTACAAGAAATGAACTAAAGGCACAAGGAACGGATATGACCCCGAGTGCGGAACATGAGTTGAACGAGATCCTCAGAAAGGAACTCCTGGCACCGGGCATCGTGCTTTTCGAGATCTCCGCGCCCCTCATCGCCCGGACGGTCCAGGCCGGCCAGTTCGTCGTCGTTCGGGCCGACGATTACGCGGAGCGGATCCCCTTGACGGTGGCCGACCGTCACCTCGAGAAGGAGACGATCACCCTGATCGTCCAGATCATCGGCCTCTCCACGCGAAAAATGGAGCAGCTCCAGGTCGGGGACGCGTTCCTCGACGTCGTCGGACCCCTGGGGAGGCCGACGGAGGTCCGGAAGGCCGGGACCGTCGTGTGCATCGGGGGGGGCGTCGGCGTCGCGCCCGTCTACCCTATCACCAAGGCCTTCCGCGAGGCCGGGAACCGGATCATCTCCATCATCGGCGCCCGGAACAAGGAGATGATCATCCTGGAAAAGGAGATGCGGGCCGTAAGCGACGAGCTTTTTGTGACTACGGACGACGGGACGGTCGGACGCCACGGGTTCGTGACGGACGAGCTCCAGCGACTCGTCGCCGACCAGACGCCGATCGACCTCGTGGTCGCCGTCGGTCCCGGGGTCATGATGAGGGCCGTATGCGATGTGACCAGGAAAATCGGGATCCCGACGGTCGTCAGCTTGAACTCCCTGATGGTGGACGGGACCGGTATGTGCGGCAGCTGCCGGATCACCGTGGGGGACCAGACGAAATTCGTCTGCGTCGACGGTCCCGAGTTCGACGGCCACCGGGTGGATTTCCAGGAGCTCCTCAAGCGGTCGGAAATGTACAAGCGCGAGGAGCATCGGGCCATCTGGGACCATGAGTGCCGGCTTTTGGCCGCCGAGAAAATGCTGGAAAAGGCCAACAAGCGGGAGGCCATGCCGAAGCAGGACCCCAAGCTCCGGGTCCAGAACTTCAACGAGGTCGCCCTGGGCTACACCAAGGAGCGAACCCTGCGCGAAGCCTCGCGCTGCCTCGGCTGCAAGAAGTCGCCCTGTGTGGCCGGATGCCCCGTCGATATCGACATCCCGGGTTTCATCGCCCTCATCCGAAAGGGTGATTTCATCGGCGCCATCCACAAGATCAAGGAAAAGAACAGCCTGCCGGCCATCTGCGGACGCGTCTGTCCTCAGGAGGTCCAGTGCGAGACGGCCTGCGTGCTGTCCAAAAAAGGCCAGCCCATCGCCATCGGCCGGCTGGAACGATTCGTGGCCGACTACGAGTTCCAGCAAGGCGACGTCCGCGTGCCGAAGCGCCCGAGCCCGACCGGGAAAAAGGTCGCCGTCATCGGGGCCGGCCCCGCGGGCCTGACGGCGGCCAGCGACCTCATCAAAATGGGGCACGGCGTCACGGTCTTCGAGGCCCTCCACAGGGCGGGGGGTGTCCTGGTCTATGGGATCCCCGAGTTCCGCCTCCCTAAATGGATCGTCCAACGCGAGAGCGAATATATCGCCAAGCTCGGAGCCGAGATCCGGGTCAGCCAGGTCGTCGGGAAATCCTTCACCGTCAACGACCTTTTCCGGAACGGGTATGACGCCGTCTTCATCGGAACCGGCGCCGGACTGCCGCACTTCATGAAGATCCCGGGCGAGAACCTCAACGGGGTTTACTCGGCCAACGAGTTCCTGACTCGGGTGAACCTTATGAAGGCCTATCTTTTTCCCGAATTCCATACGCCCGTCCACTATGGTCGGAACATCGCCGTCGTGGGCGGGGGGAACGTGGCCATGGATTCCGCCCGGACCTCGCTCCGCCTGGGGGCGGAGAACGTCTATTTGATCTACCGCCGGGCGAGAGAGCAGATGCCGGCCCGCGAGGAAGAGATCGAGAATGCCTTTGAGGAGGGCGTCCAGCCGCGTTTGCTGACCGCTCCCGTTCGCATTCTGGGGAATGAGCGGGGCTGGGTGAAGGGGATCGAGTGCGTCCAGATGGAGCTGGGCGAGCCCGATGAATCGGGCCGCAGGCGGCCTCTCCCCAAAAAAGGCTCGGAACACGTCATCGATGTCGATATGGTCATCATGGCCATCGGCCAGGGCCCCAATCCCTTGCTGACCTCGACGACACCCGACCTAAAGCTGACCAAGACCGGGAATATTGTCGCCGACGAAGCCACGGGAAAGACCTCGAAAAAGGGCGTCTTTGCCGGCGGCGATATCGTCACGGGCGCGGCCACGGTCATCTTGGCCATGGGGGCGGGCAAAAAAGCGGCCCAAGCGATCGACGCCTACCTGAAGGATGGACAATGGTGACGCCCCCTACTCTGTCATCCCGCCGGATTTCCGCCGCTTTTGAGCGTCTCTGCGGCCTTTGAGTCCGCCTTCAGCTATTTCGAGCGCAACTTGAAATCTGACGACTCTACGACTTATCATCCCTCTTCGCTCATCCAGTCAGCGCAGCAGAAAAGGAAATTATTATCCCTCCCGCCGCAAGACAGAAGCTGAAGTGTTCACCCGCCGGCTGGAAGAGGGGCAGGTCAAGGTCTTCGTAACGTCAAATCGCTGCTGGCTGGAAGAATGAGCTTTATTATTCCCTGTTTAGATCTTTTTTCCCGGCGGGTCAGGTTGAGGGCTCAACTGCGTAGGTGTAAAGATGATCGTAAAAGGAAGCCAGGTGGGTTCATCATCGATGACAACATAATCTGTAGGCGGTAACTTTGAAGCCGCTTCTTTGGTCAGTGTTTTAAGGCCCTGAAGAATCCCATGCGTGCCGATTATCTTTTCCGGGGGGTCTGGGTTGATGACCTCGATCGAGCCGACCGTGCCCTTGGCTCGGTCGAAGTTTATGACTTCCGCGGTCTTTCTATCGGGAAGAAGGAACTTGAAATGGCCTTGGCCAAGCTTTTCTGCTTTCGTTCCTTTGGGCAGGATAAAAGACTGCTTTTCGGGCAGCTTGGCGCAGGGCTTCAACATAACGGCCAGGGTATTGTCGAGCTCGTTAGACTCCCTTATATAGTTTCCAAAATCCGTTTCAACTTTGACATTGATCGTTGAGGTTATGAAATAGGGTGCGAGATAGGTGGATGTCCCGCCCGGTTTCTCGATGCCTCCCCCTGTCGAAGAGGCGGCGCTTTTAAGGTCGATGGAATCGAATAATGTTGCGCTGTTGATCCACACATGCGATTTTCCAAACCATCCCTTCGCTAGAGGAGCATTGCTTGGATTGGCGATCGTAAAAGAGAGCTGGTTTTTAGGCGGCAGGCATTCTATTTTGGAGACAACGATATTTGGAAGAGGTTGAGCGAAGACGGAGCTCATGGTCACGGAGAACAAGGCGGCAGACGCCAAAGCCCACAATAAGATCTTATCTTTTTTCATTTTTCACTCTCCTGAGGCGATAAAACTTATAATAATACCGATTGTTAAATCGGATTTGTGCTCGGATTAAGTTTCCCCTTCTAAAGCCCTTATCTTCTCTCTGATGGGCATTATCAATATAGAACCCGCAAGGGGAAATGTCAACCGATTGAAGAATAGGAATTTCCATGGTATTGGCCTGCCGCCTGAAAAAACCAGGCAAAGATCACGGCGACTTCCTCAGGCTGCTGGTTTAGCATTATGCCCTTTGGCAAGTGACGGATTTATTGATAATATTAATAAGAAAATATTTGGGGAGGTGGACTATGAAAATACTGCTTGGACAAGGTTTCAATTGGGGCAAAAAGTTGACTGACAAGCATGGGCCGCAAGGACATCGGCGCGGGCGGCCTGGCTTGCTGGCGGCTGTTATCATGACGGTGCTGGCGATGTTGGCATCGGGGACAGCCCAGTCAGGCGAAGCGGCCAGCGCGCAGAAGCCGCTGGTCATGGTGATCAAAGCGGCCCGCCTGATCGACGGGTTATCGGACGGCGTGCGGCAGGGAGTGGCCGTGCTGGTCGAGGGCCAGCGGATCAAGGCCGTCGGCCCGGCGGCTGCGATCATAGCCCAGGCGCCCAAGGAGGCCCGTGTCATTGACCTGGCCGGGGCCACACTGTTGCCCGGCTTGATCGACAACCACACCCATATCCTGCTGCAGGGCGATCTCACGGCGGCCGACTATGACGACCAGCTCCTCAAGGAGAGCATCCCCTACCGGACGATCCGGGCCACCATGGCCGTGCGGGCTTCGCTCCTCAACGGCTTCACTACCCTGCGCGACGTCGAGACCGAGGGGGCCATGTACGCCGACGTGGACATCAAGACCGCCATCAATAAAGGGGTCATTCCCGGCCCGCGGCTGTTTGTCTCGACACGGGCCATGACCCCCACCGGAATGTATCCGCTCTCGGGCTATTCCTGGGAGCTGAAGGTGCCCGAGGGCGTGCAGATCGTGGACGGCCCGGACAACATCCGCCGGGCGGTGCGGGAACAGGTGAAGTACGGCGCCGACTGGATCAAGTTCTACGCCGACCGCAAATACTTTCTAGGCTCTGACGGCCGGCTGCGCTCCTGGGTGGATTTCACCGATGAGGAGATGCGGGCGCTGGTGGACGAGACGCACCGCTTAGGCAAGAAGGTCGCAGCCCACACCATCGGCTGGGACGGCATCGATGCGGCGCTGCGCATGGGCGTGGATACCATCGAGCACGGGGACGGCCTCACCGACGACCTTATCGACCGCGCCGTCAAGCAAAAGGTGTTCTGGTGTCCGACCATTTACGTGGGCGTCTCTGTGGCCGGGCCTCGGGGCGGGATCTGGCCGAAGATGGTCGAGCTGGAGCGCATTGCCTTCGGCAAGGCGGTGGCCAAGGGGATGCTGATTTCCTTCGGCACCGACGCCGGCGGCTTTCCCTGGACTGAGAATCAGGCCAAGGAATTTTCCTACATGGTGCGCTACGGCATGACGCCCATGCAGGCGATCAAATCGGCGACTTCGGTCGCGGCGCAGCTGTTGGGCCAGGAGGAGAATCTCGGCTCGGTGGCGCCGGGCCGGTTGGCCGACCTCGTGGCGGTCGCCGGCGACCCGCTCAAGGACATCACTGAGCTCGAGCGGGTCACCTTCGTCATGAAGGACGGTCTTGTCTACAAAGGTTCCGGCGCCCGGCCCTGCGATTGACCAATGGTACCCGGGAAGTGAAGAACCCCCGGCGCTGGTGGTGCGCTGGGCAACGTGACGCGGCTACGCAACCATCCCTTCCTGGCCCTGTGGTGCGGGAATAACGAGGTCTACATCGGCTGGAAAGACTGGAATTGGCCTCAACAGATGGGCATCGAGCACCGGGATAGACTTTGGCAGGCCTACCAGAAAGTTTTCGGCCAGATCCTGCCGGAGGTGGTGGCCGGGCTCGACCCGGCCCGTTTCTTCTGGCCTTCTTCGCCCAAGCAGGGCTGGGGGTATCCGGTTAACACCGACGGGGATGTCCATTACTGGGGGTCTGGCACGGACAGGAGCAGGTAGCTAGTTTTTGCTGAGGGCCTCCGACGTCGATTCCAGTCTTGGATTGCCAGCTTGTTGATAGATGTCCGATAATGGCTAAAAGGGCGACTTTGCCGGCGGCGATATCGTCACGGGCGCGGCCACGGTCATCTTGGCCATGGGGGCGGGCAAAAAAGCGGCCCAAGCGATCGACGCCTACCTGAAGGATGGACAGTGGTGCCCCCCTCTGTTCGGCCATCCCGCGTCCTCCTTTGATTTTCCGGACTTCCGCGCCGTTCCCTACTGTGCCTGGGCCAACCGCGGCGCCAGCGAGATGGTCGTTTGGCTCCCGCGGCAATAATAAGGAATCCGGATTATTTGACGGTCGTAAAGGCGAGGCCGCCGAAAATTTTCTTGACAATTCCCGGCGATCGGCCTATCGTCGAAATGGTTCGAGGGGTCATGGCTTATACGGCTCGGGAGCTGCATCTCGATTATTTTCAAATCTACGATATCGTGAACCTGGAGCTGTCGGGGAGGATCAAGGTCTACGGTCAGTTCGACAAGGAGGACAGGATCTGTCGAGTTCTGGGGCTGGATTGGTTCGCGAATCCGGTCGTCAAGAACCGGGAACCCTTGTTCGATCGCCAGGCTCACCTGGCGGGATACAGAATTTATCCCTCTGCGCCCGAACCCACCCGGCGGATCGCCTTCGTCAACCAGTTCGGCGAACAGCGCATCATCATCGGCAACGCTTTCGCCCTGCTGGCGCCGTCCGAGAAGATCGAGCCGGGAAGCGCGTTCCCCAAGAGCCTCAGCCATTTCATCGTCTACCAAGTCCTGGAAGGGAAGTCCGTTGAAAAGACGATCGGGCTCAAGGATCAATTCGGCCCGTCCCGAGCCGCGATCATGAGTCCGTCCGGGTTCGCGGTTCCCGTCAGAAAAACGTACGGTTCCGCCGTCTATCCGGCCGTGAACAACAAAGTCCATCTGGTCCTCTACGGGATCACGCCGCGGACCGTCGAAAAAAGCTGCGTCGCCGGCGATCAGTTCGAAAAGCGGAAAGTCAGAATCGTGCGGAGCGTCCTGCTGGCCGCGCCGACGCTCAAGCGAAGGTGGAGCGTCAAGGACGGGCTTTAGACGGCCGCGAGGCGCTGGTTCGGATCCTCTCCCGGCTCACTTGGCGTAAAACTTGTGGACGGTTAAGCTTTCGTACTTCTGCCCGGGCCGTAGGATCGTCGACGGAAAAGAGGGCTGGTTGGGGGAGTCGGGGAAGTGCTGGGTCTCAAGGCAGAACCCAAACTGCTTCTGGTAGACTTTTCCGCCCTTCCCGGTGATCGTGCCGTCCAGGAAGTTCCCGGCGTAGAACTGGAGGCCCGGCTCGGTCGTCGAGATCTCCATGACGCGGCCGGTCCTCGGCTCGGAGACGCGGGCCGCCAGGGCGAGCCGGCCGCCGCCGCCGCGGAGGACGAAGTTGTGGTCGTATCCGCCCGGGACCTGGGCGATCCGGGCGCCGATGACCGCGGGCTTCGTGAAATCGAACGGAGTCCCGGCCACGGGCGCGATCTGGCCGGTCGGGATCAGGCCTTCGTCGACGAGGGTGTAGCTCGGCGCGTCGATCATGAGCTCGTGCCCGAGGATGTCGCCGCTGCCCTGGCCGGCCAGGTTGAAGTAGCTGTGGTGGGTCAGGTTGACGGGCGTCGCCTTGTCCGCCTCGGCCTGATAACGGATGCTGAGTTCGTCCCCGTCGGTCAGAAGATAGGTCACGCTGACCCGAAGGTTCCCCGGATAGCCCTCCTCGCCGTCGCGACTCAGGTAGGCGAACTTGACGCCGCGGGCGTCCTGGGCCGAGACAGGCTCGGCCGTCCAAAGGGCCTTATCGAATCCCTTGAGGCCGCCGTGGAGGTGATTGGGTCCGTTATTGGCCGCCAGCTTGTATTCCACGCCGTCGAGCGTGAAGCGGCCCTTGGCGATCCGGTTCCCGTAGCGTCCCACGATGCAGCCGAAGTAAGGAGACGACTTGAGGTACCCGTCGAGCGAGTCGAAACCGAGCACGATATCCCCCAGCCGGGCCTTCCGGTCCGGGGTTTCGAGCGAGACGAGGATCCCGCCGTAGTTGATGAGCCGGGCTTTGAGGCCGTTTTTATTCACGAGCGTATAGACTTCGACCCGGCGGCCATCGGGGAGAGTTCCAAAAGTTCCCTTGAGGACGTCCATGGCGGTGCCTCCTTCCTGTGAGATCGAAATTCGCGCGGCGCGGTTTCGGCCCTGCCCTGCCCAGGCCGGTATGGCCAGGGCGGCGGCGAGCACGACAAGAAACGCCCTTAATTTCCGCTGTTTCATCCTGCCCTCCTTATTGACCCGTTCGCCGACGCCAAGCCCCGCCTTTCAAGGCGGGGATGAGAGCGAGGCTCAGGGTTAATCATGAACAAGCCCCGGCCTTCAGGCCGGGGAGTCGATGATTTGACTTCACCGTTGATATAGGGTAAAAATAACAGAGCATGGCCAGGCAGTCAAAACGAAAGGGTTTCGAATTAGCGCGAGGATTTTCGCCTTGTTTTTTTATCATTTGCGTTAACGTAAACATCTTTGTATCTCTTTTCAGGGACGATTTCAAGCCCCAAGGATAGATAAGGATGCGATCCCTGCTCGCTTTTATTATCCCCTTGGGCCGGTATATGATAGGGACCGAAAAGGAAGGATGGATTTCCACCGCTCGGTCAAGGTCGGCCCGATGAGCTTGGAGGCGCGATGAAAAGAGAGGCACCCCGCTACGGCTTGGGGCTCGATTTCGGGACGAACTCGGTCCGAGCTCTCCTTGTCGAGCTCCGCACCGGCCGGGAAACCGCGACCGCCGTCCACGCCTATGAGACGGGGCGGGAAGGGATCCTCCTGGACCGGTCCGACCCGAATCTGGCCCGCCAAAACCCGGCCGATTACCTGACCGGCACGATCGCCTGCGTCCGGGCCGTGTTGGCCAAGGCCCGCAAAGCGGCCAAGGGTTTCGCCCCGGCCCGTGTTGTCGGGATCGGGATCGATACGACGGGATCGACGCCGCTTCCGGTGGATAGGGCGGGCGTTCCGCTCGCCTTCCGCAAGGAGTTCAGGCGAAACCCGAACGCCCAGGCCTGGCTCTGGAAGGATCACACCGGGTACGCCGAGGCGGCCCAGATCACGGAGCTGGCGGCCCGCGAGCGGCCCGAGTACCTGGCCAAATGCGGCGGGACTTACTCCTCGGAGTGGTTCTTCAGCAAGATCCTTCACTGCCTTCGGACCGAGCCGCGCGTCTTCGAAGCGGCCTGGAGCTGGGTCGAGTGCTGTGATTATATCCCCGGTGTCCTGACCGGGACCGTAAAACCCGATGTCCTCAAGCGTGGCCGTTGCGCGGCCGGACACAAAGCCATGTTCAACGACGCCTGGGGGGGGTTGCCCGCCAAGGACTTCCTGTCCAAGCTCGATCCCCGGCTGGGCGAACTCCGCGACCGCCTCTACGGCAAGACCTACACGGCCGATGTCCCGGCCGGGGCTCTGACCGCGGAATGGGCCGGGAAGCTCGGCCTGGAAGCCGGGATTCCGGTCGCGGTCGGCGCCTTCGACGCGCATCTCGGAGCCGTCGGCGCCGGCGTCGCGCCGGGAACTCTCGTCAAGATCATCGGCACCAGCACCTGCGATATCACGGTTTGGCCGGCCGACCGCGCCTTGGCGGACATCCCCGGGCTGTGCGGTATCGTCGACGGGTCCGTCCTCCCCGGATGCTTCGGGCTCGAGGCGGGACAGTCGGCCGTCGGCGATATTTTCAACTGGTTCGTGAGCGCCATCGCCCCGGGCGGGAAGAAGGAGGGCTCCCACGAGGCTCTGTCGCGAAAAGCGGCCCGGCTCAAGCCCGGACAGTCGGGACTGCTGGCCCTCGACTGGAACAACGGCAATCGGACCATCCTGGTTGACCAGCGCCTGACCGGACTCCTCATCGGCCAGACCCTCCATACGGCGCCCGAGGAGATCTATCGGGCCTTGGTCGAAGCGACGGCGTTCGGGGCGCTCGCGATCATCAACCGTTTCGAGGAGTACGGCGTCAAGGTCGACCAGGTCGTCAACTGCGGAGGGATCGCCGAGAAGAATCCCTTCCTCATGCAGCTCTATGCCGACGTCCTCGGCCGCGAGATGAAGGTCGCCCGCTCGGCCCAAACCTGCGCCCTGGGATCGGCCATCGCCGGGGCGGTCGCGGCCGGGGCGGAGCGGGGCGGTTTCGCCGGCTTCGTGGAAGGCCAAGCGGCCGTCTGCGGCATCAAGCCTAAGGTCTACCGGCCCGACCCGGGGCGGCACAAGGTCTACCGCGAGCTTTACCGGCTCTATCGCCAGCTTCACGACGCCCTGGGCACCAAGTCCTGGACCGGGAACCTGCACAACGTCATGAAGGATCTCTTGGCCCTGCGGGACGTCCAGCGGTCGGCGAAAGGGCACTGAGATGTACGGGGACCTCAAGGAAATCGTCTGGAAAGCCAACCTCGACCTCGTCCGGAACGGCTTGGTCGTCCTGACCTTCGGGAACGCGAGCGGAGCGGACCGGGCCAAGGGCGTCATGGCCATCAAGCCGAGCGGCCTGGATTACGCGGTCCTCAGGCCGGCCGACATGGTCGTCGTGGATCTGGACGGCCGGATCGTCGAGGGCAAACTCCGGCCGTCCTCGGATGCGCCGACCCATCTCGAACTCTACCGGGCCTTTTCCCAGGCGGGAGGCATCGTCCACGCCCACAGTCTTTACGCGACCATGTTCGCGCAGGCCGGCCGGGCCATCCCTTGCCTGGGAACGACCCACGCCGATTATTTCAACGGGCCGGTGCCCGTCACCCGGAGCCTGACGGCCCGGGAGGTCGCGAAGGATTACGAGGCGGCGACCGGCCGCGTCATCGCCGAGCGCTTCCGGGGCCTCAAACCCGCCGAGATGCCCGCGGTCCTGGTGGCCGGCCACGGCCCCTTCGCATGGGGCGCCACGGTCGAGGAGGCCGTTCGGCATGCCCTTATTCTCGAGCGTATCGCGCGGATGGCCTGGGGGACGATGGCCTTGACCGGCAAGGCCCGGATGCTTCCCGGTTATCTGCTGCGCCGGCATTTCCACCGAAAGCACGGGCCGGACGCTTACTACGGACAGACGAAGGAGAAGTCAAGATGATGAAGAACGTTCCGACCGTCAACCTGGGGATCGTCGCCGTCAGCCGCGACTGCTTCCCGATCGAGCTCTCCCGGACGCGCCGCAAGAGAGTCGCGGCCGAATGCCGGGCCAAGCGGGTCCCGGTCGTCGAGATCGAGACCATCGTCGAAAGCGAGAAGGACGTCCTGCGCGCCTTGGCCGAATTGCGGACGAAGAACGTCAATGCCCTGGTCGTCTTCCTGGGGAATTTCGGGCCGGAGGGGCCGGAGACCCTGCTCGCCCAGAAGTTCGACGGCCCGGTCATGTTCGCGGCCGCCGCCGAGGAGACCCAGAAGAACCTCATCCAGGGCCGCGGCGACGCGTTCTGCGGAATGCTCAGCGCCTCTTATAATATCGGACTCCGGAGGCTTCGGCCTTATATCCCCGAATACCCGGTCGGCACGGCGGCCAAGGTCGCCGCCATGATGGCCGCCTTCATCCCGATCGCCCGCGTCCGGCTCGGGCTCAAGGCGCTCAAGATCTTCGGGTTCGGCCCGCGGCCCCAGGATTTCCTGGCCTGCAACGCCCCCATCAAGCCGCTGTTCGACATCGGGGTGGAGGTCATGGAGAACAGCGAGCTCGACCTCTACGACATCTTCCTTAATGCCAAGGGACGGCCCGCCGTCAAATCGGTCGCCAAGGAGATGGCCAAGGAGCTGGGCGCCGGCAACACTTACCCGGGGATTCTCGAAAAGCTGGCCCAGTTCGAAGTCGCCCTGATCGAGTTCATGGAGGCCAATCTGGGAGCGTCGTCTTTCGGCGTCTTCGCCGACAAATGCTGGCCGTCCTTCGAGCGCTACTTCGGGTTCGTCCCCTGCTATGTCAACGCCCGGATGGCCGCCCGTGGCATCCCGGTCGCCTGCGAAGTCGACATCTACGGCGCCCTGAGCGAGTACATGGCGACCTGCGCCACGGAGCTGCCGGCGACGCTCCTCGACGTCAACAACACCGTCCCCGACGACATGGTCAAGGCCGCCAAGGCCAAGCTCAAAGGGTTCGGGCCGCGGGACCTGTTCATGGGCTTCCACTGCGGGAACACGGCCTCCGGCTGCCTGGTCGGGGGCGCCATCAAGTATCAGCTCATCATGAACCGGCTCATGGAGGGCGGAAAAAAGCCGGAGATCACCCTGGGGACGCTGGAGGGGAGAATTAAGCCCGGCCAAATCACGATCTTCCGGCTCCAGTCGACGGCGGCGGGCGAGCTGCGCGCTTACGTCGCGGAGGGCGAGGTCCTGGACATCGACCCCAAGTCCTTCGGCGGCATCGGGGTCTTCGGAATCCGGGAAATGGGCCGCTTCTACCGCCACGTCCTCATCGAGAAGCGCTTCCCCCATCACACGGCCGTCGCCTTCGCCCACGCCGGGAAGGCGCTGTTCGCGGCCGTCCGCATGCTGGGCGTCGAGGACGTCGGCTTCAACCGGCCGGCCGGCTCATTCTACCCGGGCGAGAATCCGTTCGGGTGATTTCCGGAGATACGCGGCTAGAGATCTTCCACCCAACCGTTAAGCCTGCCGATATTCCGGTTGAGGAGTTCACAGACGAATTCGTCGGGCTCAATGCAGACTTCGGGCGGCAGGACGCCGACCCCCTTGACTTTGCCTTCAACGAGCATTTGCGCCCCGACCGAAGCCGGGATGCCGGTCCCCTGGGCAATCCGTCCGGCCGATGAATAAAATACGCGGCGGGTTTTGGTTCCCTTTTTTCCTTTGACCGCGACGCGCAAGGCTCCCTGCTTGGAGACACCCGTCAGGCCCAGACATCTTTTATGGAAGAGAGCCGCCGCAAAATCCATCGGATCCGCCTCCCCTCCCTGGACCTGGAGCGGGCCTTCGCTGCGGCCGATGCGGCCGAGGGCTACGATCCACTCGTTGACGACGGCCGGATTAAAGGAGGCTTTGTCATCGACGACTTTGACCCCCGGGAACGACCGGGACAGGGTGATCGGCTCCGGGTGTCCGATATGGAAGACGTCAAGGGCCCCGACCGGATCGGGAAACTCGATCCGTTCTTTTCCGTCGACGAAGGATTGAACCTCGACGAGCCGGCCGTCCCGAAAGGTGAGCGCGGTGTGGGACAGCGAATACAATAGATGATAGGAGAGGGCCAGCCCTCCGGGGTCGGAGCCGCTCATGACCCAAGCCGTATGGATTTCCTCGACCTCGTCCAGTTGATTGGCGGCGGCCCGGACCAGGACATTATTCACGCCGGGGCTCGCGCCCAAACCCAAGATGATCGTAATCCCGGCCCGGCGGGCCGACTCATCCAGGTCGTACATCTCAAACGTGGTCAGGTAATCATCATTGATGTCGACCAGCGACACGCCGGCCTTGATGGCGGCGCGAGCGACCAGAGTTTCGTATTTATAATTCGGGCCCGCGCAATTGACCACGACGTCGAAACCCTTCATGAGTCCGGCCAGATCGCCCGGCTGCCGCAGGTCCAGGGCTAAGGCCGAGGTCTTGGCCGCCCCCCCTTTCTGCCGCGCCAAGACGGTCTTGGCTTTAGCCAGGCTTCGCGTGGCGACGACAATTTCACCGAATTTTCCCGACCGATAAAGGTCCCGGATCGCCTCTTCGCCCATTTCTCCCGAGCCTAAAACCAGCGCACGTTTCATGATGCCCTCCGATAAATCCTAAAGGGCTTCCGGGCCGGCTCTCTTCAAGCGCGGCTCGATCGGTCCGCCGTAAATCCTGTACTCATCGAGTTGACAGGAACGGATCAGCCGGCCCTTGTAGAGCATCAGATTGAGGCAGCCGTCACATTGGTTGATCCGCCCAGCGAAGACCTCATTCGGTTGTTGGAGATTGATGCATTGGACGTAAATCTTCTCGAAGAGCGTCCTGGGGTTGCGCAGCGACGCCTTGAGGAACCGCCCCAGCGCTTTCCGGACTTGTCCGTCGACGAGGGACGGCAAAAAAATTTTCATGCCCGGCGAGGTCTGTTCTTGGAAGGCGCAATAGCGTCCTCGTCTCAGGTGATGGAAGACCTGGACCAGTTCCGCCGTTTTCGGCCCCAGGGCGCCGTAGACCTGACGCGTCGTGCCGACCGGCAGCATGATGAGAAATTTAAGGCTTTCGGGGGAGGTCGTCCCGTTCAAGTACGCGCAGGGCCTGACCTCGGGGAATCGGTCCATAAGAAGGTCGGCCATGCGATCCGTCGTCACGCTCAAATCCTCCGGACGGCGGGTCGTACACTGAAGCCGACTGGTATCGATCGGCCGGCCGTTGACTTCATAGACCCAATCGTCCCGGAGGAGGAGCGATCGGAAGGCGATCAGAGAGACGTGCTGGACTTTATGGATATTCGCCCTGGACCAGGTGATGATGTCGGGCAGAGAGGCCAGCGTCGAGGGAAAGACGGTGATGTTATAGCCGCATTGAACTCCGCCGAGATCCCAGAGCATGTCCGCGTATCTTTGGCGGAGGGTGTTCATCTCGCCCTCCGTTTTTCCGACCCAGCCGGGCCGCTGCTGGCCCGCATCGACATGGATATAGAACAAGACCAGGCCGGCGCGCTTGAGCTCCGCGGCCAGGTCCCGGGTCAGCTTCTCGCCGTTGGTGAGGATCATGGGCTTCATCCCGTGCCGGGCGATGAACCGGACGACTTCGACGAGGTCCGGATAGAGCAGCGGCTCTCCGCCGGCGATAGCGATCCGTTCGCAATGAAGCATCTCCCGGAGGGTGAGGATCTCCTGTTCGAGCTCGGCCAGCGGCCGGTGTCCTTCCAGGGAGTGGCGGAAGCAGCCCGGGCAGTGAAGGTCGCAGGCGTCGGTCACCTCAATCCAGGCGCCCGGGTTGTCGGTCCTGGACCAGGGAAAACGGTAGAGTGTTTCTCGGGACAGGCTCATGGGACCCCCTCCCTGCGTTTGACGGGACGAATCTCGCCGCCGAACATCCGATATTCATCCAGCCGGCAGGAATTGATCAGCCGTCCTTGATAGTGCATCATGTTGGCGCATCCGTCGCAAAGATTGACCAGGTCGCCCAGGATCTCGTTGGGCTGCTGGAGGTGGATGCTCTGAACGTAGATTCTATCGAACAGCCGGGCGGGATTCCTCAAGCACGCCTCAAGGAAGCTCCGGAAGGCCCGCCGGATCTCAGGGTCGAGCGCGGACAGGACAAATATTTTTTTCCCCGCGGGACGCCGGAGGAAGGCGCAATAGCGGTTCAGCCACAGATGGTAAAAAACCTGGACGATCTCCATGGTTTTAGGGCCCAGGACGCCGTAGATTTTCCGGGTTGAGCCGACAGGGGCGGCGATGAGGTATTTCGTGGTCAGGGGATCGGCTGTTCCGCTCAGGTAGGCGCAAGCACGAAGACCGGGAATTTGCTTCTCCAGGACGGCGAACATGTCCTCCGTGGTCAGGCTGATCTCCTCGGGAGCGGGGACGTTTTCTTGATAGGGAGCCAGGTCCACTTTTTCTCCGTTGACCCGGTAGTCGAGATCCTCATTCCCGGGGATAAGTCGGAAAGCGATGAGTGAAATGTGCTGGACCTTGTGGATGTTCGACAGGCACCATTCCACGACCCCCGGAAGGTCATTCAAGCTGGACCGATAGACGGTCAGGTTATAGCCGCATTGCACCCCGCCCAATTCCCAGATTAAATCGGCATATCGCTGCCGGAGGGCGTTCATGCCCAGCTCGCTTCGGCCTTCCCAGCCCGGCCTGTTTTGTCCGCTGTCGACATGAAAGTGAAATTTGGCCAGCCCGGCCTTCTTGAGGTCCTTGGCCAGAGACCAGTCCAGTTTTTCGCCGTTGGTCAGGATGACGGGTTTAATCCCGCGTCTGGCCATAAAATCCACGACCTCGACAATATGGGGATAGATGAGGGGTTCTCCGCCGGCGATGGCCATGCTGTCGCAGCGGGTCAGCCGATGGCCCTCCAGAATGTCCTTCCGCACGGCTTCGAGCGGCCGATGTCCCTCCAGCCGGTGGCGGTAGCATCCGCGGCACTCCAGGTCGCATTCATCCGTGACTTCCACCCAAGCCCCGGGATTATCCGTCTTGGACCAGGGGAATCGATAAAGGCGGTTCCGATCAAGCGCCATGGGCGGCTCCTCGCGGGACGCGTTCCATCCGAATCCCGGTCCGGCTCCAGACGGCATAAAAGGCCAAGGCCAGAACCACGCCCGCGACGACGTCCCAGGCGACGTGCTCTTTTAAGGTCAGAGTCGACAGGGAGATCAGGACCGTCATGAGAACCAGGCCGGATCGCACCGGTCGCGAAGGCCATACCGAAAAAGCCAGGCAGGTGGGGAAGACGGTCAAAGCGACATGCATGGAAGGAAGACAGGCAAAAGGATGAAGCCACAACATTCGATGGACTGTTTGTTGAAGGGCGATCATCCGTGTCGGGCAAGGCGAGGCGGCGGCGAAGACATACTCGAGCCCCGCACCGGTCAAGATCATGAGGACATAGGCGGCAACAGCTCTATGGAACATTCGATGGGGGAGTTTCCAGACGATCAGGAAGGCTCCGAGAAGGACGTAGAGATCGCCCAGATAATAAAAGCAGGCCGTCCATCCCCAGTAGGGAATCCAGGCGTCAATGAAGATGCTGTAATCATGGATGGTCAGCGGGGCCCATTGGGTCAAAGCATTGACTAAACGGTAGCAGGCGATGTGGAAAAGAGCGACGCCCAGGATCATCACCAGATGTCCCAGCCGATGGCCGTTCGAAAGCTCGGGAGCTCTTGCCGTATTCATTCCGCTTGTTTTCTTGGGCTTGGGACCGTGGTGATAAGATCGCCGAAAATCCGGTATTCATCAAGCTGACAGGGATTGATTAATTTGTCTTGATAGATCATCGGATTCACGCAGCAATCACAAAGATTTTTTTTCCCCTCAATCATCTCGTTGGGCTGCTGAAAGTTAATACACTGAACATAAATCTTTTCGAATATTCTAATGGGATTCCTAACTACGGCTTTTAAATAGTTGACAAACGTTTTTCTGACTTCTTTGTCAACAAGGGAAAGAATAAACAATTTCTTCCCGACGACCGGATTCTTAAAAAAAGAACAGTATCTCCCTTTGAATAAATGATAAAAAACTTGAACAAGCTCGACTGTTTGTCTTCCCAAAAAACCGTATGGTCCTCTTTTGCTCCCCGCAGTGAGAATAACTAAATGTTTGTTCGTTTTGTAGGCCGTTGTCCCATTTATGTAGGCACAGGGCCGGAAGTCAGAATAGCGATTTTGGAGCATTCCAAACATTTCTTCGGTTGAAATATTAATTTCTTCAAGATTCGAATAGCCGATCGGGACCGCGCTTGTGTCGATTTTCCGGCCATTGACCACATAGTCCATTCCCTCGACGATGGGCAGGCCCCGAAAGGCGATAAAAGTAATATGCTGGACTTTATGGATATTGGCCCGGCACCATTCCACGATCTCGGGAATATATTTTAGGTTTGAGCGAAATACCGTGACGTTATACCCGCATTGAATCCCGCCGACTTCCCAGAGCAAATCGGCATAATGTTGCCTGGCTTCGTTCAATTCGACTTCATTTTTCCCGGTCAAACCCGGCCTGTTCTGAGCGCTGTCGATATGAAAGTGGATCTTGCTCAAGCCCGCTTTTTTTAGCGCCAAAGCATAATCCCTGGTTAATTTTTCTCCATTGGTGAAAAGCACGGATTTCATTTTATGCTCGGTAATAAATTTCACGACTTCTACAAGATGAGGATAAATGAGCGGTTCTCCGCCCGCTATGCACAGACAATCGCAGTTGGTTAATTCCTGCACCGCAACAATATCATTTTTAACCTCTTCCAAGGACCTATGCCCCTCCAGCCTGTGTCTGTAACAATCGGGACAGGACAAGTCACAATCGTCCGTTACTTCCACCCATCCGCCCTGATTATCCGTCCTTGACCAAGGGAGCTTATAAAAATTTCTCCTCATTTCGTTCATGGCTTATTCCTCCTTCGGCAGCATTGAACGATTAATAAAGTCCTCCCCGCATCTCTCAATATCATTAATCTTTTTGTTTGTCCTATCGATGATGAATCTGGACTGTTTTTGAAAATGCACGAAGAGCACAGCCAGCGTTACGGCCGATTCAATCGCCCTTGGATTTCTGAAAAGAACGGTCAACAGCATTTTCCAATAGTACCAGCCTGTTGTTCTATCGAATCCCGCTTTAATGCAGACTTTCGAGAATATGTACGCGTTCTTCAGAGTTCCACTAATGCCGGGTCTATATTTGTTGGCGGGGTTTAAATTAAGGCTCGTAGAGGTCACTCTTTGATAATAATGACCCGGATCATAGACATATTTTAGGATACGGACAAAGTCTCTTAAAATATCCACCCTGGGCCTGGCGGTCATAAAATTTAGGCCGCTGGACATTTGATCAATTTTAATCTCATGATCCGCCGTCGGCGTGCTCTCCTCAAACAACCTTCCTTCTTTTTTTAGGCGTTTAGCCAATTGTGTATTCGGCAATGCGTAGAGTGTTCCTATCATGGCCATGCATATCCCCGAATCCTGAATACAGTTAATGATCTTTTCAGCGGTTTGATCGTTTTCATTATCAAAACCGATAATAAAACCCGAATCCACTATCATCCCGAACGAATAAATCTTCTTAATAGTTTTGACAATCGGCCTCTGGAGATTTTGTTCCTTGTGGGCCAGCTTCAATACCTCGTCTTCCGGACTTTCAATGCCGATATTGATAAACCTAAAATCGACATCCTTCATCATCCGCAGAAGATCCTCATCATCCGCGATATTGAAGGGAGCCTCGGTCCCGAAATAGAAAGGATAATGGTTCGTTTCGGACCATTCTCCGAGCGCGGTCAAAAGCTCTTTGGCGCTCCTTTTATTTCCGATAAAATTATCATCGACAAAAAACACATGACCCCGATACCCCAATTCATAAAGGCATTGAATTTCTTCAATGATTTGACCGGCCGTTTTTGTCCGCGCTTTCCTGCCGAATAATTCAATGATATCGCAGAACTCGCAATGAAAGGGACAACCGCGGGAAAATTGGATTCCGGCCATGAGATAATCTTTGGGCCTGACCAAGTCAAACCTGGGAACCACGGCTTGAGTCATATCCGTCATTTCAGTTGATTTGTATTCGCCGCTCCCGCAACCTTTATCCAGGTCTTTTATGAAATTTGGAATGGCAATCTCTCCTTCTCCACATAAAAGGTAATCCGCCGATTGATACAAGCTGGGCTGAGATGTGGGATCCGGACCGCCAACGACAACCGGACAACCAAAGCGATGGCTTTTATCAATTATCGAAAATGTGCCCTCCTGCTGACACAGCATGCCTCCCGTACAAACAATATCCGCCCATTCCAAGTGTTCATCCCGGAGAGGCTTAACATTTTCATCAACCAACTTAAATTTCCATTGCTGGGGCAGCAACGCCGCCACCGTCATTAGACCCAACGGCGTGACGGGATATTTTGCTCCCGCTATTTTACATACATCGATATAGTTTAAATAACTGAATTCCGAAAATTTCGATTGGACGATGAGACAGTTGGTCCCTTTTTCCAATAAACCATTGACAGGCTTTCCTGAACGGTTCATTTTCTTTGAGATCAGTAAGATTGATTAAAATTTCGTTTTCTGCTGAGACGGCCCCGGGCGGCCTTTCGCAGCGGAAATCCCTTCTCCCCGTTCAGGAAAAGCATAACGCGAAGCTCACAACATGTCAAGGGAAGCTGGAGCGAGCGGCTCGGTCGCCTAGGGGATCAAGCTTTTAATCTTCTTGAGAAAGGCGGCGGGATCGACCGGCTTTTCGATAACGGCGTCGGCCTGCGAATCCCTGACGATATGCTTGAGCGCGACTTTTTTGTAGACGGCCGTGATCAGAATGACCTTGGTCCGGGCGAGGTCGGGATCGCTCTTGATCCGGGCACAGAGGCCGAGGCCGTCCATCCGGGGCAGGACGACGTCGCTGATGACGAGGTCCGGCTTCTCTTTGCGGACGAGCTCCAGCCCGGCCTGCCCGTCCTTGGCCGAGCGGACCAGGAAGTCGTTTTGGGACAGGATGCCCTCGAGAAGACGGAGCGTCACCGGGTCGTCCTCGATGACGACGATTTTTCTGAACATCGCTTGGTACTTTATATTCATGTTTCTAAGTCCCCGCCTAATTTAGTACGACTATATAGCTCGAGCCGGATTCTTGTCAAGCCTTCTCCGTCTTGTGCCCCGGCGCGGTTTCCGCTATCCTAAAGTCGAGGAAAGGGAGGCCGCTATGAAGGGTGAAGGAACGATGAATACGTGCGTCTTCAAGCGCTCGCTCGCGCTCGGTTTGCTCTCGGCGATCCTGGCGGTTTCGTCTTTTGCGGCGTCGGTCCAGACGGCGCGCTCGGCCGCGCCGGATTGGTCTCAGACAAAAATCTGGTACCAGCATCCGGCCGCTCGCTGGGAGGAAGCGTTCCCGGTCGGCAACGGGCGGCTGGGCGCCATGGTCTTTGGAAGGACCGACGAGGAGCGGATCGCCCTCAACGAGGAGACCTACTGGTCGGGCGGGCCCTATTCCCAGACGGTCCCCGGCGCGTCCCAAAGCCTGGCCGAGATCCGGCGGCTCATCTTCGCCGGCGAGTATATCAAAGCCCACCGGCTGTTCGGCCGGACCATGATGGGCTATCCCGTCGAGCAGCAGAAGTACCAGGCCTTGGGAGATCTCCTTTTGCGTTTCCCGTCCCCGGAAAGCGGAGAGGCCGTCTATTACCGTCACGAGTTGGACCTTGACCGAGCCCTGGTCGTCACCTCCTACTCTCAGGGCGGCGTCCGGTTCGTAAGGGAGGTTTTCGCGTCGCCCCTGGACCAGGTCATCGTCGTCCGGCTTACGGCCGACAAGCCCGGTCAGGTCACCTTCCGGGCCGAACTCCGCGGCGTCAGGAACGAAGCCCACTCCAACTACGCGACGGATTACTTCCGGATGGACGGCTTGGGCGGCGACGGCCTGGTCCTGCGCGGCCGCTCCGCGGACTATCTCGGCGTCCCGGGCCGGGTCCGCTACGAAGCCCGCCTCCTGGCCGTCCCCGAGGGAGGGGTGATGGCTGTCGACGACCTCTCACTGGCCGTCAGCGGGGCCGACGCCGTCACCCTGTTCATAGCCGCGGCCACGAACTTCGTCAGCTTCAAGGACGTCAGCGCCGATCCGGCCGAGAGGGTGAGCACGGCCCTGGCCGCCGTCCGGAATAAATCCTACACGGACATCAAGGACGCCCACATCCGCGAGCACCAGAGGCTCTTCCGGCGCGTCTGGCTGGACCTGCCCCGGACGGAGGCGGCCGCCCGGCCCAGCGACGAGCGCATCGCGTCCTACGAAAACGAATCCGACCCGTCGCTGGCGGTCCTCGTTTTCCAGTTCGGCCGCTATCTTCTCATCTCCTCGTCGCGGCCCGGAACCCAGCCGGCCAACCTTCAGGGGATCTGGAACGCGTCGATGAACCCGCCCTGGGACTCCAAGTACACGACGAACATCAACACCGAGATGAATTACTGGCCGGCCGAAGTCGCCAACTTGAGCGAATGCGCCGAGCCCCTGTTCCGGATGATCAGCGAGCTCAGCGAGCAGGGAAGCGAGGTCGCCCGCGAGCACTACGGCGCCCGGGGCTGGGTCTTCCATCAAAACACGGATATTTGGCGGGCCGCGGCGCCCATGGACGGGCCGAACTGGGGGACGTTCTCGACCGGCGGGGCCTGGCTTTGCACTCACCTCTGGGAGCACTACAGGTTCAGCGGCGACCTCGACTTTCTGCGGGAGGTCTATCCCATTCTCAAAGGGAGCGCCGAGTTCTTCATGGACACCCTTGTCGACGACCCGAGGGGGAATTGGCTCGTTACCAACCCTTCGACCTCGCCCGAAAACTTTCCGCTCCGGCCGGGGAACGACCCTTTCTTCGACGAGGTCACGGCCGGCATGAGTCCGGGGACGACCCTCTGCGCCGGGTCCACCATCGACCTCCAGATCCTCAACGACCTGTTCGACGCCGTGACCGAAGCGGCCCGGGTCCTGGACATCGATTGGGACTTCAGAAACAAGGCGGTGGCCGTCTGGCAGAAGCTGGCCCCGATGCAGATCGGGAAGGACGGCGGCCTCCAGGAATGGCTCGAAGACTGGGGCCAACAGGAGAAGAGCCACCGGCACATCTCGAACCTTTACGGTCTTTTCCCCGGGAACCACATCTCGCTCCGCGGGGCCCCCAAGCTGGCCGGCGCCTGCGGGGTCGTTCTCGACCAGCGCGGCCTCGAAGGGAACGGCTGGTCCTCGGCCTGGAAGATGGCCTGCTGGGCCCGTCTCCGCGATGCGGCCAAGGCCATGGCCAACTTCCGGCATGGGATCCGCAACTACACGCTCCCCAACCTGTTCTCGACCTGCTCCAAGGCCCTCCAGGTCGACGGGAGCCTGGGGCTTACGGCCGCCATCGCCGAAATGCTCCTCCAATCCCAAGAGAACGAGATCCTGATTCTTCCCGCCCTGCCCGCGTCCTGGGAACGTGGCGAGGTCCGGGGGCTTTGCGCCAGGGGCGGGTTCGAGGTCGATCTCGTTTGGGAAGGCGGCCGCTGGATTCAAGCCCAAGTCCGTTCCAAGGCCGGCAAGTTCTGCCGGATCCGGACGGATGTCCCCGTCGATGTGACTTTGGCGGGCCAGAAGGTCAAGCTCTTCCGGCCGGAGGCGACGGTAGTCGAGTTCCGGACCAAGGCCGGGGATGCCTATCTCGTCCGGCCCAAGATGGGCCGCTGATCTCTCAGATCGGGTAACGGTGGAGCGTCATGCCCGCGGCGGGCTCGGCCTGCTCCTTGTAGATGTTCCAGTAGTATTCTCTCGCTTCGCGGAGCTTCGCGTACAGGGGGTGCTGCTCGTCGGGCGTATGGGTCGCGATCGCATTGAAGGCCCCGTCGACCAGGATGAGCTTCTGGCAGCGGTTGAGGATCCCGGCCGTGCCGACGCTGGCCGCCGCCACGATCTCGCCGATCTTGGCGCGACGGAGGAGCTCGCTGTACCTGAACGGCCTCTCCTCGACCCTGACGCCCATCCCCTTGAGGATGGCGACGATGCCTTGGATGGTGACCGAGGGAAGGATCAGGGGACTTTCGGGGATCTTGACCACGGTCCCGTCCTTGAGGGCGAACAGGCAGCAGGAGGAATCCCATTCGGTGATTTCGCGCTGCTCGATCGGCCGGTCCGGCCGGTCGTCGAGGAAAAGGGCGGCGGCGGCGTCCGGGGCGATGCGCTTGGCCTCGTCGATAGCCTTGACGCTGATCAGGTAGTTGATCCCGAGCTTGAGCCAGCCCGTCTTATTGGCCCCGTGGGCCCTTACCAGATGGGGGATGACGACCCCCGTGAAAGGCTCGCCCAGGTACTGATCATAGCGGCAAGCCAAGGCGCGGAGGGCGGGCTGGTTGGGGAAGGAGACGCCGATGGATTGCTCCTCATCGACGGTGAAGGGCCGGAGGTAGCCCTGGGCGCCCATCCCGGCCATTTCTTCCAGGAAGGGGCGCAGGGCGGGCGCTTTGAAATAGCGGTCGATGAACAGCGATTCCAGGTCGGCGACGCCGGGGACGAGGCCCTGTTGCTCGTGGCCCAAGTTGAAGGCGATGCCGCGCCGCAGGCGCTCGAGGTTTTTATGCCAGTTGAGGAAGAGGATTTCGAGCCCGCCCGAGGCGGTCTTTTTGCAGAAAAAACGGATGCCTTCGAAGCACAGGAAGATGGCATAGTTGGTGGACCGGGAGATGGCCGCGATCTTGGCGTCGGCGGCGATGAGCTCGCTCGCTTTCTCGGGCAGCCCGTAGCGAAGCTGCTGGGAAGCCCACTTGAGCCCCTCGAACTTGGCCATGGACGACTCCTTGTTGAGGACGTTCTCCGAAGCCGGAAGAGAATCCTTATATCACAAGAGCCGCGGTTTCAGCAATTCTGGGGACACACGACTTAATTCCGGAGGAGGGCCGGCGGCGGGATTCTAATCGAGTTTTTTCGCCCTGTAATCCCCGTTGATGACGCATCCCGGAATTAAGTCGTGTGTCCCCAGAATTATTCCCGGGTGATCGAGAGGATTTTAACCGGCGCGGCTAGGTATTGGCTGGGGCAGGGGATTTGGTGGATCTTGCGCACGACGTCCATCCCGGCCACGACCCGGCCGAAGGCGGCGAAGCCCTGGCCGTCCGGGTTGCGATGCCCCCCGAAGTCGAGCTCGGGCTGGTCCCCGACGCAGAAAAAGAAGCTCGAGGTCGCTGTGCCCGGCGCCAGCCGGGCCATCGAGATGGCGCCGTCGACGTGACGGAGGCCGGTCAGCGCCGTCGTCTCGTGGGCGATCGGCGGGAAGCATTTCTCCTCGGCGACATCCCCGCCCTGGACGACTTCGATCTTGACGGGGCTGACGGGCTGGTTTTGCATGGTCACGACTCGGAAAAATGACGTTCCGTCATAGAGTCCGGCGTCGACATAGCGGAGGAAATTGGCGGCCGTGATGGGAGCCTTGGCAGCATCAACCTCGACCTCGATCGTCCCCAGCTCGGTCTTTATCAGGACGTGAGGATTCGTCTCCGCTCCCCGGGCCGCCGAAGACGCGGCCAGAAGAACAATCAGTCCGGCGACGAAACTTGAATGCTTCATATCTAACCTCGCGGGCCGAATCCGAAGCGGCTATTTGACTTTGATGAAAATCGGGTTCGAATAAAACCATAGGTCGCGCCAGGCCTCGGTCGCGCCGTCGATGCCGAGGTTCGCGACCGCCTCATAATCCAGGATCGGATTACCCTTGGCGTCCGTCTCGAACGGCGTTTCGGGTGGGAGATTGGTCCCCCGCAGCCGCAGGTACTTGTCCTCCTGGACATTCTTGAGGTCGTAGGTCACGGTTTTCCAGCCGTCGGCGTCCGGCGTCCAGTCCGAGGCGTCGAAAGTCGCTTTGATTCTGGTCGTGGGATTGGTGGCGACGGTGTAGGCGGGATCGCCCGGCCGGACGCGGCCCGTGACCGTTCCGCTGATGAGGTCGATGTGGTCGATGGCGACGGCCTCGCCGTGGTTGTTGACGGCGGGGCTCTTGAAGCGGATCGTGACCCGCACCGTCTCGCCCTTCCGAACCCTCAGCGTTTGGCCCATGGCCGCCTCTCCCGAGGCCGCCGAAGCCCGGAAGTCGAGGCCGTCGATAAGGTCGCCCTCGACGATGAACGACGTCCCATTCCGGAGCCCATCCAGGATCTCTTGAGCGGAATAGACGCCGTTGCCGTTGGCGTCGACGACATACGTCCAGGTCTTGGCGTATTCCCCCGGCCAGAAGCTTTTCTTGGTCGAATGGAAATCGGAGATCGCTAAGATCCACCAGGTCCGGCCCTCGCCAAGAAGCGCGTCCCAGAGCCCGCCGATCTTGGCCGTGAAGATCCCCGCTCCGCCGTAGGTCCCATGGCCGACGGTGACGCCGGAGAATCCGATCCGGGCGGTCTTCTGGTTGCCCGGGATTCCCTCGAACCCGAAAGCGACCGAGGGGGCGGCGTTATTAATATCGCGGAAGTTTTCGACCCGCCACAGGTTCGCCCGCTCCGGATGGCTGGGAAGGAACCAGCTCGCGCCGGGATGATTGGCCTGGAGCCAGCGAACGGCCTCGATCGCCTTGGCGTGGCCGGTCAGCCGGCTTTTCGTCCAGCCCTGAACGCGGCCGCCGGTCTGATCCCCGTCGTGGTCGTCGAACATGTATTCGAAAGCGGCCAGGGCGCGGGCGCTGGGAGAGACGCCGAACTGGCCCGTCAGGACGGTGACGGAGGCATGCTCGTGGCCAGGGACGTTCCACTCCAACCCTTGGACGATGACCCGCTTTTTATAGACGGAACGAGCGCGCAAGAGGTCGGCGAATTCATAATCGCGAATGGACTGCCAGCGCCACATCTTGCGGTGGCCGAAGGAGCGGGAGACGTCCCCCAGGATGTTCCCGGGAGGATAGACATTGCGGTCGTCCCAATAACGGGCGTACTTGCCGGTGTCGAAGCCTTGGGACAGGATAGGGCCATAGCCGTCCTTGGTGAAGCCGCCGCCATGGTCGGAGTTGGCCCACCAGTCGAGCCCGTACTTGTAATTCATGTAGTTGACCGTCCGGATCGGATTCAGGCCGTCTGAATAGGTTGTGTGCTGGTGGGAGTCGCCGCACATCCAGCGGCCCGGGGAGGAGGCGGAGGAGGCGCGGGAGCGGCCGGCCCCTGGCCCGATGACCCAGAGAGTCGCGAGGGCGAGCAGCACTGCCGGCAGCGGGGCCGCTTGGAGCTTTCGCCGATTCATGGAAGTATTATACCAGATCGGCTTGAGCGACCTTCATCGCTGCAGCTATTCCGGGGGCCGTATGACCCCCGGAATTATTTTCGGGGGCGCCGGGCGGCGCGCGCTGCGCGTGCGGCGGCCAACCGCCGGCGATGATCGCAATAAGGTTGAGCGTAGGCCGCAAAATCCGTTTGGGAAAGGGTTTTGGCTAATTCGGGCACTCCGTCCCATATCGATTGCGCCCGCTCAAGGTCCGGGCACGGCTCCACGTCGCATTCGGCGCAGCCGGAGAATCCTTTGGCTAGGGAGCAGCGACGCGCCTTGCAGGTGCGGCTCGTATGGAACACCTCATCGTCCGGCCGCAAGCAGCCTCCGCAGGAGATGCTCTCCGCCTTCGCGCGCAGCCCGTAGATTCTGCGCCAGGCGGCCGCCGTGCGCTCCTGATGGCCGGCGCCTTTAGCTTTTCCCCGGTAAGCGGCACAGCCTGAGCACAGCACACCGCAGGCCGACATGATCGCGGCTATTGAATCCTCCTTTTACTACGGGGAGCAGAATAAACATTGCATAATCCTTGCTGCTCCCCGAGTACTAGCCGGGCGATAAGGAAATATGGAGTCAACTATATTTCGCCCGGCTTAGTAAACGGCGCCGGGGCGTCTCAATGCTCGCTCGCAGATCCCCCAGCTTACTCCTCATCGAAATAATTAAAGCGGCGCTGTTTGTCCTTTTCGTTGACTCCGTTGGCATCCAGGACCCACATCCCGCGCCCATGGGTAGCGATGACGATCATGTTGTCGCGGGGATGAACGATGAGGTTGTGAACGTAGGTCGCGGGAAGGTTCGCGCCCAGCACCTGCCAGGTCTTGGCGCCGTCCGTCGTCACAAAGACCGCCAGGTCGGTCCCGACATACAAGATGTCCTTTTTAACCGGGTCCTCGCGGATGACGTTGACCGGGCCGATCGGGATCCCCTTGGAAATATCGATCCAGGTCTTCCCGAAGTCGGTCGACTTCCAGACGTAGGGCGTGAAGTCGTCGTCGCGCTTCCCGTTCTGGGTCAGGTAGACCGTGCCCATGTCATGCTCCGAGGCCACCAGCCGCGACACCCACTTCTGGACGGGAAGCCCGGCCGTGATCTCGGCCCAGGCCTTGCCGCCGTCCTTGCTGATCCAGACGCGGCCGTCGTCGGTTCCGGCGTAGATGAGGCCGTACTTGAGGGGCGACTCGGACAGCGCGAACAGAGTGTGGTAGGGGATATCGCCCGCTTCCGCGGGCGTGAAGGCCGTGAGGTCGGGGCTGATCTTTTCCCAAGTGTCGCCCCTGTCCAGCGAGCGGAACACGTACTGCATGCCGTGGTAGACGATGGCGGGGTTGTGCGGGGAGAGGATGAAAGGGGCCAGCCACTGGCCGCGCAGACGAGGCTCGTTTTCGTAGGGCTGGGGGAGGAGGTCCTTGGAGTTCTGCCACCAGCTTCCGCCCTTGGAGTAGTCGGTCCGGCTGATCGTCCCGTAGAAGCCGGCCGAATAGACGAGATTGGGGTTGTCGGGATCGATGAAGTGGTTCGACCCTTCTCCGCCCGGCGCGTTCTCGAACTCCTGGGTCGGGACCTTGTCGCGGCCCCGGCTCAGGTCGACGGCGGCCCGGAAACTGCCGTGGTCCTGCATCGAGCCGTAGACCTTGAAGGGCGTCGCCATGTCATAGTTGAGGTTGAAGAACTGGCAGACGGGGAGGTTGTCCTGGAAATAGCGCCAGTTTTTGCCCTTGTCGTAGCTCACGGCGCAGCCCTGGTCGAACCCCTTAATCATGTAATTGGAGTTATCGGGGTCGATCCACAGGGCGTGGTGGTCGACGCCCGGGCCGGGCACGCGCTTGAAGGTTTTGCCGCCGTCGGTCGAGACGTTGAGCATCAGGCCCATCGTGTAGATCGTGTTCGCGTCGTTGGGATCGACGCGGACCTGGCCGAATACCCAGCCGTAGGTGTTGGAGTGACGCATCATGTACTGTTTCTGCTCGTCGGTCAGGCCGCTCGTTTGGGTCCAATGCTCGCCGGCGTCGTCGGAGCGGAAGACCGAGGCGCCCTTGATGAACCCGGCCGAGGGCAGGCCGTAGGAATCCCGCATCTCCTCTTCGGTCGCGTCGCGGCCCTTCTCATAATTGTCGACGAAGGCGTAGAGAATGTTGGGCTTGGTCCGGCACAGGTCGATCCCGGTCCGGCCCCGGAAGCGGGCTTCGGGAAGGCCGGTGTTGATAGGCTTCCAGGTCTTGCCGCCGTCGACCGTCTTATAGATCCCGCTCCCCGTGTAGTCGGGGAAGTTTCGCGGGTCGTTCCACTTCCTGCGGATGCGCTGCCAGGCCGAAGCGTAAAGGGTGTCGGGGTTCGTCGGGTCCATGACCAGGTCGATGATGCCCGTCTTCTCGTTGATATAGAGGACTTTGTCCCAGGTCTTCCCGCCGTCGGTCGTCTTGTAGACGCCGCGGTCGGGGTTGTCGGTCCATTCATGGCCCGAGGCCGCCACATAGACGACGTCGGGATTCGCCGGGTGGACGACGATCCGGGGGATCGTGTAGGTTCCGGCCAAGCCCATATGAGCCCAGGTCTTGCCGGCGTCCACGGATTTGTAGACGCCGATCCCGGCCTGCGATGAGCGGAAGATGTTGGCTTCGCCCGTCCCGATCCAGACGATGTCCGGGTTCGAGGGGGCGATCGCGATGTCGCCGATGGCCGTGGCCGGAGCCTGGTCGAAGACGGGCTCGAAGGTCGTGCCTTCGTTCGACGTCTTCCAGACGCCGCCCGAAGCGGCCGCGACGTACATCGTATAGTTGCGTCCCTTGGGAGCGACGACCGCGACGTCCGTGACGCGGCCGCTGACGTTCTTGGGGCCCAGGTACTGCCACTTGAGGTCCTTGAACTTGGAGGTCTGCTTCATATCCAGGAACTGGGCGTATCCCTTGAGCCGGAGCTCGGGGTCGGTCGATTGGACGCGCTGGATTTTCTTGGCGGGTTGGGCGATCAGGATGAGGGCGGGGGCGAGGATGAGGAAAGCCAGGAGGGCGGCGCGAAACCGCGGCTTGCCGTGAAGGATGCTCATTAAAAACCTCCTTCGAGACCGAGATTTGATATCACAAATATCAGACGATTATTGTACTCGAAAATCCGCCGCGGCGAGAAATTTTTTAAATTGCTAGCCCTGTTTGGCGGGCGTCCGGGCGAGCACGAAGCGGCAGGGTTTCCCGGGAGGAGTCCCGGGCAAGGTCACGAAGATCAGCCCATCCTCCTCGGCGGCCTTAGCGAGTTCATCGTCGATGAGCGCGCGAACTTTCATTCCCGCGGCCGCGGGCGGCAGGCGCACTCCCAGCTTCTGCGGGCCTTCGCCTTCGTAAGTTCCCGACACGCGATCGGCATTCATCTCATAGGCCAGCTCCCGGCCGCGCCAGCGGAGCGTTTGGCCGAATCCCTCCTTCCAGAATTCGTCCGTGACGGTGGGCGCGAGGACGATCGAGCCGTCGAGTCGCATATCCACGCCGAGCAGGAAGCGCTGGACGATGCGGATCAGGTTGGCCGGATACTCACAGTAGGTGTTGGGTCCGGCCGCGACGACCCCTCCCTTGCCGTCGGGCTGGTATCTTTCGCGCCAATAGTAGCCGTTTACGCGGCCCGCCTCACTGACCTTCCGGATGCCGTCGAGAAGTCCTGCGGCGTCGCCCATCCTCGCTCGCGCCTGGGCATCCAGGTACCAGAACGCGCCCCATCGCGGCCAGGTCGTGCCGCCTGGGATGGCTGAATTCCCAATCCTCATAAGTCTCCGGCAGCGTCGCGATGCCCGTGGGCATCCCGCCGTAGTAGAAGCGCCGCTCCCCGATGAGCTTCGGCCAGAGGATATCACGCTGTTCGGGCGTCGCCGCCTCCAGGGCGATCGAGGCCCAGTCCACGTCGGTCAGACCGTGGCTCGAAATGAATCCCCGCTGGGGGTGAAAGTATTCGGCGAAATGCCCCTTGTCGGCGACCCAGAACCGGGTGACGAAAAATTGCCGGATCCGCCCGGCCAGCGTTTCGTATTGTTCGGCCTCACGGATGTCGCCCACCAGGCGGTTGAGGGCCGCCACGCGGCGGAAGGCGTCGAACGCATGGCACTGGGCCACGCCGTCCGATTCGATCCGGGCCGGCATCTCGATGTAGTAACCCGCGCCCTTGACTCTGCCCTGATCATCGACGAGCGAAGCGAGATGGTCCGCCGCCCGGTTGACCGAAGGAAGCTGGGCCTCAAGCCATTCCCGGTCGAGCGTCGCCCGGAAAATATCGTCGGCGTTCTGGATGTAGGTCGGGTCGGCCAGCGCCTCCAAGGGATTGCCGGGGATCCAATGCCGGTACAACCCGCCGTTGGCCTCCACGGTAGCGAGATGATCCCCTTCGCCGGCCTGCTTGCTGGCCAGGTCCGGCAGGATGGCGATCGGCAGAGAGCCGTCCGGCCGTTGGAAGGAACGGACATAATCCCAGTTGGCCTTGACGACATCGACCCGGCCGAGCCGGAGGAGCGCGTCGCTCAGCTGATGGCCGTCGAGCGAAGGATAGGTGTAGCCGTAGCCGAACCCTTGGCCGTCAGCGCAGACCGACCAATAGCCGAAGAAGACCTTCGGGTTGACCGCCGCGAGGACATTTTGCGCGGCCGCCCGTTCGTAGGCCCGGACGATTCCGTCATCCGGAATACGGGGCAAGGGCGGTTCCCTTTGGGGGCCGCCGTCCAACGCCCCCGGCGCGCAGGCGATTGCGATGACGAGGACCGAACACACGCCCAACGTTTTTGCTTTTGGGGGGGCCTTGATCGCAGAGGGAAGAATTTCCGGGATCCCGTTCGTCATGGCTGTCTCCGCGGCCGCTAAGTCGCCTAACCGTTACAAGACTATTTCGCAATTCTCCGGAAGTCAAGGCAAGAAGCCGGGGGATCTTCCCGGAAAGGGACAAGGAGCGGAGGAGGGGCGGCCGGGCTCAGCGGTGAGGTTATTGACTAAAATCTGCGACGGTTCTATCCTTTGCTCGAAAACAGGACGTTCATGCTGATGATTCGGACCGAGCGCCTCGACCTTGTCGCCGCGTCCATCGATTATCTCGATGCCGAGCTCGAATCGCCCTTGCGGCTCGCGGCTCTACTTGGCGCGCGAGTTCCTGAAGGCTGGCCGCCCGGCGAATACGATCGGCCGGCCATCGAGTTCTTCCGCGCCCGTCTTGCCGAGAATCCCGAGGCGGTAGGATGGTACGGCTGGTATGCGGTCGAGCGCGGGGGCGAAGGCCGGCCGGCCACGTTATTGGGAGCGGGCGGCTATTATGGACCGCCGAGCGCCGACGGAACAGTCGAGGTCGGCTATTCCATCCTGCCCGTCTTCCAGGGTCGGGGGTTCGCGACCGAACTCGTCCGTGCTCTGGTCGCAAGGGCTTTTTCGACCACCGGCGTCGCGCGCGTCATCGCCCACACCTTTCCCGGGAATGCCGGTTCGGTCAAGGTCCTTGAGCGGTCCGGCTTCGTCCCGGTCGGCCCGGGCCGAGAACCGGGCACCGTGCAATACGCGTTGACTTTTTCGGCTAAGGTCCAATAAATCGTATTCGCCAACCGGACGCCGGGTTGATAAGTACACCATCTATCGCCCGGCCGAAACCGGCCAAGGCGCGTTGAGGATATCCCGGCCGAAAGCTGTTTCTTCGCCTCTCCGGCTATTCTCTTATGATCATTTGACCCGTTCGCCGACGATAAGCCCCGCCTTTCAACACTCACTCGCCGGAAGCGGCTCATGAGTGCACTTCGGGGCGGGGACGAGAAGCGACACTTTTGTACTCAGCCCCTTTAGAGGAGATGGGGCTGAGTGGGCTCAGGGCAGAAGCTCCACGGATGAAAGCCTGTGGAGCTTCTGCCCCGAACAAGCCCCGGCATTCATGCCGGGGAGTCCATGGGTTGACAACGTTTTTAGCCGTATACTATTCTTAAAGAGTTCATAAGGAGGGAATCATCATGCGAAGCTTCTCTAAAATCCTTGGTCTTCTTGCGATCCCGATGGTTTTGCTGGCCGTCGCGCTCCCGGTCCGGGCCGATTGGTTCTTTGCCCATGGAAACGCGGCCACCGTCCAGGAGGATGGCGTGGCCAATTGCGTTTCGATCGCGCACCTGGGCTGGGGTTTGGACCTCAAGCTCAAGTACGGGAAGACGGCCTGGGTCCAATTCCCGATCCCTACGGTGGCTCTGGAAAACCGCTCCCTCAGCGCCATCCAGCTCGTCTTCGATATGGTGGAAAGCAATAGCGTCGTCATCGTCGAGGCCGATCTCTGGGATGGCGGCGTTTTCCTCAAAGCCATCAAGGGCACTTGGACCGGCCGCTGGAAAGCCATTACGCTCAACCTCGATAAGAAAATTAAAATCTACCGGGGGCTTAATATATCCGTCCTGCTGAAGAACGTAAGCAAAGCTAAGGACCTCAGGATCGTCCTCCAGAGTGTCGGCGCCCATATAACCAACTAGCCCATCCCGATTAAATCGGCCTGGCCCCGGCTTCGTCCGAACTCCCGGACCCCCAGGCCGCGCTTGTGCAGGAGCGGTTCGATCTTGGGCTCGGCCCCGCGGAAGGCGCCCTGTACTCGTTCAGATACATAGGTGACACTATGGGCTATGATAGGAATCGCCATGAAAGTGAAGCCCGCCACGAGTTATGGGTCGATAATACCCGGCTCGGAGTACATCCGATCCCTTATCCGCCAGGGGACAATCTCCCCTGAAGCCGCCAAGCGGCTGCGCTGGTTCGAGTATTACAGGCGGTGCGAAAATGCCCGTCGGACCTGCCGTTACTTCGGGATCTCACCCCAGACGTTCTACCGCTGGCAGCACCGCTTCGATCCCTATGACCTGACGACCCTGGAGGCGGAGAGCCGGCGGCCCATCCATGTTCGGTCGCCCCTGACCCCGGCGCCGGTCGTCGACCGGATCCTGGCGCTCAGGCAAAAGTATCCCCGCTGGGGGAAGGATAAGCTCGTCGTCCTGCTGAAACGGGATGGGCTTCAGGTCTCGACGTCGACGGTGGGCCGGGTCCTCAAGCGGCTTAAGGACCGAGGCGTACTGGTTGAGCCGCTCAACATCCGTCAAGCCCGGGAGGCTCGAAAACGTCGGCGCAAGCCGCGGTATGCGATCCGTAAGCCTCAGGGGTATCGCGTCACCGCCCCGGGGGATCTTGTCCAGCTGGACACCCTCCAGATCAGGCTTCAGAGTGACGACCGTCGCTGGCAGTTCAGCAGTCGAGACCTGATCTCGCGCTGGGACGTCGCTCGATCCTATCGCCGGGCCACCAGCTTCACCGCCAGTCAGTTCTTGGAATACATGGAGCGCAAGTTCCCCTTCCCCGTTCGGGCGATCCAGATCGACGGCGGCTCGGAGTTTAAAAAGCACTTCGAGGAGGCCTGTCAGGCTCATGGGATCCGCTTGTTCGTAACCCCGCCTCGATCGCCGAAGCTCCAGGCCTATGTCGAGCGGTCGAACCGGACGCACCGGGAGGAGTTTTATGAGGTTGAAGATATCGCCCTCGGACTGGAGGATCATAACCGTCAGCTGGAAAAGTGGGAGGAGATCTATAACTATATCCGGCCTCACCAATCCCTTGATTACCTGACCCCGCATGAATACTATCAGAACTGGCTGAAAGCCTCTGCTCAGCCCCGCGCGTCACTAATGTAGTGGACGAGTTCAGCGCTTGACAGAAATCCTGCCATGAACAATAATGAGGCACAACCGCCGAGGTCCCATGGTCAACAGACGTAAGCGGGAAGCCCATCCGAATTTTCCGCCGGGAGCTTCGCTATGCAAAAACAGATACCCTATTTTATTTTCTTAATGGGAGCCTGTCTCGTCCTATCGGGTCGCGCTCCGGCCCGCGCCCCCTTCCCTTGGCCCGAAGCCAAACGGGCGGCCGTCAGCCTGACCTTCGATGACGCGCGCCTCAGCCAGGTCGACAACGGCCTGCCGCTCCTCGACGGCTATAAGATCAAGGCGACTTTCTACGTCTCGCCCGACAATGTCAAGGAACGTCTCGAAGGATGGAGGCGGGCCGTCAAAGACGGGCATGAGATCGGGAACCATACCCTGACGCACCCCTGCACCGGGAACTACGCCTTTTCCAGGGAGAACGCGCTCGAGGACCTGACGCTCGGTCGAATGGAGCGGGACATCGACGATGCCTCGTTGGTCATCGAGAAGCTGCTGGCCGTGAAGCCCGTAAGCTTCGCCTATCCGTGCTGCCAGACGTTTGTGGGGCGCGGCCAAGCCGTGAAGAGCTACGTCCCCCTGGTGGCCAAAAGGTTTCTCACCGGTCGTCTCGGGCTCAACGAAGCCGCCAACGATCCCGGGATCTGCGACCTCAGCCAGCTGCTCGCCCAGGGCAGCGACGGGGCGACCTTCGATGAGCTTAAGGTCCTCATTGACCAAGCCGTCGCGGAAGGACGTTGGCTGATTCTCGCCGGTCATGAGATCGGCGCTGGCGGCTACCAGACGACCTCGATCAAAACGCTGGACGAGCTTTGCCGCTACGCGATCGACCCGGCCAACGGCCTCTGGATCGAGACCGTCGGCCGCATCGGACAATACGTCATCGATACGCGAAACAAATAGGAATCCGACGATCATGAAAAAAGCCCTGGCCGTTTTCATCCTTCTCGTCATGTCTTTTTTTTGCGGTCATGCTTCCGTCCGGGAGGAAAAGGCGATAGCGGGAAAAGCGCTCTATCTGAATCCATCCCTGCCTCTGGAAAAGAGGGTCGAGGACCTGCTCGGCCGGATGACCCTGGAGGAAAAAGTCGGGCAGATGAACATGCCCTGCGTCTACGAGGCCGGCCTTGGAAACACCGCTCCGGAAAAGATGGCGGCCTGCAGGAAATTCGCGGAAGGGACCTACCTGAAGGGTTTCGGCCCGGGCGGCGGCTTTTTCACACTGCCCAACACGATCCTTCCCGAAGGCCCCCGGCGGCAGGCCGAATTCCTGAACGAGATCCAGCGGATCGCCGTCAATAAAACGCGCCTGGGAATCCCCCTTCTGCTGACGGAGGAAGGCACCCACGGATTGATGTGTTCCGGAGCGACCATCTTTCCGGAAGGCCCGGCTCTGGGCAGCGCTTGGAATCCGGAGCTGATATCGAGAATCTACGCGGCGGCGGCCGAAGAAGCCCGTTCCATCGGCATCCATCAGATTTTCACGCTCGTTGTCGAACCCATCCGCGACCCCAGGCTGGGCCGGAACGAAGAAGCCTACAGCGAAGATCCTTACCTTTGCGCCCGGTACGCCGGGACGATCGTCCAGGCGGTTCAGGGCGGGAATGTCGCGGCCCCGGACAAGTGCGTGGCCGGGCTCTGCCATTACCCCGGCCAGAGCCAGCCGGTGAGCGGACTGGAGCGCGGGGCGATGGAAATATCCGAACGAACGCTGCGGGAAACCTTTCTTCCCCCCTGGGAGGCTGGGATCAAGAAGAACGGAGCCCTGGGCGTCATGGCGACCTACCCGGCCGTCGACGGCGTCCCCGTCCACGCTTCCGAAAGAATCCTCACCGGCATCCTGCGCGGGGAATTGGGCTTCCAGGGTCTCGTCCTGTCCGAAGGCGGGGGCATCGGGACCCTGGTCTACGAAGGGCTGGCGCCCGATCAAAAACGGGCCGGGCAGCTGGCCCTCAAGGCGGGAGTGGATGTGGGCATCTCCTTCGAGTCCGGCTACATGAAGGACATGATCGATTCCGTCCGCGAGGGACAAATCGAGATGGCTCTCATCGACAGGGCCGTCCGGAGGATCCTCCTCCAGAAAATGAGACTGGGGCTATTCGAGAATCCGCTGGTGGACCCGGCCGGGGCGGTCAAGGTCGTTCACAATAGGGAACACGAGGACTTGGCTCTTCAGGCCGCGCGCGAAGGGATCGTCCTCCTTAAAAACGAACGGAGCCTTCTGCCGCTGCGAAAAGACCTTAAGGCCATTGCGGTCATCGGTCCGAACGCGGACGACCCCCTCAACCAGCTCGGAGACTACGTCGCTACGAGCGTGATCCAGGAGGTCACGACGGTCCTCGACGGCATCCGGGGGATCGTTTCGCCTCAGACGAAGGTTTCCTACATCAAGGGCTGCGGCGTCACCGGGACGGCGGAGAACGAGATCGACAAGGCCCGGGAGGCGGCGGCTCAGGCCGACGCGGCGGTCATCGTCGTCGGCGAAAACGAATGGCAGAAGAATGACAGGCAAGGGACAAGCGGCGAAGGCTACGACGCGGCCACCCTCGAACTGACCGGCCTCCAGGAGGATCTTATCGAAGCGGTCGCGGGGACGGGAACGCCGACGGTCGTGGTCCTCATCAACGGCCGGCCTCTCGCGATCCGGTCGGCGGCCGCGCACGTTCCTGCCATCCTGGAGGCGTGGGTCTGCGGGGAAAAGGGCGGCCGGGCCGTTGCCGAAGTTTTATTCGGCGACTGCAACCCGTCCGGAAAGCTGCCGGTCACGATCCCCCGGCACGTTGGTCAGCTTCCGGTCTATTACAACGCCAAGAAATCGAAGGCCTACTGGATCGAACAGGGCTGGGGAAAGCCCTATGTGGACATGGACCCGAGGCCTCTTTTCCCCTTCGGCCACGGCCTGAGCTATACCCGGTTTGAATACAGCAATCTCCGTACGAGCGCCCTAAAAATCGGCCCGGCGGGCACCGTGATCGTCAGCGCGGACATCAAGAACACGGGAAGCCGCGCCGGCGACGAGGTCGTTCAGCTCTATCTCCAGGATGTCATCAGCACGGTCGCGACGCCCGTCAAGGAGCTCAGGGGGTTTGCCCGAGTCCGGCTCGCGCCCGGACAGAAAACGACCGTCAAGTTCGAGCTCACCCCCGACGCTCTGGCGCTTCTCGACCAGGACCTGAAGCGGGTCGTCGAGCCCGGCGAGTTCAGGGTCTTTATCGGCAGTTCCTCCGAGGATATCCGTTTCAGGGGACATTTCTTCGTGACGGACTGATCGGCCGGAGGGAAGGGGCGATATCGTGAGCCTGAACGTCTTCGAAATCGGCACCTTCGTCGCTTATCTTATCGCCGTCGTCGTTATCGGGTTCGTTTCGGGCCGGAAAAAGGAAGACAGCACGGCGAACTTTTTCCTGGCCGGGCGGGGACTTCCCTGGTACGTCATCGGATTTTCCCTGATCGCCGCCAGCATCAGCTCGGAGCAGTTCATCGGCGAGGTCGGCTGGGGTTATAAGTACGGGATGGCCGTCGCCAACTGGGAGTGGCTCGTCTGGCCGGCCCAGGGCATTCTGCTGCTTTTCTTCCTTCCCATCTACCTGAAGAACAGAATATTCACGATCCCCGAGTATCTCACCAGAAGATTCGGGCGGGCGGTCGGGTCCGCTTTCTCCATCGTCTGCATGATCCAGTATCTCGTGATCAACCTGCCTCTTGTCCTCTATTCCGGCGGATTCCTGATAAACCGGATTTTCGGACTGAACCTCTATCTGGCCGTCTGGCTGCTGGTCATCATAGCGGGTTCCTACACGATTTTCGGCGGGCTGAGCTCGGCCGCCTGGGTCGACCTTTTCAACGGCGCTTTGCTCGTAGCCGGAGGACTCCTGGTCTTTGCTCTCGGCCTCCATGCCGTTCCCGGAGGCCTGCGGGCCGTGGTTGGGACCGGCGCGAGGGCCCACCTGATTCTGCCCGCCTCTCATCCGGACCTGCCCTGGACGGGTATTCTGGCCGTGGCCATCGTCATGAGCGGTTATTATTATTCGACTAACCAGTACATCACCCAGCGCTGCTTGGGAGCCAAGTCCCAATGGAACGGAAAGATGGGCATTGTCCTGGCGGCCTTTCTAGCCATCCCCCTCGGCCTCGGCGTCGCTTGGCCGGGGATGATCGCCCATGCTTTGAACCCCGGCCTGCCCCACCCCGACGGGGCCTATCCCTTCCTCATCAGCCGTATCGTTCCGATCGGCCTGCGGGGCGCCATCTTCGCGGTCCTATTCGGGGCCATCATTTCCACGGTGGATTCGCTCATCAATTCCACATCCTCCCTTCTCACTCTGGACATTTATAAGGGATTGATCAAGAGAGATGCCACGGACCGGCATCTCGTCAAATTCGCCCGCTGGACGGGAACGCTCTTTCTCGTCTTTGGAGCGCTCTGGTCGCCGATGGTCGGAAGGTTCGGCTCCATCTTTTCCTATGCCCAAAACTCATGGGCCCTCATGCTGGCCCCGATCATGGCGGTCTTCATCCTGGCCATCTTCTGGAAGAGGATGACGAAATCCGCCGCCATCCTCGCGCTGCTGTTGGCCCCGCCGATGCTCGGGCTCGTATACCTGCGGCAGTTCTATGGGGTGCTCGCCCATTTCAATATTTTCAACCTGTCGGGAATCATTTTCGTCCTGTCGCTGGCCGTGATTGTCGTCGTCAGCCTGTTCACGTCGCCGTCCGTGACCGAAGATCTCAGGTCAACGCTCTGGCGCCCCGGGCTGGTCCGCCTTCCCGAGGAAGAGACAAGCCGGGGATATCCGTGGCGGAAGCGGGTCAGCGTTTGGTTCGCCATCGTCGTAATTATTTTCATCATTATCTATGCCCTATTTTGGTAAGGAGGAGCGAACATGCCGGGACCGGGAAGTCAATGGATCGGCCGCGAGGAAATCGAGGAAGTCCTGGACGTCATGGAATCCGGGTATCTTTTCCGCTACGGAAGCCTCGAGGACCCGAAATACAAGCACAAGGTCTACAGCCTCGAGAAGGAATTCGCCGCTTATTGCGGCGTCCGCCATGCCCTGGCTTTGAGTTCAGGCTCCGGCGCCCTGATCTGCGCCTTGAAGGCCCTCGGCATCGGGCCGGGGGATGAAGTCATTGTTCCAGCCTATACGTTCATTGCCAGCTTCAGCTCGGTCATCTATGCCGGGGGAATCCCCGTGCTGACGGAGATCGACGAGAGCCTGAATATCGACCCCGCCGACATCGAGCGGCGCTTGACCAAGAAAACCAAGGCGATCATGGCCGTCCACATGCTGGGGAACGCCTGCGATCTGGATGCGGTGATGAGCCTGGCGCAAAAGCACGGCCTTCTGGTTATTGAAGACGCCTGCCAGGCCAACGGCGGCTCCTACAAGGGTCGCAAGCTGGGGACCATCGGCCGGATCGGCGCCTTTTCCCTCAATATCTTCAAGACCGTGACCGCGGGGGACGGGGGGATTATCGTTACCGATGACGAGGAACTCTACAAACTGGCCTTCGGATTCCACGACCAGGGCCATTCTCCCCTCCGGGCCGGCGTCGAGGTCGGAAAGCGGAGCGTTCTCGGAATGAATTTCCGGATGAATGAGCTGACCGGCGCGGTGGCCCTCGCCCAGTTGCGAAAAATGCCTAAAATCATCGCCGTCCTCCGCGAAAAGAAGAAAAAATTCAAGGAATCCATCGCCGGGATCCCGGGCATGAGTTTCCGCCGTCTGACCGACCCGGCCGGCGAGTGCGCGACTCTCCTGACCGTTTTATTCAAGAACGCAGGACAAGCCGCCCGAATCTGCAAGAGGCTGGGCACGGCGACCCTCGATCACAGCGGATGGCACGTCTACGCCAACATGGAACATCTCAACCGCTATCTCAAGGACGCCGGCCTGCCGCACGGCTGCGGGGCCTACCCCAGGACCGATGACATCCTGAGCCGCGCCCTCAATCTCAGCGTGGGCGTCGTCGACGCCGGGCTCGGCGCGGGATTCGGCATCAACATCGACTCGTCCCAGGAGGATATCCAGAAAGCCGCGGCCGCGTTCCGTGCGGCCTGTCGTGATTAGCCGCGCCCCCTACTTCTTGACCTCCAGCCCGCGCTTGCGGAGGAGCGGCTCGATCTTGGGCTCGGCGCCGCGGAATCTCACGTACTGCGTCATCGGGTCCTCGGTGCCGAACGGCTCCAGGATGTTCTTCCGGAAGGAAAGGGCCGTCGCCCGGTCGAAGATCCCCTTTTCCTTGAAGGCCTCGTAGGCGTCGCAGTCGAGGACTTCGGACCAGATGTAAGCGTAGTAACCGGCCGAGTAGCCGCCGCTGAAGATGTGGCTGAAATAAGTGCTGCGGTAGCGTGGCACGATCGCGGGGATGAGGCCGATCCCGGACATGACCGAGTTTTCGTACTGGCGCACGTCGATCCCGGCCGAGTCGGGCAGGGTGTGCCAGGCCATGTCCAGGATGGAAGCTGCCAGGTATTCGGCGGTGATGAACCCCTGGTTGAACAGGCTGCTTTTCTCGATCTTATCGACCAGGCCGGCGGGGATGACCTGGCCGGTTTGATAGTGCTTGGCGTAGAGGGCGAGCAGCTCCGGCTCGAACGCCCAGTGCTCCATGATTTGCGAGGGAAGCTCGACCGAATCCCGGGCCACGGTCCGGTTGCGGTAGCGCCCTTGGGAGAAAAGCGTGGCCAGGGAGTGGCCGAATTCGTGGAAGAATGTTTCCACTTCGTCGGTCGAGAGCAAGGAAGGGGCGTCGGCCGTGGGGCGCGTGAAGTTGCAGACGATGCTGGACACGGGGGGAACTCGCAGGCCTTTTTCGGTGTAGGCCCTCCGGAATGCGCCCGACCAGGCGCCGGCCCGCTTGCTGTCGCGCGGATGGAAGTCCATGTAGAGAACGCCCAGGTGCCGGCCGTCGGCCTCCTGGACTTCATAAACTTGAACATCCGGATGGTAGCGGGGAAGGTCGGGCAGCTCGATGAATTTCAGCCCATAGAGCTTGCCGCATAGAGCGAAGATGCCTTGGCGGACGTTGTCCAGCTTGAAGTAGGGCCGAAGAGCGGAATCGTCCAGAGCGTATTTTTCCTGACGCAGCTTTTCGGTGTAGAACCACCAATCCCAGGACGCCAGCTTGAACCCGCCGTTTTGACGGTCGATCATGGCTTGAAGCTCGGCGGCCTCCTGCTCGGCCTTGACCAGCGTCGGCTCCCAAAGCTGTTTCAGGAACGCGTTGACCCGGTCCGGCGTCTTGGCCATGTTTTCTTCCAGGACAAAAGCGGCGTGGCTGGCGTAGCCCAGAAGCCGGGCCCTCTCCTGGCGGAGGGCTATGATCCTCTTGACGTTTTCCTTGTTGTCGAATTCGTTGTCGTGGTTGCCCTTCATGAAGTAAGCGCGATGGAGCTTCTCGCGAAGGTCCCGCTTCTCCCCATATTGAAGGAACGGCGTCATGCTGGGGACTTGGATGGTGAACGCCCATTTTCCGTCGAGGCCGGTCTGTTTGGCCGTTTCCGCGGCCATGGCCACGACCGAGGGCGGAAGCCCGGCCAGGTCGGCGCGGTCCTCGATCACGAGCTTGAAGGCGTTGGTCTCGGCCAGGACGTTCTCGCCGAACTTCACGGTCAGCAGGGAGAGCTCCTGGTTGAGCTCCCGGAGCCGGGCCTTCTGTTTTTCGTCGAGCAGGGCGCCGCCCCGGACGAAATCGCGGTAGGAGTTTTCCAGAAGGAAGAGCTCGTCCCGGTCCAGCTTCAGCGCGCCGCGATTGTCGTAGACCGCCTTGACGCGCTTGAAGAGTTTTTCGTCGAGCCCGATGTTGTCCCGGTGGCCGGCCAGCAGGGGGGCGGTCTTCCGGGCCAAGGCCTGAAGCTCCTTGTTGGTGTTGGCGCCCTGGAGGGCGCCGTAGACGGCGTTCACTTCGGAGAGGAAGATCCCGGCGTGGTCGAGGGCGGCGATCGTGTTTTCAAAGGTGGGCGGTTCGGGGTTGGCGACGATGGCATCGACTTCGGCCTGCTCGCGCTTGATCCCCTCCTCGATGGCCGGCAGGAAATGCTCGTTCTTGATGAGGTTGAAAGGCGGGACGTTGAAGGGCGTCCCGTAGGGCTTGAAGAACGGGTTGTCGCTCGGGGCCTGCTGGGGCGGGGGAGTCGCTGGCTGATCTGCGCCGGATGTGGATATAACGGAAGCGAGGGATAAACATAGGAGAAAAATGAAGGCTGCAAATATTCTCATGGCCGATCACACCTCCTCGTCCAAATGAAAATCTTATTATACAAGAATTCCGGGGACACACGACTTAATTCCATATGTTACAATACCGCCATGACGTCGCGCGAGCGGGTGCGGGCCGTCTTTTCCCACGAGATCCCGGACCGGGTGCCCGCCTGGCTCGGGGCCTCGCCCGAATTCAAAGCGCTGGCCAGGAAGAGAGCCGGACTGACGAGCGACGAGGACCTGGCCCTCTTCGTGGGCGATGACTTCAGACGGGTTTATGCCCGCTATGCCGGCCCTCCCGAGTTCAGCCCCGATTCCGCCCTGAACCACCCCGCCGCCACCTCCCGGACTCCCTTCGGCGTCGAGCGTCTGGGCTACGGCTACGGCCAACCCGCCGATCATCCCTTGGCCGGGATTCGCTCGATCGCCAACATCGAGGCTTTTGCCTGGCCCGATCCGGGCTGGATGGACGTCTCGCACGTCCGCGCCGACGCGGAGGCTTGGGGCGGCCGCTTCGCCGTCCTGGGAGGCGATTGGTCTCCTTTCTATCACGACGCCATCGACCTGGTGGGCATGGAAACCTTCATGATCATGCTCGTCGAGAACCCGGTCCTGGCGGATGTCCTCCTCCGCCGCATCGTCGATTACTACTTCCGGGTCAGCGTCAGGATTTTTCAGGCCGCGGCCGACGTCATCGATATCTTCTTCATCGGCAACGACTTCGGCACCCAGAACGGCCCGGTGGTCGGCGAGGCGCTTTTCAGGCGGTTCTTCCTTCCCCATCTCGCGCGGCTCGCATCTTTGGGGCACGATTTCGGCCTCAAAGTCATGCTCCACTGCTGCGGCGGGTTTTTCCCTCTCATCCCGGCCTTGATCGATGCCGGCATAGACGCCCTGCAATCGCTCCAGCCGGACGCCCGCGACATGGCTCCGGCCCGCCTCAAGTCCGCGTTCGGCGGACGGGTCGTTTTCAACGGCTGCATCGACACCCACCATTGGCTCATCGACGGAACGCCGGACTTGGTCAGGGCGAAAACGCGGGAGACCCTCGAGATCATGAAGCCGGGAGGAGGCTATATAGCCTCGCCCAGCCACGATTTTCTCCTTCCCGAGACGCCCGTCGAGAACGTCTTCGCCCTTTATGAGACAGTCAGGGAATTTGGCGGCTATTGAACAATAAAAAAGCAAGGAGGCAAGCATGAGAATTCCGGCTTATCATCGCTCCCCAGGGACCGTCATCTTTTTATTTTTAGCCGCCGTCTTTTTGATCGGCGGGCTGGCCGGCTGCTCGGGGAAGGCTCCGGAAGCGCCGAAAGCGCAGAAGGCTCCGGTTCCGCTTCTCCCCGAAGACGGCGTCCGCCTGTCCAACGATCCGCAAAAGGCCGAAACCTTCCGCGACGCGGGCCTCGGCCTGTTCATCCACTGGGGGCCGAACTCCCAGCTGGGGACGGAGATTTCCTGGCCGCTCTTCAACGCCTCGGAAGATTACATCAAGAAGTATTATGCCCTGGCCGAGACCTTCAACCCGGCGGCCTTCGACCCCGCGGCCTGGGCAAGGTTGGCCCGGCTGGCCGGCATGGAGTACGTCGTGTTCACGGCCAAGCACCACGACGGTTTCTGCATGTTCGACACGGACCTGAGCGACTTCAAGATCACCCGGACGCCCTACGGCCGGGACATCGCGGCCATGGTCGCCGACGCCTTCCGCAGGGAAGGGTTTCTGGTCGGCTTCTACTATTCGCCGGGCGATTTCCGCTATCAATGGGAGACGGGCGAGAGGACCGGGCACATCTACGAGCCGAATTTCGCGAGCCCGGCCTTGTTCGGACCGCTGCGGAAAACATTCGTCGACTACGAGCGCGGCCAGGTCGAAGAGCTCCTGACCCGCTACGGCGACATCTTCATGCTCTGGTTCGACGGCAAGTGCGAGCCGCTCAAGAAACACGCCTGGCGGGTCCGTCAGGACGTGTTCATCGGACGCGGCGAGATCCCCACGCCCGAGCAGGAGATCCCGGGTCAGCCTGCCGATCACGCCTGGGAGAGCTGCCTGACCACGAGCTACCAGTGGTCCTTCCTTCCCGGCGCCGAAGTCCGTTCCTCGGCTGAGATCATCGACAACCTGATCCACATTCGGGCTCGCGGCGGCAACATGCTCCTCAACATCGGGCCCCGTCCGGACGGACGGATCGCCCCGGCCGATGAGGACCGGCTCCGCGACCTGGGCTTATGGATGATGCTTTACGGCGAGGCCGTCCGCGGCGTGCGGCCCTGGATAGTCACCAACGAAGGCGGGGTCTGGTTCACCCATAGGCGCTCGGACGGGACGGTCTATGCCCTGACCGGACTCGAACGGAACGCCCGGACTCTTCTCGTCCGCTCCGTCGCGGCTTCGCCGGACACGCGCGTCAGCCTTCTCAGCCAGGAGGGGGATTTAAAATGGGAGCAGACCGCGGCCGGACTCAAGATCTACATCCAGCGGAAACAGACCATCCGGCTCGTCCGGGCGTTAGCCGCTCCGGGCGGGAAGACGGCCGATCCGGACAGACAGGAGCTGACCTGGGGGCCGGACTGGCCGGTGGCCGTCAAGATCACGAAGGCCAAGCCCGCGGAAAGCTTCGGGAAAGAGGCCGTCCGATGAGCGTGAAAGCCGCCCTCCGCACCGCCGTCTTCGTGCTCGCCGCCGTCGTCGGCGCCTTTGTCCTTTTCCGGGAGGTTTCCGGAAAAACTCCCGAGCGCGTCGAACGCTACGGCATGGTCATCGGCGTCAAGCCGGAGAAAATCGAGTATTACAAGGCGCTTCATGCCGCCGCCTGGCCGGGTGTCCTGGCTAAGATCAAGGAGTGCAACATCCGCAACTATTCGATCTACCTCAAGGAAGTGGACAAGGGGACGTTCTACCTGTTCTCCTATTTCGAGTACACCGGCCGCGACTTTCAAGCCGACATGGCCAAGATGGCCGCCGACCCGACGACTCAGCGCTGGTGGAAGGAAACCGATCCCTGCCAAATCCCGATCCCGGCGCGCGGCGAGAAGGAATTTTGGAGCCGGATGGAAGAGGTCTTCCACACGGATTGAACCGAGGGACCGAGAAAACCGATGGGCCACGCCGGCCGGCTCGCCTTTTCGGCCTTGGACCTCCTGGCGCTCCTCGTCTATCTCGTCGGAATCGTCGGCTTGGGACTCTGGTCCTGGGCGAAGAGAAAACGGAAAGAAGCCTCGAGCGCCGAGTACTTCCTGGCCGGAAACACCCTCCGCTGGCCGGTCATCGGGCTCGCTCTGTTCTCAACCAACATCTCGACCATCCACCTCGTCAGCCTGGCCCAGGAGGGCTACGTCAACGGGCTGGCTTACGGAAATTTCGAATGGATGGCCGCTTTTCTCCTCATCATCCTGGCGCTTTTTTTCGCCCCGTTTTACATCCGGGCCCGGGTGGCGACGCTGCCCGATTTCCTGGAGAAGCGCTATTCCCGGGCCGCCCGCGACTGGCTGGCCGGCCTGTCCATCGTCTCGGCGGTCTTCATCCACATCGGCTTTTCCCTCTACACCGGCGCCGTCGTGCTCAAGGGGCTGTTCGGGATCGACATCACCACCAGCATCCTGGTCACGGCCCTGCTGACCGGGCTGTATACGATCGTCGGCGGCCTGCTGGCCGTGGTCATGACGGAGTCGGCCCAGACCATCGTCCTCATCCTCGGCTCGGCCTGCGTACTCGGCTTCGGCCTGGCGAAGATCGGAGGCTGGGGAGGGCTCGTTGCTTCGGTCGAGCCGGTGAAAATGACGATCCTGAGGAGCGCCGCCGAAACGCCGACCCTTCCCTGGTATTCCGTCTTTCTGGGCTATCCGGTTATCGGCCTTTGGTACTGGTGCGCCGACCAGACAATCGTCCAGCGCGTCCTGGGGGCCCGCGATGAACGGAACGCCCGGCTGGGCCCATTGTTCACGGGTTTCATCAAGATCCTTCCGGTCTTTCTGTTCGTCCTCCCCGGACTCATCGCCTACGGGCTGGTCGGACAGGGTAAACTCCCGGCGCCCGAAAGCTCGGCCGACGTCTATTCCCTTCTCGTCAACAACCTGCTTCCGGTCGGCCTGAAGGGCGTCGTGGCGGCCGCGCTGCTGGCGGCGCTGATGAGCACGGTCTCGGGCGCGCTCAACTCCATCGCCACGCTTTTCACCATCGACATCTACAAGCGTTGGCGTCCCGAAGCGCCGGAGAAGCGTCTGACCCTGGTCGGCCGCCTGGTGACGCTCGTTGCGATGGCGGTAGCCATCCTCTGGTCCCCGTTGATCGGCCACTTCGGGAGCCTGTTTCAAGGGATCACGGCCGTCATCTGCTACATCGCGCCGCCCATCACGGCGGTCTTCATCTGGGGGGTCCTGTGGCGGAAGGCTTCGGCAGCCGCGGCCCGGGTCACGCTTATGACCGGCTCAGGCCTGGGGCTGGCCGTGTTCTTCCTCGACTGGTTCAAGGACAGGACGGGATGGAACGTCCCCTCGATGATGGCCACTTTCTATCTCTTCCTGGTCTGTTCCGCCGTCCTCGTCGGAATCTCTCTCTTCAAACCCCATGTCCACACCCAGGAGAGCGAGAAGCTTGTCTGGGCGCGTCCCGGCGACGCCCTCAGGGGCGCTTGGGGGCCCGGCTGGCTGGATTACCGCCTAGCGGCCATCGTCTTATTCCTGGTCATGGTTGCGCTCTATATCCTGTTCGCTTGAGAATTCCGGGGATTCGATAGCGCAGGAACAATCCGTTTCGTATCCCGGGAAGGACCGGGCTTTTCTGATAGGCCGGCCGGCGCGGGCGCGTTCCTTGACACCGATCGCCGGCCGGAGATATCATTTCATCAACTCAAAACCATGCTCTCGGCCGGGGACAGGATTAAACACTACGAAATCATTCGCCTTATCGGCGAGGGGGGGATGGGCGCGGTTTATCTCGCCCTGGATTCCGTCCTGGACCGCAAGGTCGCCATCAAGTTTCTTTCCGAGGAGCTTGAGGGCGATCCCCGATTCAGGGATAGGTTCGTTCACGAAGCCAAGTCGGCCGCAGCCCTGGATCATCCCTTCATCTGCCAAATCCACGAAACCGGCGAGGTCGACGGGAAAGCCTATATCGTGATGGAATATGTCGAGGGGGTGACTCTCAGGAAGAGAATGGAGGACAGAGCGGTTTCCCTCCCGGAGGCCCTCCGGATCGCCCTGGAAATCGCCGAGGCCCTGGAAGTCGCCCACGCCAAAGGCATCGTCCATCGCGACCTGAAACCCGCCAACATCATGCTGACCCCTCAGGGGCACGCCAAGGTCATGGACTTCGGATTGGCCAAGCGTTTTCTGCCCGGCGGAGCCGATCTTACCCGGACGCTCACCCAGGTGGGTTCGGAAGAGGGGGCGATCGTCGGCACGCTGGCTTATATGTCGCCCGAACAGGCTCGCGGGGAAACGCTCGACGGCCGGAGCGATATTTTTTCCTTGGGCATCATTCTGGACGAAATGATTTCCGGAAAACACCCTTTTTCCAAGCCCACTCCGATGGAAACCCTCACCTCCGTCCTTAGGGACGCCCCCCCTCCGGTCAGAGTCAGCCCCAGGAGCGCGGACGCGTCCGTTTCCCAAATAGTGCTGAAAGCCCTGGCCAAGGATCTCCCCGGACGATATCAAAAAATCGCCGAGCTGGCCGGAGATATTCGAAAATTGAGCGGCGAGCTGGCGACCGCGGGGGGGAGTTTACGAAGATGGGCTAAAGTCGCCGGCAGCCTGCTCTTGGCCGTAGCCGTCTTTGTCGTCTTGTGGCGGTTTGTTCTCCGGCCCGAGCGAGGGGGGGCTCCGGTTCCCCACCAAACGATAACGGTGCTCGTGGCCGATTTCCAGAACCTGACGGGCGACCCGGATTTTGATGGGACGCTGGAACAGCCGATGGGCATCAGCCTTGAAGAATCCCCGTTCATATCGGTTTACAAGCACCCCCAGGCCCACGCGGTGGCCCGGCAGCTTTCCTCCTCTGCCGACGATCGGCTGGACGCCGATAGGGCGCTGCTCGTCAGCCGCAGAGAGGGCATCAATGCCGTCGTCGCCGCATCCGTATCACTAAGCAATAGAGTGTACGCCGTCAGCGCCCGGGCGGTGGACCCTGCCAGCGGGAAGCTGCTTGTCCGGGCCGACCAAGCCAGCAAGACCAAGGCCGGTGTCCTCCAAGCGACGCACGATTTGGCGGTTGGGATCGGCGCGAAACTCAGCAGGAGTTCCCCCCAGTCCGTCGCGGCATTAAGTCGGGAGACTTTTTCCGCCTCCTCGTTGGAAGCTATGCAGGCCTATTCGAAGGGACAGGACTTGGCGCAGCAGGGGAGGGACGAGGAGGCCATTCTTGAGTATCAAGCGGCTATTGCCGCCGACCCGAAGATGGGACGCGCCTATTCCGGCTTGGCAACCGCCTATTGGAATACGGGCCTTGTTCGGGACGCCGAGAGGTACTTCCAATTGGCCATGGTCAATATCGACCGGATGACGGAGCGGGAAAAATATCGAACCAGCGGGGCTTATTATCTTTTCAAACAGGATTATCAAAAAGCCATTGAAAAATACGGAGCGCTCATTGACAAATATCCCGCTGACGGAGCGGGCTTGCCGAATCTGGCCATTGCCTATTTCGGGGCGAGACGAATGGCTGATGCCCTGGTGTCCGGGCAAAAGGCGCTGGACGCCGATCCCAAGGATACCACCAACCGCTATAATCTGGGCTGGTATGCCATGGGATCGGGCAACTTCGAATTGGCCCGAACGAGCGAGCTCGAAGTCATCAAGGAGAATCCCGGTTTTGCGGAGGCCTATCTTGTAATTGGCCTTGCTGAATTGGCGCTGGGCCACCGCTCCGAAGCGGCTGAGGAGTACCTTAAACTGGAGGCCATCGGCGCCGGGGGGACCTCTCTCGCTTCAACGGCATCCGCCGACCTGGCCATTTATGAGGGGAGACTGGATCAGGCCGTGTCCATTCTGAACGCGGGAATTTCCGCGGACGTTAAAAACGGCCGGGGGGATGACGCTGCGGACAAACTCGTCATGCTGGCCGACGTGCTCATGGAGGAAAAGCTGAGAGCCCAAGCCGTCGAGTGCGCCGACAGAGCGTTGGCGGCCGGAAAAAGCGAGAGCGTGATGTTCGCGGCGGGGCGCGTTTACCTGCAGGCCGGGAAGGAAATCAAGGCCCGGGCGATCCAGGCCGAGCTCGGGACGAGGGTCCAGCCCATCAATCAAGTCTATGCCAAGCTCCTTGAGGGCGAGTTGAGGTTGAGAACGGGCGATGCGCCCGGGGCGATCCGGCTTTACCGGGAAGCCGAAGCGATCCTCGACACTTGGCTGGGGCGCCTCTTGCTGGGAGCGGCCTCTATTGAAATGGGGGCTTTTACCGAAGCTTACCTGGAATTCGATCTCTGCCTGAAACGCCGCGGCGAAGCGGCCTCGGTCTTTATGAACGACCTCCCCTCTTTTCGTTATCTTCCCCAAGTCTATTACTATCTGGGCCGGGCCCAAGAAGGATTAGGGAGTCCGGCCGCCGCGCAATCTTACCGGGCTTTCCTTGAAATCAAGGACAAATCATCGGGCCTCCCGCTCGTTGAGGATGCCAAAAAAAGGCTGGCCGGCCTGAAGGGCGGATGAAGGCGCTGCCCTGTCACCGGAGCTCATGGGGCTCGTTGCCGAATTCAGTCAACCCCTCGACTCCCCGGCATGAATGCCGGGGCTTATTCGGGGTTAACCCTGAGCCTACTCAGCCCCATCTCCTCTAAAGGGGCTGAGTACAAAAGTGTCGCTTCTTGTTCCCGCCTTGAAAGGCGGGGCTCCGATTTTAAGCCCCGCCTTTCAGGGCGGGGTAGCGTCGGCGAACGGGTCAATCGGTTCAGTCCCGGAGATTCCGTCAGCGGGCGGCCTTTGCGAAGATCTTGCTTTCCATCGCCGCCCGGAACACCAACAACTGGGGGATACTGGGGCGGAGCAGGTTGGAGGCGCCGTCAACCTCATCATCCATCATGTGCATCAGGATGACGGCCGAGGGCTTGATCCGATCAAGGACGATCCGCTTGGCCTCTTCGTTCTGGAAAAATGACGGGCTGAGAAAGACGATATCAATCTTCATTTTTTCCCAGGGGACGGGGGCCAGAAACGGCATACTGGATGTGGGATCGACGTCGCCCTGATGGTAGATCTTAAACCCGCCCATTTCCATGATGTAGCCCAGCGTCAGGTAGGGCCGATCCGCGCTGCCGTGGTTGACCCCGATCATGGTCAAGGGGATACCGGCGACGGGCAGAGACGTCCGCTCGCCCATTTTGATATCCGCGGTCTTGATGCGGGAGTCGAGCGTCTTGAAGGCGTCCGGGCCGGCCGTTTTGAGTTCATTCGTGACGAGACCGTCCCCTACCAGGACGGCTTGGGGTTGGGCGGAGAGAACATCGAGGGCCATGGCAGGCTCGAAATGATCGCGGTGGGCGTGGGAAAAGAGAAGGAGGTCGATCCGCTCGAAGGGGGCCTGGGCGGCCTTCATCAAGGCCAGCGCCCGCTCCGGGGTATTGACGTATCCCCAGGGATTTCGGACCAGGCCGTCGACGAGCACGGCCTTGGAGCCGGCCTCGATCAAGAAGACGTCGTTTCCGATATAGCGGATGACAGCGGTTTGGACTTGGGCGCCGCCCGGACTGTCGACGATTTCGAACGAGCCGCCCTTGAGAAGATAGACTTTGGACGGAGTCGGCCGGGCACCCTTCGCCGTCAGAAGCGCGGCCAGGGACTGGTAGCCCCAATCCCGGGCGATATCCAGGGCGGTTAACCCGTTCTTGTCGGCCGCGTTGGGGTCCGCGCCCTTGTCGAGCAGCGTCTTGACCAAGGCCTCGTTTCCCAGTGAAGCGGCAGTGTGGAGGATCATCGATCCCTCCGGCGTCTTGGCGTCGAAGGAGATCAGCCTCATCAGAGTTTCGACGACGGCCGTCTTGTTCCGCAGGACGGCGTACTCCAGGGGAGTCCGGTTCTGGCTATCTCTCAGGGACGGATTCGCGCCGTTTTTGGCCAGGACTTCGACGAGCTCGGGATGCCCTTCGCGAGCGGCGTAATGGAGCGGAGATCGCCCGTTGGTATCCTGATATTGGACGGCGGCGCCTTTCGAGATGAAGAGCTCGACGACTTGCTTGAATCCCGCGTAGGAAGCATAGAGGAGAGGGGTTTGGCTGCTCAGGTTCCGGGCGTCTAGGGCCGCCCCGTTCTCCAGGAGCAGGCGCGCGATTTCGAGCGCGGCCGGTTCGCCGCGGCGGCATCCGGCCGCCGCGTGAAGGGCCGTATCGCCGTCCGCGTTTTTCGCCTCGACGAGCTTGGGGTCTGTTTTAAGGAGCCGAGCCATGGCCTCGAGGTCTCCGTTTGCGGCGGCCTCGAAGATAGTCTGTGCGGACGCGCTTGCCGTGGCCGCGAGGATGAAGGCGAGAGCGATTAAAAAACAGCAGGACCGATTCTTCATGCGTAAGCTCCTTTGCCGTCGTGTAAAGAAATTTTGCAGCGGGCGTCGCTGAAAAGTGAAGGGACCCCCTTTCTTTGATCCATCTCCTTGATTATAGGCGAATCTCATGCCATCCTTCGGAAAAATTTCGGGATCACGCAATTAAGGGGATTCCGGAATTTTCTGTACCGGCACGAGCATCTTCCCGGAGCTTGAACCGGCCGGGCCCGCGGCTTATACTTGAAATTGCGATAGGACGACACGGCCGATAAGGAGGGAACCATGGCTATGACCATTGTAAGTCCGGCTTTCACGGCAGGGGGGATGATCCCGGCGGAATTCACCTGCGACGGCCCGAACGTCTCGCCGCCGCTCGTCTTCGCAAACGTGCCCGCGGAGGCGAAGAGTCTGGCCCTCATCATGGACGATCCGGACGCTCCGGCCGGCACTTGGGTTCATTGGGTCGCCTACGCCATCCCGCCCGTGACGAAGGAACTGGCCAGGAATATTCCACCCCAGAAGGATCTCCCCAACGTGATGCGCCAGGGGACGAACGACTTCCGCAGAATAGGCTACGGCGGTCCCTGCCCACCGGGCGGGACGCATCGGTATTATTTCAAGCTCTACGCCCTGGATATCGTCCCTAATCTCGCGGCCGGCGCGACCAAGGCGCAGCTCCTTGAAGCCATGAAGGGCCACATCCTCGCCCAGGCTGAATTTATGGGCAAGTACCGGAGATAAAGGCCGTCGGGCGTATTCGAATGCAATTCTGGGGACACACGACTTAATTCACAAGACCAAAGGTCATGAGTTCGGAATTAAGTCGTGTGTCCCCAGAATTATTTTTTCTTGGATTCCTGTCCTGTTCCGGTTTAAAGCCCGGCCGACCGGTTAAACAGGAATTGATCAAGCCGCTCGCGGATTTTCTCAGCGGCCGCGAAATAGGCCTCGACGCCCCGACCGAGGGGGTCTTCGATGTCCCAAGCATAGAGCTTGTCTTCGGGTACGACGGCAGCGTCCTTGACCCGCTCGTAGACATGGAGGTCCATGGCGATGACGAAGTCGAACGCCTCCGGTCCGGCCTCGGCGACTGAACGGGGCTTGTGGTCGCGTATGTCGATTCCGTACAGGGTCCGGACGACGATGACGGACTCTTCGCTGGGGCGGTCGCCGACCGGGGCGATCCCGGCGCTCGCGGCCGAAACCGCGTCGCCGTGGAGGGCGCGGGCGACGCCGACGGCCATCGGGCTGCGGCAGATGTTGCCGTAGCACACGAACAGGATCTTAAGAGGGTTTGAAGTCATCCTGGGGAGCCGGCCTCGGCTCAGGCCATCAAGCTGCAGATGGCCGCCACGTTGACGATGTCGTCGACCGAGCAGCCGCGGGACAGGTCGCAGTAGGGTTTGCGCAGCCCCTGGACGATGGGCCCGACGGCCTCGGCCCCGGCCAGGCGTTCGGTCAGCTTGTAGCCGATGTTCCCGGCGTCGAGGTCGGGGAAGATGAGGACGTTGGCCTTGCCGGCGACCGGGCTTCCCTTGCTCTTGCGCTCGCCGACCGAGGCGACCAGGGCCGCGTCGGCCTGCAGTTCGCCGTCGATGAGGAGGTCGGGAGCCTTGTCCTTGGCCAGCTTGGTGGCGCGGATGACTTTGTCGACGTCCTCGTGCTGGGCCGAGCCCTTGGTAGAGAAGGACAGCATGGCGACTCGGGGCGATTCGCCGGTCACGGCCTGGAAGTTGCGGGCCGAGGTCAGGGCGATGTCGGCGAGCTGGGCATCGGTCGGGTTGGGGACGACGGCGCAGTCGGCGTAGCAGAGGAGCTTGTCGGGGAAGACCATGATGAAGTAGCTCGAGACGGTCTGGATGCCGGGGGCCGTGCCGACTGTGTGGATGGCGGCCCTGATGACGTCGCCGGTCGCGGAGACGTTGCCCCCGACCACGGCGTCGATCTTGTCGGTCGCCAACATCATGCCCGCGAAGTAGAGGGAGCTCTTGAGGGCTTCGGCGGCCTGGTCCTTGGTCCAGCCCTTGGCTTTACGCTTCTCGAAAAGCTGGTCGCCGAACGCGGCCTTGAGGGGCGAGGTCGCCGGGTCGACGATCTCAACGCCGCCCAGGCTGAGTCCATTCTCGGCAGCGATTTTAGGGATGGCGTCCGCGTTTCCGACCAGGAGGGGGATGCCGATCTTCTCGGCGGCCAGGGCCAGGGCGGCTTTGTGGGTCCGGACATCCTCGGCGTCGGGGAAGGCGATCCGCAGCTTTTTCTTAGCGGCCCTGGCGCGGATGTCCTTGATGAAAGTGTTTCCGCTCATCGCTCGCTCCTATCTTGAACTGAAGTCGATCTCATCATTTCCGGGGGACGTCCCGGACGGCTTGACGGGAATAAAAGATTTATTTTAGCCAATTCGGCTTCCGTAATTCAGCACCCGCGGCCTCGGGCCCGGCGAGACGACGAGGCCGGCCGAGGCCGGGCCGCTTTCGTCGCCTTCGGCTTTCCGGCCAGGGCCGTCCGGATCGCCCGGAGAAGTTCTTCGTCGATCAGGGGCTTGCTGAGCCAGACGAAGGAATCCTTAGACTTCCGGGGGCGCCTGAGGCCGGGACTGACGAAGGCCGTGATGAAGATGACGGGGATCCGGTAGCGGGCCTGGAGGCGTCGGGCCGTTTCGATGCCGTCGATCTCCCCTTTGATCGTGATGTCCATGAGGACGAGGTCGGGGCGGTCGACCTCGGCCGCGGCCAGGGCCTCGGCCCCGGAGGTCACCAGTCCGGAGACCCGCCAGCCCAGGGCTATGAGTTTTTCCCTGATCTCCATGGCGACGATGACCTCGTCCTCGACGATGAGGATGGAGGCCTTCTTCGACCGGCTCGGTTTCTTGGCGGCCATCTCCGCTGCGATCCTCTCTGATAACGCCCTTGATCCTTGAAATAAAGGGGAATTATACGTTTTTTCGGATTCCGCTTCAATCACAATTCTGGGGACACACGACTTAATTCGGCGAATTAAGTCGTGTGTCCCCAGAATTTTTTAAAGGATGCGGAAGGGGCGGCTGCGGACTTCGACCCGGCCCGTCAGGACTCCGGTCGTGGCCGCGTCGGCCCGGCCCGTAAAACCGGGCTGCTTGCCGCCGACAGCGATCTCGAACAGGCCCGGCTCGACGACGCGCGCGCCGTCCTTGTCGATGAGCGACAGCTGGCGCGGCGTCACCGTGAACCGGACGGTTCGCCTCTCGCCCGGCTGGAGATGGATGCGCCGGTACCCTTGGAGGGAACGGATCGGGACCGGAACCGAGGCCTCGAGGTCGCTTACGTAGAGCTGGACGACCTCGTCCCCGACCCGAAAGCCGGCGTTCTTGACGTCGACCGTCACGGCCAGGTCGGCCCCGGCTTCGACGGATTCGGGAAGCTTGAGGTTCGAATACTCGAAGGTCGTGTAGCTCAGGCCGTAGCCGAAGGGATAGAGCGGCTCCCCTTTGAAATAGCGGTAGGTCTGTCCGACCATCCTGTATTCCGTGAAGGGGGGGAGGTCGGCCGCCGCTTTGTAGAAGGTCACGGGGAGCCTTCCGGAGGGATTCGCGTCTCCGAACAGGACGTCGGCCAGCGCGGTCCCGGCCGCCTGCCCCGGATACCAGGCCTCGACGACGGCCGGCACGTTGTCGGCGGCCCAGTTGACGGCCAGCGCGCTCCCGTTGAGGAGGACGAGTACGACGGGCTTTCCGGCGGCCTGGATTTTCTGGAGGAGGTCCTCCTGGAGCCTGGGGAGGTCGAGCGTGATCCTATCCCCGCCGGCGAAGCCTTCGACCGGCACCTCCATCTCCTCGCCTTCAAGCCGAGGAGAGAGGCCGAGGACGACGATGACGGCGTCGGCCTTGCGGGCCGCCTCAACCGCCTCCAGCGCCGGATCGGGCCCGGGGACGGCCCACAGGAGCCTCATGAAGGCATCGCTCGACCGGTGGAAAAAATCGACCTGGAGCTTGGCGAGCCGATGCGCCTCGAGCTTGACCGGGCCGCAGCGCTTCTCGGATTGGTGAGAGCCGTCGAACTCGGCGACGAGCTTGTCGTCGAGCCGGATCCGGAAGCCGTTGAACCCTTCGCCGCCCAGCCAATAGGTCCCGCTCACGGGCGGGACGAGGTATCCCGTCCAGCGGACGCTGAAGTCGTCGTCGTCGAGGCCGGATTGGGGCGCCCTATCCCACCAGTTGAAATCGACCTTGGGGTCGATCCTGGCCAGAACGGGCGCGCCCTTGAACTCGCGGTTGCCGAAGTATTCGGCGCGGAGCCCCCCGGGCGCTCCCGAGGCCGGCCCGGACCGGAGCGCCGAGGACGGCACGACCGATAGAGCGGGCAGGTTCTCGGCCCAATCGCTTCCCAGCGCGTAAAGGACTTCGGTTGCCGCACCTGCTTTTTCGCGAATCCCGCGGAGCGGCGTCACGGGATCGGAGGGCGTTCCGTTATAGTTTCCGAGCAGGACTTCGACGTCGTCGGCGTTGGGGCCGATGACGGCGATCGTCTTGAGATCCTTCCGGAGCGGGAGCAGGTTTCCCTCGTTCTTGAGGAGGACGATGGACTTGCGGGCGGCCTCGAGGGCCAGCTCCCGGTGGGGAGCGGAGTCGACGACGGACAGCGGGATCGAAGCGTAGGGGACGCGCTCGGCCGGGTCGAACATGCCGAGCTTGAACCGGGCCCGGAACAGGCGCTTGACCGCCGTGTCGATCTCCGCTTCGCCGATGAGGCCCTTCCGGACGGCTTCGGGCAAGCTCCGGTAGACGTTCCCGCAGTTCAGGTCCGTCCCGGACTTCACGGCCAACGCGGCGGCCTCGGCGTCGGTGGCGACGATCTTATGGGTCAGATAGATGTCGCTTATGGCGTTGCAGTCGGAGACGACGTAGCCCTCAAAGCCCCATTCCTTGCGGAGGATGTCGGTGAGGAGCGGGGCGCTCCCGCAACAGGCCTTGCCCAGAGTCCGGTTGTAGGCGCACATGACGGAGAAGGCGCGGCCCTCGCGGACGGCCATCTCGAAATGGGGGAGGTAGGTCATCCGCAGGTCGCTGGCATCCACAACGGCGTCGAAGGTATGCCGGTCCGGCTCGGGGCCGCTGTGGACCGCGAAGTGCTTCGGAGTCGCCACGAGCTTGAGGTAACGGGGATCGTTGCCCTGGAGACCCTTGATGAACTCGACGGCCAGCGTCCCGGTCAGGTAGGGGTCTTCGCCGTACGTCTCCATGCCGCGGCCCCAGCGGGGATCGCGGAAGAGGTTGATGTTGGGCGACCAGAAGGTCAATCCCTGATAGATGCCGCGCTTCCCGCGTCGAACGTAGTCGTGATGCTTGGCCCGCGCTTCGTCCGAGATCGCCGTCGCGACCCGATAGAGCAGGTTGGAGTCCCAGGTCGCGGCCAAGCCGATCGCCTGAGGGAAGACGGTCGCCCGGCCCGAACGGGCGACGCCGTGGAGGCACTCGTTCCACCAGTTGTAGGCGGGCACGGCCAGCCGGTCGACGGCCGGCGCGTCGTGGACCATCTGGGACGTTTTTTCCTCGAGCGTCATCCGCGAGACGAGGTCGTCGACGCGGCGTTCGATGGGCAGGGCGGGATCGAGGTAGGGTGTCTTTTCCTCCCGGCAGCGGCGGCAGAGCAGGACCCGGTCCCCGAAGACCTGGCCGATCAGGAATCCGCCCGGGAAGGGCGCCGCGACGCTCGAACCCGAGATCTCCCTTCCGTCGTCGAGATAGACTTCTTCAACCGTGGACTCTTTGGGGCCGCGCGCAGCGATCCTCAAGACCTGGGAAGGGGAGGGGACGGCCGGGTCGGCGGCGTGCTTGACGAACTTCAGCATTTTGGGATGGGCGGCGATCCAGAGGCTTCCCGAAGCGTCGAGTTCGATGTTGTCGGGAGCGGATCCGATTTTAACCCTGAACGAGCGGGTCAAGCCTCCGGTCGCGGCATCGCGCTTGAAAACACGGATGGACCTGTCGGATGAACCGGCCACATAGACCGTCGCGCCGTCCGGGCTCATGGCGATCCCGTTGGCGTATCCGATCCCCTTGGCGGCGATAGTCATCCCGCGTCCGTCGAAGTAAAGGACAAAGGCCTTATCAAGGAACAGATAGTTCTCGAGCATCTGTCCGCGCGGCGTGCGGCTCCCATGGTCATTGGTGACATAGAAGCTCCGCGGCCCCACCGCCAGGACATCGTTGGGGCTGAACATGAGGGGATGGGAGATGGACTCGCGATGGAGAAGTGCGTCGCCCGCCACTTCGAAGATCTCGACGAAGGGACCCTCGGCGCGGTGGTTGACGGCGAAGAGGAGGGTCCGGCCGTCGGCGTCGATAAACAGGCTGATTCCGTGGGGGTGGAAATCCTGAGGTTCGGTCAGAGTCAATGGACGGAGCTCGGGGACTTCGGCCTTGGGGTCGAAGACGAATACCCGGCCCTTGACGTCCCGTCCGGCCGCGCGCGCCCGCCGATCGTCGCTTGAGACATAAGCGAGGCCGGTTTTGGGATGGATCGTGATGTCCTCGGGGCCCGGCATTCCCCCGATGACCAGGCGTTCGCAGCCGGTGTGGGGCTTGATCGTCTTGAAGGCCCCGGCCAAGTGAAGCGTCCGAACGGCCATGATTCCGATAAGGATAAGGATGACGGCCAAAACGACGAGGATACGCTTGAGGATCATGACATCCCTCCCCTCCGTACTATATCAAATTCGTCCGTCCTAGTCCTCAGCAACGGAAATCAGGCCCATCCTTTTTTGTACCCATTGGCCCTCAAGGCGCTCGACGCCCTCGAGCCGGAATTGAAATAGCGCGCCGCGACACGATTAATGTCGATCGGGGGTGGGGGATAAAGTCTATTCGGGATCCCGGACTTCAGGGACGGCCGCGTTCGCGCCGATGACCGTCTTTTGGGCGCTGTCCTCGGCGACCTCGCGAGATTTGTCGTAAAGGAAGGCCGACAGGAGGTAGTATTCCGCCGCTTCGGTATAACCGCCGCGCTCGCCGGCGGCGTCGGCTTGGGTCTCTCCCTCGCGGGCCCTATCGTAGAGCCAGGACGCCGTTTCCCGGGCCTTGAACATATCGGCGCCCAACCGGAGCCCTAAGACGAAGCTCCTGAGGTGGGAGATGCCTTGAGCGTCGTCGCTCGCCCGCAGGCTCATTTCAAAGACGCTCTTAAGAAGGGAGTAGAGAGTCCGGGCGCCCGAAAAATCGTTCTTCTGGTAGGCATCGGCGGCGTCCTTCTCCTTCTCGACGGCGAGCCAATAGAGGAGGCCGCCTTCCTTGGCCACTCCCCCGGCTTCGGACTTTTTCCGGGCGGCTTCCATCTCGGTCCGCGCTTGGTCGGCTTTCTCACGGTCGCTGACGAGGGACATGAGCTTGCGCAGTTGCGATTCGCCTTTGCCGGCGATTTTCCGGGATTCGGCGGCCTTTCCTTCCTGGTGAAGCTTCTTGGCTTCCTCGATCTTGGAGTTGGCCTGTCCCCAAAGTTCCAGAAAGGGGCCCTCCGCGGGGAGCTGGACTTTGACGTCCCCCATGGCCTTCTCCAATTCCTGGATGTCCTGGGGGGAGAGCTTTTTCACGCCCTCCTTCAGCAAGGGGGATAGGGTGTCGAATACTCTTGAAGCGGTCGCGTCCCTGTTCGGCGAAGGCTTCGCGCCTTCGGGAAATCTCATGACCGCGCGTCCGGCTTCATCCTGCGGACCGCTCCGCTGGATATAAATCCCCGCCGGCGCGGGGGGAGAGTTTTGGGCTTGACGCGCGATTTCAAGATGAGCCAACCGCAGGCGGCCAAGAGAAGGATCAGGGCGGGGTAGGCGATCTTTCGCAACTTGAGTTTGACCGTGATCTCCTCGGGAAGCACGCTCGTGCGGGGCGTCTGGCCCGCGGCCCTGGTCAGGCCGCGAGCGGGGGTCAGCCCCTGGCCGACTTTGTCGAAGTCGGCCAGCATGGCCTCGGCCGTCGGATAGCGGTTGAGCCGGGACTTCTCCAGGCACTTGAGGATGAGGCGGGCTATCCCGTCCGAAAGGGCCGGGTTGAGATCCCCGGGGTTGGGCGGACGTTCGTTCCGCTGTTTGATGGCGACGCTCAGGGCCGTCTCGCCCTCGAAGGGGACGCGGCCGGTCACCATCTCGAACAGGATGACGCCCAGGGAGTAGATGTCGGTGCGGGCGTCGACGTCCTTGGCCTCGACCTGCTCGGGCGACATGTACTCGGGAGTGCCGATGACGACGCCGGTTCCGGTCAGGCCGCGCGTCCGCTTGGAGAGGGCGATCCCGAAATCCATGATCCGGACGTTCCCCTCCCGGTCAATCATGATATTCTGGGGCTTGAGGTCCCGGTGGACGACGCCGACCCGGTGGGCCTCGGCCAGCCCCTCCGCGATCTGGCGGCCGATGGCGACGGCCTTGGCCTCGGTCAGGTGGCCCGAGCGGCGGACGAAGCTCTTGAGGTCCTCGCCGCCGACGAACTCCATGGTGATGAAGGTCGAGAACCCTTCCTCGCCGAGGTCGTACATCCGGCAGACGTGGCGGTGGGAGATCTGGCGGGCCAGCTTGATTTCATTCCGAAAACGCTCGATGGTCTCCGAGTCGGAGGCGATCTCGGGCTTGAGGAGTTTGAGGGCGATTTTTTCCTTGATCCGTGTGTCGTAGACTTTATAAACGCGGCCCATCCCGCCTTTGCCGAGTTCCTCGATAACCTCATAGCGGTCCGCGAAGGTCGACCCCCGCCCGAGCACGGGATCGGGCGTCGCCTGGATGGTCCGGGTGTAGTCGTCGCCGGCGTCGGTGGCGCTTAGCAGGGGGCGGCCGCACTGGCCGCAATATCGCGTATTGTCGGGGTTGTCATGTTCGCAATAAGGGCACCTCATACCTTTATCCCTTCCCCGCTCCCTGAGAATAACAACTTCGCAACCGAGAGTCAATCTCAGAGCCGGGTCGTTCTCGTCATCATATATATATACGAGGGGAGGGCGCGAAAAGATGCTTAAACGGGTTTTGGGGAGCGGCCGGCGTACCTGGCTCGCGACCCGAGCTCCTCCTCGATCCGGAGGAGCTGGTTGTATTTCTCGAGGCGCTCGCCCCGGCAGGGCGCGCCCGTCTTGAGCTGGCCCGTCCCCATGGCGACCGTGAAGTCGGCGATGAAGCTGTCGACGGTCTCGCCGCTGCGGTGGGAGACCATGGCCGTCCAGCCGGCCTTGCGCGCCGTCTCGATGGCCTCGATCGTTTCGGTCAGCGTCCCGATCTGGTTGAGCTTGATCAGGACGGCGTTCGCGGCCTTCTCTTCGATGCCGCGGCGGATGCGAGCGACGTTGGTCACGAACAAGTCATCGCCGACGATCTGGATCCGGCCGCCCAGCGTCCGGGTGAGGAGGGTCCAGCCGCCCCAGTCGTCTTCGGCCAAGCCGTCCTCGATCGAGACGATCGGGTACTTGCGGACCCAGTCGGCGTAGAGGGCGACCATCTCCTCCGAGGAAATCTTCTTGTTTTCGGTCCGGAGCCAGTAGCGGCCGTCCTCGTAAAATCCGCTCGAGGCCGGGTCCAGGGCGATCGCGATATCGGCGCCGGGCTTGAAGCCGGCCTTGGCGACGGCCTTGAGGATGAGCTCGAGGGCCTCGGCGTTGGCTTTGAGGGCGGGGGCGAAGCCGCCCTCGTCCCCGACGCCGGTCGGGTAGCCGCCCGATTTGAGGACGCTCTTGAGGGCGTGGTAGGTCTCGGCGCCCCAGCGGAGGGCCTCGCGGAAATTCGGGGCTCCGATCGGAGCGATCATGAATTCCTGGAGGTCGGTTCCCTGCCAGTTGGCGTGGGCGCCCCCGTTCATGATGTTGAGCATCGGGACGGGGAGGAGCGTCGCGGCGTCTCCGCCCAGATACCGGTAAAGAGGGAGGCCGAGGGCCGCGGCGGCGGCGCGGGCCGCGGCCAGGCTGACGCCGAGGGTCGCGTTGGCGCCCAGGTTGTTCTTATTGGGGGTTCCGTCGAGCTCGATCATGGCCCGGTCGAGCCCCTTCTGGTCGCGGGCGTCGCGGCCGACGAGCTTGGCGGCGATCGTCTCGTTGACATTCCGGACCGCCTTGAGGACGCCCTTGCCCAGGTAGCGGGACTTGTCGTTGTCGCGAAGTTCGAGGGCTTCATGGATGCCGGTCGAGGCGCCCGAAGGGACGGCGGATCGGCCCATGACGCCCCGGTCGAGCGTGACCTCGACCTCGACGGTCGGGTTGCCCCGGGAATCGAGAATTTCACGGGCAAAGATTTTCTTTATGGAGGTGTCCATGCGGCGCTCCTTTCGGGGTGTTCGCTTCGCGAACCCGGCACGAATCGCCTCAAAGTTTAGCCGATTTCGGGGAAACGGTCAAAAAGGAATGACCGCGTGAGACTCCCGTCTTCCTCGGGCAGGCTCAGCCGATGAGGCTCGAGGATGCCGCCAAGAAAGATGAGCTCCGCCAGAAGTTCGAACAAGCGAAGTCTGAATCTCCGTCGCGATCATGACACTCTCTTTCTTCAACGGGAGAGATAAGCGTCGATCTGGGAGGCTGCGATCCGGGCGTCTCCCATAGCCAAGATGACCGTCGCCCCGCCCCGGATGATATCGCCGCCGGCATAGACGCCGGGGAGGTTGGTCGCCATCGTTGTCCAGTCGACTTCGACGTTTCCCCACTTGCCCATCTTGAGGCCCGGCGTCGTCTGGGGGATCAGGGGGTTCGGGCTCTGCCCGATGGCGCAGACGACCAAGTCCACCTCCATCGTGTATTCCGAGCCTTCGATCGGCACCGGCCGGCGCCGTCCCGATGCGTCCGGTTCGCCCAGCCCCATCTTTTGACATTCCATGGCCCGGACGCGGCCGAATTCATCGCCGAAGTAGCGGAGCGGGGTGGTCAACAGCTGGAATTCGATCCCCTCTTCCTCGGCATGGTGGATCTCCTCGTTCCTGGCCGGCATCTCCGTCCTCGAACGGCGGTAGACGATGACGGCCCGTTCGGCGCCCAGCCGCTTGGCCGTCCTCACGGAATCCATGGCGACGTTGCCTCCCCCGATGACGGCGGCCGTCCTGGCCTTGAAGATGGGCGTGTCGTAGATCGGGAACTCGTAGGCGCGCATGAGGTTGGACCGGGTCAGGTATTCGTTGGCCGAATAGACGCCGATGAGGTTCTCGCCGGGGATCTTCATGAAATTGGGGAGCCCGGCCCCCGAGCCGATGAAGAAGGCCTCGTAGCCCTCGGCCTTCAGGTCGTCGATCGTAGCCGTCATGCCCACGACGAAGCTCGTTCGGATTTCGACGCCGAGCCGCCGGAGGTAGTCGACTTCGGCCTTCAGGATGGCCTTGGGGAGCCGGAATTCGGGGATACCGTAGATGAGCACGCCGCCCGCTTCGTGGAGGGCCTCGAAGACGGTGACCCGGTGGCCGCGCTTGGCCAGATCACCGGCCACGGTCAGCCCGGCCGGGCCGGCGCCGATGACGGCCACCTTATTTCCGGTCGGGGCGGCGAGGGGCGGGATGTTCACCGTTCCGCTCGATCGCTCAGCGTCGGCCACGAATCGCTCCAAGTTCCCGATCGCCACTGGGACGCCGGCGGCTTTCTTCATCGTGCAGACTTCCTCGCACTGGGTCTCTTGGGGGCAGACACGGCCGCAGATGGCCGGGAGCGAATTCGTTTCCTTGATCTTCCAAGCGGCGGCCAGGAATTCGCCTTTTTCGATGAGCTTGACGAAGCTGGGGATGTCGATGGACACCGGGCAGCCCGTGACGCACTGGGGATTGGCGCAGTCGAGGCAGCGGCGGGCTTCGGCCTGGGCCATCTCGAGCGCCAAGCCGCGGTTGACCTCCTTGAAATCACGGTTCCGTTCCGAGGGATCGCGCTCCGGCATTTTCTGGCGGGGAAGCTTCATCCGTTCTTTGACGGGAATAGCCTTGCGCAGCTCCTTGCGCCAATCCTTGTCGAACTCCGCCTTGAGCCGTTCCCTCATCTCGGAGGTCAGTTCCTTTTTCTCCTCTGTCATGGCCTTGGTCCGATTTTCTATGGAAGCTCGGTCGCCTCCCAGTGGCAGAGCGACCGGATCTCGTCCTCGAAGTATGCTTTACGGCGCTTGAACAGTTCGTCCCAGTCGACTTGGTGGGCATCGAAATCCGGCCCGTCGACGCAGGCGAATTTCGTTTTGCCCGCGGCCGTGCAGCGGCAGGCCCCGCACATCCCCGTTCCGTCGACCATGATCGGATTCAGGCTGACGATCGTTTTGATGCCCCGAGGCTTCGTGGCCGTGGCGCAAGAGTACATAAGATAGGTGCAACCGACCGCGATGACGCGGTCGACCGGGGCCTCGGTCTCGAGGACATTTTCGAGGGGCTTGGGGATGAAGTCTTTGGATCCCTGGACGTGATCGCGCGAAGAGAGAATGACCTTGTCGCAAACCGACCGGTAGCGGTCTCTCCAGTAGAACAGGTAATCCGCTTTGGCGTCCAAGACTGCGATGACCTTATTCCCGGCCCGTTTGAGTGCCCGTGCGGCGGGCCAGAGGGCGCCGATGCCGAAACATCCGGCGGCCAGAACGACCGTCCCGAATCGGTCGATTTCGGACGGCCGGCCCAGCGGCCCGACAAACACGGGTATTTCGTCGCCGGGGTTGAGGCCGGCGAGTTTCCTGGTCGATGTCCCGACGACCAGGAAAACGGCCGTGACCGAACCGCGGTCCGGATCCCAGTCGGCGATGGACAGAGGGATGCGCTCGCCCCGTTCGTCGGGCATGAGGATGACGAACTGGCCGGGCCGGCATTTCTTAGCGACCTCGGGAGCATGGACCTCGATGAGATGGAGGTTGGGGATAAGTCGTTGTCTGGCCAGGATTTTGGGCATCATCGTCCTCGGATGAGCTTCAGGCTCTTGTGCTCTCGGGCCATATTCAGGCCTTTATAATCGTCCGGATCCCGGGGTATCGCCGGAGGGATCTCGGCGTCTCGGCCCGAAATCGTTTTGTCGCCGCTAAGAACTTCGGTCCCCGCCGGTTCCTCAGCCAGGAACACGCCCTCCGGAGGAAAGGAATCCGAGGCCAGGTTCCGGAAGGCGGGGACGGACCGGGCGAGGTCCTTCCGGATGTTCTCGGCCGACGAGTAAACGGATTCTGTGCGGCCCATCTTCCCGGCCAGCTCGCTCAGGATGAGCCAGCCGGGCTTGGCTTCGCCCAAGGGGTCAAGGGCTTTTCCCGAGATCTGAATGCGGCCCTCGACATTGACGAAGGCCCCCTCCGCTTCGAACGAGGTCGTCTCCGGAAGGATGACGTCAGCGATCGAGGCGTTCTCATCCAGGTAACTGCCCTGGACAACGACGAACTCCGCCGCGCCCGGCTCCAATTTCGGAAACGGGCCTGCGAGGTAGAGGGCCCGAATCCTGTTTGCGCCGACGGCCCCGGCCAGATCTTCGGCCCTGACGAGTCTCCCTGGGAAAGCATCAGCGATCTCGAGACCGCCGCGGAGGTTGGCTTCTCCGTCTAAGGGAATGATCCGCCCTTGTGTCAGCACGGCCAGATTCCAGAGAGCGGCCGGCCCGCTCCGGCCGCCGGCCAACTCGAGAAACGCCGGGCCGAAGAGGATAAACACCGGCTTGCGCGTCTCTATCAGACGGGCGATCTCGATGAGCTTTCTATTTAGGTCGGGGGTTTTACGGCCGGTCCTGAATTTGACGATTCCTTCGGCCTTACCGCGGCCTTTCAGGACGACAGCGGCCAGGGCCGAGAAAAAGTCCGCCTCCCCTCCGGAAGGAATATCGACCTGGATGGACGCCCCGCGGCTGTACCGCGCGCCTTCCAGGCTGACGCTCACCAGCGCCGCCCCGTTCCGGACGGCCCGATTGACCTCAAGCCCCACGATGGGCTGTATCACCGGGAGGTCCTCGCCGACGAGCAGGATCGTCTCCGCCCGGCCGATGTCGGACATCTCGAAATTCAGGGGAACCGGCCGTCCCGCGGCCCGACCGAGCTTGCGCAGCTCCCCGGCCGCCGAGCCGGCCCAGGGGCCCGTGATCGAACCGGTTTTCAGGACATCGAAGGCGAATCGGTGCAGAGCGAAAAGATCCTCGCACGAGGTCTGGGCGGACGCCGCCACGGCGATCTGTCCCGCGGCGAAGCGGCCCAGCCGCCCCGCGACAGCGTCCAATGTCTCCTCCCAGGAGGCCGGCTGGAGGCTGCCGTCCTTGCGGATCATCGGCCGGGCCAGCCGGCGCGGATGGTGGACGGCGCCCTTGACCAGGAACCGGCCCTTGACGCAAGCCTGGCCGCGGTTCACGAGGCCGTCCGGGTCGGGGTTCGCGCCCAGGATCCGGCCGTCCCGGACTCCGACCTGCAGTCGACAGCCCTGTGCGCAGAACGGACAGAGGACGCGCAGTTCCAGGTCGGGCAGGCGCTCGTAGCGAATGCCGCGTTCCGTAAGCGCGCCGGTCGGGCAGACATCGACGCAGGCGCCGCAGAACCGGCACCCCGAGTCGACCAGCCGCCGGTCCAGGGCCGTGCCGATGATGGTTTGGGATCCCCGGAAGACGAATGTCAGCACGGAGGCCCCTCTGACCTCGTGACAGACCCGGACGCAACGCCCGCAAAGAATGCAGAGGTTGTTGTCCCGGTCGATGAAGGGATCGTCCCGGCGGACGTCTCCTTCCCGTCGTCCGGAGGGGAAACGGACCTGATCGACGCCGACGGCCTCGACGACCTTCTGCAGCTCGCAGCGCCCGTTGGCCGGGCAGAGCACGCATCCGGTGACTTCGTCTGTTTTCCGGATCGTGGACTTGTATTCGTCGCAGGACGTCTTCTCGGCGCAGATCAGGCAAGCGTTGGGATGCTCGGTCAGGATGAGCTCGAGGATGCCCCGCCGTAGGGCCGCGATCTCCGGAGTCGCGGTCTGGACTTCCAAACCCTCCTCGGCGGCCGTGCTGCAGGCCGGGACATAGCCCCTGCGGCCCTTTATTTCGACCAGGCAGAGTCTGCAGGCGGCGTAGGGTTCGAGGGCCTGATGGTCACAGAGCGATGGGATGTAAATCCCATTGGCCTTGGCAACCTCGAGGATCGTGGGACGCCCCTCGAAAGCGATCGTCCGGCCGTCAAGGCTGATGGTCATGGCCTTGTCGAGCTCGGCCTGAAGCCGGCGAGCGCCCGCCCTTTTTCTCCCGAGTACTTGGATACGGCCCGGATTTTAGGGGGGCAGACATTGAAGCAGGCGCCGCACTTGATGCAGGCGGCCTGGTTGATGACATGGACTCTCTTTCGTTCACCCGCGATGGCGTCGGCCGGACAGCTCTTGAGACACAGGAGGCAGCCGACGCATTTCTCGGGCTCGATGAAGAAGGTGATCAGGTTCTTGCAGACGAGCGCGGGGCAGCTGCGGTCGCTGATATGGGCTTGGTATTCGTCCCGGAAATAGCGCAGCGTAGACAGGACGGGATTGGGAACCGTCTGGCCGAGGCCGCAGAGCGAGCCGCGTTTTACCGTCCGGGCCAGGGCTTCCAGCCGCTCCAAGTCGGCCGCCGTCCCCGCTCCGTCCGCGATCCGGGCCAGGATCTCAGCCATTCGGCGCGTCCCGATCCGGCAGGGGGGGCATTTGCCACAGGATTCCTCCTGGGTAAAGCGCAGGAAATAGAGGGCGATGTCCACCATGCAGGTGTCCTCGTCCATCACGATCATGCCGCCCGAACCCATCATGGCGCCGGCCTGGGTCAGGCTCTCGTAGTCGACCGGAAGATCCAGAAGCTGTTTGGGGATGCAGCCGCCGGAAGGACCGCCGATCTGGACGGCCTTGAACTCTCGGCCACCGGGGATGCCGCCGCCGATGCCGAAGATGATCTCCCGCAGCCGGATTCCCATCGGCACCTCGACCAGCCCCGTGTTGTTGATCTTGCCGACGAGAGAGAAGATCTTCGTCCCCTTGCTCGTCTCGGTGCCCAGCCCGGAGAACCAGGCGGCGCCGCGCCGGATGATGGATGAGACGTTGGCCCAGGTCTCGACGTTGTTGATCACGGTCGGTTTCCCCCACAGGCCGTGCTGGGCCGGGTAAGGCGGCCTCTGCCGGGGGTAGGCCCGCTGGCCCTCGATGGAGCCGATGAGGGCGGTCTCTTCGCCCGAAACGAAGGCGCCGGCTCCCCGGACGATCTCGAGGTCGAAGTTGAAACCCGAACCAAGGATATCCTCCCCAAGCAGGCCAAGTTCATGCGCCTGCCGGAGGGCAATGCCCATGCGCTTGACCGCCAAGGGGTATTCGTCACGGATATAGATGAATCCTTTGTCCGCCCCGATCGCTTTAGCCCCGATCACCATCCCTTCGAGGACGGCGTGGGGGTCGGCCTCGAGGACGGACCGGTCCATGAACGCACCCGGGTCTCCCTCGTCGCCGTTACAGATCAGGTATTTAGGTGCGGCTTCCTCCCGCTGACAGAGGGCCCACTTCTTGCCCGTGGGAAAACCGGCGCCGCCCCGCCCCCGGAGCCCGGAGGCGCTGATCTCGGCGATGATCTCGGCCGGCGACATCGTCGTTAAGGCCTTGGCCATGGCGTCGTAGCCGTCGTAGGCAATGTATTCCTCGACGTTCTCCGGGTCGATGCGGCCCCGGTTGCGGAGGACGATAAGCCGCTGGTACTTGAAGAAATCAATGTCCGCCATCTTAGGAATGGGCGTTTTCTCTGCGGGCGGGACATACATCAATTTTTGGACCGGTCGGCCCTTGATCAGGTGCTCCTCAACGAAGAACGGTACATCCTCGATGGTGAGGCGCTGGTAGAAGATACCTTCCGGATGGACCATCAAGATCGGACCCCGCTCGCAGAATCCGTTGCAGCCCGTGGCCACGATGAGGATCTCGTCCTGGAGTCCCCGCCGCGCGACTTCCTTCTCCAAGGCCTCTTTGAGGGCGAAGGAGCCGCAGGATACGCATCCCGTCCCGGCGCAAACCAGAAGATGAGTCCGATATTGCTTCAAGCCGCTCCTTCAATTCATCGTTTCAGCGTCGGCGGCCGGCGCCGGGAGGATTGCGACGCGGCCGCTCCGGCCGCCGTCCGAGCGTCTCCAGGACCGCGTTGGCCTTGGTCTCGGTCATCTGGCCGTAGTACCGGCCGTCCACGATTGCGAGCGGAGCTAGCGCGCAGGCGCCTAGACAGTTGACTCGCTCCAGCGTGTATTCCTTGTCGGGCGAGGTTTCGCCGGCCGAGATCCCGAGCTTTCGCTCGAAGGACTCCAAGATAGCCGCCCCTCCCCGGACATGGCAGGCCGTCCCTTGGCAGACCGTACAGATATGGCGCCCGCGGGGTTTCAGGCTGAAGGATTTATAAAAGGTGGCGACACTGTAGACGTGGGCCAACGGGACGTCCAATCCCCGAGCCACTTCTTCCAGGACCTGGGGGGAGAGCCAGCGCTCGCGGTCCTGGACGTCTTGGAGGATGGGGATGATAGCCCGTCTCTGGCCGTCGTACTTGGCGATGATGCGACGCACAGCCGTCGGCTTGGAATCCGTCCCGCTCGTTTTTCTTTTCTGTGTCATATAGCGATTACGTTACAGAAAAACCGCGGAGCTTGTCAATGGGTGTTTAAAGAATCAACGGCAGCGCTGCCAGTCGGACTCGCTGAACAAGCGGTCCAATTCTTTCCAAAGGTCTTTGACGTCGCAGCTCATGACGATCAAATCCTGGGAGACGCCCTTGAGATCCTTGACGAAGTCGGGCAGTATGGATTCCTCGCGGAAGCCGAGCCGACGGAAAATTTTCTGGGCCCCGACCTGGGGCCTCATCATCCGGGCCACGATCGTCTGAAGCTTGTTTTGAACGGCCAAGAAATAGAGTTCCCGGATCATGATCGTTCCCAGTCCCCGCTGTTGGAAGGGCCGGGCGGCGATGACCCGGATCTCGCCCTGGTGCTTGCTCCAGGCCTCGCCCGAAAGCTCGAGAGCACCGCTGGCGACGATCAGGCCGCCGTGGACGGCCACGATCCGGATGTCATCGCCGGTTTCGATCCGGCGGAGTCTCTTGGCCACGACTTTCTCCTCGGTGACGTCGAACTTCAGGTACTTTCGGTCCTCGAGCGGGAGAGCGTTGTAGAAGTCCATGAGCTTGTGGATGTCCTCCATCACGAGTCTCCGGATCGTCACCTCGGTGCCGTCTTTGAGTCTTTCGATCTTATCCATGGCCATCCCGTCCTCTATCGTGGAATTTCCGCCACCAGTCTGGTTTCACTATATGAATGGGGTCGGGAATTGTCAAGCCGGCCCCCGCCTGTCGCGGGCCGGCGGCGGACGTGTCAACTCATATAACCATGTTACCGAAACGGTAGTCATTGCATCACCGAAAATGATACCGAAGAAGGATCGAGTTTTTTGTAAGGATCGACCTGGACAAGCCCCTTGCGTTTCTTCTCATACAGGGTAAAAAGTCTCTTCAGCTTCTGGTCGATCCGACGCTTCAAGTCGGCGGGATTGAGACTGCGATAGAGGTCGTCCAGGGTTTTGAGGGCCTCCGGGGGGAGTTGCCCCAACTCCCGGAGGATCCGATAGGGCGTCTGGGGCTTCGCATAGCGCCTGCGGGTCTTCCCATCGACCCGTTCCTTGCGCTCGAGTCTCATTACCGGCTGGAAGAAGTTCTTGAAGAGCCGCAGCTCGTTTCTGTATAGATCGTTTATCAGGTTCAGCTCTTCGGGGGTGTCATAGCGCAGGTAGCCCAGCGGCCGGCGGACATGGGTGAAGTTCTTCTGTTCGATATAGGCGTTGTCGTTCTTGCGATAGGGCCGGGACCGGGTGAAGGCCAGTCCCTCCTCCTGGGTGTACCGGTAGAGCTGATCGTTGATGAAGGCGTTGTCGTTGTCCGAGTCGATCCCCCGCCAGGTGAAGGGGGTCCTGGCCCGGATCTTCTTGATAGCATCGAAAATCCGGCCCTGGGCGCGGCCCATTACCGCCTCGCCCTCCCACCAGGTCGAGCCGATCTCCAGGGCGGAGAGGCTGTGGGCATACTCGCCGGCCGTCGAAGCCCCGCAGTGGAGAACCAAGTCCATCTCCAGGAACCCGACTTGGTGGAGGTCCCAATCGGTCATTTTCAGCGGGATCTTCTTGGCGATGAGATTCCCCCCGACCCGCCCGTAGCGCCGTTGGGCGATCCATTCGGTCTTCCTCGACTTCAGGAGGCGGTCGATCGTGGCCGGCGAGACCCGCCGAAGTTGCCGGGCGGTCTTCTCATCGACCTCAAGCTCACCCAAAGCGCGAAGCCTACCCAACTCCTCCTCGACCAAGGGCTTCAGCCTCTGGCCGCAAGGCCGATCGAAGATCTCCCAGAGCGTCTCTAGGGCCACCCGCACAGGCCTTCCGTACACCCGCCGTCTCGCCTTCCGGGGCCGCGAGTCCCCCTTAAGGAGGCTGGCCATCTTCCGCAGAACAGACTTGCGCGCCAGGCCCGTATTGCGGCAGTATTCGTCTAAAAGCGCGCTCTTCCCCCTTTTTCGGGCCCTGAGATACCGTCCCAAGAGAGCTTTCAGATACTGTTCTCGTGATCGCATGTCCATCCTATCCATGTCACCCTATCCTTTAGGAGATTTGGGTAACATTTTATATGATTCAACGGGCTTTCCTTCGGTAACATTTTACGTGATTCAATGCGGCGGATTGACAGGAGTCCGGCGTCGGTGCTATTGTGGACACTGGAATGCCGATGCCAATCCGGCGACATGTGCGGCGTTTTTTTAATTTTTCGCTTCGTCGCAAGCTCATCCTGAACTTCCTGGCCGTCATTGCGATGGGCGGCGTCCTGACGCTCATCATCGGCACCCGGCTCGAGCACAATACGATCATCTCTCTGGCCGAAGCCAAGGTCTGGCACGACCTGGCCTCGGCGCGAATGGTCTATCAGGTCAGGCTGAACGGCCTCAGCGATATCGTCAGACTCAGCGCCGGCCAGGAATTCCTCCGGGAGGGGCTCCGTTCCGGACGCCGCGAGTCTTTGATCCCCAAGCTCGACGAAATCCGCCGAGAGTTCGGGCTGGACATCTTGACCCTCACGGACGGCCGCGGCCGCGTCGTTGTCCGCTCGCGCCGTCCCGATCAGGCCGGCGACGATCAATCCCGGGACCCGTTCATCGTCCGCGCTCTCCAAGGTCATATCGCGGCCGGGACCCAGATCGTCGTCCGGGACGAGCTTCTCAAGGAGGGATCCGACCTGGCCGAGCGGGCCTATTTCAAGTTTGTCCCGACGCCCATGGCCGCCAGCCGCTCCGACGATCATGAAGAAAACGGCATGATGCTCAAAGCCGCCGTTCCGGTCTCGGGGGAGGGGGGGGCGCCGCTCGGGGTCCTCTATGGCGGGCTGCTCTTCAACCGGAATTACGAGCTCGTGGACCGGGTTAAGGACATCGTCTTCAAGGGCGAGAAATACAAGGGCCACGACATCGGAACAGCGACCCTGTTCCAGGACGACCTTCGGATCTCCACCAACGTCCTGGATGACAAGGGAAACCGGGCCGAGGGGACCCGGGTTTCCCGAGAGGTCAACGAGGCCGTGTTGCGCCGGGGACAGCCCTACCTCGGCCGCGCCTTTGTCGTGACAGCCTGGTACATCACCGCTTATGAGCCGATCCGGGACTTCGAAGGACGGACCATCGGCATGCTTTACGTCGGAATGCTGGAGAAGCCGTACATCGACCTGCGCAACGGGGTCATGGCGACCTTCGCCGGACTCGCCGGCCTGTGCACGCTGTTTCTGCTAGGCCTGCTGTCCTTTGTCGCCGGACGGATCACCCGCCCCCTGGCCGTCATGGTCGAGGCCACGGGCAAGATCGCCCAGGGCGACCTTGGCCACCGGGTCAATATCGAGGGGCGGGACGAGATCGGCCAATTGGCCCGGGCGTTCAATCAGATGACAGAGAACCTGCTGAACGCCCGCGAAGACCTGACCCAGTGGGGTCGGACGCTTGAGCGGAGGGTCGAGGAGCGGACCCTGCAGCTCCGCGAAACCCAGGACCATCTCATCCGATCTGAAAAGATGGCCTCGCTGGGCAAAATCGCGGCCGGCGTGGCCCACGAGATCAACAATCCCTTGACCTCGATCCTAATCCACACCCATCTCCTGCTCGAGCAGGGCGGCGACCGGCCTGGGGGCCGGGAATCCCTCGCGCTCATCGCTGATGAAACATCGCGTTGCGCCCAGATCGTGGAGGGCTTGCTCGATTTCGCCCGCCAGACGCCTTCCCGGTCGGTTCCCAGCGACATCAACGATATTCTCGATCGGACCCTTCAGCTCCTGGAAAAGCAGGCCTCGGTCCGGAATATCCGGATCGAGAAGAGGCTCGATCTTTCGCTCCCGCCGATCGACCTCGACAAGAACAAGATCCGGCAGGTCTTCTCCAACCTCGTCATCAACGCCTGCGAGGCGATGCCGAAGGGGGGAGTGCTCACCGTGACAAGCCGTTTGAGCCGCGACGGCACGGGCATCGAGACCGTGTTTTCCGATACGGGGGTCGGGATCCCCAAGGACAACATACCCAACCTGTTCGACCCGTTCTTCACGACCAAGAGCTTTGGGACGGGGTTGGGCCTGGCCGTCAGCTACGGAATCATCCGGCAGCGGGGCGGATCGATCGACGTCCAGAGCGAGGTCGGGCGGGGGGCGACGTTCACAATCCATATTCCCCTGGCGGTCAGCAACGAAGAATCTGAACGAGAGGGTGGAGAACCATGACAAATCCGGCAAAAAAAAGGATTCTTGTCGTCGACGATGAGGCGACGGTCTGCAAGAGCATCCGGCAGGCGCTCCTCTGTGTAGAGTACGATATCGAGATCGCCTTGAGCGGGGAAGAGGCCTTGCGGATGGCTGAAAACAAGGATTACGAGGTGATGGTCGTCGACCTGATGATGCCGGGTCTGAACGGACTGGATCTGCTGAGGTCGATCAAGGCCAAAAATTCCTCGGCCCGAATCATCATGGTCACGGGATACCCCACGATGAAGAATACCCTCCAGGCCATGCAGATCGGGGCATTCGACTTTCTGCCCAAGCCGTTCCTGCCCTCCGACCTCCGTAAAATCGTCGCCAAGGCCTTGGCCGTTCAGGACCAAGACTAGGGCGAGTCAACCCCTCGACTCCCCGGCATGAATGCCGGGGCTTGTTCGGGGTTAACCCTGAGCCGCGCTTTTCGTCCCCGCCTTTCAGGGCGGCACACACGAACCGTTCCCGGTTCGTGAGTACTTCAAGGCTGGGTAGCGTCGGCGAACGGGTCAGGAGCGCTGGGATAAGGACTCTCGGAGCCTGTCGCCGATTTCGGCCGGGCTGACGGCGACGTGGACGCCGGCGGCCTGGAGGGCGTCCATTTTTTCCTTGGCCGTTCCTTTCCCTCCAGCGATGATGGCGCCGGCGTGCCCCATCCGCCGGCCGGGCGGGGCGGTTTGTCCGGCGATGAAGCCGACGACCGGTTTGCCGTAGCCCTCTTGGATATAGGCCGCGGCCTCCTCTTCGGCCGTGCCTCCGATCTCGCCGATCAGGATGACGGCTTCGGTCTCCGGGTCGTTTTTGAACAACTTCAGCAGGTCGACGAACTTCAGCCCGACGATCGGGTCGCCGCCGATGCCCACGGCCGTGGATTGGCCCAAGCCCTGCCGGGTCACCTGTTGGACGGCCTCATAGGTCAATGTGCCTGAACGTGAAATAATCCCGACCGTCCCCCGCTTGTGGATGTGGCCGGGCATGATCCCGATCTTGGATTTTCCGGGGGAGATGAGGCCCGGCGTGTTCGGTCCGATCAGAGACGCCGGCTTATCCTTAAGGAACGTTGTGACCTTGATCATGTCGAAGGTGGGGATGCCTTCGGTGATGCAGACCACCAGCTTGAGGCCCGCGTCCGCGCATTCCATGATGGCGTCGGCTGCGGCGAAGGGCGGCACGAAGATCGCCGCCGCGTCGGCCCCCTCGGATACAGCGGCCTCGGCCACGGTGTTGAAGACGGGGACGCCGAGGTGCTTGGTCCCGCCCTTGCCGGGCGTCATGCCGGCCACGACCTTCGTGCCGTATTCGATCATCTTTTGGGCGTGGAACGTGCCTTCACTGCCGGTGATCCCCAGGACGACGACCCGCGTTTTTTCATCGAGGAGGATGCTCATGGAAGGCTCCTTTGGTTCGGCTCATTTCACCAGTCCGACGATGCGATCGGCGGCTTCCTTCATACCGTCCGCCGACGAGAAGGCCAAGCCCGACTCGGCCAGGATTTTCTTTCCCAGATCCACGTTCGTCCCCTCGAGCCGGATGACGACCGGGATCTTCGTCCCCAGCGCCTTGGCGGCCTTGACGACGCCGTTGGCGATCATGTCGCAGCGGACGATGCCCCCGAAGATGTTGATCAGGGCCCCCCTAACGTCGGGGTCGCTGACCAGGATCCGGAAGGCGTTGCTGACGGCCTCTTCCGTGACGCCGCCGCCGACGTCGAGGAAGTTGGCCGGCATGCCCCCGGCGTACTTAATGATGTCCATCGTCGCCATGGCCAGGCCGGCGCCGTTGACCATGCAGCCGACGTTGCCGTCGAGCTTGATGTAGTTGAGGTTGTACTTCGAGGCCTCGACTTCGAGAGGCGACTCCTCATCGAGGTCGCGCATCGACTGGATATCGACATGGCGGCCGAGGGCGTTGTCGTCGAAGTTCATCTTGGCGTCGAGGGCCAGGACGTCGCCCTGCTTGGTCACGAGGAGGGGATTGATCTCGGCGAGGGAGGCGTCCGTGCCTTCGAACGCCCTGTATAGGCCGGTGATGAATTTCTGGCCTTGTTTGAAGGCCTCGCCGTCGAGGCCGAGCTTGAAGGCCAGCCTCCGGGCCTGGAAGCCCAGGAGCCCGGTCGCCGGGTCTACGTATTCCTTGAAGATGAGGTCGGGTTTCTCGGCGGCGACCTTCTCGATCTCGACGCCGCCCTCGGTCGAAGCCATGACGACAACCGCCTCGCGGGCCCGGTCGATGACGATGCCGAGGTAGAGCTCGCGGGCGATTTCCAGGGCCTCTTCGACGAGGATGCTCTTGACCCGCTTCCCTTCGGGACCGGTCTGGTGGGTCACGAGCTGCATGCCGATCATCTTGGCCGCCAGGACCTCGGCCTCGGCGGGCGTCGCGGCGAGCTTGACGCCGCCGCCCTTTCCCCGGCCGCCGGCGTGGATCTGGGCCTTGACGACGACGCGCGTGCCGATCCGTTCGGCGATCGCCCGGGCCGCGGCCGGCGTTTCAGCGACCTCGCCGCGAGGAATCCGGACCCCATAGCGCGCCAGAATCTGTTTGGCCTGATACTCGTGGATTTTCATTTCATTCGTCCTGGTAGAAAAAGTTTCCTGGGCCGAAACGCCTCGGCCGCACTCCTTATAGCAAAGGATCCTTTTGATGTCAAACCGGTGAACGAGTTCACGACCTTGACAGTTCTCGTTAAAATATCTATAGTAAAAAACTCGGTAGTGCTTGCTGCGACTTACCCATGAGTGAGCAACCATGGCGGGCGGGACGGAATCATCCCGATTCCTTTGCGTATTTTTCTCCCTCCGGCGATCATCGCTCTCCTACTGCCCATTTTTACCGCATCCGGCGCCGGGCGCTTCCCTTGAGTCCCGTCTTCATGGCCGGGTCCGAAGGGCGGAAGCTAACCCTTAGCCCCATCCCGAAAGGATGATCCATGCCTAAGCCAAAATTCGCAGTCTACTGGGCCGCCTCTTGTGGAGGGTGCGAAATCGCGTTTCTCGAGATCCGGGAGAAGATCCTGGATTTCGACGCGGCGGCCGACTTGGTGTTCTGTCCGTGCCTCATGGACACTAAATACAAAGATATCGAAGCGATGGCCGATGGCGAGATTGACGTTACGCTCTTCAACGGGGGAATCCGGAACGAGGAGAACCTCCACATCGCCCAACTCCTCCGGCAAAAGTCCAAAGTCCTGGTCGCCTTCGGCTCCTGCGCAACCAAGGGTTGCATCCCCGGTTTGGCCAACCTGACGACCAAAGAGGAAATGCTGGACTACGTCTATCGACGCTCCCCCTCCCTGGAAGCGGGCAATCAGGTTTTGCCCCAGATGACCACCGAGACTCCGGCCGGGCGGCTGACCCTTCCGGCCCTGTATGAAACCCTCCGGCCCCTGGGTCAGGTCGTGGACGTGGACTACCGCGTGCCCGGCTGTCCTCCCGTGGCCGAACAGATCTGGGCGGTGGCCGAGGCGGCCCTGACCGGAAAGCTTCCCCCCAAGGGTTCTCTGGTGGGGGTCAATCCCAAGACGGTCTGCGACGAATGCAAGCGGAAGAAAGAAGAGAAGAAGATCAAGGCCTTCCGCCGGCCCCACCTCGTCGACCCCCGGGATATCGATCCCAATAAGTGTCTGCTCGAGCAGGGGATCATCTGCAACGGGCCGGCCATCCACGCCGGCTGCGGCGCCCTCTGCCCCCAGGTCAACCTGGGGTGCCGCGGTTGCTACGGACCGGCCGATGGCATCCTTGATGTCGGGGCCAAGCTGGCCGGGTCGATCGCCTCGATCATCGACAGCGACGATCCCGCCGAGATCGAAACGATCGTCAAACAAATTCCGGATCCGGTCGGGACGTTTTACCGTTTCAGCCTGGCCGCTTCGCTCGTCGGGAGGCGCTTGAAATGAAAACGATCACCATCGACCCTATAACGCGGCTCGAAGGCCACGGCAAAATCTCCATTTTCCTGGATGACGCGGGCAACGTCGCCGACGCCTACCTCCAGATCCCCGAGCTCCGCGGCTTTGAGAAGTTCTGCGTCGGCCGTCCCGTCGAGGAGATGCCCCGGATCACGACCCGTATCTGCGGCGTCTGCCCGGAAGCCCACATGATGGCTTCGGCCAAGACTTGCGACGCGGTCTATCACATCGACCTCCCCCGCACGGCCCGGATGCTGCGGGAGCTGCTCTACGTCATTTTTTTTGTCACCGACCACGCCACTCATTTCTACGCCTTGGGCGGGCCTGATTTCGTCATGGGGCCGGACGCCCCGGCGGCCCAGCGCAATATCCTCGGCGTCATCCACAAGGTCGGGGTCGAGATCGGCCGGAAAGTCATCGGCATGCGCGGGGCCTGCCACGAGCTCATTAAGATGATGGGCGGCAAAGCCGTCCACCCTATCGGGGCGCTGCCCGGCGGCATGAGCAAGGGCATGAGCAAGGACGAGCGCGACCTCGTCCTCAAAACGGGCCGGGACGCCGTCGAATTCGGCAAGTTCTCCATCGGCATCTTTAACCAGATCGTCCTGGGAAACAAGAAATATGTCGACCTCATCCTGAGCGACAGCTTCACGCATCACACCTACAACATGGGGCTGGTCGACGAGCACAACCACGTCAACTTCTACGACGGCAGCGTCCGCGTGACGGGTCCGGACGGACGCGAACACGCCCAGTTCAAGGCCGCCGAATACCTCGAACATATCGTCGAGCACGTCGAGCCCTGGACCTACCTCAAATTCCCGGTCCTCCGCAAGATCGGCTGGAAGGGCCTCGTCGACGGCCCCGAGAGCGGGATCTACAAGGCGACGCCGCTCTCCCGCCTCAATGTTTCGGACGGGATGGCGACGCCGCTGGCCAACGAGGAGCACGACCGGATGTACAAGACTTTGGGCGGCAAGCCCGTCCACCAAACGCTGGCCACCCACTGGGCCCGCCTGATCGAGCTCCTGTACGCGGCCGAGCGCTGGGTCGAACTGGCCTCAGACGCCGAGATCACGGGTCCCGAATACCGGGTCGTCCCCGACAAGACCCCGGACGAGGGCATGGGCGTCGTCGAGGCGCCCAGGGGCACTCTCTATCATCATTATAAGACGGACAAGAACGGCCTTGTCCGAGAGGCCAACCTGATCGTCGGGACGACCAACAACAACGGCGCCATAAACCTGTCGATCAAGAAAGCCGCGATGAACTTCATAAAAAACGGCAACGTCAACGACGGGCTTCTGAACATCGTCGAGATGGCGTTCAGAGCCTACGATCCCTGCTTCGGGTGCGCTACCCATGCGTGGCCCGGCCAAGCGCCGCTTCATATCGGCATCTTCGACCATGAGAGAAACCTCGTCCGTGATCTGAGGAGATGACCAAGGCCATGAAAGTTCTCGTTCTCAACAGCGGCAGCTCATCCGTCAAGTTCCAGTTTATCCGGATGGACGATGAAGGCCTCTTGGCTAAAGGGATCGTCGAGAAGATCGGCTCGAGCGACGCCATCGTCACCTACCAGCCGGAGGGACGGAACAAGATCCGCGAGATCCGCGAGGTCCTCAACCACAGCGTGGCCATCGAGATGGTCCTCAACCTGCTCCTCCACCCCCAGCACGGCGTCATCCGCCACATGAGCGAGATCGACGGAATCGGGCACCGCGTCGTCCACGGGGGCGAGGACTTTTCCGACTCTGTCCTGATCACGGACAAGGTCAAGGCCACCATCCGCAAGTGCATTCAATTCGCCCCGCTCCATAATCCCCACAACCTCAAGGGCATCGAAGCCTGCGAGACGCTCCTGCCGGGAGTCCCTCAGGTGGGCGTGTTCGACACGGCCTATCATCAAACCATCCCCCCCAAGGCGTTCATCTATGGGTTGCCCTATGCCCTCTACAGGAAACTGAGCATCCGTCGCTACGGATTCCACGGCACCTCCCACAACTACGTCGCCCACCGGGCCGCCGAGATCCTCGGCCGGCCGATCGGCGAGCTCAAACTTATCACCTGCCACCTGGGCAACGGGGCCAGCATCACCGCCGTGGTCGGCGGGAAATCGGTCGACACGACCATGGGTTTCACTCCCCTCGAAGGCCTGGTCATGGGGACCCGCTGCGGCAGCATCGACCCCGCCCTTGTCCCCTACATCATGGATCGGGAGAAGCTCGGGACCAAGGAAATCGACTCCATCATGAACAAGAACAGCGGCATGCTGGGACTGACCGAGACCTCTCACGACATGCGGGAGGTCGAGCAGGAGGCCGCCCATGGCAGCGAGCGCCACCGTCTGGCCCTCGAGATCTACTGCCACGCCGCGAAAAAGTACATTGGGGCCTACATGGCCGAAATGGGCGGGGTGAACGCCATCGTCTTCACCGGCGGGATCGGGGAGAACTCCCGGCTGGTCCGGCGGCTCGTTTTGGAAGGTTTGGACAAATTCGACATCATCCTCGACGCCGGAAAGAACGAGGCCAACGAGCGCGTGATCAGTTCGGGTGGGGTCAAGATCATGGTTATTCCGACCAACGAAGAGTTGGCCATTGCCAGAGACACACAGCGGATTCTAATCTCATTAGGGCCCGCGGAGATTCTGCCCGCCGCGGCGGAAGCCGAACGCCCGGCCGCTTTTCCACCCGATGATGTGGCCAAGCTCGTCCTGCTCTGGGCCAAGAATCGCAAGGCAGACGCCTCGTTTCTGGCCTTGAAATGGAGCGAGGAGATCGGCCGCCCCGTTGATCCCGAGACCGCGCGGCGGGAGCTGGAGCGGCTGAACCTGGTGGCGGCCGCCCGGCCGGCCAAGAAAACGCCGAAAACGAAGTGAAGGATGGAGTCATGGATAAAATCAACCGGGAAGATGCAGGCTGGCTGGTCGCCTTGGCTTGGCTGAGCGCGCTTGAAGAGACGGGCCGCGATTTCCACGGCACGCGGCCGTACGTCTTCAGCGCCCGGGCCTATGAGCATTCCGTCCAGTATTATCTCCATCTCCTGGGGGACGAATACGGCATACAGATCAAGAAGTCCGGCTCGATTCGGGCCGCCGTCGAGAACTACATCCAGATCGGCGTCGCCGGCGGATTGTTTCGAGACGCGAATTTTTTCGAACTGTCCGAGCTGAATCCCTTCCACCTGGAGATCACGGTCCATGACTGCGTCTACTTGAAAAGCTGCCGGGCGCTGATCGAGGAGGGTTTCTCGGTCCGCGACCTGACCTGCGCCCGGATCGGATGCTTTCGAGCGGCGGTCAAAGCCCTGGCCAACATCGACTGCGAATACCAGGTGACGTCATTCAACATCGACGGGGACTGCAAAGGCTACATTGAAAGGACCTGAATTGGATATTGCGGCCTCCTCAGAGCTGAAGAACCTGCTCCAGACGGTCAAGGAGAGCGATGACGCGGCGATCGTCCGGGCGGCCATCATGCAGCTGGGCTATGAAAAACAGGCCGAAATCTATCCCGTCCTGGTCGAAAAGCTGGCCGACCCGAATCCCAGCGTTCAACACGCGGCCGTTATCGCCCTGGGACGTTACGGCCGAGCGGACGCCATCGAGGAGCTGATCAAACCCAAAATCTTCAACTCGCCCAACGCCCAGATCCGTTGGGCGGCCGTCACCGCCTTAGGCCGGCTGGGCGATTATCGAGTCATCACTTATCTGCTCAAAGCCGTCGAAGATCCGGAGTGGATCGTCCGGACCGAGACCGTCACCGAGCTCATGGGAAAAGTCAAGGAGATCATTGCCCGCAAGGACGTCCGGCTGGCCCGGGTCCTGATCTATATGTTCTCGCTGGACAACGAGGAGATCGTCAACCTGGCCATGGAGGGCTTCCAGGAAATAGGGCCCGGAAGCCTAACCTGGCTCCATGACGCCCTCCAGAATCCCTCGCCGAACATCCGCTCCAACACGGCCCGGACCTTGGGGAAGATGAGTTTCCATGCCTCCGCGCCTTACCTCCTGGAGCTTCTCCAGGACGAAGACGCCACCGTAAGGGCCTGTGCTTGTGAAGCCTTGGGCCAGATCGGAGACAAGAGCAGCATCGAACCCCTGGTGTTGATGATCCAGGACAACGTCGAAAAAGTCCAGGAGCAGGCCGCTACGGCCATCGTCGGTTTCGGGAAGCAAGCCACGATTCCCCTTTTAAACGCGCTGTCCCGCGAGCGGGATAAATTCGCACAGCGGGCGTTCCTCAAGTGCCTGGGCCGGATCGGAGACCCCAAGTCCGTTTCCGCTCTGATCAGCTATCTGCGCAGCAGCTATTTCATCGTCCGCCAGTCGGCCGTGTCCGCCCTTGTCCACTTCGGCCCGATCGTGACCCGTCACCTCGTGGCCACGCTCTCCTTCAACACGTCGGACATCGAGAAGCTGACCAGAGACGCCTGCGACAAGGAGCACCCGGAACTCCAGATGAGGGCCATCAAAGCCCTCGGGGGGCTGGAGGATAAGCGCGTCGTTCCCCTGCTCAAGGAGATCGTCGAGGAGGGGTTGCCCGACGTCCAGGAGGCGGCCTGCCAGGCCCTCTATCAGATCGGGTGCGCCGCCTGGGGCCGTTGCTCCGCCCTCAAGGTTCTGGGCGAGGTGGCGGACCAATCCGCCGTCGCCGAGATCCTGCCTTCGCTCCAGGACCATTCCGAAAACGTCCGCTGCGAAGCCGTCCGGTCCTTGGGTAAATTGGGCGGCCCCGCAGCCGTCAAGAATCTGGCCCGAATAGCCCGGAAGGACAGGGCCGACTTCATCCGGCGCGAGGCCTTCCGAGTCCTGAGGACGGCCGGGCTGGGCCAGCCCGGGATCCTGGACGTCGCCCAGAGAGGCCTCAGGGACTCCTCAAGGGAGGTCCGGGTTCAGGCCGCCCGGCTTCTGGGCAACTTTCAGGACCGGAAATCCATCCTTCCCTTGCTTAAGGCCATGGCCGATCTCCATTGGAGCGTTCGCGAGAGCGCCGAGACCGCGCTCCTCAATTTCGGACAGGATGCCGTGGACCTGCTGATTGAAGCCTTGGACAGCCGCTCATGGACGACGCGTTTTCGCGCCGCCCGGCTGTTAGGAGAGATCGGAGATCCGAAGGCCGTATCTCCGCTAAAAAAGGCCCTCGCTCGACGAGGGGAAAGGAGGGACGTTCGGGAGGTCGCCAATGCCTCGCTCCAGAAGATAGAGAATCCCGTAACGCACTCATAATTATTTTCCGGCACTTTTTTACTTAACGCGAGGAGAGAGCATGAGAGTCAAGCTCAAGGCGAGTTCAGAACCGCGTAAGTTCATCGAGAGGATCGAGGAGCTTTCCGGCGAGAATGTCTACGCCTGCTACCAATGCGGGCGATGCTCGGCCGGATGCCCGGTCGCTTCGGAGATGGACCTCCTCCCCAACCAAATCATCCGGCTTGTCCAGATGGGGCTCGAGGAGGATGTCCTACGGTCCAAGACCCTTTTCCTGTGCGCCTCCTGTTTCACCTGCCAGTCGCGCTGCCCCAAGGGCATCGATATGGCCAGGATCATGGAGGCCGTCCGCTACGTCCTGGAGCCGAAGGGCAAGGACGCCTACGGGCCGTGTGAAGTCTCGCCGGAGCTGGCCAAGGAGCTGCCCCAGCAGGCCCTGGTCTCCCTCTTTCGCAAGTTCTCGAAGTAGGGAGGGCCGATGAAGCTCCATTATTATCCGGGATGCACGCTCAAGGAAAAGACGACCGGCCTGGACCTCTCCACCCGGGAAGCCATGAAACGGCTGGACATCGAGCTGGTCGAGCCCGAGGGGTGGACCTGCTGCGGCGCCGAGTATCCGCTCACCGAGGAAAAGATCGTCGGCCTCGCGGCACCCCTGCGCGTCCTGCGGCAAGTCCGGGACGAGGGGGGCGACATCTTGGTCACGACCTGTTCCTTCTGTTTCGCCGTCCTGAGGAGGGCCAATAAGGCCGTCCGGGAGGACCCCCTCAAGAATAAACGCCTCAACGCCTATCTCCGAGACGACGTCAAGATCGATCCCTGGACCAAGGCCAAAACAACGGACTTTGGAGATTATAACGGCGAGGTTAAAATCCTCCACTTACTGGAGTATCTCCGCGACCATGTCGGCTATCCCCGGATCCGATCCCGCCTGAAACGCGATTTGAAGGGCATGGCCATCGCTCCCTATTACGGTTGCCGGCTCCTCCGGCCGCAGAAGGAGCTGGGCGTTGATGAGCCCGACCAGCCGCGAATATTCGAGGAGTTCCTAGAGGCCGTGGGCTGCCGAGCCGTCGAATACCCTTTCAAACAGGAATGCTGCGGTTCCTATCTATCCGTTTCGATGCCGGCCGCCGCCAGCGAGGCCTCCTACCGCGTCCTCCGCTCGGCCCGTCTCAACGGCGCCCGGGCCATCACCGTCACCTGCCCCCTGTGTTTCTATAACATGGACCACCGGCAGGAGGCGATCAAGGAAACTTTCCTGGATTTCCCGGGCCTGCCCGTCTTGTTCTTCAGCCAGATCCTGGCCTGGGCCCTGGGCGTCGACAAGGAACTCCTAGGCCTTGGGGAGCATTCGGTCCCCGCGGACAGCCTGTTCGACGATCATCCTGCGGCTGAGGTGAGGTCATGACCGCCCCGAAGAAAGAAAAGCGGATCGGGTTGTTCATCTGCCACTGCGGGGTCAACATCGCCGGCGTGGTCGACGTCGAAAAGGTGGCCCAGATCATGAAGGACTATCCGGGCGTGACCTTCTCGACGAACTACGTCTACATGTGCTCCGACCCCGGTCAGCAGATGATCATCGATACGATCAAGGAAAAACACCTGGACGGAATCATCGTCGCCGCCTGCTCGCCGACCCTCCACGAGAAGACCTTCCAGGAGGCGGCCCGCCTGGCCGGCCTGAATCCCTACCAGATCGAGATCGCCAACATCCGCGAGCAGGACAGCTGGGTCCACACGGACAAGGCCAAGGCCACCAAGAAGGCTATCAAGATCGTCAAGTCCCACGTGGCCAAGGCCCTGCAGAACGAGAGCCTGGAGCCGGTCAAGGTCGCCGTCAACAGACGGGCCCTGATCATCGGCGGCGGCGTCAGCGGTCTTCAGGCGGCCCTGGACATCGCCGACCACGGCTACGAGGTCATCCTCGTCGAGAAGAATCCCTCGATCGGCGGCAAGATGATCCAGCTCTCGGAGACCTTCCCGACGCTCGACTGTTCACAGTGCATTCTGACGCCCAAGATGGTCGAGGTCTCGCGCCATCCCCGGATCAAACTCCTGACCTATCACGAGGTCGATTCCGTGTCGGGTTTCGTCGGCAACTTCAAGGTCAAAATCCGGAAGAAACCCCGCTACGTGGACGAAACCCAGTGCAACCTCTGCGGCGAGTGCGAGAAGGTCTGCCCCCAGGTCGTCTCCGACGAATTCAACATGGGGCTGGCCTTCCGCAAGGCCATCTACATGCCCTTCCCCCAGGCCATCCCGGGGACCTACACGCTGGACGCCGAGAACTGCCTCGGCCTGTCCCCCGTGCGCTGCGGCAAGTGCAAGGACGTCTGCGAGAAGAAGGCCATCGACTACGACATGAAGGAAACCATCATCGAAGAGGAGGTCGGAGCGATCGTCGTCGCCACGGGCTACGACCTCTACACCATGCAGGCCATCGGGGAGTACGGCGGGGAGAAGTACGAGGACGTCATCAACGGCCTGGAGTTCGAACGCATCCTCTCCGCCTCGGGGCCGACCGGAGGGGTGATCCGGAGGCCGTCGGACGGCCAGGTCCCGAAATCGATCGTCTTCGTCCAGTGCACCGGCTCGCGCGACACGGAGAAGCACAATCCCTACTGCTCCAAGATCTGCTGCATGTACACGGCCAAGCACGCCATGATGTACCGCCACCGCGTCCCGGACGGCCAGGCCACGGTCTTCTACATCGACGTCCGGACGGGCGGGAAAGCTTTCGACGAGTTCTACCAGAGGACGGTCGAGGAAGACCGGGTCCTCTATATCCGCGGCAAGGTCTCTAAGATCTTCAAGGAAGGCGACAAGCTCATCGTCTGGGGCGTGGACACGCTGGCTGGCAAGAAGGTCGAAGTCGAGGCCGACATGGTCGTCCTGGCCATCGCCATGGTCAAGGCCGACGGCGTCATGGACCTGTTGAAGAAGCTCAAAATCGCCACCGACATCCATGGCTTCCTGGCCGAGGCCCATCCCAAGCTGCGGCCGGTCGAAAGCCTGAACGCCGGTTTCTACCTGGCGGGCTGCGCTCACGGTCCCAAGGACATCCCCGAGGCGGTGGCCCAAGCGTCGGCGGCCGCGGCCAAGGTCGGAGACCTGTTCGCCCAGAAGGAACTCCTCCACGACCCGACGATCGTGTCGGTGAACGACGAGCTCTGCTCGGGGTGCGCGATCTGCATCACCATGTGCCCCTACTCCGCCCGGAGCATCGACCCGGAGCGCGGCGTCGCCGTCGTCAACGAAATCCTCTGTGAGGGCTGCGGGGCCTGCGCCGCCGCCTGTCCCAGCGGAGCGGCACAGCAGCGCAACCAGACCGACAGCCAAATCTATTCCATGCTCAGGGCCATGCTGGGGGAATGACCATGTTTGAACCGCAAATCATGTGTTTTCTCTGCAAGTGGTGCACGAGCGCGGCCGCCGACGCGGCCGGCACATCCCGCCTCCACTACGCGCCGAACGGCGTCAACCTGCGGGTCATGTGCTCCAGCCGTGTCGACCCCCAACACATCCTCTACGCCTTCCGGGAAGGAGCGGACGGGGTTTTCATCGGCGGCTGCCATCCCGGCGATTGCCATTACGTCGAAGGGAATTACAAGACCCTCCGCCGGGTGACTCTTTTAAAGATCATGCTTCAGGACCTGGGCATCGACCCGAAGCGCCTCCGCCTGGAATGGATATCGGCCGCGGAAGGAAAAAAGTACGCGGAAACCATGGATGAGTTCACGAGTCAGATCCAGGCCCTGGGGCCGCTCCAACTCAACGAAAAAGCCTTAGCCAGGGAGGTGGTCAAAGATGAGTAAGACAGTCGTCAAATCAAAGAAATCCGTGTCCAAGGCCAATGCCGCCGAGGAACGCCTCGTCCCCATCTTCGTTATGGGGAAGCGCTACGAGGTGCCAGGCTCGCTGACCATTCAAAAGGCCCTCGAGTACGCCGGATATCAGCTCGTCCGGGGCTGCGGCTGCCGGGGCGGGATTTGCGGCGCCTGCGGGACGGTCTTCCGCTACCCGGACTCCTACCGGATCGAAGTCGGCCTGGCCTGCCAGACCGTGGTCCAGCCTGACATGTACATCGCCCAGATCCCCTTCTTCCCGGGGAACAAGGCCGTCTACGATATCGAAACCCTCCCGGCCGTGGGCGCCACCATCGCCTCTCTCTATCCCGAGATTTTCAAGTGCGTCGGCTGCGGCACCTGTACCCGCAGCTGCCCCATGGATATCGACGTCCTGAACTATATTTCCAAGGCCATTCAAGGGGACGTCACGGCCGTGGCCGAGGGCTCTTTCGACTGCGTCATGTGCGGGCTGTGCGCGGCCCGTTGCCCAGCCGAAGAGGTCCAGTACAACATCGCCATCCTGGCCCGCCGCCTCTATGCCCGCCACCTCGCGCCCAAGGCTCAGCACCTGGCCAAGGCGGTCGCGGCCGTCGAGGGCAAAAAGTTCCAAAAAGCGCTCCAGGAACTCAAGACAAAGAACCTGGATGAACTCAAGAAGCTTTACAAGAGCCTCGAGATCGAGCCCGATATGGCCGACGAGTTCTGGACACCCAAAGACGCCTCCTTCCTGGGAGAGTGAACCATGCCTTACACGCCTGAATTAAATGAACTCATCAAGAAGGTCGAAAAGACACGGGCGGCCCGCGTCGAGAAAAAGCGGAACGGAGAAGAGTTCCCGGCCATGTCGCTCCAGGAGCGCGAATCGATCCTGAAGTACCATCCCGATTTCAAGGAGGAGGGCCGGACCGAGATCCTGGTCGGACCCAGCAAGGGTTACCGGATCGCCAAGGAGATGGTCAACCTGCTTCACGCCAAGAGCCGCCTCGACCCGGACGTCGTCGACCTCAGCCGAGTCGACTTCGAGACCGACATCCTCATCATCGGCGGCGGAGGTGCCGGCTCGGCGGCGGCCCTCCTAGCCCGCGAAAACGGGGCCAAGGTCCTCATCGCCACGAAGCTCCGCATCGGCGACGCCAACACGATGATGGCCGAGGGCGGCATCCAGGCCGCGATCAAGAACGAGAAGGACTCCCCGTATTTCCATTACCTGGATGTCGTGGGCGGAGGGCATTTCAAGAACGACCCCGAGCTCGTCGAAACGCTGGTCATCGAGGCGCCCAAAGTCATGGCCTGGCTGGAGAAGCTCGGGGCGATGTTCTCCAAGTACGAGGACGGGCGCCTCAAGGCTATGCACGGCGGCGGAACGTCAAGAAAGCGCATGCATTACGCCGGCGATATCACCGGCGCCGAGATCATGCGGACCCTCCGCGACGAAGTCAAGAACCACCCCGGCGAGATCAAGATCCTAGAGTTCTCCCCCGCCGTTGAGCTCATCCTGAACAAGCAGGGGGCCTGCGCCGGGGCGATCCTCTACAACCTCGAAACGGAGGAATATATCATCGTCCGGGCCAAGGCCGTCATCCTGGCGACGGGCGGGTCGGGCCGGCTCCACATTCAGGACTTCATGACGACAAACCACTACGGCGCCACCGGAGACGGACTCGTGTTGGGCTACCGTGCCGGAGTGCCCCTGAAATTCCTGCACACCGTCCAGTACCATCCGACGGGGGCTGTCTTCCCCGAACAGGCTGAAGGTCTTCTCATCACCGAGAAGTTTCGGGGGGCGGGGGCCAATGTCCTCAACATCGACGGCGAGCAGTTCGTTTACGAGCGCGAGCCCCGCGACGTCGAGTCCGCGGCCTTCATCCGCGAGTGCCTGGAACGGGGCAAGGGCGTTCCGACACCGACCGGAAAATTCGGCGTCTGGCTGGACTCGCCCATGATCGACGTCCTCAAGGGCGAGGGCACGGTCCGCAGGGAATTCCCCGGCAAATGGATCCTCTTCCACCGCTACGGGATCGACATCACCAAGGAGCCGATGCTCGTCTATCCGACGCTTCACTATCAGAACGGAGGCCTCCAGATCAACCGCCGGACCGAGACCGTCGTCCCCGGCCTCTTCGGAGCCGGGGAGGTCAGCGGCGGCATCCACGGCGAGAACCGCCTGATGGGCAATTCTCTGCTCGACGTCGTCGTCTTCGGCCGGATCGCCGGCTGCGCCGCCGCCGAGTTCGCGAAATCGGCCACCAAGGACGGCGCCCCATCTCTCGACCACGTTCGGGCGTATCACAAAGCGCTCGCTGAGGCCCGTATCGTCGTCGACAGCCGGGTCGCGCCGATGCTCCTGCCGGACTACTCGAACCCCGACGTCCGGAAAAAACAATTGACGACGAGCTATCACGGAACGCTGCGGTAATCCATGAACGAGGTTCAGCCATGCCCGTAAGGCAAAGAGAAAAACCGTTCGGGCTTCCCAAACCGGAAACCCCTCACGGGGAGATCGTCATCCTTGAAGAGCGCTGCAAGGGCTGCAGCTTCTGCATCGAGTACTGCCCGCACGACGTGCTGGTCATTTCGACGAAGTTCAACGCTAAGGGCTACCACCCGCCGGAAATCCAGAAGTCCGACCTCTGCGTCAACTGCGGCTTTTGCCGGATGATCTGTCCGGAGTTCGCCATCTACACCTACGAGCTCAAGACTGGGGAAAAACCATGAAAGCCGATCCCAAAGGTGTTCTTACGGGATCCCATTACCTCGACGGCGACCACGCCTGTTGCGAGGGCGCTCTGGCCGCCGGCTGCCGGTTCATCGCAGGTTATCCGATTACCCCGTCGACCGAGGTTGTCGAACGGTTCGCCCGGCGCGCCCCGTTGGTGGAAGGAGCGCTCTTCATCCAAATGGAGGACGAGCTGGCCGCTTCGATCGCCATCCAGGGCGCCGTCTGGGCCGGCAAAAAGGCCATGACCGTGACCAGCGGGCCCGGCTTCTCCCTGATGATGGAGCACATCGGCCTGGCAGCCATGACGGAGACGCCGTGCGTTTTCGTCGACGTCCAGCGCGGCGGTCCGTCCACGGGTCTGCCCACGCTTCCCGGCCAGGCCGACATGCTGCAGGCCCGCTGGGGCTCCCACGGCGATTACGAGATCATCGCCATCTCGCCCAACTCGCCCCAGGAAAGCTTCGACCTGACGATCGACGCCTTCAATCTTTCGGAGCAGTACCGGGTACCGGTCATGTTCATGATGGACGAATGCGTCGGCCACATGATGGAGCGGGTCGTCATCCCCAAGGCCGATCAAATCGAGGTCACCCCCCGCCGGTACACGAAGCTGCCGCCGGGGGAGTACCTGCCGTTCAAGCCCGGCGAGGACCTCGTGCCGGATATGTTCAAGGCCGGAGACGGCTACCGGCTCCACGTGACCGGGCTGACCCACGACTATCGGGGCTACCCGGTCATGAGCGCCGAGGTCCAGGAGCAACTCGTCCATCGGCTGGTCGACAAGATCCGCCTCAACGCCCCGAAGATCTGGCGCTACGAGGAGCACAACGTCGCCGACGCCGACGTCGTCATCGTTTCCTACGGGATCACCTCCCGCGTCGCCGTCGAGGCGATCGAGGTCGCCCGGAGCCAGGGCATCAAGGTCGGAATGCTGCGCCTGATCGTCGTCTGGCCCTTCCCCGAAAAGCGCATCTTCGAGCTCGCGAGCCAGGGCAAGGCCATAGTCGTGGCCGAGATGAACTACGGCCAGGTCTTTTACGAAGTGGACCGCGCCGCCCGGGGAAAGGCCCCGGTCGTCCTGGCCGGGCACGGCGGCGGTACGGTTCACAACATCGAGGACATTGCCAAGAAAATCGAGGAGGCGTACCGGTGTCAGTCCTAAACGAACTCGAAAAAGCGTCTTTGAGCCCGGGCCCGGATTTCCAGCCTGAAAAGCACCCGATGGACGATTTCCTACGGATGGACCGGATGCCCCACATCTGGTGCTCGACCTGCGGCATCGGCGTCAGCGTCAACTGCTTTGCCAAGGCCCTTGAGAAGCTGGCCATGCCGCTGGACGATGTCGTCGTCGTCTCGGGCATCGGCTGCACCGGCCGCGTCGCCGGCTATATCAAAGTCGATTCCTTCCACACGACTCACGGCCGGGCCATCCCTTTCGCGACCGGGCTGAAGCTGGCCAACCCCAAGCTCAAGGTCATTGTCTTCAGCGGGGACGGCGACATCATCGCCATCGGCGGCAACCACTTCATCAACGCCGCGCGGCGGAATATAGACATCACGGTCATCTGCATCAACAACTTCAACTACGCCATGACGGGCGGACAGCTGGCCTCGACGACACCTGAAGGGTCGATTCTCTCCACGTCGCCCTACGGCAGCTTCGAATTCCCCTTCAATCTGCCCTTCCTGGCGGAGTCGGTCGGGGCGGTCTATGTCGCCCGATGGACGTCCCTCCACGTCTACAACCAGACGAACTCCATGATCGAGGCCATGAAAAAGCCCGGCTTTTCGTTCATCGAGATTGTGGCCCCCTGCCCGACGATCTTCGAACGCCAACAGAAGATGGGAGACGGTCTCGACCGGCTGCGCTGGTACTGCGAAAACAGCGAGATCCGCCATGACGCCGGGACCAAGGAGGCCGACATCCGCCTCCGCGACAAGTTGATCGTCGGCAAGTTCGTGGACAAGGAACGGCCGACCTACCTCGAGGCGATGAACGCGCACTACCAGGAACGCCTCGGTCCGAAGTACAAGGTCTACGAGGGATAACATGGCCAAGACGGAGATCAAGATCGGCGGGTTCGGCGGCCAGGGTGTCATCCTGACCGGATACATCATCGGTAAAGCCGCTTCGCTTTATGACGGTAAAGATGCCACCATGACGCAGGCCTTCGGGCCGGAGGCCCGGGGCAGCTCCTGCAGCGCGCAGGTCATCGTCTCCGACGGCGCCATCCGCTATCCCTACGTCAAGAAGCCCCAGGTCATGGTCATCATGAGCCAGGAGGCGTACACCAAGTTCTCTCCCGAGCTTGACCCGAACGGGATGGTCCTCATCGAGGAAGAGCTTGTGGACCCTAAGGGGCTCCCCGCGACGGTCAAAGTCTACGGCATCCCGGCCACCCGGATCGCCGAGGAGCTCGGCCGCAAGGTCGTCCTCAACATGGTCATGGCCGGCTTCTTCACGGCGATGAGCGGCCTCATCTCCAAGGACGCCATGCGCAAGGCGATCGAGACCTCCGTGCCGAAGGGCACGGAGGGTCTCAACCTGCTGGCCTTTGAGAAAGGCTACGAGTACGGCCTGGGCAAGGCCCAGGTCCATTAATCCACCGGCGGGCGCCGGGCTTATGGAGGGACAATCATGCCGGACTTCATCTTCACGCCCCTGTTTCCCCAGGGACCGGACACGACCGATTATGAACGGATCGGCCGGGACCACGTCTCGACCTCCGTTTTTGATGGCCGGACCGTCCTCAAGGTCGCCCCGGATGGCCTGACATTTCTGGCCGAACGGGCCTTTCGCGACGTGGCGTTCCTGCTCCGGCCGTCCCACCTGAAGCAGCTGACCGGGATCCTCCAGGATCCCGAGAGCTCGGCCAACGACCGCTATGTCGCCCTGGAGCTGTTGAAAAACGCCGTCATCTCGGCCGAGGGCCTGTTCCCGATGTGCCAGGACACGGGGACGGCCATCATCAACGCCAAGAAAGGCCAGGCTGTCTTTACGGGCGGCGGCGACGAGGAGGCCCTCTCCCGCGGCGTCTTCAACGCCTACGCCAAGAACTATTTCCGGTATTCCCAGAACTCCCCGCTCACGATGTATGACGAGAAGAACACCGGCACGAACCTGCCTGCCCAAATCGACATCTCCGCCGTAGCCGGCGACGAATACGATTTCCTGTTCATCGCCAAAGGGGGAGGCTCCGCCAACAAGACCTACCTCTTCCAGGAAACCAAGGCCGTCCTCAACCCGGACGCCCTGACGAAATTCCTGGTCGGCAAAATGAAGGCCATCGGCACGGCGGCCTGCCCGCCCTATCATCTGGCGGTCGTGGTCGGCGGGACTTCGGCCGAGCTCGTCCTCAAAACCGTGAAGCTGGCCTCGGCCCGCTATCTCGACCGCCTGCCGACGGCGGGCGGGCCGGGCGGGCACGCCTTCCGCGATCTCGAGCTCGAGGCGCAGTTGCTTGAGGCGTCCCGCAAGATCGGCCTGGGCGCCCAGTTCGGCGGGAAATATTTCTGCCTCGACGTCCGGGTCATCCGCCTGCCCCGGCACGGCGCCTCCTGCCCGATCGGCATGGGCGTCAGCTGCAACGCCGACCGGAACGTCAAGGGCAAGATCAGCCGCGACGGAATTTTCCTGGAGCGGCTCGAAACCGATCCGGCCCAATATCTTCCCCAGCCGGCCGAAACCGAAGCGCCCGCGGTCCCCATCGACCTCAACCGGCCGATGGGCGAGATCCGCGCGACGCTCTCCAAGTTCCCGGTGGCGACGCGGCTTTCGCTCAGCGGCCCCATCATCGTGGCCCGCGATATCGCCCATGCCAAGCTCAAAGAGAAAATCGACAAGGGCGAGGACCTGCCGGCCTATTTCAAGGACCACGTCATTTACTACGCCGGCCCGGCTAAAACCCCGCCCGGATTCCCGTCCGGATCGTTCGGCCCGACCACGGCCGGCCGCATGGACGATTACGTGCCGCTCTTCCAGAAAATGGGGGGGTCGCTGGTCATGCTGGCCAAGGGCAACCGGTCGAAGGGCGTCACGGAGTCGTGCAAGGCCAACGGCGGGTTTTACCTGGGCTCGATCGGCGGACCAGCCGCCCGGCTGGCCAAGGACTGCATCACGAGCCAGGAAGTCGTCGCCTATCCCGAGCTGGGCATGGAAGCCATTTTCAAGATCACGGTCAAGAACTTCCCGGCCTTCGTTCTCGTCGACGACAAGGGGAACGATTTCTACGAGAAGATTGTCTCCTGATTCTGCTCCCCACAGGATTGAGGAGAATAATTATGAAAAAGGAAAAACATTATATTTTGACCGTTGATGCTTTTGAGATTAGTTTGGAAAAAAGCCGTAAGAACACCTAATCGTGAAAGGCGTTTTCCATAGGCTGCTACGTATTAATCTGACAGAAAACGCTTATCTGTATGAAAATATCCCGGATGAGTTCCTGGCCTGCACGCTGGGCGGCAAGGGATTGGGAACGGCGCTCCTGCTGGCCGAAACTCCGCCGGGCGTCGATCCCCTTTCGCCCGAGAACAGATTCATCCTGACGACCGGCCCCGCCACCGGCACCGCGATGTGGGGGCAATCCCGCTTCGGGGCGTACGCTAAAAGCCCGGCGACAGGGGGATTCGCCGAATCTTACTGCGGAGGGACGCTCGCCCCGAGGATCAAGGGTTGCGGCATCGACGCCGTGATTCTGGAGGGGCGGTGTCCATCGCTGACATTCGTGGTTGTTGACGAAGGCGGGGCTGTCTTCCGCGACGCGGCGCCCTATCGAGGCTGGACGACGGACCGGGCCGAGGAAGCCCTTCTGGCCGCCTCCCCGGCCGGCGCGCGGGCCATGACGATAGGTCCGGCGGGCGAAAACGGCGTTCGGTTCGCCTGCGTCAAGTCCGATCGCTGGCGCAGCCTGGGCCGCTGCGGCCTGGGCGCCGTCCTCGGCGCTAAAAACGTCAAGGGGATCTCCTTTGCCGGAAACCGGAAGGCGGACATCGCCGACCCGGACCTGATGCGCCGGACCATCCGGGCCATCGCGCAAAAGGGGAAGCGGCATCCGGCCACGGCCCTCTACCGAAAGTACGGCACGCCGATGCAGGTTGCGATCACCAACGGCCAGAACTGTTTTCCAACTCGCTACTGGCAGTCCGGCCGCTTCTCCAAATGGGAGAGCCTCTCGGCCGAATACATGGTCGAAAATTTTGAGGTCGCTGCCCACCCCTGCCCGGACTGCTTCCTGCAGTGCACGAAGCTCTGCCGGGTCAGACGCGGCCGCCATGCCGGGCTGACGCTCGAAGGGCCCGAGTACGAGACGATCTATGCGTTGGGCGGGCTCAACGAAGTGGACAGCCTGGAGGAGGTGGCCTGGCTCAACGACGTCTGCGACAAGCTCGGCCTGGATACGATGAGCGCGGGGAACATCTCCGCCTTCGCCGTCGAGGCGAGAAAGCGGGGCCGGCTCGGCTGGGATATTGACTACAATCAACCCGACCGGATGGCCGAGCTCTTTGGACTGATCGCCGCGGGCGAGGGCGTAGGCGCGGTCCTGGGACAGGGGATCAAGCGGGCGTCCGCGGAGTTAGGTCTCGAGGACTTGGCCGTCCACGTCAAGGGGCTCGAGCCGGCGGGTTTCGAGCCCAGGGTTCTCAAGGGTATGGCTCTGGCCTACGCCACGGCGGCCCGCGGCGCTTGCCACCTGAGGGGAACGTTTTATAAGGCCGAGTTGGCCGGCTTGGTCGACAAGGACATGATCCGGGGGAAAGCCGCTCACTTCGTGGACTATGAGGACAGAGCCGCCCTGTTCGACAGCCTGATTCTCTGCCGTTTCTTCCGGGACATCATCCTTTGGGACGAGCTCGCGGCGATCCTGGCGGGCGCCACGGGTCTGATTCTCTCTAAAACGGAGCTCGAAATCTTGGCCAACGACATCACTCAACAAACCCGGTTTTTCAACGCCCGCGAGGGTCTGGCCGAGTCCGAAGACCGTCTGCCGGCCAGGTTCCTCCGTGAGAAGACGGCCGAGGGCGCCGGGTTGCTCCCGGAGGAATTGGCCATTATGCTCGAAGAGTATAATGCGCTACGGCGCGGCCGCCAACTTTCTTGATTCGAGGCCAGGCTCCTTGGTCTCACAGACGCTGATCTTCTCGCCGATGATGGCCGGGACCGGTTTCAATTCGATTTCTCCTCGTCAACGTTTACTTTTGGAACGGATTCGTGTTCTTTTCCAGGTCCGTCCAGATCTCGGCTCGCCGCAGCAGAGTCTCGAGGTAGAGCCTGAGGTTGATGATCTCTTCGCCGAACGCCTTGGCGAACGGCCCGAGGCGCTTGTCCTTCTGGCAGGAAATGTCCTCTCCGCTGACGTCTAGGACGAAGGCGTTGATCTCACGTTCGACCAAGGGGCCCACAACCGATCCATCCGGATCGGGCAGGATGGAAAGCCGGAAGAGGTTGATCATACGGGAGAATTTCGAGTAGAAGATAAGGTCGATTTTCTCTTCGGCTCGGGCCTTATTGGCGTCGGTCAGGATCTGCTGGAGGGCCTTGTCAGCGTTCCCCTTCCCGTCCGTCCCGGTCTGGGCCAAGGTCTGAAACATATTGACCAGATCGTTGAGAAGGGCGTATCCGGCCTTAGCGTCGATCCTAGCCTCGGCCCCGAGATTCGCGGCCAAGGTCAGAAAACAAATCACGACGATTGTTTTACGTAACATCTTAATTATCCTCCTCTTTCTTGAAGTATTCGGAAAAAAAAAGCTCGAGCTTATGTCCTTGGATCAGTTCCCCGATCTTTCGGTCCAGCTCTTCCACGGAAACGGGCTTTGGAGTATAGGAGGCGCTATCTCCGAGAGGCGCGGACAGGGACCTTTGAAACAGCGGGCACAGGGCCCTTTCGAAGGAATCTTCGAACGGGCTGGGCGAAGCGGCTGACAGGACGGGGGCGGAGGGCTTGTCCGCTGATGTCGGATGAAAAAGCGGGCTCCCGGCCAGGACGGTCTTGATTGTAGCGAAGGCCGTTCCTACCCGGGAGGCGCGCGAGCGGATCCAGACTCCGACCGAGACGCCTGAAACGAGGATCAGAGCCAAGCCAGCCCAGGCCAGAACACGCCGCCGTCCCGGACGCCGGGTCCGGCCGGGGCGTTCCGACTCCGAACGGATCCAGCCGCGGAGGCGCGCCTCGAAATTTGAAGCCCGGAACGTGCGGAGAGCGGAGCCGATCTCGTCCCCGACAATCGTCTCGAGTTCGGGCCCCGTCCGTTCCGTCTCAGGCTTTTGCATCGGCTTCCTCCTTCATCTTTCGTTCGAGGCCGGCCCGCGCCCGATTGAGCCGGGACATGACCGTTCCCTCTTTGATCTTGAGGCTCCGCGCGATCTCCCGGTAGGACAATCCTCCGTAGGTGTGCAGGACGAAAACCGCCCTGAGTTTTTCGGGAAGGTTCCGGACCGCTTCCTTGAGGGCTTGAACTCTCTCATCCCGTTCGACGGCGGGAACAGGGTCCGGGCGGAGATTGAAGCCCCGTTCATAAAAAAAAGGAAGAAGGCGGCCGAGCCTGTCCTTGCGCCTGTGGTCGACACAGGCATTCCGGGTAATCGCGAACAGCCATTCCCGGCCGGACCCCCGGTTCGAGAGCCCGTCTAAGCTCTGGTAGGCCCTGAGATAAACCTCCTGTGTCAAATCCTCGGCGTCGGGGTAATTCTTGGCGTAGCCGAGGCAGATCCTGAAAACGGTTTCCTTGAGGGCGAGAAGCTCCTCGAAGGTTCTGGACCGTTCATCGACGGAGGGTTCCATGATCCGCATCTTCTCTCTCATTGATCCAAGACGTCCAGGCCCAAAGATTATTCCATTCCGGACAGGGGGGGTCAAACGCCGTCCCTACGAATTCCGGATCTATGGGACGGCCGGAGCCCCGGTTCGCTCGGATCGGCTTAAAGGTATAGGTTTGGCCCCGCTTTTTTGTTATCATAGTAGCGCTGATCGGAGCAAACATGACGCGATCGACGACTGTCATTTGCATCAAGCACGGCGGCAAGACGGCCATGGCCGGCGACGGCCAGGTCTCGATGGGGGAAACCGTCCTCAAGCAGACGGCCCAGAAAATCCGCCGGCTCCACAAGGGCGCCATCCTGGCCGGTTTCGCGGGCGCGACCTCGGACGCCTTCGCCCTGTTCGCGCGCTTCGAGGCCAAGCTCGAGGAGTATCGGGGGAACCTGTCGCGAGCCGCCATCGAGCTGGCCAAGGACTGGCGCCTCGACAAGGCCCTGCGCCAGCTCCAGGCCTTGCTGATCGTGGCCGACAAGGACGGCATGTTCCTCATCTCGGGAACGGGGGACGTCGTCGAACCCGACGACGGGATCCTGGCGATCGGCTCGGGCGGGCCCTACGCCCTGGCCGCCGCCCGCGCCCTCCTCCTCCACACCGGCCTTTCGGCCCGGGAGATCGCCCTCGAGGCCATGAAGATCAGCGCCGGGATCTGCGTCTTCACCAACGCCGAGATCACCGTGGAGGAGCTGTGATGGCCGACGACGCCGAGTTGACGCCCCGCCAGATCGTCGCCGAACTCGACAAGTACATCATCGGCCAGCAAGCCGCTAAGAAGGCCGTCGCGATCGCCCTCCGCAACCGGTTCCGCCGCCGCAAGCTCCCCGCCGAGCTCGCCGACGAAATCGCCCCCAAGAACATCCTGATGATCGGGCCGACCGGAGTCGGTAAGACCGAGATCTCGCGCCGGCTGGCCAAGCTGACGTCTTCGCCTTTCCTCAAGATCGAGGCCAGCAAGTTCACCGAGGTCGGCTATGTCGGCCGCGATGTCGAGTCCATGATCCGGGACTTGGTCCGGATCGCCGTCGACATGGTCAAGGCCGAGAAGATCGAGGAGATCAATGAGAAGGCCGTCCGGAACGTCGAGGAGAAGCTCCTCGACCTTCTTCTCCCCGGCAAGAGGCGGGACGGCGGGCTGGCCGAGACCGAGCCGGATCACTTCCAGGACACCCGGGAGAAGCTTCGCAAGCAGCTCCGCGAGGGCTTCCTCGAGGAGCGGATCGTCGAGGTCGAGGTCAAGGAGAAGTCGACGGCCCCCCTCGAGATCATCTCCAACAGCGGCATGGAGGAGATCGGAATCCAGATGCAGGAGCTCATCCCCGGCTTTCTGGGCGGCAAGACCAAGAAACGGAAGTTCAAGGTCAAGGAAGCCCGGGAAGTCCTGCTCGAGGATGAGCAGAAGCGGCTCATCGACATGGACCAGGTCGCCCGGCTGGCCATCGAGCGGGTCGAGCACAGCGGCATCATCTTCCTGGACGAGGTCGATAAGATAGCCGGCCGCGAGTCGGGCCGCGGGCCCGAGGTCAGCCGAGAGGGCGTCCAGCGCGACCTGCTGCCGATCATCGAGGGGACGACCGTCAACTCCCGCTACGGCCTGGTCCGGACCGACCACATCCTGTTCATCGGCGCCGGCGCTTTCCATGTCTCCAAGCCGGCCGACCTCATACCCGAGCTCCAAGGCCGGTTCCCGATCCGGGTCGAGCTGACTCCGCTCGACAAGGGCGATTTCATCCGGATTCTGACCGAACCCGAAAACGCCCTCATCAAGCAGTACGAGGCCCTGATGGCCACCGAGGGCGTCCGGGTCAAGTTCAGCCAGGACGCCATCGACGAGATCGCCGACACGGCTGAGAAGGTCAACGAAGACGCCGAGAACATCGGCGCCCGCCGGCTCCATACGATCATGGAGAAGGTCATGGAGGAGATTTCCTTCGAGGCCCCCAATATCAAGCTTAAGGACATCCGCATCGACCGCGATTATGTCCGCGACCAGCTCAAGGACATCATGAAGGATCAAGACCTGAGGCGCTTTATCCTCTGATGACTCGACGCGCGTTCCTGTTCCTCCTCGCTTTCGGGATACTCCTTGCCCCGGGCTGCGGGAAAAAAGGTCCGGTCCAGGCTCCCCTCATCCGGATCCCTCAGAAGGTCGAGGATTTCAAGGCCTTCCAGAGAGGGGACAAGCTCCGCCTCGAATGGAAGCTGCCCGTGACCTATTCCGACGGGACCCCTTTTTCCAAGCCGGTCGAGGTCGAAATCTGGCTGGTCAAGGAAGAGCCCCCGGCTCTTCCGCTGCCCCCTGCCGGGAAGGAACAGGCCGCGAAAAAGCCGGAGACGGCCGCCTCAAAACCCGCCCAAGCGGAGGAAAAGGCGCCGGCCCCCGTCGCGGCGATCCCTACGCCGGAAATAAAACAGGCCCAAACCGAGACGCCTCCGGCGGCGCCGCCCGAAAAGGCTCCCGCTCAAGCCCAAGCCGCGGCGGCCCAGACCGAAAAGACTCAAGCGCAGGCCGCTCAAACGACGACGACTCAAGCGGCTCCGGCGCCCGTCCAAACCCTGGAAAGCCCGGAGGGTGTTTCGGTCTCGGGCGAAATGCCCTTGGAGATGTTCAAGGACAAGGCGGTCTTGGCCTCGAGCGTCCCGACGGATTTCCTGGCCCAGCCGCCCAAGGCGCCGGAGTTAGCCTCTCTCTCCCAGTCCTACGAGTATGCCCTGGACCTCGGCCAACTCAAGAGCCGCTACACGTTCGCCGTCTGCGTCAAAGACCACCGTAAAAAATATTCGGACTATTCGTCGAGGATCACGCTCGCCCCCAAGATCATGACCCAGCCCCCGAGGAACCTGAAGGCGACCCTTTATCCGGAGAAGATCGTTTTGTCCTGGGAGCCGCCCGCCGCTAATATCGACTCTTCGCCGTCGGTTGCGGTTCCCGGCTATTCCGTTTTCAGATCCCGAGGGAGCGACCTCCCCGAGATCATGAACAAATGGAGCCTGGTGAAAGAGACGGAATTCGTGGACCGGGAGTTCGAATTCGGCGTGATCTACCGCTATACGGTCCGGGCCGCGCTCAACGAAGCCCCTCCGCGCCTGGAGAGCGCCGATTCTCCGGTCGTTGAGATCACGCCCAAGGACACCTTTCCGCCCGCGGCGCCCTCGGGCCTCAAGACCATCGCCGGGGCGGGTTTCATCAGCCTGAGTTGGGAGAGCAACCAGGAAACGGACATGGCCGGCTATCGGGTCTGGCGGAGGACCCAGGCCGAGGAAGAGTTCCGGCTCCTGACCGAAGCGCCCATCCTGGAGACGAATTATAGCGACAGATCGGTCCAATCCGGAGTCCATTATTTGTACGCCCTTTCAGCCCTGGATAAAAGCGGAAACGAGAGCCGCAAAGCGAAAGCCGTCTCCGAGACGGCCCGGAGTCCGCGGCCGTGAAGATTTACCGCTTCGAACGGGCCGGGATCGTGTCCTACGGCCTTCTCGATGAGGACCTCCTCCGGGTCGTCCGCGGCTCGATCAGCGAGGGCTTCGAGTCCGGACCCGAGGCGGTTCCGATCGGCGAGGTTCGCATCCTGGCGCCGACCCTTCCCTCCAAGATCGTGGCCGTCGGCGTCAACTATAAAGCCCATGCCCTCGAGCGCGGCCGCGGCCTTCCTTCCGAACCGCTCCTCTTCCTCAAGCCGCCCAGTGCGCTCATCGGGCCCGGCGACGCCATCGTCCATCCTCCCATGTCCGCACGGGTCGACTTCGAGGGCGAGCTGGCCCTGGTCATCCGGAAGACGGCCGCCCGCCTCAAGGACGACGACCCCGTCGAGGATTACATCCTGGGCTACACCTGCTTCAACGATGTCACCGCCCGCGACCTCCAGGACAAAGACGTCCAATTTACGCGGGCCAAGTCGTTCGACACCTTCGCCGCGGCCGGCCCCTGCATCGCCACGGGCCTCGACCCCGGTCGCCTCGCCCTCAAGACGTTCGTCAACGGCAAGCTTCGGCAGTCCGGGCACACCTCCGACCTGATCTTCCCCGTGCCGGTCCTCGTCCGGTTTATCTCCCGGATCATGACCCTTCTGCCCGGCGATATCATCACGACCGGGACTCCCTCCGGGATAGGTCCGCTGGCGCCCGGGGACCGCGTCGACGTCCAAATCGAGGGGATCGGAACCCTGTCCAATCACGTTATTATGGGAGAAGGAGGCTGAGATGAAGTTCTTCCTGGATACGGCCAATCTCGAAGAGATCAAGGCGGTCGCCGCCTGGGGGATTCTGGACGGCGTCACCACGAATCCGTCGCTCGTTTCCAAGGAGAGCCGGCCGTTCAAGGACCTCATCGCGGAGATCAGCCGGATCGTGCCCGGTCCCATCAGCGTCGAGTGCGTTTCGACCGAAGCCGGCGCCATCGTCCGGGAGGCCAAGGCTCTGGCCGGGATCGCGCCCAACGTCGTCATCAAGATCCCGATCGGAGTCGAGGGGCTCAAGGCCACCAAGGCCCTGGCCCGGGACGGCGTCAAAGTCAACATGACCCTCATCTTTTCGTCGGGACAAGCCCTCCTGGCGGCCAAGGCCGGCGCCGCCTACGTCAGCCCCTTCATCGGCCGGCTCGACGACGTCTCCCAGGATGGGATGGAGCTCATCGAGGAAATCGCGGCCATCTACGGCAATTACGACTATACGACCGAGATCATCGTCGCCAGCATCCGCCATCCCCGCCACGTCATCGAAGCCGCCCTTATCGGCGCCGACATCGCCACGATCCCCTTCGCGGTCATGGAAAAACTCGTCCAGCACCCGTTGACCGACATCGGGATCGCCAAGTTTCTCAAGGATTGGGGGAAGGTCAAATCCTGACCGAGCGCTCATGGCCTCATGGCGGAAGCTCAGACCGATCGCGGCCGTCCTGGTCGTCGGAGGGCTCATCCTGGCCGCGGGACAATTTGCGAAGTCCTATTTCCTGAGCCAAGTCCGCCGCAGGGTTGAAGCGTCCTTTCTTTTCGACGAGCTCCGGGTGTCCTTTTTCCCGCCCGCCCTGGTCCTCAAGAACGTCCGGACCAAGCCGCCCTCGGAGGTCTTCGCGGCCCGGGCCGTGGCCGTTCAGATTTCCTACCTCTCCCTGCTCAAGAGGGACAAGCCCCTCGTCGTTTTCATGGACGGGCCCGTCCTGTCTTTGGATGATGCCATCTGGCGCTCCGCCGGGAAGAAGCGGCGCCCCCTGTTTCCGCTGCCCTTTTCCATCGAGCGCGGCCTCGTCAAGGACGGCAGGATTATCTTTAAAAATAAGGATCTGATCCTGGACCTCCGGAAATTCAGGGCCGTCCTGAAGCAGAAAGGGAGCTCATTCTCCTGCCGCGGCGACTGGGAGGATTCCCTTCTCAGGGTCGTCGCGTCCGGCCGCGAGCTGGCCGGAGCGGGAAGCCTGTCCCTGTACGGAGAGGGCGAGGAGATCAACGTCAAGAAGTTGGCCCTGTCCGGGACCGAGCTGAGCCTGAACGCGAAAGGCCGGATCGTCGGCCTAAACGACCCAAAGCTCCGTCTGAAAGTCTTCGTCCGCCTCCCCGCGGACGTTCCGGCCCGGATCATCGGCCTCCCCTTTGTCTGGAGCGGCCGCATCGAAGGAAAGGGCGATCTCCTCCGGGACGCCAAGGGCTTTTTCTGCAGAGCGGCCCTTGCCAGCCGGGACCTCGTCCTCAACCGGGTGCCGCTCGGGCGCGTCTCGGGGAATCTCGAGGTCGGGCCCAAGCTGACCGGCCGGGTCGAGGTCAATATCCTCAGCCGGGAATCGCGCCTCGAGTTCGCCGCCATCGACTTCGAGGGAGACCGTGTCCGGGGCATCGTCCGCAACTTCGGGCTCGAACCCATCGTAAGCGGGTTCGACATCCCCTGGCCGGTCCGGTCGCCGTTCTGGGGCTCCTTTAATGCCATCTCCCAAAGGGTCACCGCCGACGGGGAATTCAGGGATGAGATCCAGAAGCCGACCGGATCGCGCTTCCATTTCAACGGGCCGGTCAGCTTGACCTGGGACGGAAAGGAGACGCTCCTCTTCTCCACCCCCGAGATTCGCTCCAGCTTCGCCGTCGTCAAGGCCAAAGGCCGCTTGAACGTCCTTAAGGATTGCGATATCGAGATCGGCGGCGACGTCCTGGATGTCCGCCAGACCCGGCGCTTTCTCTCGCTCATCCTGCGCCAGACCTGGACTTTTCCCGACATCCGCGGCCGCGGCAAGGCCCGGGTCCGGATCACGGGCCGGTCCGCGCTTCCCCGCGTCGACGCCGAGGTGGACCTGGCGCCGGGGGGCTTCGACAAGTTCAACGCCCGGTCCGTGACCGGAACGGCCCAGGTCCTCGGCTACCGCTTCCAGGGCCGGTTCGCCGTCAAGGATCCCCAGTTCGAGGGCGAGGTCACCGTCGACGCCGACGCCGAGAAATATAGCACCCGGCTTCGGGCCGACCGGGCCAGGGTCGAAACGGTCCTGGCCGGGCTCGAGATCCCGCTCCCGCTCAAGGGGGAAGCTCGAGGGACCTTCGACATCTCCCAGAAGATCAGCGACCCGGACGTGACCGCCGACGGGGATTTCACGGCGACCGAATTGTCGTTCCTGGATCAAAAGCTCAGCGACGTTTCGGGGCGGTTGGGCTGGGCGAACGGGACTCTGTCCTTGAAAGGCCTGCGCTTCGCCGTCTGTCGCGGCGAAGTCCAAGGAGACGCTCGGCTGGGAATCCTGGATCACGGCTTCGACCTCGACATCAAGGGCCGGGGGATCGATCTCGCCGCCTTCGCCCCCAAGCTCCAGGGCCGGCTCCGCTTCGACTGCAAGGGCAAAGGAACCTTCGGGACGGAAACGGCGCCCGGGACGTTCGCCCTCGAAGATGTCCTCATCGATCCCTTTCCAAAGACGCGGGCCGCGGGCGGCCTCGAAGTCAACTACGATTTCTCCGCCAACGTCCTGGGCCTCAAGGTCAAGGGCAACGTTGAGCCCGGGGCCAATGATTTCGACGCCGAATGCCGCATCCCCTTCGACCAGCGCCCCGTCGACATCAACCTCAAGGGGTCGTTCAGCAACCTCGAGCTCCTCGTCCCCTTCAAGGGCGCCCAGGGGAAGGTCAATTATCTCGGCGAAGTCCGGGCCGAGAAGGGGGGGCCCGGGTCCGGGGCGTCGTCGATTTCCAGGGTCCGGTCTTCCCGATTCCCTATTTCGCCCACGCCGTCAACGACTATTCCGGGCTCGTCTTCGTCGAGAACGAGCGCCTCATCGTCCGCTCCCTGCGCGGGACTCTCGGCGGCGGCGTCGTCCAGGGCTCGGGCGAGATCGGTCTCGGGGAAGGGAGCGTTGCCACGATCGACCTCCGGGCCGAGGCCCGCGACATGCTCGTCTCTCCCTTCGAGCGGACCAGGGGCCTCGCCGACGGCTCCGTCCACCTCGTCAAGAATCCGGGCCAGTTCCTTCTCGAGGGGACGTTCGACGTCAAGCGTTTGTCTTGGCGGAGGGAGGTCTACGAGGAAGTCACCTTCTCGACGGCCGAAGAGCTCGGACCCCGCCCGCCCGGCTTCTTCGACGACCTCAACCTCAATCTCCGCTTCCGGTCGGCGGGCGACGCTTGGCTGGATAATTCTCTGGGCCGGGTCAACGGCCGCTTCGACCTGACCGTGATCGGGAGCGTCCGCTCGCCCATCCTGCTCGGCGACATCGAGGCCTTGGACGGAAGCGTCAACTTCCAGGACCGGACGTTCAAAATCCTCAAGGGACGGGTCAGCTTCCTCAACCCCCTCGTCGTCGAACCGACCATCGATATCAAGGGCGAGACCTACGTCAAGGACTATCGGGTCACGGTTTCGGTCGCAGGCTCGTTGGACCGGCTCAAAACCGAGTTCAGCTCATCGCCGCCGCTGCCGCCCGAGGACGTCCTGGCCCTGCTGGCCTTGGGCGAAGCCTTCCGGCGGACCTATTCCTACGACCGGAGCACCCAGCAGAGCACGGCCTCGCTCCTCTCTTTTCAACTCGCCGAGAAGGCCAAGCTGGGGACGCAGAAGCTCTTCGTTATCGACCGTTTCCGGATCGATCCCTTCATCATGGGGACTTCGGCCGAGATGACGGCGCGGCTCTCGCTGGGGAAGAAAATTACTAAAAACCTGTTCATCCTCTATTCGACCAATCTCACCACCCAGCGCGAAGAGATCGTCCGGATCGAATGGGAGATGAGCAACGAGTTCTCGCTGGTGGGCATCCGGGACGAACTCGGCCGGGTCAGCTTCGACCTCAAGGTCAGGCGGAGGTTTTAGGGAATGGGGATGAGGAGGACAACGGCCGCGATCCTGCTCCTGGCGGGGAGCGTTTCCATCCCGCGGGTCGTTCCTGGTGCGCCGCAGTCAGCGCAGCCGACCGTCCCCGTGGTCGCTTCGGTCGAGGTCCGGGTTGACGGACGGATTGCCGATCCGGACATCGCCGAACTCATTCCGATCCGGGCCGGCGAGGCGTTCTCGTTGAAGAGGATCACGAACGCGATCAAACAGGTCTACCTGACCGGACTTTTTGCCGACGTCCAGGTCCTCAAGGACGGGACGAACCGCATCGCCCTGACCTTCCTGCTCGCCCGCAAGGTCGTCGTCGGCAGGATCTCCGTTACGGGAGACGAACGGATCCCCCAGAAAAGGATCCTGGCTCGGCTCGAATCCCTCAAGCCGGGAGGGGAATTCAGCGAGGAAAAAAGCGGGCGGGCCGTCGAGGAGGTCAGGGCCGCCCTGGAGAGCGAAGGATTCTTTTCTTCCGACGTTCGCCTCCTGACCGAACGCGACCCGTTGTCCAACACGGCCGACGTCCGGTTTGAGGTCCGTTCCGCCCGGCGCTTTATGATCCAGCGGATCGATTTCATCCCCCAGGGCGAACTCGTCCGGGACGACAAGCTCAAGGATCGGATGAAAAGCCGGGAGGGGAGCGAATTCGTCCCGGCCGTCCTCTCCGAGGACCTGGCGCGGATCAAGGCCTTTTACGTCGGGCGCGGCTACCAGCGGGCCGAGGTCGCCGTCGAGAATCAGGTCTTCGACCAGAAGAGCCGTCACATCCACTTGACCTTGAGGGTCGCGCTCAACGAACGGATCGAGATCGTCGTCAAGGGAGCCCGCGTGCCGGCCGACCTCGTCAAGCCCATCTGGGAGGAACGGATCTTCGAGGAATGGGGCTTGAGCGAGGGCGAGGCCAGGATTGTGACTTATCTGCGGAGGAGGGGATATCTATTCGCGTCGGTCCGCTCCTCGATCGAACGGGACGGGAACTTGATCCGGATCATCCATGATGTCGATCCCGGTCAGCGCTTCACGGTGACTCGGCTGTCCTTCGTCGGAGCCTCCTATTTCGGCGAACGGGGCATCAAACGCGAGCTGGGCTTGAGCGAAACACTCTCCCTGTTCGGCGTCATCGAGGGAGACCGCCTGTTCGGCTTGCCCCGCGAGATCGAGCTTCTCTACCGGTCTCAAGGTTTCGCCAATCCCAAGGTCGCCTTCGACTTGACCCAGGAGGGGGCAAAGATCCGGGCCGTCTTCAAAATCGACGAGGGCCCCCAGCAGCGGGTCGAAAGCATCCTCATCGTCGGGGCCTCGCTTTTCAGCGCCGAGACCCTGCTCGTGACCATCAAAAGCCGGCGGGGCGGGCCCTATTTCGCCGCCAACATGCAGCGCGACATCGAGGAGATGGAGACTTTCTACCTCGACCAGGGAATCCGGGGGACCACGGTCGTGACCCGGGTCGAGGAACCCCGGCCCAACGCGTTCACCGTCCGTTTCGAGGTCGATGAGGGCCAGCAGGTCCGCATCGGCAAGATCCTCATCTCCGGAAACAGGATCACCCGGCGCAGGACCATCCAGCGCGAGATAAGAGTCGGCGAGGGCGAGCCGGCCCGCTATCGCTCCATCCAGGAGACGAAGCAGCGTCTCGAGAACCTGGGGATCTTTTCCGAGGTCAAGGTCGAAGAAGTCCCGGTCGGGCCGGGCCTCGAGAACCTCGTCGTCAGCGTCAGGGAGGGCGAGCTCAACTACGCAGGGCTCGGCGTCGGACTCGAAACCAAGAACGAGCCCAAGACCTTCGCCGTTTGGGACAACGTCATCCGGCCCCGCGGTACGGCCGAGTACATCCGGACGAACGTCTTCGGGACGGGCGCCCAGCTGAGCCTGGTCGGACAGTTCAGCCTCAAGGAGAAACGGGCGGTCGCCTCCTGGGAGCAGCCCTATCTGTTCGGCCTTCGGCTCGAGACCTTCCTTAACGCCTGGATCGAGCGCGAGGAGCGGACGAGCTATGGATTCGAGCGGCGCGGCATCAGCCTGACCTCGATCAAGCCCTTGTCCAAGGAGTTCATGGTCCTGGGCACTCTTCGCTGGGATCGGACCATTCTCTATTTTCTCGAGATCTCGGAGTCCGAGGTCGACCGCGAGCACGTTCCCTACTCGACGACCTCCCTGTCGACGAGTTTCATCTGGGACCGGCGGGACGACAGCGCCAACCCGGTCCGGGGCTCTTTCCTGAGCGGGGCGGTCGACTGGGCCTACCCGCTGTTCAAGACGGAATCCGTCTACCTGAAATCGTTTGTCAAATACCAGCATGTCGTCCGCATCCTAACGGATTTCGGCTTTCACCTGACGGGGCGGATGGGCTTGGGGATGGGCCGGATGCCGATCCACGAGCGGTTCTTCGGCGGGGGCAGCAATTCCTTCCGGGGCTGCGAATTCGAGAAGCTGGGGCCCAAGGATGCGTCCTCCGGTCTTCCGCTGGGAGGGAAAGCCCTCCTCCTCCTCAATTTCGAGCTGCGCTTTCCCCTGTTCACCTCGTTTCGCGACCTGAGCGGAGCGATCTTCCTGGACGCGGGAAACGTCTGGAACAATAGGAAGGAATTCAACCTGTTCGCCTTGGAGCGGGCCCTGGGCTTCGGTATCCGCTACCGGACGCCGCTCGGCCCGGTCCGCTTCGACCTGGCCTGGAACTTGGACGCGCCCGAGCGCAAAGGGAAGCCTCTGGCGTTCATCACGATCGGCAACGTGTTTTAAAATGAGAAAAGGACGGTCTCTTCCGTTTCGAGCCGGCGCGCCGGCCGCCGCCGTCCTCGTTCTTTGCCTCGCCGCGCCGGCCGGCGAGATCGTCGACTGCCTGGCGGCCGTCGTCAACGGCCAGCCCGTGACGCTGACCGATGTCCGGATCGTCGACGCCTTCGGGCTTTACCGCGAGGAGCTCCCGGCCGCCCCCGGCGACCGGCTCTTCCGAATCCTGGAGAGGATCGTCGACCAGAAGGCCGTCATCCAATTCGCCGGGGGAAGCGTCTCCATCCCCGAGGCCGAGATCCAATCGGCTCTGCGCAATCTCCTCGATGAGATCGGCCCGGACGCCGTTCAAGAGAAGCTCCAGACTTTCGACATCGACCTCGACGATGTCATGAGAATCCTCCAGGAGAAATTCGTATTCCAAAGGATCATCGAGCTGAGGTTCAGCCGGAGTGTCACGGTCAGCCTCCAGGAAATAGAGGACTATTATCAACGCGTTTATGCATCCGATCAAACCCGGAAAGGACTTCAGCCCGAGCCGATGATCGCCCTTCTCCAAGACATCGAAGCCCGGATCCGCCAGGAGAAGATCGACGCCCAGGCCGCGCTCTGGATCCGGAATCTGCGCGGCCAGGCCGAAATCGAGTTCCGCTATGACTGGATGAGACAAATCTTCCGCAACAAGGAGTGAAGGATGGGCCGCACGGCGTTCCTCTTTCCCGGGCAGGGTTCCCAAGCTGTCGGCATGGGCCGCGATTTTTACGAGCTCTCCCCGAAGGCCAAGGAGCTCGTCGAGCGGGCCGATCGGATCCTGGGCTTCCCGCTCTCCCGGCTCTGCTTTGAAGGTCCCGAGGAGGAGCTGAAGCTGACCCGGAACACGCAGCCGGCCCTTCTTCTTGTCAGCACGCTGGCCTACAACCTGCTCGGGCGCGAGCCGGATATCGTCGCCGGCCACAGCCTGGGCGAGTATTCGGCCCTGGTCGCGGCCGGCGCCCTCGCCTTCGAAGACGCCCTCCTGCTCGTCCACAAGCGGGGCCGCTACATGCAGGAGGCCGTCCCGGTCGGGGAGGGGGCCATGGCCGCCATCATAGGTCTCGACCTCGACAAGGTCCGGGAGGGCCTCGCCCGGGTCCGGAACGGGACGGTCGAGGTCGCCAACTGGAACAGCCAGGAACAGATCGTCATCTCCGGACACAAGCTGGCCGTCGAGAGCGCTCTGGAGATTCTCAAAGCTCCGCGCTCGGTCCTCCTTCCGGTTAGCGCGCCGTTTCATTCGAGCTTGATGAAGAGCGCCGAAGAACGCCTCGCTTCGGATCTGGATCGGACGGAGTTCCGCGACCTGAAGTTCCCGGTCGTGACCAACGTCGACGCCCGGCCCATCCGGAGCGGGGCCGAGGCCCGGGACGCCCTCAAGCGCCAGGTCTGCCGCCCGGTCCTTTGGCAGCCTTCGATGGACGTCCTCCATCAGGAGGGCGTCGACCGCTTCGTCGAGGTCGGCTCGGGCAAAGTCCTGACGACGCTCATCAAGCGGATCGCCCGGCCTTGGGGCGTTCCGGTCACGGTCTTGAGTGCGGACGGCTGGGAGGCCGTCGAGCAGGCGCGGGCTGCCCTGTCATGAGTTGCGGGAGGAGAGGAGTCGCTTACCGAACCTGAGATAGTAATCGGCGCCCGAGATCACGGCCGCAGCCAGGGTCAGCCACAGGCCGAGCGGAATAAGGAAGGCGAAAGGGCCCAAGAATTTCTTCCCAGCCAGGATGAAGGCGATGGTCCAGCTCTCGCAGACCATCTTGGCCTTGCCCAGGATCGAAGCCGGAATCTGGACGCCCTGCGCCGAGGCGATGGCCCGCAGGCCGGAGACGGCCAGCTCGCGGCCGATGATGACGACGACCATCCAGGCCTTGACGAGGCCCAGCTCGACCAGGCAGATGAAGACGGAGGCGATCAGCAGCTTGTCGGCGATCGGGTCGAGGAGCTGGCCGAGGACGGTCACCTGTTTCTTCCAGCGGGCCCAGAGGCCGTCGACCCAGTCCGTCAACGAGGCGAACACGAACAGGATGAAGGCGACGGTCATGTGCCCTTCAAAAGGCGTCACCAGGACGGCGACGCAGGCGGGAATGGTCAGGATGCGGAGGATGGTCAGGATGTTGGGGCCGTTCATCGCGAGGCTCAGTATACCATAACAAAGAATACGATCCCACTCTATATAACGGAATTTTGTTCAATCATACCACTTGCAAAAATAAAATTATAATTTTATACTTTTTGTCAGTTTGTCAGTAGGTTATCCTTTGAAATTTGCGTTCTTGTTATCTAGCATCTGAATAAGAGACCCATAAAAAGGCAAGCTAAAAAAATTGCTAAAGCAATTTTCTAAACAGATGCATTCTATGCAGTGTCATGTCAAGGCGTCTCGGTCAAGCTCATAGCTTTATAGGCAGCGATTCGCAAGGGATCGCACGCGAGCATAAACTGAATTTGGCTGTTTGTGGGAAACGAAGATGGTTATTGAGGCAAAACAAAGAGCAAGATTTGCTTTAGCCATTTGTACTACGGCGGGCATGCTCATCTTATGGGCATTTTATTTTAAAATCCCCCTTTCAACGGATGATTGGCACTGGGGCAATGTTCTTAAGCAGGGTATCCCACTTCCGCTCATAGACCCCTATTTCTTTAGGCTCCCAGTCTGCAAAGCCATATTTAATCTTACGTTCCCGATTCTCCTTCATTTTCCCTTTTGGGGTAAATTGCTCGTTTGGGGGCTGGGAATTTTTGGGATTTATCTCCCTCTCTCTTGGTTCTTTCGCAAGTACCACTATTATCTTTCTCTTTTGCCGTTGACCGCTCTTTTGATTTTTTTTGCGCCAAATCAATATGAGCTAAATTACAATTTATCTTCATTGCCATTTTGTTTTGGGTTTCTTTTTGTCGGTCTCGGATTCCACTTATTCAGAAAAGGATTGAGGTTTCCGGGAGTGTTTTTGTACTTGCTATCATTTCTAACGCTTGAAAGCTTTATTGTTCTAATAATTCTCCTTGAATTTTCTGCATATCTTCCTGATCTAACTCATCGAAAATCATGGATGGCAATAGGACGCAATCTTCTTTCCATTTTTATCCCCTATGCAGTCATTAGGCTTGTCTTGTACTTCATTCATCCCTATGGCTACAATGTTGCACAGTCCATCAAGCTTACGCAGGTAAGAGGCCTCGTCATCCACAGCTTTTTAATCAGTTTTTTCAAACTGAATTCTATCCTTTCTTTTCTCCAGCTTCTGCTCTTCGGTTTCCTTGCGATTAAAATTATAAAATCTCTCCATCCTAACAAGAGGAGGGACTGGCTTCTTTCGATTATTATTCTTGCGATTCTTTTCTTCGCGGCGAGCAGTTATTATTTTATTCTCGGCTATCCGGCAGGACGAGCATTAGCAGGACAGGTAGCTTTTTGTTGGGGATCATATTTATTGCTTGTTATTTGCTATATTAATAAGAGACGCGTTAGCCTTCCAGCCGGAATTATTTTGTTGATCATTTTTATATCGGTCCAAATCGCCAGTCAAACGCTTATTTATAGGACCAAAGATAATAATTATCGTCAGATATCTCATGAAATTGCCTCAATCAGGAATGAGCTTGACATGAAAACGGGTTCGGTGGACATCGACGCGACCAAAGTTCGATCACATTTCAAGAGAGATTGGATATTCGGCTCTAACGAGGATGTTGAAATGATGTTCAGGTATTTTCTTACTCCTTTTGAATTCTCCCGTTTGCATGTCAGAAAGTAGCGTAAGACATCCCGCCTCCTTATCGAATAAGAAGGGATTGTGATAGCTTACAGCCGTAATCTCGGGCAAAAAATGATGGAGCAATGTCCAAAATAATACAAGTCTTTCGTTAATCAGTATCCTTGAAAAAGGCCAAGCCTCTGAGTATAGTTAGGGCTGCGATGACGGACGATCTATCCCGGACCCCGATGATGGAGCAGTACCTCCGGATCAAGCGGGCCCATCCGGGAGCGCTCCTTTTCTTCCGGCTGGGCGATTTCTACGAGATGTTCTACGACGACGCCAAGACGGCATCGCCCCTGCTCGAGATCGCCCTGACCTCCCGACAGAAAGTCCCGATGTGCGGCGTCCCCCACCATTCCGTCGACGGCTATCTGGCCAAGCTCCTCCGGCTCGGCTACAAGGTCGCCGTCTGCGAGCAGCTCGAGGATCCGCGCCTGGCCAAGGGCGTCGTCAAGCGCGACGTCGTCAAGGTCCTGACGCCCGGAACGGCCGTCGAGGTCGAGCTCGAAAGCGCCAAAACGCCCCTCTTTATCGCCGGACTCGTCCTGAGGGAGGAGGGTTGGGGGCTGGCCCTCCTCGACCTGGGCGCGGGCCGGATCCGGACCTTCGCGGGCGGCCCGGACCGCAAAGCCCTCAGCGACGAACTGTTTAAAGCCGCGCCCCGGGAGGTCGTCTTCCCTCGGGAAGCGGAGGCGGGGACGGCGGAATTTCTGTCCCGGAGCAACCTGGCCGAGGCCGCCCGGAGCCCGGCCGATGATTGGACCTTCGACTCTCCACCGGCCCGGGAGCTCCTCCTCCGGCATTTCAAGGTCGCCTCCCTGGCCGGGTTCGACCTCGAGGACAAGCCCCTGGCCGTGGCGGCGGCGGGAGGCCTGCTTCAGTATCTGAAGGGGGTTCGCAAGGACTCGCTGGCGCTCGTCCACGCCATCTCCTTTCAGGCGACGGGCACGGCCATGGTCCTGGACGCTACGGCCGTCAAGAACCTCGAGCTCATCCGGAACCTGCGCGACGGCCGCGTCAAGGATTCTCTGCTCGGCGTCATCGACTGGACGGTCTCGCCCATGGGCGGCCGCCTCCTTCGGGACTGGCTCCTTCAGCCCCTCCTCGATATCGCCGCGATCGGGGAGCGTCTCGACGCGGTCGAGGATATGTTGGGACGAACGATCGAGCGGCAGGAGCTCCGATCGACCCTCAAGGGCCTCTTCGACCTCGAACGTCTGTCGGGCCGGATCTCGCTCTCCGCCGCCCATCCGCGCGACCTGGTGGCGCTCAAGAAGTCGCTGGCCGTCTGCCCCCGCCTCCGCGGTCTCCTTGAGCCGTTCCGGTCGCCCCTCGTTCGGTCGATCAAGGACGGCTGGGACTCCGGCGCCGACATCGCCGACCTCATCGACCGCTCCATCCTTGAGGAGCCGGCCGTCCTCCTGACCGAAGGGGGCATCATCAAGGACGGCTACGACGCCGAGCTCGACGAGCTGCGGGCGGTCAGCCGCTCCGGAAAAGGGTTCATCGTCGGCCTCGAACGTCGCGAGCGGGAGCGGACCGGGATCGGCTCGCTCAAGGTCCGCTTCAACAAGGTGTTCGGCTACTTTATCGAGGTCACCAAATCCAACCTCGCCCAGGTCCCGGCCGACTATATCCGCAAGCAGACCCTGGTCAACGCGGAGCGGTTTCTGACGCCCGAGCTCAAGGCCTATGAGGAGAAAGTCCTCCACGCCGAAGAGCGGATCGGGGAGATCGAGTACCGGCTGTTCGGCGAAGTCAGGGCCCGGGTCGCCCGCGAGACCGAGAGAATCCATCGGATCGCGGCCGCCCTGGCCGCGCTCGATGTCCTGGCCGGGCTGGCCGAACTGGCCGCCCAGCGCGGTTTCCGCCGTCCCTCCGTCGACGGCGAGGATCGGATACGGATCCGGGACGGCCGTCATCCCGTCGTCGAGATCAGCCAGGCCGAGCCGTTCATCCCCAACGATACCCTGCTCGACCGGAGCGAGAACCAGATTCTGATCGTGACCGGTCCCAACATGGGAGGCAAGTCGACCTATCTTCGCCAAGTCGCGTTGATCACGATCCTAGCCCAGATGGGCTCCTTCGTCCCGGCCGTGGAAGCCGCCATCGGCGTCGTCGACCGGATCTTCACCCGGATCGGCGCCATGGACTTCCTGAGCGTGGGCCAGTCGACGTTCATGGTCGAGATGATCGAGACGGCCGCCATCCTCGCCAGCGCGACGCCGCGCAGCCTCATCCTCCTCGACGAGGTCGGCCGGGGGACGAGCACCTTCGACGGCCTGAGCATCGCCTGGGCCGTCGCCGAATACCTCCACGAGCGAGAGGAGGTCCGGGCCATGACGCTGTTCGCGACCCACTACCACGAGCTGACCGAGCTCGCCCTGACCCATCCCCGCATCCAGAATCATCACGTCGCCGTCAAGGAGTGGAAGGAGGACATCGTCTTCCTTCGCAAGATCGTGCCCGGGCCCTCCGACCAAAGCTACGGGATCCACGTCGCCAAGCTCGCCGGCATCCCCCGGGCCGTCATCGAGCGGGCCCGCGAGATCCTGTTCAACCTCGAAAAGCAGGAACTCGACGCGGCCGGCCGGCCCCGGCTCGCCTCCCACCCGGTCCCGGGCGGCGACAAATCCCAGCTCCTCCTGTTCGACGAGGACCGGGACTTGGCGCTTCTCGAGGAGATCCGCGGCGAGCTCGGCGTCTGCGACCTCGCCCAGCTGACGCCCCTCGCGGCCCTCGAATTCCTCTACAAACTCCAGGACAAGCTAAAAAAGTAATCCGGGGTCAAACCTGCATTCCGCCCTAAAGTGCAATCCGATGCGTGAAGCCCTTTCTGTCTGGATTAGGACGAAGTCATAGAGTGCAGGTTTAACCCCGTACGGGGTCGGGCTGGATTAGTACACGGTCATAAAGTGTAGGCTTGACCCCGGACGGGGTTGGGGCGGGTCAGAAGTGATCCGAGTCGTCCTCGATGTCGGCTCCTGCTTCTTCTTCCTCTTCTTCCTCGTCCTCTTCGTAGTCTTCTTCCTCGAAGGGGGCCGCGCCGTCCTCCTCGAGCTGCTTCTCGATGGCGATCTCAAACTCTTCGCGATCGTCGTAGCGGCGGAGATAGTTCGAGGACGCGTCGCTGTAGTAGAGTTCTAGGAAGTCGTCCTCGATGACGCAGAAGACGGATTGAGAGTGGCCGGTCTGCAGGTTGCCGACGGTCTCGACGACCTGGGCCGCTTTCTTGATGGCCTCGAGGGTGCTCCAGCTGGCGATTTCGATCTCTTCCATGAAATCCACTCCCAAGAAAATAAATATCTATTTTTATCGAATTGTCAAGAGAAAAAGGAAAAGGATAGAATGGATATGGAGGATCGATCATGAAATGGGACAAATGGACCGTCATGTCGCAAGAGGCCCTGCGCCTCGCCCAATCCAAAGCCGAGGAGCTCGGTCATGCCGAGATCGGGCCCGAGCATTTTCTCTGGGCGTTTCTGACCCAGGAGGAAAACATCGTCACGGCCGTGCTGGCCAAGATCGGCGCGAATCCGGCCGCCCTGCGCGGCGCTCTCGAATCGGCCCTGGCCCGGATGCCCAAGGTCCGCGGCGGCGGGCCGCTCGTTCCCTCCGGCCTTCTCCAGAAGATTTTAGCCGAGGCCGAAAAAGAAGCCGACGCCCTCAGGGACGAATATATCTCGACCGAGCACATCTTCCTGGCCCTCCTTAAGGAAGAGACGTCCGAAGCCGCCCGCCTTCTCAAGGAACAGGGCGTCGGCCGGGACGCGGTCCTCCAGGCCCTCCGGTCGCTGCGCGGCTCCCAGCGCGTCACCGACCCCGAGCCGGAAGGCAAGTTCCGCGTCCTGGAGAAATACGCCCGCGACCTGACGGCCCTCGCCAGGCAGGGAAAGATCGATCCCGTCATCGGCCGGGAGGACGAAATCCGGCGGGTCGTCCAGGTCCTGTCGCGGCGGACCAAGAACAATCCCGTCCTGATCGGCGAGGCGGGCGTCGGCAAAACGGCCATCGTCGAAGGCCTGGCCCAGCGGATCGCGAACGGCGATGTCCCGCAGTCCCTCAAGGACAAGCGAGTTCTCGCCCTCGACATCGGGGCCCTCGTCGCCGGCACCAAATACCGCGGCGAGTTCGAGGACCGTCTCAAGGCCGTCCTGCGCGAGATCAAGGACGCGGGCGGCGAGGTCATCCTGTTCATCGACGAGCTCCACACCGTGGTCGGGGCGGGCGCGGCCGAAGGGGCCGTCGACGCCTCGAACATGCTCAAGCCGGCCCTGGCCCGGGGCGAGCTCCGCTGCGTCGGGGCGACGACCCTCAGCGAGTACAAGAAGCACATCGAGAAGGACCCCGCCCTCGAGCGCCGTTTCCAGCAGGTCTATGTCGGCGAGCCCTCGGTCGAGGACACGATCTCGATCCTGCGCGGGATCAAGGAGAAGTACGAAATCCATCACGGCGTCAAGATCAAGGACGCGGCCCTCGTCGCGGCCGCGACCCTCTCGAACCGCTACATCGCCAACCGGTTCCTTCCCGACAAGGCCATCGACCTCGTCGACGAGGCGGCCAGCCGAATCCGGATCCAGGTCGACAGCCTTCCCGAGGACGTCGACGAGCTCGAGCGGCGCATCCTCCAGCTCGAGGTCGAGAAACAAGCCCTCAAAAAGGAGAAGGACGCGGCCGCCAAGGATCGACTGGCCAAGATCGATAAGGAGCTGGCCGACCTCAAGGAACGGGCGGCCGGCCTCAAGGGGCGCTGGCAGAGGGAGAAGGACCTCATCGGCGAGGTCGGGAAACTCAAGGAAACCATCGACGGCCTCAAGGTCGAACAGGCCAACGCCGAGCGGCGGGGAGATCTCGAACGGGCGGCCGAGATCCGCTACGGGAAGCTTATCGAAGCCGGCCGGAAGCTTGAGGACACGACGGCCAGGCTGGCCGAGCTCCAGAAGACTGGCAAGATGCTCAAGGAGGAGGTCGACGAGGAGGACGTCGCCCAGATCGTCTCGAAATGGACCGGCATCCCCGTCTCCAAGATGCTCGAAGGCGACGCTGCCCGGCTCATCATGATGGAGTCCAACCTCGCCCGACGGGTCGTCGGCCAGGACGACGCCCTGCGCGCCGTCGCCGACACGATCCGGCGGGCCCGGGCCGGGATCCAGGATCCCTCGCGGCCGATCGGCTCTTTCCTGTTCCTCGGCCCGACCGGCGTCGGCAAGACCGAGTTGGCCCGCGCCCTGGCCGAGTTCCTGTTCGACGACGAAAAAGCCATGGTCCGCCTCGACATGTCCGAATACATGGAGAAGCACACGGTGGCCCGGCTGATCGGAGCTCCTCCCGGCTACGTCGGATACGAAGAGGGCGGCCAGCTGACCGAGGCCGTCAAACGGCGGCCCTACTCGATCGTCCTCCTGGACGAAATCGAGAAAGCCCATCCCGATATCTTCAACGTTCTTCTTCAGATCCTCGACGACGGCCGGCTGACCGACGGCCAGGGTCGGACGGTCGACTTCCGGAACACGCTCATCATCATGACCTCGAACTTGGGGAGCCAGGTCATCAAGGAGCTGGGCCGGGACCACGAGCGGATGGAGAATGAGGTCAAGGCCATCCTCGAGAGCCAGTTCAGGCCCGAATTCCTCAACCGGGTCGACGAGGTCATCATCTTCCGTGCCTTGGCCAAGGAAAGCCTCCTTAAAATCGTGGACATCCAGCTCGGCCTGCTCCGGGATCGGCTCGCGGAAAAGAAGATCGGGATCGAGGCCAGTCAGGCCGCCAAGGAGCTTCTGGCCCAACGAGGCTATGACCCCGTCTACGGCGCCCGGCCCCTCAAGCGGGTCATCCAGCGGGACATCCAGAACCAGCTCGCCCACAAGATCATCGTCGGCGAGTACAAGGATGGGGACACCGTCCGGATCGACGCCGACAAAAGCGGCGGCTTCACGTTCACCCGGAAGTAAAATCCCGCCGTCCGCCCCGGTTTGACCCGTTCGCCGCCGCTACCCCGCCTTGCGGTACTCATACTAAGCCGGAAACGGCTTAGTATGGGTGTCGAGGGTTTGACTTTGCCTCAGGCGCGATTTATATTAGGGTGCCCGAGATCAGAGGAAAGGACGTACGCATGGATCTTTTCGAAAAATGCAGGGGATTTTATTCGGACCCGCGAGTCGCCCAGAAGTACGGCTATCCCACAAATCCGAGAACGGCCCAGGCCTTGGGGATCTTCCCCTATTTCATCCCGATCGATCAGGCCGAGGGCACCGAGGTCGTCATCGACGGCAAGACATACATCATGATCGGATCGAACAACTACCTCGGACTGACCAGCCATCCCAAGGTCAGGGAAGCGGCCATCGAGGCCATCCGCAAATTCGGGACGAGCTGCACCGGTTCCCGATTCCTCAACGGGACCCTCCATATGCACATCGAGCTCGAGGAGCGGCTGGCCCGCTGGGTGGCTATGGAGGCGGCCCTCGTCTTCAGCACCGGATTTCAGGTCAACCTGGGAAGCATTCCCGCCATCATGGACCGCAACGACATCATCGTCACCGATAAAGAGGTTCATGCCAGCATCATCGACGGCGTGCGCATGGCGAAAGCCCAGAAGTCCGTCCACACCCGGTATTTCAAGCACAATGACCCCGGCGACCTGGACGTCATCTTGAACGGCCTCGACAAGGAGTCCGGCAAGCTCGTCATCGTCGACGGCGTCTTCAGCATGGGCGGAGACATCAGCCCCCTGGCCGAAATCGTGCCGATCTGCAAGAAATACGGGGCCCGCCTCATGGTCGACGACGCGCATTCCCTGGGCGTGCTCGGCGGCGGACGCGGAACCGCCCACCATTTCAACCTGGCCGGCCAGGTCGACCTCATCATGGGAACCTTCAGCAAATCCTTCGCCTCGGTCGGGGGATTCATCTCCGGACCCAAAGAGGCCATCCACTGGATCCAGGTCTTTGCCCGTCCTTTCATATTCAGCGCCAGTCTGCCGCCCCCCAACGTGGCGACCGTCCTGGCCTGTCTCGATGTCATGGAGCAGGAGCCGGAGCGCGTCGAGCGGGTCCTGGCCATCGGCGAGCGGGTGCGGACCGAACTCCGGGGCATGGGCTACAACATCGGGAACAGCCAGACGCCGATCATCCCCATCGTCATCGGCGACATGATGGATACCATGAAGGCCTGGAAGATCCTGTTCGCGGCCGGGATCTACACGAACGTCGCCATGCCGCCGGCCGTCCCCCCCAACGAATCGCTCCTGCGGACGAGCTATATGGCGACGCACACCGACGAGCAGGTCGACCGGGTGCTTGAAACCTTCAAGCGCCTCAAAGACCAGATCCATATCGAGCCCTAAGGGAACGCAAAGTTCCAGGGAGGTTGACATGAAACGCGCCCTAACGCTCCTCGGCGTCTTGGGATTGGCCGCCGCCTTGGCCGGACCGGTCTTCGCCAACGGACTGAACCTCAACAGCCTGGGCTCGCGGGCCCTGGCCATGGGGGGCGCCTATGTCGGGCTGGCCAACGACTTCAGCGCCATTTTCTGGAACCCGGCCGGGATCGCCTCCATCAAGCAGCGGACCTTCGGATTCTACGGGACCGACATCATTCCCAAAGGGAGCTACCGTTTCGACGCCCTCGATCCCGACCTCGGTGAAGTCACTATGGTCGACGCCAAGACGAAGACCAAGCACTACCTGGCCGGGCTGGCGGCCTACTATGTCCCCTTGAGCAAGACCGTCACGGCCGGGCTCGGCGTCTACGTCCCCTCCGGTCTGGGCGCCGCTTGGAAGGGCGACGACTTCAAGAAGATCTCGCTGGGGACGGCCTACGAATGGTCGAGCAAGGTCGGCCTGGTGACGATCGCGCCGGCATTGGCCTGGCAGGTTGACGATAGGATCGCGGTCGGCGCGACCCTCGACATCAACTACGGCAGTTTCGACCTCAAGACCCACGCCGGCTCGGTCCCCGGCGCGAACGGGCCGCGTGACCTCGGCCAATACGAAGAGAACCTCAAGGGCTGGGGATACGGAGCGACGCTGGGCATCCTCGTCAAGCCCCATCGGCTCTTCAGCCTGGGCGCAACCGTCCGGACGGCCAGCAAGGTCAGCCTCGAGGGCGAGGCCCGGATCTCGAACCTGGCCTACCTCGGCCTCAAGGACGTTTCGGACATCAAGCGGGACGTGGCCTGGCCCCTCTGGCTCGCGGTGGGGGTCGCCTTCTACCCCAGCCAAGTCTTAACCCTAACGGCCGACGTCCAATACACGCGCTGGTCCAAGATGGACGTCATGAAAACCCAGTATCTGGACCCGTTCTGGGCCGTCCTCATGGCCGCCGACGCCGAGCGGCCCATGCACTGGAAGGACGCGACCCAAATCCGCTTCGGGGCCGAGTACCGCATCCGTCCGGACCTGGCGCTGAGGGCGGGCTACTATTGGGACCCGACGCCCGTCCCGGATCAGACCATGAACGTCCTTCTCCCCAGCTACGACTTCAACGTCGCGACCTTCGGCTTGGGCTATGTCCTGGACGGCCTGGCCATCGACCTCGGGTTTGAGCTCTTAATGGGGGCCAAGCGGACCGTCGGCTTCCTCAACTGGTACTTCGATCCCGAGTACAAATCGGCCATGCCCGGGACGTACGAGATGACGCTCCTCGTCCCGAACCTGTCCATCCGCTACGAGTTCTGAGCGGGAGATCTCGAGGTTCGCCCATGAGCGTCCGTAAAGCCGTCATCCCCGCAGCCGGGTTCGGGACACGCTTCCTCCCCGTCACCAAGGCCCTCCCCAAGGAGATGCTCAACGTCATCGACAAGCCCCTCATCCATTACTGCGTCGAGGAGATTCTGGGCGCCGATATCCGCAAGATCGGGATCGTCACCAGCCGGGGCAAGAGCGCCCTCGAAGATTACTTCGACCGGAGTCCCGAGCTCGAGGAGTTCCTCCGGGCCAAGGGGAAGCTCGACCTGCTCGAGGAGGTCCGCCGGATCGCCGGCCTGGCCGAGTTCAGCTACATCCGTCAGCCCCAGGCCCTCGGACTGGGACACGCGATCCTGATGGGCGAGACCTTCGTCGGCAACGAGCCGTTCGCGGCCTTGACGCCCGACGACATCTACGATTGCCGGCCGTCCTGCGTCAAACAGCTCGTCGACTGCTTCGGCGAGCGGGGAGGGACCGTCATCGTCCTGGGCCGGATCGACGCCGAGGGGACCACCAAGTACGGCGTGATCAAGCCTCTGCCGATCTCGGACCGCGTCTTTCAGGTTCTCGACCTCGCCGAGAAACCCGGCCCGGAGCGGGCCTTCTCGGACTTGGGCGTCCTCGGCCGCTACGTCTTCACGCCCCGCATCTTCGACGCCATCAAGCGGACGCCGCCCGACGCCCGGGGCGAGATTCAGATCACGGATGCCATCCGGGTCCTCCTCGACGAGGAGCCCGTCTACGGCCTGCTGTTCGAGGGGCGCCGCTACGACTGCGGGGATAAATGGGGTTTGCTCGAGGCGACCGTCGAGCTGGCCCTCAACCGCCCCGAATTCAAGGACGACCTGAAGGCCCTCATCGACCGTTTGAGCCGGGGCTGATCCGGAACGACCTGCCAGCGACCCGAAAGGACGCGCCATGAAGAGCCTGTTCATTACCAAAGACATCGAGAAGGTCCAGGAGGAAGCGCGGGACGACAGCCACGGGCTGCGGCGGGTCCTCGGACCCTGGCACCTCCTCCTCCTCGGCGTCGGGGCCATCATCGGCGCCGGGATCTTCGTCCTGACCGGCCACGCGGCGGCCCTGTACGCCGGACCGGCCATCGTCCTCTCCTTCGTCCTGGCCGGGATCGCCTGCGGCCTGGCCGGCCTCTGCTACGCGGAATTCGCCTCGATGATCCCGATCTCGGGGAGCGCTTACACCTATGCCTACTACACACTGGGCGAGTTCGTGGCCTGGATCATCGGCTGGGACCTCATCCTCGAATACTCACTGGGCGCCACGGCCGTCTCGATCGGCTGGTCGGGCTACATCACCAGCCTTCTCCGGGACATTGGAATCGCTCTTCCCGTGAAGCTGACGTCGGCGCCCTACGCTTTCAACCCGGAGTCCGGACACTGGACGGCGACGGGCGCCTGGGTCAACGTTCCGGCCGCCTTCATCGTCCTCCTGATCATGTCCCTTCTCGTCATCGGGATCCGCGAGTCGGCCCGGGTCAACGCGGTTATCGTCGTCGTCAAGGTCATGGTCATCGTCGTCTTCATTGTGGCCGGCCTCTCCTTCATTAAGCCCGCCCTCTGGAAACCGTTCATCCCGGCCAACACGGGGTCGTTCGGGTTCTTCGGCTGGAGCGGAATCCTGCGGGGCGCCGGCGTCATCTTCTTCGCCTACCTCGGTTTCGACGCCGTCTCGACGACGGCCCAGGAGGCCCGGAATCCCCAGAAAGATATGCCCTTCGGCATCCTGGGGAGCCTCGCCGTGTGCACGGTCCTCTACATCGTCGTCACGATGGTCATGACCGGGGTCGTCCCCTTCACGGAGCTCAACGTCGCGGCTCCCGTGGCGGTCGCCATCGACGCCATGAAGCTCCCCTGGCTCCAGATCCTGGTCAAGATCGGAGCCGTGGCCGGCATTACTTCGGTCATCCTCGTCCAGCTCCTGGGCCAGCCCCGGATCTTCTTCGCGATGGCCAACGACGGGTTGCTGCCCCGTGCGGCCTCGCGGGTCCATGCCAGGTTTCGGACTCCCTACGTCACGACGATCACGACCGGCGTTGTCGTGGCCGGGCTGGCGGCGTTTCTGCCGATCGGGATCGTGGGCGAGCTCGTCAGCATCGGGACGCTGATGGCCTTCATGATCGTCTGCGGAGGGGTTCTCGTCCTAAGATACAAGAGGCCGGACCTACACCGGCCGTTCAAGACGCCCTGGGTTCCTCTGGTCCCTATCCTCGGGATCCTATCCTGTCTGTACTTGATGTTCAGCCTGCCCCGGGACACCTGGATCAGGCTCCTTGTCTGGCTCGTCGCCGGGTTCGCGATCTATTTCGGATATGGGAGGCGAAAGAGCCGGCTGCGGCAATCCAAATAGCCGCGGCCGGGTCCGATCGAATCCGATTCCATTCATAAGCGCCGATGAAAATTCTGCTCGTCCAACCCAAGCTGGAACGAAGCTTCTTCGGCGACATCCGGCTTCCCCCGCTGGGACTGGCCTTTTTGGCCGGCGTCCTGCGGGAGGCGGGCCATGAAGTGAGGATCCTCGACGCCATCCTGACTCGCCGCCAGCTAAGCGCCATCGCTGAGGCGGCCGGGGACTTCGAGCCGGAGGTCGTGGGCGTCAGCGCCACCTCGCCCCTGGCCGGGACGGCCTGCCGGATCGCCGCGCTCGTAAAGACGATCGTCCCCGCCGCGACCACGGTCCTGGGCGGGGTCCATCCGACCTTGTTCCCGGAAGACATGCTGCGGGAGCCTGCGGTCGACTATGTCATCCGTGGCGAGGGCGAGAGCAGCCTGGCTGCCCTGGTGGACATTCTGGCCGGGGGCGGCCGTCCCGATCGGGTGGACGGATTGGCTTTCCGACGCAACGGCGAGGTCGTGGTCAACCCGCCTGCCGCTCCGCCTCCGGACCTTGATGCCCTGCCGTTTCCCGCCTACGACCTTTTTCCCATCCGTAAGTACTATAGCCTCCAGATCGCCGAGCACCCGTTCGGATCCATGATCACCAGCCGGGGCTGTCCCTACCAATGCATATTCTGCAGCGCGCGGGCCACGATGGGAGCGCGCTACAGGGCTTATTCTCCGCGCCGGATCGTCGCCGAGATCCGTTTCCTGGTGGACCGATTCCAAGTCCGAGAAATCCTGTTCAAGGACAGCGAGTTTACGCTCGACCCGGCCCGGGTCGAGGCGTTCTGCGAGCTCCTCCTGGCGGAGGGCCTCCGGGTCCGTTGGTCCTGCAACGGCCGGATCGGCCGGGCGAGCCTGGCCCTGCTCGAAAAGATGCGGGCGGCCGGCTGCCGGCTCATCGAATACGGCATCGAATCGGGCGATGACGAGATCCTTGAGACCCTCGACAAGCGTATCACCGTCGATCAGGTCCGGGAGACATTTGCCCTGACCCGCCGGGCCGGCTTGAAAACGATCGCTAACTTCATGATCGGGAATCCCGGCGAGACGAGGCGTTCCGTGGAAAAGACGCTCCGGCTGGCCAACGAGATTCGGCCGGATTTCTGCGATTTTTCATTTGCCACCGCCTTACCGGGGACGAGGCTTTATACCATGGCCCTTGAGAACGGCTGGCTGCTGAAAAGCTACGATCCGTCCCATATCCGGCTGGACGAGTGCGTCATGAACGCGACCCGCATGAGCCTGACCGAATTGCGCCGGATGTTCAAGAAGGCCTACCGTTCGTTCTACCTGCGTCCGGGCTATATCCTAGACCGGGCGGCGCGTCTTCATCCGTTCGAATGGAAGATGAGCGCTATCGGGATGCTCCGGGTCCTGGGCTTGCGGCAGAGGTAGGAGATACTCGAGTTTTCTCCGGGACGCAGCGGACCGCGTCGCCGCTCGCCGGATCTCAGCGCGGCTCGCCCGCCCGCTTGGCCTCGACCGGATTCGGGCTCGACAGGACTTTCAGTCCGGTGACGCGCCCCGCCGGGTCGAGGCTGAAACCGATCTCGCTCGTCCGGCCCGTGCTCAAGTCATAGCTGGCGAAAGTCGTCTGCGATTGGGGCAGGAAGGCGATCGCCGGAGGCGCCGGCTGCGGGCGGATTCCGACCAGGCTCCCGCCGCCCCACATGAACAGCGTATAAGCTGAGCCGCGCTCGAAGTCGTAACGGATGATCGTCGTCGCGTCCACCGGGCTCATGGTCGTCCGAGGGCCCCGCGACGCCGCCTGGAGGACGGTCCCCAGGACATGAGTGCCTTGCAGTGCGCCGAAAGCCTCCGTCCGTTGCTTCCGGACCGTGTCTTCCCGTTTTTGGATTTCTTCCAGCGGCAAGGGCAGCTGCGGGCCCAAAGCCTTGGACAGGGGTCCGTAGTCGCCCTTGGCGGCCGCGTCCACGATGGCCATAGAGCGGGCGTTCAGCTCTTGGAGGCGGGCCGTCGCGTCGGGACCGTCGCCCATGAGAAGGCTTATCGCTTCTTGTCCTTCGGAGACCAGGGCAAGGCCGTCGCCATCGACGGTCACGATCAAACGCGCGCCGGACGTCAGCCGATAGCCGCCCGCGTACTTCGCCGATACCCCCGGAGCGAGCTTGACAACCCGCGGGGGCGGCGGGACGTCGCGGCCTTTGACGATGGGGACGATCGTCCGCTCCAAGTCCATGGCCCTCATCCCGGCATCGGTCGAGGCGATGAAGACGGCCAATCCCAAGGCCGGTTCCCGATAATACACGAAGTAGTGTATGCCGTCGCCACCGACCAGCGTCAGCGGCTTGTCCTGAGGGAAGAGCCTAGCCTTGGATTCTTGGGAAAGAAGCGCATCTCCTTCCAGGGCGAGGTAAAACCGGTACATGTCGCCCAGGGTCGAGAGCGTGCCGCCGTTTCCGCGCAGGTTCCAGTGGGGTCCGTCCGGGGCGTGGGGGTAATCGAAGGTCGATCCGCGATCTTGGCCGCCGGAGTAGCTGTGCGCGATCTGGCCCGGCTTCCACTTCGGCAGCACATATCCGGTTTGGGACATCCCGGCCGGCTTGAAAATATGCTCGTCGACAAACGCCTCGTAGGATTGCCCCGAGATTTTTTCGATGACGGCGGCGAGCAGGCTGTAGCCCGGGTTGGAGTATTTCATTTCCGTCCCCGGCTTGGCCACAAGCTGGGACTCGAACATTCGCTTGAGGAATTCGTCTCGGGAGACGGCCTCTTCGTCGGGGCCCGAGTAGAGCTTCAGGCCGGCCGTGTGCTCGAGGAGTTGTCCGATCGTTATCCCCGCCTTATCCGGGGGCACGCCGTCGAAATACTTGCCGATCGGGTCGTCGAGCCGGAGCCGGCCCTGTTCGGCGAGCTGGAGAACGGCCGTTTTGGTGAAGTCTTTGGTGTTCGATCCGATGTCGAACGCCGTTTCCGCGCCGCAGGGAGTCGAATTTGACCGATCGGCCAGGCCGCAGCCTTTTTCGAGGAGGATCGTCCCTTTCCGGGCGATCAGGACGCCGCCGGAAAAACCGAACGCCTCGAGCCGCGTCATGAATTCAGCCAACTTCTGACGGAGTTCGTCGTCGCCGATCGAGGACGAAAGGGCCGTCTCGGGCGCGGAGGACGGCGGCTCGGATTGTTCAATGCGGATCTGGTCGATTTTATAGGGCGGTTTCGGCGTCAATAGGAACGAAAAAGTGAACCAGCCGCCCTTGCCCGCGCTGGCCAAGACGGATATCGCCGTCTCGGTCGAATCGGCGACGGAAAAGACGGTCAGGGCGCCCATCCGAGACCACATCTGACGGTAGTAACGGAGACGTTCATCGACCGATCGGCGCAGCAGGGCCTCCTGGCCGATAGTGTCGATGAAGAACCGGGCCATGACCTGGTCGGACCCGGAATTGAAACTCTTAATGTATTGAGCGGCTATCCGGCCGGCCGGAGTGTCGGGGATCGGGACGCCCTGGACCGCGAGACCCGACCAGGGAGCCCACGCCATAAGAATGAGTGCCGCGAACCGTTTAAGCTTCATGCCGCCTCCCGTAAGAACTTATTGTAAGCGAACGGCGGATAAAGCGCGAGTTCTCCACGCGACGGCAATATGTCGAAAATAAAAAATGGCAAGGGACGGAATCGAACCGCCGACGCAGGGATTTTCAGTCCCTCGCTCTACCTGCTGAGCTACCTTGCCATTCGGCCTCGCGGCGCCCATTATATTAATTTTATGGGCTGGCTTTGTCAAGACGATAGGAAATGCTTCAGCCGGGGACTTGCTGCCGTTTTTTTGGTAGAATACCGACTGTCCATGCTCAGGATCGCCGCGCTTCTTCCCCATACCGAGGTCTTCGGAGGGGTTCGCCGTTACATCGAGATCGGGAACGAATTCGCCCGGCGCGGCCATGAGTTTACCCTGTTCACTCCCTCCGGCGAGCCTCCCGCCTGGCTCCCGTATCGGGGACGGCTCAAATCCTTCGCCGATCTCGCCCGGGAGGCGTTCGACATCGGTCTCTGCAGCGAGTACTCCATCCTGGACGGATTCGACGGGCTGCGGGCGTCCCGGAAATACTTCTATTTCGTCCTCGAAGGCCATAAGCGGGAGCGCGAAGTCGTCCGCCGGAATTTCCTTTTTCTGGGGAATTCCGAGGGCCTTTGCCGCCGGATCGAGCGCGTCTACGGCGTCGTCTGCCGCCGCGCCCCGGGCGGCGTCAACGCCGAAATCTTTCACCCTCTCGATCCCGCCGAGAGGCCGGCCCGGCCGCCCGGCCAGTTCCGAGTCCTCTGTTACGGACGGGTCGCCAAGCGGCGGAAGGGCGTCCCGCTGGCCATCAAGGCCGTCGAGCGGCTCCGCCGCCGCCACGCCGGCCTCAGGCTCGTCTTCTTCGACAGCCTGGTCGGCGCCGACCGGCGCGATCCCCGCCCCTTGATAAGAACGTCTATCCCCCATGAGTTCCACCTCAACCTTCCCCAGAGCCGGATGGCCTGGCTGTTCGGAAGCGCCGACGCCTTCGTCTCCGCTGAAAAGCGGGCCGGCTGGGCCAACACGGCCGCCGAGGCTATGGCCTGCCGCCTCCCGGTCGTGTGCACCCCGAGCGGGACCATGGATTTCGCGCTCCCCGGGGAGACGGCCCTGGTCGTCCCCATCCGCCGCCCTTATTTCATCGCCCGCGCCCTCCGCCGCCTGATCGAGGACCCCGCCCTGGCCCGACGCCTGGCCGAGGCCGGGTTCCGGAAGATCCAGGAATTCACCTGGCCGGACCTCGTTTCCCGCCTGGAAGCCTATTTCAGGGAATAGGGGAGCCTCCGGGCTAAATTGAATTAGCTCTCCGGATGTGCTAATCTTGTGCGTTGGAGGACGGCTTCATGGAAGAGAGAGAGCTCAAGGAACGCATGCTCCGCGAGAATGAAGAGTTCAGGCGGGTCTTTGAGGAGCATCGGAATTTCGACCGGGCCCTCGAGGCGCTCCGACGGAAATCCGCCCCGTCCGAGGAGGATCTCCTCGCCGAAAAGGAGCTCAAGAAGAAGAAGCTCGCCCTCAAGGACCGGATGTACCTCATGATGGCGGAGTACCGCGGATCCGTCTGAGCCCGGAAACCGATCGGCATGAAGACGAAAGCCCCTCTCCGTTGCGCTCTGGTCGGCACCGAAACGCTGCGGGGGAAGGAGCTCAAAGACGTCCTGGATGAAAAGAAATTTCCCGTCAAGGTCATGGAATTCTACGACGCTGACGTCCGGGGGGAGTACAGCAAGTTGACCGAGTTCCGGGGGGAACCCAAGGTCATCCATCCCCTGGATCGGAGCCTCCTCGACGGGCTGGACATCGTTTTCCTGGCCGGGGATCCGAAGCTGAACCGGGAGCTAGGCCGCCTCGCCCTAGAAGGACGGTTCAAGGCCGTCGACGTCGCCGACAGCTTCAACGCGGACGCCACGGTCCCGATCGTTGTCGCCGGCGTCAACGACGACCGGGCGCGCCAGCTGAAGCCCCGGCTGGCCGCCAATCCCCATCCGGTCACGGTCATCCTCTCCCATGTCCTCGACGCTCTGCGCGGGCCGTTCGGAATCCACAAGGCGGTCGCCTTCGTCCTGGAGCCCGTTTCGGCCTTCGCGGATGCGGGGATCGCGGAGCTCGCCAACCAGAGCTTCGCCATGCTCAGCGGCGGTGGATCGGATGAAAAGAGCGTCTTTCCCGAGAAGATCGCCTTCAACCTCCTGTGCCGAACGGAGAAGGGCCTCCCGAGCGGGTTCTCGGCCGTCGAGCGCAGGATCATCTCCGAGGTCCGAAGGGTCCTCGACGACCCGGCCTTTCCCTTGTCCCTATCCCTCGTCTTGGCCCCAATCTTTCATACCTATTCCGTCATGATCTTCGTCGAGCTCGCCAAGGACGCGGGCCTCGCCGATCTCGAGAAGACCTTCAAGGATCGGCCGCTCTTCGCGCTCGAAAAGCCGGGCGCCGTCTGCTCCGTGTCCCCCGTCTCGGTCGCCGGGACGGAAGGGATTTCGATCGGGTCGCTAAAACGCGAGGAGGCTTTTCCCAGGGCCTTCTGGGTCTGGGCTGTCGCCGACAACCTGACCCGGGGTTCGGCCTTGAACGCCTTGGGCATCGCGAGCCTGCTCGCGGCGGCTTCCGAACCGGTATCATGAAAGAGATCCTCCAGCTCTTCCGGCTCTCCTTCAAGGAGAAAAGGCTTCTCTTCCTCTCCTTCGCCGCCAACCTTTTTGTCGCCTTTTTCACTTACCTGTTCGTCAACCTCGTCCAGCCGATTATCGATAAACTGTTCCCGCACGTTTCGGGCCCGGTCCCGGCCAAGACCCGGCTGCTCGATGTCTTTTTCAGCCGCCTCCATGTGACGGACGCGGACCTGAAGTGGGTCCTTCCTCTCCTGATCGTCATCGTCATCTTTGGGAAGGGCCTCTTCGACTATTTTTCGGCCTTCTTCATGAAAGCGGTCGGCCATAGAGTCATCAAGAAGATTCGGGACGACCTTTATGTCCGCCTCATCTATCAATCCGCCGGCTTCTTCGACCGCATCTCGACCGGCGAGCTCATGTCGCGCCTGACCAACGACGTCGATAAGATTCAGCAGGCGGTCTCGGGCAGCCTGGGGGACTTGGTCGAGGAGCTGTTCATCCTGGTCGCTCTTCTCGTCAGTGTCTTCGTCATCGATTGGCATCTGGCCGTGACCTCCTTCGTCGTCACCCCGCTGGCCCTCATCCCGCTGGCCGCCTTCAGCCGGCAGCTCAAGAAAAAAAGCCTCCAGGGCCAAGTCAAGATGGCCCGTATCTACGAGCTTCTTCACGAGACGATCGCCGGCCACCGGATCGTCAAGGCCTTCACGACCGAGGAGTTTGAGATCAAGCGCTTCCTCCAGGCCACCTACAGCTATTTCAAGACGAACATCAAGCTGGCCCGGATCGGGAGCATGGCCTCGCCCTTCATGGAATTCATCGGCGGGATCGCGGGCGCCTTCATCCTCATCGTCGGGACGAAGCGGATCGGCCAGGGTGATATCAGCCCCGGCGACTTCGGAGCCTTCGTCATGGCGGTATTCTCCATGTATATGCCGATCCGCCGCCTGAGCCGGGCCAACAACCAGGTCCAGCAGGGAGTCGCCAGCTGGGGACGGATCGAAGAGTTGCTCAAGGCCGTCCCCCAGGTCCAGGATCCGCCGCTGGCCTACCCGATGCCGCCGGTCAAAGGGCGGGTCCGCTTCGAGGATGTGTCCTTCAGCTACAACCAGGACAGGCCCGTCCTTAACCACGTCGATATCACGGTCGAGCCGACCGAGACGGTCGCCCTGGTTGGCCTGAGCGGCGCCGGCAAGACGACCATCATCAACCTCCTGACCCGGTTTTACGACGCGACGGACGGCCGGATCACGATCGACGGGATCAACATCCGCGAGGTGACCCTGGCCTCCCTGCGCTCCCGGATCGGCCTGGTCTCCCAGGATATCATTCTCTTCAACGACACGATCCGGAACAACATCGCCTACGGAATGGCCGAGGCCTCGGCCGAGCAGATCGAAGCGGCCGCCCGAGCCGCCGAAGCCCACAACTTCATCACGGACCTGCCCAAAGGTTATGATACGGCGATCGGAGAGAGGGGAGGGCTCCTCTCGACCGGCCAGAAACAGCGGCTGGCTATTGCCCGGGCTCTTCTCAAAGACCCTGCGATTCTCATCCTGGACGAGGCGACCTCGGCCCTCGATTCGGAGTCCGAGTCCCTGATCCAGAAGGCCTTGGCCAATATCCGGCACAGTCGAACCACGATCATCATCGCCCACCGCCTGTCGACGGTCCGGAGCGCGGACAAGATCTTCGTCGTCGACAAGGGGACGATCGCCGAATGGGGGACCCACGAGGAGCTCTGCCGCCAGAACGGCATCTACTGGAAGCTCTACGACCTTCAGTTCCCCGAGGACGAGGAGATCCAACGATGATCCTGAGCATGACCGGTTTCGCCGAAAGAGACTTCCATTCGCCCTCCCTGCGGGCCCGCTGGAGCATCAAGAGCCTCAATCACCGCTTCTTCGAATGGACCTACAAAGGGGCGCCCATCGGGGGGGTCGAACAACGGCTCCGCGTCCTCTGCCAGGAGCGTGTTCGGCGCGGCCGGATCGAGGTCGGTCTCGACCTGACCTCCTTGTCCAAGGCGAGCTGGGAAGTCTTTATCAACGAGGGGCTCCTCGAAAAGGTCCTGGCTTCGATGGCCCGGATCACGCGCCGGATCGGGGCGGGGGCATCCCTGTCCCTGGAAACGTTGTTCCGGATTCCCCAACTCGTCGAGATCCGCCGCAAGGACCTCAGCGCCGAAGAAACGGCCTTCCTGGAGAGGAGCTTCCTCAGGGCGCTCGATCTCGTCCTCAAGTCCCGGGAGCGCGAAGGGCTTACGACCGGGCGTCAGCTCAGCGTCCACATCCGGACGATTGAGCGGAGCGTGCGCCGGATCGAACGGCTCGTCAAGGCCCAGCCGGCTCTCATCCAAGAGCGCATCAAGTCGCGGATCAAGGAGTTCAAGCTCGAGTCGGCCGTGTCCGAAGGGAAGATTTCCGAGGAGGCCGCCTATCTCGCCCAGCGCTACGACATGGCCGAGGAAGTCCTGCGGCTCAAGAGCCATTCCGAAGCCATCCGGCTCGCCCTGTCGTCCAAGCAGAGCGACCCGGTCGGCCGGACCCTGGACTTCCTGGCCCAAGAGCTGTACCGGGAGGCCAACACGATCAATTCCAAATCCCAGAACATCGAGATCATCCGGGAGAGCCTGGTCATCAAGGGCGAGATCGAGAGCATTCGCCAGCATGCTCAGAACATCGAATAGACGGGAGACAGGACGAGAGCCATGATCTTTGTCGTCTGCGGGCCTTCGGGTTGCGGGAAAACGACCCTGGTCGGACGGGTTCTGGCTGAGCACCGGGACGTACGTTTCTCCGTCTCGCACACGACGCGTCCCCGGCGGAAAGGCGAACGAGAAGGCCGCGAGTATCATTTTATAGGCCGGGCCGCCTTCGAGCGAATGATCGCCGGCCGTCGTTTCGTCGAGTGGGCGGTCGTCCACGGCCATTACTATGGGACCTCCAAGGCCGAGCTCGAGGCCAAGGGGAGAAGGGGCGACCTGATCCTGGACGTCGATGTTCAGGGCGCCCGCGCCATTCGGGCTCGTTTCAAAGAGGCAACCTCCATCTTCATCCTGCCGCCTCGCTACGCCGAGCTCCGTAAGAGACTGCTCGCCCGCAGCCTGGACGATCCGGACACGATCCGGACGCGGCTCGTCAACGCCCGGCGCGAAATCCGCTGCTACCGCGAGTTCGACTACCTCGTCATCAACGATGACCTGGCCACGGCGGTCGGGGAGCTCGAAGCCGTCATTCTCGGCCAGCGCTGCCGGAGACAGGCCAGGGAAAAGGCGATCGGGCCCATCCTTCGCAGCTTCCGGGCCGGGGAGGAGAAGTGACGATGGGGACCACGATCGCCCTGGGCGTATCCTCCTCGATCAGCATCTACAAGGCTTGCGAAGTCCTCCGCGGTTTTCAGAAAAACGGCCTCGATATCCGCGTTCTCATGACCCGGAACGCATCCCGGATGATCGCCCCCCTCTTGTTCAGCGCCTTGGCCCGGTCCAAGGCCATCATCGACCCCTTTGAGGAGGAGTCAGGGGGATCGATCGCCCATATCGATCTGGCCCGCGAGATCTCGCTCCTCTGCGTCGCGCCGGCCACGGCTAACGTCATCGCCAAGTTCGCCAAGGGTGTCGCCGATGATTTTCTATCGACCTTCTACCTGGCCGTAGACAGCCCCGTCCTTATCGCCCCGGCCATGAACGAGGCCATGTTCCTCCATCCCCGGACCCAGGCCAACATCCGCGCCCTGAGAGCGGCCGGCGTCGAGTTCGTAGAGCCGGAACGGGGCTACCTGGCCTGTCGCGAAGAAGGGTGGGGGCGGCTCGCCGCGCCCGAGCGAATCGTCGAGGCGGGGATGCGGCTCGTCCGGCGGAGCCGGAGCATGGCCGGGAAGCGCGTTCTTGTCACGGCCGGTCCGACGCGCGAGTACCTGGATCCGGTCCGGTTTCTGTCGAACCGGTCCTCGGGCAAAATGGGGTACGCCCTGGCCGCCGAAGCTCTCAGCCGCGGCGCGGATGTCACTCTGGTCTCGGGGCCGACCTCCCTTCTTCCCCCCTTCCGGGCCAAACTCGTCCCGGTCGAGACGGGCGGGGAGATGGAAGCCGAAGTCACGGCCCGGGCGGCGGAAGCGGACGTCATCGTTATGGCCGCTGCGGTTTCGGATTTTCGGTTCCCGGAAACGGCCGGCCGGAAGCTCAAAAAAAAGGAGTTCGACGGCCGGGTCACCCTCGTCTCCGCCCCGGATATCCTGGAGGGCCTGGGGCGGGCCAAGCGCGGGAAGGCCGTCCTGGTCGGGTTCGCCGCCGAGACGGAACGGGTCGAGGAGAACGCCCTCGGGAAACTTCGCGAGAAGAACCTGGATCTCATCATCGCTAATGACGTCGCGGCCGAAGGAATCGGGTTCGACGCCGAGGACAATCAAGTGGTCATCCTCGACCGGAGCGGAAGAGCGGTGCGGACCGATCGCCTCAGCAAGCGGGAGATCAGCCGCCTTATCCTGGACGAAGTCGAGGGCGTACTTGGCCAGAAAAATCGATAAGCTCCTCCTCGGACTCGAGGACCATCTCCGCTTCCTGGATCAGTCGGGCGCGCAGTTCGCCGCTCGCCGCCCCGAAAAGAGCCCGGATCGAGATAAGGGATTTCAGGACGTCTGTAAACAGATTCTGGTCTGCCGGCTCTGCCCCCTGGCCCGGACGCGAACCAAGGCCGTGCCCGGGGAAGGGAACCCCCGGACCGAGCTCATGTTCGTAGGAGAAGCGCCGGGCCATGATGAAGATGTCCAGGGCCGTCCCTTTGTAGGCCGGGCTGGCCAGCTCCTGACCAAAATCATCGAGGCCATGAGCTTCCGGCGGGATGAGGTTTTCATCACCAACGTCGTCAAGTGCCGCCCCCCCGAAAACCGGACGCCCGTCCGGGAGGAAGTCGAGAAGTGCGGCCCCTACCTGACGGCCCAGATCGAAATGATTCGTCCCAAGGCCATCGTCGCCCTGGGCAAGGTCGCAACCGATTTTTTCATCCGGAGTTCCAAAGGGATGTCCCAGCTCCGGGGCGAGTTCTGTGATTACCGCGGCATCCCCGTCATGCCGACCTTTCATCCCTCCTATGTTCTCCGTCAGGAGAATATCAAGGACGTCAAAAAACAGGTCTGGCAGGATATGCAGATGGTCATGAAGCTCCTCGGCCGAAAATGACGCTCTGCGCGGATGTCGTCGTCCCCCTCCCCCTCGAGCGCGCCTTCCGCTATCTTGTTCCCGAAAACGCAGGCCGGACGCTCCAGCCCGGCGTCCGGGTCCTAGTCCCTTTCGGGCGGAGGGAACTGACCGGATTCGTCGTCGGGGTGCTCGGCGCGCCTCCGCCGGGCGGCCCCGCCCTCAAGGAAATCAAGGCCGTCCTTGACGAGGAACCGATTTTTTCGAGCACCTTTCTATCCTTTACACGAGAGCTCTCACAACGCTCCTATTCCTCTTGGGGGGAGATCCTCCAGTCGGCCGTGCCGCCTTCCCTCCTGGTCAGGACGCTGACGACCGTCGCTCTGACCCCGGCGGGCGAACAGGCCGTCCGGAAGGGCGGTCTGGGCAAAAGGGAGAAGGAACTGGCACGTTTCCTCGGGGCACGGGCCTACAGTCCCTCCTTCCTGGCTCGGAAACTCAGGCTGTCCGATATCGGCGGGCTCGTATCCCGCATGGAAGCGAAAGGGCTGCTCCTGGTTCGTAAGAGCGTCGGAGGCCTCGAGCGACGAAGGCGCTCGCGCTTGGAGGCGTCTTCCCCGGCGGGGATTCAGCTGGAATTCGACTTCCCGTCCGGAACGCCCTCCGAGCCGGCCCTGCGACCGTTGTTCGATCGCCTCGGAAGGGGCGGCTTCGCCCCCTTCCTGATCCGCGCCCCCCGTCAGAAGAGAGTCGAGATCTATCTCGGTCTGCTCCATGAAATCATCTCTCGTTCAGGGAAAGCCCTAGTCCTCCTTCCCGAGGTTTCACTGACCCGAACCCTGGCCGAGAGGCTGGAGAAGCGATTGGGGAAAACCGTCGCCGTGCTTCACGGCGAGCTGTCCGAAGCGCGCAGGGAGCGGGAATGGCGGCGCGTCCGTGACGGCCGGGCGTCCGTTGTCTGCGGAACCCGATCGGCTCTGCTGGCGCCGATTGAGCGTCCCCGCCTGATCATCGTCGACGAGGAACAGGAGGATTCCTACATCCAGGACCATCCCGCTTTCGACGCCCGCCGGGGAGCACGGCTAAGAGCCGAGGTCGAGGAATGCCTGCTCGTCTCCGGGGCCGATTTTCCGACGGTTGAGTGCTTCCAGGCGGCCCGGGAAGGCGGATGGCTGATTGATTTAGGTGAGGAGGCAACCCGAGTCCGGGTTGAGGTCCTGGATGCCAAGCTCGAGAAGAGCTTTATCGGCGCCCGCTTGAAACGGGCTCTCGGGGACGTTCTTTCCAGAGAAGAGCGGGCGATCGTTTTCTTCAACCGGCGCGGCTATGCGACCTCACTCATCTGCTCCCATTGTTCCCATATCCCGAAATGCCGCCGCTGTGATATCCCCCTCGTCCTCCACAAGCGGGCCAAGAGGCTCATCTGCCCTCTCTGCGGAGAAAGCGGGGCCGAGCTGGCCGCCTGCCCGCGCTGCGGCCGTTCATTCCGAACCAGGGGCGCCGGCATCGAAGCAGTTGCGGAGGAGCTCCGCCGCCTGTTCCCGGAAGCGCCCCAGGCCGTTTTCAACACCGATGTCTTATCCTCCCGGGCGGCCCAGGAGGCCGTCCTCAAGCGGTTTGTTCGAGGCGGGATTAAGATCCTTATCGGGACTGAGCTGCTGGCACACCGGCGGGATCTTCCGGCCGTGCCTTTGGTGGCCATTCTCGCGCCGGAAATGACCCTGGCCCTGCCCGATTTCAGGGCCGGCCAGAGGACTTTTCAGGCTCTCCTTCGGATGATCCGATTCTGCCCGGCGGGGGAGGGGAGCGGCGTCATTATTCAGACCGCTCTCCCCGATCACTATATCGTCCGGAGCGCCGCTGCTCAAGACTATGGGGCTTTTTTCAGGGAGGAGATTTCTTTCCGACGGCTGATGGGCTATCCGCCTTTCAGCGAGATGACCGAGGTCGTCCTCGAAGGGCGCGACCTGAGAGCCCTGGGACGGGAAGCGAGGCGGGCGGCGGAAGCCATGAGAGCGGCCTCCCCCTCGGTTGAGGTCTTGGGACCGGCCTTGGCAGCCGTCTCCCGCGTTAAGGGGCTTTTCCGTGTCCAGGTCGTGCTCCGGGCCGAGAGCCGGGAGGCCATCGATGCGCTCCTGGCCCGGAGCCTGCCCCCGCAGGGGGGGCGAAGATCGGTCAGCGTCCTGAGCTAAGCCTCCCTGGGCTATTTCCTGCTTATTCTTGCTTTTTGACCCTGATGTAGACGTCCGAGTAGATCATGGGCTCCGACCCGGTCGTCTCGAGCTGGGCCCGGACGTAGATCCCGATTTCCCAGTTGAACTCGTCTTTCGTCGGACCAAGATAGGTGACGGCCGCTTCGCCGTTCTCATCCGTCGTCGCGATTTGGGAGCGCGTCCCATTGCCGAACTTGCCCGGGGCGTTGTTGAGGATGCTGAAGTAGACGCGACGCCCCTTCACCGGCATCGCGCCCAGCTTGGCGGTCGCCCGGATCTCGGACTTGGGACGCGTGCTCGTGGCGAAGAGGACGTTGGGATTGGCTACGGCGCTGAACGTCAAAGTCTGGAGGTCCTGGAGAATCTGGATGGGAGCGCTGCCTTCGATGAAGTCCTGACCCTGGTAGCCGACCGTGCCCCAAATATAGACCGTCAGGCTCGAGGTGATCTCGCTGGCCAGGGGTCCGTAGTAGCGGGTGTGAACCCGGCCCTGGGAGTCGGTGACCTTCGTGATATAGGTCTGGTTGCCCTCGAAGTAGCCGACGTTCTGCTGGGTCCCCGTCGAGTCGGCGACCTTGAAGGTGACGCTTTTGTTGGCGATGGGCGCCCCGTTGGGCTTGGTCAGGATGGCCGTGACCGCGGAGTCCTCGCGCGCAGCCCCGGCGACGAGAACGTTGGGGTTGGTCTGTACGGTCAGAGTCCAGGACGAGACGGGCTCCTGAAGAATCTGAATGGGCGTACTCCCCTCGACGAAGGCCTGGCCTTGGTAATCGGCCGTGCCCCAGATATAGACGGTCTGGCTCTGGGTGATTTCCTCTGACAGCGGGCTGTAGTAACGGGTCGTGATCATCCCGCGCTCGTCCGTGACCTTCGTGATATAGGTCTTATTGCCCTCGAAGTAGCCGATGTTGAGCGGGGTCCCGGTGTCGTCGGAGATCTTGAAGGTGATCGATTTGTTGGGGATGGGCGAGCCGTCGGATTTGGTCAGCTGGGCCGCGATCTGGGACCGTTCCCTCTCGGTCCCGGCGACAAGGACGTTCGGAGTGGCCGCGACGGCCAAGTACCACGCCTCGAGCGGTTCCTGCAGGATCTGGAGGGCGACGCGTTCGGTGATGAAATCGGCCGCTTCCCAAGCCGCCCGGACCCAAATATAGATGGCTCCGGTCTGGGTGATCTCCTCGGCCAGGGGGCCGCGGTAGACGACCTTGACGGTGCCGGTCCCGTCGGTGATCTTGGAGGCGACCCCCTGCTGATCCTCGAAGAAGCCGACGTTGAGCTTATTGCCGTCGGCATCGCCGATCTCGAAATAGATCGTCTTATCCGAGAGTGGGGTTCCGTTGTACTTCTTGAGGGTCGCCGTGATGACGGTCGTTCCCCGGGAGCTTCCCGCGTAGATGACGTTCGGGTTGGCGGATACCATCAGGAGGGTTGCTACGGAGGAGGGGCCGACCGGTGAAGGGGTCTTGACCGCGTCCCGTTTGCAGGAAGAGACAGCGGCCACGGCCAACACGATCAGGCCGAGCGTGATAAGAGTCCTTTTCGTGTTCATGGTCGTTCTCCTTATTAATCGGCGTAGTCGCCGAAGTAGATGGCCAGGTATCCGGTCGCGTGGACGTTCTTGTTCATCATGTCGTGTCCGTAGAAGTCGATCTGGGCCGTGACCTGGAGCACGCCCTCGTACCGCCCGCTGCCCAGGTTCAAGAGGGGAGGCTCGAGCTTGGCGGCTGCCCGGACCACGAGCAAAGAGAGTGATGTGGTCGAGTCGATCTTGATCAAGGTCGACAGCGAGCCCTCGAAGGAGTAGGGGACGTCGATCCCCTCGCGGTTCTTGCCGTCGCTCCTGGAATAGCGGACAACATAGCGGTCGACAAGGATGTCGTTGTACTGCGAGGTGCCGAGAGTGGGGCTGGGGGTGAGAAGTTTGGCCCCTAAAGTCACGGCGGCCGGGTCGGCCGTCACGTAGGCGTTGCCCGTCGTGTCCAATTTAACGACGTCGGACTCAAGGTAGTTCGCGACCTTCCCATCCGCTGCAACTCCGCTGATATCCTCGACGATGAGGAGGCTGCTTGATTCGGTCTTGTTCTCGAGCGGATTGCAGGAGAGGAGGGCGAGACAGCCGAAGACCAAAACCGTTGCCTTTAATCCCATTTTCATGGTTTTCATGGCACGTTTCCTCTCTTATTTCATGATCCGGGGCGTAATGAAGATGAGCAGCTCCCGGTTCTGCTTCGTCCGGGCTAAAGACCGGAACAAGTTCCCCAGGATGGGGATCTTATTGAGGAAGGGAACGTCGTTCCGGGTCAGGGAATCCTCCAACCGGTAGATGCCGCCGATGACGGTCGTCCCTCCGTCCGGGACCATGACCGTCGTTTTGGCGCTCTGGGTCGTGATAGGCGGGATTCCGTTGACCAGGTTGCCGAAGTCCGCCGCGTTGTTCTTGATGTCCAGGTTCATGATGATCGTGCCTTCGGCCGTGATTTGGGGGGTCGCTTTGAGCTCGAGGGCGGCGTTGACGTATCTGGTCGAGACCGTGAAGTTGGCCACGGTCTGGACCGGGATCTGCCGGCCCTGGATAATCTCGGCCTCTTGGTTGTTCTGGGCGGTAACCTTGGGGCAGGAAATGATCTTGCCGTTGCCCGTAGTCTCAAGGGCCGAAAGGGCCAGGTCGAGCCGGAAGGTATCCAGGACGTTGGCGAAGGAAACCCCGAGGGCGGTGTTGAAGGCTGGAGCCGGCAAGTTGACGGCGTAGCCTCCCAGGGGGCCGCCGATGCCCTTGGTCACGATGCCCGTAGGGATCAGGGCGCCGTCGGCCAGAACTTTGCTCGGGAACTGGAGGGAAGTCGGGTTTCCGTAGAAGGGGTCGGCAATGCCTTTGAATCCCCATTGGATGCCCAGGTTGCGGACGAAGGACGCCGTCGCCTCGACGATCCGGGCCTCGATCGAGACCTGGGGTGTGGGCGTGTCGACGACCGAGATGAGCCGCTCGATCAGGTCCAGTTTGTCCTTGACGTCCGAAATAATGAGAGTGTTCGTCCGGTCATCGGTGATGATCTCGCCGCGCCGGGATTTTTTGGTCTGGAGGAGCTTGAGGACGTCGCTGGCCTTGGAGTAGGAGAGTCTCACTGTTTTGACCTGGAGGGGGCCGGCCAGCTCTTTGCTCTCCCGGATCTGGCGCTGTTCATCCTCCTCACGGGTCAGGACGGTGACGGGCGCGATCCGGAGGACGTTGCCCTCGATCGTTTTCCCCATTTTATTGTTGCGGAGGATGATGTCGAGGGCCTGGTCCCAGGGAATGGAATCGAGGTCGCAGGTCACGATCCCCCGGACGTCCGGGTCGAAGATGACGTTCAGGTTGGCGAATTCGCCCAGGTAAAGGACGACGTCGCGGAGGTCGGCGTCCTTAAACTTCATGCTGATGATATCCCCCGTGTATTTCTCTTCCTGGGCCATGATCGTCTGGGGCTTGAACTTATCCTCCTGGTCGGTCTGGGAAGCCGCTTTATCCACGGTTTGGGCCGGTGCCGGAGGCTGGGATTGCTGGGGGGCGGATGAAACGGGATCGGGGGAGACGGGTTTGGGCTCGGGGCGAGTCTGGGATCGTTCGGGGATGGTCACTGCGGGGAGGACGGGCGGCTTCGAGCCGTTCGGCGTCGTCTCCAGCGCGGTCCGGGCAGCCACCGGGGCGGTCGTCATCTGGGGAGCGGCCTGATTCTTGAGAAAGGCCAGAGTCAGCTCGCGCTCGCCGTTCTGAAGGTCGAAGCGGCCGGGCTCGGAGAGATCGCAAACGAGCCTGGCGACCAGGCGGGGATTGCCCTTCTGGAACTGGCCGACTCGAACCCTTTCCAAGCCGTTCCTGTTAACCGGGTAGATATCGCCGCTCCTGCTGTAGCTTGCGTCGAACAGATCGACGACGAGCCGGGGCGGATTGTCCAGGGCAAATATCTGGGTGGGGACGGGGCCGCTCAACCGGGCCTTAACCAGGACCCGGTCCTCGGACTCGGCGATGTCGATTCTGTCGAAAAGAACCCGGCCTTCCTTCCGTTCCCGGAGGGCCTGCTGAAGGCTGGGATCGATCCAATAGTCGCTTAGCCCTCTCTGGATTTTGACCAGTTCGAGGATGGTCGACTTGGGCCCGCTGGCGATCCGGAAGGGAACCCGCTCGCTCAAGGCGACCAGGCAGTGGACTTGGCCGTCGTCGGTCTTCTCCCACTGGATGCTCTTGATGAACGAAGCTTCCTCGGCCGGGATGGGCGGAGTCTGGAGGACTTGGACCGAACCCAGGTCGAGTACGATCGTCTGGGGGAGCTCACGGGCATAATAGGCCTTCTGGAGGGGGAGGCTCGCGTCCGTCTCGAAGACGACGCGGGCGGAGAGCTTGCCGGGCTGGACGGAGATCCTCTGGACGTTGACGCTGGCCGCGCCGGCCTGTGCGGCGAGGTCGATCAGGGCCAGAAGGCAGAAGGCGATCAGGACCTGTCGGCAAATGTTCCTTTTCATCTTAGCGCTCCTCCGCAGCGATTTCCTTGACGATATCCTTCGGTCTCATCAGCGGGATCCCTCGTTCGTTGACCTTCCGGAAGACGACCTGGGTCTCGGAGATGGAGAGGATATAGCCGTCCGCGAATCGGGTTCCGGTGTGGACGAATAGGGGAAAGCCCTGGGGGCCGCTGAGGATGGCCGTCAGCTTGCCCCGGGCCTTGACGATCCCCTTGAGGATGAGATCATCGATGGCCAACTCGTTCATCTCCCCGGAACCCGCCTTCTCCTTGAACTCCTTGCCCGCCAGGAGGTCCTTGAAGGGATCCCTCCGGCCGGCCGGGTTGTAGAGGGAAGGCTTGGACAGATCCAGCCCCTCGAGCGTAGGCTCTTGAGAACCGGCGGCCGTGGTCTGGGCCATGACCAGCCCCGAGGCTAAGGTCAGGAACGCCAAAACCAGCAAGCCGTGGACAATTTTTCTCATTTGGCACCCCCCGTCTTGACCGGCGCTTTCTTGGCCGTCTTTTTGGCCGGGGCCGGCAGCTCCTCGTGGAAGAAATAGGTCTGGGCCGTCCAGGTCGCCGATACGGTCGCCGCCTCCGTTTGCTTGGCCAGGGCCCGGATCGTGAAGTTTTCGACGGTGAACAGGCGCGAGAAGCGGCTGAGACGGTCGAAGAATATCGCGAGGTTGTGGTAGGTCCCGGTGATCTCGATCGGGATCTGCCACTCCGAATGGAATTCCTTGATGACTTCCGGCTTGGGCGTGAACTTGATGATGTTGAGGCGGGAGTCGTAGGCCAGCTGCTGGATCTTCTTGAGGATGTCCCCCGATTCCTTCTGGTCGGGGATGATCTGCTGGAGGTCCCTGAGGCGCTGATCGAGGTCGACCAGCTCTTTCTCGATTTTGTCGAGCTGCTGCTTCTTGACGCGAAGCTTGGAGACTTCATCCTCGATTTTGATCCGTTCCGTCTGGACCTTCTTGAGTTCGCCCGACTTGGGCTTGTAATAGAAAAGGAAGAAGAGTCCGAAGATGATGACGGCCAGGACGAGATATCCGTACCAGGGCCAATTTTTCATTTCGTACCCCCTTTGGCGGCGGGCTTCTGGACGGTCGGCGCCGCGGCCGTCCCGGCCGGGGGCGTCCCCGGCGGAGGTGCGGCCGTTTCCGGTTGAGCGGAGACGTTGGCGGTCAGCAGGAACTCCAGAAACTGGTTGTTCTGGACCGTTTTCTGGGTTGAAGACTTGATGTCGACCTTGGCCAGGAAGGGGCTGTTCTCGAGGGCGATCATGTAATCGGCGATCAGGTTGTTGGACAGGGCCTTTCCTTTGATCGAGACGACCCCCTTGTCGTAGGATGCCTCGGTCAGCCAAACCCATTCAGGGAGGGCCTTGCTGACCTCGTCCATGATGTGGACGATGACCGCCTGCCGGGCCTGGAGCTCGGTGATGAGGTTGATCTTCTTCTCAAGGTTCGCCTTCTGGGCCTCTATCTCGGCGAGCTTGGTGATGACGTATTGGAGCTTGTTCTTCTCCTGCTTGGCCTGGCTGAGGAGGTCCGCCTCCCTGTCCAGGGCCCGTTTCTGGACGTAGAAGAGGGCGGCGATTCCGACGACGGCCAGAAGGATGATGAGATTCCCCGAGGGCGCCTTGCCCTTCTCCTTGGGAATTTCCTGGACGGGCAGGGCCGAGACATCCTTCCATTCCTTTTTTTCGGGTTTGAGAAGGTTGATTCGGATCATGGTTGGTTATTCCGCCTTTCGGGTGGCCAGCCCCACGGCGACCCCGAACAGGGAGGCCATCTCCCTGGCCAGGACGGGATCCAACTTTTTCTCATCGTAGGGGATGTTCCGGAAAGAGTTGAAGATCTCCGTCTTGATGCCGAAGCGCTGCTCGAAGGACGGGCTGATGTTCTTGAGGTTGGCCAGGCCTCCGCTCAAGAAGATCTGCTCGATCTTCCGTTCCCGTTTCTCGGTCGCCTCGTAGAAGGAAAAGGTCTTCTCGATCTCGTCGAGGAGATCCTTGATGTTCATGGCCAGGACGGCGTCGAGCTGTTCGGCCTCGACGGCCTTGACGGGGAGGCCCTTGAGGAGCTTCTCGGCGTCGTCGAAGCTTATGTTGAGTTCCTTACGCATGTTCTCGGTGAAGAACAGGCCGCCCAGCGACAGGTCCCGGAACAGCTGGGGCGTTCCCCGCTCGAGGATGGCGACGTTGATGATGTTGGCCCCCAGGTTGATGAGGGCGATCGTTTTGCCGTTGAAGCTGTCGGGGTAATTAATCTCGAGGGCGTTCTGTAGGGCGAAAACGTCGACCTCGATCGCGACCAGGTTTTTGCGGGCCTGGTGGATGACGTTGCTGTAATTGGCGATCTTGTCCTTCTTGGCGGCGACCAGGAGGATGTCCAGGTTCCGCTCCCGGGCTTCTCCGGCCGGCTTGAGGATGACGTAATCGACGTTCGTCTCCTCGTAGGGATAGGGGATGTTGTGCTTGGCCTCCCAGATGATGGACTCGGCCAGCTCTTCCTTTTCCATCGCCGGAAGGGAGATCTTCTTGATGATGACGGAGTTTCCCGAGACCGAGATGACGATGTTCTTGGCCCCGATCTTGTTCTCCTCGAAGATCTGACGGATCGTCTCGACGACGGCCGTCGAATCGATGATGGTCCCTTCGACGATGGCGTCGTGGGGGAGGAGGGCATAGCCGAGCTTGACGAGACGGTAGCTCTCATGACCCCCGCGCCGGCGGGTGATCATTTCGACCGCCTTGACCGCGTGGGAGCCGATGTCCAGCCCCACGCAGCTTTTGTCGTGTCCTAGTCCGAACATGTTGGGCCTGCCTTTAGACGTATTGCCTCAAACCTTTCGGTTTTCGGGAGATGTCTGTCAAGCGCCGTTCAACGACGGAAGGGACGAGACCCTGGATACACCCCCCCAGCAAAAAGACCTCTTTGACCAGGCTCGAGCTGAGGAAAGTGAAATGGAGGCTGGGCATCATGAACAGGGTCTCAATCGCCGGGTCCAGGGTTCGGTTCATGAGGGCCATCTGGAGCTCAAACTCGAAGTCCGAGACTGCCCGCAAGCCGCGGATGACGGTGTGGATCTTGTTCCGCCGGATAAAGTCCGCCAGCAGACCGCGGAAAGCCTTGACCTCGATGTTGTCCTGGCGGCGGAAAACCTCGCGGATCATCCGGACCCGGTCCTGGGTAGAGAACAGGGTCTTCTTTTTGGGGTTCTCGAGGACGGCCACGATGATTTTGTCGAAGATCTTAAGCCCTCTTTGAATAATATCGACGTGCGCGTTGGTCATGGGATCGAATGACCCGGGATAGACCGCCCTTTTCTCCATGGCCTGGCTCACTCCTGGTCCTCGCGGCCGGCGTCCCGGATCGGCTTGAACCTAACAAAAATTGTCAGTTCATCCATGGGCGTGACCTTTCTCCACCTGAAAGACGGTCGGTTCGTCAAGTCTGTCTCTCCTCCGGGCAAGCCCTTTCCAGATACCGGGATAGCCGAACGGTCTTACTATAATCCAGGCGGGTATAGAGAGGTCAATCACCCCCCAGGGGGATTTCATGGATGAATTTGAATTTTTTTTTCTCACCTCAAAGGGTTAGGGGATATAATCTTGCTTTTCCGGTACTTGACAGGGGAGAATTTAGGTTCCATTAATATAGTTATCCGAGCGTAAGCATGAAACGGAAAATCTTACGGCAGTGGGAATGGGGCGGTTTATGGCTACTCTTGGCCGTTGGGTTAAGTCAGGCGGCGTATAGGGGGTATTTCCTCCAGAAGACCGATGATGAGGCCTTCTACCTCCGCCTCAGGCAGAGAATGGTCAGCGAACAGCTTGCGGCCAGGGATATCGTGGATGGGCGCGTGCTGGAGGTCATGGGAAGCGTCCCCCGTCACCTTTTCGTGCCTCCGGACCTCAGGGGACAGGCCTATGAGGACTACCCCCTGCCGATCGGCGACGGCCAGACCATTTCCCAGCCGTATATCGTCGCCCTGATGACCCAGTGGACCTCCCTTAAGGGGACGGATAGGGTCCTGGAAGTCGGGACCGGCTCGGGCTATCAGGCAGCCGTTCTTTCCCGGCTCGTGGATCGCGTTTTTTCCGTCGAGATCGGCAAGGATTTGGCGCTCCAAGCGGCCCGCAGGCTCAAAGACCTGGGCTTTCTCAACGTCGAAGTGAGGTGGGGGGACGGCTATCTGGGTTGGGAAGAGAAAGCTCCGTTCGACGCCATTCTCGTAACCTGCGCCGCCCGCCTCTTGCCTCCTTCTTTATTCAGTCAGCTCAAAGAAGGGGGGCGCCTGGTCATTCCTCTTGAAAAGCCCGGCTTCATCCAGATCTTGACTCTGGTCGAAAAATCGGGAGGACGACCCCGCCTCAAACCCATTCTCGAGGTCCGTTTTGTCCCTATGACGGGCGCTATCGATAAAATCAAGGCCCCTTAGCCGGGGCGCCTCGCCAAGTTGCATTTCCCCCCTTGATATGCTAATGTCCCTATTAGGTAGGATGATTAAATTCGGAACCTCCGGATGGCGGGCCATCATGGGGGAAGAATTCACTTTCCACAACGTCCGAATCGTCGTCCAAGCCGTCGCTGATCACCTCAAGAAAACCTTCGCGGACGGCCCCGTTTCCGTCGTAGTCAACTATGACACCCGGTTTCTTTCCGAAAAATACGCCTCCGAGGCCGCCCGGATCCTGTCCTTGAACCGGATTCATGTCTATCTGGCCGACCGAGATGCCCCCTCCCAGGCTCAGTCTTTCCAGATCCTGCGCAGGAAAGCCCAGGGAGGGATCAATTTCACCGCCTCCTTCAACCCCCCCGAGTACAACGGGCTCAAATTCAACGTCGAGACGGGCGCGCCGGCACTCCCCGAGGTGACCAACCGGATCGAAAAGGCGGTTCGGGCCCTTCAGGTTCGATACACTCCCCCGGCCGTCTATCCGCAGGAAGAGTTCATCGAGAAAATCGACCTCCAGGCCGACTACTTGGCCTTCATCCAGAAAAAGGTCGATTTCGACCTCATCCGCGGGGCCCGTCTCAAGATCGGTGTCGACCTCCTCTACGGCACGAGCCGGGAATATTTAGACGGAATCCTGGAGGACAACGGGATCCCGATCGAGGAAATCCACGGCTACGTCGATCCTTATTTCGGCGGGGTCATTCCTTCCTGCACCGAAGAGAACCTCCGCGAGCTGAGGACGCTCCTTAAAGCCAAAAAGTGCCAGCTCGGGATCGCAACCGACGCGGACGGCGACAGATTCGGCATCCTGGATCACAAGGGGAGCCTTGTCGAACACAATATTATTATTTCCCTGCTCCTCGATTACCTGGTTCGGGTCAAGGGGCTGAGGGGCGGCTTGGCCCGGTCCGTAGCCACGACGCACCTTGTCGACCGGATCGCGCGGGCTTATAACCTCCCTCTATTCAAGACCCCGGTCGGCTTTAAATATCTGGCCGATCTGTTCCTCCGCCAGGAGATCATCTTCGGCGGCGAAGAGAGCGCCTGCATGGCCATCAAGGGGCACCTCCCCGAAAAAGACGGCATCTTTGCGGGCCTCCTCGTCGCCGAGATGGTCGCCGCCTCCGGGAAAAGCCTTGTCGAGCTCCAGGAAGATCTCTTTGCCAGGTACGGCCGGCGCGAGGGAGGGCAGAAGAACGTCGGTCTGACCCCGGAGCGGGGGCGCAATCTCCGAAAGCTCATCAAGAACCCGCCGGCCCGCCTCGACGGTCGCCGCGTCATCGGCGTCGAAACGCTCGACGGACTCAAGCTGGACTTCGACAACGACGACTGGCTTCTTCTCCGTTCTTCAGGCACGGAACCGCTCATTCGCTGCTACGCCGAGGCGGATTCCCGCAAGGAGATGGAGAGGCTCATGAAGCGCGGGCTGGAGAAGTTGGCATGAATGAGGGGCGGCGGCGGGGGCGCGTCGGCTGGCGGAAGAAGCTCGTCGTCGGCGCAGGCGTCTTTGTCTTCCTAACCCTCCTGATCACTTCGATTTTTGGGCGGAAGGGGCTTCTTGAGATGAACCGCGCTAAAAAGGACTATCAGGACAAGGTCGAGCAGGTCCGGCGGCTCGAAAGGGACAGGGAGCGTCTCGTCCGCCAAATCCGGGAGCTCGAGCGGAATCCCAAAGCGGTCGAGCCCGAGGCCAGGGAAAGAATTTGGCTGGTCAAACCCGACGAGAAAGTCATTGTCAAGAAGGCCGAGGCCCATTAGTGGCCTTGTGCTTCCCCCTCTCTTCTTTGAAGTCGGCCCGATCGCCTTCAGCCGACGAGCTTCGTCTATTCGACGGCGAGGGCGGTGGGCATCAAAGCCCAGATCCGTTCGTTCTCGAGGAGACGGAAGAGAGCTAACCCTTTTTTGAGCTTGGGATCCAGGGGCAAGTTGGCGTCGGCATCGGCTCGTCCCCAGAAGACGCTCCAGAACGAACGCTTTTTAGGCCAGACGGCCAGCCTGACCTCCCGGTCGGTCGGGATTCCGGCCAACTCCTTGGCCATCCGGAGGGCGACTTGAATCCCTCCGACCTCGTCGACAAGCTTCCGCTCCTTGGCTTGACGGCCCGTCCAGACCCGGCCCCGGCCCAGGGCGTTGACCTGGTCCTTGGTCAATTGCCGGCCTTCGGCCGCCTTGGCCAGGAACCGGTCGTAGATCCAGAGGATTTGGCTCTTGAGGAGGGCGTGCTCCTGGTCGGTCAGGCTGCGGAAGGAGGTAAAGATGTCGGCTTCCTTGCCGAAGGTCAGTTTCTCGTTCGTGATGCCGAGCTTCTCATAGAGGCCGGACATGTCGAATTTCCCGCTCAGGACGCCTATCGAGCCGGTCAGAGTCTGGGGCTGGGCGACGATTTTGTGGGCGGCCATGGCGATCCAGTATCCGCCCGAGCCGGCGACATCCGACATCGAAACGACGAAGGGCTTGACCTTGCGGGTTAGGTAGACTTCGCGCCAAATGACGTCCGAGGCGACGGCCGAGCCGCCCGGGCTGTCGATCCGCATGACGACGGCCGCGATCGAATCGTCCTCGCGGGCCGTTTTGATCCAGCGGGCGAGTGTCGCAGACCCGATGCTCTGGGAAAGGCTTTCCCCGGGCAGGATGGGGCCGACCGCGTAGATAAGGGCGATTCTTTTCCCGGGGAAGAGATTCGCGGGAGACACGGAGACGCGGCTGTAGTCCTCGAGGCTGATTCTATGCTCGCTCCGGCTTTGCTTGCCGAGCCTATCCAGCAGCTCGTCCTCGTAGAGAACCTGGTCGACCAGGCCGGCCGCGAGGGCTTGTTCGCCCTGGAAAAAGCCCTTGTCGATGAGGGCCCTGATATCGGCCTCGGTCTTGTTCCTGGCTTGAGCGACGGCCCTGACGTACTCATCGAAGATATCCCCGTATAAGGACTCCATCATTTCCTTGTGGGCCGGCGTGAAGCCTTCTTCGGTGAACTGGTTGTAAGCCGTCTTGTATTCCTCGACATGCTCGAATTCGGCCCGGATCCCGAGCTTGGCCAGGCTCTTCTTCATGAAGGGGACATAGCCGCCGATGCCGTTGATCCCCAGCATCCCCAGGGGATGGAGGATGATTTCATCGCAGCCGGTCGCCAAATAATATTCCTTGTCGAAATCCATCCCTTCCTCGATGTAGGCGTAGGCCTTTTTACCCGACTTCCGGAAGTCGAGGACGGCGTCGCGGATCTCGCTGGTTTTGGCCCAATCGCAAACGAGGACATTCAGCCGGAGAAGGAGACAGCCGATACGGCCGTCCGTTTTGGCCTTGCGGATGTTCGTCCACAGATCGTGGAGGGAGACGGGACGGACGCCTAAAAACAGGCTGGTGAAAAAGTCGGGGGTGGAGATTTCCACGACCTGGCCGGACAGACTGATCTCCAGATAGGAATCGCTCTTGACCGTGACGGGACGCTTGAACTCCCAGACGAAGAAGGAGACGGCGGCGGCGACGATCAGGGCCAGAAAGACGAGGAAGATAATCAGGACGTAGGTACCGCGCTTCATGGGACCTCCTCTTTCATCTACGGCCCGCTCCGGGTCGGGTTTAGCTTCCACTATAGCAAAATTCGGTCTCCCGGGAAACGGCCCGCCTCGGACCGGCGGGACTCCCTTAAACTCGCTTTCAGAAAATCCGTATTATGACTATAATCGTGGTCGCCGGTGACCGCGAACGAGGTGAAAAGGATGTATGCGCTCGAAATCGAAAATGTTACCAAGCGGTTCGGCGAATTCTACGCCGTCCGTAACCTGTCCTTCCGAATCCCCCGGGGGACCATCTACGGGCTTCTCGGGCCGAACGGCGCGGGAAAGACGACGACTATCCGGATGGTCATGAACATCATCATCCCCGACGAGGGGGGGATCAAGGTCCTGGACCGCCGGATGGATGAGGCCATGAAAGCCCGGGTCGGGTACCTTCCCGAGGACCGGGGTCTCTACCCCAAAATGAAGGTCGGGGAGATGATGCTGTTTCTGGCCGAGATCAAAGGGATGGCCGGGGACAAGGCCAAGCCGGCCATCGACCGCTGGCTGAAGCGGCTCGAGCTCAGCGACTGGCGGGGCAAAAAAGTCGAGGCCCTTTCGAAGGGGATGCAGCAGAAGATCCAGTTCATCGTCACCGTCCTTCACGAACCGGACCTGATCATCCTCGACGAACCGTTCGCGGGCCTGGATCCGGTCAATGTCAAGCTCATCAAGGACATCATGCTCGAGTTCAAGGACAAGGGCAAAACGATCATTTTCTCGACTCATCGCATGGAGCAGGTCGAAATGATCTGCGACAACATCTGCCTCATCAACAAGGCCCGGATGGTCCTCGAGGGGAGCCTCCAGGAGATCAAGAAGAGATACGGTAAGAACACCGTCGTCCTCGATTATGAGGGGGAGGGCGACTTCGTCAAGGGCCTGCCCGAGGTCGCCAAGGTCGACGACTACGGGCGGTCCATGGAGATCAAACTCCGGGACAGGGCCGACCCCCAAACCCTGCTGCGGAGCCTGGTCGGGCGGGTCCGGGTCAACCGCTTCGAGATCCAGGAGCCCTCCCTCAATTCCATCTTCATCGACAACGTCGGAGCCGAGCATGAGAAAGATCTTATCGGTCATTAAGCGGGAATACCTCCAGATCGTCCGGACCAAGGGGTTCATCATCGGGACCGTTCTCGGGCCGATCGCCATGGCCGCCCTGATCTTCATCCCGATGCTGATCGCGATGGCCTCCGGGGGGGAGAAGAAGACGATCGCCGTCATCGACACGACGGGCGAGATCTTTGCCGACCTCGACCAGAAGCTCGACTACAAGATGAGCGACGGGAGCCGCCGTTACGCCTTGAGCGAAGCCGCGCCCGGCCCGGATGTCGCGGGCCAGCGCAACGGCCTCGGCCAGAAGGTGCTGGCCAAGAAGCTCTCCGCCTATATTTTCGTCCCGGCCGACATCCTGACCGGCGGCACGGCCGAATATGCCGCCCTCAACGTCTCCGACTTCGACGAGGTCAAGCGGATCAACGAGGCCCTGAACGCGGTCGTCATCGAGAAACGCCTCAAGAAGGAGGGCCTCGACCCGGCCAAAGTCGCCCAGTACACCCAGCGCGTCGGGCTCAAGACGATCAAAGTCACCGAGCGGGGCGAGCAGGAGGACGTCGGCGGAACGTTCGTCATCGCTTACGTCCTGGTCCTGATCCTGTACATGACCCTCTTCTTTTACGGCTCGATCATCATGCGGGGGGTGATCGAGGAGAAAAGCAACCGGGTCGTCGAGGTCGTCCTGAGCTCCCTCCGCCCCTTCGAGCTCATGGCCGGCAAGATCCTGGGCATCGCGGCCGTCGGGTTCACCCAATACACCATCTGGGCCCTGTTCGGATTCCTGGCCAGCCGCTACGGAGGGATGCTCGCGGCCGGAGCCGTGCCCGGCGCCTCCGGGTTCAAGATGGCGACCATCCCGCCCTATGTTTTCATCTACTTCGTCGTCTTTTTCATCCTCGGCTATTTTCTGTACAGCGTCCTGTTTGCGACCGTCGGTTCCCTGGTCAACTCCGAAAAGGAAGCCCAGCAGCTTCTGTTCCCGATCTCCATGCTCCTGGTCGTTCCGATGCTCATGATGATGATGATCCTCAAGAGCCCCAGCGGCTCGACCTCGGTCGTCCTGTCCCTGATTCCCTTCTTCGCGCCCATTCTGATGCTGATGAGGATCTGCGTCCTGCTGCCGCCCTTTTCCCAGATCGCGGCCTCGATCGGCCTCCTCGTCCTGACGATCGTCGTCCTGATCTGGATCGCCGCCAAGATCTACCGGGTCGGGATCCTCATGTACGGAAAGCGGCCCAGCCTCCGCGAAATCGCCAAGTGGATCCGGTACAAATAGCCCTTGATTTCCCGAAATCCTTGTGACAGAATGAATTGATTTTCGGCCGTCGTGCGTCGCGCCGGCGAAGGGGCCGGCCGCGGCCGGAGGGTCAAGGAGGTTTTGTCTGATGTCTTTCAAGAAGCTTTATGTGGGCAACCTCAACTACAAAACAAACGACGAGAGGTTGAAGGAATTGTTCTCCCAGTTCGGAGAGGTGACCTCGGTCAACATTCTCCAGGGACGAGGATTCGGGTTCGTCGAGATGAACACCCCCGAAGCGGCCCAGGAAGCCTTGGGCAAGCTCAACGGCAGCGAGTTCGACGGACGCCGAATCATAGTCAACGAGGCCAAGCCCAGGGCCGAAAAGGGAGGCGATGGACGCATGGGCGGCGGGGACAGGCCCTTCCGCAAGTTCTGAATAGACCAAACGGTTTTTCCCTTATTCCAGCATCCCCGGCTCGGGGTGGAGAGCGCCTTCCCGGGGCGCTGTCTGCCTTTTTTAAGGGTATGAACCTTTTTTCGGGCCGGAACGTAGGGACTTGTGAAAGCCTAAAACGAGGTCAACGATGAGAATGAATCGCACGGCTCTCACGGTCGGAGGCCCGATCCTCCTCTCGCTCGCGCTTGCCGGCTGCGTCGGGGTCCGGATCGACCGGGACGTGGCCGATCCCGACGCCGCCTTCGCCCGGGCTGAAGGCCAGATCGGGGCGCTCGAATCCAGTCATCCCGGTCGGGCCGGCCATGCCCACAGGCTGTACTTAATGGCCTACGACGGCGACGATAGAGAGCTGGTCCGAATCTCCGTGCCGCTCTGGATCGTCGACGTCTGCTTGGACTTGGCCGAGGGCTCCGACCACGCGGACAAGGTTCATCGGCTCGAGGACCGCTACGATGTCGAGTGGAAGGCCCTCGGCGACTTGGGCCGGTTCGGCCCCGGACTTCTGGTCTCGATCGAGGAGAAGGGGTCCCGGGTCCTCATCTGGCTTCAGTAGGCGGGCGGGGATCGTCGTCCCCCGGATAGCGACGTGGAGCGAATGGACGGAAAAGCGGTCGGCAACATGCCGGACATTTCTGTCCTGATAGCCCGCGTCAAGGAAGGAGATAAAAATGCGTTCCAGGACATCACCCGACGGTATCAGCAGGGGGTTTTCGTCCTGGCCTACTCCTTCTTCCGGAACAGGGAAGACGCCTTGGACATCGTCCAGGAAACCTTCCTCCGTCTTTATGAGAAGGCCGTCCTTTTCCGTGACGGCGAGGAGTTTCAGGCCTGGTTGTTCCAGATCGCCCGAAACCTGTGCATCGACAGCTACCGCCGGAACCGGAAGCGCCGCGCGGACCGGGCGGCTGATGCCCGGCTCGAAGACCTGCCTTCAACGGCCGACGGTCCCGCCGATTGCGAACGTCGGGCCGACCTCCGGGCCCTGTTCCGATCCGTCCTGCCAAGGCTGGCCGAGAAGCAAAGGACGGTCTTCGTCATGAAACATTACAACGATATGCCTTATCAGGAGATCGCCCGGACGCTCGGGATAGCGGTCGGGACGGTCAAGTCTCTGCATTTCAAGGCCGTCCGGAACCTGCGGAAGCATCTTGGACCGCACATGGGGATGACGTCATGAGCGATTGCAAAACTTATCGGGATCAGTGGGTCGCTTTTCTGAGCCGGGAGCTCGCTCCCGAGGACGAGCGGGCGATGTCCGCTCATCTCGGCTCCTGCCGGCGCTGCCGGAGCGAGGTCGATTCCCTCCGGGCTCTATTCGGCGAGGCGGAATCGTTCCGGGAGGAAACCCGGGCCGTCCTGGCCTCCGTGGATTGGGAGACGCTCCCCTCCCGGATCGCGGCGCGGCTTCCCGAACGGCCCGCTCCTCTCGCCAAGACCGCCGCGCAGCCCCGGCTTAGGGCGCAGCTTTGGAGCCCGCGGCTCCGTCCCGCCCTGGCTGGACTCCTGGTCGGGCTCCTCCTCGGCGGCCTGGGCATGTTCTTCGCGCTGCGACGGCCCTCCGCCCGGAGGCCGGCCGCGGAGTTTTTCGCCTCGGGCGAATTCCTGGACAGGGTCGAGCTCGAGATGGCCCGCCGCCAGACCCTGGACTACCTGGATAAAAGCCAGTACCTGTTCCTCGACGTCCTGGAGAGGTCGGGCGGGAGCGGTCCCGCCGGCCCCGACTCCCTGGCTTCCCAGGAAGCCCGGGAACTCATCTCCCGCAAGAAATACCTCAATCCTCAGCTCGATAAGTTCGGGATGGCCAAGGCCAAGGACCTCTGCGACCAGATCGAGCTCCTCGTCTTCGAACTCTCCCAACTCTCACCCCGGGTCAGCGCGGCCGAGGTCGATCGGATTCGAGCCATGGTCCGGGACCGGCAGCTTCTGATGAAGATCCGGCTCGTCAAGAAAGAGCTGGAACGCAGCGAGGTCTGACATGAGAAAAACCGGTTGGATACTCAGCCTTTGGCTCCTGGCCGCTCCGGTCACGGGCGTGTTCGCCCAGGCCCGGCCGGACGAGACGCTCTTTCAGGACGCCAAGCTCCTCCTCTTCGACAAGCAGTGGGCGGATGCCCAGGCCAAGCTCGAAGAGCTCATCGGCAGCCATCCGGCCAGCCCCCTCCGGGGCCAGGCCATCTTCTACCGGGCCAAGTGCCTCAACGAGCGGAAGGGGATGGAGAAGGAGGCCCTGGCCGCCTTCAAAGACTACCTTGCCCTCAAGGAGCGCAACGACAGCCTGATCGAGGAATCGGAAAACTCGATCATTGACCTCGCCTTCGATCTCTACGGCCGGGGAGAGAAGTCCTATCTCAAGGAGATCGAGGACCGGCTCGGCAGCAAGAACCGCTCCATCAAGTACTACGCGGCTTTCAAGCTCAGCTACGCGGCGGACAAAGCCGTCGCCGCCAAGGGCGTGCCCATCCTGAAGCTGATCGTCGAGTCCGAGCGGAACCTCGAGCTCAAGGACCGGGCTAAGATCGCCCTCCTCCGCATCTCGCCCGAAAGCCTCAGGGGTGTGTCGGACGAACCGGCAGTCATGGGGCCGCGAGTCCTCAAGATCAGGATCTACGAGAAGGGCCGGAAAGAGCCGAGCCTGTCTCTCAACATCCCCTGGGCCTTGGCCGACCTGGCGCTGAGCTCGATTCCCGAGGAGGAGCGGGCCAAGCTCCGCAAGAAAGGCCACGACATCGACTCGATCATTCGCGACCTGAGCAGGGACAAAGGGACCATCTTCGAGGTCGTGGCTGAGGACCAGAGCGTCATCAAGATTTGGATCGAATAAACCATCAAGGAGGACATTATGAAAAAGACAGTACTTCTCGCGGCGGCCGTCTTCGGACTGGCGCTCGTTCTTGGGACCTTCGCCCTGGCCGACAGCCGCCAGGACCTCCAGGCCATCAAGAAAGCCGTCAAGGACAACCCGAACTTCGAGCCGGGCAAGGAGGTCAAGTGGTTCAAGGTCTTGGTCACGGACACCAAGACCAATAAGGACAAGGTCAAGATCACCCTGCCTTTGGCCCTGGTCGAGGCCTTCGTCAAGTGCGCCGACAACAAGCACCTCCGGATCGACGACGGGGATTGCGACATCGATTTCGAGGCGCTGCTGGCCGAGCTCAAAAAGGTCGGCCCGATGGCCCTGATCGAGGTTTATGAGGACGACGAGACCGTCAAGGTCTGGCTCGAGTAGGCCGCGAGGCGCAAATATCCGCTCCCGGGGATTGGACTGGCCCCTCCCTCAAGAAAAGGGGGGTCCAGTCCGGTCCCCTTTTTTTTGCCGTCCCGAATTGATAAAATAGACGGGTCTTCGCCTATGAAGGGATGTCAGCGGAAGGGGTCGGAAGCCGCTATTCCGGATTGGAGGGAGTCAGGAGCGATGAAGAAGACGACAACGCCGAGAAAAGCGATCAGGAAACGGAGGGCCGGAGTCGTCCCAGGAATTCTTTTTGGAGGCGAACGATGGGATTAACGATGGTCGAGAAAATCCTGTCCAAGGCCGTCCGACGGTCCGCGGTCAGGGCCGGGGATGTGGTCGAGCCCGCCGTGAACATGGCCATGTCCCACGAAAACGCAGCCCTGGTCATCAACCAATTCCTTGAAATATACAGGGACACAGGCCTCGAGCCCAAGGTCTGGGACCCTTCGAAAATCGCGATTATCTTCGACCATCGGATCCCGGCCGAGAGCTCCAAGACGGCGACCAACCAGAAGAAGATCCGCGCCTTTGTCGCCCAGCAAGGCATCAAGAAGTTCCATGATATCCGGGGCGATCAAGGAGGGATCTGCCACCAGATTCTCCCCGAGAACGGTTACGTCCTCCCCGGAAAAGTCGTAATCGGGACCGACAGCCACACGACGAGCCACGGGGCGTTGGGGGCGTTCGCCTTCGGGATCGGCGCGACCGAGATGGCCTCGGTCTGGACGTTGGGTACGGTCCTCAACGTCGAGGTCCCCAAGACGATCAAGGTCATGGCCATAGGCCGCTTCCCGCGCTACGTCCTCCCCAAAGATCTTATCCTCTATCTGATCGGACAACTGACGGCCGAGGGCGCGAACTTCAAGGTGATCGAGTTCCACGGCCCGGTGATCAAGGCCATGTCCACCTCGGGCCGGTTCGTCCTCTGCAATATGTCGGTTGAAGCCGGGGCGACCTCAGGGATCGTCCCGCCCGACGCCGAAACCGTTCGCTACCTTCGCTCCGAGGCCAAGGTCAAGGGCAAGCTCGACCCCTTCGGCCCCGACCCGGACGCCGACTACGACCGGGTTCTCGAGATCGACGTTTCTTCGCTCGAGCCCATGGTCGCCTGCCCCCACGCCGTTGACAACGTCAAGCCGGTCGGCGCGGTCCGGGGTGTCAAGGTCCAGCAGGTCGTCATCGGATCCTGCACCAACGGCCGGCTCGACGACCTGGCCGTAGCCGCCCGCATCCTCAAGGGCAAGTCGGTCGCCAAGGGGACCCGCATGCTCGTGTTTCCGGCCTCCTACCGGATCTACGGCCAGGCTCTCAGGCTCGGCTACATCGCGGACTTCATCAAAGCGGGCGCGGTCGTCATGAATCCCGGCTGCGGGCCCTGCCTGGGCGTCCACCAGGGCGCGCTCGGAGACGGCGAAGTCGCCCTGGCGACCACCAACCGGAACTTCAAAGGCCGAATGGGAAACTCCAACGCCGAGGTCTATCTCTCGTCGCCGGCCGTGGCTGCGGCGAGCGCCATCAAGGGCGCGATCACCGACCCGAGACAAGGAGGACGTTGATGGCCAAAGTTGTCCTGAAACTTGGCGACGATATCTCCACCGACATCATCTATCCCGGACGCTATCTGGCGACGGTTCTCCCGAGCGAGACGCCCCAGTACGCTTTCGCCGACAACGCCGAGTTCAACGGCCGCCTCAAACGAAACGAGATACCGGCCGGGAGCGTAGTCGTCGCCGGCAAGAACTTCGGCTGCGGCTCCTCGCGCGAGCAGGCAGCCTCGACCCTCAAGGGTCATGAGCTTACGGTCGTGGCCCGCAACTTCGCCCGGATCTTTCTCCAGAACTCGATCAACCTCGGGCTGCGGACCATCGTCTGCCCGGGGATCGAAGCCGAGGAGGGGGACGACCTGGAGATCACTCCGGATAAGGGCATCAACCTGACGAGCGGGAAAAGCTTTCCGCTCGAGCCGCTCCCCAAGGCCCGCCAGGCCATCATCGACGCCGGCGGCCTCATTCCTTACACACGGAACAGGATCTTAGAGAAACTCAAGTGATGACCTATATTTTCTCATAAGTTGGCAGCCGAAAGCTCTTATTGAGATCCTTTCTTCAGGTCGAAGACGATCGGATTGACGCCTGATAGCCTTCTTTTAAAATCTTTTTGCCGCAGCTACGGCCTACACCCTCCTCGTCCTGGGGCTGGTCCTCAGCGGGTCCTGCTCGGCCGAGGGGGGCTAGGCGGGGTACGGTCTCTCGGCGATGCCCCTGTAAACGGCCTGGGAGAAATTGATCGAACGCATCGGCGCCTGGGTGATTCCTTCCTCGAAGTAGTGGGCGGAGAGGCCCATGATGCGGCCGAAAATGAAGAGGGCCTTGGCCAGCCTGGGATCGAGGCCCATGTCTGCGATGATGGCGCCGATGACGCCGTCGACATTGATGGGCAGGCTGAGGCCGCGGACTTCCTTGAGCATATCCTCGGCGATCTTGGAAAGGGCGACGCAGGTTCCGGCTGACCCGGTCTTCCCGGCGAGCCGCCACAGAACGTCGCGCCGGGGGTCCTTGGTATGGATACGGTGACCCATGCCTTCGATCCGCTTCCCCTGATGGATGTATTCGCGGATGACGGTCCGGACGGCGTCCTCGGGGCTGAGCCCTTTCTCGGCTGAGAGGCCGGCCGCGCGGCAAAAAAACACGGCCGCCTTTTCGCCGGCCCCGCCGTGGACGTCTGTGATGGCGCCCACGCCCTGGGCCACAGCGACTTCATAGGACGCCCGGACAGACGAGGCGATGAGGGTCGCCTGCGCCGAGGGGGGCGTGACGCCATGGTCGATGGAGGCCACGATGATCGCCTCGAGCATGCGCGCCTTCTCTTTGTCCAAGGACATCGCGCCGCTGACGGCCCGGTAGACGGCGTGGGCGAAGGGAGCGTCGGGCGCCGACGCCTGGAGGGCCGAGCCGTGGGCCTGGAGCCCGGCCAGATATGCCGTGAAGCGTCCGAGGGCGAAGACGGTTTTCTCGGCTTGGGCCAGCCTCCCCTGGGGCTTGAAGCCGGCCAGCGTCTCGTCGTTGAGGATGCATTTTTGGAGAGTTTTGGACAGGTCTTCCTCGGGATTCCGGACGACGGACGGGAAGGGCTTGAGGGCCGCCTCCATGGCCAGACGCGTGAGGGAGGCCGTCCGCGCCGAGTCCGGCCATTCCCCTTGGATGATGAGATAGGCGGCTTCGACAAGAGAGGCCCGTTCGATGAGGTCCTGGACTCGATATCCCCGCACGACGAGATTGTTGGGTTCGACTTTCGTGATCAGGGTTGTCCAGCTGGGACTGGGAGGCGGAGCTTCCCATAGGGACTTCATCTTGGCGTAGTAGCGCTCGGGCTGGAAATAGGTTTTCCCCTTGAGCTTGGACCGGGCGATGTCGATTAGATCGTATTGGCTGTTGACGACGGGGACCCCGGCCGCCTCCAGCGCCTTTTTCTTGGACAGGAAAGTGCCCGTTTCGACGCCCGGCGTGATGATGGCCCCGGCATGGCCCATGGTTTTTCCCTCCGGGGCGTGGGCGCCCGAGATGAGGGCCACGAGGGGCTTGGGGTATCTGTTCGGATGGGCCCGGATGTCCTGGGCCAGAAGCTCCTCCTGGCACCCGCCGATTTCTCCAGCGACGATGACCAGGTCCGTCTTCTCGAACTCCATGGCTAAGGGGATGAGGTCGCGGAACGTGGAGCCGATGGCCCCGTCGCCGCCGATGCCGATCACGGCGTTCTGGGCGATGCCGATGCTGGCCATGGCGTCGGACATGTGATAGAGGATCGCTCCGCTGCGAGAGACGATGGTCACGCCTCCGGCCCCATAGCGCCCGGGCGAGATCTCCTCCGGGTAAAACACATCGGGCAGCATCCCGATCTTGATACGCTCCGGCGGAAAGATCAGCCCCGGCGTGTTCCCGCCGATGAGGACGGTCCCGTGCTTCCGGGCGGAAACGATGATGTCCCGGACGTCCTTCAAGGGGAGCCCTTCCGAGATGAGGACGACCAAGGGAATCCCCGCTTCGATCGCTTCCAGGGCGGTCTCTTTCGCCGTCGAATAGTGACGCCAGATGCTCGCCGCGACGACGTCGGGATGCTCCGCCAGGCATTCTTTCACCGAGTCGAACACCGGGATGACCTCGTGGACGCGGGTTCCGCCCTCGCCCGGCGCGACGCCGGCCACGATGGACGTCCCGAAGTCGTGCATCAACCCGGCGTGTTTGGACCCCTGCCCGCCGAGGCCAAGAATGATCGTATCCAGCCGCCCTGTTTGAGCCACCCGCTCGGCCAGCCGCGGCCGGACCTTCCGGATGATGTGGTAGAGCATGCCGTCCGTCGCTTGGATCTTCTCGTCCATCACTTCCACCCCTTACGATCGAAGGCGTAGCGGATCCCTTCCCGGATGACCTCGGCCATGATCTTCCGGTTGCCGACCGTGATGTGCATGTCCTCGAGCTCTTCGGGCGTTTCCCGCTTGGCCCGCTCCAGGAAGTCGCGGGCGCTCGGCAGGTCCGTCCCCACCATCCGGCCGATCACGGGCACGACGCGCCGCCCGCTCTTCCGCCTCTCCCTCAGGCATCCGACCAGGCCGCGAATGAAAACATCGCACGAGGAGATGCCGCCGAACCGGGACGTGATGACGAGGTCGACGGTTTCATTGTCGAACAGGAGGTTGAACATCTCGGCGACCATGGCCACGGTCGGGCCGCCGCCCGAGTCCATGAAGTTGACGGGCACCACGCGTCCGCCGAAAAACCTGTCGCCGACGTTAGCGACTTCATCGATGGAAAAAATCCCGTAGCCCGCCCCGCCGGGGACAAGCCCCACGTACAGCCGTTCCGGGTCCTTCCGGTGGTCCTCGGGCAGGAGGTCGACATAACGGAAGCCGGCTTCCCGCGCCCGGACTTCGTTCCGGGTTGGCTCGGAGACGTCATGCCGGACCTTCTCGAGCCCCAGGAAACGGAGGAGGCCGTTCTGGCGGTACAGGCCGTTGTCGTCGAGGACGACCTTGGCGTCCGCGGCCACGGGGCCGGCCGGCGAAATGAGGAGGGGATTGATCTCGGCCACCTTGCAGTCGTACTTCTGGAAAACCGTATAGACCCGGGATATAACGGCCTTCAGCCGGTCGTGGTCCTCCTCGCCCAGCCCGAGGCCGGAGGCGAGGAAGGACGCCAACCGGAGGGCCGTGTCCTTGGGGAGGCTCTCGTCGTTGTCGGGGAGATCGACCCTCATGATCTTCTGTGGCGACTCCCGGGCCACCTGCTCGATGTCCACGCCTCCGGCCGGGCTGACGATGACGGTGACATTGAAGTCGGCGGGATTCATTGTCACCCCGACATAGCACGCGCCGGCACCCTCGACCGCCTCCTCGAGCAGGATCCTGTCGACGACATAGCCGCCGATCCTCCGGCCCAGAATTTTCAGGGCCTGGGCGACCGCCTCCTGAGCGCTGCCGGCTTTTTGGATGCCGCCGGCCTTTCCCCGGCCGCCGACGAGGACGAGCGACTTGATCATCGCCGGTAGACGCAGCCCCGGCAGCTCCGGGATCTCCTCGGCCCGGCGGACCAAGCCGTAAGCCTTGGGGACGGGGATGCCTTCCTTTTCAAACAGCTGCTTGGCTTCGTTTTCGTAGAGTCGCATCTCAACCTCGCATTAGAACGAACCCGCCCGGGCCGGGGTCACTGTTTATCCGCCTTCGATTCCGGATTTCCCCCCCGAGTTTAATAATCCGCCCCTCCGGAAAATCGCCATTTGAGTTTCCGAGAACGGTTTGACGTAGAGGACTTCGCCGGTCCGATGCCGTCTCACCTCGCCCGAGACAAAGTCGATGGTGACGTCCTCGCCGCTCTCCAGGCCCGGCGAGAGGAGGTCGCCCGTGAGGGCCGGCAGCCCGGCGTTGATCGCGTTTCGCTCGTAAATGGCGCCGAACGAGCGGGCGACAATGGCCTGGATCCCCAGACTCTTGAAGCAGTCGACGGCCTGCTGGCGCGAGGAGCCGGCGCCGAAGTTGCCGGCCGTGACCACGATGTCGCCGCGCGCGGCCTTCTTGGCGAAATCTTCCCAGCCGGCGAGGTTGTTGAAGGTGTATTGGCCCATTTGAGCGATGTCCGTGATGGCCAGATACCTGTTGTGGAAGATCATGTCCGTGTCGATGTTGTCCTTGTCGATGACCCAGACGCGTCCTTTGATGACGGAGGGCCTGTCCACGCCGGCCGCAATCTTTCTTCCTCCTTCTTTCCGGGAAACGGTCTTGAGCCCGGCCGCTGCAAAAAGGACGGGCTTCTCGGGGATGTCCGAGGCCGCCGTAATGCGGCCGGCAACGGCGGAGGCGGCGGCCGTGGCGGGCGAGGCGAGGTAGACGTTCCCCTTCCCCTGCTTGCCAGCGAAATTCCTGTTGCCGGTGCTGACCGTGACCTCGCCGGGGCCGTTTTGGCCGATCTGTCCCTCGGCGCAGCCGGCGCAACCGGGATTGCCCACGAGGGCGCCGGCCTTGATGAACGTGTCCATCAGACCCGTTTCAAGGCATTTCTGCCAGATCGTCCGCGTGGCCGGGACGATTTTCAGGACGACTCCCGGGGCCGCCTTGCGGCCCTTGAGGATATCGGCGGCCGCGAGCATGTCCTCGTAGCGGCCGTTGGTGCATGACCCGATGAACGCGGAGTCGATCTTGGTCCCGGCGACGTCGCTCACGGGGACGACGTCCTCGGGATGACCCGGGCGGGAGATCAGGGGGATGAGGTCCGAAACGTCGATTTCGACAGCCCTGTCGTAGGCCGCGTCGGAGTCGGCGAACGGGGCCCGGCCCTTTTTGCCGAGCGTGTTAAAATGTTCCAGCACGGCGTTGTTGGGAGGAAAGAGGAGGATGATCGCCCCCATTTCCGTAGCCAGGGAGGCGATGGTGATCCGCTCGCTGAGCCCCAGGCCGTTGACGGCTTGACCGTAGAGCTCGGCGCTCATTCCCAGGAGGCCGGCCGCGCCGAACTCACGGAGGAGCCTCAAGCCGATATCCTTTGCTGTGGTTTCTGAGGGCGGATTCCCCTTCAGGATGACCTTTATGGATCCGGGGACCTTGAACCAGACCTGGCCGTAGGCCCAGGCGGCGGCGATGTCCTGGTCTCCCATCCCCTGGCCAAAGGCGCCGATAGCCCCCAGGATGTTGGCGTGGGAGTCGGTCGAGACGAGCGTGCCCCCCGGCAGGACCAGGCCCTCGTCGATGGCGATGTGCGTGCCGATCCCGGCATCGATATCATGGACGATGATGGACTGCTCCCGTGCGAAAACTCGGCAGAGCTGCTGGTTGGCCGCGTACTTCTGGTCCGAGCCGCCCGGGTTGCAGTCGAAGGTGAAGAATGTCCTGGAGACGTCGTGGACGCCGAGCTTGTTGTCCGTCAGGTTCTTGACGACGCTGGCGCCGCCGAAATCGCGGGCGATCCGGGCATCGATGCGCACGTCGGCGATGTCGCCGGGCTTGACCTTCCGCCCGGAATGGTCGGAGAGGATTTTCTCGATGATGGTCTGTCCCATGCTGGACTCCGTATCGGCGTTTTTCTTCAGGGGGCCGTCATCCGGACGTCTTCTCCCCCCGCGCGGTTGGAGAGGACGAGCCCCGCTCTTCAACCCTCGATGATCATCCCTTTTTGTTTCATGACGAGGGGATCGAAGGTCGCAAAATCCGCCTGATGGATGAGGACGGCTTCGACAACCTGCGGCCTGCCCTCGCCCTCCTTGGCGTGGCAGACGATGATGTTGATGATATCCCCCGGCAGGCCGCATTCGGCGGCTAGGATGGCCCCGGAAACCGGGTGCCGGGCGTATTGACCCGACAGGCTCTTGCGAAAACCTCCCTTCCCATCGGGTTCGATCTCGAGAAGCTTCCCCACGTCATGAAGCAGGCCGCCGGCATAGAGGCGGTCGAAGTCGATGGCATAGGGCAGCTTGGCATAGGCCTCGGCCTGGGCCCGCCCCAAGGCCACGGCCCCCTCGGTGACGGCAATCGTGTGCTCGACGAAATTAACGCCGAGCGGGTCCGTGAGCAGGGTGAAGGGCATCCGTTTCAGCTCTTCGATGGATGTCCAACCGCCCCTCTCACAGGCGAGAACGAAGACCTTGATGATCTTAGCGTGAAGCGCCTGGTCCTTAATTCGGCCCAGCTGCTTTTCGAACAGCGACTCGACGTCTTTATGGCTGATCATGCCGGCCCTCCTCGAACGCGGCAGAGGCGCTGCGATCGAAGCGGCGCCTGGAAACAGGTTTAAAGATAGCATTTGGGGACGAGATTTTCAAGGGCGGGGACTCCCGCTCCCCAAGGCCCGCCAGGCCATCATCGACGCCGGCGGCCTGATTCCTTACACGAGAAAGCGGCTCCTGGAAAAGACGCCGGGGGCCGCGAAAGGCTGACGAATCAGGCCGGCTTTTTTCTCAGGCGCTCCGATAAGGCTACCAGCGCCGGGAGCTTCGACGTCTCGCCGGCCGTCGGACTCCCCCAGATCGTGCACAGGTGGCCCAGCATCCGGTCCGTGTCGAATTTCAGGGAATAGTTGAACAGGGCTTCGGCCGCCCGGACATTCCGGAAGCTCGTCGGCAGGACTCGGAATCCCTTGTCCAGAAAAACCTTGATGGACGGGTAGGCCTTCATGGACTCGTAATGCCAGTCGCAGATGACGATGTCCTTGGGGATCCTGTCCAGGGCCCGCCAGGTCCCGTTGTAGGAGGATTCCCAGACTCCGTAGCTCATGGCCGGGCCTTCGATGAGGCGGTCTCCCCACAGGTACATTTCCTTGCCGCGCTCTTTGACGATATGTCCGTAGAGGTCGTTGACGGCCTTGGCGAAGAGGTCGGCGGGATCCCTGCCCTTGCAGCGCGGGCAGTAATCGCTCGCGATCAGGAAGACCTCGTCCATGCCGACGTGGAGGCCGTCCGCCTCGAAGACGTCGAGAAGCTCGTCCAGGAGGTCGAAGACGATCGGGTTGACGCCGGGATGGAGAGGGCACCAGCTCCGGCAGTAGATGTCCTTGTTCCCCGCGAATTTCCCGGGTGTTTCGTCGAACTCGGGATAGCGGACCAAGAGCGGAAAGGTTTTCTCCTCCCAGGATTGGTGCCCCAGGGACTGAAACTCGGGGATAAGCCGGATTTTGTATTCGCGGCCGAGGGCGACGATTTGCTTGACGGTCTCCCGGGAAACCGGATCCGCGCCGCGCAGCTCGGGATGAGACGTGTACTCGTAGTTATAGTCCATTTCGACGAAAAGGAGGTTGATTCCGGCGCCGGCCAGGGCGGGGATCTCCTTGATGAGCTCCTCGGCGGCTTTTTGGGATTCGATGAGGACGTGAAGTCCGAAGACAAGAGGCCGGGCGGGGAGGGGGATGATCTCGGCCGGCCGCGTCGGACGGCATCCGGGCTGGATCAGCATAGCGCTCGTCACCGCCAGAACGGCGAGACCGAGCTTCCAGAGATCGGGGCCTTTTCGATCGTTGAGCGCGAACCTTGGCTGTGTCATGGCGCGGCCTCCTATTCCTCGTCCCATTCTATCACCGTCCCTCCGAAACGGGAAAGCGGATATAATACCTCTATGCCCGTCACTCTGAGCCTGGCCGCGGCGGCCGCGGCCTACACCGTCCTCGCCCTGGGGTTGGTCCTGATGAAAAAGGGGATCGGCTGGATCGGGCACAAAGGCCCCAAGGACAGAGCTTTCCGGACAAGCCTGGCCGTCTGGCTGTCCGGTTTCTTCCTCAGCAACCTTTACGTCCTCCCGGCCGCGGCGGCGCTCGGGACGCTGTCCCCCCATATTGTCGCCTCCTTCGCGGGTTGGGGGGTGGCGGTCATGGTCGTCCTGGCCGCTTTGGTACTGGGAGAACGGCTCTTCGCCTCCGACCTTGCCTTCACGGCCCTGATCGCCTCCGCCATCGTCCTGCTCAATATCTACGAGGGGGCTGACGCGGGAAACGTCCCCCGCTCCGCCCCGTTTGCAGCCGTCGCTATCCTTCCTTTTCTGGCCGTCCTTCCCGCGTTTGCGAGGTCCGCCCGCCCCAGGCTCAAAGCGCTTCTGTTCGCCGCCGTCTCCGGCGCCTTGGCCGGACTGATCGTCGTGATCATGAAGGTCCTCGTCCGCCTCCACGGCTTCCGGATCGTCCGCTATCCCGGCTCGCTCTATTTCTATCTTTATCTGCTGTTCTCGCTGGCGGCCTTTCTCGCCCTCCAGCTCGCCTTCAAGCGGGCGGGGCTGATGCGGGTCGGGCCCGTCCAGTACTCGGCCTCGATCGCCTATCCGGTCCTCGGCTCGCTCCTCGTCTTCGGGGCACGGCTCCATCCCGTCCAGTGGGCCGCCCTGGCCATCCTCATCATCGGCGTCGCCGGGATCCTCCGCAAACGTTAAAGCTATCCTTGAAGGTTGAGCGAGGGGTTGTGGGGTGAAGAGGCCCTACGAAGGGTCGAGCGGGCATGGTCCGATTTGTCTTCAAATCGGGAGCGAGACCCGAAGTGGGAGCGGGTTTGACTCGCTGGGGCAAACACGCGTCCTCTGAACTCCCACACCCCGAGCGAGGCCGGCAGGAAATTTATTTTTACCGGGTTTTATGGTAATCTTTTGAAACCAATTCCGGAGAGAGGAGTCGACCATGGCCAAGTATAAGATCGCGATCCTGCCCGGCGACGGGGTGGGCAAGGACGTCGTCGAAGCGACGATGATCGTCCTCAAGAAGCTCCGGGTCAACGCCGAGTACATCTATGGCGATATCGGTTGGGAGTTCTGGCGCAAGGAGGGGAACGCTCTTCCCGACCGGACCATCCAGCTCCTCAAGGGGACGGACGCCTGTCTGTTCGGCGCCATCACCTCCAAACCCAAGGAGGACGCGGCCGCCGAGCTCGATCCTTCCCTCAGGAGCAAGGGCTTATCCTACTTCAGTCCGATCGTCCGACTCCGCCAGGAGTTCGACCTGTATACGAACCTCCGTCCCTGCAAGGCTTACCCGGGAAATCCCCTCAATTATAAAGACAAGATCGACCTGGTTGTCTTCCGGGAGAACACCGAGGGCATGTACGCCGGGGTCGAGTTCTTCCCGCTCCCCCAGGGCGTCAAGGACGCCCTCTCCATCCATCCCAAGATGAAGCCGTTCAAGGACGTTCCCCTCGACCAAATCGCCGTCTCGACCCGAATCATGACCCACAAGGGCTGCGAACGTATCGTTCGGGCCGCCTTCGAGTTCGCCCGCAAGTACAAGCGGCGCTCGGTCACCGTCGTCGAGAAGCCCAATGTCCTTCGCGAAACGGGCGGTCTGATGCTCGCTGTATCCCGCGAGGTCGCCAGGGGCTATCCGGACATTCCTTTCAAAGACGCCAACATCGATGCCATGTGTATGTGGCTGGTCAAGAACCCCTACGACTACGACGTCCTGGTCGCCGAAAACCTGTTCGGCGACATCATCTCGGACCTGGCCGCCCAGCTCGTCGGCGGACTGGGCTTCGCCTCGGCCGGCAACATCGGCGACAAATACGCCGTTTTCGAGCCGACCCACGGCTCGGCCCCCAAATACGCCGGCATGAACAAGGTCAACCCGATCGCGACCTTCCTGGCCGCCAAGCTCATGCTGGACTGGCTGGGAGAAACCGGCCAGGCGGCCGCCCTCGAGGGCGCCGTCGCCGAAGTCATCAAAGACGGGAAAGCCCGAACCTACGATCTGGGCGGTAAAACGACGACCCTCGAGATGGGAGAGGCCGTCGCCGCCAGGCTCTGAGCCTCGACGGAAATGATTATCCTGGCCGTCGATACCACGACGCCGGCCGGTTCCGTGGCGCTCCTCCGGGACGGGACGCTTCTGGCCGAGATCAACTCCGAGTCGGGCCTGACCCACTCCGAGCGGCTTCTGGCCTCGGTCGAGGCCGTTCTCGGCTCCCAGAAAATCGCGCTCTCCGGCGTCGACGGATTCGCCGTGGCGGCCGGGCCCGGTTCCTTCACCGGCATCCGGATCGGACTCAGCACCGTCAAGTCGTTCTGCTTCGCTTCGGGAAAGCCCGGCGTTCCCGTCTCGACGCTCGAGGCGCTGGCCCTCAAGCTCGCCGCTTCCGGCGGCCGGCTTGTGTGTCCGATGCTCGACGCTAAAAAGGGCGAGGTTTACGCGGCCTTGTACGAGTCGAAGGGCGGGCGGCTCGAGGAGTTCCTTCCCCAAGGGGCCTACCTCCCCGATGCGTTCCTGGCCCGGCTGCCCTCCCGGCGCGTCGTTCACTTCCTTGGCAACGGGGCCGTCCTCTATAAAGAAAATATCGCGGCCCGGCTTGAGGACAGGGGAGTCTTCGTCCTGCGCTCGCCCTTTATCGGATTCGAGGTCGGAAAGCTCGGAGGTGAGGCGCTCAAGGCGGGGAAGGGGCTCTCCGGCGCCGATCTGCAGCCTTTCTATTTCCGGAAATCCCAAGCGGAGGAATAAGATCAAGGTTGAAGCCGGAGCGCTGCCCTTCCATCTCCGTTGGATGGAGGTGAAGGACGTGGCCGCCGTTCAGGCCATCGAAAAGCTTTCCTTTGCCAATCCCTGGCACGTCGAAACCTTCCTGGGCGAGATCCAGAACCGCCCCATCTCCCACGCCCTGGTCGCCTACCACGACCTCGATAAAAAAGTCATCGGCTATATCATCTTCTGGATCATCAAGGACGAGGCCCAGATCAACAACATGGCCATCCATCCCGACTACCGGGGACGGGGCTACGGAAAGGAAATGCTTTCTACGACCCTGGAGGAGATGAGGGCGTCGGGCATCCGGATCGTGACTCTCGAAGTCCGCGAGTCCAACCTGAAGGCGTTCAACCTTTATAAATCGCTCGGGTTCGAGGCCGTCAGCCGGCGCAGGGACTATTATACCAATCCTCGCGAGGACGCGCTGGCCATGGCCTTGACCTTCGGCCCGTAATCGACCCGGACCAGACACAGCCCTTTGGCCGGGGCGGTCGGGCTGGCCAGGGTCCTGTGTTTTTCCCCGAAGAGCCGCTCGACGCCCTCGACCGCGATCCGGCCCCGGCCGACCTCGATCAGCGTTCCGACGATGGTCCGGACCATATAGCGGAGGAAGCCGTCGGCTTCGATGGTGAAGACGATCTCGTCGCCTTTCTTCCGAAGCTCGGACCGCGTCACCCGCCGGACCGGATTTAGCTCGCGGTTCGAGGAGAAGGCGCTGAAGTCGGCTTCCCGCACGAACAGGCGGGCGGCCCGGCGCATGCGGACTACGTTCAAGGGGCGAGGATGATGGTGAACGTAGCGGAGGTCGAAAGGGGTGATCCGGGGTCCGAGGACGATCCGGTATTGATAGACTTTGGACAGGGCGCTCTTCCGAGCGTGGAACTGGGGGCTTGCCTTATCCACCGCCAGAACCCGGATGGCCCCGGGGAGGAGCGCGTTCAGGGCGCGGAGAAGTGTCGCATCGTCAAGCGTCAGGGCGGCTTTGAAGCTCGCGACCTGAGCACGGGCATGGACGCCGGCGTCTGTCCGGCCCGCGCCGTGGACGGCGATCCGCCCTCCGGCCAGGCGTTCCAGGGCCTTTTCCAGTTCGCCCTGGATCGTCCGCCCGGAGGGCTGGCGCTGCCAGCCGCGGAAATCCGTTCCGTCGTAGCTGAGCGTAAGCTTGTAGTTGATGGGGGAAGCGGGTTTAGCGTTTGAAGGCAAGCTCAACCGCCTCCTCCGGAGTACGGGCCGGGATAACGCCCTTGATGTCCCAGGTTCCCAGGCCGATGACTTTTTTCCCATAGATAATGCCAAAGGCGATTTCGCTCAGGGTCCCATATTCGCCGTCGACGGCGATGAGGACGTCCGCGTTGAGGGCGACCAGAGAGTTCCTGGTATAGCCGAGTCCGGTCGCGATGGGGAGGTCTACGAAGGCATTGGCCTGGGACGGATCGGTCCCGGGGAGGATTCCCACGGCCAGGCCGCCCGCTTCCCGCGCCCCCCGGCAGGCCGCCTCCATGACCCCGCCCAGCCCTCCGCAGACGAGAACGCCCTCCCGTCCGGCGACGAGCCGGCCCACCTCGCGGGCCGCCTCGAGCGCCGCCTTAGCGGGGCGGCTGCCCCCGATGACGCCGACGCGGGGCCGGCCGCGGATGTCGTCCATGGCTTCCTTTTACCATACGGGCCGGGCCATTTCAATCGGAGGGGTTGCCCTTCGCAAGGCTCAGGACTATCGCAATACAATCCCGGCCTGATGGCCGGAGTGTTGAGCGAGGTGCCCTTCGCAAGGCTCAGGACTATCGCAATACAATCCCGGCCTGATGGCCGGAGTGTTGAGCGAGTTGCCCTTCGCAAGGCTCAGGACTACCCTTATACAGTCCCTGTTCGAGGCTGCACTCACAATCTGTTAGCACAGCTAGTGAGTACGGGCGAAGCGCCCGGAGGCAGAAGGGGTTGCCCTTCGCAAGGCTCAGGACTACCCTTGTACAGTCCCCGCCCGACGGCTAGAGGCAGAAGGGGTTGATGTCGGCCGGGCTTATGACTACAATGGGACTTCCCAAGGGCCCCTTGGCGGCCTCGCCCGAAATACAATAAAATAGGCAGGGAGTGCGACCATGGCCGATTATCTGGAGATCAAAGGATTGAGCGCGGAGGAGCGCCGCCGTCTCCTCGCCGAGATCGAAGACAGGATCGCCCGGAGGATCAAAGACGGCCTCCTGAGCGAGCGGGAGGTCAGGGAGATCGAAGAGATGCGACTCCGTCCCCTGCCCGACATCCTGGACGTCCAGAGCGTTTACGACGGTACGCTCTTCGACCGGAAGAGCTGAGACGGACCAACCCGCGAGAGGAGGGAGATCCCATGGATCAGACCGGAACCGATCGCCACGATCCATCCGGAATCGTCATTGACTACGACCGCCTCGATGTCGCGGACATCATGGCCCAGATCAAGGCCAGGATCGCCGAACAGCCGGCCGCGCCGCCTCCCGAAGTTCCCGCCGAAGGTCCCGGTCCTTTGGCCGCCGAAGAGCCGCCGCTTCCCCCTCCATCCGGCCTCAAGGGGAAGCTCAAACGGATCTTCTTCAAGATCATGCGTCCGTTCGCCCCCCTTCAGAAGCTCCTGGCCTTGCCGACCCACCGGGAGCTCATGGAGACCGTCCGCAAGCTCCACCAGACGAACCTCCGGCTTGAGCGGCTGGTGGTCCAAATGGACCTTGAGTTCCGCCGGGTCAATGCGAATGTCTCCCGGGCCGAGAATCGGATCGACGTCGCCAACGAGAGGCTCGATATAGCCCAAAACGCGTTGGGCGAGCGGATCGGCTCGGGCTTGAGAGAGGCCAACCAGCGGATCGAGGATATCCTCCGCATGGCCAACGAACGGATCGACGAGGTCCACGCGACGCTCAGCGACCGGGTGGACCTGATCAACCGGACGACCAACGAACGGGTCGACGACGCCTATGACGAGATCCAGAGGGCGATGGAGTTCGTCAAGCTCCTTCACAACCTGTCCCACAACCTTGTCGTCGAGCTCAGCAAGCTCAAGATCGAGGAGGAAGGCCTCAAGCTCAAGACGCGCGTCATGGAGAAAGACTTCGAGTTCCTGGGCCGGCGCGAGAAAGCCCTGGAGAAAGAACTCGTGAAATGAAGGTCTGTTTCGTCGTCCAGAGGTACGGCCTGGAGATCAACGGCGGCGCCGAGCTCCATTGCCGCTGGGTCGCCGAGCACATGCGCAAATACTGGGACGTCGAGGTCCTGACGACCAAGGCCTACGACTACGTGACCTGGAAAAACCACTACCGGGAGGCCGAGACGGTCATCAACGGGATTCCAGTCCGGCGCTTCCCGGTCAGCCGGCCCCGGAGCCCGGAGCGATTCGGCCAGATCCAGAACCACATCCTCGAGAACGAGCACGGCGAGGAGGAGGAGCTGGCCTGGCTCGAGGAGGAGGGGCCGCTCGTCCCCGCCCTGATCGATGCCATCAAGGCCGAGGAGCGCCGTTTCGACTATTTCATCTTCTTCAGCTACCGCTATTACCATTCCTTCTACGGGATCAAGGCCGTCCCCGCGAAAAGCATCCTCGTCCCGACGGCCGAACACGACCCCGTCATCCACCTCCGGATCTTCAAAGACCTGTTCCGGATGCCCCGAGCCTTCGTCTACAACTCCTACGAGGAACGGGCCATGATCCAGGGCCTTTCCCGCAACGAGGATGTCCCCGGCGATGTCGTCGGGGTCGGGACCGAGGTGCCGGATTCCTACGACGGCGAGCGCTTCCGGGCCAAGTTCGGGATCGCCGGACCTTATCTCATCTACGTCGGCCGGATCGACCAGAACAAGGGCTGCCACAAGCTGTTCGAGTACTTCCTCCGCTTCAAGAAGGAGACCGGGTCGCCCGCCCGGCTCTTGCTGGTCGGGAACACGATCCTTCCCATCCCCGACCACCCCGATGTCCGCCACTTGGGATTCCTGTCCGAGCAGGACAAGTTCGACGGCATCGCCGGGGCCGACGCCCTGATGATGCCCTCCTTCTACGAGAGTCTGTCCATGGTCACCCTCGAGGCTTGGGCGATGGGGAAGCCGGTCCTGGCCAACGCCGCCTGCGAGGTTCTCCGGGGACAATGCCGCCGGAGCAACGGCGGGCTCTATTACGAAAACTACCGTGAGTTCCGGGAGGCTCTCCTTCTCATCCTCGAGGATCCGGCGCTTCGGGCGGCCATGGGCCGCAACGGCCGGGCCTATTTCAACGCCAACTACACTTGGGACGTCATCGAGAGCAAATACCTGGCCATCGTCGCCGGGCTGGAGAGGAGGCCCTGAGTGGAGGTCCATCAGTTCTCGACATCCCTGACCTACGGTGACGCCATTTCCGACGAGATCCTCGAAATCCGCAAGGCCCTCCGGGAGCGGGGCCTCGGCTCCGAGATCTTCGTCCGCTTCTTCGAGCCGAGAATGGCCGGTTATATCCATGACTTCCGGGAGTACCCCCGCTTCAGCGCGGCCGGGAACGTCGTCATCTTCCATTTCTCGATCGGCTCGCCCGTCTCCAAGATGTTCCTGCGCATCCCGGATAAGCGGATCCTGATCTACCACAACATCACGCCCTACGACTATTTTCTGGACAGCCACCGGATCCTGACCCGGGAGTGCTATAAGGGCCGGCTCGAACTGGATCAGTTCAAGGACAAGATCAATCTGGCCCTGGGCGATTCCGATTTCAACCGCCGGGAGCTGGCCGAGGCCGGCTACCCTCGGACGGGTGTTCTCCCCATCCTCCTCGACTTCGCCAAGTTCGACGTCCCGGGCGATCCGGTCGTCCGCTCCATCTTCGCCGAGCCCAAAACCACCATCCTCTATGTGGGCCGGGTCATTCCCAACAAGAAATTCGAGGACGTTATCAAGACATTCTATATTTATAAGAAGGAATTCAACCGGAACGCCCGGCTCATCCTGGCCGGGGATTTCCGGGGCATGGAGCGCTACCTGGCCGCCCTCCAGGATCTCATCGATCGGCTGGCCCTGGACGACGTCCACCTGACCGGCCACGTCGACTTCGAGGAGCTCGTCGCCTACTACAGGCTGGCCGACGTTTACCTGAGCATGAGCGAGCACGAAGGATTTGGCGTGCCCCTCCTCGAGGCCTTCCACCTCAAGATCCCGGTCGTCGCCTTCGCGGCCGGCGCCGTCGAGGAGACCATGAACGGCGGCGGAGTCCTCCTTCGTCGCAAGGACTTCCTGCGGACGGCGGCACTCATCGACCGGATCGTCCAAGACCGCGCCCTCCGGGAGCGGATCGTGACCGGGCAGCTCAAGGCTCTCGCGAAATACAGCAGGGCGAACGTCAGCCGCATCCTGTTCGACCACATCGATGGAGTGGTCAGGGCATGAGGATCGACCAGCTCATTCCGGCCTTCCACCGCGGCGACGCCATCGGCGACACGGCCTTCCACCTCCGGAACGCCCTCCGCGCCCGCGGCTTCGGGTCGGACATTTATTGCCTCAATCACGATCCGGACCTGGCCGGCGAAGCCCGGCTGTTCGCAGACTTCCCGCCGCCCGGGGCCGGGGATATCGCCATCCTCCACTTCGCCCTTCCCAGCCCGCTGACCGAAGGCCTCATCCGGCAACCATGCCGGAAGTTTATTATCTACCACAACATCACCCCGCCCGAGTTTTTCGAGCCCTTCCATGCCGAGATGGCCCGGCTCTGCCGGCTCGGCCGCGAGGAACTCGTCCGGCTGGCCCCCCATGTCGAGGTCGGCCTGGCCGATTCCGAGTACAACCGGCTTGAGCTCGAGGCGCTCGGCTACCGGACGACCCGGGAGTTCCCTCTCTTCGTCGATTTCGCCAAATACGAGCGGCCGCCCAGCCGGTTCGTCCGGGATTTGTTCAGGGACGGCCGGACTAACATCCTGTTCGTGGGCCGGATCGTCCCCAATAAGCGGATCGACGACCTCATCAAGGTTGTCTTCTACTATAAAAAATACATCTCGCCCCTGGTCCGGCTCATCGTCGTCGGCAAGACCTCTTCGCTTCCGGTTTACACCCAAGCCCTGGTCCGGATGGCCGACGAATTCTACCTCAAGCCCGAGGAGATCACCTTCGCCGGCCACATTCCCGACGAAGAGATGTACGCTCTCTATCGGGCGTCCCACGTCTTCCTGTCCTTGAGCGAGCATGAGGGATTCTGCCTGCCGCTCGTCGAGAGCATGGTCTTCGACCTCCCCATCGTCGCCTACGCTTCGACGGCCGTCCCCTACACCCTGGACGGGGCGGGCGTCTTGATCCATGACAAGCGGGTCGACCGGACGGCCGAGCTCGTCGACATCGTCGCCCGCGACGAGAAGATCCGTAAAACGGTCGTCGCCGGGCAGCGCCGGCGCCTGGAGGCCTTCAAGGCCGAGCAAAAAAAAGCCTTTCTCTTCCGGGAGTTCGAGTCCCTGCTGAGGTCCCGCTGAGATGAGAATCGCCTTCGTCGTCCAGCGCTACGGGAAAGAGGTCATGGGCGGCTCCGAGCTCCACTGCCGGATGGTTGCCGAGCGGCTGGTCGCGGCCGGCCACGATTGCACCGTCTACACGACGACGGCCAAGGACTACATCACCTGGCGTAACGAGTACGCAGCCGGGCGCTCCGTCTACAACGGGGTCGTCCTCCGCCGCTTCCCGATCGAACGGGAGAGGGAGATCGTGTCCTTCAACGCCTATTCCGACTGGATCTTCTTCAATCCGCATTCCCGGCAGGACGAACTGGACTGGCTGGACCGCCAAGGCCCGGTCTGCCCGGCCTTGGTCGATGCCCTGGAACGGGAGGAGAAGGACCACGACCTTTTTATCTTCTTCACCTACCTCTATTACAACACCTACTGGGGATTGAAACGGGTCCGGGGGGCCAAAGCGCTCGTCCCGACCGCCCACGATGAGCCGGCCCTCCACCTCGACGTCATGAAGGAAGTCTTCGAGCCCCCCCAAGCCTTCATTTTTAACACCGAAGCCGAGCGTGACATGCTCCACCGGCTCTTTCCCTTCGAAGGCAAATACCAGGATATCGTCGGCGTCGGCGTCGACGTCCCGGCCAAACTCGACGTCGCCGGTTTCCTCCAGCGGGCCGGCATCCCCGGTCCCTACATCCTGTATGCCGGCCGGATCGAACCCGGCAAGGGCTGCCGCGAGCTCATCGATTATTTCCTGCGCTACCACCCGCGTCGGCCGAGCCTCTTCCTGATCCTGATCGGGAACCTGCTGATGGATCTCCCCTTGCATCCCCGGCTCAAGTACCTCGGCTTCGTATCCCCCGAGGACAAGAACGCCGCCATGGCGGGGGCTGCGGCCGTCATCCATCCTTCCCACCTCGAGAGCCTGTGCATGGCGGCCCTGGAATCCATGGCCGTCCGGTCCCCGATTCTGGTCCAGGAGGGGGCCGAGCCCCTCAAGCAGCACTGCCTGAAGGGGCGGAGCGGGCTCTATTACTCGAACGACCGGGAATTCGAGGCGGGCCTGGACCTCCTGCTCGGGGACGATCGGCTTCGGAAGGCCTTGGGGGCCAACGGCTACGCCTATGTCCAGGCCAATTATACCTGGGCCCAGGTTATCGCCAAGTACGAGAAAGTCATCGATCGCCTGAGGAAAGGCGGTAACGTCTGATCGGGCGTCCGTAGGCGGGCCGGAGGCCGATCAGATGTATTTGCCCATGATGTAGTCCTGGAGGTGTCCGATCGTGATCTTCTGATCGGAAATGATGGCCTTGACGACGTCGCCGATGGAGATCAGCCCCCTGAGATGATTGTCCTCGATGACAGGCAGGTGACGGATATGTTTTCCCGTCATAAGAGCCATGCATTCTTCGGTCGTCGTTTCCTTCCTCACGCAGAAGACTTCGGAGGTCATGACATCCCGGATAAGGGTATTCAAGGAACTTCTTTCCTTGAGCACGACCTTGCGCGCGTAATCCCTCTCCGAGAATATACCCACGACCCTTTCACCGGAAACGACGACGAGGGCTCCAATCCCCTTGACCGCCATAATCTTGAGGGCGTCAAGGACTCGCGCTTCCGGCGCAATCGTCCAGACATCGCGGCCCTTTTGATCGAGCATGTCTTTAACCGTCCACATCTCTTCTTGCCTCCCTTATTCAATGTAAGCGGGGAGCGGGAGAGTCGGAAGCGAACCCGCGTTATCCCCGCGCTTGCCTTTCTTCCGGGGCTCCCGGCCTCGGGGGAAAGCATTAAAATTCATCGGTGCTGACGATTCTCTGGCGGCAGCGGGCGCAGACGTACTTGATCTGGTCTTCGCGGCGCAGGCGGGCCTTGGGGCGGGAGGCGGGCGGATGATCCCACTGCTCCTGGGCAGACAGAAGGAAGTTGGGATGGGCATAGGCCTCGGCGCCCAGGCGGTCCTTTATCCAATCGAGATGATCGCGGCAGCCGATGATTTGGCCGCAGCACTCGCAAAGGATGAGATCTTTCTCGATGGTCTCATAAACTTCGGGGGCCTTGAGATCGGAAACGGCCAGAGAATATTCGTTCGTGTTCGCGACGCCCCGGCCGGTGATGCATTTTTCTCCGCATTGCCCGCATTGGATACAGGATCCGAAGTCGATTCGCAACCGGCGTATCCTCCGGGCCGCGTCGTCGCTGACCTCGATCGCCTGGGAGGGGCAGACTTGGGCACAGGCCCCGCAGCCGACGCAGTCATCCGCGCGGAACCTGGGAAAGCCGCGGTAGGATGGGAAAGTCGCCTTTGGCCCCGCCGGATAACGGGTGGTGAACGGGGCGCTGAAGAAGGAGGTCAGCGCCTCCTTGATTTCACGGAGCTTAGGCCACATCACGGGGGGGCTCCTCGCGGAGTTCGCGGTCGGATTCGTAAGCGTCGGTGGTGCTCTCCGGGCAGAGCGGAATCCGGCTGCGGTGGGCGGCCCGGGCGATGGCATGGGCCGCGACGGGCGAAGTCAGGAAGATGAAACCGATGCCGAGCAAAGCCTTGATCCCGAAGCCGGAAAAACCCTGGAGGATGAAGACGCCGAAGAGCAGGCCGGCCGAACCGAAGGTCACGCACTTGGTGGCGGCCTGGAGCCTGTTGTAGACATCGGGGAGGCGAATGAGTCCCAGGACGCCCAGGAAATTGAACAGGATGCCGACCCCGACGAAGATCATCCCGATATCCTGCCTAATCATCGAGTCCCCTCCCTTCCAGAATCTTGGCGAAGGCCAGCGACGCCACGAAACTCAACAGAGCCCAGATGAGGGCGATGTCCATGAAAAATCCCTGGCCGTGGGCGAGGCCGTAGAGGGCCAGGACGCTGATGATCAGGATGCCCAGGATGTCCACGGCGATGACTCGGTCGGCCGGGCTTGGGCCCCGCACGACCCGGTAGAGCACGAACAAGGCGCTGAACAGGCTGACGTTGATGAGCTTCACCAGGAGGGGAGCGCTCAGGACGAGGAAGTTGAGATAGGCCAGGGCCGCGAGGACGCCGGTCCCGACGAGCCAGCGCAATGCTCTCATTCGAAAACCTCCTTGAGGATCCGTTCGAACTTCCCGCCGATGGCCCGGGTGTTCTCCTCGAGGTCGGTCGAGCCGACCGTGATGCAGTGGATATAGAGCTCGCCCTTCCCGGGATGGATGTCGATCGTGAACGTTCCCGGAGTCAACGTGATGGAATTCGCCAGGATCGTCAGCGCCGTGTCTCGGGTCAACCCCGTCTTGATCTTGACGATCCCGGGGCGGATCGGACAGCGGGGATGGAGCACGATGGAGGCGACCTGGAGATTGGCTTTGATCATTTCTAAGAAGAACCGGGCGATGTAGCGGACGGCGAACAGGGCCCGGCGGACGCTGCCCCGGCCGCGCGGGAATCCGGCCAGGAATCCTCCGGCGGCCCAGGAGACGATCAGGGCCGCGGCCACCCCGGCCGCTATTTCCGGCGTGCCCCCGCCGCGCGTCAGGCCCAGCCAGACGAGAAGGGACAGGATGAAAACCAGGATCCGACTTTGCATTTTCTTGCTCATGGCGTCACTTCCCCAGCACCGAAAGAATATACCCTCCCTTGCCCATGATGACATCGACCACGGGGTCGAGCGTCCATTCGCGGATACCCGGGACGATCATCAGGCTCGTGACCAGGCAGAGCAGGGCGAGGACGGCCATGGCCGCATTCATCCCGCCTCCGACCGGCTCGATCAGCGCCCCGACCGGCCGCTCTCCGCGCAGCCCGTATCTTTGGACCTTCATGAAAGAGGCCAGCGTCAGCAAGCTGCCGACCACGGCCAGAAAAGCGAACAAGGGACGGCCGGCCTGGACGGCGGCGACGATTATCAGAACCTTGCTGAAAAAGCCGTTGAAGGGTGGAATCCCGGAGATGGACAGGGAGGCGATCATCGAAGAATGGGCGGTGATCGGGAGCCGCTTGGTGACGTTCCCCATTTTCCGGAGGTCCCGCGTTCCCAGCGCCATCTCCAGGGCGCCCGCGTTGTAGAACAGAAGGGACTTGAACACCGCGTGGTTGAAGAGATGGAAAACGGCCCCGGCCATTCCCAGCGTCGTGTTCAGCCCCATCCCGAGCAGGATGTAGCCGATCTGACTGATGCTGTGGTAGGCGAGGAGACGCTTGATGTCCCACTGGCCGATAGCCAGCAGAACGCCGAGGATGATCGAGACCGCTCCCAGGACGAGAAAAACCTGCAGGAAAAGCGGCGGCGCTCCCAGGACGTTGTAAAAAATACGGATCAGGGTGTAGATACCGAGGGCTTTGATCAGGACGCCGCTCAGCATGGCCGATATGGGCGCCGGGGCCGAGGAGTGGGCGTCGGGAAGCCAGGCATGGAAGGGCATTGCGGCGGCTTTCAAGCCGAATCCGGCCATGAACAGCCCCCCGACCCAGAGGACGAGGTAGGGGTCCTTGCCGGGAAGGGTCTGGGCGATGGTGGCCATGGTCAGGGAGGAGGTGGCGCTATAGACGACGGCGATGGCCACCAGAATAAGCGACGAGGAGATTCCCGCCATGACGGCGTACTTGAAGGCGGCTTCGAATTCGTGGGCCTGACCGCCGTAGGCGACCAGGGCGAAGGCGGCGAACAGGGCGATCTCCATAAAGACGAAAAGATTGAAAAGGTCGCCGGTGACGATGACGCCGTTCATCCCCGCCACCAGGGTCATGAACAGGGCGTAGTATTTCCAGTCGGAGGACAGACGGCGGATGTATTTAAGAGAAAAGACCAGGGAGGTCAAGGCGATCAGGCTGACCATGACGAGCATGAACGAGCTGAGGGCGTCCTGGACGAGGCAGATTCCGATCGGAATCTTCCAGTCGCTCATGAAGTAGACCAGGGTTTCCCCCCTATGAGCGATGAAGGCGTAGACCGAAACAACCATGAGCGCCGCCGTCGCCGTCAGCGAGATCGCGGCCGCGACCGTCTCTCTTCGGCCGGAAATGAGAACGATCAAGATGGTCCCAAAAAGAGGAATGATTATGAAATAGGGGAGGATCATCCGACGAGCCTCCTTGTCTTTGAGATGTCAAAAGTCTTATTTTTCTGGTAGAGCCGGAGGGCCAGGGCGACGAGAAGAGCGGTGATCCCCAGCTCGATGACGATCGAGGTCAGAACGAGCGCCTGGGGGAGAGGGTCGACCATGGCCGTTACTTCCTTACCGGGCTCCAGGATGGGATAGACGGCGTTTCGGCGGTAGCCGATCAGGACGATGAAGAGGTTGGCTGCGTAGCCCATGATGCCCGAGGCGAGGATGATTTTGATGAGATCGCGTTTGGTCAGGATCCCGTAGAGGCCGGTTAAAAACAGGGCGAAACAGAGCACGTAGAGCGTCATTCCTCGGCTCCTTTCTCCGGATCGAATTCGGCCAGGGCCAGGACGGCAAAAAACAGGGACAGGCCGACTTTGATTCCGATCAGGATGTTGAGGATGGGGATGAGCCCCGCGCTGAACAGGGAGAACAGGGTCCCTTTGGCCAGGACGTTGCGGAGGAATGCGCCGCCCGCGGCCATGCCCATGAGGCCCGCGGCCAAGAACAGTAGCAAGCTGGAATAATCCAGCCGGCGCAGAAACGGCAGCGGCAGCCACTCTATAGTGAAGGCGCGGCCGTAGGCCAGGAGCATGCAGAGAAGCCCGAGGGCCAGGACGACGCCGCCGCCGAATCCTCCCCCCGGGCTGAGGTGTCCGTGAAAGATGATGTAAATCCCGTAGAGGAAGATCAACCAGACGATAAGGCGGGTCACGGTTTTGACGATGAGGGTCATTCCCGGCGTTCGGCTCATGATGTCACGCCTCCTTGTCTACTCCGAGCCCTGACGCGCAGGACGGTCAGGGTTCCCAGGATGGCCGTGAACAGGACCGTGACCTCCCCCAGAGTGTCGTAGGCCCGGTAGTCGAGGACGATGGCCGCGACCAGGTTTGCGGCGCCGACTTCGGCCGCCCCGGACTCCAGGTAATGCCGGGAGACGCTCATAAGGGGCTGGCCGAAGGGGGGAGCAGGCGGAAGACCCTGACGCTCAATACCAGGATGGCCGCCAGGCCCAGTACGGTGAAACCCAGGATCCAGCGGCCGGATTTGGAGGGCTCCAGGACGTGAGCGTCTTTCCGGATGAAGGCTCGGACGAGGAGAATGAGGGCGAAGATCTCGAATAGGAATTGGACGATGGCCAGGTCCGGAGCCTGGAGGAAAATAAAGGAGACCGAGACGGCCAACCCGACGACGCCGACCGCCACGATGGATGAGAGAATATCCTTGATCTCCAGGGCGACGATCGACGCCACGATCATAAACGCCAAGAGACAAATCAGCCAGGTATCGATGGGCATGAATCCCTCCCCGCCGGCGGTTGTATCCGCCGAGGAATAGTCGGAGCTGTGTCCGGCATGTTCGTTCGGTCCTCACTGGATTAGGAGCATGAACAGAACGAGGCCAAAGACGATGAAGAGAATATACAGGGGCAACAGTCCGGACTGGACCTTCTGGAGAAGCCGGGACAGTCCGAAGGTCGCCCCGCTGCCGACGTGATAGATGTCGAAGATTTTCTTATGGGCCAGGCTGAAAACGCTCCGCAACGGACGCATCTCGACGATTTCCTTGTAGAACTCGGTCCCGGTCACGCGGAACTGCTCATCCGGGGCGTGCCCGCCCAGGTAGACTTCGTCAAAGCGGGGCTTTCTGACCAACAAGAAGAGCAATAGCCCGAGAATCAAGGGCAGGGCGAGGAGGATCAGGATGAGCTGCGGGCTGTAAAGACCAATCGCTCTGGCGGCCGCGAAGCCGCTCTCCTCGGCGGCGGGGCCGATCAGCAGCCGGAGGGGGATCTCTCGGGCAAACAGCCCGAAGCCCAGGCAGAGCAGAGCCAGGACGCCCGTTGTGAGCCACTGGTTGAAGGACGCCTCCTTGACGCTTTCCAAACGGCGGGGCCGCTTCCCCAAGAACACGGAATGGATGAACATGATCAAGGTGGCCAGGGTCAAAGCGCTTCCAAAAATGGCCAGAATAAGACAGGCCAGCAGCCAGATTTGGTATCCGGGCGGGAGTCCGGCCGCCTTCTCCAGAAGCCCTTGATAGATCATCCATTTGGAGAAGAAGCCGTTGAAGGGCGGGATCCCGGAAATGGCCAGGGCCCCCACCAGCGCTGCGGCGAACGTCATGGGCATCGTTTTGCCCAATCCTCCCAGATCGTCGAGTTCGTTCGTCCCCGCGCGTTTTTCCACCGAGCCGAGAACGAGGAAGAGATTGGACTTGTAAAGGGTGTGGTTGATGAGGTGGAAAAGCCCTCCCAGGAAAGCCAGGGCCGAACCGCTGGCGATGCCCATGATCATGTAGCCGACCTGGCTGACGGCATCGTAGCCCAAAAGGCGGCGGCCGTTGCGCTGGACCAGGGCCATCATGACCGCGGTGATGACCGTCAAAGCCCCCAGCGTGATGATGATCATCCGAACCAGAAGGCCGACCTCGAAAAAGACCGTCATCATCCGGACCAACAGATAGATGCCCAGGATCTTGTCCAGGGAGGCGGGGAGGAAGGCCACCGCTTCCACCGGGGCATCCTTGGAGAAATCCGGAACCCAGGTGTGCAGGGGGAAGCCCCCGGCCTTGGCCAGGGCCGCGATCAGGAGAAAGAGGAAGGCCAGCCAGGCGTATGCTCCGTCAAGCCCGATCGGAGGATGATCCAGCGACCAGCCGGACTTCATCCCGATCATGGCCAGGCCCAGGAGCAAAAAGGCGTCGCTCCCCCCGACGATGATGAATGTTTTTTTGGCCGTTCCCGGCGCCTCCTTCCCCCGGCCGAGCAGGGCGAACCAATAGAGCGCCAAGCCGGATAATCCCCAGAACACAAGCAGACTCATGGCGTGCCGGCTTAAAACGACGCCGCAGCAGAATGGAAACGGTCAAAGGATAGAGGACGAGAAAAACCTTCTCGGTTCCGGCGTCCAGGCCTTTAAGGCAGAACAGGAATATAATGAGACTCAGGACGTGGATGGCGATGAGGCAGAGAAAGCCGAGCTTGTCCAGGGCCAGCGCATTCCGGCCGAGAATCTCGAAGGCCGGTGGGGCGGCGCCCGCGATCCGAATCGTCCAGACCAGGCCCAGGACGAGCGAGAGCCCGGTCAGGAGCTTTCGGAGGACAACCGGCAGGATCCCGTTGAGCAACGCCGCGACCAGAGGGGTGATGATGATGAGGAGCAGCGGATTAGCCATGGATCTCCCTCCTCAGGCGTTCGGTCTTGCGGCGCGACAGCTCGACCAAGTTGACGGCGCGGGGCCTTTTTTTCCGGTCGACGACGTGGATGGCCCGTTCGGTGCAGCAGTAGCAGGGGTCGATTGAGGCCAGGGTGATCAGGGCGTCGGCCAGCGGAATCCCCTTGCAGGAGACGGCGCAGGTCGGGATGTTCATGTAGCTCGGAGCCCGGACCTTATGCCGGACGGGACGGTTGGAGCCGTCGGTCCGGACGTAGTGAAACACTTCGCCCCGGGGGGCTTCATAACGGCCGATGCCCTCCCCGGCGGGGATTTCTTTGACGTCGTTGAGAATCGGCCCCGGCTCGGTCTTGAGCTTGTCAAGGCACTGGCGGACGATCTTGATGGATTCGAACGTCTCCAGGACCCGGACCACCAGCTTGTCGTAGACGTCGCCGTTGGGGAGGACGATGGCCTTGAAATCGACCCAGCCGTAGGCGTCCTTGGGTTCATCCTTGCGGACGTCGATCGCCACCCCGGACGCCCGGGCGGTGGGCCCGACGGCGCAGGCGTCGACCGCGGCCTGCCGGCTCAGAACGCCCACGCCCTTCAGGCGCGAGTGGAGGACGGGGTCGTCGGCCGCGGCTTTGGCCAGCATGGCCATTTTGCCCTCGACCCTGTCGAGGACGGCGGCCAGCCCCGGGATGACATCGGCGGGGACGTCGCGCGAGACCCCCCCGACCCGCATGATCCCGTAGTGATTGCGGTTGCCGGAGACGACCTCGAACATGTCCAAGACGGACTCCCGGTATTTCCAGGCCCACATCCATAGGGTGTCATAGCCGATGAAATGCCCGGCCAGTCCCAGCCAGAGCAGATGGCTGTGGATGCGCTCCAGCTCCCCGACCAGAGTCCGGATGTAGGCCGCCCGGGCGGGAACGTCCGTCCGGGCGACGTCCTCGACGGCGTGGACGAAGGCGAGCGGATGGGAGGTCGAGCAGATCCCGCAGATCCGTTCGACGAGGAAGATGGACTGCGTAAAGGTCTTGCGCTCGGAGATGAATTCATGGCCCCGGTGCATGTAGCCGATGTCCACCTCGACATCGGTCACGGTTTCGCCGTCGACGGTCAACTTGAAATATTCCGCTTCCTCCAGCAGCGGGTGGAAGGGACCGACCGGGATGACGTTCTTGGTCACGGCTGCCTCCTCAGGCGCAAGGGCCGATCCAGGCGGCCTGGATGGCGGCGGGTCAGGAGTTTCTCCGGCCGCGGATGCCCTTCGAAGCGGATTCCCCAAAGCTCGGCCATCTCCCGCTCGATCCACTCGGCGGCCGGGACGATGGGAGTGATCGAGGTCACTCGCGGGGCGTTCTTGTCGGTGATGATGACCCTCGGGCAGTAGTACTGGCCGGTCGCGTCATGGGAGAAATGATAGAGAACCTCCAGGCCGTGGAACATTTCCATGGCCGTCGCCGTCGAGAGCCGACAGCCCATCGTCCGGAAGAGGTAACGGGAGACCTCGGACAGCTGTTCGTCCGCCACTTCGAAATAAAGCCGTCCTTTTTTGTCGATGATCGAGCCGATCCTGTTCCTCATGGCCTCCAGGAACTGTTTTTTATCAACCACGGAGCACTCCGATCAGCCGGACGATTCCGTCGATCATCGCCTCGGGCTTGGGCGGGCAACCCGGGATGTAGAGATCGAACGGGATGATCTCTTCCCGGCGGGGGACGATATTGTAGCTCTCCTTGAAGCAGCATCCCGAGGTCGGGCAGGTCCCGACCCCGACCACGAAGACCGGCCGAGGGGCCTGCTCATAGAGCCGGCGGATGTAGGGGGCGACTTTTTGGTTGATGACGCCCGAGACCAGAAAGACATCGGCCTGCCGGACCGAGCCGACCAGCTTGATCCCGAAGCGCTCGACGTCGTAGCGGGGCGTCAGGAGATCCAGGATCTCGATGTCGCAGTTGTTGCAGGGCGAGGCGCTGACGTGGAAGACCCAGAGGGATTTGGCTAAACGTTTGTTGTACCATCCCATGTCTAAACTCCTAGTACGGCCAGGACGACGGCCGCCAAGGCCAGCGGGGCGGCGAGCTTCCAGAAGAAGGCCAGGGCAGTATCCGTCCGCAGGCGGGGATTCGTGTTCTTGATGATAATCATGACGACGACGATCAGCAGATACTTTCCTGCCGCTCCCAGCCAGCCCATGCCCCGGAGGTTGAACCCCCCCCAGAAGAGTAGGATGAGCAGGAAGGGGAAAACGGCATACATCATGAACTGGGCGATTTTCCAGAAGGCGAGGAGCGGGCCGCCGTATTCCATGAGCGGTCCCTCCACGATTTCGGTTTCGGCCTCGGGGATGTGAAAGGGCGGAAGGGCCATTTTAGCCTGGACGGAGAGGAGGCCCACGACGAAGGCCAGGACGCCCGAGATCGACCCTAAGAACACTCCGTGCTCGGCCTGGGCCGCCAGGATCCGGTCGAGCTCCAGCGAGTAGCCCGAACGGATGACGGGGACCAGGCAGACGAGAAGAAATGCCAGCTCGTCGGCGAGCAGTAGCTTGATTTCACGGCCCGCGCCCAGGCTGGAGAAAACGTTGCCGGTCGCCGCGCCGCCCAGGACGATGGCAACCGAGTAGATCATCAGGAGATAGATCACGACGATAAGGTCGCCGCCGACCCCCCGCCCGAAGAATAAAGCGCCACCGACAAGGGTCGCCACGACCGAAAGCATGGCCAGCGCGACGATCGGGGCCGCCGTGAACAGCCAGGGAAGGCCGGATTTGGGCAGGATCGTCTCCTTGCCCATGAGCTTGAAAACGTCGTTGAAATTCTGAAAGAGCGGCGGCCCAACCCGATATTGGAAACGCGCCGAGACCTTTCGATCCAGCCAGCCGGCCATCAGGCCCAACCCGGCCGAGAACAGGAACCCGGGAAAGAAGAGAAGCTGAACAACGATCGATCCGCTCATGGCCGGCCTTCCTTGCGCCGCCAGTTCGGGCTTTTCAAAGCCAGGCGCTCGCCGACGAGATAGATATGATTCGCGGGATCTTCCTTTTCGACGTCTTTCATCGCGAAGCTCCCGGGCGGGGCCGTCCGGACGCAGAGAGGTTGATAGTCCGGATCGTCATGGAGCTGGTTCAGGCAGAGGTCGCAGTGGGCGCTGACGTAGTTGATGACCTCGGGGACAATCGTCCCGAACGGGCAGGCCAGGACGCAGCTTTTGCAGCCGACACAGCGCATGTTGAAGCGCTTGACGGTCCCGTTGGCCTGACGTTCCAGGGCCTCCTTGGGGCAGGCCTTGACGCAGAAGGCTTCCCGGCATTGCCGGCAGTAGGCGGCGAACTCGGCGACCTCGAGGAGCGAGAACACGCCGGGATTGATCCGGTGGAACAAGTACTCGCAGGCGATGGTCTCGGCGGAAACGCCGGACGCCAAGAGGACGGGGACGTCGATGAATAATTTCTTCAATCCCATAGTCCCTCCTCGTTCTTGATTTGGGCATAGGTGAAGACGGGGCCGTGTTTACAGACGTAGTATTCCCCCATCAGGCAGTGGCGGCACTGGCCGATCCCGCAGTACATTTTCTTTTCCATGGACAGGTAGATGTTCTCCTCCCGGAATCCGAGCTTGAGGAGGTCCAACGTCCCGAATTTCATCATGACCGGCGGGCCGCAGACGACGGCCGGGTTGGTGCGGGGGTCGATCTTCAGCTTGGCGAGGAGTTTGGTCACCAGGCAGATGTCCTCGTCCCAGGTTTCGCCGGCGGGGACGGCGTCCACGGCCCGGAAGAGGCGGACCTTGGGGTGGCTGCGCCATTGGGGGAAGGCGTCCTTGTAAATGCAGTCCTGGGGGGTTTTGGAACCGGCGTAGAAAGTGATGCTGTTGTATTTGTCGCTCTCGTCAAGGAGCGTCAGGAACAACGAGCGGAGCGGCGCCAGCCCGCAACCGCCTCCGAGGATGAGAAGGTCCCTGCCTTCGAACTTGTCCAGCGGATAGAACGAACCGAAGGGTCCCCGCAAACCGACCCGATCTCCGGGCCGGGAGAGATGGACCTGCTCGGTGACAAACCCGGCTTTCATGACCGTCACGTCGATGACGTCCGAGACGAAATGGGACGAGGACGGGGTAAACGGCGCTTCTCCGATGCCGGGAAGGCTGAGTTCGATGAACTGGCCGGTCCGAAACGGGATGGGGCGCTCGGGCCGGAGACGGAGGGTCAGGATAAGGGGCGATTCCGGGATGGTTTCCTCGATCACGGCCGGAATCACCTCATAAGGATTGGGGTTCATGATCGACTCCTCATCGGGGAACGTTCCGGTCCTGCGGCTGAGCGGAGGGCGCCCCCAGCATCCGGCGAACCACGTCTCGGAACTCGATGCCGCCCGGACAAGCTTCCGTACAGCGTCCGCATCCGGTGCAGCCCAGGCGTCCGAATTGGCCGTTCATGAAGACGAATTTGCAGAGATACCTATGGCGGAAGCGCTCGGAGATTTGGGGCCGGGGCGACGCCCCGCTGGCGACGCGGGCGTAACCGTGCCACTGACAGGAATCGTAGGAGCGAGCTTTGACGAACGGCCCGCCCTCGCCTTCCTCATTCAGGATGAGGCAGTAACACGTGGGGCAGATGTTGGTACAGGCTCCGCAGCCGACGCACTCGCCGGCCGCCTCCTTCCAGCCCTCCGGGGGAGCGGATCGGAGCCGGGCGTAGTCGTCCGGGCGCCGGAACGGCTCGTTCTGGGAACGGACGCGCCGAACCATTTCGGCGCGTCGCGCCTCGACCGCCGACATGATCCGGCTGCCGGGCTCTTCCAGGGAGGCGTTGGCTTTGAGTTCCTCCACGAACCGCTTCCCTTTTTCGCTCGCCGCGGTCAGGAGGTAGCTCCCCTCGACCGGGGAAGCGTTCAGGTCGAATCCCGTTTCCGCATAGGGTTTCCCCCCGACCAGCGTGCAGTGGCAGGTCGGCGCCGCGTCGGTGCAGTCGAACGCGATAAGGGTCGTGTCCTCACGCCAGGCCGCGTAGGCGGGATCGATGAAGTCGTCGTTGATCAGGGCGCGGTCGAGGAGTTCGAGACCTTTGAGGTCACAGGCTTTCGCTCCCGCGATGAGGCGCCGGATGCGCTTCCGGCCGAACGGCGCGACGCGCTCCCGGGCCAGATAGAAAAGGGATTTGAGGGGGTCGATGGAGCGAAAGCCGTCGAGCGCGGGTCGTCCCCGGGCCGGGAACGGCTTGAAGAAGGATTTTCCTCCGAGGTCTTCTGGAGGCAAGATGGGAAGATAAACCTCTTCGTAGGGGCTGAATCTCTCTTCGGAACACCATCTGAGAAAGGCGAGGAACGGTTCGGCAGGAATAAGCACTCGGCTACCTCCTTCAAGATGGGGAAACTGCGGAGAGAAAAAGAATGAATGGCAAACCCAAATCTGCTTCGCTGTCGCGGCAAGCCGATAAATTCCTTTTCTACGGTAGCTACCGTTTGTTGGTTCGTTTATATAATGAGGGTCGGGATATTGTCAATAAGTAATTTTTGGTTGAGTTTTGCCCTGGGTTTCGACCGGCCGCAGGGCGAGGTTCGGATCCCGCCAAGATTGACTCATCCCGGCATTTATGCTAATAATAAACTCTTGTAAATATAGAAATCAGGGAACCATGGCGTTCGTTAACTATACGACCAACAACCTGGCCGTCAAGGTCGTCTGCTACGGCCCCGGCCTGAGCGGGAAGACGACGAACCTCCGCTACATCTATTTTAAGCTTGACGCCTCCTCCCGGGGCGACCTGGTCTGCCTGGAGACGGACACCGAGCGGACCTTCTTCTTCGACCTCCTCCCCATCAAGGCCGGCCTGATCGGCGACTTCAAGGTCCATTTCCAGCTCCTGACCGTCCCCGGCCAGGTCTTCTACGAGGCTTCCCGCAAGAGCGTCCTCAAGGGCGCGGACGGGCTCATTTTCGTGGCCGATTCTCAGATCCCCCTCCTCGACGCCAACCTGGAAAGCTTCGACGGACTGCGCCGGAACCTCCTCGAGCAGGACGTCGACCTCAACCAGGTCCCGCTCGTCTTCCAGTACAACAAACGCGACCTGGAGCACCTCATTCCGGTCGAGACCTTCAACAACCTCCTCAACCCGCGGCGCCTGCCCTTCATCGAGGCTTCGGCCCTCAACGGCTGGGGCGTCTTCGAGACCCTGCGCGAGATCGCCAAGATCACGATCCCGGTCGTCCGGGAGAAGGTCCTGGGCGACAAGCGGAAGCCGGACCAGAAAGAGATCGCCGAGAAGCGGATGGACGAGTACATCGAGAAGGAAGCCCAGCGGCGGAAGGAGATGAAGGACGCCAAGGTCGACGTCGAGTTCGCCTCGCCCGAGTCCGCCGCCCCGATCAAGGTCACCAAGATCAAGATCAAGCATCCCGACGAGATCGAAAAAGAAATCGAACGGCTGGCTCGGGAATTCACGAGCAAAAAATAAAAACGGGGCAAACCCGCGCTTTTATTTCTCCTACAATTTCCTGAAATTTTCCGTTTTTCCCGGGTGCGAATGAAAAGCGCAGGCTAGCCCTTTGATATCTTCCCAGGCCGAGGCGCGTCTTTTCTCGATGGGGACGCCATGCTCTTCCGGATCGCCTCGGCCGCCCTGCTGGGGATCGACGCCTACCTCGTCGAGGTCGAGGTGGACGTCTCGGCCGGGCTCCCCCAGTTCGTGATCGTGGGGCTCCCCGACGCCGCGGTCCGGGAGAGCAAAGAACGCGTTCAGGCGGCCCTCAAGAACTGCGGTTACGAAGGGATGCCCTCCAAGGTCGTCGTCAACCTCGCCCCCGCCAATCGGCGCAAGGAGGGCTCGTCCTTCGACCTGCCCATCGCGCTCGGCCTGCTCGCGGACCTTGGCGTCGTGCCCTCCGAGCGGCTCCGCGACCGCCTCTTCCTGGCCGAACTGGCCTTGGATGGGCGGCTTAAGCCCGCTCGGGGGATCCTTGCGGCTACGGTTCTCGCCCGGAGCAAAGGATTCCATGGCGTCGTCGTCGCCAAGGACAACGAAAAGGAGGCCTGCTTGGTGGGGGATGTCTCCGTCCACGGCCCGGAGAACCTTGTCCAGGTCGTCCGGCTTCTCCAGGACCCCGAGGCCGTGCCGCCGTCCCGGTTCGAGCGCGAGCTCCTGCCGGCTTCCGAAGACCATGACCTCGATTTCGGGGATGTCAAGGGCCAGACCCATGCCAAGCGCGCCCTCGAAGTGGCCTCGGCGGGGGCCCATAACGTCTTGATGGTCGGGCCGCCGGGCGCCGGGAAGACCATGCTGGCCCGGCGTCTGCCGACCATCCTTCCTCCCCTGAGCTTTGAGGAGATCATCGAGGCGACCCAGATCTACAGCGCCGCGGGGCTCCTCCGGGACCGGGCCTGCATAGCGTCCCGGCCCTTCCGCGCGCCCCATCACACGGTCACGGACTCGGCCATGATCGGAGGCGGGGCGATCCCTCGGCCCGGGGAGGTCAGCCTAGCCCACCACGGCGTCCTCTTCCTCGACGAGCTCCCCGAGTTCCGGCGCCCCGTCCTCGACGGCCTTCGCCAGCCGCTCGAGGACGGCCGGGTGACGGTCAGCCGCGTCCTGCATTCCGTCACGTTCCCGGCGCGGTTCATGCTCGTCGCGGCCATGAATCCCTGTAGTTGCGTTGCTCAGTTGCCATCATTTTAGAAGATGAGGGAAGGTAGGCAAGATGAATCGTGACGTCTTCCTTGCCGATAATGATCTTCTCGGTAATATTTTCTATGATTTTTCTTTTTTCTTCAGCGGTAAGCTCAGGCCAGCGGGAGTAGAGGTCTTTAGCTTCGGCCAGTATTTGATCACTAGAAAGGAATTGAATCTTCAAGAAATCTATCTCTCCTTGAAGATCGGGTATCCGAGTCTCAAGCTGTTTGACTCTCTCTTCCAAGGGCTTATGATATCGTCCAAAGACTTCTACGGAAAGCTCGTTATTGATATAGGCTCGATAGAGCTTTTCCATCTCTGATTCGAGCTTCTTCTTTTCTTCGTTTATCGCCCGAAGTAGCTCTTCTTTTTCTTTGATCACATGATCGGCTTGGCTGAGGTAATTGGCTATCTCTTTAGGAGAGAAAAAGAAGGTCTTCAGCTGCTCATGAAAAATGTCTTCTAAATCCTTTTCTCCGATCTTGTTCCGGCACTTGTAGCAGATATATTTAGGAGAATTCGAGGGCACGTACATCTTATATTCGCACTGGCAGTAGACATGCCCGGTGAATAAGTGGACCGGCTTCCTGGCCGGTCTTTTATTGGTTTTTTCCTGCTCGTCGAGGATGGCGTTGCACTGATCCCAGAGCTCTTCAGAGATAATCGGTTCAACTTTTATATATACCCACTCGTCCGTGGGCTTGATGATCCGTTTTTTGCCCTTCTCCGGCGGTCCTTTTGTCCAGTTTGCTCGATGAAGACCCTTGGCTGTGGTGTCTTTTATAAGCCTTACAACCGTTGTATCCGAAAATTTATGGCCTCTTCTTGTACGATATCCAGCTTCATTAAGCACCCGAGCGACTGTCTTTTTTCTTCTGTGTTCCAGGAAAAGCTCGTAGATTAGCTTGCGGAGAGGCGCTTCCTTGGGATCCGGGATGAGCTTTTTTTCTTTCCATTGATAGCCAAAGGGAGCTTGTCCGCCAGTGGGTTTTCCCAGCTTAGCCCTGATTGAGACCGAAGCAGCTACTCTTTCGGAAATCTCTTCCCTTTCCCATTGGGCCATGGCTGCGATCATGGTGTAGAAGAGCCTGCCTGCGGGGGAGGAGGTGTCGATAGCTTCTTGGAGGGATATAAGGTCGACATTGTGTTCCCTGAAGATGTCAGCGAATTCAAGGAGTTCTTTGGTGTTTCTGGCGAGCCTGGCGAGCTTTGAAAATATCAAGGCAGTGATATGGCCTGATTTGATATGTCCGAGCATTTTCTGGGTCTCGGGCAAGCCCATGACGGACTTTCCGCTGACAGCCTCAAGGTGATAGACCTCTTTAACCTGCCAGCCCTTGGATTCGGCGTAAAACCGGGCTCTTTTCTCGTGATGTTCCGGGCTTTCGCCCCTGGCCTGGTCTTCGGTCGAGACCCGAATCCAGATGCCAACGGGCCTGGAGTTGACTATCATTAGAATCCTGAAATATAGAAGTAAACCTGAGATTATTTTATTCCGAGTAGGCCTTTATATCAATTAAATCTCATAGAATCGATGAACGATGCGAGCTATGAGAGGCATGAGAAGAATGCGAACCGTGATTGGGGCCGCTTGGGATGTTGCAGGCGGCCATGCCTAATTTTAAGATCAGTCCTTGATTTTTTTGAAGGCCACTTTTATTGAAATTAAGTAATCTGCTTTTTATCGGACTGCCAAAATCACCTGAGGGCATTTTGGAAATAGAAAATCCTAAAAGTACAAATAACGATAACAATCCTTTAAGAACAATTTTGAATATTTTCATCTCCCTTAAGCTCCTTTTAGCAATTCTGTGACTACCAGGCACTTTCTTAGGAACTTCCTTATAGCGCCTGATCTCTGTTGAAATAAATATAATCGGGATATTCTTAATTGTCAAACACCTTTTTTCGTGTTTGTAAGCGTGAAGTTTGATAAAATAATATCACTATTTTTGGACGTGCCTTTAGTTTAGTATTAAATAAAATGAGGATTGGGGGAACAGGAATGGAGAAAATTAAGAAAAAAGTCTATGCGCTTGTCGAGGTCGTTTCGCACAAAGATCTCATAACTCGTAAGTTCGATGTTTTCGATATCTTCATTATCGTTTTAATTGTCTTGAATATTCTTGCTGTAATCCTCGAAACCGTAAAAGGTATATATAACTCAATTCCACAGCTGTTTAGGTATTTTGAAATATTCTCGATAATAGCTTTTACGATTGAATATACGCTCAGGGTTTGGACTTGTACGGTCAACGAAAAATATAGAAATCCTATTACCGGGAGAATTAGATTTGTTTTGTCTCCTCTTGCCTTGGTCGATTTATTTGCTTTCTTGCCGTTCTATATCCCAATGATCATCCCTTTCGACCTGAGATTTCTGAGAGCTTTCAGATTATTGAGATTGATCCGCGTTCTTAAGATCGGAAGATATTCGGAAGCGGTCAAGCTCTTCGGTCGAGTACTAAATGCTAAAAGGGCCGAATTATTTACAGCGATATTCGTCATTTTCGTGCTTCTGATCATATCTTCGAGCTTGCTATACTATATCGAGCACGAAGCGCAGCCGGATAAATTTTCAAGTATTCCCGAGGCAATGTGGTGGGGCGTAGTCACTCTGACGACCGTAGGCTACGGAGATATCTATCCGATTACACCTTTCGGAAAATTCATAGCGTCCGTCATTAGCCTTTTGGGCATAGGCTTGTTTGCTATGCCCGCAGGTATCTTGAGCGCGGGGTTTGTTGAAGAGATTAAAACAAAAAAAACGGCACGGGATAAATGCCCTCATTGTGGGGTGGACTTGAACGATTGAAAAAAGACGAAATGAAGAATAAAGTCCGAGATAGGATGATGAATAAGCGTAAGAGTAATCGGCAGTGACTCTAAATCCTTTTGAAGTGACGGGCATTTTCTTTTTCGGAAGCCTGGTTCTCGGATTTGGTTATTTAACGATAAACAAATACACAAGAAATGTATTCAAGAAGTATTGGAAAATCATCATCATCTTGATCTTGGTCAACATTGCTATGAAGATTCCTTATAAATCGTATTTCTTTGATGGCTTGGAATATGAAGACTCTTATATCTACAAGGCTTCAGCCAGGGCACTCTATGAAGGAGAATACGAATTCTCAGCTATCAACCCTTACTATCCGACATCTTGTATTTGTGGGAGTCTGAAAGACTGCCGAATGTCAGGGATTTTTGTTACGAACTTTTTAGGCTATCCATATCTCATTAATCTCGGCTATCGCCTTTTTGGCTATCAGATAAATATCGCCAATATCGTTTCGCTGTTATTTTCGGGGATATCGATTGCTTTTTTATTTACAGCGGCCCTTCTCATAATAGACAAGCTTCTTTTTGCCCTTATCTGTTGTTTTATCTATATCACGATCCCCATATTCAACGTATATGCTTCGACTTCGCTGACCGAACCATTGTCCAACGCCTATCTGATCCTAATACTTCTGCTATGTCTGACATTTATGAACCCGGACATAGAAGGAAAAAGAGTTCAATTTCAAAATATCCTTGGATTATCTGCTATTGTCTTCAGCCTGATATTCTCGATTCTGGTAAAGACCACCAATATATCTTTGGTCGTCTGTCTGCCGGTTGCCGGCCTGATATCTTTGGTGGCCGATAAGAAGATTAAAGATAAATATCAGAGGAACAGGCTCTTGATCTTTCTTTCGGTCATCTTTCTTGTATTTTTATTCAGCGCCCTGGTATTGAAATTTCAGGCGGCGGTTGAAATCAATAGAGGAGATATCGGGGCAAATCCCTTCTCACTTTCGTATTTTAAATCCCTGGCCCCGGTATTTGTTAAGTCTTTCTTTGATTTCCAATGGTATTTAGTCTATACGATATTTTTCCTTACTGGAATCGTTTTTGGGTTGAAAGAGAAGAACGGAATATTACCGATTATTGTTTTTGTCTTCTACTTCGTTTTATATACGGTCCACTATCGGAGCTATTATTTTACACGGGGCCTTCCTGTGATGAAGGATGAAGCCCTGAGATATATGACGAGCATCGTTTCGGTATACTCGCTTATTGTCGGTCTTGGCATTTATTATCTCTGGCGCTCGATCAAAAAAGCAACGACGAATAGCCAGGTAAGGCTTTTTGATAAATCATTAATCGCTTCGCTGCTTGTTATTATTCTGGGCGTATCTGTGTTCTTCACGCTCAAATGCCGAGCTCATTTCGTAGAAGACGAACAAAACGTTCGAGTTGCACCAGTGATAAAAACCTTAGATTATTTATCCACCAAAGACGATGTCTTGATTACTTCCGAGCATGTTCTCTTCCAGATATACGGAAACGCTAATCTCAGGCTTATCGATTTCTGTTCCATTGGCACCCTAATTTCTAAAGAAGGAATCGATAGCCTGATTAGATCAGCTAGTGTCTATTACCTGGAAACGATATCCCGGGACAGCTTGGATGAAAAACGGTATCGACCGCAACTGCAATATCTCGATTCAAAGAGGAAAGAACGTGTTTATTCCGGTCAGGATTTCAGAATCTTTCGGTTGTTACCTGAGTAGAAGGAAATTATTCGTAAGGATATTGTAAAGGAGAATTCAGATGTCTGAGGAAGATAAGATCGAAATCAAAATCGACCTATCAATTTACGATAAAGTGGCCACATTGAAGACCTGCTATGTTTTTCAGGATAGGTTTTATACTAGCCTTGAAACAGAGGTTGGATCCATTGCAATCGTTAAGCTGATACCTAAAAAAGAGTCAATTGACCTTGAAGAGATCGAAAAGCAGTTTAAAGATGAACTGATTGATCAACAAATTAGATTAGAAAACGAAAAACTATTTTCCGAAATCAGAAAACTGATCGTCGAACAGGCATTCAAACCAATAAGCTATCCGGAGTTTAAAGCAAATATTGGGAAATGAAATTTAATAATCTGGCCTACACGATTCTTCCTTTTCGGTTCATGAGGTTCGGGCCTGATGTGCTGATTATCAATGAAGCTGGAGGATACGGTTTTCTATCCGGCAAAGACTTCAACCGGTTTATAAATTATCAGCTGGACCCGAAAGAGGACGTATTCTTGAATCTGAAAAATAGGCACATTGTAACTGACACAGACCTGGCGCTTCCAGTTTACCTTTTAGCTACCAAGTACAGAACGAAAAAAAGTTATTTATATGATTTCACGGCCCTGCACATTTTCATTATCACCCTGCGCTGCAGTCAAAAATGCCGGTATTGCCAAGCGAGCAGTGAGGATGAAGCCCAGCTCGGATTTGATATGAGCGCAGAAATAGCAAAGAAGTGCGTTGATCTGGTTTTTCAGTCTCCTTCGCCGGCAATAAAGATTGAGTTCCAAGGCGGGGAGCCGCTTCTCAATTTCGAGGCGGTTAAATATGTTGTCAAATACGCGAAGAAACTCAATGGGGTGTATCGGAAGAATCTCGAATTCGTCATCTGCACCAATCTATTAGGACTAAATAAAGAAATTCTGAATTACCTCGCGGAACACCAAATATGGATTTCCACTTCTTTGGACGGGCCGAGAAACTTGCACGATGCCAATCGAATAACTAGAAAAGGCACAGGGACATATGACGTGGTTAGAAATAATATCCGGCTAGCCCAGGACAGGCTCGGGATTGAGAGAGTTTCTGCGCTTATGGTCACTACGAGAGATAACGTTCATAAACTGAATGATGTTGTTGATGAATATATCGATCAAAGATTCAATTCAATTTTTATCCGAACCATCCATCCTTATGGAAGGGCAGCCAAAGAAAAACTCGGCTGTGACGTTGAAGCCTTTATCGAGAATTACAAAAGAACCTTGGATTACATAATCAGGCTTAACCTTGATGGAGTGATGTTTTCTGAGCAATATGCCACGATCATTCTAAAAAAGATATTAACTCCATTCGCCACGACGTTCGTTGATCTTCAATCTCCGGCTGGAACCGGAATCAGCTGCGTCGTCTACGGTTATAACGGCGATGTCTTTGTCTCTGATGAGGCAAGGATGCTCTCCAAGATGGGCGACAACCGGTTTATGATGGGAAATGTTTATAAAAACAAATATCAAGAAATATTTAAGGGCAAAGTTATTCGGGAAACCGTGGAAAATTCGTGCGTTGAAAACATGCCTCTTTGTTCTGAATGCGCTTTCCAGTTGTATTGCGGCGCTGATCCTGTCCGGAACTACAGCATGCAGGGTGATCTCATGGGACACCGGCCCACTTCCGAATTCCATCAAACCAATTATCTGATTATCCGTCATTTAATAGAACTTATTAAACAAAACGACCCGGAGATCATGAACGTCTTTTGGTCATGGATCACAGCCCGGTCGATTGAAGAGATTAAGGGATCAAAAAGAGGATAATAATTTGCGGCAGCTAAGTGGAATACCTTTGAATTCCAGGGCTAGGATAATAGGGAAAATATCCAAAAACTCCGCTCAAACAAAGGAAATAAAGGACTGCATTCTTGTGACTGAATCAATTGAAAAGAGGATTAAGAGATTTAAGGCCATCTTATGCTTAGCTGCCATCGAAAAAACGACAGCTGAGCGGCTCAAAACGCCGATTGTTCATGGCGTTGAGAATATCGAAGCCTTAAGCGAGGGCGATATTGTCATCGTTGATATGGTAACCGGAGAGATTATTGTTGTTTACGAAAAGAACTCCGTTCACAATTCAATCCTCGCTTCAACGGACTGCAATTGCCGCTGTATCATGTGCCCTCAATCCTTGGTCGAGGATTCGCCGGAGAACCTTAAGAACAATATAGAAATCATCAGATTGATCGATAAAAACACCAAGGCTTTGGGAATCACAGGCGGAGAGCCCCTGATCCTGGGAGACGGCTTAATCAAGCTTTTAAAGGAATGCAAGAGACTATTGCCCGAGACTCAAATTCAGATTCTGACGAACGGGACATTGTTAAAAGATGATGCTTATATCAGACGCATAACCCTGCTGAGGCTGAAGAAACTGATTTTTTGCATTCCACTCTATGCTGATACAGATAGAGAACATGATTTCATAATGCAACGGAACGGCGCTTTCGAAGACACGATCCAGGGATTATATAACCTTGCGGCCAGAAAGCAGCTGGTCGAGATCCGAACCGTTGTCATGTCGCTTAATTATCGGCGACTCCCTCAAATTGCCGAATTTATTTACCGTAATCTACCTTTTGCTATCCACGTTGCCTTTATGGGCATGGAAGTCGAGGGTCAGGCAAGAAAGAATATCCAGAAGCTCTGGGCCAGCCCTGTTGAATACGCGCCCTACTTGAAGGAGGCCGTCATTTATCTTTCGCGACAGAATATGGATGTTTCGATCTATAACGAGCAATTGTGTTTGATGCCCAATGAGATATGGAATTTTATGCGAAAATCAATTTCCGAGTGGAAAAATACATACTTAGAAAAATGCAGCTGTTGTAGGGCTAAAAATGAATGTGCGGGCTTTTTCGCCCAACCGGTAGAGGAGCATAAACGCCTTATCAAGCCCCTCTGAATCTCCATAATAAGGGACGGTGAAAAATTATCCTTGACTTCTGGAAACGATTCGGATAATTTTTGGACTGAGGGGATTAAGATGAAAACAATAAATAAAATTGGCTACGGGCTTTTGTCTTTGGTCACTCTCTTTTTCTATACCGTAACGAACGGGTTGCCCAGAAGCAGAATTTTCAGTTCAATTAAAGAGAAAGTTTTAAAAATTCAAAAAAATAATGCTAATGCTCCTGAGAGTTTGATATTAAAGCAATCAAATAGTTCATATGGTAATGAGTACGCGAGTCATACTTCCCATAGATCGCATAGCTCTCATCGTTCGCATGCCTCACATCGGTCAGGTACGACTGGGACGGTCAGATCTGCACCCGCAAAAAAAACGGCTCCTGCCACCACATCAGTTTACGCAAATCCATATGCTCAATATCTTACCGTTGCTGATGTTGAAACAATAACGAGTTTCAGCGGCATCCAGCAAAACCTAGAGCCCTCCATTCTCCATTTTCTTCGCGAGGATGGGAAGGAAATCCTTCAGGTGAAGTTCTGGACGAAAGAATATTTCAGCAACTTCAAAAACGACAACAAATATAGCCCAATTAGTGGAATCGGGGAAGCGGCTCTTGTCGGCACACCGCAATTGCCGATCGAATTGGTTTTTACAAAAGGGAAACATTGTGTCGAGATTTCGACTTTCCCCGAGGAAGGACTTATACTATTTGTGTCTTTAGATCAGCTGAAGACCGTTGCTAATTATATTTCATCTCGGCTGACAGATTATTAAGCCCGAACCCCAATTCGGCTTGTCAGAACGAAGATGAGAAAAATCAAAATAGGAATGTGGCCTATAATTCTGGGTTTCTTTTTTTTAATTGCCTGTGCTTCTTCACCTCAGCAGCCTGTCAAGGTCGCTGCAAGTCCGGAAAAGACTAAGACATTAGAGATTCATGTCATTAACGTCGGTCAGGGAGACAGCTTTCTGATTATCTCGCCGTCCGGGAAAAGAGTCCTCATTGACGCAGGAAATACTGGCCGTGGTGCTGGGTTTGTCCTTCCTTATCTTCAAAGCCATAAAATATCTTCAATCGATTATATCATTGCATCTCATTTTCACTCAGACCATATTGGCGGCCTTGACGAAGTTGTAAACGGCCTGGGCGGGAGTACGCAAATCTTGAGCGCTGCCTTTGACAGGGGCGGAACATATAATTCTGGTGCTTTCAGAGAATACATAACGTCAGTCGGAAAAAAAAGAAAGACCATTTCTCCCGGCCAAATAATTGACTTGGGCGACGAAGTTATAATGAAATGCATCGCCTCTAATGGAGATATTCCAAGTGGAAGGATATATTCAGGCACGGATGAGAATACGCTGTCGATTGTCCTTTTATTAAAGTATCGTACTTTCGATATATACCTGGGCGGAGATAGCAATTCGGCAATTGAGCCTTCTCTTGTTCCCTATGCCGGCGATGTCGACGTTTATAAAGTAAGTCATCATTGCAGTGCCACAAGCTCGACCCAAGAGCTTCTTGATTGTTTGAAACCCGAAGTCTCGGTAATTGCCGTTGGAAATGGCAATACCTATGGACATCCCAATTCTGAGACCCTTTCCAGATTAATCGCTATAAATAGTTATATTTATCAGACAGAATCAGGGGCTGCTGTGCCGCCGGTTGGAAAGGGCGAGGTTGCCAATGGGAATTTTTTGATAGTTACCGATGGCGATTCCTACACAATTTCTGGTTCAGCGCTAGTTAGTAAAACAAGATTGACCGATTCAAATCAAGCCTTCGCCTATTTGATGGACGAATACTCAAGGCAATGGCCTTTTACTTATATTATATCTATCCAGAAAATGAAGCTGACGAGGGTGAGCGAATTAAACAGAATTTGGCATGGAGCCTGACAGGAAAGCAATAATAGAGATAAGGAGGTTTCATGGGCAAAATAAAAGTCCTGTTTCCGTTTATATGTTTACTTATTATCTCCAACTCCCTTCTTAGCCAGACACAAACATCCAGAACCCAAACTATCCTAACTACAGCAGAGGCGGCTCAGCATATTGGAGAAACGGTCACAGTGTGTGGCCTTGTAGTGGACACGCGTTATGCTTCATCAAGCCGAGGAAGGCCGACCTTCCTAAACCTGGACAAACCCTATCCAAAACAAGTCTTTACTGTGGTGATATGGGGGGAGGACCGGGACAAATTCGGAGAGCCTGAAGAGAAATACCGTGACAAGCATATTTGTGTGACAGGCAAGATTAGAAGTTATCGAGGCGTGCCCCAAATTCAGGTAACCGATCCAAAGCAAATTGAGGTTAAAGAAGAGCAGCAAACTATTGAAAGCGTTTCTAAGTCTCGTTAACAAATGAGGCGGCTGGAGGCCAGATTTTCCCTGGCCTCCCGATATCAGAATGACCGCCTTGAAGCAGGATATGCGCCTCATATGTATAGACGGTGGGAATAGCGTAAGATACCATCTAAAAAATATCGCTAGTTCATCCTCAGGATAAAAAGGTAGGTTCAATGCTCCGGCCGCAGTGAAACGAGGTCGCATCTCGATAACTTTATCTCTGAACGTTTGAAGAAGATGGCTCGAATAGTTTTCATTGAAGATTAAGCTTGGCAAACGAAAATTAGATTGCTTGCCTTGATTTGGTTCAATAATATCAACTCTTGACGATATCCCTTCTTTGAAGGATAATATTTCCGATATTGGAGGGGGGAGGTGCCTTTGATGGTCCTCGGGAACGCCACTCATTTCCAGTCCTAGAATTATGGGATTTTCTGGCTTCGGCAAGGGTAATATTTAAATATTTCAAAGGGGAGGTTTTGTATGAAAAAAATCACTGTCAAGCTTACGGGAGAAAATATCTTGAAACGTGCCTGGCTAAAAAAGAAGAACGAGAAGAACCGTGATTGGGCTCAAGCGAAAGAGCTCCAGTTCAACGATAAAGGAATCGCCGAAGAAAATGTCGAGGAGAATGCCGAATATATCCTTTCTTGGACACTCGTGGGGACACCAGGAGACACATGGAGCCTTGAGGTCGATGATCCTTCAATCTATGTTTGGAACTACTATAGTAGTACGAGTCCATGGAAAACGACGAAAATCTCAATAACAAAAGCCTTAGTAAGGGCTGGCTATGCTGATTTACGGGTCCTTAAGATAAATAAGGAGTAGACCATGAAAACTTCTTTAGTGACAATCCTAATATTTTTAATATGCTTTCCTGTTTTTATAGTAGGACAAACAAATCAAGAAGCAAACTCTAAAAAAGAGCCTGAGAAAAAGGGACAAGATTTTTTAGGCGCGATTAGTTTCGATCCCAGTCTTTCATCTAACTCGAGTGGGAAAAATATTCAGCTTATACTCGAAACCACAAAGCTGGACGCGAAGAGAGCAAAGGCGCAAATTGGATTTCAACAAGGCGATTCAATATTCAGTATTAAAATCGAAGGTCCAGTAGGAGCAAAAGCTGACCCAACTACTTGGGCGGATTTAAACGGACTAGCCAACTCTGTGGTCGCTGACATTGGCTTCTGCAATTATATTTGGCATCCTCGTGGCTCGATAGAGGATGCGATAAATCAATACCACAAGGATCTCCTCGCACAGGGGATGACTGAAACCGAGTATCAGGAGCTACTTGAAAAAGTCCACGGCTTCAATAGTGATAATATACCCTATAAATATATTAAAAACTTATTTGGAACGCCTCTGCAATGGGGCATGAGATTTAAAATTGGCCGCGAGAAATTCTCTTATCTCGATTCAGTTAATTATGATGAAAAGGATAAAGTAAAAACGAATTTTGCTATAGTCTGGTTCTATGGAATCGTTTTACCAGCCTCAAGCCTATACCTAGGGTTGAGTTATCGATATGAATCTGCTTTTAAAGCAGGAGATGCGCAAAAGATCAGTGTCCCTATTAAAGATGTTCCAGGAGCTCTTCGTAGTTATGAGTTGCCAATTGAAGAGCCAAAAAGCAAAATAGGCAGTATCGGCCAGTTTGAAGCTCGATATTTCGTTTCCCCCCAATTCGCTTTGAACCCGAAAATCGCATATGACTTTAAAGCCAATGCCCTCGGGATAGAAATCCCCTTCTATTTCCTAACGAATACGGGAAAGGATCTCAAAAATCAGGAACAGGGTTTGAACGGAGGTATCTCTTTTGGCTGGCGTTCTGATACAAAAGATTTGGGCATAGCTTTATTTGTGGGAAACGTTTTCAATATATTCCGCGACTGACCCCGGGATGAAATTCTACATCGTCATCGTCTCCTGCCCGCGCTGCGGATGGATTCTTCCGGCCCATGACCGGAGCGATCCCAGACTCCACGACGCAACGTGTTTTGAACTGCGGGCTGGAGATCGAGATCGTCTTTGATCGGTTCGGGAATCTCAAGGAGGTCAAGCCGAAAACAATAAACTAGGGGGTTGCATGAAAAAGAAAGCTTTATTTCTCGTCTTCGTCTTTCTTCTTCTCTCTCTTCCTTCGGAGGCCGTAAAGCTCGTCACCTGGAACCTGCTGAACTTCCCGGGATCCACGGGCGCCGCGCGCGAGGATGACTTCCGGCTGGTGATCAACAAGATCGCGCCCGATATCCTGGTCGCCCAGGAGATGATCGATCTCACCGGCTGCAATCAGTTCCTCATTCAGGTGATGAACTTCACCATCCCCGGGAAGTACGCGGCCGCGCCTTTCTACGACAGTAGCGACACCGATAACGCGCTCTTCTACCGGAGAGCGACTATCACCTATCTTGGGAAGACCCAGATCAAAACACCTCTCCGGGACATCACGGAATACGTCCTGAAAGTGAAGAGCGGGCCCGGGACGGGGACGACGTTTCGTGTCTACTCGATACACCTCAAAGCAGGATCCGAAGCAGCCGATAAGACTGAGCGCACTGAGGAAGCGAAGAAACTCAGAAATCGTCTGAACGCGCTCTCCGTGAACACCCTGGCCCTTGCCTGCGGCGATCTCAACCTCTATACGAACGATGAGGTCGCCTACCAGTACCTGGTTAACCACGACGCCCCCTACTACGCGCGGCTGAACGACCCCGTCCAGAAGCCCGGGAAGTGGCATGACGGATCCCAGTTCGCGCTGATTCATACCCAGTCGACCCGGACCACCCAGTTTGGCGGGGGCGCGTCGGGCGGCCTGGATGATCGCTTCGACTTTATCCTGATCTCGGATCCGATGATGGCAAGCACGAAGTTGGGCTATGTCCAGGGGAGCTATAAGGCTTATGGGAATGATGGAAAGCATTTCAACAAGGCCGTCAACGCCGGCACAAATTATGCCGTTGGTAAAGCCCAGGCCAATGCCCTGTGGGCGGCCTCTGATCATCTCCCGGTGATGGTGGAGCTCCTCCCCCAGTCTGGCGGGATCCCGAAGGCCCCGACCGGCCTGGTCGCCCCTTCGATCTCATCGACACAGATCCAGCTTTCCTGGAACGACAAGTCGAATAACGAGAAGGGCTTTAAGATCGAGCGGAAATCAACGGGCGACTGGGCCCAGATCTGCACGGTCCTGGCCAACACAGAGACCTATCTCAACGGGGGACTTTCCTCAGCTTACACCTACACTTATCGAGTTCGAGCGTACAACACGGACGGAGATTCAGAATATTCCAACGAAGCCTCCCGGAAGCCTGGCGAGGATATCACGGTCTACATCACGAACACCGGGACTAAATACCACCGGAGCAGCTGTCACTACCTCAGCTCGAGCAAGATCCCGATCAATCTGCTCGATGCAAAGGCACAGGGCTATACGCCGTGCTCGGTGTGCGATCCGCCAACGAGCCATCGCTAGAAGTACAAATGGAGTGCAAAAAATGAAAAATATATTCAAAAAAATAAAACAAACATTTAAATTAAATATATTGATTGGAGCGGTCTTCCTAGTAATCTTGATTGCAAATCTAATCTTTCTAATAAATATTCGAGACAACTACTCTCATATAAGCCAAGTATTAGATAAACGTTTCAGTCCCAATGAAGAAGATGCAATAACGGTTAAAGCCATATCTCCAATTCAATCCGATAAACAAAAAGTAAATGAAGCTTCACCTAAGGAGCTTTCTTCATCACTCCAGACGCTTCCTCCAGCGAACAAAGGACGCACTATCCAAGAGAATTTCTTGAGCGTTTCTGTCCTATTATTTGGACTCTTAGTTTGTACTCTCCTTACTATAGCTATGAAGAGCAAATCGGCTAAACTGTTAGAATCAACCTTTACAAAGCTCGTCGGCTTAACAGTTGTGATAACAGCAGGAGTATTCCTTATTTGTGCAGGCTATTCTCAATCTCAGATAGCAACCATGATGGGATTGCTTGGAACGATAGCAGGATATTTACTCGGTAAAGAAGTACGGAAGAGAACGTCATAAAAAAGAAGCATAAAGGAGGCGCCCGGGGCCGGGGCCGCTAGCCCCCGGGGTATGATAGAAGCCAAAGGCGTAATTACGCCTCATTATGGATAGACGGATGAATGAGACTAATTTGCTCAATTTCAAAGGGGGATCTATGAAATTATTTTTACTCGTTCTATTGGTTCTTATGGTTGTAGCGGCCGGGCTTTATGCCGACCACAATCCCCAATTAAAACCTGAGAAGGCGCCAGAAGAAAAGCCAACGCCGAAGAAGCCAAAACTGACCACAGAGAAAACTGAACAAGTGCCCAGCCCATCAGAAATTCATGCGGCGGAGGTAGGGGAATATATGATGCCTGGTACAGTGGTGAAATCACAAGAAGAAGGCCAAATACAGGAGCCCCCGAAGAGCATCGGACGCACTGCTCAGGAGAATTTTTTGAGTGTCTGTGTCCTTTTATTTGGGCTCTTATTTAGTGGTCTCTTAACTATGGTAGTTTTGAAGACTAGTCCAGCTAAGCCACTAGGGACAACCAACATTAAACTCTTCGGTTTAACGATTGTGATAACGGCCGGATTATTTCTTATTTGCGCCGGCTATTCTCAAAATCAGATCGCGCCAATGATTGGATTGCTTGGCTCAATAGCAGGATATATACTCGGAAAAGACGCGCCAAAGGAATCCGCAGAAAAATAGCGAGATGATAAATGACCCGGGTGGGCCCAAGTTGAGCCCAGGTCCCTGGTTTGAGATAGACGCTTAGCGCGGTGTCGCCTCAGATAGATAGACGTCCGAAGGGAGGTTTTGTGTCATGAAAAATGCGTCTGAGATTGAGAGAATTCTTTCAAGGGTTCTTTTTGAGATTAACGAAATCAAGAAAATAATATCCCTTTCTAATATTTCTCGGCAGATAAAACATAACTTTGACCTAAAAATCGCTGAGGTAGAAAGACTAGTCAGAAACGCAAAAAAATTGATTGAAGAATGAATTGGCGATTTATTTAAATAGCAGTAGAATCAGTCAAAGCAGGAGGAGATCATGCCCGATATCCTAGGACAGCAACAAAAAAATGAAATCATTAAAGCCCTAGAAAAGGCAAAAGCTACACAGCCTTGCCCGCGCTGTGGGAATAAAAAATTTGCTATAGTTGATGGCTATTTCACCCAGATGATACAGACAAAGCTAGGTATTTTAGTCTTCGGGGGGCCGAGCATCCCTTGTATAATAGCTGTCTGTGATCAATGTGGCTTCATGGCGCAGCATGCACGAAAGCTTTACAGGCTGCCCCGTGGCTTGCCACGGGGTGGAATGTATGCCTTGCCGAGGGGGTGATCAGGGGGACCGGAAAGTCCCCCTGATCCACAAAGGCCCTTGCTCGGGAATATGGTAGAGTATATGGGTGACGCTGAAACGGACGAGTCATTCGGTCTACGACACGTCCTACCATCTGGTCTGGTGTCCGAAGTACCGGAAGAAGATATTCGAGCGGGTGGAAGTCCGGGAACGAGCGAAACAGATCGTGGGAGAGATTTGCGAATCGTACGATATTGAAATCATCGAGATGGAAATTACCGAAGATCATATTCATTTGCTAGTATCATTTCCGCCATCGCGATCGATCGGGGAGGTCGTCAGGATCATAAAGAGCATGAGTGGGAGGGGGTTGTTTCGCGAGTTTGCGGGCTTGAAAAAGAAGCTATGGGGCGGGGAAGTGTGGGAGGACGGATATTTCGCAAGGACGGTCGGAGACCGGATGACGAGGGATGTGATCGCGAAGTACATCGTCAGTCACCGAGAACTGGAGCAAGGGCCTGCGCAGCTGGCCTTGAAGCTGCGCTCCTAATGCCCCGCGGCTTGCCGCGGGGATCTTTACTTGGAACGCTCGGACTCATGTCCCCAGTTTCAGAACCGATGCCTACTGCGATGCCACAAGAGGGAGAAAATAAATGAAAAGTCCCTCAGGAAAAATAACAACTAAATTTCTTAATGAAGATATCCAAAAACGTATCGCTCAAGAAACAAATATTTATTTCAATTTGGGACAAAACGCGATTGTTACTACTGAAGATAAACTTAAAATCGTACTAATGACGTGCTTACCTAAAATAGAATCACGTAGGGCTTGGATAGCGCCCACTGGTATTCTTGTTGCTATTGTCACAGCTATTGTCACAGCGAGTTTTAAAGATTTTCTTTTCATTGATGCTGCTACTTTGAAAGCATTGTTTTATTTTTTTGCCTTGACTTGTCTAGGCTGGCTCGTAATGACCTTCATTAAAGTGGAAAAAGCACCATCTGTTGAAACCATTTTATTGGATATGAAGAGATCTTCGTCAGCAATTACAGGTATTAAAGGTCTCCTTCTATATGATCCACGTATAAATGGATACATTCCCTTTAATTCTGTATCAGAAAGAGAAATTCTATAAGTGATCAAAAAGCACGGTCGTTTCTTCTGGCTCGACATCCGCGCGGGCGGGCACCGCGTCCGCCGGTCGCTCAAGACGGACGAGTACCATCTCGCGCTTGATCGAGCTAACAAGATTACGAAAGATCTCAGGGAAGCAGCGCATACGGAGGAGATCAATTAAAAATAAAAAAGGAGACGCCTTAGGCATCTCCTTTTCCTCTCTGCCCTTTATATAAACACAGGCATATTAGAAAATAAGGAACAAATCTATAGCTCGTCCAGGGCCTTGAACTCCTCCATCGGAAGCGCGGCGAGTTTTCCACCCAGCCGTTCCAGTTCCACGCTTTTCTCCCAGGTTTCCTCTTTCTGAGCGGCCAGAGTCAGGGCGTTGGCGATTCCGTACTTGTCGTATTCAGGCTCCGCACCGAAGGCCATCAGAATATTCGCTTTTTGGACTTCGCTGAGCTTGTACTGGTCGACCACGTTCTGGATCACTCGCTGAGGATTCCTGATCTTGATTTCCGTGGATTCCCTCATCATCAGAACAATCTCGCCGAATCTGTTGAACAGCTCTCGGATTGAGCGCCGAAGGGAGAGATATATGATCTCATCTGATATCTCGTCGCCGTTCCCAATATGGATTTCCCGCGTGACCAGTTCTTCGACGATCATCCCGTTTGAGCATTTGACCCGGAACATTCTCGGTTCTACCCGAAGCGCCTTGTGGCCGGTTTCGGAATTCGTGAGAAAGAGTCCGCCCATGATCAGATCGTCTTTGTGCCGGACGAAGTCCCTGAGCTTTGCGCTTTTCACTTTGATGTTCATCTCGATCTCCGAGAGATAGCAATCCTCGATCTCGGCGTTATGAGCTTGGAGCTCGTTCAGGGCACAATAGAGAACGTCCAGGTGGTCGATCACCCGATAGCGGTCGCTGAGGAACGCTCGGACAGAATCACCCTGGCCGCGAATGAAAACATCTTTTCCGTTCTTTTTCAGCCAGGCGTTGACGTTCTCGACAAGAAGTTCAGGCGCCGATTCCTCCATCTTGTGGTAGTACTTGAGCGGGATTTCAAGTTTCTCCGCAAACTGGGTGTGGCAGGGTTTAGAGATGGAGAATAATTCTTCGCCCGGTAGCCTGAGAATGGGTGTATTCTCAGCCAGAGCCATCGCGATCTGCGCAGCGTTCAGTTTCTTGTCCCATTTTAGGGGCTTTTGTTGCTCCAATTCTTTGATTAAAGACCTAATCTGCATAAAGACCTCCTCTTAAAGAAGTGTAGGCAGAGAGGGTATATGTGAATGGAAAGAGCAATAAGGTACTTTAGCGTCGAATGTCAGAATAAAGCCTCCAATTTTCGATTAGAAGTTTCATTCTCTTGGGCTTAGGGATTCCCTTGAACACCATCAGCCCTTGTGTCCCGGCTGATTCGATTATCAAATCTCCGTAACCCAGGATTCGCCCAAGAATTCCATAGCTGCAGACAATATCTTCGATATCCTTAAGATGAATAGACATATATCGCTTTCCGATAATTGCTCTTTCCTTAATAAGTCTATAATTCGTCAGATAGAGTCGATTGAATTTCCAATCCAGATAAAAGATGAGGCTTATAAAAAATAGGACGAATGAGGCTGCAGCATAGCAGTAGTTTTTCAACGCACCAGCGATAAATCCTAAAATCGGGCAAGCGAAGAAATAGTACAGGAAGAAAAATAAGAAGATTTGACTCATGGAAACAAGAAGGAACAGCCAATGGGGATTGGATTGGAAAACGATCTGTTCATTCGGTAAAAGAAATTTATTTGATTTAGAAAGATAATTGTTGACCATGAAAATTATCGGAATGATACGGCTGAGAAGCGAATTGTCGTTCTATAACGCCTCTCGGCTTTGTATATTTCTTTCTTGAAAAATCGATTATTTCCTCTTTATGAGAAGTATTGATTTCTCTGAGCCGTATGGTAACGGCGCTGAATGGCCGCGAAGTCACGCCGTCAATCATGAGCTTGAGGCAGATATGGAAATTGGGGAGGTTAATTAAGTCGGCTTCTTCAAATACGGGCTCAAATTCCTGAGCAAGATATTTTGCATCCTCAGCCCCGATTCTGAAGGATATGATCGTCCCGACATTCCCGAAGATCGCCGCCCTTATTTTTTCGTCCAATTGCTCGATATACTGATGGGCGAGAATAAGGTTCAAGCCGTACTTCCGGGATTCGGACATAATATCGGCAAAGGAGAGGGTTATGAAGCTGTGGATTTCGTCCACATAAAGATAGAACGGCGTTCTTTTCTCTTCCAGTAAATCTGCCCGGCTCAGCGCGGCTAACTGGATTTTGGTAAGAACCAGAGCGCCCAAAAGAGAGCAGTTGTCTTCACCGATCTTTCCTTTGGCGAGATTGACGATGAGAATCTTTCCTTCATCCATGGCTCTGCGGACATCGAAGGTATTTTCTTTCTGGCCGACTATGTTTCTAAGCGGAATGCTGACCAGGAATTGGCCGATTTTATTGAGTACGGGCGAAATCGCTTCTGACCGCAGCCAGGCGGAATATTTCTCAAACTCTGAGAGCCAGAATTCTCTGACCTGGGGATGGGTGATGTAATTGAGGACATTCCTTCTGAAATCCTTATCCAAGAGAAGCTTGGGCATGTCGAGAAGCGTACTATTTGGATATTCGAGAAGCGTGAGCAGGGCGTGCCGGAGAATATGTTCCAATCTCGGCCCCCAGGATTCAGACCAAATCTTTTTGAAAGTCGAGATGATTCCCGAAGCCACAAGATGATGAAAATCTTTGGGGACTTTTTCCAGAGGATTAAATGCTATCGGATATTCAAGATCAGCGGGATTGAAGTAGATGACATCCTTAATTCTTTTTTTAGGAACGTAGTCCAATATTTCTTCCGCTATATCGCCGTGAGGATCGATAAGAGCTAAGCCACAGCCGTGCTTGATATCAGAGATCGCCATGTTCTCCATTAAGCTTGATTTTCCAGTGCCGGTCTTGCCGATGATATACATATGGCCTCTACGGTTTTTCTCTTTGATGCCGAAGATTCTTTTAATATCCCTGTAGTCGGTCACGGCAAAGGGGGTGATGCGATTGTTCTTATGAGAATCAGTCATATATTTTCAGCATAAGCCGGCAAAATATTGAATAAAAGACAGGAAATTTCCACTTTTTCGGCAATTTCTCCCGTCTTGTATGTCTCTGTCCGTGCGCTAAGCTTGAAGTAGAACTTTAAAATTTAAAGGAGTAAGGAGAAATGAAAGACAAAGCAAGACGGCTGGAACTCAGAACTGCGGACGGCAAGGTTATCCTCGTTCTCTATCTCTCCGAGGAGATAGCTTTAGAGGATCAACCGAAGGCGAAGGAAAGCCCGAAACCGGACGCCGGTAAGTCCAAGCCTCAAACGAGCGCTCCGTCATCCGAGAATCCTCCGATGACAGATGCCCAGAAGCGCTACCTTTTCAGAATCATGGCTGAGAAAGGCTACGAAAACGACAAAGGCTACGCCAAGCTGAAGGAGCTTTTCCAGGTCGATTCTCTGAAAGAGGTCACGAAGCTTGAAGCTTCGCGGATGATCGAACGGCTTCTCGACGAAGCAAAAGGCGAAAACCATGACGCCGTACCTTTCTAGCTCTCAGATCAATCTTTATCTGCTTTGCGGTCTGAAGTACAAATTCCAGTACATTGACGAGATCCCGAAACGCTTCAAATCTTCAGGATTGGCTTTTGGCAGCGCTATCCATTCGGCTCTTTCCTGGTATCACAAGCAGACGATGAACGGAAACGGAGTGACGATTGACCGGTTGCACAAGATTTTCGACGCTGACTGGTACAGCCTGAAAACGGAAAACGAGATTCGCTTCAAAGAAGGGGAAGAAGAGATGAAGCTCGTCGTCCTGGGAAAAGAGATGCTGGCTCAGTATTTTGATCTGCCGAGAAAAAAAATCAAAGGTACGGAGATTCCGTTTTCTGTCCCGCTTATCAATCCTGAAAACAGCAAGTGCGCAGCCATCGAGCTTGAAGGCGTGATCGATTTGATCGAGGAGGACGACACCATCACGGAATTCAAGACTTCGGCCCAGACCATGGACTCTCAGGAGCTTGGAAACCACGTCCAGCTGACAATCTACAGCTACGCTTTCGAAAGGATCAGCCACAAGCCGCCCAAGTCCTTAAAAATCGTCAACTTCGTCAAATCCAAGAAGCCGAAGATGATTCAGATGGACACGAATCGAGACAACGACGACTATCAGCGGCTCTACTTCCTGGCCGGACAGATCCTCAAAGGAATTCAGCAGCGCATCTTTTTCCCGAGAACCGGATTCCTTTGCAAAGACTGCGAGTACGCGGAGAACTGCAAAATGTGGAAGGGGAACTAGCTCATTTTCTTCCAACAAAGCAAGGAAGCAGGCAATCCTGCTTCCTTTTAATATTTTACAGGGTTTTCTAAATGTGCTAACATTTAAAAAAAGGGTTGATTATTAATTTTGGGCATTAATAAACATGGCACAAGAAATGCTCTTCCCAGAAGGATCAAAATGGAGAAAATGGGACCTTCATATTCATAGTCCACTTTCTATACTTAATAATAAATATCCAAAATCTGCCAGTGGCAAGCCGGACTGGGGAGGCTTCATAGATAAACTAGAACGCTCGGACCTAGCTGTAATTGGAATTACAGACTATTTTTCTATCGAAGGCTATAAAAAGGTACTGGATCTTAAGAATAATGAGAAGAGATTATCGAACATATTCACCGTGCTTCCGAATATTGAATTTAGACTCAACAGTGTATTGTCTAGTAAAAAAAACGGGAGACATCCTCGAAGATTAAACTTCCATGTGATTTTTTCAGATGAGGTCTCTTGCCGAGACATCGAGGAGCATTTTTTACACGATCTTCTTTTTTATTATGAAGGGAACCCTCAAGATAAAGACGAGAGACGAAAATTGAAATTATCTAATCTTAGGGAATTGGGGGCGAAACTCATATCTCAACATAGCGGATTTGAAGGAAAGGATGCGCTTGAAGTTGGCGCAACGTGTGCAGTGGTCAACCATGAAGATATAACGGAAATTCTGAGTGGGGATAGCAGATTTAAAGGGAAGTACATAATAGTTTTTCCTGAAGACCTATTCAGCCTGATAGATTGGGATGGACAGGATCACCATATAAGAAAAGGGGTGCTTCAGAAATCGGATATGGTTTTTTCTTCTTCTCAAAAAACGATTCAGTGGTGCCTTGGGAAACCACCTTATCAGGAAGGCGAAAAGAAGTTTATTGAGGAGTTTAAGACCCTGAAACCATGTGTTCACGGCTCTGACGCGCATCAAATTGAGGAAATTGCGGCTCCTTGTGCAAAAAGAGGAGAGCCGGATCATAAATGCGGAGAGTCTTCTTCAAAGTGCGAGATGAGGTACTGCTGGATCAAAGCTGATCCGATATTTGAGGGATTGAGACAGTTGCTTTATGAACCAGAAGAAAGAGTTAAGATTCAAGAAGATGACCCCACGCCTTCAAGAAGCAATATAACGCTGTCAAAAATCACCGTGCCGGGATCAGAAATTAATGAAGAGCTATCAATAGCTAAAACGGAAATAGATCTAAATATAGGCTTAGTGGCTGTTGCAGGAGGAAAGGGCACTGGGAAAACAGCCTTTGTTGATTTGATTGCGAATTGCTTTCAAGATCGCGTTAATACAGACGACAAGAACTCATTTGTGAAAAGAATAGTTGACCAAAAGCCTGATCTGGATGTTGAACTAGACTTTAAAAATAATATAATTTTCAAGAAAAAGATTAGGGATGATTCTTATTTCCAGGAGGGAGAGATATTATATATTGCCCAGGGCGAGCTCGAGCATTACATCGGAGAAGGATCTGATCTAGACAAGTATGTAAATAATTTAATATTTCTTAATCCTAAGATCATAAATTCACTACAAAAATACGAATACTCGAAGATGGAAGCCGATCTCAAGGAAATAGAAGCGAAGATACAAAAGAAGTCTGAGTCAATAGAGCGGCTAGAACAAGAAACTGTAAGTGCTGTTCTACGAGACGCCGAAATAAAAGAAAAACAGCTTCAGAATTCCCTGAGAGATATAAATCAGCGATTAGCTGAATTAGAAAAAAAGCTTAGTATCGATAAGGTAAAAATCGCCAAAGAAAAACAGGGAAGAATGGCTGAGTTAAAAACGAAAAAGGAATTATATGTTGGATTGAAAGAACAAATTGGATTAGCGATTAGTTTTTTTGATGAAGAATTAGTTGGATTAAATACGATAATAAGAAGGATAAATAACATCCTCGAATCATTGGGGATCCCCGAAAAATATCCTGAGATTAATTATGCTGATCGCAGCAAATTGATAGAGCGGTCAAACCAAACCGATGGAATAGTTACGAAAATTATTGGAGAAATCGAAGTAATTCAAAAAGAGATAAACAAGTATGAGATTGGCATTCAAGATCATGCATCTCTGCTCAACAAGAAGAAAGACATAGAAACCTCAATAGAGAAAAGCAATACGAGGCTAAAGAACCTTGCTTTTAAGAAGACAAAGTTGTCTGAAGATATATTACAGAGAAAGAACCTCTTCAAGGATATGATCATTGCAGTAGTGGCTCTAAAAACTAAATATGCAGAAGTTATAAAATTATTTTCCTCTCAAAAAGCCATAGTACTCTCCGATATTGAATTCATCGCCGAGATGACGTTTGACGCTGAAGGTGTCTTGAAAAACGCAGAGGATGTATTAGATAACAGAAAGGTGATTGTCTACCCTGAAGGAGATGGTTGGGTTTTTAAAAGAATGATAGAAATATATGGTCAAATAACGGCCGGAGATACAACAAAGGCTGACGAATTGGTTGAGGAAGTTGAGCGTCTAAATAATGAATTGAAACCTAAAATTAAATCCTCAAGTGCAGTCAATGTGGGAGATTTCTATAAATTCTTATATACGAATTATTTAAATGTTCTTCCTGTCGTTAAGTATAAAAATACCAGGATCAATAAATTGTCGCTTGGACAAAAGGCGACAGTGCTTATAAAAATATATTTAGCTGAAGGAGATAATCCAATTATTATAGATTCACATGATGAACACCTGGATAATGCGTATATCATGGAAGAATTAACAGGGTCGATTAGAGAAGCTAAAAAATATAGACAAGTGATCATGGTTTCAAACAATGGCAACATAGTGGTAAATAGTGATGCGGAACAATTGATAATAGCGGAGCGGAATGATGAAGGAGAAATATCTTATATAGCTGGGTCAATCGAGAATCCTACCATACGAGAGAAAGCGATAAAAGTCTTAGAAGGCGGGCCGGAGGCATTTAAGAAACGACAGCAAAAGTATCGTATCTCTGGCTCAGCATTCTAAATCTAAATTTGTCTTTGAAATCATCATCGGCAACTCATCTTGCGACTCAAATATGATCTATCTATGGCTGTATTCCGGGTCTTTGGCCTTCGATGTGAAAACTTTCTCAGCATTGTCGGTCATAACAGGTCAAACAACAAGCTTGGTGCGATATCTGCTCCTTCTCCAAAATACGGGCATAGCTCACATTCGGGACATGTCGACATATCTCTATCTTTACTTCCGCAAGATGTAGCAATTCTTTTCTTTATCTCTAGAGCCCTCAGATTCCTTAGGCCTTGGAATTCCTTGAATTTACGATAACCTTTTGCTGCACGGCGATACCATTTCACGAAATCTTCGACGTCGATGTGGATAATAGTCTGGGGTAACTTTTTCTTAATATCCCTTGGCGGCTTGAAGGGGCTCAGAACGACCAAAACATTTGCGCCCCTAAAACGCGGGTCTTTATGATGTCCATGCTTTATATATAATTCACAGGTTTTTTCAACTTCTACGATAACCTCCATGCCTTCAAATACCGCTTTGAAGTCTGGCCCAAATTTAAAAGGTCCCTTAATCTTAGAAAAACCTAATTTTTTATAATTCTCTCTAACATATTCATTAATCCAATATTCCCTAATGCCACCTTTCTCAGCACGTTCGTGTGCAGTTGGCTTTGTAGGTTGACTCGCAGCTTTTTCTTGCTTCATGCAGCACCCTTAACTGATTTTCTCTCCATTGCTTCGCCATTGTCAATTCCTTTACTGAGTCTTTCTATGTGCTAGATTAAAAGTATACCAACCAGTCAATCCTTATCAATTGATAAATTCTTGGCTCAAATCTATTATTGACTCCGGCTTTCAGTTGATACATCCAGCGCTATGAACTGTCTCCTCTACGCCCGTGTCTCCACGGACAAACATGTTCAAAAAGACCTATCTATCCTGCCCCCGATCGATATGAGGGAACACTTTGCTGAAGAGTCCGGCCTTTAATCACCTCTTCAAATTCGGGATCATAGCCTCTTTATTAGTCTCGAAAAAGGTTCTAACGTCCTCTACTGCGGTGTACTAAAATTGCCGAAATAGGCAAAAATTCCCTTCTTGTGTGAAGCATTATTTTAAATGAGTTAAAATGCGAGAATCACGCTACAACAGATAGATATTGGGAGGGCGGTAGTTTCCCCGTTTCCCCCTTTACTTTGTATTTATTTGTTATATAATCAAAATATATGAGCCGATTAGAACAATTTCTATTATTTGTCCTAGACAGAGCTCATAGGATCGGAATTAAAGACCTATCCCGTTTTCAGTTATTCAAGATATCCTATATTATTCAGGTACTGTCTTTAAAATACGCTGGTAAAGAATTTATCCCGAATTTAGTATTCGTTAGGCATAAACATGGACCGATATCTACGGATATATATCATGCGATAGATGATTTATATAAGAAAAAATATATTAGTAGAGAAATTAGTAAGAAAGAAGACTATGAATTTGCCCGTCATGGCCATAAATTAATCAAGAAAATCCCCAGATTGAACTTTAGTAAAGGGGAAACTGTTTTTTTGGATAATTTTCTGTCGGAGTTATTGCCGTTATCTCAAAATAAGTTGAAACAATACGCTTACACAACCGAACCGATGAAAGAAATCTTGAAAAAGGAAAAAGGCGAGATTAAGACAGGAGTAGTTATTGATTTTTCAACCGTTATTGTTGATCCAGATGTCGTAAATAGCTATGCTGACGAATTATGAGTTTTTCTGTCGGCGACATTCCCTTTTTTAAAGAATACCAGTTTACTGATACTGGACGATTCGCCCCTCATTTTGGGCTAGTACTTCTACCAGAAACCGCGACTAAATATCAGAATAGTCTTTTGTGTTGTGTAATTACCTCACGTGAACCTAAAAGAATCAAATGGAGTTTATTGTTGGAATGTTCCAAATATAGTTGTTTTTCGAAAAATAGTCATGCTTGTTTCGATAGAAAGGACCTCGTTTCTAAGAGCGGCCTCGGAGATAATCCTCAACCTAAAGCGCGACTGTGCGTGGATGATCTTAAGAGAGCTTATAAAATATTAAGAAGCTCTCTTTTTGTCATAAGAGATATTGCGAATGATCCTTATATGCGAGGCGTAATTATTTATGAGTGGAAGAAGGCACTGGGGAAAAACTAGTTGAATTTTGTCCCAGGATTACGCATCGGACTCTCTAACGTTTGATTTGAAATAAGTTCTAACGTCCTCCACGGTGGTGTACAAAATTGCCGAAACAATCAAAAATACCCGCCTTGCTACGGAGAGTAGGTTTTTATAATTAATAAGTAAGATTAAGAAAATCGTTTGTGCTTAATTATAAGAAATAGGGTGTGGATAAATAACCTCTTGACAATATAAGTTACATAAGATATCATTCCCAATATGGGAACATATGCTAATGTAATATATTGTTCCACGGTAAGAAATGAAACTAATAGGAAAATCAATATTAGACGAATTCAAACAAAAGCATGCCGATGCTCGACCACAAATTGATTCTTGGGAAGCAGAAGTTAAGGAAGCAGAATGGAAAACCCCGCAGGATCTCAAAAACAGGTATCCCAAGGCTAGTATTTTAAGTAAGCAGCGTGTTGTTTTTAATATTTATGGAAATAAATATAGATTGCTAGCACTAGTCACCTATAAGACAGGAGTAGTATTGGTAATTAAAATAGGAACGCACAAAGAATACGATAATTGGGTAATAGATTAAGATTAGGCAAAAAACTATGAGCAAAATCAAAGTTATTAAAACAAAAAAAGACTACGAAGATGCACTCAAATTAGTCGAAGTGCTAATGAGTCATGATCCCGACCCAGATTCAGAAGAAGGGGAACAGCTCAGTCTTCTCAGCACGCTTATTGAAGATTACGAAACTAAGGTATTTCCAGAGACATTACCTAATCCTATTGATGCGATCAAATACAGAATGGAACAAATTGGGCTTAAACCAGCCGACCTCATACCATACATTGGCAGCCGAAGCAGAGTATCAGAAATTCTTTCAGGCAAACGTCAGCTAACTCTTGAGATGGTAAGAGCGCTAGAAGCTGGTCTTGGAATTCCCGCAAAAGTGTTAATTAAGAAACAGGAGCTGGACGAGAATCTCGATTATCAGAATTGGGACAATCGTTTACTAGCAGAATTGGAAGCACGTGGTTATTTCGGCAGCTATTCCATAAAGAAATATAATAAAGATGAACTTCTTAAAAACTTCTTTGCGCCAATCGGATCTCCTGCGCAGCTCGTCGGGATGCTACGAAAATCTAACTACAGATCTTCGCCACTTACTGATAAGCGCGCGTTAAGCGCTTGGGCCGCTTGCGTGCTTAGAAAAGCGAATAAAATAAGAGTATCTGAGAAATACAGACATGGGTTCGTAAATTCCACGTTTATGCAGGAATTAGCAAAATTAAGTGTAAAAGGTAACGGACCAGTTCTAGCTCAGGAATTATTGAAAAAAGGGGGAATCAAATTGGTGATTGAACCTCACTTCCCCAAAACATACCTAGATGGAGCAACAATTCTTATCAACAAAGATAATCCGGTTATCGGATTAACCTTAAGATATGATCGATTGGATAACTTTTGGTTCACAATGATGCATGAATTAGCGCACATAGCCTTGCATTATGACAGTGGCATTAATCTTTTTTATGATGAGATTGAGGGGATAAAAACGATCGATATAGATGAGAGAGAACGAGAAGCTGACGCATTAGCTGAAGAAACTCTTTTACCAAAGGCAAAATGGGAGATCAGCCCAGCCAGATTAATTCCTTCTTTTATGGCAGCAAACAGTTTGGCCAATGAGCTTGGAGTACATGTAGCCATCATCGCCGGCCAAATCAGGCATAAAGGCAATAAATATATCTACCTAAACAAAATTGTAAATGGGGCAAAAATTAGAAAATATTTTCCTCATGAAAAATGGAATAAATAATATGTTTGATTCAAAACATTACGTGCCAATATTAAAATGGAAACGCGCCGAGCAAGGCGCGCTAAAGGAATTGGAAGAAAAACATAAAAGGATTATAACTCCTTTAATTCAATTCGTAATGCCGAAAAACAAGCCAGAAGACAAGCTTGAAGATGTTATTGCAAGATTTGATGGTCAATTAGCCGAAATACCAGGAAAAATAATTGATATCTGGGGCAAGTCCCCGATCTTTATTGGTGTTAATTTGTTATATTCTACATCCCTGAAAGAAAAAGCTCTCGATGTTATTTCACATGGAGGGCATAAGCTCGGAGGTATTTTTATTCCCGTTATACATCTTAATGATGACGAGAAGATTAAGAAATCAGCATTGAATGTCGCAAAAGAGACTGGGAGCGGCTTATGTGTAAGATTAATATGTTCTGATTTTTCCGATATAACGAAATTAGATCACGATATTGGTAGCCTTCTTTCATTCGGATTAAACGAAAACGATATCGATCTATTAATTGATATCAAAGAAACCGAAAAAGATGAGGAAAAATACGCTAAATATTTCAATTTGAGTCAAAAGGTTCCCAATCTAATGAAGTGGCGAACATTAATATTTGCCAGCGGATCATTTCCCGAAGATTTATCTGAGTGTAAAGTTGATGAAGAAAATCTTATACCACGCAACGACTGGAAAAGTTGGAAAGAATGTATTGGTAAAAAGTTGCAAAGAAAACCAACCTTCTCGGACTACACTATTCAGCATCCTATTTACAAAGAAGCTGTCCAATTTTATCACCCGACTTCAAGCATTAAATATACATTAAAAAATGAATGGCTGATTATGAAAGGTCAAAGGCAAAGATTTGAACAATATTTGGCACATGCAGCTGAGCTGGTAAAGGATAAAAGATATTGTGGGGAAGATTTTAGTAATGGTGATAAATATATAGCCGAAAAGGCAAAACATTTTTATGTATATACAAAGAATCCCGCCATCAAGGGTACGGGAAGCACAGAAACTTGGCTTAAAGCTGGCCTTAGCCACCATTTAGTATTAGTGGCGCATCAGGTCTCCACTCTGGCCTGAAAAATATTTTATCTCTTACTTTTTTTCCAAGAGTTTCTTTGTCAAAATAAATGGATAATTTTTCATAAATACAGTCTCTAGGCTTTGAATAGAGACCGATGGCTTTACCAGCCTCTTCTAAGATCTTCAATGCCTCTTCTCTCCACAAGAGCCTGGCAATAGAAATTCCATCCTGTTCTTTATTATTTTCTCCCTCTCGGATGAGATTAAAGATTACTGAGCCGTTAAGATCAATCTTGGCAACCGTGATACCCCACCAATCAGGCACCATGTTTATTGCATTATATAGATGACTTTTTCCGACTACCAAAGTGACCTTGTCGAACACAGCATTAAAAATATTCATCTGTTCTGGTAATCGTTGTAATGTATCTTGATCGCTCTTTATTTCATAACCGTGCATCATTCCATTAACAACAGCAATATCAATTCTTGAAGTGCCATGGTTGACACCCAATTCTTCAATTATTCGTAATTTCTTATCTTGGGCGTGACGCTTTTTTAAATCCTCCATTAAGGCGGATCGTATAATCAAATCGGTTGTTGGAAGATTCTTCTTCGAATTGTTTTTCTTCATAATTTATGTTTCTTTTTTTAAGTATAACATAAGATAAGACAGAACAACATATAGGATGACATGACCGACATGGCTTTATATCTTGTTGGAAATAATATCTTTTGTTAGAATTAAACAAACACTTCTTCCGATTGGGGCAGTTTTTCATAAAAAGTTCTAACGTCCTCCACGGTGGTGTACCAGGAAAGAAATTGGGAAGTGGAGAGGTCCGATTTAGCTTCAAAAATGGCGTTTTTCGGAGATTCGAGCGTATTGTTTCTCCTTCGGACTACCATTAAGCCTTTTTCGATAATTTGGAGCGGTTTTTCAAGCCGAATTTCGAGTTCTTTATCTTTCAGAAAAAGGTTCGAGCCGAGTTCTTGGAGGATCGTCCGTTTGTCTTCCAAGGAGCCGTTTTGGAAGTTCTTTTTAGCCCGCGCTGCGAAAATGAAGGTTTCCGCAGTAAGATCGAGCGAGCGTTTTATCGGGTCCTCCATTAAGCTTCTTTCTAGCCGGGCTCTTTCTTCTGCGAGCCGTTTCTTCTCTTCGACATATTCTTCGTCGTTGATTAAATCCTTGAGCCTCATCTGGTTCAGATTAGCGAGTCGCTTCTCGCAATCGGCAAGGGCTTTCTCCAATGATCGCCGAACATTGTTTTCTTTTTGATGTCCATCCTTTTCTTCTTCGCGCAAATACTCGAAAGCTAAATCGAGAAGCGTTTGGGGAACGTGGACATTTTCCAGATATGCGGCGACCTGGCTTTCGAGGACTTTCAATTCGATATATTTCTGATGACAACGCGGCCCGTGTTTCTTTTTTGTACAATGATAATAAGTGTAGTGATAGCCGTATCTATTGATTTTCTCCTCTGCTGTAATCATACAACCACACTCAGCGCATCTGATCAGGCCGGTAAATGCGAATTCATGGGTCTTCGGCCTTGGCCTTCCGCGCCGCCCGAGAATGTCTTGAGCTTTCCAGAATTCATCTTCGGTAATCATAGGCTCGTGCTTTCCCGGATATGTGCCTTCTTTTCTCTCCATAAGGCCGTAGTAAAAAGGATTTCCGAAGATTTCATAAATTCCGCTCATACTCAACGGCTTGCCGCCGATTTTATTCCCTTGTCTTGTCCTAAAGCCCCATTTATTGTTTGCGATATCGAGTATCTTGGAAGGCGAAACTCCTTTTAAAAGAAGCTCCCACATTCTGCGGACGATGGGGAAACGCTTCGGATCTATGACAATCGTTCTTTCTTTCGGCTCATTGAGATAGCCTAAAGGCGGGAGAGAAGGAAGCCAGCCCCTTTCGAGTTTCGCCCGAAGTCCTCTTTTCACGTTATCGCTCAGGTCGTCCACATACTTTTTCGCCATACCGAATTCGATTTGCATTAGGAATTTATCGTTGCTGTTGTTCTTAAAGCTTCCATGCGGCGTTTGAATATCGGATATCTTGCCTTGATCCAGAGCCCAGACCAGGGCCGCGCCATCTATCGGATTTCGGGCTAAGCGATCAAGCTTCCAGCAGACGATCCCTTTGTATTGGCCCTTATAGAGTTTTTTCATCATATCGTTAAAGATCGGCCTGCCGGGAGATTTGGCAGATTTAGACTCAGTAAGAATATCGGAGATCGGAAGGCTCATTCTTTTGCCGAACTCCTCCAATTCCTTGATTTGGGAGTCGATTGATAAGACCTGTTTTTCTTCTGATTCCGTAGATTTACGACAGTAGAGAACATATTGGGACATAAAATTGTGGCCCTTGGAAGACGATTTGCGATAAATCTTAATCCGAAGACCGGTTAAGAGCTTATTATTCTTTCAGCTTATCATCTTTTAAATGATCGTCAAATAAACGAGGCCCGGACAAAGCGTTTGCCCGGCTGCTAGTCGAAGGTTCTTTAAGAATCACCCTCAATAGATTAACCAGCCTAAGAAATTTCTCGTAGGCCTGGCTGTCGGATATTGTCTCGTTAAACTCATCCTGATAGATTTTCTTGAATTCTTCGATTGTTTCCTTGCTTGGACTCATCAATTATCAGGATAAGACAAGGAAAATCATGATATAAGACAGGAAAAATTGCCTATTAAAGCCATAAAGCAGGAGGAAGGATAGAGCAATTCTAAAGGAGGTCCAGTAAATGTCTTTCCGCGCCCACTAAAGAGGACATTTTCGAACAGATCGTGAGTTTTAATCTTTCAGCACAGAATTTAGAAATAAAGGGATTAGTTGAGCTCTTAATAGAAAAATCTGAATCTTTTTTGATAGTAGCAGGCTAATCTAGAAAATATTCAAATCTTATATCCCGTAATAATAGGTTAATCTCCCTTTCTTCATCCAAAAAAACTAAACAAAAGTAATCCTTTTGTTTAGGAGATATTTTATAAATCAAAGAATAAAAAAAAACAAGCCCTTTGGCGCTAGCCAATGGCTTAGAGAAGGAAAGGAGGTGAGAATGGTTTGAATAAGGGGAAAAATCGGAAAAGGCGGAGGCAGAAATATTAAAAAAAGGAGGAACAATGAAGATTTCAAAAATTTCCGTCTTTTTCTTTTCTATTCTTTCTGGACTCCTAGTCCTTGCTGCCTGTGCAACACTCCCGGAAGAAGGTTTAACTCCAAAAACCGAGGAGACAGCTATTGAGATCAATGCTCCCAAGCTGGATATTTTTGATGCAGCTAGTCAAGTATTTATTGAACACGGGTTTTCAATTTCGAGTTCAAATGAAAGACTGGGATTAATCGCTACCGACTACAAAGATGTAAAAAAGACATTCGGATCAAGCTTTGTTCTCGCTCTTTTTGGGAAAGAGGACGTGGAAGTCATGCTGACGACAAGCATTAAATCTTCAAGTACAGGCTGCACACTCACTATTTTGCCTAAAGGACGGGCTAGGAAGAGTAGCCGTTTCAAGTCAGAATATGATGAGGTCAAACTTTCCAAATCATTTTTAAAGAACGTTGAGAAAATAGCTGAGGAAATTAAAGACCTGGCCGAGAAAAAGTAAGACATCTTATATTTTGGCCCCTCTTTTCCATACTGGCAAAAAGATTACGGATCTCCGCCAAAGCGCAAGGCATATTTCAGCCCCGTGCTGGCGAAGTTGGAGACAGATAACTCTAGGACCACCTATAAAGCTATTTGCGCTTCAGCAGACGTCGAACAGGTATCAAACCTGTATCCATGGGCAAGATTGGGCCAGGTTCTGAGAAGAGTGGTTATGGAGTGAAAAATAGTGATGGAGCGGAAGATGAAAAGAATGACTATTTTATCAGGGATGCTGGCGCTTCTGCTTCAGCCGTGCATTCTTCAGGCCACATTAGACAAAAGTGACAGTAACAAGGATTATCTAAGCCTGCAACTGTATTTCATAGACTATTATTCAAGCTGGAGTTACTTCAAATTTAAAGTATACGATGAACGCTGGAACGAATATGGGTGGATTAATAATGAGCCTGGATGTGCGGGTGGATATTTAGAATTAAATATTGGCGTTTCCTGGAAGCATTTTTTATCGAAAAGAGTATTCGGCGAATTATCTCTGGCAACGGGTGTCAGGGCATTGGAGAAGTCCGATATTTATCGCCGGAGTCCTGAAATATTTGCGAGAATAAGAATCCCTCCTCCGGAATATATTGCTCAAGCAGGAATAGGATATTGTTTCTTTCAATCGAAAAGACTGCGTGTTTTTGCGGAAATTACAGGCTCAATAAATTCTCTTAGAGAATTCCCTTCTGACATAAATGTAGCCTGCGAGCAATTCAGAAACCCGAATTTTGCCTGGAGAGGGGAACTAGGCGTAATCCTCCATCTTGGAAAAAGCTCATTCCTTGAGGTGGAGGTAGGGCTTTTTCATAATTCCAACAACTACCACAATACCGGGCATCAGGTAAGACTGGGCATTGGAAAGATATTTATACACAACGGTCCGCGGGCTTTGCCCTAAAAGGGTTGCGATCTCATAAGAACTCATACCGGAACAGGAGAGAAGCACGCCGTGGAGTCGTTGGTCATAGCGAGATTCCTGGGACCTTTGGATTTCGTTCTGAATGGCGAGCCTCATGATGTCCGCATCCGCAATTTTCAAGCGACGCATGACGGCCCCTTTCGGAGTCCACCATACCAAAAATCGCAATAATGCGTGATTATTTATGACGCCATGTATAGATTGTAGGAACACTCGGAAGATCCAAGCGCTCAATATTGAATTGGAGAACTAAACAAAAGGATTACTTTTGTCTAGTTACTGAAAGTTTACTTTTAATTCTGATGGAAGTCAAGCTTTTTTGATGCCAACTAATAAAAAGCCTTTATTGCTCAATTCTCAAATATGCGGAATAATATGTCAAATTTTAAATGTGGATCGTTCACGAGCTCATCTAGAATTGTCCCTTATCTGTTGTCGGATGAGGTTCAGAAGCTGGCCGCAGAAGCAGGAAAAAGGCGGAATGGAGAACGAGATTGTCTGTTTATTTTGCTTTTATATCAAACAGGGTTAAGGATATCTGAGGCTTTATCTTTAACTCCAGCTAAAATTGATCAGTTCGATGGAAAGCCGGTCCTAAACATTATTGGGAAAGGCAACAAACCCCGCCTTGTCTCCTGCCCGCAAAATCTGGCAGGAAGAATGGCCGCCTATGGAAAGAAAATGGATCTGAATGCCCATGACAGATTCTTCCCCTTTAACAGAATACGCGGTTGGCAGATAATCAAGACGGCTGCGGAAAACGCGGGATTTCAAAAGAGAATTTTTCCGCATCTTCTAAGACATTCGGACGCAATTGAAAGATTGAGGCAGACGGGAAATCCCAAGGCCCTTCAGCACCACCTGGGCCACTCCTCGATTTCCATGGTGATGAGATATCTTTCAACTTTAACCCAGGAGGAGTCGTTGAGGATTCAGCAGAAAGTGGAATTTAAGAAATAGAGTTAATATTAGCCTTGGAATTTAAAAGTATATATTAAATTGCTCAGTTGTTTAAAAAAATCCTTGACGAATCCTAAATATGCCCCGGCGACTTGTAGCGAGTTGATTACATTTTTTGACAAACAAATGTGACACGATGATCAAGGTATATTCTTTGCTTGAATTGAAAACTGGCTTTTTCTGCATAGTTCATCAACTCTTCTAATGTCATATTTTTATAAAATGTATAATAATTTCCTCTGGACATTATATAGCCATCCTCATAGGGTTTGGCAGTTTTTACTATATTTCTATAGTAAGTTTCATTAGAGGGTACATCTATAAAAATAAAGCCTCTCTTTTTTAAGTTTCGATGTACTCCATTTAAAAGTTCTATCCTTTTTGTAATCAAGGGAAGTATATGCAAGACATTAATTATTATTGCACCATCAAGTTGTAGTTCTTTATTTAGAAAAGACTCGACATCCATAAATTCTTTATATGAAGAATAGATAGACTTTAAATCATCTAGTTTATTCTTGATACGCTGATATTGAGCCTTTGTATCAACTAATATAACAAATGGGAATGAATCGAGAATGTGAGGAGTATTGGCTAGTAAGCCACATCCTATTTCGGCAACTTTATTTAAGTTTTCTTGTTTGAAGGCTTCTGTTGCTGCCTGAACAGCTCTAGATGGTCTAAAAGGATATTGTGCTGCAACTGCTGAATATTCAGGATTTATAATGATTTTATTCTTTTTAAGCACTATGACTCCTCTTATGAATTAAGGGACAGTACTTACGGCATCCAATTCGATAATCGGGGAGTCTTTTTTTTAATGTTTGTTTATCCTGTGTTAATATCCTTTTTGTCTGTGCGTTGGCAGGATAAATGAGCCTTTTTTTTGTTTTATAATGGAGCACATAAAAAGGAACAGGCAATATAAGAGATAATATGAAACTTAAATGAAGAAATTTACATAAATGTTGAGTAACGCAAATAATAATGACGTATATTAGTGCTATTATAAAACCAATTGTAGAAAATACGCTTAAATTTGTTGAGACAAAATAATCTCCCCAATATTGAAAAGCTCGATGGCGTTCGGTATCATTGTCAGGAATAAAAGTATAAAAAAGATCCATCAACTTGCTTTCCTCATCCTTTAAAATACCTCTATCAGCTATTTTGCATTTTTGATCCTTACAAGGTTTGGTAAGTTGCTCTCTAATAAAATTGTTAATCCTCTGTCTTTCTTTAAATATTTTTTTATCAAACCAATTATGTATATCAAAAATAATAAAATATGAAGCAAATGCAATAAGTGCTAACGGTACAATCCAAATAATAAGTGTGGCCTTAGAGTGAATATCAATAATAAAAATACTAAGCCATTTAGGAAATATCAAATAAATTAACAGTATGAAGTATACTCCTATTATGAAAGCGGTAGCTTTTTTAATTTTATTTTTCATTTTTTCAAAAGGATCAGCCATTATTCTCTTTTACCTCCTTAATATTGTAGTATCTGCATAGGTAATGGTCTTTTTCAGAAAATTCAATAAAGCCTGAGATCTTTTCTTTTAGAAAAATAGTGAAGTTTGTATACTCATTCTTAAAAACTATATGGTCAATTATTCCTTTTCGAAGTAATATTGCCCTTTTTTTTACTCCGATTTCCCAAATAGCAAAAATCGCTTCAGTTCCAGATTTTATTTTTCTAGATTTTATTTGCTTAATAACAAGAGGATGAATATAATTTACAAAATAACCCCAGCTCATCCATTTAACATCGGAATTATTTAATATATTTTTTACATAATGATACGGGCCTCTTGAACATACTCCCATTATAAGAATTGGAGTTTCAGTGCTGTTATTTTGTTCTTTTCTCACTTTGAAGTATCTCTATGGACATTTTAGATAAAATCTTGGCTTTATTAGATGCTCTAATATTTTTTAAGTTCATACTCCTTTAAGAAAATGTTTTGTTCCTCCCCTTTATTCACTTTATAACAAAAATTTTATGTTTATTCAATTGAAATCTTTTTTCTGCTAATTTTAAGTGGTTTTCTAATTTTATCCCCATCTTCTCCACAATTGATATCAAAAATTGCCTTTTAGGGCAATTTTTTGTGTCTTGTCTTGTATAAGCCCTCCATATATTCTTGAAAATATAACTATTAATCAAGGAGGGTATGAGAAAAGATGATTTAAAAAGGATTCCGAACAACTTGAGAAGGTACAGAAGAGCCATGGGATTGAAACAGAAGGAAGTCGCTAGAATTCTGAATCTCAAGAGCGCGGGAATGATCTCCCGTTGGGAGAATGGCGTATGCCTACCAAGCTTAATAAACGCGATTAAGTTGTCAGGCTTGTATAGTGTGTTATTAGACGCTTTGTTTTTTCCTTTGATACGGATGATAAAGAGAAAGATTATGGAACGGGAAGAATATCTGAAACACAAGCATGCCTAAGAGAAAGAGACGCCCGGATATCTTTGAGAAATATCGCCGCATTCTCGGAATGCCGAGTTTGTCTAATAAAAGAATTGAGGAAATGAGGAGAAATCTTTGTCTTGTCGCTCAAATTATCTGCGAGCACGTGTGGAGAAAGAAATTCTATTGATTTATGAACAATGATGAGAAGAACGAAATAAGGAGCATAACGGAAAGAGAGTGGTATTGGATAAGCAGAGCTTTATTGAAACGATATGGCAGAATTTTAAAAAGCTCAGGAATTGCCGTCTATAATGTTTTGGCTTCCTATGCGAATTCAAAAAGCCAAACCTGTTTTCCGTCTCAGAAATCCATAGCCGGGCATTTAGGGCTCAGCATAAGGACAGTAAACCGAAAAATCCGGCTAATGAAGGATTTCAGGCTAATAAAGGTTAGGAGAAAAGGAAGTCGGTGCTTCTATTTTTTACTCAGAGTTGATACGACAAAAGAGATACGACTATGCGACAAACGGGATATTAGAGATAGGACACTAGGGAAATCAAACAATATTAAACTAATAAGAATTAATAACAAAAATAACCACGGCAGCGAGAAAACTAATATTTTAAGACCTATGAACTACTTTTAAAAAAAACGTATGGTCAAAGAACCTCTAAAAGTCATCGGCATTAATCCGGGAACAAGATATCTAGGAATAGCCGTACTTCACGGAGCTGAGCTTTTAGATTGGAGGATTAAGGTATTGGACGGAAGGTGGTCGAACTCCAAAATAGAAAAGGTAAAAGAAATCATTTCTGACCAGGTTGAGAGATATGAGACGCGATATGTGGCAATTAAAAAAGTCCATGCCTCAAGAAGCTCTAAGAATTTAGATAAGATTGTTATGCGAATCAAAGAAATCGCCCGAAAGAAAAATTTGAAGCTCTGTCACTTTAGCATAAAGGATCTTGAAAATATCTTTGTAACAGAGGTTAAGCTTAACAGAAAGAACTTGGCCGAAGCGCTTGCCAGCCAGTATCCTGAACTCCGGGATGAACTTCAGAAGGAGCGATTAAACAAAAATCCATATTTCTTGAGAGCGCATGAAGCCGTAGCCCTGGCAGCTGCTTGTTATAAGAAATCCATGATATTTGAAGAATCAAAAACCCGGCTAAGCTGATGATAATATTGATCTGGGCTTGACATGAATTCTTAACCGCTTATACTTCAAAATAGAGGGAGCGTTGAGGGCGAAATTAGTAAAACTGTGAAGTTGAGAATTTTATAGTCTAAGGATTTGTCTCAAGCACGGCTAAAAAGGCGATCTGCGGATATCGCAGGGCCAGTAGAAAAAGAGGTTGCTAACGCTCTCGTTTCAACATTCCCTGAGCTGACGGTATATTTAAGCCATGATAGAGCCTGGAAAGAGGAGTATCGCCAGAATATGTGATACTGTGGCGATGGAGATGATGGTTTAAGAATGCCATCAACGTCCATTAACCTTGACCTTTTTTGCCATATTTTGTAAGCTTACGCCAGATAAACTTATGATGGGGAGGATCTTAATTAAAGGTCGGAAATTTATCAATAAAATTCAAGGAGGGAAAATATAAAATATGAAAAAGATAAATATTCTCATTCTTGTTTTTTTAATCGTGATTATAGCCGTCGTGTTCGTTGTTTTTTTGAAGCGGGGGGAATCGAAAGAAATTGAATTAGGTGCTGTACTTGTGATGACTGGTCCGGATGCAAAGGCCGGTCAGAGCGCGAGACAAGGCATTGATCTGGCGGCCGACGAAATTAATAATTCTGGAGGAATCCAACGCAAGAAAATCCGAATTATTTATGAAGACGACCAAGGAGATCCACAAAAGGCAGTTTCTGCGGTAACGAAATTAATAAATATAGACAGAGTTCCGGTGATAATCGGACCTATGTGGAGTTCTCCTGTTCTGGCAGTTGCACCGTTGGTGGAAAAGAAGCATGTTGTGCTTTTATCTCCCACAGCATCCAATCCGGATATCACTAATGCTGGAGATTATGTCTTCCGAAATACATATTCCGATCTGTTCGAAGGAAGTAAAACCGCCGAATATGCTTATAAGAAATTAGGTTATAGGAAGATGGGTATTTTATATATTAACAATGATTTTGGAAGAGGGCTTGATCGAGTGTTTATGAATAAGTTTAAAAATATGGGCGGGGATGTATTAGTAGAAGAAAATTATGACCCAAAGGCTGTTGATTTCAAATCACAACTCGCAAAAATAAAGGGGAGTGATATCGAGGCTATTTATCTTGTTGGCTATAGCGAAGTTGGCCAGATTCTTAAACAAGCAAAAGAGCTTGGATTAAGAACGGGATTCATTAGTACGATAATGTTTGAAATATCCGATGTAATTAAAATTGCAGGGGATGCCGCAGAAGGGGTAGTATATGCGTTTGTTTCTTTCGATCCCGAACTTGGAGATGCAAAAGTAACAGATTTTTCTCAAAAGTATGAAATGAAATTTGGAATCCCGCCAGATCCTGAAGCAGCTTTTTCCTACGACGCTCTGAAAATAATAGCTTCGGTCATAGAACGTGTGGGGACGAACCCAGAAAATATAAAAAATGCTTTGTACCAAGTAAAAAATTATAATGGAGTCACGGGGGAAACTACATTTGATGTTAATGGGGATGTAAGCAAGCCAATAGGGTTTAAAAAAGTAAAAAATGGCAATTATACTTGGGAAGTGTATCAATTCTAGACACATCCATTGTGGCGAAATCTATAACAGATAAATTTAAATATCCAGAAAGGCTGGGAACGCTGGGAATATGTAAGTATGGGGATGAATATCTTATTTTAAGGATCGCGGAGGACTGGAAATATTGTCCCGGCGATTGGGATTTTGTAATGGGGACGTTCCAAGACGACAAAAAAACCCCTGAACAAAATGCAGTTATTAATATAGAAATACATGCAGGTCTGCAGTCGATTAAGATTATAAACAGATTTCCTCTTTTTAAATGGAATGATGATGAAAGCAGGGTGTTATTCGTCTTACATCCATTTCTGGTAAAAGCAAATGATAGAAAGCTCAAACTTAGCAGAAAATTTAGCGAAGGGAAGTGGGTCAAGTGGGAAAGCATCCTTGAAAACGATAGGAATGATTACCTAAATAATGTATTGTCTCACATAGAAATAAATTTAATATTAGCAAGAGGACAACATGCCATGCTTTAACGACGTGATTAATGTTAGTTCTCCTATATTTTTTATTTATATCGGATTTAATATCGCTGCTTTTGCTTTTTTAACTCAGTACCTTACCTTTCCTAGGAGCATGTTATCAGATCTTAGTAATATGAAAAAAAACACGACAGCAAGTCCACGCATTATGGATTCTGAAGTTGTTAAAGTAGTGGATGATACTTATTGGCCGATTATTTCATATTTTTTTCAATTGGATTATGTGACGTTTTCTCTATTAATGTTTATTCTTTATTCGATTCTACTGATAATAATTCTGACAGCAATCCACTTCGGGATCAAATTATTATCCGCAGCTGCAATTTTCCTCGTATCTTTTATTACAATTATATATTTTTTACTTAGGGCGTATTTAATAAAGGAATATGTATTAAAAAAGGAAACAATAAGGATTAAGGAAAAAGAAGTAAAGAGATATATAAGAGGAGATCCCTACTGGACCAAGACAGAAAGAGAAAGACTTGTAAAAATTGAAATATGCATTTCTTCATTTCTTTTAATTGGAATTATAATAGCCTGTGCGATTAATAGTGGAATGGCGCTTTTTCTTTTTCTGGTTTTCATTTTGGTATGCAAATTAGCTTGGCACCTTTGGGTTACTGCGAGCATAAATCCTGTTACTAGGTTAATAAAACTATGGGAGGAATTAACAAAGCTGTAGGCAATCAAAATGTTTAGTCAATTTTTTGTTAATGGAGTAATTGCGGGAATTATTTATGCTATTACAGCATTGGGATTTTCCATTATTTACAGGACAGTCAAATTCTTCCATTTTACCCATGGCATCGTTTATGCTGCAGGAGCCTATTTAGCTTATACTTTATTTAGTATTCTCCAAATTAATCCTCTTATAAGTTTATTTTTATCCATCATACTCGCGGCGATTCTGGGCGTAGCTATTGATAGATTTGTGTATTATCCCCTTCGCAAAAATAAAACCTCGAGCTTGGTCTTTCTCCTCGCCTCTTTCGGCGTTTTTATATTCCTCCAAAACCTTCTCCAGCTTATCTTCGGCGCTCAAATCCTGACTCTGAGAGCAGGGCCGGTAAGAGAAGGGCATCATTTCCTCGGAGCCGTAATTACGGATAATCAGATTCTAATAATCGTCTCAAGCCTTGTCTTATTCTTACTTTGCTGGTTCTTTATTCAGAAAACGAAATTCGGCAAAGCAATCCGGGCCGTCTCAGACGATCCGATTGGGGCGAGAGTGGTCGGTATCAATTCGGAAAAAATCATCATGATCGCCTTTGCCATCGGCTCGGCTCTCGCTGGAGCTGCTGGAATCCTTATTTCCCTTGAAACCAATATCGAGCCTACGATGGGCTTGAACGCCATACTTAAAGGCATTATCGCTTCAATAGTCGGCGGGATAGGAAGCATCCCCGGCGCCTTATTGGGTGGCCTTTTTCTAGGGCTAGCTGAGAATCTCGGAATTTGGCACATTCAGGCTGGATGGAAGGATGCGATCGCGTTTGGGATATTAATTCTATTTCTGCTTTTCCGGCCTTCGGGAATCATGGGCATAAGAACTGAGAAAGAAAAAATCTAATTCATGGAATACCTGATTCACATTCTTATAATCGCAGGCATATACATTATTTATACTCTCAGCCTGAATCTGATCGTTGGCTATACGGGACTGGCCGCTTTGGGCCATATCGCCTTTGCCTGCGTTGGGGCCTATACCTCAAGCCTTCTCGCTTTGAATTTCGGAATCTCGCCTTGGATAGGGCTTTTAGTAGGAGCGATCCTGGCCTCCATTCTAGGCGCAATCGTTGCCTATCCGTCTTTAAGACTCAAAGGCGATTACCTTGCCCTGGCGACTTTCGGGTTGGGTGTTATTGTTTATTCGGTTGCCAAGAACTGGGTTAGCTTGACTCGGGGGCCGATGGGGCTCCCTGGTATTCCCTCGTTCTCCATATTCGGCTATCAGATCTCAAATGTCTGGAGCTATTTGATCCTGGTTTTAATCTTCGTTTTCATCACATATATAGTGATCAAAAACATCACCAACTCTCCCTTCGGAAGGATTCTTAAGGGAATCAGAGAGGATGAGATCGCTTCTCATGCGATGGGGAAGAATGTAAACAAATACAAGCTCATCGTCTTCATCGTCGGTGCGTTCTTCGCCGGAATTGCAGGGAGCCTCTACGCTCACTATATTTCATTCATCGACCCTTCAAGCTTCACAATTATGGAATCCATCGCGGTTCTCCTCATGGTTGTGTTCGGAGGTTTGGGAAGCATAAAGGGGTCTTTTGTTGGGGCTTTTCTTCTTGTGATATTGCCTGAGCTTTTAAGATTCCTGGGCATGCCAAGCTCGGTCGCCGCTCCCCTGAGACAGATGATTTACGGGCTCTTGCTCGTTATCCTGATGATTTGGCGGCCACAGGGTTTAATGGGAAAATACAAGTTTTAGTAGCATGACCATGCTTCAGGTTCAGAATCTAAATAAGGAATTCGACGGAATTAAGGCTGTTGATAACCTTTCTTTTACCATAGAAGACAATTCCATCGTTGCCCTGGTCGGCCCCAATGGATCAGGAAAGACAACGATCTTTAATATCATAAGCGGATTCTTAAAAGCCGAAAAAGGAAAGATTGTATTTGACGGCAGAAATATCACATTTTTGAATTCATTCAAGATAGCTCGTCTTGGTATCGGCAGGACTTTTCAAAATATTCGGCTTTTTCCTCAGATTTCAGTCCTCGATAATGTAATGCTTGGGCTGAATTGTGAGACCGGAGAACGCTTCTTATCCGCGCTTTTTCAGACAAAGAGAATGAAGAAGGAAGAAGCGGAGAACATATTAAAAACCGAAGAGCTTCTAAAATTTGTAGGTTTATCTGAGAAACGAGATTCCTTGGCCGAGAACCTCTCCCATGGTCAAAGGAAACTGCTCGAATTAGCCCGTATTTTAGCCTTAGAGCCAAAAATCTTCCTCTTGGATGAGCCGGTAGCCGGGCTTTTCCCTGAGGCCAAAAAAACGGTGTTCGACTTAATTAGAAAACTCAAAGATAGTGGGAAGACAATCCTTTTTATCGAGCACGATCTTCATTCGGCAATGGATATCGCTGAAAAAATCATTGTCCTGGATCACGGGAAAAAGGTCGCGGAAGGTGCGCCGGAGGATATCAAACAAAACAGAGAAGTCTTAAAAGCCTATCTTGGAAAAGAATCCTTATGAATAAACTCCTTGAAGCGAACAACCTCACCGTCTATTACGGCACTATCCGGGCTTTGGAAAAAGCCTCTTTTTATGTAAATTCCGGCGAGATTGTAGCCATGATCGGCCCAAATGGAGCCGGTAAATCCACGGCCCTTAATGTTGTTTGCGGATTGATTCCTGCTGAAGAGGGCGAGATTAAATTCAGAAGTGAAGATATAAAAGGTCATACTCCTGATGAGCTGGTAAAAAAAGGTCTATCTTTAGTCCCAGAAGGCCGGAGAATCTTCTCTACAATGACGGTTCAAGAGAACATGGAGATGGGCGCGTTCACGATTTCCGGCAAAGAGAAAATTCTTATCAAAGAAAGACTAGGGAAGATGTTTGGGCTTTTCCCGATTCTTGAAGAAAGACGAAAACAGAAAGCCGGGACGCTCTCCAGCGGAGAGCAGCAAATGCTGGCCATCGGCAGGGCATTGATGTTGGAGCCGAAACTGCTTATGTTAGACGAGCCCTCATTAGGGCTTTCGCCTAACTATGTCGATATTGTCTTTGAAAAACTCCAGGAGATAAACAAAGCCGGAACTGCAATTCTTTTAGTTGAGCAGAACGCCTCGAAAGCTCTTGAGATCTGCAACAGAGGATATGTATTCGATATTGGGACGATTGCCTTGGAAGGAAGCCGGGATTCGCTCCTCAAAGATGGGCGGATAAAGAAGATCCTCGTAGGCGGATAATTTTTCCTTGCTTTTTACTTAAGAATACGAATAAAATACTTCTCTTAAGGGGAAAAGTTGTTCGGCAAAGGGAAGAATCTTATTATCGATGAAAATCAAGGGTTCCTGCCTTTCTTCTTTCCTCGACTAATATTAAGATAAGGGGGATTCTATGTTCGGCAAAGTAACCTTAAAAGACGAAAAGATCATTGACCGCTGGTCAATGATCGTGGAGAACGCTCAAGGCTTGGCAGAGCAGATTTACGCGGACACCGAAGCCAATATCAAGGAAACAAAAGCGCCGGGGATTAATTTCGAGCGGGTTCAGGTCAGGCCAAGTTGGCTCAAGGGCCTCTTGGGAAACGAGCGAAGCTATATGATGGTCACAAACGACGCTCTGGGCGACTATCGAATGTTCATCAGCGCCAGGGATTATGGAAACAATCTTGATATTCAATGGTATATGACTTGTGAACCCGGCTTCTTTTCAAAAAAGCTGTCTAATGTCCTTACCAGCGGGGCTTCAGACAAGGCCTTGTCCCTGAATCTCGATATCTTCCAACAGCAAGACCTGAGTGCGTACGCGACCGTAGCGCACCATTGCTTTTTGAAGGCGATCGAAAAAATGATGGCAGGGAAAGGCCAGGACACCTCGACGATAGACCGGAAGTCCAAAGGGTTCTTAGGAATTTCTTAAGGAAATTCTTTTTTATTTGTGTAAAATATCGTTGGGCAAATGGGTCTATTCAAAAGAAAGGGAATACAGCTTTTTGAAGAACCTGAAGAATCCGCCCTGCCCGAGCAGAAAGTCGAAAACAAACCCGTTGAAGAAGAATCCATAACTCAGACCGAAGTTAAGCCCGATAAGGAACCAGAAAAAACTCTTGATCTCGGCTGGTATTATTCCGATAACAAAGAAGAATTTCAGATTGCGAAAATCGCGGAAAAAGACCGAGCCACGCATTTATACGTTGTCGGAGCTACGGGAACGGGCAAGACGAAATTTCTCGAATACCTGATTAGCCAGGATATCGAGAAAGGAAACGGCTTCGGGGTCATTGATCCGCATGGCGATTTAATCGAAGACGTTAAAGGCTTTTTGATCCTGCAATACAATCCGGACGATCCGGAGATAACGGACAAGGTTATTCTTATCGATCCGACAGATCCGATTTTCACCGTGACATTCAATCCTTTGGAGAAAATGCTTGGCGTCCCTCTTGCGGAACAGGCAAATGAACTTATCTGCGCTTTCCGAAAAATCTGGTCCGACTTCCTGGGGCGTAAGGATGGAAGACCTGATGCGGAATTCTCTGATTGCTCTGGGAGAGGCCGGGTTGACATTAATCGAGCTTCCGGCGTTCCTGAGCGATCGGGCTGTTCGGCAGGGCGTCTTGGAGAAAATCACGCATCCTTTAGCCAGAGAGTATTTCCGAAGGTTTGATACCGTGACCGACCGGGGCCAGATCACCTGGATCGAGCCGGTAATGAATAAAATCAATGCCTTTTTCTCAGATGAGAGAATTAGGCATATTTTTTCCTCCGCGAAAAGCTCTTTCAACCTTAGAGAGATCATGGATTCACAAAAAATCCTACTGATCAAGCTCGATAAGGGAAAATTGAAGGATTCGGCCGACCTTCTCGGCTCGCTTCTCATGGCCCAAATCCAGATGGCCGCGTTCTCAAGATCAGACGTTCCCCAGGGCAAACGAACTACGTTTTATTTGTATATCGACGAATTCCAGAATTTTGCCAGCGAATCGTTCTCCGTAGTATTGTCCGAAGCCCGCAAGTACGGGCTTTCTTTAATCATGGCTCATCAGACGCTCGCTCAGGTTCCCGAAGAATTAAGAAGCTTGATCTTGGGGAATGCCGGAATCCAAGTCTATTTCCGGCTTAATCGCCACGATGCCTCGATTCTCGCCAAAGAAGCTTTCGAGTATTCGGGATTCGAAGTGAAGAACGTCAGCGGGTTCAAGCCTCGATACTGGAGTCTTGGCGAAGAATGGGAGCAGCATACTAAAGACCTTCAGACCTTAGAGCCGAGAATCTGCTATGTGAAGCATAAAGTCGAAGGCGGAGTGATTCCCGTCCAGACGGCCTATATCGAAACTGCCCAGGAGGTTTTCGTCGAATTATTAGGGCGGGCTGAAGATGAGTATCTCAAATGGTTTGGAACGATTCCTTTTGGCCGGAAATACCTCGTGGAGCGGGGAAAACTTGATGCCGAAAGCAGAGCGAGAGAAGCGGAGGTTCAAGGGAAAGCCAAGCCGTACCAGAAAGAGACGCCGTACCGAAAAGAACCAGCACCGGCAAAGCCTGTGCCGAAAGCAGAATTACCGGCCGGAGGAAGGGTAATTGACGTAGAATCCATCGTAGTTCTGCCTAAAATAGAACTCCCGCCCCCAAAGGATAAAGCCGTATCTCAGCATCGGTATCTTCAAAATCTCATTAAGAAGATAGCGGAGGATAAAGGATACAAAGCGTCTATTGAGCAAACGATTCTTAACGGCGCAGGGAAGATTGACGTAAGCTTAGAAAAAATGGGGAAGAAAATCGCTTGTGAAATATCTATTACTACAAGCGGCGATCAGGAGCTAAAGAATATCGATAAATGCCTTTCCGCTGGATATAAACAAGTGGTTCTTTGCTCGCCCGACCAAAAGACATTAGAGAATGTGCGAACCTTGGCTTCTCAGAAGCTGGGTCAAACTGATCTGCTAAAAGTATTATTTTTCAAGCCCGAAGATCTCTTTTATTATTTAGAAAAAGAAGCGGCAGCCGAAGCATCGAAGGAAGCGCGGGTGAAAGGATATAAGGTCAAAGTTCAGTATCAGCCCGTTAAAGAATCCGAGAAGAAAGCCAAGCGAGAAGCCGTGGCCCAGGTCATCCTTCAGGCGATGAAGAGGATGAGGGACAAAAAATGACTATTGCTGCAAAAATTCAAAATATGGTTTGTGAAATCGTCGAATCGAAAATATATTTTCTATTTCCCCCTAGTAAGACGACTAAATATATAAAAGGGAGAAATATATAAAATTGGAATATGGTTAGAAATCGCACATTATTATAGCAAAAAGGAGGTAAGACAATGGCAACTCTCCACGAGGTGAAATGCGTGAACAAGAGTGATAGGGATAATCCGCATGAGCGGATTCTCTCTATTGGCGGGCTTAATAGTGACGGAACCAGATGGAAATTAAAACAAGAGGAGGCTATTAAGGGAATTGAAGAAGGGAAATGGTCATTTTACGTCACCAAGAACGGGAAGACGGTCAAAGTCATAGTTGCTACAAGTAGGTTTGGACATAAGTATTTAAAAACCGAAGCTGATGGAGAACAGCCGAATAACCTGCTAAGTCTTCCTGAATGTCTTTAATTAGCAGTTTAATCTATGAGTGTCCAACATATGATTATATCGGCAAAGCTAAATGAGATATAAAACTACATGAAATATGTAATCACGTGCAACCTGAGAATAGCTGATTAACTTTTTTACCTAAAATGTCGAAATTCATCGTTAAAGGCTATCCAGCGCCAGGAGGCGGGGCTAAGCAGCGATTAATTTGGACGAAAAATGTCCACTCACTGAATTAAAGCCAAGAAAGAAGATAGTTATATCGCAAAAATGAATTCATAGTCCATAGATTTGAGGAGGGGGAATGAGCCATATTGCTTCAAAGGAAAGTAAGTTAGAAAAAATACTGAATTACTTACTCGAAGGTTTCCAGATTATTAGATTTGACTGGCGCTATTTATATGTCAATGATGCCGTTGCCAGGCAGGGGCGTATGACAAAGGAAAGACTGCTGGGCAAAACAATGATGGAAGCATATCCGGGAATAGATAAAACGCACATGTTCAGTGTGCTCAGAAGATGCATGGAAGAACGGACTTCAGCTTTTTTAGAAAATGAATTCACTTTTCCAGACGGCTCTAAAGGTTGGTTTGAACTCAGAATGGAGCCCGTGCCAGAAGGTATTTCTATACTCTCTATTGAGATTAGTGAACGCAAGAAAGCGCTGGAAAGAAACGAGGAAATCGGCGAGCGATACCAAACGCTATTTGGCCGTTCAATGGACTGTGTCTATCTTCACGATTTCGAAGGAAGATTTATCGATGCCAATCGTGCTGCTTTAGATCTCTTGGGCTACAGTATTGGGGAGTTTACATCTCTTAATTTTGCGTCTTTATTGACTCCAGACCAAATTCCAACGGCACTTAAAGCCATAGAAGAAATTAAGAGAATTGGTTTCCAGAAAGATGTATCTGAATTTAGATTAACTAAAAAGAATGGCGAAAACATTTTTGTAGAGACTAATGGATCTCTTATATATCGTGAGGGTCAACCTTATGCCATCCAAGGAATCGCCAGAGATATCACCAGCAGAAAGAAGATGGAAGATGAGTTAAGAAGGGTCAATCGTGCGCTCAAGACACTCAGTAAGTGTAACGATTCTGTAATCCGTGCTACAGATGAGAAATGTCTGCTGCAGAGCATCTGTAGAGATATTGTCGATATCGGAGGATATCGTTTAGCCTGGGTCGGATTCGCTGAACACGATGAAAAGAAATCTGTTCGGCCCATAGCTCAAGTCGGATATGAAGAAGGATATATCGAAACTTTGAACATCACGTGGGCAGATACAGAGCGGGGTCGAGGCCCGACCGGCAGGGCTATAAGAAAAGGCAAGCCTTCCATTGCCAGAAGAATCTTAACCGATCCCGATTTTGAGCCATGGAGAAAAGAAGCAGCAAAGCGGGGATATGCCTCATCTATCTCTCTTCCTTTATTCGCCAATGGCCTGTGCTTTGGAGCATTGAATATTTACTCTGTCGAACCGGATGCCTTTGACGATGAGGAAGAAAAGCTTCTTATAGACCTGGCGGATGATTTGGCCTATGGCATTGTTACGCTCCGCATGCGGGCTGAAGGAAAACGGGCAGAAGAAGAACTAAAGCATACGCTCGAAATGCTACGAAAAACTCACGGAGCGACTATTCAAGCCATCAATAGGATAGTTGAAAACAGAGATCCCTACACAGCCGGCCATCAAAGACGCGTCGCCGATCTTGCCCGGGCCATCGCCACTGAAATGAATTTATCAAGGCATACCATCGATGGAATACGCGTTGCTGCCCAACTTCATGATCTAGGAAAAATATCTGTTCCATCCGAAATTCTCAGTAAGACGGGCAAGCTAACTGAAGCTGAATATAGCTTGATAAAAAATCACCCCAAAGTTGCTTATGAAATATTGAGGACCATTGAATTCCCCTGGCCGATCGCTGATATTATTCTGCAGCATCATGAAAGAATGGATGGTTCAGGATACCCCCTGAGCTTAGCTGGTAATGATATATTAATAGAGGCAAGAATAATCGGGGTGGCTGATGTTGTTGAAGCAATGGTTTCTCACCGTCCCTATAGACCCGCCCTTCAATTAGAGGATGCTCTTAATGAAATATCTCAGAAGAGCGGCGTATTATATGATCCGAACGTGGCAGACGCTTGTATAAGGCTTTTAAAAGAAAAAGATTTTCATTTCAGGGCATAATGATGAGCTGCGATATATGAGAGCTACAATTGCAAGTGTTAAACAAAGTTCGCGGCACAAATTAAATAGACTATTTTAAAGATGTCATAAAAAAAGTAATTGTATCTGAAGGCTTCTTCGCAGGCTTATGTAAGTTTCTCTCCCACCCCGCAAGTGTCGTTGGATCAACTCCCAATTGCTCCGCCATCTTTTTCTGTGTCAGCCCGTGAACCCGCCGATATTCACGAATCCTTTCTCTTAAATTATCTGTCTTTATTTCGAACGGATCACGTCCCAGAGATTCGATTATTTCCGGAATTTGAGCCAAAGAGGCTTGAACTGTTTGCATGGTTTGAGGCAAATTGGGAGCACATAAAGGACATAGTGGAGCGAACGGTTTTGATTTGGCTGCGTCCCTGGAACGTCCCCGGAATTCTGGGATCCCAGGTCGTTCTCTGCGCACAAAGGTGCCGGCTGTTAGCAAAAGGGGGGTTTTGATGGGAACCATCAAGGTGGGGGCTTTCTCCAACCGGCGAAAGAAAGCCATAAATATTATATCACAAGTCCGCGTGAAGAGGGTGAAGTCCGAGCCTCATCACGTGTCTATTCTTCAGGCGAAGAAAGATAGGTTTCGAGCTTTTCAAATAGCCTATTCGTGGGCCGATGCTCCCCTCTCTCCCACCCTGCCAGAGTTGTCTGATCGACCCCCAACTGTTCAGCCAACATCTTCTGGGTCAGCACATGAACCCGCCGGTATTCTCGAATCCTTTCTCCCAGATTCTCTGTTTCTTTCTCAAAAGGGTCGCGGCCCAGAAACTCGGTGATCTTGGTGACGCTGAGGTCCACAAGTGATCACGGGAGAGTCGTTCTTCCCAAAGGGTCTTACGATAGCGGGCGTTTTACGTAGTGATGCAAACAACGGTGAAGAACCGGCTCCAGGCGTTTTTGGCCCAGCAGGGGGAAGAGATACGCTCAGAGGTATCGCGGGTGGAGAACCTTCCCGCCCCTCAGACATACGACATATTCCCGCTGACCTCCAAAAACATCATGGCGGAATGGAGGGCAGACCAGGAGAGCGATCGTTTTATACGTTCTTTATCCTGAGCTTTGAAACCTTGCTTTCATTGAGAACAATGGGTATTCCTTTTATCCTTCCATTTCGCTCAATGGTCACATCAACTTTTTTGCCCCATTTGCCATTCATAATGTCTTGCCTGATTTTGTTAAACTCAGGGATGCTCTTGATGGTCTCTTTTCCCACCTTAATGACCCGATCATTAACTAATAAACCGGCGTTTTGAGCGCTTGAACCATAAGATATCCAATTCACATAAAACTTCCCTTCCTTTTCGTAAAGATCAAATGAAAAATCTAGGACGATCTCTTCAAATGGTTCCAATTGATCAAGCAGGGAAAGAATTTCGGGGAAAAAGGATTCATAGGTGGGGAATTTCGACCTATTCTTTTCGTAATCACCCAATTTTTCGTAGATAAAAGGGATGAGCAGAAAGGGAGTGTGTCCTCCCTCCCACTTGTCTTTGGGTGTCTGTCTCGTGACGTATTTATAGATTCTTGTCGTTGCCGCTCTGACAATATTCTCATTCAGACAGCTTCCCCATGTGGGATAATAAAGCTTCGTCATCACGTCATCTTGGTTTAACGTTTTGAATAGCCATTCTCTCTTGGCCACTTCAGATTGAAATTTGGCGGTGACGGGGTTGACGAACGAATGGCCAAATTCGTGGATGGCTCCACCGATCAAATCCTTGCCACTCGTCTGGTCATAGCTGGCTGAATCCGGGGGGACAGGCGTCGGGCTGATGACAGAATATCTGACCTTATGTTCTTCAAGTTCAGGGGACCCAAACAAGAATCCGGCTGGAGTGAGGAACGAGACATAGATATTAAATCTAAATTCTGGCTTAGATTGACCAAAATAATCTTCAAGGGGCTTTCTTACCGAAATTTGAGCAATCTCTTGATTAAACCTTTCAGCTACTCTCGCGTACTCATTGACGTGTTCTTCCCAGAATTTTTCAAAATGCGTGTCTTGATAAAAGTCTTTCACCGCCTTGGCAAAGTCCTCCAGAATCTTAGAATTACCAATTTCCAGGCCAATGTTCTGCGGAAATTTGCTGACGGTGAGGTCAGAAATGCTCCGGAACGAAAGGGCAAGGCCAGGGAAACGATCCAAGAAAATGTGATCGAGAATTTCGTCGGCTATCTGAACGGCTTTGTGATTTTTGTAGGATTCAAAGTATTCTAGGGCACTCCTTCGGATAGGATGGACAAATTGGGCTTGTTGGGAACTGCCGTGGGGAGTCAGAATTCCAATACAGGTGAGCAATTCTATGCGTTCATCAAAGCTCACCACCACTTCATTTTGGGAATGGCCAGAGATCGTCATGAAAAATATCAGGAATACTAGAAGAGTTAAAATATGCTTGCTTTGCTTTTTCATCCACTCAATATATTATTTTATATCATAATGATATTTAAAAGCATTATATTATTAGTATAAAATAATACCTCCAGGCAGTGTCAACTCTTATTCGCAATTTCGGGGGCCGAGGAGCCAAAAAGGTTAGTGAAAATAAGCAAGTAATTTGGCCAAATTATCAACAAGTTTCTTCGAGGGCTGATGTTCTCCTCTTTTCCACCCCGCTAGGGTCGATTCCGATTTGCTCGGCAAATATTTTTTGCGATACCCCATGAACCCGTTGATAATCCCGAATCGTATCTCGTAGGCTTCTTGAAGTGACCTCAGACGGATCGCGGCTCAGGAATTCGATCATAAGGCAATGATTCCTTAGCTCGATTTATTTCTTATAGATGCATCTCTGGTGTGGACCTCCTTGATCTAAATGCAAGCTATTAGGTAACTTTTTTCTTATAAAAAGAGTCTTATAAAGGAGAAGATATTATTAGGAGTCACGCAATGCGAACCAGGCCGCTCATTTCTATATTGTTTATTTTTCCTGGGGTGGAAAATATAGGCCCGATAAAGCAATTGCATTCCATAATGAGGCGAATTCTCATTTCTATCATGCTTTTAATATCCAGTTTAAATAACCCAGGTATTTGCAAAGATCAAAAACCGTGTTCGATAAAATCTCATAATCTTAAGATAGAGTTTAACTCCGATATTCATGAGATGAGAGTAGTCGATAAAATCTTTTTATCTGAAAATTGGAATAAGAATTCTCCTTTCCTAGCTAAAATTGACTCTCTCTTCTTGATTTCCAGCATTTGTTCACAAGAAGGAAGGCCCGTGGCCTATAAATATCAAGACGGCAAACTTGAAATACCGAGTCTGGCTGGAATGGAGAGCTTCACTGTCGAATATTCGGGCGTTCTTAATACGGATTTGAGAAGCGATCCCTTTGCCAAAGTGGCTGGTTCATTTTATCTTCTGAAGGAGCTCGATTGGATTTTTACTCCTGCGGGCACTGAAGCAGAAAAGGCCGTTATGGAGTATCGTATTCCTAAGGAATTTGACATCATCACAGAAGGTCACCCGGTCAGTGAAAGGGTCATAGGCGACAAAAAAATAAGCGTCTGGGAAGTGGATGGGTGCGAATCGTGGTTGTACTGCATGATAGGCAAATGGCATAAGACGAACAGGAAAGTCGGTCAATCTGAAGTTAGAGTCTGGCTGGCCTCCCATAAACCGGAATTGGCGGAAAAGCTTGTTGAAACAATAGAGAAAATCTTCTGTTTCTATTCAGAGATCTACACTGCTTATCCGCGTCCCGACTTTACTTACCTGGAATTTCCAAACGATTATGCGGCCTGGAATGGCTATCTGAAAGTGGTTTTTATGCGCGAATCCGCAACTTGGGGAATTCCAGACGATATTGAATTTGTGGCCCACGAGATAGCTCATAACTGGTGGCCCAACTACATCGGTTTGAAAAGGGATGAAGAACTCGACCTTGATGGCGAAGCGTTTTGTGACTTTTCTGCCGCGCTGGCCAATGAATTTCTGTTCGGCTCAGTAAAAAAGCAGGAACGTGCAAAAGAATTGGTATGGTTCATGGCCTATCCAGAAGAGAAATATCGAAAAGGCAAGTTTCTTCTGCACAATCTTAGACTGATTTATGGGGATAAACTATTTTTCAAGTGGGTTAAAGACTTTTCTGAAAGATATAAAGGAAGAAGAACAAGCACAGAGGATTTCTTTGCTATGGCTCCTCGGAAAGAAGGATTTGATTTGAATGGATTCCTGGCAACTTGGAAGGAGGTTAAGATCCTTCCTGTTTTCGAGCTACAATATGATAAAAAGAAAATGAAATCGGGAAACCGGTATGAGATAACGATAAGTATTCATCAACAGCCGAATCCGCCGATTATTGGGTGGCATATCCCCGTTCTTGTTCGCTCAAAAGACACGGAAGTTCAGAAACTCGTGGAATTAACTGGGGAAGTTACAAAAAGTCGCTTGGAGACGGAGTTTGAACCTGAAGAGGTTTTGCTCGATCCAAATTATATAATTCCCAGGCGAGTGCCAGAATTTCAAAAGTATGCCGAAGCCCTGATTTTAATAGACGCCAAGGCATTCCCGCTTATCTTCAAGAAGAATTTTCAAGACTGCCTCCCCTTTCTATTTCAGGCCCTGGAACTGGACACGGAAAATGCCGAAACACACTACCTCATCGGGAGGGCATACAAGAATCTTAATCAGCCAGACAAGGCAAAAGAGTTTTTTTCCACGGCGACTGCCAAAATCCTTGGCTGGTATATGGGGAATCGTTACACGACGGACCAGCTCCATGTTTATTCTCTTTGGGAATTGGCCCAGATCTTTCTCAAAGAAGGGAATTATGCTTTAGCTCGGAAAAACCTCGAAGCGATATTAATAAAGCCCGACATTGAAGGTTATCACGCAAAAGCATCAGATGAGCTAAAGAAGATCAAGAATATCTAATTGTTTGATCCGCTAGCGTATAGCAATGTTTGCTCTAGAGGAGGAGCGATCGTAGACTCTGGAAACCGGCTTTTTTGTCCTTAAGGCTAAATAGCAGAAAAGCATCACGACCCTGCGAGGAGGTTCTGCGTGCGCCGGGACGATCCGGAAAGGTCCGGGGCGACTCGCGGACGCGTACTGGCCGCCCGCGAGCGTCAGCTCCGCCGATTCTGCATGTGATATAATATCTTGGGAAGCGAGTGGGTAGTGGACATGAGAAAAAGAGGATTGTTTTCAGCCGGCCTCATCCTTTTCCTGTGGGCCGGACTCCTGGCCCCCGCTCCGAACGATTTTCCTAAAAAGACGCCAGGAAAGGAGCAGCCGCAACGGCCGATATTTTATGCCCTCCAGGTCGTTTGCGAAAAGGACGTCCAAAACTCAAGAGATTCGCTGGGTGCGCCGGATGGCCGCTCTGCGGAGATCCTTCCGGGCGGCGGGCTCGTCGTGCTCATGGAGAAAAAGCTTTATCCCTTCCCGAGTTCCCCCTCGCCGGAGGGAGAAGGAGGACTGGCGGAAAGCGGCTCAGTAGTTGGCAAAGGAGGGCCGGACTTCATCCTCGAAGGCTGGTTCCTAGTACAGGATACGCAGGCCAAGCACCGCTATGTCTGGGTGCCTCTAGGATTGTCGGCGGGCGGCTTTTGCGTCGGGCTTGAAGGCAGTGAGGGTGTGAACATGATCAGGATCACGAACCCAGGCAACAAATCCTTGTTTGTGGACGCCGTAGTCGGACGCGGCAGGGAAACACAAGGAAGATAGAAGGCACTAGCCGCCCTTGCCAGCGGCACCCTTGACTTTCCCGCGCTCGAGGATGCCAAGAAGAAGCTGGCGGCGCTGAAGTGAATGTGATTTCTTCATAGGGACTTATAGCCGCATCGAGATTATCTACCATCCCAAGCCTCGATTAAATTTGAGTTTGAAATAGCTCAATTCCGGTCAATTTTTCAAGAAACCTTTTCATCGGCCGATGCTTCCCTCTCTCCCATCCCGCCAACGTCGTCTGATCAATTCCTAATAGAGTAGCAAATTTCTTCTGCGTCAGCCCGTGGATCCGCCGGTATTCCCGAATCTTTTCGCCTAAATTCTCTGTCCTTTTCTCAAACGGATCGCAGCCAAGGAACTCGATAATCTTAGGAATCTGGGCTAGAGACGGCTGGACTCGGTTCTTTTCCCAAAGATATATCGTGAGGTCCGAAACATTAAGCTTTAGGGAAAGTTGGCGCTTGGTGAGCTTCAAATCAATCCTTCGGGCTCTAATCCAGTCGCCCCACGTCTTCATAAAATCAGGGTATTTCTCCCTGGAAACCGGCTTTTTTGCCTTTAAGGTTAAATGGCAGAAAGGCAACACAACCCTGCGAGGAGGTCCTGCGCGGGCTGGCCGGGACCGGGGTCGAATGCACGGAGAGCCAACGGCGGCGCTACTACTCCAAGATCTCCGGCCCGCTCCTCGACCGTATCGACATCCTCATCGAAGTCCCCGCCGTCCGCTTCCACGAGGTCGTGGGGCGCGTTGAAACCGAGAGCTCAGAAAAAATTCGAGCCCGCGTTGTGGCCGCCCGCGAACGTCAGCTCGGCCGCTTCCGGAAGAAGCGGATCTTCGCCAACGCCCACATGGGGCCGCGCGAGGTCAGGGCCCACTGCCGGGTGGACGGGGAAGGGGAGAGGCTCCTGGAGGCGGCGATTAAAAGGCTGGGGTTAAGCGCGAGGGGCTACGACCGGGTCCTCAAGGTCGCCCGGACCATCGCTGATCTGGCGGGTGAAGAGGCGATTTCCCCCGCTCATTTGAGCGAAGCCATCCAGTACCGCATGATGGACAGGTACCCGTGATTCCCTCCCCTATTCAGGTGAGAAAAGCTCCCCATAAATCACCCCTTCAATCATTCTTAGTGGTGATTTACTTATTTTAAATTAAACTATATAAATAATATTTAGATTTCATTATCTAGCAAAGGAATCAAGTCTATGAAAGGGTTACTGAAGTGGGAACGACTGGAGCTAAGTACAAGTTAACTGAGGAAGTACTTCGAGATAAAGAGAGTATATATAATTTCCTTTTGGATAATTCAAAAGGGATTATTCTCATCCTTAGCAGAAGAGGGAAAATACTTTTTGCCGATAAAACCATCTTAGACAACTTTGGTTATTCTGAAGAAGAAATAGCCGGCAAATCAATCACAAGTTTCTTAACGAAAGATAGCATCACGAGGGCATTATATGCTCTTGCGCAAGAATTTCTTGGTCAGCCTCAACCAGAGATGGAAGTTCGAGCTAAGACGAAATCTGGTGAAATAAGATATTTAAAAGTCGCCAAGGGCTCATCCCCTATTTATGAAGAAGGCAAATTGATTGGGGTAATGGTTAGCGCCAGCGACATCACTGATTCCAAGAAAGCCGAGAAAGAGCTGGGGGAAAGCGAGCAACGCTTCAAGGAATTGTGGGATAATGCCCCTGTTGCCTATCACATATTGGATGCCAAAGGGATTATCACTAATGTAAATCAAACCGAAGCGAAAATGCTCGGATATGCCAAGGAAGAAATGACAGGGAAATCAATATTCGAATTTATTTTGCCTGATCAGAAAGAAGAAGCAAAAAAACGATTTCAACACAAGATGTCCGGTCGGCATGTCCCAAAAGCAGGTAACAGGATATATGTTAAAAAAGATGGTTCAAAGATTTATGTTGATATCGATGAGGTATTGGAACGAGATTATGACGACAAGATCATCGGTGTCCGGACAACGATGATTGATATTACAAAACAAAAAGAGACAGATGCGGGTTTAAAGACATCGATGGAACTTTATAGAGACCTGGTTGAAGGGGCGGGTGTCGCTATTCTAGTTGATGACAGAGAAGGAAGTTCCAAATATATAAATGAAAAATATGCTGAGATTTTCGGATACTCTGTGGAGGAGATAAAAAAACAATCTATTCGATCGATTGTTTATCCTGATGATGTTGAGAGAGTACTAGCCTATCATACAAGACAAATTCAGGGTAGCGAGACTCACTCCAAATATGAATTTAGAGGAGTCAAGAAGGATGGAACTGTCATATATCTTGAAGTGGCATCAATTGCCTTAAAAGAAGGGGAAAACATTGTGGGAACTCGCTCATACCTATGGGATATTTCCGAGCGTAAGACGACAGAAATGGAACTAAAAAATGTTCTGGAGACGCTGCGTAAAGCTATGGGCGCAACTGTTCAAGCCATTAGCAGGCTCGTCGAAATGAAGGACCCTTATACTGCTGGGCATCAAAGACGCGTTGCTGACCTTGCTCGTGCAATAGCCAAAGAAATGGGGCTTTCGAATGACCAAATCGATGGTATTCGTGTTACAGCATTAATTCATGATATAGGCAAAATATCTATTCCGGCCGAAATCCTCAGCAAGCCAGGTCGATTAACAGAAGTAGAATTCAATATGATTAAGACTCACCCACAATGTGGTTATGAAATATTAAGATCAATAGAATTTCCATGGCCCGTTGCTCAAATTGTTCTTCAGCATCATGAAAGGATCGATGGATCAGGTTATCCATCAGGCATATCAGACAAAGAAATTACCCAAGAAGCAAAAATATTGGCAGTAGCGGATGTTGTTGAAGCCATGATCTCTCACCGACCTTATCGACCAGCTCTCGGCATAGATAAAGCCCTCGAGGAGATATCTAAAAATAGTGGGGTTCTTTTTGATCCTAAGGTGGTAGAAGTTTGCACAAACCTTTTTGTCCAGAAAGGCTTTAACTTCAGAAAACAGAAAAATCTGTCAGTTTTGCCTTATTAATCATTTATGACATTTCAAACCATTTTTTTCACTGTTTCTGTGAATAAGTTTATTGAAAAAGAGGAAATTCCTTTCAAAGAAATATTGCCATTTGGTCAAGGTTCAGTGTCGGCCTTTTCCCACCCTGCCAGCGTGGTCTGGTCGACTCCCAACTGTCCGGCCATCTTTTTCTGTGTCAGCCTATGAGCTCGCCTATATTCCCGAATTTTATCTCCTAAATTCTCCTTTTCTTTTTCAAACGGATCACGGCCAAGGAACTCGATGATCTTCGGAATCTGGGCCAAAGACGGCTTGACCTTGTTCTTTTCCCAGAGATATATCGTGACGTCCGAAACATTAAGGTTGAGGGAAAGTTGGCGCTTAGTGAGCTTCAAATCCAGCCTCCGGACCTTGATGTAGTCGCCCCACGTCTTCATAAAATCAGGGTATTTCTCCCTGGAAACCGGTTTTTTCGTCTTCGAGGTCGGGGCCTACTGCCGGGTGGACAGGGAAGGGGAGCGGCGATCCAGTACCGGATGCTGGACAAAGCTTAATTTGGTACAATGACTGTCTCGACCGTTGTCATAGGGAGGCAGCAGCGCCATGATCGATCGTCGATGGCTCCTGGGGATCGTCTGCGGAATGGGGATCGCGATTGCGGGTCAGGCCGCTCCGGTTCGCGACGGGGATGCCATCCCGGTCAAGCCGGCCAAGCTCACGCCGCAGAAGAAAGAAGCGCTCTACTGGATCGACGCGGCCCTCCCCGAACTCAACCGGATGAACGACGAGATCTGGCGGGCGGCCGAGCTCGCCCTCGAAGAAAAAGAATCGGCCGAAATCCTCGTTTCGTTCCTTGAGAAGAGCGGATTCAGAATCGAACGGGGCGTCGCCGGCCTGCCTACGGCCTTCGTCGCGACCTGGGGGCAGGGCGAGCCCGTCATCGGCGTGCTTGGCGAGTACGACGCGCTTCCCGGGCTGTCGCAGGAAGCCGTGGCCTTCAAGAAGCCGTTGGCCGAGGGGAAACCCGGCCACGGCTGCGGCCATAACATCTTCGGCGTCGCCAGCGTTGCCGCCGCGGCGGCCCTCAAGCACGTCATGGAAAGCGGCAAGCTCGGAGGGACGATCAAATTCTTCGGCTGCCCCGGCGAGGAAACGGTGACCGGCAAGGTGTTCATGGCCCGGGAGGGCGTCTTCAACGGCCTGTCCTGCTGCATCCAGTGGCACCCGGGCGGCGAAACCGAGGTCTCGCTCGACTCGTCGAACGCCCTCAACCAGTTCGAGGTCGAGTTCTTCGGCCGGTCCGCCCATGCCGCCGGCGACCCCTGGGACGGCCGGAGCGCCCTGGACGGCGTCGAGCTCGCCGACGTGGGACTCAACTTTCTCCGCGAGCACCTCAAGCCCACGGCCCGGATTCATTACGTCATCGTCAACGGCGGCGGCGCTCCCAACGTCGTCCCCGACTATGCCCGGGCCTGGTACTATGTGCGAGACTTGGATCGGGACGGCGTGGAGAAGGACTACGCCCGGGTGCTCGACGTCATCGACGGCGCGGCCAAGATGAGCGGAACGACCTATAAAATCCGTTTCATCAGCGGCGTCCATGAAGTCCTGCCCAACAGGTCCGGCGCGGAAGCGGTCTACGCCAACCTTCTCCTAGTCGGGGCGCCCGCCTTCAGCCCCGAGGAGCAGGCTTTCGCCAAGGAGATCCAGAAGAACTTGGGCGTCGCGGAAAAGGGCTTGAAGACGGGGATCGAGCCGTTCCGCGAGCCGGAAAAAAGCTGGGGAGGCGGCTCGACCGACGTGGCCGAGGTGAGCTGGCTGACGCCGACGACCTCGCTGTCCGTGACCAGCGAGCCCGAGGGAACTCCCGGGCATCATTGGGCGGTCGTGGCCTGCGCCGGAACCTCGATCGCCCACAAATGCCTTCAGACAGCGGCCAAGATTATGGCGGCGACCGGGCTGGATATGCTCCAAAGCCCGGCCCTCCTCAAGAAAATGAAGGACGAGTGGGCGGCGAAGACTAAAGGGAAGCCCTACATTTCGCCCCTGCCCCCGGACTTAACGCCTCCCGTCAAGAATTAATGGCTCAGCGCCCTTTGAGCGAAGCCTTCCAGGCGTTGTACCAAACGTTGAGGAGGCTTACGAACTCGGCGCTGGCCTTCTTCCCGCCGGCGGCCGTCGGATGGCTGTCGTCCGAGCTCGAGCCGTAGGCGCTGTAATTATTGGCCACGGTCTGGATGTGCTGAATGGCTCCGTTCCGGAAGCGGTGGTGGTTGCCGGTCGCCTTGCCCAGGTCGTTCTTGTTGACATTCCCGCCGTTCGAGGTCAGGACGTTATAGAAATCGAAAACGGCGACGTTTTTGTAGGGGCAGTTTTTGAGCCAGCTCTTGACGAGCCAGTCGTTGACGGCCCGGGCGTTGGCGGCGTGAGCCGCGTCGGTCGCGTCCTCGACGAGGGGCGGGGAGGCGATCAGGATGAACAATTTGTCCTGCCGGGTTTTAAAATAGACGAGGAGGTCGTTGTAGATCCCCTTGACGTTGGCGACCTTCATGTAGGGCGAGCTCGAATCCTGGCCGCGCAGCGGGTTGCTGCCCGTCTTGGGCGGGTCGCCGGGTTTTCCCCCGATCTGGGAATTGGGGAAGCAGGACTTGAACATGATGATCGTGTTCTCTCCGCCCGGGTCGGCGGCCAACCGGGTGTAATCGCAGTTCTGGCCGCTTTCCTTGAAAAGGGCGTTGAGGTAGGTCGTCCGCTTGGCGGCGCGGAACCAGAGCCACCACTGGCCGGTGTCGGTCTTGTCGCCGATCGCGTCAGGTCCCCAGCCGTAGTTCGTGTCGCTCACGAAGTAATTATTGTTCTTGAGGGTGATCCCCAGCCGTCCCCCGTAGTCCACCAGCCAGCCTTCGCCCGTCGAGTGGTGGATGAAAATGAGCTTGACCGGCTTCGCCGGGGGCCGCGGCGAGAGGGCTTCCGGGCCGCTTCCGGCCGAAGCTAGGACGGCGCCGCCGCTGAGGATAAGGATCATGGCTAAGATTGTCAGGAAGCGCTTGGGCATAATGACCTCCTCGAGAATCCCTATGAAAGAATCATATCATTTTCCGCCCTTGCTCGCCATCCGTTCTTGGGATATCCTTTTTCCATGAACACGACGACCGCGGCTTCAGAACACCCATTGCCTATCCGGCCGAGCCTCCCCCGCGTCCTCGGCCTTTGGGACATCGTCAGCATCGTCATCGGCGGCGTCATCGGGTCGGGGATTTTCCTCTCGCCGTCCGAGATCGCCACGGCCGTGCCCGCGCCGCTCCTTATGATCGGGGTCTGGGTCGTGGGCGGCCTGTTCAGCTTCTTCGGAGCCGTTTCCTTCGCCGAGCTCGGCGCGGCCATGCCCGAGGCGGGCGGCATCTACATCTATCTCAGGGAAGCCTACGGCTCCCTCATCTCGTTCCTGTTCGGCTGGACCCTGTTCCTGGTCATCGACTCGGGAGCTATCGCCACCCTGGCCGTCGCCTTCTCCTATAACATGTTGCCCAAGTTCGCCGACATGACGCCTCTCGTCAAAAAGCTGGTGGCGGCCGGCTTCGTCGTCTTCCTGGGCGCGGTCAATTACGTCGGCGTGCGCTGGGGCGCCCGGCTCCAGAACCTGTTGACCATCATCAAAACGGGCGCCATCGGCATCATCTGCGTCGCCGTGTTCTTCTTCGCCAAGGGAGCAGGCCACGTCGCCAACTTCATCGAGCCCAAGCCGGGCTCCTTCAACTTCGGCTTGCTGGGCGCCTTCGGGGTCGGGCTGGTCGCCTCCCTCTGGGCCTACAAGGGCTGGGAAGCCGCGACCTACAGCGCGGGAGAGACGAAGAATCCCCAACGGAACCTGCCCCTCGGCATCCTGATCGGCACCGTGGCCGTCATCGTCCTCTACGTGCTGGCCAACCTGGCTTATCTCTATGTCCTGCCGGTCGGAAAGATCGCCGCTTCCGAAAACCGCGTCGCCCTCGACGCCATGGCCATCGTGACGGGGCCGTTCGGGGCCTCGCTGATCGCCTTCCTGATCCTGTTTTCCATCCTGGGCGCCGCGAACCAGAACGTCCTGACCTCTCCCCGCGTCTATTTCGCCATGGCCAAGGACGGGCTGTTCTTCCGGAAGATCGCGACCGTCCACCCCAAGTACCTGACTCCGAGCGTCTCGATCGTCGCCATCTGCGCCTGGAGCATCGTGCTGACCCTGACCGGCACGTTCAAGCAGCTCTTCACCTACGTCATTTTCGGGGAGTGGATTTTCTTCGGCCTGACGGTCGCCGCCGTCATCATCCTGAGGAAAAAACTTCCCAGCCTGCCCCGGCCCTATAAGACCTGGGGGTATCCGGTGACGCCGATCATCTTTGTCCTGGCCGCGCTCTACGTGGCGGTGGGGGCCCTGCTCAGCGCTTTCTGGAATTCGCTGGGCGGGTTGGCCATCATCTTGCTAGGCGTTCCAGCTTATATCTACTGGCGGCGGAAATTGAAGTCCTCCGGCGCCGGGGCTTGATCCTCAGAATTTAAGGCGGGCCTGGAGGAACTCCTGGAAAGCGGGCATGTCCCGGACTTTGTTGAAAGCCGTGTCGGTTAGGACTTTCCGCCAATCTCCGAAACCGGCCCGTTCCGCCTTGGCCAGGTAGAGCACGGTCTTGGCGGCGTTCCCGGCCTGGGCGAACAGCCGGGCATACAGAAAAAAAGCCTCCGAAGGCTTGAATCCTTCCTGGGCCGTTTCGGTGATGAGGCTCTGGTGGGTCTCTAAATAATTGGGGTCGAGCGCGATCGCTTTGGCGAGGCAGGCCGTCCCCTCCTCGTTTCGGTCGCGGGATAGAAGGAGATTTCCGAGACTGTAGAGGGTCGAGATGAGGTCGGGCTTGATCTCCAGGGCTTTCTTAAAGGACGCCTCGGCTTGATCGTAATCCCCCTGGACGAAATAGACGCTGGCCAGGTTGTTGAAGGCTTGGGCGTAGGAAGGATCGGCCGCGGCCGCTTTCTCAAAATGAATCCGGGCCGCCGCGTAGTCTTTCCGCTGGAAGTGGCAAATCCCGAGAAGGTTGAGAGCCACCGCCGAGCCGGGATTGACGGCCAAGGCTCGGCTCAGGGCGCTCGCCGCGCCGAAGTACTCCCCACGGTTGAAGAGATCGACGCCGCGGTTGAAGTAGACTTGAAAATCTTTCTCCGACGGCTCCCCGCTGGCCGGCCGTGGACCCGGGGCGCATCCGGACGCGAAGACAATCGCAAGGATCGAAAGGACGAAACCGGCTTTTAGAAAGGGATGGTCTCTCATGGTATCTGTTCCTCGTTATCTTGCCTATCGGTTAATTTTATTCTCTTTTCAAGGCCCGCACAATATTTGATAGAATACGGCCGATGACGATTCCGCTGACGACGGACGGACAAGGGCGGGCCCGTGCGCTCTTCCTGCTGGCCGAGGCCCGCTCCGGGTCGAGCTGGCTCATGAAGACCTTGGATTCCGTCTCCTCGGTCTCCCTACGGGGGGAGCTCCTCAATCACGCCGTCCATCCCGAGGTTCTCCGTTTCCAAAACGCTTCGCGCCGGGACTTCGCCGAATGCTTTCGCTACCTGGAGGAGAAACTGGCGGGCGGCGCCGGGTACGTCGGCTGCAAGATTCTTTTCAACCAGCTTTTTTTCGTCGCCGAGGATTTCCCGGACTCTTTCCTGGAGCGGTTCCGGGAAGCGGTTTTTCTGGTCCTGACCAGAGAGAATATCGTCCAGGCCCAGATCTCGCTCCGGCTGGCCCACGCGACCGGCGTCTGGCACCGCCGGGGTGAAGAAATCCGCCCCCCCTCCAAAGTCCGCATCCAGCCGCGGGACTTCTGCCTCCGGATCCGCCGGGCCCTGAGGCAAAGGGAGATGATCCTGGGCGGACTCGATCGCACCGGCGCGCGGACGTTCCGGCTCGAGTACGAGTCCCTTTTCGCGGACAGGATCGGCTCCCTACGCGCCATTTGCGGCTTCATCGGGGTTTCCTGCGAAAGGATCCGCTTCGGCCGCGAGATCAAGGGCGGGCCGGCTTCCTACGCGGACCTCATCGAGAATTACGATGAGCTCGTTTCCTTCCTAAAAAAGGAGAAGGATCTCTATCGGATGCTGATCCGGCCGCTTCCGGAATTTCCGGCCTGAGGCGTCAAACCCGCCGGCCGTCCCGGACGACCAGCCGTCCGTTCTTGATGACGTGGCGGACCGGGTTCGGCCCCAGCTCGTAGACGAGATGGGCATAGCCGGGGACGTCGCAGAGGATGACGTCCATCTTTTTCCCCGGTTCGAGGCTCCCGACCTCGGCCTGGCGTCCGACGGCGCAGGCGCCGTTGGCCGTGCAGGCGTTAAGGGCTTCTTCGACCGTCAACCGGAGCGTAAAGACGCCGAGCTGGAGGACGAAGAGCATGGAGCCGACCATGGAGCTTCCGGGATTGAAATCAGAGGCTAGGGCCGGGGCGGCGCCCGCGTCGATCAGGTCGCGGGCCGGCGGCCGCTTGTCGAGCATCAGGAAGAAAGGGACTCCCGGCAGGAGAAGGGCGACGGTCCGGCTCCCCGCCAGGGCCCGGATACCGCTCGGCGTGATCTGGATGAGGTGTTCTGCCGAAACCGCCCCGACCTCGACCGCGAGCTCGGTCGCTCCCAAGGCGGCGAACTCGTCACTGTGGATCTTGATCCCGAATCCGGCCCGCTGGGCGGCCCGGACCAAACGACGCGTTTCCTCGAGGCTGAAGACGCCCCGCTCGCAGAAGACGTCGAAGAAATCGGCCAGCCGCCGCTCCCGGACGGCCGGCATGAGCTTCTCGGTCAAGAAATCGACGTAGGCGTCCGTCCGATCCCGGTACTCGGGCGGGATGTCATGGGCGCCCATGAAGGTCGGGACGACGTCGACCGGATGGAGGCGGTCGACATCGGCCAGGACCTCGAGCTGCTTGATTTCATCGTCGAAGTTGAGGCCATAGCCGCTCTTGGCCTCGACCGTCGTCGCTCCCTGGAGAAGCATCCGGTCAAGGCGGCGGAGGCAGAGGCCGGTCAGCTCTTCGCGCGAGGCGGCCCGGGTCGCCTCGACCGTCGTCCGGATTCCCATCCCTTGTTCGGCGAGCTGGGTGTAAGTCCAGCCTTGGAGGCGGAGGCCGAACTCCCGGATCCGGTCGCCTGCAAAGGGGAGGTGAGTGTGGCTGTCCACGAAGCCGGGCAGGGCGACCAGGCCCCGTCCGTCGATCCAAACGGCGTCGTCCCCGGCGACGACCTCGTTCCGGAACTCCGGCTCGGTCCCCGCGAACACGATCCGGCCCTGGAAGGACGCGATCCAGCCCTTCTCGATCAGGCCGCAGTCGCGGAGGGCGTCCTTGCGCTTGGGCAGCGGCCCGCGGCAGGTCAGGAGCTCGGCGCAGTCCCGGACGACGAGGTCGGCCCGGATCATGACGGATTCTTACGGACGGCCGTCTGCCGGGAGCGGCGGATGAAAGCGGGCGTTTCGTAGCGGTCGAACTGGTTTTCCCAAGCCGGAGGCGTCCAGGCCGGCGCGTGGCCCCTCGGCTCGAAGAGGTAGGGAGGCGTCTCCCTCTTGACCGGAAAGGGCGGCGGCGTCGGCGCCGACCGCGGCCGGAAGTCCTCCTCCGCCTCGTCCTCGAGCGGCCGGGCGTTCTCGAAGCCGGTGGCGATGACGGTGACCTTGGTCAGGTCCTTCATGGTTTCGTCGATGACCGTCCCGAAGATGATGTTGGCTTCGGAATGGGACAGGCCGTGGATGAGCTCGGCGGCCTTGGAGACCTCGCTTAGGGCGAGGTCCTTGCCGCCGGTGATATTGATCAGAATGCCCCGGGCGCCCTCGATCGAGGTGTCGATGAGGAGGGGCGAGGAGATGGCTTTCTGGGCGGCGTCGACGGCCCGGTTCTCGCCCGAGGCGATCCCCGTCCCCAGGAAGGCCATGCCCATCCCCTTCATGACCGATTTGACGTCGGCGAAGTCGAGGTTGATCAGCCCCGGTTTGGTGATCAGGTCCGAGATCCCCTGGACCGCCTGGCGGAGGATGTCGTCGGCCATTTTAAAGGCGTCCTGGATCGAGGTGTTGAGGTTGACCGTCTGGAGGAGCCGCTCGTTGGGGATGGAGATGACCGTATCGACGGCCGACTTGAGCTCTCCCAGTCCGGCCTCGGCCTGGCGGGCCCGGATCTTACCCTCGAACTCGAAGGGAAGCGTCACGATGGCGATGGCCAGGATATCCATCTCGGCGGCAAGGTTGGCCAGGATGGGAGTCGCGCCGGTCCCGGTCCCGCCGCCCAGGCCCGTCGTCAGGAAAACCATGTCCGATCCATGGAGGATCTCGATCAGAAGCTCGGTGTCCTCCATGGCCGCCTGCCGGCCGATCTCGGGACGGCCGCCCGAGCCGAGGCCCTTGGTCAGGTTGGCCCCGATCTGGACTTTCTTGTCCGCCCGGTTCGACTGGAGGGCCTGAAGATCCGTGTTGACGGCGATGAATTCAACGCCCTTGATCCCGGCCTCGATCATCCGGTTGACGGCGTTCCCCCCGCCCCCTCCGATGCCGATGACCCGGATCTTGGCCGCCAGGCCTTCGTCGACGAGCTGAAACTTGAGTTTGGTGATGGTGTCGGTCATGGTTGCCTCCTTATGCCTCTTTGAACCAGTCTTTGACCTTGGTCCAGACGCCTTTTTTACGATCCTTGGACAGGCCCTTGTCCTGCCACTGGTTGTAGCCGGTCAGGATGAGCCCGACGGCCGTCGCGTAGTCGGGCGTGCTGACCCGGTCCATGAGCCCGCTGACCCCGGTCGGGTCGCCGCGCCGGACCGGGAGGTCGAAGATCTCCTCGGCGACTTCCTCGAGGCCCTCAAGGAGGGCCGTGCCGCCGGTCAGGACGATCCCGGAGTTGAGGGACTTTTCATAGCCCATCCGCTTGATGTCGTTGTCGACCAGGCGGAAGATCTCCTCGGCCCGGGGCTGGATGATATCGGCCAGGAGCTGGCGGGACAGGACGCGCGGCTTGCGGCCCCGGCCGACGGCCGGGACGTCGATCGTCTCCTGCTCGTCGAGGGCGGGCGAGGCGACGCAGCCGAATTTTTTCTTGATCTTTTCGGCCTCGGGGATGGGCGTCCGGAGCCCGACGGCGATGTCATTGGTGAAGTTGTCTCCGCCGATCGGGATGATCGAGGTGTACCAGAGGCTGCCCCGCTCGAAAATGGCGACCTCGGTCGTGCCGGCCCCGATGTCGACCAGCCCGACGCCGAGCTCCCGCTCGTCGTGGGTCAGGACGGCGGCCGCCGTCGCGATCTGGTTGAGGATGATCTGCCGGATGTCGACCTCGGCCCGCTCCAGCGAGCTGCGCAAGTTTTGAACCGAGGTGATGGCCGAGGTCACGATGTGGACGTTGACCTCGAGCTTGATCCCGCTCATGCCCAGCGGATCCTTGATGCCGTCCTGCTCGTCGACGACGAACTCCTGGGGGATGATATGGATGATCTCCCGGTCGGGCGGGATGGAGACGGCCTTGGATTGGTCGATGACGCGGCGGATGTCCTCCCGGGTGATGACCCGGTTCTTGCCCGAGACGGCGACCACGCCCCGGCTGTTGAAACTCTTGATATGGGCCCCCGAAATCCCGATGAAGGCGGAGTCCATCTCGACCCCGGCCATCAGCTCGGCCTCTTCCTGGGCCTTCTTGACGGCGGCCGTCGTCGCCTCGAGGTTGACGACGACCCCCTTGCGGAGCCCGCGCGACTCGGCCGTCCCGATCCCGATGACCTCGAGCTTGCGGTCCTCCGTGATCTCGGCGATGACGGCGGCCACCTTGCGGGTCCCGATGTCGATCCCGAACACATAGTTGTTCTTAGGCATCAGTCGGCCTCCTTCGAGGAAGTGGGGGGGAGCGCCGCCGGCGGCGACTCCTGGGGAAGGGGGACCTGCCTTACGGTCAAGCGGTCCTGGAACAGGCGCAGGTCCACGTAATCGAGCTCTCCGAGCTGTTTTTTCAGCCAGACTTCGGCCTCCAAATAGAGAGCGAGTTTTTCCGGGAAGCGGTCCCCCCCCAGGATAAGACGGGTCGGGTTGCCCTTGAGGGTAAGGACGACTTTTCCGAACTCGGAGAGGTCCAGGCTCTCGACCCGGCTCCGTTCGTCGGGTCCGAGGCTGTCGATGCAGGACCAGGCCAGCTCGAGCTTCTCCGCGGCGTCCGTCCGGAAACCGTCTTCATCCCGGAGAAGAGGCAGGTCCAGCCCCTCCGGAGAGGCCAGGTTTTCGAGAATGACGCCGTCCCGGTCGATGAGGCGGAGACCGTCGGCCGAGCCGAGGACGGCCGCCGGGCGGCGTTCGCGAATCTCGACCCTCAGCGTCGCGGGGAAGTCCTTGCGGATGACGGCCTCCCGGACCCAGCGATGCCGCTCGAGGGCGTCCTTGAGACGGGCGATGTCGAGGAGAAGGATGTTTCCCAGCCGGCAATCGGCCAGGGCCGCTTCGAGCTCCGTGCGAGCGGATTCGACCCGGCAGTCGAGAATGACGGTCTTGATCGTAAAAACGTCCCAGCCGATCAAGAACAGATAGGCCCGGCTCAGCCCGAATAGGAGGGCCGATATAGCGAGGACCGCGAGCGCGATGTGTTTGGGCCGGAGAAGAATCCGGCGCTGGGCCCTTTGGACCCGGCCCCGGATCTCGCCCCGCTGGAAGTGGGAGGTCCCGGCGCGGAGGGCGTCCTCCCAGCGCGGGAAGGCATGGGGAGCCGTCGCGTTCATTGTCCTATCTTCGCGCCTCCAACCGCTCGACGAGGCCGGGGATGACCTGGCTGATGTTCCCCGCTCCCATGATGAGGATGATGTCCTTGGGCCCGGCGATTCCGGCCACCAGCTCGGGGATCCGCTTTAAGTCGGCTTCGAACCGGACGTCGTGATGGCCCAGCCGGCGCGTTTCCTCGAAGAGGGCCTTGCCGGTCACGCCGGGAATGGGGTCCTCGCTGGCCGGATAGATCTCGGTCATGACGACGACGTCGGCCTGGTTGAAGGCCGTCGCGAACTGGGCCGTCAGGGCCGCGACCCGTGTATAGCGGTGCGGCTGGAAGACGGCCACGACCCGGCGCGGCCAGCCCCGCTTGGCCGCCTCGAGGGTTGCCCGGATCTCGGTCGGGTGGTGGGCGTAGTCCTCGATGATCATGATGTCTCCGATCTCCTTTTTGAGTTCGAAGCGGCGGCCCGTTCCCGGGTAGGACTCGAGGGCCTTGAGGATGATGTCGAGGGGGATGTCGAGGTCCATCCCGACGGCGGCCGCGGCCATGGCGTTGAGGATGTTGTGCTTGCCGGGGACGCTCAGGCGAAGCGTGCCCAGCATCCGGCCGCGCACGAAAAGGGACGAACTGCTCGTGAACCGGTCGAAGGCGTGGTCGCGGGCGAAGAAATCGGCCTGGGCCGAGAATCCGTAGCTGATGATCTTCCGGTCGATTTGGGGGATGAGGCTCTGGAGGTTCGGGTCGTCCAGGCAAAGGACGACCGGACAGTAGAAAGGGACCTTATTGGCGAAGTTGACGAAGGTCCGCTGGATCTCCTCGACGTCCCGGTATTGGTCGAGATGTTCCTCGTCGATGTTGGTCAGGACGGCGATGAACGGAGACAGATAGAGAAAGGAGCGATCGCTCTCGTCGGCCTCGGCGACGATGAAATCGCCCGCCCCGAGCTTGGCGTTGGCGCCGATCGTATTAAGCCGGCCGCCGACGATGATGGTCGGGTCGAAACCGCCCGCCTCCAGGACCTGGGCGATCATGGATGTCGTCGAGGTCTTGCCGTGGGAGCCGGCGATCGCGATCCCGTATTTCATCCTCATCAGCTCGGCCAGCATCTCGGCCCGGGGGATGACGGGGATCTTGAGGGCCTTGGCCTCTTGGACCTCGACGTTGTCCTCGCGGATGGCCGAGGAGATGACGACGACATCGGCCCCCCGGACGGACTCGGCTTTATGGCCGATGCGCACGGTCGCCCCTAGTTTAACAAGGCGGCGGGTCGCCTCGTTCTCCTGGACATCCGATCCGCTGATGGCGTAATCGAGGTTCAGGAGGACCTCGGCGATGCCGTTCATGCCCGTCCCGCCGATGCCGACCATGTGAATTCGCTTGAGCTTCCGGTAGCCTTTTTTGACCATGTCAATCCTTCCTGCCGGTCCGGCCCATCAATTCCAGACAGAGCCGGGCGATCCTGTCCGCGGCGCCCGGCCGCCGGAGGGCGGCGAGCCTCGACTCCAGGGCCGTGAGCGTCGTCCCGTCCGAGGCGAGCTTGAGGACGATCTCGGCCAGGGCCGCCGCCGTGCAATTTTTCTCCTCGAGAACGACGGCGGCACCCGCCTCCTCCAGAGCCCGCGCGTTCAGGAGCTGATGGTCCTCCGCGGCCCCGGCGAACGGGATGAGGACGGCGGCCCGCCCGGCCGCGATGAGCTCAGCGCAGGTCGTGGCGCCGGCCCGGCTGATAATGAGGTGGGCGCGGGCGAAGCGGTCGGCCATATCGGCGAAAAAGGGCGCGACTATGACGTCCTTGAATCCCAGCTCCCGGTAGCGTTCGCTGACGCGGGCAAGGTCCTTGTCGCCGGTCTGGTGAAGGAAACGGAAGCGGTCTTTCCGGGCGGCCAGGATGGGGAGGGCGGCGACAACGGCCTCGTTCAAAAAGGCGGATCCCTGGCTTCCCCCGAAGACGAGGATGGTGAAGGGCGCGCCGGCCCGCGCGCGGGGAAGATTCTCGAACTCGGCGCGGACCGGATTTCCCAGGACGGCGGCCTTGCCCTTGAAGTAGGGGAGCGACTCTTCGAAGGCGACCGCCGCCTTTCGGACCCAAGGCCGGAGGAGGCGGTTTGTGAACCCGGGCCGGACGTTTTGCTCAAGGATGAGCGTCGGGAGCCGAAGGAGCGCGGCCAGCAGCACGACCGGCCCCGAGCTGTACCCGCCGGCCCCGATGACGAGACGGGGCCGCGTCCGGGCTAGCAACACGAGGGCCTGGACCAACGAGACCGGAAGCAGGACGAGGGTTCGCAGGCTTTTCCAGCCTCGGCCCTTGAGGCCTTCGATCGTCATCGGGACGAACTCAAAGCCGGTATCCTTCAGGATGCCGGATTCGATGCGGCGTCGGCTGCCGACGAAGACGATCGGAAGTCCGGGGACGAGCTCGCGAAGTTTGCGGGCCACGGCAAGGGCGGGGAAGAGATGTCCGCCCGTCCCTCCGCCGCTGATGACGACGCCCCTCCCGGTCATGGCTGGTAGGGGTCCTTTTTGCCCCTGCGCTGGGAAATATTGAGGATGATGCCGAGCGCGGCCAAGGTCATGACTAGAGATGAGCGGCCGTAGCTCATAAGCGGCAGGGGGATTCCTTTGGCCGGGCCGATTCCTAGGACGATCGTGATATTGAGGAGGGCCTGGGTCCCGATCATGAGGATGAGTCCGAGGACGGTCAGCTGGGCGGCCAGTCCGGGCGCCCGGGAGAAAACGACGATTCCCCTCCAGATGAGAAGGCCGAACAGGGCCAGAACGGCCAGCGTCCCGAGGAGTCCGGTTTCCTCGCCCAGGATGGCGTAAATGAAGTCGGTGTGGGCGCAGGGAAGGAAGAACAGTTTTTGGGTGCTCTCGCCGATGCTCACGCCGACGAGTCCGCCCGTGCCGACGGCCAGCTTGGACTGAATAATCTGGAAACCGGCGCCGAGCGGGTCCCGGTTGGGAAAGAGGAAGGTCAGAACCCGCTCAATTCGGTAGGGGGCCTGGACGAGGTAGAGCCCGAACAGCGCTGCCGAGCCGGCCCCGAGCAGTCCGAGATGCTTGAGGCGGACACCGCTCACAAACAGGATCAGGAGGCAATTCAGAAAGACAAGAAGCCCGGTCCCATAGTCGGGCTCGAGGAGGATCAGGAGCGTGAAGACGGCGATTACGGCCAGCGGCAAGACGAGAGAGCGGGCCTCATGGAGAGCGTCCCTTTTTCTCTCGAGCGTATGGGCGAGGAACAAGACCAGGCTGATCTTGGCGAGCTCGGAGGGCTGGAAGCGAATCCCGCGCAGGAGGACCCAGCGGTGGGTGCCGGCCACGCTGGGCATGAGGAAGCAGAGGAGGAGAAGTCCTCCGGCGCCGGCGAGCAGGCCGTAGACGATGACCGGGTTCCGGAAGAACGGGGAACGGACCCGGAGGAGGGCCACCAAGAGACCGATCCCCAGGGCGGCTCCCAAGGCCTGTTGGGCCAGGAAGTAGAACGGCTGGTGGAACTTCTCATCGGCCAGGACACCCGACGAACTGAAGACCATCACCACACCCCCCGCGACAAGGAGCAGGGTGATGACGAAGAGGGTCTTGTCGAAGCCGCCGGTCCGGAAGCTCTCCATGGCCTAGGGCCGCTCCTTTCGCAGGCGCTTGTCCAGGGCCCGGACGGCGCTCTTGAAGACGCGGCCGCGCTGCTCGTAATTCCGGAACCAGTCGAAGCTCGCGCAGGCGGGCGCGAGAAGGACGACGTCGCCGGAACGGGCCGCCGCGAAGCTCCGGGCGACCGCCTCTTTCATCGAGCCCGTCTCGACGATCGGGGCCGCGTCCTCCAGGCCTTTCCGGATTTTGTCCTTGGACTCGCCGATGAGGACCAGCGTTCGAACTCGGGCCCGGATGTCCCGGCGGAGCGCGCTGAAGTCGCCGCCCTTGTCCTTTCCGCCGATGATCAGGACGATTGTCCTGGTGAAGGATTGAAGGGCTTTGAGCGTTGCGTCGACCGTCGTGGCCTTGGAGTCGTTGACGAAACGAACCCCGCGCACGGTTAAAACGGGCTCGAGGCGGTGTTCGAGGCCCCGGAAAGTCCGGATGGTCGCGCGCATTGACTCGGCCGGGACTTCGAACAGGTGGCCGATGAGGGCGGCCGCCATGACGTTCTCTTGGTTGTGGCCTCCCGGGATCGGGATCTCGGCGGTCCGGATGAGCCGGCGCTCCGTCCCGTCCCGGAGCACGATCCAGCCTTGCTCGAGGAAGCAGCCGGCCCGGACCCGGCGGCGCCGGCTGAAACTCAGCACCCGGGCGGGGAGGTCCTTGGCGAGCGACCAGACCAGGGCATCCTCCCGGTTCAGGATGGCCGTGTCTTCGGCCGTCTGAGTCGCGAACAACTTCCGCTTGGCCTCGTAGTATTCCTCGAAGGAGGCGTGCCAGTCGAGATGATTGAGGGAGATGTTGAGGAAGGCCGCGACGCGGGCCCGGAAGAAATCCGTGCGCTGGAGCTGAAAGCTCGAGATCTCGGTCACGTAGACATCCGCCGTCCGGCTCTTCTCGACGAAGCCGATGAGCGGCGTTCCGATGTTCCCGACCAGGCGGGCCCGGAATCCCGCATCCTTGAGAATCCGCTGGGCGAGGGTCGTCGTCGTCGACTTCCCGTTCGATCCCGTGATCCCGATGATGGTCCCCTTCAGGAATCGGAAGGCGATTTCGATCTCGGATAGAACCGGGACGCCCTTGGCCCGCGCGGCCCGGAGTTCGGGAATGTCGGGGACGCCCGGACTGGGGACGATCAGGTCCGCTCGAAGGAAGGTGTCCGGGACGTGGCCGCACGTTTCGAGGACGGCCCCCCGCGACCTCAGGTCCGCGACGGCCCGGCCCAGTTCGGTCTCCGGCTTCTTGTCGCTGACCGTGACCCGCGCCCCCCGGCCGAGGAAGAAGCGGGCGGTCGCCTCGCCCGTCTTGGCGAGCCCGACGATGAGGACCTTCTTGTTCGCGAATTCCATGCGTCTATCTCAACTTCAAGGTCGTCAAGCTGAACAGGGCGAAGATGATGGCCAGGATCCAAAAACGGACGACGACCTTCTCTTCGCGCCAGCCGGCCAGCTCGAAGTGATGGTGGAGGGGCGCCATCCGGAAGATCCGCTTGCCCTTGGTCAGCTTGAAGTAGGAGATCTGGGCCAGGACCGAGAGCGCCTCCAGGATGAACACGCCGGCGACCGAGAAGAGGAGGAATTCCTGCTTGATGAGGATGGCGATGACGGCCAGGGTCGCGCCCAGGGATAAAGCCCCCACGTCGCCCATGAAGATTTGGGCCGGATGGCAGTTGAACCACAGAAAACCCAGGCAGGCGCCGGTCAGGGCTCCGGCGAAGACGGTCAGCTCGGCCGCGCGGGGGACGCGGGCGATGGCCAGATACTGGGAGAAAACGGCGTGGCCCGCGATATAGGTCAGCGTCGTCAAAGCCGCTGCGCTGATCAGGGTCAGGCCGATGGCCAGCCCATCCAGACCGTCGGCGAGGTTGACCGCGTTCGAGGAACCGACCAGGATGAAGACGATCAAGGGCAGGTAGAGCCAGCCGAGGAAGGGGACCCACTCCTTGAGGAACGGAAAACTCAACCGGAGGCTGAACGCTCCTTCCATCCCGAGCGAGATGAGAATGAGTCCGATGCCGACGGCGAGGGCACTTTGGAGGAAGAGCTTGGGCCAGATCCGGAGGCCCAAGGACCTTTTCCGGCGGAACTTGACGTAATCGTCCCAGAACCCGATCAGGCCGAAGCACACCATGGTCAGCATGGCGACCCAGACATAAGTGTTGCCGAGGTTGCCCCAGAGGAGAGTCGGGAGAAGGGTCGAGGCGATGATGAGGAGCCCGCCCATGGACGGCGTCCCCTTCTTGCTCAGGTGGGATTGCGGACCCTCGAGGCGGACCTCCTGGCCGATCTGCATTTTTTTGAGCATCCGTATGAGCCAGGGGCCGAGGAGGAAGCTGAGGAGGAGGGCCGTGATCCCGGCCAGGGCCGTCCGGACCGTGATGTAGCGGAAGATGTTGAAGAAGAACAGGGATTTTCGGAGCGGAACGAGGAGCCAGTAGAGCACGTCATCCCTCCTTGAAATGGGCCGTCAAGCTTTCGACGACCTTTTCGAGCTCGATCCCCCGCGACCCTTTAATGAGGATCAAATCCCCGGGCCGGATGAGACCCGGGACCACCGCGGCGGCTTCCTCGGCCGTGTCGAAGGACGCGACCTCGGCCGCGTCCCGTCCCGCCTCCCGCGCCGCCTCGGCCATCCGGCGGCTGAGGGGACCGACCGTGATGAGCAAAGTCCATCCGGCCCGCGCAGCCTGACGGCCGGCCTCGGCATGAAAAGCCGGACCGTCCTGTCCCAGCTCCAGCATGTCGCCCAGGACGGCGACCCTCCTCCGCCCGGGAAGGCCGGCCAAGCCCCTGAGCGCAGCTTCGAGCGCCCTCGGGTTTGAGTTGTAGGATTCGTCGATGAGCGTGACGTCCCGGCCGAGACGAAGGACCGAGCCCCGTTTGGAGAACGGCTGGAATCCGCGGATGGGGTCGGCCAGGTTCTCGACCGGAATTCCGCACGCATAGGCCGCGCCGCAGGCGGCCAGAATATCGACGAGATAGCTGTCATAGAGGAAGGGCGTCCGGAGCCGGACACGGTCCTTGCCGTAGACGAGATCGAATTCCAAGCCGTCCACGCCCTTGGCCTCGACGTGAGCAGCCCGGATCCGGCAGGAGTTCGTGAAGCCGAACGTGATGAGCGGTCCCCGCCAGCCTTCGGCCATCTTTCGAACGAGCGGGTCGTCGCCGTTGAGGACGGCCGTCGCTCCGGGCTTGGCTCCATCCAGGATTTCCCGCTTGGCCCGGGCGATATCCTCCACGGACCCGAAGAACTCGAGGTGAACGGGATGAACGTTGATGACGACGGCGACATCGGGAGGGGCGATGCGGGTCAGCGTCCGGATTTCGCCCGGATGGTTCATGGCCATTTCGACGACGGCCGTATCGTCGCCCGGTTCGAGCTTGAGAAGGGACAGGGCGAGCCCGAGGTGGTTGTTGAGGTTGCCCTCCGACTTGAGGACATGGTGCCGGGTCGCGATCAGGGCGGCCGCGATTTCCTTGGTCGTCGTTTTCCCACCGCTTCCCGTGATGGCGATGACCCGGACCGGCCGCTCGGACAGGACGCGGGCCGCCAGCCGGTGGAGGGCGCGAACGGCGTCATCGACCCGGACGATCGCGAAATCGGGCCCGGGCAGGGCGACGTCTTGGGAGACGACGGCCCCGGCCGCGCCCGCTCGAGCCGCCTGGGGGATGAAATCGTGGCCGTTGCGCTCGGCCACGATGGCGAAAAACAGCTCGCCCGGTTCCGTCAAGCGGGAGTCGATGTTGTATCTCCGGACGACGATGTCGGGGCGGCCCTGGATAAGGGTTCCCCCCATTTTGGCCGCGGCCTCGACGAGGCGGAGCTGGGCCATCTCAGGAGGCTCCCTTCTCTCCCAGGATCTCCCGGATGACCGCGATGTCGTCGAAGGGAATCGTGTGGTCTTTGAAAATCTGGTAGGTCTCATGTCCCTTGCCGGCGATGAGGACGTAATCCCCCTTCCGGGCCTGGGCCAGGGCCTCCCGGATGGCGGCTCGGCGGTCGGGCTGAACGGCGTAGGCCTTCGACCCGGCCTTGGCGAATCCCGTCTCGATGGCCGCGATGATGGCCATCGGGTCCTCCTGGCGCGGGTTGTCGGAGGTGATGACGGTCCAGTCGGCCAGGCGCCCGGCGACTTCCCCCATCCGTTCACGCTTGGTCGAGTCGCGGTTGCCGCCCGCCCCGAAGACTAGGATGATCCGTCGGGGCTTCATGTCGCGGACGCATTCGAGCAGGTTCTTGAGCGCGTTGTCGGTGTGGGCGTAATCGACGATGATCTGAAGGCCGACGGCGTTGGGAATCCTCTCGAACCGGCCCGGGACTCCGCTCAGGCCGGCGATCCCCTCCTCGACGGCTTTAACCGAAATGTTGAGGGACAGGGCGGCCGCGGCCGCGGCCAGGATGTTGTAGAGGTTGTGACGGCCGACCAGACGGGACTCGGCTTGGATCTTCCCGCCCGGATATTCGAGGACGGCCCGGATGCCGTCCTCGCGGAAGACGGCCTTGGAGGCCCGGATGATGGCGGCCGGCTCGAACCCAAACGAGACCGTCCGCATCGGGAGTTCGGCCAGAAGCTTCTGGCCCCAGGGGTCGTCCATGTTGACGACGGCCGTGTTCTTTTTATGGTTGAGGAAGAAAAGTTTCTTCTTGGCCTCGAAATAGTCCTCCAGGGAGTGATGGTAGTCCATGTGTTCGCCGCTCAGGTTCGTGAAGACGACGACATCGAAGCTGACGCCCCACACCCTCTTGAGTTCGAGCGAGTGAGAGGATACCTCGAGCAGGCCGTGAGTAGCGCCCCCGTCAAGGAACGTTCGGAGGTAGCGCTGAAGGTCGGGCGCCTCGGGGGTCGTCCGGCCGGCCTCGACCGAAATCCCCGGCCCCCGGTAGGAGATCGTGCCCAGGACGGCGGGGACGCCGCCGGCCTTTTGGACGATTGACTCCAGGACATAGGTCACGGTCGTTTTCCCTTTCGTCCCCGTGACCCCGGCGATCTTGAGGCGGTCCGAGGGATGGCCGTAGTAATTGGCCGCGCACAGGGCGAGGCATTCCCGGGCGTCGTAGACATGGACCCAGTTCGCGTCGAGCTGGGGAGGCCGGGGACGCTCGGAGAGGACGGCCGCCGCCCCCCTGGCCAGGGCGTCGGCGACGAAGGCGTTCCCGTCCGCCTTCTCTCCTTTGAGCGCGGCGAACAGGAATCCTGGCCGGACGTCTTTCGAGGAGAAGGCGAGGCCGCGGATCTCCGTCCGGTCGTTCCCGCTCATAAAAAGGACGGGAACTTCGGCGAAGAGGTCCTTGAGCGTCAAGCCGCTCATCGGCGCCCCCCGCTGCCGAGGTCGGCGGTCAGAATCCGGGCGTCGGTCAAGGCGGGCGGGATCCGGAGGTAGCGGAGGGTTCGCAGCGCGATCTCCCGGAAAACGGGAGCCGCCACCAGCCCGCCGTATTGGTCGTCGCCTTGGGGATTGTCGATGACGACGATCATAGAGAAGGCGGCCGGCTCCGTGTCTACGAACCCGACGAAGGACGCCAAGTGACGGAAGGAGGTGTAGCGCCGCAGCGCCTCATCCCATTTCTGGGTGGTCCCGGTCTTTCCGGCGATCGCGTAGCCGGGGATCCGGGCCGCCTGTCCCGTCCCTCCCTCGACGACCCCGCGCAGGATGGCCTTCATCTCGCGGGCGATCGGAACCGGGAGAACGGGCCTGGCCGCCGCGGCAGGCGCGCCGGTTTGGTCCCCGACGATACGCGGCGTCATCAGGACGCCGTCATTGGCGATGATATTCAGGGCTTGGAGGACTTGGACGGCCGTCACGGAGATGCCGTAGCCGATGGACTGATAGGCCTGGCCGTTCGCCCCCCATTTGTCGGGAGGATGGATGATTCCGCGAACCTCGCCGGGGAGCTCGATGCCGCTCCTCTCGCCGAACCCGAAAGCCTTCATGGACGCGTAGAAATCCCCGCGAGCGAGCCGAGTCCCGACCTGGATCATGCCCACGTTGGAGGACTGGAAGAGGACCTCGGGGAAGCTGAGGATTCCGAACGGCTTGTGGTCGTGGACGAAATTTCCGGCCAAGGCGACGGCTCCCTCGCTGCAGTCGAAGCGGTCCTCGACCCGGACGGCGCCATTCTCCAGGGCGGTGGCGGCCGTGACGATCTTGAAGGTTGAACCAGGTTCGAAGATGACGGAGACGGCCCGGTTCGGTTCGGCCTCGCGCGGGGCCGCGGCCTGATTGGGATCGAAATCCGGGTAGGAGACCAAAGCCAGGATCTCTCCCGTCCCGGGATGGGACACCACGACCGTTCCCCACGAGGCCCGGTGGGATTCGATGGCGCGGTCCAGAGCCTGCTGGGCGATGTACTGGATGGTTTCGTCGATCGTAAGCTCGAGGTCGCGGCCCGGGACGGCCCGGCTGAGGACTTCGAGATGATAGGCTCGGCGCCGGGCGTCCCTCAGGATGAGCGATTTCCCCGTCACGCCCGAGAGGGCCTCGTTGAAGACTCTTTCAACGCCGTGCCGGCCCTTCTCGTCGATATCCACGTAGCCCAGGGCGTGGGCGGCCAGCCGGCCTTGCGGGTAGAACCGCTTTGTCTCCTCCTGCATAAAGACGCCCGGAAGACGGAGGGCTTCGACGGCCTGGGCGGCGGCTTCGTCGATCTTGCGCTTGATCCAGATGAATTTGTCCCCCTTCTCGATCCGCGCTCCGATCCTGTCCTTGTCTTCGCGGGACAGGTCCAGGATTCCGGACAGTTTGGCCAGGACCTGGCGCTGGATCTCGGGCGTCTCCTTGGCCGAGGGCGAGAGAAACACCGACTGAGCGGGAAGGCTCCGGGCCAGGATCTGGCCCCGGCGGTCGTAGATCGTTCCCCGGAGCGGTTGGACCGTCCGGATGTTCTGGTTTTGTTCGATGATGTCGGCCTTGAAGCGGTCATGGCGAAGGATCTGGAGTTGAACGAGCCGTCCGGCGAGGACGATCGACCAGGCCAGAAGCGCCAGGCTGAGGACCTTCAGGCGCCGCAGCGACCGTTGGGAGTCGAAGGCTTTCATGTCACCATCTCTCGCGGTTGAACACGAAATCGTGGTAGATGATTTGATCGTCCCGGAGATCGTCGAGGCCCAGCTCGTCCCGGGCCGTCCGCTCGACCCGGCTCAAGGCGAGCAGGGCCGCCCGCCGCGTTTCGAGCGTTTTAATCTCCTCGATGAGGTCCGTCATTTTTTTTTCGAGAATCCCCGTTTCGTAGCCGATCCGGATCGATTCCGTCTGCTGCCAGAGGTAAAACGTCAGGATGGAAACGACGCAGACGGCGGCCGCCCCGAGGAGAAGGATGTCCTTGCGGCCGAACCGGCTTCGCATCCCTCAGGTCCTTTCTCCGGCCCGGAGCTTGGCCGAACGGGCTCTCGAGTTCGAGAGCAGTTCGTCCTCCGAGGCCATGACCGGCTTCCGGGTCAGGATCCGGAAAGACGGCCCTCCATTGCCCTGGGCGGCCAGGCTGAGGAACGTCCGCTTGACGGCTCTGTCCTCGAGCGAATGGAAGGAAATGGCGACGATCCGCGTCCCGACGGGGGCCAGGACGGCGAGCCGCTCCAAGAACTCGGGAAGGCCGGCGAGCTCCCGGTTGACTTCGATCCGCAGGGCTTGAAAAACCTTGGCCGCCGGATGGATCTTGCCCTTCTGCGGTCTCCAGGCGCAGACCTCCTCGACGATCCGGCACAAGGCGGTCGTCGTCGTGATCGGCGCCGCTTTACGGAGGGTCGCGATCCGGCGAGCCAGCCGGGTCGCCTGTTTGAGCTCGCCGTATTCGCGGAACAGCTCGGCCAGCTTCGGCTCCGAGTACTTCTCGATGATCCGCTCGGCCGTGATTTTGTTGCGGAAGTCCATCCGCATGTCCAAGGGGCCTTCCTTCTGGAAGCTGAACCCCCGTTCGGGATTATCGAGCTGGAAGGAGGACATCCCCAGGTCGAGCAGGACGCCCTTGAGCGCGGACAGGTCGATTTTCAGGTCGGGGATGTAGCGGAAATCGGAATGAAAGAGCCGGACCCGGTCGACGAAGGGCCGGAGCCGCGATTCCGCTTCCAGGAGGGCGCTCTCGTCGATGTCGAAACCGATGACTTCGGCGCGGGGATTCCGCTTGAGGATTTCGAGGCTGTGGCCCCCCAGGCCGAAGGTGCAATCGAGATAACTCCCGGGCCGCTCGATGTCTAAGAACCCCAAGGCCTCTTCCAGGAGGACCGGGACATGGGTCTCATCGCTCATTCGGATTTTCCCCGCGGCGCAAGGAGCTTGGCGATCGTCTCGAAATCCTCGTCCGTGAGGGGCTTTTCCTCGAGCATGCGCTCGAGGTTGGTCTTGTTCCAGATTTCGAGATGGCTGGTCATCCCGACCACCTCGACTTCATCGGGGAGCTGGGCCTTGTCGCGCAGGGTCTGCTTGATCAAAACCCGGCCTTTGGGGTCCAGTTGCTGATGATTCCCCTGGAAGTTGACCTGGGCCAGGAACTTGCGGATCTTGGGTTGAAGCGACAGCGGCATCTCGGGATTCGCCCCCGTCATCCGCTCCCAGACCGGAAGCGGATAGACCTGGACGGCCTCGTTGGCGAGCGATGTCACCACGACGTCCTTGCCGTAGGTTTCCTCGATGACTTCGCGGAATTTTTCCGGGATCTTGACGCGACCGCTCGCGTCGAGCTTGGCCGGATAGCTGCCTATGAGAAGCTTCATTGTCGTCCCAAAATATCCCGTTTTATCCCATTTGCCATCAATATATGGGTAAAAAAACCAAAAGTCAAGAAAAAAAACAATTAAATTCAGGCTAATGAAGGCGGGTTTTCTATATATAGTAGTGTGAAAAAAACCCCGGCTAGAGGTTGTTGGACAAACCCAAAAATGGCTTATTCCCCGTTTACATTACGTGATGGCGGAGGGCATTTATAGGCTTGCGGGGCTGTGGAAAAATCGGCTTTTAGGTTTCTTCCCCGTCTTCTCGAGATTTTCTTGCGTTTCCGAGGAGCCCCCCGGCGGAGGGTCGGATTGATTGACAGTGTTGCCGATCGTGGGCTAACATGATTTTTCTGCGGAGATGAAAATGAAAAGGACGCTGGGCAAAAGGATCAAGGACTTTTTCATCGGTGCGATCTGGGGAAACCGCTTCTATCATGCTTTGCTCAAGCCTTTTGACCGCTACCTCGTCGATGTCAGGAAAGCGTCCGAATTCGATTCCGGCCGGATCGGCCTCAACAAACTTTGTCGCAGGTCGGATCGAGAAAACCCGCTGTGGCAGAAAGGATTTGATGATCTTCTCTTCCCTCGGCAGCCGGAGCTCTTCCACAGGAAGGTCTGGGAGTTTTGTCAGGCTCTCTACGGGCTCAGGCGTCTCAGAAGGCTATCGCCCCAAGCGGTCGGCCTCGGGGTCGGATGCGGACATGAAGAAATCATGTATTTCTTGGCGAACCGGGTCCAAATGGTGTATGCCACGGATATCTATGACAAGCGCTACCTGGGGGGAGAGGCCGAGCCCGATGTCCTGATTCACCCCGATAAATACGCTCCGTTCCGCTATCGGAGCGAACACCTGAAAGTTTTGTTGATGGACGCGCGCAAGCTGACCTTTGAGGAGGAGAGTTTTGATTTCGTTTTTTGCCTATCCTCGCTCGAGCATCTCGGCGGGAGGAAGCATAAGCTCGCGGCGCTTCAAGAGATGTACAGAGTTTTAAAGCCGAATGGCGTGGCGGTGCTGACGACCGAACTCATCCTGAACCGTTTAGGCCGGGGAAGGGGCTATTTCCGCTTGCGAGAGCTCCTGGGACTGATTCGAGAGGCGAACTTCCTCCTCGAGGAGCCCTTGGACCTTGCCGTCGAGGAGGACTTCGCTTTCCCGCCTTTGGCGCTGCCCATGGAAGTCCAACGGACGCCGCATCTGATTCTCAGGAATTTCCGGACGATCTACACCTCGCTTTCGCTATTCCTTAAAAAGCCGGGAGATCCTCAATCCGGAAGGTCCGCCGTCAGCGGCGACGAGGTCGAGATCCCGACGCGGCCCTTGGACTATCGAGCCCGGATCGAGGTCCTGGAATATCCCGAACGAGTCCGCGCCGATCAAGGCTTCCTTCTCAGGGTTCGTATCGGGAACGCCGGAGATACGGTTTGGTACAGGAATTCTTCCCTGAGTCACATGGTGAGAGTGGGGGTCGTGATACGGGATGCCGATGCGAAGATCGTCGACCTGGGTCTCCCGCACTTCGAACTTCCCCGGGATATCCGCCCCGGAGAGAGGGCGGAAGTGGAGGCCGCCATCCCTCCCTTATATCGGATCGGATCGTTTGCGATTCATATCGATCTGGTCCAGGAGCTTCGTTTCTGGTTCAAGGACAGGGGCTCGGAAGAGAAAGTCCTCGGGCTTGAAGTGGCTTGAACGGGGATAAAACGCTTCTTAGATCTCTTCTTCGTCGTCCTGGAATTTTGTCGCGCTTTCCAGAAGGCCGTCGGCGGCCTCGTAATCCTTTTCCGCCACCAGGACCCTGATCTCGGCCAGCCCGTCCACGGTATAGGGCATGACCGATTGGACCATCCGTCCCTGCAGGACGCAGGTTATGCCATGGCTTTCGAGGAAGCTCTTGATGACGTCCGCTTCGACCGGGCCGTAGACCTTGCGCAATTCCTTGAGCCCCGAGTTTTTGTCAGCCCCGTCTTTGTCCTTGGCCATGTGCGGCTCCTCTTTTTTCTCGGTAATAATCCTCGATGATCCGGGCGTGGTCGAAGGCCAGAACCGCGGGAATCTCGTCGGGTCCGAAAATCCCGATATCCTTGGCGTCATCCCGGGCCTTGGGCCGGCCCTGCGCCCGGGCGATGAAGACGGTCGTGATCGTGTGCCCCCGCGGGTCGCGTGCCGGGTCCGAGTAGGCATGAAATTGTGAGACAAGGACGACGTCCAGCGATGTCTCTTCCCGCGCCTCCCTGAGGGCCGCGTCCTCGAGACTCTCGCCGTAATCCACGAACCCGCCGGGCAGGGCCCAACCCGGGGGAGGATTCTTCCGTTTAATCAGGACGATGCCCGGCTTGCCGTCGGCTTTTTTCATCTCGATGATGAGGTCGACGGTCGGGACTGGATTTTTACATAGGCTCATCGAGGGATCTTTTCTCCCCCCTATTTTAGGAACCGGACGGATCGTCTGTCAACAGGCATGAAGCGGTACATCTGTCCTCAAAACGGGACATGAAAATCATCGATTCCGAGTCCGGTCCAGGGCAAGAATTGGCATAAAATATGCTGGTATGTATAATGGAATCCATGGGAGGAGCGGAGAAATGAACAAGAAGCGCATTTGGGGAATCGTGTTCCTGGGGCTCCTTTTCGTCCTTCCGGCCGCGGCCCAGTCCGAGGCCGGCCGGGATTTCTATCTCGGCCATATCTCCCTGGCCGACATCCGGAACGACGGAAAAGACGTCCTAGTCTTCCGGGAAGGGGCCGACAAGGGCGAGCCGGCTTTGCTCAATATGCCGATAGGGCCGGGCGACACGGTCCGGACCTTGGACGGCCGGCGCACCGAGATCCAGTTCGACAACGGCACCCTTATCCGCCTGGATTACAGCACCGACCTCAAGGTTGAAACCATCCTGGCGCCGAGCCTTAGCTCTTTCGACAACGTCTCGAACGTCGTCCTGACCATAGGCCGCGCCTACATCATGTACACGGAGTACGACCGCCGCGAGCTTTTCCAGGTCATGACGCCCAACGCGGCCCTCAAGATGAAGAACCATACCGTCGCCCAGGTCATGGCCGCCAAGGACGGCTCGACCGGCGTCCAAGTCGCTAGCGGCAAGGTGGAAATTCTATACGGACCCTCGGAGAAGAGGACTCAGGGAGAGAAGGTTCACGCGGGCGAGAGCGCCCTCGTGGCCGCCGACGGCAGCCTCCACAAGGCTGAATTCCCCGTGGGGATGGAATTCGAGGCTTGGAATAAATCCCTGAACGAGGGTTTTGTGAAAGCGCACGACGGCCTTACGCCACTTCCCAAACCCATCCAGAAGATGTCCAAGGCCGTTTTTTATTTCGCCCAGAATTATTCCAACCTCTATGGCGATTGGATTTGGGACCAGTATCTGGGCTACGTCTGGCGGCCGTTCGTCAACGACCATAATTATCCCTGGGGGAGCTGGCAGCCTTACTATTGTGGACAATGGGCTAGAGTCGACGGCCGGCTTTTCTGGATTCCCCAGGAGCCCTGGGGCTGGATTCCCTTTCACCTGGGCGTCTGGCAGTGGGATAAAAAGAAAGGCTGGCTGTGGATCCCCGGCTCCGCCTTCGCCCCGGCCTGGGTGGCCTGGGATTTCTATTTCGGCCAAAGAACCTGGAGGCCGTGGACGTTGTGGGATTGGTATGTCGATTGGAATATGTATGACTATTGGAACATGTGGGGTTATTGGTGGAATTGGTCTTATTGGGGTGGGGCTGGCTTGTTGGGTGGGGCCGGCTGGCATGGTTACGGGTGGTACTACCCGGGATACTACGAATACTACCCGGAACCCTACGAACCCTCGGGTAAGACGATCGTGACCAAAGTCAACAAGGACCAGCTCAAGGGAAAGGCGCCCAAGATCGTCGCGCCCCTGCCCAATGATATGAAGGGGATTTACAAGAACTTCATCGCGGCTATCAAGCGGGGCGATCCCAATGTCGTCGATTCCTTCCTCAGGATGCCTCGGCAAGCCGCGCCCCGCTCCCTGAAATCCAACCCCATCCCCGTCGAATTCCGGACGCGGCCCGAACCGTCCCGGCTCCTCCTCGACCGCGACGCGATCCAGACCGTCATCCGAGATTCGGGGCTGGCTGAGCGTCCGCAGCCGCGATCGGGACCCCGGGGAATTGCGGGCGGCGTCCACTTCCGGTTCCGCGATTGGAATCCCGACGTCAAGGTCGCTTTAAGGCAGGGCGTCTCAATCCGCTACGACAGCCGCTCGAACCAGGTCATCTGCCCTCAGTTCGGGATCTCCTCGCGCGACTTAGGTCATAACTACGGGGGCGCGAGGGGCACCGGATACTTCCCTTCATCGGGCAGTGGGTCGGACGGCTCCTCGTCGATGACCGCCAGGGATTCTTCTCAAAGCTCGCAGAGTTCGGCCCACGGGAGTTCGTCCTCGGGGAGCAGCCACGGAGGGAGCGGGACTAAAAAAGACTGAACAGGAGGGCCCGGAGCCCGAACAAAAACGGGGCCTGGAATAAAAGGTTATATCCGGCGGCCGTCCTTTCGAAATCCCGCCCGAACTCGGCCCGCAGGGGGGCCGCCGGGCTGAATCGCCAGCTCAAAGGGTTGATGTACCGGTCATGGTACTGGACCCGGTAATCGAGGTGGGGTCCGGTGCTCTCTCCCGACGAGCCTACGGCGCCGATGATCTGTCCGCTTCCGACCCGGGCGCCGGTCCGGATGCCGGCGGCCAGACCGCTCAGGTGAAGGTATATCGTCACATAAGCGTTGGCATGGCGGACCTTGACCATCCGGCCCGCCGCGCCGTTCATCCCCGCGAACAGGACGGTTCCTTCCGCGGTGGCCTGGACCGGCGTCCCGATCGGCGCGGCATAATCGACGCCGTAGTGGGGCCGCAGGATCCGGCGGATGGGATGGAGGCGGCTTGAGCTGAAACGGGAGGTGATCCGGGGCGTGAACTTGAAGGGAGACCGCAGGAATTCCTTGCGGAGGGAGCCGCCGTCCGGATCGAAATAATCCGCCGTCTTGGTATCGGGATAGGCATAGCGGACCGCGCAGAAATCCTTGCCCCGGTTCGTGAAACGGGCGGCCAGAATATTTCCGTAGCCGGCGAAGCGGCCGTCGATGTAGCGTTTTTCGTAGTGGACGAAGAAGCGGTCGCCGGCCCGCAGGTCCGTGTAGAAGTCGATGTCCCAGCCGAAGATCTCGGCCAGCCCCAACGCCAAGGGGATCGTCTCTCCGCTCTTTTCGACGGCCGAGATGAGGTTGTCCTCGATCGTCCCCCAGACGAAAGCCTTGCGGACTTGGTAGGGGTAGGAAAGGATTTCGGCCCTGTATCGTCCGCCCTCGGACCGGACTCGGAGGAAGTGAAGTTCGTCGATGTCGTACTCGAACCCGACGATGCTGAGGTCGGGGGCGGGATAGAAGCGTAGGATCCGGCCAGCCTGGAGCTTGGCCAGGTCGTGGACCGGCCTGACGTCCTCGCGGAGCCGGGCGATTTCGGACGGACTGAACCCGTGGCGGGACAGGATGTCGGCGAGAGTCGCGCCCGGCCGAATCACCTCGAGGCGGGGGCGGGGGAGCGGCGGGGGGCCGACCCGAAGCCGCGCGACGACCGCCTCGCTCCGGCCCGGCGCTTCCGGCTTAAATACAAACACGGCGACGAGGATGAGCAGAAAGGAGAGGCCGATGATGAGCGCGAGAAGCCGGCGCGGGATCCTGCGGGCTGTCATGCTCGGGTCGGGGCGCGGACCTCGATCAGTCCGCTTTCTTGAGGGAGGTCTCCTTTTTAGCCCCGCGACGAAAAATCTTGGCGCCGAACCTCCTGGCCAGCGCGGTCGCCGGGCCGGACAGGACGTTGATGGTGAAGAAGGACACCAGAAAGATCTTGGGATAAAAAATGAAGGTGCTGATGAGGATGGCGATGAGGAGGGCCGTCCGGATATCGATCCGCTTGCGGAGGTTGAAGCTCATGAAATTCCGGTAGGGGATGGTGCTGATCATGCAGAAGGCGAGGAACAGGGCGAGCAGGGCGATCAGGACGACGGACGTCCGCTCGGCGAGCGGCTGGGGGTGAAGGAAGACGACCGAGGACAGAAACATAGATGAGGAGGGGATGGTCAAGCCCGTGTAGAAGCGTCGGTCGGGCTGCGTGACGGAGCGGACGTTGTAGCGGGCCAGCCGCAGGACGCCGGCCGCCAGGTAGACGAATGCGAAGAAAAGGCCGGCCGTCCGCGCGCTCCGCAGCCCCCAAAAGTAGAGGAGGATGGCCGGCGCGGCGCCGAAAGAAACGGCGTCGGCCAGCGAATCGAGCTCCCGGCCGAAATCGGAATGAGTCCGGGATGAGCGGGCCACGATGCCGTCCAGGGCGTCCATGGTCGCCGCGCAGATAACCCAAAAGCCGGCCCAGGCGAATCGCCCCCGAAAGCTCGAGAACAGGCTCAGGAAGCCGAAGAAAAGATTCCCCAGGGAACAAGAACTGGGAAGGAGGTAGATATCGCGATAGCTGGTCCTGACCCTGTCCCGGACCTTCATTTTCATGTTCATGGCTTTTCCTCGGCGATGACGGATATCCCGCCCTTGACCCTGGCGCCGGGCTTGACGCGGACGGGACAGGAAGCCGGAAGGGTAAGTTCCACCCGCGAGCCGAAGTACATGAGCCCGATCTTCTCCCCGCGCCCGACGGGTTGGCCCTCCCGGACGAAAACCTTGATGCGGCGGGCGGCGACCCCCACGATCTGCTTGAGATGAACGGTCGTGCCCCGGCCCTCAAGGACCATGGCGTTGGATTCGTTGACGCGTCCCGCCTCTTCCCGGTAGGCCGGAAGGAATCGTCCCGGCGTATAGCGGATGCCCCGGACGGCGCCGGCCAGCGGGGCCCTCGTCAGATGGACGTCCAGGAGCGACAGGAAGATCGTGATCCGGGTGACCGGGGATCGTCCCGTAAGGTCGGGATGGCCTTCGAGGCTTTCCACGGCCAGGACCCTTCCGTCGGCCGGCGAGACGATAAGCCCGGGGTCGGCCGGGACGGTCCGGCGCGGGTCTCTGAAGAAGAACGCGAAAACGAGCGAGAGGAGAAGGAAGGGGAGGGCCGCCGGCCACCAACCCAGCGCCAGAAAAGCGATGCCCAGTCCGAGGGCGGGCAGAAGAAATTTAAGGCCGTCCTTGGCGATGGTCATCCGCATCCCACTATAGGGGGCTTTTCCTTAAAAATCAACCCGTTCCGCCGTCAGCGGTCGGCCCAGGCGTAACCGGACAGGAAGGCCAGACGGGCGATGTCGGCCAGGATATCCGGGTTGATCCGGTAGATCGTGTCCCCCGGCAGATGGTAGGCGAGATGGGGCCCGTTCGAGAAGAAGGACATGCAGGGAACGCCCTTGAGGAAGAAGGGAGCGAAGTCGGAGCTCCGGACGCCGACGTGGCCGATCGTCCCCGTATTCCGAAGGGTGTGGACGAAGGCGTCCGCCTCGTCGAGCATCCGCTTGAAGTCCGCGGCGTCGGCCGTGAACATGACGGCGGAGCCGTCGCCCTCGCCCACCATGTCGAAGTTGAACATGCCGTCCGCCTTGGCGAAAACCGCCGGCAGATGCTCGGCGAAATAATGAGATCCCTGGAGCCCCATCTCCTCGCCGCCGAAAAGGACGAACAGGACGGAGCGGCGCGGCTTGCGGCCGAGCCGGGCGAAGGCCCGGGCCGTCTCCATGACGACGGAGCTCCCGCTCGCGTTGTCGTCGGCGCCGGGGAAGAGGATTCCGCAGTGGAAGCCGTTGTGGTCGAAATGGCCGCCGACGACGAGACACTCGCGGCGGAGGCGCGGGTCGGAGCCCTCGACATAGCCGGCCACGTTGTACCCGACGGCGCCGGCGTCATAGCGGGCCGTCACCGCGCAGGCGATCTTGGCGCGGAGCGGGAAGGACAGGGGCCGCTGGAAAGTCGTCAGGACCTTGCGCAGGTCGGCCGCGGTCGTCTTTTTCTCCTTGAAAAGGATGTCGGCCGCCTTCTCGCTGACCTCGGCCGGAAGGAAGCCGGACAGCCAATCGCCGTTGGGATTCGAGACCGGCTCGGGATAGATGTAGATGAGCCCGGCGGCGCCCCTGTCCCGGGCCGCCGCCATCCGGGTCCGGTGCTGGTCGTAGGGTTCGAACCGTTCGGATCCGTCCGGCGTACCCCGGAAGCAGAGGACGAACTTCCCCTTGACGTCGATCCCGGCGTAGTCATCGTAGCCGAGCTCGGGAGCGGATATCCCCCAGCCGGCGAAGACGACCTCGGCCGTGACCGCGCCGCTGTCCGTGAAAAAGAGGGGCAAAAAATCTTTCAGCAGTTCGAGCTTGGCTTCTTTGAGGACGGGCGTCCCGTCCGGCGCCGGCTTCTCTTCGGGAACGAGGAAGGTCATCTCGGCTTTTTCGACCTGGGTGTAGGGAGAGGGGTAGGGCTGAAGAAAGCCGGTCTTGGCGTCGATCGGCTTCAGCCCCCATTCCCGGTACTTGGCGGCGGCCCATTTGGCGGCGGCCGTATATCCGGGATGCCCGGTCTGCCGGCCCGCGAACTCTTTCGAGGCCATCATCCGGCACAGCTCGTAGGGGCTTGCGGGCCGGATCGAGTCCAGGGACTTCCGGACGTCGGGGGCGAGCGTCTTCTCCGTCGCCGCGGCCGCGAATAGGGCAAGGCCGGCGATTAGAAAAAGGGCGAATAACCTGATGCGCGACATGTTTGGACCTCCAGAGGACCTTATTTCTTCAAACTTTTCTTCCGGGCGATCTCCTTCCGGACGGCCTTATGGAGCACCAGGAGGTAGTAGAGGGCCAGAAGGAGGATGAGCGTGAGAAAACGAAGGAGCTGGCCTTTGGCCAGCGAGATAAAAGCGTAGCCCAGGACGCCGAGGAGCAAGAAGAGATGGACGAAGGCGAAGATCCAATCGTACATCGGTTCATCCCGGCCGGCCGGGGATCGCGGCCGCCGGCCCGGCGCCGATCACTTGGCTTCGACGCGGCGGATGGAGAGAATGGTCACCGTCTCGCGGGGGGCGTCGCCGTAGCCCTTGATGGTCGCGGCCGGGACCAAGGCGATGGCGTCCACGACGTCGAGTCCCTGGACGACTTTTCCGAAAACGCAGTAGCCGAACCCGTCCGGCGTGTTGTCGCGGTGATTCAGGAAGGTATTGTCGGCATGGTTGATGAAGAACTGCGAGGTGGCGGAATCGACGACGTTCGTTCGGGCCATGGCGACCGTGCCCCGCAGGTTCTTGAGCCCGTTGGCGGCCTCGTTTTTGATGGGGGCCTGGGTTGCCTTTTCGTGGAAATCGGGAGTCAGTCCGCCGCCCTGGATCATGAAGCCCTTAATGACCCGGTGGAAGATCGTCCCGTCGTAGAACTGGGCGTCCACGTAGGCCAGGAAGTTCTTGACCGTGAGCGGCGCCTTGGCCGCGTCGAGCTCGATCGTGATGTCGCCCTTGTTCGTCTTCAACAGGACGCGGGGATTCTGGGGGCCGGCCTGGGCCGAGACTACGGCGAGCGCTCCGAATAATAAAATGAGAGTCAAGCCGATAAGGATTCTCATGATGTCTGCCTCCTCGATCCGACGGCGGACCTAAAAAGGCAACGATACCAGAAACCCGTCCGGCGCGCAACCTCCGGAGAAAGCCTAACGACAACCCGGAAGCCGTCTCGATCATTCAAGGCGCCGGAGAAATAAACGAGGCCATCCGGGCCAAAAGAAAATTTATTAGTTTTACGGCCTTGATCTTCTTGCGGGGAATAATAAGGCGGTTGACGTCTCCAGGCCGGTCGATTTCGTCAGATAGATCTCATTTCAGGAGCAAAATTACATATTCTATCTAATAGAGACAGGCGCTTATTTCTTCTCCGGTCGGTTCTTCCACTTCTCGTACTGGAGGTCCCACCAGTTGGCCTGGTCGATGTGCTTGCCGTTGATGAAGATATGCTTGACGTCGGCCCGGGCGTCGAGGGGGTCGCCCGTCGTCAGGAACAGGTCGGCGTCCTTGCCGGGCTCGAGGCTTCCCAGCCGGTCCTCGACGCCCAGGATGCGGGCGGGGTTGATCGTCAACGCCTTGAGGGCCGCTTCTCGGTCCAATCCGAAGGCAACCGCCTTGGCGGCGTGGTAGGTGATGTCCTTGCCCTGGGCCGGGTCTTCCCCCGACGAGAAGCAGAGGAGAACGCCGGCCTTGGCCAGCTCGACGACGTTCCGGTAGGGGGCGTCGTAGCCGTCCTCGGGCTCGGACGGACCCTGGTAGAGGCTGTCGATGATGACCGGGATGCCGGCCTCCTTGATTTTATCGGCGACTTTATAGCCCTGGACGCAGCCTCGCAGGATGGCCTTGAGCTTTTCCTCCTTGATGAATTTAAGGGCGAGCTCGATGTCCTTGGCCTTCTCGACGGAGACTATGACGGGAAGGGTCCCGTCGAGGACGGGGGCCAGGGCCTCGAACTTCGGGTTGGCGGCCGGCGGACGGACGGCCGGATTCGCGGCCGCGAGTTTCTTGAGCTCGAGATAGCGCCGGGCCTCCTTGAGGTAGTCCTTGATTTTGTCGACGAGCTTCGAGGTCACTTCGTCCCCGGTCTCTTTCTGAGCGCCGCCCCCCTCGCGAGAGGGCCGCGGCGTCATCGGGAAATTGATCAAGGAGGCCGCGACCGGCTTGACGGCCATCTCGGGGAAGGTCCATCCGTCCATCTTGACCAGGGCCGCCAGACCCGGGAAGGTCCCCCCGGCCGGCGCAACCAGCGCCGTCGTCGTCCCGTTGACGCGGCCCGTCCCGAAGTGGACCGAGTGGGGATTGATGGCCCAGCCGGCCTGAAGCTCGGGATTTTCCTTGCCGAGATCGCGGACGTCGACGGTCGAGGCGATGGCTCCGATTTCGACGAGCCCGTAGTACGAGAAGGCGTCGATGATGCCGGGGTAGGCGGTGAGGCCCGAGGCGTCGAGGACCGGCGTCCCATCCGGGGCGGCCACATCCTTGCCCAGGGCCTTGATCTTGCCGTCCTCGATCAGGATGTCGCCCTTGTCTATAACGGGACCGGCCATCGGGACGATGACGGCGTTCTTGATCAAAAACCGGGACGGTTCGGCCGAACGCAGACTCGGACCGGACAGGGCCGCGGCGGCGATGAGGGCGAGAACGATGTGCTTTTTCATGATCAGACCTCCGATCCGTCCTTCTTATCTTTGGGGGCCTTGGCCTCGGCCTCCTTCTTCTTGGCTTCCTCGGCTTTCTTCCGCTCCTCCAGGAACTTGGCCCGGTCGAACAGGACCTTTCCGTCGACGAGGGTCATCTCGCAGACGGTGTAGGGGTCGAGCGGGTGGCGGCTGAAGACGGCGATATCCGCGTCCTTGCCGGGCGCGAGCGTCCCCGTCCACTTGTCGATTCCGCAGATGATCGCCGGATTCAGGGTCAGGGTCTTGATGGCCTCGGCCTCGCTGAGGCCGCCGAAGCGGATCGTCTTGGCCGCGTCGTTGAAGAGGTGCCGCATTCGCTCGGCGTCGTCCGAGTCGAGGGCGACCAGGACGCCGCGCTTGGCCATCAGAGCCACGGCATAGGGGCTTGTGTTATAGGCCTCCCATTTATACGCCCAGAAGTCGGCGAAGGTCGAAACCGCGACGCCGTAGGCCTTGAGCTCGTCGGCGATCCGGTAGCCTTCCAGGCCGTGCTCGAAGCAGACGAGCTTGACGCCGTATTCCTTGCAGAGCTTCATGATCGAGAGCATTTCCTCCGACTGATAGGCGTGGCAGCGGATCCAGAGCTTTCCGCGCAGGATGTCGGCCACACCCTCGAGCCTGTAATCCTTGCGGGGCGGGAGCGGCGCCGGCCGCTTGGCCTTGGCGGCTTCCCGGGCTTTCCGGGCGAACTCGTCCCAGGCCGCCATGTAATCCTTGGCCAGCTCGAACTCCTTGCGGATGGATGCCTCGACCCCCATCCGGCTCTTGGGGTAGCGGGGCCGGCCGGGCATCATCATGTTCGACTGCTTGGGATTTTCGCCCAGCGCCCATTTGCTCGTGGGCGGCGCGCCTTGGAAAATCAGGTCGGAGGCTTTGGCGCCCCAGCGGAGCTTGAGGACGACGCCGCGGCCGGCGATCGGGTTGGCCGAGCCGTGCATGGTGTGGATGGATGTGACGCCGCCGGTCAGGGCGTAGTAGATGTTGATGTCTTCGGGGTTGATGATGTCGCGGACGTCCACCTCGGACGTGATAAGATCGCCCGATTCGTTGACATCGCCCTCGAGGGCGATGTGGGAGTGGGAGTCGATGATGCCGGGCATGACCCACTTGCCGCCGAGGTCGATGACTTCGAGGTCGGGGCCGGCCGGGAGGCCGGGCCCGATCCGGACGATCTTACCATCCCGGATGAGGATATCGCCGTCGAGGTTGGGGCCGGCGACGGGGATGAGATGTCCGTTCTTGAGGAGAAGGCCCTTGGGGGCAGCGGGGAGACTGGTCAGCAGTCCCGCCGCGGCCAGGGCCAGCAGGGTCAATGCGAAGATCTTGGTTTTCATGCGGATTCTCCTAAGCGGGAACGCGTTTCGCCGTGAATTCGATCGAGCCCGATGTGCCCTGGATGAACGTGCCGCGCATGGTGTCGCCCTCGACCTCGCCCGAGATGAAGAGGTCGATCTGCTGGCCGCCGACCGTGAGATTGATCTCGAAGCTGACCTGGTTGCCGGAGACCGTGCCGCCCGTGAAGTCGAACAACCCGAACGGCGTCATGAGCTTTCCGGAAACCGCGCCCTCTTCCTGGACGAGGTCCAGGCTCAGCTTCGGCGCGCCCTCGGCCGTGACGTCCCACTTCCCGGTGACATTGACGGTCGGCTTGGCGCCGGGCTTGGCCTCCTTGAACTCAACCTTGACCCCGTCGGCGAAGACCATCCGGACCTTGGCGTCCTTGGCCAGAAGATCGCCCTCGGCCAGGACGAGGTTCGCGATTTTGCCCGGGGCGACCGATCCCAACGCTCCGTCCAGCCCGAAGAAGGCGGCCGGCGTCACGGTCAGGGCGGCCAGGGCTTTCTCTTTGGGAAGCCCGGCTTCGACGGCTTTAAGGACGCCCTCGAGGAAGCTCTTGGGGTCATCGGTTCCGAAGGAAGAGAAAGCGAAGGGGACGCTGGCTTCGGCCAGCCGGGCCGGGTTGCGGGGATAGATCTCTTTTTCGGCCTTCTCCCGCTCCGTCTTCCCGCGCTGGGAGTAAAGGCTCGTTCCGGGGGCCTTGAAGGCGACCGTGCACAAGACGCGGGCCCGGGCTTGCTGGAGCTCGGGGATGACCTCGAAGGCTTCGCCCCCCAGGTCGCAGATGAAGAAGGCGAGCTTGAACTCGGCCGCGAGATCCAGGCTCCGCCGGATGTCGTGCTGGTTGCGGCAGAGGAAGACGACGGGTTTGGCTCCCGAGGCGTAGGGCTCAAGAATGTCGAACCCGGTGCTGTAGGAGGGCCGGGGATTTCCTTTCATCTCCTTCCGCCAGCGGTTCGATTGGAGCCCGTAGTAGGCGACGTCCATGAACTCCTGTCTAAGAAAGGCGACCGCCCCCATCAGCGAGGTGGGATAGACGGGGAATGAGGATGTCAGGTACCCGATCCCGAGCGCGTAATCCTTGAGGACGAGGGCCTTAGTCTTGTCCGGGTCGCACAGAGAAAAAAAGGACGCCCGGCCGGTCAATAAGCCCTTGTCGGGAAGGGCCAGCGCGGCCAGGATCCCGAGCTTTTGGTACTTTTCGAGGGTCGCTTTCCCGAGGCTGACGTAGTCATAGGCACCGATCTCGGGAGTGATCCCCTTGTCCTTATCGTTGAAGTCGCCGCTGTAGTATTTGGCCTGGTCGAATTTTTCCTCGGGGAACTTGAGGAGCGCCTGCCCTCCGGCGTCGATGAGCCCGGGATAGACCGTGAGCTTGGCTCCGTCGATGACCTCGGCGTCGGCCGGGATCGCGACAGCGGGGCCGACCGCTTCGATGAGGCCGTCGCGGATGACGACGACCGCTTTCCCCAGGGCCGGACCCGAGGGCATGACGACGGCGCAATCCTTGATGGCCCAGACCCGGTGGAGGTTCTCCTCCGCGACGAGCCGGGAGTGCGGCGCCGCCAGACAGATAACGGCGGCGGCGATAAGACACGGCTTAATACGGGATTTGATCATGAGGCCTCCAGAGCAGAGAGGATTGTCATGGCGGGAAAAAACATCATATCTTTATTTAATACGGAAATAAAGATAAGAAGGTTCGTTTGGAATTCGTTTGCCCGGCGGCTTGTTGTTCGGAAAGAAGTTTAGTAAAATAGCGCACAAACGAAAGATTCCAAGGGAGGTAACCATGACCAAGAAGAGACGTTTTCTTCTTGTGGCCGCGGCCGTCCTATTCGGCCTTTATCCCGCGGCCGGGCTTCGGGCCCAAGGCCACTTCGAGATCGGCGTCCATTACGGCCAGTGGACGTTGGATCTCATGAAATCCGCCATCGAAGGGGCCATCAACGACGCCATCAAGACCGATCTCAGAGAAAAATTCCTGGAGGAAGTCCACAAGGATCATCCTCATCGCCAGCAGACCTCCTATACCCAGGACCTCACCTTCGATTCGGGGGGCGACAACTGGGGGTTTGACGTCCGCTGGTTTCCGGCCGGCAACGACACCGCTTTCAGCGTGGGCTTGGCCCTGGAAAAAGTCAACATGCGGGCGTCCTTGACCGATATTTCGATAAAGATGGGACTCGAGGATGACGTCACCCATAAAACCGGCGACATGATAGGGAGCGCGAAAGGGGACTTGAAGCTCAAGCCCCTGGCCTTTCTGGCCAACGTCCGCTGGGAATTTTCGCCCGGCTCCAAAGTCCGGCCTTTCCTCGTTTTCGGCCTGGGCATGACCGGAGGCTCGACCCTGGAAAATGCCGTCTTTTCTTACGAATACTCGGGCGACTATAACCCGCCTGGAGAGCCTCATGAGCACTATGCCGGGTCGGATTCAAAGACCGGAACGGAGCTCAAAGATCAAGCCGAGGCCAAGGGCGAGGATTTTTCCATTCCGTCGGTCCTCCCTTTCGTCCAGCTCGAGCTCGGAATAGCCGCGGCCGTCCATAAGAACGTCGTCCTCCTCGTCAACGCCGGGGTCCTCGACGGTTTCGTCCTGAGGGCGGGAGTCGCTGTCCGGATATAATTGAAACACCCTCATCGTTGATTTCGGGCTTTTTGTTTTTCCGTTATTCGCCTAAGATAGAGCTTCCGGAATAAGGAGGCACCCATGAAAGCGAATCGTCTTCGTGTCCTGATACTGAGCCTGATCCTGATCCTCGCTTCGGCCGTCGCGGGTCCCGTCGCGGCCGTGCCCGGCCTCGACGGGACTGCCCAGGACCAGAAATCCCAGCCGAGCGACGAGCGGATGATCCTGGATGCCATGCACGGGATCTCCAGCCATGCGCTCCTCGGCTACGTCCAGGAGCTCGTCTCCGAGAAGTTCGGCGGGCGCCTGACCGGGACGAAGGAGTTCAATGACTGCAGTGAATGGGTCGCCGGGCTGTTCAAGGCTTGGGGGGTCAAACCGGCGGGCGAGGACGGGACTTTTTTCCAGTCGTTCCCCGACCCCTATACCATCGTCTTTCCCGGCGGCGAAGTCGATCTGGTCATGCCGCAGGCCAAGTCCAAGGACGTCATCGTCAAGCCCTACAAGTACGAGGACGAGTTCATTCCGGGAGGGACGTCGGGGACCGGCCAAGTGACGGCCGAGGTCGTCTATGTCGGCTACGGGGTCACGGCGCCCGAGCTCAATTACGATGACTATAAAGGCGTTGACGTCAAGGGCAAGATCGTTCTCATGGAACGGGAAGTCCCCGTTTCCCCCGACAAGGACGCCGCACTCTTCAAGAAATGGCGCCCCTATTCGTTCCACCAGTTTAAGCTAGAGAACGCCGCCGCCCACGGCGCTAAGGGCCTGCTCTACAACTACGGGCCGATCGGCAACCCGAACAACGCTTACATCGAGGGCTTCGTCTATGCCCACGTCGGCGAAGCCGTGGTTAAAGACGTTTTCGCCGGGACGGGCCGAAACCACGACGACGTCGTAAGCGCCATCGATAAGACGCTCCGGCCCAGCTCCTTTGCCACCGGGAAGCTCTATACGATCCGGACCAAGACGGAGCACCACCCCGAGGGCGTCGGGCGGAACGTCCTGGCCATGATCGAAGGATCGGATCCCAAGCTCAAGGAAGAAGTCATCATCCTGGGCGGGCATCTCGATCATTTAGGGAGGGCCTGGGTCCTCATGCCCGGCGCCAACGACAATGCGGCGGCAGTGGCCGTAACGTTGGGAGTCGCGGACGCGATGGCCAAATGCGCGGTCAAGCCTAAGCGGTCGATCCTTTTTCTCCTGTTCGGGGCCGAGGAGCAGGCCGTGGCCGGGTCCAATTATTACGTCAATACCCGCCCTCTGGTCTCTCTCGATAAGACGGTCTGCTACATTAATATGGAATTGGCAGGCTCGGGGGACAAGTTGAATATACTGGCCGGCGATAATTTCCCCGCGCTGCGGGGCTTCCTGGACAAGGCCAATCAAACCTATATTCATCGGGTCATGACGAGCAGTTCCTTCGCCAACCTAGGCCGTCCCCGCCAGGATGTCACCTGGTTTCTCTGGAAGGGAGTGCCCGGCGTCACGGTCGGGGCCTCCGGGTTCGATCCCGGCCGGCCGACCTATCACACTCCCCACGACAACCTGGACCTGATCACGCCCGAGATCATGGAAGACCTGGCCCAGCTCCTGTTCATGGCGATCATGGACATGAGCGACGAGCCGGCGCTCGACTTCCGGAAGAAATGAAAATGGAACCGCCGGACCCGGGCGGCGCTTCGGCCGGATGCGGCGGCGCGGCGGTCTCCGCCGCCGACGATAAATTCCGCTGGCGGGATTTCATCCGCTTTACCGGGCTTCTCGTCGTCGCCGCCCTTCCGGTGGCTGCTGGGATGAGAGCGGCCGACTACGGAGCATGGCTCTGGATTTGGGCCGCTCTGATCGTGTCGGCCTTCTTCTTCCCGGGTTGGGGACTCCTCATTCTTTGCGGTCATTGTCCCCGCTACGGCCGGCCGGGCCGCTTCCTGCGCTGCCACGCAACCGTGTTGAGCTTCAAGCTCTGGAAGGCGCGGCCCGGGCCGATGAGCCGGTGGGAGCGAGCGGCTTTTCTTTCCTTCTTGGTCGTATTTTTCAGCTTCCCGCTGCCCTTCCTTATCCTGGGCGGTCAGTGGGGCTGGCTGGCGGTCTATGGAATCGGTGCCGCGCTGTTCGGCTCGGTCATCCGTCGCACGGAATGCCGGCGCTGCCCCAACCTGTCCTGCCCCCTGAACGCGGTAATCATCTGCTGACGGCGGCCCATTACAGAGTGGGCCGCCGTCAGCGCAGGGTCACGATCTCGGCGCCAAAGATAGCCACGACCGCCGACTCCCCGACGTAAGTTCCGATCTTCTGATGGACATGGCCGTGGAACACGTATTTAGGCTGCCTGTCCTCGACGTATTTCAGCAGGGCGCTGCTCCCCTGATGGGCGGCGTCGTCCCGGTCGGTCTTCTTGAAGAGGGGGGCGTGGCAGATGAGGATATCAACCTGGGGAAACTTGGCCAGCGCTTCGGCCGCGGCCAGGTCGTCCCATTGAAAGTGGCCGGACGGCTTGTATTCGGGAACGCCCCGCCAACCGCCGATGAACCAGCTCCGGCACTGGGCGAGCCGGAAGTGGACGTCCGTGATGAATGGCGGGAAGGGCTTGGCGGAGTCGTGGTTCCCCTTGACGGCGAAGATCGGCTTGCCGAATCTCTCGTGGACGTCCTCGAGGATCCGGTCATCGACGTCGCCGCAGGATAAAACAAAGTCGAGGGGCGGATTGATGGCGTCCGTGAAGCGGGCGTTGGGGTAATCGGCCAGGACCAGAACCCGGCTCGGGAGCGCTTTCATGGGATTCCTCAGAGATGGAGCTCGACGACGTCCTCGTCGGCCAGGACGTGTTCGCGCTGGACCCGCAGCCCTTCGAGGCTTCCGCCCCGGCTCCAGATCCGGGCGAAGGCGAGGTTGAGGGCGAAATCCTTGTGGACGGCCCGGGCCAGGTCCATGACCGTGCTCCCGATCTTGAGGGTGAAGGGCGAGGTCAGGTCCGCTTTCTTCCCGGGGGCCTTGCTGTAGACTCGGACGATCTTGAGGAGATTAAAGACGGCTTTTCTGAGCGCCTCGACGCCCTGGCCCGACGCCGTCGAGATCGCCGCCGTTCCGAAACGGCCTTCGAACAGAACCTTGATCTCGTCGAGGACGCCGGCCGCGCCCTCGGCGTCGAGATGAGTGCCGGCGAGAAGGGCGTGCTTCAGAAACGGAAACTTCTCGGGCGGGATCGGCTGCGCTTGGGGGACGAGTTCAATCCTTTTTTCCTTGAGAACGGCCAGGACGCCTTCGATGGATGAGGACGCATCGAGGTCGCTTAAATCGGCCGCGACCATGACCGCATCAGCGGTCTTGATGAGCTCGGGGAGCCAGACCTCGATGAAGTCGGGAGCGATCGGCGGTGTGTCGATGAGCTGGATTTGGATGTCGGCGAAGGGCATCATGAACGGCGCGGCCGTCCGGGTCGTGTAGGGATACTCGGCGACCTCGACCTCATGGCCGGTCAGGGCCCGGATGATCGACGACTTTCCGGCGTTGGGGACGCCGATGACGGCGACCTGGCCGGCTCCCGATTTTTCGACCCTGACGGTCGATCCGTGCTTGGCCGCGGCAGGCTTCCGCTCGGCTTCCTGGCGGAGCTTGGCGATCTTCGACTTGAACTGCGCCTGGAGCTTCTCCGTCCCCTTATGTTTGGGGATGATAGCCAGAAGCTCCTCATAAATCGCGATCTTTTCCCGGGATGTGCGAGCGGTCTTGAGCTTGCGCTCGACCTCAAAATATTGTGGTGGCAGGTTGGCCGGCATCGGAGCCCCTCTGTCCGCTTCAAATTATACTCAAAATCAGGTCCCGGATCAAAGTCAACAATGAGAAAAAACGGGCGGAGCGTCGTCATTTTATTGAAAAAAGCCGTATCGGACTCGAATTCATGTCAAAAAAACGCCGGATCGCCGGCGCTCAAGAAGGAAGAAATGTTTTATCTTATTAATAATAAACATGATATGATCTTGTCTGGTGTGAGATGATAACCGTGCTTTTTTGCCCGGGACAGGGCCTAGAATTAAAAAAATCCTTTACTTTTATGGCTTATTTTTCTATAATAAAAACGGTATTTAAGCGTCGGAAGGCCGTCAGAGACGAAATATTCGGAATTACCTAAGCCGGGGACAGAGATAAAGGACCATGACGGACAAAACCTATACTGCGGATAGTATCAAGGTCTTGAAGGGGCTGGAGGCCGTTCGGAAGCGTCCGGCCATGTACGTCGGGAGCACCGGTCCCGAAGGGCTGCACCACCTTGTTTATGAGGTCGTCGACAACTCCGTCGACGAAGCCCTGGCCGGTTTCTGCAACCAAGTCGACGTCTTTATTCACGTCGACGACTCGGTGACTGTCATCGACAACGGCCGCGGCATCCCGGTCACCCAGCACAAGAAGGAGAAGAAGTCGGCGGCCGAGGTCGTCATGACCATGCTCCACGCCGGGGGCAAGTTCGACGATAAAACCTACAAGGTCTCGGGCGGTCTCCACGGCGTCGGCGTCTCGGTCGTCAATGCCCTGTCCAGGCGCCTCGACCTCGAGATCAAGCGCGACGGCGGCATCTACACCCAGAGCTACGAGCGGGGCCGGCCGACGGCCCGCCTCAAGCAGATCGGCAAGACCAAGAAGACGGGGACCAAGGTTACTTTCTGGCCCGATGAGGAGATCTTCGATACGACCGAGTTCAATTTCGAGGTCCTGACCCAGCGGATGCGGGAGCTGTCCTTCCTCAACAAGGGCCTCAAGATCACGATCGCGGACGAACGGGCCAACAAGAGCCATGAGTTCCAGTACAAGGGCGGCATTCTCGAGTTCGTCCAGTACCTGAACCAGAACAAGACGGTGCTCAACCCGCGGCCGATTACCTTCGATAGCCAAAAAGACGATATCATGGTCGAGCTCTCCTTCCAGTACAACACGGGCTACGCCGAGACCATCTTCACCTTCGTCAACAACATCAACACGACCGAGGGCGGAACCCACCTGATCGGATTCAAGTCGGCCCTGACCCGCTGCCTCAACAACTACGCGGTCGCCCACAACCTCACCAAGGACCTCGGTCCGGGCGGATTGTCCGGCGACGACGCCCGGGAGGGGCTGTGCGCCGTCCTCAGCATCAAGATGCGCGATCCCCAGTTCGAAGGCCAGACCAAGACGAAGCTGGGGAATTCCGAGGTCAAGGGGATCGTCGAGAGCCTGGTCAACGAAAAGCTGGCCGCCTACCTCGAGGAGAATCCGACCAACGCCCGGCGGGTCGTCCAGAAGGCCCTCGACGCGGCCCGGGCCCGCGAGGCGGCCCGTACGGCCCGCGAGCTGGCCCGCCGCAAGAGCGTCCTCGAGTCGAGCTCGCTCCCCGGCAAACTCGCCGACTGCCAGGAGCGGGACCCGGCCCTGGCCGAGATCTTCATCGTCGAGGGCGATTCAGCCGGCGGCTCGGCCAAGCAGGGCCGGGATCGGCGCTTCCAGGCCATCCTCCCTCTTAAGGGCAAGATCCTCAACGTCTGGAAGGCCCGCCAGGACAAAATCCTCCACAACGAGGAGATCGGAATGATGGTCGCGGCCCTGGGGACGAGCGTCGGCGAGGCGGAGGAGGAGTCGAGCCTGGACAAACTCCGCTACCACAAGATCATCATCATGACCGACGCCGACGTCGACGGCTCCCACATCCGGACCCTGCTGATGACCTTCTTCTATCGGAACATGAAATCCTTGATCGAACAGGGCTTTCTCTACATCGCCCAGCCGCCCCTGTACAAGATCAGCCGGGGCAAGGAGGTCGAGTACCTCAAGGAGGAGCGGAAGTACGAACAGTGGCTGGTCAAGAAGATCGCCGAGGAGTTCAAGGTCCAGGTTCAAGGCCGCAAGGAGGTCTACGAGGGCGAGCGGTTCCGCAAGCTATTCCTGCGGATCGTACAGAAGCGCCAGTACAACCAGCTCCTGGAGCGGAAGAACTACCCCCTGTTCCTGATCGAGCTTCTCATCAAAGAGGGGGTCACCGACATCGAGTTTCTCCAGGGCAAGAGGAATATGAAGAGAATTCAGTCTCTCATGCAGGAGAAAGGCCTGGAAGCCGAGCTCGTCCAGGACGAGGAGTACGACACGACCGAGATCGATTTCAAATACCAGATCAACGGCGTCGCCAACACGGGCCGGATCGGCCATGAGTTCGTCGAGTCGATCGAGTACAAGAACTTGGTCAAGATCTACAAGGACCTCGAAAGCTTCCGGCCTCCCTACGAAGTCATCGGCGGCCAGGAAACGGTCACGATCGAGAACGAAGTCAAACTCCTGGACTACCTCCACGACAAGGCCAAGAAAGGGGTTGCCATCCAGCGCTATAAAGGCCTGGGCGAGATGGCCCCCGAACAGCTCTGGCAGACGACCATGAACCCGGCCAACCGGGCTCTCCTTAAAGTTTCGATTCAGGACGCCGTCGAGGCGGACAAGGTCTTCAACATCCTGATGGGCGACGATGTCGAGAGCCGCAAGAAATTCATCGAAGACAACGCCCTCAAGGCCCAGAACCTGGACATCTGATCCGCGTCGAGCGATCCTGAAAGCGGGTGGCTTCCATGACCAAGGACAAGGATAAAGGCAAAGGCAAGGCCAAGGACCGGCCCCGGGAGGAGGCCGCCGGCAAAGCCAAAGCCAAGGACAAGGGCAAAGCCCTGAGCGCGGAGAAGTCCAAGCCCAAAGACAGCCCGCCAATTCCGGATAAGGTCAAGGACAAGGCCAAGGACAAGCCCAAAGGGAAGGCTCCCGAGAAGGAGCCCGAGAAGGAGCGGGGCGCGGACAAGGATCAGAATCAGGACAAGGTTTCCGATAAGGCCAAGGACAAACCCAAAGAAGAACGGAAGGATCTCCCGCCCGCCGCCGCGGACCTCTCGGTCGTCAGCCTCGAGGACGAGATGCAGAGGTCCTACCTCGATTACGCCATGAGCGTCATCATCGGCCGGGCCATCCCCGACATTAAGGACGGCCTCAAGCCCGTCCACCGCCGCGTCCTGTACGCCATGTACGAATCGGGGACGACCTGGAATAAACCCTACAAGAAATCGGCCCGGATCGTCGGCGACGTCATCGGGAAATACCATCCCCACGGCGACGCCGCCGTCTACGACACTCTGGTCCGGCTGGCCCAGGACTTCTCGATGCGCACCGTCCTGGTCGACGGCCAGGGGAACTTCGGTTCCGTCGACGGCGACCCGCCGGCGGCGATGCGCTACACCGAAGTCCGGATGAAAAAGATCGCCGGCGAGCTGGTGGCCGACATCGAAAAGGACACGGTCAACTTCATCCCCAATTACGACGAGAGCCTCGAGATGCCCGAGGTCCTTCCGGCCAAGTTCCCCAACCTCCTCGTTAACGGCGGGAACGGGATCGCGGTCGGGATGGCCAGCAACATCCCCCCCACAACCTGGGCGAGGTCGTCGACGGCGTCGTCCACCTCATCCAGCACCCCAAGGCGACCCTCAAGGAGATCATGCAGTTCGTGCCCGGCCCCGATTTCCCGACCGGGGGCATCATCTACGGCCGCAAGGGGATCCAGGACGCCTATAAGGAAGGCCGCGGCGTCATCCACGTCCGGGCCAAGACCATCATCGAGAGGGGCGGTAAAGGGGCGCGGGACGCCATCGTCGTGACCGAGATTCCCTACCAGGTCAACAAGTCCCGTCTCCTGGAGAGCATTGCCGACCTGGTCAACGCCAAGAAGGTCGAGGGGATCGCCGACATCCGGGACGAATCGGACCGGGAGGGGATGCGGATCGTCCTCGAGGTCAAGAGGGGCGATCTTCCCGAGGTCATCCTCAACTCCCTCTTCAAGCACACCCAGCTCCAGACTTCGTTCGGGATCATCATGCTGGCCATCGTCGAGAAGCAGCCCAAGCTCCTCGGCCTTGTCGACGTGATGAAATACTTCATCTCCCACCGCCAGGACGTCGTCCGGCGCCGGACCCGGTTCGAGCTCAAGCGGGCCGAGGCCCGGGCTCATATCCTGGAAGGCCTGGTCATCTGCCTCGACCACCTCGACGCCATCATCAAGCTCATCCGGGCGTCGGCCAACGTCGAGGAAGCCCGCCAGGGGCTGATGACCCGCTTCCGGATGAGCCAGATCCAGGCCCAGGCCGTCCTGGACATGCCCCTCCAGCGGCTGACCAAGCTCGAGCGGGAGAAGATCGTCCGCGAGTACGAGGAGCTCAAGAAAGAGATCGCCCGGCTCAAGAAGATCCTCGCCTCGGACAAGCTCATGCTCGACATCATCGTCGAGGAGCTCAAGGCCATCAAGCAGGAGTACCAGGACGAGAGGCGGACCGAGCTGCGCGGAGAAGCGGTGACCGAGATCCGGCCCGAGGACCTCATCAAAGAGGAGGAGGTCGCCGTCGTCCACACTCAGTCCGGCTACGTCAAGCGGACCTCCCTAAGCGCTTACCGCTACCAGAGCCGGGGCGGCAAGGGCCGCAAAGGGATCTCGATGAAGACCGAGGACATCGTCGAGAACCTGTTCGTCTGCTCAACCCACAGCTATCTCCTGGTCTTCACCAACCGCGGCCGGATGTACTGGCTCAAGGCCCTGGATATCCCCGATGTCGGCCCGGCCGGCCGGGGCCGCTCCATCAACAACATCCTCGAGATCGGGGCCGAGGAGAAGGTCCGCTCGGTCGTCGCCGTCAAGGAATTCAGCGAGGACGAGTTCATCATCATGCTCTCGACGGACGGCCAGATCAAGAAGACGCCCCTGGCCGACTTCCGGAACGTCCGGCGGGGCGGCATCAACGCCATGAGCCTCCGGGCAAAGTCGGAGCTGTTCGCGGCCCGGCTCACGAGCGGCAAGAGGGACATCATCATCGGGACCCGGCTTGGCCGGGCCCTCCGCTTCAAGGAAGGCGAGGTCCGTCCCATGGGCCGCCAGGCGGCCGGCGTCAAGGCCATCCGGCTCCGGCCCAAGGACGCCGTCATCGGCATGGTCGTCCTGGGGGACAACGACAAGTTCATTTTCACGGCCAGCGAGCGCGGCTACGGCAAGAAGACCGACATCAAGCAATATCCCAAGCACCGCCGGGGCGGCCAGGGCGTTATCAACATCAGGGTGACCCCCAAGATCGGGAACGCCCTGACCATGGTTGGGATCGCCGACGACGACCTCCTGGTCATGACCGTCGAGGGCAAGGTCATCCGGATCCGGACGACCCAATTCAGGCCCCTGGGCCGCTCGACCCAGGGCGTCCGGATCATCCAGCTCGAGCCCAAGGACCGGGTCTGCTCGGTCGCCAAGGTCGGCGAAGAATAGCCGGCCGGTCTCGGCAAGGCGGCCCATTTGACCCGTTCGCCGACGCTACACCGCCCTGAAAGGCGGGGACGAGAAGCGACACTTTTGTACTCAGCCCCTTTAGAGGAGATGGGACTGAGTGGGCTCAGGGCAGAAGCTCCACGTGATAATCTGTGGAGCTTCAGCCCCGAACAAGCCCCGGCATTCATGCACTCATGAACCGGAAACGGTTCATGAGTACTGGCGCTCCAATGAGCATTAGTCTGTGGAGCTTCGGCCGGGGAGCAGCCTTGCAGCACTCATACTAAGCCGGAAACGGCTTAGTATGAGTATCGAGGGGTTGACACGGGGGCTAAATCCTATTAAAATAGTAGGGTAAAGATAGGAAAGGGTTCGACCATGTCTAAACTCATTTCGTTCGGCCTCGTCTTTCTCCTCCTGGCCGCTCTTCTGCCCGCTGAAGAGGAGGAGTTCTCGCTCCTGCCCGGTTTCGGCAAGACGTGCCGGATCGGAGAGAATTACACGTTCAACTATGACTTCGACAAGACGCCCAAGATGGGGATGGCCGTCCTCCGCATCAAGCTCTTCGATGCGAAGGGCCGCAAGGCGACCGACCTCGAGATCATAGGGCGGTACGATATGCCCTCGATGCAGGGCGCCCACGCCTCCGGCGACGTTGCGTTCAAGCTCAACAAGAAAGGCGTCTACCTCCTTCCCGTCAATATCGTCATGCCGGGGGAGTGGGAGATCCGGCTCGTCTTCCTCAAGGACAAATCCGTCATCCACCGGGCCCGATTTTTATTCAATGTCTAAACGGCGGGCGGTCCTGGCCCTCGTCCTCGTCCTGGCCGCCCGGGCGGGCAGGGCGGAGGCGGGGAGCGCGCTTTTCTTCCTGGAGCTCCAGGCCGTGGCCGGCTACGCCCGGCAGGAGGGGAAGGTCGTCTTCTTCTCCCAGTCCCGCTACGACGCCATGCAGAAGCCCAGCCTGGGATTCGACGCCCTTCTGCGGATCTCGGGACGGACCGCCGACAGGGGATCGGTCGCGCTCCAGGTCCGGCTGGCCTATGATGCGGACCGTCCTTCCAGAGCCGAGATCCAGGTCTACAACGCCTTCATCAAGCTCAAGCTCGGTTTTTCCGACCTGTGGGCCGGGCACAACAAACCGGCCCTCGGGCTGTCGTCCGTCCTCGACAGCCACGCCGAGCTGCTCATACCCCTCTCCATGCAGGGGATCGGTTTCGATCGAGACTGGGGCGTGGGGCTTTCCAGGGATTACCCATGGGGCTCGGGAAGCTTGAGCCTGACGGCGGGGAGCGGAATGCCCCTTCGCCTCAAAGGAAACTACCTCGCGGCCGGACGGATCTCCCGGGGCGTCCTCAACCGGGACAACTTCTCGCTGGGATTATCGGCGGCCTACGGCCGGATCCTCGATGTCATGGGGACTCATGTTTTTTCCGGCCGGCCGCGGCCGTTTCGCTGCGTGTCGTTTGACGCGTCCTACTTCTGGCGAAGAATCGAGAACCGGGTCGAGGTCGCGGCCGGAACCAGCCGGAATGATTCTCTGTTCGCCCTGTTCTGGCGGGGGAGCGTCCGTTTCCTCGAAGAGGACCGGCTCAGACTCGAGCTCCAGCCTTGTTACGTCCGGCGGGGCCTTGAGCGCGGCTGGGAAGTCTCAACGGGCGTTTCTTTCCAGGCCACGACGCATCTCAGCCTGCGCGCCATGGCCGTCCGGGACGGAATCAGGAACGACCGCCGGATTGTTGTCCAGGCCTATTATTACCGGGCCCTCTGAAAGGGAGGGGAACGATGATGCAAAGATCTGGCTATGAACCCGCGCTCGGCCGGGCGGCCGCTCTGGCCCTGTTCGCTTTATTCCTAGCCTGCCGCGTCCTCATGGCCGCCGTCGGGTGCGACCTCAATGACCCCGACCGCGACGTCAAGCGCCTCTTTCCCGATTCGACCGGATATAAGACGATCTATGTCTCCATCGCCAAAAAAGGCGGCGCCGAGCTCCTCCGCAGCATCGAGGATAGGCTCGGGGACCGTTTCCAGGGGCTGTTCGAGACGGCCGACGTCCCTTACACGATGTACGAAGTCTACCGGGGGAGGTCCTCATCGGCTACATCCACGGCGTCAATCAGAAAGGAAGTTTCGGCGGGCTCCAGGTCTTCCTGGCCTTCGACCTCGAGGGGACCATCCGCGCCTTCTATTTCCAGAAGCTGACGGCCAAGGACGCCCGCGCTTTCCGCGATCCGGCCTTCGGGCGTCAGTTCGAGGGGCTGAGCCTCAAGGATTTTTACGGATACGACGTTCGCTCCAGCCGGGAAACGCCGCCCGGACCGGTCGGGCGGATTCGCAACCCGGCGCCGGAGTCCGAGGCGGATTTCCGGGCCGTCCTGCGCGCCGTCAAGAAAAACCTGATTCTGGTCGATGAATTCCTGCTGGGCAACCGCCACCTATCCTTTTTCAAGCCCTTAGGCCAGGGAGAATTCCTATGAGCATTTTCAGGATCGCTTTCAAAAACCTCCTCCGCAAACGGACCCGAAGCCTGCTGACCGTGCTGGGGATCGCCCTGGCCGCTTGGGTCTTGATCAGCCTGTTCGGATTCAACCGGGGCTACGAATCCGCCCTCAGCAAGGACATCGACAACCTCGGCTTCCAGATGCTCGTCACGGCCAAAGGCTGTCCTTACGAGGCGGCGACCTTGATGCTCAAGGGCGGGACCGGCCTCCGCTACATGAAGGAGGGGATCGCCGACGACATTCGCCGCGAGCCCGAGGTCGAGTCCGTCACCCCCATGCTCATGCAGGCCGTCTTCGACCCCAACAAGGGCGAGAGCGGAGGGATCACGGCTTATCTCGGGGTCGACCCGGCCACCTTTCCGCGTTTGAAAGGGAAGCTTGAATTCCTCCAGGGCGGTTGGTTCAGCCAGCCCGACGCCCGGGAGGCCGTCCTCGGCTACGAAGCGGCCGAGCTCGAACAGCGCGAGGTCGGGGACCTCCTCCTCATCCCCGACAAGGAGGTCGAGCTCAAGGTCGTCGGCATCCTCAAGCGGACCGGGACCCAGGACGACGGCACGATCTTCCTGCCCCTGGGAACCGTCCAGTCCGTTTTCGGCGTCAAGGGGGAATTGACCGGCGTCGGGATCAAGCTTCGCAAGGACGCCGACCAGGCCAAGTTTGAAAACCGGATGTACGCCCTGCCCGATGTCCAGATCGTGAGCCTGGCCCAGGTCAAAACGACCATCATGACCCTTGTCTCGACGGCCAAGGTCATGGTCCTGTCGATCGCCCTCATCGCCATCCTGATCGCCGTCGTGGGCGTCGTCAACACGATCTTGATGTCGGTCGTCGAACGGACGCCCGAGATCGGCGTCCTCAAGTCGATGGGGGCGCTGTCCCGGGATATCTTCCGCCTGGTTTGGATCGAGACCGTCTTCCTATGCTTGGCCGGGGGCGGCCTCGGCGCCTTGCTGGCCCTGGCCACCGAGCGGGTGACCGAGGTCCTCGTCCGGGCCCTGCTGCCCTTCGCCCCCAGTGGAGGGCTCATCCGGATCGACTCCGGACTGGTCGTCATGACGCTTGGCATCATTGTCGCCATCGGACTCCTGAGCGGGATTTATCCGTCTTGGCGGGCCGGCCGGGTCCGGCCTTTGGAAGCCATCCGGAGCGAGGTCGAGTGATGAGCCGCGCCGCCCAACCCATCCTTATCGCCGAGAACCTGAGGCGCCTCTATCAAAGGGGGAGCGAATCCATAGCCGCCGTGGATGGGATCTCGTTCAATCTGTCCGAGGGCGAGTTTGTCGCCTTCGTCGGTCCCTCCGGGTCGGGAAAAACCACCCTCCTTCACCTGCTCGGCTGTCTGGACAATCCGAGCTCGGGCCGGCTGGTCGCGGCCGGCCGGACCGTATTCGACGGGCCCCGGCCTCTTCCCGAAAGGCAGCTGACCCGGATCCGGCGGGAGCTGTTCGGCTATATCTTCCAGCGGTTCTACCTCATCCCGACCCTGACCGTCGAAGAGAACGTCCGTCTCCCTTTCGCCTTCTACATGAAGCCCGGCGCCGAGGCGAAGGTCGAGCCCCTCCTCGAGCTTCTCGGGCTTGAGGGGAGGCGCCGCCACCTGCCCGGCCAACTTTCGGGGGAGAGATGCAGCGCGTCGCCATCGCCCGGGCCCTCGTCAACCGGCCCCGGGTCCTGCTGGCCGATGAGCCGACCGGGAACCTCGATGTCCGGCGCAGCGGGGAGATCGGAGTTCTGCTCAGGACGCTTAACAGGAACGACCGGATTTCGATCGTCCTGGTCACCCATAATCCGAGCTTGGCCCGGCTGGCCGACCGGGTCGTCGAGCTCCGGGACGGCCGGCTGACCGGCCCGGCTTGACCCGTTCGCCGAGGCTCAGGGTAACCCCATACCAAGCCCTGGTTTTTTGCCAGGGCTTGGTATGGGGTTGACAGTTCGGGCCGGGAAAAATACAATGGGTTTCGCCATCCAAGGAAAAGGAGGAGGGACCCATGATTTCGACTCTATCCCAGATGGTTCTCAACACCGTCCGGACCTATCCCAAAGACGAATTCTTGCTGATCAAGTCAGAAGGCGTCTACCGGCCGATCTCGACGGCCGAGTTTGGGGAGCGGGTCAAGCGTTTCTGCCTCGGGCTCAAGGAGCTCGGCCACAAGAAGGGCGACAAGCTCGTCATCCTGTCCGAAAACAGGCCCGAGTGGGTCATGAGCGACCTGGCCAATCTGTGCGGGGGCGGAGTGACCGTCCCCATCTATACGACCCTCGTTCCCGAGGCCGTTAAGTACATCATTAACAATTCCGACGCCCGGTTCGTCGTCGTCTCCGGCGAAGAGCTGTGGGCCAAGATCAAGGCCGTCAAGAAGGACCTCAAGAAAGTTCGCCATTTCATCTCGATGGCGGATAAACCCCCGGCCGGCGTCCTGAGCTGGCGGGAGGTCCTGGACAAGGGAGCCAAGAGGGCGCAAAAAAAGGGGAAAGCCGGCGAATTCGAAAAGCTCGTCGCCCAGGTCAAGCCCCAGGACGAGGCGTCCATCATTTACACCTCGGGGACGACCGGCATCCCCAAGGGCGTCATCCTGACCCACCGCAACTTCCTAAGCAACGTCATGACCTGCGTCCCGCTCGTCGATATTACCTGCCGGGACACCGTCCTGTCCTTCCTGCCGCTCTCCCACGTCCTAGAGCGAATGGTCATGTTCTGCTACACCTACGTGGGTGCGACGATCGCCTTTGCCGAAAGCGTCGAGGCGGTCGCCCAGAACCTGCTCGAGGTCAAGCCCCACATCATGGTCAGCGTCCCCCGCGTCTTCGAGAAGATCTACGCCAGGGTCATGGACCAGGTCCTGGCCGGGTCCGGGCTCAAGCGGAAGATCTTTTTCTGGGCCCTCAAGGTCGGCAAGGACTGCGGCCGGCGCCGGCTCGAGAAGGAGCCGACCCCGGCTTTCCTGGAGAGGAAGCGGAAGCTCGCCCACAAGCTCGTCTTCTCCAAGATCATCGCCAAGACGGGAGGCCGGATCCGCTACTTCCTGTCGGGCGGGGCGCCGCTTTCCAAAGACATCGCGGAGTTTTTCCACGCCATGGGGTTGATCATCCTCGAGGGCTACGGGCTGACCGAGACCTCCCCGGTCATCTCCCTCAACACGTTCGAGAACATGCGCTTCGGCGCGGTCGGGAAGCCCATCCCCGGCGTCGAAGTCAAGATCGCCAAGGACGGCGAGATCATGACCAAAGGTCCCCACGTCATGAAGGGCTACTACAAGAAGCCGGCCGAGACCCGGGAGGTCCTGTCGAAGGGCTGGTTCAAGACGGGCGACATCGGCCATATCGACAAGGACGGCTTCGTCGTCATCACCGACCGCAAGAAGGACCTGATCATCACCTCGGGCGGGAAGAATATCGCGCCCCAGCCGATCGAGAACATCCTCAAGACCATCCCCTACATCTCGAACGCCGTCGTCGTCGGCGACCGGAAGAAGTTCGTCTCGGCCCTGGTCATCCCCGATTTTGAGAAGCTCGAGGCCTGGGCCAAGAAGAAGGGGCTCTCTTTCGCCAGCCGGGCCGATATGGTCCGGGACGAGCGGGTCGTCTCCTTCCTCTGGTCCGTGGTCGACAAGGCGACGCCCGGCCTCGCTTCCTACGAGCGGATCAAGCAGGTCGCGCTCCTCGACCGGGAGTTCGAGATCGAGGCCGACGAGATCACGCCGACCCTAAAAGTCAAACGGAACATCATCGAACGGAAATACAGGGACCTCATCGCCTCCCTCTATAAGGGCAAAGACGACAACGGATAGGGGGAAGGAACGAGGGGCCGGAATTAACCCGGCTTTTGAGTCCAAAGCAAGATCCGGCCGCAGGCCTCGCACAGGATGAGAGAAGTCCCGGCCATAAGCTCCTCGAGGACCTGAGGGCGGACCCGCATGTGACACAGCGAACAGAAGTCCCCCTTGACGGGTGACAGGACGATTCCGGTCCGCTTGTGGAAGATGGCCTGGTAGAGGGCCAGCGCATCGGCCGGGACGTTCCGGAGTTGAGCTTCCCGCTCGGCCCGGATCCGGTCCCGGTGTCCTTCCAGGGCGGCCTTACGGGCGAGCAGGGCCTCCTTCTCCTTTTTGAGGACGTTCTCGGCCTGGCGGCAGGTCTCGGCCGCGGCCCGGATGTCCCGCTCGATGTCGTCGGCGGCCAGCATCTCGCTGATGATCGATTCCTCGAGGGCGTCGACCTTGGCCTTGGCGCCGTCGATCTCGTGGAGGAGGGCCGTGTACTCCTTGTTCGTCTTGACCTCGTTGAGCTGAACCTTGTATTTCGAGATGTGGGCTTTGATGTCTTTGACTTGGCCCTCAAAATCGCGGCGCTTCCTCTGGTTCTGGGCGAGTTGGTCCTTAGCTTGGGCGAGGTCTTGGGAGCTTTTTTCGATCTTGGCGTCGATGGCGGCCACCTTGGCCGGGATCGTGTCGAGGAAGACGGAGAGGTGCTTAAGCTTGGTGTCCAAGCGCTGGAGGGCGATCAACTGGTTGAAATCAACGTCCACATCATCCTCAGTCTCGACTGGGCCTACCAGGATTCGAACCTGGGACCTGCCGGTTATGAGCCGGTAGCTCTACCACTGAGCTATAGGCCCTCGGCCCACCTTTATACCAAATCTCGAACGGGGAGTCAACGAAAGGGAATTGTTCTCAGTAGTTGCTGGTGAAGGAACGGAGGCGCTTGCTGCGGCTGGGGTGTTTGAGCTTGCGGAGGGCCTTGGCCTCGATCTGGCGGATTCGTTCCCGGGTGACCTTGAACTGCTGGCCGACCTCCTCCAGGGTGTGCTCGTTTCCGTCGCCCAGCCCGAACCGCATCTTGAGGACCTTGGCCTCCCGCTCGGTCAAGCTCTTGAGGGCCTCCTCGATCTGCTCCCGGAGGTTGATGTAGATGACCGTGTCGGGCGGGGAAGGGATGAGCTTGTCCTCGATGAAATCGCCCAGGTGGGAGTCCTCCTCCTCACCGATCGGGGTCTCGAGCGAGATCGGCTCCTGGGCGATCTTGATGATCTTGCGGACCTTGCTGACCGGCATGTCCATCTTCTTGGCGATCTCCTCGCTCGACGGCTCCTTGCCCATCTCCTGGACGAGACTGCGCGAGACGCGGATGAGCTTGTTGATGGTCTCGATCATATGGACGGGGATCCGGATCGTCCGCGCCTGGTCGGCGATGGCCCGGGTGATGGCCTGGCGGATCCACCAGGTCGCGTAGGTCGAGAACTTATAGCCGCGGCGGTACTCGAACTTGTCGACGGCCTTCATCAGGCCCATGTTCCCCTCCTGGATGAGGTCCAGGAATTGGAGTCCGCGGTTGCTGTACTTCTTGGCGATCGAGACGACCAGGCGGAGGTTGGCGGCGACAAGTTCCTTTTTGGCCTGGTCGCTGATTTTCTTCCCGGTTGTGATCGAACGGATCGTTTTGCGGAGGCTCTGAGAGTCGAGGCCGACCTCTTTATGGAGGATGCGGAGCTGGCGCTGGACGTCCTGGAGGCGGGCCTTAAGCTCGGCGGCCGTCTTCTTGCTCTTGGTGTGCTTGAGCTTGAGGGCGAACTCCTCCTGGGCCTCCTCGAAGTCGTTCGTCCGCTTGAGGACGCGGCGCAGCTCCTCAATGATCCGCTCCTTCTGGGCGGCGCGGATGGAGAGGTCCCGGATCAGGCGGCTCATTCGGACGATGTAGCGGCCCCGGGCTATCATCTTGCGGCGGGTGGCCGGAATCCCGTCCAGCCGGCGGCTCATCTCGCGGATCTTCTTGATCCGGCCCAGGATCTGCTTCCGCTTCTCGTCGAGCTTGCCCTCGGCGACGTCCTCCTCGCTGACATCGAACATCTCCTGGATGACGTTGGGGTTGTCCTTGATGATGTCCTCGAGGGCCAGGATCCGGTTCAGGACCAGGCGGGTCCTGGACAAAGCCTTGATGATGGCCTTCTCGCCGCGCTCGATCTCCTTGGCGATGGCGATTTCGCCCTCCCGGGTCAGGAGGGAGATGTTGCCCATCTCGCGCAGGTAGAGCTTGACCGGGTCCGTCGTCCGTTCCAAGCCGTGGGTCGAGACGACGTCGCTCTTGCGGCGGCGCGGCAGGATATCGACCTGCTTCTGGTTGAGGATCTTGATCCCGTAGCCGTCCATCGAGGACAAGAAGTCGTCGAAGTGCCCTTCGGCGTCCATGTCGTCGGCGAAAGTCTTGTCGATCTCCTCGAACAGCAGGAATCCCTGCTTCCGTCCCTTGGAGATGAGCTGGTTGATTTCGTCCTTTTGGAACTTGCCGTCTGAAGACACGCGTCTCTCCTCTTGTCAGTCCCGGTCCCGGCCCCCGGCATCCTTAGATACGTCTCTGACGCTCATTTCGTTTCTTTATTCCGACGTTTTGCGGGTCCGGAGATTGACTTGCTCTTGAGAGATCTCCGTCGTCTGAGAGAGAAGGTCGCGGGGGATTTCCTTGTCTCCTCCCCTTTCGCGCTTCTTGATCTCCGCCTTGATGCGTTCCTTTTCCCCGCTCAAACGCAGCTCCCGCAGGGCATGAAGGCAATCAAGGGCCTCCTCGACCGTCGGGACCTGAGCTTCTTCGAGGAGGACCCGGTCCAAGGCCCCGGCTAGGCGGGGATCGATCTCCTTGCGGAGTTCCGCCAAGACCCAATCCCGTCCGTCCTGGAACGCGTTCCGGATGAGGTTGAAGATGGGCTCACTGGGAAGGCCCCGGACATCGTTTTCTTCCATCTCGGCGAAAATATGACGGGCGATCGGGCGATGATTCATCAGGATTTGGAGAAGCCTCAGTTCGGCATTGGAAAAGACGCTCTGGCCCTCGGCCTTGGCCGGAGCGGGGCCGCCCAGGGTCATGGCCCGCAGGATCTGTTCGTCGATGGATAAAAATTCCGCCGTCTGCTTCATGTACTCGCTGCGCGTTACCGGGTCGGAAATTTTATCGAGCTCGATTCTGACCTGGCCGAATATGCGGGCCTTCTCCTCCGGGACCCCGAGCGATTTCCCGCGGCTGACCTGTTCCAGGAAGAACCGGAACCCGGGAAGGGCCTTGGCCAGGAGCTCCCCGTAGCGGTCGGCGCCGTACTTCCGCATCGCCCCGTCGGGATCAAGGCCCTCGGGGAGGACGAGGACATCGGACGGAATCCCTTTTTCGAAGCAGAGCGAGACGGCCCGGAGGGCCGCCTGCTGCCCGGCCGCGTCCCCGTCATAGTTGACGACGACCTTGGCGGCGAACCGCTTGAGCTCGTCGAGCTGGCTCGAGGTCAGGGCGGTCCCGAGCGAGGCGACGACGTTGGTGAGCCCCGCCTGGTAGAGCGTGATGTAATCCGTGTAGCCCTCAACAAGCAGGGCTTCGCCCCTATCCCGGACGGCTTCCCTGCTGAAATTGAGTCCGTAAAGAAGTTTGCCCTTGGTGTAGACGGGCGTGTCGGGCGAATTCAGGTACTTGGGCTCCTGGTTGAAGAGGGAGCGTCCGCCGAAGGCGACCGTCTTGCCGGATCGGTCGAAGATGGGGAAGATGGCCCTGCCCCGGAACCGGTCGTAATACTCGCCCGGTTTTTTGCCGGGAAGGACGAGGCCGGCCTTGTCCAGGAGGGCCGCCGGGGTTTTCGTGCCCCGGAAATGGGAGATCAGGCCGTCCCAGGCGTTTGGGGCGTACCCGAGCTTGAACGTCTGGATGGTCTCGTCCGACAGGCCGCGCTTTTTGAGATAAGCCAGGGCCTCGGCCCCCTCTTGGCTGTTGACCAGGTTCCGGCGGAAGAAAGACAGGGCCTGCTCGTTGATTTCGAGGACCTGCTCTTCGAGCTTTTTGGCCTGGGGGGAGAATCCCGGTTTCTTGGGCAGCGGGACGTGGTATTTATCGGCCAGGTACTTGAGGGCTTCGGGGAAGCTGAGCTGCTCTTTTTCCATGATCAGGGAGAAAACGTCCCCGCCTGCGTTGCAGCCGAAGCAGTGGTAAAGCTGTTTGTCCTCGTCGACGGTGAAGGAAGGGGTTTTCTCGGAGTGAAAGGGGCAGAGGCCGACGTGCTTGCTGCCGCGGCGTTTGAGGGTCGTATACTGGGAGGCGACCTCAATAATAGAGGCCGCCTGCCTGACCTGTTCGACAATTTCCATATAAAATAGAGATTCTTCGGAATTTACCAAGTTAATATAGGGACCGCCCCCTGATTTGTCAAGGCGAGCCGCCAAATAATTACAGGTGGTTGATGAGGCTGGCCAGGTAGGCCGCCCCGAAGCCGTTGTCGATATTGACGACGCCGACCCCGCCCGGGCAGGAATTGAGCATAGCCAGAAGGGCGGCCAGGCCCTTGAAGCTCGCCCCGTAGCCGATGCTGGTGGGGACGGCAATGACCGGGACGGAGACCAGTCCGGCCACGACGCTGGGGAGGGCTCCTTCCATGCCGGCCACGGTGATGATAACCCGGGCCGCGTTGAGCTTGTCCATCTCGCCCAGGAGGCGGTGGAGGCCGGCGACGCCGACATCGTAGACCCGGACCGTATCGTTGCCCAGGATGTCGCAGGTTACGTAGGCCTCCTCGGCGACCGGAATATCGGACGTCCCGGCCGTGACGATGGCGATCCGGCCCTTGCCGGTAACGGCCGTTTTCTGCTTGATGGAAAGGGTCCGCGCCGAGGGATCGTAGACGGCTTTGGGGATTTTCCGGCGGATTCGCCTGTAGACATCCGGCTCGACCCTCGTCGCCAGCAGGTTCGAGCCCTTCTTGACGATCTCGAGGGCGATCTTGAGGATCTGGTCGGGAGTCTTTCCCAAGCCGTAGATAATCTCGGGGAATCCCTTGCGGAGCTCGCGGTGGTGGTCGATCTTGGCGAATTCGAGGTCCTGGCAGGGGAAATCCTTGAGCTCGCGGAGGGCGGCCGCCGTGGTCAGTCGGCCCGTCGCAACCTTGTCCAAGATGTCTTCGAGGCGTGATCTCATGCTCTCCATTCTACCAAAATTGGTGACAGACATCTATTTTCCGAATTAGCTCATTTTCGGCTATACTTATTCATTATGCCGGAAATGAGGACTTTGAAAAGGGAGGCCGTGCTATCGGGAATCGGCGTCCATTCAGGAAAGCCGGTCGAATTGCGCTTGAGGCCTTCCAATGCCGGCCGCATCCTGTTCCGGAGGCTGGACTTGGATCGTGAAGCCGTCCTTGACCCCCGCAAAATGGAGGCGAAATACGCTTCGTGTTTTCGTGACGGCGATTTCGAAATTCAAACCGTTGAGCACCTCCTGGCCGCTCTTTACGCGTTCGAGATCGGGAGCGCCGAAATCGAGCTGACGGCCGCCGAGGTCCCGATCCTCGATGGGAGCGCCGCACCCTTCGTCCGCGCCCTCAAGGACGCGGGCGCCAAGACGATCGGCCGCCCCTGGGATCCGGTCAAAATCCTGGAGCCCCATATTGTCCGGTCCGAGGAGGCATCCCTGTCCTTCGAGCCCTATCGGGGCTTCAAGATCACCTATGGAATTGAGTATTCCCATCCCGCCATTGGCCGCCAGGAAATCGGCCTCGATATCGACGCTGTGTCTTTCGCAAAGGAAGTGGCTCCGGCGCGGACATTCGGCTTCGTACGCGACCTCGAATCTTACCGGAGCCGCGGATTAGCTCTGGGCAGCTCCCTGGAGAACACGATCGGCCTCGACGATGCCAAGGTCGTCAACCCACCCCTCCGTTTCCCCGACGAGTACGTCCGGCATAAGGTCCTCGACCTGGTCGGCGACCTGGCGCTCCTGGGACGGCCCGTCCTGGGACATTTCAAGGCTTATCGGGCCGGCCATGCCCTCCATCTCCAGGTCGTCCGCCTCCTTCTCAGCCGGAATTGGTGACAGACATCTATTTCCCCAATTTCACTTCCTCATCACAACTCAAGCCTAAATTGGGATATTGATCGCGAATCGGAGCAGCACTCTTCGGCTTCCGGCCTCGTTTCCGTTCTTTCAGCGGCCTCCCAGCCAGCTCTTGCTGGGCGCGGCATCAGGCTATTTAACGATAAAATTAGTAACAGTAAATCTGGTGACAGATTTCAATTTTTCTTTTTCCTTGCAAAAAATGTTGGAAGGAGCATTAGTCTGTCACAAATTAGTAGACGAATAGGAGAAGGCCATTTCTCAGAATCGAAAATTGGGAAAATAGATGTCTGTCACCAATTTAGCGACCGATTTAACGACAAATTTAGCGGGCTTGCCAAAGGGGGGCAACTGGGCTAAAATAGGCGGGCTCAACGGATTGCGGACCGCCTCCAAGGGAGAATGATCGTGAAAGACCAGAAAGCCAAGAAAGACGAATACCAACGAGCGTTGGCGATCTACGGCCAAGCCATGAAGGAATTCCACAGAGGGGATTTCGACAAGGCGGCCGAGAGCTTGGCCGAGTTCGTCGAGAAGTACGCCGCCGAGCGGGAGCTCGTCGACCGCGCCCGGATCTACATCGACCTTTGCAAAAACCGGGACAAGAAGGAACGGATGGCCCTCAAGACCGTCGACGACTACTATTTTTATGCGGTCTACAAGATCAATCAGAGGGACTATGACGGGGCCTTCAAACTCCTGGAAAAGGCGCTCGACATGAAGGGCGATGAGGGAAAGATCCACTACCTCATGGCCGATATCCACTGTATCCAGGGCCGGACCGAGGAGGCCCTCGAATCCCTCAAAAAGGCCATCCAAAAGGATAAATACTTCCGGATCCTGGCCCAGAACGAGAACGACTTCGAGCCTCTCTGGGAGGACAAGAAGTTCAAGGTCCTGACCCGAGTCGCATGAGACCCCGGCTCGTCGCCATCGTCCTGGCCGCCGGCCAAGGAACCCGGTTCAAGTCGAGCCGGGCCAAAGTTCTCCATACCCTGCTGGGGAAGTCCATGCTCCGGCTGACCCTGGACACGGTCCGGGCTCTCAAGCCGGATCGGATCGTCGTCGTCGTCGGCCATCAGAAGACCGATGTCATGCGCGAGGCCGAAGGGCTCGGCGTCTCCTTCGCCCACCAGAAGGAGCGGCTCGGGACGGCCCACGCCGTGAGGGCCGCCCGGCCGGCCCTGCGCGGATACGACGCCGCGGACATCCTCGTCATCAACGCCGACCTTCCCATCCTCCGGCCCGAGACGGTCCGACCCCTCATCGTCCAGCACCGCCGGAAGGGCCAGGCCCTGACTTTTATGACGGCCGACCTCGAGGACCCCTCCGGGTTCGGCCGGGTCGTGCGCGGCGAGCGCGGGCTGCGCATCGTCGAGGAGCGGGAAGCTTCGCCGGCCGAGCGGGCCCTGCGCGAGGTCAACGCCGGCGTCTACGTTTTCAAGGCCGCGGACCTTTTAAAGGCTCTGCCCCGCGTCTCCAACAAAAACCGCAAAGGCGAATATTATCTGACCGACCTCATCGAAATCATCGGACGGTGGGGGAAGGTCGGCCTTCTCAAGGCTCAGGACCCGGACGAGGTCCTGGGGATCAACACGCGCTGGGAGCTCGCCAAGGCCGCGGCCGTCCTGCGCGACAGGAAACTCAAGGCCCTGGCTGAGGAAGGGGTCAGCTTCGCCGATCCCGCCACGACTTGGGTCGACCTCGAGGGGGAGATCGGTCCGGACTCGACGGTCGGGCCCGGCGTCGTTATCGAGGGCCGGACGACGATCGGGGCGCGCTGCCGCATCGCCCCCTACGCTCACATCAAGGATTCCGTCCTCGAGGACGGCGTGGAGGTCCGGACGGCGACCGTCGTCGAGGGCTGTCGTCTCGAGGCGGGGGCGGGGGTGGGTCCGTTCGCCCGGCTTAGGCGCGGGACGATCGTCCGTGCCGGCGCCCATGTCGGGAATTTCGTCGAGATGAAGAAGACGGATTTCGGCCGAGGCTCCAAGGCCGGCCATCTCAGCTACCTGGGCGACGCCAAGGTTGGGCCCGACGTCAACATCGGCGCCGGGACGATCACCTGCAACTTCGACGGCGTCGCCAAAAACAAGACCATCATCGGCGAGGGCGTCTTCATCGGCTCGGGAACCGAGCTGGTGGCGCCGGTCACGGTCGGGAAGGGGGCCTACGTCGCGGCCGGCTCGACCATCACCAAAGACGTTTCGGCCGACGCCCTGGCCGTGGCCCGGAAGCGCCAGGTCGAGAGGGCGGGCTGGGCGGCCCGCCGCCGCGCCAAGCGGTCCTCCCCGCATCACGGTTCATAATTTTCCACGCCGGCCGTCGATTGACATCGATTTGGAGAGCCACTATCATCTTTGGGGCATGCTCATGATTCGCTACGGCGAAGGCTGGTATCCGGAAGAGCGCGACGACATCGCGGCCTATCGCTGGATGATGCCCGAGGCGTCCTTCCGCCTTGACGTCCCGGCCGCGCCGAAGCCAAGGTATCTGCGAATCGTCGCCGGCCACGGCTTCAATCCCCCGGAACCTTTGATCCTCGAAGTTTTCGCCGGCGGCCGCAGCCTGGGCCGGCGGCGGATCGATCCGTCCTTCGGCTCTTATGTCTTCCCGTTGGTTGAGGCGGGGGAGACGGAGTTCCGTCTGCGCTTGAACCAGATTATGCACGTCCCGGGTGACCCGCGCGAGTTTGGACTCATGATTAGGGCCGTTGAAATTCTATCGCCGCCCGCGATCGAAGCATTCCTCGAGGGCTGGTATCTGCCCGAGGCCGACGGATCGCGCTGGATGAAGCCGGAAGCCGTGTGCTTCTTCGCGGATCTTCCCGCCCGCGGACCAAAGTACCTGCGCATTGTCGCCGGCCACGGCTTCGAATCGGCCAATCCGCCGATCCTCGAAGTCTTTGCCAACGGCCGCAGCCTGGGCCGGCGGCGGATCGACCCGTCCTTTCATTCCTACGCTTTTCCCGTCGTCGAGTCGGGCGACGCGGAATTCCGTTTCCGCTTGAACGAGACTTTTCAGATTCCGGGAGATCCCCGCCCCCTGGGGCTCATGGTCAGGGCCGTCGAAGTCCTGACGCCGCCCGCGATCGAGACATTCCTTGAAGGCTGGTACCCCCGCGATGCCGATGGCTCGCGCTGGATGAAGCCGGAAGCCGTGTGCTTCTTCGCCGATCTTCCCGCCCGGGAGCCCAAGTACCTACGCGTCATCGCCGGCCACGGTTTCGAATCGGCCAATCCGCCGGTCCTCGAAGTCTTTGCCAACGGCCGCAGCCTGGGCCGGCGGCGGATCGACCCGTCCTTTCATCCCTACGCTTTTCCCGTCGTCGAGTCGGGCGACGTGGAATTCCGTTTCCGCTTGAACGAAACGTTTCATATTCCGGGAGATCCCGGGCCCCGCGGGCTCATGGTTCGGGCCGTCGAAGTCCTCTCGCCGCCCGCCATCGAGACATTCCTCGAAGGCTGGTACCCTCCCGAGGCCGACGGCTCGCGTTGGATGAAGCCCGAGGCAAGGTGCTTCTTTGCCGGGCCTGCCGAAGGCGAGACGGCCTATCTCCGGCTCGCGGCCGGTCATCCCTTCGCCGGCGCCCGGCCCCGGCTGACTATCTTGGCCAACGGAAACGTTAAAGCCGAGATTGAAATCCCTTACGGAGAGAAGGAGTACTGGATTCCGCTGGGGTCGGCTTCCCCCTTCTGCGAGCTGGAGCTCCGGGTCGACGGAGAGTTAGAGACCGGAGATACCGGTGACGAACGCCGGCTCGGCTTGCTGGTCAGGAGCATCGGCGTCCTTGTCCCGGACGCGCAAGCGCCTCTCTATGCCAAGGGAATCCTGGGCTGGGAGGAAGGCGATCTCGTCCCCTTCACCTGGATCGGACGGGAGGCCTCGGCCTATCTGGCTCGCGCCACGCTCAGGGGCTGCCGCCATGCGATTTTTTACGCCTGCACCGAGTTCGCCAACCTCACCCAGACGTTGTCCCTATCCTTGAACGGACATCGCCTCGCTGAAATCCCGCTCCTCTATAAATGGAACGCCTACAGCATCCCGCTTCCCCCTGACCCTCCTTCCGAAGGGGAGCCGATCGAGCTGACGTTCTCCGTCAACAAGCTCTTCCCCGCCAAATACCACCCGGAGGACCGCCGGGACCTCGGCATCCGGATCAGCCGCTTGGAGTTCAGCAACGATGATGATCTCCATCGGGATATGGTTTTTTTCCTTGATAACGCCGTCAAAAACTACCGGGAGATGCGGGAAGGGAAAATCGTCCTCGGCTCCTATCCGACCAACCTGGGAGTCGATATCTACTCCAAGTGCAACATCCAGCCCCATTGCGTGTATTGTCTCTGGGACCAGATGAAGGTCATGGAAGGGGAGTGGGCCGACGTCGTGGTCGATGAAAAGACGCTCCGCGGCTACGGGCCTTTTTTCCTTTCGGCGCGGACGCTCGTCAACTGCTCTTTCGGCGAGCCGCTCCTTCATCCCCGGCTCGGAGAAATCCTCGACCTCTATGAGCGCGGCCGGAAGTTCGTGGAGATCTCCACCAACGGCCAGGCCTTCACCCGGCGGACCATTCAGGCCTTGGCCGGCAAGCGCGTCACGCTCTATATCTCCCTGGACGCGGCTTCGCGGGAGACCTACGCCAAAATCCGGAACGACCGCTGGGACGAGATCCTTCCCAACCTTCTCCGCCTCAACCAGGAAAGGAAGACCAAGGGAAACTTGCCCAAGATCTTCATGGTCTTCATGCCGATGAAGGTCAACCGCCATGAGCTCGAGGACTATTTCCGGCTCTGCCGGAGGATCGAGGCCGATTCGCTCGTCCTGCGGCCGCTACTCTATCTCTGGAACCCTCAGATCCGTGAGGAGCGGGGCGGCTATCTCTTTGACTACAAGAAAGAGCTCCTGAGCCGGGATGAACTCGAGGAGATCGTCCGCCGCTGCGACGCGCTTTCGGAAAAGTACGGAGTTCCGGTGGCCAATCAGCTCGAATTCGGGACCGTGCAGGGGCCCGCCTCGGAAAAGAAGAAGAGGACGCCGAGGGTATGCGCATGAACAAAGAAACGGAGAAAAGTGCCGAGAAAGGGCAGGCGCCGGCCGCCTCCCCTCCTTCCGCCGCCGAGGACGATCTCGGTCTCACGGACTTCCCGCTTTGCCGCGAACCCTGGGAAAGCACCTATATTTTGCGGCGCGGCATACTGCCCTGTCCCTATGGAAATCCCATCGCTTCGATGTCGGAATGGGCTTCGGCCTGGAACTCCCCCCAGCTTCAGGAGATCCGTCTCGCCATCAGCCGGGGGAAACTCAGTCCCTATTGTCTGGATAATCGAGGCTGTCCCATCGTCCTGAAATACCTGCGGGAAAGGAGCGGTTCGTCCTCAGTCGATGATCCTTTCTCCGCTTGGCCCCGCTTCTTAGGGACTATCAACCGGCTGCTGTTCAGGATCCCGGGGCGGTTGAGAAGGCGGTTCGCCCGGCAGAAGTAAGGCCCGCAGCCGTTCACCACTTGAAGCGGAGAGTGGCCCGGGCCTGGCGGGGCTGCTGCCGCGCCCAGACCGCGCCGAAGATGGGGATATTCTCCTTGACGAACGAGATGGGCCGCTGGCTGTCGAGGAGGTTGAAGACGTCGACCCGCAGGCTCACGGCGCCGTCCCCGAAGAGGGGCATGTTCCTCAGCGCGAACGTCTTTTCCAGGCCGAAGTCCAAGTAGGCGTGGGCGGGCGATTTCCTGGACCCGCGGCCTTCGGGGTATGAGTAATACCCGCCGAAGAACGGGACGTAGCCGAGCTTCTCCCAGTAATATCCGGAGAGCCACTCGAACGCGCTCGAGAGCGTGACGCCCCAGGGCGCAAGATAGGTCGCGTTGATCTTGACGTCGTGATCGACGGCGTAGGGCAGCTTTCCGTACCAGCCCTCGTCGCCGATGCCTCGGCCGCCTAGGCCCCCCAGCGCCCAGTCGGCCCAGGCTTTCAGCGCCGCCAGCTCGGGGATCGGCATCACATAAAGATGATTCCCGAATAGGCCCAGGTAGTTCGTGCTTCCCTCCTCTTGCGACCAGGAGCCCGTTTCGACCTGGCCGGGGTTTGTCCCTTTTGCCGAGGAAAAGCTGTAGGAGGCGTTGAGGAGGAGGTCGTTCCCGACGGCGCCGTCGAGCTCGAGCTCAAGGCCCCAGTAGTGCCGCTTCTTGCACTCGAAGTTGTCATAAAGGAACTTGTAGAGGGTCTTGATATCGAAGATGGCCAGGATCTCGAGGAGCTTGACTGCGTCGGCTCGGACGAATCGGGTCTTGACGGCCCAGCGCGGGCCGAGCCGGCGGTCGAACTCGACCAGGTATCTCGTCAGGAAGTTGGGCTTGACGCCCTCGGCGACCTCGAAGGGCTGGGTCTTCTGCTCGGACTCGAACCGCCAGTTGGCCGGGTCGCGCAGGGCCGCCTCGTCCGGGTTGGACCCGCCCTGCCAGCGGTGGGTTCGGAAGGTCAGGCCGGCGCCCGAGTTGAACAGCCCGAGCGGCATCGTCGTGATCAGGTCCGAGAAACGGCCCCAGCCCAGCTTGAAGACGTTGGCGCCGTCGCCGCCGATGTCCCAGGCCAGGGTCAGACGGGGCGACAGGAAGTCGCCCAAGCCCCAGGACCAGAGCTTCCCGTGTTTGTCGTCGAGGCAGTCCTGAGTCTGGCTGCGCAGCCCGAGCATGAGGGTCACCCGGTTGAAGCTGACCTTGTCCTTCAGGAAGAGGCCGATCCCGCGGGCCGAGTTGATGAAGCTCAGCGGCCCGTACTCATAGAAGAAGGTCGGCGTTCGCAGTCCCTCCCGCCATGACGAGAAGTAGTACTTGGTGCCGGCGTCGAAGCCGTTCCCGGGGAAGAGGTCGGCGTCCTTGCCGGTGAAATCGACCGTGAAGTCCGAGCTGATGTTGTAGTACTCGAACCCGGCGATGAGCTCGTGGCGGCCGAGCCGGTCCGTCTCGAACGATTTAGTGAACTTGAGGCTCGCGTCGAGCCGCCGCTGGTTGTCGGTGACCCGGCCGTAGGAGTTGTGGATGTTGCGGGCGAGATCCTCGATGTAATACATGGACGGGCCGAGGTCGCCGTCGACGGGCTCGGTCAGGTCGTCGCGCCGGACGAGGCCCAGCCCGGCTTCGATGAAGCTCGTCGCGTTGAGAATCCCTTTGTAGTTAAGCCGGACGGCCACGTCCGTAAAAGTCTCCTTGTCGAACATCTCGGGAAACCCGGTCCCGCCCCTCTGTCCCAGCGAGGTCCGGGTGATCGAGGTCAGGGCCAGGGTATGGTTGGGCGTCAAGGCGTAGCTGAGCTTGGCGAACAGGTCGTTCTCGTGCGTCGTTTTGGCGCCGCCCGGAACGTCCAGGTAATCGACCGTCGTCGCCCGCGTCTCCTCGGAGTCCGAGTAGAGGTTGTCGGACAGGAAGAACCAGAGCTTATCCTTGACGAGCGGGCCGCCCAGGTTGAAGACGTAATTGTAATGCGAGAAATAGGAGGGCTCGCTGACGACGGCCAGCTGAGGCTGCCGCCCGGCTTGGAAGCTCTTGTCGGAGAAGTTCAAGGCCAGCTCGCCCCGCAGGTCGTTGCTCCCGCTCTTGGTGACCATGTTGATGATTCCGCCGTAGGCGGCGCCGAACTCGGGGCTGAATGAGTCGGACAGCACCTGGATCTCGTCGATGGCGTCGTAATTGAGGCGGACGCCGGAGTTCCGGAGCCGGACGCCCGAGATGGACAGACCGTCGATGATCCAGTTGTTGCCTTCCTCGCCCTCGCCCCGGAAGCTGGGCTGGCCTTCGCTGGCCAGGCCGCGGCGGGTGTTGACCCGGACCCCGGTGACGCCGGGCGTGAACTTAACGGCGTCGACGACGGTCCGGTTCTGGGCGGGGAGCCTTTCCAGGTCGGCGCTCGACAGGCTGAAGGAGGTGTCTCCCGAGGTCTTGTCGATGAGCGGCGCCTGGGCCGTGACGACGATCTCCTTCTCGAGGGCCGAAACCTGGAGGACGGCCTTCAAGCTCGTGACCTGGCCGAGCCGGACGACGACGTTCTCCTGGACGAGCGTGTTGAACCCCGGGAGCTTGAAGGTCAACCTATAGCTCCCGACCGGAAGAAGGGGCAGGCGGAACTCGCCGTCCCGCCCGCTCAAGACGGTTCGTGCGCCCTGGAGATTGGGGCCGGCGGCCCGGACCTCGACCCCGGCGAGGCCCGCTCCGCCCTCATCGACGACCCGGCCTTGGATTTCGCCCGTCTCGACGGCCAAGACCAACCCGACCCCCGCGACAAGAAGAAACAGACTCAGGCTTCCTGCGAATGACTTTGTTCGAGACATCGGCCACCCCCGGATTCTCTCAATTCGATTCCTCAAACGGAGGACGGAAACGGTCGAAAAGCCCTCCCGCGGACGCTTCCTGGCCGCGGCCGACCACGGCCGATCGCGGCCGGAAGGCCCGTCCGTCCGTCCCCGGTTCGTGCTATTTCTTGGCCTTGGGCTTGGCGGCTTTAGGCTTGACCTGGCCCTTCAAGGCGTACTTGGCGATGAACTTTTCGGTCAGCTCCCGCGCCTCGGTATCGGTGTATTGCCTGGGGGGAGATTTCATGAAGTAGGAGGCGGGTCCGTAGAGGGCCCCGCTGACCTTATTGTTGAGGGCCAGCTTGGCGCAGCGAATAGCGTCGATGACGACGCCGGCCGAATTGGGCGAATCCTCGACGGACAGCCGGCATTCGAGGTTCATCGGGACGTCGCCGAAATGGCGGCTCTCGATCCGCAGGAAGCAGAGCTTGTTGTCCTTCTGCCAGGGCACGTAGTCGCTCGGGCCGACATGGACGTTGTCGGGGTCGATCGTCAGGCCGCGGTTCTTGATCTGGGAGACGACGGCGTTCGTCTTGGACTTCTTCTTGGAGTCCAGCCTCTCCCGCTCGAGCATGTTCAGGAAGTCCGTGTTCCCGCCCGTGTTGAGCTGGTAGGTCCGTTCGACCGGCATGCCCCGGTCCATAAAAAGGTTGGTCAACACCCGGTGGAGGATGGTCGCCCCGACCTGGCTCTTGATGTCGTCGCCGATGACGGGGAGCTTCCGCTTCTCGAAGCGCCTCTGCCAGTACTTTTCGGAGGCGATGAAGACGGGGATGCAGTTGACGAAAGCGCAGCCGGCCTCCAAGACCTGCTCGACGTACCATTTGGTCGCTTCCTCGCTCCCGACCGGAAGATAGCTGACGACGACGTCGGTCTTGGTCTCGCGGAGGATGGAGACGATGTCGGCGGTCGGCCCGGGGGCCTTCTCGATGATCCGGGACAGGTATTTGCCCAAGCCGTCGTGGGTCATGCCCCGCTGAACCCTGACGTTGAGGGGCGGGACCTTGGCGAAGACGGTCGTATTGTTGGGCTTGGTCATGATGGCCTCGGCCAAGTCCTTGCCGACCTTGTTCTTGTCGATGTCGAAGGCGGCCACGAACTCGATGTCGCGGATGTGGTAGCCGCCCAGGTTGATGTGCATGACCCCCGGGATGAAATCGGTCTCCCGGGCGTTCTTGTAATATTCGACGCCCTGAATCAGGGAGCTGGCGCAGTTGCCGGCGCCGATGATGGCGACCCGGATTTTATCCATGGCTTCAATCCTCCTTCTTGCCCGCGGGAACGTTCATACTTTTTTCCGCCCGGCGGACATAGGCGATCCGCTGGATGGCGGTGATATGGGAGAAAAGCGCGATGAGACACAGAGCGATGGCCATGGCCGCGTCGAAGACGTGAAACAGGGCGCCTAGGATAGAGGCCGTGACCAGCAGGACCATCCGCTCGGCCCGCTGCATGATGCCGACCTTGCAGTCGAAGCCGAGCCCCTCGGCCCGGGCCCGGGTGTAGCTGACCATGGTCGAGCCCAGGAAGCCGAAGAAGATGACCCACAGGACCCAGCCGGCCCGGAAATGCCAGGCCAGGCCCATCAGGATCAGGAACTCCGAGTAGCGGTCGAGGGAGGAGTCGAAGATGGCGCCGTAGCGGCTTTTCAGGTTGGATCGAACCGCGACCTTGCCGTCGAGGATGTCCAGGATACCGCAGACGATGACGGCCAGCCCGGCCCAGACGGGCTTATTCAGAAAAAACAGAATCCCGACGGCCGCCCCGGCCGCGAGCCCGATCAGGCTCAAGGTGTTGGGCGTGATCCGGAGCCTGACGAACAGGCCGGCGATCCGCTCAAAGAAGGCGAGCGTGGCCGCAATCCAGGTCCCCGGCAGGAAACGATAGGTCTGCGGCTTCGTTGTGTTCATGGCTGCCTTCCGGCTGTGGACGCCGAAAAAGTCAAATTACCCCAAAACAGGGTGAAAAATCAAGCTCGGCCTTGAGAGACGGTTGGAGCCGCCGCGTGACATGCCGGGAAATGCTTCCTCGGGGGGCGGGCCGTAACTTTCTTAGGGAATCTGGCGTATAATAAATGATGCTCAGGTCAGCATCGGTTGAATCTTAATGGAATAATGCCCAAGATCCGATGTATAGCTTAAGAGGTAAAACTATGCCGAGGAGCCTGCCCATGAATGTTCACAAGCGGATCGCGCGGGTCTTATTGGCCGCCTTCATCCTGATCTGGGCGTCGGGCCTCATCGCCCAGGAGGAGCAGGCGGACATCGAAGCCCTGAAGAAGACCGCGCCCAAGATCTTTCTCGACTGCGGGAGCTGCGACTTCAACTTCATCAAGACCGAAATCACCTTCGTCAACTACGTCCGAGATCGCAACGAAGCCCAGGTCCATATCCTGATCACGACCCTGCGGACGGGGGGCGGCGGCCGGGAGTACACCGTGTCCTTCCTGGGCCAAAATGAGTTCGCCGGCGTCAACGACGTCCAGAAGTACTACAGCGGGAAAATCGACACGGATGATGAGATTCGGCAGGGCTTGGTCAAAGTCCTCAAGATCGGCCTGATGCCCTATGTTGCCCGGACGCCGATCGCCTCGCGGATCGCCCTCGACTGGAGCCCGGAGGAAAAGCCCGCCGAGGGCAAGGACCGCTGGAACTACTGGGTGTTCAGCTTGAGCGGCAACGGGTATTTCAACGGCGAGTCGTCCTACAATTACCGGTCACTCGGACTGAATTTTTCGGCGAACCGGGTGACTCCCGACCTCAAGGTCGGCCTGTCCCTGTCCGTCCATCACTACCGGGATAAATTCATCTACGAAGACGAGACCATCGAAAGCCCCTCGGACAGCGCCTATTTCAACGGCCTGGTCGTCAAGAGCCTGAACGACCACTGGTCGGTCGGCGGCTACGTCGAGACCGAATCCTCGACCTACCAAAACATCCGGATCAGCACCCAGATCGCGCCGGCCATCGAGTACAACGTCTTTCCCTATTCCGAGTCCACCCGGCGCCAGCTCCGTTTCCTGTACAAAATGGGGTTCCGGACCGTCCGCTATCGGGAGGAGACGATCTACTTGAAGACCTCGGAGCTGCTCTGGGATGAATCCCTGTCGGCCAGCCTCGAGTTGAAGGAGAAATGGGGGACCGTCAGCACCTCGCTGTCGGGTTCCCATTACTTTCACGACAGACGAAAGTACAACCTGGGAATCTTCTCGATCATCTCGCTCCAGATGGTCAAGGGACTTAACCTATACATCATAGGGAGCGGCTCCCGCATTCACGACCAGCTCTCTCTGGCCCGGGGCGGAGCGAGTCTCGAGGAGGTCCTGCTCCAGCGCAAGCAGCTGGCGACGACCTATGAATATTTCGTATCGGTCGGCGTGAGCTTCACCTTCGGCTCCGTCTACACGAACGTCGTCAATCCCCGCTTCGGCTCGACGGGCGGAGGCGGGATGTCGGTGTCGATCGGCGATTGAGGAGGATCCGAATGAACATGCCGAGAATCCTTCGATCGCTGACGCGGGTCGTCCTGGGATTAGCCGTCATCGCGGGCGGCGCCGCCGCGTCGTCCGTCACGGATACGAGCCTCGTCCAGGCAACCACCGGATTCACGATTCAAACGCCGCCCCGGGTTTTTCTCGACTCCCCCGGGGCCGATATCGCGGCCCTCCAGAAGGGGATCGCTTTCGTCGAATGGGTCGCCGCGGCCGCGGACGCCCAAGTCGTCGTCTCGATCAAGGCCGAGACGGTGGCCGGCGGGGAGACGGTCACGACGTTCGTCTTCCACGGGCAGAAGGAATTCAGCGGGGATGACGAGACGCTCAGCCATAGCGCGCCCCCCGGGGGAAGTCCGGAGGACCTCGCGGCCGGGCTGAACCAGTCTCTTAAGCTGGGCTTGATGCGCTACGTGGGCAAGACGCCCGTCGCCAAGCGGATCGATATTTCCCTGAGGGACAAGGTCAAGCCCACGGCCGTCATCGATCCCTGGAACTTCTGGGTATTCAGCCTCAGCACGGATGGCTTTTTCATGGGATACGAGACCTACAAATCCCGCTCGCTCTACGGCTCCATTTCGGCCAACCGGACGACGTTGGATTGGAAGATCCGGCTGTCCGCCAGCGCCAGCTCGTACCGGAACGTCTACCAATACGAGGGCGAGGAAATCATCAGCACTTCGGAAAGCCGTAGCCTCCAGGGCATGGTCGTCCGCAGCCTCGACGACCATTGGTCGGTCGGCGGCTACCTGTCGGCTCTTTCCTCGACCTACGCCAACTACGATCTCCTCGTCAAGTTCGCCCCGGCTGTCGAGTTTGATGTTTTTCCTTATTCCCAGTCGACCCGCCACCAGCTCCGGTTCTTATACGCGGTCGAGTTCAACCTCGTCCGCTACCGGGAGGAGACGATCTTCGACAAGATGAAGGAGAGCCTGTTCAGTCAGTCCCTGGAAGCCACGCTCGAGCTCAAACGGAAGTGGGGGACGGCCAGCGTCTCGCTCGCGGGATCGAACTACCTCCACTCGTTCAAGAGGAACCAGCTCGAGCTCTACGGCAATACCTCGGTCCGGATTTTCAAGGGCCTGTCCTTTGAAATCAACGGCGGCGGCTCGAGGATCCGGAACCAGCTCAACCTGGCCAAGGGCGGCGCCTCGCTCGAGGAAGTCATCCTGCGCAGGAAGCAGCTCGCGACGAGCTACAATTATTACTTCTCGGTCGGACTGAGCTTCACCTTCGGGTCGATCAAGAGCAATGTCGTCAACCCCCGCTTCGGCAGCGGAGGCAGCAGCGTCTCGATCCGTTTCGGCGGCTGATGCGGCTGAGCCGGGCGGAGTTTCCGCCCTCGGTCCGGGACGCCGTAAAGATTCCCAAACTGTAAACCGTTTTAATTGTGATGCATGTTCCGGTTTGTTCGGGTAGACTATGTTTAGATTTCTACCATGCGCACCGCTTGGAAACGCCGGCTGCGAAAGGCCCTGATCCTCCTGGCCGGCCTGTCCGCCCTGTCCGCGGCCCTGATCATTCTCGCCGACTCGGGCTGGGTCAAGCGCCGGCTTATCGGCCTGGCCGACCGGAAGCTCCGGGCCGGATTCGGGCTCTCTCTCCAGGTCGGCCATTCCAGCCTCCGGCTGTCGAGCCTTTCCGCTTCCCTCCGTGATATCCGGCTGTCGCCCGTCGACCCCGCTTCTTCCTCGGTCAGGGCGTTCAGCGCCTCCGAGGTCGCGATCAACCTTGCCTGGTCGGGCCTTTTCACGGGACACGTACATATCCAGGAAATCCGCGTCGTCCGCCCACTTATCGAAATCGCGGTCCCGGTTGTCCAGACCCGTGCCGCCCCCTCCGGACCCTCGGCGCCTTCCCGTCCCGTCTCCAGGCCGGTTTCGTTCCGCGTCGATAAGCTCGCCCTTTCGGAAGGGCGGGTGCTCTTCGAGGGGGGGGAGCGATCGTTCGCCGCCGACCTCAGCGAGATCGGGCTCGACCTCCGCTACCTTCCGGGGGAAAAAGATCATCGGGGAACCCTTGTCTGCGGCGGCGGCCGGATCGTCTTCTCCGGGAGCGAGATCCCGATCAGGAGCGTCGAGTCCGAGTTCAAGGTCGACGAAAACAGAATCGGCGTCGAACGATTCCTGGCCAGGACGGCCTTCTCGTCACTGGGGTTCAAAGGCGCGGCCCGCAATATCCAGGGCAGCCCGGTTTTCGAAGCCGACCTGACCGCGAACCTCGACCTTACGGAATGGACGCGGCTGCTGCCCGCCATGCCGCCCGGCCGCGGCAGCCTCGTTCTCGACGGCCGGGCGGAAGGCGGGAGCGACGGGCTCCGCTTTTCAGCCCGGCTCAGCGCAACGGGACTGAAGCTCGAGGGTCTGCCCGAGGCCTCTTTCCGGGCTTCTCTCGAAGGAAATCCCCGCTTCCTCAAGCTGACCGAGTTCGTGGCGGAGGCGGTCGGAGGCCGTTTGGAGGGCCGGGGCGAATTCCGTCCGCCCGGGGAAGGGGAGTCCCGTCTCCACCTCGGCTGGAAGGATCTCGACCTCCCCCGTCTTGCCGGTCTATTGCCCGGCGTCCCGGTCCTACTGGCCACCCTAGACGGCGAGGTCAACGCGGCCTGGGAGGATTGGCGGCCCGGAGCGATCTTCGCTTCAGGGCGGGCGACATTTCGTCCATTGAATCGTTCGCTTCCCGGCGCGGCCCTCCCCGTCGCGGGAACGATCGAATTCGATTCGTCGAAACGCGGCGTCGAGATCACCCGAGCCGATTTTCGGGCCGCGGGCGCCGATCTTTCGATATCGGGTCGTTTGGGTTGGGACCGCGATATCCGCGTCCGGTTCCGTGCCATTCTCGATGACCTGGCCGGCACGGCCCGATTGGCCGGGGCGCTCGGAGGACCGGCCTCGCTCCCCGCGATTGGCGGCCGGCTCCGTCTTGACGGTCGGCTGGAAGGGAAAATCCCGCGACCGTCCTTGCGGATTGAGCTTGGGGCGGAGAGAATCACTTTGGAAGGACTCTCCGTGGATTCGGTTGAAGCCGCCCTGTCCCTGAACCGGGACGCCGTCGACATTTCGCGGTTCAAGGCGAAAGTTGGAGAAGGGACCGTCGAGGCCGCGGGGCGACTCTCGTTCAATATCCCGGGCCGGCTCGCCGGAGCGACCTGCCGGGTTTCGTTGACCATGACCGGTCTTCCCCTCGAAGCGTTTTCGTCTTTCCTCCCCGAAAAATTCAGGACGGCCTTCGGGGGAACCCTCGACGCCGGGGTGGAAGTCTCCGGCCGCCCGGACCGGCCGCGGTTGGACTTCAGGATCAAAGCCTCGCCGCTCGGGTTTCGAGGGCTGATTCTGACCGACGTTTCCGCCTCCGGCCGCGTCGAGCCCGGCGGCCTTGTCGTCGTTGACGAGTTCCATGTCGTCAGCGCAGGAGGGTCCGTCGACGGCGGCTTGAGCCTGGATTCCGCGCGTCGCGAATTCTCGGTCAAGGCCGGGACTTCCGGCCTCGACTTGGACGTCCTCCATCCTTTCTTTCCCGGTCAGGCGCTCTCGGGGCGAATCGTATTCAAACTCGAAGGCGGCGGCTCCTTTGAAAAGCCGATCGGTTCTTTCCGGCTTGACGCAGAGCGGATTAAAACCGCGGCGTTCTCAATTCCCGGCCTCGGCCTCAAATTGGAATCGGACGGGACATCGGCGCGGGCGGTTGTGACAGCGGCCGATCCCGGGGTTCTGATCGAGGCCGAAGTCTCTCTCGTCGCTCCTCACATCGTAACGGGACGTCTCAAGGCGGAGCGAATCCGGCTGGATCGACTCCTGCATCCGGAGGGCGGGGCCGCCCCGCGCGAGGCTCCGGAGTTTTCCGCCGACGGGACATTCTCGCTTCCCATCGAAAACCCGGACGGAGTCGTCGCCCATCTTTCTTTTTCCGGTTTTGACCTGGGGAGCCTGGCGGCTTTCTCGGGCGGGAAGGTCCCTCCCGGCCTGGGCGGTGAAATCGAGGGACGGCTCGAGTTCAGCGGGAATCCCGCCTCGCCCGATCGGATTAAGGCCAAGGGCGAGATCGGCCGCCTTCGCCTCTCCTACGACCGCTTTGCCCTCGGAAACAAGGGGCCGATTCGTTTCGGATTCCGCGACGGCGCTTTCGAGCTCAAAGAGCTGCGCCTTGCCGCGGCCGACTCCGAGATCCGGGCTTCGGGCGTTGTGCGCGGTCTCCCGGCCCGCCCCGAGATCGAAGGCCGGCTCTCTATGGATGTCGACGCATCGCTCATCCCTCGCGACCTTATCGACGCCGTGGCCGGCGGCCGGTTCAAGCTGGCCCTGGACGTCAAGGGTTCGCTCCAGCAACCCCGCATCTCTGGCGAAGGGACGCTGGCCTCCGGATTTTTCCAACCCGACGATTTTCCCTTGACCGTCAGCGACGCGGCCCTGCGGCTCGAATGGAAGGACAACGTCATCATCTTGAGCGAAGGCCGGGGTTCGGCCAACGGCGGCCTTTTTGATCTCTCCGGGAGGGCTGACCTGGGAGAGGGCTTCAGGCTGAGCCGAGCCAGGGTCGAGGCCGGGTTCAAAGGCCTGCGACTAAACTTTCCCCCCGGCCTCAATACCCTTTCGGAGGGCCGGGCCGGGCTCGAAGGCGACGGCCGGACCTGGACCCTGTCGGGGGATGTCCGGGTCGTCCAGGGCTCGTTCCGCGAGGATGTCTATCCGGGCGCCGAGCTGCTGGGATTCTCCAGCCTGCCCCTGATCGTGCGGAGCGAGGAGATACCGGCCTATTATCACGACTTCAAGCTCGACCTGGGCGTTTCAACGACCGGCCCGTTCATCCTCCGCAACAACATGGCCGACCTCGGTCTCGAGGCCAATCTTCGGGTCGGGGGGACGCTCGCGGTTCCGCTCCTGTCCGGCCGGGTTCAAAACGCGGCCGTCGGCAAGATCGTCTTCGGCGAGCGGAGCTACACCGTGGAGACGGCCCGGGTCGAATTCCTGGGCAAGGATACCGTCAGCCCGGACGTCGACATCGTCGCCCACACGCCCCTGCACCACCGGTTGGATGATTTCGATATCAGGCTGAGGATCTCGGGGACGGTCCCGAAGCTGTCCTACGACCTGACTTCCTTTCCGCCGCGCAGCCGCGAAGAACTCTCCCTGCTTCTCCTGACCGGTAAAAGCCTGGACGAGATCCGGGGGAACGCCGTCAATACGGTGGGAAACCAGATGATCCTTTATTTTGCCTCCCCCCTGGCCTCTCCCGTGGCGGCGGGGCTCCGTAAGCTCCTCAGGGTGGACGATGTGACCATCGAGCCTCTCAACATCGCCTCCGAAGCGGACCCCGGCGCCCGGCTGACTTTTTCGAAAACGGTCTCGGACCGCGCCTCCCTGACCTATTCCCTCGACGTCACCCGCAGCCAGCGCCAGACCTGGCTGATCGATTACGACCTCATCCGAAATTTTTCCTTGCGGGCCTTCCGCAAGGACGATGGGAGCTACGGCGGCAGCCTCAAGCACTCGTTTTTCCTGGGCGGCCCACCGCCGCCCGGCGAAGAAGCGCGGCCGTCGGAATCCAAATCCGGAATCCTAACGGAGGTGGGCGTCGCGGGGAACCCGCGCCTGCCCGCGGCCCGTCTCGAAAAAGCCTGGGCGCCTCTGCGGACGGGCGCGGTCTTCCATGTCTCCGACCTCGGCCTCGCTGAAGACGGCTTGAACCGGCTCTACAAAGACGGCGGATATGCCAACGCCTCAGTCACTCCCGAAATCCGCAGGGATGGGGCCGGCGGCGCGGCCGTCCTGTTCTGGATCGAGGCCGGCGATCCGGTCGCCTTCGTCTTCCGCGGAGACGGGATCCCTCGGCGTCTCAAGAACAGGGTTCGCGACGCCTGGACCGGAAAGCTCGCCGAGGGCTCGAACCTCGGCGAGGCCCGGAGGATCATCCTCGAAGCCCTCAGGCGCGATCGCTATTACGCGGCCAAGGTCGGGGCGGAAGCCGTCCGTTCGCCGGGCGCAACCACGTATCTCTTTTCGGTGGCCAAGAACGGCCGCTACCGGATCGGCCGGTTCGAGGTCTTGGGAAAGGCGGCCGTTCCCGAAAAGGTCATCCGCAAAGCGGCTTCCCAGGTTCCATTGTCCGGGAGCCGCGGTCTTTGGAACCTCGTCAATCAACCGCGCCTGGCCGTCCGCTCGGTGCTGAGGGCGCTCCAGGCTCGAGGCTACACGAAGGCCGTCGTCGATCCGCCCCGGATCGTCGAGGACAAGCAACAACGCCGGATTGACATCATCCTTCCCGTGGCGGCGGGCCCGCTCAGCCACGTTCGAACCGTGGCCTTCACCGGGGCCAGCCTGTTCGGCCGGGAGGAGCTGCGCAGCGTCCTGCAATTGACCAAGGGGCGGCCGTTCGCGCCGGACCGTTTCCCCGAAGACAAGACGGCCCTTCTCAACCTCTATCGCGGCCGGGGCTACGGGAGCGCCGAGATCGGGGCCGCGGCGATCCCGGCGGCGGGCGGGGACGATCTGGACCTGGTCTATGCCATCAAGGAAGGGGCCCGGTTCGTCGCATCCGGCTTCGAGATCCGCGGCCGCCTCCATACGCGGGAATCCTTCATCCTGAAAACGTCGGGTCTCAAGGCGGGCGAACCCCTCAGCCTGGATCGTCTCGCCCTGGGCCAAAAGAAGCTCTACGACACGGGAGCTTTCGCCAGCGTCGGCGTTTTCAGCCGCCCCGGGACCGAGGCTGGGGGCGGGGGGACCATCCGGAGACCGTCATTATCGAGGTCCGCGAGCTGCCTCCCCTGGCCGCGACCTACGGGATCCGCTACAATTCGGCGGAGAAGTTCGAGGGATTCGGCGAGGTCGGAGTCCGCAACTTGTTCGGCGAAGGCCGGAGCGGCCTCGTCTCCTACCGGCAGAACGCCCGCCAGCGGGATATGAGGTTCTCGCTCGAATCCCCCAGCCTTTTCGGCCTCCGGATCAACCTCCTGTCCGCTTTTTATTCCAAGCGCGACATCCAGGAATTTTTCACGACCGACGAGACGGGCTGGACCCTCCAGAGCAGCTTCCGGCTGCCCCTCCGTTCGACCCTGTCGGCCCTCTACCGCCTGGATAAGATCCACACCTTTGAGGCCGTGCCGCTCGGTCCATTCCCGTTCGATATCTCCCTCTTCCTCTCCGAGGTCGGAGCCGTCCTCGTCCGCGATACGCGGGACGACCTCCTCGACCCGCGGCGGGGATCGCTGCTGTCCCTGGCCCTGATCTATTCCCCCGCGTTCCTGGGAACGGAGCTGCCCTATGTCAGCGCTTTCGGCCAGTTCGCTTTTCAGCTGAGCTTCGGGCCCGACTTGGTCTGGGCGTCCGGCTTCCGCCTCGGCCTGGCGGACGCCTACGACCAGGTCCTGATTTCCAGCCGGAGGTTTTACGCCGGCGGCGGCAATTCCATTCGCGGTTTCAGGCAGGACCGGGTTGGGCCGATCGATCCCTACCTGGATACACCCGAGGGAGGCGAAGCCGTCCTCATTCTCAACCAAGAGCTGCGCTTCCCGCTCTTCAAGCCGGTGAGGGGAGCGGTCTTCTACGACGCCGGGAACGTTTTCCCGACGGCGCGCGAGATCCGCCTTTCGGAATTCCGGCACAGCCTGGGGCTGGGATTGCGGATCGCGAGCCCGCTCGGGCTCCTCCGCGCCGATTACGGCTTCAACTTAGCCCCGCGAGCGGGCGAACCCCGCGGGGTCTTCACCATCAGCGTCGGACAGGCGTTCTGAGGCCGCCCCGTCCGCCGGGCCCGGTGGTCAGCGTTTGAGGAGGTTCAGGAAGTTTCGGACCTGCGGAGCTTCCGGAGCCAACGGAGCCAGGGTCAGGAACTTTTCCAGATGGACGATGGTCAGGTCCTTGCGCTTCTTTTGATTATAGGCAAGGCCGAGATTGTAGTGGGCGTAGGCATGGAGGGCGTCGAGCTCCAGACATTTTTCGAGGGCGGCGACGGCCGCGTCCGTGTTCTTTAAATATCCCTGGACGATGCCCCTCTGGTAGTAAGCCTCCGCGCATTTGGCGTCGGCGGACAGGGCCGCCGTGATTTCTTTCTCGGCTTCCGGATAATTTGTTTTTTTGATCCAGACCTGAGCCAGCCCGGCGTGGCCCAAGGCGTAATTGGGCTGCTTGGAGAGGGTCGCGCGGAAGTCGCCGAGGGCGGCATCGCTGTTGCCGAGCTGAAGCCAGGAGACGCCGCGGAAATAGAGGATGTCCAGGTTCTTGGCGTCCTGGGCCAGAGCCGTCTCAAAGCTCACCTTGGCGTCCGCGGGCTTGCCCTGGAGCAGAAGGGCCTTGCCGCGGGCGAAGGGCTCCTTGGGAAGCTCCTGGAGCGCGATCAGGCCGGCCGCCGAAACGGCCAGAGCGAGAAGAACGGCCGGGACGAATCCGATTCCCGGTTTTTTCGAGAACGCGAGCCTGCTTAGGGTCATGTCGGTCCTCCCTTTGTGGGGATTTCTTTGACCTGTTTATCATATCATAGAACGGCCTTTGTGAAATCACGGCACCACGGGCCGCGGTTGACATCGTGCCGCCCGGGAATTAACATCTGTCTAAAGTAAGGAGCGGGCCCGGACCCGCGGCGATCGGAGGAGACACGCTATGATCCATAGGATGTCCGTCGTTAAAAAATTCTCCGTCTTTATCCTCGCCCTTGGACTTCTTATCGCGCCGCTGGCGGCGAAGGACCCGGCCAAGGTTCCGGCTTCGCTGCCGCCCGACCTCGATGCCGCCCTGGCTAAAATTATGAAGTCGTTCGAAGTGCCCGGCATCGGGGTGGCCGTCGTCAAAGACGGCCGGGTCCTGGTCGCCAAGGGCTACGGCGTACGGAAACTGGGCGAAACGGCGCCCGTCGACGCCCAAACCCTGTTCGCCATCGCCTCCAACACGAAAGTGTTCACGGCCACCGCCCTCGGCCTCCTCGTCGAGGAGGGGAAGCTCGAGTGGGACGGGCCGGTCGTCCGCTATCTGCCCTGGTTCCAAATGGCCGATCCTTACGTGACGCGGGAGCTGACCGTCCGCGACCTCCTCGTCCACCGGAGCGGCCTCGGCCTCGGCGCCGGAGACCTTCTCATCTGGCCGCCCTCGACCTATGATCGGACGGAGATCGCCAAACGTCTCCGCTTTGTTCCTCTGGCGACGAGTTTCCGGAGCGCTTACGCTTACGACAACGTCCTCTACATCGTGGCCGGGGAAGTCATCCGGTCCGTTTCGGGCCGGACTTGGGAGGACTTTGTATCCGAGCGCATCTTGAAAAAGGTCGGGATGACGGGAACGACCGTGCGGCAAGCGGACTTCGATCGCGCGCCCGACATCGCCGCCGCCCACGCCTCGATCGACGGCGTCGTCCGCTTGGTCAAGCCGTTCGAGACCGACAACATGAGCCCGGCCGGGGGCATTTGTTCGAGCGCCGCGGACATGGCCAAGTGGGCTCTGGTCCTTCTCGGCGCGGGGCGCCTCGGCGACGGTTCGCGCCTCTTCTCGGAGCGGACGGCCCACGAGCTGACGTCGATCGTGACGCCGATACCGATCAGCGAGCCGCCCGCCGAGCTCGCCGCCCTGCGCAGGAATTTCAGCGGCTACGCGCTCGGTCTGGGCGTCCAAGACTACCGCGGCCGCAAGATCGTGACCCACACCGGGGGGCTGTCGGGTTTCGTCTCCAAGGTCACCTTGGTTCCGGAGCTGGGGCTGGGCATCGTCGTCCTGACCAACCAGGAATCGGACGAAGCCTACATGGCCGCCACCTATCATATCCTCGATTATTACCTGGCGGCGCCCCAGACCGATTGGACCGCGGCCTATCTCACCGTTCGCGACCGGCAGAAGGTCCAGTCGGCCGAGACCGTCGGCAAGGCGGCCGCCGCCCGCGACGCATCCTCCCGTCCCTCCCTTCCGCTCGCCCGATACGCCGGCGTCTACACGGACGCCTGGTACGGCGAGATCGCGATCGCGGAGGAGGGCGGCAAGCTCGTCGTCCGCTTTTCCCATTCGCCGAGCCTGGTCGGGGACTGCGAACACTGGCAGCACGACACGTTTGTCGTCCGCTGGCGGGACCGTGAGCTCAGGGCCGACGCCTTCCTGACCTTCGCCTTGAACCCGGACGGGACGATCGACCAGGCCAAGATGGCGCCGGTCTCGCCCGACACGGACTTCAGCTACGACTTCCAGGATCTTCTGCTCAAGCCGGCCCGGAAGTGAGGAGTTCCGCCGGAGGGAGGCCGGGAGGATTTCGTCAGGCTTCGCCGTAATCGGGCGGCTTGAAATTGGGGTCGGAGGAGGATATGGCTCGGCCGTGGACCGTGTAGTGCCCTTTGACCAGGACCCGGTAGGCCCGGCGCCCGGATTCGACGAGGATGATGATCGAACAGGCCATGATGACGGCGGTCAGGGAAACGTTGATGACGCCGAGCAGTCGCTGGCCCGGCTTCGAGACAAGCGGCAGGAAGCCGTCGAAGATGTTCCGCCAGCCGGCGTAAAGGGTCGTCACGGAGATGAAGGCCAGCGGGATCAAGCTCACCCAGACATAGCGGACTTTTCCCGCATTGATGATGGCGGCCGTGACGATCGCCAAAGCGACACCCGCCAGTAGTTGGTTGGCCGTGCCGAACATGGGCCAGATCGTGCTGATGTTTCCGGTCCAGATGAAGTAAGCCCAGGAGAAGACCACGAAGAAGGTGGCGGCGAGCGAGCCGGGCAGCCAGTGGGTTCGTTCGAACGGCTTCCAGATCCGGCCGGCGAATTCCTGAACGAGGAAACGGGCAACCCGCGTCCCGGTGTCGATGGTGGTCAGGATGAAGAGCGCCTCAAACATGATGGCGAAATGGTACCAGTAGGACATGAGCGTCTTCATGCCCGGGAGGGACGAAAAAATCTGGGCGAATCCCACGGCCAGGGAGACGGCGCCGCCGGGCCGGCCCACGACGTTCTCGCCGACCTCTTTTGACAACTCGGCCAGATTGACCGGATGCAGGCCCAGGGCCGCGAACTTGTCGGGGCTCAGGTTGATGGCGAAGTAGTCGCCGGGGAAAAGTGAGCAGGCGGCGATGAGGGCGATGACGCTGACCACGGATTCGACGAGCATGGCGCCGTAGCCGATGAGGCGGGCGTCCCTCTCCTTGGAGATCATCTTGGGGGTCGTGCCGGACGAGACAAGGGCATGGAATCCCGAGACCGCGCCGCAGGCGATCGTGATGAACAGGAAAGGAAAGACCTTGCCGGGAATGATCGGGCCTCCGCCATGCAGGTAGGGAGTAAAAGCGGGCATCTTGAGGTTGGGATGGACGATGAACACTCCGACAATGAGGGCGATGATCGTCCCGATCTTGAGGTAAGAGCTCAGATAGTCGCGCGGACAGAGGAGCATCCAGACGGGCAGGACCGAGGCGACGAATCCGTAAGCCGCGATGGCCAGGATGATCCCTTCGCGGGGGAGGGTGAATATGGCCGCCAGAGACGGGGAACGGGCCACGACGTTCCCGAGGATCACGGCCGCGAATACGCCGACGACCCCGATCAAGCTGGCCTCGACGATCCGGCCCTTCCGGATCCGGTACATCCACAAGCCTACAAACAGCGCGATCGGGATGGTCATGGCGATGGTGAAGGTTCCCCAGGCGCTTTCGCTCAGGGCGTTGACGACGGCCAGTCCCAGGCCAGCCAGGGCGACGACGATGATGATGAGGATGGCCACCGAGGCGACGGCCCCGCCGAGCGGGCTGACCTCGTACCGGGCGATCTCGGCCAGGGACTTGCCCTTGCGCTTGATCGAAGCGCCCAAGACGAGGAAGTCGTGGACGCCGCCCGCGATGACGGCCCCGAGCAGCATCCAGAGGAGCCCGGGCGCGTAGCCGAATTGGGCGGCCAGGACCGGGCCGATCAGCGGGCCGGCGCCGGAGATGGCCGCGAAGTGGTGGCCGAACAGGACCCATTTATTGGTGGGATGGTAATTGGATCCGTCGTTCAGAGTCAGGGCCGGAGTCGGCCGGTTGTCATCGAGCGCCAGGATCTTGGCCGCGATGAATGCGCTGTAATAACGATAGGCGAGGGCGAAGAGAAGGAGAGCGCTGACGACGATGGGGACGGCGTTCATCGGGAAGTGATGGGGTCCTTAGCCCAAAGCCTGTTGATGACGCGGAGCAGGACGAACCCGCTGACGACGAAAACCGCCGCCAGGGCGATCGCGTAGCTCCATCGCCTGTAGAGAACATTTCCGACCGTGAACAGGGCCGACCAGATCGTGAGCGATCCCGATACCCAGCCGACCAGGGCCAGCGGGAAGCTCTCATGGGTTGCCTTAGCCTCGGTTTCGGAGATCCCCGCCTCCTTCCGGATCGCCCTCCAGCCGGGGCCGAAGGGGCGGACCTTTTTATAGAACTTGATCAGGGTTTGACGGTCCGTCCGCGGCCCCAGGAAGGCCGTCAACATCCAGCAGATGGTCGTTCCCGCCACGGTCAGGATCAAAGCGTAGTGAGTGGGGATGACGACGCCGGCCTTGCGGAGGATAAGGATCAGGATGGAGAAGGCAAAGGAGCTGATCATGGCGTTGACCTCGCACCAGGCGTTGACGCGCCACCAGAACCAGCGGACGAGATAGAGGAGGCCCGTCCCGGCCCCGACCTGGAGGATGATGTCGAAGCTGTCCTTGGCCGTCTCCAGGACGAAGACCAAACTCCCGGCGGACACGAAGAGGAGGATGGTGGCCAGCCGTCCGACCATGACATAGTGCTTCTCGGTCGCATCCTTCTTTAGGAAGCGCCGGTAGAAATCGTGGACGAGGTAAGACGCCCCCCAGTTGAGGTGGGTCAGGTTCGTCGACGAGTTGGCGGCGATCAGGCCGCCGACCATGAGGCCGATGAATCCGACCGGCAGGAACTTGAGCATGGCCGGATAGGCGATGTCGTGGCCGAGCAGGCTCGGATTCAAGTGAGGGAAGGCCTTTTGGATATCGGAAAGCTGGGGGTAAATGATGAGGGAGCATAGACCGACCAGGATCCAAGGCCAAGGTCGGAGGACGTAGTGGGCGATGTTGAAGAACAGGACGGAGCCCAGGGAGTCTTTTTCGGACTTCGAGGCCAGCATCCGCTGGGCGATGTAGCTCCCGCCGCCCGGCTCGGCCCCCGGGTACCAGACGGCCCACCACTGGACGGCCAGCGGCATGATGAAGATGGCGATGGCCAGGTCCCAGTTGCTCCTGAAATCGGGCAGCATATTCAGGAAGTGGACGCCGTTGGGTCCCGTCGTCGCCGAGAGCTTCGCGATCAGAACGTCCATGCCGCCGACGGCCTTGACGGCGAAGTAGGCGGCGGCGATGACGGCCGTCATCTTAATGAAGAACTGGATCATGTCGATAACCAGCACCCCCCACAGCCCGGTTACGGTCGCGAACACGACGTTGAGGAGGCCGACCAGAAGGAGCGTCTGCCAGCGGTCGAGGCCGAATAGGATGGCGGCTATCTTACAGGCGGCAAGGTTGACGGTGGCCATGATAATGCAGTTGAACAAGAACCCCAGATAGACCGAGCGGAAGCCGCGGACGAAGCCGGCCGCTTTTCCGGAGTAACGAAGCTCGTAGAACTCGAGGTCGGTCATGACCTCGGAGCGGCGCCACATCCGGGCGTAGAAAAAGACGGTTGCGAGGCCGGTCAGGGTGAATGCCCACCAGACCCAGTTTCCGGCGACGCCGTTCCGGCGGACGATGTCGGTGACCAGATTGGGCGTGTCGCTGCTGAAGGTCGTGGCCACCATGGACAGGCCGGCCAGCCACCAGGGGACGGCCCGGCCCGAGACGAAGAACTCCGAGGTGTTCTTGCCCGACCGCTTGCCGAAGAACAGGGCGGGCACGAAGCAGATGAGGAGGCTGGCGAAAACGATGACCCAATCGATGGTGTGGAGATGCATGGTTAGCGTCCTTTCTCCGGAAGGAATGGACAGCGCATAGGGTTTTTATTATAGGAAGATTGGCAATCCGAGACAAGTCGTGCCCGGCTTGGATGAGGTTTTACCGCAAATGGCGTTTGACAGACCCGGCCGGGCAAGGAATAATCAAGCTAGTCTCGATGAGAGGTGAGCGCATGACCCAGCCTTTCCGGAAAAGACTCCTGAGAACGCCCGTCCTGACCGTCCTTGTTTTTATTTCGGCCTTCCTGTTCGCCTCGGCCAAGAGGACGGGCGCCCCGTCCAAGGCTTGGCCCGAGGAGCTCGACGGCTGCACATCCATCCAGGTCGGCCGGCTGGCCAGCCTGGACGGATCCGTCATCACCTGCCACACCTGTGACGGGCCTTACCGTCAATGGCTGACTATCGTCCCGCACCAGACCTGGCCGGCAAACACCAAAACGGAGATCTTCTCGGGCAAAATGCACACCGAGACCTCGACCGACCTGCGCGGGCTGATCAAGACCGGGGAGATCCCCCAGGTTCCCGAGACCTTCCGGTTCCTCAACACGGCTTATCCCTGCCTCAACGAGTACGGCCTGGCCATCGGCGAGACGACGATCGGCGGCCGCAACGAGCTCTACAACTCCGAGGGCATGTTCCTGATCGAGGAGGTCGAGCGGATCGTCCTCGAGCGCTGCAAGACCGCCCGCGAGGCCATCAAGCTGGCCGGCGAGCTGGTCAAACAGTATGGCTACGGCGACTACGGGGAATGCATCACGATCGCCGACGGCAAGGAGGTCTGGCAGTTCGAGATCTTCGGGGCCGGCCCGCTCGAGAAGGGCGCGGTCTGGGCAGCCGTCCGCATCCCCGACGACCAGGTCGGGATCTCGGCCAACATCCCGCGCATTGGGGAGCTCGACCTCAAGAACCCGGATCGCTTCCTGGCCTCGGAGAACGTCTTCCAGGTCGCCCAGGATATGGGCTGGTGGGATCCCAAGGGCGACAAGCCCTTCAAGTTCTGGGAGGTCTACAACGGCCGGAAGCCCTATTCGCAACGCGAATATTTCGTCTTCAACACCCTGGCCCCGTCCCTGAAGCTCGACCCGAACGCGGCGGAGCTGCCCTTCTCGGTCAAGCCCGACAAAAAGGTTTCGGTCCGGGACATCCTTAGAATCTACCGGGATCCCTTCGCCGGGACCGACCTGGACATGACCAAGAACCTGCTCGTCCCGAAGCGCCAGCCCCGGCCGAGGCCGGATGCTCCGGCGGCGACTCCACCCGCCGAGCCCGAGATGGTCAAGAGCCCCATCGTCAGCCCCTGGATGCCCCGCGACATGATGATTCTCATCAACACCCTCAAGCCCGGGACGATTCTGCCGGCTCGGACAATCCCCATCGCCGGCTGTTCCTACGCAACGGTTATCCAGGTCCGCGGCTGGCTGCCGCCGGCGGTGGGCGCGATCTGCTGGTTCGCCTTCGACAACCCGGCCATGAGCGCCCGCATCCCGATCTTCGCCGGGACGACCGCGCTCCCTCCCAGCTTCGAGAACTGCGCCCAGCACCGTTACCGGATGGACTCGGCGGCCTGGGCCTTTCGCCGGGCCAATCGGCTGGCCACGCCGAAGTGGGGCGAGACGCAGAAAATCGTCGAGGAGACCGTCGCCGAATTCGAGGAGAAAGCCTTCACCGACCTGCCCGGCCTGGAGAAGAAGGTCCAGGACATCCTGGCCAGCAAGACGCCGGACAAAGAGCCCTTCACGGTCGAGAAGTACTTGACAACGTACACGAACGATATGGCCCGCGCGGCCATCCAGCGCTACCTCGAGCTGGGCGACCAGTTCTGGATGCTCTGGGCCCGCGGCTATTGACCGGCGCCGGCAGCAATCTCGGCTATTTAAGCGTGACCGCAACCTCGCCGGTCAGCTCGGGATTCTTCTTGTCCCTGACCCTGATGATGAGGGTATCCCCTTTGGCAAAGCCCGGATTCTTGAAGTAGCACTTGGTCCTGAACCCGATATGATCGGTCATGGACCCCTGGTCGGCGGCCAGCGGGGCGGTCTGAGTCAAGGGCGGGAAGAAATCCGATCCCTTGGGGAACTTGTAGAACCTGATCCAGGACGAGATGATCCCTTCCTTCCCCAAGTGGCGATAGAAATCGATGTCGCGGATTTCGCCCCCGTAGTTCTTGCGGAGCTCCTCGACCGATGGAAGCGGGTATTCCTTGCCCTTGTAGATCATGACCACGCCGCCGCGGGCGACCGTAATCTCCTGGCTTTCTCCCTTGGCCGCCATGTACAGGATAAACATGCTGTAGGTGTTGTCCGTATGCAGGTTGACGAGGCCGGCGTCAACCGCCAGTATGATGGGACCCTCGTCGTTCGAGAAAGCGCCCATACCCAGGTCTTTCGTCTGCGGATAGGCCGCCGCGCACAGGATGAAAAACAAGCAAACCGCCTTAAGCATCTTCACGGTTGTCTCCTTTCAAAGACACGTGTCCTCTTTTCCCGGAGGATCTGTCGCACACGTTAAATCTCTAATAGCCTGATTACATATTGCGATCTAGGCTTACTCCAACTCCCTTAGTGCAACCGGCGTGCCAATTTCGGTTCAACTGCTTTTCTTGCCTTGATTCGAAGTGCGGTCGCGGCTTATGATTCCGGCAGGAGGCAACGATGTCCAGAGCGCGTATGGTTGTGTTGATTCTTGCCATGTTGGCCAAGGGTTTGTCGGCCCAGTTTTTGGTCGACACGCTCACCAAGCTCGGAGACTATGAGTCCCGGCGGACCTCAAGCTATGACCGGACCGGCTCCAACGGGGACTACCGGCACCTGAAAGCCGGGGAGACCTTAGAACTGTTCGCCGAGGCCGGCCCCGCGGAAATCCGGCACATCTGGATGACCATGGCCAGCGGCGAAGTCTATCACCTCAAAAAAGTCGTGCTGCGTATGTACTGGGACGGCGAGCCCGAGCCGAGCGTCGAAACGCCCATCGGCGATTTCTTCGGACTGGGGCTGGGGACTTACACCGTGTTCCATTCGGCGCTGATCGCGGTGGCGCCGGACAAGGCCCTGAACGCCTACTTCCCGATGCCGTTCGCCCGGCAGGGCCGCATCACCGTCAGCAACGAGGGGACCCAGGACATCACGGATTTTTACTGGAACATCGACTGGGTCAAGCTTCCTTCGCTCGCTCCGGAGACGGTCTATTTTCACGCCCAATACCGCCAGTGCGCGCCGTGCCGGGGCTGGTACAAGGGCAATTTCTACGGAAACGATTTCAGCGAGGCGCGGCGCGACCCGCGCTGGCTCAATGCGTCGGGAGCGGGAAACTACGTGTTTCTCGAAACCCGGGGGGACGGCCATTTTGTCGGCGTGACGCTTTCGGTCTTCCAGAATCAGTGGGGAGGCTGGAACGAGGGAGACGAGATGATCTGGATCGACGGCGAGGCCGAGCCGCGGATTCACGGCACCGGCGGCGAGGATTATTTCAACGGCGCCTGGGGCTTTTCCGCCCTGTATTCGTTCCCCCTGGTCGGGCTGACCGAGTTTCATCAATGGGAACCGGGCTCTCGATTCTCGCACTACCGCTTCCACCTGGAGGCTCCCGTCCGTTTTCACAAGTCGATCCGGGCGACGATCGAAGACGGGCACGCCAACCTGCGCTCGGACAACCTCTACTCGGTGGCCTACTGGTACCAGAAGGAGCCCCACGCGGGGTTCCCGGCGCTTCCGCCCGCCGAAGAGCGCATCCCGAAATTCGTGTACACGGGCGGACCCGGCCAAGACAGGAAGATGAAATAGTCGGTTTTAAAGGAAAGAAATATCTGTCGGGAGGAAGGTCTAGTGCCGCGGATCGATTTTCACTTTGGTCGGCGAATCCGGCACAACCAGCAGGGGACCGGGCTTGCGGACGTTGCCCGCCGCCTGGCCGATGAGATCCAGTTGGAAGTGCTTGTCGGCCGAAGCTTGCGGAATGACGCCGGAAATTGACCAGGTCATCATCAGCGCGTCGAGATCGACATCGATGCTCATGTCCGCGTAAGCGCCATTCTTGTCAAACCCGAAGAATTTCCGCCACGCTTCGAGATCGAGCCGGAGGATCGTGCCCGCATCGGGAATCCAGTTCAGTCCGCGCCCCAGCGACTGGGTCTCATCGCGCGTTTCGCCCCAATCTCTCGTGTAGAGGTTGCCGTCCGCGGTGTTGTCGCCATTGGAGAAATCGATGGCCTTGCCGCAGCGGAAGAAAATGTTGTTCAAGACCTTGTTCCGACGCGTGGTGCCACCCCGCCCGCTCACGATCCGGCTTTCGATGTTTCGAAATTTGACGGCGGCATCCTGGGTACAGCCGATCAGGTTATGGGCAATGACCGTCTGGTCGCTTCCATCCACGGTGATGCCCCAGCCGCCGTGGGGCGGCATGTTGTAGGACCCGCCCCCCGCGCCTTCGGTCGCCTTCCAGATGATGTTGTTATCGATCATGTTGGCATCGTGCGAGGCTTCGAGATAGATGCCGCCCCGCAGGGTTTCCAGCGCGTCACCCATCACGTTTCCGGTCACGCGCGTATTCGTATTCTCGTAGTCGAGCCAGATGGCCTCGGCATGGACGGTGTGGCGGATGACGTTATGGATGAGCAGGCAGTTCTTGGTCAGATGCAGCTTGATCCCGCCTGTTTCCCAGGCCAGCTCCACGTCCTGGTAACCCACCTGCTCGATCAGATTGGAATCGATGAGAGTGTTCTGCACGGCCGCTCCGGCGATCCCGCAGACGCCCACGTCGTCGATATGGTTGCGGCGGACGATGGCGTAGCCGATAAGGGCGGGCGGCTCCATGTCCCAGTCCTGGGCGCCAATGTCGAGCGCTACGCCGTTGGCGTGCCGCAGGATACAATCCTCGATGATCCAGTGATGGCCCCGGCTCATGGAAACCAGCCCGCGCTGCGGGACCGGGAAGCCGTTGGCCGCGTGCTCGAAGGTGATCCCCTTGACTCGGATGTAACCCAGCTCTTGCGTCCGGGGCGCGAAGACCTGCTCCTGGATCGCGAGCTCCACCTCGTGCTGAGCGGGATCTGCGTCGCCGGGAAGGCGCACGTGGATCGTGAGCCCGTCCTGCTCACACCAAAAGGCGCCGTCTTTCCCGCTGAGCTTCTGGTAAAGCTCGACCTGCTCGAGGCGTTGCCCGTCCATGAAAACCATCCCGCGCCGTTTGAGATGCCGCCACAACTCTTCCGGCTTAGGCATCAGGTAGACGCGGTTATGCATGATGCTGGCCATACCGAAGGGGTTGTAGCCCTGGAAATCGAGATCGTCCAGGCGGCGACGATAGATCTTCACTTTGGCGCGAGCCGCCGCGGGCAAGTCGAGCTTGAAATCCGTCGAAGGCTCCCAACCGGCCTTGACCGTCCGCGAGCCCTTGACGATGACGCTCGCCCCGGGCGCCGCCTCGTAACTGATCATCTTGTCAGGGCCGCTGCCGCCGCGCGCCGGATCGATATGCTCGCGATAGATGCCCGTCATGATAACCACGCGCTCGCCCGGCTGTAACACCTGAGCCGCTTTGTTAATGGTCAGAAAGGGGAGTTCCTTCGTGCCCGCATTCGAATCCGCGGCGCGAGGATTCCGGTTATCCACATAATATGTTCCGGCGAACTGAAGCGGCTGCTCCCAGGAAATAAACTCGCGCCCGTCAGGCAACAGAACTCCGGTTCCGTTTTCTCCACCCGAAAATGAACCGGTCACGAGGCCGATCAGGCACAGAGCCGTGGTGAGCAGTGCCCGCCGGATCAGAGGGCCGGATGAAAGTTCATGTCTCATTTTTGCTTCGTCCTTCTCAGTACCATGGATGATAGATCGCGGTTTGTCAGGATGTCAACCGAAGCTCGTAAGACATATAGTATAAGACATATACTGACGAGTTTTTTTGCAGCGTCCTTGAAATAAAATGCCCAGGGCGGGACTCGAACCCGCATGGCCTTACGGCCGCGACATTTTAAGTGTCGTGCGTATGCCTATTCCGCCACCTGGGCTCTTTTTCTGCTACGATGCGTAGGCCTCAAGCTATGACAATTAGGACATAATATTCTTAAATTTTCCAGACGATTATCATTTCTATTGCCGTTGATGTGGTCCAATTCCAGCGGCAAATATCCATTTTCGGATAGCACGGCCCAGCCGCATTCCTCACAATGCTTTGGCTTCAAACCGGCGTTGAACAATCTGTTTTTGAGCTTAAAGCTTTGAACCGAACTGCCTAGGATTAACACGTTTGATAGAGGAATTCGAGGCTTTCCTTTGCCTTTAATACCTCTGTTCCATCCATGCCCTTTGAAATGTTTGATATTGAGTCCATGTTCCTTTATGTACTTTTTTATCTGTTCGTAATTTCCCCCCGCTCCTTTTAAGTTCAATTTCTGGAGAACCTGCCTATAACTCGTAGAAGTTATGACGGCATTCTCCAAGTCACTCAGCTGCCATGACCTCCTTCTCATGGCATGATTATATGATATGGAAGTCGCCAAGACAATTAATTTATTAACGCGTTTACCCTTTAAGAAAGATATAAGCCGAGAATCCCTCGGGGCGTAAGCTCCGTGCCGGTTCGAGCCCGGCCCCCGGCACTCACACTATCTACGGCCGCTGTTCGACGGCCTCCCTCAGGACTTGCCGTCCGTCACCCGTTTCCAGACGCGGAGGAAATTTTCCCCCATGATCTTCTTGACGTCGGCGTCGCTGTAGCCCCGGCGTTTCAACCCGCGGGTGATCAGCCCGTAATCCTGGGCTCCTCGGAGCCCTTCGGGCGTAGGCGTCCGCGGGTACATGTCCGCTCCCAGCCCGACATGGTCGATCCCGGCTGTCTTCACGGCGTGATCGATATGATCGAGGATGTCCTCGATCGTCGGCTTCCCCTCGAGCGGCCAATCCCGGCCCTGGCTGAGGTGCTCGACGGCGATCCGCAAGTCGAGGTCCTCGATCGGAGGAACTCTCTCGAAAATCGGCCGGCTGATCGCCCGGAGTTCCTCGGCGGCCTTGGCATAGCCGGCGGAAAGATAGGTGAGCTCAAAGACGATGCCGATCACGCCGTCGTTTTTGGCGAGAGCTCGCAGCATCTCGTCGCTGACGTTCCGGCGGTAGGGATTGACGGCCCTGCATCCGGAATGCGAGAGGATGACGGGATCTCGGCTGACCTCCAAGACGTCGAAGAAGGTCTTGTCCGAAACGTGGGAGACATCGATGACCATGCCGAGCCTGTTCATCTCCCGGACGACATCCCGGCCCAGGGCGTTGAGCCCGTTCCAACGGGGCTTGTCGGCGCTGGAATCGGCCCAGCCATGGCTGATGTTATGGGTCAGCGTCATCGAGGTCACTCCGAGTCGCCGGAACTCCACCAGCAGATCGAGGCGGTCCTCGATGGCGTGGCCGCCCTCGATGGCCAACGGCATTGCGATTTTTCCCGAGGCGACGATCCTCTCGATATCGGCGCCCGTTCGGGCCAGCTCGACACATCGGGAATTTTTTTCGATCGCCCCGGTCATGGCCTTCAGGAGCTCAAAGGCCTGGCGGGCGGCCTTGTCGGGATAAAGATAATTTTGGATGAATAAGGCGACGACTTGGACATCGACCTGTCCCTCTTGGAGACGGGGAATATCGACCTGCCCGGCGGGCAAGCGCTTCCCGATGTCCAGCCCCTCATAGAGGACCCGGTAGGCCAGATCGTTGTGGCAGTCCCAAACCAGGGCCTCCCGATGGAGCCTGGAAACGGCGTCCTCGGCCGATTGTGCTCGGGCCGGCTTAGGGCCGATCCCCGCCAAGGCCAGGGCGGCCAGAAGAGCCGATAGCCGCATGATCATGCGGGCCGATCCTTTAAAGCTTGGAGGCGACCAGGATTCCCAATCCCACCAGGTAGAACAAGAACATCGCGGCCAACAGCTTGTTCGTCCCGGCCGGAGCATCCTTGAATTCTTTCCAGATGAAGACGCCCCAGAGGGCGCCGACCATGGTGGCGCCCTGGCCCAATCCATAAGACAGGGCGGGACCGGCCGCGTTCTGGCGATGATGCTGAAGGACATCCCGAGGCTCCAGATGACTCCGCCCAGGATTCCGATCAGGTGCAAGCGGGGGTTGCCCTTGCTGAAGTAGTCGCGGAACGGCACCGGATCCCCCGAGAGCGGCTTGGCCATCATGATGCTGTTCCAGAGAAAGTTGGAGACCAGAACTCCGACCGAGAACAGGACGATCGCCGTATAGGGACTCAACTTCCCCGGCTCAAGAGCCCGGCTGGCCGGGTCGATCCTGCCCAAGGCGTTGGCGACATAGCTGTAGAAGAATCCCATCAACACGCCGGCGACGACGGAAAGAACGATGCCCTTGAGCGGTGTCTTTTGGGCTTGGGCCGCTCGTTTCTTATAGGCCAAGGCGTCGAGGATGATGGCGACCAGGACGCCGGCGACGCCCAAGGCCAGCATCGGCACGTTGCCCTCGGGCTTCTTCAGATAGGTCGTGATGACACCCAGGGCCAGGGCCAGGCCGACGCCAACCGGGAAAGCCACGGCCAAGCCGGCGATATCGATGGCCGCCACCAGGAGGATATTCGACAGGTTGAAAATGACGCCGCCCAGGAAGGCGGAGCCCAGCCAGGCGCCGTCAGCCTGCCGCAGATCGGCCAGAAAGCCGCGTCCGGCCCCGCCCGTGCTGCCCAGGGTGAAGGCCAGGACGAGAGACAATAGCAACACGCCGATCGCGTAGTCCCAATAGAAGAGCTGGAACCGCCATTCCTTGCTGGCCAGCTTCTGGGTGTTCGCCCAAGATCCCCAGCAGAGCATGGTGATGACGCACATCGCAATCGCGACGGGATAGGAAGCGACGATGATCATGCCGTTCTCCTTTGCTTTCCCTGCCGGCCGAGCCCGATCCGCCGGCCGCGCCGCGGGAATGTTATATCGCGAGCGTCGAGGCTGTCAAGGCGACGAGTTTATCTCCCCCGTCCGGCGTCGATCGCGGCGACGGACAGGGCCGGTATCGTTACGAGACCTCCGGCCGACCCGTCCCATTTCAATTTCGTCCGCGCAATCCGGTTGGGGCCGGCAAAGCTGTTAATGACGTCGATTTGTCCCCTGTCTTGGCCGTCGCAAACGACCTCTCCGCCCTTGACAGCGAAGGCGGGGTCGAAGCCGGAAAGATCCAGGTCGAGATCGACGGCTTCATTACGAAGATTGACGACAAACAGGCAGAGCAAGGAGTGGTCCTCGGCCGCGCAGGCTGATAGATCGACCAGGACGGGGACATCGGCGGCCACCCGAAGCGGAATCGGGAGCGAATGCCTCCGATACAGGGCCATGACGTGGAAGCTGGGCGTCCGGTACAGCTCGGCCGCATTCGTCTGAATCGTTCCGCCGCAGAAGCTGTTGGTCAGGTTGGACCGGCAGGCAAGCGTCACGGCGTCCGAATGCCGATGGAGGACGTTCAGGAACTGGGCCTCGAATAGGGCGCAGCCGAGCGTGTTGAGCTTGCCCCGCCCCAACCCCCAGTTCCCGGCGTTGATGTTCCATTCCGTGACCCCGATCTTGATCCGGCCGGCTCCGCTCGAGGTCTCGATCCAGCCCTTAATCGTCGTCAGATCGGAGGCGACGCCGTCGAGGTCGGCCTGGTAGTAATGAGGGCAGACGATGTCCGCGTTCCCGCCGGCGCGATCGATCAGCTCGCGGGTCGGGAACGAGGAAAGAACCACGGCGCCGGGGTCGGCCTTCTTGATGGCCCGGGCCACCGCCATGAATTCCCCGGGGTAGTCGGGGCGGTCGATTTCATTTCCGACTTGCCAGTATTTAACGGCGTAGGGAAGGGGACGGCCCTGGGACGCTCGTTTCCGGCCCCAATCGGACTCCGGGGGACCGTTGAGATACTCGACCATCTGGGCCGCGCTCTCGGCTCCGTCGGCCAAGCTGACGCATATGAGGGGCTCGGCCTCGACGGCGCGGCAGAATTGGACGAACTCCTCGACGCCGACGTCATTCGAGTCCCGTCGTCCCCAGGGAGAGTTCAGGAACGGAGATCGCAAGTCCCGATCGCCGATCGCCGCCTTCCAGCGGTAATGACCGGGATCGACCGCCGATCCTCCCCAACGGATGATCGGTGGAGCGAGCTCCTTGGTCGTCTCCACGACGTCTTTCCGCCAGCCCTGGATGCTGTCCTCGGGCATCAAGGATAATTTGTCCAGCCAGAGATGCCCCTCTCCCTTGGCCTCAACCTCGAAGACGGCCCGGTCGGTCGTTCCCCGAGACAGGAATCGGCCTTCGAACTTCTTCCAGCCGGAACCGGGGCGGGGAAGGTCGAGGACCGCCAGCGTCATCCAGGATTCATCGGGCGCCAGGACCCTAAGCGCAGTCTTTACCCCCAGGGAGGCGGAATCGCCGCGGTAGTACCCGCTCAGCCGATAGCCCATTCCCTTGCGGACCGCGATGCGGCTTTGCGTCAGCCGCGCCGGCCGTCCCGTCGAGGAGGACAGCCGAGCGGATTGATCTCCGTTGAAGGGCCGTTCCCCGTCGTATGCCCAGTCGTCGCTCCGGTCCCAGTCCCGGTCGCAAAGGTTGAGCTCGCCCCGGAAATAGCACCACTTCGCGGTGGGAAGGATGCCTTCGAAACCGCGGTCTCCGAGCATTTCCGCCCACATCCCGGGCACGACATCGTCGAGAAGCTCGACGAAGCCTCCGTAGAGCATCGGGCTGATCCGTCCCGCATGGAGGGGCTCGGATCCGACTTGGATACGGACTCTGGCCGCCGCCTCCGACCGGACGGGCGCGATCCCCAATCCGATGAAGAGCGCGATCAGAGAAGCCTGTCGTTGTCGTTTGATCATGAAGCCTCCTTGCCGGTTTCTCCGGTCCGCCATCGAAACGGCGGAATTTTCGGGCGCCGTAAGCCTGTTATTCGCGGTATCCCTTCTTTTGATATCACGCGATTTCCCGACAAGTCAATCTTGGAGGGTGGACGGACAAGCGCCTTGACCCGTTCGCCGAGGCTCAGGGTTACCCCTATACAAGCCCGCGCCTGATGGCTGGGGTGTTGAGGGGTTGACAGTCTCTTGCTCAAGAACGTAAGATGTCTCCCTCGATCCTTCCCATCGGACGGAAATGGAACCTGAACGCTCTGGCCGCGGGGGACGGAGGTGAGTCGGAACATGAGCGGGAAAGCGAAACCGACCGGGAAGCCCGGGCTGAGGGCGCTGGCTCTGGCCGTGGCGGCGATCTTGTTCTGGGTCGGAGCCGGCCTCGCCGCGACGCGTCTGCCCTCCTATTACGCCCATCCGACCGTGGAAGACGCCCACGGCGTTATCGCCCCCTGGTACCGGGGTTTGAACGGCCAGTTGGACGAACGCGTCCTGATTGCGGTCAACGTCCTGAAACGATACCCCTGGGTGGACAAGCCCAAGGCCGTCCTGGCCGCACCCGACCTGATCTACAATTCCCACTGGAGCATCGCGCCCGACGGAACCATCCGGATTCCGCCCACCAACGACTGGATGTGCGGGGATCTCTGCCAGCGGGCCTGGAGCATCATCAAGGGATTGACCGCTTACTATCAGTACAGCGGCGATCCGATCGCTTTCATCTATATCCCGCTCACGGTCGATTACATCCTCGATTACGGGCTGACCGACGAGCGGGCCGATTGGCCGCTGTTCCCGATCAGCACGCCGACGCTGGGCAAGGCCTACGGGAAGTGCGACCCTCGAGGGCGCAACCAGCTCGACCTGTGCGCCATCATCGGCATCGAGGTCCTGCGAGCCCATAAGCTGACCGGGAATCCGCGCTACTTGACGATGGCCAGGCACTGGGGGGATGTCTTCGCCGCCCACGCCCAATTCGCCGAGGCGGATCTCTCTCCCTGGAATCGCTACGTCGATCCCTCGGTCGTCGGATGGTCCGATGTCCTGACCGGGACGACCTCGATCATCGTCGACTTCCTGGAGGAGCTGATCGCCTGCGGCGGACGGGGAAGGGACGGCCTATGGGTCAAGGCCCGGGACGCCGGCCGCCGCTTTCTCAACGAGAAGATGTTTCCGGCCTGGTGGCTGAACGACACTTGGGGCCGCACCTACTGGGACTGGGACAACCCGATGATGTGCGGAATGGTCTCCATGTGCGCCGATCACTTCATGACCTACCCCCGGGTCTATCCCGGCTGGCGGAACGATCTTCGCAACATGCTCTCCCTTCTCTGGAATCGAAACGGAGCCGACCCGGCCTCGCGGGGCGACGCCTACAGCGGGGCCTGGGCGTTCCCGGAATCCTCGGTCTGCTGCGGAACGTCGCTCTCCTACAACCAATACACCGCGGGCCCGACCCTGATCCGCTACGGCGTCCTGGCCGACAGCGAATGGGCGCGGGAGATCGGCCGCCGGATGATGATCATGGCCAGCTACGACAGCTTACCCAACGGAGTCGTCAAGGACGGGCTGCTGGGCGAGCAGGTCGCCACGGGAGATTGGTCGAACCTCGCACACCCCTGGCCGTTATGCCGGACCCTGGATGCCATCGCCTGGCTGCCGCGGGAGTTCGGGCCGAACCGGGAAAACCATATTATGCGCTCCGCTTCGGTCGTCAACGAAGTCCTCTACGAAAAAGGCCGCATCGCCTACTCGACCTTCGACGCTCCTCAGGGCGGTCGCGATGTCCTGCGGCTGGCCTTCCGCCCCGCCTCGATACGCGCCGACGGCGTCCGGCTGCGGGAGCGGGTCGACCTCGAAGGCGATGGCTACATCGTGGATCCTCTTCCCAACGGGGACTGCCTGGTCACGATCCGGCACGACGGCCGGACCGGACTTGTGGTGGAGGGCGACGATCCTCAGGATGTCGCCGATGATGCGTTCTTCGCCGTGACCGGCTCCTGGATGAGCGTCGAAGATGCGGCGGCATGGGGAGGCTCCTATCGCGCGGCCGACCAGGCCGACGCCGCCCTGACCTTCGTGTTCAACGGCAACCGGGTGTGCCTGACGGGCATCGTCGGACCCGAGGGCGGCTGGGCGGATGCCTACGTCGACGGCGTCAAGGAGCCCACCGTGGTCGAATGCTGGAATCCCACCGTCCGCCGCCGCCAGCCGATCTTCGTCAAGAAGGGACTGGAGAACGGATCCCATGAGCTGAAGATCGTTCTGCGGGGAGCGGGGAATCCTCTGGCGCGGGGGATGCGGATCATGGTCGACTCGGCCCAGGTCTCGGCGGCGAGCGGAGAGGCGGGAACGGGTTCGGGCGGAGGCCCCCGGGAAGCCCAACGGCTCATCTTCGGCACGACCGAACGGCGGGACTACGTCGACGGCGGCGGCAACGCTTGGCGGCCGGGCACAGAGTTCGTGACCCGTTCCGGTAACGGAGCGGACACCGTCGCCCGCTGCTGGTGGAACTGCCGCCGGAGCATGTACATCGGCGGGACCAAGGATGAAGAGATCTACCGCTACGGGGTCCATGCGCCCGAATTCTGGGTGAACCTCACCGTGGCGCCCGGCACCTACTTAGTGCGGCTGCACTGGGCCGACACGCCCGAGACGCCCTGGATGGAACGAGAGGGCGAATGGGAATCCGTCTCCCGCCCGACGACCGTCGCGATCAACGGCGTTACCGTCGTCGAGAACCTGAATGTCCGGAAAGAGGTCGGGACGTTCCGCGCCTACGTCCGGGATTTCCCCGGCATCGTCCCCCAGAACGGTGTCATCGAGCTCCGCTTCACATCCACGCCCGGCCACGAGGCGATGATCCAGGCCGTCGAGGTCCTTCCGGCCGGCGCCGAACGCTGAGGATGATCGGAACGGTCTCCATCGCGTCAAGAGAGTCATGTCCGCCGATAAGCTTCGGGGCATCCAAGACTTATGGGAGAGACACGCCCGGCAGGACCCCCTCTGGGCCATCCTGTCCGACCCCGCCAAGAAAGGCCGGAAATGGGGGTTGGCCGAGTTTTTCGAGACGGGGCGGCGCGAAATCTCAATCCTTCTTTATCGGCTGGAGAGCCTGGCCATTCTTTTCGGCAGGGAAGGGGCGCTCGATTTTGGCTGCGGCATCGGCCGCCTGACGTTGGCGCTGGCGCCTCACTTTGAGCGGGTGGCCGGCGTCGACGTCTCGGAGACCATGATCCGACTCGCCGAGAAGTTCAACCGGTTTCCGGACAAGGTCCGCTACCATGTCAATCCGGAAGCCCACCTGAAAATTTTCCCGGACGAGACTTTCGACTTCGTCTACACGAACATCGTCCTTCAACACATCCAGCCGGAGTTGTCTTTGGCCTACCTGGGAGAATTTCTCAGGGTCCTGCGGCCCGAAGGGCTCCTGGTCTTCCAAGTGCCGTCTCACCTCCGCGACAAGAGCTCCCTGCCCCTCGACGTCGGGCCGATGAGCGACGCGGCCTATGCCTCCGCAATCAGGCTGGAGGATGTGCCGGCGGCGCCGCTCAAGCCGTCCGCCGAGTTCGTCCTCAAGGTCTACATCCGGAACGCGAGCCGCGAGGACTGGGTCCGGAACGAGGCGGCCCCGATCCGCGCCGGCAACCATTGGCTGACGCGGGACGGAGAGACCATGCTCATCCAGGACGACGGCCGGACGCTCTTGCCGAGGGTTCTCGCCGCCGGCGATGAATGCCTCGTCTATTTGGCCGTCCGGGCGCCCGGCCGGCCGGGCGTGTATCTCTGCGAGGTGGATCTCGCCCATGAGTCCATATCCTGGTTCAAGGACAAGGGCGCCGCGGCCGTCCGCTTCCCCGTCGAGATCGGGGGAGACGATAGCCGGGCGATCGACCGGGCGTCGCTGCCTTCCGGAACTCAAGATCTTTTTGATCTCACGCCGTTCCCATCTTCGTCCCCCGACGAGGCCGCCCTCGGGGCGCTGGACGAACTCTATCGAGAAGAACCGGGCGCGGCCCCTGAACCCGGGGATTTTCCGATGCACGGCATCCCCAAGGACCGAGTCGTGGATTTTCTGGTTTCGAAGGGGGCTTTCATCATTCGCATCGAAGAGGACGAACACGGAGGCCGGGAGTGGGTCGGCTTCCGGTATTTCGTCCGCCGTCGTTCGGCCGATTGACCGGCCCATGCTATACTCATCACGGATAATAAAGGCAGCAGAATATTTGGCCGATTTCGCCCACCTATTGTTACTGCACCCAGGGGTGGACCAAGGCCGTCTACGCGGCGCTGACCGGAAAGCCGGTCCGCGTCGCGCTCCGCGCCTCGATCAAGCGCGGCGACCCCAAGTGCCTCGTCGAGGTCGATCTCGCCTGAGGGCCGCCCGCGCCGCTCGATCACCGAGAGCGGGCCCGGTTTTTCTTCCAGCGGAGGCGCTGGGCTATCCCCATTAAAATGTAGAGCGGGCCGTATAAGCCGGCCGCGACGGCCGTGGCCCCGATGTTGCCGCCCTGGAGGAGCGAAACCCACAGCCCGAACTGCTGGTCGCTGATGAGGTAGGTCCAGGTCGAGGATGGCCCGCGCAGGCCCATTCGGTCCAGGTCGAGCCGGTCCGGATCGGCGGGAAGCGATCGGAATGATCTCAGGATTCCGGTTTCGATCTTGGGCTCCAGCTTGACGAATTCCTCGTTGGCGATCCTTTGGAATTCGGCGATCGGAGACCGTCCCCCCACGCTCTCCAGGTGGATGCCCTCGCGGACATAGGCCAGGACGGCCAAGTGCTCCATCCAGGCGCGGTCGATCTCGCGGAGGGCGATCCGCCGCTCGATCTCGGCCCAGGCGTCCGGAGTCATCCGTGAGCGATGGCCAGCCCCGATCCGGCGGACTTTGGCCTCCAGCGGATCCGGCAATCCGTCACCGCCCAGGATCTCCTCGCGCCAGCCCTGGATGATTTGGCGCTGCTTCTCAATAAGGTAGGCGTATTTCCAGAGGGTTTTGCGGATTTCGAAGTTTTGACCCTCGATGATCCGCTGGCCCCGAGCGATCTCGCGGGCGACCAGGGGATTTTCAAGCGGGCCATTCCGCCGTAGCGAGCGAAGGCTTTTGGGCAGGAGGTTCCGGAGACCGTACTTCTCGACGAGCGGATCTTCGAGGCTGACGAAAAAGCGGGACGAACCGGGATCGCCTTGGCGCCCCGCCCGCCCCCGGAGCTGCCGGTCGATCCGCAGGTTTTCGTGCCGGTTCGTGCCGATGACGTAAAGGCCGCCCCTGCCGACGACCTTGTCCCGCTCCTGCTCTTTGTCTCCGCCGAGTTTAATGTCAGTCCCCCGGCCGGCCATGTTCGTCGAAATGGTCACGGCGCCGGGGCGGCCCGCCTGGGCGATGATCTCGGCCTCGAGCTCGTCGTTCTTGGCGTTGAGGACCCGGCAGTCGATGTCTTTCCCCTGCAGGGCGGCCGCCAGCTCCTCGGACTCCTTGATGCTGGCCGTGCCGACCAGGACCGGCCGGCCGACGGCATGCAGGCATCCGATCTCCTCGATCAGGGCCTCGGCCTTGGCCGCCTTGTGCGTGAAGACCGCGTCCGGCAGATCCTTCCGGATGCAGGGACGGTGCGGGGGAATGACGACGGTCCTCAGCCCGTAGAACTCGTGGATCTCGCCGGCGGCGCTTTGCGCGGTTGCGGTCATTCCGCCGACCTTGGGGTAGAGGCGGATGAAGTGCTGAAGGGTGATCGAGCCCAGGATGGATCCGCCAGCGCCCGGCCCGAGCCGTTCCTTGGCCTCGACCGCGGCCTGGAGGCCGTCGGGCCAGTGGCGGTCTTCGACGACGCGGCCCGTGAATTCGTCGACGATCTCGGCCTTTCCGTCGCGGACGATATAGTCCACGTCGCGCCGCAGGAGATACTCGGCATGGAGGGCCTGATGAACGCCGGTCAGGATATCGATGGCCCCGGGCGCGTGGAGGTCCAGACCGCCCAGCCTGCCCTCGATTCTCCCCAAACCCTGGTCGGTCAGGACAAGGTTGCGCTCCCCTTCGTCCGTCTCGAAGTCGAGGCCGGACCGGAGCCCTTTGACGACCTCGGCCAATCCGACCGGGACGGCCGTCTCCGCCTCCAGCCGGCCGGCGATGACGAGCGGGACGCGGGCCTCGTCGATGAGGATGGAATCGGCTTCGTCGACGACCGCGCAATGAAACGGCCTTTGGACGAGGTCGGCCCGGGCGTAGCAGAGATGATCGCGGAGGTAATCGAAGCCGGCCTCCTTGGCCGTCGCGTAGGTGATGTCCGAAGCGTAAGCCCTTTTCCGGTCCGTCTGAGGCATCCCTTCCTGTACGCAGCCGACGCTCAGGCCAAGGAATTCGTAGATGGGCCCCATCCAGGCGGCATCCCGGCGGGCCAGGTAATCGTTGAAGGTCAGGATGTGGACCCCTCGTCCGGTCAGAGCGTTTAGGGCGCCCGGAAAGACCGCGGCCAGCGTTTTACCCTCGCCGGTGTTCATCTCGACGACGCGGCCTTGATGAAGGGCGATCCCGGCCATGACCTGCTCGTCGAACGGCTTGAGCCCGATTCTCCGCCAGGCCGCTTCCCGGACGAGGCCGAACGCCTCGACCAAGAGAACGTCCGCAGCCTCGCCTCGGCAGGCCCGCTCCCTCAACCGCGCCGCTCTTTCTTGAAGCTCGCCGTCCGCCGAGCGGCCGAAGTCGAGGCGGCCGATCGCCGCCAGCGTTTTTCGATAGCCGGCCAGATCATATTGAATGGGAATGCCGCGCGTCCTGTTCCAGAAATCCTTAATCCGGGTCTTGGCGGGTAAAATCATCTTGACTCCTCTCCGGTTCATAAACCCGATGACGATTCGAACAGACTTCAGGGGAAATAGTTAGAGGAGAGGAGGGCTTCTGGGCGAGGTAGTTCCCAGAACGTATTGCGGGACTAAAAAAGAGCGTCGCTTGGATGAAACGGGCGCGCCGGCAAGATTTATGCTAAGAACCCATACCAAAAGCAAGAGCAGGGGAGGGACGATCAGCCCGACGAGGAACAGAAGCGGCAGCCAGAGGGCCAAGAACCCCCCCCGATCGGGCGCGGTCATTTTCGTCCAAGCCGTCCGGGATGTTTCGATCATTATTTACGGCGTTTCCTGCTTCAAGAGGAAATAATAAGCCGCCGCCTCGGCGTTGTCAATGAACGGGGGAGCCGAGATCTCGTCGCCGCCGCGAAGCCGGAGGCTGAGCCTCGGTTCCATTTGCGGCGGCCCCGCCTTCCGGGGTATGATCTTCCTGAAAAGGAGGACGCCATGCCCACCCGAAAGCGGCTTCTCGTTTTCATCGCCGTTCTCACCTTAACTTTCGTTTTGGCCGCCGCGGCGGATTTTCCTCAAGGAAATTCCCGGGAGCTCGGATTCGACCCGGTACGGCTGGGGCGGGTTGACGCCCTGTTCGAAGGATTCATCGCCCAGGGGAAGCTCTCCGGCGCCGTCGCCCTCGTCTTGAAGGACGGCAAAGCCGTTCTTTATAAATCCTACGGCAAGATGGACCGGGAGGCCGGGATTCCCATGCCCAAGGACGCCGTCTTCCGGATCGCCTCTATGTCAAAAGCCCTGACCGCGGCTGCGGTCATGATACTTTACGAGGAGGGCCGATTCCTCCTCCAGGACCCCGTCGTTAAATTTATCCCGGAATTCGCCGAGCCATCCGTGGCCGTGCCCCTTCCGGTCGGCGTTCAATCCGCGGCCAAATACTACCTGGAAAAAGCGCATCGGCCCATGACCATCCATCAGCTTTTGACCCATACCTCGGGCTTAACCTACGGCTACGACATCTCCCAGGACGCTTGGAAGGAAGCGGGCATCCAGGGCTGGTACCTGGCGGCCCGTAATGAGACCATCGGCGACGTCGTCAAACGGATGGCCAAGCTCCCCCTCGACGGCCACCCCGGCGAGAAATGGCTCTACGGCTATTCGTCCGACGTCCTGGGATATCTCGTCGAGGTTGCCTCGGGGATGCCGTTCGACCGCTTCTTGGAGGAGCGCCTCTTTAGGCCGCTCCGGATGACCGACACATCCTTCTGGATGACCAACGGCAAGGCCGCCCGCTTCGCGCCCGTCTACGGCCTTTCCCCGGAGGGCGTCCTGACCAAGAACGAGGACAACGCCAAGACCGATTACCTCAAAGGCCCCAAGAAGTGTCTCTCGGGGGGAGCCGGGATCCTGTCGACGGCCGTCGATTACGGCCGATTCCTCCAGATGCTCCTTAACGGCGGGGTCCTCGACGGCGTCCGCGTCCTCAGCCCCAAGTCGGTGGAGCTCATGCATGTCAACGCGACACGCGACCTCTACCGCCGCGACGGCTGGGGACGGGGGGAGACCTTCGGATTGGGCTTCTGGGTCAGGGAGGATATCGGGACCTACGGCGAGCTCGGCTCGAAAGGAGCCTTCGGCTGGGGGTCGGCCTATTATCCCATCTACTGGGTCGATCCCGAGCAAAGGCTGGTCGGCCTGTTCATGACGCAGCTCATGCCGGCCGCGGATCTTCCCCTCAGCCGGCAGTTCCCGGTCATGGTCTACCAGGCCCTGGTCCGCTGATGATGGGCCGGAATGTTCCAAATTCAAAGGGGGTTCCGATGACCTTTGACCTCAAAAAGTGTTCATGGGTTCTGATCTTTCTGGCCTTCGTCTCATGGGGCCGCGCTTTCGCGCAGGCCGCCGCGGAGATCCCCGATGATCAGGCGAAGGAACGGTTGGGCTATATCGAGAACGCCCTCGGCACGGCCCAGCCGCGCGCCAGAACCTGGTGGTACGGTTGGCTGGCCGGCTATGCGACCGCGACCGCGGCGCAGTGGGGCCTTTCCGCCGCCCATTGGAACGACGTCAAGCCGGCCGATGATTCGCCGAATGCTCCCAAAGTCCGCGACCGCGAGTTCGCCCAGGATATGCTCGTGGGCGGGGCGACCACGGCCCTCGGCGTCGGCGGCCTGTTGATGGACTCCTTCCTGCCGGCTTACGGCGTCAAAAAATTGAAATCCTTTCCGGACGGCACGCCCGAAGAGCGCCGAGTCAAGCTCGCTGAGGCCGAGGAGCTTCTTCGCCGCTGCGCCGAGCGGGAGAAAGCGGGGCGAGGCTGGACCACCCATCTCCTCAACCTAGGCGCCAACGCGGCGGCCGGGATCGTGACCGCGGCCGCCTTCAAACGGCCTTGGAGCGACGGGCTTATCACCTTCGCCATCGGAGAAGCCGTCTCCCTGGCCAATATCTTCATCCAGCCGCGCCGGGCGATCCGCGATTGGAATAATTATCAAGTCCGCTACCTGGGCAAGGAAGGAGCGCTCCTTCCCGCGCCCGCCGAAAGCCGCTGGTCGCTCAGCGTCTTTCCGGGCGGGCTGAGCCTCTCCCTTCAATTTTAACTTGCCGCAGCTCAGTCGCTGAGTAGCTTGAGAACGGTTTTTCTCTTTTCTCGAAAGGCGGGGACGTTGATATCGTATTCGGTGAAGCTGTAGACGACCTGCCGCGCCAGCTCTTTCGCCTCCTCGGGGAGCTTTTCCGCCAGCCGGCAGAGGAGCTCGTGGTCGACGATCCCGTCCCGCATCGTCTCGAGCCGGATCGAGGGGAGGACCCGGCCCTGGGCCGGATAGACGATCCAGGAGTCGCCGGCCGGTAGGACCAGCCCGGATTCGGTCTGGATCCGGGTCGTCTCGTAGAAGGGGTCGTCCGTCCACCAGTTGAATCCCCAATGAAGGTAGCCGGGTGAGCCGTAGCGGAAATTGATCCAGTGGAGGAGGCGGGCCTTGATCAGGGGCTGCTCGATGAAGCGGTTCGCGTATTCCCCCTGGGGAAATACGCACGTGTAGAACCAGACTTCACCGCCCTTGGCCGCGGTCTCGGCATAGAAGGCGTTGTCGGTGTCGAAGAAGTTGAGCTGGGGCACCCAGATGTCGAGCAGGTCGGCCAGGTTCCGGGTGTGGCAGGCTTCGATGATTTTCAAGCCGGGGGCGTATTGCTTGACGAAGCGGGCGATCTCGACATAGGAAGCGAAATTCTCCTCGATCGGCTCGTCGGCCAGATGCTGCATGTAGATGCCCGTCCAGCCTTTCTCGTTGAGGTGGGCGACCAGGGCCGGCAGGAACTGAGAATAAAAACGGACGGCCCGTTCGTCCGAGATCGGATATCTCCGAAATTCGACCGCGCCGGCGCCCACGACCTCGGGGACCGAGACGACAAACGGCGTGAGCCAGGTGCCCTCCCTTCCTCCGATATGGCCGCCCTCGATCCGGCCGATGACGCCCTCCTCGATGAAGATCCCGACCATCCGGTCGAACCGGGCGAAATCGAAGCCGTAGCGGCCGTTTTCCAGGGTATAAGTCGCGAGCTCGAGCGGGGAAATGAGCGCGACGTTTTGGCGGTACTCGGCCATGGCCCGGGCCAGCGCCCGGATGAGCTCCCAGTAGCGTTCCGAGTAAGGCTCGACCGGCCGGCCCCCGTTCATCAGCTTCAGCTTTTCAGGGTCCGTGGCGAACCAGTTGGTGACCCACAGCCGGGTCCGGTCGATGACGGGCGGGTAGACGCGGACCGCGCACTCCCGGGCCGTTCGGAACCTCCGGCCTTCCAGGGTGCCGGTCAGGGCGATCGTTCCTTTATAGAGACCGGGCGCCGCGTCCTTGGGCACCGGCACGCTGACCCAGATCGGCTGAGTGGTCAGGGGCGGAAGCTCGGCCGGGGGCGCGGGCAGGATCGGGTCGGGATAGAATCCGGACGGCGAGCAAAGCCTGTCCCGGCCCGACTCGGCGATCGTCCGGCCCATCCTGATATAGCCGACATAGCCGATCCAGGCCGTGCCGAGCCGGCCCTGTTCCGACTTGAATTCGGTCGCCTCGGCCCGAAGGTCCCTGAGGGCTCCGGACGAGCGGAGCGCGAATTGGAAGCTGGCGTGTTCGCCGCGGGCGACGTCGGCCTCGGCCGCGGAGCGCGGGAAAAAAGCGGTCTCACGGAAGATCTTTTCGAGGGGATCGACCGCATCGAAGACGAGACGGCCCGGCAGGTTTTCGCTCCGGACCCGCAGCTGGGAACATCCCGAAAGCAATATGAAGGCGGCAGCGAGCAAACCGGCCGGGATTGATAACGAACGATGAGCTTTCATGCGAATCCTCACCCGCCCAGGATGGAAAGATCGGCGACGGGCAGGAACTTGGGCGGCCGGCGGGCTTTGACGGCCTGCTCGAAGGCGTAGGCGATTGCGATCAGGGTCGGCTCGCTCCAAGCCTTGCCGAAAAAGGACAGGCCGACCGGAAGCCCGAAGACGAACCCGGCCGGGACCGTGATGTGGGGATAACCCGCGACGGCGGGGGGCGTCGAACAGCCGCCCCCTACGAAGTGATCGCCGTTGACGAGGTCGGTCGTCCAGGCCGGGCCTCCGGTCGGGGCCACCAGCGCGTCGAGCCGATGCTTGTCCATGAGGGCGTCGATCCCTTCCTTCCGGGTGAGGCGATGGTTCTTGGCCAGGGCGTCCAGGTAGGCTTTGTCCGTCAAGGGGCCCTTGGCCTCGGCCTGGAGGAAGAGCTCCTGACCGAAGTAGGGCATTTCCTTGTCGCGGAGCCTCTCGTTGAATGCGATGATCTCCTTGAGGCTATGGACCGGCGCGGACGGATCGAGCCGGGCCAGGTAGGCGTTGAGGTCGGCCTTGAATTCGTAAAGGAGCACCTCGAACTCCGAATCGTCCACTCGCTTTTTCTTGTCGAAATCGGCCGGGTCGATGAGGACGGCGCCGAGCTTCTTGAGGTCTTCGAGCCGAGCTTCCATGATTTTATCAACCATGTCATGGAACTTGAAGAAGCCGCGGACGACGCCGATCCGGGCCCCCTTGAGGCCGTTCGGGTCCAGGGCCTTCGTGAAGTCCGGGGAAAGGGGGGCGCGGGCGTCCCGGGTCGCGGGGTCGTTGGGGTCGGGGCCCGCCAACGCCAACAACAGGGCCGCCGCGTCGGCCACCGTCCGGGCCATCGGGCCGGCCGTGTCCTGGCTGTGGGCGATCGGGACGACGCCGGACCGGCTGACGAGTCCGAGCGTGGGCTTGATCCCGACGATCCCGTTGGTCGCCGAGGGGCAGACGATCGAGCCGTCCGTCTCGGTCCCGACCGCGGCCGCGCAGAGGCTGGCCGCGGCGGCGGCGCCCGAGCCGGAGCTCGAGCCGCAGGGATTCCGGTCCAGGGCGTAAGGGTTTTTGGTCTGGCCGCCCCGCCCGCTCCAACCGCTCGTCGATCGGGAGGACCGGAAGTTGGCCCACTCGCTCAAGTTCGTCTTCCCCAGGAGGACGGCCCCGGCCTCGCGAAGTCTCCGGACCAGGAAGGCGTCCTCGGGCGGCACCGACCCTACCAGGGCGAGCGAACCGGCCGTCGTCTGCATCAGGTCGCGGGTGGCGATGTTGTCCTTGATCAGGACCGGGATGCCGTGAAGAGGGCCGCGCGGACCCTTGGCCTTCCGTTCGGCGTCCAGGGCGTCTGCGATCGTCCGCGCTTCGGGATTGACCTCGATGACCGAGTTGAGGCCGGGTCCCTTCTTGTCGACCTCCTCGATCCGGGCGAGGTACAGGTCGGTCAGGGCGCGGGCCGTATACCGTCCCGAGCCCAGACCGGCTTGGAGGTCGGCGATGGTCGCCTCCTCGAGTTCGAATGGTCGGGCCGGGGCAGACCCGGGCGGGGGAGGGGCCGAAGGGGATTCCCCGGACCGGCAGGCCGTGTTTCCGGCGGCGGCCAAGGCGCTCCCCGCCAAACCGTAATGCAGGAATTGTCTTCGTTTCATGATACCTCCTCGCTTCGGGATGAACGTATCACGCCCCCCAATTCCGGTCAAGCCGACGGCTCGGGGCGATGGATTGAGTTAAAAAACGAAGGACGGTTCCCGCCGTCCGCTTCAGCTGTTGCCCATTTTGGCGCCGACGCTGTTGAAGATGATCTTCAATTCCTGGGTCTTGCTCGTGTTATAGACGGCGATGGAGACGTTGAGGCCCCGGTAGATCAGGTAGCTCTTGCCGAGGTTGAGCGTCACGGTCTTGTTGGCGCCGTACCATTTCCCCTTGACGTCCTTGACGAAAGCGCCGCCGTCCCAGAGAGCGACGTCATCAAAGTAGGCATTCGCGTTGGGAGTGTTGAAGACGATCTGGATCTGGCTGACCGAGTAACCGTCCAAGGCCTTGTTGGGGATCGGGAAGTGGATCCAGGCCGACTTCCCGCGCTTGAGCTGAAATTCGAGGCCCCAACCCAGGTGGGCGTATTAGACGCAATTGGCGACGGCGTCCTCCTGGAGGACGGCCGCGGTTCCATGGGCGAAGAACCACTCGGCCCGGGCCGGCGCCGCCGTCAGGACCAGGACCGTGGAGACCGTTAGGATGGAGAATACGCGGAGCGGGACTCTCATGGGAATGGCTCCTTGTTTCTAACTTGAAGCCAAGCTAGCACGGCAGGCGGGCCGTGTCAATGTAGACCCCTCCCCATGAAGAGGTCTTTTCGATTTGCGGTCGGGCCCGGCTCAGGCCGGACGCCGAGGGATTAATTTGCCCGCCGAGCCGGGCGGGCGGCCGCCTACCGGCTTCCTTCACTCGCGGCGGCGGCGAGCCCGCTCGAAAAAGTGTTCAGAACGATTTCACCTATTTGTCGGTCATATTGGCGCCGACACAGTCGATGCCAAAGAATAAATCTGACCCGCCGGTCACGACCGTCGTCATGGTGATGTTAAGACCTCGATAGATCTTCCATTTTGCTCCCAGGTTGAGCTTGATGAGCTTGGCATGTCCGGACCACTTGCCGGTGATCGTTTTAAATTTAGTGGCGCCGTCCCAGACATCAACCTGAGTGATCTTGGCGTTGGCGCCGCCGGTCGAACAGTAGATCCAGATCTCAGAAACCGTCCAGTTGTTGTTGGCGGGGTTGGGGATAGGGACTTGAAGATAGCTGGTCGTGCCTTTTTTCTGCGTGAAGACGAGTCCGTTTCCGAAATATCCGGAGCTGACAATGTTGGTCATCTCCTGAATATGGCCGCCGGCCCCATGCATGTAAAACCAATCAGCTTGGGCGGGCGCGGCCGCCAAAGCTAAAATCCCGAGAAAAGCGAAAGCCAGAAAACCCTTCGACAAACGATTCATTGTATATCCCTCCCGGATATTGAAGTTGACCTCAGGTTAGCACGGAACCGGTCTGAAGTCAACCGGGAATGAAATCCGAGGGGAGGAGCGCGTTTGCGGCCCGCCGGCTCGGGCCCGGGGGATCAGCGGCTCTTGATATCGCGGCCGACGGCCCGGAGGCGGTCTCCGGCGAAGGTCAGTTTGATGAAGGAGCCGTCCAGCCAGAAATAGAGGAAATGCCGCCCCCCGCCGTCTCCCGCGAGGATCAGGTTGGGCGTTCCCATGACCTTGACGGTCTCGGCGACCGGAAGCCCGGCCGCGCCCGTCCGCAGTCCGTTGATTCGCGCTTCGAGGCCGGACGGGGAGGAGGCCGCGACCGCGCCGCGTAGCTCGGACCACTTCGGCCGGGGGACCTCCGCGATCAGGGCGTCGGGGGCGAGGACGTAGGCGAGGCTGGCCACCCGCTCCGACTGTTCGGCGCCGGCCGGGGCGGTTTCCCAGGCGACTTTGAGCAGGACGCATTCGGCCGGCCTGAAGATTTCGCAGGCGGGCGGGCGGCAATTCAGCGGGGCGGACAGGACGGGATCGGCCAGGGGGTGGCCGTAGAGAGAAACGAGCTCCGCTCGAAATTCATTTTTGGCCCGAGGCTCGGCCGGGGTCAGGATTATTGCCGTCAGGAACTCATAGGGCCGATCGTCCCCCGAAGCGCGGGCGGCTTCGGGCTGGATGTTCTTGGAAACCGGGACGCTCTTGAACAGGAGCTGGACATTGGTGAAGGCGCCCCGGTTTGCGTATTCGAGGCTTCGTGCCCCCTCAAGGCCGGGCGGACCCCAGGCATCCACGACGGCCTCTTTGGCCATGCCCAGGGTGAGGCCTTCGAACTCGAACCCGAGAGGGTGGGGAGGGGGGCCCGCGTCCAAGGAAGGAGACGACCCGCTGTCTCCGGATGAGCAGGACGCCATCGCGACGGCGATGACGCCCGCCAAAGCCAGAGCGCGAGCCTTCATACTCCCTCCTTCTCTCATCGCGAACGAACCGGGGCGTCGAGACGGACCGCCGAAACTTCAACGAGTGGCTCTTATATCTTGGCGGCGCCCTGTCCGACCCCTCTCGGTTACTTTTACTTTATACCAGACCGAATCGATGATGTCAACCGGCCCCCGCTTCAGGCGCGGCCGTCCTTAGTAATTACCAACTCATCTTGACGCGGGGTTCGTTCCTGATAGAATGAATTATCGAGCATGGCTAAAACCCGATCTCGAGCGATTTTGGTCGTTCTGTTCTGGGGCGGGCTATGGGGGCTTGCTGAAGCCATGCTGGGGCACGCCCTTCATCTCCTCCGTATCCCCGGCCTGGCCGGCTGGATTATGTTTCCGGTCGGTTTCTGGACGATTAGGCGCGCTTACCGGCAATCTGGCCGGGCCGTCGTTTTAGCCGGGGTTCCGGCCGCGGCGGCGGCCGTCAAACTGGCGGATTTCTTGCTCCCCATATCGGATCCCTTCATCGTCATCAATCCGGCCGCGGCCATCCTGTTGGAAGGATGCGCCGTCGCCGTACTGTTCCTCCGGCTCAAGGGGCGGACGCCTTCGTTGGCCTCACTCCTCGCGGCCGCGGCGGCGTGGCGGGCCGCCTATTTCGGCTGGGGCATAGCCGCCTCGGCTTTTCTCCAAGCTTCGAATCGATTCGGCCTGGCCGGCTTCGACCCCTGGAGCTATTTCGCCGCCGATTCGTTGATTAACGCGGCGCTTATTCGAGCTCCTTTCGAAGTCGCGAAGCGCGGGGCGTCGGGCAAGCTCCGCCCCCGGTCGCTCGGATGGCTGGATCTGATGGCGGCGAACCCGGCGCTGGCCGTTTCGGCCGTCCTCTTGGCCGCCGCGGCCGAGATCCTGCTGAGGCGAGGTTGACGGTCCAACGTCCATGACCGTAGATAAAAGGATCAAGAAAAAGATCGAGACATCCTCGATGTCCAGGCGGAGCTTCCTCCATTGGAGTTCGCTCGTCGGAGGCTCCGCCTTCGCCGGGCGCAAGCTGGCGGGAAGGGTTAAGAGCGTCCTTGCCGGCGCCCGGACTTCCTTCCGAAAGCATCAAGCCGCCGCCGACGCCGCCGGGTCGGTCCGGATCGTCAGGACCGGATGTCCGTCCCACAACTGCGGCGGACGCTGCCTGCTCAAGGTCACCGTGAGCGACGGCCGCATCGTCCGAATCGAGGGCGACGACCGGCCCCTTGACTCCGTCGAGGATCCTCAGCTCAGGCCCTGCGTTCGGGGACGGTCCTATTTGCGCCGGCAGTACCATCCCGATCGGCTCAAATACCCGATGAAGAGGGTCGGGAAGAGGGGCGAGGGCCGGTTCGTCCGCATCTCCTGGGATGAGGCCGTCGGCATCTTGGCCGCCGGATTGACCAGGATCAAGAACGCCCACGGAAACGCGGCGATCTATATTCCCTACGGCACCGGGAGCTACAACCAACTCAACGGCCGGCAGACAGCCCAGCGCCTTCTCAACCTGTTCGGCGGCTCGCTCGGCTTCTACAATTCCTACTCCTGGGCCGCCATCTCGAACGCGACGCCGACCGTCTACGGGACCGCGGTCACCGGGAACCAGCGCCAGGATTGGCTCAACGCACGCTGCATCCTGATGTGGAGCTGGAACCCGGCCGAGATGAGGGACGGGACGAACTCCGAGTACTTCGTGCGCATGGCCCGCGAGAAGGGCGCCCGGGTCGTCTGCGTCGACCCGCGAATGACGCTGAGCGCCGTCGCCCTGGCCGACGAATGGATACCGATCCGGCCGGGGACGGACGCGGCTATGATGACGGCCATGGCCCATGTCATGATCAGCGAGAACCTTTATGACGCCGCCTTTGTCCGAAGCCACTGCATAGGTTTCGATGAGAGCCAGATGCCGGACGGCTGCGAGGGCGCCGAATCATATAAAGATTACATCCTGGGGACGAGGGATGGGACGCCCAAGACGCCCGCCTGGGCCGAGAGGATCACGGGCGTCCCGGCCGAGACCATCGCCCGGATCGCCCGCGAATATGCGACGATTAAACCCGGCGTCCTTTACCAAGGGTATGGGATGCAGCGGCGCGCCTACGGCGAGCAGGTCGTCCGGGCCGGCTGCGTCCTGGCCGCCCTGACCGGGAACGTCGGCGTCCCGGGCGGCTGGGCGAGCGGGATCGCGCTTCAGGCGCCGGACGGAGGCCCCTTCTGGCTCGTCTTCCCGACCGGGAAGAATCCGGTCAAGGCCGCCATCCCTTCGTTCTTATGGACCGAGGCCGTGCTCCGCGGCAAGGAGATGGGGCCGGCCGACGGGGTCGTCGGCGTCGAGAAGCTCGGGACGAATATCAAGCTCATCTGGGCGGTTGCTTCGAACGCCCTCATCAACCAGCATGGCAACATCAACCGGACGGCCCGCATCCTGGCCGACGAAAGCCTCGTCGAGCTTCTGGTCGTTCAGGACAATTTCCTGACGCCGACAGGCCGCTTCGCCGACCTCCTCCTCCCGGCCTGCACGCAGTTCGAGACCTGGGGGCTCGAGGACGGCTGGAAATACGGGGACGAGGTCCTTCTGATGCCCAAGATCGTCGAGCCGCCCCACGAGACGTTGAGCGATTACGCCATCTGCGCCAAGGTCGCCGAACGGCTCGGCCTGGGCGAGGCCTACACCGAAGGCCGCTCCGAGCGGGATTGGGTCTCCTGGGCGATCGAGGAATACCGGAAGACGCGTTTCCCGAACATCCCGGCTCTGGACGAGTTTGAAGCCTCGAACGCCGGCGTCTACAGCCTTCCGGTCACGACGCCGGCCGTGGCCTTCGCCGATTTCCGGCGCGATCCGGTCCGCCACCCGCTCCCGACGCCCTCGGGCCGGATCGAGATTTTCTCCAAGTGCCTCCATGACCTCGGCCGCCCCGACGAGATCCCGGCGGTTCCCAAATACGTCCAGGAATGGGAGAGTCCGTTCGGGCCGGAGGCGGCCCGATTCCCGCTCTCGGTCATCGGACATCATTACCTGGCCCGGGTCCATTCGACGATGGACAACGTCGATTGGCTTATGGAGGCGTTCCCCCAGCGCGTGTTCATCAACCCGGCCGACGCCGAAGCGCGCGGCCTCCGGGACGGGGACGAGGTCCGGGTCTTCAACGAGCGGGGGGCGACCGTCCTTCCCTGCCGCGTCAGCAAGCGGATCATGCCCGGCGTCATCGCCATTCCCCAGGGCGCCTGGTGGCGGCCCGACGCCGGCGGCATCGACCGGGGCGGTTCGGTCAACGTCCTGAGTTCGGAGCGCTGGACGCCGCTCGCCTTCGGGAACGCCCAGCATACGATCATGGCCCAGGTGGAGAAGGCCCGGCCATGAGCCGCCTGGGATTTTTCTTGGACGCAAGCGCTTGCTCGGGCTGCAAAGCCTGCCAGGCCGCCTGCAAGGACAAGAACGGCCTTCCGGTCGGGGTCCTCTGGCGCAGGGTCTATGAGGTCCAGGGCGGGGCCTGGCGGAAGGAGGGCGAGCTCTGGCGGCCGGCCGTTTTTGCCTACAACGTCTCAATCGCCTGCAATCACTGCGAGGAGCCCGTCTGCCGCACGGTCTGCCCGACGGCCGCCGTCGTCCAGCGCGAGGACGGGATCGTGACGATCGACCGGGCGCGCTGCATGGGCTGTCGCTACTGCGAATGGGCCTGCCCCTACGGCGCCCTTCAGTTCGACGAGCCCCAAGGCCAGATGACGAAATGCGACTTCTGTCTGGATGATCTCGAAGCGGGGCGGCCCCCCGCCTGCGTAGCGAGCTGCCCGATGCGGGCGCTCGACTTCGGCGAGGTCGATGAGCTCCGCGCCAAGCACGGGACCACGGCCGCGATTTTCCCCCTTCCCAAACCCGACATCACGAAGCCGGCCCTCGTCATCAAGCCCCACCGGGATGCGGCGCGGGCCGAGTCCGAGGGCGCCGAGGTCGCCAACTGGGAGGAGATCTGAGTGGCGCGGCGGGAGTGGCCCCTCGTCGCCTTCACGCTTCTGGGACAGACCGCCGTCGGCGCGTTTTGGCTGACGGCTGTTCCGCTGTCCCTCTCGCCGCGGCGCGCTCTCGAGGCGGGCGATCTGTCGGCCGGATTCTTGGTCTATGGCGGGATCGCGGCTCTTCTGGGAATCGCGGCCGCCATTTCCTTCTTTCATCTGGGTCGGCCCTGGCGGGCCATCCACGCCTTGCGCAATATCGGGGATTCCTGGCTAAGCCGCGAAATCTTCGGCGAGCTCGTCTTTCTGTTCCTGACCGCGAACCTCGCCTTCCTGGAATGGATCATGCCGGGCTGCACGGGCCGGGCCGCCATCCTCCAGGCCGCCGTCCTCTTCACCGGCGCGAGCGGTCTGCTGTTCCTCTACGGGATGGCCCGTCTCTATATGCTCAAAACGATTCCGGCCTGGCGCGATCCGTATACCCCGGCTTCGTTCTTGGCTACGGCGCTCCTGCTCGGGGCCTTGGCCTCGGCGGCGTTCCTGAGCTCGGCTGGGATGGGCCGGGAGGGGCAAGGATTCCCCTCGATCCGCTCTCTGACCCTGATCGCGTTCGCGGGCACGGTCGTGGGGCTCGTCGTATCCGTTTTATTGACCCCTCAGGTCGGGATCTTCGGGACGAGGGTCGCGACGCTCTTGGCGCCCTCGGCGCGGAAGGTCATCCCCTTCCTTGTGGCTCGGGGATTCCTTCTGGCCGGGGCAGGAGCGGCCGTCTTGATGTACGGGGCTCGCCTGAAGGCCGTTCCCGCGGCGACGGGCAATCCTTTCCTCGGGTTGGCCCTCGCTGGGGGAGCGGCCGCCGAACTCGCGGGCCGCTGGCTGTTCTATACCCTCTACAGCCGCTTGGGCGTCTGAACGCCGGAGGATGAATGCCGCGCGGCGCCGGTCCGGTTTTTTATTCGGCGTATTTAAGCTCGAGGACGACTTTGAAGAAATCCGCGGCGAGCAGGTTGGTCCAGTCCGTTTCCTCGATGAGCTTGCGGGTCGTCGCGAACGAGCAATAGGGCTTCCATTCCTGGAGCGACGTCGGATGGGCGACCTGCACGGAGAAGACAATCCGGTCGATGGTCTTGAATGTCCTGTAGAGCTCCCGGATCTTGGGGGCCATCTCGACGCCGATGTCGTCGTTGATCTCGGACATCTGGTCCGTGTAGAAATGATAGGAGATCTGAAGTTCACCTTCGGCTTGGTCCAGGTCGAAGAGCCCCGATGTTTGATCTTCGGCCCTGCCGAGGACGGCGGACACGGCGGCGAGGTCGACGACCTCGGCGGCCGGGGCCGCGGTTTCTTCCTTGGGGCTCGATTTGCAGGCGGATATGAACGCAAGCGCCAGGAACGCTAAGGCGATCACCCCGAAAAGAGCCATTGTCTTGAGTCTGAGTTTTTGATTCATACCGACCTCCATCGCTACAAGGAAATATTCCACAGCTTTCCGCCCTTGTCAAGGACGGCCCGCCGCCCCTTGCTTGAACTATTTGCGGTTTCCGCCGCGCGCCTTGAGCGACCCCAGGAAACGGGCGTAATCCTCGGGCGTGTTGAGATTCTTGAGCCAGGATGGATCTTCGAGGGGAATCGTCCGCGTCTTGCACATGGAGAAGAGAGGGATGAGACCGTTCTCCCCCGACGCGACCAGCCGCTCGACGGCGGGCAGGACGGATTTCTTATAAACGGCGAAGAGCGGTTCGAATTCGCCCCGGACCGTTACGGGGACGGCGATCTCGTGCCCGGCGGCGGCCCGGATCAGGCGCCCCAGAAAGCCGAGGTCGATGTCGGGGATGTCGCAGGCGATAACGGCCGAGGCTTCGTTGGACGCGGCGCCGAGTCCGCGCCGGATGCCCTCGATCGGACCGCGGCCGTCGATCTCATCCTCGACCTGCCGGCAGGGGAGGCCGGGAAGGGTCCGCCCCCTCGAGACGGAGATCAGGACTTCGTCGAAGCGGCCCTTGAGCTGGGCCAGGACGCGGTCGATCAGGGGACGGTCGGGGGCGGGGAGGAGGGCTTTGGCCGTTTTCATCCGCCGGCTTTGGCCTCCCGCTAGGACAACGAGGCTGACCGGTTCTCCGTCGTAACGAAACATAACCACATTATATCAGGGTCAAACCTACACTTTGTCACTAAGTGTAAAACCGTTGGTTTGAATTTGTGACAAAGTGTAGGTTTGACCCTAATCCTCGAGGGTTTCCTGGATGATGTCCTTGAGGGTGATGATTCCCTGGAGCCGGTTGTCCCGGTCCACGACGGGCAGGGCCATGAATTTGTATTTCTTGAAGAGCTTGACCACGTCCTCGATGTCCTGGTCGGGCTCGACCGTGATCAAGCGCGGGTTCATGAACTCGGCCACCGGCGTGCTCTTGTCGCAGATGATCAGGTGGCGCAGGGTGGACACGCCCAGCAGGCGCCGGTCCTTGTCCGTGACATAAATGTAGGCCACGGAGTCCATGGGATAAGTCGTTTTGCGGAATTCCTCGATGGCCTGGCCGATGGTCTGATCGCGATCCAGGGAGATATAATCCTTGGTCATCAGGCTTCCGGCCGTGCCCTCCTTGTGCCGGAGCAGCTCGACCAGGGCGTCCCGGGAGGGCTTCTCCATGGTCCGGATCAGGCTCTGTTTTTGCTCCTCGGGCAGGTCGGACAGAAGGTCGGTGGCCTCGTCCGGGGCCATCTCCTCCAGGATGTCCGAGGCACTCTCGGCCGGAGCCGCTTCGAGCAGCCGGATCTGCAGCTCGGGGTCGACTTCCTCCAGAGTTTCGGCCGCGGTCTCCACGTCCAGGGACTTGAACAGGCGGTCGCGGTTGACCCGGTCCAGATCCTCCAGGATATCCGCCAGCTCCGAGGGATGGAGGTCGCGGATGTTGCTGCCGGCGACGTTCAACTTAAGGTCCTGGTTGTGCACGTCGCTGAGCAGGGGCTGGACGTTTTTCCAGGAGATCAGCTTTTCCTTGATCTGGAAGGAGAAAAAGAATCCGGTGAAGGCATCCACGGCCTTCAGCCATCCCAGCCGGCGGATGAGCCCCCGCAAGCCGAAATCGACGTGGACGACGTGGAGGTCCTTGTTGACGACCAGGAGATGGATGTCATTAACCCTTTCGATCTTGGCCCCGAAGGTATCGACCACCTGCCTGTCCAGGAGCTCCTCGCGGAGGAGAATCTCGTCGGCGCCGACCTCGAGGGTATGGAAATGCTCCTCGGCGCCGGGCTGAAGGCTGATGCGGTTGCCGGTGACGGAATCGACCTGGGCCCAATCCAGCTCCACCGGCCTTTTCTTCCTCCTGGGCTTGATGACCAGAGACGACATCTTGGGGAAGAGCTCGCTCAGCCGAACCTTCATGTCGGCCAGCTTGCCCACGGACCGGCCCCGGGCGTTCATGACCGGCCGGTCCAGAAACCGGGAGAGGTAGACGAACATCTTCAGCCCGGGCTCCTGAAGGACTTTTTCCGGCTGGATACTGGCCATGATCTCTGCGGTTACCTCTTAAGGGCGCTCAGCAGCGAATCCAGGAGCAGCACCGCCGTCAGGGTGAACAGGACGATCGTCCCGGTCCAACCGACGACGTTCTGGAACGTGTTGTTGACGTGTTCGCCCATGATCTTCCGGTTGTTGACCATGCGGATCATAGAGTAGAGGACGACGGGCAGGAGCATGGCGTTGAGGACCTGCGTCCAGATGGTGATGGCGATCAGGGGCGCGCCGGGAATGAGGATGATCAGGACCGAGACGGTCATGATGAAGGCGAACAGGGCGTAGAATTGGGGGGCTTCCTGGATTTTCTTATTGATGCCGGCCTCGAAGCCGAAGGCCTCGCAGACAAAAAAGGCCGTGGCCAGGGGGAGGATGGTCGCCGAAAAAACGGAAGCGATAAACAACCCGAAGGCGAACAGCTGGGCGGCGAAGGCCCCGGCAAAGGGCTTGAGGGCCAGGGCCGCGTCCTTGGCTTCGTTGATCACCAGCCCGTTTTTGTTCAGGGTCGCGGCGCAGGCGACCATGATGAAGAAGGCCACGACCACGGTGGCCGTGCATCCGATGATGACATCCCACAGGGCGAATTTGTAATCCTGGATCTTGATCCGTTTCTCGATGACGGCCGATTGCATGTAGAACTGCATCCAGGGGGCGACGGTCGTTCCGATGATACCCAGGACCATGCTCAAGTACGCTGTGTCGAAATGCATCTCGGGCCGGATGACGGCTTGGCCGATCTCTCGCCAATCCGGCTTGGCCAGGGCGGCCGAGATGATGTAGGACAGGAGGCAGAAGCTGAAGAAGAGGAAGATGCGCTCGGCGGTCTTGTAATCCCTTTTGGTCACCAGCAGCCAGACGCCGACCGCCACCAGCGGGACCGAGATGTATTTGCTGACGCCGAAGATCATCAGACTGCCGGCCACCCCGGCAAATTCAGTGGCCGTATTGCCGATATTGGCGGTTACCAGCCCGATGAAGATGAACAGGGTTACCTTGACCCCGAAGTTTTCCCTGATCAGGTCGGCCAGGCCCTTGCCGGTGACGATCCCCATCCGGGCGTTCATCTCCTGGACGATGATCAGAAGCAGGAACGAGGGGAGAAGCGTCCAGATGAGCCTGTAACCGTAGGAGGCGCCGGCCACCGAATAGGTCGTGATCCCGCCCGCGTCGTTGTCCACGCTTCCGGTGATGATGCCGGGGCCGAGGACGGCCAGGAAAAGGAGGAAACTCCTGACGCGGGGATTCTGCTTGATGGCGGTGAAGACGCTCATGATATTACGCTTCTCTCCGGTCGTTCTCCGGATGGCCGGCCAAAGAACGGCAAGGGTGCTTATAGCACAGGCGGAAATTCGTGTCAAAAGATTTCGGCGGTTGTCGCTGAAAGGCTTCGGGACTATAATCCCGTTCGCGAGCATGCGGTGATTCCATGACCGGCGAACCTAGTCACCCGGACGCCCTGAGCGGGGTCGAGGCCCGCTTTCCCGGCCTGGTCGACCGGGTCCGCCGCCTGATCGAGGAATCCGAGCGGGCCTACAACGGCAAAACGCGGGACGAGGGCTCGAGCTTCCTCTGGGAGCATACCGTCCACGTCGCGTCCTATGCCCAGCGAATCGCCCTCGCCGAAAAGCGGGACCCCGTCCCGGACGTCCTGGCGGCGCTCTTTCATGACGCCGGCAAGTTCCGGGGCGGACGGTATCATCCCGGCCAAGAGCCGGAGGAAGAAGCGGCCGCGGCCGCCGCCCGGATGATCCTCCCCGAGTTCGCCGTCCCCACGGGCCTGATCGAGGACATCGTCTCGGGCCTGAGAACCCTCTACAAAGAGAAACGGCCCGCTCATCCTCTGGCGGCGGTCGTCCACGACGCGGACTTCCTCTCCAAGTCCGGGTCGCTCGGCGTCGCCCATTTCTTCGTCAAGTCCACGCTCCGGGGCCGGACCCTGCGCGACGCGGTCATGAACACCCTGAGCAAGGAGCTGACCTACGCCGCAGTCCTTCCGCTCAACATGAGGACCGGCGCCGGCCGCGCCCTGGCCCGGATCAAGTCCCGGGACGCGCTCCGCTTCTTCGACCGCTTCCTGGTCGAGCTCAACGAGGCCTCTCCGCCCGGCTTCCGAGTCGAAACGTTAAGAATTCGGGGGACACATGACTTAATTCGGGAATTAAGTCATGTGTCCCCCGAATTCATCAAGGTACGGCTGGTCGTTCCGACGGCCTGCGAGCGATGCGGAGGGCCGTGGGCATTTGAGCCGTCGGTCGCCGAGGGCGTCAAGTGCCGCGAGCTCCGCGTCCTTATCCACTGCCGAAGTTGCGATAACAGGTCCGAGATCTCCTTCTGCCTGCCCGAGCTGTAACGAATAAAATTCATTATGGAAACATCGCGAGTTCTGTGATTTCCGGAACGATGGAGCGAGGACCGCTTTTAAAACCCTCCCATCACATAAAAAGAGATGCTTACATCCATTATATGGATCTTGTTTCCCCCCGCTAGATGGACGATAATGAACCTTCATGGCTGAGCCGCCAAGGTTCTGAAAGGAGTCCTCATGTCTATATCCCGCCGCAAGTTCATTCGGAACGGAGCGCTAAGTGTGGCCTCCCTCGGCCTCGCTTCGAAAAAAATTCTGGGGACACACGACTTAATTCCTGAATTAAGTCGTGTGTCCCCAGAATTACGGTCCGGAGAGAGCTCTCTTCAGAACATGGTCGCGGGCGTCGTCCCGATCGCTCCCGAGGATTACGAGAAGCGTCTCGAAAGGGCCCGGCGTCTCATGGCCGACAACGCCATCGACGCCCTGTTCGTGGGCGGCGGCATGAACCTCGTCTACTTCACTAAGGTTTCCTGGTGGCTGAGCGAGCGCCCGTTCGGGATGGTCCTCGGCCGTAAGAAGCCGCCCATCTGGATCTCGCCCGCCTTCGAGTTGCCGCGGGCCCAGGAGCTCATCCCCTCCGGCCAAGAAATTCGCGTTTGGGAAGAGCACGAAAATCCTTACAAGTTAGTTGCCGGGATCTTAGCCGACTTAGGCGCGGGATCGGGCCGGTTCGCCCTGGCCCCCGACCTCCGCTCCTTCGAAGTCTTCGGCCTGCGGACGAACTGCGCCCCAACCGAAGTCGTCAACGGGGCGGTCGTCACCGAGGGATGCCGCGGCGTCAAATCCGAGAAAGAAATCGCCTTCATGGACCTTGCCAACAGGATCACCAAAATCGCCTACCGGGAAGGATTCAAGAGCCTCCGCGGGGGAATGAGCCCGCGCGACCTGGCCGGCGCGATCGCGGCCGCCCACCAGACGCTCGGGGTTTCGGGCGGCGGCGGGCCCCAATTCGGGCCCAACACGGCCTACCCCCACGGCTCCCAAGTGGCGCGGACGCTCCAGCCCGGCGACGCCGTCCTTGTCGACGGCGGCTGTTCCGTCGAGGGCTATCGATCGGACATCACGCGGACCGTCGTCTTCGGAGCGCCCTCGGACAAGCACCGCCGCGTCTGGGACGTCGTCAAGCGGGCCCAGACGGCCGCCCTCCAGGCCGTCCGTCCGGGCGCGACCTGCGAATCCGTGGACCGGGCCGCCCGCAAGGTCGTCGAGGACGCGGGGTTCGGCCCCGATTATAAGTTTTTCACGCATCGGCTCGGCCACGGGATCGGGATGGAGGGGCACGAATACCCCTACCTCGTCCGCGGCAATACGCTCAAGCTCGAGCCGGGGATGACCTTTTCCAACGAGCCCGGGATCTACATCTACGGCGAATTCGGGATCAGGATCGAGGACTGCATGGTCGTCACCGAAGACGGGGGCCGCATCCTGGGCGGCATGTCGGCCGTCTCCCTCGAACAGCCCTTCGGCGACTGAGCGGTCGGTTTCTTCGATGAGGACCGGGCGGCCGTTTGAGCGATCCGGCACCCGACTCCCGGCGCGTTTCCTCGGATTTCTTGTGGCAGCCTTCTGCGCGGCCGGCCTGCTCGCGGCCGTTCCCCTTGCGGCCGTCGAGATCCCGCCGCCCAAAACGGTCGCGGCCGTCCGGGCCGCGGGCCCGATCCGAATCGACGGCGTCCTGTCCGAACCGGCCTGGAAACGTCCCGGCGACGACGCCTTCACCCAGACCGACCCGAACGACGGGGCGGTGCCCAGCGAGCGGACGACGATCTGGATCGCCTACGACGACGACAATCTCTACGTCGCGGCCCGTCTCGACGATTCCCGGCCGGCCGGGATCATCGGCCTCCTCGGCCGGCGCGACGACGGAGTCGATTCGGATTGGTTTTACTTCGGGATCGATCCCTACCTCGACCGGAGGAGCGGCTTTTTCTTCGGCATCAACCCGGCCGGCTCGATCATCGATGGAACCCTCTACAACGACGTGAGCACGGACGCGACCTGGGACGGCATCTGGGAGAGCGCGGCCGGCCGGGACGATCGCGGCTGGACCGTCGAGCTCCGCATCCCCTTCGACCAGCTCCGTTTCAAAAAGCGGAGCGAGTATGTCTGGGGCGTCAACTTCGAGCGGATCATCAAACGCAAGAACGAAGACGACTTCTTCGCCTGGAAGCCCAAGGAGGAGAGCGGCCTGGTCTCCCGGTTCGCGACGCTGACCGGTGTGCGGGGAATCAATGCGGGCCGGCCCGTCGAGATCTGGCCCTACGGCATGGCCGGCGCCGGTTTCAGCCCCGAAGAGCCGGGGAATCCCTTCCGGACGGGGCGCGAGCTTTCGGCCAACGCCGGACTCGACCTTAAAGCCGGCCTGCGGAGCAACCTGACCCTCGACGCCTCGATCAACCCCGACTTCGGCCAGGTCGAGGTCGACCCGGCCGTCATCAATATCTCCGATCAGGAAACGTACTACAAGGAAAAGAGGCCTTTCTTCATCGAAGGCGCGGACATTTTCCGCTTCGGGACGGGCGGCGCCACGAGCGACATCAGCTTGGGCTGGACTCCGCCCGGCTTTTTCTACAGCCGGCGCATCGGCCGCCAGCCTCAGGGGAGCGTCAACGCGCCCGGCTTCGCGGACAGTCCCGACTGGACGACTATTCTGGCCGCCGCCAAGATAACGGGCAAAGTCGGCCGGGATTTCAACCTCGGATTCGTGAGCGCGTTCACCGGCCGGGAATCGGCCGAGCTAGATCTGGCGGGAGTCCGTTCCTCGCGGGAGGTCGAACCCTTCACGTACTACGGCATCCTCCGCGGTCTTAAGGAGTTCGGCGGAGGCAAGCGCGGGCTGGGATTCATCGCGACCTCCGTCCTCAGGGACCTGGACGGCGGGGAGCTTGAGGCCATGCTCAGCCGGAGCGCCTTCGCCCTCGGCTTTGACGGGTGGACGGCTCTCGATAAGGCCAACGGCTGGGCTTTGACCGGCTGGCTGGGAGGAACGTTGGTGGCGGGGAGCACCGAGGCTATGACTAGGCTCCAAACGTCGGCCCTCCACTACTTCCAGCGGCCCGACCAGGATTACGTCCGGGTCGACGAAAGCGCGACCTCGCTCTCCGGCTGGGCGGGACGGCTTTACCTTAATAAACAAAAAGGGAACGTTGTTTTCAACGCCGAGCTCGGGGCGCAGTCGCCCGGGTTCGAGGCCAACGACCTCGGCTACCACGGCCGCGGCGATCTCATCAACGGGCATGTCCAGCTGGGCTACCAGACTTTCCACCCCGGCCGTCTGTTCCGGCGCTGGGTCGGCCTGCTCAGCTACTACCGGACCCTCGATTTCGGGGGGAATCGGATCGGCGAATACTGGTACCTGGACGGCGAGGCCCAGCTCCTCAACTACTGGACACTCGGCCTCCATCTGGATTACGAGCCGCCCAAGTACAGCCATTACCTGACCCGGGGCGGTCCGATGGCTTATTATCCCTGGGGACAGACCGAGCAGATCATGATCGAGAGCGACAACCGGAAGCCCCTGGTCGCTGCATTCCAGGGTCACTACCGGACCCATCCCGATGGCGGCTACAACTGGTCCTTAAGCCTATCTCTGACCTGGAAGCCGGGGGAGAGGATCAGCCTATCCCTGGCATCCGGCTATACGTTCCGCTACTCCCAAGGGCAATGGGTGACGAAGGTCCAAGACGAGTTGAAGACCGAGACCTACGGCGTACGTTACGTCCTGTCCGACATCATCGAGAAGACGTTCCCGATCGAGATCCGCGCCAACTGGACCTTCACGCCCCGCCTCAGCCTTCAGGCCTATCTTTAGCCCTACATCGGGACGGGAGATTACCGGCTGTTCAAAGAGCTGGCCGCAGCCCGGACTTTCCGGTTCAACGTCTTCGGACAGGCCGACGGATCGACATTGGATTTCAAGAATGGGGTTTATACGGCGGACCCGGACGGCCCCGGCCCGGCCCGCCCGTTTTCGTTCGCCGATCCCGACTTCAGCCTCAAGTCGCTCAGGGGAACGATCGTCCTGCGCTGGGAGTACCGGCCGGGCTCGATGCTCTACCTGGTCTGGACCCAGAGGAGGGCCGACGGGAGCGATCCCGGCGATTTCAGCCTGTGGCGCGATCTCGAGGATCTCTGGGACGCGCCCGGCGACAACATCGTCCTCCTTAAATTCTCCTACCGGTTCCAGATTTGATGAGTGGCTGCCGGGCCGGCGACCATCGACCGGCACCGATTCCATTAGCCGATCCGATTGCCGTCGCGGGAGAAATTGAGTACAATAATTCCGGGTGACAGGTCGTCCGGGAGGTGAGCGTCCTATGAAGAAGGCGCGCTGTTTTCACGTCGTTGGCGCCTCCCTGGCGGCCGGGACGGCCTTGACCTTGCTTTCGGGCGCGGGCCCCCGGCAATCCGTTCCCGACCAGAGACTGGCCAGAATTCTGGCCATGACGAAAGTCTATTGCCAGCGGCTGGAAAAGGCGGCCCTGGATTTCGTCTGCATCGAGGATATCAAGGAAGAGATCTTCAATCTTCCCCAGATCGAACCCGACGTCATCCTGCCCGGCGGGCAGACGACGAGCTGGTCGTTCTCCTACCGGGCTCCCAGGCGGGGATTCGTCAGGACTTACGTCCATGACTATCAATTTATCCGCAAGGCGGGCCGGAGTGTCGAGAGACGGACGCTCATCAAGGAGGACGGGATTCCCAGGAAGGAGGAGAACGCCCAGCTGACGACCCTGACGGTCCGGGTTGAGAACGCCCTGTTCGGCCCGGTCGGCCTGCTCGGAGGGGAGCGGCAGTCCCAGTACGACTACAAGATCGTCGACGAGGAAACCATCAAGGGCCAAAAAGCCTTCCTTATCGACGCCGTCCCCGGGCCGTCGTTAGCGGGAGCACACTGCAACGGCCGGATCTGGGTCCTTGAGGAGGACGCCGGCATCATTAAGATCGAGTGGAATCAGACTTCGGTCGGGAATTTCCAGATCATCCGCGAGATCGCCGAGAAACTGAAGGCCGAGCCGGCCCTGGTCTCGATCACGGAGTACGATGTCGTCAAAAACGGGATCCGGTTCCCGAGCCGCGACACGACGGAAGAATCCTATCTCTTAAAAAAGAATAAAAAGTTCGTCCGCTCGATGACGACGATCGTCTACAAGGACTATAAGTTCTTCACCGTCGAAACGGACGTTCGGTTTTAACGCAAGCGGATAAGAGGCTGAGGCTTATTTTAGGGTAAGGGAAAAATCGTTACGTCTGAGATATTCGTTTCCCGAATCGTCGGTTTCGACAAAATACATCATCTTCCCGGAGATAAAGAGCGGAATCTGCACCAGAGTCGTTGAGCCGAAGAACTTGCCTTGAGAGGAAAAGACATCGACGGGGACGGCGCTATCTTCGCGGGTGATATCCTGGGCGAAGCGAAAAACAAAAACATATTGTGGCGAGATCCGGACAGCCCTGATGAGCGTTTTGACCTCCGGGATTTTTTTTGTGAATTCCCGGGCGATCGGCCCGGGCCAGCCTCGGGCGGCGACGATATCTCGAATTTCCCGTTCCAGATAGGCCTTCTCCGCGCCGCTGATCTTTCCCGGCCTCACGTCTCTTTGAACGGACCCGACGATCCGTCCGCTTTCGTCCAGCAGGGTCAGGTCATAAAGGTCGCTGATTCCGACCAGGGCCATTCCTCCGCCATAGCCGAATAGGAGTTCGGGGACATAGACATCGGAAGAATAGTTGAACCCCACGGCCTGGCCGGTCTCGTCGCTAAGGGTTGTCATGAAGGTATCCATCGGCTGAGTGTGGAATGTCGCTTTGATATTGTTTTGTCCGTCGACCATCATCTGTCGCCGGCCGGCGGGCTGCCAATCCCAGCATAAAAACCGATCGGGGCCGATATAGCTGAGTCCTAAACGATCGCCGAGGTTGAGCCGCCTGATAAATGTCCCGGCGGTTTTAAAAAAGGAAACATAGAAATTTTCGAGGACCGCGATTTCGGCCCGAGTCGTAAAGACGATAAAACTTGGGGACTGGAAATCGCCCGGTCCTTGCCCTTTCCCTCCGAATTTATGGAGCAGCCGGCCTTCGGGGGAAAATTTAACAACCTTGAATTCCTTGTCGTCCAGGACGTAGAAAGATCCTTCGCTATCTTCGCAAATCGAGGCGATGGATCCGAAGAATGATTCTTGACGGCCGATTTCGAGCGACTTCCCGAGATTAATTTCGACCCGTCTTTCCGCCGGAGCGAGGGCGGCCATGAGCCCGAGGAGCGAAAAAATAACAGCCATCACGAATCGACTATATCGTCGGCCGCGGATCTTTGTCAATAAACGCGCCCGGAATTATTCTCCAATCTCGTCCCGGGTCCGGAACCCCGGGACCGGACGGCTTGAGGTTTGACGCCGGATATGCTCAGATAAGGATATCGTGGAAATCCTAACGAGGAGGCGGCCATGATAATTAAGGATGTCCCCTTTACGGTCACCGATTGGAGCCGTCTCCCGGCCGTCGAGCATAAGGGGGAGACGGGGGTGTCGGTCTGGAAGACGGTCGAGGCGAGCGGAATCCGGGTCCGGATGGTCGAATACTCGCGCGGATTCAAGGCCGATCATTGGTGCGGCCGCGGCCATATACTTCTCGTCCTGGACGGAGAAGTTGAAATCATCGTCCTGGGCGGCGACGCCCACATCCTGAGATCGGGTATGGGGTTCGAAGCCGGGGACGACAACTCCCGCCCCCATCTCGTCCTGAGCTCGAAAGGCGCCCGGGTTTTTATCGTCGACTAGCCCGCTTTCAATCCCGGGCTGCCGCCTCCATGAGCAGAAAAAAGGCCTGGCCTTCGGTGGCGACGCCGGGCGCCTCGAACGTCGGCGAACCGCAGACGTTGCGGACGTAGCCGCGATCGTCGACTTTGGTTTCCGCGGCCGCGCGCATCCTGTCCGCCCGGGGTCGATACGAGACGTCCAGCCAGCCGGCCTTGATGCCGCGGTAGATCGAGTAGGCAAGCATCTGGGCCAGGTTGGTCTCGACGAAGCTCCGCGGATCGTCCACGATGTCGTGAAAAAGCCCGTCCGTTCGCTGGCGGGCGAGGCATCCGTCGATGACGTCTTTGATATAGCCCGCCAGCTTGCGTTTGTCTTTGGCCATGGCGCCGGGCAGGGCGTTCGCGACCCGCGTCATGCCGGCCGCGGCCCAGCCGTTCCCGACGCCCCAGAAGGCCTTGCGCTCGAAATCGCTCCGGCCGTCGTCCCAGATGTGTGAGAAGAGCTTCGCCGCCGGGTTCCAGAGGAGGTGCCGAAATCCTTCGACCTGTTTGACGGCCTCGTCGGGCCGGCCGGCGACGGCCAGAAAGGGCGGGGCCATGTACATGGAGTCGATCCAGACCTGGGATTTGTCGTCGATGTGATGGAGGGTTCCGTCCTTGGTCTTGGGGGCCTTATGGATCAGGTAGTCCAGCATCTTGTCCGCTCCGGCCTTGAGCTTGGGATCGCCGGTGAGTTTGGCGGCGAGGAGCACGGCCTCTCCGTTCGCAGCCGGGTCCGTAACGCCGTGGTTGTCGCAGATCTGGCCCAGCCGGCCGTCGTCCCATTGGCGAAGGACCGCCTCGTTGGCCATGAGGATGACGAGGTCCGTATCGCCCCTTTCGAGAAGGGCTTGGGCCGCGACGCCCTGCTCCCAGGCATGGCGCTGCATCGAAAGCATGGCCTGGCGGACTTTGAGACAGGTCGCCTCAATATCAGTCTCCGCTTCCCTCGATCTGTCCCGTGACTCGGGCTTTAACAGCATCGATGCTCCAGCCGCCGAGCCGGCCGCGAAACCCCGCTTTATGAATTGGCGTCTGTCCATGGCTCCTCCTCGTCGCCGAATTCTTATGACGCTCAGCGGATGCCGACGGTTCCCCGGACGGCCTCGATCAACTTGGCCGAGTCGTAGCCGATTCCATTCTTGAAGACGATTTCGACCTTTTCGATGTCGGCGATCGTCTGAACCGGATTGCCTTTGATCAGCACCATATCCGCCTGCTTACCGGCGGCCAGGGTTCCGATCCGGTCCAGTTCGCCCAGATACAGCGCGCCGTTGTACGTTGCGATCTTGATGGCCTCGACCGGAGTGAATCCCGCCTCGACCAGGAGCTCCACTTCGCGCTGGTCGCCGAAGCCCGGCACGACTCCGCCGTAGCCGGTCGGGTCGGGTCCCGCGATGAGCAGCCCTCCTGCCTTGACGAAGGCCAGCTCGAACTCCATCTCTTTCTTGAGCAGGGCGGGCATGGGGGGATCTTTAAGCTCGCCCACGCGCGCCCTCTGGGTGAGGTAGAGAATCCTCGTTTCCGGCGCCATGGCGTCCAGGACGCACTGTTGAAGCGGGGGCCGGCCGGGCACGGAGATCTCAAAGACCGGCAGCGTCGAGGTCACGGCCACCTTGTGGGCCACGAGCTCTCGGATCGTCCCTTGGACTTGCGGGTCGGCGATGTCCAGCTTGAGAAGCGTGTCCCGTGCCTCCCGCGAAGGAGGGCAGCTGTCAGGCTTTTTCCCGGGGACGAACTCCGTGTCCACTAAAATTCCATGCTCCAGGTCGTCGATGCCGAGAGCCGCGGCTTCGCGGAAACCGATCGAGCACAGATGGCCCGTGATTTTCTTGCCGCGCTTGTGGGCTTCTTCGATGGCAGCCGCCAGCTCGGCCCGGGTGATATTTGTGTAGGCTTTGAAGTCGTCCACGCCCTGGTCCGCCCAGTATTGGACCATCCGGCGCGCCTCCTCCGGATCGCCGAGTTCGTGCATCTGCAACGTGAAAGCCCCCGGGCCCTCCAGGTAGGGACTGGTGACGTGGATCTTAGGGCCCGGCGCCCGGCCTTCATCGATGGCCTTCTTCAAGTTGAGTTCCGTGAACGGCTCCAGGCTTCCGGTCGTGCGGATGGTCGTCGCGCCGCAGGCCAAGTACAGCCGCGGAGCGCTGAACTCCAGCGTGTTGTAGTGGGCGGGGCCGGCGGGATAGAAGATGTGATCATGCATGCCCACCAAACCGGGGATAACGGAGTAATCCCGCATCTCCATGACCTTGGCGTCCGGCGGAACCGGGACCGCCGCCGCATCCCCGATCGCCCGGATTTGGCCCCCTGAAACGATTATGGTCTGGTCTTCGCGCGCCGGGGCGCCGGTCCCGTCGATCACCCGGACATGGGTCAGTGCGATCAGGGGGGCATCGACGGCAACAAAGGCTTGAACGGCGGGCGACAGCGCCGCAGGGGTTTGAGCCTGGGGAGCGAATAATGTCAGGATAAAGGGGACGATTAAAAACATTTTACGCAAAGGGCACCTCCCTTTTTATTTAATGAAGCCTTTTCGCCGCAGAAGCGCGTCGACCTTGGGCTCGCGACCCCGGAAGCGCTTGTAGAGGACCATGGGATCCTCGCTGCCGCCCTTGGAGAGGATGTTCGTCCGGAACGAAAGGGCCGTGGCCGGGTCGAACAGGCTCGTCTCCTTGAAGGCCTCGAAGGCGTCCGCGTCCAGGACCTCGGACCAGATGTAGCTGTAATATCCGGCCTCGTAGCCTCCGGAGAAGATATGCCGGAAATAAGGGCTCCGGTAGCGGACCACGATCTCGGGGATGAGGCCGATTTTTTTCATGGCGTCGGCTTCGAAGGTCAGCGGGTCCCGTTCGGCCGGATCGGAGAGCGTGTGCCAATCCATATCCAGATAGCAGGCGGCCATGTACTCGACGGTGGCGAAGCCCTGATTGAAAAGGCCGGCCCGCTTGATCTTGGCCAGGAGCTCGTCGGGGATGGGCTCGCCGGTCCGGTAGTGGCGCGCATAGGACTTGATGACGTCCGACTGCTGGGCCCAGTTCTCCATGATCTGCGAGGGGAGCTCCACGAAATCGCTCGGAACCGAGGTGCCCGACAGCCTTTCGTAGGTGCATCGGGAGAGAAGCCCGTGAAGACCGTGGCCGAACTCATGGAAGAGGGACAGGGCGTCCTCGAAGCTGATGAGGGAGGGAAGGTCGCCGGTCGGCCGCGAGAAATTCCCGTTGCTGGTGACGAGGGGCGTCACGAATTTCCCACCCCGCGCGGACTGCTGGCGGAGCTCGTTCATCCAGGCCCCGCCCACCTTGCTCGACCGGGGAAAATAGTCCGTGTAGAGGACCCCGACGTGGCGGCCGTCGGCCTCCTGGACCTCGAAGACCTTGACCTCGGGATTGTAGACGGGGATATCGGTCCGTTCGATGAACTTCAGGCCCCAGAGCTTCCCGGCCACGGCGAACGCGCCGTCCCGCACGTTCTCGAGCTTGAAGTAGGGCCGGAGGGCCTCGTCGTCGAGGTCGTACTTGGCCTTTTTAACCTTTTCGGCGTAATACCACCAGTCCCAGGGCTCGAGCTTGAAGTCCTTGCCGTCTTTCCGGATCATCTCCTGGAGGTCCCGGGCTTCCTTCTTGGCCATGGCCAGGGCGGGCGGCCAGAGTTGATCGAGGAGCTTGGCGACGCCGGCGGGCGTCTTGGCCATGTTCTCCTCGAGGACGAAATCGGCGTAGGTTTTATAGCCGAGAAGCCCGGCTTTCTTGACGCGAAGCGACGCGATCTTGGCCAGGATCGCTTTATTGTCGAATTTGTTGTTGTTGTCGCCGCGGTGGATATAAGCCTTGAAGAGCTTCTCGCGCAGGTCGCGTTTCTCAGAGTAGGTCAGGAAGGGGATCAGGCTCGGCTTATGGAGGGTGAAAACCCATTGACCGACAAGACCTTTCTCGCCGGCGGCGTCGACGGCCGCCGCGACCACGGCGTCGGGGAGGCCGGCCAGATCCTCCTTTTTATCGATGGCGAGGAAAAAGCCGTTGTCCTCCTTGAGGACGTTCTCGTCGAACCGTAAGGACAGGACGGCCAGTTCTTTGTTGATCTCCCGGAGCTCGGCTTTCTTGGTTTCATCGAGGTTGGCTCCGCCCCGTATAAAGTCCTTGTAGGTCTTATCGAGGAGTGTCGCCTGCTCGGGGCTGAGGCCCAATTCGTCTTTATGTCCGTAGATGGCCTTGACCCGGCCGAAGAGCTTCGCGTTGAGCAGGATGTCGTCCTGGAGCTGGGAGAGGAGGGGAGCGACCTCCTGAGCGATAGCTTGCATCCGGTCGTTCGTTTCAGCCGACATCAGGGGGTTGAAGACATTGTTGACGCGATTGAGAAGGCTCCCGCTCGCCTCGAGGGCTTCGACCGTGTTGGCGAAGGTCGCGGCCTCGGAATTATTGACGACGGCTTCGATCTCACGGCGCTCGTCCTCGATTCCCTTTTTATATGCCGGCAGGTAATGGTCGTCCTTGATCTTGTCGAAGGGCGGGGTCCCGAAGGGCGTCGTCCAGGCGGCGAGCAGGGGATTTTCTTCCCGGGGCTGAGTTGCCTTAGTCTCTTTGATCGTGCATCCGGGGAAGAGGACAAGGATCGAAAGGGCCGTCAGGATTGTCAGGATCGGAAGGGTTGTCCGTTTCATGAGCATCACCTCCATGGCGTCGGAAGCCGCTATTGTTCCTCAGATCGGAGCTTTTTTCAAGGGCAGGCCGCGTTTGATGATGGCTTACGTTTGACTTTGTCATGTTACGGTTCTAAGATTTCATAGAAAGAACGAGGGAAAATTAGCGAGCGAAACGGCCCGTAAGAACGGCATCACTAAGAATTTTCTAGCGGCGAGATATCGTATTAGGAGCAAGCTGTGCATCTAGTCGATCAAAGGCTATTGGGAATAGCCATTCTTGTTTTGTTGGTCATGCTTGTCATCGTCAAACGAACGGCTACGGGTTCCATCCTGGACAAGCCCCAAGGCAGCTTTATGGTTCGGCTCGTCAATATCTTCAACCTTTTTTTCTTACTGGTTGTGAATCCCTTGGCCGCGATATTTCTGTTCACTCGCCGGCTCGAGACGATCGATCCAATCCACATGACTATTGAGCTGCCATGGATTTTAATGGTTTTAGAAATCGCAGGGTTGGCAATGTATTTAACAGGGTTTCTCCTCATGGCCTGGGCATTGATAAGGCTGGGCCGCAACTACCAACTAGGGGGAAGCACTCCTCGATCTGAAGATGAAATGATCAGGGACGGACCCTACAGGCTCGTCAGGCATCCTATGTATACGGCGGCGTTGAGCATTTCCCTGGGACTTACCTGCCTGATCCAGTCTTGGGCTTTCTTTGGCGTATTTTGCATCTATCTTGCGTTGATCCTCCCCCTGATTGCCATGGAGGAAGACGGGTTGCAGAAAGCCTACGGCGAGCGGTATGATGCTTACCGCCGTAAAACAAAAAGAATCATTCCCTTTGTTTACTGATTCGGATGGATGTCGTCGCGGGAGATAAGATATGTCGTTTAGAAACCTGAAGATTACCTGTGTCAAAGCTGAGGGAAAATGCAGCCGAACCTCCGTGGGCGCGACTTTCTACATCAGAAATGCAAAATTGGAAATCCCGCCGGGGGAAAGCGTTTGTATTTTCGCCCTGGGGAGTCTCTTGCAGCCTATCACGGGGGCGATTATCAAAAACAAGAGGGGAGAGGGCCTTTTGGATATCTTGGCGGAATGGCAGTGTCCCGATCCTTTGGCCAAAATCATCTTTAAGATTGAAGAGGAGAAATCTTTTCCCAAGACTTAAGAATGAAGATGCGCCGCTTGTTCGTGATATTGTGAATAGCGCATGAATGAAACCGCGATTCGGGCGCTCGTCGGCGATCTCAGCCGCGCCTGGAACGATCGAGATCTTGATCGGTTCATCGGCTTTCTGGACGAGTCTGTCGTTTGGGATGATCCCGCCCTGCTCATGGGTCCGGCCATCGGGCGGACGGGCGTCCGGAGATTCGCCGAGAGCCTATTGAGGGCTTTCCCGGACTTCTCATACTCGATAAGAGAGCCGATCTGCATCGCCCCGTCCTGCGAGCGCTGCATCGTGCCCTGGGAGATCACCGCCACGCACACGGGCTCCTTCGATCCCCCCGGTTTTGCCCCCACGAATCAAACTATAAAAATTCAGGGAACGGATGTGCTCGAGCTGAAAGGCTTGAAAATCACCAGGATAGATACGTATTTCAACGTGATAAAGGCGGCGGAGCAGGCGTTGCGGATTCGGCCTTTCCCGAAAGGGGGAATGCGCAAGAGGATCATACTCTGGCTCCAAAGGCGCCGGGCCCGCCGGCTTCGGCGCATGACGAAGGTCAAAAAATGAATGCGCTGGCCGGGAGAAATGAGATGCCCCAAACCATGACTCTAAAACCCGTCGGTCACGTCGTTTCCTCCGTTGAGAATATGGTGGATGAAGAATGGGGCAGCGTAATCTCAAAGATAGTTCTTCTCCCGGAATATGCGGGGGGACTTGACGGCCTCGACGGGTTTTCACATGCCATCGTCGTAACATATCTGCACAAGGCGAAATATGATCGGTCCCTGCATTTGAAAAGACGTCCCCGAGGGCTCGAAAGCATGCCTTTGGTGGGCATCTTTTCGCAGAGAGCCAAAGACCGCCCCAACCCCATCGGCATAACAGCTGTGAAATTGGTCCGGGTCGGGGCTGAATATCTTGAAGTGCAGGGCCTGGATGCGATCAACGGAACGCCCGTTTTGGACATAAAGCCGTACTTTCCTCAATATGACAGAATCGCCGTGCCCCGGACTCCGGAATGGGTGGACGAACTCATGAAAGGCTATTTTTAATCGGACCCGAAGGGCAGAAAGAAATGGGGAAAAGGAAACGCTTGCTCCGCTTGTTCGTTGGCCTGGTGGGCCTTGGGTTGGTCGGGTTTGCGCTGGTGGTCATTGAGTTTATTCTCATGCGCGGTGACACGCCCAAGATAGGCGGTGTCCGAAGCATCGCGTCGCTGGAGAAGATCGATCTGGGCGGGGCCGCACAGTGGGTGCTCATTCGAGGTTATGACTCTACAAAGCCCGTCATTCTCTTTCTTCATGGGGGTCCGGGGATGCCCGCCATGTTCCTGGCGCACGCCTGCCAATCGGGCCTGGAACGCGATTTCGTCGTCGTGCACTGGGATCGACGCGGGGCGGGCAAGTCCTTCAAAGCCGCTCGTAAGGGGGGATCCTTGACCGTCAGCCGGACGCTTGAGGATACTTACGAACTCACTCGCCTTCTCCGCGAACGCTTCGGCCGGAAGCGCATCTATCTGGTCGGTCATTCGTGGGGAAGTTATCTTGGGCTCCACGCTATTCGCGATCACCCCGAATATTTCGATGCGTTCATTGGTATGGGACAGCTCGCCGGGACCCTGGCCGAGGTCCGCGAGATCCGGCGCGAGTTCATCGCCCGCGCGGCAAGGGAAGCGGGTGATCGGGAGTTCTCCTCCCGGCTCCTGAACAGAGACGTTGAGGTGAATGAGAATGACCTCTTTCGGTACGGAGGGGAATTGTATGGCGCTCGGAACTTTTGGCCGATCTTGAGAACGGGCCTTTTCGCCCCGGAATACACGCTATGGGATGCCCTGAACGTTAAAAGGGGGGTGGATCTTGTAAACCGTGAAATGAACTATGATGTGCTTCCGAAAATGTTCGAAGGAGAGATTCCCGGCTTTAATGTGCCGATTTTCTTCTTCCTGGGACGGCGCGACTTCAACACTCCATCCCAGCTGGCGGCAGCCTACTTGGATCGGCTGGACGCTCCCCTTAAGGGCCTCGTTTGGTTTGAAAAATCGGCACACTTCCCGTTCTTCGAGGAGCCTGATCGATTCCATGTAGAAATGGTCCGGCTCGATAAGACCGTTAGCGAGTTTTGGGCCGGCCGTTCCGACCGGTGAGTCTGCGCTGTTGACGACCAAAAAGATCTGATCCCGCTCTTGGATAGGAGAAAACGTACATGATAAAAGTCGTGAATATCGAGAGATGTTTCAGCCGATTCAGCGATACGTTCTCGCCCAAGATCGTGGCGGAGCTCAACGGCCAGCATGTCAAACTCGTCCGGGCCGAGGGCGACAAGGTCCCTTGGCATACCCATGAGGTCGAGGATGAGTTGTTCCTGGTGCTCGACGGATCGCTCGAAGTCCATGAGAGAGGCGGCTCGGTGCGCTTGAATCGGGGAGAATTCTGCGTGGTAGGGCGGGGCATTGAGCATAAAGTCGTTCCCATCGGTAAGGTTAAGCTGCTCCTGTTCGAGCCGGCGGGCATTGCTCACACGGGCAAGGTGCGTTCCGAAATCACCAAGGACCACTACGATCGCCTTGAGACTTAGGAGAAAGACTTTTTGAAATACCCCATAAACGAGGTTGCCGCGTTCGTCGCCAAACATGCCGGCCGGGAGCGGTCTACGACCGTCAAAATAGTTTCCCTCATCCTGGGCTCCTTTCTTTTCTTTTTCCTTGCGCCCATCGCATTGGGTTTGATAGGTCGTGCGATCGCAAAGTACATGCCGATTCATCTTCCGGGAATCGTCGAAGTGTCAATAGGTCTAGCCGGCATTTCAGGCGGCCTCGCCTTTCTTCTCTGGTCCGTCTCGACATTTTGGCGCGTCGGCCGCGGCACGCCCGTTCCGATGGCCTCACCAGTTAAGTTAGTGACCGTCGGTCCGTTCAAGTACACCCGAAATCCCATCAAGCTGGGGGCTTTCCTGTTCTACTTCGGTCTCGGCGTCATCTGGGACGGTCTTATGACGGGCCTGGTTATGGCGGCGATAGCCGTGATGCTGGGCACTCTCTATCATAAGAGCGTCGAGGAAAAGGAATTGGCCTTGAGATTCGGCGACGAATACGAGCGGTATCGAAAGCGCACCTCGTTTCTCATCCCTTGGCCTCCGAAAAAAACCAATCCGGCTCGGCAATTTCGCTGAAGCCTCGATATCAGGGAGGGCGGCATGTTCAACCTTCTCAAGCTAATCGCCTTCGCCGCGCTGTCCGCCGGGCTCCTTTATGTGTCCCGCGCGTCCCTGCGCGCGCCGCGTTCGCACGGCTTCTATCGTTTCTTCGCCTGGGAACTTATCCTCGCTCTGGCTCTTCTCAACGTTGATATTTGGTTCCGCGCTCCCCTGTCCTGGCATCAGCTTATTTCCTGGTTCTTGCTTATCGTATCCATCGTCCCGCTCACATTCGGGGTTCGCTCTCTGGTGACCCATGGGAAACCCGTCAAGCATCGGGACGCTGAACCTCAGCTCTTTGCTATTGAAAAGACCTCCTCGCTGGTGACCACGGGGATCTATCGCTATATCCGTCATCCTCTTTATGCGTCTCTTTTATTCCTGACCTGGGGGGTGTTTTTCAAGGCTCCCGCCTGGCTCGGAGGGCTGCTGGCGCTGGCGGCGACTTTATTTCTGATCGCCACGGCCAAGGCGGATGAAGCCGAATGCATTCGCTTCTTCGGTCCATCCTATCAAACCTATATGAAACGGACCAAGATGTTCGTGCCGTTAATATTCTGAACCGCTCCCGGTCGTCGGGTAGCAGGCGAGGGCCTCCATTTCGGGGAAATATTTCGTCTTCTAAATTGGGATATTATTCGCTCCTCGTCGTCTGTTAAGAAGAAAAGGTTAAAAAGAGAAATCGAGAAAAAGCCTGTTTGACATATCTCTGCTATGCATATAAAATATGTATCGGAGATATGCATGAGGACCACTTTGAATATTCCCGACGAACTGATGAACGCCCTGATGGCTGAAACTGGGGAGAGAAACAAAACCCTCCTCATCCGCCGTTCCCTTGAGGATTTACTCCTGAAAATCCGCCGCGAAAATCTGAAGCGTTTGCGGGGAAAAATGGACTTGGAGGTCGACCTCGAAGCGTTGCGGAAGAAAGATCTCATATGAAGCCGGACTATTTCGTTGACACGAGTGTCTGGATTTCCTATTTCCGCCGGGAGGGCGGCTCGGATTTCGGGGATCTCGTCGATAATCTCATCGACGAAAACCGCGTTCACATCAACGGCATCGTCCTCGCCGAGATCCTGACGGGGGCTCGAAACCCGGCCGAGTCCGACCGGCTGTCATCGGCCCTTGCCGGCTTGAAGTTCGTTCCCTGCGACCGGCCGTCTTTCGAGTCGGCCGGCCGCAACGGTTATGCCCTGAAGAGGAAAGGGATATCGGTCCCCCTGAGCGACGTGATCATCGCCACGGACTGCATCGAGCACAATTTAGTCCTGATCGACAGGGACAGCCATTTTGGCGCGATTTCCGGCCATCTCCCTCTCAAGAGGCACGCGTCGACCGGAAAATAAAACACGGATATCGCGGCAGAAAAGTTGATTTCGAAGGATGTTCCAAGTGACAGGAAAGACCCGGCTGTAGGATAATAGCCCTTCAAGGAGGACGCATGGCGAAGCAGCGCGGATATCGATCTCTGGGGACGACGTTTCCATTCAACCGGAGAGAATTTATAAAGCTGGGCGGAGCGGCCGGGGTCGGGCTCCTCGCCGCGGGCCGGTCGCTTCTCGCGGCCCAGGCTCAACAGCCGACTCCGCCTCCCAGGCCCAGGACGAACATCGATGAGGCCCTCAAGGTCCCCCGGACAATATATTCTCTTCCGGGTCTCTTCCCGGGCAAGGTCGCCGAAGTTCACGACGAGAAAGCCATGGCCGGCAATGTCCCCAACCGGGACGTCATCAAGGCCATGTTCGAGTCGGGGCTCCAGGCGCTGACCGGAAAGACGACCGACGCGAGTTTCCCGCTCCTGTTCACGACCTCGGACGTCGTCGGGATCAAGGTCAACCCGGTCGGCCCCGGGCTGATCAGCACGCGGCTCGAGCTCGTCGACGCCGTCGTCGATTGGCTGGCCCGGAACGGCATTCCGAAAAAGAACATCGTTATCTGGGACCGCTTCGACTACATGCTGGCCGACGCCGGGTTCACCAAGGAGCGCTACCCCGGCTGCCGGATCGAAGGGCTCCAGACCATGGATGATGCGGCGGCCGAGGGCAAGACCCAGGACAACAGCCGCTGGCTGCGTCCGGACGGGACCCACGTCTCGGCCGGGAACTTCGACCTCGACGCCTATTACTGGGCGGACGTCGAGGGCCCCAAGGACCTCGCCTATCTCAATCAGCATGTCTACAACGGGAAATACTCCTACTTCGGCAAGCTCCTGACCAAGGATCTGACCAAGTTCATCAACATTCCGGTTTTCAAGAACACCGGGAACGCGATCTCGATGGCGACCAAGAACATTGGCTACGGCGCCGTCTGCAACACGAACCGCCTCCACGCGCCCCTCTTTCTCGACGTCTGCGTTGAAGTCCCGGCTTTTCCCGCCGTCCGCGACAAAATGGTCCTCAACATCACGGACGGGCTCCGGGCTCAATATGAGGGCGGTCCCGGTCCCGAGGCCAAGTTCAGTTACCTCTACAATACGCTGTTCCTGGCGACCGATCCCTTCGCCCTCGACCTCGTCTGCCACAACATCCTGGTCGAGAAACGCAAGAGCATGGGTGTCCGAGTCAACGAGCATCCCAAATTCACCGAATATTTCCGGTACGCCCAGAAGCTCGGCTTGGGGATCGGCGATCCGGCGGTCATCAACCACGTAAGAGCCTGACGAACGGAGGGTTTTTATTAGTTATGGCATTTAAGAAGGGGTGGCTCCTCGCGGGGACCGTCCTGCTGGCGGCCGCGGCCTGGGGGCAGGGGAGGGGCCTCCCGCCGGCGGCCGATTTCGCCCCGGGCTGGAGCCTGGGAGAGAAGCTCGTTTTCGAAAAGGGCAACCTTTATGACTTCATCGACGGCGGTGCCGACCTTTACCTCGAGTTCGGGTTCGAGCGGATCCTCGTCCAGCGCTACGGGAAAGGCGATGCCGAGCTGACCCTCGAAGCCTATGAGATGACGGACGCGGACGCCGCCCTGGGCATCTATCTTATGAAATGCGGCGCCGAGACGCCGGTCGCGGACATCCCGGCCCGGAACACCGGAGAGGCGGCCCAGCTGACAATCCTCAAGGGCCGCTACTTTCTGCACGTCAACAGCTTCGGCGCCGGAGCGGATTTACTTCCCGATATGGTCCGCCTGGCTCGGCGCGCCCTGGAGTCCATTCCGGATGAGCGTCCCCGCCGCAATCTCGACCTGCTGCCCGCCGAGGGTCTCGTCCCGGGGTCGGAGCGGACCATTAGGGGTCCCATTGCTCTCCAGTCCATCTATACGCTCGGCGAAGCCGACATCCTGCTCTTAGGCGGCCGGCTGATTGGGGTCGCCGGGGATTATCGGGCCGAGAGCGGTCCCTGGACGCTCATCATCGTTCCTTATCCGGACGAGGCCGCAGCCTCATCCGCTCTCGCAAATCTCCGCGCCCGTCTTGATCCTTATCTTAAAGTCACCGGGGAACGGGCTGACGGCTTTGTCTTCGAGGATTTCAAGAAGAAGTTCGGGGCCGCCCTGCGGAAAGGGGCTACACTCGAGATCAGGCTGAACCTGGTTCGCCCGCCCGAGAAGTAGTCCATTGGAATTAGGACCGGTGTTTTTTAACCCGTTCGCGATCGCTCGGGACATCCAGGACCTCGTCAAGGCCGAGGAGTCCTTGCGCGGGAGCGAGGAGCGCTACCGCCAGATCGTGGAGACGGCCGAGGAGGGCGTCTGGGTCATCGACGCCGAGAGCCGGACCGTGTTTGTCAACCGGAAAATGGCCGCGATCTTCGGCTATGGACCGGATGAGATGATCGGCAAATCCCTGTTCGATTTCGTGGACGAGGAGGCAGAAAAAGCCGCCCATTCTCTGATCGATCGCAAAAAAGAAGGCATTAGCGAACAGCACGATTTCAGATTCCGCCGCAAGGACGGAACACCGGTCTGGACGATCGTCTCCGCGAATCCCATCTACGCTCCCGACGGCGGCTATGCCGGGAGTCTCGGGATGATTACCGATATCACGGATCGGAAACGGACGGAGGATGCCCTGGCGACCGCCCTTAAGGAGAAGGAAGTCCTGCTCCGCGAGATCTATCACAGGTCCAAGAACAACATGCAGGTCGTTTCCAGCCTCCTCAACCTTCAGGCGGGACGGATCGCCGATCCCGCCTTCCGGGAGATCCTCAAGCAGAGCCAGAGCCGCATCCGCTCGATGGCCCTCGTCCACGAAAAACTCTATCGATCCAAGGACCTGACCCGGATTGACTTCAGGGATTATATCGAAAGCCTGGCCTCGCAGCTGTTCGCGTCGGTCGGAACGGATCCCGACGAAGTCGCCTTGCGCTTGGATATCGAGGCGGTCGCCCTCAACGTCAATACGGCCATCCCCTGCGGACTGATCCTCAACGAGCTCCTCATGAACGCCCTTAAGCATGCCTTCCCGGGGGGCCGGAGAGGAGAGATCGACGTTTCGCTCCGCTCGGCCGACGGCGGGAAATTCATCCTGAAGGTTTCCGACAACGGCGTGGGCTTCCCCCCGGATCTCGATTTCCGCGAGACGCGAACGTTGGGCCTGGAAATTGTCGCCACCCTAGTCGACCAGATCGAAGGGACGATCGCGCTCGACCGGACCAATGGGACGGCCTTCAGGATCGAATTCAAAGAACAAACCTCTTAGCCGGTCCGCCTCATCCGGGTGGGGGTCAAATCTTCGTCAGGATTTAAGGGCGCGGGCCATCCGCTCGTATTCCTGGTTGATTTCGTAGGGGAGGTGACGGCCGAAGGTATCCAGGAACGCCTTGATCTCGGCGAGCTCATCGTCCCATTCCCCGCGTTTGATCTCGAACAGGGACTCGACCTTGTTGGGGGGGATATCGAGGCCGTCGAGGACGAGATCCTTGACGTGGGGGACGAGCCCGAACGGGGTTTCCTTGGCCCCGACCTTCCCGTCGACCCGGTCCAGGATCCATTTAATGACGCGGGCGTTGTCCCCGAAGCCGGGCCAGATGAACTGGCCCCGCTCGTCCGTCCGGAACCAGTTCACGGAGTAAATCCGGGGCGGCCGGGAGCAGAGGCTTCCGATGTCGATCCAGTGCCGGAAGTAGTCGCCCATGTTGTAGCCGCAAAAGGGGAGCATGGCGAAGGGGTCTCGCCGGAGCACTCCGACTTTTCCGGCGGCGGCCGCGGTCGTCTCGGAACCGGTCCGGGCGCCCATGAACACGCCGTGGGGCCAGTTGAAGGATTCGGTCACGAGCGGGATGAGTCTTGAGCGCCGGCCGCCCAGGAGGACGGCCGAAATGGGGACTCCGAGCGGATTGTCGAAATCTTTGGACAGGGTCGGGCAGTTGTAGAGGGAAACGGTGAACCGCGAGTTGGGATGGGCCGCCTTAGTGCCCTTGGAAGGATCCCAGGGCTGGCTCTGCCAGTCGAGGAGGTCTTTACCGGCCGGGTCGCCGAAGCCCTCCCACCAGGGTTCGTTGGCCGTCCGGTCGAGCGCGACGTTGGTGAACAGGGTCGGATAGGACTTGGCCGCCCGCAGCGTCCGGACCATGTTGGGGTTCGTCTTCATCGAGGTGCCGGGGGCGACGCCGAAGAAGCCGGCCTCGGGGTTGATGGCGTAGAGGCGGCCGTCCGGGCCGATGTTGAGCCAGGCGATGTCGTCGCCGACCGTCCAGACCCGGTATTCGGGCAGGGCCGACTCGAGCATGGCCAGGTTGGTCTTGCCGCAGGCCGAGGGCATGGCGGCCGTCACGTAGCGGACGTTGCCCTTGATGTCCTCGATGCCCATGATGACCATGTGCTCGGCCAGCCAGCCGTAGCGGTAGCCCTGCCAGGAGGCGATCCGGAGCGAGAAGCATTTCTTGCCGAGGAGGGCGTTCCCGCCGTAGCCCGAGCCGACGCTCCAGACGAAATCCTCGTCCGGAAAATGCATGATGAAGCGGCGGTTGGGGTCGAAGTCGCCGACCGAATGGAAGCCGCGGGTGAAACTCTCGCCGGTTCCGATCTTGGTGAGGACGTGTCGGCCCATGCGGGTCATGATCCGCATCGAGATGGCCACATAGGAGACATCCGTGATCTGGACGCAGGCCTTCGCGTAGGGGGAGTCGGGATGGCCCATCATGTAGGGGAGGACGTACATCGTCTTGCCCCGCATGCAGCCGCGGCTGAGCCCGGTCATGACGTCCTTGGCCTCGCGGGGATCCATCCAGTTATTGTTGGGGCCGGACCGCTCCTTCTCGGGCTGGCAGACAAAGGTCAGCTGCTCGGTCCGGGCGACGTCGGTCGGATGGCTGCGGTGGAGATAGGCCTTGGGCCAGGTCTTCTGGTTGAGCTCGTGGAAGATGTCGTGGGCGCCGATCCGCTCCTCGCGCATCCCCGTCTCAATCAGGCGGCGGGCCTCGCCCTCGGAGCCGTCGCACCACATAATGGATTTGGGGAGGGTGAGGGCGGCCACCTCCTCGACCCATTTCTCAACGGCTGTCGCCATGGGACTATTGAATATCATAGGGACGTGGGCTTGTCAAAACGCGAATCAGCGGCGCTCGTCAATTGGTGACGCTAAACCATTTCCCTTTCTCGGGGGGAAGTTGTTCAAGAGTGACACGGTTAAGCGTCACCTGATGGGCTGCATCTTACTTAAGTTTCGAGACGAAGACGTCTTCCCCGTAATTGAAGGAATTATCGAAGGGATTCTTTCTGGGGAAATCAGCCGAGACCGTCGTCCCCGTGACGAAGACCTCTCCGTTGGGCCTGATGGCGACGGCATACCCTTCCTCCCAGCTTCCTCCTCCCAGGTAGGTCGAGAAGAGGAGGGCTTTTCCCGTTTTGGCGAACTTGGTCACGAAAACGTCCGAAGACCCGCCTATGACCTTGTCAAAGGCGTTCTTCATCGGGAAATCCTTGGAAGTCGTCTCGCCGGTCAAGCAGGCGATACCGTCGCCGGTCACGGCAAGTGCATAAGCTCGATCGTCGCCCTTTCCGCCCAGGTAGGTCGAGTACGTCAGGGTTTTTCCGGTCGGCGCGAACTTTGTCAGGAAGCATTCCATTTCCTTGCTCGCGTTGAATGTGGGATCGAAGGCGTTGAGGACCGGGAAGTCGGGGGAATCGGTCTGTCCCCCGACATAGGCGGAGCCCGTTTTATCGACGCCGATCCCCCAGCCGTACTCGTTGATTCCGTCTCCGCCGAGGTAGGTCGAGTAGGCCAGGGTTTTGCCGGAAGGATTGAACTTGGTGACGAAGGCGTCGATCATGCTGCCCAGCGTCGTGTCGAAGGCGTTCTTCATCGGAAAATCGTACGAACCGGTAAACCCGGTGACATAAGCGGAGCCGTACTGATCCACGGCAATGGCGTTGCCGTCCTCTCCGCCCGTTCCTCCGAGGAAGGTCGAGTAAGCGAGGGACGATCCCGACGGGTCGAGCTTGGTCACAAAGGCATCTCCGGTGCCGCCTAACGAGTTGTCGAACGCGTTCTTCCTCGGGAAATCGGACGAGTTCGTCATCCCGACGATATAAGCGGCCTTGTTTTTGTCGAGGGCGATGCCCCTGCCGATTTCTCCGCTGGCCCCCCCCAGGTACGTTGAAAAAACGAGGCTGTTGCCGGCCGGCGACAGCTTAGTGACGAAGACGTCCAGAAAGCCGTTGAGCGAATGATCGAAGCCGGCCTTGACCGGGAAGTCGGCGGAGCTCGTCTTTCCGGTTACATAGGCGCATCCGGCCGCGTCGACGGCGATGGCATAGCCGTAATCCGATTCCCCGCCCCCCAGGAAGGTTGAATAGACCAGGGCGTTTCCGGCCGGGGTCAGCTTGGAAATAAAAACGTCGAACGAGCCGTTCCGAGTGCTGTCATAGGCGTTTTTAACCGGGAATCCGGATGACGACGTATATCCGGTGACATAGGCCGAGCCGGCGCTGTCCACGGCGATGCCCTGGCCGTAATCAAAGCCGTTCCCTCCCAAGAACGTGGAGTAGATGAGGGGGTCGATGACGAGGTCATGCTCGCGGTCATAGGCGCCGACCCGGAAGCCGAAGGCGTCGGGACACCGCCGCTCGAAGGACGTCGCGACATCGACCCTCCGCCCGTCGATCCGTTGATAGGCGACGGGCTTTCGATGGACGAGGTTGCCGAAGGCGGTGGAGACGACCAGATTGCCATTAACGTCCAGCCGGACTCCATCCCCGTTCTTGAAGCGGATGGTTTTCGGGTCGCCCCCGGGCCGGACGATCCAATCGTATTCGATCGTCTTTTCGACGCCGTAGACCTTGAGGTCGATGTCCGGGTAGAGATCCTTGTAGTCCACGGCCTTCCAGGTCGGGATATCTGTCCGCCACTCGGCCGGGTCGGAGCCGATGAAAGAATTCACCCGGTGGCCGTCGGACTCGAAAGCCCGGACCTCGGTCCCGGGATTCGTCTCGAGAAAGACGAGCCGTGAGGTTTGTTCTTCCCATCCGCCCTTCGGATTTTCCCGAAGAACGGACATGGTGAGGCTTTCCTTTGTCAGAGACAAGGAATAGCGCGAAGCCTTGACCGTGAAGAGGACTTCGGGAGAGGCTTGTCCCTGATTGGGGATGAAGTAGAGAGGAATGCGTCCGAAGTCCGGGCTCGGAGAGACGGCCTGGAGATGTTCTCCGGTCGCCCGGGCAGAAACGGCCTCGATTCTGCCTGAACTGGCCCCGGCCAGAAGGGCTCCCAGAAGAAAGAAAGATAAAAAGACTTTGATTCTCACCTTCCCTCCTTAATTGCTAATGAATATAGGATTCAAAAATCCTACAATGCAAATCCGGTCCGAAGATATCGCGAAAACCATTTTTTGTCAATCAGGTCGGTGACGCTTAACCCGTTCGTCGACTGAGCGTCACCGATTGATTTTTGACTGCGGATGGGACGTGTGCTATATAAACTCCATTCGGAGGTAAACCCATGCGACGTCATTTCATCGTCATGATCATCGCCCTTCTCGTCATCGGCGGGCCGTCGGCCCGGTCCTGGGCAGCCGACAGCCATCCCTTTTCGGTCCACGACATGCTGGCCATGGACCGGATCTCGGACTCCCAGGTTTCGCCCGACGGAAAGTGGATCGTCTTCAACCTCAGGGAGACCGACTTGGCCGCGAACCGGGGCCGGACCGACCTTTGGCTGGTCGGAACTGACGGCCAAGGCCTGCGCCGCCTGACAAGCAACCCGGCGGCCGACTTCAACGGCCGCTGGTCGTCCTGCGGCAAATGCGTCTTTTTCCTCTCTACGCGCTCCGGATCTTCCCAGGTCTGGCGGATCAAAGTTGACGGGGGGGAGGCTCAGCAGGTCACTAAATTCCCGCTCGATGTGGGGAACCTGATCGTGGCTCCGGCCGGCGACATGATCGCCGTGACCATGGAGGTCTTTCCCGGCATGACGGTCGAGGCCACCGCTAAAAAGCTCGAGGACATCGCCAACCGAAAAGCCACCGGACGGATATACGACAGGCTTTTCGTCCGCCACTGGGATACCTGGAGCGACGGCCGCCGCTCCCATCTTTTCGTCCTCCCCAAGCAGGGCGGCGAGGCCAAGGACCTCATGCCGGCCATGGACGCCGACACGCCCCATAAGCCCTTCGGCGGACCGGAGGAGATCGCCTTTACCGCCGACGGCAAAGGCCTTGTTTTTACGGCGCGCGGCCTGGGCAAGGACGAAGCCTGGTCTACGAACATGGATCTTTATTATGCCCCCGTCGACGGGTCCCAGGCGCCCAAGTGCCTGACCGAGGCCAACAAGGCCTGGGACGCGACGCCCGTCTTTTCGCCCGACGGGAAAACCCTGGCCTATTTGGCCATGGCCCGGCCCGGCTACGAGGCCGACCGCTTCCGGATCATCCTCAAGGATTGGCCGGACGGCAAGGAACGGGTCCTGGCCGAGCCCTGGGACTTTTCGGTGGCGTCGCTCGGCTGGTCGGAGGATGGGACGAAAATCCTGGCTACGGCCGGCAACAAGGGGCAAACGTCGCTCTTCGCGATCGACGTCAAGACGGGAGAGGCTAAGACTGCAGTCGAGATGGGAACCATAAACGGATTCGCTCCGGCCGCGGGGCGGGTCATCTTCGAACGGCACACCCTGCGCGCCCCGGTCGAGATCTACTCCGTCAAACCCGACGGAAGCGACGAGAAGGCCGTCACTTCCATCAACGCCGCCAAGGTCGCCGCCGCCCGGATGGGCGAGCCCGAGCAGTTCTCGTTCAAGGGCTGGAATAACGAGACGGTCTACGGCTACATCGTCAAGCCCGTGGACTTCAACGCCGCCAAGAAGTATCCGGTCGCTTTCCTCATCCATGGCGGGCCTCAGGGTTCGTTCGGAAACGACTTTCACTATCGTTGGAATCCCCAAGCCTACGCCGGCGCCGGCTATGCGGCCGTCATGGTCGATTTCCACGGCTCGACCGGCTACGGCCAGGCCTTCTGCGATTCGATCCGCGGCGATTGGGGCGGGAAGCCCCTCGTCGACCTCCAGAAGGGTCTCGAGGCCGCCCTCAAGCGCTATCCCTGGATGGACGGGACGCGGGTCGGCGCGCTGGGCGCATCGTTCGGCGGATACATGATCAACTGGATCGCCGGGGCCTGGCCGGACCGCTTCAAATGCCTGGTCAGCCACGACGGGAACCTGGACGAGCTGGCGGCCTACTACGACACCGAGGAGCTTTGGTTCCCGGAGTGGGATCACCTCGGCACGCCCTGGGACAATCCCAAGGGCTACGAGAAACACAACCCCGTCAACCTCGTCAAGAACTGGAAGACGCCCTGGCTCGTCGTCCACGGCGGACAGGACTTCCGGGTCGTCGAGACCCAGGGGCTGTCGGCCTTCAACGCCCTCCAGCGGCGCGGCGTCCCCAGCAAGTTCCTCTATTTCCCCGACGAGAACCACTGGGTTCTCAAGCCGGCCAACTCCATCCTCTGGCACGAGACGGTCATCGGCTGGCTCGACCAGTGGCTGAAGTAATCGTATTTGCGGCTCAAGGTTACGATATTTTCAGTCGAGCTCTTGCATGAATTGGATGATGTTACCGGTGTCGAGTCAGGCTTTCCTGAACAGCTGGATCGTCTCGTCCCGCATCAGGATGATGATGGAGTAAATGGCCAGGGCCGTCCCGAGCGGGAATTCGAGCAGGCTCAGGAAAGCCACGACCAGGGTCAGGACCCGGCCCCATTCCTTCATTTTCAGCATCCCGATCCCGGCGACGATCTTGGGGACGGCCAGGACGAGTAAGAAAGACCCGACGCCGAAGCCGATCCACCTCAGGATTCCCGGCGCCTCCGGCTCGATGGCGGGAATAAAGGACAGGCCGAACAAGAGCCCGGCGACCAGGAAAGCGGCGAACAGCCCCAGAACCCCCGACACGATCCAAAGGATGCCGATCAGGTTGACGTGTTTTTCCATCCTTGATCTCCTTTGTCTTATTATATTATACGGACAGGCGAGAGGGTGGTTGAAATTCCGGGGACACGATACCAAATCAAGAGATTTAGTTCATGTCTCCGGAATTCAGCGTACGTCGGGAGCGGGCCGTAGCCGGTCGTTTGATAAACCCCCCGGGATATGATAAAAAAGAGTGCGAAAAGGACCGATCGATTCATGCCAGAAGAGCTGCCCAAGCATTACGAGCCGGCGCCGTACGAGGCCTCCGTCACCAAGCTGTGGCTGGAAGCCGACGCCTTCGCCGCCGTCCCCGGACGGCCGGCCCGGCCGCTACGTCATCATGATGCCCCTCCCCAACGTGACCGGCGCCCTGCACATGGGCCACGCCATGGACAACGTCATGCAGGACCTTCTCATCCGCTGGCATCGGATGATGGGGGACAATACGCTCTGGATGCCGGGGACGGACCACGCCGGGATCGGGACCCAGGCCGTCGTCGAGAAACGCCTGTTCGAGCTCGAGGGCAAGACGCGCCTCGACCTCGGCCGCGAAGGGCTGGTCGCCCGCATCCAGGCCTGGAAGGACGAATACCGGGAGCGGATCATCCGCCAGCAGCAGAGCATGGGCTGTTCCTGCGATTGGAAGCGGCAGCGCTTCACCATGGACGCGGTCTGCGCCCGGGCGGTGCGCGAGGCGTTCTTCCGGCTCTTCCGCGACGGCCTCATCTTCCGCGGCAACCGCCTGGTCAACTGGGACTGCCAGCTCCAGACGGCCGTCTCCGACGACGAGATCGTCTATGAGAAGGTCCAAGGCCACTTCTGGCACATCAAGTATCCGATCGTCGACCGCCCGGCCGGGAGAGCCCGCCTTCGTCGTCGTGGCCACGACGCGGCCCGAGACCATGCTCGGCGACACGGCCGTGGCCGTCCATCCCGACCCCGCCGGCGAGCTCGAGCGGCAGATCCGGCCTTCTCAAGGATAGGTTGGCGGCCGCCTCCAAGAAGGAACGGGCCGAGCTTGAGGCCGAGATCGAACGGATCGAGGAGCCGCAAGGCCGAGGTCCTTCCGGTCCTCATCAAGCTTCACGATATGGCCGGGAAGGGCCGTAAGGTTCTGCTTCCGCTCCTCGACCGAGAGATTCCGCTCATCCTCGACGAATGGGCCGACCCGGCCCTCGGCTCGGGTTGCGTCAAGATCACGCCCGGCCATGACCCGAACGACTATGACGTCTGGGACCGCCATCAGTGACCGGATCGGGATCGTCAACATCCTCAATCCCGACGGCACGCTCAACGCCGCCGCTGGCCCTTACGCCGGGCTCGATCGCTTCGAGGCGCGCAGGAAAGTCGTCGCCGACCTCAGGGCGCGCGGGCTCCTCGAGTCGCGTCGAGGACCGCGAGATCGAGATCGGCCATTCCGACCGGTCCAAGACGCCGATCGAGCCCTACCTCTCCAAGCAGTGGTTCGTCCGGATGGGCGACATCGAAGGCGGCATCCTCTGCGGCGCGCGGGACGGGCAAGGAGTTTCGGGCGCGTCGGGTTGGCCCAGGCCGCCATCGACGGCGTCCGCGCGGACTGGGCCTCCCCGAGCGGCCGGCGCCTGACCTTCCATCCCGATCATGCCCGCTACGGCGGGACTTATCACGTCCTGGCTGGCCGAGAAGCGTGACTGGTGCATCAGCCGCCAGCTCTGGTGGGGCCACCGCATCCCGATCTGGCACGCCGAATTCGCGGGCGCCGAGGTCGCGGGCGCCGTAGCCCGACTCCCCAAGGCCGATGCCGCGGAGATGGCGGTCTGGATCGCCGACGCGCGAGGGCCGCTCGTTCGAGCCCGGCGAGGTCCGAAAGCTCGACCCGGCCAAGCCCGCTACAGTCTGCTTGTCTCTCTCCGCGACGAGACGGCCGAGAAAAAGCACGCGCGCCTCGCTCGAAGCCGCCGGACTCGTCCAGGACCCCGACGTCCTCGACACCTGGTTCAGCTCCGCCCTTTGGCCGTTCAGCACGCTCGGCTGGCCCGACCCGGCCACGGCGGCGCTCGATCCGGGGCAGCGGCCGCTGGCCGCGGCCGAGCGGCCGCGCGGACTGCCTGAGCTACTATTATCCCGGCTCCTGCCTGGTCACGGCCCGCGACATCATCACCCTCTGGGTCGCCCGGATGCAGGTCATGGGACTCTATCTGCTGGGCGACGTCCCGTTCACGGACTGCTTCATCCACGCCAACATCCAGGACGGGAAGGGCGAGCGGATGAGCAAGAGCAAAGGGCAACGGGATCGATCCCGAGGACATCATCGAGAAATACGGGGCGGACGCCATGCGCTACGTCCTCTGCGATATGCAGACCGGGACCCAGGATATCCGGCTCCCCGTCCAGGCCATTTCGCCGTTTAGCGGAGAGATGGTCGACCTGGCCACGGCCAAGCACGGCCGTACCATTTTCACTTACCTCTGACCCAAAGACCGGAAAGGAATTCGACGTCCTGGGGACGATGCCCGACCTTCCCGTCGCCAAGATCATCAGCGAGCGCTTCGAGACCGGCCGCGCATTCTGCACCAAGCTCTGGAACGCGGTCCGCTTCGCCCTGCTCAATCTCGGCGAGCATCGCTTCACGCCCCTCAAGGCCGGATCGTCTCGCGGCCGAGGACCGTTGGATTCTGTCCCGTCTCGGCGCGGGTCATCGACCGGGTGACGGGTGAACTCCGCGCTTACAATCCTTCGGCGGCGATCGGCGCGGCCCGCGACTTTTTCTGGGGCGAGCTCTGCGACTGGTATCTGGAGATCATCAAGCCCCGCCTCAAGGACGAAGCCTCGGCGCCCGCGGCCCGCTCGGTCCTGGCGCTGGCCCTGGACCAGGTCCTCCGCCTCTTCCATCCCTTCGTCCCGTTCATCAGCGAAGTCCTCTGGGAGAAGCTCGGCGCCCAGTGTCCGGCCCGCGGGCTCGAAGAGCCGCTGGCTTCCTCCCGGCTCCTCATCAACGCGGCCTGGCCCGGGCCGCGGCCCGAGTGGCTCGACGAAGCCGTCGAGGCGGAGATGGGCTTCCTCCAGGACGTCGTCCGCGGGATCCGCGACCTGCGCTCCCGGCACGGTCTCGCGCCCGGCCGGAAGCTCGAAGCCCTCGTTAAAGCCGACGGCCGGAACGCCGAGATCCTTAGGCGCATGGAGTCCCACGTCGTCCATCTCGCCGGGCTCGCGTCTCTCCGGGTGAGCGCGGATCTGGAGAAGCCCGCCACGGCCGCCGCCCAGGTCCTGGCCGGGGCGGAAATCTATCTGGCCGGGCTCGTCGATCCCGGAAAGGAAAAAGCGAGCCTAGCCTCCCAGCGCGCCAAGCTCCTCGAGGACGTCCGCAAGACGGCGGCGAAGCTGGCCAACCCGGGTTTCGTCGAGCGGGCGCCGGCCGAAGTCGTCGAGAAAGAGCGGCGGCGGCTCGAGGAGCTGACGGCCCGGATCGAAGTCGTCGAGTCGAACCTCAAGGCCCTCGGCGGCTGATCGTATTTAGAAAAGGACAAGGCCTTCGAATGGCTGGGGAAAGCCCTCGAGGAACGGGCCTACGACATGGTCATGCTCAAGGTCGAGCCTCGGTTCGCCCCCCTCCGTTCCGATCCCCGTTTTAAAATTCTGCTCCGGCGGATGGGGCTCGAGGACTGATTGCGGCCCAGAATTGACAATACCAGACATTCTATTTAGTATTTTACTTCCGCTTGATTTCTGATTGGTTCCCACAAGAGGAAGGAGGAACATGATCCTGAAGGCGAAAACTACAATCATCATTGGGCTCGGGTTCATTCTCATCGCCTGCGCTGCCGCCGTCTGGGCGCGCTGGGCCGGTTCCGTGAAGCAGACGCCGTCCTTGACGGCGTTGAGGATGCGAGATATCGCCAAGGAACGGATGTTCAGCTCTCGGGCTTTGAGTCCCCAGCCGGGCCCAATGGGGAAGCCGCTTGATTCTGCTTCTCTGCCCGTGGACAAAGATGACGACGGAATGCCGGATTCCTGGGAGAAGGCCAAGGGTTTCAATCCTTCCGACCCGAACGACGCCTGGCTCGACGCCGATAGCGATAATGTCGTGAACCTGTTCGAGTATCAGCTCGGCAGCAATCCCAAGAGCGCCACATCCCCTCCGGTTGTGACCGTAGGGACGTCCTCCGCTGCGGATTATGAAAGCCTGGCCGATGCCCTGGACGGCTGCGAGTCGGGGAGCGTCATCCGCGTCGCTAAGGGGACCTATAAAGTCAACTACATGACGTTTGATCCCAAGACCGTCATGATCCAGGGCGGCTGGAGCGCGGATTTCCAGAAGAGGGACTTGAAGCTTTACCCGGTGACACTCGACGGCGCCAACAAGGATGAAGTTCTCTACTTCAGCTACACCTCCGGCACGAACGGGATCATCCTGGACGGCCTCAAGATCGTCCGGGGCAAAGGGCATTTCGGGGCCGTGAATTTACTCGCTCAGAATACGGCGTTCATGAAGACGAGTATCGTGAACTGCTTCATCATCCAAAGCTTGAACACGTCAGATTACGGTGCTGCCCTTCACACGAACAACTGGGATACCAGCTTGTCCGACCGGACCGTCGCCAATGCCGTGATCTGCGGGAACAAGGCGAGCGGAATCTATGCCCAAGTCACCGATTCTACGAAGGCCCGCTGGAGGATCATCAACAGCGCGATTTACGGCAACAAGAATGGCGGCGGGTACAACGGATACGGCATCGAATCCTTCACGCTCGATGACGGCGTCCTGAATGCCCATGTTTTCAACAGCATCCTGTGGGGGAACGCGCAGGAAGATATCAGCATCAGGTGGAACATCGCCTTCAATGTCGACCACACCGATCTGGCCAGGGCGTTAGCCGAATACGGCGCAGAATGCAACCTGGGCGCCGGGAATCTCGACGCCAATCCCGGCTTCGTGGCTCCAGGTAGCGGCAACTACCATTTGAAAAGTTCGTCTCCCCTCATCAACAAAGGGATTAACAAGGGTATCCCGAAGATCGATTTCGAGGGGGACAAGCGCGTGAAAGGCGCCGCCCCCGACATCGGCCCCGACGAGCGCTGAGACGGCGCGCTTCGCCTTATCCGGTCCGGAAGTCCGTAAGGGACGGTCGGATCTCCTCCGCTCAGAGAAGAATCCGGCTCACCGGCGCTTCGGCCGCCGGTCCTTGACCGGCCGGCCCGAAGACGAGGCCGAACCGAGCGAGTACTCGGCCACGAAACTGTCCGCTTCGCCTCCTTGAAAGACTTCCTGGACGGAATCGGCCAACGGGAAGTCGGTCGAGTTCGTATCGCCGACGACGGCTTGCTCCAGGGAGCCGCCAATAAAACTTGAGCACATGATTTAGCTGCCCTGGGGCGCGAGCGCGGTTGAATTGAAGGCGGCTATGAGGTATGTTTTTCATCGAGAGGTGATGATCATGCTCAAGAATCCAATAATGCGGATAAGTGTCCTAATCGTTTGGGCCGGCTTTATGGGTTTGTCCTTCCAAGGCTGGGGCCAGACGGATGCCCGTCGGCCCGACGAGAGGCACGAGGTCACCGTCCGGCTCGTCCTGGTCGACCTGGTCGCGATCGGCCGGGACGGTCAGTTCGCGACCGGCCTCGGGAAGGCCGATTTCGAGATCTTCGAGGACGGGAAGAAGATGGACCTGGCCTCGGCGGATCTCATCCGCCTCAAGCGGAGCGACGCCGCGATTCCCGCGCCGGCGGCCCCGGCCGGGCCGGCCGCGGCCAGGGACAGCCGCTTCGTCGTCGTCTTCGATTCCATCAACACGATCCAGCGGATGCTCAACCGGAGCAAGCCGGAGATCCTGTCCAAGCTTGTCTCGCTCATCGAGCTCGGCCGGGAGATCATAGTCTTCGAGCTGGCCGAGGACGGCCGGATGAAGCTTCTCCAGCCCCTGACCCGGGACCGGACTCTCGTCGCCCGGGCCGTCGACAAGGCGACCGGGAGCATCTGGGTCGAAAAGGCCGGCGACAGCCTCGCCGTCCCCGGCATCCTGGACCGGCCCGAAGCGGGTCGGAACATGTTGGGCGAATCGGGAGTTGCGGCGTCGTCCTATCAACAGTCGAGCCAGGCCGCCTTCGAGGCCGAGTCGCGGCGGCGCTTCGAAAAGACCATCAACGGACTCCTCGCCGTCATGAACTTCGTCAAGGATTTCGACGGACGCAAATCCTTCCTCTTTGTCAGCGGCGGCATCCCCTCGCTTTCCTTCATCCGCTTCTTCGAGGGCCGGGGGGGAGCCATCGAAGATTCGACGGCCGTCCAGTCCCAGGTGGCGGCGGCCAAGGTCCAGGATCCCTTCAAGGTCCTCGGCAACAAAAGCTTCCGGACCGGCTCGGAGATCTTCGACGACCTCGTCCGGTTCGCGAATTCCCACAACATCAGCTTTTACGCCCTGGATCCGGACAATTATCTTCGCTATGTCCTGGGCGACATGGCTTCGGATAATTTTCCGCGGGCGATCGGGATGAGAGGAATGCAAACGGCGGGCGTCCAGCGACCGGACGAGATGGCCGAGCTCAAGAGGAGTGAGCTGGCCAGCCTCCAAGCTCTGACGGGCGATACCGGCGGAGCCTCGTTCCTGGGCGGGAACAAGTTCGAGGAGTTCGCCAAGGTCATCGAGCGCGACTTCAGCCAATATTACGAGCTGAGCTACACGCCGAAGCGGAAGAAGGCCGACGGAAAATACCATAAGATCGACGTCAAAAGCCTCAGGCCGGGGATCGACATCCGCTACCGGCAGGGTTTCCTGGACTACACGGACGAACAGAAGGAGTCCCTCGTCTTCGCCTCGGCCGCCTACAATCCGGGGCTCTTCAAGGACATCCCCTTCGAGGCCCAGATCATTCCCTTCGCCAGGGGCCGGGACAAGTTCCATCTCTGGATCCAGACCGCGCTCCCGGTCCGGAAGATCCTCGCCGGGCAGCCCGCCGAGGACAAGCCGGTAAGCCTCAAGTTCAAGATCACCCTCGACGATCCCTCCGGCGAGTCCGGGTTCCTATCCGATGTCGCCATCCCCTTGGCCTTGACCCCGGCCTTCCAGCAAAGGATTCGGAACGCCGAATATTTCGGGTGGAGCTTCGCGTCCCAGGAGACCGAACTCAAGCCCCAATCCTACCGGGCGACGCTCGCCCTCTACAATCGCGGGCTGGACGAGATGGGGACTGCGGAGCGTTTCATCGAGGTTCCGAAAATCAAGGAAGGGATGGAGAGCAGGCTCCTGACCACGGTCGTCGGGAACATCCTCAAGACCGATCAAGGCATGGTCATTCCCTTCACGATCGCGAACGACGACGGGACGCTCGATATCCCGGGATACAAGTTCTACCCGATGGCGGTCGCCCACGTTCAGCGCGGGCGGCGGGCCGCCCTTCTCGTCCAGATTTATTCGGCCCTGAAACCCGAGAAGACGGCGCTGGGCGCCGCCCTGACCCGGGCCGGCGCGGGACCGTCGGGCGGCGTCCCGGCGGTCCTCATCTATGAAGAGTGGAATAAAAAAACGGGAATCTGGAACGTTATCTACGAACTGGGTTTGGAGACTTTTTTGCCGGGCGACTACGGCCTCGCCCTTCGCTGGACCGACGCGTCCGGGGCGGCCTGGGTCGAGACGTCCCTCCCGGTCCGGATCCTGTGAGCCGCGGCGAGTTTTAGTTTTTCTTGTCCGAGGCGCCCGGCTTGGTCAGAGGCCGTCCCGCCTTGCAGAAGGGGCACGCCTCCGGCTCGAAAGCCTCGACCTTGAGGGCCAGCAGGCTTCCGACCGGCTTGCCTTCGATGAGGACGGCGCCGGCGCTCCGGTCGACCAGGCAGTAGACCCCGGCGACGGGGACGTTCCGCGCCTTGAGGCAGTCGACGGTCTCCTGGATCGAGCCGCCCGTCGTCAGGATGTCCTCGACGATGATCGCCCGGGCGCCGTCGATCCCCGCGAATCCCGAGCGGAGCGACATCTTCTCGTCCGCCCGCTGGCTAAAGGCGAACTTCTTGCCGAGCTTGAGGGCCGTTAAAAACCCGATGGCGATGGCCCCGTAGGCGGGTCCCACGACGTATTCGAAGTCCAGGCGGTCGGCCTTGATCCGTTCGACGAGCATATCGACGATCTTTTCCAGGGAGGCCGGCTTTTCGATGAGCCGGATCTTCTCGAAATACCATTCGGAGTGCTTGCCCGAGGTCAGCTTGAAATGGCCCTGGAGCAGGGCGTCGCAGTCCTTGAACAGGGCCAGGACTTTATCGGAGGCGGGCTGCGTCATGAGCATTCTCCTTGGTGAAGAGCCAACCCATTATATAAAAGACGTCCTTTCGCCTCAAGGCCGCGGCGCGGCCCAATCAGACTTCGATCGAGCCCTGGAGATAGGTCACGGTCCGGCCCCCGATAAGGACTCGGGCGCCGCGATGTTCGCAGAAAATCTCGCCGCGCCTTTTCGAGACCTGATAGGCATGAAGCACGGCCTTCCCCAGGCGTTCGGCCCAGTAGGGGATGAGCAGCGTGTGGGCGGAGCCCGTGACCGGGTCCTCGAGGATGCCGGCCCGCGGGGCGAAGAAGCGGGAGACGAAATCGGAACGGTCGCCCGGCGCGGTGACGATGATCCCCAGGCAATCGAGCTTGGCCAGCTCGTTGAAATCGGGTTCGAGGGCGAGGACGTCGGCTTCGCTGCTATAGACGGCCATGAAGTCCCGTCCCTTGAGGACTTTGAGAGGCTTCTTCCGAAGTCCCTTGATCAGCGCTTCGGGGGCTCGGACCGCCTCCGCGATATAGGCGGGAAAGTCGAGGCGGATGAGGTCGCCCTGCCGGCCGGCCCGGAGCTCTCCGCTCTTGGACAGGAAAACGATCTCGGGCTTGTCGTAGCCGAGATGACGGAAGATGACGTGAGCCGTCGCCAGGGTCGGATGGCCGGCCAGCTGGATCTCGATCTTGGGCGTGAACCAGCGGATCTCGAAACGGTCGCCCGCCCGGACGAAAAAGGCCGTCTCGGACAGGTTGTTTTCTTCGGCGATCGCCTGCATGGTCGCGTCGGGGAGCCAGGCTTCGAGAGGGCAGACGGCCGCGGCGTTCCCGCCGAACATTTTATCCGTGAAAGCGTCGACCTGATAAAGGGGAATTCGCATCGGACCTCCAGTCGATCCTATCTTGCTGCAGATCGAACCGGAGATCAAGCCGCGACTTCGATTCGTTCGGTCGCTGGGGCGAGGGGAGGATGGCGAAGAAGGCCGTCGAAGGGTCGGGCGGGCATGATGCGAAGGCGGAAGAGGGCCTTCCTTTTTCAGGAAGGCCCTCTTTGTCCCCAGCCTTCTATCATAAACTCCACCGATAGGAGACTTTGAGAAGAAAGATGTTGTCGCCGGGGGCGGTCAGCAGATCGCCCAGGTCGCGGCGGAGCTGAAAATCGCCGGGGTGGGCGTAGTCCGCCCTGTTCTGGGTCCAGACGAAGTAGAGGAGGGAGCCGGGCAGGTACTCCCATCTCAGGACGGCCGTTCCCCGCAGCGACTTGACGTTGAAGTCGGGGTTTCCGAAAGTGAACGGCGCGGCGGGACCGGCTCCATCGGGATCGACCGTGTAGAGCTCGCCGTCCCGGGAGATCGTCGAGCCGTTTTCGCCGAACACGTTATAGGCGAAAGCCTTGGGCCGGGCGAGCTCCTTGAACTGACCGTACTTGCCCACGGCGATGAAGGGCTGAAGGTACAGCTGGAGGCTCAGCCGCGGCGTGAATATCCAGTCCAGCCGGATATCGCTCGAGAGGACTCGCTGCTGGATGCGGCCGAAGACGTAGCGGGCGCCGAAGGTCGATGTCATCAGCGGATCCGGAACCTGGGTCACCCACATGAGCTGAGAATCCTCGTAGCTGTAGCCGGGTCCGAAAGATAGGTTGAAGTTGCTCCTGGGTTTCCAACGCAGGCCGACCTTGGCATCCCACTCCGTGCTTTCGGTCGGCCGCTGATAAGTCATGGCGCTGCCTTCGAGGACGACGGCCTTGCGGTTATCGCTGTAAAGGTTGAGGTTGACTTGGTAGCCGGGCGGGATGGCGGCCAAGGGGCCGCCCCGGGTCAGCCGGTTGCTGACGGTTTCGGGATTATAGGCGAGCATGACAGACCCCCCCCAGTAATTCAAGAGCTCGGCCTCGAATTCGGCGAGGTAACCCTCCCAGGTTTTATTCCCGCCGAAATCGTAGTTCCGAAAGGGTCCGCCGATAATCAAGGCGTTCCGAAAAACCTTGCCCGGCTTGGTCCACTGAATGCCGGGGATAATGCTGATGTTGATGATATCGGAACTCCCGTACTGGAAGCCCGCGTCGTTGGGGTCGAAGCCGGGCGACAGGACGCCGACGTTAACCAGGAACAGATACTTCCCCTGTTGCTTGGCCAGGGCAAAGCGGCCCCCCAGGCCGCTGAGCGAAGTCGCCAGAGGGTCGACCTCGACGTGATCGGCGTCGGGGCGCTGAAAGTAGTGCATCGACGAATATTGAAGCCGAAGGATGTCCTCGCGGCTTCCCTCGATCCGGGTCCCTCCGAACCAGCCGCCGAAGACCCAGACTCTTTTTTTATCCAGGAAGGTCCAGCCGTCGAAGGCGAGGCTGAAGGCTCTTTGATTGAGAAGGGACTTAAGGCCTTCGTCGCCGAGGTCTCGGCTGACTCCGGTCGCCATGAGCCCGAAGCCCTGCTGACCCTTATTGATGTCTTTCTGGACGCGGACGGCCCCGTAGTAGGAAAAGGGCTCGACCTCGTCCCGGAACCGAGTCCCCAGCGAGTCGACCTGGGCGTATTCGCGCGCCGTCAGGGCGTTGATGAACCCGATGTTCCAGCTGTTTCCCAGCTTGCCGGTCAGCTTGAACGCGCCCAAGATGGTCGAGCGATCCGGATAGTCCACGAACCCGTCATGGCTGATCGGGCCCTCGGGGGAGCGTCCGATGCGGCGGCTGTAGAAGAAGGTCGGGCTGGGCCAGTTGAGGTTGGCGTTGATATAGACGCCGCCCCGTCCGAAGCCGTTGAAGATAGAGGCGCCCTCGATGAAGAAGGGCCGCTTTTCCTGATAATAGGTCTCGTAGGCGGAGAGGTTGATGACGGCCGGATCGACTTCGACCTGGCCGAAGTCGGGGTTGACGGTCGCGTCCAGCGTCAGGTTGCTCTTGAGCCCGACCTTGAAGTCGAGCCCGGCGTTGCCCAGGGCCTTGCGGCCGGTCTGGAAGGGATTGCCCGTTTCGGCCGGCTTGAACTGGGCCCGGCCGACGCTGTAGGGCATAATCTCGACATGGGGGCCGGGATGGATGTTTTTGATTCCCTCGAGCCGGGCGAAGCGCGAGACGTAGGCGATCTGGTCTTTGGGGACCCAAGCGTAACGGTCTCGCTCCTGTTTGCGGAGGATGTGACGGCCGAAGTTGACGCCCCAGACATACTCATCCTTCTTGGGAAAGCGGAGCTGGTTGAGGGGGATCCGCATCTCGACGATCCAGCCCTCGCCGTTGACCTGGGCCTTCGATTCCCAGACGCCGTCCCAGGTCGTGTCCTCGCTGACGTCGTTGGAGAGGACCTGGTCGATGACGGAGCCGGCCGGATTCACGCAAAATTCGTAGCCGCTCCTCCGGTCGAAATAGGGGTCCACGGAGAAGACGAACCAGTCCGAATCCAACTGGGAATCGCGCCGTCCCAGGAGCCTCTTGATTCCGTCGGGCTGGGAGTCATAGAGGTAGGCGGCGACGTAGATGTTGGCGTCGTCGTAGGCGACCCAAACCTTCGTTTTTTCGCTGGGCGGAGCGCCGTCGACGGGGTCGGACTGGAGGAATTCGTCATAGCCGCGGGTCTGCCAGATCTTTTCGCTCAGGACGCCGTCGATGGCGACCGATTCCTCGGTCCGCACGGCGACGACCGGCTTGGGCTCGAAAGCCTTTTTTTCGGGTTCAGCGGGCTTGTCCTTGGTCGCCGGGAATAATGACAGGGTCAAAAAGGGCAGGGCCAGGCAGATCAGATATAAGAGCGTTCTTTTCATCATAGCTACTCCTATCGGCTTGTCCTCGGCCGCTCCCGCCGGGAGCAGACGAGGACGGCTCTCTCCCCATGACTCTCTTTCATCACCCCGGAACCTGCGTTCCGAGCCTGTCCTCATCAAGTATTACGCTCCGAGAGCGAAAAAGGTTTCTTCGGATTGCCAAGAGCGTTCCGATAGGTCACAATAGATTCCGATGAAAATCGAGGCTTGCGATCTCGAGCGGCTGGAGCTGAGGCTCCGAGAGGCGAAGCCCGGACTGCCCGCCCAGCTTCGGATGGCGCCCTCGCCGCGGCCCGGCCATCGAGTTTATACCGAGGTCGAAGGATCCTGCCTGAAGGCCGGCGTCTTGATCCTCCTTTATCCGAGGGATGGAGAGACCTTTCTATCCCTGATCCGTCGGACCGGCCTCGTCCTCCATCACAGGGATCAGATCGGGCTGCCCGGCGGACAGCTTGAGGCGGGCGAGGATTTCGTCCAGGCGGCGCTGCGTGAAACACGGGAGGAGCTGGGCATCCCCCCCGAGGCTCTCAAGGTCATAGGCGCCTTGACGCCGCTCTATATCCCGCCCAGCAATTTTTGCGCCTATCCCGTCGTCGCCGCCGCCGCTGAAACCCCGGTTTTCCGGCCCGATCCGCGCGAGGTCGCCAAGGTCATCGAAATCCCGCTCGGGCATCTGACCGACCCCAGCTGGGCCTGGCGCGAAACCTGGCTTGCCGGCGGCCGTTCTCTCGAGGTCCCGTTCTACGCTTTCGGGAACCATAAGATCTGGGGCGCGACGGCCATGATCCTCTCCGAATTCCTGGAAATTCTGGGGTCAAACCTACACTCTGTCACTTAGTGCAACTTAGTTGATCGAGGCAGAACCTCAGCTTTTGCACTTTTTGCTAAAGTGTAGGTTTGACCCCGCACTTCTGTTATAATTTTGGCCTTGGAAGGAGAACGGCCATGGCCATCCGTCTTGATGGTTCGCATTTAACCATCGCGCAACTCGTCCGGATCGCCCGGGAGAACGAGCCCGTCGAGCTCGACCCGGCCGCCCTCGACCGGATCAAGGCCTGCCGGACCATGCTCGAAGAGAAGCTCAAAGCCCGGGAGATCATGTACGGCACCAACACCGGGATCGGCGAGTTCTCCGAGATCGTCCTCAACGACGAACAGGTGCGCGATTTCCAGCGTTACCTTATTTATAACCACGCGGCGGGGATAGGCGAGCCGGCCCCGGTCGAGCAGGTCCGGGCGGCCATGGCGAGCCGAGTCAATGTCCACGCCCGAGGCCGATCGGGCTGCCGGCCCGAGATCAGCTTGACTCTGATCAAGATGCTCAACAAGGGCGTCGCGCCCGTCGTCTGCCGAAAGGGCTCGGTCGGCGCCTGCGGGGACCTGGCGCCGATGTCTCAGATCGCGCTCCTCCTCTTAGGGGAGGGCGAAGCCTTCTACAAAGGGGAAAGGCTTCCCGGCGGAAAGGCCATGGAGAAAGCCGGGATCCCCATCCCCGGACTTCAGGCCCGTGACGGCCTGGCCGCCATCAACGGTTCGAACCTGCTCACCGCCATGAGCGCCCTCCAGCTCTACGACATCAACCGCTGGCTCAAGCAGGCCGAGATCGCCTGTGCCATGACGCTCGAGGCTTTGATCGCCAACCTCAAGCCCTACGACGTCCGGCTTCACAAGGAGCGGGGCTTCGCGGGCGCCATCCGCGCCTGCCAGGCCATCATGAAATGCATCGAGGGCAGCGACCTGGCCACGGGCAAGATGAAGACCAAGGTCCAGGACGCCTACTCGATGCGCTCCTCGCCCCAGGTCATCGGGGCCGCCCACGACGCCGTCGCCCACGCCCGGAAGCAGGTCGAGACCGAGCTCAACGGCACGGCCGATAATCCCATCTTCCTTCCCGAGTTCAACCTGACCCTGACCGGCGCCAATTTCCAGGGCAGCCCGATATCCCTGCCCATGGACATGGTCGGGGCGGCCGTGACCATGGTCTGCGTCCTTTCGGAACGAAGGCTTAACCGACTGACCAACCCGGCCCTGAGCGTGGGCCTGCCCGCCTTCCTGACCAAGGGCGCCGGCATGTTCTCGGGAATGATGCTGAGCCAGTACACGGCCGACATGATGATCGTCGAACAGCGGATCCTGTCGGCGCCCGCCTCGATCCAATCCATCCCGGCCGCGGCCGACCAGGAGGATTTTGTGTCGATGGGGATGAACACGGCCCTCAAGAACGAGCAGATCCTGGACAACGCTTTCGGCATCCTGGGGATCGAGTTTATGGCCGCCGCCCAAGGCCTCGATTTCCGCGGCTTCACGCCGGGGAAGGGGACGGAGACGGCCCGCAAGGTCATCCGCCGCCACGTCCTCCATCTCGAGGAGGACCGGCCTCTCCATGCCGACCACAACACGATGAAAGCGTTGGTCGAGTCCTGCGAGATTCTGGACGCAGTCGAGAAGGCCGTCGGCAGCCTGGAATAATCCGCTCGAATTTCCGCGCTCGAATCGATCCGTCCCGGAACTATTCGGGAAGCTGAATCTTGAAGCGCAGATGGAGCGGTCTGTTGATCTTTTTCCCCCGGACGGTGACCCACAGGTTGCCGTTAAAATTTCGGGGTCCGGGTTTGGCCGGGATGACGACGGCGAGCATGATCGGAACGGGCGTCCCGGCCGCGACCGAGGGCAGGACGGCCGGCGTTACCGTGAGCACATTCTTGATGGACGGCGTCATGGCGAAACCGACCTCGGTCAGGTCCTTGGTCGCCGTAAAAACGGCGTTCAACGCCGCCGTGCCGCCCGGGGCGATCACCGCTTTCGCGAAAGGCTGGTCCCAGGAGACCTTGGCCGGCCCCTTTTTCGGCTTGGAGTCGGCGGCGAGAAGCGGCGCTCTCAACAACGCCGCGCTGATAAGCAGGACGCACCCGACTAAAATCCATTTGCGGTTCATCGAAACCTCCTCGGCCCGTTGCCGGGCCTTCCCAACGCTCCCCTCTCCTTCCTTAATATCAGAATAAGCTCCGAGAAGCCTGCTGTCAACCGGTTCACCGGGAGCGGCCGGCAGACTTCCGGTTCCAAAGAGAAACGACGTCTTTCCGGCAGAGGATCAAGGCGGGCAGGACGAATAGAGCGAGCTCGAGGCCGAAGGCGACCAGATTCTGAGTGGACAGCACCTCGGCGACCGTCCCCCTCTTGACGTAAGGAAAGATGCCCCGGTTGAGGAGCGCGTCCGAGAAGGGGAGTAGGGGCCGGAATCCGATCGGGGGGAGCGTGTCGACAACGAAGACATCCATGACAAGATGGGATAGGGCCACCAGGGTCAGGCCGATCCTGGCTCGCGTCATCTTCAGAAACGGGAAAAAAAGCAGAGCGGACAGGAGCGCGACGGCGATATTGTGCGTGAAACGTTGATGGAGCAGCCAGTCCGGCTTTCCCAGGAGCGGATAGAGGACGAAATCGGCGTCGGGCAGGCAGGAGACGAAGATGAAAATGAGCAGGGTCTTGAAATCGTGCCGACGGTCGGCGTATTTCCAGCCGACCAGCCCGACCGCGGCGTGGGGTAGCGGCGTCATGGTCCGTCTCACTTTAGGGAAACCGGCCCGGCCTGTCAAGCGTTTTGCGTCCCGGGGCCGAATTGAAAAGGGAAAGGGAAAGGCGTATATTTAATTTCCAAATCCGATGAAGCGCGCGCCGAACATGGTTGCAGTGATGATTCCGCTGGCCGTCATTTGCTGTCTGGGGGGGCGCTCGTTCCCGACCCAAGCCGCCCCGCGGACGCCGCGCCTGAAGCCGAGCAAGGCCGTCATCGGCTACTTCCCGAGCTGGAACAGGTCCGTCTTCGACCATACCAAGATCTCTTACGAATCGCTGACCCACATCGCCAACGCCTTCGCCATGCCCGACGCCGACGGCAACCTCGTCCTTCCCCAGGATTACGTTTACCCGGCTTTGAACGAGACCGCTCACCAGCACGGGGTCAAGGTCATCCTGAGCCTGGGCGGCTGGGGAAACTGCGAGGGATTCGCGCCGACGGCCGCCGACTCCGCCAAACGGACGAAGTTCATCGGCCAGGTCGTGGATTTCTGCCGCGACCAGGATTACGACGGCGCCGACATCGACTGGGAGTTCGTCTCGACGTCCCAGGAAAGCGCGGACTTCACGCTGTTCATCAAGGAGCTATCGGCCGCCCTGAGAGCCATGAAACCGCCCCGCCAGCTGACCATGGCCGCTCCCGCCGACGCTTACTACGGCCAGTGGATCGATTTCGAAACGCTCCACCCCTACTTCGACTTTATCAGCTTCATGACCTACGACTTCCACGGTCCCTGGTCGGATCATTCCGGCCACAACGCGCCCCTCTTCAGCTGCGACGGCGATGAGTGTGGGTCTGTCAACGATGCATTCCTCTATGCCCGCCGCCGCGGCATCCCCCTCGCCAAGATCCTCCTCGGCATTCCCTTTTACGGGCGCTCCTTCGACTGCAGCCGTCTCTACGAAGCATTTCGAACCAGCGAGTATTACAGCTTTTACGAGGTCATGACGTTCCGCGGGTACGGCTGGCCCTCTTACTGGGACCGCTGCGCCAAAGTCCCTTATCTTCGAAAACCGGGAGGCGGCGAGATCATTTCTTATGACGACGTCGCCTCGGTCTGGCGCAAGTGCCGCTACGTCAGGGACAACGGCGCGGCCGGCGTCATCATCTGGGAGATCAGCCAGGACCGTTGGCAGGGGCGGTCCGTGCTGCTCGAGGTCATCGGAAATTCTTTCTTGAAAAGATAGGCCCGGCCGCCGGCGTTTGACGCCGCCCCGGATTTCATCCCAAGGAGAGCGCGAATGGCTCGGATCAGGAGACAAACGCTTTGCACGCTGATTGTGTTGTCCTGCGGCCTGGCCGCGGCCTTGGCCGCACCCGGGGCGCTCGCCGCCGATAAAACCCGGGGATTCTTTCCGGTCTCGGTCTGGTACCCGGGCGGCAAGGCCCGGGCACCCATGCTGGAAACCGTGACTCCGGAGTCGGCCGCCGAGTGGCGCAAGGACCTCGAACAAATCAAGAGCCTCGGGTTCAACACGGTCCGGACCTGGGTCGAGTGGACGGCCTGCGAGAAGGAGGAGGGCCGCTACGATTTTAGCGCCCTGACCACGGTCGTCGACCTGGCCGGGGAGCTCGGCCTCAAGGTCCTCGTCCAGGTCTACATCGACTCCGCGCCGGACTGGGTCGAGGCCCTCTATCCGGAAGCCAAATTCGTGTCTTCGAACGGCGTCGCCGTAAGATCCCAGGCCTCGCCCGGGTTCTGCTTCGATCATCCCGGCGTCCGGGCCAAGATCCTTAGGTTTTTCGCCGAGGCGGCCAAGGCCGTCAAGGGGAAGCCCGCCCTCTACGGCTGGGACCTGTGGAGCGAGCCCCACATCATCAACTGGGCCGAGGTTTACTACGTAGGAAACCTGGAGAACGTCCAGTTCTGCTACTGTCCGTCGACCCAAGCCCGGTTCCGGGAATGGCTCAAAGAGCGCTACGGGACGATCGCCGCCCTCGACAAGGCCTGGTATCGGACGTTCCGGAGCTGGGACGAGGTCGAGCCGCCCCGCTTCGGCACCATCCTGACCTACACCGACTACATCGACTGGAAGGAATTCATCTCCGACAAGCTCGCCCAGGACCTCAAGCTCAAGGCCGAAGCCGTCAAGGCCGTCATCCCCGAGAGCGTCGTGACCAGCCACTCGGCCACCCCCGGCATTTTCAGCCGCCCCGACTGGTCCGGAACGCCCGACGACCGCAAGATGGCCGACAGCGTCGATTACTACGGAGTTTCGATTTATCCCAAGCACGCCTGGACCCTCAAGCCCTGGTCCCCGTTCTTCCGCTCCTCGGGGCTCGACTTCGTCCGATCGATGGGGCTTCTCAACCGGGGCTTCTACATCGGGGAGCTCCAGGCCGGCTATGGCGTCTTCGGCATGAAGATGAGCGTCCCGGTCGTGGGCGCCGACCTCCGCGACTGGATGTGGAGCACGGTCGCCTACGGCGCCCGCGCCGTCAATATTTACGCCTATTATCCGATGAGCTCCGGCTATGAGGGCGGAGGCTACGGCCTGGTCGAGCTCGACGGCAAGGTCACCGAGCGGGCCGTCGAAGCCGGCCGCGTCGCCCGCGTCATCACCGCCGCCAAGAGCCTCTTCCTGGAGAGCCTTCCGGCCAAGGCCGAGATCGCCATCGTTTACAACCCGCTTTCCCACATGGTCGGCGGCCAGCAGGCCTTCACGGGCGAAGGCCAATCCGTCGGCGTCAACACGTTAAGCGAATCCCTGCAGGGAATCCACCGGGCCTTCTACGAACGGCACATCCCGGTCGACTTCCTCCATGTCCGCGACCTCGCTCCCGAGCGCTGGAAGGACTACAAGCTCCTGATCGTGCCCTATCCGGTCATGATGTCCCGGCCCCATGTCCAAAAACTCATCGACTACGTGAGGTCCGGCGGGACGCTCGTCGCCGAAGCCCGCTGCGGCTGGGTCGACGAGCGCGGCTTCTCGAGCCCGGTCATTCCGGGCGGCGGGCTTCACGAGGTCTTCGGCTGCCGCGAATCCGAGCTGATGCCCGTTCCCAAGACCGGCGTCATGACCATCGCGGCCGCCGATCCGGCCTTGCCCCTCCTCAAGCCCGGCGACGCGCTCGACACGCTCTACTTCGAGGAGTCCTTCGACGTCTTCGGCAAGGCCAGCCGGGTCTTGGCCTCGTTCCAGAATGGAAAACCGGCCATGGTCGCCGCGGCCTTCGGGAAAGGGAAGGCCGTCATCGTCGGCTCGTTCCCGGGCTCCGCCTACCATCATTTCAAGAATCCGGCCGACGGGAAATTTTTCGCGGGGCTGGCGGACTGGGTCGGCGTCCGGAAGCCGGTCGAGGTAAGCTCTTCGGACCCGGAGGTCTTGGTCGAGGGCCGGATCCTCGAGGGGGCCGGCTATAAAATTCTGATCGGGTTCAACCGGGGCGAGAGGAAAACCCTGGCCTCGTTCTCGGTGCCGACGGCCGCGCAGGCCCCGGTCGTCCGCGAGCTCGAGACCGGAAAGAGCGCGGCCTTCCGGAGGGACGGAGACGGCGTCGTCCTCGAAAAAGAGCTCGCGCCCGGCGGGGTTTGGGTCGTCTTGATTGAATCCAAGGTCTGAGAGGACGTGAGGAGGAGGGACGTGGCCGCATCCGGAGCCCCGGCCTTCGCGGCCGGAATCGACGTCGGCGGGACCAAAGTTTCTTCGGCCTTGTTCGGCCCCGACGGCACGATGTTCGCCCGGGCCAAAGCTCCGCTCGATCGCGCGGGCGCCGATAAGGCCGCCGAGCAGGTCGTCCGGATCCTTGGGGAACTCGAGGCGACAGCCGACGAAGAGGGCGGCCGGATCTTGGCCGCCGCCGTCTGCGTCCCGGGCATCGTCTTTCAAAAGAGCGGCCTCGTCTGGGCCCCGAACGTCCCCGGCTGGGTTCATTTTCCCCTCCGTGACAGGCTCTCCGGGAAGCGTCCTTATGCGGTTCTGATCGAAAGCGACCGGGCCGCTTATGTCTCGGGCGAGTCCTGGTGCGGAGCGGCCCGCGGCGCCAAGGACATTGTCTTCCTGGCCGTCGGGACGGGGATCGGGGCAGGGATCCTGGCTGGCGGCCGGGTCGTGCGCGGCGCCGAGGACATCGCGGGCGCCGTGGGCTGGTTCGCGCTCAACCCCGATTTCAAGGCCGACTACGCCGAGATGGGCTGTTTCGAAGCCGAGGCGTCGGGGAGCGCGGTCGGCCGCCGGGCCCGCCGCCTGCTCGAGGCGGGAGCCGCGTCCATTATGCTCGGGCTCGCCGGCGGCCGGATCGAAGGCGTGACCGCCGAAACCGTCGCGGCCGCGGCCCGCTCTCAAGACCCCCTGGCCCTCAAAGTTGTGGGGGAGACGGCCGCTTACCTGGCCATGGGGATCGCCAACATCGTCAGCATCCTCAACCCCGAGATGATCGTCCTGGGCGGCGGCTTGTTCCAATCCGGGGATCTTCTTCTCGATCCCATCCGGCGCGACATCAAGAAATGGGCCCAGCCGCTGGCCGCCCGGGACCTCCGGGTGGAGCTCTCTCGGCTCGGAGAGGACGCCGGACTCTACGGATGCGGCAAGCTGGCTTGGGACAGTTTGAAAGGAGATTGATCATGTCGGCCACGAAATACCTGGACAGGATCGGAGGGATCCTGGACGAGATTAAGACAAAGGAGTCAGATCATATCCGCGAAGCGGCGGTTTTAATGGCCGACTCGATCGCCCGGGGCGGCCGCGTTTACATGTTCGGGAGCGGCCACTCCGTCATCCCCGTCCTCGACATCTTTCCCCGCTACGGGAGCTTCGTCGGATTTTTTCCGCTCTACGACCCGCGCCTGATGTGGACGAACGTCATCGGGCCGGGCGGCGCCCGCGAGCTCCTCTGGCTGGAGCGGCAGGAGGGCTACGCCAGGATTTTCCTCCAGAGCTATCGGCTCGAGCCTCGCGACGTCATGCTCGTCTTCTCCCACGGCGGACTCAACGCTGCGCCGATCGAGGTCGCCCTCGAGGCCAAGGCCAAGGGCCTCAAGGTCGTCACGGTCTCGTCCCACCGGAACCTGAATATCGCGAAACGCTCCCACTCCTCGGGCAAAGCCCTGGCCGAGGTCGCCGACGTCGCCATCGACAACTGCGTCCCGCCCGAAGACGCCCTGGTCGACGTCGGACAGCTGGAGAAGGTCGCGGCCGGCTCCACGGTCGCCGCCGTCGCCGTCGCCATGTCCCTGGTCGCCGAGACGGCGGCCCGTCTGGCCGAAAAGGGAAAAGTTCCCCCGACCTTCGTCTCGCCCAACGTCCAGGGCGTTCCCAAGGACCACATGGCCGGCGTCTACCGGGCCTTCAGCGAGTTCTATTACGCCCGGCCTTTGAAGAAGGAGTGATCATGTCGTCCTCCGCGACTTCCCCCCGGCCGGCGAGCGTCGCCCGGCTCCAGGCGTCGGCATTCGCCGGCATGTTTGTGTTCGGGATCGTCATGGCCGTCCTGGGCGCCATCCTGCCCTCGCTCTTCGAGCGGATCCGGATCGACAAGGCTGAAGCCGGCGGTCTTTTCCTCATCATGAATTTCGCCATGCTCCTCATGTCCCTGTTCTTCGGACCGATCGTAGACCGCTTCGGGTTCAAGCTCCTGCTGGCCGTCTCGTCGCTTCTGGTCGCCTTGTCCTTCGGGTTGCTCGCCTTCGCCCCGGGCTATTCCTATGTCATTCTGGCCGCCGTCGTTCTGGGCCTGGGCGGCGGCGGGCTGAACGGAGGGACCAACGCCCTGACCAGCGACCTCAATCCCGGCGGGCGCGGCTCGGCCCTGAACCTGCTCGGAATCTTTTTCGGGTTCGGCGCCCTGTCCATCCCGTTCCTGATCGGCACGCTCCTCGGCTGGGCGGGGCTGGCCCGAATCCTCGTCCTGGCCGCGGCGCTGGGGATGATTCCCTTCGTCCTATTCGCGACGTCGGCCTTCCCCAAGCCCAAACAACCCCAGGGATTCCCGATCCGGGAGGTCAAGCGGATCGCGGGCGATCCGCTGCTCTGGCTTTGCGCGTTCATCCTCTTCTTCCAGTCGGGGAACGAATTCACCTTGGGAGGCTGGATTTCGACCTATCTTCATGAACAGTTCGGCCTGACGCCGATGACGGCCTCGCTGGTTTTGGCCGGCTACTGGGCGGCCGTGATGGCCGGCCGTCTCGCGGCCAGCCGGATCGTAGCCAGGACCGGCCACAACGGGCTCGTCCTGGGGAGCGCCCTGCTGAGCTTCGCGGCGGCCGTGCTCTTGGTGGGGGCTCCGAGCGGCGGAGCGGCCGTCGCCGGGGCCCTTCTCATCGGCCTCGGCTTCGCCGCCGTCTATCCCACGACCCTGGCCACGGTCGGCGAGCGGTTCTCCGCCGTTTCGGGAACGGCCTTCAGCATCATCTTTACGGTGGCCCTCTGCGGCGGAATGCTCTCGCCCTGGCTGGCGGGGACAATCGCCCAGGCCGCGAGCCTCCGCCGCGGGCTTCTCGTTCCCGTCGTCAACTGCGCGATGATCGTCATTCTTCAGATTGTCTTGATCCGGCTCTCGAAGAGCGGCCGGACTTCGGCCGCCTGAGGCTTGGGACAAAACGGCGAGGAAGAACTATGAACATGAGAAGTTTAAAAGCCGGCCCTCAGACGGCGGCGATCGCGATCGTCGCGTTCATCATCCTCTGCCGGCCCGGCCCGGCCGCCCTGTCCGCGTCCGAATCTATGAGCTCCCTCAAGAAGGAGCTTCTCGCCCGGCATGCCGAGCTTCTCATGGAGAAAGGAATTCTCGACGCCTCGGGCCGCGAGATCGCCGGACGGCTGGACGCCCTGCTCCAGGACGCGGGAGGCAAGGGTTCCGGGCCGGGGGCGACGCTCGGGTCCGTCCTGTCGGCGCTCAACTTCACATCCTCCAACCTGGGCGGATTTCCGCCCTGCGCCTTTGACCGGCCGATCGGCCAAAAGCTTTCTTCTTTCGGGCATACGGTCGCGGAGGAAAACATCGACGCCGATGCGGAGGGGAGCGCCTGCCCGGCCGGCGGGATCGGGGCCGGAGCCTATGAGTGGACGATGAGCGGGAATTTCCGGTACTGGTTCCTCAAGCCGGGCTGGTACGTGGACGAAACGGTCTGGGCGAACCAGTTTCACGTCTTCATGAACTCGGGCAAGACCCGAATCGCCCGGACCCTCTCGACGGACGCGCCCTCCGATAAAACGCTCGGCGCCTGGGGCTGGGGATACCCGGCCGGCGCCGGGAGCTACTACGCCCTTTTCCCCAAGGCGGGCTTTTCCTACGAGAGGAATCCCGAATTCCCGGTCAAGCTGGCCGTGACCCAGTTCTCGCCGGTCATCCCCCATAATTATAAGGAAACGAGCTACCCGGTCGCCGTCTACAAGTGGATCGCCTTCAACCCGACCGGACGTCCGGTCGATGTCTCGATCATGCTGACCTGGGAGAATATGGTCGGCTGGGAGCCGCGGCTTAAAAGTATCGCCAAGCCGACCTCCTTCGGCTGGGATCGCCGCGTCCGGGGCCGCGTCAACCGTATCGTGAGGGACGGCCGGATGACCGGGATCGCCTTCAGCCGAGAGAAGGACGATCCCCGGACCGGGAACGCGCTCTCGGGCACCATGTGCATCGCGGCCGAGTCGATCCCGGGTCTGGCCGAAGTCTTCGTCCAGGCCGATTTCGACCCCAGGTCGGACGGCGCCGACGTCTGGAGAACTTTCTCCCGGAGCGGGACGCTTACGAACGCGGAGGAGTCGCGGACGACGGACGGGCAAAGCGCCTTGGGAGCCGCCCTGGCCGTGCGCCTGACCCTCCGTCCCGGCCAGCGAGTCGAGTTTCCGATCGTCGTCGCCTGGGATTTTCCCTACGCCGAGTTTGAGCCGGGCGTGCGCCATTTGAGAAAGCACACGGCGTTCTTCGGCGCGAGCGGCCGGAACGCGGCGGCCATCGCCCGCGAGGCCTTGGCGAACTGGCGGGGCTGGGAGCGAGCCGTCGACGACTGGCAGCGGACCATCGTCGCCGACCGCGGCCTTCCCGACTGGTTCAAACAGGCCCTTATCAACGAGCTCTACATCCTTCCCGAGACGAGCGTCTGGGACGCGGCGACGAACCTTCACACCTATCTCGAGAGCGCCGACTACCTTATGTACGGGACCTTCGACGTCGATTCCTACTGCTGGCATATTCTCAAGCTCTGGCCGGAGCTCGAGATGGAGCACATGCGCTATTTCAGCCGGACGGTCGAGCTCGAGGACGCCTCCCAGAAGGCTTACCTCTACGCCCTCGTCTTCCCCAACGAGGTCCCGGCCGACAAGCTCTCCTACTATTGGGGCGCGAACAAAACCGCCGGGATGGTCCCCCACGACATCGGTTCCCCCCGCAAGCGGCCCTGGGTCGTCCTGAACGCTTTCGACTGGCAGAACGGGAACGTCTGGAAAGACCTCAACCCCAAGTTCCCGCTCCGCGGGCTGCGGGACTACCTGGCCGGAGGCTCCCAGGACTCGGATTTTCTGAAAAGGGTATTCCGGTCCTCGGTCCTCGCCCTGGACACGCTCGAGAGGCGGTTCGCCGACCCCCAAAGTCATCTTCCCCGGAACGAGGGGATCCCGGACCAGACCTATGACACTTGGCGCATGAAAGGGGAGACGGCCTATGTCGGAATGCTCTGGCTGGCCGCGCTCAAGGCGACCGCGGCCATGGGCGATGCCTGCATCGGCTTGGGCATGGATTCGCTCGACGGGCTTCCGGTCAAGGACGTCGTCGCTAAATATCGCTCCTGGTTCGAGGCGGGGAGGCCCGCCCTCCAGAAGCTCTGGAACGAGAGGGGCGGCTATTTCGCCATCGACGCCGAGACCGACGACATTATGACCGATCAGCTCTTCGGCGTCTGGTATGCGACCATGCTGGGGCTCGAGGGCGACCAGTCGGCGCCGATCATCCCGCGCGCGCAGGCCTTGCGGGCCCTCAAGACCGTCTATGAAAAGAACGTCCTCGGATTCGGCGGCGGCCTGCTGGGCGCCGTCAACGGCCGGACGGCCGCCGGGAAGCAGCTTTTCAGCCAGCAGGGCGATGAGGTCTGGGTGGGGACGGCCTACGCCTTCGCCTCGAACCTCATCCTCCACGGGATGAAGGATGAGGGCCTCCGGACCGCTTACGGCATCTATCACGTCGTCTACAGCCCCTACGGCCAGGGCTATTTCTTCAAGACGCCCGAGGCCTACCTGAATCCCGACGAGCTCCGCTGGAACGATCGCTCCCGAACCTATCGGGACCGCTTGTTCAGGGCCATGAAGTACATGAGGCCCGGCGCGATCTGGGCCGTCTACGAGGCGCTTCAAAAAATGAAGTGAGACCGGCCATGAAGAAAGCGAACCCGACGACTCCCCCCCGGCCCAACCGGAAAGCCCGCTGGGTCCGGGTTCTCGGCTTGATCGTTATTGCGGTTGTCGCCGTCTTGGCCGTAAAGCTCCTCACCGAACGGAATCCCCTCGGCAAAGTCGCCCGGGCCTGGACGAGACTCGGGGTGGATAAGCCCAACGTCGTCGTCGTCACTCTCGACACGACCCGGGCCGACCACCTCGGCGCTTACGGTTACGGCGGGGTCCGGACTCCGGTCCTGGACGGGCTGGCCCGGCGGGGGGCGCTCTTCGAACAATGCGCTTCGGTCGTGCCGCTGACGCTGCCCTCCCACTGCACGATTTTCACGGGCGTCTACCCGACGTTTCATGGCGTCAGGGTCAACGGGAACACGGCCTTGAGCGAGGAGCAGACGACCCTGGCCGAGGTCATGGCCGGCCGCGGCTACGCCTGCGGCGCGTTCATAGGCGCATTCGTCCTCGACGGCCGCTGGGGCCTTAAGCAGGGGTTCGAATATTACGACGATCGCTTCGACCTCAAGAAATACAAGCAGCTCGACCTGGGCACGGTCCAACGGCCCGGAAACCAAGTCGTGGACGCGGCCCTGTCCTGGCTCGAGGAGCGGAAGGCTAAGCCCTTCTTCGCCTGGGTCCACCTCTACGATCCCCACGCGCCCTATGAGCCGCCCGAGCCCTATTTCTCCCAGTACAAGGGGGGAGGGCTCGTCGGGCTCTACGACGGCGAGATCGCTTTCATGGACGAACAGATCGGGCGGATCGTCGCTTGGCTGGAACGGAACGGGCTGGAGCGGCGGACCGTCCTCGTCCTCGTCGGCGACCACGGCGAAGGCCTGGGCAGTCACGGCGAAAGCGGCCACGGCTACTTCATCTATGATTACGCGGCGCACGTTCCCTTGATCGTCGTCACGCCCTTCAAGGAGGCCGGCGGCATCCGGGTTGCGTCCCAGGTCAGCACCGTCGATCTCTTTGCAACCGTTCTCGGCCTGGCCAAAATCCCCGTCCCCGAGCGGGCTCAGGGACGCTCGCTGCTGCCCTTGCTTTTCGGAGCGGCGGGCGGCCGGAAGGATTCCGCTTACTGCGAGTCACTAGCGCCCAACATCCAGTACGGCTGGGCTCCCCTGCGCGCCCTGCGGACGGTCCAATACAAATTTATCAGCGCGCCCCGCCTCGAGCTCTACGACCTCGAGCAGGATCCCGGCGAGACGGTCAATTTGATCGAAAGCCGGGCGCCCGTCGGCCGCGACCTCAAAACCAGGCTGGACCGGCTCGTCGAAGAAACGGGCCGCGGCGCCCCCAAGCCCCAGGCCGCGAACCTGGACAAAGAGACGGTCGCGCGGCTGGCGGCCCTCGGCTATGTCGGATCTCCGGTTTCGGAAAAGAAGGCCCGGGGCCAATTCCTGGCTGATCCCAAGGACAAGCTCCGCACCTTCGAATCGGTGCAAAGGGCCGGGGAGATGATCTTGAGCGAGGAGTACGCGCCGGCCGCCGCCATCCTCGAATCGGCCCTCAAAGACGATCCCGAAATTTCCCAAGCTCTGCTTCTGCTCGCAACCTGCCGATCCGAGCTGGGAGACAAGCAGGCGGCCAAGGCCGCTCTCGACGTCGTCCTCAAGAACGACCCGGAAAGCATTCAGGCTTTGATCTCGCTCGCGAACATCCTGATGGACGAGGGCTTGAGCGAAGACGTCATCGCCCTCTGCAAGCGGACCCTGGCCGTTGACGACAAGAGCGTCCAGGCTTTCATGCTCCTGGGGGAAGTCTATATGGCCGCCCAGAACGAGGCCAAGGCCCTTCCTTTTCTGGAAAAGGCCTTCGAGATCCAGCCCAAGCTGACCCAGAACGGCCTCAACCTGGCCGCCTGCTTGATCGGGCTCAAGCAGTATGACCGGGCCGAATCCCTGTTGAATTCCATCATCCGGGAGACGCCGAAATTTCCCTTCGCCCAGTACAACTTGGGATTGCTCTACGAAGAGCAGGGGCGTTGGGAGGAGGCCCGGAAGGCTTACGCCGCAGAGGTCGCGCTTTATCCCCGGGAATTTCAGGCCCGGTTCAACCTGGGAAAAATATTATTCCGGGCCGGGGACAAACGGGGCTATCTCGACGAAATGCGGGAGGTCATAACGATCGCCCCCAAGCGCGCCGAGGGCTACTTGTTCCTGGCCCGGGGTCTCCTCGACGAACCGGGATCGCTGGAGGAAGCCCGGACGCTCGCGGACAAAGGCCTCGCGCTGGCCCAGACCGGCGAGATCAGGGCCTTCGGCTATTTCCTCCTGGCCGATATCTACAGCCGGACGCATCAACCCGATAAAATGCGGGCGGCCCTGGAAAAAGCCAACTCGTATAAATCCAAATAGGAGTGACTCCATGAACAAACATGTCTTTCGCGTCCTAGCTGCCCTGACCGTCCTGGCCGTGTTCGTGAGCGCCCTGCCGGCCCTCGGCCAGTACCGGGAATATTATTTCTACGGGAAAGTCGTCGACACCGCGAAAATGCCCCTGGCCGAAGTCGAAATCCATCTCCGGGACGTCGCGACGAGCCGGGGCTACAACGTCAAGACGAACAAGGACGGAGAGTTCAAGTTCGCGGGCCTGCCCCACGGCGTCTACAAGGTCACCTTCAAGAAGGAGGGTTTCGCCCTGAAGGAGGACGAGTGGAGGTTCGAGGAGACCCAGGATACGATCCAGAAGGTCGAAATCCCGACCATCACCCTTGTCTCCCAGGAGCTCGTCGAAAAGACCGAGCAACTCAAGCTCAACCAGGCCGAGATCAAGGCCGCCGCCGACAAAATCCGGGACAAGGATTACGACGGCGCGATCACCCAGCTCCAAGCCTTTCTGGAGAAGAATCCCCAAGAAGCCAACGCCCTCTACTTCCTGGGCATCGCCTGCACGCGCAAGAAAATGTTCCCCGAGGCCGTCCAGGCGCTGACCCGGGTCAGCGAGCTTGTCCCCAAGTTCTCGCCGGTTTATTTCGAGCTGGGCGTTTGCTACCAACAGCAGGGCGAGCCGGCCAAGGCCGTTGAAGCCTATAAAAAGAACCTCGAGCTCGACCCTTCGAATGTGGACAGCGCCTATAACGGCGGACTGATCCTGTTCGGGATGAGCCGGATAGATGAAGCCCGAGTCTTGTTTGACAGAGCCCTGACCCTCAAGCCGGACGATCCGGACATCCTGGAAATGGCCAGCCGGTGCTACATCAACTCGGGAGAATTCGCGAAAGCCATCGAGTATCTCGAAAAAGCCAAGACCGGCGTCAAGGATCCGGACAAGCTGAAATTTCTGACCGACCTCATCGCCACGCTCAAGGAAAAAATCAAGGAATGACTGCATGGTCGCGATTTCGCTTGACATCCCTTGACATAGGTGGTATTTAAAATTTGTAAGTTTAATAAACTTACAAATTTTTGGAGAGCTGAGCACTCCAATTAAAAAAGCCAATTCTCAGCAGACAAAAATTCACAATAGACTTCTGATTCTGAAGACTATTTATAACAACGATAAAATCAGCAGAGCCAATATCGCTCGAGCGACCGGCCTGACGCGCGCCACCGTTTCGGACGCAGTCAATCAACTGAAGAATGACGGGATTATCGCCGAGGTGGGAGTAGGCCGGTCCAAAGGGGGGAAGCCTCCGATCCTTTTAAGCTTCGTCGATGACGCGCGCTGCCTGATCGGGATCGACTTGGCGGAAAGCGAATTCCGCGGAGCGGTCATCAACCTCAGGGGAGAGATCAAGCATCGCCTCAGCGGGCAGATCCATCGCCAGGACGGCCAGGGCGTTCTGGCTTCGGTCTACGAGCTGATCGACAAGCTGATCCCGCTCGCCCCAAGCCCCATCCTGGGCATAGGCATCGGAACGCCGGGCCTGGTCGATTCTCAGCGGGGCATCGTGCGGAACGCCGTCAACCTCGATTGGGACGAGCTCCATTTGGGGGATTTGCTGGCCGAACGGTACAAGGTGCCCGTTCATATCGTCAACGACAGCCAAGCCTCCGCCCTGGCCGAATTCACGTTCGGGGAGAACGGGAGCGGGCCCAACCTGATCGTCATCAAGATGAGCCGCGGCATCGGCGCGGGCATCGTCCTCAACCGCCAGCTTTACTGCGGGGACAGGTTCGGTGCCGGAGAACTCGGCCACGTGGTCATCGTCGAAGACGGCGAGCCTTGTCGCTGCGGTCACCGCGGCTGCCTGGAGACGGTGACCGGGAGCGAATCCATCGTCAGGTCCGCCAAAAAAATCGCCGGCAACGATCTCGGCTCCGTCCTCCATCGCTTCGTCCCTTCCCCCGAGGATATCAACATCGACATCGTCTCCCAGGCGTTGGCGGCCGGCGACGAAGCGCTCAAGTCCCTGATCAACGAGGCGGGGCGTTTCTTGGGCATAGCCTTGGCCAGCCTGGTGGGCATCCTGAATGTCCATCGCATCGTGATCGCCGGCAGCGTGGCCTGTTTCGGCCGAGCCTTGCTCGAGCCGGCCACCCGGGAAATCCAACGGCGTTCGCTGTCGCCGCTCGCCGATGAGACGACCGTTGAAATCACGACCCTGGGACCCGATATCGTCGTCTTGGGGGCCGCGGCGCTGCTCCTGAATAACGAGCTTCAACTGCCATGAGCCATCATAAATTAGCGGATCGGATTTTTAAACGGACTTGGAGAGCGGTCGCGGGACTTAGAAAAAGCGGGCTAAGGCTCACTCGTCCCTAAGGAGGTGAGAATCTGAACGGAAGCGGACCAAGACAAAAAAGGCGAAGCGTTTCTTCCGGTCCGTCCGGAGGAAACAGGGTTTGGGGAAGAGGAAAGAATCAGGAGAATCGAATGCACATGAGCCGAAAACACCTTTGGATGACATGCATCCTCGCCGTCCTGATGATCGTCGGAAACGTCGCCCTGGCGCGCGGCCAGTCCATCCTCGAAGGGAAAATATCGGGCACGATCGTCGACGACAGGGGAGAGGCCCTCCCCGGCGTCGCCGTCGAGGCCACCAGCCCGGCCCTCATCTCGGGGAAGCGGGCGGCCGTAACGTCGGGCAAGGGCACCTACGTCTTTTTAAATCTGCCCGTCGGAATCTATAAGCTCAGCGCGTCCTTAACGGGTTTCAAGACGATCATCCAGACGGACATCTCGATCTCGGCCGCGAGCAGCATCGTCGTTAACCTGACTCTCCCGATGGGCAACATCGAGGAGAGCATCACGGTGACCGCGGCCTCGCCGATCGTCGACGCCAAGACCTCGACGATCGACTCCAAGCTCGAGCGGCAGATGCTCGACAAACTGCCGACCAGCCGGGACGCCTTTTACGACCTGTCCTTGACGACGCCGGGCATGTTCGACCACGGCAGCAACGGCGGCTGGCTGCCCAGCCCGACGGCTTACGGCGGCGCCTCGAACGAGAACGTCTTTCTCGTCAACGGCGTCAACGCGACCAACCCGCGCGGGGCGTCCTTCGGAACGCTGGTCCGGGTCAACTACAACGCCGTCGAGGAAGTCCGGATCGTAGCCCTGGGCTCCAAGGCCGAATACGGGTCTTACTCGGGCGCGGCCATCGACGTCCTGACCAAGTCCGGGAGCAACGCCTTCCACGGCACGGCGGCCGTCTATTTCGAGCCCGTCAAGTGGCGGACGAGCAACCAACCGAAGAGCGAAACCAAGTACGGGACGGACTGGATCTACATCGCTCCCGACGTCACCCTCTACGGCGGACCGCCCAAGAAGGACTACGAGCTGAACTTAACGGGCGGCGGACCGATCATCAAGGACCGCATCTGGTTCTACGGCGGGTTCGACTATCTCTACAACGCCGGAAAGCGCCCGCGTTGGGACGTCCTGGCCGAATCCTGGGGCCGCTACGGAGACATCAAGATCTCGGCCGAGCCCCTGACCAATCACCGGGCCTGGGCTTCCTACCATTACGAGAGCAACGATTATACGGGCGGGAGCTGGGGCAGCCAGCCCGAGTGGGACACGACCGCGACCTACGGCGTCGCCAGTATCGACCATTCCGTGTCCGCCCAGTGGCAATGGCTCCCCAGCAGCACGACCATCCTGACGGCCAAGTATCTGGGGTTCTGGACGAACGACACCCCCCATGTCCCCAGCGACGCCCCGGACCATCCTTGTTACATCAACTGGTGGAAGTGGGCTCAGTACGGCATCAACGGCGCCTTCCCCTACATCGAGGGTTGGCACTCGAACCGCCAGACCATCCAGGCCGACCTGTCCCATTACGCCGAGGACTTCCTGGGCGAGCACGACATCAAGCTCGGCGCCCAGTTCACCCGGGGCCGCAGCAATTCCCTGGGCGGCTACTTCCAGAACTACGTCAACTTCCTGTATCCCTACCGCTGGACCCAGAACGTCGGCTACATGCAGAGCTGGTATGGGGACACCGGCCTCATCTTCTACAACCTCCACGACTCGATCAACCCCTTCATGACGGTCGGGACGGCCAACTCGCTGGGCTTCTTCTTCGACGACCAGTGGTCGCCGACGAAAAGGCTGACGGTCAACATCGGCCTCCGCTATGACCGGTTGACGGCGAAGTACGGGCAGGGGTATGAATATGATCCTCTGACCAAGCCGACCGACATCGGCAACCCGACCGTATTCCGCACGCGGCAGGGATCGGGCTACATCTTCGACTTCAAGACGTTCTCGCCGCGGATCGGGCTGACCTACAGCCTGACCAAGGACGGGAAGACGGTCGCCCGGGTCAGCTATGGCCGCTACTACCTGCCGCTGACGGTCGAGTACCTGAGACGGTACGGCCCCGACTGCCCGCTGGTGACCCGGCAGATGCAGTTCTTCAGCATCCCCTGGAACTACGCCGACGCCAACGGCGACGGCGAGATCGATACGGTAGAAACGAGGAACGCGGCCCGGCGCGTCTACGGCATGACCCCCTACAAGGTCACCGACTACGCGCCGCAAGACTTTTTCTCCTGGAAGCTCAACGTCGCCAAGGGCCTCAAAGATCAGTACACGGACCAGTTCACGATCAACTTCGAGCGGGAGGTCCTCAAGGACTTCTCGGTCAGCGCCTCCTGGATCTACAAGTATGCGGGCAATATCTTCGCCAACGTGCCGATCAACGCCCACACCGGCGAGCCCTGGGCCTACGACCGCATCCCGTTCACGACTTCGAGCGGCCAAGTCGTCAATCTCTACAGCATCAAGTGGCTGGATTATAACGGGGACGGCGTCATCGACGGCGGGGACGTCCACTGGCTCGGCCAGGCCGGGAACTCGACCTTCCAGGTCCGGAACATGGACGAGTTCGACGGCCAGAAGGCCAAGCGGGTATACATGGGCTACCAGCTCGTCTTCAACAAGCGCTACTCCAACCGCTGGCAGCTGCTGGGCTCCGTCCTCTTTTCGCACTCGGAAGGCATGGCCAACCGGATCTTCGGCAACGACATGAACGCCGAGGGCCCGATGTTCACCGACAACACCTGGATGGGTTCGCTCAACTACACGATCAATAACATGACCGGTCCCCTGCCCTTCGTGCCCAAGTTCGAATTCAAGCTGTCCGGTTCCTACACGATTCCCTACATCGAGCTCGACCTGGGCGCCCGCTTCCGGCTCCATACGGGCCGTCCCATTTGGACGCTCGAGGATATCCCGGTCCACTCGGAGTGGGGGAATCCGGAGGGCGGCGTCGTCAGTGGCGGCGTCGGCTCCATCGTCACGAGCGACAAGCCCAAGTACCTCCCGACCCAGACCATCCTCGACCTGAGGGCCGAGAAGTCGATCAAGCTCTCCAGCTACGGCACCCTGTCCGTCATCCTCGACGCCTTCAACGTCTTCAACTCCAACACGCCCACCTCGATCGACAACCAGTACTCGTACGGCCGGGTCGGGTCGATCGTCGAACCCCGGACCTTCCGCTTCAGCTTCATGTACCAGTTCTAAAAGCCGTTCAACCTGACGCAGCGAGTCAGCCCGGAGGGCTTCGGCCCTCCGGGCTTTTTCGGGCCGTGCGGAGATTGTCCGCACGGCCCGTCCCGTTCCTCTCCTGATGGGGGAGAGGAATGGGATATCGTAGTCGAAGTCCAGCCCGCATTGGTCCAATTTTTTCTTGACATGAAGAGAATTTAATGATAACTAAAATTTGTAAGTTTAATAAACTTACAAAGCTTGGGGAATATAGAACTTCTATCAAAAAAGCAAATTCTCTGCAAGCCAAAGTTCACAACAGACCTCTAATTCCAAAGACTGTCTATAAAAATGATTTAATCAGCAGGGCGAATATTACCCGAACAACCGGCTTAACTCGCGCTCCTTTTTCGGATTCCATCAATGAATGAAAGAAGGAGGTGAGAATCGAAGCGGTGACACAATGAACAAAAGGATCACGGTGTTTCTTCCGGCCAGACCGGAAGAAATTGGGTTTGGGGAAAAACAAATCAGGAGAAATGAAATGCAAAAAACCCAAAAAAGGATCTGGCTGGGCGGCCTCCTCGCAGTCCTGATGGTTATCGGAAGCGTCGCCCCGGCGATCGGCCAATCCATCCTCGACGGGAAGATGACCGGAACCATCGTCGACGACCAGGGAGAGCCCCTTCCCGGCGTGAGCGTTGAAGTTTCGAGCCCGGCCCTCATCTCCGCGAAGCGCGCGACCCTGACGACGTCCAAGGGGACTTACGTCTTTCTCAACTTGCCCGTCGGGATCTACAAGATCACCGCTTCGCTCACGAGTTTCAAGACGACCGTCGAGGAGGGTATTTCGATTTCGGCGGGAAGCTCGCTGGTGGTCAACTTGGCCCTGCCGATGGGGAGGATCGACGAGACGGTAACCGTAACCGGCCTGGCGCCGGTGGTCGATGCTAAAACCTCATCCATCGACGCCAAGATCAACAGCGAGATGCTGGACAAGCTGCCCACCAGCCGCGATTCATTCTATGACCTATCGCTCTCGACACCGGGCATGTTCGACGTGGGCAAGAACGTCATGGGGAGCCCCACCGCGTACGGGGGGTCCACGCAGGAAAATATCTTTCTGGTGAACGGCGTGGACACCACCAACCCCCGCGGCGCCGCCTGGGGTTCCATGATCAATGTCAACTACAACACCGTCGAGGAGGTCCGCGTCATCTCTCTGGGCAGCAAGGCGGAATACGGCAATTTCTCGGGAGCGGCCATCGATGTCGTCACCCGGTCCGGCTCCGACGAACTGCGGGGCTCTCTGGGTCTCTACAGCCAGCTGGGCACCCCGAATCCCGCAGCGCCGAAGGCCGACCAGTTGGGCCGCCATTGGCTGTTTCTCCAGCCGGGAGACGATTATAGGGCCTACCCCAAGTCGAACCTGGAATTGGCCCTGACCGTCGGCGGCCCCCTCATTTCCAAAAAACTGTGGTTCTACGCGGCCGGCAACATCTTGAACAGCCAGGACAAACAACTCAATTGGGACCCCATCGTTAAGTCCATCGGACGGTATGCCGATGTCAAGATCACCGGCGCGCCCCTGAACAACCACTATGCCTGGGTGTCCTATCACTACGAGAACAACCGCAGTGAAGGCTTTACCGACGGATCCATAAATTGGGACCCCTCATTGGCCTATAAAAGCTATACACAGAGCCATTCCGTCTCCTCCCAGTGGCAATGGTTCCCCGGTCCCGCCACCTTCCTTTCGCTGAAGTTCCTGGGGTTCTTGGTCGACGAGAGACCCGACCTGCCCGATAACGCTCCCGACCACGGCGGATACATCAATTGGTGGAAAGCCGTGCCCTTCGACATGGGCGTCGGCGGCGCTTTCCCCGGCTTTAACGGCAGTCTGACCAGCCGCATGACCATCCAGGCCGACGTGTCGCACTATGCCGAGAACTTCCTGGGCGAGCACGACATCAAGTTCGGCGTCCAGTACACCCGCGGCCGCCTCAAGAGCACCACCGGAGATTTCTTCGGGAAACAGCTCACCGATCCGCGAACCGGGCAAGACCTCGGCTTTTTAGGATTTTACAATACCGCCTACATTTACCCCTGGACCTATAACATACAGGAAATCAAGGACAATTACGCTTACGGCAACACCGGTCTGATCATGTATGTCGACCGGAGCTATGAAAAACCCCATAGCACGCTCCGCACGGCCGACTCCCTCGGCTTCTTTTTCGACGATCAGTGGACCGTCGGCAAACGGCTGACCTTCAACCTCGGCCTGCGCCACGACTATATGACCGCCAAATTCGGCACGGGGCAGATGCTGGAGCAGCCGGCCACACCCCAAGGCTTCCGCAATGGACTCAATGTCCTCCGCGACCGCAAGGGTTCCGGCAACCTTTTCAACTTCAAGAACTGGTCGCCGCGCGTCGGCCTGACCTACCAATTGGCCAGCGACCCTAATACCGTCCTGCGCGCCAGTTTCGGGCGGTATTACACTCCGATGGGCGTTGAAAGCTTCGGGTCGGGCGGCCCTGATCTTGATCGAACCTATAGCGAAACGCTGTACTACCTCATCCCCTGGGACAACCTTGACCTGAACGGTGACGGCGTCCTTTTCGGCGACGATGTCGCCGAAGCCACACGGAGGATATGGGGATTGGACCCCATCAACAGCGGCGACTTTGCGAACATATTCCGGAGCCGAGATCCTTCCTGGGGCCTGAAAATCCACCCCGGCCTGAAAAACCAGCATACCGACCAGTACACGTTCAGCCTGGAACGCGAGATCATCCGGAACTTCTCCGTGGCCCTCACCTATATCCACCGCAACACCAGAGACATGATCGTGCAATGGCCCCTGAATCAAGTGACCCAGCAGCCCTGGGATTACGAGCGCAAGACTCAGACCATCAACGGCCGGGAGATCTCCCTCTACAGTATCGTCCTGAAGGATTACGACGGCAACGGCGTCATCGACGGTAAAGATATCCAGTGGATCGGGGACCACTCGGACCATGAGTGGCGCAATATGCCCGACATGGACGGCAAAAAAGCGCAGCGCCTGTTCCAGGGCCTCCAGATGACGTTCACCAAGCGTTACTCCAACCGCTGGCAGTTGATGGGCTCCCTGCTCTATAACCACTCCTCCGGCATGGGGGCCCGCAATAAGCGCCAGGACCAGGACTACAACATGGAAGGCATGAACATCTGGAGCGACGCCTGGCTGGCCGGCCTCAACCAGACCGTCAACAACATGGAAGGTCCGCTGCCCTTTACCCCGCGCTTTGAATTCAAGGTCAGCGGCAACTACACCATCCCCAAGATCGAGGTCGACCTGGGCTTGCGCTTCCGCCTCCATACCGGCCGTCCCTGCTGGGTCCTCTCGGAAGTTCAACAGATCAACCAGTGGAACTATGATCCGACCGATACCGAACTCATGGACCACGGCGTGATTCTCGAGGCCAGCGGGGGGATGCCCGGCCAGATCGTGTCCCAGGACCCCAACAAGCCGCTTTACCTTTCGGCCCTGAAGATACTGGACCTGCGTCTTGAAAAAACCTTCAAGCTGGGGCGCGGCAACCTGCACGTCATGCTCGACGGCTTCAACATCTTGGATTCCAAGGACGTGACCAACGCCATGGTCAAGAGAGTCGAAGTCGCGGGCATCATAGCCAGAGATGTCGGCCGCGTCGTGGGCTTGGTTACGCCCCGTTACTTCCGGCTGGGCCTCCTGTACGAATTCTAAGTAAAGATACGCGGAGATAGGGAGAGTGCTCGGCACTCTCCCTATCGGCCGTTCCGTCCGGAAGCCGGAGGAGATCCCTGCCCGTCCCGTTCCTCTCCCGATCGGGGAGAGGAACGGGGGCATTGTCGGAGGGCGGAGAATCGGATAAAGTAGATCCCTGGAGTTTATGATGATCAAGAAGCTCGCGGCTCTATTTCCGATCGTCCTTTTTGGGATCTCTCTGGCCGGCCAAGTCGCGGGGCCCGGCAAACTTCCGGACCGATACCGGGCCTGGCTCGACGAGGAGGTCGTCTACATCATTACGGCCAAGGAGAGGGACGTCTTCCTCCAGCTCCGGACGGACAAAGAGCGGGATATCTTCATCGAGGCCTTCTGGAACCAGCGGGACCCCTCGCCCGGGACGCCGCGCAACGAGTTCAAGGAAGAGCACTACCGCCGCCTCCAGTACGCCACCAAGATGTTCGGCCGCAGTTCGCCCCTGCCGGGCTGGAGGTCCGACCGGGGGCGGATCTACATCGTCCTCGGCCCCCCCAAAAACATCGAGCAATTCAGCGACGTCAACAACGTCTACCCGGTCGAGATCTGGTTCTATCAGCCGGAGGAGGCCTCGGGCCTGCCGGTGGCCTTCAACGTCATCTTTTTCAAGCGCAATGGAATCGGCGACTATGTCCTGTACTCGCCATCCCAGGACGGGCCGCGCAGCCTGGTCTCGACGGCCATGGGCGATTTTCGGGACGAAGAGGCCTACAAGGAGCTCCGCACGCTCGATCCCAACCTGGCTCCTCAGACGCTGTCTTTAATCCCCGGCGAACACCTGCCGGTCGGGACGCCGTCCCTGGCCTCGGAGACGCTGATAGCGAACATCTTCGCCTTGCCCCGGAAGAAGGTCAAGGACGCCTACGCCGGCGCCCTCCTCCGCTACAAGGATATCGTCGAGGTCGAATACACGGCCAACTATATCGGGTCGAACGCGTTCCTCTACGTCTCCCGGAGCGGCGACGGGACGTTCCTCGTCCATTATTCGATCGAGCCGGGCCGCTTGACACTGGCCTCCTTCCAGGGCCGGAGCGCGACCAGCATCGACCTCAACGGCCGGGTCACGGACAAGCAGGGCCGGACCGTCTACCAGTTCGAGAAGACCTTCCCGGTCGACCTGGATGAAGCCGGGGTCGCCGAAATCCGGGCCACTTCGATCGAGTTCCAGGACGTCTTTCCCTGCGTCCCGGGCCGCTACGGTTTCGACCTCCTCCTCAAGAACACGGTCTCGAAGGAATTCAGTTCCTTCACGGCCGATCTCGACATCCCCGAGCCCCAGGCTGGACCGGCGCTGGGGAGCCTGTTCCTGGGGTACGGCGCCGATCCGGCTGCCGGCGGAAACGGCGAGGTCGTGCCCTTCCGAGTCGCCGGCCGCCAGCTTCTGGGCGACGTCCGCAAAGCGTTCCGGCCTTCGGAAAAGTTGGCCGTCGTCCTCCAGGCCTACGGGTTTCCTGCGGACTGGGCGAGCGGCGGCAAGCTCCGCTATGTCTATCTCAAGGAGGGAGCCGTTGTCCTGACCCAGCTCCGGCCGCTCTCCGAGACCGGGGCCGCCGCGACATATGTCGAGGAGCAGCCTCTATCCGGATTCGCGCCCGGCTATTATGAGCTCAAGGTTTCGCTCCTGGACCCGTCCGGCGCCGAGGGGGCCGTCCGATCCGGGGCCTTCGAGGTCAGCCCGGCTCAGAGCTTACAGCGGCCGCGGATCATGGCCAAGGTCCTGGCCGCCGGCCATCCGGAGGAACAAGATTATGCTTTGGGCCTCCAGTGGTTGAGCTTGGGGAAGCTCGACGAGGCCAACAGCCTGTTGGGCCGGGCCTTCGAGAAGAAGCCTGAGAGCGACCGGTTCGCTCTGGGCTACGCCCAGTGTCTTTTCTTGTCGGGACAATATCAGAAGGCCAAGGACGCGCTTCAGCCTCTGGCTGGGCGGGAGGGCGTCGCGCCGGAGGTCTCGTCCTGGCTCGGACGCGCTTGTCATGCCTTGGGACAGTACCAGGAGGCGATCTCTTTCTATCAGGATTACCTGAACAGGGCCGGGACGAGCGTCGAGATCCTCAACTTCATCGGCAGCTGCCACTTCCAGCTCGGGGAGCGCGATGAAGCTCTGGCCGCCTGGAAGAAATCGTTGGAGATCAGCCCCGGCCAGGATAAGCTCAAGGCCCTGGTCGAGTCCCTGGAGAAAAAATAGGGAGCTCGGACCAGACCATTCGAGGGCACGCTGCGATTTCCCCAGGCAGGCGAAGCCCATGGGGTTCGAAGGACGCAAGGGCTCGGGAAGTCGACTCGAAGGCACACTTCGGATTCCCCGGCGAGGAATCCTCGTTCGATTCGAGGCTCCGCTCTCCCATCGCTTCGCTCAGGGAACCATGCCCGCTCCGCCTCTCATACGACCTTCTTCATCGACTACCCCTCGCCCTTCCCCGTTATTCTCTATCGGCCCGCTCGACCCCTCGACGGCCTTCTCCACCCCATCGGCTTCGCCTGTTTCCCCTTATTGTCTCAGTAGGTCGTCAATCCTTAGCAATCGGTAGCCCCTCGTTTTGATCTCGTCCAGAAGATCGCCGAGCCGGAGATAGAATTTGTCCGTCCGCCGCGGGTCGGTTCCGATGTGGATGAGCATGATGAAACCCCGGAAGCCGTCCGGGTCCCTCCGCTCCCAGGCCCAGATCCTATCCCAGATCGTCTGAGAGGACAGGTACTCGGCCATGTCCGGCGTCGTGTAGTCCGCGTTCAAAGACGTCCCCGGCGTGAAGTTGAAGAGGACCAGTCCGAGTTCCCGTGCCCATTTTACGATGTCGTCGTTGTACCACTCGTAGGGCGGGATAAAGAAGGGCGCATCCTCCTTGCGGATTCCAAATTCCTCCATGACCTCGTAGTTGGCTAGGATATCGGTGCGAAATTCGTCCCGCGTGACGAGCGTCTTGGAACGGTCCTCCCAGTCGCAGTAGAGGAGGTGCTTGTTGGAATGGGGACCGAGGTAATGGCCGTCGGCGATGAGGCCGCGGATGAGTTCTCTTTTTTCGGGAGACCGGTAGAAATCGCCGGTGAAGAAGAAGCCGGCTTTGACGCCCTTGTCCTTAAGGACGCCGCGGATGTGGGCGCCGCCGTCGGCGAAGTCTCCGCCGGTGAAGATGAGGGCCATTTCCTTGCGATCCGTCCGGCTGCGGATGATTCCGCCCTCCTCGCAGCGGAAGACGGCGCAAGGGGGCCTTAATACACTATTTTGCGCCCGGGCGTGTCTGCAGCTCATTCCCAAAATCCCTGCCAATAGAACTAAAGCATAACTGAGGCTCCTGAAGGCTGAGCGAGGGGTGCTGGGGTGAGGAGGCCCTACGAAGGGTCGAGCGGGCATGGTCCCTGCCAGCGGAGCGACGGCAGGGGAGCGAGACCCGGAGTGGGAGCGGGTTTGACTCGCTGGGGCAAACGCGCGTCCTCTGAACCCCACACTCCGAGTGAAGCCGGAACCGTGATCTGTCTTCATTTCAGGGCGTCGAAATAGAGGGCGGCCGCGCCCAGGATGGCAATGTGCTCGGTCGTCGAGACGTCCATTTTGATGTTGCGGGCCGTGATGGAGTAAGGGAATTCGCGAACGGAGGCTTCCAGGCGGTCCTTGAAGAAGGGATAGGCTTTGCTGACCGATCCACCGAAGACGATAATCTCGGGGTCGACGGCGAAAAGGATAACCTTGACCGCCTCGCCCAGGTGAGTTCCAAATTCCCCGAAGACGGCCAGGGCTTCCTTGTCGCCGCCCAGGGCCCGCTCATAGAGCTCGCGGCCCGACGTCCCGTGAACGGCCTTGAAAAACCGGCCGCTCGCGTAGTCTTCGAGCGTCTTGTCCCGGTAGGGGATCATCCCGAACTCGCCCGCCCCGCAGTTGGCCCCGGCGTAGAGGCGGCCGTTGGCGATGACGCCGGCCCCCAGCCCGGTTCCGACGATGAGGCCGACGACATGCTCGTAGTCCCGCGCCTTTCCGAAATAGGTCTCGCCGACCGCGAAACAGTTCGCGTCGTTGTTGACGTAAGCCGGCACCCGGTAGCGGGCCTCGAGCAGGGCCTTGAGAGGAACCTCTTTCCAGGCCGGGATGTTCTGGACGTCGTAGAGGACGCCCGTCTTGAGGTCGACCACGCTCGGGACGCCGACGCCGATCCCCAGGACGCCGGGCCGGACGACTTTATCGACGAGGCCGAAGAAGGCCTCCAGGACCTCCTCCTGGGAGCGGTCGCTCGGGATGGCCGAGGCCGCGACTTCCAGGAGGCGGTCTTCCTCGACGAGCCCCGCCCGGACGTTTGTCCCGCCCAGATCGATCCCGACGACGGCCATGGCGGCTCCTCGTGCCTCAGCCCGCCTGCTCGGAGCGGATCGTCTTGTTGGTGATGAGGGGCTTGGCCCAGATCCCGATGCTCAGGATGTAGGCCAGTGTTAGGTAGAGGACGAACATGCCCGCCCGCAGCCCGATCCGGTCGCCCAGCCAGCCGATGACGAGGGGGACGATCGCTCCCCCGATGATCCCCGTGCAGAGGATGCCCGAGAACGATCCGTGATGGCTGTCGAGGGAGTTCAGGGCCAGCGAGAAGACGATGGACCACATGACCGAGGCGCAGAAGCCCATGAGCGGGAAGGCGTAGAGGGCGACCGGCCCCGGCCCGAACAGGGCCGCGCTGAGGCAGACGACGGCGGCCGCGGCGAACCCGATCAGGATTTTGCGGCTGTCCCAGAGCTTGAGGAGGACGAGGCCGAGGAGACACCCGGCCGTCATCATCCCCCAGAACCAGGAGACCGTCTTGGCCCCCGTGAGCTGCGGGTCGAACCCGTGGTACGTCTTGAGAAACTGGGAGATCCAATTGGCGACGCCCTGCTCGGTCCCGACGTAGGCGAAGATCCCCAGGAAATAGAGGACGACGATCTTTTTCCCGAACAGCATCTTGTGGGTGGCCCAGGCGCCGGCCCGCTCCTCCTCCGTCCTCTCGACCTTGGGAAAGCGGACGAGCAGGATGACGAGGACCATGACCAGCGTCACGGCCGCGAACACCCAGTACAGGGAAACCCAGGGCAGCTCCTTGGGAGTCAGCTTGGCCAGGCCGCGGACGAGAGGGGGGAGCGGTCCGCTCGTGTCCTTGAGATGGGAGACGAGGTAAGTGAAAACGCGGGGACTCAGGAAGGAGGCGCTGCCGAAGATGAGCTGGGCCATGACGGAATTGAAAGCGAAATGCTCCTCGCCGCCCGTGACGCGGAGCAGGGGATTGATGGCGACCTGGAGGGTGGCCATTCCGGTCCCGATCAAAAATAGAGACAGGATCGCCACCTTGTAGCTTGGGAAGAGAGAGAACAGGAGCGCTCCCAGGCAGGCGACCGCGAAGGCCGCGGCCATGACCGGCTTTTCTTTATATTTCTCGACCAGGATCCCCGACGGGATGGACATGACGCCGTAGGCGATGAAGAAGGCGAAAGGAAGCAGGGCGACCAGAGTCAGGTTGAGCTGGAAGCTTTTGATGATGTCCGGGACGAGCGGTCCGATGATGTTGGTCAGAAAGGAAATGACGAAAAAGATGACAAAGACGAGCCCGACCATGAACAGGCTGCGTTTTTTCATCGGATCATCCTTTACCCCGGACGGCGTTCCAGCCGCCGATCTTGAGGACGGGGTCCTCGCCGCCCAAGCGCTCGGGGTCGAACGAAACCCGGACGGTCCGCGTCTCGCCCGGGAGCAGGGTCAGGTAATTGTCATCCCAGAAAACCGGCGTCACCGGATCGCCGGACCGGTCCTTGACGATCATCAGCTCGACCAAAAAGGCGGGGGCGGCCAAGGTGTTGCTGAGCGTCGCCTCGAGCTCCATCCGTCCGGCCGCGTCGTTCCAGCGCTCTTGACAGCCGAGCGATACGGCCGGGAGGCCGGCTAATCCGGCCAGGTCCGAGAAGTCCTTGATCGGGGTCACGAACCAGGTGGCTTTGGCGTCGTCCGGGACGTCGGGTTTGGTCGACAAGGCGTAGAAGTTGTCCGTGATCAGGCCGCCCTTCCCGTCGTGCAGACGGAGATCCAGGAAGTAGGCGTCGCTCACCCCCTCGGGGGGCGACAGGACGATCAGGCTTTTCTTCTCGTCCCGGTCCAGCGCGACCGGGAACTCCTTGGCGAGCTTGACGGCTCCGTCCAGGGTCAGGACCTGGACGGAGGCCGTAACCGGAGCCGAGGCGGCGGCCGCGTTATTGGTGACGATGACCTCCCGCGTCCCCAAGTCATAAAGGATGTGGAGCGGCTCGCAGGCCTTCCGCGCGCCGAAGAAGGCCCCGTTGGGGAGCAGGAAGTAATCGAAGAGCTGCCACCAGAGCTTGGGCCAGGCCGAGTTGTACATCCACTGGATAACGCCGGTCGCGACCGGGCGGCGGGCGACGAAGGCCTCGTACATCGCCCGCATCCCCTCATAGTTCAGGAACTGGGCCTTGCGCAGATAATCGGCCAGGTCGCGCGGAGGCCCCAGGCGTTTGTCCATGGCTTGGTTGTAGCGGTCGAGGTTCTCAAACTCGGCCCGGCAGCAATGATATTTCCACAAATCGTTGATAGGCCATAGTTTATCTGGCGGGAACATCCTGCGCAGGGTCTCGATGGGCGGAACCTGCGGCCCGGGTCCGGTCTCGGTGTTATAGCCGAAGGCGCCGCCCCGATCGGTGTTGATGAACCAGTAGACTGGCGGCACATAATCATAGGGCCCGTTCATCTTGACGCCCGACGGGCCGCTGACCGGCGAGACCTTGGTCCCGGTCGAATTCAAGACGGGGCGGGTCGGGTCGTCCTCGGCCAGGATGGCGCGGTAGGCCTTTTCCAGGTCGGGCTTGGGGACGAGGTCGCTCGCCATCGCCCAGACGAAGACGCTGGGATGGTTGCGGAGCCAGCGGACCATGTCCCGCCAGGAGCGGGCGGCCGTGTCGATATCCTCGGGGGAGAGGATGCCGCCGAAGCGCTCGTCGGTGGGCTTGCCGAAGCCGTTCTCCCATTCCCATTGGCAGCTGACACCGGCCATGACCATGATCCCGGTCTCGTCGCAGAGGTTGTAAAACTCGGGACCGGTCCCCCAGAAGCCCTCGACCCGGAGGGCGTTGAGGTTCATCTGGCGCGCGTACTCGACCTGGGCCTTGATCCTGTCGTAGGGATTATCCAAGAGCATATCGTCCGTCCAGCCGCCGCCCCGGACGAGAATCTTACGTCCGTTGAGGATAAAGCCGCGCTGGCCCTGTTCGTTGAGATAATCCGCGATTTCGCGGATCCCGAACCGGGTCGAGACGGCGTCCGACACGCGGCCGTCCAGCTTGGCCTCGAGCGCGAGGTCGTAGAGCTCGGGGGATCCCAGGTCATGGGTCCACCAGACGCGCGGGCTGCGGACGACGAGCTTGGGATAGGCGGCCGGGGCGAACTCGGCGGCTTTCGTCTCTCCGGCGGCTAAATGAACACGCTGCGAGAACGCGATATCCCCGATCCGGCCCTCAAGGACGCAGTCGCGCGGCCGGTCGGCCTTGTTTTCAAGCTCGGCCGAGACCGTCAACCGGGCTTCCTTGAGGGTCTTGAGGTCGAGGCTGGTCTTGACGAAGGGGAAATGCACGGCGACGTCGCCGGTCGTCCGAACGCGGACCGGACGCCAGAGGCCCAGCTCGGCGTCGGGGGCTTTCGGGTTCCAGTCCACGAAGCCTATAGTCAGGGCGCCAGGGCCGGGCGGGATGATCTCGATGGCCAGGGCGTTCGGGCCATCGCGCCGGGCCGCGCCGGTTGCGTCGATCCGGAAGCGGCGGAAGGCGCCGAAGACCTGTCCGGCGTCGGCGATCTTCGTCCCGTTGAGCCAGATATTGGCGCGGTAGTTGACGCCGTCGAGCTCGAGCTCGACCTTATCCCGGCCCGGGCCGGCCGGGCAGGCAAACTCGGTTCGGTACCACCAGGAGACCTTGAAGGCCTCGGTCGGGATCCGTTTCAGGTTGTCGGCGAAATAGACGTCCTGGTAGACCTTGTCCTTGACTAGGGCGGCCAGGACGGTCGTCGGAACGGCGGCCGGGTACCAGCCCGACAGCGAGGCGCCGGGCTTCGAGATCTCGGCCCCGCCGGCCTTGAGGTTGGCCGACGACTGGATGTACCAGCCGTCCCTGAGCTCGAGGACGGATTCCGCGCCGGCGGCGGCCGCCGCGAGCGGGAGGGCGATCCAAGCTAAAACCGCGAAGACCACAAGAAGCGTTTTTTTCATGGCTCTCCTTGCATCCTGGGCGACTGTTTCAAGCATCTCCGATTATATCGGCGGATCTTGGTCCTGACAAGGGGATCGACGAATCGCTTGCGGCAGGAGATGATGCCGCAAGAACGCCAGTATTTGTCCGATGATCTCGCGAGAAGTCTCGCTGTCGTCCATCAGGTCAAACGCGTGCGGGGCTGCCGCGTGATTGATAAACGTCAAGGGCAGGTTGCCAATCAACGCCTCGGCCACGAAACGGTCCATCGTTTCGTTCAAGTGAGGGGTTTCGTCTCGACCCGCTCTCACGATGAGGAGCGGTCTATCCGGAGGAAGATCAGCTACGGATCTCCCCGCGCAGGGATTGACGAATCCCCAGGTCTTGGCCGCCTCGGCTACGCTCGCGCCCCCCTGGAGGTCCAGCATGAACCCATAGCACAGGACGGCGCACTTCAAATAGTCGCTCGGTTCCTGCATCAGGACGGATAGGGCGTTCGGAACATTGCCGGAGCACGCCCACAGGCCGATCCTGTTCTCGTCGATTCCCAATGACGCGGCGTTCCGTCGAAGATAGCGAAGCACCGCGTGAATGTCCTGTGCCGGGTCCCGAGTCAGGTAAGCGATCGCGACCAACCCTGAGGAGGCTATCAATTTCCCCCACGAGACATAAGATCCCATTTCTTTTTGGCTGCAGCCGAGCGCTTTCTGAAATCCCACATCGGAATAGCCCAGCACAAAGACGACGGCGGGCGTCCGCCCTTCCTTCTTCGCTTCGGGCGGAGAGTAGATGTCCAGGGTTAAAACATCTCTGGCGGCGGCTCGGTATTCCACATCCCGCCGAATGATCACCGTATCCGAGCCGGGCAATCGGCAGACCACCCTTTTTTTCGTAATGTCGGGTCGCTGGGTTTCTTGGTCCATGCGTGTGTCCTTTGCCGTCCGATATCAGCGGTCGAAGCGCAGCGTGATCAGGCCGTAGCCGGGGAGCGAGAGCGGGCCGGCGAGCGGGCGGAGGCGGTTTCCGTCGATATCGCAGATGAAAATCGCGGATACGGCCGATGCCGCGCCCCGGACCTCGAATTCCTGCGGCCGTCCCGATGCGTTATAAAGCCGCGCCACCCAACCCGTTCCGTCAAGCGCCGGGCGAAGCGAACTCACGATGATCCCGGCCGAAGAGATTTCGAAAGGCGCCGCGGGGAGAGTCCGGCCTTCGCCGGACGGCGCGACGATCAGAGGCCGGACATATTCGAGGCTCAGCCTCTTGACGGCGGCCCGCTCGAACCCGGCGTGCGGGATGAGGGCGTAGCGGAGCTCGACCGGGCCTTCCTGGTCGGCCTTGTAGTTCGTATGCCAGTAGTTGTTCATGGCATAGGAATAGATCGTCTGTGAGGGCTCGATCGTCTGCCGCCATGTCCGCGTTCCGCCCGGCCCGGGGGTTTCATCCGTCATCCGGCCGATCTCGGCGAGCGGCGCGTCCGGGCTGACCCAGGTCAGGCCGCAGTCGGCGTTCGAGACGTCGATCGAGTCGCGGACGCAGAAGAAGTCCCTGCAGGAGCCGGGGATCTGGTCCGCCTCGGGACAGACCTCGGCCCAGCCCAGGTCGATCCGCGCCACTCCGCCCGGCACGACGAGCGGGAATCCGAAGTGGACGCTCTCCTTGTCGCGGACCTTGAGCTTGTCGATCCGGTTCCGGATCTCGATCCGCGCCGAGCCGTCGCGGATGCCGTACTCGCGGACCAGCCCCTTCGTCCCGGGCGCGTCCGATTCGATGATGAGCGAAGCGATGAGCGGTCCCGATTCGCCGATATGGACTCTGACGTTCGCCGCGCCCCGAGCCGCGGCCGGGTCCTTCCCGGGAACGTAGAAATACGCGTCAAGACCTAAGGAGGCGGACGGATCCACGAGCTCCAACTCCCGGCCTGTTTTCCATCGGACGCTTTTAATCGCGCCGCTGCCGGGGTCGACGGCGACCGAAACGATCCCGTTCTCGAGGCGGCCGTCCGCGGCCGACGCCCGTCCGGCGGCATGCGGGGTTCCCGCCTCGATGAAGAACCGTTTGGCTCCGAGCCCGGGAACGTCCGCGGCCAGGAAGACGAGGCCGCCGGCGGCGAGCCGCTGGCTCGGCACGGGATTCCCCCTCTCGTCTTTGACCAGGTCGCCGGGACGCTTGACCTCGGCCGGAACCGTCACCCAGTCCGTCCTCGGCCAGCTCAAGGTGTTGATGACGTCGAGCGCGAGCCGCCCTCCCGCCGCGTCAACGGGTTCGCGCGCGGCCAGCGCGGATGCGACGAGTTCCCTGGATCGTTTGTCCGCCTCCAAGGCGAAGGCTTGTTTGTAATCCCACTGTTCTCGCGCGTTGGCCCCATCCGGGTCGGACACGGAATCGGCGGCCCCCCAGGTGTGCTCGTCGAATAGAACGACTTGGCGCCAAGCCTCGGCGAAATCTTCAAAGGGAAATCCCTTGGGATCGATGAGCGACCAGAGCGTTTCGGCTTCAAGCAGCCGCTCGGCGGAGCGCCGGTTGAGGGACGTTTCGAGGGCCGACGAAGCCGCCCCGTCCTCCCAATAAGGGGTGAAGTCGCCCCGGACCTCCGGGATGATGTCGCCGTGGCGTTTCTCGAGCTCGGCGAACATTTCTTGGGTGGTGGCGATGACGAACTTGGGAGAATCGTATTCCTCGTTCCAGCGCCGGACGAAATCGGAAAGCTCCGGGTCGGGAGGGCCGTTGTCGCCGCCGACCGTGTAGCGGACCTGGACGATGGAGTAGGGATAGCCCTTATCGGCCAGCTCGAGCAGATAGTCGAAGATGCCCCGCTTGGGGGCCCGCTCGATATTTCCCATGTGGAAGCCGTGGAACCAGGAATAGCCGCGTCCCGCCATCCAGAACAGGATCTTCTCATCGCCCGAGGGCGAAACCCAGTAGAAAGGACGATCCCCCCAAGTCTTGAGGGTGCGGCCGATACGGTCGCCGCCGTCGGGGAGCCTGGGCATGTAGTTGGGACCGCTCGAAAAATATCGGACCCCGGCCAGGACAAAGGCCGGGACGACCGTCCAGCTCTGGCCGGGGATATCTGTGATCATGGCTGTGGTGACCGGAACGCCGCAGTCCGCGCCCAGCTTCCGGGCGAAAGCGGTGAGTTGGAGGAGCTCTTCGGGATGGCAGAGCCCGGTCAGCTCGTTGGCGTACATGGCCTGGAGCCCGATCCAGCCTTTGCGGACGGCCTCGACGAACGCGGCCCTTTTTTCCGGCGACGCCTGCTTGAGGTAGCTCTCGACGGCCCACAGCTCTTCGACATTCCACTTGAAGCGGGAGCCGGGGGGATAATCGGCCGACTTCCGGGCCAGGTCGATGGCCTGCTCATAGTAAGACCAGTGCTTCTTTTCGACGACGCGCTGGAGGTCGGAATAGCCGATGTCGACATGGGAGTGGGGGAGAAGATAGAGTTCCCTCCTGACGACGGGTTTCAGCCTGATCGTCGCGCGCCGGATTCTCCCCTCGCCTAAATCCACGGTCAGCGGAACTTCCGTTTCGGCGGCGACGGGTTCGACGGGAAGGAAAAAGATGTTGTAGCCGGTCTCGATCCGGACGCGCTCGGAGGCGGGGCCGAGGGACAGGACGGCCCGGCCGGGCGGCCCGGCATGGCTGATCTCGACGCCGACAAGCTGCCTCGGTCGCCCGTTTGTCTTGACCAGGGCCTGCTCGGAACGGGCCGAGACGCCGGATTCGAGCGGGTGCTCGAAGACCATAAACCAGTCGGGGCTCCCGCCGTTGTCGCCCCGAACCTCGACCCGGAGAGGATGTCCCTCTTTAAGGAGCGCGCGCGGCAGGGTCAGGGTCATATATCCGAACAGCTCCTCGAAGGCGTCAACCATGGTTGTCCGGAAGGAGAGCGAGGCGCCCCCGCGGCCGGACACGGTCCAGGTTTTTTGGGATGGATCGGCGGCGCTCCGGAAGATCAGGAGCGGCTGGCCGTCCACGGACAGGAAGAAGCGGTGCCCGCCCTTGCGGGTGGCGATCCCGGCCATCCACAGAAAAGTCGCGGAGCCGGGATTGAAGCCGGCCGGGACGGGCTCGGTCTCCCAAGTCATAGCCGATTTCCCATCGGTCGCTCTGACCAGGATTGCGTTGCCGACGTCCGGGTACGGCGAATGGTAGTTGATCCGTTCGCCCGCGACGGTCCGGGCATAGCCCTTGAGCCAGGGGTCTAGTACGTCCGCTCCTAAGGCCGTCCGGCACAGGGTCAGCGAAAAGAAAGTAAAGCCAATCAGGGGGACAGAGATCATTGCAATCCAGGCTCGAAAGGCCATGGTCTTATCCTTTAATAAACTTAACGGCCCAGGCATGACGGCAGGGCGGATCCTTCAAGACGGAAGCCGGGAGATGGAGCAGAGTCCCTTTTTCAACCTTCTCCCAACGAACCGGATCGGCGCATCCGAGGATAGAGACGGCCGTCCCTTTCTTCGGGCTCATGGAGGTGAGCATGATATTCGCCGGGGGGGCCGCCTCGTCCGGGTCCGCGAGATAGATCGCGAAGACCGTCCCGCCGGGGCGCGACGTAAAACGAATCTTCGCCTCTCCGTAGGGGGGATGGGTCTTGTCCCGTAGATCGCCTGCCCGTTGACCTTCATCCAGGCGCCGATCTCCGCGAGCCTTTTCAGGGACTCCGCGGGAAGCTCGCCTTCGGGGCTGGGTCCGATGTTGAGGAGGAAGTTGCCGCCTTTGGCCACGATCTCGACCAGCATCCGGATGAGCTCGCGGGCCGGCTTGTAGACGTCGTCGGCCTTGTAAGACCATTGGGTCGCCATGGTCATGCAGGTCTCCCATGGCTCGTCGAGCGGCTTCGCGGGTATCTCCTGCTCGGGCGTCTTGTAGTTCTCGTAGCGTCCGCCCACGGTCCGGTCCGCGATGATGAGACCGGGCTGATGGGAGCGGGCCATGGCCGCGATCCCGGCCATCCCGATATCCTGGTTGTTCGAAGGCCGGACCCAGCCGCCGTCGAGCCAGAGGATGTCGACGGGACCGTAGCCGGTCATGAGCTCTTCGATCTGCTTGGCGGTGAACGACCGGAACCTCTCCCAGCGCTCGGGGTAGCGATCGACCCGATAGTTGACGTTCCGGTCCGGGGTGGCCCATTCGGGCGCCCAGTAGTCGGGCGAATGCCAGTCGGGCTTGGAGAAGTAGGCGCCGACCCCGAACCCTTTAGCCCGGAAGGCGTCGAAGACGGCTTTGACGATGTTTGAGTTGGGATGGACGTGGAAGGGGCAATCGGCGGCCGTGATCTTATAGTCGGTCTGCCGCGTATCGAACATGCAGAAGCCGTCGTGATGTTTGGCCGTGAAAACGACATAGCGCATGCCGGCCTGGGCGGCCGCCTCGGCCCATCGCTCGGGGGCGAACTTTGCCGGGTTGAAGGTCTTGAGCAGAGCCTCGTACCGGCGCTTGTATTCGCAATAATCGGGGATGGTCCGGCGGCACCAGGGCTCGTCCTCGGAGCACAGGGTCCAGGATTCGACGACTCCCCACTGGCTGTAGGGACCCCAGTGCATCATGAGCCCGAACTTGAGATCTTGGAACCATTCGAGCTTGCGGAGGACGAGCGGGTCGGTCTCTTTTTCGGAAGGATCGTCGGGCGCGGTCTTCGCGGCGAGGGTCGCAGCGGCCAGGCTTAGTATCATGAGGCCGAGGCAAACGAGGAAGGCGCGGAGTCGCTTTGCGTCGATCATGATCTTCCTCCCTGGGGACGGCATGCGGCTTCGGCCATTATACCCCAGTTAAAACGGTGACGCTTATCCATTTCCCCGAATAAATCTTTGAACTGCGATCCCGATTTTTATCCAAGAATGACTTGACAAAACTAAAAATAAAGATATATTACGATATATCGTGATATATTAATATTAAAATAAGGAGAACACAGATGCACGGTTCACAATTCAGAAACTGGGGCAAACACTGGCCCGGGGAAGGCCGCTTCTTCAACAGAGGAGATTTCAAGTACTTGATCCTCGACCTGCTCAAAGAAAAGTCCCGCTACGGCTACGAAATCATCAAGGAGCTCGAAGATCGGTTTCACGGTTTCTACTCGCCCAGCCCGGGCTCGGTCTATCCGACTCTCCAGTGGTTCGAGGAGATGGGCTACGTGACGTCGGCCAGCCAGGACGGGAAAAAGATCTACACGATCACGGACGAAGGACGCAAGTTTTTGGAGGACCGGGAAGAGTCGGCCGGCGAAGTCCGGCGCCACATGAAGGCTTGGTGCAATGGCTGGAGTCATGAGGTCCGGGACGAGTTCCGCGAGGCCATGCACGCTTTCGGCGAGCTTGGCCGGACACTGGGATCGAAAGCCCGCGAGCTCAACAAGGAGAAACTGGGCAAGGTCCGCGAGGTCATCTCCAGAGCCGCTTCCGAGATCGAGGATATCCTGCGTTAGTGATAAATCCGGAGAAAACAAAGCGGAAAACGGCGACGCTTTGGGGAAAATAAGTAAGCGGCGCCGATTATTGATGAAGTCCTGAAATAATAAGAAAACTTGACAAGCCGGGTCAGCTGTACTACTATCTTAATACAGACATACAGAAGGCTTCGAGTGGGATATAAACCGTTTATCGATACGGGAGGGGAACAATGAAAGCGTGCTTCAAAACAATTTCGTTGCCAAGCCTATCTTTGGCGGTTTTCGCGATCATCGGGGTGGTTGATCTGGTTTATTCCGATGGTTTATCGTCTTTTCAGACGCAGGCCGCGAAGGACGTTTTTCCGGTCGTTGTCGACAACGGCCGGCATCCCGCGCCGCCTAAGGGAGGGGAATGGAAAATCTCTTTCTTGGAGGACTTGACCGTCGGAGTCAAAGAAGGCGACGAAAATTATATGTTTGGAAAGCGCCTCTACTTCAATGTGGACGACGACGGCAATATCTATGCCGTCGATTGGGACAGAAAGAGGATCCAAAAGTACGGACCGGACGGGAAGTATATCCTGACCATCGGCCGCTTCGGCCAGGGGCCGGGGGAGTTTCAGAACGTCTGGATGCCTCATTTTGACCGGGAGGGAAGCCTCTATACCCAAGATATCGCCAACCATAAGGTTGTGTTTTTTGACCTCAACGGGAAACTTATCAAGGAAGTCAAGCTGCCTGAGAAGACGGACGATATTCTAATCAATTCACGGGGAGAATATGTGGGTTACATCCACGAGATAAAGGAAGATCCCAAATCGGGAGCGAAAGTGATATCCTCTTTTGGGCTTTTTGACAAGGATTTCAACCCCATTGCTGTTATTCATCAAACAACTCAGACATTTGCGACCTTAAAAGGACGCGATCCGGGATCTTTAGCCGAGTTCTTAGCGGAGATGATGAGCAAGAGTGCCTTTAGCCCGGAAGTGACGCTTCTCCTCGGCCGGGACGATAGACTCTACATGGGTTATCCCGAATCCTACGAAATCCGGGTTTATTCTCCGAGTGGAAAGCCGGAAAGGCTGATTCGGAAAGACCAACCCTCTCAGCTCGTGACTGAGTTGCATAAAAAAGACTATGGTTCATTACAGGAAAGAGAGTTCCTGCTTGGCCTTCCCGCTGTCTATTCCGAATCGATCAGAAAAAAGGCGCTGGCTATGATCCGTTATCCTAAGTACCTTCCCGCTTATCAGAAGTTTGCGCTCCTGGACAACGGCTGGCTGGCCGTGGTTGTGGACGCCGTCAAGGACGGTCCGGCCAAGGTCGATTTTTTTGATGAAAACGGCGTCTATATCGCCGAGGTTGTGGCCAGCATCCCCGTGGACGGACTCATCTTCAGGAAAGATAAAGCTTACGCGATTGTCGAGACGGAAGAAGGTTACAGGTTTATTAAAAGATTCACATGGAGCATCCACAATAGCGCCGTAAAAAAATAGGCTTATCGTCATTTTTTCCCTTATAATAGGCGGGCAAGGAGGATATCTATGAGACATAGAAACCCCATCCGCTGCGCTCTTATCACGGCCGTTTTCTGCGCGGCCCTGACCGCTCCGCATCTCTCCGCCGCCTCGACGCAAACCTCACTCAACCTGATGCCCATTCCCGCCCATATCGTCCTTGGCACGGGAAAGCTGGCGCTGAGGCCCGAGTTCACCTTCGCCTTCGCCGGATATAAGGAGCCGCGCCTGGAGCGCGCCGTCCGCCGCGCCGCCGATCGGATCGCCGCTCGTACCGGCATCCCTCTCGCGATCGCCGAAGCGGCCGACCCGGCCCAGGCCTTCCTCCAAGTTACCTGCGCCGCCGCGGGCCTTCCCGTCCAAACGCCCGAAGAGGATGAGAGTTACACTCTGACCGTCGACGCCTCCCGCGCCCTCCTCGGCGCTCCCAATCCGCTCGGGATCCTGCGCGGCCTCGAAACCCTGCAGCAGCTCGTCGCCCTCGACGCGGACGGCTTCCAGTTTCCCGCCGTTCAAATCCAAGACGCGCCCCGCTTCAAATGGAGGGGGCTCCTCATCGACGTCTGCCGCCACTGGATACCGGCCGAGGTCGTTAAGCGCAACCTCGAAGCCATGGCGGCCGTCAAGCTCAACGTTTTCCACTGGCATCTTTCCGAGGACCAGGGATTCCGGGTCGAATCCCGGCTCTTCCCCAAGCTCCATGAGCTCGGCTCGGACGGCCGCTACTACACGCAGGCCGAGATCCGCGCCATCGTCGACTACGCCCGCGACCGGGGCATCCGGATCATCCCCGAATTCGACATGCCCGGCCACTCGACGTCCTGGTTCGTGGGCTACCCCGAGCTCGCCTCGGCGCCCGGTCCCTACGAAATTGAACGGCATTACGGCGTCTTCAAGCCGACCATGGACCCGACCCGGGAGGGGACGTACAAGTTCCTGAGCGGCTTCATCGGCGAGATGGCTCGGCTCTTTCCCGACCCCTACTTTCACATCGGAGGCGACGAAGTCGAGGGATCCCAGTGGACCGAGTCCCCGGCCATCAAAGCCTTCAAGGACGCCCGCGGGATGAAGACCAACGAGGACCTCCAGGCCTATTTCAACAAACGGATCCAGGCCATCCTCAAGAAACATGGGAAGCGGATGGTGGGATGGGACGAGATCCTGCGCGAGGACCTTCCCCGGGATATCGTCGTCCAGAGTTGGCGGGGACAGGAGTCGCTGGCCGGGGCGGCCCGGCAGGGATTCGCGGGGATACTCTCCAACGGCTACTACCTCGACCACATGCTGAGCGCGGCCGCCCATTACTCGGTCGACCCGCTCGAGAAAGAGGCCGCCTCGCTCTCCGACGCCGAGAAGGCGCTCATCCTGGGCGGCGAGGCCTGCATGTGGGCCGAGCTTGTCAGCCCCGAAACCGTGGACAGCCGGATCTGGCCCCGGATGGCCGCCATCGCCGAACGATTCTGGTCGCCCCGAGAGACGAAGGACGTCGCCGACATGTACCGGAGGCTCGAGGTCCTGGACGATCAGCTCGACTGGACGGGCACGGCTCACAACGCATCGTATCTGAAGATGCTCGAGCGGCTGGCCGGGACGGCGGGCTCGGTCGAATCCGTCAAGCTCCTGGCCGATTTCGTCGAGCCGCTCCGCGGGTACGGACGGCACGACTCCCGGGACTATGCCCAGACGACGCCCCTCAACCGCCTTACAGATGCGGCCCGGCCCGAGAGCTTTGCGGCCCTGGCCTTCGCCGCCAAGGTGGATGAAATGCTGGCCGACGCTCCGGCCTACTCCAAGAACAGGCGCGAGGTCCGCCATAAGCTTATGGCCTGGCAAGCGAACCACGAGACCATGAAGGCCCTGGCCGCGAACTCGACGCTTCTGGCCGAGGTCCTGCCCCTCTCCGAGCGCCTCGCGGGGCTCGCCGATGCGGGACTGGCCGCGCTCGACAGCCTCGAGTCGGGACAGCCCCTGCCCGGGGGCTGGCTGGAGGGGAAAGCCGCGCTGTTTCAAGCGCCGGAAAAGCCGCCCTACGAGGTCGAGCTCATGGTCGTCGAACCGATCCGGAAAATCGCCGAGGCGGCCGCCAAGATCGGCAAGAGCGAGTAGCGGACTCCGGGCCCGGCGGCGGCCGTTCTCAGCGAAACGAGAATCCGACGACGAGGCCCGCCGTGAGCAGGGCGCCGTACCTGGCCAGGTATTCGAGGCGGATCGAGACCGGAAGGGAGATCCCGTCGCTGATCCGCAGGTTCGTCCCGGCCGCCGCCATCAGGCCGAAATTGAAATCCATGCCACCGCCCGTTTTGTGCTCGGAGTCGTACTGGCCCTCGAAATTAAACTCGTAGCTCCATTTGACGAAATGACCGCCGGCGCCGCCCTGGATGAAGAACGGAGATCCGGCGGGCGTCAGCTCGACGATGGCCAGGAGATAAATTTCGTATTCGCTTTCCAGATGGTAGTCCTCGTAAATGCCGGGGATGTTCTGGATTCCGAGGTCGAATCTCGACGAGAAGAGCTTCTGCGCGCCGAAATCCAGGCCCCATTTCAATGACGGGTTCTTGGACAGGGGAAGAAACATCTGAAGGCCGGCGCCGAAATTGCCTTTTTTTACGGTCAGGAATTGGTCCAGGTCGGAGTTCGCATCCACGCTTTTAAATCCCAGGTCGTTGGCGGACGGAGGGGTCAGCAGCAGCCCCGCCCTGAGGTAGGGCCTGAACGAAAACTTTTTTTGTCCGGCCGGAGGTTCCGCTTCGACGGCCGCGCGCCGCGGCTCCTCCCCGGCCTTTTCGGCCCGGACGGGGACCTCCTTAACCGGCTTCATTTCAGGAAGGGGCTTCTGGAGCGTCTTTGCGGCCTGATCCTCCGGGGAACTCAGGACCTTAACCACGGTCTCGTGGATAAAGCCGGAGAGAACTCGGCCGTCCCCGTCTGGGGGCAAGCTCACTTTGAACCATCGGCCTTCCTTCCCTTGGGAGGCCAGGAGCGTCGACATGGCCACGGTCGTGACGACGGGGCTGGCGATATCGGGCTTCTCCCGGATCTTCGCCGCCGAAACGATGACCTTGAGGATGGTATCAGCGCCCTGGCAAGCTCCGCTCAGGAGCCAAAGGGAAAGCCCCGCCAATAAAAGAGAAAGACCCTTTGTGAACAGCGCGCGGTATTTCATGCCTTCTCCTCTCCCGGTCTCGAGAGAGACCAATCTTCAGCCTGGTTGAATGATTAACCTTTTTCCCGGCCCTGTCAAGAAGGATAGCGATGGATTCGTAGAAGCGCGCTTGCCTCAACCCGCGAAGCGCTTGGCTTCGCCCTTAAAGAGCCGGACGAGGCGGCGGGCTTCTCCGAGCGTCGGCGCCTCGGCCACGACGCGGATGATGGGCTCGGTGTTCGAGGGCCTCAGATGGACCCAGGCGTCCCGGAACACGACCTTGATCCCGTCCAGGGTCACGACCTCGCCCTTTCCGGCGTACTTTTTTTTGATCGCCTTCTCGATCCGGTGGGCCTGTTCGGCCGTTCCCGACACCCGGTCCTTGACCATGTGATAGGCCGGGATTTCGCTCTTGAGCGCGGACGGGGATTGGCCGGAGACGGCCATCAGCTCCAGGATGAGTCCCATCGCCGCAAAGCTGTCCCGGCAGGGGTGGACGGCCGGCCAGATGACGCCCCCGTTTCCCTCGCCTCCGATCGGGGCGTTCCGTTCCAGCAGCTCTTCGACGACGTTGATCTCGCCGATCCGGGTCCTGAAGACCGGCACGCCGGCCGCGGCCGCGATGTCGTCGATGGCCCGCGTCGTGGACAGGTTGACGACGACCGGACCGGGCGTCCTGGCCAGGACGTGCTTGACGGCCAGGGCCAGCGTCAGCTCCTCTCCGATCGCGACCCCCTTCTCATCGACGACGGCCAGCCGGTCCGCGTCGGCGTCCTGGGCGAACCCGATATCGGCCCGGCGAGCCCTGACCGCCCCGGTCAATCGGCCCAAGTTTTCGGGAACGGGCTCGGGGGGATGGGCGAAGCGGCCGTGGGGAACGGCGTTGATGAGAACGGGGCGGCAGCCGAGCTCGCGCAGGAACTCGGGGACGAGCGCCCCGCCCGCGCCGTTGACGCAGTCCACGGCGACTCGGAAGCGGCGGCTCCGGATGAGATCGACGTCGAGGGCCGTCAAGCAACATTCGAGATGGGGACGGAGCGGATCGCTCTGGGCGAGGATGGGCTTGAACTTATCCGTCCTGACGAAGGAGAACTCTCCCTGGTGGTAGATTTCGATGAACTCGGCGAAGCGCGACCTGTTCAGGAACAGGCCCTCGCCCCCGATGAACTTGAGGCCGTTCCATTCACCGGGGTTGTGGCTGGCCGTGACGGCGACTCCGCCCCGGGCCTGGGTCGTCTTGGCCAGGACTTGGAAGCTGGGAATGGGGCAGAGCCCGGCGTCCACGGGCTGACAGCCGACCGAGAGAAGCCCGGCGAAGACGGCCTCCCGGAGCATGACGCCGGACGGCCGGGCGTCCCGGCCGACGATGATCTTGCCCCTTCCCGAGTAGGTCCCGAAGGCCTGAGCGAACCGGGCCGCCAGCTGGGGCGTCAGGCTCTCTCCGACGACGCCGCGCACGCCCGAGATGCTGACCTTAAGGGATAGGCGCTCTTTCATGTTCGGCTTCAGGACATGAGCCCCGCGATGAACGCGGCGGCCTTGTCCGTCTCCTCCTGGGCCTTCTCTAGGGACCTGTTCTCGACGATGATCCTGATCATGGGTTCGGTCGCCGAAGCCCGGACATGGACCCAGCCGTCCTTGTCCTCGGCCCGGACGCCGTCCAGCAGGACGAGGTCCCGATCCTTGTAGAACTTCTGGACGGCTTGGACGATCGAGTGGACCTTGGAGGGCGGGCAGGCGACCTTGTCCTTGACGATGTGGTACTTGGGCAGCTCCCGGACCAGCTCCCCGAGCGTCTTCTTCCGGACGGCCATGGCCTCGAGGATGAGGCCCATCATCAGGAAGCCGTCGAAGGCGGGCTGGAAGGCGGGCAGGGCGACGCTTCCGCTTCCCTCTCCGGCCAGGACGCCGTCCTCGGCGAGCAGAGTCTGGATGATGTGGGATTGTCCGACCCGGGCCTTGACGACCGGACAGCCGCGGCGCGCGGCCACGTCCTCGATCATCCGCGAGGTTGAAAGGTTGGTGACGACCGTCCCGCGGCGGCGGCTGAGGACGTGGTCCGCGATCAGAGGGAGGGCGTACTCCTCGGACAGGGTCTCGCCGTCCTCGGCGACGCAGGACAGGCGGCTGGCGTCGCTGTTGAGGAGGAATCCGGCCTGGGCGGAGGTGATCTTGGCGATCGAGGCGACCTCCCCGGCGTTCCGCGGCCGGGGCTCGGGATCATGGGGGAAGAATCCGCTGGGCTGATCGTTGACGGGGACGAGCTCGCAGCCGATCGCCCGGCAGAATTCGTCGACGAAACCGGCGCCGGCGCCGTTGCAGGGATCGATGACGATCTTGAACCCGGCCCGGCCGATCGCGGACGCGTCGAGGAAGTCGGCCAGGGCCTTGAAGTAGCGGCCGGTGGTCTCCGCCGGGGCGGCCCCCAGCCCGCCCAGCCCTTCGGTCGGCGCCTTGGCGAACTCCTCGAGGTGATAGATGTCCAGGATCTCGTTCCCCTGGAACTCGTTGAGGTAGGTTCCGTCCCGGTTGATGAAGGTCAGGGCGTTCCACTCGGCGCCGTTGTGGCCGGCCGTGATCGAGATCCCGCCCCGGCCCTTGAGAGCGCGAACCAGGAACTGGAGGATGGGCGTCGGGCAGATCCCGAGGTCCGTGACGCCGCAGCCGGCGGCGAGGAGCGCGGATACGGAAGCCGACCGGAGCATCGGGCCCGAAAGCCGGGAGTCCCGGCCGACCAGGACTCCTCCCCGGCCCAGGAAGGTTCCGAAGGCCGAGGCGAAATCCGCGGCCAGCTCCGGGGTCAAGGTTTCGCCCACGATCCCGCGCACGCCCGAGATTCCGACCTTGAGGAGTTTCATGGTCCCGCCGTCCGTGCTATTACAGCACGGCCCGCCCGGATTTTCAAGCGGATGAGCCCGGGATGCCCCGACATCGGCCTTGACATTCCGTCCTTTTTTTTATGTAATATCGATCAGGCAATTCAAATCGCGAGGAAAAAACCCGGGGGGTTTTTTCCTCTTTAGGAGGAGGGAGCATGCTCTCGCACATTTATCGGTCCAAGTCGGTCGCTTCGGTTCTCATCTTTCTCATGGTCTTTTTCATCTGCAACTGGGCCTACCCCCAGGCCGGGAGCTCAAACGAGAAGAAAGCCGACAAGGCCCTCTCGGACGGACTCGACCAGTACCGGGCCGGGGAATACGTCAAGGCCATCGAGCGCTTCACGCAGGTCATCGCCCTGACCAAGGACGAGGCCAAACTCTCGGACGCCTATTTTTATCTGTCCCTGTGCAACTATTTTAACGGGGAAACGGACGGCGCCGAGGAATGGGCCGTTAAGTCCCTGGTGATCGATCCGAGCCGGGAGGCTTCGGACATCTACCCGGCCGGGTTCATCGATCTCTTCAAGAAGGCCAAGCGGACGGCCGGGATCGAAATCGAGAAACAGCGCCGGGCCGAGGCCAAGAAGGGCGTGCCGGAGAAGGTCGAGCCTACGCCGGTGCGTGAGCCCAAGACCGAGGAGCCGCCGGCCGTCGTCTCCCGCGCTCGCGAGAAAGAGGGCGGAGGCGGCCACGGCGGCCTCTATCTCATCATCGGAGCCCTCGTCATCGGGGGCGCCGCCGCGGCCTATTTTCTGCTCAAGGGCAAGAAAGCGGGGGGAGGGGGGACGGAACCCACGACCGGGAGCATCCAGGTCAGCTCGTCGCCGACGGGGGCCGAGGTCTTTCTGGACGGGACCGATAAGGGGACAGCCCCTCAGACCATTTCGAATGTCACTGTCGGAAGCCATACGATCAAGCTGACCAAGGAGGGCTACCGCGACTACACGGAGACGGTCAACGTCGTGGGCGGCCAGACCGCGACGGTCAACGCGACTCTGTCCAAGAACACGATCGCCGTGACCAAGCCCGTGGCCAATGAGTTCTGGAAGAAGGGCGAGAGCGTCGAAATCACCTGGACCAGCGATACGTCGTCCACCGTGGGGCATTTCTTCGCCATGAATCAGGCCGGGCTGACGGGTCTGGCCTCGCCGACGAGATGGAATCTCGTCCCCGGCACGGCCGGCGCCGGCCGCGGGAACGTCAACCGCTCGACCGGACCGACCGACCAGATCGTGCGCCGCGGGGCCGGTCAAGAGTTGCCGGGCTCCACAGGCGGAGGCCCGGGGAGCTACGGCCCGGCGGGGGAGAGGGGGCCGGCCGGCATGAGGTCGCCCCGGCTCGACAGCCTGTCCCGGATGAACGGGTCGCCGGGCGGGAACGCCAATCGGGCCGGTTCGGCCGGAGGACCTCCCCAGGTCCGTGCTTTAGTCATCACCAACGTCAAGATCGAGCTCTACAAGGCCGGAAGCCAGGTCGAAACGATCGCTTCGAGCACGACCAACGATGGGAGCTACACCTGGACCGTGTCCGATTCTCTTTCGAACGGCAAGGACTACAAGGTTCGCGTCAGCTGCGTCGAGGAGACGAGCGTTTACGGGCAGAGCGGCTCCTTCGAGATCTCGGCCGGCTACGGCTCGATCCAGGTCAAGTCGACGCCGGGCGCGGCGGCCGTCTTCCTGGACGGTGCCAACACCGGCAAGAAAACGACCTGCACCCTGACCAAAGTTCCGGTGGGGACCCACACCGTCAGGGTCGAAAAAGCCGGCTATGACACTGAGAAACAGATCGTAACTGTCACGGCCGACGAAATGACGGAAGTGGAATTCACGCTCGAAGGCTTCGGCTTGATCAAGGTCACCTCGACGCCGGGCTCGGCCGAAGTCTACCTGGACGGCGCCGACACCGGGAAGAAAACGACCTGCACCCTGACCCGGGTCGTCGAGGGCTCGCACGTCGTCAAGCTCGTGAAGACGAGCTACGAGTCCCAGGAGAAAACCGTCACCGTCAACGCCGGAAAGACGACGAACGTCGACTTCACCCTGAAGGGGATCGGCAAGATCCACGTCACCTCCACCCCGACCGGGGCGACCGTCTATCTCGACGGCGCCGACACGGGCGAGGTGACCGAATGCACGCTGCAGGATGTCGCAGAAGGGGATCACACCGTCAAGGTCGAGAAAGACGGCTACGAAACTCAGCAAAAGACGGTCACCGTTTCCGCCGGTGCCACGGCCCCCGCCAACTTCACCCTGGTCAAGAGCACGATCACGATCGACAAGCCCGACTGGTGGTCGATCTGGGGCAAGGGCAAGGATGTCGAGATCAAGTGGAGCACCGGCAGCGCGGCGACGGGTTTGAACGGCCTGCGGACGGAGAGGGAGCTCCGCGGCATGGTGCCGTCGCTCCGGAATCCGCTCCGGAACGGCGAGGCGGCCCGCTCGCTGGCCAGGACGGGGGGAGCCGGAAGCAGGCTCGGAGCGGGACTATTGCCCGACGGAATCGGGCTTCCCGGGCTCCGTCCGGGCGTCAAGGTCGAGGCGTCCGTGAAGACCGGGGGAGCCGCGAGCCAAGCGGTCCCGCCGGCGATCGCCAACGTCAGGATCGAGCTCTACAAGGCCGGGGCGGCCGTCAAGACCATCGTCGATTCGACCTCCAACGACGGCAGCTTCACCTGGACCGTGGATGAAACCCTCGAGGACGGAGTCAATTATAAGGTCGTCATCAGCGACGCGGGCGGGTCGGGGACGAGCGGCGAAAGCCTGGAGTTCGCCCTGACCGACGTCACTTATGAATACCAGACATACTGGGGAAGTGCCGGAACGGGCAACGGCCAATTCAACTCTCCTTATGCGATCTGCGTCGATAAGTACCCTTATGTTTATGTCGCCGACACCCATAATAACCGGGTCCAGAAGTTCACTACCTCGGGCGGCTGGATTCGGACCTGGGGGACGCTCGGGACGCTGGACGGGCAGTTCAATGTCAACGCCGGCATCGCGGCGGACGTCAACCAGGTTATCTTCGTTTCCGACTGGAACAACTACCGCGTCCAAAGCTTCGATTCTTTCGGCGTCTTTAAAACCAAGTGGGGATCGAGCGGGGCGGGCAGCGGCCAGTTCAATGGTCCCTACCATGTCGCCGTCGATCCCGCCGGCTGGGTGTACGTCGTTGATTATTCTAACCACCGCGTCCAAAAGTTCTGGCAGACGGGATTGTATACCCGCCAGTGGGGAGGGTACGGATCCGGGAACGGACAATTCAAGTATCCGCTCGGCATCGCCGTCGACGCCAACTACACGGTTTACGTCTCGGACACCATAAACAACAGGATTCAAGTCTTCAATCAGTACGGCGTCTATTACTCCCAGTTCGGAACGGCCGGTTCGGGTGACGGCCAGTTCAGTACTCCCTGGGGGGTCGCGGTCGATAAGTACGGATTCATCTACGTCGTCGACGGCGGGAACTACCGCATCCAAAAGTTCAGCCCGCGCGGCCTTTACTGTTGCAAGTGGGGAAGCTACGGATCCGGATGGGGACAATTCAGCGGGGCGACCTCCATTGCGGTCGATGCTTACGGTTACGTCTATGTAGCGGAGCGCACCAACAACCGCGTCCAGAAGTTCCGCTGAGGACAGAAAGGAGAGCTCCGAGCCGGCTAGGGTCTTCGGCAGGGGATAGGGGAGGGATGCGGCCGTCTCTCCCCGGTTGTCGGGTTGATTCCCGGCTTGCGTTCTGTTAAGTTGTGACCAGGGAGAGCTGGGAATGAGCCCGGGCCGGCCGAAAGCAAGAAAAAGTGTCCGGCTGCTTCCGGCTTTCTTCATGCTTTTTTCCCTCGGTGCCGGTTTAGGCCAAGGCCAAGATCAGCCCAAGCCGACCGGCCAGGCTCCGGGCACGGGGAAAACGGAGCCGGCCGCTTCTCCCGACGCTTCCACCCTCCGGACTCTGAAGAAATCCCTTTTCATTCCCGGCTGGGGGCAGGCCGGAGAGAAGCATTATATTGAAGCCGCGCTTTTTTTCGGCGCCCAGGTCTTCTGCCTGGTCGGCGTCCTGAGCAACAACCACCGCGGGAACGAAAATTACGCCCTCTATAAACAGGCCGCGACGACCGAGGACGCCGTCAAGGCGCGGGCCCTGACCGAACGCTACGACAGGCGTCGCAATCAGTTCATCCTGGCCGCGGCGGCGGTCTGGGCCGTGAACCTGGTCGATACCTATCTCATCGTCAAGGGCAAGGGCGGCCAGGGCAAAGCCAAAGCCCTCCGTCTCAGGATCGATACCGGTGAAGACCCGCAGCTGGCTCTCAGCCTCCGTCTTGGCTTTTAGCCTGGTCCTCGCCCCGGCCTGCCGGGACCGGCTCTTCGACAACCCCTTCGACCCCAACGCCAGCGAGGTCATCTTCGAGGTCGTGGCCACCATCCAGACGCCCGCCTACGTTCCGCTCGGGCTGGCCTGGGACGGCACGATCCTCTGGAACGTGGACGGCTACAACAACGTCCTCTACGGGCTCAACCGCGCCAACGGCACCGTCGTCCGCTCCCTCTCGGCGCCCCTGCCGGGAACGGCCGGCATCGCCTACGACGGCCAGGACCTCTGGGTCGCCGGCGAGACGTCGCCCGAGGTCCTCCGCCTCAACGTCCTGAACGGCGAGGTCCTCAAGCGCCTCAACCTTCAGCGCGGCCAGTTCACGGCCCTCGGCTACGGCGCCGGCGCCCTGTGGGTCGCCGACGCCCAGTCGAACACGATCCTCCGCGTCCATCCCGAGACGGCCGAGCTGCTCGCCTCGTTCCCGAACCCGGGCGTCCGCGTCGACGGAATCGCCTTCGACGGATCGGCTCTCTGGATCTCGGACTCGACAACCCTGAGCATCACCCAGCTGACGACCGAGGGCCGCGTCCTGCGCAAGTTCCTGTCGCCCGGTCAGTCGCCGAGGGGCCTGGCCTACGACGGCCGCTACCTGTGGAACGTCGACGGGAGCCAGCGGATCTACCAGTTGAGGTTCTCGAAATGAGGGGAGGAGGGCTCGGCCTGGCGGGCTCAATCGCGGTTGGGGTCGTCCTTTGGGCCGCTCCGGCCCGGCCGGCCGAAAAACAGGTTCTCGTCGTCCAGGCGGAGATCCTCGTCTATAGCTACGACCACAACCAGGTTTACGGGGAGAAAGCCGCTTTCGAAGCCCGTGGCTATAAAGTCACGGCGGCCTATTTCAAGGCCGACATCCTCTCGCGCCAGGCCCTGGCCTACGGGAGCGTGACGCTGGCCAAGGACGGCGAAAAGCTCGAAGCCGACGAGCTCTATCTGTCGTTGGAAGGCATGACCGGAACGCTCGTCCGCTACGGGCCGACGATCGAGACGACGCCTCTCCGCGCGGCTGCGGCCGCGGCCGCGACGGAGGGGAGCGCCGAGGGCAGGGCCCCCGCGGCGCCGGGCGGCGTCTTCGACGGGATCAGCCTGGACAAGATCCGGAAATCGTTCATCTCGTTCTCGGCCCGGACGATCGCCCTGACCGAGAGCTTCGAGGTCCTGGGGACGGGCGTCACCCTTTACCTGGAAGGGCTCCAGTCCCTGGCCTTCAAGCGCTTCCGGCTCTCCGACGGCGTCGGCCCGCGCCGGAACGGATTTGCCATCAACCGGATCTGGTACAACAAGACCCAGGGGCTGATCGGCCGCGCCAGCTATTCGATAGAGAAGCCGAACAAGGTCACCAGCCTGACCCAGCTCAACTATGAGGAGCGCTCCTTCCTCAAGAACAACTACGGGATCGCGCGCCAGGTCGACCTGCTGTCCTCGACGACGCTGACCTTCAACGAGTCCCTCAGGATGGGCCTGGCCGGGAACTTCAACTCCTCCAGCCTGTGGAACGTTCAGACCTGGATCGGCAAGACCTGGAGCCCGGCCCTCACCACCCAATTCGATTTCTCTTATAACAAGCCCATCAATTATCGGGGCGAGGCTTGGCTCGGCTTCCAGTCCCAGCTCTCGGCCGGTAAATGGGGAAACCTGGCTCTTCAGGGCCGCTACGAGCTCCGCAGCCAAGCCATGGCCAGCATGAACTACGCGGCGTCCTTCCTCAACCATTTCAGCCTCAACCTCCAGTCGTATTATTCGCGGGTCAAGATCGGAGAGAGCCGGGATTTCTCGGAGATCTTCACGGGCGGCCTGAACCTATCCTACGCGTCCCGCCTTTTCAACCTGGGGACGGATTATTTCCTGAACTATGACCTGTTCGGACGGCAGGTCCTATCCCAGCCCCAGCTCCGGATCGGGGTCAATCCGGTCACGTTCTACGGCGGCCTCCTCTCGGTCAGCCTCAACGACATCGCCCTCTACAATTATTTCGAGAGGGAAGGCTCGGCCGAGCGCAGCTCCAGCAATAATACGACCTTGAGCCTGGGGACCCTGCCGGTCGAGCTCTCCAAAGGCCTCCGCTTGAACCTCAACCTGGCCCTCGAGCAGTTCATGGAGCGGGAGGGGCGGAATTTCACGACGGGCGGATTCATCGTCAACGCCGTCCAGGAGATTTGGACCGGTGTGTCGATCGAAGCCTATTACAGCCTGTCCTCGCGCCGGCGGAGCCGCGGCTGGCTGATCGAAGGGACGGCCAGCCAAGACCTGAGCCTGGTCGGCAGGGCCGCGATCGGCGACACCGTTAATTCCTGGGTCTCGTTCTCCTACGACGCCAAGAACGCCCAGATGCGGCAATCCTTCGCCGACCTCTCCTTCAAGGTTGTCCGGAATTGGAGCCTCCACGCCATCCTCAACTACGACTTCTTTCTCAAAAAGCTCAACAACATCGACCTCTACATCGTCAGGGAAGCGGGACGCCTCCAGTTCCGGTTCATCTGGCGGAGCCTGTCCCGCCAATTCCTGGTGGAGTTCGTGCCGCGATGAGGAAGGTTCCGGGCGTTTGGGCGGCGCTCGTCTTGGTTCTGGCCGGAGCCGCGTCCTGTATCTCTTTCGATATCAGGCGGTTCCCGGAAGCCGAGGACTACGTCGCCGCATTCCTTGTCTGTAAGAATGTCGAAAACGCCGATGATCTTATCCGGCCGGTCCATGAGACGTCCGAGTTCGCCGCCGCCGACGGCCGGGTCATTTCGTTCGCGAGCGTCCGCAACGTCGTCCGAACGATCCGCCTCCGCTGGAAATGGTATGATGCAGCCAAGGCGCTCGTCCGCGATACGGGCGACGTCGAGGTCAATCCGGGGGGGAAAAACCTCGAGGTCGTGACGGCCTACGACGTCCTCCCGCTCGAAGCCGGGAAGTCCAGCACCGGCTCCTGGACGGTCGTCCTGCTCATCGACGGCCGGCTGGCCGCCCGCAGGGAATTCACGCTTTCCGATGGCGGAGGCAGTAGTCCCAGATGACCCGGGACATGATCCTCATCCCGACCGGGATGGCCTTCTGGTCTCGGCTGTTTTCCTTCGGGCACGACTCCCAGGTCGAGCATGACGCTCGGCACCTCCTTGGCGTAAAAGCATTTTTCAACCTGGGGAGGCCTTCAGCGACTAAAGGGGGTAGAGAGAAAGGCCCGTTAAAAGAAAGAAAAGGGAGGGCCGGGAGTGGATTCATAAGCCTCCTACTCCCTTCTTATTATCTCTCGATCGCGCCTTGGATGACGGCCCTCCCTTTTCTATATAGTGACAAATTCTTCCTAAAAGGTCAAATCCCTAATTCATTTTTTTAGACGTCCCGCCCCGCCCCATTTTCTCAACTAGAAATAAAAATAATTCTGGGGACACACGACTTAATTATCGAATTAAGTCGTGTGTCCCCAGAATTCCTTCTGCTTCCCAGGCACGGCAAAATCATGTATGATTCCTACAAATACCAATCGGGAGGAGGCAGTTCATGGACGTCAAAATTTTCATCGAGGACAAAGTTCGGGAGATCAAGGACACGGTCGGGACGGGACGAGCCATCTCGGCCTTATCGGGAGGAGTCGACAGCTCGACCTGCACGATCCTGGCCCACCGGGCCCTGGGATCCCAGCTCAAGGTCATCTTCATCGACGACGGCCTAATGCGGGAGAACGAGCCCCAAGACGTCGTATCGGTCTTCGCCGGCCTCGGGATCACGGTCGAGATTCTTCGACGCCCGGCAGGCCTTTTTCAAGGCCCTCAAGGGGAAGCTCGACCCGGAGCAGAAACGCAAGGCGTTCCGTCAAATCTTTTACGAGGTCTTCGGGAAGGCCGTCAAGAAGAGCAAATGCCGCTTTCTCGTCCAGGGAACGATCGCCCCGGACATCATCGAGACCAAGGGCGGCGTCAAAACCCAGCACAACATCCTCGAACAGATCGGGATCAATCCCGAGAAGGGCTTCGGGTTCAAGGTCGTCGAGCCCATCAAAGAGCTCTTCAAGCCCGACGTCCGGAAGGTCGCCAAGGAGCTGGGACTGCCCGAGTCCGTTTATCAGAGGATGCCGTTCCCCGGTCCCGGCCTGATGGCCCGGGTCGTGGGCGAAGTGACGCCCGACCGCGTCGCCATCGTCCGCCGGGCGACCCGGATCGTCGAAGACGAGATCCGGCGCCTCAAGCCCTTCCAGGCCTTCGCCGTCCTCCTCAGCGATAAGGGGACGGGTGTCGAGGACGGCAAGCGGAAATTCGGCGAGATCATCGTCATCCGTTCCGTCGAGAGCAAGGACGCCATGACGGCCCGGGCGAGCCGGGTCCGCTGGGGCCGTCTCCAGAGGATGGCCGGGCGGATCACGACCGAGATTCCGACCGTGACCAGGGTCTGCTACGAGCTCACCGGGAAACCCCCGGCCACGATTGAGTACATCTGAGACCGGACGCGACCGGACCGGATTGAAAGGAGGGTTCCATGCCCTTCATCGCTAAAAAGAAAGCCGAGGCCCCTACGATCGGAGTCTTCGTGCCCTGCGATCCGCGCATCGACAAGGAAGCGAGGACGCGGGCCTTTGCCATAGGCGTCACGGCCGCCAAGCTCCTGGCGGCGCGCCTCAAACTCCCGGCCGGGACGGCGCCCAATGTCTTTCACTGTTCGCGGCTGGTCGACAGCGAGGCGACGGCCGACGCGGGCGCCCGGGAGCTTAAAGAAGCGGGCGCCGAGGCCCTTCTCATCGTCCCCGACACCTGGTTCTTCCCCGGTAAGAGCGCCATGGCCCTGACGGCCCATTTCCCGCCCGCGACGCCGATCGCCTGCGTCGGCGGCAATAACGCCCCCAAGCCGGGGGTGGTCGGGATCGACGCCCTGGTCGGAGCCTACGCCCAGACCGGCCGGCTGTGTCCCATGGTCATCGGGATCATGCCCGAGACCGGCCTCAACCCCGACTTCGACGCGAAGACAAAGGACGAGATCGCCGACCTCGCCCAGGCCATGCTGACCGTCATCGCCCTGCGCGGGAAGCGCTATCTGGCCGTGGACACCGATTCGATGCAGATGGAGACGGCCCTCAACCATGTCCACGCCGCGCGCCGCTTCTTCGGCCTGGAGAGCACGCGGGAGAGCATGAAGATATTCGCCGACATGCTCCGCAAGGGCGGCGGCTACGACAAGGCCGAGCTCCGCGAGCTCCGCAACTGGGTCCTCGCCGTTAAGTTCAAGGGGCGGATCTTCGCCAACCGGGACGAGATCGTCCGGAAGAAAACGGCGGTCCTGACCGCCAAGGAGGTCAAGGCTCCGCCGCTGACGGCCGCCGACAAGAAGGCGCTCGACGACGGCCTGGCCCTCTACCTCATCATCCGCGGCTATCTGCGGGACGTGAACGCGGTCGCCGGCGGCTGGACGAACCAGCTGGCCTGGGGCTCGGACCGGCGCGGCCTTCCGATGACGACGGCCGACATCGCCGAATCCCTGTTCAACTCGACCGAGGACCACACCGGAAAGAAGACCGTCATTCCCTTCTCGACCGAGAACGACATCCAGGGCCTTCTGACCATGATCGCCTACTGCTGGCTGTCGGGAGGGCGGCCGCCGCTGTTCATGGACTTCCGCAAGGTCTATGAGCCGTGGGAGATCGAGCGGAACGCCCGCGAGCTGAGGATCGACGTCAACCGCTACCGGAACGAACTCTGGCTGAAGCGGGGTTTCATCGACGGCAACAACTCGGGCAGCGCTTCCCTCGACTTCGCCGAGAAGCACTTCCTGTTCAAGGCCGAGCCCAACTACTTCCCGGGCGGCGGATTCTCGGTCGGCTTCATCTCCCCCAAGGGGATCAAGGGCTTGGCCGGGCGGCTGGCCTGGAGCGACCTGGGCGGTCTGTTCACCATGGTCCAGGACGAGGCCCAATCCGTCGAGCTCCCGGCGCCGCTCGCGGAGAAGATCTGCCACGCCTCCGATTACACCTGGCCCCACACCTTCCTGACGCTCGACCACGTCCCGGCCGGGTTGGCCAAGGTCGGGATTCCGGCTAACCACTTCCACATGGTCGCCGGGCTCCCGCGCCGGCGCTGGCAGCACTTCTCGGACTACGCGCTCATCCTCAACTTTAAGTGGGAGAACGCGCCCGAATACGAGGAGGGCCTGGACCGGCCGCTGCCCATGCTCTGGCGCATCAACGGCGGAGAGACGGCGGCTAAGATGCTCCTGGCGGGCCGGAGGTAGGGCGTGGCGGCGCCGAAACGCAAAGTCATCCTGCGCCGTTCGCCCGACTACGACCCGGAGGCGATCTCCCGCATCATCCGCGAAGGCATCGAAGATTTCGGGCTCTCCTCCCGCATCAGGGGAAAAATTACCATCAAGCCCAACGTCGTCTTCGCCCATCATAAAATCGCGCCCTCTGCCTTTACCCGGCCCGAGTTCCTGGACGGACTCATCACCGCCCTCAAAGCCGAGGCCGCCGAGGAGCTCCGGATTTCCGTGGCCGAGAAGTGCGGGGCCGCCATCCCGACCGTCCGGATGTTCCGCCGGGCCGGCTATCTCGGGCTCCGCAAGAAACACGGTGTCCGGCTCGTTCCCATGGAGGAGGTCCGGAAGGTCAAGGTCCGTCTCGAGAAGGGGCAGCTCCACAAAGAGGTGACGCTGGCCCGGGAGATGGTCGACCGGGATTTTCTCATCTACGCCCCCAAGCTCAAGACGAACGTCCTGGCCCATGGCCTGACGGGCGCCTTCAAGCTCAACATCGGCATCCTCTGCGACAAGGAGCGGATGTGGTGCCACCACTATGACCTGGATAAGAAGGTCGTGGACCTGGCCGAGGTCGGCCGGCCCGATTTCATCGCCACCGACGCCGTCGAGTGCGCGATCGGCGGAAACCAGCTGACCGAGCACGGCCGTCCGTTGGGCGCGGTCATCCTGGCGACCGACCCGCTCGCCCATGACGTCGTCTGCGCCCACATCCTCCATCTTGACCCCGCCAAGATCGGGCACCTCAAGCTCGCCAGCGAGCGCGGCTACGGTTCCCTCGACCTCGGCTCGATCGCGATCGAGGGCGACATAACGCTCGACGAGCTCCGCGGCCGGACCAAGGACTGGGACCTGGGCTTCATCCATGCCTCCCGGCTTCCCGGGAACATGAAAGTCCTCTGCGGCGAACCCTACTGCACCGGGGGCTGTCACGGCGTCTTCCTCGACTGGATCTACATGATCAAGGACCGCAAGCCCAAGCTCTGGAACAACCTTCCCGCCTGGACGGTCGTCATCGGCGAGTACAAGGGCGACGTCGAGGCCAAGCGGGTGTTCCTCCTCGGCACGTGCACGAAGGTCCTGGGGAAGCTCAAGGCCCGCCGCAAGATCCGGATCAGGGGCTGCCCGCCCAAGCATAAGACGATCGTCATGTGGCTGTTCCTCAAGGCCGGGATCATCAACCCCATGTTCCAGCCCGGCCTGGTTATGGACGGCTATCCGTTTTATTGGCTGTCCAAACTCAGGCGGTTCTTCAAAGAAAGGCTCTGACCCATGGACGGACGCCTCATCATCGCCGGCGAGAGGATCGAAACCGCGAAGAAGCTCGCCTCGACGAACCCCGCGACCCTCGAGTCCCTGGGGGAGGTTTCGCTCGCATCGGATGAAGAGTGCCGGAAGGCCGTCGAAGCGGCTCATGCGGCGCAACGGGGATGGCGCGAGCTCCCCGTCGCCGACAAGAAGAAAATCTTCCTCCGCGTCAAGGACATCCTCCTCGCCCGAGCGGGGGAACTCGCCGAGCTTGTCTGCCGCGAGAAGGGCTCGCCTATCGTCGAGGCCAACGCCGTCGACGTCATCACTGGCCTCGAGATCCTCGGGTACTACGGCTGTCACTTGGACAAGATCCGCGCTCCCAAGAAGACCCGCCTTCATGTCCCCCTCTTCGCCCATAAGAAGAGCGCCTTCCTGTTCCAGCCGTTGGGCGTGACGCTCATCATCTCGCCCTGGAACTTCCCCTTCATCATCCCCCTCAGCGACACGACCAGCGCGCTGGCGGCCGGAAACACGGTCGTCCTCCGGCCTTCCTCGACGACGCCCTTCACCGGGCTGTTCATCGGCGAAGTCTACACGGAGGCGGGGCTGCCGCCCGGCGTTCTCAATGTCGTCAACAGCCGGGCCGCCCAAGCGGAATTCATGATCACCCACCCCACGGTCCAGACGGTCATGTTCACCGGCAGCGTCGGGATCGGGCGCCGGGTCATGGAGCTCGCCGCCAAAAACCTGACCCACATCGTCCTCGAGCTGGGCGGCAAGGACCCGATGATCGTCCTGGACGACGCCGACCTGGACCTGGCGGCGCGGGGGGCGGTCTGGGCCGCCTTCATGAACACCGGCCAGAGCTGCGCCTCGATCGAGCGGGTTTACGTCGATGAGAAGGTCGCGGAAGCGTTCACGTCCAAGGTCCTCGAGCTGACCAAGTCCCTCCGGGTCGGGAATCCCCTGGATCCGGACATCGACGTCGGCCCGATGACGACCAAGGACCAGCGGGAGACGGTCGAGGAGCACCTCGCCGACGCTCGAATCAAGGGCGCCCGGATCCTGTGCGGGGGAGAGAGGCTCAAGAACCTGCCGGGATACTACCTGACGCCGGCCGTCGTCGCGGGCGCCGACCATACGATGAAAATCATGACCGAGGAGACCTTCGGCCCGGCCCTTCCGATCATGGCCTTCAAGACCCTGGAGGAGGCGGCCGCCCTCGCCAACGACTGCGAGTACGGATTGACGGCCTCGGTCTGGACGCGGAGCAAGAAGAACGCCGCGTGGCTGGCCGAGCGGATCGAGGCGGGGACGGTGACGGTCAACGATCACATGTTCTCTTTCACCGACCCCAAGGCGATCTGGGGAGGGGTCAAGAAGACGGGCGTGGGCCGGTCCCACGGGCCCTATGGGCTTCTCGACATCTCCAACATCAAGCTCGTTAGCTACGACTTCCATCGCCGCAACACTCAGCTCTGGTGGTACCCCTACGACCGGGCCAAATGCAGTTTCATGAAGAACGCCGTCGTCATCCTCCATAGCCGGAAATGGAGGGCCAAGTTCAAGTCCCTGGGCGCGCTTTTGCCTCAGTGGCGCGCCATCAAGGCCGGCAACTCCCCGAAGAATCTGTGGAAGTTCACCGAGCGTTTTTTCCGGCGCTGAGCCCCCCTCCGCTACGGGGGGCTTCAGAGCGGCATTCATCGCCGTTTTAGCGCAAAGGAGCTTTAAATGATGATTCGAAGCGGACACCGGCGCCTATTTAATGAGATCGTGCTTATCGGGCTTTCCCTCACGGTCCTAGTCTCCGCGCTCGCCCCGGCCCAAGAGCTCGTCTCCAACGTCGACGGCAAGATCCAGGTCGTCATACTCCACTATGCGACGGTAGGGGAGGGCTTCTGGTTCGACCAGACCGTCCTCTTCCGCGACCTTCTCGCCAAAATGGATAAGGACGTCGGGTTCGTCATCCTGCTCGGGCCGGACGATAGCGCGGCTCGCGCCCGGGAGGTCCTTAGGCCGTTCGCCGCGGAGAAACTCCCCGACGGCACCGCCCGCGTCAAGTACCTTGTCGTCGACGTCAAGTCGAGCCTGTTCTATCCTTGGGCGCGCGACCCTTATTTCATCCTCAAGGACGGCGGGGATCGCCCGGTCTTCCTCGACGCCGGGTTCAACGAGAAGCCGTTCCCGGTCACCAAGTTTCAAGAAGTTTTTGCCGATGCCCTGACCTTGGCCGGGACGATCCATCGCGGAGGCGGCAACGTCCGGACGACCGAGGAAGCGATCTTCCTCGGCATGGATACGATCCTGGGGATCGCCACAAAACGACGCTACGCGCTCTTCGGTCAGGAGAGCTACGACCATCTCTACGAGATGGCCGCGATCCTCAAGCCGAAAGATGTCCCCGCCTATCGCGAGAAATTAGACGCCCACGCCGAGTTCCTCCACCGAGTCCTCGCGCCCGGAAAGAGGCTCGTCATTCCCGAGAAGGACCTGTTCTTCGAGAAGTTGGGCAAGGGCGAGTTCGAATTCAAGACAAAGACGGTCCGTAACACGGGAGCCCAGGCCGCCTACCACACCGATGTCTACCTCGGTTTGGGCGATAAGGATGCCGCCGGCCGTCGGGTCCTGTTCGTCGCCGACAGCCGGGCCGGCGCGCAAATCGCCGAGGGCCTGGCCTCGGACAAGAGGCGGGAGGTGGAGCGAGGCCTGCCTCGGGTTCTCGTCGCCGAGGGGCTGACGGCGGCCGGCATCCCCGTGACCGAGGAACAGATCGCGGCCCGGTTTGAGTGGGACAAGCGCAAGCTCCTTGACCTCGGTATCGGAGAGGCGAAGAAGCAAGCCGAGAAGTTCGACAAGGCGGCTGCTTATCTCGAGGGGCTGGGCTTTAAGGTCGTCCGCATCCCGTGCCTTCCCAACGGCCTGAACGACGAGGACGAAAAGAACGACGGCGTCGTCGGCGTTTCCTTCAATTATTCCAACGTCCTGACCGAGGTCTACGGGGACGTCCGCAAGGTCTACCTGCCCCGGTTCGGGTTCGCGGCGATGGATAAGGCCGCGGCCGCCGCCTACCGATCGGCCGGTTTCGAGCCCGTCTTTATCGATGGACTTCTGACCAACGCCCTGAGCGTCCTTGAGGCCGGGCTGGATTGCCTGACCTCGGAGATCCGCTTCCCCGTCCGCTGGGCCGAGGCGACCTCCAAGTGACCCGGCCGGATTGACACTCCAGGACGATTTTGGTATTTTGGGAACCTCTCGGCGCTATCGTCTAGAGGCCCAGGACAGGTGGTTCTCAGCCATCAGACCGGGGTTCGAATCCCCGTAGCGCTGCCAGCCTTAAATCCCCGTATTCCCCTGATTTTAAATTGTATTCATGTTTTTCTTGTTTAAGCACCATTAGCCTAGATTAAGCGAGTTAAATCACTTTTTGTTACACAGTTGTGACACGGGGAGAGGTTTGCAAGGATATCGGACTACCTAGGAATAAGCACCCATGTCCCCCAGGGGAGAGTTTTGGAGTTGGATAATCCCCCTGTTGACACCCCCGTGCGGCGGGGGTATCCTGCCAGTGTGGGCAAGAGGGAGATCCAGAGGAGGATCCGCATGGCATGGAGATTGCCGGCATTCATCATCATCGTGATCGCGGCTTTCGGCATACTGGCGAACATGACTGATGATACTCCGCTCGCCAGAGCGACCGAAACTTCTCCGGCAGGCCCATCGGCGACGGTTCATACCGGAACGGCATCCCAATTTCTTAGGACTATCATAGGAGTTGGCGTCAAAGGAAACCTGAAGCCCGGGAAAAAGCCGTATGCTGCGGGCACGCGCGTCGAGTTTAATTTCACCCCTGTAGCCGAGTACTCGGCGGCCATGGTTGTGCTGGACGGCAAGCTTGTCAGGTCGACAGGCACCATCATTATGAGCGCCGATCATTGGATATGGGCATTCGGCAATCCTGAGAAAGGAACTGCATTCAAGAATGTCATGACCGTGCCCTCCGACGCTACAAAAATCCCTTATCCCGACTTTTATCAGAAGCGGCCCTCATTCACCTTCAAGGTGGCGGATCCCTATTGCGCGTTGACCTCCAATGTCATTGCCTATCCCCGTTCCTATCTGGGAGCCTTTCCTATGCCTGATGTTATGGGAGCTCCTCTTCCTTCCAGCATCCCCCGCGGAGTCAGTCCCCACGATGTCTGGAGCCCCACTCTTAATAAAGGCTGTGATGACGATATGCATAGCGCCTTCCTGAGCACTCTGCGACGCTGGAAGGAATTGAATGTCCACTATCTCATGATCCCCCAATGGACCCGTGTGGTCGATTGTAAAGCAGATTCATTGCAGCTCGCTACGGGCGCTGGCATGAATATTCCCGATGCCGAGCTGGCCTGGATCGTCAAGCAAGCTAAGAAGGCAGGATTCGAAGTGTACGAATTGATGCAGGTCGCTTCTCGTGATATGAACCAAGTCCTCATGCCTAATCCACCCCCGTTGGACTTTGCTTCCCGTTTCCTCGACGCCTATAAGCGATTTATCGTCGGTCGGGCCGCCCTGGCGCAGCAGTTGGGGATCGCCGCCTTTCGACTCGACTGGGGGGACTATTGGTTCGACTGGACCCCCTACAAGGATCTCTTCCTGGAGAAAATGACGAAGGCGGCGAAGCTGGTCCGTAGTGTGTATCACGGGAAAATCATGTGCGGAAATCTTGCCCCCGATATTGAGGAGACGGACGATAATTTTAAGAGCCAATTCGATTGGTTGGAGCAAGTTTTTACCCTCGGTGGCATCACGGAAGCAGAGAATGCGAACATTACGGTCTCCTTGTTGAAAGAAAAGCTGCTGAATGATTTTACGGGTATAGCGTACAAGATGGGCTCCGTCAAAAAGCCGGTGTTAATGGGACTTTTTGTACAATCTTACCGCGATTTCCTGGTCAAAGGATGGGTGGAGGACACGGAGGACACCGGCGAGCAAAAAAAGCTTCAGATCGATTTTTCGGTTCAAGCTATCGCTTACGAGGCAGCGCTGGAGGCGATCGCAGAACAAACTCAATTGACGGTGGTCGGCGTAGGAACCTATCATTATTGGTGGACCGACTGCATCCTCCCCAAAGACAGCTTTCCCAATCACTCGGCTTCCATTCGCAACAAACCGGCGGAGTCTATTCTCTATCAATGGTTCAGGAAACGATAGGCCCGCCTTTATCAAGGCCGGAAAGATAAGCATTTCGTTTTCCGCATCCATCAGAAACAGTGGAGGGGTGCCACAGGAGGAATAAAATGTGTCTAAATTGTGACTGTTCCGTTCTCACAAGGTAAGATCTTATCAGTGTATGAATATAGTGGAGCCCCTAGATTTCGGGAGATTGATTAATTTACGATTTTGCTATTAGCGATGCGAGGTGGTTCTCAGCCATCAGACCGGGGTTCGAATCCCCGTAGCGCTGCCAGCCTTAAAACTGCGCTTTCCCCTGATTTTCAATGGTATTTTTGTTTTCCTTGTTTAAGCACCCTTAGCCTAGATTAAGCGAGATTAGGCAGTTATTGTTACACCGGCGTGACACGGGGAGAGGTCTGTAAGCCATCAGACTAGCAGGGAATGAGCACCCAGACTCCCCCAACGGAGAGTTAGAAGTTGAATAATCCCCTTAAATATCCATGATACTGAAACAAAGCATATCACGTCTAAAATAGTGAGGCGAAAATACGCGAAGAGCGTCAAGTTACCCAATGGGGCCATAGGCGCTGCCTGGCTTTATTGCTATAGATAGGAAGAAAAAAGCTTCTTAGTTGGCTGTTTGATCGCCGTACCCATTAAGGCTCCATTCTCGCATGTTTTTCTAATTTACGTGGACCGACTTATGGAAGGCAGATCACATCCCAGGCGCGGAACAGCCTGTAGTAACTCATTGAATCTAGACGATGCGCGCCCGTAGCTCAGTGGATAGAGCAATGGACTTCGAATCTGATCCGGCCGGTTTCCCTAGCCTCCTCAAAACAAAGTAATCGTCAGTCTTATCTACGATTTATGAATTATTTCTAGGTATATGGAGGTATACCAAATTATCTGGAAATATACTGGGGATAGTCATAATTTGGTCACAGTCTTGACTGAGAGCCTTGTCGGCCGGAAATACCCGTACTCCCGCTCGAACCGGCTCTCGTTTTCGGCTCCGAAGCGGTCGAAATGATAGAACAGCATCGGTTTGCGGCAAAAAAATTGAAAATGTGAAACCCAAGTTTCTTGCTTTCCCGTTCATAATGGGATTATTCGGCGGCCAGCCGGGGCTTATCAACGCGGCCCGGAGCTATTTCACTTTGATGATGAAATTTACGGCCGCGTTCTTGGGCCGGGATTCCTCACCTGCATTGACGCGCGATTTGGTGTTAAATTTGATGACTCCCAGAATGTTCGCTTTCCCTAAGCCGGTGTTGTCCGCGTTCGCGACGGGACTGCTGCTGGCCCAGTAAGGATCCTCGACGCTAATGGCCGGTCTTATTGTAGAGCTATGGAGATGGATAGAATGCGAATGAGGTTGCTGGTCATGCGTATGATTCTGCAACGCGTCTTCTTGCGCCGAGCCCACGCCCGTTGCGTTGCCGCCGGGATTGGATGGCTTGCGCTTGTTGGCGTCGGGATCCCGCCCCGTCCCGGCATCGTCACCCCGGAGGAACCTTCCCCTCAGATCGGGCAGGTTGAATTTGTCTCCGGCGCTTCCCCACGAGGTCCCGATGGCCGCAAAGAGTTCTTTATAGACCGCTTTGCTCAGCGCGCTGCCGTTGCACAACATCCAGTTCGTCGGAACGGTGCTTGATCCGCCTCCCCAGGCGATGATGGTCCCCACCGGAAGCGAATCGTCGGTCGCCCTTGTCGGAGCCATGATGCCCACGGTCCCCACAACCGACAATGTTGACAAAACGCCAGCCAATACTAAGTTCTTCATAACTATCCCTCCTTATAAATATTGGATAAGCCGGATGAGGATTCCCTTTTCGACGGCATCCGCCCCCAAACCGTAATTCAGGTCGATTTCCCATCTTGCTACTTGGAACAAAGATAAATCCCTGTCCTGGATATGTCAAGGACGGTGGGATGATGGGTCGCGAGGGCTCGGCGGCCGCACTCATGGAAGCCATGAGTACCGCAAGGCCGCCGGGGGAGGCCGAAGAGCCGGGAATCCCATCATTTTCAATAAATTTAAGAATGGGGCGGATGAACAAGCATCGGACTGTGGATCCGAAGGTTGGGGGTTCGAGACCCCTCACTCACCCCACCTTATTTGCCAGTAAATTCAATCACTTGCCCTGTTTCTTCCTTTCCGCTCCAATACCGTAGTTTACCCGCTCTTCAACCGAATCTGTGACATATTTGTGACATGGGGCGGAGTCTAGATTTCGATAGATCTGTGGACTTCGAATCCGATTTAACCTGAAAGCCGTCTTGGCCTGTTTTTCCCTGAAAATAGCCTTAACTCATTGAATATCAGAGCGTTGACCCGTCTTAAATATTCTTAGGCAATTCCGTTTGAACACGTCACTAATCCCGTCAATATTTTCTGCACAAGTGTTGGTCACTTGCTGCTCCGTTTCATTTTTACAAACGGTAATATTTTTGAATCTGCATTGAATCACTACTTGAACGGGACGCGATGAATTCTCACCCGAGATTTCGGGCTGACCGGCTGTGTTCCTCATAAAAATCATGGCGGATTATTCCGATTATATGAATGAAATTGGGATGGTCGGCGCGAATAAAACCGGGTCGGCCGGTCACAATTTAGCCACAGCGCCGCGGCCGGCATCGGGCTCGATGAGGACGGGATCGGAATGAACGAGTTTATCATCCCGCCCGAGAAGCGCGGCCTATGCGAGGAGGATCCTGATGTCCGCTGCGGAGTCGCCCGACCCTTCTGGGTCAGGATGGTTCTGCGGGCCTATAAGACCGTCGGCCCGCGCCTCCGGATTGTTTGCCGTATGCCAAAAGAGCTGGCGATGAGCTACCAGCCGATCACGGCACTCCGGGAGTGGAAGACGCTCGGGGTCTTCGACGATATCACGAAGCAGGTCTGAGCGCGTTCAGGCGATTGACATCGCCTCGATGATGACGATACAATAAAAACTTAAGGAGTAGGGGAGATTCAGCGCCGCGAGCGGGCATTCATTGCTTCACGAAAAAAACAACTTTTTCTATCTCAAGCCGACCAGCTGGGCGCAATTTAATGTGGCTCAGCCGGGGTCCCGGGGAATTGAATCACCCCAATTTTCTTCAAATAAGGAGGGGACGATGAAGCCGTTGAGAATGATCCTCATGGGGAGCCTGATTGTCCTGCTCCTTTTCTCGGGGATTGCCTATGGAGCGGCTTGGGTGACCAAGAGGCTTACGACAACCTCGGGCGATTCGGGGAGCCCGAAGATCGCCGTCGACGGCTCGGCGGTCTATGTCGTCTGGACGGACGATACGCCGGGAAATGGCGAAATCTACTTCCGGAAATCGTCCGATGGGGGAGTCGGCTGGCAAGCGGCGCAAAGACTCACCACCAATGTCGGTGACTCCGAGTCTCCGGCGATAGCCGTCGACGGCTTGAACGTCTATGTCGTCTGGGAGGATTCGACGCCGGGGATCGCCCAGATCTATTTCATGAAGTCCCAGGATGGAGGAAATCACTGGAAGGCCGCACGCGCCCTGACGGAAAATAAGACGGCGAAAGCGGGAAAGCCGGCCATCGCCGTCGTCGGCGCGAATATCTATGTGGCCTGGCAGAATGACGAGAGCGCCAAGGGAGGAAATTGCGGGGTCGCCTTGACGAAATCCGCCGACCGAGGAGCCGGTTGGCAGGCCGCTAAAACGCTCTCCGGGAATACGGGGTCTGCCGACGCCAAAAACCCGGCCGTCGCCGCCGCCGACTCGGGCGTCTATGTCGCCTGGGAAGAGAACACGGCCGGAAACAACGAGATCTACTTCAGGAAATCGACGAGCGGAGGCGCCGCCTGGGAAGCTCCCAAGAGACTCACCACGAATTCGGGTTCCTCCAATTCTCCGGCCGTCGCCGCCATGGGCTCAACGGTCTATATCGCCTGGAGCGACGCCACGCCGGGGAATCCTGAGATCTATTTCCGGGAATCCGCCGATCAAGGAGCCACCTGGCAGCCCGGTTTGAGGCTCACCAATAATTCAGGCCGCTCCGAGGCTCCGGCCCTGGCCGTCAATGACTCAAGCCTCGATGTCGTCTGGAACGACGACACGCCGGGAAACATGGAGATCTACCATCGGCAGTCGACGAACGGGGGAGGCGCCTGGCGGGAAATCGAAAGGCTCACGAATAATTCCAGCACTTCCCGCGGCCAATTCCTGGGGGTCGGGGGCTCACAAATCTTCGTCGTCTGGCAGGATCTGACCCCGGGCAACAATGAAATTTACATCATGCATAAGAAGCCGGATATGAGTCCGATCTCCATAATTTTACCGAACGCCTCCTCGGTCTGGGTCATGGGCACGACGGAGAAGATCAAATGGAAGATCCCCGAGGGCCTCGCCGGTCAAATCCATGTGGCGTCCTCGACGGATGTCCCGGCTATCGATAACGTGAAAATAGATTTGTATAAGGGGTCCACTCTGATCAAACCGATCGTCGCGGAAACAAACGCCGGCGCGGGGGCATATTCATGGATGGTCCCGGCCGGCCTGGCGGACGGAACGGATTACATGGTTCGAATCTCGAACTCGACGGACGGCAAGGTCTATGAGGACAGCCCGCTGTTCGAAATCAGCGGCACGCCGCTCCCGGACCTGATCGTGTACAGCCTGACGCACAGCCCGGCAAACCCGACGATTTTGAATACGATCACGATAACCGCCGTTGTCAAGAATGTCGGCACGGCTCAGGCCGGCGCCTCGACCCTGCGTCTGAGTGTCGCCTCAGTTGATACGACCCCCACTATTCCCCTGCTTGCGGCGGGCGCCACAGCAACCGCAACTCGGACCGTGGGGCCTTTGGCGGTCGGAACCTATACGGTGACGGCGGGGGCGGACGACAGCCAGGTGGTTACGGAGTCGCGCGAAACGAATAATACCGCCGAGGATAGCTTCGTAGTGACCGGGCCGGACCTGATCGTGTATAGCCTGACGCACAGCCCGGCGAACCCAACGACTTTGGATCAGATCACGGTGACCGCTATCGTTAAGAATATCGGCACGGTTCAGGCTGGCAATTCAACTCTGCTTCTGAGCATCGGTGGCAGTGGTGGCTCGCCTAACTATACTCCCGCGCTTGCGGCGGGCGCCAGCGCGACGGTAACCCGGACCGTGGGGCCTTTTTTACCGGTCGGGACCTATCCCGTAACGGCATGGGCTGATGGTACCCATGTGATCGCGGAGTCGGACGAAACGAACAACTCCTTGGAGGACAGCTTCTTAGTGATCGTGCCGCCGGACTTAATTATTCAAAGCCTGACGCACAGCCCGGCGAACGCGACGATGGCGGATAAGAACACGGTCACCGCCGTGGTCAGGAATGCGGGAGGGTCAACCGCCGGCGCCTCGACTTTGCTATTAAGCGTGGGCGACCTGAAATCGAAAATGGACGTCTCTAAGCTCGCGGCTGGCACAACGTCGACCGTAAATTGGAACGTAGGGCAGTTGTGGACCGGCACGTACACGATCTCAGCGACAGCGGACGTCGCTAACGTGGTTGCGGAGTCGGTCGAAAACAACAATACAAAAATTATCTCCGCCTGGATCGCGCCTGCTCCGGACTTGGCGCCGTCGCTGAGCTACTATATAATCAATGCCAATGGAACAAATTGGTTCATAATAAGTCGGGTGGTAAACAACTACGGGCCCGGGGACGCCCCCTCGTCACGGCTCGAATGGTGGAACGAAGACCCTAAGGGAGGATCATATGGGGGAGGGGGGGAGACTATGAGATCGGTCCCGTGGCGGCAGGCAAGCTCTATTACTTTTATCAATATTTGCTTTTTGATCAAATGGCGCCCGGAACTTGGGTTTTCACCTTGCATTCGCACGGAGTGTCCGAATGGAAATATACTAACAATACGGCCACATTGACATATATCAAATGAGGATCGTCCTTCTACGGATAAAGAACAGATCTGCGCTTCGATAAAAAGTAGGAGTGGGGTCAAGCCTACACTTTGGCACTAAGTGCAAATTGTCATTTTGTACGTTTTGCCAAGGTGTAGGGGCGAGCCGAACCTCAAAGCGCTTATCGACTTAACGAGCGTCCTTAGGTTTCGCCGATTTTGAGGGCGGTGAAACTTTCGCGACAATAGCATCAAAACCGCCGCGATTCGTTTTTTGAAAAGCATCTTTGGTCGGGAAATTGACGCTCTTAGTGCCCCCCGTCAGATAGGCTGCGCCGCCGCCGTCCAGAGCCACTTTCGTGCCGTAATCATCGGCCGTCCCGCCCAGATAAGTCGAATAGACAAGACCTTTTCCGGTCGGGGATAGGTTCGTTATGAATAGGTCATATTTTCCCCGATTCGTTTTCTGATAGGCGTCCTTGAGGGGGAAATTCTTGCTGCTGGTGCCGCCCGTCACCCAGGCTGCTCCCGTGCCGTCGACGGCGATGCCGCCGCCAAAATCCTCGCCGGTCCCACCTAGAAAAGTGGAATATTCAAGAGTTTGACCGGTCGAGGAGAGCTTGGTGACAAAAGTATCGACATTGCCACGATTCGTTTTCTGAAAGGGAGTCTTGGTCGGGAAATCGGTGCTCCCGGTAGCGCCCGTCACGTAGGCCGCGCCGCTGTTATCGACGGCGATACTATAGGCAAAATCCATATCCTCCCCTCCCAGATAGGTTGAAAAGACAAGGCCTGTGCCGCTCGCGGAGAGCTTTGTGACAAATGCGTCAGCCCCCCCTTGCCCCGAGACGTTCTGATAAGCATTCTTGACGGGGAAATTCTTGCTGCTGGTGCTGCCTGTCACATAGGCCATCTTCTTAAGATCTACGGCGATTCCGAAGCCGACATCATTGTCGGCCCCGCCCAAAAAGGTGGAATAAACGAGCGCTTGGCCGGTCGGGGCGAGCTTCGTTACAAAGGCATCGAGTTTTCCGTGATTTTTTTTCTGGCAAGCTACCTGGGTGGGAAAATCGGTGCTCCAGGTTTCACCTGTGACATAGGCCGCTCCATCGCTGTCGACAGCTATGGAATTGGAGGTATCCGAATTGGCCCCGCCCAAATAGGTGGAATAGTCGATGGCCTGTCCGGACGGGGCGAGCTTCGTCACGAATCCATCGCCTCCGCCGCGATTCGAATTCTGAAAGGCATTCTTAACCGGAAAATTGGGGCTTAAGGTCGATCCCGTAACGTAGGCCGCCCCGTCGCCGTCTACGGCTATGCCCTCGCCGTCCTCATTGTAGCGCCCGCCTAGGTAGGTGGAATAGACAAGGCTTTTGCCGCTCGGGGACAGCTTGGTGATGAAGATGTCATGCGTGCCGCCGTTCGTTTTCTGGCAGGCTGTCTTCATGGGAAAGTTCGTGCTGTCGGTTTCGCCCGTAACGTAAACCGCTCCAAGGCTATCCGCGGCGATCGCCCCGACAATTTCGTAATAAGAACCGCCGAAGTAATCGTTCCCCGACCCGCCCAGGTAAGTGGAATAGACCAGGACGACGGGGTCGATGATTAAATCATAAGCGGGATTGAAATCCTTAACGCCGAATCCATATTCATCTTGTCCTATCCGTTTAAAAGCGGCTTCGACCTCAACACGTTTGCCCCCCATCGTCTGATAGCCTGTCGGCTTGCGATGCCTGAGCTCGCCAAATGTGCCCTCAACGATCAAATCTCCTTCTTTATCTATCCTCGTCGCTTTCAGGCCGCTGTATTTAAGGCGGAGGCTGTCAAGCTTTCCGCCGGGCTTAATGATCCAGTCATATTCAATCTGTCTTTCCAGGCCATAGACCTCGAGGTCGATATTCCTGTAGATATTTTTATACAAGACCGCGTTCGATGCCGGGATGCCTGTCCGCCATTGAGAGGGGTCGTTGCCGATAAAATAGCTCACCCGGCATTCCGTCGGCTGATAGGGCACAAGTTCGACATCTTTATTGGCGTTCAGGAAGACCAGGCTTGATATATCCCGCTCGAATTCCGCTTCTCTCTTTATGGCATCAAAAACCAGTCCCTCTTTCGTCATCCATAGCGTATACCCTGAAGCCTTGGCATAAAACAGCGCTTCGCTGTCTGCTTGTCCCTGGTTGGGTATAAAATAGAGCGGGATGTTCCCATAATCGGGTTCGGGTATCTTCCCGCTTTGCCTTATTTCACCCGCCATGGAAACAAGGAAAAGGCCAAACGTCAGCAACCCCAAGCCTACCATAAATCTTTTCATCGATCTTTCCTCTCCTCAGAAAGTTTAGCGTTTTTGTTGTTGGAAAACCTCGATTTATTTATAAATATTCGCTCCGCTCAATAATGTCAAGGAATTATTGGCTGTCGATCGATCAAGGGCCTTTCCTGATCCGGCGGAACCCACTAGACTGGCCGGGATGACAAACGGCGTCCTAAAATCCCCACGCCTAATCTGCCGCTCCACGGGGGCGCCCTTCTGCGTCATCAATCTGTTACCGATAGCACGCGGGAAAAAGTGTGCCTACTCAATCGTTTGATTTTCTGCCTCAACCTCTGCTATAAGTTAAAGCGCTGGCCGGGGATGAGATGAAACCAGCCAAGAGGGTTTCAACCGCTTCGAGCAAAGATGCTCCCGGTTCTTTTTTAGGAAAACTAAGAAAGCGGAAGATCATTGAAACCTTGGCCGCTTTTATCGGCGGCGGTTGGCTGACATACGAAATCGTCCATTGGATTCTGGTGGTTCACTTTCATCTTCCGGAAAAGCTTCTGGACATTACTCTCATCACGCTGTTGGGCGCTCTCCTTTGCACTCTGGTCTGGCGCTGGTTTGGGGGGAGAGACAAGCCGGCCAAATTCAAGCCGGAAGTGATCCTTGTTCCTCTGGCCATCTTGGTTACGGTCATTCTGGATTTGAATCTTGTCCTCCACCTTAAAAGCCCCGAATCAGAGACATTTCCCGCCAGCAAATGGACCAAGTCGATCGCCGTCCTTCCTTTCATCGACATGAGCGAACAGAAAGATCAAGACTACTTCTGCGACGGCATGACAGAGGAACTCATCAACCGACTGAGCCATATCGAGGAACTTAAAGTCCCGGCCAGAACCTCGGCCTTTATGTTCAAAGGAAAAGCCGAGGATATCCGCGATATCGGCCGCAAGCTCGATGTCCGGACGGCGCTTGAGGGAAGTATCAGAAAAGCGGGGAACCGGCTTCGAGTCACGGCTCAACTCGTTAATATTGCCGACGGCTATCATCTCTGGTCGGAGACTTACGACCGTGAACTGAAAGATGTGTTCGCTGTTCAGGATGAGATTTCTTTAGCGATCGTAAACGCCTTGAAGCTGAAACTTGACACTGATGAAGGCCGCAGAATGTCTGAACGGCCCATTGACAATGTTGCGGCCTATGAATGCTACCTGAAAGCAAACGCTGAAATGGGGCGGCAATCCGAGGACGGCTTAGATCGCGCCGTACAATATCTTCAGAAAGGCCTTGAGATCGCCGGTGACAATGCCCTTCTCTATTCAGAACTGGCACGGGCCTATCGTTACTATGTCGACTTAGGTTTCAGACAAGAGGAGTACATTAAAAGTGCCGAAGGATACGCTAATAAGGCATTAGCGCTGGATCCTGATTTCCCTGAAGCTCATGTTGTTATCGGGACTATTCAAAGCTGGTTTCATGGAAATCAGCAAGAGGCAGTTCGTCAATTCAAGAGGGCATTGGCCTTGAACCCGAATGAACCGGGGGCGCTGCGGCAGCTTGCGCTTATTTATATATTGGTCGGACAAATCCCTGCCGCCCTTCCGTTGTTAGATAGATATAATAAAGTCGATCCGCTGCCGCTGAGCAGCCACTATTCGATCCGAATCCATTTATACTTCTGGGATGGTCGCTATGGACTTGCCCTTGAGCCGTCCCGCCAGTGGTACCAATCGGAACCCCTAAGTCCAAGGGCTCAGGCTGCCTATGCATGGACGCTGGCCCTCAATAATAAGCTTGATGAGGCCTTTCAGATCATCGATCAAAATGCGAAGCTGGCTCCAAACAGTGTACTGACCAAGCTTGGTCTTTTGTTGAAGTATGGGTTGCTCAAAGAAAACGAGAAAGCATTCCAGGTAATGACTCCGGATTTCGTGAGGACGTGCAAAAGGGATCCATCTTGGTCACATATTGTTGTGCTCGCCCTAGCCCTGCTCGACGCTAAGAAGGAAGCCATAGACTGGCTTGAGAACTCTGTCAATCAAGGGTTTTTAAATTACCCGGCGCTGGAGCGGAATCCGTGTTTTGAAAACTTACGCGGCGAGGTGCGGTTCAAGAATCTAATGGAACGGGTCAAGAAAGAATGGGAGCATTTTAAGGTGTGAGGGCGGCATGAACAGCGGTTTCAGGTCCTTCTTCTCAAATTTAAGGAAGAAGAGAATCATCGAAATCCTGGCCGCGTTCATCGCTGGCGGATGGCTCATTATAGAGTTTGTCCACTTCATTTTGATAGGTCACTATCACTTTCCCGATAAAACTCTGGATGTAACGTTTATCACGCTTATCGGTGTCCTCCTGTGCACGCTCATCTGGCGGTGGTTTTCAGGCCGCCGGAAGCCGAGAAAACTCAAGCTGGAGCTCATCCTTATCCCTCTGGTGCTCCTGATCATGGTTTTGTTGGATATCAATCTCCTTCTCCACTTGAAGGAACCCGAATCAGCGGCCATCCCCGCCCCCCAATGGAAGAACTCGATCGCCGTGCTTCCTTTCGTTGACACGAGCCCCCAGAAGGACCAGGACTGGTTCTGCGACGGCATCACCGATGAAATCATCACCCGGCTGAGCAATATCAGCGAGCTCAAGGTCGCGGCCAGGACCTCGGCCTTTTTCTTCAAAGGCAAAGAACAGGATATTCGAGAAATCGGGAAGAAGCTGGGCGTGACCACGGTGCTTGAGGGCAGTATTCAGAAGGTCGAATCGAGGCTTCGCGCCAGAGTGCAGCTGATCAACATTGCGGATGGCTTCCATCTCTGGTCGGAAGAATATGATCGTGAGCTGAAAGACATTTTTGCCATTCAGGATGACATCGCCCAGAAGATCATGGACGTTCTTAAAATAAGGCTTCTGGGGGAAATGCGAACGCGACTGGTGAAACACTATACGGAAAACCGCGAGGTCTACAGCCTTTATCTAAAAGGGCGCTACTTTTGGAACAAAAGAGAAAAGGACGACAATTTAAGATCCATTGAATACTTCCAGGGCGCGATCGACAGAGATCCATCTTACGCGCTTGGCTATTCAGGCATGAGCTTGGCTTATGTTACGCTTGGATCCAATGATCATGTCCGTCCAAAAGAGGTTTTTCCAAAGGCAAAAGTGGCGGCCCTAAAAGCTTTGGCGATTGACCAAGAGTTGGATGAGGCTCATGTCGCCCTGGGTGGAGAATTGATGTGGTACGAGCGAGATTTTTCCAGAGCCGAGAAGGAATTCACAAGGGCCATTGATTTAAACCCTAACAATGGGGATGCTCATCACTGGTATGCATGGCTATTAATGAATATAGGCCGGAGTGAAGAAGCCATAAAGGAAGCGTTATTGGCTCGGGATCTGGATCCGTTTGCGCCTCGAATAAACGCTGATACGGCGTTCATGTTCTATTATACACGAGACTATCCCCGGGCGGTTGAAGAGCTTGAAAGGTCGATAGAGATGTTTCCTGAACATCTGGGTAATTATTTCAGGATAGCTCGGGTCTATTTAAAGATGGCCAAATATAAAGACGCCATCGAATCAATTATACGTTTTGCTGAGCAGCCAAATTTCGCTCCTACACTTGCTTATGCTTATGCTTTATCAGGAGAAAAAGATAAGGCCCAGGAGATTTTGAACAAAATATTAGAAAATCTCGGTCAACAATGGTATTCGCATGTCCAAATAGCCGAAGTTTATACGGCCCTGGGAGATAAAGAGCAGGCCTTTTCTTGGCTGGAAAGAGCTTTTGCTGAAAGCGATATGGCCTTACCCTATTTAAAGATAAAACCTGAGTTCGATCCCCTTCGCTCAGACCCGCGCTTCACCGAACTTCTTAGGAGAGCCGGCCTTGAAAAATAACCCGTGGTTCTCGGCCATCAGATTTTGTTACGCATTTGTGACCCGTTCGCCGACGCCAAGCCCCGCCTTTCAAGGCGGGGATGAGAGCGAGGCTCAGGGTTAATCATAAACAAGCCCCGGCCTTCAGGCCGGGGAGTCGATGATTTGACACGGGGATGGGTTTATGCAAAAAATATCGAAAGCCATATATATTGATTAATGAAAATAAAAAGTGAGATAAAAAGGGCATGAGAAATGAAAACCAACCCGATCCTGCTATTTTAAAGAAAAAACTGGATATCAAGCTTCCGCTCATCGGATTTTATGATGCGCCCGATCCGGCCATATTCGAACCCCTCGTCACGCCCAAGAAAAACGACTGCGTCTTCTCATTCTACAAGAACTGGCTTCAAGGCGAGACTCTCTCCAGCACCAGGGAGAGTTACGGCTGCGGCGGCGCCGGCAGTTGCTTATGGGGAATCCAGGCCAGGTCGAGAAAGGAGTTCATCAAGTTCCTTGCCGATGATGAAGGTCTCAAGGTCTCGGGCGAGCTTATGGAGAGATTCATCGATTCGACAACGTCCTACCGAGCCGAGAACGCCCACATTTTCATCGGGCCGCTCAAGGAGGAAGGCTGGCCATACGTCAAGACAATCACTTTTCTTGTCAACCCTGATCAGCTAAGCGCTTTGATGATCGGCGCGCAGTATCACAGCGCCCCCGAGGACCCGCCTCCAGTATTAGCGCCCTTTGGCTCAGGCTGTCGCGAGCTCATCCCTTTCAAGGACTTCAATGGGCCTCAGGCTTCGATCGGCGCGACTGACATCGCCATGCGTCAACACTTACCACCTGACATCCTCGCATTTACCGTCACCAAGCCGATGCTCAGCCGGCTCTGTAAACTCGACGAAAGAAGCTTCCTCTACAAGCCTTTTCTGCTACGTCTCCAGAAAGCTCGCGGCGCCACGCTCTTTCGCGATCCAACGTAAGGCTCGCCTCCCGCTGTTTTTAGCTCGAGTTGACTTCCTCTGTTCTTATAATCTATTATCCATGACGATGAGACGTAGCAAAATCAGCGCCTAAATTATCACTTAGCCAGCGCAGAGGAAAAGGAATTTTCTCTAAATCGGATCAGTAAGAACCAGGCGATTCAGCGCCGGTTTCCCCTCAAGGAGGGGGGAGGGCGCGGTCCGAAAGGAGGGACCATGAACGGGAAAGCTTCTTTTGGTTGGGCATTGGGGTGCGGTATCTTGATGCTCTCGGCCCTGGCGGCCGGCGCGACCACCACGGCCAAGCCGGACCTGACCATCTCCTCCATATCGGCAGAGCAGCTGGAGACCACGCTCGTGCCGCTCCGCTTCAAGGTCACCGTGGAGGTCAAAAACCAGGGTCAAGCCTACGCCCAGCATTTCAACTGCCGCCTGTTCTACCGTCTCTCCAGCTCCGCTCCCTGGCAGGAACTCGACACCTGGCACCGGGACGGGCTGAACCTCAGCCAGACCTTCAGCCACGTGACCCAGAGGGACGTCACGGCGGGCGGCACCTATTACTTTAAGGCCGAGGCGGACTGCGACCAGGAGCTGAGCGAGAGCTCCGAAGGCAATAACATCCGATACTATTCCAAGAGCTTCACGGCCGGCACGCCGGACCTGACCGTGGAGAACCTGACCGCCTCGACGGTCAACGTTTATTCCAGCGGAAGCTGGGCCGTCAAATCCGAATGGGATGTGAAGAATATCGGCGACGGCAAGGCCTCCAGTTCCTTCGTCGTCCTCCTTCGGGTGTATAAAGATAGCGACTCGGCGGGGGCCGACCTACAAAGCTACACTCGCTACAGCCTGGACAAAGGTGCAAGTATCCATTTTTCAAGGACGACGACGTTCTCCAACATCAACGCGGTGCATTTTAAGGTGATCGCCGATTCAACCGGCAAGATCTATGAAAAATCGGAGAGCAATAACAGCGCGACCTCTAACACGCTTACAAAGTAGAAGGGCGGGCGTCTGACCTCCCGTCGGGGGTCGTTCCGATTATTGCGAGACAGGACACTAGAAAGATTCTAGATGGTGCCCCGGCCGATCCTCCTAAAATGCGATGGCTTTTTGGCGAAAACCCTGATATACATACCCTCGGTAATTATCCGCCGGCAGGGAAGAGAAAGCTCTGCATAATCTTTGAGTTGCCGGAGAAAGACGACTGAATCGGAGAGGAGGAAGAAATGGGATTAAAGCGGAAGCAGATGCTAATGCGGCAAAAGGTATATTTCGAACAAGAACTGCAAAATCGGCTGTCTTTCCTATCCGGGAAGGGGATCGTGTCTCCCAAGGCCGATAAAGATACTCTCGTTAGAAAACTGCAGGCCAATATCCGGGCCATGAATAGAAGGCTGAGGCTGATTGCCGACAACGAAAAGAGAACGGAAGAAATAGCGAAGATTAAGGCGGAAAGGGCGGCAGCCCCCCTGAAAAAACAGGAAGGCGATAAAGCCGAGAAGCCTAAGAAAGCCCCCGAAGAGGGCAAGGAAAAAAGGATAAAGGCGGAAAAGAAAGCAGTCCCTCCGAAAGTGCAGGAAGGCGGCAAAGACCAGAAGACGACGGAATCCCCCGAAGCAGGCAAGGCGACAACGAAAAAGAAAAGAGAAGAAACGAAGTCATAGCTCTCCCTTTTTATCCCCCCGCTGTGTAGATTAAACTTTGGGCTTCCTTGAGCAGCTTGCTTTGCGGTTCTACGGTGTTATGCTTGATGTGGGTTATAAATTTATATATTAAGCGCCGCCATGCCTAATATTGCTGATGCTTGACAATATCAAAAACACTCATAAATAATATAAATATTGAAAGGGTGGTTAAGATAGTTAAGTCTAGGTTTTTCTTGACGCTTTTTTGGACTTTTTCAATTGGCCTGTTCGTCACGGTCGCTTTCAACATTTCATTGGGCTCTCAGATTAAAAGAACCTCACTGGCAGGCGTTGTTCGTTTCCCGAATGAGGAGTATAGCGCGTGGCTAAAAGTACAGATGAATTCTTCTGCTACGAATGCCGACAAAGTCGCTTGTACGATTAATACTTTTTTCAACATAAAATACAAGAGTTGGGTGAGGTTGGAATTGCTGGATTTTGGATTTCTTTCGCGAACGCACTAAAAAGGGTTTTCATTTTCGCTTGACATTCAATTAAGATTCCTTACAATATAGGTAAGGAGTCGAATTGTTACATAACATGGATACCGCAAAGATCACATCTAAGGGCCAGATTACGATTCCCAAGAAAATCAGGGACAGGCTCGGCGTTGCCGAAGGGGAGAGGGTTTATTTTGTGGAAAAAGGCGGCCAGATGATCATAAAAAAAGCGGTGCCGAAGTCTCCCTTCGATCAATGGGTCGGGTATCTCAAGGCCAAAAAGGGACAGAAATCCGATGCGATCGTCGATGCGCTGAGGGGGAAATGATCGCGGCCGTCGATACCAATGTCCTGCTCGATATTCTCATCCCGGACGAGGAGCATGGGCCCGAATCGAAAGCCGTGCTAAACCGCTACAACGAGCAAGGCAGGCTCGTAATCTGCGAATCGGTTTTCGCCGAGTTGTCTTCTCAGTTTCCCAGTGAAGACGAGCTGCTTAGATTTCTCTCTCAGACGGGGATCAAGTTTATCCGGTCCGAGGAGAGGGCTTTGACTCGGGCCGGGAAGGCCTGGAAAGAATATTCAGCGCGGCGTCCGGATTCGCTGCTTTGCTCCTCATGCGGCAATCCGATTGTTGCTTCCTGCACTCGGTGCCGAACCCGTTTTAAACCGAGACAACATATCATAAGCGATTTTCTTATCGGCGCTCATGCGCTCGTCCATGCGGAGATTCTCCTGACCCGAGATCGAGGATTCTATCGTACCTATTTCAAGGACCTTAAAATCGGCTGAAGGTCGAAATGATCGCGCCGATGCCGATCCCGTTCCTTGATTCGTAATCCCGGCCGTGGTATAAAGTCTCCAGCGGAAGCTAAGGTTATCTCTCGACCTAAGGAGGATCGGCCATGTTTAAAAACGGCATGGCCGACATGAGGACTGCCATTACCCTCAAGCCGCTCCGGATAGGCCCGGTTGAGGTCGAATTCCCGGTCATGCTGGCCAGCCTGGCCGGCTACAGCGATCTGCCCTACCGTTTGATTTGCCGTTCGACGGGGGCGCCTTTCTGTACGACCGAGGCCATGCTGGACAGGCAGGCCATTATCGAGGCCAGGCTCCGCCGAGGGATCATCAAGCGGGATCCGGCCGACCGCCCCTTAGCGGGGCAGATCATGGGGAGCGATCCCAAGGTCATGGCCGAGGCCGCCGTTGCGCTTCGGGACATGGATTTCGACGTCATCGACCTCAACTTCGCCTGCCCGGTCAAGAAGGTCCTGAGCCGGAAGCGGGGAGGGTATCTGATGGGGGAGCCGTATCTCGCCGTCGAAATCGTCGAGGCCGTCCTGGCCGCCGTTCCGGACCGTCCGGTCACGGTCAAGTTAAGGCGGTCGTTCAAGGAGACGGATAAGGACAATCAGGCCTTTTGGACGATCGCCCGGGCCGCCTTCGAAGCCGGAGCGGCCGGCATCTGCGTCCATGCCCGGAGCGTCGATCAGAAATACCAGGGGCGGGCGGATTGGGCTTTCTTGTCCGAGGTCAAGCGCGAGTTCTCGGACAGGACGGTCATCGGGTCTGGGGATATCCTGGTCGCGGAGGACGCGCTGCGGATGCTCGAGGAAACGGGCGTCGATGGGGTTACGGCCGCGCGGGGCGCGATCGGAAATCCCTGGATCTTCCGCCAGGTCCGCGATCTGGCCGCCGGCCGAGCCCCTTTTCATCCCTCGCTCGTCGAACAGCGGGAGCTCATCGAACGCCACTTCCGGCTGGCTTCGGAAACGTTCGGTCCGGATCGGGCCCTCAGGATCATGCGCTACTTCGGGATCCGCTATTCGCGGATGCACACCCATCCGGCTAAAGTCCGGAACGCCTTCGTCGTCGTCAAATCCGCGCGGGATTGGCAATCCGTCGTTGATACGTTCTATAGTTGAGCGGGCACCTTAATATCGAGGACGGCTCGGCACCAGGCCGTGAAGAGAGTCGTATGAGAGCCCGAGCGTATAAAGATGTTTATGGGGGAACAGGCGAAGTTGATGGGGTGGAGAAGGCCGTCGAAGGGTCGAGCGGGCGTCGAAATCAAACCGGGTAAGGGCTCGGGATAGTCGATGAAGAAGGCCGTATGAGAGGCGGAGCGGGCAGGGTCCGCAGAGCGAAGCGACCGCGGGAGCGGAGCCTCGAATCGAGTGAAGCTTTCCTCGCTGGGGAAAGCGAACGCGCCTTCGAATCGACTATCCCGAGCCCTTGCTCCTTTAAGCGCCGGAGACCACGACGTCCTTGAATACTAAGCTGGGGAACTTCTGTCCGGAGTAGGGATAGGGGTCGTTGGCGACCTCGACCAGCCGCTGCCAGATCTTGAGGTGGTTGTCGGCGATGTTCATCTCGGACACGGCCTGGACCGGGATGCCGTTCTCGAAGAGCCGGCCGACAATCCCGATCGAGGTGTCGCCCGTCGTCGAGTTCGAGTTGCCGCCGATGAACCCCGTGATCAGGATCCCGCGGCCGAGGTCCTTCATGATCTCGGCGACCGAGCGCTTGCCGGGCGGGATGAGCAGGTTCGAGGGGCCGCCCGTGGTCGGCTCCCAGCCCAGCTTCCGGCTGTAGTACCAGTCGAGGTAGAACTCTTTGAGGACGCCCGCTTCGAGCATGACCCGCTTTTTGGCGGCGAAGCCGTCGCCGTCGAACAAACGGCTCGATAGCCCTCTCTTGATCAAGGGATCGTCGACGAGAGTCAGAAGTCCGCTCGCCACTTTCTGGCCCTTCTTGTCGGCCAGGAACGACTGCTTTTGCTGGATGGCGCGGCCGAACATGGCCTGGAGGAATCCCCCCCCGAACCGGCCGACGGACCGGTTTTCGATGATGACCGGGAGCGTCTCGGTCTTGAGCTTCTTCCCCCCGAACAGGGCCAGCGTCCGGAGGGCCGCCTCAGCCCCGATCTCCTCGGGCTTGGGGAGATCCCGGCGATGAAGGGCCACGGCCGCGGCGTATTCGGCCGGCCTACGGTCCCCCTCGTCCCGGCCCGTCATCTCGGCCGTGCCCACGAAATAAGTGGCTTCCGAATAACCGTCGAAGCCGTTCGAAGTCATGAGGACGGACTCGCTGTAGCCGTCGGTCGATCCGGCGGTGACCGATATGACCTTTTCCCCGCCCTTGGCCAGGCAGGCGTCCTCGATCGCTTTGACGAAGGCGTGCCGCGATTCCGGCGTCCAATTCTTGTAGCTCGGATCGACGAACTCCAGGTCGAGATCCTGCCGTCCCTGGTAGTATTTCGGATCGGGAAGGGTTCGGAAGGGGTCCTCGGCCAGGAGCTTGGTCTGGGCGACGGCCCGGCCGATGAAGTCCTTAAGGGCGTCCTTTCTCAAGTCCGATGTGCTCATGCTCGAATAGCGGCCGTTGACGAAGATCTCGAGGGAGAGCGATTTCGTCGAGGCCTCCTTGATGTTCTCGGGCTTGCGCTCCCGGTAGCTGATCTCAACCGTCCGTTCGCCATCGATCCCGATCCGGCAGGCGTCCGCCCCGGCCGCCTTGGCCGTCTGGATTCCCCAGCCCGCGAGGTCGTACAACTCCTGTTTCATCGTCCTTCTCCTTTCCTCAACCCCGGGTCCCGCCGACGGTCAGCGATTTGATCAGGCAGGTCGGCTGGCCGAAACCGACGGGCGCGGCCTGTCCGTCCTTGCCGCAGGCGCCGGTTCCGCCCCGGTGGAGTTCGAAGTCGTTGGCGACCATGATCGTATTCGCCAGCATCTTGGGCCCGTTCCCCATGATGTTGATGTCCTTGATCGGGGCGCCCAGCTTTCCATTTTCGATCATCCGGCCCTGGGAGACGTAAAAGGCGAAGTCGCCCTCTCCGATCTTGACCTGGCCGTTGCTGACGTCCTGGACGTAGATCCCGTTGCCGGCGGCCTTGATAACTTCTGCGGGCGTCGCCGGCCCCGCCAGCATATAGGTGTTTCTCATGCGCGGGATGGGATAATACTGGTAACTCTGGCGGCGGCCGTTCCCGGTCGGCTTGACGCCGTAAAACTTGGCCGAGATCTTGTCGTGAATATAGCTGGTCAGGATGCCTTTGTCGACGAGGACGGTCTTCTGTCCGGGCGTGCCTTCGTCGTCGACGTTGATCGAGCCGAGCAGGTTGGGCAGGGTTCCGTCGTCGACGATGGTCACGAACGGCTCGGCGACCTTCTTCCCGATCATCGTGCTGAAGGTCGAGATATTCTTCCGGTTGAAGTCGGCCTCCATGCCGTGCCCGATCGCCTCGTGGAGGAGGATGCCGGTGATGCCGGGGCCGAGGACGACCGGCATTTCGCCGGCCGGCGGTTGGACGGCGTCGAACAGGACCAGGGTCCGATCGGTGGCCGTCTTGGCGATCTCATCGACGATGGCGGGCGTGAAATAAGAGAAGTCCCGGCGGCCGCCGAAGTTCCAGCCGGCCCGCTCGCGCTTGCCGTTTTTCTCGGCGACAACGCCCGCGGCCAGATAGGTTCGGGGCAGGAGGTCCTCGGCCTTGACGCCGTCGCTGGTGACGATGAGGATGCGCTTCTGCTGGTCATGGAACTGGGCGGTGACCTTGACGACGAGCGGGGAGAGAGCGAAGCAGCGATCGTTGACGGTCTGGACGAGGGGGAGCTTGCGCTCGATCGGGATGGCCGTGAACAGGGTTTTAAGCGGGTAATAGTCGGCCGTCTTGAGCTGGGTGTAGTCCCGGGCCGGGTTTTTAGCGGCCCCGCTGGCGATGGTCGCGGCGGTTGCGGCCGCGGCCAGCATCGACTTTTCCCCGAGTTCTTGGGTGAAGCCGTAGCCGACCTGGTCGCCCTTGACGGTCCGGATGCCCACGCCCAGGGCGATGTCGCTGTAGGCCCGGTTGACCTTGCCGTCCTCGAGGATCAGATAATTGCTGATGGTATGCTCGAAATAGAGGTCGGCATAGTCGCCGCCCTTGGCGAGGGCTTCGGCCAGGACCTTGCGGCAGACGGCGTCCGTGATGCCGAATTCCCGCTCGAAATAGCCTGGTGCGTCCGCCCCGGCTAAGGCATGCCAGCGCTTGTTGAGCACGGGGGCCGCGACCGATACGGCGGCCGCCGTGGCGCCGGTCTTTAGAAAAGAGCGCCGGCTGATCGTTTTCATGGATCCCTCCTAAAGGCGATAAAAATTAGGATTGGGGTACAGGGTGGAAAAAACTGGAATGCGCAAAATCATCCCCACATTAAGGGATACGATCAGGACGGGATAAAAGTTGCTCGCGCAGCGAAAAAAACCCCCTAAAAAGAAACCGGCCCGTCTCTCTCCGACCCCCTGTCGTCGAGAGACGGGCCGATCCGGCCCGAATACCATGACCCTCGAATTATTTGGCTCGAGCCTTGTTAATTGAGCTCATGTTGTTGGCCACGACGTAGGACAGCGCGAAGTTGGAGGCGATCGAGATAATCCAAGCCGTGGTCTTGCTTTTTTTATAGAGGCCCTTGAGGCCGTAATAGGACAGGGCCGTGAAGCCGGCCTTGACGGCGGCGAAAACATAAGCGTTCTTGACGAAGGGCTTCATAATCGGATTGCCCTCGGCCAGCCCGGGCGTCCGGAGCGCCTGGCGGGTGGTGACATAGTCGGCCACGTTGAGGGCAACCTGAGTCAGGAGGGAGGTCGTGAACATGGAGCGCTCGAAACGGTTTTCCCCAAACATGCCCTTGAGGTACTGAGAGGCGTCGGTCGGAGCGGATACCTCGGGGACAGCGGCCAAGGAAAGGGAGGGGCCGGCGGCTTCGGGCGAAGCCGCCGGCGCAACTAAATAAGGGACAAAGGAGGGGGTATAGGGGGTCAAAGCTGTGTTGACGATCTCGCCTTCGCTGTCGGCAGCCGAAAGCGGCGCCAAGAAGAACATGGCCATAACGGCCAGGATGATTGCGAACTTCTTGCCTCTCATTTTTTTCTCCCCGTTGTCCCTGTTTCTCATTTGTTTTTCCTTACGGTCGGCTAATTCATTTGCAAGATGGATGCCAAGGAGGAAAAATGGGCTTAAATCATTAAAATAGAATAAGTTACATATTTTAGATATATAGATATTCTGTGGTTTGTATGTTCATTTATTGAACACGCAAGTCAGGGAATGACAGCTAATTTTAACTATAATAACAACTTATGAATAATTCCCCGATGTGTTCAAATATTGGTCATAATGACACGCCCTTCTTGGATCTCCCGGCGATCGTATCCGATCGCCATGAAGAGGGTCATTTGAGCGCCGGAATATACAGAGACGCTTACGGGAGAACAGGCGAAGCTGATGGAGTGGAGAAGGCCGTTGGGCCTGCCCGAGGAAGTCGGGAGTTTCGGGCACCGTTGACTTGTCTTATTGCCTTCTGGTACAGTTCAAATAGCATGGTTAGGCGAGACGCTGTCGTCGTCGATCCAGTGTGCATAGTCGGGCGGGAGGGAAAAGGAGGAGGGCGGGCATGAACGCAATCGGCACAACCAGCACGCGGAAAAGAATAGGCGAACTCCTGGTCGAATCCGGCGTCATAACGCTCGAACAGCTCGAGAACTCCCTTCTCCTCCAAAAAGGGAAAAACAAGCGACTCGGCAAGATTCTGGTCGAGCTCGGCTACATCACGGAGGATCAAGTCGCCGAGACTCTCTCCCGCCAGCTGGCCCTCCCTCTCGTCGATTGCGCGAACTTCAAGCCCACGAAGGAGATCATCTCGCTGGTTTCCAAGGGTACGGCCGAGAAGAAGCTCGTCTTTCCGCTCGAGGTCAAGGAGCGGCGCCTTTCTCTGGCCATGGCCAACCCCCTCGACTGGCAGACCGTCGATGAGCTGGCCTTTTCGACCGGGATGAATATTGCGGTTGCGGTCGCCTCGGAGAGCTCAATCATGAACGCGATCGAGGAGCATTACTCTTCCGGCGAAGATCTCCTCAAGTTCCTCAAGGACGTCCCGATCAACGAGAAGGTCGAATTTATCCGGGGGATCGCCCCCGAGCGGACGGACGAGGGGCGAGGCCGGGGGAGCGGCGGTCCGACCCGCGAAATCAGCGAAGACGCGCCGATCGTGAAGTTCGTGGCCATGGTCTTGCTCGACGCCGCCAAGTCCCGAGCCAGCGACATTCACATCGAGCCGGGCGAGAAGGACATCCAGGTCCGCTACCGGATCGACGGCGAACTCAAGAACATGCTCAAGTATCCCGGCCCGCTTCACGACTCGGTCGTGACCCGGATAAAAATCATCTCCGACCTCGACATCACCAACCGGCGGCTCCCCCAGGACGGCCGGATGCTCCTCCGGGTCGAGGGCAAGGATATCGATATCCGGATCTCGACGCTTCCATCCGTCTACGGGGAGAAGCTCGTGCTTCGGCTCCTCGACCACGCTACGGGCCTCGTCCCGCTGGCCAAGCTGGGGATACCCCAAACGACCCTGAAACCCATCCTGACCATGATCAGCCAGCCCCAGGGGATGATCCTGGTCACCGGGCCGACGGGAAGCGGGAAGACGACGTCCCTCTACGCACTTCTCCAGCAACTGAGGGCCGAAACCAAGAACATCATCACGATCGAGGACCCGGTCGAATACCGGGTTCCGGGCACGACCCAGGTCGGGATCAACGAGCCGATCGGGCTGTCCTTTCCGAACATCCTCCGCTCCGTCCTCCGCCAGGACCCGGACATCATCATGATCGGCGAGGTCCGGGACCTAGACACGGCCGAGATCGCGACCAGGGCCGCCCTGACCGGCCATCTCGTCCTGAGCACGCTCCACACCAACGACACGGTTGCGACGATCACCAGGCTCATCGACATCGGACTCGAACCCTACTTGGTTTCTTCGGCCGTCACGGGTATCATCGCCCAGCGGCTCGTCCGCCGGATCTGCCCGAAATGCAAAGTCGAGATCGGCCCCCCCGAAGAAGTGGCCGATTTGGAGCTTCCTCCCATCAAAAAAGCTTTCAAGGGGACGGGCTGCAAGGACTGTCAGTTTACCGGATTCATGGGCCGCGTCGGAGCTTACGAGCTTCTGATCCTGAACGTAAGCCTCAAGCGGCTCATCGCCAAAGGGGCCCCCGAGGGCACGATCCGGGAGGTGGCCATAAAAAGCGGCATGGTGACCCTTTTCGAAGATGCCTGGTCCAAAGTCGTCCAAGGGATTACGACTGTGGACGAGGTTCTGTCCAAGGTGCCTTTGAGCAAGATGGAGCCGGAAACGAGGGCCGCGTTGGACGCCGGCCAGTTCCGCCAAGCCCTTCTCGTCAACGTCCCGGAGGAAGACGGCCTGGTCGTACGGAGCGTCCTGGAGCAGGCTGGGTTTGATGTCAAGGACTGCCGAGGAAGGGACGCTTTCGAGGAGGCCCTGGCCCGCGCCGTCGACTTGTGCGTCGTTTTCGCGGACGAGAAGTTGCCCGGCGTCATGGAGCGGCTGAGGAAGAACGTCCGGCATATGTCCGTCCCCGTCCTCATCCTGACCGATACCGTCTCCGAGCAGCTCGTCAACTTGGGTGCCCGCTGGGGGATCCGGGGCGTCTCGCAAAGGCCGGTTCAAGCCGTGCAGTTCACGTCCCTTATCAGGGAAGCCCTCAAGGATTGACGCGCCGCCGGCCCGTTTACGTCATTTTCTATCATCGAACCGATTGGAAAAAAAAGACCGCCGGGAAACCGGGGAAGGAGGTCCGAACCATGAACGCATCTCAAATCCGCGCCGCGCGAGGAGTCCTTATCGCCGGGGCGGTCTTGGCTGTTTGCGCCATCCTCGCCATGTCCGGGCCGGGCGACGACGAGGAGATCAAGGCCGCATCCTTCAATTCGAACGGCCCCTTGTTCGAAGGCTGGCAGTGGCTCATGGACACGGAGCACGGCCAGACGGCCGAATGGAGATTCGACCGCATCCCCATGGAACAGGACATCACCGTCAGGCTCGAAGTCCAAGCCCGTTCGAATATACGCTTGGCCGCCGGCGTCAACGCCGAATTTTTCCTCTCCTACGGCGCCGCGGCTCCCGAACAGAAAGAGGCTTTGTTCTTCGGCCGGGTCAAGGTGACGCTGCCGAACGTCACGACCCCCGACAACCCGGGCGGCATTCTTTGCCGGGGAACGATCGTCATTCCGCGCAAGGAGCTCCAGGGGAGCCAGACGCTTGTCCTCAAGGCGAGCCGCAGCGACGTCCTCGGGCAATATCCGCCGGTCGATCTCCTCATCGCCGTCCGGGCCGAGAGCGCCGTCCTCATCGCCCGCAGCTTCCCCGAACCCGGGCCCAGGCCCAAACCGAAAACGATCCCCCAGCCGGAGCCCGAACCCAAGGCGCAGCCCCTGCCGTTGCCCAAGCCCGAACCCGAGCCCAAGCTCCGCCCCTTCAGGGGAGACCATCTCCCCGAGACCGACCTCCGCGATGAGGCCTACCTGTTGGGGCCGGGCGAATATTTTGGCGAGCTCGGACACGAACGCGAAAACGGAGCGCACGACAACGTCGATTGGTACGCCGTGAACCTCCGCAAGGGGGAGATCGTCAAAATCAGCCTCGACATGAACGAGGGCCGGAACTTCAACCTGGCCCTGATCAGTCCCGGCGGGAATCCCCTCGAAACTTCGACCAGGAAATTGGACGCGGCCGACGTCGTCGAATGGGCGGCCAGTCTGGACGGACCCGAGTTCATCAAGATCAACCGGGCCGCCGGCCAGGGCCGCTATACCCTGGGCGTCGATATCAGCCACCAGGACGACGGAGGAAGCGTCCGCGACGCCGGGAACGATCAGAGCGGCGCCGTCCCTATCTATCCCGCCGTCGAACCCGTCGACGGACAGCTTCTGCCCGACGACAACATCGACTTCTACAGCATTGCCCTCGAAAAGGGCTGGACGATTTTTGTTAAGCTCATGGTCCAGAGCGGCCAGAACTTCAACCTGGCCCTGTTCAGGCCCGACGGGACCATCTTGGAGGCTTCGAAGCGGGGGGTCGGCGAATCCGACTCGATCGAGTTCAAAGCGCCGGCGGCCAAGTCTTATTTCATCCGGGTCATCCGGAAATCCGGGGAAGGACACTACAAGCTTCAGCTCTCAATTCATAAATGATCTAGGGCTTAGCGGCCCCATTCCTCGGCCGCCCCGGCCAGGACCTGGAGGTTCCGGCGCGGCGTGTGGGGAGCCACCGAGCAAGCCGTGCTGAGGATGTAACCGCCGCCGGGTTTTCCCGTCTCGAGGCAGCGGCGGGCTTCCCGCTCGACCTCCGCTTCCGTCCCGTGCAGGAGGACGTGGACCGGATCCAGGTTCCCCTTGATGAAGAGCCGGCCGCCGATGCGGCGCTTGGCGTCCGCGAGATCGACCGTGCCCAACGGAGGCGGGTCGAGACATTCGATTCCCGAGACGCCCGCCTCGGCCATCAGCTCGAGGCGGTCGTGGACGGCGCCGCAGGTATGGGTGTAGACAAAAATCCCCTGTTCCCGCGCGGCCGCCGCGATCCGGGCCTCGAAGGGGAGGACGAACTCCCGGTAGCAGGCGGGCGAGATGAATCCCGCGCCCGCGAAGGGAGAGGAAATCTTGAGGGCGTCCAGGCCGCGCCCGGACAGGCCGCGAGTGAGCCGGACGAGACCTTCGCTGAAGCGGGCCAGGATATCCTTGGAGCGTGATGGGTTATCGAGGAGGGCCAGGAAGCCTTCCCGGAAGCCGATGAGGTTCAGGAAGTAATCAAAGGGCGATGTCACTTCGCCGTGGATAGAAAACGCGTCGCCGGCCCTGGCCCGGACGATGTCGATGGCGTCGAAGAGGTGGTCCGGGTCGAACCGGAATTCGAGGCCCTGGGAGACCGGGATAAACTCGATCCCGTCCGGGAGCGAGGCCGGATCGAAGGAGGCGATGTCGGGCCTGGGCTTGTCCCGGGCCGGGAGGTGAAGGGGAAGGTCGTCGGCCGGGAAAACCGTCCGGTCGCCGTTCTTCCAGCGGACGCGCTCGCCCTCGTCGTCCCGCTCAATGGACAGGACCTCGCGGGACCAGCCGGGCGGATGGCCGTGGAGGGAGACCAGGATTCCATCGAAGCCGTAGAGCTCGCGGAGGCGGATGAGGCCTTCGGCGAAGATTTCGGCCGAGAACCAAAATTCGCTGGGGGGGAACCCGGTTTGGAGGAGCATGTGCCCGATGCTCATTTGGCACATGACCGGGACCCGGTCCGGGCGGCGGACGGCCATGGCCTCGATCATGCGCTGTTTCGGTGTCATACGTCTATTATAACGTTAAACAATGAATTCTGGGGACACACGACTTAATTCCGCGTTTGTCAAAATTAAAAGAGCTTATGGAATTAAGTCGTGTGTCCCCAGAATTTATTCTTGAGTCGCCGGGAGGAAAGATGCTACAATGCCAGGGGAGAAGGGAGGAGTGACATGACGTTCCTGGCCCTGCTTAAGCTCCTCGTGGAACGCCAGGGATCGGATCTCCATCTCCTGGCCGGGCTCCATCCCGCCCTTCGCGTCCACGGCGAACTTGTCCCCTTGACCGAACTCGAGCGGCTGACGCCGGAGACGTCTAAGGCCCTCATCTACGAAATCCTAAGCGAGCGTCAGAAAGCCCTCTTCGAAAACGGGTCCGACACGCAGCACGAGCTCGATTTCGGACACGGCATCCCAGGCTTGGGGCGGTTTCGCATCAATGTTCATATGCAGCGGGGGACGGTCGCGACTGCCGTCCGGGCCCTGTCGAGTGTCATTCCCGATTTCGACGGATTGGGCCTTCCCCCTTCGGTCCGGGCTTTTACCCAGGCTAAGCGGGGGCTCGTCCTCGTCACCGGGCCGACCGGGTGCGGCAAATCGACGACCCTGGCAGCCCTGATCGACGTCATCAATCGGACCCGCTCGGACCACATCCTGACCATCGAGGACCCGATCGAGTACCTCCACAAGTCCCAAAAATCCTACGTAACCCAGCGCGAGGTCGGCCCCTCCGGAGATACGCTCTCATTTAAAAACGCCCTCAAGTACGCCCTCCGCCAGGACCCGGACGTCATCCTGATCGGGGAGATGCGGGATGCCGAGACGATCGGGATCGCCATTACCTCGGCCGAGACCGGACACCTCGTTTTCGGGACCCTCCATACCGCGAGCGCGGCCCAGACGGTCAGCCGGATCATCGACGTCTTCCCGGCCGACCAGCAGCCCCAGATCCAGAGCCAGCTCGCCACGAACATCCTCGGCGTCATTTCCCAGATCTTACTGCCCCGGGTCGACAAACCGGGACGCGTCCTGGCCTGCGAGGTCATGATCGCCAGCGCCGCGGTCCGGAACAACGTCCGGATCGGCAAGGTCGAGACGCTCTTCCAGGTCATGCAGACTTCGGCCGGGGAGGGCATGCAGACGATGGACCAGTCCCTCATCCATCATTGCAAAACCGGGGCCATCGACTACGATACGGCCAAACCGTTCATCTACGATAAAGGGACGCACGACGTCCTGAAATCATTCCGCCGGCCGGGAAAGGCCTGAGGGTAAGAGGGCGAGACCGGACGGCGACGGAGAGGAGAGAGGCGATGCCTGTCGAGTCAAAAAAAGAAAAAGCGATATTCCAAAAAGCCCTCCGCTCGTTCGAGCTGGTCGTCAAGTCGGCTCAAACCTTCCGGGCCTTCCTGAGCGACGACCACCCGGCCCAATCGCCGGACTATTATCTGGCCCGGAATTTCTTGCGCGACGCCGAAACGCTCTATGAGGAGGCCATGGCCGAAGCCAAGAAGCTCCTCGGGCCGCTCCCCGGCTATGTCTCGTCCCAAGTCGCCAGTTCCAAGAAGGCGATGCTGGAGGCCATGAGCGTCGTCGCCAAGAGCGCGGACATGACGAACCTTCAATCCGAGCTCGAGCGGGACGAGTTCATCGCCAGCATGTTCAAGTCCGACGAGATCGCCCTCTACATCCGGGCCAATTTCGAGAGCCAGCGCAAAGGAAAACGGAAGCTTCCCAACATCAAAGCCCGGATGACCCTCGACAAGCTCGCCCGCAAGCTCGCCCAAGCCTGCGAGCTCCGGGAGCGGGCCCAGCAGAAGCACCAGGCGCCGCCGGCCTCCTCTTAAGGCCTCCGGCCTTTTCCTTCGACCTCGTCCCTCCAATAGCGGAGCTTTCCGCTGCCGGCCTGGTCCGGCGCGGCGTCAAAAGCGAGCCCGAAGAGCGACGGCTTCACTTCGACGAGGACGGCGTCCTTGTAGACGGCCTTGGTCAGGTTGACGATCGTATAGGCGAGCTTGCCGGCGCCGAGCCGCCCGAAGACGAAATCGCCGTCCGTCTCGAAATCGCCGACCTTGAGCCGCCCCGCGTCGTAGGTGTAGCGGGGCCGGCGCGAATCCCTGGCCATGTCTCGCCGCAGGTCGGACTTGACGCCGATCAGGATGTCTTGGGCCGGGGTTTTAAGGGAAACGGCCAGGGCGGCGGCGGCCGGCTCGACCGGAACGAGCTGGATCCCGGCGACCAGATCCTTCGCCGGGACATCCGCCCCGTGAGGGATAAGGACGGTAACCAGCCCCGTCGTCTCGCCGAGCTCGAAGTGCTGGGCGGCCGTCTGATGGATCAGAATCTCGTCCTGATAGTGGCGCTTCTCGGGTTCAACCCCCTCGATCCGGAAATGAGTGAGCGGGAAGAGGATGAGCAGGCGCTTGGCGGAGGGAAGCTCCTCGGCCTGGATCCGGTCGTAGCCCGTGTCGTACCAATGGGGGCCCTGTTCGAAGATCTTACGGGTGTGCCACAGCCCGGCCAGAGTGAAGAACTCCTCGCGCCGCGCCTTGAAGACGTCGAAGACGACCAACGCCTCGGGCTCATGGACGTAGACGACGATCCGGTCCCACTCGTAGCCCCAGCCTTCGTCAATGAGGCGGGTCCGGCTGTAATCGAAATCGGGAAAAGCCAGGACATCGACCTTCTGGGTTCGGACCCGGCGGTAAGAGCCCGCGTTATGCAGGAAGTCGAGGACCTGCTGGCCCGGGACGGCGTCCCGGATGCTGTAGCGGGACTCGCCCGCGGCTTGGCCCATCCAGATTTTCTCGGGCCGGACGCAGAGGCGGTTGTGAAAGTAATCCTGGCGATAGGCCCCGTAGGGACCCGACGGCATGTAGTCCCGGTAGCCGGCGTCGTTGAGGAGGACCGAACCGCCGCTCATGAGAAGGGCGAGGCCGTTTTCGTCGGCGTGGCCGTGGGTCATCTTTTCCTCCTCGACCGGAATCGTATCCCGGAGGTAGTCGCGGAAGGCCAGCCCGCCGTCGCCTTCATCGCGATAGTTGAGGAGGAGGTAGGTCGAGAGCGCGTCCCATCCGTTCCGGAAGACGACCTTTTTCCCGACGAGGTCCTCCAGAACCTCCCCGGACAGCGCGGAGGGCGGCCGGGCCGGGATCCCGTCCGCTCCCCAACGGGCGCAGTCGAGGAGGATGATCCCGAGGCCCACGTTGTCCGTCTTGGAAAAATCGACGAAGCGGCGGGCGATCGTCGCGGCCGCCCACTTGAGCTCGGGATCCCGGGACTGGCCGGCCGCCGCCTCGAAGAAGACTAAAAAATGCGTCCAGTTCGAATAACGGTGGGCGTCGCCGAAGTCGGGGATCGTTCCGGCCGGGTCCATCAGGCGCAGATAATAGCGGGCGTAATAATACATGATGGGAGTCCGGAGCAACTCGGGAACTTTGTTGAGAGCGTCGGCGTAGCCGAGGAGGGAGTAGAGCCAGACGCCGTTGTAGACCGTCGCGTCCTCGATCTGCCAGGAGCCCCAATTGTCGTTGCCCAGAGCCCGGCGCTGCATCTCCCATTTCGGGGCGTCGGGGTGGCCGGGGAGGGCCCGGACGGCCCAGGCCAGAGACTCGGCCCGGAGCGCGGACCTGTTCATGGGCCCCCACTCCTGGGTTCGGAGCAGATAGGCCAGGCTGTGCGCGATGATGTCTTCGATCCGTTTCCGTTCGGCGCTGCCCAGGATGGCGGAGGAACGGACGGCGTCATAGGCCCGGATAAAGCGCATGACCGTGAAGAAATCCGGCAGGGCGGGTATGCCGTCTGCGTAGTCGGGCCGGCGCTTGACCGACGATTCGGGGTAGATCGACCGGAAATCACCGTAGCTGAGGAGGATTTGAACGACGCGGCGTCCGTATTCGGGCTTCCCTTCGGTCTGGAAAAAATACCCGTAGATGACGGCCGTTTCGAGAAGCCCTCCCGGCGGCCGGTAGCCGAAGATATTGTCCGGATCGAAGCCTTTTTTCCAGTTCGCGATGAGATCGTCCTTATGGGCGAAGGCCCAGTCGGCCGAGGCTTTGGCGTAGGCCAGGTACCGGGCGCGCGGCACGGGTTCCGGGGACGCCTGGGCCGGACCGGGACCGGCGGACCCGGACGGGATGAGAAGCGTTGAGAGGAAGAAGAAGAGGAAGAAGAAAGAGATGAGGCGGTTGCGAATGATGGCCATGTGACCCTCCGCCGCTATTATATTGATTTTTGGGAATATGATAAAATCGAATCGACAATGTCCAAACGATTCCTAATCGTTTTAATGATCGGCGCGGCTTTCCTCGCTTCCTGCGCCGTAGAAACCCGCGTCTCCGACCTTATAGAAATGCTGCCCGGTCCGGCCGACTCGGACGCCTGGGTCCGAAAAGGGGAGCCCCAGGTCTTCGCCGGCCGGGAGCTGTTCACCTACGTTGACGGCGGCGCCGATATCTACCTCGAATACGGATTCCGGAAGGTCCTTGTCCAGGACTACGAGAGCCGGGCCGGCAAGACCATCTCGGCCGAAATTTTCGAGATGGCGGATCCGGGCGCCGCTTTCGGGATGTACGCGTTCAAGAAAGGCAGCAAGGGCCGCGAGCTGGGGAGCGAAGGGCGCGGTCAGCTCGAGGATTATTATCTCAACTTTTGGAAAGGGCGCTATCTGGTCACCTTGACCGGCTTCGATTCCGACGGGGAGACGCTCGTCGGGCTCGAGACGCTGGCGCGCGCGGCCGAAGCCCGGATCGAGGGCGCCGGGCGTAGGCCTCGTTTCCTGGATACGCTTCCGGTCCGGGACATGATCAAGCCGAGCTTGAGCTACTTTCGCGGACCGCTCGGCCTGAACGCGGTCTATACGCGGATTTCGAGCGAGGTTCTGGGATTCAAGGAAGGGGCGGCGGCCGACTATGACACCGGGATAAGCTTCATCGTCCTCCGCTACCCAAACGGACGGACCTCGCGGGCGGCGTTCGAGCGGCTGCGAGCGGCCTTGTCCGATCCGGCCAGGTTCTTTGAATTTCAGGATCTGGCGGACGATCTGGCGGCCGCCTCCGACGGAAAGGGGGCTTCTCTCTACACGATGCCGCGCGGCGATCGCCTCTGGATCGTGAGAGGCGGTTCCCCCAAAATAATCCGGTCGTTCCTGGCCGGCCTCCGGAACACTCGTTGACCCGTTCGCCGACGCTACCCCGCCCTAGAAGGCGGGGCTAAAAATCGGAGCCCCGCCTTTCAAGGCGGGGATGAGAGCGAGGCTCAGGGTTAATCATGAACAAGCCCCGGCCTTCAGGCCGGGGAGTCGATGATTTGACAGGTTTCCCGCCCTCGCATATCCTGGTTTCAGGAAGGAGACCCCCTGATGATGAAGCGCAATTGGTCCCGACGTGATTTTTTAGCGGCTGGCGGCGGCTTCGTCGGCCTGGTCGGTTCCCTCCAAGCCTCACGGGTCCAGGGCCGGCGCATCGAACCGGAAGCGCCGCGCGCCGGCGGACTTCCATCATCCTCGGGACGGGCCGCGTCCGGTGAGACGGCCACGATCGTCTTGGTCAAAGCCGACAGCCGCGGCGAGGGCGTCCGGAAATCGCTGGCCGTCCTCGGCATCAACCCGGTCCAGGGAAAGCGCACCCTCGTCAAGCCGAATTTCAACACATCCGACCCGACTCCGGGATCGACTCACAATGATACCCTGCGCGAGCTCCTGGCGGCGCTCAAAGCCATGGGCGCCGCGTCCCTCGCCGTCGGCGACCGGAGCGGGCCCGAGGAGTCCGAGCAAGTCCTGGCCAAGAAAGGAATCCGCGAGCTGGCCGCCGAGTTCGGCGCCGCGGTCCTCAATTTCGACGAGCTCGGATCCGACGGCTATGTCAAGTTCGCGCCGCACCGTTCCCATTGGCCCGACGGCTTCCTGGTCGCCAAGCCCGTCGTCGAGGCCGAGGCCGTCGTCTCGACCTGCTGCCTCAAGACCCACGGCTATGGCGGCATTTTTACGATGTCCCTCAAGAACTCGGTCGGCGTCGTTCCCCGCAAGGGCCATCCCTTCATGCGGCAGCTCCACAATTCGCCCCACCAGCGGCGGATGATCGCCGAAATCAATGGTGCTTATCGCCCCGCCCTGATCGTCGTGGACGGAATGGAAGTCTTCACGGACGGCGGCCCGATGACCGGAACCCTCAAGGCGGCGAACGTCTTCCTGGCCGGAACGGACCGGGTCGCGATCGACGCCGTCGGGGTCGCAATTCTCAAGGAGCTGGGCAGCAACAAAGCGATCATGGGGACGAAGATCTTCGCCCAGGAGCAGATCGCCCGCGCCGTCGAGCTCGGCCTGGGCGCCGGATCGGCCGACCGGATCGTCATCAAGACCGAGGACAAGGCGAGCGAAGATTACGCGGCAAAAATCCGGACCATCCTGGCCGAGGGCTGATTCGTAACGAGGGGGGATTGATATGAACAAAGTAATCGCCGGATTGGCGGCGGCGGGATGCCTTCTGGCCGCGGGCCTCTGGGGGCCGGTTTGCGGTGGGGCGGCCTCGGTTCCGGCCGCGGGGCGTGCAGGGGATACAGGTTTCGGGGACATCCCCCTTTACTTCATCCCCAAAGCGGGACAGGCTGACGGCCGGGCGCTTTTCTACGCAAGGACGCCCCGCTACACCCTCTGGTTGTCTTCGAGCGGCCTCATCTTCGATGCCCTGAGGAAGGAGCGGAAGGAGGGACCTGGGGTCTTCAAGCGGGACGTCTCGGAGATCGTCTTCAAGGCTTCCCGTGAAGAGGTCCGGGCCGAAGCCCTCGACCCGTCTCCTTACATCGTCAGCCGTTTTGAGGGGAACGATGAGTCCCTCTGGACGACGGGCATCCCCTCCTCCCGGGCGGTATTGTACAGGGACCTCTATCCGGGGATCGACCTCAAGGTCTACGGCGTCGATCGCCAAGTCGAATATGATTGGATTGTCCGGCCCGGCGCGAACCCGGCCGCCATCCGCCTGGAATTCCGGGGCGTCCGGAAACCGAGGATTTGCGCCGATGGGACCCTTATCGTCAAGACGGCTTTCGGCAACATCCGGCATCGGAGGCCCGTAGCCTATCAGGAAGCCGGGGGACGGCGCGTCACCATCGAGGCGGGGTTCAAGGCGTTGGACGGGAATGAATTCGGTTTCGAGCTCGGTCCTTACGATCCTCGCCTCCCGCTCGTCATCGATCCGGTCGTCCTGACCTACGCGACCTATCTCGGCGGCGACGATCTCGATGAGATCACGGCGATCGCGGCCGATTCCAGCGGCGCCATCTACTGCGCTGGCATCAGCTTCAGCGCCGATTTCCCGGCGGCATCTTCGGGCTCCAACGCCCTTGGCTATGCCCGTGTGGACAACTTCGTGACGAAGCTCTCGGCGGATGGCCGCAGCCTGGTTTATACGGCCTTCTTTCCCATCGGCCAATACATGGAGGGGATACGCATTCCGGACCTTGCCGTCGACGGGCGCGGCTCGGCCTATCTGGTCGGTTCGACCACCACCAAGTCCTTCCCGGTTAAAAACGCCATCCAGAAAACATTCGGCGGAGGTCCCGTGGACGGGTTTGTTCTCAAGCTCGCCCCGAGCGGCCGAAGCCTCGTTTATTCCAGTTACCTCGGCGGCGGGGGCTGGGATGCGACCCTCGGTATCGCGGTCGACGGCCAGGGGGAGGCTTTCGTCGCCGGCCTGACGGGCAGCGATGATATCCCGATTAAAAAGGCCTATCAGCCTAAGCGGAAAGGCGATCTCGATATTTTTGTCAGCAAGCTCTCCGCCGACGGCCGGAGTCTCGTCTTCTCGACATTTCTCGGGGGGTCCGACACGGAGGCGCCCTGCGACATCGGCATCGACGGAAGCGGCGCTGCTTATGTGTTTGGAAGCTCGGACAGCTCCGACTTTCCCCTCAAGTCCGCGGTCCAGAAGGCCAGGGCCGGTAGGGAAGATTTCGTGCTGACCAAATTCTCTCCGGACGGCCGGAGTCTCGTCTATTCAACTTTCCTGGGCGGCGTTCAATCGGATATCCCCGAAACCCTGGCCGTGGACGCCTCCGGAGCCGCCGTCGTCGTGGGCTATACCTCCAGCCAATTTCCGGTCAAGAACGCCTTTCAACCGGCCCGGAAAGGGGCGCGTGAAGGGGTCGTGGCCAAGTTCGCCCCGGACGGCAAGAGCCTCATCTTTTCCACGTTTCTGGGCGGGACGGGCGATGATTCCTGTCTTGGAGTCGCGGCGGACGCCGACGGCCGGATCTTCGTCTCGGGATTCACCGAGAGCCGTAATTTTCCCAAGAAGAAAGCCATACAGTCCGTCCTGAAAGGCAGAAGAGACGGTTTCCTGGCCGAATTCGACGCGACCGGCCGCAGCCTTCTTTTTTCCACTTACTTGGGCGGATCCTACAGAGACCAGGCTACTAGAGTCTGCCTCGATTCTGTGGGCCGGGTCTATCTGGCGGGAATAACGAACAGCCTTGACTTCCCGGTTCAAGCGCCTTTCCAAGGGACCTTCGGCGGGGGCTTATGGGACGCGTTCATCGCTAGGATTGAAATCAAGTAAGCGGCGGGGAGGGCCGGCCTTTTCGGGACACTCCTGGCGGCGCGCGGGCCATTTATGTATAATGTCCGCTCATGTTTCCAACGGATAGCGGCGCGGGCGATCACGTCACGACTCTGAGCCGGATCTTTCTTCAAACCTGCCGAATCTATCCCAAACCGGACCTGTTGATGGTAAAGCGGGACGGCTTCTACCGGCCCATCTCGACCTCGGAATTCGAAAACAAGGTCCGGGACCTGTCTCTCGGCCTCCGGGAGCTGGGGCTTCGTCCCGGCGACAAGGTCGTCATCCTATCCGAAAACCGGCCGGAATGGGTCATCGCGGATTTCGCCGTCCTGTGCGCCGGCGGGGTCACGGTCCCCGTTTATACGTCCCTGATGCCCGAGCAGATTCGCTATATCATCTCCGATTCGGAGGCCAAGATCGGCATCTGTTCAAACCGGGATCTCTGGCTCAAGGTCGAGGCCGTCCGCGAGAAGCTCCCCCTCCTCGAGCACGCCGTCCTGATCGAGGAGGAAGCGCCCCGGGGCGTCTGGAGCTTTTCCGAGGTCATGGCCAAAGGGCGGCGGGCGGCCGCCCCGGAGGCCGGTCTTTTCGAACGCGGCGCCGAAGAGGTCCGGCCCGACGACCTGGCTTCGATCATTTATACCTCGGGGACGACCGGGACGCCCCGCGGCGTCATGCTCAGCCACGCCAATTTCGTCAGCAACATCGAATCCCTGGACCGGATCATTTCCTTCAGAGATACCGACACGGCCCTCTCGTTCCTGCCCTTGTCTCACGTTCTGGAGAGGACGGGGACCTTTTTCCTCCTCTCCAAGGGCGCCTCGATCGCCTACGCGGAAAAGGTCGAGACCGTGGCCGAGAACATGCTCGAGGTCCGGCCGACAATCATCATCGGCGTCCCCCGCTTCTTCGAGAAGATCTACGCAAAGGTCATGGACCAGGTCCTGTCCAGTCCCCCCTTGCGGCGCCGGATTTTTTTCTGGGCCGTCAAGGTCGGAAAATCGTGCGCGGCCAAGACCGTCGCCGGACGGCCCATCCCCAAGCGATTGGCGTTTGCCCGGGCCCTGGCCCGCCGGCTCGTCTATGCCAAGATCGTCTCCAAAACGGGCGGGCGAGTCCGATTCTTCATCTGCGGCGGGGCGCCGCTGTCCGAGGACATCGCCGAGTTCTTCTATGCCATGGATCTCTTCATCCTCCCCGGCTACGGATTGACCGAGACCTCGCCCGTCCTGTCGGCCAACGTCCTGACCGGCTATCGATTCGGGACGGTCGGCAAGCCCATCCCCGGGGTCGAGATCCGGATCGAGCCCGACGGCGAGATCCTGGCCCGCGGTCCCAACATCATGATCGGCTACTACAAGAACGAGGCCGAGACGAAGGCGGTTCTCGAGGACGGTTGGCTGCGCACCGGCGATATCGGCTTCCTGGACGCCGACGGCTACCTGGTCATTACCGACCGTAAGAAGGACCTGATCGTGACCTCGGGCGGAAAGAACGTCGCCCCCCAGCCGATCGAGATCCTCCTCCAGTCGAATCCCTACATCCAGAGCGCCGTCGTAGTCGGGGCGGCCCGCAAGTTCATCTCGGCCCTGATCGTCCCCGCTTTCGAGAAGCTTGAAGCCTATGCCCGGGCCAACGCAATCCCCTTCCTGAGCCGGAGCGAGCTCTGCCGGCGCGAGGATGTCGTCGCCTTCCTTCTGGCTGAAGTCCAACGGGCGACGCCGGGCCTGGCCTCCTACGAACGGGTCAAGCGGATCGCTCTCCTCGACCGGGACTTCGAGATCGAGGCCGGCGAGGTCACGCCGACCCTCAAGATCCGGCGCGCCATCGTCGAGGAGAAATACCGGCCTTTGATCGACGCCCTATATGAGGGCAGCTGAGGCCGGTCCGCACGATATCCCATGAGGTCTTGACACACTAGAATATTTATTTGATATTACAATCAGGCGGGGGATAGATGAAGACATGAAAAAAATCTTCTATCCGATCCTGGCTGGGTTAAGCCTCTGTCTCATAGGCGCGTCCCCGGCCGTCGGTTCTCGTTTTAGCCGGACGCTAGACAAGAAGGATCAGACTCCTCTTCAACATGAAGTCACCGTAACGCTCAAGCTGGTCCAGGTTCAGGTCGTGGATAAACGCGGGCAACCCGTAACCGACCTGGAAAAATCGGATTTCGCGCTCAAGGACAACGGGAAACCGAGAGTTATCACGGATTTCGAAAAGCACATCTCGCCCGAGGCGGCCATGCCGCCTGAACCGCAAAGCCCGGCTTCCTCCGGAGTTTCTTCAGGATTGAATAGAAAGTTCATGTTCTTCTTTGATTTCGCCTTCAACACTCCGTCCGGAGTTAAAAAAGCCAAAGAAGCGGCTCTGGATTTTATAGACACCCGGATCAGTCCCGATGATGAGATCGGGATCGTTTCATATTCCGCCCGGATGGGCTTGAAGCTCCACGAATTCTTAACGCGAGACCACGCCAAGGTGCGCCAACTCGTCGCTGGCCTGGGCGGAGCACAGGCCATGGGAAGGGCGATCGACCTGGGAGACCGCTATTTGGCCGACATGAAATCGCTAGAGGAAGCCCTGTCGGTCGGAGGACGAGGTGAGTTTGTAAATTCTAGTGAAATTACAAGTAAAATTAATCAAATCAACTATGAAGGTTCCGTGACTGATTTCGCAACTCAAGTCAAGGATCTAGCCTCATCCCTCCGCTATGTTCCGGGTCAGAAGAATATTATTTTCTTCTCGTCCGGAATTGCCAATTTTGTCCTATACGGAAAGCGCCTTGAAGGAACCTCGGGCTATTATGTATCCTTAAGCAATAACTGGGGAAACTCAGCTTTACGGGAAGCCTTTTCAGATATGAGTAAAGCGCTGGCCTCCTCCAACTGCATCATTTACACGGTCAATGTCCTAGGTCAACCATCCGGCCGCTTCGATGATAGGATGTTATTTCAAGGGTCCGGTCCCTACGATGATAAAAACCTGTCTGGCGATTTGTCGCTTAAGCAATTGGCGAGCGAGACGGGCGGCCGCTATTTCGACAACGTCAAAAACTATGAGACGATCAACGAGGAAATCCAAAGATCGACCGGTTCCTATTATGTCTTAGGCTATTACATCGACGACAAAATAGACGGCAAGTATCATAAGATCGGGGTCGAGGTCAAACGAAAGGGCTGCCGGGTTTATGGACAAAAAGGATATTTCGATCCAAAGCCGTTTTCCGAATACACAACGAACGAAAAGCTCCTTCAGCTGATCGACCTGGCCCTGAGCGATCGTCCTTATCTCCAGGATGCCGTCAATTTTCCGCTGATCGTCCTGCCCTATGCCCTTGGAGCCAAAGCCGGACTCGCCCTCCTGGCCAAGGTCCCGGCGGGGAAAATCTTTCAGGCGGCGGGGCAGAGAGTGGAAGCCCTGACGCTCGTCTTCGATCAAAAACGGGATGTTGTAGCATTCAAGAGGGAAGAGGTCGCCGGGTGGCCCGGGTCGGAGGAGGACGCGTTCGTTTCGTCCCTGATCTCTCTTGATCCCGGCGAATACCAATGCCGGGTGGTTCTGAGAAATATGGAAACCGGAATGGGAGCCCGAGGCTCCTGCCGTGTCTCCGTTCCCGAGGGTCAGAGTTCGAGATTCATGCTGCTCGCGCCGCTCATCCTCAGGCCGGGGAAAGGAACCGTATTTTTGAACGGCGCGACAGCGACGGCTAAGAATCCGGCCCGAGTTCTTTTCACCGATATCTATCCTTTCGACACGGAGCGATATTGCCCCATTACGAAGCCGCTCGAAAAAACGAATACGGAGCTCTCGGTTGTTGTCCGTTGCCAGGGATCCGGCCTCCGGAATCCGGACTTGGTCTTTTCCGCCCAGCTCGTCGCCGCTTCCTCGGGGGAGATCGTCCCGGTTTCGACCTCGGTCGTCAAACAATCGGAAAACGGCCAGGCGTTCGTGTCCGAACTGCGGCTCATAACGGGAGAGCTCAAGCCGGGCGAATACACCCTGACCTTGTTCGCGGGCGAGAAGAATTCGGGGCAGAGCTCGACGGCGACAAGCAACTTCAAAGTCGACTGACGAATATTTTTCTATGCCGTAAGTATCATGTTCTAATCCGAGGCTCCAGCCCTTGACAAGGCCTGACCCGATCGCTATTATCCCTATATTGTTAGTGTAATTAAGGAAAGGAGACAAAGACAATGAATCAACTCAAAAGATTGAGCGCGCTGGCCGCCGTCCTTCTAGTCCTGGCCGCTCCCATGCTGGCCGGCGTCGTCAAGAAGTCGAAGTCCCAAGTGACCTTCAAGGGCTTCGGGACGCTGAGCCTGGAGCAGAGCGAGCGGTTGACGGCCGAGAAGAAGGCGTCCGATTCCAAGACCGACTTCAAGGGCAAGGGGCTCCTGGGAAAAACCCTGGGCTCGGCCTTGCTCCGTTCGGGCAGCGGCGGCGAGATCGTCGATCTCCCGGCCATGACCGTGACCAGCTTCGACAACAAGAAGAAGGAGTATTCGACGCGCCCGCTCGAGAAGATCAAGCTGGAGCAGCCGTCCGGCCAGGCCGAAGCCGGCCAGCAGGCCGAGGCCAAGCCCGTCAACGAAAGCGACATTAAGATCATCCGCAGCGAGTTCAAGGTCGAGGACACCGGCGAGACCCAGACCTTCAACCAGTTCCCCTGCAAGAAGTACGCCGTCAACTGGGAAGCCGAGTGGGAAAACGTCAAGACCAAGGCCAAGGGCACGGACAAGATGACGACACTGGTCTGGACGACCCCGATGAGCGGCGAGCTTCAGGCCGCTCAGGCCGAGGAGCTGAAATTCTCCCGGGCCTACCTCAAGGCGATCGGCCTTGACGCGGACGTCCTCAAGCGGGACGTCCTGGGCGGGCAGTGGGTCCAGCTCCTGAGCTCGATGAACCCGGCCAACCCGAGCCCCTCCCCCAAGGGCCAGCAGGTCGCGAACGAGCTCAAGAAGATCGAGGGCTACCCCATCGTCATCGACGGCAAGTACTTCGCCATCCGGCCCGAGGGCGAGAAGAAGGCCGATGAGGAAGGGGGCGGCGGGCTGTCCTTGGGCAAGCTGGCTATGGGCGCTCTCAAGAAGAAGCCCAAGCCCGGCGAGGATCAGGAGCCGGCCATCTCCTATTACATCGAGATCCAGCAGCTCGCCTCCGCCCAGCTTGACGAGACGGCCTTCCAAGTGCCGGCGGGCTACAAGCAAAAGTAGCGCTTCGCAGCGATCGACGTTCCGGGCCGGGCGCCGCTCTTGAGGCGGCCCCGGCCTTTCTTTTTCGCGGGGCAGGGGATGGAAAAATTCTTTCCATGCCTGTAAAAAAATAGGGGACATGTTCGTCCCCCGCCGCGATTCCCGATAATCCTTGCCTGTCCGCGGCCGATTCCCTGCCCGGCGCCCTGGTATGATTCTTGCCTATCCAAGGGTGATCGGAATCCTCATGGCATCGAGTCCAATATTTTGGAATCAAGAAGCGAGGAGGTCCCATTGAAAAAAGCGTGCGTTTTGTTTATGGCACTGGCTCTGGCCATGGCCGCGCCGTTCGCCGTCGCCTCGATTCAAGACCTCTCGAAAGCTTTCGAGAACGGCGAAATCGATAAGATCCTCAAGATGCTCGACGATGACCCGCAATTGCTGAAGGCCGACATGGGCGCGGGCATGACGCCCTTGCACGAAAGCTTTACAGGCTGCCCCGTGGCTTGCCACGGGGTGGAATGTATGCCTTGCCGAGGGGGTGATAAGGGGGACCGGAAAGTCCCCCTTATCCACAAAGGCCCTTGCTCGGGAGTGTGGTAAAGTATATGGGTGACGCTGAAACGGACGAGTCATTCGGTCTACGACACGTCCTACCATCTGGTCTGGTGTCCGAAGTACCGGAAGAAGATATTCGAGCGGGTGGAAGTCCGGGAACGAGCGAAACAGATCGTGGGAGAGATTTGCGAATCGTACGATATTGAAATCATCGAGATGGAAATTACCGAAGATCATATTCATTTGCTAGTATCATTTCCGCCATCGCGATCGATCGGGGAGGTCGTCAGGATCATAAAGAGCATGAGTGGGAGGGGGTTGTTTCGCGAGTTTGCGGGCTTGAAAAAGAAGCTGTGGGGCGGGGAAGTGTGGGAGGACGGATATTTCGCAAGGACGGTCGGAGACCGGATGACGAGGGATGTGATCGCGAAGTACATCGTCAGTCACCGAGAACTGGAGCAAGGGCCTGCGCAGCTGGCCTTGAAGCTGCGCTCCTAATGCCCCGCGGCTTGCCGCGGGGATCTTTACTTCGGCGTCTACTACGGCTATGTCCCGGTCGTGGATTACGCCCTCAAGAACGGCTTCGACCTCAACGTCAAGGACCGCAGGGGCCTGACGCCCGTCTGGTTCTCGGTCTCGGGGAGCCGGCCGGCCATGTTGAGAAAGCTGATCGCGCTCGGGGCCGACCTTTCGATCAAGAATCCCCAGGGCGATAACATGTTGTTCCGCGCCGTCAGCGCGGGCAACGCTGAGGTCGTCGGCATCCTTCTCGATAACGGCTTCCAATCCCAAATCCAAGCCAAGAACGGCTGGGGGGCGACCCCGATCGTCTATGCCGCGCGCGCCGACGCCGTGGACGTCATGAAGCTCCTGGCGGCGCGCGGGGTGGACCTCAGGGCTTCCTCGGAACCCGGCTTCTCGCTCGTCCACCATGCCGTTCTTTCCGGAAAGGCGGACGCCGTCCATTATCTGCTGGACTACGGCTTCGACGTCGACGCCAAGGGCGAGGGGGGAGCGACGCCTCTCATGCTCGCGGTCGATTTCGGCAACAGGGATGGGGCGCGGGCCCTGGCCATGAGGGGAGCCGACGTCAACGCGGCCGACGGCAGCGGCGTCACGCCCTTCCTTCTCGCCGTCAAGAAGGGGGACAAGGATCTCGTCGAATTGTTCCTGAAAAAGGGAGCGAACCTGGGCGCGGTCGATCCGAGGTCAGGCAAGACCGTGCTCCACGAAGCGACCCTCCGGGGATATGCGGGCGTCGTTGAAACGCTGTTGGCCCGCGGCATCCAGAAAAACGCCAAGGACAAGGACGGCTACACCGCGTTATCCTATGCGCTGAAATACGGGAATAAGACCGCGGCCGACCTGCTCCGCAAAAGCGGCGTCGAAGATGTCCCCTGGGAGACGAACCTCAACGACTCCGCGATCCTGAACAAGCCGCTGAAAAAAGGCGAAGCTACCATCTGGTATCTCAAACACTCCGGGTGGGCGATTAAGACCAAGTCCGCGGTCCTCGTCTTCGACTACTGGGACAACGACCCGGCTCCGGACGAGAAGCTCCTGGCCAACGGCCATATCCGTCCGGAAGAGCTGAAGGGCTATCCCGTCTACGTTTTCGTCAGCCATGACCACGGCGATCATTTCGATCCCCAGATCCTCGACTGGAAGCGGACCATCCCTAACATCACCTATATCTTTGGGTTCGAGCCTGAATCCAAGGAGGGGATCATCTCGCTCGCCCCGCGCGTCCAAAAGACGATCGGCCCCCTGACCGTGACGACGATCAAGTCCAACGACGCGGGCGTCGGGTTCGCCGTTCAGCTGGACGGCCTGACCATCTTCCACGCCGGCGACCACTCCAACAACACGCTCGAGACGGCCGGCAACGACTTCTTCCCGGAGATCGATTTCCTGGCCGCGAAGGGGATCCGGCCCGATATCGCGTTCTTCCTCAATATGTACGGATGCGGCTCCACGAACCCCGAGGCCTTCCAGAAGGGCATCTTCTACGCCGTCGATAAGCTGAAAATTAAGTCCGTCCTCCCCATGCACGGCGCCAACAAGGAATGGGTCTACGGGAACCTGGTCGAGGGCGTCGCCAAGAATAACGTCAAAGTCCAGGTCGGAGCGGCCGTCAACCAGGGAGATCGCTTCTTCTTCCAGAAAGGGATGTTGAAGAAATAGCGGGCCGCCGCCCCCCTTGTCCTTGACCCATTCGCCGAGGCTCAGGGTTACCCCTATACAAGCCCCCGCTTGATAACCGGGTGTCGAGGGGTTGACATCGAACCGGCACCGGTCCTATTATTTTAAGTCGAGGGGCGGTATCAATTATCAAGAGAATCGAGGTGTAACAATGTCGTTGTTGCTTAAGAAGGGGGACATGGGAACGGGAGTCGCGGAACTCCAGATGCTTCTCATCGAGCGCGGATATCCCGTGGCCATTGATGGAACTTTCCTGTCGGATACGTACCGGGCCGTAAGGGCCTTCCAGGCGCAAAACCTGGATCAACACGGCCAGCCCCTGGTCGTGGATGGAGTCGTGGGCCCGCTCACCTGGTGGAGCCTGACGCACCCCAAGCCGATTATCGAAACGCCGAGCGCGATAGATTTTCAATCGATGCCGGCCGCGGGAATGGGGGGAAGCGCTCTGGGCCGCGCCGCCCTGGCCGCCGCCATTGGAGAATTGAATGCCGGAGCCGGCGAGGTCGGCGGGGACAACCGGGGTCCTTGGGTGAAGAAGTATCTGGAACCGGCGGGGCTGGAAGAAGGCCAATCATGGTGCGCGTCGTTCGTGAGCTGGTGCTATCTTCAGGCCTGCGCCGGCGACCCGGCCAAGATGCCGTTCGCCTATACGCCCGGCGCCAGGGCTTTGCTGAGTAAGTTCAAGAAAAAGGGTTGGGCTTATAAGCCCAACAGCGGCTATCAGCCCTCTCCGGGCGATATCGTGGTCTGGTGGCGGGAAAAGCTCGAAGGCTGGCTGGGGCATGTCGGGTTTGTCCATCAACTCAAGGACGGTATGCTCTATACGATCGAAGGGAATAAAAGCCCTCAGGTCCGGGGATTCTCCTACGTGATGAGCCGTATCGAAAACCTGTTGGGTTTCGGACACGTGCCCGAGGTTTGATCCCATCATCCGCGGATTCGCGGGCCGTTTCAGTCGAGAGTTTGGTAAACGAAGTCGTCTATCTTCAGGACGCCGGCGCCCCGGGCGTAGATCCCCAGCTTCAAGTGCGAGAATCCTCCAAGTATGTTCTGGTGGTAGCCGGAGACTTCGAGTGAATAGGGGTAGGGCGTCCAGCGCCGTCCGTCATCGCTATAGGCCGTCGACAGGTCGAACTCGTTCATCCGGATCCTGAGATATTTGAACTCGGGCGCCTTGATTTTCTCGCCGGAGATCTGCCCCTTGGCGAGGGCGTAGACTTCCCCGCCTTTGATCCCGATCCCGGCGAAAGCGCCGTCATCGTAGTAGGCGATAAGCCCCGTTTCCACGTCTCCTTCGGTTTCCAAACGCACCGACGCCTCGTAGCCGTGGTCGCCGACCGTGGCGTGCAGGACGCGGAGCCTGTCGGGCCTGGATTCGATTTCCAGCCGGCCGTCCTTGATCCTCTGATCGCTTAGGGAGTCGAGCCCCGAGAATTGCCACTGGAGCTTGAGCTCCTTCCCGGAGAAGTCGTCCGGTTCGATAACGACGTTAGGGAACCTTTGGGTCGGGCCTTCGTGCCGCGCGTCTCGGACGGTCTTGAACCATCCCTCTCCGGTCCATTCGATGGGCTCGATGAGCGTGTTCCGGCCCAGCGGATAATAGCCGTTTTCATAGGCATGGTAGACGATATACCAGCGGCCGGCTGCGTCGGAGAAGATCGTGCCGTGTCCTTTGGACCACCACCGCTCCGACCGGCTCCAGGTGTGGACGACCGGGTTGTAGGGGCTGTTCTCCCAGGGGCCGAGCGGGCTCTTCGACCTGGCCGAGACGGCCATGTGTCCCGTCGAGGGGCCGGCCGTCCCTCCCTGGGCCGTCGTCAGATAGTAGAAGCCGTCCCGGAAGGCCAGCTTGGGCGATTCGAGATAAAAGCCTTCCACGACCCAATCCTTAGGATAGGCCCAGCCTTCGTAGACGCGCTTCGGCTCCCCGCGCACCGAAAGGCCGTCCGGGGCGAGCTCCACGACCCTTCCGCTATCCAGGTAGAGGTAGCGTTTGCCGTCGGGAGTGGAGACATGGCCCGGGTCGATGCCTCTGACCGTAAGGTCCACCGGTTCGCTCCACGGTCCGCGGGGCGAGTCGGCCGTGACCACCCAGTTTGTCCCTCCGGCCGGGAAGTAGATGTAGAACTTATTTCCACATCCGGCCAAATCGGGCGCCCAGACGTCGCCCACGTTTCGATGAAGGGCGTAACCTACTCGCTCCCACCGCTTCAGGTCCTTCGAGTGCCAGACAAGAAGGCCCGGGAGATAGCGGTAGGAGGAGTGGGTCATGTAGAAATCGTCTCCCACTCGCAGGATCGAAGGGTCGGCGTGGTCGCCGGTCAGCACGACGAGGATTTCGCCCTTATCCCGACTATCGCCGGATCGAGACGGCAAAACGAATCCTAAGAAGATAGATGTCAGAAAAATGATAGCGGCCGAAACGGTCGCCTGTGATTTCATGCTAGATATCTTATCACCGCGCACGCGGGAAAAACAGCGGCCCGGCGGGCTTGACACGCCGGGCTTCGGAAGGATATGTTCGGGGTGCTCGGGGCGGGAAAGCTCCGGCCGAAAGGAGAGATCCATGAAGCCCATGGGCCGAAAAGGGAAGGACAATCCGAGAATCGATGCGGCCGGAGGCTGTCCCATGCGCGGCGTCAGCCGGCGCGAATTTCTGACCGGATGCGCGGCCTGCGCGGGCGCGGCCGGCTTGATGGGCGCTCCATCTTGGCTCAGGGCCGTTCCGGGGGGTTCGGGCCGCGATAAGCTCCGCATCCGCGTCATCTACGCCCTTCACACCGGAGTCCAAGACCGGCCCGACTGGCCCAACCTCGGGTTCGACTTCCGCCCGGTCATGGAGCGGACAACCTCGGAGCTCGTCAAGCGGCTTCCCGAGTTCGAGTTCCTGCCGGCGACGGCGACCGGCCCCGAAGAAGCCCAGAAGCTTCTCGAGGCCGATAAGGCCGCTCCCGCCGACGGATTCCTCGTCATGCAGCTCAACTGCTGGAACCAGGTCGCCCAGACGTTCGCGGCCTCGGGCCGGCCCGTTCTCTACGCCGACTTCAAATACGCCGGAAGCGGGGGTTTCCTCGTCTACACGGCCGGGTTCCTGCGCGCCGGCGTCAAGAACGTCGGCTTTGTAGCTTCGTCCAGGATCGAGGATCTCGCCGCGGCGGCCCGATGTTTCAAGGACGCAGCGTCGGGCGGCCCCGGATACGATTTCGACTCGGCGACGGCCCGCGTCAGGATCGCGGCGACGCCCCGGCCCGGAGATCTTGCCTGCTTGCCCGACCCCGTCAAGACCCTCTCGCCCCAGGAGACGGTCCGCCGGATGAAGGCCTCGAAAATTCTAGCCGTCCGGGATGACAAGACGGGACCCGAAACGACTCTCATGGGCATTCCCATCGTCCAGATTCCCTTCTCCGTAGTCAACGAGGCCTGGGCGGCTGCGGACAAGGATGAGGCGCGGGCGATCGCCGACCGCTGGCTGAAGACGGCGGCCCGGGTCGAGGGCGTCAGCCGCGAGGAACTCATCAACTCGGCGGCCATGTACCTCGGCGAGAAAGCTGTCCTGAAAAAATACGGCGCCAACGCCATCACCGTTAATTGCCTGGGCGGATTCTATGGCGGGCACATCCACGCCTATCCCTGCCTCGGCTTCCACGAGCTCAACAACGAGGGTTCGGTCGGCGGCTGCGAATGCGACGTTCCGTCGGCCTCGGCCATGGTCGCCGTCGGGATCCTGAGCCAGGGGCGGCCGGGGTACATCTCCGACCCGGTCATGGACACGGCGAACCGACGGATCATTTACGCCCACTGCGTGGCTTCCAATAAAGCTTTCGGGCCGCGCGGCGCAACGAACCCGTTTGAGATTCTGACCCATTCCGAGGATCGGCAAGGCGCCGCGGTCCGCTCGCTCCTTCCGGCCGGTTACATGACGACATCGGTCGAAGTGTCCGAAGCCCGCAAAGAGATACTTCTCCACCGGGCCAAGGCCGTCGGGAACGACCCCGACGACCGGGCCTGCCGGACCAAGCTCGTCGCCGAACCCGTCGGAGATTTCGAGAAGATGTTCCGGATGTGGGACGTCTGGGGCTGGCACCGGGTCACGTTCTACGGCGACCTCGAAGGGCCTATTCGCGGTCTGGCTGATGCGCTAGGCTGGACGGTCGTCGCCGAGGCCTAATCGCTGATCCAATTCATGCGCTGAAGCCATTTTTCCCCACATAAAAATTGATTAGCTTCATCCTCAATAGAGGTATTCTCATAGGTAATTTTCTTAAGTGATCATTTCTAGCCCTCAAAAAGTCCATTTAGAGTTTTATTGAGGCCACTAGACTTAGTTAACTACTTCCTATTAAATAAGATGCCCAGGTCCGACCCCATGATAACAAGATAATCAAACAGGCGGCCGGGATTATCGCTCACCGGCGAATTGAATTATCCCCATAATGCTGCAATAATAAACGAATTATGAACGCCCGCATCCGTCGACCGAGAAGAAGGGAGAGCTGGCGAAAGGGGATTCTTAAGCCCCCGCCTTCACCCCTCTGAATGGGAGGTTCAGAATGCCCGCAGACTCTAAATTTATGACCGCGCAGATCACGGTCCATCCTCGCCCCCATTTCGGCCTATTCGCGAGGCTTGCAAGCGCGGCCCTGGCCCTGGCCTTCCTGGCCGCGTGCGCCACCATGGGCGACATCACCAAAAGGACCGCGGATTCGCCCTCGCATCCCTGGGTGCCGCCCCCTAAAGACGTGAAGCCGCCAGCGCCCCTTCCTGCCCCCATCGTTCCCGCCGAACTTCAAACCGCGGGGCGGGCCTGGACGCTGAATGATATTGTCGACGTGGGCCTGGCCAATAACCCTCAGACGCGGGCGGCATGGAATACCGCCCGGGCTGCTTCAGCAATCATGAGCATTTCCCTGGGCGCATACCTTCCCCAGATCAACATGACTCTCCCCGCCACCAAGCAGAAGATGGCCTTCGCGGGCGGCCGGTTTATCGTCGACCAGATGACCTTGACCCCGACGGCCAGCCTGAACCTCCTGCTCTTTGACTTCGGGGGACGGGAGGCCGGCGTCCAATCGGCGCGCTGGGCCTTGGAAGCGGCCAATTGGACTCAGAACGCCGTTCTCCAAAACGTCATCCTCCAGATCGAGAGCGCCTATTACCAATACCTTGCCGCGCGGGCCCTGCTCGAGGCCCAGGAGGCAAACCGCAAGGGCGCCCAGGCCAATTATGAGGCCGCGAAAGCCCGTCACCAAGCCGGATTAGCCACCATCGCTGACGTCCTTCAGGCTAAAACCGCCCTCTCCTCGATCGAACTCCAGATCGTGACGACGCGCGGGCTCATCCAGACGTTCCACGGAGCCTTGGCCAGCTCGATGGGGTTCCCGGCCGACGCGGGATTCGTCGTATCCGACGAGCTTCCCGAGAGCATCCCGTTCGAGGCCGTATCCAAGCAGGTGGAACTTTGCATCAAGGACGCGGAGGCCAGGCGGCCTGATCTGGCAGCCTCGCGAGCGCGGGTCCTCGAGGCCGAGGCCGGTGTCCGGAAAGCCCGGTCGACTTTTTTCCCGAACTTCTCGCTGAGCGGCAACATCGGCCGTATCTATTATCAGGGCAATCCCGTTTCGAACCCCTTCTACGCGATCTCCATTTCGGTCAACCTGCCTTTCCTTTTCGGCTTGCAGGAATACCAGGTCCTGGCGGCCAAGGCCCAGGCCGAAGCGGCCAAGGACCAGATGACGGAGCTCGGCCGCGGGATCGAACTTCAAGTCTGGACGAGCTATTACGGCATCAAGACCGCGGAGCAGAAAATCCTGACCGCCCGAGACCTCCTGGAGAGCGCCCAAGCTTCCTACGACGTCGCCTTCGGCCGTTATAAAGAAGGCGTCGGCAGCATCCTCGACCTGTTGGCGGCCCAGGCCGTCCTCGAAAGCGGCCGTGTTCAGCTCGTCCAGGCCGAGGCCGACTGGTTCCTGGCCCTCGTCCAATTCACGCATGATACCGGAGCCCTGGAGCCGCCCTCGGCGCCGGCCAAGTCCGGCCCCCAGCCGAGTTTCGAGAAAGGAGATCACAAGCCATGAAGACTCCCCTTGACAAGTTCATCAGACTGGCATCGTCAGCGGCGGCGGTCGCGGCGATCCTTTGGGCCGGGGCCTGCTCGTCCTCCGGGAAAAAAGCGTCCGGAAGGGCCACCGCCGGAAGCCCCGTGTCCGTAGTCCCCGTCCTTCAAAAGGACGTACCGCTCGAGATCGCCTCCGTCGGCCGGGTCGAGGCCATAACGACGGTATCCGTCAAGGCCCAGGTCAGCGGAGAGGTCACGGGCGTCTATTTCAAGGAAGGCCAGGCCGTCAGGAAAGGAGACCGGCTGCTCGCGATCGACCCGCGGCCTTTCGAGATCGCCCTGAAACAGGCTGAATCCCTGCTCGAAAAGGACCGGGCGCTCCTCCGGAATGCCCAGGCCGACGTCGCTCGCTACGCGGACCTCGTCCAGAAAGATTACGTGACCAAGCAGCAGTACGATGCACTGGTGGCCAATCGGGACGTTCTCACCGCCGCGATCAAAGCCGACGAAGCGAACGTCGCCAACGTCCGCCTGCAGCTTGATTATTCGACCGTCCGGTCGCCGATCGACGGCCGGACCGGAAGCCTCCTGATCGACGTGGGCAATATCATTAGGGCCAACGACGTGAGCCCGGCCGTCGTGATTTACCAGACGACGCCCATCTATGTCACGTTTTCGGTCCCCGAACAGCACCTGCCCCGGATCAAGGAGTTCATGGCTAAGGAGCCGCTGAAGACGGCGGCCATTCCGGCCGCGAATGGAGAGCCGTCCCTATCGGGAATATTGACCTTCATCGACAACGCCATCGACCAGGCCACGGGGACGATCATGCTCAAGGCGACCTTCGACAATCGGGATGGAGCTCTCTGGCCCGGCCAGTTCCTCAACGTCCGCCTGACCCTGGCCACGGAAAAGGGCGCCGTCGTCGTCCCCTCCCAGGCCGTCCAGACCGGGCAGGCCGGCCAGTACGTGTACGTCGTTAAAGACGACCTGACCGCCGAAATGAGGCCGGTCAAGGTCGCCCGGGCCTACGGCGAGGAATCCGTCATCTCTGAAGGCCTGAAGCCCGGAGAACGCGTGGTGACGGACGGGCAGCTTCGCCTCGTTCCCGGGGCGCGGGTCGAGGTCAAGACCGGCCGCTAGGAGGGAAGGCGCCATGAATTTTTCGGAAACCTTCGTCCGCCGTCCCGTGATGACGACGCTGTTGATGTCGGCGCTCCTCATTTTCGGGATCCTGGGCTACCGACTCCTCCCGGTGAGCGACCTCCCCAACGTCGATTTCCCGACCATCCTGGTCATCGCCGGCCTGCCCGGAGCAAGCCCCGAAACCATGGCCGCGACGGTCGCGACACCTCTCGAGAAGCAGTTCTCGACGATCCAGGGCCTGGACTCCATGACCTCGTCCAACCAGCTCGGCCTGACCATGATCACGCTCCAGTTCGCCCTGAGCCGCAACCTGGACGCAGCGGCTCAGGACGTCCAGGAAATGATGACCTTCGCCTCCCGCTATCTTCCCCAGAACATGCCCATGCCGCCGTATTACCAGAAGGTCAATCCGGCCAACACGCCGATTCTCTTCATGCTCCTCAAGTCTGAGGCCCTGCCTCTCTCGACGATCGATGAGTACGCCCAGACGATGATCGCTCAGCGTATCTCGATGGTCCCCGGTGTCGCCCAGGTGGCCGTCTACGGCTCGCAAACTTACGCCGTCCGGGTCCAGCTCAACCCCGACGCCCTAGCTTCGCGAGGCATCGGGATCGACCAGGTCAGCCGCGCGGTCCAGACCGGAAACGTGAACCTGCCGACGGGAACCCTCTACGGTCCCAACCGGGCTTTCACGGTCCAGTCCAACGGCCAGCTCAACAACGCCGCCGAGTACCGGGACCTCGTTGTGACCTACCGGAACGGCTCCCCGGTCCGGCTGAAAGACCTGGGCCGGGTCATCGACAGCGTTCAGAACGACAAGGTCGCGGCCTGGGCCTATAAGGGTGGGTCGCACGAACGGGCGGTCATGCTCGCGATCCAACGGCAGCCGGGGACGAACACGGTCGCCGTGGCCGGCGCCGTCAAGAAACTCCTGCCCCTATTCCGCTCCCAGCTCCCGGCATCCGTCGACTTCCAGGTCCTCTTCGACAGGTCCGAGTCCATCCAGGCCTCGGTCAACGACGTCAAGACCGCGCTCATCATCGCCCTGATCCTCGTGGTCTTTGTCATCTTCTTCTTCCTGAGGAGCGTCCGGGCGACGATCATCCCCAGCCTGGCCCTGCCGTTCTCGATCATCGGGACGTTCGCGGTGATGCAGATCCTCGGCTACAGCCTCGACAACCTGTCCCTGATGGCGCTCACTCTGTCGATCGGTTTCCTCGTTGACGACGCCATCGTCATGCTGGAGAATATCGTCCGCCACCAGGAGATGGGCGAGCAGGCCTTCGCGGCGACGCTCAAAGGCTCCAAGGAGATCGGATTTACGATCGTATCCATGACCCTCTCGCTGGCCGCGGTCTTCATCCCGATCATGTTTATGGGCGGGATTCTGGGCCGACTGTTCCATGAGTTCGCCATCACCATCGCCGCCGCGGTCCTTTTTTCCGGGTTCGTCTCCCTGACCCTGACCCCGGCCATGGCCAGCCGCGTTCTCCGGGCGCCCGGCCAGGAAAAGCACGGGGCCCTGTATGTCGCGGCCGAAAAAGCTATCCAGGCCGCGCTCAATTTCTACCGGGTCACCCTGGCCTGGGTGTTGAGGCGCCGGCGCGCGACGCTGGCCTTCTCCGCGGTCATTCTCATCCTGACCGTCGTCCTCTTCATGAAGATCCCGAAGGGCTTCATCCCGAGCGAGGATTCGGGTCTGCTTATGGGCGTCACAGAGGCCGCCCAGGGCATATCCTTCCAGGCGATGACGGAGCATCAGGCCGCTGTGGCGAAAATCGTCCAGGACGACCCCAACGTCGAGTCCTTCGCATCGTCCATCGGCGGCATGGGAGCCAGCAATGCGGGCCGGATGTTCATCCGCCTGAAGCCGCGCGGCCAGAGGCCGCTCAAAGCGGACGCGGTCGTCGAGAGCCTTCGACCGAAGCTTTTCGGCATCACCGGCATCAATTCCTTTCTCCAGAATCCGCCGCCCATCACGGTCGGCGGGCGTTTCACGAAGAGCCTCTACCAGTTCACCCTCCAGAGCCCCGAGGTCGACACCCTCTACAGCAGCGCCGCCCAATTCGAATCCCGGATGCGCGCCCTGCCGCTCCTCCAGGATGTGACAAGCGATATGCAGCTCCAGAATCCCGAGGTCACGGTCGAGATCGACCGGGACAAGGCCCTGGCCCTGGGGGTCACGCCCTACCAAATTGAAGACGCCCTCTATTACAGCTACGGCTCCCGGCAGGTTTCGACGATCTACGCCGCCACGAACCAGTACTACGTGATCATGGAGCTCGAACCCCAGTACCAGAACGACCCCTCCCAGCTCTCCAAACTCTATATCCAGTCGTCGACGGGGAGGCTCGTGCCCCTCGATTCCGTGGCGCGCCTGGTCCCGACGGTCGGCCCCCTGACGGTCAACCATTCGGGTCAAATCCCTTCGGTTACGGTCTCGTTCAACCTCAAGCCGGGCGTTTCGCTCGGCCCGGCCGTGGCCGAGATCGCGGGCCTCGCCAAGGAGAACCTGCCGACCTCGGTCAGCACGTCATTCCAGGGCTCGGCCCAGGCCTTCCGGTCCTCGATGAGCGGGCTGGGCTTCCTGCTCCTGATGACGATTGTCGTCATTTACTTGATCCTGGGCATCCTCTACGAGAGTTTCATCCATCCGCTGACGATCCTTTCGGCCCTGCCGTTCGCGGGTTTCGGCGCCCTGGTGACGCTCTTTCTCTTCCGCACCGAGCTCAGCATCTACGCCTTTGTCGGCGTCATCATGCTGGTCGGGTTGGTCAAAAAGAACGGCATCATGATGGTTGATTTCGCCCTGGCCGCCGAACGCGGGGAGGGCAAGAAGGCCGAGGACGCCATCTTCGAGGCCTGTCTCATCCGGTTCCGGCCGATCATGATGACCACGATGGCCGCCCTGTTCGGGACGCTGCCCATCGCCATCGGTTTCGGCGCCGGGGCCGAATCGCGGCGCCCGCTCGGGCTGGCGGTTGTCGGCGGGTTGCTGTTCTCGCAGCTCGTCACGCTCTACGTGACGCCGGTCATTTACGTCACCTTCGACAATCTCAGGAAAAGGTGGCGGAAGGGGAAGGGCGTACAGGTAGCGGCTAATCCTCGAAAGACCTGATAGCCAAGAAGGAATAATGAATCAACGCTGTAGGCGATAGGTTATTAAGCGAACAGCTTCCGGTCTGCGCAACGCAGATCGCTCTCGTCATAGTAGGGATCGGCCCAGTTGCCATCGCTGGATAAGAACCAGCCCGCGGCTTCCGCCTGCTCCTGCTTTGAAGGAGATGCGGTTTTAGCGGACTTGGCTTTTTTGGCCATCGTTGACTGGCGATCGAGAAAATCGAAGTGGTCCACGAGGGCAATGGCTTCTATGGCGAATACAGTGGCAATATCATTGTCGTGGATCGCAATGAGATTATCCCCGTTTTTTTGTTCTCCCAAGAGGGCCAGGTTGGATGAGCCGCAATAAACCACTGGGTCCTGGCCGCTGAACCCGCATACGACGAACTTATGATGCACGAAAGCTTTACAGGCTGCCCCGTGGCTTGCCACGGGGTGGAATGTATGCCTTGCCGAGGGGGTGATAAGGGGGACCGGAAAGTCCCCCTTATCCACAAAGGCCCTTGCTCGGGAGTGTGGTAAAGTATATGGGTGACGCTGAAACGGACGAGTCATTCGGTCTACGACACGTCCTACCATCTGGTCTGGTGTCCGAAGTACCGGAAGAAGATTTTCGAGCGGGTGGAAGTCCGGGAACGAGCGAAACAGATCGTGGGAGAGATTTGCGAATCGTACGATATTGAAATCATCGAGATGGAAATTACCGAAGATCATATTCATTTGCTAGTATCATTTCCGCCATCGCGATCGATCGGGGAGGTCGTCAGGATCATAAAGAGCATGAGTGGGAGGGGGTTGTTTCGCGAGTTTGCGGGCTTGAAAAAGAAGCTGTGGGGCGGGGAAGTGTGGGAGGACGGATATTTCGCAAGGACGGTCGGAGACCGGATGACGAGGGATGTGATCGCGAAGTACATCGTCAGTCACCGAGAACTGGAGCAAGGGCCTGCGCAGCTGGCCTTGAAGCTGCGCTCCTAATGCCCCGCGGCTTGCCGCGGGGATCTTTACCTGGTGCCCAAGACCAAGCCCCGGCACTTGGTTGAATGGGGGCGGCAGTTTCGTTTTGGTCGGCTTGCCGGTGACCAGCACGCCGGTCTTCCTCCGCCGCGTATAAAGAAAGATACCGTCCGGCGTGTCGGAGATTCCGTAGCTGAATATGTTTTGATTGGAATGAAGTTTATTCAGGGCGGGAATAATCGGTCCGGTGCTTTTCTTGTCGAGCCCCATTACCGCAAACAGCACACTGCCCTGGCTGTCGTTTTCCTCCTTCGCGATGCGCGCCGCCGCATTGCCCAAGGTTTCCTTGGCGAACTTCTCATCGTGGGGCGAAAATGTGATCTCGATCTGGGGGAGTTCGGCCGAAGAGAAAGAAAAAATATTTCCGGCCGCCGGAGTCTTGATGAACTTCGCCGCCGATACGTTGTCGTTCCAGGCATTAGCGAAGACCTGCGCGTAGGCGGCCGCCACGTCCTTGTCGTTGAAGATCAGCACGTGGTTGGAGTTCACATAGAGACCGGTGACGGAGAAGTTGGTAGAGCCCGTCAGCACTTTCAGTGGGCCGCTTGCGTCCGAGACGATCAGGACCTTATCGTGAGAATAACGGCCGAATTTCCCGCGCATGATCGCTTTCGGCGTCTTGGCCGCTTGGCTGAAGAGGTTTTCAAATTCGTCTTCAGGCTTGGGCTTCTTCGCGTCATGGTGCAGACCGGCATTGTCGAGAATGACACGGATGCGGTGGTCTTTAGCCAACGCCAGAAACGCCTTCATGATGTCCGGTTCGTTGAGATCATAAGCGAACACGTCCAGCCGAAGATTCTTATCCTTAAGGACTTCATCGGCGATCCCGAGAATCTTGTCCCGAGCGGTGAAACCCAGCCAGGCATACTCCTCCGCAAAGGTGTAGCTCTTCCCCGCGTCGTTCTTTCCGGAAACCTTCGACGTATCGAATAGCAATTCCTTGGATTTGGGGCGGAAGACGGCCGTTTTGCTGAAGTGACGCACAAAGGCCTGCGATTGTGTAAAGCCCCGCGTAAAGCCCGCCTCGATCTTCCCCTTCGAGAACGGCTCCACGTTCAGGATCACCGATACCGACAGCGCGGGATCGAGGGTCTTGAGCGAATTGTTCCCGTCGAAGTATCTCGGCGTAACCGTGTAGGTGTAAGGGCCGAAAACCGGCTTTGTCCCCTGGTGCGCCGATCCCGGCACATGCACCCATCGAAATTTATGGATCGGCGCGTTAATGCTGGAATAGGCCGGTTCCGTGGCATCCTGCGCGTGCTGGGCGGGGTTCTTGAAGCTCAGGTTGTTGAACAGGTAGTAGGCCTGCTTTCCATCAGGACGACATTGGATGGTAAAACCCGCAAGGTTTTTAGCCTTTTCCTTCTGCAGGTTGAAAGCCAGGAGTGTCCTGGCGTCCCCTTGATACGCTTTCAGGGAGAAGCCGTCTTTTTGTGCCGTGATATTCATCGCGGCCTCCTTGTGAATAATGGAGGGGACTGAAATTTCGACTGCTTCAACCCCCTCCCCATTACAATAAAATTATATTGCCGTCCGCCCGGCGATGTCAATGACCTCTGCCGATCCAACCCTGGTAAATCATCTCCTGATCCGGGCTCGGGTTCGGAATCCTCTTGATGCGGTATCCGGGATCTATCTTTTTCGCCAGGACGACCGAGACCTCTTTTTCCTCGCCGCCCCTGGAAAAGCGGACGGTGACCGTATCCCCGGGCTTTTTGGAATCGATGATCTTCTTCATGGCCGCGGCATCGACCGTGACGCCGTCCAGAGCTAAGATCACGTCCCGGGGGGCGATGCCAGCGCGCCCCGCCGCGGAATGACCACCCGCGCTCCAGACGAAAAGCTTGCCGTCCCGCTCCCGGACCGTCGCTCCCAGGTCGGCCTCGTCAAGTTCCTTGGGCAACTCGACCTCCAACCCGGCATAGCCGAGATATTTGAGATAGCGGTTTTCTTCCACTTCAGCGGATTCCCCGATCCGTCGATAGCCCTAAAATCCTGGACGTTCCCGGCATAATCGATGATTTCGTAATAGCCCGGCATCCAGACCGGCATCTTGAAATCCCGCGTCTCGCCCTTCAATCCTTCGCAGCGAAGGACGACATGGAACAGGTGCGAGGCCGGTTCGTCCATGGAGACCGTGAAGGCCATGGTGCTGTTCGGCGGTGCCGCGAAGGCCGAGGCGGCCGCGACGAGCCAAATCATAAAGAACGCGAATGCCCTGGGCCGAGTCTTCATTCCATGATCTCCATTGCGCTAACCTTAACCCGTTCGCCGACGCTACCCCGCCTTTCAATACACATGAGCCGTTTCCGGTTCATGAGTGCCGGCATTCATGCCGTGGAGTCGAGGGTTTGACTCCGTATAGATTTTTCCGACATAGGCAGCCGCCAGCAAGCACAAGTTGAAGACGGGCACGCTTTCACAAAAAGTTTCGATCTGCTTACGCCTTTTGGCGCCGAGTACCCCCGCATACAGCTCGAATACGGTTATGGCTGTTACAGCCAGGCGCCCTTCCTGCAGCAGATATGTCAGGGCTTGAGCAAAGGGCGGAGTATCAGTGAAGAAATCGAGTACGACATCTGTATCCGTGATCACTAAATGCGCCAATTCTTCCGGATCTCCCCAAGCCCCTTTTTCGTCTCAGCAGCCTCTTCGGCATTCCAGCTTCCTCTCAACTTCATCAAGACGCTCAGGGAGAGGTCTCTTGGCCGTCTCTCCGCTCTCTCCAGCCGCCCTTGACCCGTTCGCCGACGCTACCCCGCCCTTAAAGGCGGGGCTTAAAATCGGAGCCCCGCCTTTCAAGGCGGGGACGAGAAGCGACACTTTTGTACTCAGCCCCTTTAGAGGAGATGGGGCTGAGTGGGCTCAAGGTTAACCCCGAACAAGCCCCGGCCTTGCAGTACTCATACTAAGCCGGAAACGGCTTAGTATGTGTGCCGGCATTCATGCACTCATGAACCGTTTCCGGTTCATGAGTACTGGCGCTCCAATGAGCATTAGTCCGTGGAGCTTCGGCCGGGGAGCAGCCTTGCAGCACTCATGGCTTCCATGAGTGTCGAGGGGTTGACATGCTCCGAGCTTCGATTTATATTTCCGGAAAGTGACGAGATGGGATTATTGATGCGAGAAGCCGCCATATTATCCCATTTCAAAGAGAGGATTTCATTTCTCCTTATTCCGGGGACCTCATGCCTGATAAATGGACCAAATCAGGGGGCAGGTCACCGAGCGCCATGATTTACTATCGCTTTCATTAGGGAAGGAGGGATAAGATGTTCAACAGATCCAAATTTCCGAGGACTTTTCTCTCGATGTTTCTCGTCGTCATGTTTTTTAGCGCCGTTTCGCTTTGTCCTGCGGAAACGTATCCAATCCCAAAATCCGCGAGTCCCTTGAAGGAAGTTCCCATACCCGTCATCCATGTCAAGGGCAGCCATTATGAGGTCGGGCGTCAGATCGGGACCCAGCTCAAGAATAACCTTATCCAAGAAGTCGCGGAGATGAAGAAGAATAAAGACTGGGAAAAGATCAAATCGGAAGCGGGACTCTTTCTTCAATATTCCAGGAAATACGTGCCCGAGTATGTGATGGAGGTTCAGGGCGCGGCCGACGCCGCCGGGTTGGCATTGGAGGATCTTTTTCCCTCCGTTTGTGAAGAAATTGGGTCCTACGGATATGAATATACAAATGGCTGCAGCGATCTCATCGCCTCCAACGATGTCACCGAAGACGGATCCGTCCTCGCGGCGCATAACAATGACACGTCTGTTTCCACTCAAGAGCATGTCACCATCATTCACTACCAGGTGGACGGCGAGCCTGAGATCGTCGCCGTCGGTTATGGGGGATTGGGGATCAGCGTCGGCTACAATTCGGCGGGCATAAGTCTGACGGGCAATCAGGTCGACTCCAACGATATGAGAGTCGGAGTTCCCCGGTTCCTCCTCGTTCGCAAGATCCTGGCCGCTCAAAGGATCGGTCAGGCGATCGATGCGGCCATCTTAAGACAAAGGGCCTCCGATTATAATCAGGTGATCGCAGACTCGAACGGGGAGATCTACAGCATCGAAGGCTCAGCCACCGACTACGCGCCGCTCTACGCGACGGATGGCTATCTTGTTCATACCAATCATTTTATCGCTCCGTGGATGAGAAAGTTCGAGCTTGACCCGAACGCGATCACCTCTTCTATTGTCCGCTACAACCGCGGGATCAGATTGATCAAAAACAACCTGCATAAGCTGAATGCCGAGAGGATGAAAGAATTTTTATCGGACCATGTGAATTATCCCAATTCCATCTGTTCGCACGGGGAAAAAGTGAAAACCACGTTTTCGGTCATCATCAACCTCAATACGCTCACGATGCTTTTGGCCAAAGGCAACCCGTGTGAGGTCAAATACAACGAGTACAAACTCATTTCCAAACGATAAAAAGCTCTCAAACGATGGCTCTCCTTCCGGCTTGACAATGCGAAAGTGATTTTATATTATAACCCCAACTCTAAGAGGTTTGTTTCAGATCGCGGCAATAAGAGATCTTATGCCAACGTTCGATGAGAGCACGCAGGGAGACGGGGAGAAGCCGAAAAACCGCCGAGCCGATATTGCCATGGGCAAATTAATAGAATAAGGAGGGGACATTGAAGAACAAGAAGGTTTTCAATCTGGTCTTTGTGAGCCTTGTTTTCATGCTTCTGTTGGTCCATCAAGGATTCGCCCAGAAACGGACAGGAACGATCAGGGGCACGGTCAAGGACGAGACGGGGGAGGCTCTCCCCGGAGTCACCGTGGAATTGAAAGGTCCGGCTTTGATGGGCTCCAGATCGATCCCGACCGACGCCGCGGGAGCATTCAGGTTCTTTGCCCTCCCCGTCGGCGCGGAATATGAAGTTGCGTTTTCGCTGCAGGGGTTTCAGCCTGTGGTGCACAAAAACCTACCAGTTACGATCGGGGGGACCATTGTCCTCGACATCGTTCTCAAGCCCGTTTCCATCGAGGCGGAAGTGACGGTGACCGCGCTGGCCCCCCTTGTGGATACCAAAAAATCAAGCTTCTCCTCCAACTACGATTCCAAGACGTTGGATACTCTGCCAACCAGGCGGTTCACATTCTTCGACATGGTTCAAGCCTCCCCGGGCGTTACGACGTCGGATCCTGAATATTCTCGTGCCAGTGCCTTTGGGGGCGAGGAAAAGTCGAATGCCTATTACATTAATGGGATCGACATTTCCGCTCCCTCAACAGGCGCGGCCTGGCCCTGGCCCATGCCTGATATCATCGAGGAAATGGAGATCACCGGAATAGGCGCTCCGGCTGAATACGGCAATTTCGAGGGAGCCGTCATCAATGTGGTCAGCAAGTCCGGTTCCAATACCTTCCACGGCGACGCGAAGTATTTCCTCCAGCCTAAATTTCTGACAGGCAATAACACTCCCAAGGAGAAATGGCCTTTTAACCGCGACCGCTGGCATGATGCCATCTTCACGCTTGGCGGACCGATCATCAAGGACAAACTGTGGTTCTTCGCCGCCGTTCAGCATCAAGTGAACAGCTTTTCAGGGGTGGGAGCGGACCCCCAATATCCGGTAGAGTCCAGGATGACGCCCACGGGGGATATCAAGATCGACTACCAGCTCAACAAAAAGGATAAATTGAGCCTTTTTGCCCACTACGAAAATTATAAATTCCCTGGAATACCCACTCAATTCAAGCCCGTTGAAACGATCAACTCTGAATCTGCGCCGGCCGTTGCACCCAGTTTTGAATGGCTCCATATGATGAACGATAATACCTACTTCGAGATCAAGTACGGCGGCTTTTATACTTATGATAAATGGGAGCCGGTCCAAGGGGATTTGACGACCCCGGGGCACACGGACTGGGGGACCGGGTATGACTCCGTCAACGCAAAGACTTATTACCACTGGAAGACCAACCGAACCCAAGTCAACGGAAACATCTCCCATTACGCGGATAATTTTTTAAAAGGACATCACGAGTTCAAGGCCGGCGTCCAATACAGCCATGGTTATTCCGATCTGATCTGGGGATATAATGGAGGCGTGGAATACTACGACTGGATGAATGAGCCTTATATGGCTTATTTTCGCAACCCCTCCCACTACGGCGGCATGACGGATCAGCTGGGGTTTTTTGTCGACGACTCCTGGCAGGTATCGGACAGGCTGACCGCCAATCTGGGACTGCGTTTTGATTACAACCATGCATCTATCCCCGCCTTCGATGAGCTCGACAGGTTTGAGAAGCCTACAGGGAATAAGATTGCCGGGATCCCTGATGTGGCGAATTGGAAACAGATCTCACCAAGAATCGGGATAAACTACCAGTTGACATCGGACAGAAAGACGCTTCTTCGTGCGTCCTATGGCCGCTACACTAAGGGCCTGATCATCGGAGACATCGAAGGATCGACTCCCGCCCTATCGACCCTCTACGTCAATATGTATAATCCTGATACGCATGCTTACGACATCCCTATCTATAGCTGGAGTCCCCTGACAGATACCGGAATCGATAAAAAACTGAAGGCGCCCTATACTCAGCAGTTCTCCGCCGCTCTAGAAAGGGAAGTTTTTCAGGATTTCTCGCTTTCGGCCACATTCATCTACAAGATCAATAAAAACAGAATCGATAGGCTCAATACGGCCGCTCAGTATGAGCAGATACCTTTCATCGATGCCAGCACCGGGAATACGATCATGGTCTACAACCAGATCGAGCCCCTTCAGAATCTCTATCTCATCACAAATCCAGGAGATAAAATAACCTATCGGGCTCTCATGCTAGTGGCCAACAAGCGCTTTTCCCATAACTTCCAGCTTTATGCCTCGTTCACCTGGTCGAGGGCTTGGTGGACGCCCAAAGGCTATAAAGACAAAAACGAACTCATCAATTCCGAAGGTCCTATGAGCATCCTGCACGCCGTCGACAGGAGGTGGATGTGCAAGTTCGGCGGCGTTTACATGGCTCCTTTCGGCTTTGTTCTTGGAACGAACGTCATCTACCAACAGGGTGCACCTTGGGAGAGGACGGTTCTCGTCCCGGGTCTCAACCAAGGGCCGAAATTCATCAAGGCTGAGCCGCGAGGGAGCCGCCGGCTCCCTAACGAGCTCTATGCCGACGTTAAAATTGAGAAAACGTTCAAAATAGCGCAAAAGTACTCGGTGGAGTTCTCGTGCGACATCATCAACGTTTTTAACGAAGATACCAATCTGAGCTATGTCAGCACACAGGTGGAGAGCCCGAGCTGGATGATTCCCACGAACATCATATTGCCAAGGAGAGCCCTCATCGGGGTGAAGTTCGTCTTTTGAGGACTTTCGTCAAGACCTCTTCGAGTGTCCGGTCGGCCCGGCCGATGGCCTGAGCCAGAAGGGAGATCTGCTCTTTAGCCCGGACCCAATTTTTTTCTTCGACAGCCTCCGTCACCCCGGGAAGGACTTCCGGGTCATAAGTGAACTTGCAGGCGTAGATAAGGTGCTTGAACCAGGGGCGCTTGGGGATACCCTGGGGGGATCCAAAATCTCTTTCCGTTTGCATCAAAGCGGCATTTATGGCCTGAAGAGTTTCGGATGAAGCCTTGCTCTCTTGAGAGAGGAGCCGTTCGATATGTCGGTTCAGCTCCCGGGCGGTTTTTTGAAAACCCTCGATTCGGCCGACCAGGAGGCTGAGGTCGGGAGAGATCGATTTTTCTCCTAAGCTTAAAACTTCCTTCACATAGGAACCGATCTCTCCGGCATAGGCTTCATAATCGAAAGGATAAATTTGGGCATTGGCCAGCCTTAATGTCGTCATTCCCCAGAGTGTTGCCAGAGTCGCGTGATAGCGGAATTGGGGGTCGCCGAAATGCGACATCCAGTAAAAATCGTCATACTGGGAATGGTAGACTCCGAAAGGGCCCTCGAAGCCCATTTCCAGGACCGGCATGCAGACGAAATTCAGAAAAGCCGTATGGTCGCTGCCGCTTCCGACCCGAGTCTCGAGCTTTTTCATGGCTTCATAGATCGTTTTCCCGGTGGTGGGATCCAGAACTTCCTTAGTGATCTGCAGCATGAAATCGCCGAGCGAAGGCACGGCGACCGCCACAAATTCAGGTCCGCTCACGGCGGAATCGACGTTGATATACACAACGCCGTCCTTCTTCAGTTTGTCCGCGTACTGCTCCGCCCATTCCGTCGAACCGGTCAGGGTGTTCTCCTCGGCGTCCCAGCTGCAAAAAACAATGCTCCTCTTTGGCCGGAATCCGTCCTTCACCAGCTGTCCCAGGTTTTGGGCGAGACCGAGCTGAGCCGCCGTGCCGCTGCTCGGGTCGACGGCCCCATAAACCCAGGCATCGCGGTGGTTCCCGATGACGATCCATTTTTCAGGCTCTTCCCGTCCCTTGATTTTGCCGACCACGTTCCATATGGAGCCGACGGAATTATCCATTTCCACCTTGAGATGGACTTTGGCCGGGCCCGGCCCGACGTGGTAGGAAAAAGGCAGCCCTCCCTGCCACTCCGGCGGGACGGCCGGGCCGGCCAGATTCTCCAAAAGCGGCCGTGTTTCTTTATGAGAGAGGGGAACAGCCATGATTTTGGGCAGGATTTCCGACTCCTCCGGCTTCAGACGCCTGGCTCCGGGGATCGAGGCCCAGCCGGGAGTCAACGGGTCCCCGGGAACGATGAAATCAAAAGGGATTCCGCCCCGTTGAATGTGGCTTTCCGGCCCCCAAGGTCCGTCGGGAAAAACATCGCCGCGCATATATCCGTCATCCTTGGGATCGGAATAGATCAGCAGGCCGGCGGCTCCCCTCCGCTGGGCCGTTAGGGCTTTGAAGCCTCTATAACTGTAGGGCTCTGAGTACCGGACCAGGGCGATCTTACCTTTGATGTCGATTCCCATCTCCAGCAGTCTGTCATAATCTTCCGGATTCCCGCCGTGGGCATAGACCACGGGAGCCGTGACTTCGCCGGAGGCCGAATAGGCATTAAATCCGATACTCACTTGACCGTTGAAAGAATCCTTGTCGACGGGATAGCCGTCTTCCCTCAAAGTGGCCTTGAAAGGAGCAGGTTCGACCATTTCCACGATGATATCTTTGGGATAGGAAAGGAGGACCTGATACTCGACGAGTTCCACGTCCTCGAGGCCGAATTCCTTGAATTTATCCCTGACATAAATGGCGAGTTCATAGTTCCGCTCGCTGCCCGCGATGTGAGGCTCTTCCGTCAAAAATCTCAAATGCTTCTCATAAACCTTGGGGTCGGCCAGCTTTTTGAGCGCGGCTTCTACTTGACGCTCCTCTTTTGAGCTGTTCCCAGTGAATCCTTTGATCCTATCTTCGCTCCATTTTCCTTGGGTCGGCAGAAAAAGAAGGATCATGAGGCGCATGAAAATTCCCCATTTGAAATTCTTCATCGTCCGTCCTCTAATGAAAAGATCTTTTCTTCGGCCGCCGTCGCCTTCCCTCCCACCTGCACACCCGTGATCTCATTATTCCCGACCTCGAGGCGAACGAGGATTTCCGAAGGCCTTCTCATGCCATAACCCTGTTCAAAAACCAGCCTCCGAGCCAGCTCTTCAGTTATCTTGCCTTGCTTGAACAAATAGCAGGCGAGCGCGCCGGACGAGGTTCCCGTCGCCGCTTCTTCCGGGATCCCATATAAGGGGGCGAAATTTCTGCAATAAGCCGTGGATTTGTGTTTCGTCTCCAAACTGAACGCATGATAACCCACGGCTCCATGTTTTTGGCTGATAGCGGCGATTCTATCGAGATCGGGTTCGAGGCTTGAAAGCGCCCGAAGCGAAATGATGGGAACGATGATGTCGCGGAGCCCGGTGGAGACGATTTGAACCGGCATATCCGGGGCGAGAGAATCGGGCCCTAGTCCCAGGGATCCGGCAACTTCTCCACGATCGATCGCGTCTTCGAAGAAAGGCAAAGTCTGTTCCATGAAAACGGTCCCGTCCGCTTGGACCTCGACTCCAAGAATACCTGCTTTTGTTTCTTGGCTGTGTTTTCCCGCCGCTATTCGTCGAAGTCCAAAAAGGAGAGAAAAAACCGCAATGGTCGCATGGCCGCACAAATCCACCTCGGCGGCCGGAGTGAAAAATCTTATTTTGAAGTCCGCCGCAGCGGACTTTTGAACGAACGCCGTTTCTGATAAGCCGACTCTCGCGGCGATCTTTTGCATGGAGGTTTCAGCTAGACGATCCGCATCAAGCACAACCCCCGCAGGATTGCCGCCCTTCGTTGTTCTCGCAAAGGCGTTCAAGGTAGTGACGATGATTTTCTGCATCCTTACAATATTAATCCGTGTCGAATCAATTTGTAAATGAATACGATCGTGGGAGCCTTTTTTGCGGCTTGACGGTTCCCGGCTGTTTATGTTAAATGTCGAATAATTAGTTGGCTTCTCACAGCTCGTTACGAGTGGAGGCAATATGATCAAGAAGGACGGAAACCTGACACGCGGACGTGATTACCGAAAGATCCCCATCTGGAAGAATGTCTCCGCGGCCGAATGGGACGATTGGAATTGGCAGCTTAAGAACAGGATCACCTCGGTTGACCAGTTGAAGCAAGTCGTGGAGATGACGGAAAAGGAACAACAGGAGGTGAACACGGCCCTGAAGTTCCTTCGTATGGCGATAACGCCTTACTACGCCAGCCTCATGGATGCCTCCGACCGGAATTGTCCCATCCGCAGAAGGGCCATTCCTGCCGAGAAGGAAGTCAAACTCAGCCCGGAGGACATGGTCGACCCTCTCCATGAGGATGCGGAGTCGCCCGTTCACGGACTGACGCACAGGTATCCCGACCGCGTCCTCCTCCTGGTCACGGACCAGTGTTCCATGTACTGCCGGCATTGCACGAGGCGGCGGAATGCCGGCGAGACCGACCGGGCCCTGCCTAAAAGCGATATCCTGGCGGCCATCGAGTACGTCCGGGAAACGCCCCAGGTGAGGGACGTGTTGATCTCCGGCGGTGACCCCCTGACCCTGTCGGACGGGTTTCTTGAGGATATTCTGCGGAGGGTCCGTCAGATCCCCCACGTGGAGATCGTCCGCTTGGGGACAGCGGCCCCGGTGGTCATGCCGCAGAGGATCACTCCCGGGCTGGTCGCCATTCTCAGGAAATATCATCCCCTGTATATCAACGTCCATTTCAACCATCCCAAGGAGATCACGCCGGAATCCAAGAGGGCCTGCGAGATGCTGGCCGACGGCGGCTTCCCGCTGGGCAATCAATCGGTCCTCCTGAAGGGGACGAACGATTCTCCCATCGTCATGAAGAAACTCGTCCATGACCTGGTCCGGATCAGGGTCCGCCCTTACTACATCTATCAGTGCGACCTCTCCCAGGGCATCGGCCACTTCCGGACATCGGTGAGCAAGGGCATAGAGATCATCGAGAACCTGAGAGGCCACACCACCGGTTTCTGCGTCCCAACCTTCGTCGTGGACGCCCCGGGGGGAGGGGGCAAGATCCCTGTGATGCCCACCTATCTGATCTCCCGGAACGAGCGCCGGGTCGTCCTTCGTAATTATGAGGGGGTCATCTGCATCTATACAGAGCCCGAACCTTCCGAGGGGAGGTGTCCCGACGAAGACGATCTGCGGCGGGAGTTCCCCGGCCTGGAAAGCCGGGAAGGCGTAGCGGCCCTCCTGCGCGGCGGCCGGGTCAACATCGCCCCGGCCGGCCTGGAGAGACAGCGCCGGAGCAAGCTCTACAAGAAAGTCAAACGCACATCATGACCCAAGCCTTGAACACCCTCCATTCTCATTTTCCGCCCGACGGGGATATCCGGGACCTCCTCGTTCGGCTCATCCGGACGCCTTCCTATCCGGGAGTGCCGCGCCAGGAGGAGGCCGTCGCCCGGGAGATCGGCGGCTTTCTTCAAGCCCGCGGCATCGAGCCGCTCTATCAGGAAGTCCGCGAAGGGAGGCCGAACCTTCTGGCTTCGCTAGGGGGGAACCGGCCCGGTCCGCACCTTCTCTTCTGCGGCCACATGGACACGGTCCCCCCGAACACGGGAAACCCTGAAGATGCGCTTGCCGCCGTCGAAAAAGACGGCCGGCTCCACGGGAGGGGGACCGTGGACATGAAAGGCGCCTTGGCCGCCATGGCCGGGGCCTTGGTGGCCCTGAAGAACGCCGGGGAGCCCGCCTCGGGCCGGGTCAGCCTGGCCGCCGTGATCGATGAAGAAATGGAAAGCCTCGGCGCCGAAAAACTCATTCTTGAAGGGTTCACGGCCGACGGGGCCGTCATCGGCGAACCGACCGGCAACAGGATCGCCATCGGCCATCGGGGTTTGGAGTGGCTGCAGATCGACTTCCAAGGCCGGGCCGCCCACGGCGGAACGCCGGAGGCGGGTCTCAATGCCATCTCGGCGGCGGCCCATTTCGTCCATCTCGTGGAAAACGAGCTTGTTCCGGCCTTAGCCCGGAGACGTGACCCCGTGCTCGGCCCTCCAGCCATCAACCTTGGGACCATCGCCGGCGGAGATCAGCCGAGCACGGTCGCCGCCCATTGCCGGATCAGGCTCGATCGGCGTTGGGTGACGACGGAGACGATCGAGATGGTCTTTGAAGATTTAGAGGGCCTCTTGCGCCGGGTCCGCGAATCTCGCCCCGGTCTCAAGACCGAAATATCCCGGATGCCCGGCGGGATGGCCACGATGGTCCACGGCCCGGTGACCATTCCCCCGGAGCACTCCCTTGTCCGGGCCGCGGAAACGGGCCTCGCCGAGCTCGGCCATTCCTCCCGGCCCCTGACCGTTTTTCCCGCTTGGACGGACGCCTCGCTCATCTCCCGGGAAGGGCACATCCCGTCCATCGTCTGGGGCCCGGGGGGGCTTGAATACGCTCATTCTCCCGAAGAAAGCATCCTTCTGGCGGAGGTCTATCAGGCCGTCAGGCTCTACGCTCTGGCGGCTTGGCATTTCACCAGGCCCGAATGAAGATCAAGATCCCCCACACCTACGTCCTTCTTATCTCCCTGACCGTGTTCGCGGCCATCCTGACATGGGTTGTCCCGGCCGGGCGGTATGAGCGGGCCGTCGACCGGGACCGGACCCTTATCGACCCCGCGTCCTTTCATGCCGTCCAAGCCCAACCGGCGGGAATTTTCGAGATCCTCCTGGCGTTTCCCAAGGCCCTGGTTGAAGTCGCCAACATCATCTTCTATATCTTCATCATAGGCGGCACATTCGGTGTTCTCAACAGGACGGGTCTCATCCAAGGCGGCATCCAGGCTTTAGTCAAACGGATCGGCGGCCGGCAGGCCTTGATCGTCCCCGTCCTGACGCTCGTTTTCGCGGTCGGCGGGGGGACCATCGGCATCGCCGAAGAGACCCTTGTCTTTCTGCCCGCCCTCCTTCTCCTGGCCCGCTCCTTGGGTTATGACTCGCTCACCGCCGGCGGGATCGCGCTTGTGGGCGCCAACGCGGGATTCGCCGCGGCCTTCATGAACCCCTTCACGGTCGGAGTGGCCCAGGGAATCGTCGGACTTCCGCTGTTTTCGGGAATCGGTTTCAGGGTCATCCTATGGGTGGTCATGACCACGGTGACCATCCTCTTCCTCTCCCGCTACGCGGCCAGAGTCAAGGCCAACCCCGGGATCAGCCTGATGCGCGAATACGACCTGAAGAGGGAGGCTGGGGCTCCACGGGACGAGGATGTTTTATTTACCCGGAGGCACGTCGCCGTGCTTGTCGTGACGGTGGCCGCCCTCATCGTCCTGATCCTCGGCGCGATCCGCTGGCATTGGGGCCTTCTCCAACTCTCGGGCCTATTCTTCGGCCTGGCCATTGCGGCCGGCCCGATCGGCGGGCTATCCCTCGATGACACGGCCCGGAGTTTCATTCAGGGCGCCCAGGACATGACTTATGCCGGACTTGTCGTCGGATTAGCCCGGGGTGCCCTCGTCATCCTTCGGGACGCCAACGTCATCGATACCTTGACCCACGCCATGGCGGGCCTCGTCGGACGTTGGCCGTCCTCCATCAGCGTCATCGGCATCTACCTCATGCAGAACTTGCTCCACTTCATCGTCCCTTCGGGGAGCGGCCAGGCCGCGGTATCCATGCCCATCCTGGCGCCCCTCGGGGACCTGGTCGGCATCACCCGTCAGACAAATGTCCTGGCTTACCAGCTGGGGAACGGGCTGACCAACGTCTTCATCCCCACCCAAGGCTATTTCATGGCCGCCCTGGGCATTCTCAAGATCCCTTGGGAGAAATGGATCCGCTGGCTCCTGCCGCTTCTTCTCATCTGGCTGGGCCTGGGCATGGCGGCGGTAATCATCGCCCAAGCCATTCATCTGGGGCCGTTCTGAAAAAGGGGGGGAACGGGTCAACGGTCATCCCGGGAGTCGAAGGAGGCTGTCATGAACCGCCGTGATTTTCTCAGGGCCACCTTGGCAGGGGCGGCCATCCTCCCCTCGGCCCCTCCTCTCTTATCCGTTCCCGTGCTTGCGGACGACGGCCGGCGAAAAAGGCTCCGGGAGCTCGGCATTATCATCGGCGACCTGGCCCCGGGACCCTTCAACGCCATCACGGATGTCCGGGGAGTCAGGGTCGGCCATACGACGATCATCGAGGGCCAAGGCAAGGGAGCCGCCCGGACCGGGATCACCGTCCTCCTGCCCCACGAAGGCAATATCTATGAGGAGCGTCTCTTCGCTTCTTCGTTCGGGCTTAACGGCTGGGGAGAAATGACCGGGCTGGCCGCGATCGAAGAGACAGGGCTGCTCGCGACTCCGATCTTCCTGACCGGAACCTACAATGTCGGCATTGTCCAGAGCGCCGCCTCGGCCTATCTCCGGAAGACGAACCCCAGGCTGGGGCTTTCAGGAGGAACCGTCCATCCGGTCGTGGCCGAGTGCTTTGATGATTTTCTGAGCGATACGCCGAGCCGCCCCGTCTCCGCGAAGGACGTTTTTGCCGCCATCGAGAGCGCCGCGGGAGGACCCGTGGCCGAGGGAGCGGTCGGAGGCGGGACCGGGATGACATCCTTCGGCTTCAAGGGCGGCATCGGCACGTCCTCCCGGAAGATCAAAAGCGGCGCCACGGTCGGCGTTCTGGTCATGGCCAACACCGGCGGCCGAGGTCAGTTGCGCATCGACGGCGCGCCCGTCGGCCGGGAAATTCGAGGATTCGAAAAAGCGGAAAAACGGACGAAGTCCATCATCCTCATCGCCGCTACGGACGCTCCTCTCCTTTCCTATCAGCTCAGGAAAATCGCCAAGAGGGTCGCCCTGGGACTGGCCCGGGTAGGGGCCATTTCCGAGACAGGAAGCGGCGACATCATCTTGGCCTTCTCCACGGCCAATCGGGTTCCGCGGGTCTCGGCCGGGGCGGTCCAAAATATCCGGGCCGTCAACGATTTCCTGATCACGCCCCTTTATCAGGCGACCGTCGAGGCCACCCAGGAAGCGATTCTCAACGCCTTGACCTCCGCCGCGACCATCATTGGCAAGGACGGCAACACGAGCTATGGGATCCCTCTTGACCAGGTCGAAAGGATCATGAAAAAATTCCGGAGGCTGGGGGAGTAGACCATGCGAGGCGAGAAGAATTCCATCACCGACGTCGGCGGGGTCAGGGTCGGGAATCTCACGTTCCAACGAGACATCCAGGGTCCGTCGGGAGGTCTGATTGCGGCGCGGACCGGTCTGACCGCCGTCCTACCCTCGCTCATGGAAAAGGAGCTGAGGTTCTTTTTCTCCACCGATGCCCTTGGGGCGGGGCTGGAGATCACGGGCTACGAGGTCACGGAGGATTTTGGCTACCTGAATTCGCCCCTGGTCATCACCAATGCCTGCAACTTGGGCAAGGCTTACAATGCCGCCCTCTCTTACGGCTTCACCTTGAAGCGGGGCGAAATCTGGCCCCCGGTGGTCATCGGGCTCAACGATTCCTTCTTGAACGGGATGGACCGGGAATGCCTTGAGGAAGGGGACATTCTGGATACCTTCCGCCGGGCCACGGACGGGAAGGTCGAAGAAGGCTCGGTCGGGGCCGGGACTGGGCTGCGGGCCTTGGGCGCCAAAGGAGGCATCGGCACGTCTTCCCGCCGTGTTTTCATCGGGGAAGAGGCATACACCTGCGGCGTCTTGGCCGCCTCTCATTTCGGCAACACGGGCGCGGCGAACGGGAAGCCCCCGGCCGAACGAGCGGGTGAGGATGAGGGCGCCCTCATCCTAATCACCGCCATGGATATTCCTCTCCTCCCTCATCAGCTCCGGAGAATCACCAGGAGCCTGGTCGCCCGGATGGACGCCTCCATCCCATCGGGAAGCTTCTCGGATGCCGTCCTCGGGGCGACCTTCACAACGGCCAATGCCATGAACCTTTCGGAGGAGGGGCCCGTGGAATTCGAGTTCCGATCCGTCGCCGACATCCATCTCGAGGGCATCGCCGAAGCCGCCTGCTGGGCGGCGGAGGAAGCCGTCGTCCATTCTCTTCTTCAAGCCCGGCCGGTTCGAGGAAAATCCGGCCGCACTCTGGAGACCATCTCTCCGGAGCGCCTGGCCGGGATCTTCAAGAATAAGGAAGCTTGATTCGTGCCATGAATAACTCTGAACAACAACCCCGCCTGCTCCGAAAAATGAACCTCCTGGACGCCACCTTCCTGGTCATCGGCTCCGTCGTCGGCTCCGGGATCTTCATGACCTCGGGCATCATCGCCGGATATCTGCCGTCGCCCGGCCTGCTCCTCGTCGTCTGGGCCGTGGGCGGCCTGTTCACGCTCTGTGGGGCCCTGTCCTTCGCTGAGCTGGGGGCCATGTTCCCCAGGGCCGGAGGACAATACGTCTATATCCGCGAAGCCTACGGTCCCTGGGCTGGGTTCCTCTTCGGCTGGGGCTTCTTCTGGTTCATTATGTGCGGCGGGATTGCCACTCTGGCCGTGGGCTTCGCCGAATTCGCGGGGTATTTCCTCCCTTCATTGTCCACCCAGGCCGTCATCCTAAAGTTGACCCTTTTCGGCCTGCCCTATACCCTTTCCGCCGGGCAGCTCCTGGCCGCCGGAGCGATCATCTTCCTGACCGCCGTCAACTACCTCGGTGTCAAGACGGGGGTCGTCGTCCAGAACATCTTCACCTTTCTCCGGCTGGGATCGGTGGCGGCCATCGCGGTCTTCGGGCTGACCCTGGGAAAACGGGCGGGCATTACAAACTTCGGACAGCTCTTTTCAGGCGGAGAAGCCCTGGGGCCTCACGTCTTCTCGGCCTTCGGGTTGGCCCTTATCGCCGTCCTCTGGACCTATGACGGCTGGTATTCGGTTAACTGTACGGGAGAGGAAATCAAGAGGCCGGAAAGAAACATCCCCCTTAGCCTTCTGCTCGGAACGTTAAGCGTCACTGTGATCTATCTCGTGGTCAATGTCGTCTATGTCCTGGCCCTGCCGGTGGAGAAGATGAAGGGAGTGGTCCGTATCGGCGAACTCGCCTCCACCCAACTCTTCGGGCCGATGGCTACGTCGGCCATCGCGGCGGCCATCATGATCTCCGTCTTCGGCTGCTTAAGCGCGACCATCCTCTACGGTCCCAGGGTCTATATGGCCATGGCCGAAGACCGGGCATTCTTCCGGAGCATGACCTATATCCATCCCCGTTACCGGGTTCCCAGCAAGGCCTTGATCGGCCAGGCCGTGTGGTCCTGCCTTCTCTGTCTTTCCGGGAAATACCAGGCCCTCTACGAGTACGTCGTCTTCGCCCTCGTCATCTTTTTTGCCGCCACGGGGTTCGCGGTCATCGTCCTCCGCCGCAGCAAGCCGGACCTTGTCCGGCCTTACAGGGTCTGGGGCTATCCTTTCATCCCGGTCCTCTTCGTCCTGATCAATCTGGCCATTTTCGGCAACACCATCGCCGCCCAGCCGCTTAAGTCTCTCATCGGGATGGCCATCCTCCTCATTGGGATCCCGGCCTACCTCCACTGGCAAAAAAAGGGCGCGGCCGCCCGGAAGGAGTCAACGTGTCCGCGAAAATAAAATCCATCAGCAACCCCCGATTGAACCTCAGGGTCCTACGTGTCGAGGACATCCGCAGGATCCATGAGACCACCCTGGAGATCGTCGAAACCATCGGCGTGAAATTCCCGTCCCCAAGGGCCCTGGACATCTGGGAGGCTCATGGCGCCCGGGTGGACTGCGGAACGCAGGTCGTCAAAATTCCCGCGGCCCTCCTCGAATCCGCCCTGCGCAGCGCGCCGCCCGCCTTCACTCTTGCCGCCCGGGAGCCCTCCCAGGACCTTCCCCTGGACGGAAACCACGTCTATGTCGGCACGGACGGCTGCGGCTTCGAGGTGATCGACATCGCAACGGGCCTGAAGCGGCGGTCAACGGTCCGGGACGTGGCGGACATCGCGCGCGTCGCCGATGACCTGGAGGAAGTGGCCTTCCATTGGGTCCCCGTTTCCGCCCAGGACTGCCCGCCCGAAACCCGGGGACTTCACGAGATCCTCGCAATCTGGAGCAATTCCACCAAGCATGTCCAGACGGAAAGCATTTATTCCGGAAGGGAAGCCCGGGCGGCCGTGGAAATGGCCTCGGTCCTGGCCGGCAACCGGGATGCCCTCCGCAAGCGGCCTCTCCTATCCATCATGGAATGCACCATCTCCCCCTTGGCCCAGGACAGCGGGAGTCTCGAAGCGGCCCTTGTCGGCGCCGAGGCCGGGTGCCCCGTTGGGTTCATGACCATGGCCTCCTGCTGCTCCACGGGACCGGCCACCATGGCCGGGAACCTCGCCTTAGGCAACGCCAAGGTCCTCAGTGCCCTGGCCCTCATCCAGCTCGCGTTCCCCGGTGCCCCGGTGTATTACGCCTCCGCGCCGACGGTCATAGACCTCCGTTCAGGCGCCTATACGGGAGGCGGTCCGGAGGACTTCCTGTTTGGCGCCGCTTCCAACGAGCTGGCCGATTTTTACAATCTTCCGCTTTCCATGGGCTCCTTCGCTACGGGCGCCAAGGAACCCGGCTGGCAGGCCGGCCTGGAAAACAGCCTCTCGACCTTCATGGCCTCGGCGGTCATGTCCGATATGCTTCTCGGCGTAGGCCTTCTCAATGGGAGCACCATCTGGTCCTTTGAGCAGATGATCATGGATTGCGAGATCTTCAGCATCGTTCGCAAGATGATGGAGGGCATTCCCGTGGACGCCGAGACGCTGGCTCTGGAGGCCATCCGGGAGGCCGGCCCCAGGGGAGATTTTCTGACCCATGACCATACCCTCCGGCACATGCGAGGGCTTTGGATCAACACTCTCCTTGACCGCCGTCCTTATACGGTCTGGGAGAGCAAAAGGGACGGCGCCCGGGACTGGGCACGCGACAAGGCCAAGGCCATCCTCGCCGCCCACCATCCGGCCGCCTTGGAGCCCAAGCTGGAAGCGGAATTGAGGAAAATCATTCTGTCCGCGGGAGTCTGAAGATCTGAAACCGCCGGACACCGCGGATCGCATCGTAAAATCTTTCCCGGCCGCTGTCCTGGGCGCCCTTGTCCTCTTCGCGGCCCGCGGCCGGGACAGAGGTCCTCGTCCCCAGGAAAAGGCAGAGTGCGAACCGCTCCCATCCCCTGTCCATCCAGGGTAAGTTTCTTAAATGGCAAGATATAGGCCCCTTCGGTAACATTTTAGACGGCGCGATTCGCGAAATTGACACCCCCCGGGCCGTGTGCCATAATATCTCTTTAATTTTCGCGACTCTAAGAAGAAGGCCTTATCATCATGAACAAAGTTGCCATCGGCATCCGCAGGGAAGACATCAACAAGTGGGAGAGACGGGCGCCCCTGATCCCATCCCACGTCCGTGAGCTCATCCGGGATCATGGGCTCGAGGTCTACCTCCAGCCTTCGACCATCCGGGTGTTCCCCGACACCGATTACGCCCTGGAGGGGGCCCGGGTCAAGGAGGATATCTGCCCATCAAGGACCGTTTTCGCCATCAAGGAGATTCCCATCGAGAGCCTGGCGAAAGACAAGGTCTACGTCTTCTTCTCGCATACGGCCAAAGGTCAGTCCCATAACATGCCCATGCTCAAGCGGATGATGGAGCTCGGCTGTTCCATCATTGATTACGAGAAGATCGTCAACGAAAAGGGCCAGCGGATCCTGTTCTTCGGGAGCTACGCCGGCCAGGCCGGAATGATCGACTCCCTCTGGGCCTTGGGGCGCAGGCTGCAGCTCGAGGGCGTCGAGACGCCCTTCCTCCGCCTGGAGCAGACGATCCGCTACAAAAGCCTCGTCGAGGCCAGGGAAGAGGTCGCCGAGGTCGGCCGCCTCATCCACAAGAAAGGCCTGCCGCCCCGGCTGGTCCCGTTTGTATGCGGATTCCTGGGCTATGGCCATGTCTCCCAGGGGGCTCAGGATATCTTCGACCTCATTCCCCACGACACGGTCTCGCCCAAGGACCTCGCGGGCCTCTTCCGGAAGGCGGGACCTCCCGCCCGCGGGCTCTACAAGGTCGTCTTCAAGGAAGAGGACATGGTCCGGCCCGCAGCTCCCGGCGGGACCTTCGATCTTCAGGACTATTACCGCGAGCCCGGGAAGTACGTCCCGATCGTGGAAAGCTATGTCCCCTATCTCAGCCTGCTCATCAACGGCATCTACTGGACGTCGAAGTACCCCAAGTACATCACCAAGCCTTTCCTCGCAAAACTCTACGGCGGGGACGTCCCGCCCCGGCTGAAGGTCATCGGGGATATAACCTGCGACATCGACGGCTCTGTGGAATGCACCATCCAGGCCACGGATTCCGAAGAGCCGGTCTACGTCTATGACCCCGCGAAAGACGCCGCTGTGATCGGCATCGAGGGCAAGGGGCCGGTCGTCATGGCGGTCTACAACCTGCCCGCTGAACTGCCGCTTGAATCCTCTTCCTTTTTCAGCGGAGGCCTCAAGAAGTACGTCCCGGCCATCGCTGCGGCGGATTTCCGGGTTCCGTTCGACAAGTGCGAGCTCCCGCCGGAGGTCCGCAAGGCCGTCATCCTCTACCGCGGCGAGCTCACGCCCGATTATAAATATCTTTCGGAATACCTCTCGTAACCCGGAGCGGAAAGGGAGACCGTCATGAAGAAGGTATTCGTCGCCGGAGCGGGCCTCGTCGTCAAGCCCCTGGTCGGGTACCTCCTCGAACAGCCCGGCTTCCAGGTCGAGGTCGCCGACGTCGAGCCCGACAAGGCGGCCCGAATCGTCGCGGGACACCCGCGCGGGATCGCGGTCACTCTGGACATCCAGGACGCGGCCGCCCTGCGGATGCGGATCGCCGAGGCCGACCTCGTCGTCAGCATGGTCCCCTACACGTTCCACCCGGTCCTCGGAAGGATCGCGATTGACCTGGGTAAGCCCATGGTCACGGCGTCCTACGTCAGCCCGGCCATGAAGGCCCTCGACGAGGATGCTAAAAGAAACGGCGTCATCCTCCTGAACGAGCTCGGCCTCGACCCCGGCATCGACCACATGGAGGCGATGCGCATCATTCGGCGGATCAAGGGCGAGGGGGGAGAGGTCCAGGGATTCGTCTCCTGGTGCGGAGGGTTCCCGGCCCCCGAGGCGAACACCAATCCCTTCGGCTACAAGTTCTCCTGGAGCCCCAAGGGCGTCCTGCTGGCGGGCAAGAACTCCGCCCGGTACCTCGAGGACGGACGCGTCGTTTTCATCTCTGCCGAGGAGCTGTTCGAGAGCTTCCGGACCGTCACGATACCCGGCTGCGGGGACTTCGAGGCCTATCCCAACCGCGACTCCGTGCCCTACGCGGAAGCCTACGGCATCCCGGAGGCGAAGACCATGCTCAGGGGCACCCTGAGGTATCCCGGCTGGTGCCCGACGATGAAGAAGATCGGGGATCTGGGCCTTCTCGACCAGAAGGAACGTGACCTCTCCGGAAAGACCTACGCCGGTCTCGTCCGCGAGCTCGCCCAGGCCGGCCCGGGCAGGGAACTCAGAAATGCCCTCGGCCGGGCCCTTGGCCTCGCCCCGGATTCGGCGGTGCTCGGGCGGTTGGAATGGCTCGGGCTCCTCGAGGAGAGGCCCATCCCGGCCGGCGCCGGCACGCCCCTCGACGCCTTGGCCGCCCTGATGATCGAGAAGCTCCGTTACGAAGAAGGCGAGAGGGACATGATCGTCCTCCGGCACGAGTTCCAGACCGCCTGGCCGAACGGCTCGACCGAGAAGATTGTCTCGACCATGATCGACTACGGTATCCCCCACGGGGATTCCTCGATGTCGCGAGCCGTGGGGCTTCCCGCAGCCATTGGCGCCCGGCTCATCCTTGAGGGGAAGATCCTCAAAACCGGAGTCCAGACGCCCCTTGATCCCACGATCTACGAGCCGATCCTCGAAGAGCTCTCCCGTCACGGCGTCGTGTTCCGAGAAGAACGGCTCTAGATGAAAGCCTGATCAGCCGCTGAGGCTCTTTGGCCCGGCCCCGCGGATCCTTATCGTTTCCTGGTCCTGGCCTCCAGGGCTTGGCCTTTTCCCAGCTCCGCCCGATACTCGGACAGACGCCCCAGGCGGTTGTAGATATCGGCCAGGACATAATGACCCAAGGGAGCCGATTCCGCCTCGGGCTCCAATTCCAGCCCCTTCCGGGCGAGGCTAATGGCTTCGTCGAAGTTCTCGTTCCGGTCGAGATAGGCCTTGGCCAGGAAGAGGTATCCGCGCGCGAATTGAGGATTGGCCTTGACGGCTTCTTTGAAATGCTCGAATTCACCCTGCCGGTCGCCGGTCCTGCCGCAGACGAGCGCCAAGTTGAAATGGGCCAGGGAGGCGGCGGGATGGATCTCGATCTCTTTCCGGTATTCATCCGCGGCTCGTTGGAGATCGCCTTTCTCCTCATACAGAAGACCCAGGTTGAAGTGGGCGTCCGGTATCTGTGGCCGCATCTCGAGCGACCTCCGGATCTCCCGTTCCGCCGGCTCGAGCATCTTCTTCTCAAGATAGGCGGAGCCCAGGAGATTATGGGCGACGGCGCTGTGTTCCGGGTCCGTAGCGATCGCCTTCTCGAGATGGGAGATGGCCGCGTCGAAATCCCGGACGTCCAGAGCGATCTCACCGAGGTTGACATAGGGCTTCGGGTCCTTCGGATCGAGCTCGATGATGCGCCGGAAGCCGGCGGCCGCTTCGTCCGGCTTCTTGAGTTTCCTGAAGGCTTGGGCCATGGTGAAGATCGCCGCTTCGTAGTCGGGGTCGATCTCCAGGGCCGCCCGGCATTCCTCGACCGCTTCTTCAGGGCGATCGAGCTCCATGTAGATCTGACCCCGGACCTGGCGGGCCTCCATGATCCCGGGGTCCTCATCGATGACCTCGCCGATATTCTTTAAGGCATCGTCGTATTCGCGGTCGGCCGAAGCCCCCTCGGCCTGTTTGATCTTGTTGTAGAGGTGGATCTTGTCCTTGGGGTCGGCGAGGTCGGCGGAGCGGCCGAGTCTCGCGCTCGATGTGAACCCGCCGACGTAGCCCAAGGCCTTCAGTTTCTCCAAGGTATCATTATCCGGTTGCCGGGGGGCTTTCGATTCGTCCCCTTGAACCGGCGAACGCTCCTGGATCCTCTTCATCTCTTTGATGAACTTCTCCGCCTGGGGGCCGTTTTGCCCGTAGATATTGGCCCTTTCCATGGGGTCCCGGACGATGTCGTAAAGCTCGGGCCGCGGCGCCTGGATGTATTGGTACCGGACGGTCCGGAGGCTCTTGAGCTCGCTCCACCCATAATGGTATCGAGGGTAATAGCTTTCGCTATAGGCCATCTTTTCGGTTTCGGACCGGCCGCCGGCCAAGAGGGAGGCCAGGCTTCTTCCCTGGACCTCCTTGGGAACGGCGATCCCGAGGAGGTCGAGGAGCGTGGGCATAATGTCCACGTTCTCCACCTGGGCATCGATGATCTTCGCCTTCAAATTCGATGCGGGGAGCTTGAGGATCAAGGGGACGGAGACGGTGGAATCGTAAATGTAAAAAGCGTGTGAACTCTCCCCGTGTTCCCCCAGGCTTTCCCCGTGATCGGCCGCGATGACGATGATGGTCTTGTCCAGGACCCCCCTTTCCCGGAGGCTTTCCAGGACCTTACCGATGAGCGAATCCACATAAGCGATCTCGCCGTCGTAGAGCCCCCAGGGCCGCGCCGCATACTCGCTCTTGTAGGGCTCGGGCGGATCGTAAGGGGTATGGGGGTCGTAGAAGTGGATCCAGCTGAAGAAGCGGCGGTCCCCGTTCGTTTTGAACCAATCGAAAAAGGCTTTGATGACCTCGCCCCCTTTACGCTGGACGGAATCGAGGCTTATCTTCTTGTACTTGGCGAAATCGAAATTGTCATAGTAGTAATCGAAACCCTGGTCGAGCCCCCAGCGGGAATCGAGGACGAAGGCGCCGACGAACGCGCTCGTCGCCCAGCCTTTTTGCTTCAGGAGTTCGGCCAGAGTGACTTTTTCCGGCCCCAGGTAGAAACCGCCGTTGTCCCTGACACCGTGAACGAACGGATAGGTCCCCGTGAAGATCGAGGAATGCGATGGCAGGGTCAAGGGGGCCTGGGCCGTCGCGTTCTTGAAAAGGACTCCATCCGCGGCCAGCCCGTCGATATTCGGCGTCCGAACGTTCGGGTAGCCGTAACATCCGAGGTGGTCGGCCCGGGTCGTGTCCAGGGTGAAGAGGAGGACGTTCATCTCCGAGAACGTCCCGAGTCCTTTCTTGAAAAAGCCCTTGTTCAGCCCGAGATAGATCAGAAAACCGAGGGTGGCAATGCTTGCCGCCCAGAGAATGATGCGGCCCGCGGAAGGCCCATCGCCGGCTGAGGCCCTTTCATGATCGCGCTTGGCGGACATTGCGATAAATCTCCTATCTTATCCATATCGGTACTATATCTTCGGCCTGTTGGCCCTGTCAATCGCGGCGAAAAGCCGCGAAATGATTGCCTGTGGAAATCTGCGGAACTATCCCTGGCTTGAATTTCTTAGAATGAGCGGATAAAATATTTGCTAAAGGCAGAACGGTGAAAAAAGCGATTTTTTCCATCTTGGCCATTAGTTTTTTATTTTCCCAGGCTCGGGTTCAGGCTGAGACTGCGGCCCAAGGCTCTCTCCCGGATAGATATAAAAAATGGCTGACCGAGGAGGCGGTTTACATTATCACTCCCCGGGAACGGGAAGTATTTCTGAAGCTCGCAACGGACCGTGAGCGCGACCTTTTTTCAGAAGCTTTCTGGAAGCACAGGAACCCGACACCCGGTGCGGCCGAGAACAGCTTCAAAACCGAGCATTACCGCAGGCTGAATTACGCGAATACTTATTACGGACGGTCTTCTCCAAAGCCTGGCTGGCAGACGGACAGGGGGCGGACCTACATCATTTTGGGGGAACCCCGGCATATCGAGAGGTTCACGGGGGAGTCCGAGATCTATAACACCGAGGTCTGGTTTTATCAGGGTTTGACACAACTCGGCCTGCCTCCTGGCTTTAACCTCATGTTCTTCCAGAAGGGGGGAACGGGCGATTATGTCCTTTACAGCCCCGTCAATGATGGTCCCCAAGCGCTCCTGCCCGCGTATTTTGGCGACCGGGCGAACTCCGTCCAGGCTTACAAACAATTGAAACAAATTCAACCGAACTTAGCCAACGTGGCGATGTCGCTCATCCCCGAGGAATCATCTCCCTTCGGCCAGCCTTCCCTGGCCTCGGAAATCCTGATCCAAAATATCTATAGCGTCCCGCAGCGGCAGTTCAATGATACCTATGCCGAGAAGCTTTTGTTGTACAAGGATATCGTCGAAGTGGACTATTCGGCCAATTACATCGATAGTGATTCCCTGGTTGCCGTGGTGAAAGACCCCTCAGGCCTGTATTTTGTCAACTATCTTCTGGAGTTGAAGAAGCTTTCTATCGCCGGCGATAGCGATACCTATTCCACCCAGCTTATCGTCAACGGAAATGTCACCAATCCAAAGGGGGAGTCGATTTTCCAGTTCGAGAACTCGATCCCTTTGAAGCTTACGGAAGACGAACGCAAAAAAGTGACCTACAACCCCTTCGACATCCAAGAGATGTTTCCGCTCATTCCCGGCCAGTACCGGTTGTCCATCCTCCTGAAGAATGAGGTCTCCAAGGAATTCACTTCGATGGAGAAAGCGATCACCATTCCCGAGGTGGAATCCGTGCCCAGGATCGGACCTCTCCTTCTGGGATTCCGGACGACTTGCGACGTCCCGGGGACGGAGAAGGCCGCTATGCTCGCTCCCTTCAAGTTCGGGACTCAGCGCGTCTATTGCCAGCCGCGGGCCATGTTCCTCACCACGGATAAAATGTTCCTGGCCTTTCAGGCTCTGGGGCTGACTCCCGAGTTCAGGCAGAGAGGGCAGCTCAAATACGAAATATTCAAGGGAGAGGAGCCGGTCTTTTCGGCTGAAAAGAAGCTCTCCGACTATCCGGACACACTCAGCTGCGTCGAAGAATTTTCCATGGAAAAATATCCCCCCGCGGACTACAAGATCCGGGTCAGCCTCATGGACGGTCCTGATGTCCTGGGCGTGGGTGAAGAAAGGTTTGAAGTGACTTCAGTGGCGAGCTTTCCGCGACCCTGGAATTATTCCCGTTCGTTGGCTGCGCCCAAGGAATCCATTTATCCGCTCATGCTGGGCACGCAGTACCTCAACGCCGGAGAAAAAGCGAAGGCGCGGGCTCAGTTCGAGAAGGTCTATCAAAATCCGCCGGCGTCGCTCCTATACGCCATGAACCTGGCCCGCGGATTTTTCGAGCTTGGGGATTTTCCGAAGACCGTCAAGCTTTTAGCACCCTTTTCGGAAGTGGCCGATAAACACTACGAGGTCTTTTTCATGCTCGGGCGGTCCTATCAGGCGCTCGGGGATTGCGGCCAGGCTTTGGCCTTCTACCAGAAGGCGCTTTCTCATTTTGGGGCGAATGTCCCGCTTCTCAACAGCTTGGGAGAATGTCATCTGAAACTCGGACAAAAGGAAGAGGCTATCTCCGCCTGGAAAAAATCGCTGGAGTTGAATCCTCGACAACCGGAGCTCAAGGCCAAGATGGATGCCTTGCACTCCCGACTATAATTATCGACTATCGTTAAGGCCCGGAACCGATGACCGTTGGGGCGGAAAATCTTCCCGGGCGGGGGATTGCGTCACTTGCCGATCCAACCCTGGTAAATCATCTCCTGATCCGGGCTCGGGCTCGGAAGCCTCTTGATGCGGTATCCGGGATCTATTTTTTTGGCCAGGACGACCGAGACCTCTTTTTCCTCGCCACCCCGGGAGAAGCGGACGACGACCGTATCCCCGGGCTTTTTGGAATCGATGATCTTCTTCATGGCCGCGGCATCGACCGTGACGCCGTCCAGAGCTAATATCACGTCCCGGGGAGCGATGCCCGCGAGCCCCGCCGCGGAATGACCACCCGCACTCCAGACGAAAAGCTTGCCGTCCCGCTCCCGGACCGTCGCTCCCAGGTCGGCCTCGTCGAGTTCCTTGGGCAACTCGACCTCCAACCCGGCATAGCCGAGGTATTTGGGATAATCGACGGCCTTGGTCGTATCGGCGTATTCAAAGATTTCGCCCAGGGGTGCGCCGGCGATGCGTTCGCAAACTTCCTGGAATTCCGCATCTGAAAATCCGCGGCCTTTCTCCTTGTAGTATTCTTGATAAAGAGTCCTCATCACGTCGTCGAGAGACTTGGCGCCTTTCGTTTCCTGCCGGATCTTGAGGTCCAGGAGGAACGCGATGCCCGCCCCTTTATCATAGTAGGAAATCGATTTCTCGGGATCGCCTCCGAACGGGCCCTGGTCCCAGGATTCGTAGCTCGACTGCGCCGCGGACTGGACGAGACGGCCCGGCCTGTTCTCGTAGCCGGCGATCGGCGAACCCACGGACTCGAGCATCTCGGGGGCGGTCATGAAACCCGCGCGCCTGAGAATCATGAATTCGTAATAGACCGTGAACCCCTCGGACATCCAGAGCAGGCGCGTTCGGTTGGATCTGTCGTAATCGAAGGGCCCCAGCTCGACGGGACGGATTCTCTTGACGTTATAGAGGTGAAAGTACTCGTGGGCCAGGAACGCCAGCGTGCCCCGCTTGTCCCGGGCCGAATATCCGCCGAGTCCGTCGAGGCTGACGGCCTGGGAATTCATGTGCTCGATGCCTCCCCGGCCGGGGCCCACCGCCAGAAACGTGTAGTGCTTATAGGGGATTTCGCCGATGATCGACACGGCCGCTTCGACGACGCGCTTCAGGTCGGACGTGAATTCCGCCCGGTTGAAATCCCCCAAATTCCAGCCGACGAAACTATGCGGGACTCCCCGGACTTCGAAGGACAGCGTCTCAAGGTTGCCGACGAGTATCGGGCAGTCATAGAGGACGTCGAAGTCGGGGGCGGCGAAGGTGTTGGGCGTTCCGGGAACCGGATCGAGCCCGGTGGCGACGTCCTTCCATTTTTTATAGGGTTTCACCATAACCGTCACCGGATGCTTGATTTGTCCGGCGGCGTGCATGAAAACGCCGACCGGAGCGATATAGGCGCGATTTTCATCCAAATAGCTCTGGACGATGAACTGGACGGTCGCCTTCACGTCGTAGGAAACCGTCAGGGGCGACACGTTCCCAGTCTGGATCCGCCAGCAGTTGGCCGCGGTCTTTTCCCACTTCAGCGGATTCCCCGATCCGTCGACGGCCCTGAAATCCTGGACGTTTCCGGCATAATCGATAATTCCATAATAGCCCGGCATCCAGACCGGCATCTTGAAATCCTGCGTCTCACCCTTCAATCCTTCGCAGCGAAGGACGATGTGGAACAGGTGCGAAGCCGGTTCGTTCATGGAGACCGTGAAGGCCATGGTGCCGTCCGGAGGCGCGGCGAAGGCTAAGGCGGCTACGACGAGCCATATCATTATGAACGCGAATGCCCTGGGCCGAGTTTTCATTCCATAGTCTCCTTTGCGTTAACCTTAACTCATCGGCACACGCCATTATAATCCTTTCTTCCGCCACCCCTATGTTTTTTTGTGCTCCCCCATGACGACCGTGCCTGCCGGACGAGGCGCGTTATGAGCCGTCGCGCTTGATGCCCATGGGCCCTGAACGCCGAAGGCAGTTTGTCCGGAATTCCATTCTTCACCCGGCCCGGCAAATCTGGTATCATAGCCCGGGCGAATAACGACCATGAGCGCGATCATTACCGCCAAAGACCTCGTCAAGAAGTACGGCGATTTAACGGCCGTGGACGGGATTGCCTTCGAGATCGAAGAAGGGGAGTGCTTCGGCTTCCTGGGGCCGAACGGCGCCGGCAAGACCTCGACGATCAAGATGATCCACTGCGTCTCGCCGGTCACGGCCGGATCGCTCACGGTCGCGGGCCTCCCCGCCCATATCGACAACCGCGTCATTAAAAAGATGACCGGCGTCATCCCCCAGGAGATCACCCTCGACAACGACCTGACCGTTTACGAGAACCTCATCGTCTTTTCGAAGTTCTTCGACATCCCCCGCCGCGAGGCCAAGGTCCGGATCGCGGAGCACATCAAGTTCGTCGAGCTCGAAGCCAAGCGGAACAGCCGGATCAGCCAGCTCTCGACGGGCATGAAGCGCCGGCTTCTCATCGCACGCGCCCTGCTCAACAATCCTAGGCTCATCATCGCCGACGAGCCGACCACCGGCCTCGACCCCCAAGCGCGCCACCTCATCTGGCAGAGATTGCGCCAGCTCAAGGCCCAGGGCGTGACTCTGATCCTGACGACCCAGTACATGGAGGAAGCCCAACAGCTCTGTGACCGGATCGTGATCATGCATCAAGGGAAGATCCTCAAGGAAGGCCTTCCGGGCCGGATGATCGAGGATGAGATCGGACGCGAGGTCGCCGAAGTCCGGATTCCGGCCGAGGAGGACGCCCGCCTTATCGCCCAATTGGGCGAGCTGAGCTGCGGCCACGAGAGGGTCGGGGACACGTTGTTCTTCTACTGCAAGGACGGCCACGGCCTGCGGCACAAACTCAGCGAGCTCGACCTCCCCAACACGGTCCACCGGCCGGCCACCCTCGAGGACGTCTTTCTGAAACTCACCGGACGGAGCCTGATCGAATGAACCTCTCCTACCGGATCGGCTACGTCTTCTTCCGGAATCTGATGTCCTATAAAAGGTTCATCGTCCCGACCTTCATCGCCAGCCTCATCCAGCCCCTCTTCTACCTGGTGACCTTCGGGATCGGAATGGGCGCCTACATGGGCTATTTCGGCGGCAAGCCCTACCTCAATTTCCTCGTCCCCGGCGTCCTCATCTCGTCCGTCATGCTTTCGGCGTCCTTCGAGTGCCTGTACGGGACCTTCATCAAAATGATCCACGAGAAGCTCTACGATTCGCTTCTGGCGACGCCGGTCTCGGCCGAGGACGCCGTCGCGGGCGATATCGCCTGGGGCGCCTTCCGGGGCCTCGTCAGCGGAACCCTGATGATGCTGGTCGCCATGGTCATGGGCGTCAGCCCGGTCTCGATCCCGAGCGTCCTCCTCCTTTTCGTCCTGATGATCTTCGTCGGGGCCCTATTCGGGTCGCTGGCCATGATCGTGACCTCGTTCGCCCCCAACTTCGACTTTTTCAGCTACTACACGGAGCTCATCCTGACTCCGATGCTGTTTTTCTCGGGCGTCTTCTTCCCCCTGGACCGCTTCCCGGGCTGGATGAAGTCCTTCGCCCAGTTCATGCCGCTGACCCACGCCGTCGCGATCGCCCGGGCCGTCTTCTCCGGCGTTTATCCGAAGGGCCTAATCGTGAACTTCCTCATCATCATCGGCCTGGAATCGGCCGCTTTCTACGCCGGCCTCAAGCTCATGAAGCGCCGGCTGGTCAAGTAAGGTTCAGCCCGGATCCCACAAGCGTATTCCCTGCCGGGCTTTCCCGCTCTCGAAGGACGGCTCGACGGCTTTGTTGATCGCTATTTTTTGATGGGCTCAAGGCCAGGGGCCGGCGGCCCGTCGTTTTGCCGAGTCGCGGCCTTATCACCCTCCCGGCTTTCGACGATCGCTTCTTCGACCGTATGAGTCGGGCTCAAGATTCGAGTTAATCGGTTTTGCCGATAAAGGTCAATCACCGCCCGGACCGTCAAATGTTCGTCCTTGATCAGATAGATATCGATAAAATTTTCCTTCAACATATAGAACGCAATTTCCCCGATCCTGTTGGTAAACAACAAGTCCAAATCGTACTGGATGACCGCCTTCACGACATTGAGACCGACGTGTTGTTTTCGATCCAGGAATTCGTTCAGATAGAAATCCTCGATGACGGCTTCGTTTTCATCGATGCTCAAAATGACAAAATACGGCGCCCGCCCGAAGTGGCAGTAGGCTTTCGAATCCAACCCGTTGATTTCCGAGACGGGGACGATGGCTTTCAGCTTAATTTGACGGGAGGGCTCAGCATGCACGAAAACGGATTCGACCGTCGTGAATTTTTGGATGATCTGTTTTTCGATTTCATCGCCGATCGCGTGGGCCTGATAGATGCTGACCGAGGGGTTGGCGGCGAACTTCAATTCCACCATGCGGAACGGACCGGCCTGGCGGACCCTGATGTCTTTGATGCTCTTGACGCCCGGGATATCCGACAGCGTCTGTTCGATTTGTTCCTTCAAGGATTGATCCAAATTGGCGTCCAACAACGCCAGCAGCGATTTCCAGGCATTTTCCAATCCCAGCTTAAGAATCAACAGGGAAATCAAAATGATAATAACGCCTTCGACGTATCGGATCTGCCGGTAGGCCGTGAGAATTCCGAACAGAACGACGATGGACGAGGCGATGTCCAGCATGGATTCCCCGGCGTTGGCAAGCAGAGACTGGGAATTGATGGCTTTGCCGATTCGCTTTTCTTTTCGGGCGATGAAGAATGCGGCCACGATCGAGAGGACGGATACGGCCACCGGCAAAACCGGGAATGGGATCAGCGGCGGTACAAAGAAGAGTTTATGATAGCCGTCCAGCAACAATTCGACGCCGGCCCAAAAGATGAGGGCTCCGATGATCAAGGTTACCAGCGTTTCCGCCTTGAATAGGCCATAGGGAAAACGCCGGCTCTTTTCTCGAGAGGCCAGCCATAATCCAAACGCGGAGGCGAAAATGGCCACGGCATCCGCGGTGCCGTGAAAGGCGTCGGCGACCAAAATCTTGGAATTAAAACGGGTGCCGACGACCCATTTTAACGCCGAAATCAGAAGCGTGACCGCCGTTGCCCACAGGGCGACTCTTTGTCCCGTTTTTAGCCGGGCGGTCCGTCCCGCCATATCCTGACTCCTCATTTTTTACTTTATGGCGGCCGAGGGACAGGCCGAAATGCAATTCCGGCAGTTGGTGCATGTCTCGGTCATGATAAAGGCTCTATCGTCTCTCATCTCGATGGCCGTCTCCGGGCAGACAGGAATGCAATTTTGGCAACCCGTACAGGCATCCGGGTCGACCACGGGCTTTGGAGAGGCGGCGGCATCCCGTCCGGACGTATCGATGCCGGAAGCGTTGAACTGCCGGGTCATACTTGAACCGCAGTTGGGGCAGGCGGTCTGATAGCAGGGGATTCCGATGCGATGGGGCACGGCCGTGCCGCAATGGGGACAGATGCAAATTTCAGGCCTTAGGTCCATGCTTCCGCGCCCCCCGCCCATACCGCCCCGCCCGTGCCTCCCTCTTCCGCGTCCTCGTCCAGATCCAAAGCGCATGGTGACCTCCCGTCATGTCGTTGTGACCACGAGATCTCCTTTTCGAACGCCTAGATGATCGGCCACATGGTCGCACTTAGCCATCAACAGGAAATAGATGTTCTTATCGATCCGACCCAGCCCTTCATAATTGCCCTGTCCCTTGGTAATGACGAGGTCGGCCCGATTGAAAATGGCCTTGAATTCGGTCGAAGTGTTCTCTAGAACCGTTCCCGGCGCGTCGTCACCGGTGGATAGGACCCGGGCGATCTTATCGATTCCAACCGCTTGCGCATCTTCGATCGTCGCATCGTTGATGACCGGAGCGCCCCGGACGGCGAAATAGACATTCGGATGCCGGATCGTCTCCAGCAAAATTCGATCCAGCACGATTTCACCCGCATTGTCGCCGAGATAGAGCAGCATTTTTGCCCGGGGAATGGAAGCCCGCAGGGATTCCGAATCGTCGACGGCCAAGACCATCGATGGGACCCGATTCAAGGTTTCAACGATATCAAACGGGCGGTTCGGGCCAAAGTCGATTACATTACCCGCGATCGCCAGTCTCAATGCCGTCAGAAAAGGGTCTGCCGCTTCGACCACCAATTTCTTCAAGCCTGGATAGTATTCCAACATCAACCTGTTGAAAGTCCGCTTGATATCAAGATAGGGGTCCGGAATCTTCAACACGTCGCGGATGATGCGATGCATCTCCTGGCCCATTCGGGGCGGGGACTGGTTGTAATCGAGTTGGCCGAGATAGGCGAGCAAGGCGCGCATTGCCGCTTCTTGCTTCTCTTTCGGCACCAATCCTCTTCTGAACAGCGTGACCAGACTACCGACGGCGCAGGGGATACAGTCGTATGTCACCCTGAGTGGTGCTTCGCGTTCAGGCTGCAAAAATATTCTCCCCTCGGCTAAGCCCGCTGAACCCGGTCGACGAATGCTTAGGAACAGAATTATAGGACCTCCGCCTCTTATCCACAACCTCCATCGGAGGCTCTTCATTATTCTTTTTCATAGGCATTTCGTTTTCTGCCGGTGCCGTCGGCGATAGTTCCCGCTTGACAAAAGGCGGCACGGAGATTATATTATAAATGAAAATGATTATCAATATCCATAAGAGGTGATCGCTTGCCCGGACATCATCAGTGGCAACACCGGTTTCGGGAGAATGTTTGTCGTTGGACGGCGCCCCGCGAAGTCATTCTCAACCTCCTCAGCCGCTCGACCCGACATATGAGCGCAAAGGAAATCTACGGCGCCTTGGTTGCCATGTATCCGGGCCTCGGTTTGACGACCGTCTACCGAACCCTGGAATTGCTCCATCGGCTGGGGTTTGTTCAAAAAGTCTCATCGGGCGACGGACAGAGCCGTTACGAGCTCAGGAGCGAGGATAAAAAAGGCCATCATCACCATCTCATTTGCACCAAATGCGGGGAAATCATCGATTATCGCGACTTCATCCAGGAAGAGCTGGATCTGGTGAAAAAGACGGAAGAAACTCTGGCCAAAAAGCACAATTTCCTGATTCAGGACCACGCCATCGAATTCTTGGGGTTGTGCGAAAAATGCCGCTGAGTCTTCTGTCATGCTTATGAAAAGGAGGTCAACATCATGCCGGCAGGCGATCGAACGGGGCCCTGGGGACTCGGTCCCAGGACAGGAAGAGGCCTCGGCTACTGTTCAGGATTTCAGGCTCCCGGGTTCATGTTTCCCGGGCCCGGTCTGGGTTTTGGCCGGGGTTTCGGCTACGGAAGAGGCCGGGGCAGGGGGATGGGCCTCGGCAGCGGCCGCGGATTTTGGCGGCCTCGTTTCGGCGGCTTCTATGGCTATCCTTATTCCGCGATGGCTCCTTTTCCCTATGGGCCTCCGGACAATCCATTCAGCCGAGGAGATGAAGAAGCCGTTCTCGCCGGGCAGGCTGAAGCGATGGAAGCGGGGCTCCGTCAGATCCGGGAGAGGCTTGAAGAATTAAATAAATTGAAAAAGGCAAAAGAGGAAAAATGAAAATCGCCGTATCCGCCTCATCCCCCGAGTTGGACAGTTCCGTCGATCCGCGCTTCGGCCGCTGTGCTTATTTCTTGATTGTCGATACGGAGACAATGGCATTCGAGGCCGTGGAAAATTCCTATGTCAGCGCCTCCGGCGGCGCCGGAATTCAGGCCGCTCAGCTCGTGGCCGGGAAGGGCGCGCAGGCCGTCTTGACCGGAAGCTGCGGCCCGAACGCTTTTCAAACCCTGAAGGCGGCGGGCGTGAAGGTCGTGGTCGGCGTCACGGGGACCGCGAGAGAGGTCGTCCGGAGCTATGCTTCCGGCGCCGAATTCAAGGAGGCGAGCGGGCCCGATGTTCCTCCGCATTTTGGAATGGGCAGGGCGGCAGGCCGAGGAAGGGGAATGGGCGGGCCTCAAGGAGGAGGAGCGGCCGGACCCTTGGGGCAGCCGCCGGATGAGCTTGAGTCGCTGAAAAGGCAGTCCCAGGACCTTCGCCGCCACCTGGACCTGATTGCCGAGAGGATTGCCGCCCTGGAAAAGAAAGGGCAATAGCTTACGTCCCTTTCGTGAGTCGAAACGGACCTTAGCCGAAGATAAGAAGTGAGGTGTCGCACATGAAAATCGCCATTTCCACGGACAACGGATTTGTCTCAGCCCATTTCGGGCGCTGCCCGGCCTATACCCTTGTCGATATCGAGGATGGACGCGTTGTCGGCCGTCAGGAAATTCCGAACCCCGGGCATCAGCCCGGCTTTCTCCCTCAGTATCTAGCGGAGAAAGGGGTCGGCGTCATCATCGCCGGAGGGATGGGACCCCGGGCCCAGGGTCTTTTCGCCGAAAAAAATATACAGACGATCACCGGGGTTCAAGGCCCTATCGACGGGGTCATTGACATATTCCTCCGGGGGGAACTCGAAGCCGGCCAGGATTTGTGCGATCACGGGCATCGCCACGATGAGCCCTGCCGCCATGAAGAATCCGCCGGAGAAGCCGGCCCGGGAGCGCCTCTGGAGGGGAAAATTTGTGTGAGCGCCACGGGCTCGAACCTGGACGCCGAAATCGATCCCAATTTCGGCCGAGCGGCCTACTTCCTAATCGTCGACCCGAAGACCCTGGAGTTCAAAGCCCTGGCCAATCCCCACGCCCAGGCCGGTCACGGCGCGGGAATTCAATCCGCCCAGTTGGTCGCGGGCCAGGCGGTTTCGACCGTCTTGACCGGCCAGGTCGGACCGAATGCCCAGCGGGTCCTCGAATCCGCCGGCGTCCGGGTCATCCGCGCGGAACAAGGCGCCGTCCGGGAAGCTCTTTCCCGGCTCCAAGGAAGATAGCCATGGCCGCGAACGAAGAAGACGTTAAGGTTTCAAGGACGCTGGCCCGGATCAAGAACAGGATTCTGGTCTTCAGCGGCAAGGGCGGCGTCGGCAAGAGCACGGTGGCGGCAAACCTTGCCCTGGCCCTCTCGCTCAAGGGCAAGAAGGTCGGCGCTCTCGACGTGGACATCCACGGACCCAATCTGGCCAAGATGCTGGGCGTCGAAGACAAAAAGATGGACAACTCCGCCGCGGGAATCGTACCCGTCCAGGTCAACGAAAACCTGAAGCTCGTCTCCATGTCGTTTTTTATCCAGGATCCGGACCTGCCGGTGATCTGGCGAGGTCCCATGAAGATGAAGGTCATCCAGCAGTTTCTCGGCGATGTGGACTGGGGGGATCTGGATTGGCTGATCATCGATTCTCCGCCGGGCACCGGCGACGAACCTCTTTCGGTGGCCCAGCTCATTCCCGCCACGGGCGCCATCATCGTGACCACGCCCCAGGAGGTGTCCGTCCTGGATTCGCGCAAAGCCGTCGTCTTTGCCATGAAGCTCAACCTGAAAATCCTGGGAATCATAGAAAACATGAGCGGCCTGACTTGTCCTTACTGCGGCCGCAGGATCGACCTTTTCAAGGTTGGAGGAGGGGAGTCGGCCGCGGCCGACCTGAAAGTCCCGTTTCTGGGCCGCATTCCCATCGATCCCCAGATCGTTATCTTGGGGGATGAGGGGAAGTCGTTCGCCGATAGCCGGAAGGATTCGGAGGCCTCCCGGGCCTTTGGGGAGATCGTCGAGAAGATTCTTGACGGCGGAACATCTTAAAACAAAGAAACGGAGAAGCCGATGAAAAAAATCGGGATCATCATCTGCGGACGTTATCAGACGTGCGGCGGAGGGAAATGCTTCCGGGCCATCCGCGAGCGCGTGGGCGGATTTGCCCGGTATCCCAAGGACGAGCCCGTCGAGGTGGTCGGCTACTCCTCCTGCGGCGGCTGCCCGGGCGGGAATATCGAGTACGTCCCGGAAGAAATGAAGAAGAACGGGGCGGAGATTATCCATCTGGCCACCGGGTTGGTTGTTGGGTATCCCCCCTGCCCCCATGTTCGCCAATTCAAGGAATTTATCGAGAAGCGCTATGAGCTTCTCGTGGTGGTCGGAACTCATCCCATCCCGCTCAAGTACCTGGAAGTGCACAGGAAGCTGTCTTTCTGGAAAAATACGAGCATGGAAGAGCTGGCCGGCGACCTGATGAAGGAAGATAGAACGGTCATGGAGTCTTATAACTGAAGGAGGTCAAGATGCAAGGAAGAGGACAAGGGCGAGGACAAGGAAGAGGTCAGGGAAGAGGCGGAGGCCTCGGCAGGATGGGAGGTCAAGGTCTCGGGCTGGGCGGCTCATGCGTCTGTCCCTCGTGTGGGGCGAAGGTCCCGCACCAAACGGGAGTGCCCTGCGTCCAGGTTTCCTGCCCCAAATGCGGCAGCAAAATGACCCGGGCCGCTTGACTCGTCAACCTATGCCCATTTACGAATACAAGTGCCTGGACTGTGGCCACATCACGGAGGTTCTAGTCCCATCGACCCAAGCCGAATCAAATGCGTCCTGCGGGCAGTGCCGGGGTCGGAACCTGAAAAAGATAATCTCGTCCCCCGGAGCCCTGCGGATGGGGTCCTCTTCTCCCCAGGGGAAGACCTGCTGCGGAAAGGACGAGCGGTGCGACGCGCCGCCCTGTTCGTCGGGCGGAACCTGCCGACGGGATTAGTCAGATAGGAACTTGATCGGAATGGCGTCGCGGAGTCTCCGATGATCATTTCCGTGGCCAGCGGCAAGGGCGGGACGGGCAAGACGACCGTCGCCGTCAACCTGGCGCTGGCCCTTGAGGCCGGTCAGGCCGTGCAATTCTTGGACTGCGATGTCGAAGAGCCGAATGCCCATTTTTTCCTCAAACCCCAAATCGAGGAAAGCCGGGACGTCTTCACGCTCATCCCCGAAATCGATGAAAGCCGCTGCACATATTGCGGTAAATGCGCCCAGGTTTGCGCCTATCACGCCCTGGCCGTAGTGAAGGGGACTGTCCTTGTTTTCTCCGAGCTCTGCCACGGCTGCGGCGCCTGCCGCCTCCTCTGTCCCGAGAAGGCGATTCGGGAGGTCGGGAAAAAAATCGGTGTCATCGAGTCCGGCCGGGCCGGAGAGGTGGCTTTTCTCCAGGGCCGGCTGGATATCGGCCAGGCTATGTCGCCGCCCTTAATCAGGGCTCTTAAAGGGCGGCTGGACCCCGGCCGGACGGTGATCATTGACGCGCCTCCGGGGACAAGCTGCTCGGTCGTCGAATCGGTCAAGCGCAGCGATTTTTGCCTTCTTGTGACCGAGCCCACCCCCTTCGGGCTTCACGACCTGGAGCTCGCTGCGGCCACGGCGAAGGGAATGAAGATCCCTTGCGGAGTGGTGATCAACAGGGCCTCCCTGGGAAACGAAGACGGAAAAATCCGGGATTTCTGCGCCGCGGAAGAAATTCCCGTCATGATGACCATCCCTTTTGACCGGAAGATCGCCGAGGCCTACTCGCGGGGACAAGCCATTCTCGAAGCGTTTCCAGAATACCGGGAGAAGTTTCTGGCGCTGTTCGAGAGGGTCGGGAAAATCGGATCATGAAACAGGTCGTCGTCATCAGCGGGAAGGGAGGCACCGGCAAGACCGTCCTATCGGCCTGCTTCGCCGCTCTCTCCCGGAACGCCGTCCTGGCCGATGTCGACGTGGACGCCTCCAACCTCCATTTGCTTCTCCACCCGGAAATCCGGGAGCGGCAGCTGTTCAAGAGCGGCCAGAAAGCCCGAATTGACGCGGCAAAATGCGTCGGCTGTGGACTTTGCCTCCCGTTGTGCCGATTTGACGCCCTGGTGGAAGACGATCAGGGCCGAGTCCGTGTTGATCCTCTCTCCTGCGAAGGGTGCGGAGTCTGCTTCCATGTCTGTCCCGCCCAGGCCGTCGCCTTGGAAATTCCGACTTCCGGCGAATGGTATGTGTCCCTCACCAAATACGGCCCTTTCGTTCATGCGCGGTTGGGTATCGCCGAGGGAAACTCGGGCAAATTGGTCACCGAGGTGAGGAAAAAAGCCAGGGAGATCGCCGAGAAAGAGGGACGCGATCTCCTGATCATGGACGGATCTCCCGGCATCGGCTGCCCCGTGATCGCCTCGCTGACCGGGACGGACCTGGCCCTCGTCGTAACCGAGCCGACTCCCTCCGGTCTTCATGACATGGAGAGAATCGTGGATTTGATCCGTCATTTCAAGATCCGGTCGGCTTGTTGCATCAATAAATACGACCTCAACCATGACAACTCCGATGGAATCGAGCGCTGGTGCCGGGCGCGGTCCATTCCCGTGGTGGGGAAAATCCCCTTCGACCCGGCCGTGACGGAGTCGGTCGTTCGAGGCATCCCCTACGTGGAATACACCAAGAATTCGTCGGCGCAAGAAATCCGAGATATGTGGCTCTCCCTCTCGAATCTTTTGACATAGAAGAGGAGGTTTTCTCGTAAGGAGACCGGAGCGAACCATGCCCAGGAACGAAGACGACGAGGTCAAAGAATCCGCTCGGGAGCTCCAAGAGCGGATCCTGGAGGAGATCCGCCGAACCTACAGCCCCGCCGTGATCGACCACTGGCAAAACCCGAGGAATTTCCGGAAGATGGAAGAGGCGGACGGCTACGCCAAGAACAGGGGGATCTGCGGGGACACCATGGAGATGTTTCTTGGGGTTAGGGGTGAAACGGTCGCCGAATGCACGTTCCAGACGGACGGCTGCGGAACGACCACCGTCTGCGGCAGCGTGGCCACGGAGCTGGCGGCCGGCAAATCCATAATCGAAGCTCTCGGCGCCGTGAACAGCGCCGAGATCTTGAGGGTCTTGGGCGGACTTCCTGAAGACAGCATCCATTGCGCCCAGCTGGCCGCCGAAACGCTGCGCCGGGCCCTGGCCGATTATCTTTATCAGAAGAACGCACCCTGGAAGAAAAATTATCGAAAGACATAAAAAAGGAGATCATCATGCCGTTATCATCGCCGCTCAAGTTCGCGCCTCTCGTCCTGGCCGTTCTTGTTTCCGTCGTTTCCTTGAGGGTCAACGGGAGCCAGCCCGCAAAGACCGGGGGCGTCTTGCCCGAGCGGACGCTTCGATTCACGGTTCTTTATGATAATTACCTCTACCGGGAAGGGACCAAGGCGGATTGGGGTTTCTCCTGCCTCATTGAGGGAACGGAAAAAACGATTTTATTTGACACCGGAACCGATCCCCGCATCCTGATGCACAACGTCGGCGTCCTCGAGGTCGACTTGAAAAAGGTGAACCTGATCGTTCTTAGCCACATCCACGGCGACCACACCGGAGGATTAGCCGCCGTCTTGGAACAGAATCCGAACGTCACCGTCTTTTTCCCCCTCTCCTTTCCGGAGGAATTCGGCTGGCGCGTGAACAACCTGAAGGCCAAAGCCCAAACCGTCGACAAACCCGTGGAGATATGCAAAAATGTTCATCTCAGCGGCGAGATGGGCGATAAGATCAAGGAGCAGTCCCTGATCGTCGACTCGCCCAAGGGGCTCATCATCGTCACCGGCTGCTCTCACCAGGGTATCGTGAAAATCCTCAAACGAGCCAAGGAAATTCTGGATAAATCGATTTACCTCGTCTTTGGCGGGTTTCATCTCCGGAATAAGCCGGACGCCGAAATCCAGGAGATCATCGCCGCGTTCAAGGAACTGAAAGTCGAAAAATGCGGGGCCACCCACTGCACCGGTGACGGGCCCATCGCGATGTTCAAGAAGACGTTCGGCGAGAACTATGTGCCCATGGGGACGGGGAGGATCATCGAGACCCCCGGCTTCTAGGCTCATGGGCTCAAGGGCCCAGTCCGTCCGAAACATGGAGCGTTCCCGAAAATGAAAAGAGAAATTGTCGATCATTTTGAAAAGACCTGGAAGGATTACGATGAGTGGTTTGATGGGCATCGGGCGCTCTACCAGTCGGAACTGGCGGCTTTGAAGATGGCTGTCCCCCCAGGGGTCGGCCTGGAGATCGGAGTGGGGACGGGCCGATTCGCAGCGCCGCTTGGGGCTCGCTTCGGCCTGGATCCGGCCATCGCGATGCTTAGGCAGGCAAAAAAGCGAGGAGTCCTGGTCGTCCAGGGCTTCGGAGAGAGCCTGCCCTTCAAAGATGAATCGTTCGACTTCATTCAAATTGTATTTGTGATCGAGTTTGTCGATAACGTCCTCCTTTTTATAAGGGAGGCGGTCAGGACAATTAAGCTGGGCGGGGCGCTGATCCTGGGCTTTATTGACAAGGACAGCGAGTGGGGACGGTATTATGCCCGAGACCCATCCCACGCAGAGTATTTCCACCCCCCTTCAGTGGAAGACATACTCAGAATTTTCGAAAAGACCGGCCTGGAATTTCAGGGGGCTCACCAGAGTCTGTTTCAGCTTCCGCCCGATATCAGGAACAAAGAGGAGCCAAAAAGCGGTTTTGGAGAGGGAGGCTTTATTGTCCTGAAAGCAAGGAAAAGAATTTTTGAGCCGGATTTAAGCCAGCAACACAAAGCGGATTAATGGTATCCTATGAGCCAAAAGAACCGGAGATTCGATCAGCACAAACCTTCCGGCTCTTCAATGCTATGGGACAGCTGAAATGAGGACGGAGGATCGTGGCCTTTATATTCTGGTGATAAGATTGAAGAAAGCTCTAAGAATAAAAGTCGCAAAACTGACTCCATCCGTTTTTAAGGCGGGATTCTATCTTTACGTCGGCAGAGCCAAACGAGGGCTTCAGGCTAGGCTCGATCGCCACAGGAGGGAAAGAAAAAAGCTCTTCTGGCATATCGATTACCTTCTCCAAAAAACCACAATAGCCGAAGTATGGATAAAACATGATTCTTTTGACGAATGCCAGACGGTCGGGAAAATCAGGGAGCAGTTAGCGGATTCCGTCTTTCCACAAAAATATTTCGGCGCTTCGGACTGCCGTTGCCCCGGCCATCTTCTCTACCTGCCCGAGGGGGTGATCTTGAAGACTTGAGGAAACAGCTTGGCTTTGAGAGGACAGAGCGTCATGGACGTTAAATTGAAATCCATCGGCATCGTCCATTTCAGGCGAAGCCGTTTCACGATTCTGAAACCCGAGGAGTTTTTTCTACGCGAAGTCCCCACCGTCCCAATCATCTGGGCTTGACCGTGGTCGGAGTCCTTGAGCGGGACGGCCGTACCGTGAAGGTCCCGGGAATCGATATGCTTGACCGGACTCCCATTCTGGACATCAAGCCCTATGCCTCCAGAGACTTGAAATCGCCCATCCGGCTTGGCTGGCTGGAAAATAAGATGAATTTTTCATTAAGGCAGGCCTAATAAAAATATCTTGGAAGCCAATCCGACAAGGAGGTAACATGTTATCTCAACTGCCTCTTGACCTGGCGAAGGTCAGAAAAGAGGACCGGGACCGCGAAATCCTGCGGGCGGGAATGATCGCCGAGCTGGATGCAATCAACTTCTATGAGCAGATGGCCGCCCTGACGGAGAAGGACGTTATCCGCAAGGTCCTCCTGGATATCGCCAAAGAAGAAAAGACGCACATGGGCGAATTCCAGGCCCTTTTATTGTTGGAGGACGAGGAGCAAAAGGAAGAATTGAAAAAGGGCGAGGAAGAGGTCGAGGAGTTCCTGAAGAAATAGAAGCCGGATCGCGGTTTCTGCCTGAGCTCCAACGGCCGATTTCCCTCATAGTAGAGGGCGTAGCGGAGATTGAGGTCGGCCTGACCGGAGTCGGCCTCAAGCTCATGAAGCGCCGGCTCGTCAAATAGGAATTCCAGGGACACGATACCAAATCCGGAGATTTGGTTCATGTCCCTGGAATTCCTTGGCAAACGGACGTCCGCGGCATATAATTCCAACCGTCATGCGCCGAGACGTCGAGCGCGCGCTTCATGTTATCCGAACCCATCGAAAGGAATCCTCATGTCCAAGGCCATCCGTTTATTTGTTCTGATCGCGGGAATCGGACTTACCGCCGCGGCCGTGCTGGCCCAAGCCGACGGCCCCGTCGAATTCGGACGGCGGGCGGTCCATGAGGCTCTGGCCGCGCGAGGACTGAAGGCGGCCGTTACGATCAAGGTCGCCGGGAGCGGAGAGCCCGAAAGCTACGCAATCACTTTTAAAGGCAGGTCGGCCGAGATTCTGGCCCCTGACGCCAACGGAGCCCTTTACGGCGCTCTCGAACTCGCCGAGCGGATCAGCCGCCGCGGCGCCGAAGCCCTTCGCGGCGCGCCCCTAACCGGACGCCCTTTTCTCCGCGACAGGGGCTGGAACCTCTTCCTGACGCTCCCCTGGAATTACGCCGCCAACGACACGGACTACGACCCTCAAGCCCTCGTCGATCCCGCCCGCTGGTGGTTCGCCAACGACGGCTACTGGCGGAGCCTGTTCGACCAGATGGCCCGGGCCCGGCTGAACTGGCTCGACATTCACGGCGCTTGGGACATCAGCGTCACGGACGCGCCCAACCTCTATGCCTACTTTATCCAGAGCGAGCGCTTCCCGAAGGTCGGTGTCTCTCCCGAAATCAAAGCCGCCAACCTCCGTCAGCTCAACAAGGTCATCGCCATGGCTCACGACCGGGGCGTCCGGGTGAGCCTCATGGCCTATGAAGTGCGCTTCCACACCCCCCACGCTCCGAGCCCCTACCCGGAGAACGAAAAGGACCTCTACGATTACACCCGCGAAATGGTCGAGAAGATGATCCGCCAAGCGCCCGGCCTCGACGCCATCGGCTTCCGGATCGGAGAGAGCGGGCACGGCGAGGCTTTCTTCAATTCCTATATCGAGGCGGTCAAGGCGTCGGGCCGCGACATCCCGCTCGTCACCCGGAGCTGGCTCGCCCGCAAGTCGCGCGTCGTGCCGCTGGCCAAGGCGGCCAAGGATTTCACGGTCGAGATCAAGTACAACGGCGAGCAGTGGGGCTCTCCCTATATGCTGATGGGCGGCCGGATGGCCGGCTGGTACAGCTACTCGTTCGAGGATTATCTGAGCGACTCTTCGACGCCCGACGCGGCCCGCCTCTGGCCCGGAAACCCGGCTCCCGGCGGCGGGACCTGGCCGGCCGAGCCCTACAAGGTCGTCTGGCAGGTGCGGGCCAACGGGACGCACCGCGTCTTCTCCATCTATAATCCGGACGGCGTGCGCCGCGCCGTGAAATCCATGCCGCTGGGCACGGCCAGCGGGTTCGTCGTCGAGGGCCTCGACGCCTATTACCCGAAGTCTCCGCAATACTATCTGGCCGATCCCGGCGACGCATGCTGCAAGTGGCTCCACGACCGGGATTGGATGTTCTTGAACGCTTGGGGCCGGCTGGGCTATGACCCGGACACGCCCAATGAAACATTCGAGGCCATGGTCGCCGACAAGCTCGGCGCGGCGGCCGCGGCGCCGCTCGTCGCGGCCTGGAGCGCGGCGAGCCGGATCATCCATGCGGCTTTCTCCGCGTTCTCCCTCGGCCCCGACCATCGTAACCACGCCATTGAGCTCGAGTGGGGAGGCGATACGGCCGGCTACATCCTCGGCGAACCCTTCGACTCGCACGTCTTCAAATCGGTTCGCGAGGCCCTGGCCGATGCCGCGACGGGAGGGCTGGACGGCCGGATCGCGCCCCCCGAAGCCGCCGCCCGCCTCATCGCAGACGCCGACGCCGCGGCCAAGGCGGCCGAGATTCCCCTTTCATCCGCTCCTCCGGGCGAACAAAAACGGCTCAAGGAGCTCATCACGGTTTGCGGGCAGGTCTCGCACCTTGGCCGCTATTACGCCGAACGTTTCATGTCGGCTTACCGATCGGCTCAGGCCGAAGCCGGGACCCTGGGCGCGGCCGGCCAAGCGACCGCCCATATGCAGGAGGCGGCGAAAGAATGGGGCTTGCTCGCGGCTAGCCCTTTTTATAAGCCTTTCACCGAGCGGCTCCGGATGCATACCAACGCTTTCCATTGGTCCCAGGAGCTTACCAAGATTCAGGTCGAAGCCGATCGGTTGGCCAAGCTTGCTTCCCCCGCCGCCGATCCCATCGCGCCGTTCCCCATCCCTCCAGCTCTCCCGAAGCTTTCGCTCGAGATCGAGGCCGATGCGGTCAACGTCGTCCTTCCCGCGGCCGGCGTCTCGCGCGCCTGGGCCCTGGTCAAGCCCCTCCCCAGCAGCGCCTTCTTCCATAAGGTTCCCATGACGCTGGAGGGCGACCGCTTCGTATACGGCTTCCCGCGCGAAGCCTGGGGCCACGCCGTGGCGGCCGAGGTCGAGCGCGACGGCCGCGTTTTGAGGATCCCCGGCTGGGACGCGGACGCGCACGCGGACGCGCCCTATCTCATCGTCCCTTCGAAGCCGGGTCCGACGCCGCTCATCTATTCGAGCGAGGAGGCGTTGAATTATCTCGATCCCGCCGTCCTGACGCCCTCCGAACACGGCCTGCTCCTCATTTCGTCAAGGGCTTCAAACTTCCATCGCTACTTCAACATCCCGGCCATGCGCAAGATTCTTGACCCGGTCCGAAGAGGCATGACGCTCGTCGTCCTCGCCCAGGATTATGTGTCGGGCCGCTATTCCCTCGATTGGCTGCCCAAGCCGCTCCGCGTCGAGGCCAATCGGCTTGACGCCTTGGATCAAGCCGGGGCGCTGGGAATGGCCATGGTCCAAAACGCAGACGTTCTTCGCCAGATTTTTTTGCCCAGCCCCGGCTGGGAGGTGATGAACGGCGGCGGCGTGGCCGTCCTTTCCTGGGGAAAGGGACGGATCGTCATGCACAATTCGCGGCTTCTCGAGCTCCTGCACATGCCTTCTTGCGCGATATTTTTGGCCCAAATCCTCGCCTCCGGGGATAAAGGCAAGCCAGTGATCGTCGTCGATGCCGGAACCGAGGGCGGCCTGTACACATCCTCGGCTGTGGTCGATTTCATGAATGCCCGTGACATTCCGTTTCTGACACTGGGCGAGGTCATCGCACGGACTCAGGGCATGAAGGCAACGCGGTCCATCGCGGGAACACTCGATGACGATGACCTCCTGTCTTCGCTCAACATCCGCGGCGCTCAGATGGCGAACGACTTCCTGGAGCGGAAGGTCAAGGCGGCGGCCGCCCTGCCAATCCCGGCCGCGCGCCAAGCGTTCGAGAGTCGCCGCGAGTCCCAACGCCGGGAACTCTCCCGCTGCCTGGGCCTCGATCCGCTGCCTCCCCGAACGCCGCTCAACGCCCGCACGACCGGAGTCATCAAGCGCACGGGCTACAGGATCGAAAAAATCGTCTTCGAAAGCCGTCCGAATTTTCCCGTGACCGCCCATCTTTATGTCCCGGACGGGCCGGCGGGCAGCAGGTGGCCCGTCATCGTCAACCCGCATGGCCATTGGGAATGGAAAAAACAGGAGCCGACCGTCCAGGCGCGCCTGATCGGCCAGGTCCTCCACGGCTATCTCGCCCTGGTCGTCGATTCCCCCGGGTTCAGCTTCGAGGGCGACAACCGGGTCGAGCGGCGTTGGGCCGGGACGCACGACGATCTGCGCCTTATCCTCGGCTCGCAGAACGCGACGAGCGTCTATGTCTGGGACCTCATGAGGGCGATGGATTACCTGGCGACGCGGCCCGAAGCCGACATGGCCCGGGTCGGGCTGACCGGCGCGTCGGGAGGCGGGCTGGCCACGATGTGGGCTTTCGCCGCCGATGCTCGCTTCACATGCGCCGCCTCCGTCGTTTATGCCAGCAGCTATGAAATCAACCCCCGGAACGGCTGTCTCTGCAACCACGTCCCCGGCTCGCTCCGGATCGGAGACCGGGCCGATGTCCTCGCCATACGGGCGCCCGCCCCGGTCCTGATCATCGGGGCGGAGGAGGACGGCGAGTTTCCGGCCGCGGGCATGCGATTGTCCGGCGACAAGCTCCGCGGTCTCTGGGGGCTTTTCGGAAAACAGGAGGATGCCTGGCTGCGGATGTTCCCGGGCGGCCACGACTACAGCCGGCCGATGCGCGAGACCGCGCTCGGATTCTTCGACAAGTACCTGAAAGGCGCTGGCGACGGATCGCCCGTCCCCGAGCCCGCTTTCGAGACCGAGCCGCCCTATGCCGAAGAGCTCTATGTCCTGCCCGATCCGCCCCGGCAGACGCTGACCCGTTCGCCGACGTCAAGCCCCGCCTCTAAAGGCGGGGATGAGAAGCGAGGCTCAGGGTTAATCATGAACAAGCCCCGGTCTTCAGACCGGGGAGTCGATGATTTGACCATGCGCGATATCGCCAAGGCCATGTTCGATAAGAAGGGGAAAGGTCCCGCGGGCGCGGTCGAGGCGTTTATCGAGCTCAACGGCGGACTCCCCGCTGCCGTCCCGGCCGAAGTCCGGGAGCTGGGCGAATTCGAGGGGAGGCGTCGGGTGACCTTCGTTTCCGAGCCCGGATTGACGCTGCCCGCGGTCGTTTGGCCGGCGAAGGGGGAGGCCAAGGCCGTCGCCGTCCTCGTTTCCGAGAGGGGAAAGGCAACAGCGGCTGAAGATTTCGACGTTCCGCGGCTCCAGGAGGCGCGGATCACGTGCATCGCCCTCGATCCGCGCGGAATCGGCGAGACCAGGGGACTCGAGTTGCGCTACACGACCTACCTCGGCCAGGCTCCCGCCTTCGGCATGGGCTGGGATATCGCGCGAGCGGTCGCCGCGCTCGTGCCGGCCGGCCTTAGGGTGGCGGTTGTCGGCCGAGGTCCGGCCGCCGGGCAGGCCGCGCTCGCAGCCGCCCTGATCGAGCCGCGGGTAGGGTTCGTCGCCGGTCTGACGACTCTCAAGGAATTTGCGGACGCCTTCCGCGACGATGTCTCGCTCCTCACGATTCAGCCTAGAGCGAACTACGCGCCTTCCTTGTCGCGTCTCCGCTCTTGTGCCCAAGCTAAGGCGGTGTGGAGCTTCCTCGACGAACCCGAGCCCAAATGGGCCGACGCCCTCGTCCGCTGGGCGGGACGATGAGCCGGAGGTCGCGGCCGGGCCCAAGCCGGCCAAACGTCCTTAAAGTGACATGATGCGGAATCCCGTCCTTCAGAACGAACTGTTGCCCGTCGAGGTCGTCTTCCATCCGTCATGGTGGCACAAACAGGCGGGTATGGTCTTCGACGAGGATTTTTTCTACCATCCCGCCCGGCGCGTCGAGGCCGAGCGGACTATGGAGCGCGTCCTCCACGAGCGATTCGGCGACCTGGGCTTGGGGACGGACCATGATCGCGACCTCCCGGCCGTCGGCCCCGTCCACAACGCCGCCGGATATCTCCTCTCGGAGATGATGGGCTGCCGGGTCAAATATCGCGAGGACGCGCCGCCCCAGGTCGTTCCCGCCCGGCGGACGGACTTGTCGCTCGACGTCGAGGCCGCTTTTGCCGGCCGCGCCTTCCGACGATTCCAGAGTCTTGTAGAGGCTCTTAAGCGGACTTGCGGTTATGTAACTGGAGACGTCAACTGGGGCGGGATTCTTAACTTTGCTCTGGACCTGCGCGGCCAGGACATTTTTCTCGATATGGCCGACCGGCCAGACGAAGTCCGCGCCTTCTTCGGCCGAATCGCCGCCGTCATCGAGCGGTTCACGGCGTATGTCCAGGGCGAGACGGGCACGACCTCGGTTTCGGTCAACCGGACGGTCCGGCATCTGAAGGGACCGGTTTTCCTCCATTCCGAATGCGCCCTGACTATGATCTCGACCGAACACTACGAATCTTTCATCGGACCCTTCGATAACGACTGGAGCGTTCGGCATCGGCCTTTCGGCGTCCATTATTGCGGCGAGGATCCTCATCGCTATGCGGACGCCTTCGCCAAGATTCCCCATCTTGATTTCTTCGACGTTGGTTGGGGCGGCGACATGCGCCTTTTGCGGGAACGGCTCCCCGCGACGTTCCTCAACGTCCGCCTGAGCCCGGTCCTGATCGTCGATCAGAGCTCCGACGACATCCGCGGGGCGATAAGGAGCCGGGTCGCCGACTCGGGAAATCCCTATCTGACGGGAGTTTGCTGCATCAACATGGACGACCGGGTGAGCGACGACAGAGTCCGCGCCCTTTTCGATACGGTCTTCGAGCTTCGGCGCGAATACTCCGGCGGGCCGGCCCGTTGACCGCGGCTATTATCATTTACTAAAATGGCCGTTTTTAAAAAACAATTCTCCGTCTACGAATATCTCTCCCTGAGACATGTCGCATAGCATATCCCAGTGGATGGCGGATTTATTGACTCCGCCGCATTCGGGGAAGCCTTGTCCGAGAGCCAGATGGATGGTGCCGCCCATTTTTTCATCAAAGAGCATATTTTTGCTGAAACGTTGTATTCCGTAATTCGTGCCGATGCCCAGTTCTCCGAGCCTGCGCGCCCCTTCATCCGTGTTCAACATCTCCGTTAAAAACTCCTGGCCTGGGGCGGCTTTCTCTTTGAAAACCCTTCCGTCTTTAAACCACAATTCTACATTGTCCACCTGGCGTCCGTTGTAAATAGCCGGATAGTTGAATCGAATCCAGCCGTTTGCGGAATTTTCCACGGGCGATGAGAATATTTCTCCATCGGGGAAGTTGACTTTGCCATCTGCGACGGCGAAAATTCGTCCTCTGATCGAAAGGGTTAAATCAACGTTCGGTCCCTTGAGAACGACTTTGTCCTTCCCCTGAAGTCGTCGTGCGATTTCCCGTTGTTGAAGGGATTCGTTTTTCCAGACGGATGCGGGGTCGGATTCATGCAATTTGCAGGCATGAAAGACAAAATCCCTGTATTCCAACAAGCCCATTTCGGCCTCCTGGGCAAGGGCATTTGTCGGATAATCCGTGATACATCGCTTCAATTTGTTTTGTTCGACTCGCTTGAATGCAATTTCGCGAAGCTTTCCGTTGGATTTATTGAATATCTGGTACCGTTTGGGATCCACCCCCGTCAATTCTTTTGTGTTGGCCGGCGCCCGAATCAGGAGGGCGGCGTCCACATATCCGATTTCGTAACTCTCCAGCGCATTCAGGCTTGCCAATTGATCATCGTTTGCGTATCGGAAAAAAATTTCCATCCTTTCGGGCAAATCGCAGCGGAGATAAGGGTATGCTCCGGCCAGCAAGGCCTCTCTGTATACGGCAAGAATGAGTTCTTTGGCTTCCGAATCGGATCGTATTAAAAGCGTCTCGCCCGGTTGAAGGTCGAGCGAATAACGAACCAGGAGCCGGGCCCATTTGTCTATGGGTGTTTGGGCCGGGGCCTCCTTGGCGACCTGAGCGAACGCCATATGAGCGGAGAACAATCCGATCAACAGGAAGGCCTTAGTGATTTTCATTATGAAGGCTTTGCTCATGGAACCCTCCTTTTCCATCATTCTTTTAGTTTTTGAATATTTACTTTAAAACATCCTCAATTAGAAAAGCAAGGACGACCGGCCGGGCCGAAACAGACGAGCCCGTTGCTTATGGCAAATAGGCAAACCCGCCGGGAAAGCCTCGCAGCCGTGTTGACAGATCGGCGAGGCCGTTTTAGACTGATAGCGCATTCCTTCCAGGGAACGAGCATGTCCGGCAAGAGGAGAAAGTCATGAATGGCTTGAAACTGTGCCTTGTCGTATGTGCGATCATCATCGCGTCGATAGCCGCCCTTTCCGTCGAGCAAAAACCCTATCCCGCGGTCAGCGAAGTCAAGGACGGCGTCAAAACCGTCACCAATCCCGACTTCCCCCGAGACGGCCGCTTCACCGCCAAGCTCACCGAGGAGAGGTCCTGCGGCGAAGAGGGCGGTCCGGAGGCGGGCCTTCTGAATCGGCCGCTGGAGCTGGATGTTGACGCCCAGGGCAACGTCTATGCCATGGATATGGGCGACGTCAATATCAAGGTTTACGACAGCCAAGGCCGCTTCCTCAGAACGATCGGCCGGCAGGGCCAGGGGCCCGGAGAGTTCGGAGGGCTGGCGTTTTTTAGGCTGTTATCCGACGGAAGGCTTTGCGCCCTCGACACAATGCAGCACCGGATCATCATCTTTGCGGCCGACGGACGCTACTTATCCGGGTTTAGCCTCGAAGGCTATTTCAGGGCCATGAGCGTTGATGGTCAGGACAAGCTCTATTTGGCCAAATGGGGCGCCGTTAAAGCGCCCGACCAACTCTCGACCGAATTCCAGGAGGTTCCCTACGTCACGAGTATCTTCCGGACCGATATCGCGGGGAAAGACCTCGTCCATCTCGCGGATTTTCTCGGAGAATCCATGGTCATGAAAGGGATGGGCGGAGGCGGCGTTATGAGCATGGGAGGGCTCTTTACGATCGTCTGGGCCGTTAGCAGCGCGGGAAAACTTTACGGGGGCTACAACGGGGATTACAGCCTGGGCGCCTTCGGGCCGGATGGAAAAAGGGAACTCGCGTTCGGCCGAGCCTATACGCCGGTCAAGAATAAACGCTACAGGGGCATGGTCGGCCAGAAGAAAACGATGCCTCCCCTCAGCGCCATCGTCATGGACGAAGATGGAGGCCTGTGGATCGAGCTGACGCAGGGCGACGGAGCCAAGGGCTTCCTGTACGACGTCTTTTCCGGGGACGGGATCTACGGCAAACAAGTCGCGATCGAGCAGAGGATCGACCGGTTCAAGAACGGGAAAATCTACAGCATCCTCCGGCCGGAGGAGGGATATCCCTCGATCAAGCGGTACAAGCTGGAGCTGGCGCCGATCGGCCGCTAGCCGCCCGGCGAGCCTATCCGCCGACCCGTTCGCCGTCTCTATACCTTTCCTTTAGGATAGAGAAGGGCGGCTCAGGGTTAACACTCACAAGCCGAAAACGCCTCGTGAGTGTTTATCACCACCGCCAGAGATAGCTGACCTTGAAGAAGAAGCCGCGCTTTAGCTCGTGGAACCTGCTGCTCGGGGCGTAGTCCGTTCCCGTCCACTCCAGCTTCTCCAGGGCCGAGCCGTAGCCGAGGTGGACGACCGTCCCCGGGATGTAAGTGAACGAAATCAGCCCGTCCAGGGTCATCCGCTTGTAGAAGTCGTTGTACTCGACGATGCCGCGCAAGAACAGGTACTTATTGATCTGGAACGCGTTGCGGCTCCGTAGAATCAGGTAATCGTATATTTTCGTCCGGTCCGACTTCCGGAAAAAATCCACGTAGCTCAGGCTCAGGCTGAAATCGAGCTGGTCCATGGGCTGGTATTGGACGCCGCCCATGATCATGCTTCCGTAGCCCTGGTAGGGGGCGGAAGGATCGTAATAGGTCTTTCCCGTCCGCCGGGCGAAGATTTGGAGGTAGAACTGCTTGGCCAGCTGCGACTGGACCTGGAATCCGTATCCGCTTAGGTCGAAGCGGTGCCCGACGAAAATCTCGTTGGCCAGAAGACCGTCGAACCGGACCATGGTGTTCCGCGGCAGCCGGAGGCGGAGCGTAAAGAGGTCTACGGTCTCCCACATGTGGTAGATCGTGTCGTAGATGTGATAGCTCCAGTAGAAGGGCTCGATTTTTTGGAAAAACTTGGATGGGGGGTAGATCTGGTACATTGCGAAGGCGGCCAGCCGCCTCACCCCGGTCCGGGTGATAAATCCCGTGTCGACCTGGAAGTTCGGGGAGATGTCCTGGTAGCCGAGATCGAGGACCCATTTCCGGTTGGAGAATTCGTAGGCCAGGGACAGGGCGTGGTCTTTGTTCGCCGATTCGGCGCCGGGCGTCTTGGACAGGGACCCGAACAGGTGGAACGAGGCGACCGAAGTCTGGCTGAGCCGGAACCTGCCGTCGAAACCGCCGACCCGGTTGTAGCCGGAGCCGGATTCGCGACCCGTATAGAAGGCGCCGATGAAGGCGTCGTCTTTGAGCGTATGCTTGTAGCGGGCGATCGCGATATCGGGATGCTCGTCGAACGGATCTCCGGGGAGGTTATCCTTGGCATAGATCGTGGCGACCGTGTCGCGGGGCGTGACCTTCCCGGTCAGCTTGAACCCGAAGACGGGATCGATGATGGTCCGGGTGTAGACGAGGGCCGACAGAGGAGCCTCCTCCATGGCGCCGCCGAATTGCCAGAGGTCGCTCCCCTCCAGGAAAAACGGACGCTTTTCCTCGTAGTAGAGAGCGTAGCGCTGGTTGAAGTCGACCTGACCGGCGTCGGACTCGACCTGGCTGAAGTCGGGATTGTAGGTCGCGTCCAGGGTCAGGTCGGAGGTGATCCCCAGTTTCCCGGTCAGGCTGAAGTCGCCGATGTCCAAAGCCTTGTTCCTGATAAGCTTGCCTTCGGAAGGTTCGTACGTCCTCCCGTAGGTGAGGGCGGGGAGGAGCTCGACGACTCTCTCGTATTTAAGGCCGGCCAGCCGGATGGGCATCGCCTGGCCGAGCAGGGACCCCTTGGCGGGGTCGAGCGGCGGGAAGCTCACCTGTTCCGAGGTCCGGGTGAAAAAGCGGATGAACAGGATGCGCCAGGTGACGACGTCCTTGTTCGGGAAGCGGATGCTCTGGAGGGGAATGCGGGCCTCGACGGTCCAGCCTTGGTCGTCGATCCGGCCCTTGCTGTACCAGACCGCGTCGAAGCTGGTCTCGATGTTTCCTGCCACGGTCAGCATGCCGTCGCCCTGGATGCCGAGGGGGTTGAGCATGAAGACGAAGGCGCTCTGGTTATCGTTGAAGGTGTCGAGGTTGATGAAAACGATGTCGTCCTGGAAGATGTTGTCGCGCTTGCTCATGGCGGCCTTGACCTTGGCCGGCTCGTTGTCGTAGCAGCGGAAGGCGAAGTAGAAGTTCTCGGCGTCATAGCTGATAAAAGCTTCGGTCTTCTGGCTCGCCTCCTTGCCGTAATCGGGCTTGAGCGTTTTAAACCCGTCGACCTTGAGGGCTTGGACCCAGACGGGATCGTCGAGGATTCCGTCGATCGCGGGCGGCTGCCCGGCCTTGGGGACGGTCAGGGGCGTTTCGGCTTCGGCCGTCCGCGGCCCGCCCCGAAGGGTTGGGACGAGAAGAAGGACGCAGAAACTGGCGACGAGAAGAACGACATGTCTGGAGTTCGTCGGGCGATGAGACAACATGAGCCTCCTTTTCATCTCTGGGGCGGCATGGTTCGCATAGACCATCGGCATCCTGCTTTCATTAAGGAATACGGAATCGGAAGGCCCGAGGTTCATTGCGGATGTCAATAAAATGGCCACGGTCGCGAACGGGATCGTCCTTGAAAACAAGCCATGCCGTATCGCCGAAGCCCCGTCTGATATACTATATCTGATCCAAAAGCCCGGATGTGTCGGGGAGGAGCTCATGACCGAAAAAAAAGGCAAAATTAAAATCTCGGAAAACGGGCCATATCTTGTTTCCGGGAACTTGCCACTCGAAAAGGAGATCATGGTGGTCGGAGGCGAGAACGAACCGGAACGATGGAAGAAGGGCGCCCGGTACCCGCAGAAGGACAATTACGCGCTCTGCCGTTGCGGAGAATCGGGGACGAAGCCGTACTGCGACGGAACGCACTTTACGGCCGCTTTTAACGGCACGGAGACGGCGCCGCGCAAAAATTATTTGGATATGGCGGAAAAGATCGCCGGTCCGGGAATGGACCTGACCGATGCGGAGTGCTATTGCGTGGCTGCGCGATACTGCCACCGGGCCGGCGACGCCTGGACTCTGACGGAAAAATCCGACGACCCCGCATCGAGACAGACAGCGATAGAGGAGGCCGGCCTTTGCCCCTCAGGACGGCTTGTCGCTTACGACAAACAAACGGGAAAGCCGATCGAGCCGAAATTCGAGCCTTCCCTCAGCCTTATCGAGGATACTAAACACGGAGTGAGCGGTCCGATCTGGGTCAAGGGCGGCGTCCCGATCGAATCCTCCGACGGTTTTCAGTATGAAGTCAGGAACCGCGTCACGCTGTGCCGTTGCGGGCATTCCGCCAACAAGCCTTTCTGCGATGGAACGCACATCGGCACCAAGTTTGATGATGGGGACGACTCTTTGAAAAAATCATAGTGAGATATGAGGACATGAACACAATAGATCGATGTGAGCTCCTTGCTAGCAGTCTGGATCTCGAAAAAGCTCTCAAGTCCAAAGAACGCCTTTTTGTCCTTTTTTACGCCTCGTGGTGCCCCTACTCTCGGATGTTCCTTCCCGTATTTCTGGAGCATGCGAACAGCAGCGAACATTGCTATCTGCGAGTATTGACCGACGACAAGGACGACCTCATCGACAAGTATTCCATAAAGGTCTATCCGACCGTTTTGTTTTTTGAAAAGGGCCAAATCAGGAAACGGCTCGACGGCGTCTTCCATGTCGGATTGGACAAGGGTCAGCTCGAGGAATTTGTCCTGCGCTGCGACGCTCGATGAGCTGAGGCGCCTTCGGCGTCGCGCCGCTTGTCGACGGCCGGTCCGTCAGCGTTTCCGGCCGAGCCAGAGCACGTAGACCGGGATTCCGGCCAGGACGGTCACGACCGCGGCCGTCGATTCGAGCGGCCGGTTCAGATAGTTGACGGCCATCAAGCCAAGGCTGGCCGCGAGGTAGAAGATCGGGGTCACCGGATATCCCCAGGTCTTGAAGGCGCCGGCCGGGCCGCCGCCCGATCGTTTCCGCGCAACCAAAACGCCGAACACGGCCAGCCAGGGGAAGATGTTCAGGGCGAACCCCATGTAGATGAGGAGCTGCTCGAAGGAGCCGGCCAGGACCATGACGGCGGCGAACAGCCCTTGGCACAGGATGGACCAGCCGGGCACGCGGAAGCGGGGATGGATGCGCGACGCGAACGAGAAGAAAAGGCCGTCCTTGGCCATCGAATAGTAAACCCGGGGCCCGAGGATGATGAAGGCGCTCAGCGAGGAGAGAAGACAGAAGCCGACCAGAAAGCCCAGACCTTTTCCCATCCAGGGGCCGAAGGTCCGGACCGCGGCCTTTCCGACGATCGGAATGACGCCGCCGGCTTCGGCATAGGGCAGAGACCGGAAGATAAAGGCGTTGACGGCCAGATACAGGGCGACGACGATGAGGGTCCCGGCGATGAGGGAGAGCGGGAGATTGCGGCGCGGATTCCGCATCTCCCCGGCGATGTAGGAGCTGGCGTTCCAGCCGCTGTAGGCGAACATGACCATCATCATGGCCGTGCCGAAGCCGAGAAGGGTACCGGTCCCGGGACCGGGGAAGGAAAGAGCGGGGAAGGGCGAACGGACGGCCAAGGCGCCGGCTATGGCTAGACCGGCGATGATCAAGATTTTGAGCGAGGTCAGGGCGTTCTGGACGCGGCCGCCCAGCCGGACACCCCTGTAATGAATGAGCGTGAATAGGCCGATGACGGCCAGGGCGACGGCTTTTTTGGGGACGACCGAGGCGGTGGCGGGCGGAACCGCGGAGATCCCCAGCCCGGCGTAGACATACTCCGAGAAGGCGAGGGCCGAGGCGGCGATCGGAACGGTGAATCCGACGACGAAGCTCGTCCAGCCCGTCAGGAAGCCGAAGACGGGGTGGTAGAGCTTCTTGAGGTAGACGTACTCGCCGCCGACCTCGGGCATGCGGGTCGCCAGCTCCGCGTAGCACAGGGCGCCGGAAAGGGCGATCAGCCCGCCCAGCAGCCAGCAGGCCAGAATCCAGCCCGGACCGGGAAGCCTGGCCGCCAGGATGCCGGAAGTGACGAAGATCCCGGCGCCGACCATATTGGCGACCACGATAAAGGTCGCCGTGGCCGGGCCGATCTTGCGTTCGAGCGAAGGATTGGTCATTGCGGGCATTATATCATCAATGGAGCAGGGCCCCGAGGTTCCGAGTCAGGATCGGAAATCCGGGGCCCGCCTCGTCCCCAGCCCTTTCCGGGCAGGAGGGGCAATGCGCTCAGCGCGGCGAATCCCTTGAGGAAATTCCGCCATCATCTATGGCCTCCAAATTTCAGGTTGGAAATCCTGGGACATTTCAAAATAGATGCAAGCTTCAGGCCAATTCGTCCTTTTGGAATCCCGCCTGCTTGTCTTGGGATAGGAGGAGTTCACGAAGCGCGGCTTGGAAAGATATTTTACACCTTGGCCCGGCCGGGCCCTCACCTTCGGTACAGGAAGATCGTGTGCTCTTCACCCATCTGGTCCTTCATGGCGAAGGAATCGATCTCTATGCTCTTCCAGCTCGGGATGTCGTAGTTGTGGCAGACGACCCGGGCGCCCGGCTTGAGCTGGGCCTCGAACTTGGGCCGGAGCAGCTCGTTCGACTCGGGGAGGAGGTAGATGGCCAGGACGGTCGCCTCGGAAATATCGGTCTTGGTCGCGTCCTCGCAGATGAACTTGACGAGGTTTTCGACGCCGGCGGCCTTGGCCCCGGCCCGCGACTCCATGATCCTGCGGGGGTCGATATCGATCCCGACGCCATGGGCGCCGTAGGTCTTCGCGGCGGTGATGACGATCCGGCCGTCGCCGCAGCCGAGGTCGTAGACGACGTCCCGGGCGCCAACCTTGGCCATCTCCAGCATCTTTTCGACGATGGGCATGGGCGTCCCGACGTAGGGGGCTAAGTCCGCGGCGTCCGCGCGGCCGTGGGCGCCTTGGTAAATTTGGAGTTGATCGGCTTCGTCGTAACGGAACGAATAGGGGAGGCCCGAGGCGAGGTTGTTTTCGACGGTCTTGCCGCCTTTGACGAAGGTCACGACCATGTCCCGGCTCCCCGGGTAGCGGTGGATCGCACCCAGCGGGAGCTCTTTGTAGAGGGGTCGCTCCGGGGAATCCTGGGGCTTGATCCAATAATGGACGACTTCGTCGGTGACGTTGCGGATCGTGATCTCCGGCTTGGCGGGCGTGGCCGGGAATCCCTCCGAGCCCTGGCGGCCCGAGGTCAGGATGACGGCCGCCAGGCCGGCCACGACCAGGACGGCTAATAGTCCTATCTCGAGCCTGCGCCTCATGGATAATTCCTCCGCGGGCTATTTTAACATAAGCTCCGACCGGCGAGTCAGACGTTTCATGTTAAATAATTCATTCCCTACAACGATCCGGGCACCGGAAGCTGCGTTATCCGGATTCTGATCACGGCCTTCGTAGGCATCTCTTTCATCGAAACTTATGATATAATAAAATAATAAAATGGCTTGGCAGCGCCCGCAACATCGTCCCGGCGCGAGACCGACGATTAATCAAGTTGACCTGGAGGCCAATGGCGCGCTTGCCAACCGGCACCAACTTCTAGTCGATGCGCTAATACTCCTTGGCTTGAGCAGCCTGGCGATTGCCCAGCCGCTCTTGGACGTGCTGGGACGGGCGGCGGAGTTCTTCATCGCCAGCCGGGCGAAGCCGCTCGATCTAGTGCTTCTCGTCATCTTGCTCTGCCTGATAATCCCGGGGGTTTTAATCGGCCTTGAGCTGCTGTCCGGAATGCTGGGCAAGCGAGCGCGGGCCAAGGTGCACCTGGTGTTCGTGGGGTTGCTCTCAGCCGTGATCGCCCTTCCGCTCATCAAGCGGTTTGGCGCCGTGCCGCTTCTTGTCGAGCTGCTGACGGCGACCGTCGTGGGCGTCGCAATCGGGCTGAGCTATCTTAAACTCCGTCCGGTCAGGGTGTTTTTGGCTTTTCTTGGGGTCGCGACGCTGGTTGTTCCGGCCAACTTCATTTTTAATACCGGGGCCGCGAGGGTCCTGTTTTCCAAGAGCGTAGCGGCCATGGATACCAAAATTACCGCCCGCGCGCCGGTCGTTATGGTCATATTTGACGAATTGCCGTTGACTTCGCTCCTGACCGAGCGCTATCAGATTGATAGGGTGCGCTACCCCAACTTTGCCGCTTTATCCCAAGAGGCCACCTGGTTCCGCAACGCGACTTGCGTCTCTACGATAACCCTTCGGGCGATTCCGTGTATTTTATCCGGTAACTATCCAAAAGCCGGGCTCATGCCGACTTGGAACGACTATCCGCACAGCTTATTCACGCTGCTCGGCGGGTCCTATGAAATGCACGTTTTTGAGCCGTGCACCCATTTGTGTCCGGATCAACTCTCGGCTCCGCTCCAGGCGTCTCTTGCATTCATCGAGAGGATAGGGAAGATGCTCAATGATGTGGCGATCGTTTACGGCCATATCGTCCTGCCCGATGCCTGGGCGGCCCATCTTCCTTCCGTCGCCGATAAGTGGAATGACTTTGCAGGGGACGCTGAAAAGCCCGCCGGCGACAAAAAGGCCGTCAGCGGGGCGGGTCCGGGGCGACGGCCGTCGCTCTTCAACGACAAGGACCGCCGCGCGATGTTTGCGGCGTTTGTCGGCTCGATCAAGCCATCCGATCGCCCGGCGCTATACTTCGCGCATGTTGAGATTCCGCACCCGCCGTTCCAATACCTTCCCTCCGGCAAGGTTTACGCGCTGAATAATTTTGTCAACGAGGGCTTGAATAACTATCTATGGCAGAAAGATCCCGCTCCCGTCCTCTATCAGTATCAACGGCATCTGCTCCAAGTCGGCTTCGCCGACAAGCTGCTCGGCGACTTGCTCGCCAAGCTGAAAGAAAGCGGCCTCTACGATCCGGCCCTCGTCGTCGTGATGTCGGACCATGGGGTATGCTTTATTCCGGGCGACAAACACCGCGGCGTCTCGGAAACAAACTACCGGGACATTCTGCCGGTCCCGCTGTTCATCAAGGCGCCCGGCCAGCACGAGGGGATTATCAGCGAGCGGGTCGTGGAGACGATCGATGTCCTGCCGACGATGGCGGACCTGCTGGATATCTCATTGCCCTGGGCCGTGGACGGCCGCTCGGCGTTCGATACCTCCCAACCCGAGAAGGATATTAAATTTGAAGGCATCCAGGGCAAAATATTTTCCTCCCGGACGAGCGAGATGATGGAAGCGATCAAACGTAAAACAGAGCTGTTCGGCGGCGACTGCGCTTGGGATCGGCTGTTTAGCGCCCGTACCTACAAGAATCTGATCAAACGGCGGCTCGAGGAATTTCCGATAGACAGCGGCCCGGAGGCCCGCCTTGAGCTGGACAACGTCGACGATTACGCCGCCGTTGATCCTCATTCCGATTTCGTGCCGCTGCGGATCCGGGGGAGAATCTTTCCCGGCGAGGGTCAGGGCGGGCCATTTACCTTGGCAATCGCCGTCAATCACACGATCCGGGCGATCACCGAGACATTCCCTTGGCGGGGCAACCGAGACTGGTTCGTCGCTATGGTTCCCGAGGATTCTTTCCAGCCTGGATCGAACTCCATTCAGGTCGTCATTGTCACGGGATCCGAAAACCAGCCCCGGTTTCAACTCCTGCAACTCCAACGTTCCAAGAAAAATCGAATGCCAAGGGAAGGCGAAGAACAAAAGTAGAAGAAAAGGAGATAAGAGCTAGGCTTTAATTGACAAGTCGGCCGTTTCATGCTAAATAATTCATTTTTGAGAAGGAAATAATGAGAGCATTCAAACACAAAGCGTTGCTGGCGGCCGGTGTCCTGGCCTTCCTCCTAGGCTTCCCCAAGCCGAACTATGCCTACATCGATCCGGGCACCGGAAGCTACGTCATCCAGATTCTGATCGCGGCCTTCGTCAGCATTTCCTTCGCCATCAGGATCTTTTGGAAGAAGATCAAGGCCTTCCTTCTGAAGCTCTTCAAGAAAGACAGGCATGAGGAGTGACTGGTCGGAGCTCGCCGGCTCCTTCCGCGATCCGAGCGGCTTTCTGTTCGTAAAGGGCGGCATCCTCTACCGCCAGGTCAATCAAGCCTATCGAGACGATTACGACCATCTCATCGGCTCGGGGCTCTACGAGCGCCTGGCCGGGTCCAGCCTCCTGATCCGGCACGAGGAGACGACCCTGGCGCCGGCCCTGCCCGCTCTCGCCTACAAGGTCATCAAGCCCGAGCCGGTCCCTTTCATCTCCTACCCCTATGAATGGTGCTTCAGCCAGCTCAAGGACGCGGCCCTGGCCACTCTCCGCATCCAGAAGACGGCCCTCGAGTTCCAGATGGTCCTCAAGGACGCCAGCGCCTACAACGTCCAGTTCCGGGACGGCGCCCCCGTCTTCATCGACACCCTGTCCTTCGAGGTCGTCCGGGACTGGAAGCCGTGGGTCGCCTACCGCCAGTTCTGCCAGCATTTCCTGGCGCCCTTGCTCCTGATGGCCCGCAAGGACGAGCGGTTCGGCCTCTGGCTGAGGATCTTTATCGACGGGATTCCGCTCGACCTGGCCAGCCGGAGCCTTCCCTTCCGAACCCGCTTCGCGCCCGGCATCCTGGCCCACATTCACGCCCACGCCGCCAGCCAGAAGCATTACGCTTCGAGGACGGAGAAGCTCAAGGAGAGGCGGTTCAGCCGGACGGCCCTGCTGGGGCTCGTGGACAGCCTGGAGTCCAATATCCGGAAGCTCCGCTTCCACTCCAAGGAAACCGAGTGGGGGGATTATTACCAGGACACCAACTACACGGCCGAAGGCCACGAGCATAAAAAAAGGACCATCGGTGAATTCCTGGACGTCGTCAAGCCGGGGACGGTCTGGGACTTGGGGGCCAACACGGGCCTCTTCAGCCGGATCGCGAGCTCGCGGGGCATTAGGACGATCTCCTTCGACGTCGACCCCCTGGCCGTCGAGAGGAATTACCGGGAGATGGCCGCCAAGAAGGAAACCAACCTGCTGCCCCTGGTCATGGACCTGACCAACCCGAGCCCCGGCGTCGGTTGGGACAACCGGGAGCGGATGTCGCTCGAGGAGCGGGGGCCGGCCGACGCCGCCTTCGCCCTGGCCCTCATCCATCACCTGGCCATCTCCAACAACCTTCCCTTCGACCGGATCGCGGCCTATTTCCGGAAAATCTGCCGGTTCCTCGTCATCGAATTCGTGCCCAAGGACGACTCCCAGGTTCGGCGGCTCCTGGTCACCCGCGAGGACATTTTCGGCGGCTATACCCAGGCCCGGTTCGAGGAGGAGTTCGAGAGGGCCTTCAAGATTCTCCGCTCCGTTCCCATCCGGGATTCGGCCCGGACTCTTTATTTAATGCAGGCGAAGCCGGCTTAGGAGCGCGATGAAAATTCTCAGGAACCTCTATCCGTTTCTGTACGCCTTGTTTCCCCCTCTCTCCCTCTATACTTACAACATCGAAGAGGTCGAGGTCAGCGTCATCTTCGTCCCGATCGCCGCGGCGCTGGCTTTGACCGCCCTGTTCTGGCTGGCCGCCCGGGCCTTCGTCCGGGACCGGCGCAAGGCGGCGTTGCTCACCTTCCTGGCGGCCTTCATGGCCCTGTCCTTCGGCCATTTCCTGAACTTCGTCCGGACGACCCCTCTGGGCAATCCCCGGCTTTCCGTCGTCCTTCCCATGGCCGTCTGGATCCTCCTGTTCGGCGTTCTGGGAGCGCTCGTTCTTCGGACCCGCAAGGACCTCGGGGCGCTGGTCTCGATCCTGTCGACCTTCGTCCTGCTTTTAATCGTCCTGTCTCTCGTCCAGATCGGACTTTTTCACTTGGGGTCGCTCCGAAATCGCGCCGCCGACGGGGGCTTAGCCGAGGAAATCAAGACGCTCCAGGCCGGAGCGCCGCCTCGAGACAAGCTCCCCGACATCTATTACCTCATTTTCGACCGCTACGGCAACGAGGGAGTCCTCAAGGAATACTTCGGCTACGACAATTCGGGGTTTGCCGAGTACCTGACCCGGAGCGGATTCTACGTCGCGTCGGAGAGCCGCTGCAACTATCCCGGGACCTTCCTGTCCTTGACGAGCTCCCTCAACATGGACTATCTCAACGGCCTCATTGAAAAGGGCGCGATCCGCAAACGGGTCATCCTCCGCATGCTCCAGGACTTCAAGGTCTGGCGGCTCCTCAAGCCCCTCGGCTACCGCTACCTCCATCTTGGTTCTTGGTACGAGCCGACCAAGTCGAACCCGCGGGCCGACCTCAACTTCCAGGGCGCCGGTCTGCTCGGCCTCAACCAGGAATTCCTCCTCAAGTTCATCGAGTCGACCGTCTTCAATCCCCTGGCCAAGGGTTCGCTCATGTTTCCCAAGGCCCGCGACAGCATCCTCCAGAAATTCGAGCTCCTGACCAAGATCCCCGAGATGGAGGGGCCCAAGTTCGTCTTCATGCACATGCTGCTGCCCCATCATCCCTTCGTTTTCGGCCCGGACGGCCGCCTTCCCGACCGGAAGACGGCCAAGACGAAAACCCAGGACCAGAAGTACATCGACCAGGTCATTTTCGCCAACAGCAAGATCGTGGCCGTCCTCGGCTCGATCCTGGCCAAGTCCAAAACGCCGCCCATCATCATCGTTCAAGCGGACGAAGGGCCCGGCGACGAGGAAAAGCCCTTGGCCCTCCTGAAGGAGTCCGACTCTAAAATGAGGGCCGTCCTCAACGTCCGGATCCGCTGCGGGATTCTGAACGCCTACCACCTTCCCGGCGTAGACGCCAGCGCGCTTTCGCAGACCATCTCCCCGGTCAACACCTTCCGGCTTATTTTCAACCTCTATTTCGGCGGACGCTACCCGCTCCTCGAAGATAAGACTTTTCACGCGACCCAGGACAAGACGACCGTCAAGGATTTCAAGCTAGTCCCCGTCAGCCTCTTGGCCGTCTCCCCGAGCCGGACTCCTTGAGTTCGGGCTATCGGGCTACGAATTCCCGCTGAGTCAGGGGTTTCTAGCGTTCGGCGATCGAACGGTCGCGGCGCCGCTCGAGAATTTCGTCACAAAAAGATCGAAATCTTTCGCGTACGTCTTCTGATAGGGCTTGAGCACGGGGAAATCGGGGCTGATGGTCAAGCCGACCAGATAGATTCCTCCCTTGAGGTCCAGGGCTAGTTTTACTCCGAAATCTATGTATTGACCTCCCAGGTAGGTCGAATAGAGAAGGCTCTGACCGTTCGCGGCGAGGATCGATAAAAACGCGTCCTGGTTTCCCTTGAGCTTGGTTTGGTAAGGATTTTTAAGGGGCAAGTCGGGGCTTCCCGTGCCTCCAAAGATATAGACCGCGCCGCTTCCGTCTAAGGCGATGCCCTCCCCAGCGTCATCCCCAGCGCCGCCGAAATAGGTCGAGTAAACGAGCCTCTTTCCGTCGGGCGAGAACTTCGTCACGAAAGTATCGGCGTTACCCTTGCGGTTCTTCTGGAAAGCGTTTTTAACGGGAAAATTCCCGTTGGTCACGCCGACGACATAGGCGGATCCGCTGCCGTCAAGAGCCAAACCATACGCATATTCCACGGCCGAGCCTCCCAGATAACTGGAGTAAACAAGGTCTTTTCCGGACGGCGCGAGCTTCGCGATGAACGCATCCTCATAGCCGCCGAAGTTTTTTTGAAATGCGTTCTTGACGGGGAAATTGTTGCCGTCGGTAGATCCGCAGACATAGACGGAGCCCGTTCCGTCGACCGCCAGGCCATAGAGATAATCTCTATGCGTGGATCCCAGATACGTCGAATAGACGAGGCTCTTTCCGTCCGGAGTGAATTTTGAGATGAACGCGTTATAGGCCCCTGCCAGGGATTTTTGGAATGGGTTCTTGACGGGGAAGTTTTTGCTCGTCGTCGCGCCGCCAACATAGACGGCTCCCGCCCCATCGATCGCCAGGGACCCGCTCCAATCATCGCCCGAGCCGCCGAGGAAAGAAGAAAAGGCCAGGCTTTTTCCGCTGGGAGCCAGCTCAAGGAGGAAACCGTCGCAACGGCCGCCTCCGTACGTCTTCTGGAATGCGTTCTTGACGGGAAAACTGTGGCTAAAGGTGGTGCCCAAGACATAGACAGCTCCGGTCCCCGTCACGCCGATCTGGGGGTATCCCCCTTCCCCTCCGCCGGCCGCCGGGAAGAAAGCGGAATAGACAAGGCTCTTCCCGTCCGGCGAGAGCTTCGAGACGAACACATCTTTTCTGGGGAGCGTTTGTGAGGTGGGCGGGAAGTCGGAGCTTTCCGTATAACCTACGACATAGACGGCTCCGGTCTTGTCAAGGGCGATGGAGCTGCCGACATCGAAGCCGTGCCCTCCCAGATATGTCGAGAAGACCAAGACCACGGGGTCGATGACGAGGGCGAAGCGGGCGTTGTATGAGCCGATGGCAAATCCATACGCGTCAGTCTCTGTTTTTCGGAACGCCGCCTGGACATCGACTTTGCGGCCGTCGATGATCTGATAGCAGATCGGGCGGCGATGGACGAGCCGGCCGGACGGAGTCTCGACAATAAGATTCCCCTCCCGGTCCAAACTCGTTTTAGAAACTCCGGAATAGGACCACCGGATACGATCGGGCCGCCCCCCGGCCTTGACGATCCAATCGTATTCGACCTGCCGCTCCGCGCCGTAGACCTTGAGGTCGATTCCTTCGTAAAGGCTTTTATAGACAACCGCCCGCGAGGTCGGAAGGTCCGTCGTCCACTCGGATTCGTCGCTGCCGTAGAAATAACTCACCCGATAGTCCGCCGGGTCCGAGGCCATGACTTCGGCTTTGGTATTGGCGTTTTTGAAAATCAATCGGGAAACAGAACAGTCAGCTTTGCCATTGGAAGCCACAAGCGTTCTATCGAACGTTAATCCATCCCCGGTCAGCCATAATGTGTAGCCTTCCGTTTTCGCGAAGTAGAGCGCTTCCTTGTCCGCCTGCCCTTGGTTGGCGATAAAATACAAGGGAGCGGACCCGAAATTCGGATGGATGCTCAAAGGGGCCATGGGCCGGACACCGTCCGAGATAGAGAACGCCATGCCGCCGACAACAAGAAGTCCGAGAAAAATGAAACCCTTTTTCATTTGTCTCTCCGATCAATGACCAGTATATACTTTTGCGAATATTAGAACGCCGGTCCCCCTTTGTCAAGGCCCGTTAAAATGTTGACATCGATCCGGGGCCGGGCATATGATTTCTCGCAGGGAGTCTAAGCCTAATGAATAATTTTAATCCTAATTGGCCCATCTATGCGGGAGCCATAGGCGTGTTGCTGGGTCTGTTATTCATTCTGACATTTTTCTACAGGCGCATTCGCTGGCTGGTCGGGAAAGCCGGCCGAAAGAAAACAGCCTCTCCCAAACTGTGGTCAAGCCTGCGAAACCTTGTCCTCATCTTGCTGTGGACCTCCGTATTCGGAATGGTGCTTTTCATGGGGTTTTTCTTCCGGGCCTATCAAGCCTTCACCTACGAAAAGCCCGTCGCCAGAGTTGTCACGCAGGCAGGGGAGCCCGGCGGCAGAAACATGCTGACGCTGACTCAATTCGGGCCCGCTGGGGCCGAAACCATAAGACAATATCCCATCAAGGGCGACCAGTGGATGCTTGAGGGGGATATTCTGAAATGGCCCAACTGGCTGAATTTTTTAGGCAAGCACACCCGTTTCCGATTGACCCGACTCAGGGGACGTTACATTCAAGCCAAGGACGAGCTCTCCAAAGAGGCGACCGTCTATCCTCTTGTCCGGGATGAGGACCATCCGCTCTGGAGATATCTATACAAGTTCGGCCATAAGACGCCCTTTGTCAGCACGGTCTATGGAAATTCCGTTTTTCAAACGGCCGGAGAAAACGACCGTTTCCTGGTTTACGTCGGGACGTCCGGATTCATCGTGAGACACGAAGAGCCGCCGCGGCGATGAACGCCTCGGGGTTGATGATCATGTAGAGGCCGTTCTTGAGGTAAGCGGAGGAATAGGCCCGGCTCAAGATCTCTGTTCGCGTCAGACTCGGATCGACCTGCCAGCCGAGGGCCAGGACGCCGGCCAGGACCGGAACCGTCCAGCTTAGGCCGCCGCGTCCCGTGTAAAAATAAGAGCAATCCCCCTTGTTATATTCTTCGGCCAGAGTCCGGCGGACGCTCGGGATGTGGATGGCCTCCGGGTCGGGGAAATAAGTTTGACCCGGGAAGCCCAGCCGGCACTTGGAGAGGTCGTCCGGAGCGTTCAGGTCGTAGTAGGCGGCGTTCGTGACGCAGTGGTCCTCCGTGCAGTCCAAGACCAGGATACCGGCCCGTTCGGCCTTAGCCCTGGCGTTTATCCAGGCCTGCGGATTCTTATAGAGCGTGCCGGCGCCCGAGGGTGCGGCGGAGACCGAGACGGCCCGGATCTTTGAGCCTGCCGGAAGCTTGGCGTTTTCGGCGACGATCCAGTTCAGGGCGTTTCCATAATAACGGGCGTCGGCCAGCCAGGAGGGGACGGCCGCGAAGTAGATCCGGGCGCCCGGGGCGGCCCCGATATGGGTCCCGATCAGAAGGCTGGTGACGGCGGGGCCGTGCATGCTTCCCTCATTGGAGGATGTTCCGGTGCCGAAATCCTTGTACTTGATGATCTTGCCGGCGAACTCGGGATGGTCCAGGCACATGTTCTGGTCGATGATGGCCACCGTGACGCCGGAACCGGTGATGCCGCGGGAATGGATGCTCCGGAGCTTGAGGCCCGGATTCTTGCCTTTGCGGAGGACGTTCCCGGCGGCGGCCGCCGTGGTCGTATCCGGCCAGACGGTCTTTTCGTTGAACCACAGCGTCTTGATGATGGAGGCGTCTACGGTCCAGCCGAGTTTTTTCAGGTCTTTATCGCGGACGTCCTCATAGGGTTTGACGGCTCGCGCCTCAGCCTGAATGACAGCGGCGCCGACGGCCAAGACGAGAAGGAAGGGACGAATACGCTGAGGGAAATTGATTTTAAACATTGTTGAAAAATATTATACTGTTTCCGGCCGATGGCCGCCATCAATAATAATGAATACCCCTTCCCGCCAAGGACGTCAGGAAGAAAATCTACCGGCCGGCGTCCAAATAGTGCCTGACGCGGACCTGAAAATGAATTCAGTTGAAACGGGTGCCGAAATGGATATATTAATTCTTTTTAGGCCCCGCCTCAGGCCCTGCGGAAGACGCGGAGTTCCGGGACCGAGTCAGGCGTTTTAGTGAAAACGAATCCGTTGCTCAAAATTGTCGGCTTGACCATTGTCCTGTCGATCGCGCCTTGCTGCGTCCGCTTTCACCCCAAACCCATCGTTCCGGCCAAAACCATGGAGGAGTTCGAGACCCGGAGGCTCGATGCGCCTGAGCTGGGGGATTTCCTTCTCCAAAACCGGGAGGCCAAGGATTGGCCTCCGGCCGTCTGGGACCTCAAATCGCTGACTCTCGCGGCGCTTTTTTATCACCCCGACATGGACATCGCCCGCGCCCAGTGGGGCGTCGCCCGGGCCGGCCGGATCAGCGCCGGAGAGCGGCCCAACCCGGCCCTGAATCCGCTGATGGGATATAACGCCACGACGCCGACGAGCGAGATCACTCCCTGGATTCCCGAGATTACCCTGGAGATCCCGATCGAGACCGCGGGCAAGCGTGGAATCCGAATCGCCGAAGCCCGGCATCTCTCCGAGGCGGCTCGCTGGAACATCCTGTCCGCGGCCTGGGACGTTCGCAGCCGTCTGCGCGGCGCTCTTCTCGAGTTCTACGCGGCCGGCGAGATCGCATCCCTCCTTTCGGATCAGGAAAAGCTCCAGGCGGAAATCAGTCGGCTCCTCGAGATCCAGAAGGAGGCCGGGGAGGCTTCGGTTTATGATGTCACCCAAGCCCGGCTCGCGCTCGGCGGCAGCCGGCTGGCCGCTATCGAAGCCGCCCGGGCCAAGGAAGATGCACTGGCCCGCCTGGCCGCCGCTCTCGGGCTGCCGCGGCAGGCCCTGGACGGCGTCAATCTCTCCTTCGATTGCTTCCGCGAGCCCGTTTCCGACCTCCCGGCGGCCGAGATCCGCCGCCACGCCTTGCTCAATCGGTCGGACATCCTGGCCTCGCTCTCCGAATACGCGGCCAGCCAGTCCGCCCTGCAGCTCGAAATCGCCAAGCAGTATCCCGATTTCAGCCTCGGTCCCAACTTCCAGCTCGACCAGACCGACGCCAAATGGACGATCGGGTTGACCCTCGACCTCCCCATCTTCAGCCGCAACCGGGGCCCGATCGCCGAAGCCGAGGCCAGGCGCCAGGAAAGCGGCGTCCGCTTTCTGGCCCTCCAATCCCAGGTCATCGGCGAGCTCGACGCCGCGGTTCAGGACTGCCGTTCGGCCCTTCTGAAATCCAAGGCGGCCGACGATCTCCTGGTCAACCTGACCAAACAGGAGGCGGCGGCCCGGGCCCGGCGAGAGCTCGGCGAGATTTCCAAGCTGGAGCTCCTGGGCGTCCAGCTCGAGCTCAACGCGGGCGCCCAAGCCCGGCTGGAGGCCCTGGTCCAGGTTCAAGAAGCGATCGGGCGGCTGGAGAACGCGGCCCAGAGCCCGCTCGACGTCAAGGATTGGATCTATACAAAAACAGCCGGGGATTCCGGGCCGGAGAAGGAGCGCAAGGATGACTAAACGCCAGGTCATAACCGGATTGATCATTCTGGCGGTTGTCGCGGCGGCCGCCCTGGTTCTCATCCATAGGCTCGGGTCCCGAGCCGCCGGGGAGGAGGAAGAAATCGTCACGGATGTCGCCGTCCACGTCGGAAAGATCGTCCGGGCGACGCTCCACCGATATGTGGCGGCTTACGGAACGGTCGAGCCGGAGCCTCCGGGAGAGGGAAAGCCCGCCGCCGGAGCTTATCTATCGGCTCCGCTGGGAGGCATCCTCGCCGAGATCCGCTGCACGGAAGGCGGCTTGGTCGAGAGCGGCGCGGTCCTCTTCCGCCTCGATACGCGTTTGGCGGAGATCGCCGTCGCCAAAGCCCGAAAGGAGATGGAATTCGCCGAGCAAACGTACGAGCGCCAGAAGAAGCTCCTAGCGGCCGACGGCACGTCGCAGAAATCATTCCAGGAAGCCGAGCTGCAGCTCAACGCCGCCCGGAACGAGCTGACCGCGGCCCAGACGGAATTGTCCCTCCTCGAAATCAAGGCGCCTCTGGCCGGGACGGTGATCCGGATCAACGCCCGGCTCGGCCAGTCCGTCGAGCCAAACGCGGTCCTGGCCGAAGTCATCGCCCTCGACCGCCTCGTCGTGACGGCTCAAGTTCCCAGCCGGGAAGCCGGCCTGCTCAAGCCCGGCCAGCCGGTGGATTTCGGCTCGGGGAGTGCGATCGCCGGGAAGCTAACCGTCGTCGGCAAGGACATCGATCCCCGGACCGACACGGTCCTCGTCCGGGCAGCCATCCCGGCGGGGGCGGGATTCCAGCCGGGCGAGTTCCTGAACATCAGGATCGTCGCCGAGGAGCGCCGCGACGTCCTGGCCGTCCCCGAGGAGAGCGTCGTCCCCGGACCCGAAGGCGGGACCGTGCTCATGATGATCGAGGGCGATAGAGCCGTCCCGAAACCGGTCAAGGCCGGCCTGCATGACGCCGGACTGGCGGAAGTCGAAGGCGAGGGACTGAAGGAAGGCCTGGTCATCGTCACGACGGACGCCTACAACATCAGCGGGGAAACGAAAATCCACATCATCGAGGCCCGATAGTTTTCATGAGCAAGGATTCCGCCCTTGGCCGGTTCGCGACCCGCCACGCCCTCCCGATCGTTTTTATCAGCGCCGCCCTGTGCCTTACCGGCGTCTATGCGGCCCTGACCTTGCCGTCATCGGTTTTCCCCCAGACGAATTTCCCGCGTGTCGTCATCATCGTGGACAACGGCGTCATGCCGGCCGACGAGATGATGGCGACCATCACCCGGCCCATCGAAGAGGGCATGAAGGACATCCCCGGGGTCGTCACGATCCGCTCGGCCACCGGGCGCGGCTCGGCGGAGGTCAACGTCTTCTTCAACTGGAAAGTCGATATGATCCAGTCCGAGCTCTACGTCCTGGGCCGGCTGTCCCAGATCCGGGCCTCGCTGCCGTCCACGGCCGAGGCCGACGTCTACCGGGTGACCTTCTCGAACTTCCCCATCATCGGCGTCAGCTTGACGAGCCCCCGGCGCGACCTGACCAAACTCTGGGAGATCGCCCGCTACGAGCTCAAGCCGCGTTTCCTCCAGATACCCGGGATCGCCCGGGTGGACCTCATGGGGGGGCGCACGCCCGAATTCCACATCGTGGTCGACCCTCTGCGCCTCCAGGCGGCCGGCCTGACTCTGACCCAGGTCACGGAGGCTTTGAACAAGAACAACCTGGTGACCTCGACGGGGCTCCACGAGGAAAACCGGATGCTCTACCTGGCCGTCGTCGACGGTCGCGTTCACTCGATCAAGGACATCGAAAATTTCCCCATAACGGTCGTGGGCCGCCATCCGGTCCTCATCCGCGATTTCGCTCGAGTCGTCCGCGGCCCCGAGCCCGTGTTCAACGTCGTTACCGCCGACGGCCAGGAAGCCGTGCTGCTCAACATCTACAGCCAGCCGGACGGAAGCACGCTCGACATCGCCAAGCGCTTAACGGCGGACCTGAAAGTCTTCAGAGCCGAGCTGCCGTCCGACTTGAAACTCGTGTTTTTCTACGATCAGTCTCTCTTGGTCAGGGCCTCCGTCCAAAGTGTCTGGGAGGCCATCATCTTCGGCCTGGTCCTGTCGGTCCTCATCCTCTACTTCTTCCTGAAGAGCTGGAGGACCACGTTCGTGGCGATCCTGGTCATCCCGGTCACCGTCCTGGTCACTCTCATCTCCATCAAGGCCGCCGGGCTTTCCTTCAACCTGATGACGTTGGGTGGGATTGCGGCCGCAATCGGCCTCGTCATCGACGACGCGATCGTCGTCGTCGAAGCGATCCACACCAAACGCAAGTCCGGCCGGGACCGGCTGACGGCCATCCGCGAGGCCATTAGCGAGATTCTCCGCCCCTTGGTCGGCTCGACACTGACGCCGGTCGTTGTTTTCATACCCCTGGCCTTCCTGGCTGGCGTCACGGGCGTTTTCTTCCGAGCCCTGGCCTTGACCATGGTCGTCGCCCTCCTGACCTCTCTGGTGCTGGCTGTAGCCCTGACGCCCTCCCTGGCCGCCTGGCTGCTCCGCACCCGGAAGGACGAACCGGTCGGGCTCCATGAGGAGCACGGCGGTCCTCTCCTGCAACGCGTCATCGGGATCTACGAGAGGGGGGTGCGGATCGCGCTCAAACGCCCGTGGCTGACCATCGCCGTCTGCGCCGGCGTCCTGCTGGCGGCGATCGCCCTTTACCGGGGGCTCGAGAGCGAGTTCCTGCCGCCCATAGACGAGGGTGGATTCGTCATCGATTATCTCACGCCGCCGGGGACGAGCCTGGCCGAAACCCACCGCCAGCTCCAGTACGCCGAGGATATCATCCGCTCCCTCCCCGAGCTCGAGAGCTATTCCCGCCGCACCGGATCCCAGCTGGGCCTGTTCATCACCGAGCCGAACAACGGTGATTTCGTTCTCAAGTTGCGGTCCGACCGGAAGCGGACGACGGCGGAAATCCTCTCCGAATTGAGGCATAAGCTCAACGCCGCCCTGCCCGACATCATCTGGGAATTTCCGGGCATTCTGGGCGACGTCATCGGCGACCTGATGTACGCGCCCCAGCCGATCGAGGTCAAGCTTTTCTCAACCGATACGGCTTATCTGAAAGAAAAAGCCCCCCAAGTCGCCGAACGGCTGGGCAAGATCTCGGGTGTCGTAGACGTTTTCAACGGCCTGATCTACACCGGGCCGACCATCAGTTTTCGCGTCCGCTATGTCGACGCGGAGCGTTTCGGCCTGACCGCCGAAGATATCGCCGCCGCGGTCAACACGGCCATGCTGGGGCAGACGGCCTCGACCGTCCTCGAAGGAGACCGGGTAGTGGCCATCCGCGTCAAGGCCGATCCGTCGGGTATCGACAGGCTGGAGAAGCTCCGCCACCTGCCGCTCCGGGCCGCGGACGGGACCCTGATCCAATTGTCTCAGGTCGTGGACGCGGTCGAGGAGCCGGGTCAGCTCGAGCTGCGGCGCGACGGCTTCCGCCAGGACGTGGCCGTCACGGCTCGGCTTGAAGGTAGAGACTTGGGGAGCGCTATGGCCGAGATCCGCCGCGCTCTCGGCAAGGATGAAACCCTCCCGCCGGGGGTGATCGAGTATGGCGGCCTCTACCAGCAGCAGCAAGAATCCTTCCGTAACCTTATGATCGTCCTGCTGATGGCCATCTTCTTCGTCTTCACCGTGCTGCTCCTCGAATTCGGCTCGTTTTACGAGCCCCTGGCCATCGTGTTCGGCGCGGTGCTGGCCATGTTCGGAACCATTCTCGCCCTGTGGATCACGGGGACGTCCCTGAACGTCGTTTCGCTGCTGGGGGCCATCATCGGGGTCGGCATCGTCGCCAAGAACGGGATTCTGATGCTGGATTTCGTCAAGGCGCTCCGAGCCCAGGGGTTGGACCTGGCCGAGGCGCTGGTCCGTTCGGGGCGGCGCAGGCTGCGGCCCGTCCTGATGACGTCGCTGGCCGCGGCCCTGGGGATGCTGCCCCTGGCCTACGGCATCGGCTCGGGCGCCGATATGCTGAAGCCCCTGGCCATCGCGGTCATCGGGGCCCTTTGCATCTCGGTCCTTCTGTCCTTGATCGCTACGCCGACGATCTATTACCTGATGATCTGCCGGCGCAAAGCCGACTGAGCCTTCTGAAGTAATCCCCCGATTTCGGGCCGCGTTTCCCGGATTCCTGGAATGCCGCCTAGCTCACTTTCCGAATTCCAGGACTTGGAACGTGCCCGGGACAATCGTCGGCCGGGGCCGCGGCTGTTCTTTCGTGGGGGCCGGAGCCGGCCCGAATTCCGCCGTCGCGACGAAGACATGGTGCGTCTTGGGGTCGAGTTCCATCGTCCGGGCGCGGGGGGCCGTGGTCACGGTCTCAAGAACGCTGTACTTATCGGCCGATTCCTGCTTGACGACAGTCAGCGTCCCATCGCCGTTGGAGGAAAAGACCAGGCCTGCCCCGGCATCGTAGCGGACGGCGTCCGGGCCGCCCCCGATCGGGACGGTCGTGACGACTTTCCCGTTTTCATAATCCGAAACGACCATAACCGCGTCGCAGACGCTGAACAAGCGCTTGTTCTTGAGGTCGATGGCCAGTCCGCTCGGGCCCTCGCCGGGCGCGATCGACCACCTCTTTTTGACCTCGAGCGACTTGGCGTCGAAAACGACGATTTCGCTCTTGTCCTCGTTATTGACGAAGATGGTGCCCTTGCCGTCCGTGACGGCGAACTCGGGCTTGCCGCCGAGGTCGACGGTTCCCACCACCTTGTCCGTGGCCGCGTCGATGGCCGTCGCGTTCGCGGACCGGCCGTTGAAGGTGAAAACCCGGTCCGAGAAGGCGTCGTACATGATGGCGTCCGGATTCTGCCCCGAAGTGGGGATCTCCTCCAGGACCTTGTGGGTCCCGAGATCGAAGACGGAGACGCTGTCGCCCCGCCCGTTGGAGATGTAGCCGCGGTTTTTCTCCGGGGCGAAGGCCACGCCGTGGACGCCCTTGAGGCCGGTGATGGCCTCGCCCTTGACGCCCGTATCGACGTTAAGGATTTCAACGGCGCCGGAGTGCGTCACGTAGAGAAGGCGCGTCCGGCCGTCTAGGGCTAGGTAATCCCAGCCGCCCTCGCCGCCGATCAGGTGCTTCTTGAGAAGGTGATAGCCGGACGGCTTCTGCGCTTGAGCTGCCGCAAAGCCCGCCATCGCCACCGTCAGAATTAAGACCAGACCGACCCGAAACGATTTCATCTTTGTGATACCTCTCATTTTATTTTACTCCTTTCGTTAGATCCGGACCATTTTGCCGTATGTCTTCTTTCAATCGGTGTTGAAATACCAGACGAATTTGATCATGGCCACCGTCTTGTTCAGCCGCCAGTTTCCATGAGGGTCGAGCGTGTCGCCGAACTGGTTGAGGACGAAATAGAGCGAGGCGCCGGGCTTGGGGATCCAGGTCACGCGGAAATTGAAGAAGACCTCGTTCGCGTCGTTGTTCCATTGGGCGAAAATAGCGCCGAAGAGCTTGGGTGTCAGGGAAAAATTCATCCGGCTCACGACTTCGTCGATGGCGAACCCGCCGGCCGGGAGCTTGATATCGTTGCGTCGATAGGCCAGGCTCAATCCGTAATACTTGCTCGGCTTCCAGGACAGGTTGGACTCCCATTCCGAGCTCGACCCGTCGTAGAATGTCCCCCAATTGACGCCGGCGCTCAAAACGAGCGGGCGTCCGTCGAACGTCCCGAACTGGATTTCGCCCCGGTTGGTCCAATAGCGGCCGGCCCGAATGACATGCCCTTCCCGGATCTCGAAATCTTCGGTCAGGTCTTCGGCGTTGCGCTGGATGTTGATCTCCAGCATCTCGCCGCTCTTGAAGAACACGGCCATCGGCCGGAATTCCATGTAGACGGACTGCATCTCGCGGGTCCGGTCGTCGATATAGTAGTTGATGTCGAGCGGCTTGATTTGGAGCCTTTGGATCCAGGGCCAAAAGCCCGGCCGGGGGTTGATGCGCCATCTCGCCGTGTATAACTGGTAGCCCGTCCGGCTCAGAAACCCCACCTCAGGGTTGAAGTCCTGACCGGTCCGTTCCCAAGAGGCGCTGAACTCCATCCTGTCGTTGGGGTAACTAAAATAAATGCGATGGGCGCTTCCGGAAGCGTCCTCCCGGTCGGACGTATAGGTGGCGGCAAACGCGCCTCCCATCTGGAAATTCTTGTTGCCGAACAGCCTGGCGGTCGAGTAGAGGAAGTCCAGCCCGCCCGTTCCGTTGAACCGGCCCGCTTGGGCGGCCCCGATGGCGAGCAGGCCGACCGACGATTGCCTTCCGACGTCCTGCCGGTAGCGAATGATGGAGAACGTCGTCGCTTGGGCCGTGTCCGTGGTCCCGGTCTGGAGGGCCATGACGCCGAGTGTTGTTCCGCTTAGCTTGCCGAGAAAACGGGCGCCTCCCAGAATGGGCGTGAGCTGGTCCTGGTAGATGCCGATCCGACGGCTGTAAAACGGCCGAGCCCTCCCCAGCGGAAAGTCGAAGAAATTCTGGGCTTCGAGAAAGAACTGCCGTTTTTCCGGGAGGGAGACGGAGAATCGGGTCAAGTTGACGATCAGGTCGTCCGATTCGACCTGGGCGAAGTCCGGATGGATCGTAAAATCAAGCTTGACCGTCGGGTTGACGAGGTAACTGAAATCCAGCCCGAGGCTCCCGACGGTCGTCGTCGAATGGAGCCGCTCTTTCTCCGCCCCGGCCAGAGCGTAGGGTCTGAACTCGAAGACTCTCATCCGGGTCAGGTCCTTGAGCCCCGTCAGAGATCCCGCCCGGGTGACCTGGACGATCGAGGAATCGCGCGACCATCCTTGCCAGAGGACTTGCTCGCGCTTGCGCCGGATGTTCCGCTCGAAATTAATCCCCCAGGTCTGCTCGTTCGCCGCGCTGAATTTGAGGGTCGAAAAAGGAATTTTGATTTCCGCGAACCAGCCCTTGTCCGTCCGCGCGGCGGCCACGTACCAAACTCCGTTCCAGTCGATGTTAATTCTCCGGTTGTTGTCCACGACCAGGGCATCGTATTGGGCGCCGTTGGGATTCGTGGCGAAAAAATAGGCATTCCGTTTGTCAGCGTAGGTGTCGAGGACGAAGATGAAGTTGTCCTCCACCCCGTATTCGAAGTCCCACTTCATCTTATGGGCGATGATCTTGTCCGGCTCGGAATCGAAACACCAGACGCCGATATAGAGCTCGGTCCGGCTATAGAGGACGGCGACCTCGGTCTTTTCCGTAGGCGGCGCGTTCAGGGCGAGCTCGCGCTGGGCGAAATTGGAAATATGCTGGGCTTTGGCCCACTCCGGCTCGTCCAGGATTCCGTCCAGCTTGATCGGGAACTCGATCTTGAGGGCTTTGACGGCGTCGGGGCGGCTGCGCTGGGCGCCAAGAGGCGAGACGCCAAATAAGAGGATAAGAACGGCAAGTCCCAGGGGATAAATCTTCATGATGAGATTCCGGATAGTCAGCCCAGGGGCGGGGCATCCGTCCTCGCCCCTGGGTATGGTCATCCGCTTCGGCGCCAATGAATTTTTCGTTGTCGCCGTTGAGGCCTTTTTTTTCCGCTCCGAAACCGGAAATTATTCGATGATCTTCCCGGAGGGGTCGATCGTCACGCCCTTCTTCTTGTCTTGGACCTGGATCTTCAGTTCAAACAGCTTCTGATCGCCCTTGGTCAGCGCTTCGGCCTTGAGGATTTTAGAGCCGGGATAGGCCTTGGCGAGCGCTTGTTGGACGGCAGCGGGCAATCTCTCCGGGAGGATGGCTTCCTCGATCTCGGCGGCCTTGCCGTCGGCCGTATAGAGAAGATCGCGGTTGAGCTTCCCGTCGACGCTTTCGACTTCGTAGTAGGTTATGCCTTTTTCCGTTTCTTTGCTCGTCCCTTTAATCACGGCGTTGGGGTAGGACGTTTTAAACGCGGAAAGGACGGCCGGGGGGAGAATCTTCAGGTCCAGGGCGGCGCCTTTACTTTCCTCGGCTTCCTCTTCTTCTTCAGCCTCTTTTTTCTCGCCCATCTCTTCTTTTTTTTCGGCTTCCTTGGCATGCCACTTGGGTCCTTCTACGACCGTGCCGTCGGGCGCAACTTGGATTTCGCCCCTCTGTTCGCCCTTTTTCAGTTCCGCTTCGTAGACATACTTGGGACTGGCGAGCTTGACGATCGTCCCTTTTTCGCCTTCCTTCTTGATCTCGGCCCGGACCTCGGACTTCTCGAGATGCTTGATGATCGTTCCCGGGGCGGCCTTCCGGATGGCTACTGCGGCGGCCTTGGGAATGTCCTTCATCGCGGTGATCGTGGCGATGTCCATGACCGTTCCGTCCTCGGCCACCTCGATCTCGCCCCCCCTGGCCTTGAATTCGATGTCATAGAGCGTGATGCCGGCTTCTTTCTCCACGTCGACGGATTTGATCTCGGCGCTTGGGCAGTTCAGCTTGACCGCTTGGGCGACCGCGGGCGGAAGTTCGACCTTCGCCTGTGCCGCCGCCGTCAGCGCAAGGGCCAAGCCGATGAGCAAACCCAACACCATCCGGTTTGAAAATTTCAATTTCATGGTATTCCTCCTCATTTCTTTAGCTTATTTCGGTAGAATAATCCGAAACGTGCTGCCGCGATTGTCTTCGCTCTCCGCTTCGATGCGGCCGCCGTTGGCCTCCACCGCCCATTTGGCGATGGAGAGGCCAAGCCCGGCCCCTCCGACGCGGCTGGGCCGGTCTTTTTCCACGCGATAAAACCGGTCGAAGATTCGGCTCCTATGCTCGACCGGAATCCCGGGACCCGTATCCGAGACTTCGATGGAGATAGCCCCTTCCTGGATGTTTAAGGCCACCGAGATGACGCCCGCTGGAGGCGTGTACTTGATGGCGTTGTCCAGGAGATTGACCAGGGCCAAACGCAGAGTGGCCTCGTCAATCCGTGAAACCGCCGGCCCCTTCAGCGTCAGTATCAGCTTCTGGCCTTTGTCTTCGGCCAAGGCCCGCATGTCCTCGACCGCCCGCTGGACGAGAGGGCCGACGTCAACTTCTTTGTGGCCGAGCAAGACACGGCCGCTGTCTGCCCTGGTCAACGTCAACAGGTTTTCGACCAAGCGGGCCAGACGGTCAACCTCTTCGAGCATGCTCCCGATACGGTCGCGGTAGGCGGCCGCGTCCAGATCTTCCTGAAGGGCGACCTCTCCGACGCTCCGGATGACGGTCAGGGGCGTCCTCAACTCGTGCGAGGCGTCGGCCGTGAACCGCCTCAATCGTTCAAAGGCGTCTTCGAGGCGGGACAGCATCACGTTGATGACGCCCGCCAGCCGGCCGAATTCGTCCCCGGGATTCTCCACGGGAAGCCGCGCCGACAGGCTCTCGGCGGATATCTTCTCCGCCGCGGCGGTAATCGCCGCCACCGGTTTCAGAAGCCGGCCGGCCATCACGAACCCGCCCAGCCCCGCCAGGGCCAGAGCGATGGGGAGGGACAGAAACAGGATGACCGCGAGCGTCCGAAGGGTGCTCCGGACGGGCGCCTCGTCCTCGGCCACCGTCAGGATGATATCAGGGCCGACCAGGCCCGTTATAAGGCGATAGGGGTCTCCCGACGGAGAGCGGAATGTCCATTTATCCGACGCCGGGAGCCGTCCCGTAAACGGCAGGCCGGATTTCTGGAAAGCCGGAGTTTGATAAAACAGCGTTCCGGCTTTAACAATCTGAAAGACCTTGACGGAGCTTTCGGTTTCGATTTCCGGGGTTTCGCCGGGTTCCTCCGTCAAAGCCTGGGAGACCGTCTTGAAATCCGTTTCCAAGCGCTGGCCGAGATTGCCGAAGAGGCTGGCTTTGACGAATAGAAAAACGAACAGGGAAAAAACCAGGATGATTCCGGCCAGGATCAGCGAATACCAGAGGGTCAGCTGGACGCGAACGCTGGCCGGACGGAGCCTCAAGAGGTTTCCCCTGAGAGGATGAATCCCACTCCGCGCACGGTGCGCAGGAGTTTGCGCTTGAAGGGCTCGTCGATCTTCTTCCGGAGGCGGCCGATGTGGACGTCGATCACGTTATCCAAGGGCGTGGCCCGCTCGGTCTCTTTCCAGACCTCCCGGGCCAGCATTTCGCGGGTCACGACATGGCCTTGATTGCGCAACAGAAATTCGAGAAGCTCGAATTCCTTGGCCGTCAGCAAGATGGTCTGTTTGGCGCGGATGGCCGTGCGCGCGGCCAGGTCCATCTCCAGGTCGGCCAATTTCAACTTCAAGGCTCGATCGCTCCGGCCCCGCCTCAGCAGGGCCCTGATTCTGGCCGTCAGCTCGGGGAAGGCGAACGGTTTGACCAAGTAGTCGTCGGCCCCCAGGTCCAGCCCCAGGATTTTGTCTTCGACCGCGTCCCTGGCCGTCAGGATCAGGACCGGCGTCCGGTCATGGGTCTTGCGCAGCGTCCGGAGGATCTCCAGGCCGTCCCGGCCCGGAAGCATCAGGTCGAGGATGACCAGGTCGAATTCCCGCGAGGAGAGCAAGAAAAATCCCTCTTCTCCGTTGAGGGCGACCTGAACACCGTAGTGTTCGGATTCCAGACCCTTTTGAAGGGCCAGGGCGACCTTCTTTTCGTCTTCGATGACAAGAATGTTCACGGCCGGGGACCTCGGACGGCTACGAATATAACACCCGCCCGGGAATTTTGTTACTGAACTTATTCTGAAAAAAAATTCAGACGGCGGGCGGCTCAGGACCTCAGAATAGGGTGTAGATGAAGGGGGCGATGGCGCTGCCCTCGGTCAGGAAGAGGAGGACACCGACCAGGAGGAGGACGACGATGACCGGAATCAGCCAGTATTTCTTGCGGAGGCGGATGAATTCCCACATCTCGCGGAGGACGCTCAATTTGGCCATGGCTGTCTCTCCCTTAAAACTGTTTCTCGATATAATACCCTCCCGGAACATCCTCGTAGTAGGTGGGGAGGGCGGGGTCGGCCTTGACCGGCATGAAGGACTTTCCGAACAGCCGGAGGACGAGGGCGATCGGGGTCAGCACGATGTAAAAGACGATCAGGCTGATCAATGTGAACAGGAACGTCCCCAAGGCGCCGGTCGCGATCATGATGAGCTTATAGGCGGGAAAGAAGAGCTTGGGGAGGGCGAGGAAGAGACCGGCCAGGGCGGCCTCGCCGGCCAGCCAGGGCAGGCGGGCGCCGACCTTGAAGCCGACCGGCTTGAGGGTCAGGAGGACGGCCAGGACGAACAGAATCGCCAGGAAGATCTTGACGCTCTTGGCTTTATAAACGACCTTTTTCATCAGTCGAGGGGGAACTCCTTCATCCAGCTCTCGTCGACCCGGATAAAATCCTGCTCCTGTTTTTCGATCAGGAAGGTGTCGAGGACCAGTACGTCCATGTTGGTCCTCATGAAACAGCGGTAGGCGTCCTGGGGGCTCTGGACGATGGGCTCGCCCCGGACGTTAAAGGAGGTGTTGATGATGACCGGGCAGCCGGTCCGCTTGTCGAACTCCTCGATGACGGCGTGATAATAGGGATTGACCTCTCGGGCGACGGAATGGACGCGGGCCGAGAAATCGACGTGGGTGATGGCCGGCACGACCGAGCGCCGGACGGGGAGCTTATCGAGGCCCTTCCGGGCGCGATCGGCCTCGGACAGCGGAAGGCGCTTGTCCTGGCGGACGTTGTAGACGAGGAGCATGTAGGGCGTCGGGTCGCCGTAGTCGAACCAGTCCTTGAGCTTTTCCTCCAGGACCGAGGGCGCGAAGGGACGGAACGATTCCCGGAACTTGATCTTGAGGTTCATCTTGGACTGCATCTCGGACGAGCGGGCATCCCCCAGGATGCTCCGTGCCCCCAAGGCCCGAGGGCCGAATTCCATCGGTCCCTGGAAGAATCCGACGACCTTGCCCTGGTCGATGAGCCGGGCGACTGTCCCGGCCATCTCGGGCCGCGGGAGCTCGCGGTGGGCGATCCGGTTTTCGTCCAGGAAGGCCTTGATCTCTTCCCGGGAATACGAGGGTCCGAGAAAGGAGCCTTTCTGGAAGTCCCGTCCCGGGACCGGAGTCCTCGGGTTTTTAAAATGCTGATACCAAACGACCAAAGCGGCTCCCAGGGCGGCGCCGGCGTCGCCGGCGGCAGGCTGGATCCATATGTTTTTGAAGATCCGGCTCTTGAGGATCTTGCCGTTGGCGACGCAGTTCAAGGCGACCCCGCCGGCCAGGCAGAGGTTGTCGGAAGGGGCAAGAGTTTTGGCATAGCGGGCGATCTTGTCCATGGCCTCTTCCAGGATAACCTGGATCGAGGCCGCCAGGTCCATGTCGACCTGCCGGATTTCGGTCTCGGGCTTGCGGCGCGGGACGCCGAACAGCTTCTCGAACCGGGCGCCGGTCATGGTCAAGCCGGTCGCGTAGTTGAAGTACTTGAGGTTGAGCCGGAAGGAGCCGTCCTCGCGGAGGTCGATGAGCTCCTTGAGGATGAGGTCCTTGTAGATGGGCTCGCCGTAGGGGGCCAAGCCCATGAGCTTATACTCGCCGGAGTTGACCTTGAATCCCGTGAAATAAGTGAAGGCCGAGTAGAGGAGGCCGAGCGAGTGGGGAAAAGCGATCCGCTTCATGATCCGGAAGCCGTTCCCCTGGCCGTGCGCGATCGTCAGGGTCTCCCATTCGCCGACGGCGTCGATGGTGACGACGGCGGCATCGGGGAAGGGCGAAGGATAGAAGGCCGCGCCGACGTGGGATTCATGGTGGGTGGGGAAGAGGACCTTGAGGTCTTTGCGCTTGAGTTCGTTCCGGATGATGTCGGCGATGAAGATCCTCTGCTTGGCCCAAACCGGGACGGCCTTGAGGAAGCTCCGGACGCCGCGGGGCGCGAACTGCATGTAGGTCGAAAAAAGGCGGTCGAGCTTCCAGAGGGGCTTCTCGTAGAAGACGGCGTAGTCGAGGTCCTCGGTCCGGATCCCGGTCGATTTCAGGCAGGCTTGGAGGGCCAGCTCCGGGAATCCGGAGTCGTGTTTTTTCCGGCTGAAGCGCTCCTCTTGGGCGGCGAAGATGACCTCGCCGTCCTTGACCAGACTGACGGCGCTGTCGTGGTAAAACGCTGATATTCCGAGGATGAGCATCGACCTTGTATAAACTAAATCCCGGCAAAAATCAATAGGGCAGGTCTCGGGGCAGGATGGCTCGAAGGCGCGTTCGCTTTCCCCAGCACGGAGATGCTGCCTATAGCTGGAGGCTTATTGATTCAGGGTGGTATTTCTCCTAAAATACGCCGTATGACAAGAGAACCTAAATCGACGGGAGGCCGAACCTTCCTATTCATGATCCTTACGCCCCTCCTAACGATTCTTATCCTGGCTCTCCTGTTCGAGGTCGGGCTCCGCATCGGGGGCTACAACCCCTTGGGCCGCATGGCACGGGGCGCGGAGGGGAATAGCTTTTTCCTCAGGAAGTCGGCTGATCCCATCCTCCGCTTCGAGCTGAATCCGGGCTACCAGGGCGTCTTCGAAGGGGCCCGGCTTGTCATCAACGCGCGAGGGATGAGGGGCCGGGAGCTTCCCGAGGACAAGAATGGACATATCCGGATCGCCCTCCTTGGCGATTCCATCACACTGGCTAAAACCATTCCCGAGGAAGAGATCTTCGCCTCGCGCCTGGAGCGGATGCTCCAGGCCGTCGATCCCCGCTACGAGGTCCTGAATTTAGGCACGGACGGCTACGATACCGTCCAGGAGGTCCTCTCCTTCCGGGACAAAGGCCTCGCCTTCGCCCCGGACGTCGTGGTCGTTTGCTACTGCCTCAACGACATCGGCATCACGCCGCTCGACACGGGCTTCATCCAAAATTTCATCCAGCCCCGGATTCCGCTTTCTTACCGGCTGCGGGTCTGGCAGTGGGTCAACCTGAGGCTGCGGCGGCTCAAGGCGGCGAGCCTGTTTAAAAAGCAGCTCGAGTCGGTCGGCGCCTTTGGAGATTTCTACGGGAATCTCTTTCCCCCGGCCGATAAAGACGCTTTCATGGAGGAAGAATTCCAGGCCATCGCCGAGAGCCAGAAGGCTTTCGCCGCCGCAGGCTCCTATGACCGGAAGAGAACCGTCCTCGAGCATCCCGGCAGCCTTTGGCTCAATCAGTACACCGACCTCAAGAGCGTCGGCAAGATCCGCTACGCGTTCAAAGAGCTGGCCGGAATGGCCGATGCCCGCGGCTTCAAGGTCCTGGTCGCCGTCATCCCGTTCTTCTACAAAGTCCAAGGCCGCTACCTAGACCTCCCCGCCCATCGGATCGTCATCCGCCAAGCCCAGGCCTTCGGGCTTAAGACGGCCGACCTGTTTCCGATGTTCAACGCGGCCGGGTTCAAGGGGCTCGACCTGGACGGCGTCCATTTCAGCGTCCGGGGCCATAAGGTCATGGCCGAGGCCCTGTTCGAGGAGCTGGGGAGCCAGTTCTTTCCCGACCTGGCCAAACAAGCCGGCCCGGCCGATAATAAATAGGAGCGTCCTGGAGAAGGGGCCGCCCAACAATCTTCAGGGGAGGAAAGCGCAATGGGGGAGAACATTCCCTTATTATGTCCGGCCTGCCAAGGCGCTTTGGCCGCGCGGGATGCGGCCTGGAGCTGCGCGTCCTGCGGCCGAACGTTCGGCTGCGGAGGGGGGATATCTCTCCTCTTCCATCCAAACGACTGGGACGCCTCCAAAGGGGACGTGACGGACACGATCAAGTGCTTTTACGAAGAGACGCCCTTTCCCAACTATGAGGAAACCGATTCCGTCTGGCGGCTCAAGGAAAAAGCCGAGAAGGGCGTCTTCGCCCGCCTCCTCGACGAGCAAATTCCGGCCGGCGCCCGCGTCCTCGAGGCCGGCTGCGGGACCGGGCAGCTCAGCAATTTCCTGGGGATCCGAACCGGCCGGACCGTCTTCGGGACCGACCTCTGCCTCAACTCCCTGAAGCTTGCCGAAGGTTTCAGGGTCCGGAACCGGCTCGACAACGTCCGCTTCATCCAGATGAACCTGTTCCGGCCGGTCTTCGCGCCGGCGTCTTTCGACGTCGTCATCTGCAACGGCGTTCTTCATCACACCAGCGATCCGTTCCTCGGCTACCGGACCCTGGCCGGACTTGTCAAGCCGGGAGGCGTCATCATCATCGGCCTCTACAACACCTGGGGACGTCTCACGACCGACTTCCGCCGCTGGGTCTTCAAGGTGACCGGGAACCGCTTCCAGGCCCTGGACCCGCGTATCCGCAAGGATCCGACCAACGCCCTGCGCAAGAAGACCTGGTTCCTCGATCAGTACAAGAATCCCTACGAGTCCAAGCATGCGATCGGCGAAGTCCTGGGCTGGTTCGATCAAACGGGCGTCGCTTTTCTGTCCAGCATTCCCAAGGCCGTGGCCTTCGAGACGTTTTCGGGCGAGGAGAAGCTCTTCGAGGAACACGCCCGGGGGTCTCGTCTCGACCACGCCCTCGTCCAGCTCGGGATGCTCTTCAGCGGAGGCCGCGAAGGCGGCTTCTTCATCATGATCGGGCGGAGGCGGGCCGCTTAAGCCGGCGCCAGGCCGGGATCGATCCAACGTTCCCGAGAACCGGGAGGGCGGCGTCGCGATAATGAAGGAGCAGAATATGACCGACTACTCGAATCGCATCCCCGAAATTCATCCCCGCTCGTTCGTCGCGGATGGGGCCCGGCTCATCGGCCGGGTCGTCCTGGCCGAGGGGGCGAGCGTTTGGTACAACGCCGTCGTGCGGGCCGACATCGCGGACATCGTCGTCGGCGAGGACTCGAACATCCAGGACGGGTGCCTTGTTCACGTCGACACCGGATTGCCGACCGTGATCGGCCGGGGCGTGACGGTCGGCCACGGCGCCGTCCTCCACGCCTGCACGATCGGTGACAATGCCCTGATCGGGATGGGCGCGATCATCCTCGACGGCGCGGTCGTTCCGCCCGATTCGATCGTCGCGGCCGGGGCGCTCATCCCTCCCAATAAAACATACCCGGCGGGGTCGCTCATTATCGGCTCGCCGGCCGTTGTCGCCCGGAAGCTCAGCGAGGCCGAGATCGCCCGGAACCGGGAGAGCGCCCGCCACTACCGCGAATTCTGGGAATCTTACCTCAAGCACGGCATCGGCCGGTTTCCGCGCTAGGCCCGGCCGTCTTAAATCATTGGATTTCGCTTTTATCTTCAATGTAGGATAATTAGATTATAGGTGCCATGTCGAAGAGGAATGTCCTGAAAAAACCTTTGATGTCGGTCGCCGCATCTTGCTTCCTCGTCCCGCTGGCGGTTTGTTATCCGGCTTCCCCGGCGGCGTCTGCCGGCGCAGCTTCTAGTGCCGGAGGCCTGCATGCATGATATGAGGTCGGCAAGCGCGATCGGGATCCTGGCCGCGGCCTTATGCATATTGGCGACGGCTGAGGCGTCGAACCAAAACGGCCCTCCGGGCGGGGGCCGCTTGGACAAGGGACTTTTCGCGCTGGCCTATGACACCCGCGGGATCACGTCTCTTTCGACGCCTTCGGATCCCTACCGGGCTGAATTCCTGGCCCCGGGCGGACGCTTGGGGGAGGCGGTCGTCAAATACAGGATCGGGAACGGCGACTGGCTCGATCTCTATACGGAAGAAAGGACGCTCTCGGCGGATCCTGCCGCCAGTGTCCTCGTCTACGCGGACGACGTCAAGGGCGCGCCCCTGAAGCTCGTCCAACGCTTCTCGACCGACGGCGTCAAGCTCGACTGGGACATTGAAATTTCGGCAAACATGGATTTTCCGGTGACGATCGGCGACCTGGCCGTGACCATCCCCTGGCGCCTTCCGTTCGGCGAAGATCCCCTCGAGATATTCGAGAAGGCCTGGACCAAGCACCAGTTCATTTCCGGCCACGGATCGTTCATCTATTTCGTCAAGCCCAACGGCGAGCCTCCCTACCTCATCATGACCGTCCGTCCCGAGACCAAGCTCGAGTACACCGGATTTTCCGGTCCGACCCAGGGTCCGGGCCGGGGCGCCTTCCGGGCTTATATCCATTCCGGCCACACCGGGGGGTCCGAAACGCGAGGGACCTGGCGTCAGCCGCACACCGTTCTCGATCTGGGCCCATCCGGGACGCCCAACGCTGGCGCGGCCTACGGTGTCCGCTTCCAGTGGGCGAAATCCTACCAGGACATGCGCGATATTCTTTATGACGAAGGGCTCTTCGACATCCGGGTCGTCCCGGGCATGACCGTACCCGAGGATCTTACGGCCCGCTTCGCCCTGCGGACAAAGGCCCGAGTCGAATCGATCGCGCCCGAATTTCCCGCGGAGACGAAAATCGTCGAACGGAGCGGGCCGACCCCCGGTCTCCGCGTCTTCGAGGTCGCCTTCAAGCGGCTGGGCGAAAACCTCCTGACCATCAACCATGACGGAGGGCGGACGACCCGCCTGGAGTTCTTCGCCACCGAGCCGCTCGAAACGCTCATCAAGAAGCGGAGCGCGTTCATCGTCCATCGCCAGCAGCACCGCGATCCCGCCAAGTGGTATGACGGATTGTTCTCAGTCTACGACATGAAGAACAAAGTCCTGCGCGGCCCGGACGACACGGATGGGTTCGATTATTGGTGGGGCTACGTCCTGGCTTGCGACGACCCGGCCCTGTGCAAGGCGCCCTTCGTCGCCTCCAAGAACGTCCGTTTTCCGGACAAGGCCGAGATCGCGGCCGTCGAATACTACCTCGAACATTTCGTCTGGGGCGGGTTGCAGAGAACCGACAAGGAGTCGCCCTATCCCTATGGGATCCACGGCGTCCCGAACTGGAAGGTCGCCCGCGATCGATCTCTACGCGCCGGCATCGAAAACCGCAATCTCGACAAGGTTAAAGCCTGGCGCTCCTATGATTACCCGCACTTGATCATGCTCTATTACCATATGTACGAGATTGCGAAAAAATATCCCGGCCTGGTCCGCTATCTCGACGCCGCCGGCTACCTGGAACGCGCCTGCCAAACCGCCCGGGCCTATTTTATTTTTCCTTACGAAATCCTGCCCTGGTATGAGACTTATAAATGGGGCTGCTACAACGAGCTGGTCATCCTGGACCTCATCGCCGCGCTTGAGAGGGAGGGCCGCCGGGACGACGCCGACTGGCTGCGGGCCGAATGGGAGAAGAAGGTCAAATACTTCGTCTATGACGACAAATACCCGTTCCGATCTGAGTATGCTCTCGACCGGACGGCCTTCGAATCCAGCTACGCCCTGGCCAAATACGGCGCGACCCGCGACATGAAGCCGGACTCGAACCTCTGGTTCGACAAGAGGCTTCAGAAATGGCACTCCCACCCGTCCGTGAGACGGGAAGACTCCCGGGCTTTCATGGACCGTCAGCTCATGGCCGGCTTGGCCGTCCGGGGCTGGCTGGAAACGGCCTATTATCTGTTGGGCGCCGATTTCACGGCGAGCTCCGACATGGGATCCATGAGCTACATGGCTGCTATGGGCGGCTGGGGAATTCTGGATTACGCCGTCCATTTTGCCCCCGAGCCCCGGGATTGGCTGCAACTCGGATACGCGTCCTACCTTTGCTCCTGGGCCCTGATGAACACCGGCCGGCCCGAGACGAATTACGGCTTCTGGTTCCCGGGCAAGGAGAATGACGGCGCCGCGGGCTGGCAGTTCATGACGGCGAAATACGGGTGGGCCTGGATCCGCAAGGACGTTCCGCGCGGGCCCTGGCATTACGACGGCGAAATCGACCTCGGCTTCGGCGCCGGCCTGAGAATGGCGGCCACGATTGTGACCCGCGATCCGGCCTTCGGCTGGATAGCCTATGGCGGGACTTTGGCCGAGAAGGGCAGGAGCCTATCCATCGTCCCCAAAGACGGTCTGCGGCAGAGGTTCTACGCGGTCCTGGACGACACCCGCATTCGCATAGAGCTCGACCGGGACGGCTTTGCGGCCGGAAAAGCCATCGTCACGGACAGGGATTTCAAGACGATCAAGTTCGTGCTCGAGAACCGCACGAACGACGCTCATACGACGGGAATTCTCGTCGCCGTTCCGAAAGGGCGGGCCTGCCGTGTTTTTCAGGACGGGAAAAAGCTATCGACTGTCCCGGCGGGGACCGAAGCCGTTATCGCTCTCAGGCTGAGCGGGGAGACCTCGGCCATAGAGATCAGTCTTTAGTTTTATAAGCCCGGCCGATACCGACATATCCGCGTGTTTGGCCTTCATAGATTTCCTGCTGGATATCGTCCAGGACCATGAGATCGCCGCCCAGCCGGGCCGTTTGGTTGCGCAGGTCGTTTTTCACGTAGTCAAGTTGGCCGTGAATCCCCGTATGAATATCTCTTAAAAAAACAGCATCCTCGGGCGCTTCTGCGTGGATCAAGATCTGGACCCGCTCTCCACCCGGTGTCAGGGTATATTGGATCCTGTCGTGCTTAGCTTTGAAATGGGCATAGGCGACGACGGCGGCTACGACGACGACCGCCCCTACGATAAAAGGCGTAAAAAAGGATGCCGAATCTATCTGCATTCCCGGATCCGGCCAGGGAGAGGAAGAATGGGTTTGGTATCCCCTCGCTTCCGAAGGCTGAGTCCGCACTCCCACTCCGCCGCATCCGACTTGAAAGAAGACTCCCAATGACAAGACGAGAACCAGGGATAGTATTCGTCTCATTTTTGGCTTCCTCTGATCTGTCAAGATGCAAATAGTATGCCAGGCTCTACCCAGCCAAAACGGACGCCCCCCGCTCTTCCGATGTCCTCCGGTTGGGACAGATGTCCGAGCTTCTTATTTCCAGACGGCCACGGCGGGCAGGACCTCTTCCCGGACGAACCTATCAAACACTTCGGGGGATGGCGTCAAATCATTAGGGATTTGCCACATTTCTTTCAATGCCGCCATCGAGGCCAATAGAAAATAGGTGCGCGGGCCGTCTTTCCAGAGATATGCCCTGAAAACATAGGGAATCTCATATTCCTTGCCGCCGACCTGCGCCGCGTACGTATAGACCCCGTTGCCGATGAGGCGCCCCTCCTCCAAACGGACTTCTTCAAGTCGTATTTCTTTGATATTCAGGGTCAACCCTTCGAGTTGGATGGGATTCTGCCGGAGCTTATTCAGGGAGAATTCCATAAGCTCACGGGTTATGGCCAGGTCGGATTGGCACCAGGCTAATTCGATGTGTTTTTCGGAGGTCGTGAGCAGGGTCCAGAGGGTCCCATTGGTCGGTGTCATTCCCGTTGGAAACCATTTGGGACTCGGGAATTCCCGGCTGCGCCAATCCTGCGGAATTCGAAAAGAAAGATTGAATTTGTCCGATTTAACCTCCTGGGTCAGCAGCGGATTATCGACGCTGATCGTCTGACCATGGCAACACGTCGTCAAGGCGATCTGACGTTGGAGGTCGAGGAAAGCGATCGGCGTCCCCCTGGCTTGGTTAATATTGGTGTCGACGATGAATTGCCGGCCGGTTTGGGGGCAGTTCCAAACGATAAAGACCGTTCGGACGGTCCCGTTATAGATGGTGCCCTCGACGAAACAGGCCAGATGGCCGTCCACGGTCAGCTGACCCTCGTTCCCGGTTAGGGTGAAGGGCATGTTCGGGCCCCAGAAAGAAAGCAGCAGCTTGCGGGCTTTCTCGAGCGAAACCTCCCGCTAATATACGGGATCAGCGGGCCTAAGGTCGAATTTCGGAGTTTGGAGCCATCAGGAATCCGTGGGATCGATTTCGGCTTTGGGCGGGCCGTCCTTAAATCTCATAGCATTCCACGATTTCACCGAAGTAGAGCGTGTGGTAATCTTTCTGGGGATAAAGCTTTTGATATTCCGGGGCTAAATATTTCGGGTCCATGGGAGCCTTAAAGACGATCCTGCATTCAAAATGGATTCCCGGGATCCGGATGATGGGCGACAGTGTTTTTTGGGCTGAAGCCGGTTCCAAACCGCATTCTTTATATTTATCATGTGTTCGGCCAGACTGGGTCCCGCAAAACGCGAGCTCATCCTTGAGGCCGCTTTTGGGAATCGAGACGGTGAAATCCGCCGCCCTTTCCATGATTCCGAAAGTGAACCTGGAGTTGCGGACGGCAACCATGAAAATCGGCTTTGACCAGACAACGCCAATGGTCGCCCATCCGATCGTCATGGTGTTGAGCCGGTTTTCAGCCTTGGCCGTTAAAAACGCCCCTTTTTCTATCTGGGTCATCGCCTTTTCGGCGATACTCATGGAGTCCAAACGCTTCATCTTCAGCTCCTTTTCCGCCGCGCTTTCGGAGTGAACGTCCTTGGCCTCGGTCGGCATCGTTCCATGGACAGGGATGTTAAATCGTCGGGCGAAGGGATGTCAAGAAGGCTTTCCGGCCGCCGCTTGTTTTGCCGCGATCGGTTTTGTTAAAATGACGGAAACGACGTCAATCAAAGCATAAGGGAGGAAATCGATGAAGCTATTCAGAACCCTCGGCCGCATTCAACGCGGCACCTTCGCCGACAAGAAGAGGGTCGGGCCACAAATATGGCCCGACCGGTAACCTTCGGGGCTCTTCGTTCGTATTATTAATTATATGCAAGAACACGAAAGGAGAGGTTTATGCTAAGGCGTGATTTTCTCAAAGGGAGCCTTGCCGGCCTGGCCGCCTCGGCCTTGCTTCCGGTCTTGAACAAAGATACCTACGGCGTGGACGATCCCGACCCGAGCGACTCCGCGCTCTGGCTTCATGGTTCGCCCTACCTTGGGCATTCGGATTTCAGGCGTGACTTTCGGGGCCTGACCCCCGACAAAGCGCGCCTGGAAATCGTCCATTTCAGGACCGCCGAACCTTGGCGGAGAAAGATCCTATTCCGAATCTGAGGAGAGACGAATGAAAGACCTGGCATCTCTCGCCCTGGATACGGCCCGTTCGCACGGCGCTTCGTATGCGGACATCCGAATCTGCCGCTACCGGAATCAATATATTTTTGGCCGGGACATGCGCATTGAAACGACGGCGGACACCGAGGAAATAGGTTTCGGCGTTCGGACCATCGTCAACGGCGCCTGGGGATTTGCCTCGAGCTATCGCTTAGACCGCGAGGAAATCCAGCGGATCGCCGGCCTGGCTGTGGACGTCGCCCGGGCGAGCGCGCGGTTGCTAAAGCAGCCCGTCGAGCTCGTCCCGGAACCGGCCTACCAGGACCACTGGCAATCCCCCATTCAAAAGAATCCCTTTAAGATCCCCATGGAGAAGAAGATCGAGCTTATCCTCAAGATCAATGAGGAAATGCTCAAAGTGACCGGGATCAAGGTGGCGACGTCCTTCCTGAACTTCAACGAAATCTGGAAATACTTCGCCTCGACCGACGGTTCGTTCATCGAACAGGACCTGTTTTTCTGCTACCCGAATTTTACCGCGGTCGCCGTCGGCGCCGGGGATTCGCAAACGCGCTCCATCCAAGTCCCGCCCGAGCAGAAGGGCTATGAAATGATCGAAGCCGTCAATTGGATCGAACGGGCTCGGCAGGCGGCCAAGGAAGCCGTCCAGAAACTCAAGGCCAAGGAAGGACAGGCGGGCAGGAAGGACGTCATCCTCCTGCCCTCTCATCTCTGCCTGACCATTCATGAGAGCATCGGCCATGCAACGGAGCTTGACCGGGCCCTGGGCTGGGAAGCCGACATGGCCGGGACGACCTTCGTTACGCCCGACAAGCTGGGGACTTTGCGCTACGGCTCGCCCCTGATGACGATCGTCGGCGACAAGCTCCTGCCCAACGCCCTGGCTACGGTGGGATATGACGACGATGGGGTTAAGGCCCGGCGGTTCCATATTATCAAGGACGGCATCTTTACCGCGTACCAGACGACCCGCGAGCTGGCCCGCTTCGTCAAGGACAAAGAATCGAACGGCTGCGCCTACGCCGATTCCTGGAGCTCGTTTCCGTTGCAGCGCATGCCCAATATCTGGCTCAAGGCGGGGGACAAGCCCCTAACCCTCGACCAACTCATCGCGGATACGCAGGATGGCCTGCTTTTCGACGGGACGGGAAGCTTCAGCATCGATCACCAGCGGTTTAACTTCCAGTTCGGCGGAGACGCCGTCTGGGAGATCAAGGACGGCAAGCGGGGCGATATGGTCAAGAACGTCGCCTACCAATCAAAGACGACGGACTTCTGGGGGTCGCTCGATGCCGTGTGCTCCCAGGAAGCCTGGGAGAATTGGGGCGTCTTTGGCTGTGGCAAAGGAGAGCCCATGCAATCGGCTCGGATGGGCCACGGCAGCGCTCCCAGCCGCTTCCGCCAAGTCAATATCGTCAGCGCGGGAGGGAAGATATGATCCTCAACGAAAAAGAAATCAGGGCGCTCCTGGAAAGCGTTATCTCGGACAGCCCGGGCCGGACGATGTCCATCGGCGTTTCATCCACGGAAACAGGCTCCACGCGATTCGCCAACAATGCGATCACGACCAACGGCGTTTACAGCAATCTCAACCTGGCCGTCCAGGTTCTCAAGGGCAAGAAGCAGGGGCTTGTTATGATCAATGAGCTCGACCGGGAGAAAGTCCGGGAAGCCGTGGCCCGGGCGGACACTTTATCCGATGTCGCCCCGGAAAACGCCGAGTTTATGCCTCTGCTCGGTCCCCAAGTCTATCCCTCTGTCCCGCCGCTCTATTATGCCGCGACGGCCGGATTTTCGCCCGACCAACGCGCAGGGGCCATCATCTCCGCGATCGACAAGGCCAAAGCCCGCAACCTCAACGCCGCCGGGTTCTTTGAAACGACGAGCTTCACCTCGGCCAGCCTGAACTCCCTGGGCCAATACTATTTCGCCACCGGCTCGCGGGCCTATTACAGCAATACGATGCGGGGGGGGACGGGTTCCGGCTGGGCCGCCGCTGAGGATGAAGATGTCGCCAAGCTCCAAACGGGAGACCTAGCTGACCGGGCCTTAGTCAAGGCCGTGGAATCGCAGAACCCGAAGAAGCTCTCCCCAGGCAAGTATACGGTCGTCCTCGAGCCGGCGGCCGTGGCGGATTTCTTATGGATGTTGTTTTACAATTTTGCGGCGCGGGAGGCGGACGAGGGTCGCAGCTTCCTCTCTCTTTCCGAGGGGAAAAACCGGCTGGGGGAGGCGCTCTTCAACCCGAAGGTTACGGTATACAGTGACCCCGCTTTTCCCCCCATACCGGCTTTTCCGATCGGCGAAGACGGGCTTCCCGTGAAGAAGACGGTCTGGATTGAGAAGGGAGTCATAAAAAATCTGAGCTATACTCGATACTGGGCGCAGAAGTCCGGGCGCGAACCGGTTCCGTTTCCATCGAATATCATCATGGAAGGCGGCGCGCATTCCCTGACGGATCTCATCCGCTCGACGGAGGATGGGGTCCTGGTCAGCCGGCTGTGGTACATCCGCGACCTCAACCCCATGATCCTCCTCCTGACCGGGCTGACCCGGGATGGGGTCTTCCGCATCAAGAACGGGAAGGTCGTTTATCCCGTGAACAATTTCCGATTCAACGAGAGCCCGGTCAACGTACTCAAGAACGTGGTCATGATGTCCAAACCGGTGCGAGCGATGGGGGGCGAGACGGGCCAATCGGCTTTCGTTCCGGCGCTCAAGGCCAAGGATTTCAATTTCGCGTCAATATCGGAAGCCGTCTAATCTATTGTCAATAGATCAGGATCCCCTGGGCTTGAGGACGCCGGCTTTCTCCATGGCCGTGATCAAGGCCGTCGACCCCGGCCTTCCGAACCCGCTCCCAATTCTCATCCTGGTTGACCCAGAGGTCCGCGGCCCAGACTTGGACTCGAAATTCCTTGACCAGAAAGATGCTGGTCATGGCCGTGCCGCAGCCCAAATCCAGGACCCGCATCCCGGGCTTCAGGTCCATGTCCCTGCACAGCCACTCCATGAGCCAAAGGGCATTGGGGCCCATTTGGTTCTGCATGACCCAGTCGGGATCATAGGTGTTGGAGCGGGGGAATTCGGGCTGAAAAAGGACAGACTCGGTCTTCGTCATGAAAGAATTCCGGCCTTTCCGCGCGCTCGGGGTTTCTTTATTGAAACACCTGCTTGAGGGTGTCGACGAGGCCCAGGGCGTATTCGATCTGGGTCAGGGGGATCTTTTTTTCTTGGGCGATCTTGGTGAAGCGGCCGTCCTTGTTGCTGTCGGTTGTCACGATCAATAAATCGGCCAGCGGCGCGGTGGCGTCGATCATCCGCTCGTTGTCGCTCCCGGCCGGGCCGCGCTTGGACTCGCCGCCGACGTGGACGGCGATGACCAGGATCTTCTTCTCTCGACAATACTCGAGGAGCTTGCGGACCCGGGCCGCTTCGGTGTCCACCGTCAGCCCCGAAGCCCCCATCCCCTTGAGTGAGGCGCCGATGGCGACGATGACCGCCTTGTAGGGCGTTCCCTTGGGATACTTGGCTAAGTCCGAATGGATCTCGACATGGAATCCCTCCCGGGATTGCTGCCCGCCCAACCCGACGCCGGCCGCCAGCATTTCGACGGTCGGGACGTCGCAATAGTCATAGGCGATCCCGGCCTCCTCCATGACGATGTTGAGCGTCTCGACGTCCGGGCTCTGTCCGGCCGAGGTCGTCAGGATGGGCAGCTGCCCCTTGGGGACGGTCTGGCCCGCCAGGGCCGTCGCGAAGAGAAGGATTCCGAATGCGATCAGGGCTTTTTGTCCGCGCATGGTTCGCCTCCTGGATATTTATTTCTTTTCGTCCGGGGCCATCAGGATTTCGAAAGCCTTGACGGCCTTCTTCCACCACTCCGGCCACTCCGGTTTTCCCCGCTCCCGCGCCCGCTTCTGGACGTCGTAGGAGGAGAAATGGTTGTACTTGACGAGGAGGTCGTCGCCCAGCTTCCACCAGGCGCCGACGACGTTCTGGGCGTTGTTGAGCCCGAATCCGGTCAGAAGGACGGCCGCTTTTTTGGAGGACTTGGCCAGGAGAGGGGCCGCTTGCTTGTCGATTTCGGCGATCTGAGCGACCGCGTCCCCCTCCCATTTAGCCTGGGCGATTTTGACGTCCTCGACGGCCGCCGCGTACACGGGCTGGACGTGGAAGTCGACGTACTCGAAGGCCCAGCGGGCCGAGTCGCGGTTCAAATTCCAGTGATCGCCGACCGCAAAGGACTTGGGAAGCTCGGCCGCGCCCGCGTAGAACGGCATGTAGCAGGACGTATCCTGGGGGCCGAACGAGATCCAGGCCAGCCCTCCGACCGGATCGGGAAGCGAACCGCGGCTCTGGGTGATCGTTGTGTATTCGGCCCGATTGTCGCAAATCGTCCGGGTCGACCGGAAGTAGTTCGGGTTCTTGAACGGTCCGCCGCCGATGCCCTTGACCGGGTCGAAGATCGTCCCCTGGCATTTGTCGCGGGTCATGGCCATGACGTCCTGGACCGAGATCTTCTTGTCCGGCTTGACCGAGAAGGGGAGGTCCATGTTGGGCGTCTCCGGCTTGAGGCCGAGCGAGGGCGCCGTCAGGTTGAAGAACCGCCACAGCCGGCTCAGCCAGCCATTGGTCGAGACGGCCGAGCCTTCGGAGGGGGCGTAGGCCCGCTTCCAGTTAAACGGCTTGCCGCTCGCCGGGTCGTAGAATTTGTTCTCGAGCGCGAACGTAACGACATTGGGCGAGGCCATGAAATAATCCTTGTTGGCGAGGTCGATCTCGCCGATCCGGCTCTCGTTGGGGCAGACCGAGACTTGGTCGTCAGGGACGCGCTGAGCGCACCAGACGGCCCCGGGCTTCCCGCTCTGCGGCGTCCAGAGCGGGCCGGCCGGCATGATCTCGAACACCCAGACTTCCTTGGGGTCGGCGACGGCCAGCATCTCGCCTTCGTCGTTGAAGCCGTAGCCGTGCTTCTCGGCCAGGGACCCCATGACTTGAATGGCCTCGCGGGCCGTCGCGCAGCGCTCCATGGCCAGAAGGGTCAGCATGGTCAGGTCGAACTTGGGGGTGGGCGTATTGTTGACCATCTTGCGCTGGCAGCCGATAGAGGACTCGCCGATGGCGAGCTGTTTGTCGTTCATATAGCCGAACATTCCGTGGTGGTAGGCGTAGGTGTGGGGAACTTCGGGGATTTCGAGATCGGTGAGGTCCTTCTTATAGAGGTCCCACTTGAGCCCCTCGCTCGGCGGCCAGGTCTTGTACTGGTTGATGTGGTAGATCTTTCGCGTCGAGCCCGGCTTGTGGTCGGCGGCCGGGACGTGGCGCCAGGTCCAGTCGCACAGCCCGCAGTCGCAGGTGTGGGTCGTCAGGGTCGAGCCGTCCGTCGAGGCGTCCTTGCCGACCAAGATGACCGTGCAGTTTCCTTCGGGGAGGAAGGCGGGAGCGGCCGGAGGATTCCCGTTCCGAGCGGTCAGGCCGGCGTAAAGCGCCAGAAGAACCAGGACGGGGAGGACGAGCGAACCGAGGTATCTATGTTTCGTCATGGCGGTCCTCCTATCAATGCCCGGTCGCGGCGGGGAGCGGGTCGTTGAAGGCGTCGTAGGCCTTGACCGCTTTCTTCCACCAGTCGGGATACTTCAGCGCGTAGCGCCCGTAGGTTCGTTTGGACGTGTCGTAGATGGAGAGGTGCTTGTACTTGAGGAAAATCTCGTCGCCCAGCTTCCACCAGGCGTCGACGACGCTCTGGGCATTGTTGAGGCAATATCCGCTCAGGAAATCCTTGGCCTTGGCCGGGGACTTTTTGTAGAGTTCAAGAGCCTTCGCGTCGATCTCGGCCGTCCGGGCCAGGGCGCCTCCTTCCCATTTGCCGATGGCGGCGCCAACCTCGGTCATGGCTTGGTCGTAGGCGACCTGGGCGTGATAGTCGACGTAGTCGGACGCCCAGCGGGCCGAAGCCCGGTTGAAAGTCCAGTGATCGCCGACCGAAAACGACTTGGGGATCTCGGTCGCGCCCGCGTAGAACGGCATGTAGCAGGCCGTGTCCTGGGCGCCGAAGTTGATCCAGACGATGCCGCCGATCGGGTCGGGGAGCGAGCCCCGGCACTGGGTGATCGTCGTGTACTCGGCGTTCCGCGTCCCGATCATCCGGGTCGTCCCCCAATAATTGGGATTCGAGAACGGCCCGCCCCGGATGCCCCGGACTGGGTCGAGGGCCGTTCCCCGGCACTTGTCCCGGGTCATGGCCATGACGTCTCCGACCGAAAGCTTCTTCTCGGGCTTGACCGAGAAGGGATAGTCCATATTCTCCATCTCGGGCTTGAAGGCGAGCGAAGGCGCGACGATATTGAAGAACCTCCACATCCGGGCCCGGCGGCCTTCGCTGCTGACGGCGCTCCCCTCGGAGGGCGAATAGGCGCGCTTCCAGGAGAAGGGCTTTCCGCTCGCGGGATCGTAGAGCTTGTTCTCGACCGCAAACGACATGACGTTGGGCGAGGCCATGAAATAATCCTTGTTGGCCAGGTCGATCTCGCCGATCCGGCTTTCGTTGGGGCAGACCGCGACATGGTCGTCCGGGACGCGCTGGGCGCACCAGAGGGCCCCGGGCTTCCCGCTTTGGGGCGTCCAGAGGGGGCCGACCGGCATGATCTCGAACACCCAAACTTCCTTGGGGTCGGCGACGGCCAGCATCTCGCCGCCGTCAAGATAACCGTAGCCGTACTTCTCGGCGAGCGAGCCCATGAGTTGAATGGCCTCGCGGGCCGTCGAGCAGCGCTCCATGGCCAGCAGGGTCAGCTCGGAGACGTTGAACTTGGGGACGGGCGTCGGGTTCTCGAGCTTGCGGACATTTCCGATCGTCGATTCGCCGATGCCCAGCTGCTTCTCGTTCATGTAGCCGAACATCCCGTGGTGGTAGGCGTAGGTGTGGGGGACTTCGGGGAGGTCCAGCCCGGCGGGCTCCTTGTTGACCATGTCCCACTTGAGCCCTTCGGCCGGCGGCCAGGTCTTGAACTGGGAGATGTTGCGGATCTTGCGCACCGCGCCCGGCTTATGATCGGCGGCCGGGACGTGGCGCCACGTCCAATCGCACATGCCGCAGTCGGCGGTGTGGGTCGTCATGGTCGAGCCGTCGGTCGAGGCGTCTTTGCCGACCATGATGACCGTGCAGCCCTCGGGCTCGGGGCGCGATGCCGGAGCGGCGGGCCTGCCGGCGGTCCGGGAAGGCCTCAGCAGGGCCGCGCCGGTGAGAACGAGGCCGCAGATAGCAATGGATAGGATGAGAGCTTTTCGTTGCAAGCGCATCGGACCTCCTTGGTGGCGAGTCATGGCGATCAATGATAGACGACCGAATCGGGCTTGGCCGCGCCCGGATCGTGGAAGTAATGTCCGACCCCGTTCTTGACGACCTCGGCATAGCGCGGCACGCCGTGGAGCCGGATCGCCCGGTCGGGCATTTTCTTGGAATACTGGCGAATGATCTCGAGCATCACGGACATATGCTGGCCGACCCGCTTGTCCATGGGCCAGCCCGATTCGTCGTAGGGGACGAACAGCTTCTTTTTCCGGCTCAGGCTGAGCAGGAAGGGATCCTTGCCGTCGAGAAGGAGCTTTTCGGTCTTGGGGCCGGTCGGCTGGTCGAGGAAGGGGATGGGCGCTTCGAGCAGGAAGGGGAGGGTGTCGGAGTAATCGCCGATTTCGCGATGGGAGAGCCCGCGGAAACCCGACGGCGAGCTTTCGACGTGATTATCGAACCCTTCCATGGCCTTGACCGTGAGCGAAGCCAGCGTCGCGATCCTCATCGACTTCTCGGGCGCGACTATGCAGTTTGTGACCGGGAACATCGTCTCGGCCCCATGGAGGTCGAAGGCGATGTCGACCTTCTGGCGCCGCATGATTTCCATGGCGCCCCAGGTCACCCGCTCCATGAGCGGGCCGTTCGGCCGGCCCGGCCAGGTCCGGTTTGAATTCCGGACGTCGATGTAGGATAAAAGCTGACGCTCGGGGTAGTGGATATAGATATCGGGGTCGGGCCAGGCCTCGAGCGGGGCGGCGTCGCGGTTCCCCATCCGGAACCGTTTATGGCCCCAGTCGGTCGGGATGTCGAAATAGAGCGGATAGCCGTCCCCGGGCCGGGTGGCGCGGCTTCCGCTGTGGTTGAAGAAGGGGATGACGATGACCGTCCCCTTTTCGACGACGGCGTTCTCGATGAAGATGAGCGCGGCCAGCGTCCCGGCCGGCTCGTTGGCGTGGGTCGAGGCGAGCATAATCACTTTGCCGCCCGGTTCTTGTCCTTCGAGTGTAAAGACCTTGGTATCGGCTAAGGTCCCTTTGAGGCCGGGGGAGTAGGCGCTGAGCGGCTCGACCTTGGAGACGCTCGGGCCGAGGACGATCGGAACCTGGAAATGGCGGTGGCGGTAGAGATCGATTCCGCCCAGGACGGCGATCAGAGCGACGGCGAGTCCCAGGGCCGTTTTAATCAAGAGTTCGCGGCGCATGGGCGTCTCTCCTTTCTCACTTGACCCGCAGCAGCCGGAGCAGGAGCGGGAGGATGACCAGGAGGTAGAGGAACGCGTCGTCGGCCTTTTTTTTCTCCCGGATGAAGTTCCAGCCGAGGAGAGCGATCAGGCAGGCGCTGAGGACGTAATATGCGATCATGACCAGGTTCATGGCGTCACCTCTCTCACATGCTCCAGCGGACTAGGAAGGCGAGCTTGGCGCTGAAGACGATCATCAGGATGGCCGTGACCGTGATGACCAGCCAGGGCAGCCAGGTCGCCTTCAGGAACGACCCGTAGGAACCCTTATAGTCGGAGACGATGACGCTCAGGCGGCCGATCAAAGCCGTAGGCGGGAGGCCGTCGCCGAGCGCCCAGAGGAAGCTCAAGGCCGCGATGACGATCGTCGCGTGGAGCCCGATCGAGTCCAGGTACCAGACGAGCGGGATGCCGACGATGGCCGCCCCGCCGTAGGTCAGGACGGCCTCGGAAACGGGGATGATGATGGCGAGCAGGATATAGAAGAGGAGCCCGAGCGGAATCGTGATCACGGCATAGGAAAGGAAGCCGCGGACGCCGGTCGCGGTCATGACCTGCTGGAGCATGCCGACGACGACCGTCGTCGCAAGGAGCGGGAGAAGGCGTTTGACGGTGTCCCTAGACACGCGCAGGATCGGGATCCGCTTAGGGCTGACCAGGAGGGCGGCCAGTCCCGCGATCGTGAACTCGAGGGCCAGGCCGAGGATCGGCGTTGAGAACGGCCAGATCCGGTAGGCCGCGACGAGCCCGAAGAAAACGAGGAAGGGAACGGCGACCCGCCACCAGGACATGCCGGCCGGAGCTTCGGGCAGTTTTTGGGCCGCGCCGGGGTCTTCCGCGATGGACTTGTCTTTCTTCAAGCCGAGTGTGAGCACGGTGAACGTGCCGAGGAGAAGGACCGGGATCCCGAGCGGAAGCTCGAACCCGACGTAGGGGATGGCCGTCCCCGCGCAGAGGATCATGGCCCAGATATTGACCGGGGGCGCGGCCGCTGCCAGGCCGGCCGTGATGAACAGGATGGCGGCGACCCGCTTGGGAGAGATTTGCAGGTTACGCAGGGCCAAAGCGACCGGCGCTCCGACCACCAGGAGCGAAACGCTCCCGGCGCCGGTCAGGGCGCCCGGGACGAGGATGATGATCATCAAGACAATCAGAGCCAGGGCCCGCGTTTTGGAAAGGGTTCTCATGACGCCGCGCACGGCGTAATCGACCCCCCCGGATTCGCTGACGATGGCCATGAAGATGGTCGCGGTCGTGAAGAGAAGGATGACGTCGAGATAGGTGAAGGAGCCCTCGACGAGATGACGGGCCAGGTCGTGCAGGGGCGGCGTCCGCCAGAAGGCGCCGGCCAATCCCCCGGCCAGGGCGGCCGTGAAGATGCTCGTCTCAACCGAGAGCTTGCGGGCCTTGGCCGCGGCGTAGGCCAGAACCATGATTCCCAGAATAATCGCGATTGGCAAGGTCATGGCGTGCTTTTCTCCGTTTTATGAACGGACATGATGTGGACATATTACTCCGCCCGGGGAGGGCGGTCAAATCAAAGGAAACCATTTGCCGAAAAAGAGCGTAATTATTGAAAAGAACATATTGTGTCTATACGGATAAGCATCAAATTCGCAAGGAGGGATCTCCGATGAAAAAGACCATAGGCCATCTTGCGCTGATCGCAGTTCTGGCGGTTTTTCTTTCGGCCGGTTTCCATGAATCCGCCCAGGCCGCGGCCGTTCAAAAGGCCGGAAAGCAGAAAGACGCGCTGGTCGCGGACCTCGAATCCGCCCTTCCTGGGCTTATTAAAGAAGCCGACATCCCCGGCATGTCGATCGCCGTGATCCGGGACGGAAAGCTCCTGTGGAGCGGGGCGTTCGGGATCAAGAGCGCGCTAACCAAGGAGCCGGTATCCGAAGATACGATCTTCGAGGCGGCCTCCCTGACCAAGCCCTATTTCGCCTATTACGTCATGAAGCTTGTCGAAGCGGGGGAATTGGATCTCGACAAGCCGCTGGTCGGATACGTTCCCCGGGATTACCTGGTGAAGAATTATATCGAGCATCCTTGGGAGCTGGAAGGATTCCGCCGCGACTGGTTCGAAAAGATCACGGCCCGGATGGTCCTGAGCCATTCCTCCGGGCTTCCCCACGGCGACCCGCGCCGGCCGCTCCCGATCTTTTTCGAGCCGGGGACGAAATATCGCTATTCCGCGGACGGCTACTTCTATCTCCAGAAGGTCGTCGAATATCTCAAGGGCAAGCCGTTGGAGGCGCTGATGAAGGAGGCGGTCATCGATCCCTTGGGAATGACTTCCAGCAGCCTGGTCTGGGAAGATCGCTATGAGACGCGGGCCGCGGTCGGCCACGATTTCTTCGGCGTGACGGACGGGAAATTCAGGAAGAGGACCGAAGCCCACGCCGCGGCCACGCTCTACACGACGGCCAAAGACTACGCCCGGTTCGTGATGGCCGTCCTGAACGACGACGGGCTCAAGCCGGCGACCGTCCGGGAGATGCTCAAGCCCCAGATCCCCGTCGCCCAAGACATCTCCTGGGGCCTCGGCTTCGGCCAGGAGACGACATCGGCCGGCCAAGCCTTCTGGCAGTGGGGGGATTTACGACGCCCCCGCCGTTCGTTTCGGTAAAGCCGTAATTGAGAAAGGCGTCGCCGAAATCCCCGGGCTGTTCAAGGAATACCGCGAGGCCAATCCCCAGGAATTCAACGAGCAGGCCGCCAACTGGGTCGGCTACCTGCTGCTGCAATCCCAGCGGACCCAGGAGGCCATCGCCGTGTTCAAGCTCAACGTCGAAACCTATCCCGAATCCGCCAACGTCTATGACAGCCTGTCCGACGCGTACATCAAAGCCGGCGATAAGGAACGGGCCATCTTTTATTGTAAAAAAACGCTGGAGATTATCCCCCTGGATAAAAAGGCCGACAAGGCGACTCTGGACACCCTTAGGCTGGGAGCTCTCGACAAGCTCAAGGATCTGGAGAAGAAATAGCGCCCGCGCCGCCTTCCTCCAGAAAACCGGCCTATCCAGTCTTTTTCTTGACTTCGAGCACTCCCTATTCTATGAATGGACTATACTTCCACGAAAGGAGACATGTCATGGGGTATCTGATTGCTTTTGTCCTCGGCGCCGTCGTGCTAGGGGCCTTGTTGACCCAGAAGGCCCGGACGGATTCGCGGGATCCCAGGGCCGTCTTTCAAAGGGGAGGGAAGACCATTGTCATCGCAGTCGCCGTCTTGATCTTGATCCTCTTTGTCCTCCAGGCCTTCATCGTTATTCAGGCGGGGACCGTGGGCGTCGTCAAGCGGTTGGGGGCCGTCCGCTCCGAATTCAAACCGGGCCTGCACACGATCGTTCCCTTCATCGATACGGTCGTGCGTTATCCCACGATCAAGAAGACCTACGAGGCGACCGATGATCCGGGATCAACTCGCGCCGATTATCCGGATATCATCATCTCGGCTCTGACTTCGGACGGCCAGCAGATCCGGGTCGGTATCACGGCCCGGTTCATGATTCAACCCGGCAAGGCCGCCTGGATCCTCCAGAACCTGGGCACCGAACAGGAGTATGTCGAGAAGGTCGTCAAGACCGAGATCCGCGGCTCGGGCCGCCGGGTGCCGACCAAATTCGCCGCCTATGACCTCTACACCAAGAAGAGCTACGAGGCCCAGCAAGCCCTCTACGACGAGATCGCACCCAAATTCGATAAAAACGGGCTCATCCTCGACGAGCTGGTCCTGCGCAACATCACCTTCACGTCCGAGTACGCCAAGACGCTCGAGGAGAAGCAGATCGCCCTGGAGAACATCACGACCGAAAAGAACAAGCTGGAGCAGGAAAAGATCCGCAAAGAACAGAACATCGTGGCGGCCGAGGGCGACGCCCGGAGCATCGAGATCCGGCAGGCGGCCCTGACCAAGAACCCGACCATCATCCAGTGGGAGTTCGTCCAGAAGCTGGCGCCCAATATCCAATGGGGAATCCTGCCCCAGAACGTGGTCCCGCTTCTTAACATGCAGAGCCTGGTGGGCGAAAACAAAGAGAAGAAGTGATCCGGCGGCTCGGCCGCTTCATAGGAGGATCGTCTAAGCCTCGCTCCTATGTGAGGAGGATGTCTTTTAATTTCTGTCCTTCAGGCTGTTAAGGAAGCTCCAGCATGGGTCCCGGATAGCTATCCCAGTTTACATAGAACTTACGTTCACATTTTGAACATTTAACCTCAAGAAAATATTTCCCCGGCTTATCCTCGCAATACCAACCAACATAATCCCCGTTTTTTGGCCACTTTGTAACGGAATTATTTGTGCCGCATTTTAAGCATGGGATTTTATCCGCACATCCAGACCAATGCATAGTTCGCCCCTTTCAGACCTCGGAACGGCGTGTAATACCGCCATAGTGCACAAGCATTAAATAGGAATCGCTTCCTGTTTTTGCAATTATATGATCTCCGTAGATCGTCAAACAAATCATGCTTGGAGCTAATACCTGGCTGTCTCCGATTGTCAAAGGATAATACCTGCCGTACAATTCTCCCAGATAGAATATTTTCGCTGTCTGCTTAAGCTTCAACCAATCTACATCGGCCTGCGTCTTTATTTCAACCGTACTTACGCCCTTTACGGAATGATCCTTGGCAAAACACTTACCTAAGATATCGAGGACCTCCTGAGAGGAGGCTTTCACGATTGGCATATGCCAATCCGAGGCTGCATTTTGCAGCGGAGTGTTAACAATATTTTCATTTACAGGCGGACGAGACTTCATCCAGGATGCCAAAAGAGGGAGGGCGTCTTCAAGATCTACGACGACTTCAGATGATAAAACGTAATGACATAATGCATTATCATTTGGAAGCTTCTGAAAGGCAGATAAGCGGGTGTTATCGTCCGCGTCGCGTTTTGAGATCTCGGCAAGAAGGGCTTGGGTATGCCTATAATAAGATCTCTGGCGGACTTTCCAATTAGAATGTTCCCACTTCGGTTTGAATAGATCTTTAAACGCCATTTCTCTCCTCTCCTAAATGTGAAAAATCGTCCTCTAAGGACGCCTTTTCATTCTCACTGAATAGTAATGATAAATGGGGAAAAAACTCAAGTGGAATGGGTCCCTGAGTATCCCAGCCGAATATGCCACCCGGATTTTCCTCGATGTGGCCTCTTTATCATAAGGCCGATGAAACCAGGCTTTTGACTTTCTCCATGAGCTCGGCCAGAGCGTCTTGAGCGTAGCCCGTCACGGGGACGGGCTCATGAAAAACGATTTGGACGGCTCCTTTCCGGATGCGCCGTATCCCGCGCGGCATCAGCTCGAACGTCCCTCGGATCGTCACGGGAACGATGGGCGCCCCGGAGGCCAGGGCCAGGAAGAAGCCGCCGCGCCGGAACGGCTGCATCCGTCCGTCCCGGCTCCGGGCCCCCTCGGGGAAGAGGAGGAAGGAGTATCGCTTTTCCCTGATCAGCTGCGCCGCCCGGGCGATGCTCAGCTTGCCCGCTCCGCGGCCTTCTTTGTCCAGGGGCACGTATCCGCAAAACCGCATGCCCAAACCCAGGACGGGGATCCGGAAGACGAAGCGCTTCACGATCACCCGCGCCGGCCTGTCCAGGACGGTCATCAACAGCGGACCGTCCAGGAAGCTCAGGTGGTTGGACATGAAAATGCAGGGAGCCGCGGGGTCGAGGCGGTCGAGTCCCCTGACCTCAACCTTGATGCCGAGGATGCGCCGTCCGACCCGCATCATCCAGCGGCCGTAAGCGATGAACGTGTCCCGCAGTCCGAAGAGCACGCAAACGAGAAGCACGGGAACGGCGACAATCAACAGGACGACATAGATGAAGACGAAGAGGATATTCCGCATGGACCGGCCCGATTATAGCACAACGTTATTCGCTCCGCCCGCTTCAGAGCACGAACGTATAGGAATACTTGATCATAATGGCCCGGCTCCCGTAGGGAGGCCGGTGGGGAAGCTGCCGGGTCCGATAGGTGTTGAGGCTGTCGTTGACGACAAGGTAGAGGTCGTTCCCTTCCCGGGGGTTGTAACGCAGCCTCAGGTTCGCGGTCAATTCGTCCACGGCGCCGTCGTACTGGACGAAGGCCGCGGCCGAGAATTTCGTGCTTAGCGTCGCCAGCAGTCGGACCTGGCCGATCTGGGCCGTCAGGGATTGACGGCGGCCGGGAAAATCGACACGGTTGAACTGATAATAGGCGCTCAGGGTGAGGTCCGAGGAGATGCCCCAGACGGGCTTGATCCCGAGGGTTCCCCGCCGGCCGTCATAGAACGAGCCGGCGTCAATCGATACGGTGGCGCTCAGGAGCTTGCCGAACGGCGTCTGGACATAGCCGGTCACCCCCCAGAAGGAGTAGTCGCCGGGCGGTACGAAGACCTTGTCGAAAAAGGACAGCTCCTCCCGAACGCTTTCGCGATGGGCCTTGAGGGCGAGCTCTCCGTTCCAGCCGGACTTGGCTAAGAAACCCCAGCCGGGGCCGAGCTCGGCCGATTCGAGCGAACGGTCCTCGTTCCGGACATAGACGTAGCCGTCTGCGAAGAGGTAATGCTGGTTGAGGAAGGAGCGGTCTCCCGGCAGCCAGCCGTAAAGAATCCGGTTTCCGAACCGGGTGAAATCCTCCCGCATCTCGAATCCCATCCCGGGGTCGTAATCCCTTCCCGCCCGCGACAGCCCCAGGTTGAAGCCCAATCCTTTCCGCGTCCTCCGCTCCCAGGCGATCCTGAACCGGGCCGGGTCCAGCGAGGCGACCCGATTGGCCATTCCGTTCTCGAATGACTGGGCCCAGTTCAGGAGAAGATAGTCGTCTCCCTGAACTCGGAACGTTCCGTCGAGGCCGTAGACGGTGTTGTAAGATCCGTCGGCGCCGAACCTGGCCGTGACCATGCCGCCGACGTAAGAAAATAAATTGAACACCCTGCGGCGAAGGCGGACCACCCCGAAATTCTCCGAAGGGAGCCCTTCCTTCCGGAGCGGCGCCGTCTCCATGTCCAGGACGCCCAAGTCCCAGGAGCCGAGGCGGCCGACCAGGCGCGCCCCTCCGTATATGCGAACAGGCTCTTCTTCGTAGATTCCGATCCGGCGGCTGTAGAACAGCTGATTGTATTCGCCGAAGCTGAAATCGAAGATGCCGGCCCGTTCCAGAAAAAATAATCTCTTTTCGGGAAAGAACAGGGAAAAACGGGTCAGGTTGACTTGGTAGTCGTCCGCCTCGACCTGGGCAAAATCCGTGTTCAGGGTCAGGTCGAGGGTCAGGTTGCTGGTCAGGCCGTACTTGACGTCCAGGCCGGCTTCGGCTTTGGGCTTATCGCTATGGATATAGGCCGTTTCATCGTCGTTGAGGTCGTTCGACTGCCCGTAGCCGCCGAGTCCGTAGGGCGTGATGTAAAGCGGCCGGCGGCCGCGCACGCCTTCCAGGACGATTTCGTGCGCCTGGGACGGCTTCCACATGCTCATCGTCCCGAGCTTGGGGTCGATCGCCGGATATATGATGCCCTCGGTCTTGCGCGGGATGTAGCGGAAAGCGATCAGGCCCATAAACACTCGGCCGTCCCGGTCCTGAAAGCGAAGGCTGGAGAAGGGAATCCGCATCTCTGCGAACCAGCCTAGGTCATTTTGCGCGACGGCCACGTCCCAGAACGTGTTCCAGCTCGCGTTGATGGGCATATCGTTGATCGTCCGTTGCTCGGCGTCGTTGGTCACCATGCCGTCCCAGCGCAGGCCGGAGGGTGTCGTCATGAAAGCCAGGGCGTTTTCCTTATCGTTGAACGTGTCCAGGATAATCCCGAACCACTCCGTGTTGGACTCGAAGTAGTCGCGCTTTTTGGAAGGAGATTGGATTTTATCGGGTTCCCGGTCATAGAGCCGGCCGGCCACATAGAGGAAGTTCTCATCGTGGCCGATCAGGATCTCGGTTTGTTCCGAGGGCGGACGGCCCGGGTTGGGGATTAATGTGACCATCGGCAAAGGCTGAATGCCGTTCCAGGAGTCCTCGTCGCTCAGGCCGTCGAGTTTGACCGGTCCTGAGATTTTGGGAATGAGCAGAGGATCCCGGGACCTATCCGGAGGCGGCTCTTGAGAAAAGAGCCCGCCGGCGGCGACGAGGACAAAGGCTGCGATCGAAGAGAAATTCATTTGATATCCTTTCCAGGAGGGACGGCCGGGACGCGCCGGCGCCGCGGATCGAGCGCTATTTCTTTTCGACAGGAAGGACGAGCTCGGTCCTGAGTTTTTCGGGCGCGACCATCTGGGGATTGTCGATGTATTTTTCCATCGGCGGGCCGGCGACTTTCCATCCGTTCTGGTCGATGAAGGTTATCATCTTGGCGTAGGTTTCCCCGACCTTGTCATAGGGACCGACGTGAACGCAGACGGCGACCTTGGGATGGCCGAATTCCCCCTTTTTGAGGGGATCGACCGGCGCGGCGCCGGGAGCGATCGGCATCCCGATCAGCCATTTGAGCTCGGCTTCGGGGACTTGGCGGGGGTCGTTGAAATAAATGGCGAAGGGACCCCCGGCCGGTTTCAGGCCCTGCTTGAAGAAGGCGCCCATGAATTCCATCATCTTCTGGGGAATCTGCTGGTACGATCCCGCGCAGTCGAGGTAGGCATAGGGGAAGGGCGTCTGGTCCTTGACCTGGACGTCCTGTCCGTAGCCGAGGGCGACGCAGGCCAGAAGAGCCAAAATCGAGATTGCCGTTTTTTTCATGGTGTCTCCCTTGAATTCCCGTATTTTGTCCCCGAGGGGAGGGGATTTCGAGGGGATGATACCGAAGCGCGGACGCGGAGTCAACCCCTCGACTCCCCGGCATGAATGCCGGGGTTTGTTCGGGGGTAACCCTGAGCCTCGCTCCCTATCCTCACCTTGAAAGGCGGGGATTAGCGTCGGCGAACGGGTCAACTCGTTAGAATAAGATCTCCGCTTCGATTCCCCGTGCCCGGAACAAGTCGGCCAGCTCGGCCGCCGTCCTCCGAAAATAGCCCTCGTTTAGGACGTCCCTGAAGCCGTGGCGGACGAGGAAGGGTTGGAACGTCTCCATGTAGTTCATGCGGTCGATGAGGACCCGGTCGACCCGGCCCTCGAGGAGGGCCGCCATCTTCTCCGGGTTCAGGGGGAGGAGCGGACCGATGAAGGCGAAGGTCCGGATGCCGCGCGAACGGAGGACGCCAAGGGCCTTGGCTCGCTTCTCGGGCGTGGAGGCTAGGGGCTCGAACAGGCGGGCCGTCCGTTCGTCGTCCGTCGCGATCGTGAACCCGACCTCGAGCTTCCGGATCCGCGCCAGGACGTCGATGTCGCGGAGGAGGAGGACGGATTTCGACTGGACCTGGACGGAAAAGCCGCTCTCGGCCAAAACCTCCAGGCAGCGCCGCGTCAGGAGATAGCGGGCCTCGAGCGGTTGGTAGGGATCGCAGACGGAGCTGACCCAGACCGTGCCCGGCTTGGCCCGCCGGAGCTGATTGCGGAGGAGGTCGGGAGCGTTTGTTTTAGCGTCGACGAACGTCCCCCAAGGCTCGCTGTGGCCCGAGTAGCGGGGGATGAAGAGCTTGGCGTAACAGTAAGCGCAGCCGACCTGACAGCCGGTGTAGGGATTGACGCAGTAGTCGAAAATCTTGGACTTGTTGAGGATGCTCTTGGCCTCGACCTCGCGGACCTGGATCATATCGCGTGAATCCTTCAAGTTTTAAGATTTATGGGCTTTGGAAGCGGCTCGGGCCGGGCCAGTATTTGATCATTAATGTATTATACTTGACGTAACCGGCGGCGGCGATATATTAAAGGTTCTATTCCATGATCCAGAGGAGATTTCGTTTTTCGGACGCCATTGTCATATCGCTCCTCTCTCTCTGGGCGCCGCGCCCGATCATGGCGACGGACCAGGCGCCCGCGCTCCCGGACCTGATCAGGGACCGGCTGACGGAGCTGGCGTACGCTCCGTCCCCCGACCGGGAATCGCTCGGAGCCCCGGAAGCTCTTTTCGTCTTCTATCGGAAACGGAACTACGAGCCGGGCTGGACAAGAGACGGGCTGCTCCTGGCCCGGGCCGAGGACCTGATCCGAGCGCTCGCCGAAGCCGACCTTGAGGGCCTTGACCGGGCCGACTACCATTATGGGCCGATCCAGCGCCTTGCCGGCGATATCATCTCAAAAAATAAAAAAAGGAAGGCCGTCTCTCCCATGGACATGGCCGATCTGGACCTCTATTGCTCGGATGCGTTCATTATTTACGCCGCCCATCTTCTCCGGGGCAAGGTCGACCAGGAAACCATGGAGCCGGCCTGGGGCCTTTGGCCGTCCGAGCTGACGCTGGCCTCGTTCCTGGAGGACTCGCTTTTCGCCGAGGGCGTCCGGGACGCCCTGCGCGGCCTCCTTCCGCGCCACGCGCACTACGGTCGATTGAGGAGGGCGTTCCTGGAAGCTCGAGCCGGCGAAAACGACTGGCCGCGAATCAAGGACGGTCCGCCTCTCGGCGGCGGGGACCGCGGACGCCGCGTCGAAAAGCTCCGCCGTCGCCTCGAAGCGAGCGGCGACTGCCCGGAGACGGGCTCGGGCGCCCGGGATGTTTTCGACGACAGCCTCGAGCGCGGGCTGAGGCTTTTTCAGGAAAGGCACGGCCTCCACCCGACGGGCGTCCTGGACGGCTCGACCTTGACCTTACTGAACCTGCCGCGCGAGGAATGGACCCGACGGCTCCTCGTCAACCTCGAGCGCTGGCGCTGGCTGCCCCGCGATCTCGGCCCCCTCTATCTCCTCGTCAACGTCGCCGACTTTCGCCTCGGCGTCTTCGAGCGGGAGCGGCCGGTCCTGACCATGAAGATCGTGGCCGGGAACAGGGACTGGCCGACGCCCGTCTTCGCCAGCCGGATCTATCAGGTCATCCTCAATCCCTTCTGGGTTATCCCGGCCGAGGTCGTCCTCAAGGAGACGAAAAACTACATGCTGGCCGATCCGAACTACCTGACCTCGAATAAGATGAAGCTCTATCGAGGCTGGGGCGATGAGATTCATGAACTGGATCCTAAGGCCGTGGACTGGAAAAATCTCGACGCCGAGAACCTGAATTTCCATATCCGGCAGGCGCCCGGCCCTCTCAACGTCCTGGGGGCGGTCAAGTTCGCCATGATGAATAAATACGAGATTTATCTCCACGATACGCCTTACCAGGAGGATTTTGGAAAGGCGTTTCGGGCTTACAGCCACGGCTGCATCCGCGTCGAGAAGCCGATCGACCTGGCCGTCCGGATCCTCAAGGGCCGCAACGGCTGGACGGCCGAGAGTCTCCGCGAAGCCATCGCCCTGGGCGCCGAGACGAAAATCGATCTGGCCAAGGCGGTCGAAGTTTATTTCCTATACGGGACGGCTTGGGCGAACGAGGACCGGACGGTCGAATTCCGCCTCGACGCCTATCAGCTCGACGCGAGGCTGTACGAAGCTCTGCGCCGGCCGGCGCCCTGGACTTCCGAAGGAGCGCGTCAAGCCTTAAAATAGAAGAGAGGAAACAGCCATGAGTCCCAAGGACATGGTCGAATTCGAGCTCGTCCCCGTCGAGGCCGAATAGGGAAAGAGGACGGCATGCGCAAGAGCGAACTCCGGGTTTGCGCCTTGGGTCTCGGGCTGGCACTGATCGTTTCCTTCGGAGCCGTGAAGGTTGCGGCCCGGCCGCCCGAGCATTTCCGATCTCCGCTGCCGGCCGAGGTCCGGGTCCACAACGGGGCGCCCACGGTCTTTTTCGACGGGCGGCCGGTCTTCTACGGCGCCTGGTGGGGGAGTCCGCCCTCGACCGAGGGATGGGCGCACGACGCGTTCGCCCGCTCGGTCGCACCCGAGGTCGGGATCCATATTTACGCCTTCGACATCGGGCCCCAGGAGTGGGCGGGCCCGGCTCCGGGGCGGAATTCGGACTACGATTTCTCGACCGTTCGCCGCCGCTTCGGCCGGGTCATCGAGGCCGATCCACAGGCCTGTTTCCATCTCCGCATTTATCTCGAAATGAACGAAGGCCTATCCCGCTGGTGGCTCGACCGGTATCCCGGCGAACGCGAAGTCGTCTCCGACGGATCCCCGGACCGGCAATCGTTGGCTTCGACCGTCTGGCGCGATCAGGCCAAGGGATTCCTGAGAGCGCTGGTCGCCTTTCTGAAGGCGGACGGCCTGTTCGAGCGCGTCGTCGCCTACCAGGTCGGGACGGGCCACACCGGCGAATGGGTCAAGGGCAAGCTTTCCATGCTCGACCTGACCGGCGATTACAGCGAGCCCATGGCCCGCTATTTCCGCGCCTGGCTCCGGGCCCGCTACGGAAGCGACCGGGACCTTCGGCTGGCCTGGAATGATCCCCATGCCTCCTTGGACGCCGCGCGGGTCCCATCGCGCGAGGCTCAACTGACGACGACCCACTTTCTCTTCCGCGATCCGCGGCGGGAGCAGAATGTCATCGACTACTATCGCGCCCTCGCGGAGCTCTCCGGTGATCTAGTCGCTGACTTCTGCCGGACGGTCAAGGAGGCGGCCGGGAGGAAGGCCCTGGCCGGGGCCTTTTTCGGCTACCTCATGGAGCTCGCCTGGAACGCGGGTTTCTTTTCAGAAGGGCCGCCCAGCGACTATTCGACCTACCAGCGCAGCGGCCACCTCGGCCTGGCCCGCGTCTTAGCTTCGCCCGATGTCGATTTCCTGGTCAGCCCCTACGGCTACGGATTCCGCGGGATCGGCGGCGAGGGAGGCGCCATGCCCCCCGCCGAAGCCCTCCGCCTCCACGGCAAGCTCTATATCATGGAGGACGACACGCGGACCCACACGGACTCTCATCCCGCTTTCGGGCGGGCGCGAACCCAGGCCGAAACCGTGGCGGTTCTCCGCCGCAACTTCGGCTCGGTCCTGACACGGGGGCAGGGGATATGGTGGCTGCTGGGGAAAGGGCATATCGATACGACGCTCGATCCCGCCTTCGAACCCCTCCTGAAAAAGTTCCGGGAGATCGGCGCGTTCGGCCTCGGGACGGACCGATCGTCCGCGGCCGAAACGGCCGTCCTCCTCGACGACGAGAGCTTTTTCTACGAGACGGTCCGGAACGACCTCGACATTCCGCTTATCTTCGAGCAGCGGCTGTTCGGCCTTCCCAGGATGGGCGCGTCCTACGACGTCCATCTTTTAAATGATTTTCTGGCCGGGAAACTCCGTCCCTACAAGCTCTACATCTTTCTGAACGCGTTCCAGCTTGACGGCGCCCGGCGCGAGGCCCTGAAGCGGGAGCTGCGCCGCGAGGGACGGGTCGCTCTCTGGATCTACGCGCCGGGTTATATCAAGGACGCGCCGGACGTCGCGAACATGACCGACCTGACCGGGCTGAGCTTCGGCCGGAACGACTATCCCTGGCCGGCCTCGCTCCACTTTACGGACTTCGCCCACCCGATCACTCGGAACCTCGGGCAGGACCTCTTCTGGGGGACGGACAGCCGGCTGGGGCCCCTCTTCTACGTAGAGGACAGGGAGGCCCGCGTCCTGGGCGACGCCGTGCTTTCGCTCGGGATGTGCCGGGCGGGCTTCGCCGTCAAGACGTTCCCCGATTGGACCTCGATCTATTGCGCGGTTCCCAATCTTCCCGCTCCCGTGTTGAGGGCCGTCGCCCGATTCGCCGGCGTTCATCTTTACAGCGAGGACGGCGACGTCCTGGCCGCCTCCCGGAATCTCCTCTCCGTCCACACCGTGTCGGGAGGACGGCGGACGTTCCGGCTGCCGGGGAGGGTCGAACTTGTTTATGATCTCTTCGTAGATAAAGTCGTGGCAGCTGATTGCGACCGGTTCGTCGTGGACTTCGAGCCGGGATCGACAAGTCTCTTTTACTGCGGAGACCGGGCCGCTCTCGAGAATTGGAATCAGGAAAAACGCTGAGCGTATTATAAATCCAAAAAGGAGGCGCCTCATGGCCGACCAGGAGAAGGACATCTTCAAGGAGATCTCGGACAAGATCCGTGAGCTGGGCGACACGATCGAGCCCCACCTGAACCAGGCGGGGGAGAAGCTGCGCGGCTTCCACAAGGCCGTCCAGCCTTCCCTGACCGATCTGGGGAAAAAGCTCCAAGAGCTGGGCCAGGTCTTCGGCCCCCCGGCCGAAGACTTCGGCCGCCGCATGAAGGAGTGGTCGAAATCCGTCAAGCCGGTCGTGGACGACATGGGCCGGCGGATGAAGGACTGGAAGAACGCCGAGAAGGATAAGAAGCCTTCCTCGCCCCAGCCTTGATCGGAACGATTGCGCGTGCCCGGGCGGCGTTTTTAGTGGCGCTGTTTGTCCCGGCCTGCACGGCGGCCCAAACGCGCGACCTGTCCTTCTTCAACACTCATACCGGCGAACACCTGACCGTCACTTACCGCAGCGGAAACGAATACAGACCGGAGGCGCTCGCGCAGATCAACCGCATTTTACGCGACCACTACAGCGGCGAAGAATACCCGGTGGATCCTCGTTTGCTAGACTTCCTTTATGATTTGTTGGCCAAGGTCGGATATACGGGAGAGGTCCATATCATCAGCGGATATCGATCGACGCGGACCAACTCAATCATGCACAGCCGGGATAAGGGCGTCGCGGAGGGAAGCCTTCATACCGGGGGACTCGCCCTGGATTTCCGCTTGCCCGGCATCGATACCAGGAAACTCTGGGAGGCCGCCCGTTCCATGAAGCGAGGCGGCGCCGGCTACTACCGGGAACAGGATTTCGTCCATATCGATACGGGGCGAGTCAGATCATGGTGATCTTACTACGGGGAGCAGAATAGACATTGCATAGTCCTTGCTGCTCCCCGAGTACTAGCCGGGCGATAAGGATATATGGAGTCAACTATATTTCGCCCGGCTTAGTAATGGAGCGGCTTCGAAGAGCTCGAAGTCCCAGATCGTCGGTCCGGCCGACGCTTTGAGGATGTGGAGGCGGACGACCTGTCCCGATGTTCGGGGGAAGGTCAGGGTCGCGCCCGAAACGCCGATCGTCGTGCCCCGACAAATCGGCTTCCAGGTTTCGTCGGCCGCTTTGACCTCCAGGGCGTAGTCCTGGATTCGATCCCAGCCTTCGCTGAGGAAAGCGGCATCGAACTCGCAAGGCCGCCCCAGATCGATCTCAAGCCAGCAGTCTCCGATTCCGTCGTCGGTCGCCCAGCGCGTTCCGGAGTCGTCGTCGACGGCGAAGGCGGCTGCGTATTGAGGATCGTTCTTGTAGACGTTGGAGGCCGAGGCCTTGGCCCCGAAACTGAGCGAGGGACGGATCGCGGCTTGATCGGCGATCGCGGCTTTCAAGTCCATCAGCCGCGCAACGGTCGCTTCCGGGATGCGGCCTGTCCGGTCCGGCGCGAGGTCGAGCAGGAGATTGGCCCCCTTGAGGACGGTAGATTGATAAAGCCGGACAAGGCTCCGGACGGATTTCAGGGCGTCGCCGGATTCCCAGAACCAGTGATGGGCCAGCGTATCGCAGGTCTCCATGGGCAGATAGTAGGTCTTGCCGGCGACGGAGATGAGGGGATTATGGCCTGCCGCGGGAGGAGGCGTCACTTCTCCGTTGTTCAGGTCTTTGGGCCAGAGCAGGACGGGCGGACGTCCATATTCCTTGTGAAGGAAGGTGGGCGGCATCGAGCGGACTTGGCTTCCGTCGACGAATCCTTGATTGAGAAGGATGAGGCAGCCGGGCTGGATCGATTTCAGCTTGGCGTAAAGACGGGAGAGGACTTTGTCCGTATCGGGCCCCATATCCCAGGGTATGTCCAACCACAATTCGGTGATCGGGCCATAATCGGTCAGAAGCTCTTCGAGCTGGCCCGCGCAGAACGCTTCATACTCTTCGGGCGTCATGATTTTCTGGTTGTGCTTATCCCATCCCAGCAGGTAGTAGAAGCCGGGACGGATATCGTACTTGCGGCAGGCAGCGACGAAGGCCCGGATGACGTCGGCCGGGTCGGAGCTGGTGGCGACGTCATAATCCGTGAAGCGGCTGTCCCACAGGGCGTGTCCGTAGCAGTGCTTGGAGGTCAGAACCGCATATCTCATCCCCGCGTCGCTGGCGACCCGAATCCATTGGTCGACATCGAGACGCGTCGGGGCATAGACCTTGGATTCGGACGGAACTTCGCCGAATTCCAGGCCGGTGAAGGTGGACATGCCGAAATGGATGAACATGCCGAACCGGAGTTCTTCCCAGTCGGCCAGGACCTGAGTTCTCCCTACGGCGGGAGACCTTCGGGGTCTGCAGGACGCGCCTAAGACGGCGAAGACGGCGATCGATACGATCGAAACGCAGACAGCGACCCAGGCGACTTTCTTTGACGGACCAACCATATCGAGACCTCCCCTCGGCAGGGCAGGCATCGTCCGCCGTTCCGGCCGGCAGCAGTCCCTTGCCCTCATTTTCTCCGCTTTCCGAATGCGGACGGTCCGATCTATCCAGCGGGCCGGCTCACAGTTCCTCGACGAAGATATTCCGGAAATAGGCCGGCGACTCGCTTATTAGAATTTGACCTCGGTTTGCACCTGAAAGAACTTGTAGTCCTTGTAGACGACATCCGTTTTGGACAGGGACAACCTCCTTTCCCCCGCCAGATAGGCCTCCTCCACGCTATAAGAGCTCGGAAAGCGCAGGCCGTTTTTCTCGAAGGCGTATTCGGAGGCAAAGGCTATCAGGGGCTTGGCATGGAACATCTGGGCGAACATCTCAATTTTATCATAGTTACCCATGGAGGCCGGCGTCCATTCGATCTTCAGCACCGCCCCGTCCCGGATTCGGACCCAGGCCTTCCCGTAGAGGGATGCCTGGCTTTCTCCCTTGGGGTTGACATCGAGGACGATAGCCGGTTCACCCTCCATATCCAACTCCTTGATGACCCGATACCAATGGATTTTCTGGGATTCTTCTCCCAGAAGACCTACGGGACCCAGGATGACGTTACTGTGCCAGAACCGTTCCGTACCGAGTTGGGCGTTCTCGATGTGTCGATGCTCGCCGTTCTCTCTCAGGAGAATCCGCGTTTCCTGGAATTGGCCTTGGCGCCGTATCAGCTGGTAATCGTAGGTCCAATGGCGATAGCGATCGCCCCCCTCATAAAACATGAGCGATTCGCGCAGGGTCGCCCCGTCAACCTTGCTAAGCAGGACCTTGGACACGCGCTCCCCGACCTCTTCGCGGCAGATGAAAAAGAGGGCGGCGCCCTGCAGGCGCCGGCAGTAAGCCGCCGCCGACCGGAGGAGGCTCTCCGGCGGGGCGGGGGCAGATCCCGACTCGGGCGAGATGATTTCGATCTTAGGCTGGGCAGCGGCGGCCGGCGCTTGGGCCAGCTGCCCGATGGGACGTTCGTTCTGATTTTCCACCGCGGCAGACGACGTCTCCTCCGTAGCCATATATCCCGCTCGATGGCTTATGCGATATCCGCCCTTTCTGACCTTAACCGCAATAGCGTGGAACTTTCCATCGGCTTGGTAGTTCTGAGGCTGGTAATACAGAAGATAATATTGTTCCGAGGCCTCCGCCGCCTTCTTCAACAGATCGGAGGGATTCGAGGAAGCGTTGGCCGTTCCGCCCGTGGCCGCGGCAATCTCCCGGAAAACGCCATAGACGTCGCCGAAACGCTCCCCCATCGCGATATTATCGATGCCGCTCTGCCTTTCGATGAATGCCGCAATGTCCTTGCGGGTCTTGGTGATGTAGAGAAAATGGACGTCCACGGAGGCGTCGGCGAAAGCTCTCTGGATCGCCTCGCGATCGACGGAAACCGCCCCCCGAGCTCTCGACATGAGCTCTTGAACCTTCAGGGACGTTTCCGAGCTCCCTTCGGTCAGGAAGGCCGCCAAGGCCCTGTTGGAGAACTGCGGAACCATCTCCCTCTGGGAAAAAAAGAAGAGGTGCTTGGCCCCGGGGAGCTTCTTGAGTTCGTCGGCGCAGACGGCCATTTTTTTCAGGTCGACCGTCTGAAAAGCCTCGAGCCTCCGAAGGTTGGCCGCGTAGGCGTCAAGGATTCTATTGAGGTCGGCATTGTCTGCCGTTCCAGGGTCAGACACGCTTGCCAGGTTTGCGGCTAGATCACGGATGACGGAGTCATACGCTCCGCAGTCGATAAGGGTATCCTCGCGAACCTTGGAGATGATGTCCCGCTCGATCCAGTGCCGGGCCTCTTCGCTGTCGATCGGACCCGCCAGCCGGTAGGTTTTTCTCGGCGTGACGATGTCGACGTCGTCCCCGCCGCGGAAGACCTCGTCGAAAAACAGCCGCAGAGCGTCGCCCAACTCGTGCAGATACTCGAACGTTTGAAATACCAAGACGAAGTGGCGGCGGGTCACCGGCGCGACGGATGCCAGCGGCCCCTCTCGGCGCCGGATGTCGCCGCTGCGGACAAGATAGGCGGCCAGGACGGGCTGCGGCTTGCCGTCTTCGGCTATTTCAAAGTCCTCGAGCTTCAAGGAATCGATGAACCGGCCTCCGTCAAAAACTCGCACCGGGACGGCGATGTTGACGACGGACACGTCATGGGTCGCTTGAGAAAAAGCCAGCGGGACCCCGAAGAGTGCGGTGATGATCCCCACCGATCCCTTTCTCATTCGACTATCTTCTTATCCCCATTTTAAGGATAGGCAACCTGCGACGGCGTGTCAAGGAGAGGAGGGACCTGCGAAGCGTGATGAGGTGTTTAAGCGCGATGGCCAATCAAAAAGAAAAAGACATGGGAATTTTCCGGTCGCGTATTACGCGATCAGCACACGGGAACAGTCAAATCATCGACACTCATGGAAGCCATGAGTACTGCAAGGCTGGGCTCCGATTTTTAGCCCCGCCTTCTAGGGCGGGGTGGCGTCGGCGAACGGGTCTAGAAGGGCGCGGGAGCGCGAACTCAGCGCCCGCGCTCCCGCCGGCATCTACAGCTCCTTGACGAAGATATTCTTGAAATAGACGGGTGATTCGCTGTCGTGGTTCTGGAGGCCGATGTAGCCTTCGAGGGCGAAGTCCTTGATCTTGCCGCGCGGCTCCTGGTCCCAGTTGACGATGAGTTTTCCGTTGAGCTCGATCTGGATGTTCTTGCCGCGGCAGGTGATCTTCATGTGGTTCCATTCGCCGGTGGGCAGGGAGGCGTCCGCGCTAGGCGCTTCGGCGTCGTAGATCGCGCCCGTTTTATGGATGTCCTCGCCCGCGTCGTAGATCTGGACTTCGAAGGAGTGGTAGATGTAATCGTCGCTGGTCGGGACTTCCGGGACGCGATAGAAGATTCCCGAGTTGGTCGTCTTCTGGGAGCACTTGAAATCGACCTCGAGGACGAAGTCCCTGAACTTCCGCTTGGCGAACCAGAGGAGTCCCATCCCGCCCTGGGATTTGAGGACCCCCGTCTTGGGGTCGAGCTCGAAATAGCCGGGCCCGTAGTGGTTCCAGCCGTGCTTTTCGTAATAGCCCCAATCCTTCCGGATCAGCTGTTCGTACCCCAGATAATAAGTTACGCTCCGGACGTAGTCGATGCTCTTCTTGATGGCCGGGATCGGGTCCTTGACCTCTTTCTCGTTCTCGTACTCGATCGTCAGGAAGCCGTTGTAGTCCTGGAGGGTGAGCTCGGCCAGGATGTCGCGGATGCCGCCCTTGCCCGCGCCCCAGGGGACGTCATCGACCTTTTTCGTCCCGAACCCGCTCCGGTCCTTGAGGTGGGCGTCCCGGATGCGGCCGTCGAGGAGCCGCAGACATTCGAGGGGATTGAGGCCCAGCCTCATCCAGTGTCCCGTGTCCGCGCAGGAGCCGATGCGCTCGCTCCGGTTCTGGACATGCTCGAGCACGGTCATCGGGTGGGCGTACTTCGCGGGGAGGGGATGGTTGTGGATGGCGATCCCCAGGTTGTACTCGTCGATGAGCTTTTCGAGGAGCGTGAAGTCGTCGTCCTGGGGCTCGCAGACGACGGTTTGGATGCCCATCTTGCGGGCGAAGTCGAAGATCTTGCGCATGCTGGCCTCGGTCGTCCCGATGTCGCAGACGCCGTAGGCGACGACCTTGATCCCGTCCGCCTCGAGCGCGGCCTGAACAGCCTTCATCTGGTCTTCGCTCATGGTTTCATCGAAGACGGCGCTCTTGGGGAAGGGTCCGCCCAAGGGCTGGCCGGGATAAGCCTGAAGATATTTGATACCGAGCTCTTTGACCTTAAGCAGCGTGTCGAAGAAGGTGAAGGCCCGGAACGTCCAGCACTCCATGGAAATCGGGAATTCCTTGATACGGACCGAGGCGTAGTCCGTGGATTTGACGGCCTGGACGACCTCGGCCGGAATCGGCTTGACCGGCGGAGCGGCCGCTTTTTGAGCGGCCGATACGAGCAGCGGGCTCAGGCTCAGTGCGGCTAGGATTGCAACGATCAAAATTTTTTTCATGATGTCTCCTCTCATTTTTTCCTGGGATTCCAGGCGCCCCGGGCGACCGCGGGGATGAAGGTTTCCAGCCCCGGCGGCGGGAAGGGCACGGTCCTGCCCTCCTCGGCGCTCTGGTAGGCGGTCATCAGGAGCTCCGTGACGTTGAGGCCGTCCGAGAAATTTTCCTCGGGCCGCGCGCCCTTGAGGAAGCTTTGGACCATGTGGCGGTTTTCGGCGATGTAGCCGTATTCGGTCGCCTCGTCGGCCACGACCGGCATCAGGCCGATCTCGGCGTTTTGTTTTTCGACCAGGTCCTCGCCGGCCTTGCCCTGGACCCGGCGGCTGAAGAAGACCTTGAGGCCCGCGTCGAGGCTGTTGATCTGGAGGGCGTACTCGGGGCCGAGCAGCTCCATGCTCAGCCGCAGCCCGGCGCCGACGTAGCACCAGGAGGTCGTCGTCTCGACGATATAGACCTTGCCTTTCTTGTCTTTGTACTCGACGAGCGACCGGGCGAAGTCCTCGGCGGGACGCTTGAGGTAGTCCGTCTTTCCCTTCGAGTTCTTGCTCAGGATCTTGGCATAGGCGGGAGTCTGCCACTTCAGGCAGTTGATATAGGCCGTGACGCTGGTCGGGATAAGCGTCTCGCGCGGGGCGCCGGGCGGGGTCAGCATGAAACGGGCTTCCTCGACCGAATGGCACATCATGTCGTTGAGGACGCCGCCCCCCTGGAGAGTTCCTTCCCAGAACCAGGGCATATGGGGGCCGCTGTGCTCCTCGGCGGCCCGGGCCAGATAGGGAGGTCCGGCGATGGCCGCTCCCCGGGCCCAGACGATTTCCTTCCCCCTGGTCACGGCCGGAGCGAAGACCTGGTTCTCTAGATAGCCGTCGAAAAGGCCGGCCTTGCGGACCAGCTCGAGCATCTTGCGGGCCTCGGCGACGTTCCGGCCCAGCGGCTTCTCGCAGGTCAGGCCGATGAGGTCGGCCTTGCCCGTCCCGACGGCTTGGGCGATTTCTTCCATGACCGCGACGCGCGTGTAATTGGGGGCGCAGATCCAGAGCGCGTCGATAGCCGGGTCGGCGGCCATTTCGGTGATGGTTTTGTAGGATTTGGCCTCCCCGACGCCTAGCGACTTGACCAGGGCGCAGGCCTCCTCCGCCCGCTTCCGGTCCGGGTCGTGGATCCCCATAATGTCGGCGTTCCGGACGCCGACCCAGGAGCGGATGTGGAAGCGGGCTATGAATCCGCCGCCGATGATTCCGATGCCGAGGTTTTTCTTTTTCATCGAATTCTCCTCAGGAGGGCCGAGAGCGCTAAGCGGCCGCCGGACTCTTCATTTTTTCGCGGAAGAAGGCCAGGAAGACGATGAGGCAGAACAGGGTTAGGGCCGTCGGGACCAGGAAGGTCCCGCGCCAGTTGACGGCCTTGACGGCCTCGCCGGCGGCGTTGACGGTCTCGCTCGTGAACATATTCTGGATCCAGCCGCAGAACAGGCTCCCCACGAAGTTTCCGAAGCCCAGGATGATGATGGCGATCAGGCTCTGGGCCGAGTGGCGGATGTCCTTGGGGGCTATGCTATCGACGTAGATGTAGGCCGCCGTGAAGAAGAAGACGTAACAGAAGCCGTGGAGGGAGAGCGAGGCGATGACCAGCCAGGAGGGCGTCCCGATCATGAAGATGATGTAGCGGATTGGCCAGGCCAGAATGCCCAAGGTCAAAGTCCGGCGCATCCCGAATTTCTGGAGGGCCCAGGAGAGCATGAAGGCCATGACGAAGATCTCGGCGATCTGGGCGATCGTCATCACGGCCGAGACGTATTTCTGACTGACCCCGATCGCGGCCGAGGTCAGGAAGGGCGAGGTCAGGACGTAGTAGAACTGGAGCTCGGTGGCCACGACGAAGGAGATGATGCAGAAGATGAGGAAATTGCGGTTCTTGAACATCTTGAGCGCTTCCAGGAAAGCCCAGGGCTTGGTCCCTTCTTTCTTGGGCGGGGTGTGGGGGAGGCCGAAGGAGAGGAGCCCCATCAGGAGCGAGAAGATTCCGGCCAGGAGGAGCGTGTCGCCCTTCACGGCGATGCCTTCGGGCGATTTGGCCAAAGCCCGCCAGCCGGCCAGGGCCCAGCCGGCCGCGATCCAGCCGATCGTCCCCCAGACCCGGATCGCGCCGAACTCCTTCTCGGAGCTCTTGAGGTTGACGAAGGCGATCGAGTTGGTCAGGGCCAGGGTCGGCGCGTAGACCAGGCAATAGAAGAGCATGAGCCACATCATCGGCGTGAAGGCCGTGATGTTGGCGATCAGGATCAGGATGACGCCGCCTAACAGCTGAAGGACGGCAATGACCTTCTGGGACGGGAAATAGCGGTCGGCGAACTGTCCGCCCACGAAGGGCGAGATGATCGTGGCCAGGGGGAGCAAGCTGAAAATGATCCCCAACTGGACGCCGCTGAACCCCAGGTTGTTCTGGAGATAGGCGGACAGGACGGGCGCCCAGGACCCCCAGATGGCGTATTGGAGGAACATCATCAGGCCGAGACGGAATTTAACGCTCATCGAGTTCCCTCCTTTGATTTAGGCGATGTCATGGTGACGGCCGCCCGAGAAGCGGCGAAGCCAAAAATATAAGATTCCAGATTCTTTGTCAACCGCTCGATTCGCGGTTCTCGGATCAGCTCCTTCTTATCGTTTTCCCCAAGTTCCTATATATAATATAGATTGTTTCTCCGAGAGAGCGGATCGACCCAACAGGAGGATGGCATGGACAAGATCTCGGTCCTGTTTTTGTGCGTCCACAATTCGGCCAGGAGCCAGATGGCCGAGGCGCTCCTTAAAGAAATGGGCGGGGATCGTTTTGAGGTCTCTAGCGCCGGCCTCGAGCCGGGTGAACTCAATCCGCTGGCCGTCCGTGCCATGGCCGAGATCGGAATCGATATCTCAAAGAATAAAACAAAGAGCGTCCTCGACTTCGTCAGGGAAGGCCGCCTCTTTCAGCACGTCATCACCGTCTGTAATGCCGAGGAGAACGAACGCTGCCCAATATTCCCGTCTATCAGCCGAAAACAGCACTGGAATTTGCCCGACCCCGCCTCGTTTCAGGGGAGCGATAACGAAAAGCTCGAAAAAACCCGGTCTGTCCGGGACGACCTTCGACGCCGGATTGAACGCTGGCTCGAGGAGCCTTCAGATTAAAGCCTGAAAAGCGGCCGGGAGAAGGGATTTCGCTTGATCAAAGGGCTGTATTTACCTATAATCTTATGCCGTTATCGTGGAAGCAGTCTCGGGCTGGCGGATTTATCAATGACCTTGGACAGCCGAACCGTTGTTCTGACGACCTCCCTCGTCAACATCGCCCCCGCTCTCGTCTTCTACTTTCTCCATCGGAGGGTCAAGGGTAAAATCAAGGGCGCCTTCCTCTGGTTTGTCAGCTACTCGCTCCTCCTGGCCGGGTCCGCCCTTGTCGCCCTGCGCGGGGCCATCCCCGACCTGATTTCGATCCTGTTATCCAACGTCATTTTCTTTGTCGCCTTCTTCCTGCTGTATGCCGGCTTGGCGCAGTTTCTCGGCCTCCGCCCCTGGTTCCGGGTCGGGATTTCGATCGTGTCGGTCGCCGTAATCCTTATCGGCGTGTTTACCGTATCCGTCCCGAGCGTCAAGTCCCGAATTTTCGTCTATAGCGCCGCGGCTCTCATGACGAGCCTCATCAACGCCTATCTTCTTTTATCGCGCGCCCCTCTCCCTTTGCGGGTCAGCGCTCGGCTGGCCGCGTTTATGAACTTGGGTCAAGCGCTGGTCCAGGCCTACCGCATTCTGATCGTGGTTCCGGCGAATAGAGGCAACGATTTATTCCAGCTGTCGACTCCGGAAACCCTATATCTGGTGATGAGCTTGGTATTTGTTATCGGCCTGAGCCTTTCTTTTCTTCAACTTGTCAACGCGCGCCTAGTCGTCGACCTGGAAAGCTCGCTGTCCCTCCAGAAAACGCTCCTGAACGAAGTCCGCCACCGGACAAAAAACAACCTGGTTCTGGTCGACAGCATCATGGGTCTCCAGCTCAGGGCCATCAAGGAATCTTCGGCCCGGGCGTTATTAGACACCCTCAGAAATAGGGTCCGGGCCATCGGGCTCGTCCATGATCGCCTGGATGAAGGGGGCGCCGGCCAAATCATCCGGGCCGATAATTATATCAGCGCCGTCGTCGAGGGATTTCGGACTTCTCTGATTCCGAAGGGTACGCGGGTCAAGATTAAAACCGACATAGAGCCGTTGGAGCTGGAAACCGAGACCGCAATCCCCCTCGGCCTGATCGTTAACGAGCTGCTTACCAACGCCTTGAAACACGCTTTTTCCAACGGCCGCAGAGGGGAGATTCGGGTAAGTCTCAGTACCGAGGCGGGAGGCTTTCGGTTGGCGGTCCGGGACAATGGGAAAGGGCTGGGCGGAAAAAACGCCGACGGCCTGGGCATGACGATCGTTCATGCCTTGGCCGAGCAGCTCGGCGGCTCGCTGACCATTGAGGGCTCGTCGGGAACCTCGGTGGAGCTGGCATTTGAAATCCCGGCCTGCGAATCCGGCCGCCGTCCTTCGTAACCGCGACTGCCCCCCTTGTATGGCCTTGGACCTCAGAGCCTTAATCTCTACTTATTTTATAGGGATTAGGAACCTTTTGCCTCGACCTTACGTCTTTATATATGAAAGGACATTTACGAGAAAGCAACAGATAGAGGAGAATATCATGAAATTAAGAACAAAACTGGCCATATTCGTGGTTGCCGCGTTTCTGACGTTGACGGGCTTAAACCTGATCGCCAACGCCTTTTCGAATAAGGGCGTTTTCTCGGCACATAATCCGGAAACGTCGATCACGGTTTGGGTCACGAGCGTTAGGGTCCTGACCTGACGCGTGAAAACCTCATCGATCGGCCTGCCGCAAAGTACTGGCTGATGAAATGACCCAGATTCTAGAGAAATTGCGCATCACCCGAAACGGCCGACGATCGTCAGGTTTTGGTGGTTGCAGATGTCCTTGGCCTCGGGCGTAAATAAGAAGTCGATCCGGCTCTTGTAGAAATCGGCGATCCGGCCCCTAACCATCTTGAGGGTCGAGTTGAGGTGGCGGTTCTGCTCCGTGAATCCCTCGCCCAGCACGGCCACGGCCGCCGGCAGCCAGCGCTGCGGGAACATGCCCTCGAACCGGCCGCCCGTCCGGTAAGCGTCGATCTCGCCTTCGAGGAGCCTGAGGGCCGCGATTTGTCCGTCCTTGGTCCGCGTCGAAAGGCCGCGTTCCTGGAGCCGGCCTACAATCGCCTCCTTGTTCGGCACGAGAAGAGCGACCGTGTAGGGCGACTGATTGTTGTAGAGCATGAGCTGGTCGATATAGGGCGAGTTCTCGGTGATGGCCTCCTCGATGACCTCGGGGCTGTACTTTTCGCCGTCGTTGGCGATGAGGAGGCTCTTGGCCCGGCCCACGATATAGAGAAATCCGTCTTCGTCCATGTAGCCGAGGTCTCCGGTGTAGAGCCAGCCGTTCCGCAGCGCTTCCGCCGTCGCCTTCTCGTTCTTCCAGTAACCGGCCATGACGTTTTCGCCCCGGACGACGATTTCGCCTTGCCGGCCGGCCTCGAGGGAATTCCCGGCCTCGTCGCAGATCTTGATCTCGATGCCCTCGGCGACCTTTCCCGATGAACCGAGCTTATGGGCTTTGGGAGAATTGGCCGATATGACGGGCGCGGCCTCGGTCAGTCCGTAGCCCTGGAACATGGGGATCCCGATCGCGTAAAAGAAGCGCTGGAGCTCGATGTCGAGGAGGGCGCCGCCGCCGACGAAGAACTCGAGACGGCCCCCAAAGTTCTCGCGGATCTTTTTGAAGATGAGCTTGTCGTAGAGGAGATAGAACGGCTTCTTGAGAGCCCGCCGCCCCTGGCCCCGGTTCCAGCCTTCGCCGTTGTATTCGTAAGCGAGCTCGAGGGCGTGCCGAAACATCCTTTCGATCTTGGGTCCCTTGTCCCGGATCGCCTTTTCGATCCCGCGCCGGAAGTTCTTGGCCAAGGCCGGGACGCTCATCAGGATGTAGGGCCGGACCTCCTTGATGTTGACGGGGACGTTCTTAAGAGTTTCGAGCGCCGACCGGCCGGCTTGGACCGAGGCCAACGCAGCGCCGGCCTTCATGAAGTTGTAGATCCCGGTCGTGTGGCCGAAGGCGTGGTCCCAGGGGAGGACGAGAAGCGTCACGTAGTATTCGGGGCAGTCGACGAGCGAGGCGCCCTGTTCAACGTTGGCCGTGTAGTTGCGGTGGGTCAGGATGATGCCTTTGGGGTCGGCCGTCGTCCCCGACGTGTAGCAGATGTTGGCGTAGTCGTCCTCCCGGATCGAACGCCAGCGGCTCTCGAATTCGGCGCCGTGATCCTTGAGCCGATCCCGGCCGAGCGCGAGGACGTCGTCGCGGAAGACCTCGTCGGGCTCGAAAAGGTTCAGTCGGTCGAAGACGACGGTCCGCTGCAGGTCGGACAGGTCGTGCTTGATCTTGCGGATTTTCTCGACCTGGCCCTGGGAGACGAGGACCATCTTGCAGCCCGAATGGGCGAGCCGGAACTTAAGGTCCGAGACCTCATCGACCTTGACCGAGATCGGGACGTTGACGGCCCCGGCGTAGAGGATCCCCAGCTCGCCCATGACCCAATCGTTGCGGCCTTCCGAGATCAGGGCGGCCCGGTCGCCCTTGCGGAGGCCGAGGCTGATGAGGCCGGCCGCGAACTCATGGACGAGCGTCCGCATCTCGGTGTAGGTCGCCCCCTGATAGCGGTCGCCCCGCTTTTCCCACATGTAGACGTTGTCGGGAAAGGCCTTGACGCTGTCTTCGAAAAGTTGAGGCAGAGTGCGCTGGGCCATGATCGCCCTCCTATCCCCAAATGTCTTTATACAGCGAGGATACCCCAGCCTTATGCAAAAAGTCAAAATTGGTGACAAGTCAATAGTCAAAATTGGTGACAGACATCTATTTTCCGAATTTCCTTTCCGGAGTCCTAGCGCTTATAATAATCCGTACTCAATGATGACCCGTTCGCCGACGCCAAGCCCCGCCTTTCAAGGCGGGGTTGAGAGCGAGGCTCAGGGTTAATCATGAACAAGCCCCGGCCTTCAGGCCGGGGAGTCGATGATTTGACTGTCTTCAGGTTCGAAGTGCACGGCTCTAGGAGGGATGATTGATTATGAAACCGCATCGCTTCATCCGGACCTGGGTATTGTTGTTTGCCGTCGCGCTGGGCGCCTTTCCGCTACGCGGCGAAACCGCTAAACTCTCCCGGGACGCTCTCCGGGACAAGATCAGGGGCGGCTGGGCGGGACAGGTCATCGGCTGCACCTTCGGCGGTCCGACCGAGTTCCGTTTCCAGTCAACCTTCATTCCCGATTATCAGCCGTTGGTTTGGCGCGACGACGCTCCGCGCTGGTGGTACGAGAACGCGCCCGGCCTTTACGACGACGTCTACATGGACTTGACCTTCGTCGAAATCCTGGAGAAGGAGGGCCTGGACGCGCCCGCCGCGTCGTTCGCCAAAGCCTTCGCCGGCGCGGCCTTCCCGCTCTGGCACGCCAACCAGGCCGCCCGCTACAACATCCTCCACGGGATTCTCCCTCCAGACTCGGGATATTGGCTCAACAATCCTCACGCCGACGATATCGACTTCCAGATCGAGGCCGATTTCGCCGGTCTCATGTCGCCCGGCCTGCCCGCCGCGGCCGCCGCGGTTTGCGACAAGGTCGGCCATATCATGAACTCCGGCGACGGCTGGTACGGCGGGGTTTATGTCGCGACCATGTACTCACTGGCGTTCGTGAGGAACGACGTCCACCGGATCGTGAGCGAAGCCCTGGCCGCAATCCCCGAACAGAGCGCTTTCGCCCGGACGATTCGGGACGTCATCCGTAGCCACGACCGAAATCCGTCCGACTGGAAAGAAGCCTGGTTCAAGATCCAGAGGACGTGGGGCGAAGACGTCGGCTGTCCTGACGGGGTCTTTACGCCGTTCAACATCGATTCCAAGATCAACGCGGCCTGGGTCATAATCGGGCTTCTCTACGGAGACGGCGACTTCGGGAAGACGCTCGAGATCGCCACGCGCTGCGGAGACGACTCGGACTGCAATCCGGCCAGCGCGGGCGGCATCCTGGGGACTATACTCGGATATAATCATATCCCCGCCGAATGGACGCGGGGTCTCGCCGCCGTCGAAGACAGAGCTTTCTCTTTCACGACGCTCTCGCTCCGCGACGCCACCGAGCTGAGCTTCAAGCACGCCCTCAAGGTCATCGAGCGGAACGGGGGAGAGGCTTCCGGGACGGAGGTCGTGATCCCGGTTCGGCCGATCGAACCCGTCCGGCTCGAGCGGAATTTCGAGGGGCACTATCCGGCCGAGCGCAGGCGACTCAACACCGTCCTCGAGGACGAATTCGCGTTCGATTTCGAAGGGATCGGTTTTGCCCTGACCGGCGGCATCACTCAGAAAGCCGGCTTGAAAGACTCGCCAGTAACGGTCTCGGTTCAGATGGACATTGACGGCCGGAAGGTCGAGGTTGTGGATCTGCCCGTCGCGGACCTCCATCGTCGGGAGACGTTGTTCTGGAAGTACGCCCTGCCGCCCGGTTCGCACCGAGTCCGCTTCAAGATTTTAAGCCCGCGGTCCGCGGCCGAGATCTCGCTCGGCGACCTGGTCGTCTATCGGGAGAAGCCGGTCACGCCGAAAGCCGGCTCTATTTTCTGACGGCGATCAGCCCTTCCGTGCCGAGTTTGAGAATCATCCGGCCGTCCGCGCCCGCCTCAAACCTAAGAGGCTTGGAGGGCCTCAGGCCTCCATCCCACGACGCGAAGTCCGTCCCCCCCACGGGCACGAAACGGAGCCGGATCGGCAGCCCCCGCATCGACATGCCCAAGAGCCTGGCCTCCTGATCCGCGGCCCAGACATAAGTCCGCTCCGCGGCGCCCTTCTCGCAGATGAAGCGGACGACCGTTTCGTCCCGCTCCGTGGTTCGGGCCGTGCCCAGGATTTCGTGTCGCAGGATGCGGCCGTTTCGTCCTTCGATCATCCCGGTGATTTCTCCCCAGCGCTCGCGAAGCCGGTCGAGCGCGGCGCGTCCGCCGTAGGCTTCAAACTGAGGCTTGAAATTTCCGGCCCGGTTGGCCGCGATGATTTTGTCCATAAGCATGTTGAGACGATCAAACCGTCCGGGCGGAACGGCTTCCACGGAATGGAGGATCGAGAAGGCCTTCTGTCCCTCGGGCTCGAGGACGAGGGCCTTCCCCTCGACGGTCACCTGGTATTGCCCGTCCTTCCCCGCCAGGACATAGGAACCGGCCAGGGATTTCAGGATATCCTCCGGCGCGTCCTTCACGTCCGGGATCTCGGGGTAGGGGCGGCCGCCCAGAAAGCGCGCTCCGATTTTCTCCAGAAGCCCGTTCGCGCCCGGGGCATCGGCGATGACGTTGGTCATGAGAAAAACGACGAGTCCCGCGTCGGGAACGATCGCCAAGTCGGCGAAGAAGATTCCGTTTCCGCCGTTGTGGGTGATGACCTTGAAGCCGCCCGGACCGGCGGGCAGGATCGACCAGCCGTAGCCGTAGAACGTATCGCCGCCCTCGCTGACATAGGGCGTCCAGCATTTTTTCATGGATTCCGGCGACAGGATCTTTCCCCCCGTCAGGGCGAGGGCCCAGCGGAGCATGTCGTAGCAGGTGGAGTGGGTCCCGCCGTTGGCCCGCAGCGCCCAGTAAGGGCCGTCCTTATCCATGGGCCGGCCTAGGATCGTTCCCCACAACTCGGTCCCGCGATAGCCTTGCGCGATCCGGCCCTCCCCCCAGCGGGGCAGGAGGGTGCCCGTCTCGTACATCCCGCAGGGCAGGAACAGCTTTTCCCGAACGAACGATTCGTAGCTCCGGCCCGAAAGCCGCTCGACGATGGCCCCGAGCAGGCTGAAGTTCGCGTTGGCGTATTCGTAGCCTTTCCCGGGAGGGAAGGCGAGCTTTTGAGCTAGGACCTTGCGAACATAATCTTCGCGGCCGATCGGGTCGTAATCGCCGATCTCTTCCGGATCCAGGAGTCCCGAGGAATGGGTGAGCAGATGGTGGAGCGTGATCCCGGCTTTATCGGCGGGGACGTCCTGGAAATAGGAGGAAATCGGGTCCGTGACGCGGAGGCGCCCTTCCTCTTTGAGCTTCAGGATGGCGGCCGCCGTAAATTGTTTTGTGATCGATCCTATGCAGGAGACGGTGGCCGGCGTCCAGGGCAAGCCGCGCTCCCGGTCGGCCAGGCCATAGCCCTCGGCCAGCAAGGGCGCTCCTTCCCTCGCGACAAGAACGACCCCGGCGAAACCGAGCTTTGCCAGCCGACCGAGATAGGCTCCGGTGTCCACGACCGCCGTCCCATCCTTGTCGGCGACGGCGCCTGGAGCGGCCCGCTGGGTTTCCGCTTGCGCGCCGAGGATGAACGGACAGATCGCGATCAACGCGGCGGCCCAAAATTCCGGCACGCTTCTTTTCATCTTCTCCTCCTGGCTCCGGACAGATAACTTCATCAGTATAACATTCCCGCGGCCGAATTGGATTCATACCCCGGCCGTTCTTGACCCGTTCGGGGTTGACATCGGCCGGAAGCGCAGATACCATCTTTTCAAGCTGGGTTGCATCCCCCGGGATTTATTTCGGGCTCGAGGGACAGGGGAGTCGTGAGCGTCGATTAAGCCTGAGGAGGAGTGATCATCATGACAAAAGCCTTCTCGTTATTTTTAGCGGGTTTCTTGTCGCTTATCGGGCCGGCCGCGCTTTCGCGCGAAAGCCGGGGCCTCACCGAGACCGGTTTCCCGGGCCGCGATTCGGCCGCCGTCTGGCAGCAGCTCGGGCCCAATGGGGGGGAGATCAAGGCCGTCGTCTCCAATCCCCAGAACAAATCCGAGCTCTGGGCCATGACCGGCTCCAACCCGGCGCTCTTCTTCAGGTCGACCGACTCGGGAGCGACCTGGAAGAGGATCGCCGTTGCGAAAGAGGCCTTACAAAGTTTTGTCGCCCACCCCGCGAACGGCGCCCTCTACGCGCTGGGCGACATGACCATCTATAAGTCCACGGACCACGGCGTCAACTGGACGGCCTATTCCCTTGGGGATAAAAACTACGGATGGGGGGGTAGGATTGCCGCTCATCCCACCAACCCGAACGTGCTGTTCGTCGCCGGCTACCACGAGCAGGCCAACGGCCACCGGATTATGGCCTTTCTGAAATCGGCCGACACCGGCAAGACCTGGACCTGCCAGCTTCTCGAAACCAGCTCCCTCAACGGCTATCTGAGAGCGCTGGCTGTGTCCCCCGCGAACCCGAACATTCTGCTGGCGTCGGGACATTTCACCGATTCGAGCCTGGTCACCCATTACCGGATCTATAAGAGCCTGAACGGCGGAAAGACCTGGGCGAATAAAACTGGTGCGATCTCCGAGCTCGTCCGGGAGATCGTGGCCCATCCGACCAACCCCAACGCGTTTTATGCCGCCACGGACTCCAACATCTGGCGGACATCGAACGGCGCGGCCCTCTGGACGAAGAACAACGGCTACGCCAGGGGATATTGCTTGACCCTCGACGCCGCCCGGCCCGCGGTCCTCTATGCGGGGTCCGACGCCGAGGTCTTCCGGAGCTCGAACGGCGGGTTGGACTGGGAGGAGTCGATCACGGGAATCTTCGGGAGCATCTATGTCATCACGATTCTTCCGGCCAAGGTTCTCTGCGGATCGTCGGCCGGGGTCTTCGCGAGCGCGGTCGGGTCCGGGCGGGACTCTTGGCCCTCCTGGACGCCGGCCTCGAAGGGCATGCGAGCCGCCCTGATGAGAAATATCGTCGTGGCCCCTTCGTCCCCGAACATCCTTTACGCGACGCTGTACACTTACGGCATCTTCAAGAGCCTCAACGCAGGCTCGACCTGGCAGCCGCTGACGGGGCTCTATGCCGCCGGCTGCGCGTCCCGGCTCGCCGTCCATCCATCCCAGTCGGGCGTTATTTACGTGATGTTCGATGTTCTGGGGAGCCGATCCCTTCTATAGAAGTAAGGACGGCGGCAAGACCTGGACGTTGCTGATGTCGGACGAATGCCGCGATTTCGTCCTGAGTCCGAAGAATCCCGACCATATCTTCATCGCCGGCCAGACGACGTCCGGCTCGGACACCGTCATGGCCCTCCATCGGTCCCTGGACGGCGGCGCCCATTGGAGCCACCCGGCGCTGTCGTCGGCGGCGGGAAGCTGTGGATACGCCGTTGCCGTCGATCCCAAGGACGACGCTATCGTCTACCTGGGCGGGGACAGCTCCGGAAGCGCGGCGCTCTTCAAGTCGACAAACCAGGGAGAGGGCTGGGCGAATATCACGGGCGAGCTCACCGGGAGGGTCGTGGATATCGCCATCGATCCCAAGAACACGAGCAGGGTCTACGTTGCGACCCTTGACGGAGTCTGGAAGAGCGAGAACGGAGGGGCGTCCTGGACGAGCAGCTACGGCGCCGGTATCGGCTCCCTGTTCATCCATCCAACAGCCACCAATATCATCTATGCCGCCGGATACTACGGAATCTTTGTGAGCAAGAATTACGGGGCGACTTGGGCCGCCTTCGACCAGGGGCTGACCGTGAAGACCAACGTCGTCCAGCTAGACATCAATAAGGCGACCCAAACGCTCTTCGCGGCCTGCTACGGCGGCAGCGTCTGTAAGCGCAAACTCTAAGGGTCAAACCTACACTTTAGCACTTAGTGCATATGCACTTTGTGCTAAAGTGTAGGTTTGACCCTGATCGGCTGATCGGGCTTTAAAAATCAAAATCAAGCAATAGAGTGAAGAGATTGTCCTTCGTAGGCTCTATGACGCCGATCGTGCGACGGGAATATTCGGCATGGAGGGCGACGTTGACGGCCGACCAGCTCCCTAGATAGTAACGGACCAGAGCCGAGAAGGCGTTCAGCCGCTGGGGTTCGGCGCCGGCGGGCGGCCGGACCCAATTGTACATCAACGAGGCGATCAGGCGGTTGTCGGCCAGACCGGTCCAGTCGAGCTGGGCGATTCCTCCCCAGAACTTATAGTCTTGGGCGGGGTCGATGTCGTTGAAAATCTTGTCGTCCACCCCGCGGAAGGCCATTGCCTGCAGATTGAAGGCCTTCCAATTCAGGCTCAGGCTTCCGCCCAGCCGGTAGAAGTTCTTGTTCTTCTCGCCGTTGATGTCTCCGACCGGCGAGACGTCGGACGAAAGGAATTCGGTCGGCTGCCAACCGTAATAGCCGAAGACGGCGATGCGCTGCCCGGCCGATTGGCCCTCACCCCGGCCGATGGTCTGGGACAGGACGCAATAGACATCCTTGTAGGAGTTGTTATCGGGATTGGCGCCGTTGCCGTTGACGTAGCCCAGCCCGTATTTGAAGCCGCCCCGGAAATGTCCGGTGGCCTCGATCCCGAGCTGGTTGGCGGAATAATCGAAGCCGTTCAGCCCCCCGACGAAATTGTAGATCTCGAACGGCTGGAGGATGTAATAGAGACGCTTGGAGCTGAGCAGTTGGAAGGACGGCTCGAAGCGGCCGATGCGCAGGTTGAGTTTGTCCCGGATCAGGTTGCTGAAAATGAGGCTGGCCGACTCGACCGCCGCCAGTTGGGCCGGATTATCGCCCGAGCCCGGGCCGTGGAAATCGGCCGCCGGCTCGTCGATGCGCGGGGTGTAGACGAACAGGAACGAGATATTCTTGTGGAGGACGCCCGCCGCCAGCAGGTCCAGGCCGTAGATGTGGAAGCCGGCCATCGTGCCCTTCCCGGCTTCATAGAGGGAATAGCCCGTGGTCGTCCGCACGGCGATCGGAACGGCGGTCTCGAAGACGGTCTTCTCCAGGCCCGCTTGACCGGGGATCTGGTAGCCGTTGTCGCGGAAGCGCTGGCCGAAATCGTTCAACTTGGGAAATGCGACGTGGCACATGTTGCAGTTGAAGCCGTACTTGCGGGCGAAGGCCGGGATGGCCGACAGGCTCTGGCTGAAGAGGAGAAGCGCCGCGGCGGCGCAGACGGTGATGGTCAAGGTTCTTTTCATGGCCTTCTCCTCACTTCCCCGGCTTCTTGTGGTGAGGCGGTTTGGCCTCGTGATGATTCGGCTTGACTCCGAGCTGAATCGGTTTGACGTCGGCGACTTCGGGGTTGAGGCTGGTCAAGGCTTTGATGAAGGCCACCAGGGCTGCTTCCTCCGTCCGGGTCAAGCCCAGCGGGACCATGAGGGGATCCAAATTGGGATCCTTGCCGCCGCCCCGGTCGTAGAACACGATCAACGCTTCCAGCGTTTTTTCCGATCCGTCGTGAAGGTAGGGAGCCCTTAGGGCCGCGTCCCGGACGGTTGGGGTTTTGAAGGCGCCCATGTCGCGCGGGTCTTTAGTCACGGCGTAGCGCCCCTGATCGGGATTCTTGGGGTCCTTGTGCGGCACGCCGAGATTGTGGAAACGGCCGTCGCTGAAATAAGGGCCCCAGTGGCAGGCCGTGCAGTGGCCCTTGCCGTTGAAGATCTCGAGCCCCTGCTTTTCCGGCTTGGTCAGGGCCTGCTGATCGCCGCGCACGTAGCGATCGAAGCGGGAATCCGTGGTGACCACCGTGCGCTCGAAAGCGGCGATGGCGTCGGCGACCTGCTGGACCGTGATCGGTCCCTCCCCGAACACTTCCTTGAACAGTTTGACGTAGCCGGGAATGTCGGCGACGGTGCGGATCATCGCTTCGTGGGTGTTGCCCATCTCGATGGGATTCTGGATCGGCCCCTTGGCTTGATCTTCGAGCGAGGGGGAGCGCCCATCCCAGAACTGGAGCGGGCTGTAGGCGGCGTTGGAGACCGGCGGGGCGCGGCGGCCGCCCATCTGGCCTTTGATGCCTTTGCTGGTCGGCCCGGCGTCGGACCAGCCCAGGGCCGGGTTGTGGCAGGAGGCGCAGCTGACCGTGCTGTCGCTCGATAGGCGCGCGTCGAAATAGAGCATCTTGCCCAGCAGAATCTTGGCGCTCGACTGCGGGTTGGAGGGGGGGATGACGACGGGCGGCAGCGGGCCCAGCCGCTGGGGGCCGAGCTGCTGGCAGTTGACCTTCGTGATCGGAGGCGTTTGGTCTTCGGCCGACAGCCGGATAACGCCCCAGCCGGCCAAGACCAGGCAGACGGGAAGAATCATCCACCACGTTTTCTTTTTCATGTTTGCCCTCTTTTTAGGCCTCCTTAATATTTTATCAGTACGCAAAAAAAATTCAATCCCCTTCGCGGGATTCCACGGACATTCATGCACTCATGAACCAGAAACGGTTCATGAGTACTGGCAGTCGTTTCGCAGCACCCATAAGCCGGAAACGGCTTATGGGTGCGCTCCAATGAGCATTAGTCCGTGGAGCTTCGGCCGGGGAGCAGCCTTGCAGCACCCACAAGCCGTCTCCGGCTTGTGAGTACTGCGAAACGCCTGCACCCATACTAAGCCGTTTCCGGCTTAGTATGGGTGTCGAGGGTTTGACTCTCGGAGTTCGAATTGATATCCTCCGCTTGAACGGTATGCGCCTTCCTTTAGGAAAGGAGTCATCATGGGGAAATTCTTAAGCGGAAAGGAATGGGCGACGTCGGGGTGGATCCTGGCCCTGGCCGTCCTGCTTGTGCTGTTGACGACCCGCGTTTCCGGGGCCAAGCCCACGGCGGCCCGCGCTCGGGCTTCCCAGGCCAAACCGGCCGCGGCCGCTAAGCCGGCGCCGGCCGCTCCGGCCGCCGATAAAATGAAGTGGTGGACCGAAGCCCGCTTCGGGATGTTCATCCACTGGGGTCTTTACGCGCTCCCGGCCCGCCACGAGTGGGTCAAACGGAATGAACGGCTCACGAACGGGGACTACCAAAAATATTTCGACCACTTCAATCCCGACCTTTACGATCCGGCCGCCTGGGCCCGGGCCGCCAAGAACGCGGGCATGAAGTATTTCGTGGTCACGACCAAGCACCACGAGGGTTTTTGCCTCTGGGATTCGAAATACACCGATTACAAGGCGACCAAGACGCCCTACGGCAAGGATCTCCTCAAGCCCCTGGTCAAGGCCATGCGCGACGAGGGACTCAAGGTCGGGTTCTATCATTCCCTGCTCGACTGGCACCACCCCGACTATCCGATCGATAAATACCACCCGATGGCCGAGAACGCCGCGTTCCGCGAGAAAGCCAAGGAGCGCGACATCCGCAAATACGCCGAATACCTCCACAACCAAGTCCGCGAGCTCCTGACCGAGTTCGGCCCGATCGATTGTCTGTTCATGGACTTTTCCTTCCCCGGTCCGGACGGCAAGGGCCGCGACGACTGGCAATCCCAGAAGCTCATCAAGATGATCCGCGAGCTCCAGCCCAACATCATCGTCGACGACCGGCTCGACCTCCTGGATGTCCCGGGCGGCTGGGACTACCGGACGCCCGAGCAATTCATGCCGCGAGGCTGGGTCACCGTCGACGGGAAGCCCGTTCCCTGGGAGACCTGCCAGACCTTCTCGGGCTCCTGGGGCTACCACCGGGACGAAGCGACCTGGAAGAGCGTCCGCCAGCTCCTCGTCATGCTCATCGAGACGGTCAGCAAGGGCGGGAACCTCCTCCTTAACGTCGGGCCGACCGCCCGGGGGACCTTTGACGACCGGGCCAGCGAACGTCTCGAGGGGATGGGGAAATGGCTGAATCTCCACGGCCGTTCGATTTACGGCTGCACCCAGGCCCCGGCCGAGTTTCCCAAGCCCGATAACTGTCTCCTGACCTGGAACCCGGATACCAAGCGCCTCTACGTCCACGTCCTCGACTGGCCGATGGGCGTTTTAGCCCTCGACGGCATGGCGGGCCGCATCGAATACGCCCAGCTCCTCAACGACGCCTCCGAAGTCCCCTTCAGCGAGGAGACGGACGAGTCCGGGTTCATGGCCGGGAAGCGCGAGGAAAAATCGCCCAAAGCGGTCATTTTACAGCTTCCTGTTTTGAAGCCGGCCGTCGAAGTCCCGGTCATCGAACTCTTCCTGAAATAATTCGTATCAATCTCCGATATCCCGGCTATGCCGGCGTGAGTCGCGCTGTGGTTCAGGAAGGTGGAGAATGAGATTGAGATCGCTCCTTGTCGGAAAGGCCGCGGCGGCCGTCGGCTTGGCCGTTTTATTCGCGGGCCTGGTCGGTCCCCTGGCCGCCGAGACCAAGAACTATTACTTCCCCGAGGTCCGGATAAAGATCGACATCCGGGAGGACGGCTCATTCACCGTCGACGAGTTCCGGACCTACGAATTCCAGGGGCGGTTCTCCTGGGCTAACCTTTGGATTCCGCTCCGGCTCGACCGTAAAGGCTACCGCTACGACGCTGCGCTCGAGGATTTCACTGTTTCCGACGAACAAGGGGCGCCGCTCCGGCTCGAGACCGGCGTCGAGAACGGGACCTTCCAGGCGAAGTGGTATTACTCGGCCCGCAACGAGCGTCGGACCTTCCATATCCACTACGTCGTGAAAGGCGGCGTCATCTCTTATCCCGAGGTGACCGAACTCTATTGGCAGCCGATCGGGAGCGAATGCGAAAAACCCACCCGCGAGGTCTCGATCGAGGTCGCGCTGCCCCGGGATGTCCCCTCGCGCGACGATCTCCTCGTCTACGGGCACGGGCCGCTCTCGGGATGGGCCGAGATCATGGACCTCAGGACGGCCCGATTTACGGCGACGAACGTCCCTTCCCGCCAGTCTGTCGAAATTAGGATGATCTGGCCGCCCGGACTCGTCAACGGCGTTCCGGGGACCGGCCGGACGCGGGCGTCGATCAAGGCCGAGGAAGCCCGCTTCGTCCAGGACACGATCGTACGGGTTCAACGTTCCGCCGAGGATCGGGCGAGGCGCAGGCGCCTCGTCGGGATCATCGGCCTCGCCTGGGTTGCCTGGCTCATCGTTGGCCCCCTGATCTGGCTTGCGATTTATTTAAGGGCTTGGGGGGAGGTCGGGCGCGACTATCGATTCGAGGGAATGCCGGAATACTATCGCGAACCGCCTTCGGACCTACCGCCCGCCCTGGTCGAGGTCCTGCTCCATCAAGCGGGGTACGGATATCCGACGCCGCGCTCGTTCACGGCGACCCTGTTCGACCTGGCCCGCCGCGGCTACGTCGAGCTCGAGGACCGTCCGACCGAGAAGCGCGGCCTGTTCGGTTCCAAGGAGACCGTCACGACCGTGGCGACCCTCAAAAAAAACATCGACGCGGACCGGGACCTTCTTGCCTATGAACGCGACTATCTTAAGCTCTTCTTCGAGGGGGCGCCCGCCTGGTCGCCCTCCTGGTCGGGCCGGACGGAGCCCCAGGTCGATCTCGAGGATTTCAAGCGCTATCTCAAGAAGAAGCCGCTCGAGTTCCAGAAATGGTTCAAGGATTGGACGTCCAAGGTTAAGGAGGAAGCCAAGAAGCGGGGATTCATCGAGCCGCAGAGTCTTAAGGCCCGGAATATCTTCTTGGCAGTCAGCCTTCCGATCGCTATCCTGGTCTTCAACCCGGTCCTCCTGATCATGATCCTGGTCCTGACGCCCTTCCTCAAGCGGCGGGCGATGCCCTGGGCCGAGGAAAACGAGCGCTGGAAGGGATTGCGCCGCTTCCTCCATGATTTCTCCGACTTCAAAGAAGTCCCGCCCGAAGCCTACAAACTCTGGGAGCGCTACCTCGTGTTCGGGATCGTTTTCGGGAGCGCCAAGAAAATCCTCAAGATGCTGCCCGTCATCTTGCCCGACAACCGGGCGGCCGCCCCCGCCTGGTACTACGGGGCGGGAGGCTCGCGCTGGCTGGGGTCGGGCGGCGGCATCGAGAATATGATCAAGGGAATCGAATCTCTGTCAAGCTCCATCCAGCAGGCGAGCGCCAGCGCGGCCCACTATTCCTCGGGCGGAGGAGGCGGGTTCAGCGGGGGCGGTGGCGGCGGGGGAGGGGGCGGCGGAGCAGGCGCGGGATGAGAGGCGGCCGGCCCCGGTTGCGGTCGATAATATCGAAACGCGAATTCGTCGGGGCGGCTTTCTGCGCTTTGTTGGCAGTCCTTCCCGCTTCCTGCCATAAGATCAGCGAAGAGGAGCGCCTCATCGATCGCTTTAAGGCCATGGCCGACTTGGCCGAGGACAAGGACAGGGCGGGGATCATGGCCGCGATCAGCGACGGATACGCGGACTTCGAGGGGCGGGATAAGGCCGCGACCGAAGAAATGATCGGCGGCTATTTCAAATCCTACCGCGGAATCGTCCTCCACGTCCTGAGCGCGCGTGTTACGGATCTCCAAGCGGATGAGGCGTCTTTGGAAGCCGACGTCACGTTTTCATCGGGAGCGGCCCAAGTCCTGCGCCGTCTCGTCCGGTTCGCGGGCGAGTACTATCGGATCACGGTCCGCTGGGTCAAGGAGGGCGGCGAGTGGATGGCCGCCTACGCGGAATGGCGGTCCGTCGGCCTCGACGACCTCTTCCCCGAATCGCGCGACAAGCTCCAGAAGATTCTTCCCATAAATTAAGTTCATTCGGCTCAATCGCGGTCAATCCGGCCAATGGAAAAAATGGCCGGAGTTTACTCTCAGTCCTCGAAGCGGCGCATGGCCTTGACCAGCTCCGCCTGGGTGCCGGGTTCGAAGGCCGCATGCCCGGCGTCGGGGACGATGATCAGCGTCGACATGGGCAACAGACGATGCAATTGATAGGCCGCGGCCGGCGGGCAGATCATGTCATAGCGACCGTTGATGATGACCATCGGGATGTCGGCCAGCCTGGCCGCGTTCTTGAGAAGCTGGCCCTCCTCCAGGAAACAGCCGTTGGCCATATAGTAGTTCTCCATCAGGGCGAAGGCGTAAGGATTGTATTCGCGCAGGAACGCCTCGATCATTTCGTCCGATTTCTTCATTAAGGCAATCCCGCCCTCATACTTCAGCCAGATCCGGGCATAACGATCGCGGACGGCCGGATCGGCGGACATCAGCTTGGCCAACAGCTGGGCCGGATAATCGTTCCTTTCAGGATGATCCAGAGAAGCGGCCAGCTCCCGGTGGACCTCCGGGAAGAATTTGGCCGCTCCGCCGTGATAATAATGGTCGATTTCCGACCGGGTGGCCGTGAAAACGCCGCGTAGAACGATCCCAGCAACGTTCTGGGGATAGGTCTCGGCATAGGCCAGGGCCAACGTGGTGCCCCACGACCCGCCGAACAGAATGACTCGACCCAGCCGTAGATGCTTCCTCAATTTCTCGATATCTTCCACCAAATTACGGGTCGTGTTTTCCTTGATTTCACCATAGGGCTTGCTTCGACCCGACCCGCGCTGGTCATGAAGGACGACGTTGAACTTGTGGGGGTTGAAATAGCGGAAATCATTGGGCGAGCATTCCCCGCCGGGCCCGCCGTGGAGATACATCACGGGTTTGCCCTTGGGGTTGCCGCCCATTTGATAAAAGATTTCATGGAGCGGCGAGACCTTGAGATACCCGGTTTGATAAGGCTTGATTTCGGGCCAGAGCTTCCCCGCCTCCTGGCCGAAAGAAACGCCGGTCGGCCAGAGAAGAAGAAAACCCATGAAGAGATACTTGTGTTTAATCATTCTGTGGCTTGCCGTGACGTCAGTTTTGGGCATACTTGATCATCACCTTCAAAGCGCCGTAGCTCACCGTTTCACACATGCCGGCCACAAAGCGCGTCGTGGCCGAATCCGGACTGATCAAGGCCTCCCTGATCAGGAACGCGTCGTAATCCAAATCTTGGGCGCCCTGATAGGTGGCCAGCACGCAGGCGTCGGCGCTGAGCCCGCACAGAAACAGGACGTTGCATCCCTTTTCTTTCAGCAGTTTTTCCAGCCCCGTTTTGTTGAAGGCATTGGAATAGGTTTTAATGATCATCGGATCATCGGGTTTGACGGGCACCGATTGCGGGAATTCGAAGGCTTCGTTGCCCGGCTTGGGCCCGGCCGCGGGATCGGATTGATAGATGCGGATGACCGGAAACCCTTTGTCATGAAACCGGCGGATAGCGCCGTTGATGTAATTGAAGGCCGTCTTTTTATCCTGCTCGGACATGCTCGGAAGGAATTCGTTCTGAATGTCGATCACCAGCAGGGCCGGTTTCATCCTCTCCGTTTTGGCCGTTTCCGGCCCGACGGGGCTCGCCGACGCGGACACGAAGAACAAAGCAAGAATTAAGCCAGCAGATACTTTTTTCATATGACCTCCCCAACTCATCCGTAATATGTTTGAACTCCCGAAAGCGGCGAAAATAACTTATCAATAAGAAGCCCATTTTTCAATGCCGTTTAAAATTAGAAATTAATTTGCCTTTGAAATTGGGAAAAGGCATCTATGTCACCATTTATCCGAATCCCGCGACAAGCTCCAGAAGATATTCTAATGTTTAAAGCCGCGTAACCCGGAAGGCGCCGCCGCGGAGAGCTTCAGTATTGAATGACGATAAAATCGTAGCCGGTGCCTGAGCCTTTGCTATATCCGGTCACATTGATGTTGCCCGCGCCGTCCACAGCAATGGCAGAGGCGGCGTCATCGCCGTTCCCCGGCCCGTTGTATCTCTTCAGCCAGATTTGTTTGCCCGCGCTGTTGTACTTAATCGTGGCGATATCGCGATAGGTGCCCGGACCCGGGCTTTCTCCGGTCACGTAGACATTTCCGGCGCCGTCCACGGCTATGGCATACGCGGCGTCATTGCCGTTTCCCGGCCCGTTGTATCTCCTCACCCAGATCTGTTTTCCGGAGCTGTTGTATTTAATCGTGGCATAATCGTAACCGGTGCCTTTGCCCGCGCTATATCCTGTCACATAGACATTACCGGAGCCGTCCACGGCGACGGCGGATGCGTAGTCGTTGCCGTTTGCCGGCCCGTTGTATCTTATCGCCCAGAGCTGTTGCCCGCTGCCGTTGTACTTGATTGTGGCATAGTCACGATAAGTGCTTGATCCCGGGCTTTCTCCGGCCACATAGACATTGCCGGATTTGTCCACGGCCATCGCCCTGGCCGAGTCGTCGCTGTTTCCCGGCCCGTTGTACCGCTTCAGCCATTTCTCTCCGGCGGCTTGCGCGGACCCCCAGTAGCTAAACAACATGGCGCCGGTCACGAGGACCGCCATTTGCACCATAAGGAACCTTGCAGTTACATTTCTTTTTTTCAAGACCTGTTTACCTCCGCCTTCATTTTTTTAGCGTTGCATTCGATCATGCTTGCCATACTGACCAGATTGATCGCCTGAATCCAAGTTTCTTTTTTTAAACTATATCAATCCGAGTCCTTTGTCAAAAACCGCGGGAAGACGAGGCCGTCGGGCCGTGGACTCCGATCGCGTGCTTTTCCGCTTTTTTCAAAAAGCATTCGACAGGCTCGACAATGTGGAGTATATAATTTATCCTGCTTTAAAGGCCGGGCCGGACCACGCATTAGCCCAGGCCGGTCATCGAAAAATCGCGTCTTAGCCCGGCGGAAACGAAGGAAGGAGTGCGATCGTGAAGAAAATAACGGCTATCCCTCTCGGCGCGTTGCTGGCCGCGATGCTCTGCGTCCCCGGGCCCAGGGCCCAGGAAGCGGTCCCGATCGTCCACGCCACGGACGACGGCTTGGCCCTGACTCCGCCGATGGGCTGGTATCCCTGGAACATCTTCGGCGAGGACCCCCAGAACGAGCGGCTCATCAAGGAGATCGTCGACGCGCTCGTCGCGAGCGGAATGAAGGAGGCCGGATACGCCTATGTCGGGCCGGACGAAGGGATCTGTTTCGGACGCGGCGCCGACGGCCGGCTGACGACGAACCTGGAACGCTACCCCTCGGGGCTGCGCGCGCTGGGCGATTATATTCACGCGCGCGGGCTGAAGTACGCCCTGTACACGGACGCCGGGGCCCGGACCTGCAGCGCGGCCATGCCGGGGACCAAGGACCACGAGCTCGAGGACATGCGCTCATTCGCCGATTGGCGCTGCGATTATCTCAAGATCGATTGGTGCAATAGCGAGGGCCAGGACATCGTCCAGTCCTACACGACGCTCCACGACGCCCAGCACGCGGCCGGCCGCCCTCTCGTCCACAGCCTATGCTCGTGGGGCGAGGGTTTCCCTTGGCTGTGGGCGGCCCGGGTCGGGCACATGTGGAGGACGACCGCCGACATCTGCGCCCCGGCGCGGGCCGACTGGGCGAGGGCGATGAGGATGACTTTCGCCAACGAGAAGCTGTCGGCCTTCGCCGGCCCCGGACACTGGAACGACCCGGACATGATGATCGTCGGGATGCCCGGTCTGAGCGACGCCCAGAACAGGAGTCTGTTCAGTCTGTGGTGCATGATGGCCGCGCCGCTCATCGCCGGGAACGACCTGCGGTCGATGTCCATGGCCGCGGTCGAAATCCTGACCAACCTGGAAGCGATCGGCATCGACCAGGACCCGCTCGGCATTCAGGGCCACATCCTTTGGACCGACGGCAACGTCGGCATTTGGGGCGGGAAGCGCTTGTTCGACGGAAGCCAGGCCGTGCTGATCTTCAACCAGGGACGGTATCCCGCGGACGCCAGGATCGCCTGGCAGGATCTCGGGATCGACGCAAAGGAGGCCTGCTATGTGCGCGATCTTTGGATGCATAAAACCCAAGGTCCGTTGACGGGGGGCCTGTCGGTCGGGGTCGCTCCCGACGACGTGGTCTTCCTCCGCGTTTCTCCGACAGACGGCTTTCCGCTGCCGCCGATTATAACGGCCGATTCGTTCCGGGTTTCTCTCCGCGCGGAGAATCGCACCCCACGGACGCTGACCGGCGCCGTCACGGTTACCAATCATGGGAGCGCTGAGCTCCTGCCCTGGACGATCCGACCCGGGCTTCCGGCCTGGCTGTCCGTCAAGGTTGTCCGGAACGGCCGCGGCCAGACTTTCATCAACACGGTTTCCACGGCCGGACTTAAGAAAGGGCTCTACCACGCGATCGTGCGGGCGGACAACACCGAGCCGGTTTCGGGCCGGCCGATGTCAAGCCTCTATTACGACCTCGACCTCGAAGTCGTCCGGGACGTCTCGCGCTAGATGCCTGCAATTCCGATTTGCCGGTTGTCTATAGCCGGAATTGTGGGATAGAATAAATCTTCAGCTTCGTTGTAAGGAGGATTCATGCGATTTCATTCCCTTCAATCCCTTATAATCAAAACAGCCCTGGCCGCCCTCTGTGTCGGCCTGATCCTGCCGGCCTCGTACTCGACGGCGTTCGCCCAGGAGAAGAAGGAGCCGGTCAAGACGCCGCCGGCCCAACCCCAGACCCAAGTACTGGCCCAGCCGCAAGCTCCGGCGCAGGCTCAAGAGCCTAAGGCCGAGATCAAGCCCGAAGCCAAGCCCGAACCCAATTCGCAGACGGGCGCCCTGACCTCGAAGGACTTCGACCAGTTCTCCTGGCGCCATATCGGCCCCTGGCCGTTCTCCGGGCGGATCACGAACTTCGCCGTCCCGCGCGGTCAAAGCCAGACCTACTACGTCCTCACGGCGACGGGCGGACTATGGAAGACCGTGGACGGCGGCATCCATTTCGATCCCCTGTTCGAGAAATACGGCACGATGAGCATGGGGTATCTGGCCATCGCGCCCTCCAACCAGGATATCCTCTATTTAGGGACTGGCGAGTCCATCCACGCCCGGGCCGCCTATCACGGCAGGGGGATGTTCAAGTCCACCGACGCCGGCAAGACCTGGACTCCGGTCGGCCTCGACAAGAGCTTCTTCATCCCCAAGGTCGAGGTCGATCCCCGCAACCCCGACGTCGTCTATGTCGCGGCCGAGGGGAAACTCTACGATAACGAGATGGACTGCGAGCGCGGCCTCTACAAAACGACGGACGGCGGCAAGACCTGGGCCCGCGTCCTTGACCTCAAGGACCGGGGCGTCGCCGACTTCGTCCTGGACCCCAAGAATCCGGACGTCCTGATCGCGGCCGGCTACAAAATCTTCCGCCGGACCTGGACCTTCATCGATCGCCAGGCCGGGAATTTCCTGTGGAAGACGGCCGACGGCGGCAAGACCTGGAAGAAGCTCACGGCGGGCCTTCCCGATTTGGCCGCCGTCAAGACCGGGCGCAACGGACTGGCCCTCTACGAGAAGGATCCCAAAATCGTCTATCTCAGGCTCGACGAGGAGACGAACCTCGGTCTGAGCGAAGAGGATAACGACGCCCTGTTCGGCGAGACGAGCGTCTTCGAGGACGGCTTCTATTTCAACAAATGGAAGACCTTCAAGATCGCCCCCGAGTTGGCCAAGCTCGTCAAGTTCACACCGCCCGCGGCCGACACCGAGAAGGACCTGGCCAAGAAGCTCAACGACCTCGTCAAAGACCGGGCCTTCCTCAAGACGATCGGCCTGGACTGGACGCCGTTCCTGGCCGCGGCCCGCAAGGTCTACGCCAAGTCCGTTGACAAGAATAAGGATTACACGATTCTCGACGAGATCGCCGAGGTCGAGAAGACCGTCAAGCGCGACGCCGAGAAGAAGGACCCGCACCTCAAGATCAACCGCTTGATCCTCCTGGCCTTCTTCGGGACTTCGGAGGGCATCTCCTTCAAAGACGACAAGATCACGGTCACGGACGTTGCCAAGATCAAGCTTCAGGCCGACTTCAAAGAGAAGCCGACCTATGACGCCAAGACGATCAAGGATGAGGCCGACCTCATCGCCAAGATCGCCGAGCTGGCCGTCGATCCCGAGTTCACGATCAAACTCAAGATCAACGCCAAGAGCGTGATGAGCACGGCGCTTAAAACATATAAAGACAATAAGGAACTCGCCGAGGCGTTCAAGGACAGCGAGGGGCCGGCCGAGGAATTTGATCAGACTAAATTCCGCTATCGGACTCTGAACAGCGCGGCCCTCCGGCTCCTATACGGCGGCGCCTTCGGCCTCCTGGAGCCGGTCAAGAAGGCCGGCTTCATCCACCGTTCCGAGGACCAGGGCGAAACCTGGAAGCGGGTGACCGAGTACGCCCGCTGGGGCGGAAGCGACGTCGTCAACCAGGTCGAGGCCGGCTACAACGGCCGCCTCCTGGTCGATCCCAACGACGACAAGGTCGTCTACGCCCATGAGACCCGGACGACGATCTCCCGCGACGGCGGCAAGACCTTCAAATTCCCCAACTGGGAGAGCAAGGGGGTCCATGTCGACTCCCGGGCCGTCTGGGTCGATCCCCTGAATTCCAAGCATATCCTCAACGCCAACGACGGCGGGGTCAGCGAAAGCTGGGACGGCGGCGACCACTGGTCCCAGAAGGAGACCATCTCCGCCCAGCAGTTCTACGACATTGGCGTCGATAACATGCTGCCCTACAACGTCATGGGCGGCACACAGGACAACGGCTGCTGGATCGGCCCTTCCCAGAACCGGAATCCCAACGGCGTCTTTCCGGCCGACTGGCTCTACTTGCCCGCGGGGGACGGATTCTGGACCGTCCGCGACTGGTGGAACCCGGAGTACATCTACTACGAAAGCCAGTTCGGCTATTCCAACCGGCAGAACCTCGAGACCGGAGAGACGATCTCCCTCTCCCGGCGCAACACGCCCGAGGAGAACGCGGCCGGCAGTCCCCCCCAGCGCTACCAGTGGAACGCGCCCATCGTGCTGTCGCCCCACAACCCGGGGATCGTCTATGTCTGTTCCCAGTTCGTCCATCGCTCCCTGTCCCGGGGCGACAAGGACACCTGGGTCGCGATCTCGCCCGACCTGACCAAGGCCGTCAAGGAGCGGATCGAGCTCTCCAAGAAGACGAACCTCCAGTACGCGACAATCTTCACCTTCGCCGAATCGCCCAAGAAGCCCGGCCTCTACTGGGCGGGCACGGACGACGGAAACCTTCAGCTCTCGACCGACGGCGGCGTCAATTGGACGAACATCACGGCGCAGTTCTACGCTAAGGACGGCAAGCCCCATAAGGGCGTCAAGGGGGCTTTCATCCCCTTCGACCGCTGGGTCAAACGCGTCCTGCCCTCGCGTTTCGACGAAAAGACCTGCTACGTCGCCTACTCGGGCTATCGGACCCACAACGAAGACAAGACCTATGTCCTCGTCACTCGAGACCTGGGCAAGACTTGGGAGGACATCGGCGGCGGCATGAACAACCCGGTCAGCGACATCGAGGAGGATCCTGACAATCCCGATGTCCTCTACCTGGCCACCGACTACGGCCTGTTCCTGACCCTCGACCGGGGGAAGAGCTGGGCCAAGTTCTCGACGACGGCGCCCCAGGTCATCATCAAGGACCTGGCCGTCCAGAAGCGCGACCGCGATCTCGTCGTCGGGACCTACGGCCGCGGGATCTACATCGCCGATATCTTCCCGGTCAAGGAGTTCAAGCCCGAGATCTTCGCCAAGGACGCCTATTTGTTCGATATCGAGGACGCCATCCAATGGCAGCGCTTCGACCGGCGCGGGAACGACCTGGGAGAGATCGCCAAGGCCGAGAATCCGTCGGTCGGGGCGACATTCTATTATTATCTCAAGAACGCCGTTTCCAAGGTCCAGCTGACCGTCAAGGATCTGGAGGGCAATCTCATCCAGGAGGTCAAGGGCAAGACCGAGAAGGGCCTCCAGAAGGCTTTCTGGAGCCTGAACAAGAAGGTCGATCCGGACAAGCTCGAGGGCCTGAGCTGGGAGGAGAGAGGCAAGCTCACGCGGCTCGACCCCGGCAGCTACCTCGTGATCCTGAGCGTTGAAGGCAAGGACGCGGCTGTCAAGAAGGTCCGGGTCCTCGCCGACCCGACGGCCAAGTGACGGTGCCGGGCATGGTCGAATATGGTATCCGAAAAATAGACAGGAACATTCCTGCGGCCCGGATGGAGTCCTACCTCCGCTCTCTCCCGGCCCTCCGGGTCGATCAATACCTCTGGCTCAAGAACGGCTACCAGCCCCGGGTCGAGGCCAGGCTGTGCTGGTCCGACCGCTTCCTCTACGTCCACTTTCGGGCCGAGGAGGACAAGGTCCGGCTCCGCTACCGGCGTTTCCAGGACCCGGTCTGGAAGGACAGCTGCGTCGAGATGTTCATCGATCCCTTTCCCGAGAAGAAGCGTGGCTATATCAACATCGAGACGAACGCGTTGGGGACGGTCCTGGCGGCGTTCGGAAAGGACAGGTCGAGCCGCATTCCTTTCTCGGCATCCCAACTCAAGGAAATGGAGGTCGTCCCCTCCATCACCCGGGCCTGCGACGGCTCCCACGGCGCGCCCTTCTGGACGCTGGCTTACCGGCTTCCCCTGAGCGTCTTTGAAACCTGCTATGGAGAGCCCGTCCGCCCGGGGCGGGTCGGACGGGCGAATTTCTACAAGTGCGGCGACGAAACGGCGGTTCCCCATTACGGGGCGTGGAGCCGGGTCGATGCGCCGAAGCCTGATTTTCACCGGCCCGAGTATTTCGGGAAGATCGTTTTCGAGAAGGAATAGGGATGAGAAGACGGCTCGTCGTTTTTTTGCTTTGGCCGGCGGCGGTTCTCGGCCTGGCGATGCCCGGGCTGGCCGGCCAGACCCGGCGAACGGTCACGGACAATCTGGGTCGGAGCGTTTCCGTCCCCGAGCGGGCCGAACGCATCCTCTCCCTCCAGCCCGAGATCAGCCGAATTATCATCGCCCTGGGATCGGGGGAGAGGCTTATCGGCGTCGATTATTTCCTGAGGCGTTTCGACCACGTCACTCCCATTGTCTTCCCCCGCTCCGCCGAGCTCCCGCTCGTGACCAGGCTGGGCGAAGACGTCAACCTGGAGCTCGTCCTCGAGCTCAAGCCGGATATCGTCTTCGTCTCCCCTTCGGAATCGTGGCTGGCCGACTCACTTGAAGCGAAGATCCCGGTGCCGGTCGCGGCTTTTTCCTCGCTGGGTAGCTTCGACAACCTATTCCGGGAGATGGAGTTCGTCGGCGATTTGATAGGGCGGCGCGGCAGGGCCGATGAACTCGTCCGTTTCGCCCGCTCCGAGTTGAAAGCCGTCCGTGACGGAGTCGATGCCCGGCCGCCGTCATCCCGGCCCCGGGTTTATCTCGCGTTCTACAGCTCGCTCCTCCGGACCAATGCCTCCTACGAACCCGTCTCCGCGGCGGGAGGAGACAACGTGGCCGCCGGCCTCCTCCCGATGGCGCTGGGGACAAGGGAGGCCGTGGTTAACGTCGAGCGGCTCCTCGCTTGGAATCCCGACTTCATCCTCATCCAGGGGAATTATCTCCCTGCCGAGCGGGCCGTGACCAAGGAGGCCATCCTCGAAGACGTCCGGCTCCGGTCGCTGCGGGCCGTCAAAACCCGCCGCGTCACTTATACCTTCGGATTCTGGTATTGGTGGGATCCGGCCCAGGTTCTCCTCGAGACCCGCTATTTGGCCCGGCTGTTCCATCCCGAAGCTTTTCCCGATTTCGACTTCGAGGCCGAAGGAAATCGCCTCTATAAAGCCTTTTACGGCCAGGACGGAGTTTTCAGCCGCATCTCCAAAATACTGAAATGCGATGAGTGGATCCTTGATTAAACGAACTGGATTTTGGACGCTCCTATCCGTGCTGTTGCCGCTTCTTATCCTTATCCTGTCCCTGGCCGTCGGGTCCTACCGGATTCCGCCCAAGGACCTCTTCCACACCGTAGCCGGCCTCATCGCCCCATCCCGCCATCCTGATCTTCCGGCGGCCTACAAGGATATCCTGCTCCTTATTCGCCTGCCCCGGCTTCTCCTGGCCCTCGTCGTCGGGGCGTCCCTGTCCTTGTCCGGGGCCGCTCTCCAAGCTTTGTTCAAGAATCCCCTCGTCAATGAGTACATCCTCGGCATTTCCTCGGGGGCGGGGTTCGGGGCCGCCCTGTCGCTGGTGTTTCTGGGCCGGGGGTTTCCGCCCCAAGTCGCGGCCTTCGGCTTCGCCCTTCTGGCCGTCGTTGCCGTCTTGGCCATCGCCGGCCGGTCGGAAGCCTTGGTCGTCCCGCTCCTGCTGACCGGGGTCGTCGTTTCGGCCTTCTTTCAAGCCTTGCTCGCCCTCGTCGTCTACTTCGCGAGTCCCTACGCTCTCCAGACTCTCTTCTTCTGGCTCATGGGGAACCTGGCTCTGGGAACTTGGCGCGATGTCCTCCTGGCCGGGCCGGTCATGCTGGCGGCGACCGGCGTTCTCCTCCTCATGCGCTGGCGGCTCAACGTCCTGTCCATGGGTGAGACCGAAGCCCGTTCGCTGGGCGTCCAGGTCCGGCGTGAGAAGATCCTGGTCATCCTGGTCGCGACCTTGGCCACGGCCGCGGCGACCTCGGTCGCCGGCATCATCGGCTGGGTCGGGCTGATCGGTCCCCATCTCGTCCGGATGGCCGTCGGCGCCGAAAACCGGAGGGTCATTCCCCTCTCGGCCGCCTGCGGGGCGTGCTTCCTGATGCTGGCCGACGACGCCGCCCGGATGGCCGTGTCCTTCGAGATCCCGGTCGGGATTTTCACCAGCATCCTGGGCATTCCCATCTTTGTCTATCTCCTGAGCAGGGCCAAGAAGGTCTGGCTGTGAGCATCCGGGTCAGCAACCTAAGCTTCGACTACAAGGATTTCCACCTCCGCATCCCGGACCTCGAGTTCGAAAAGTCCCGGCTGACCGCGATCGTCGGGCCGAACGGCGCGGGCAAGACGACTTTTCTCAAGTGCCTGGGGTCGCTCCTTCCGATTTCGGCCGGGGCCGTCTTCGTTGACGATCGCGACCTCGTCCATTTCAAGAATAGGGAGCGGGCCCGCAGGATCGGCTTCGTGCCACAGGAGCACGGCTCGGTCTTTAACTACACCGTGCAGGATTTCGTCCTCCTGGGACGGGCCGCCCATCTTTCCGTTTTCGCGACACCCTCCGCCGATGATGAGCGCCTGGCGCGCGAAGCCCTGGACTACGTCGGCCTGGAGGCTTTCGGCGACCGTCCGATCTCGCAGCTTTCGAGCGGGGAGCGCCGTCTGGCCCTGATCGCCAGGTCCTTGGCCCAAGCCACCGAGATCCTGCTCATGGACGAGCCCACCACCTTCCTCGACATGAAGCACGAGGTCGAGATTCTCGACTTCATCCTGAAGCTGGCCAAGGAGAAGGGGAAAACGCTGGTCTGCAGCCTCCATAACCTGGATATGGCCATCAAGTACGCCGATGCCTTGGTTTTCATGAAAGAAGGAGCCGTCCTGGCCGCGGGCCCGCCCGATTCGGTCCTAAGCGAAGCGCTTCTCGAAAGGGTCTACGACGTCCCGATCCGGATTGTGAGCTTCGACGGCCGCAAAATCATCTTGCGCTAATTATTGACATACGCATAAATAATGGAATCTTTCCTTGAATTGAGCTATACTATGAGCCATGAGACCTCCAGGAAGCCCCCAGCAACTCGAACAGCGTCGCCACCGGGCCATCCGATTGCTCCAAAAGGGATTGTCGATGGCCGAGGTGGCCAAAGAAGTCGGGGCCTCGATCAGCTCCGTCTTCCGATGGCAACACGCCTTCCACAAGAGCGGCTCCAAAGGACTGGAATGCGTTCCCGCGACTGGACGCCCTCCCAAACTCTCTCCCCGGCAGAAAAAGAAAGTCATCGGCCTACTCTTGCGCGGTCCCGTAGCGTTCGGTTATTCGACGGATCTTTGGACCACGCGGCGAGTCGCCGAAGTGATTGGCAGAGAATTTCGGATCGATTATCATCCCAATCATATCTGGCGTGTCCTAATGGGATTGGGATGGAGCTGCCAGAAGCCGGAACGTCGGGCGCGGGAACGCGACGAAGCGACCATCGAAGACTGGAGAAAAGTCCGCTGGCCGGCCATAAAAAAAAACTCTGGCACGTGGCGCCCATCTGGTCTTTCTGGATGAAAGCGGCTTTCTCCTGCTTCCGCATGTCGTTCGGACGTGGGCTCCCCGGGGCCAGACGCCCATCCTTAAACATTTTTATCGGAGAGATCGGGTGTCGGTGATTTCGGCGTTGACACTCTCCCCGAAGAAACGCCGGTGCGGACTGTTTTTCCGGGTTCATCCCCGGAACATCAAATCGGACGAGGTCGTCGCTTTTCTTCGAGGGTTGTTCCGTCATCTGCGTGGTCCGATCGTTCTGTTGTGGGATCGGGGCTTGATCCATAGAGGGAAAGCCGTGAAGACCCTTTTGGCCCATCGACAGAAAGTCCAAGAGGAATGGTTCCCGGCTTATGCTCCAGAGTTGAATCCCGCGGAATACGTTTGGGCGCAATCGAAAAGGAAATTGGCGAATGGATGTCCGCGCGGTACGGCAGAGCTGAATCTGATGGTGCACGCCAGCCTCACCGAGATTGATTCGTCTCAAAAACTGCTCCGCTCTTGCCTTTTCGCCTCGACCCTTTTTAAACCGAAAGAACTATGTTCCATTATTTATGCGTAACTCAATAATTGGTGATGCTCCACCGTGTCCCTGATTTCCTGATCGCTGGCGGCTAGATACGACGCCCGCCTGAGGCGTGTCTGGACATGGAAAGTGTTTTAATATAGGCTGGTATCAGTGCCAAGGAGGGCGGTATGAAAACCATGAAAGCCAAAGGGATCGTTTTCTTTCTGTGTATCGCGTGCGCCGCGCTCTTCGCGGCTCAAACCGGGTCCGGACCCAGCCCGGCCTTGAAACCGGCCGGGGTCGGCGGCTCAGCTCCGATTTACTTTATAGCCAACGGCGGCCAGACCGATGCTGCGGCGCTCTATTATGCCAGGACGCCGGGTTTTACCCTATGGGTGACCCGAGAGGGCCTGGTTTTCGACCGGATCGAGAAGGATCTAAAAGGCGGGCCCGGCAGGTCCGTAACCAGGATGGTTTTCAAGAACGCCAACAAAGATGTCAGGGCTGCGGCCTTGGACCCGACCGACTACCGGGTGAGCTATTTCCTGGGGCGGGACGAGCCCGAGTGGAAGGCGGACATCCCGACCTCCAGGGCCGTCCTCTATAAAAATCTCTACGACGGCATCGACCTCAAAGTCTACGGCATCGACAATCAAATCGAATACGATTGGATCGTCGGCCCGAGGGCCAGGCCCGAGAAAATCCGCTTCGCTTATTCCGGAGCGCGAAAGACAAGCCTCGACGGGGAAGGCAACCTGGCGGTCGAAACCTTGGCGGGCCGAATTCTCCACCGTAAGCCGCGCGCCCATCAGGTCATCGCGGGCCGCAGGGTCGATGTCGAGGCCGCCTTTCGCGGGACGGGGGAGGGCGCCTACGGTTTCGCGGTCGGGTTTTATGATCGGCGATTCGATCTCATCATCGATCCTCTCGTCCTCGCCTATTCGACTTACTTAGGCGGGTATAACCAGGACTATGCTCTTAAAATCGCCGTGGATCCGACAGGCGCCGCCTATGTCTGCGGCGCTACGCTCAGTAATGACTTTCCGCCCGTCACCCAGACTCTTCCCCGGGAGGATATCTTCGTCACGAAATTTTCCCCGGACGGAAAGAGCTTGATATACACGGCGTTCTTCCCGTCCGCCTATCAAGCCGAAATCATAGGGATGGCGGTGGACGCCAAAGGCTTCGTTTATCTGGCCGGGTCGACGATGACGGCAAAATTCCCGGTCAAGAACGCTTTCCAGGCCACGGCCGGCGGCGGAATCGCTGATGGATTTATCCTGAAGCTGGCCAGGAGCGGGAAGAGCCTGATCTATTCATCCTATATCGGCGGGACGAAATTGGACGTCAGCACGTCGGTCCGGGCCGACGCGAGCGGCGCGGCTTACATCGGAGGCTACACGGAAAGCCCGAACTTTCCAACCAAGAAGGCTTATCAAAAAACCCTCGGCGGCCGCAAGGACGCCTTTTTGGCAAAAGTTGCGCCCCTCGGAACCAGTCTTGTTTACTCTACACTCCTTGGGGGCTCCGGAGATGATTATGGTTTGGCCCTTGCCGCGGACTCCGCCGGCGCCGTTACGATCGCGGGCATTACCGGAAGCCGCCAGTTCCCCATCAAGTCCGCCTTTCAGAAAGGCTACGGCGGGGGGAGCGGGGATGCGTTCGTCACTAAATTCTCTCCGGCTGGGGACAGCCTGATCTTTTCTTCTTATCTCGGCGGATCGAGCTACGAATGGGCTGGCGATTTGGCCTTGGACGCGAGCGGAGCTGCTTATGTCGTCGGCGCGACTGAAGGGAGTTTTCCCCTCAAGAACGCGTTTCAGAAAATGCGCAAGGGCGGATATGAAGCCTTCATCACGAAAATAGCGTCCGGCGGCAAATCCCTCGTCTATTCGAGCTACTTGGGCGGCGGCGGAACGGATGAGGCTAACGGGGTCGCGGTGGACGGAACCGGTACGGCCTATATCACCGGCTATACCACGAGCCCCAATTTTCCGATCAAGTCGCCCTTCCAGGCCGCCCGCCATGGAAGCCAGGACTGTTTTTTAACGGTTGTCGACCCGAGCGGTCTCAAGCTCCTGTCCTCGACCTACCTGGGTGGCAGCTACAGGGACGCCGCTTATGGAATTGCCCTCGACACGAGCGGGGCCATTTATATCTGCGGCTATACGAACAGCCTCGACTTCCCTCTTCTCACCCCCTATCAGAGCGCGCTGGCCGGAGATATGGACGCCTTTTTCGTCAAATTTTCGCAGGGGAACGATTGAGGGATATTATCACCCAATCCGAATAAGCCCGCGATACCGCGCCGATGTCGCCCGAGTATTGATATTGATCTGGGACGGGATTTTTTATACACTCCGGGCATAACTCTGGGAGGGAATGGAACATGGAATTTAAAGAAAATAGCCGGGTCGAAGCTCGGCGGGCGATATGTTCGGCGATCGTTGGCGCCATTTTGCTGAGTATTCCGGCTCGGCCCGCTTCAGCCACCGAGTTCGACAAGCCCCTGAACGTTTCGAGAAGCCGCACGCGAACCGATACGCTGGCCGCCATCGCCGTCGACCCGAACAACAAGGTCCATATCGCCTGGAACGCGTTTTATCCTAAAACCGGAGCCCCCGACGGCGTCGCGGCGGATATCTATTACACGACCAACGTTTCAGGCAAGTTCAGCGCGCCCGTCAGAATCAGCGTCCCGGCCGGCTGGTACTCGCGGGATGCCTCCATCGCCGTTGACGCGAAAGGACATGCCCATATCGTCTTCCGGAGGAGCATGGACCAGATGAGCGTCTTGAGCGGGGACGATCTCTATTACGTGACCAACGCGAAGGGCGATTTCAAGCACCCGGTCCTATTGGTCGACGGGCAGTCTAAAACAAAACCAATGGGCCCCGGTGAAGTTGAGGCGCCACACTGCCCGCTTGTCCACTGTGATGGGCAGGGCCATGTGCATCTTACGTTTCTGGCCGAAGCAATCGGCAGCCAATGGTTGAAGGCTTATGTCGTTTATATGAACAATCGATCGGGCGCCTGGACGAAGCCCGCTCTCGCCGTCCAGGGAGATTTTCTCATCGAACACTCTTCGTGCCTGGATCGGAATGGTTTTGTCCATATCGCGTTTCGAGCGAACGATGCAAAGCAGATCGGCCGTATTTTCTATTCAAATAATAAAAGCGGGAAGTTTTCTGAGCCGATTAGAGCCTCTTCTTCAAAACATGAACATGCTAGCGAACCCCAAATTGCCACAGATAGCAAGGGGAAGGCCCATATCGTCTTCAGGGCGCCCTACGTCACGCCCGGGACGCCGGATCTTTTTTATGTGAACAACGTCACTGGGAGTTTCAAGTCCTGGAAGCCCGTTTGCGTCGATAACTGTAATTATATTCCTCAGATCGCCGTCGATTCCTCCAACATCGTCCACATCGCCTATAAAGAGTTCATCGTATATGGCGGCTATCTCCATTACGGTAACAACGGCACGGGCGAATTCAAGTTTACGACATATGGGGGACTGAGCGCTTCCTGGTACGTCGGGTCCCGTTACTTCGCTCTCGGAAAAGGCGCGAGTCTTCACTTCGCGGTCTATGACTTCGTGGATAATCCCCCCGACGAGGAGATTTTTTATCTGAGCGGATCCTGGGCCAAGTGACCGCGAAGGGATGATGTCAAAAAAGACGGCTACTTGAGCTTTTCCTGGCCGGCGAAAGAGCGGTAGGGAGAGAGGTAAGTCAGGGTTTCTTCATCCTCCGCGGTCGTCTTTTTCAGGACCATCCGGGTCAGCAGCTCTCCCAGGCCCGGCCCGAGCATGAATCCCTGGCCGCACATGCCGGCCGCTTGCAAGAAGCCTTCGGCCTCTTTCGACCAGCCCACGACCGGGAAGCCGTCCGGCGTCATGGGGTAGAGGCCGCGCCAGGTCCGTCGAACCCGGATATTCTTGAGCCGGGGCATGAGGTCAACCATCCTTTTCGCGACCATTGGCAGGAACGAGCTTGTCTCCCTGACGTCCTCGCCCCAGATGCTGGGGCTGGGCGTGATGCAGAAGATGACCTGCCCCGTGAAGTGCTGGTAAAAATAGTAGTTGGCCGATCCCGCCACGGGCTGGGTGTCCACGACCAGCGGGCCGAGGAAACGGGCCACCGGCTCGGTCACGGCCGCTTCGTGGGAGTCGGGCCGGACGGGGATATCGCTCCCGGCCATCGCGGCCACGGCCTTGGCCCTGGGCCCGGCGGCGTTGATGACGACCGGCGCGAAGTACTCGCCCTTGTCGGTCTCGACCCCCCGAATCAGCCCGGCTTCGATGAGGAGGCTCATCGCCGTTTCGCGGAAATGAAAGTCCGTCCCCAAGCCCTTCGCCCGCCTGAAAAACGCCCAAGCGGAGAGCAGGGGAGAGGCGTTGCCGTCGTCGGGCGAGAAGGTGCCGCCCCTCAGCCCGCGCGGGTTGAGGTCGGGGATGATCCTAAGCAGGTCGCGCCCCTCGTGCCAGTCGATGGCGAGGCCGAACTTCTTCTGGACGGGGAGGAGCTCCTTGAGGATCTGTTCCTCTTCGTCCCCGTAGGCGACGAAGGAATAGCCGCCCTTGAACCATTCGAGGTCATCTCCGTGAGTTTCTTTCCAGCTCGCGAAGATCTCCAGGCTGCGCAGGCAGAGCCGGATCTTGGCCGGGTCGGAGTGGGTCGCCCTGAGCCCTCCGATGGCACGCTTGTTCGATCCCTGGCCGGCGCTGGGAAGCTCGTCGAGGACAAGAGTCCTCAGTCCCGCCTCGGCCAGCGAGCAGGCGGCCGGCATTCCGATGCTTCCCGCGCCGATGACGATGACGTCGTAGTTTTTGCGAGCCGGGGCCGGAGCGGTCATCTCAGGCTTCTTCCTCGTCGGCGCCGGCGAAGGTTCCCAGCGGGACCTCCATAAACAGCGGCCGCTTGAGCTGGTCCACGACCTCGGCGTCGGGGACGCCCTCCTCCCAGAACAGGCGGCGGATGAGCGGCGTGCAGGTTTTGGCGCCGCAGGATCCCATGCAGGCCCGGGTTACGGCTTTGATCTCGCTGATGTCCCGGCTGCCCCCCCGGATGAGGGCCCGGATTTCGCCGGCCGTCACGCGCTCGCAGCGGCAGATGATCGTGTCGTCCTCCATGCGCCGGACCCAGGCCTCGAGAGGGACGCTCGCCTCCTTCTCCTGGACGCGGATGCCCGCGATCTTCTTGGCGATGGACCGGGGCGCCCTGACCTTGACCAGGACGGTCCGGTCGTTGGCCTTGATCGCCTTGACCTGGACGACCTCGACCTCGCCCAGCGGAACGGCCTCGGTGTCCATGACCCAAACTCGATCGCCGGGCCGTATGCCCTCCCGGAGGAATTCGTAGGGGATGGTGACGATCGGCCGCTCGGCGTCTTTTCTATAATCGACGAGCGTGATAGCCAGTCCGGGGCAGATCGTGACGCACTTTTCGCAGCCCGAGCATCCCTTTCCGGCCGGCTCGCATTCGAGAACGGGAAGGTCGCGGATGTCTTGGGACTTGATCTTGATCAACCCGCGCGGGCAGGACGTCGCGCAAGGATCGCAGGGGATCTCCTGGACGCAGTGGAGGATGGGCAGTACGCCCGCCTCGTCCGGCGGATAGGTCTCGGGGACGGTTTTCCCCGGCTTGGATTTCAAGATCTCGGCCGTCCGGTACCAGTCCGGCGAGATCTCGACGGCGCCGCGGCCCAGCTGCCCGGCGATCTCGAGGCCCTTGATTTTGCCCGAGAAGATGGCGGCCGAAGCCTCGGCGATCTCCTCGGCGTCTCCGGCAGCGAAGACGGGAAGATCGTACTCGCGGGCCTTGAGCAAGAACTCGTCGACGGGGTCGAGGCCGACCGCGATTAAGACCGTGTCGCAGGCGAAGGAGCGCTCGGTCCCCGGCCGGGGCTCGAAGCGCTCGTCGACGGCGGCGATCGTCACCGATTCGACGGATTCCCGGCCGTTGGCGCTCACGACCGTGTGGCGGGTCCAGATCGGGACGCCGAAGCGGGCCAGCTTGTCCTTGTGGACCTTGTAGCCGCCGCACTCGGGCATGGCCTCGACCAGGCCGACGACCGCGATGCCGGCCTGGAGGGCGTGGTAGCCGGCGATCAAGCCGACGTTCCCGCCGCCGACGATGAAAAGCTTTTCGGTGGGCCGGACCAAGTCGCGGTTGACAAGGGTCTGGAATGCGCCGGCGCCGTAAACGCCGGGCAGGGTGTTGCCGCTGAAGGCGAGGGTCTTCTCGCGGGCGCCGCAGGCGACGAGCAGGACTTCGGGCCGGACGAGGACGTAGCGGCGGCCGTCCTTGAGGACGCCGACCTTCTTATCCGAGTAGACGGCCAGGACCGCGCTCTGGAGCCAGATCCGGACCGAGGGAAAGGAGCGGACCTCGGCCTCGAGCTTGGTCGCGATGTCGATCCCCCGCGTGCCGGCGTAAACCGTGTCCTGGGAGCCGAAGAAACGGTGGGTCTGGAGCACGAGCTTACCGCCCAAGCGGTGCTTATCGTCGACGAGAAGGGTTTCGATCCCGCGCTTTCCGAGCTCGACCGCCGCGGACAGCCCGGCCGGCCCGCCGCCGATAATGAGGACCCGGACCGGAATTTCTTCGATGTCCTTCAGCCGGGGGGCCGCCTCGACCTTGGGCAGCTCGGGAAGGGCGTCAACCGGCTCGACCTTCATCCCGGGCCGGACGAGCTCCATGCAGGACTTGACCGGGAAGCCGTCGGCGAGGACGAGGCACTGGGCGCATTGGCCGTTGGCGCAGAACAGACCTTGGGCGGCGCCGTCCTTGGGATGATGGCCGAAGACGCGCACCCCGCGGGCGAACAGAGCCGAGGCGATGGTCTCGCCGGCGCGGGCCGAGTAGGCCCGGCCTTTCCAGGAGAAGGGGACGGCCTGTTTGGCCTCGACGGCCAGGATCGGGTGCTCTTTGATCCTGAACTCGGTCACAAACGCCTCCTCGGCTGCCGGCGAGGCGCCCGAGTTCGCGGTCGCCCTCCGGTAAAGAGGCGTATTATAGCACAAGCGGTTTCGGCGGAAAACAGGTTGTCAGTCCGTGTTCAGCGGTGATAGACTGAAAACGGATCGCAAACCTGGAGGACGATATGAGACGAACCCTGGCCTTGTTCTTGACGGCGGCTTTCATCCTGGCGAGCTTCTCCTGCGCGTCCATGAACCGGACCCAGAAAGGGGCGGTTATCGGCGGCGCCTCGGGCGCGGTCGTCGGCGGCGTCATCGGGAAGGCGGCCGGCAACACCCTGCTGGGCGCCATCCTGGGCGCGGCCATCGGCGGCGCGGCCGGCGCCTACATCGGCCACTATATGGACAAACAGGCCGCCGAAATGCAGCGAGACCTGGAGGGGGCCAAGGTCGAACGGGTCGGGGAGGGGATCAAGATCACCTTCGATTCGGGGCTTCTCTTCGACGTCGACAAGTCCGCTTTGAGGGAAGCCAGCAGGAGGAATATCGAGAAGCTCGCCCAGATCCTTCAGAAGTACCCGGACACAGACATCCTGATCGAGGGCCATACCGATTCGAGCGGACTCGACGAGTACAATATGCGGCTGTCCCGCGAGCGGGCGTCGTCCGTGTCGGATTACCTGGCCGTTCAAGCCGTCCGGTCCTCCCGATGTACGGTCATGGGCTACGGCGAGTCCCAGCCGATCGCGACCAACGACTCGGCCGAGGGGCGGCAGATGAACCGGCGCGTCGACGTCGCGGTCATGGCCAACGAAAAGCTCAAGAAAGCCGCCCAGGAAAAGACGCGGAGCTGAGGGCGCCCTTCCGCTGAGACGACGGTGCGGCCGGCCGCCGATCAGACCGTGTGGTCGTGCATGATCCGCCAGCCCTTGGGGGTATGGCGGAGGATGAGGGTGAAAGCGCCCCCCTTTTTCTCGCCGCCGACGTCGAGCGCCCACTGGCCGAGGACATAGGCGAAGTTCTTGCCGAGCAGCCGGATCTCGAGGTTGGAGAAATCGAGCGTCCCCATCTTCCCGGAGGGATAATTCTTTTGATAGCGGTTCATGACGGCGCCCCAGCCGTGGAGGACCTTGGTTCCCGAAAGGAAGGTCAGGTCCTTGGACTTCCAGTAGGAGTCCATGAATCCGTCCAGCTTTTTCGCGTTCCAAGCGGCCTTCTGAGCGTCGAGGACGGCCTTGATCCCGGCTTCGTCGCCCTTGTTTTCGGTCGTTTTGGGTTTCGTTTTCTGGTCGGGTTTGGTCGACTTGGTTTTTGTGTCTTGTTGGACCGGCGTCGCAGTTTTCGGAGCGGCCGGCTTGTCCTTTTTTTCCTGGAAGGCCCTGCCGGCCCCGGCCAACGCCAGGATGAGGAGCGCCGTCACCGCGATGATTCTCTTGTTCATAGCGCCTCCGTCATACCCGATCATTATCCGCCCGCTCCGCACCTTTTTCAACCATAAATTCTGGGGACACACGACTTAATTCAGGAATTAAGTCGTGTGTCCCCAGAATTTCGGGCGTATAATTGAACGGTAAGACCACGAGGAGGACCCCGATGCGGACGCGATCCTTTTTGGTTTCGGCCAAGGCCGCCGCGGCTCTGGCCGCCCTGGCCCTTATATCGCCGGCCCCCATCGCAGGCGCCCGGACGGAAAAACCCGTTCTTTACGCGAGCCATTGGCTGGCCATCACCGGGAAACCGCTCGGCGCGACGGCCGGGGCCAAGATTTTTGAAAAAGGCGGGAACGCCGTCGACGCGGCCTGTGCCATGCTGGCCGCCGTCTGCACCATGTACGATGTCCTGAGCTGGGGCGGCGAAACCCAGGCCTTGATCTATAACCCGCGGACCAAGAAGGTCGTCGCCGTCAACGGCCTCGGGGTCGCCCCGACCGGAGCGACGCCGGAGTTCTTCAAGTCCAAGGGACTGGCCTATCCTCCCGCCTACGGTCCGCTGGCGGCCGTGACGCCGGGGACGCCGGGCGGCCTGATGCTCATGCTGGCCGAGTACGGGACGATGAGCCTCAAGGACGTCCTGGCCCCGGCCCTGGCGATGGCCGAGGGCTACCCGATCGATGCCCAGCTCGCGGACAGCATCGAACGGAACAAGACGCGGATAAAGGAATGGCCCTATTCCCGGGCGGCTCTCCTTCCGCATCCCGGCGAAGCGCGCGAAGCGCCCTGGCCGGGCGAGGTCTTCCGCCAGCCCGAGCTTCTGGCGACCCTCCGCAAGCTCGTTGAGTCCGAGCAGAGCGCCCTGGCCCAGGGCAAGGACCGCAAGCAGGCCATCTGGGCCGCTTACGATCGCTTCTATAAGGGGGACATTGCCCATGAGTTCGTCCGGGGCTGCCGGGAGCAGGGCGGCCTCATCACGCTCGAGGACCTCGCCCGCTGGAAGCCGCTCGTCGAGGAGCCGGTCGTGGTTCCCTACAAGGGGATCGAGGTCTACAAGCTCTCCTGCTGGGTTCAAGGTCCGGTCATGCTCCAAACGCTCAACATCCTGGAAGGGATGGACCTCAAAGGGATGGGATTCAACACCGCCCGCTATGTCCACGCCCTGTACCAGGCCATGAACCTGGCCTTCGCCGACCGGGATTTTTACTACGGCGACCCTTACGTTCCCCCCGAGGAGCCTTTGAGCGGACTCCTCTCCAAGGATTACGCCCGGGCGCGGGCCGGCCTCATCGATTGGGAAAAGAACGACCCGGCCGTCAAGCCCGGCGATCCCTATCCGTTTGAGGGAAAGGCCAATCCCTATCTCGACCTCCTCAAAAAGTGGGGGAATCCCGCGAGCTCCTCGGCGGCCGCCGATCGGGCGCCGTCCGAGAGGCCGTCGAGCGAAGGATTCCGGGCGGGGACGACCTCCATCCAAGCCGCCGACGCCGAAGGCTGGGTCGTCTCCGTGACGCCGAGCGGCGGTTGGATCCCGGCCTGCCTGGCCGGGACGACCGGAGTCGGGATGAGCCAGCGGATGCAGAGCTTCGTCCTCGACGAGGCCGCCAATCCCTTCAATGTCCTGGCGCCTGGGAAGCGCCCCCGGGCGACGCTCACGCCGGGGCTGGCCCTCAAGGACGGAGCGCCGTTCCTGTCCTTCGCCGTCCAGGGAGGCGACACCCAGGATCAGAATCTCCTCCAGTTCTTCCTGGACGTCGTCGAGTTCGGGATGAACGTTCAGGAGGCCTGCGAGGCGCCGAACTTCACGAGCTTCCAGATGCGCAGCTCCTTCGACGAGCACAAGGCCGAGCCGGGCAAGCTCGAGCTCAACGAGGGGACGCCCCAGGACGTCCGGGACAGGCTCAAGGCGATGGGCTATGCTTTGACTTTCAACAAATACACCTCGGGTCCGATCAATGCCGTGTTCTTCGACCGCAAACACGGCACGATGTGGGGCGGCTCGAGCAACTTCGGCGAAGACTACGGCATCGGGTGGTGAGGATGGCTGACGCGACCGCTTGGGCGCGGATCCATCCCGCGATCCGCCGCCGCTTCCCCCGGCTCGAGGCGGACCAGTTCGGGAACCGCCGCCTCTACCTCAACAGCGCCGCCGGGAGCCTGATGGTAGACAGCGCCGTCCGAGCCCTATCCGAGACCGCGCTGGCGATGAATCCGATGCCGGGGCAGGTGGTGCCGGCCGAGCGGGCCACAGCTGACCTCCACGCGCGTGTCCGGAACGTTGCCGCCGATTTTCTCCACGCCGCGAGCCCGGGCGAGGTAAGCTTCCACATCTCGTCGACGGCCGCGCTTTCGGCCCTGTCTTATGCGATGCGGAGCATCCTGAAGCCCGAAAACAACATCATCGTCAGCGACCTCGACCACATGGCCAACATCTCGCCCTGGGAGGACCATTGGGGACGAGAGCGAGGGCTGGAGATCAGGAGGGCGCGTGTGACGCCGCAGGGGCGTCTCGACGTCGACCACCTCTTGTCGATCGTCGACGAACGGACCGGCATCCTGGCCGTGACCATGGCCTCGAACGGCCTGGGCACCGTCGTTCCCCTCAAAGATGTCGTCAGGGCCGTCAGGTCTAAAGTTGCCTCGTGCCGTGTCGTCGTGGACGCCGTCCACCATGCTCTGCACGGGCCGATCGACGTCGGCGACATCGGCTGCGACGCGCTGGTCTTCTCGGGCTATAAAGTCTTCGGCCCCATGATCGGGGTCCTCTGGATTCAGGACGGCCTGGGGCGCAAACTTGAGCCCTACCGCGTCGAAACCAATAAGAACGAACCGCCCTACAAGTTCGAGATGGGGATGCTCAACAACGCCGTCCTGGCCTCACTCGAAGCCGCCCTCGAATACCTGCTCGAGGTGGGGGAGATGCTGGGACTGGAGATGAGCGGGGCAGCCATGGCCGGGCCGGAGCGATTCCGGGCCGCCGTCGATTCCGTGGCCGGCTACGAAGCGGGGATCACGGAGGCCGTCCTGTGCGGGTTCCGGACGCTCGAGCCGGAGGCGGTGCGCCTGTTTGGTCTGGACGATCCGGCTCGGGTTTCGGAGCGTGATCCGACCTTCGCCTTCGAAGTCCGGGGCTGGAGCGCGGAGGAGACCAAGCTCCGGTTCTGGCGCGAGCACAAGATCCAGATCGCGGACGGAAACCACTACTCGGCGGCCGTCGTCCGCCATCTCGGCCGGCCCGCTCTCTGTCGGGCGAGCTTCGCTCACTACGACACGGCCGATTCGGCGCGGCGTTTTATCGATGCCCTCGGGGAGATCAGCAAGAGGTGATGCTGCCATGAAAAATACTAAGCCCCTGACGGCCGTTTTGGCCGCGGCCGCGGCCGTTATCGTTTCGGCCGCCCCACGGTCCACGGTCCAGGCGCCCAAGATCGCGTTCAGTCCCGAGCGCTATGTCTGTCTAAGGGTGGAGACACCGCTCCGGATCGACGGCGCGCTGGACGACCCGTCCTGGGCCAAGGCGGCCTGGACGAAGGTCTTTGCGGACATCGAAGGAGATCTCAAGCCCAGGCCTCGATTCAAGACGCGGGCCAAGATGCTCTGGGACGACGAGTTTTTCTATGTCGGAGCCGAGCTCGAAGAGCCCCATGTCTGGGCGACGCTGACAAAGCGGGATTCCATCATCTTTTACGACAACGACTTCGAGGTCTTCATCGACCCCGACGGGGACACCCATAATTATTACGAGCTCGAGCTCAACGCGCTGGGCACGGTCTGGGACCTTTTCCTGGTCAAACCCTACCGGGACGGCGGGCCGGCCCTCCATGCCTGGGACATCCAAGGCCTGAAGTCCGCGGTCGCCGTGCAAGGGACGCTCAACGATGCCCGAGACAAGGACCGGGGTTGGACAATCGAGATCGCGTTCCCCTTCGAGGTCCTCAAAGAAACCCTTCCAGGCAGAAAGCTTCCGGCCGCCGGAGCTATTTGGCGGGTTAATTTCTCGCGTGTCGAGTACCGGGTTGAGTCCTCCGGCGGCGCCTATAAAAAGGTATTAGATCCGAAGACTCAGAAGCCCTTTCCCGAGGACAACTGGGTCTGGTCTCCCGAGGGTCTCGTCAACATCCATCTCCCCGAGATGTGGGCTTATGTCCTATTAGCGGGGGCGCCGGAGGCAACAGCCGCCTCCGGATTCCCCCCGGCCGGGGACGAGGCCGCGAAATGGGCGCTCCGCAAGGTCTATTATCGGGAATGGGCTTATCATGATGAGCACGGAGTCTTTAGCGGCGACCTCAAGGCTTTGGGACTCGCCGACGATCCCGATCTCAAGGCGGCCGGCGCCGATTCCCGGTTCGAGATCCGGATCACCCCGAGCCTGTTCGAAGCTTGGCTGACGACATCGAACGGCGCCGCCTGGCGAATCCGTCAGGACGGATTGGTATGGAAAGATTGAAAGAGGTGAAAGTCATGGCGCGAAGACCGGCCCGAACGATCCTGGCGACGGCGGCCGCGTTGTGCTTGTCGATCGCTCCGGCCGGAGCGCGGTCCCAAGCGGGGGAGACGGACCTGATGTCCGTTTTGGACAAAACCGCCGAGAAAGCGGCTTCCTACGCTCCTCTCGAATACTGGCGGGCGACCGTCAAGACGGTTCAGACCAAGGTCGACAAGAACTGGAAGCCGGAGAAAGTCACGACCATCAACAGGATCATCACCATCCGCAAGGACGATTATGACGAACAGATCCTAAAGGCCGAGGAAGTCGAGAAGGGCCGGACCAAGGATATCACCGAAAAGTACGTCAAGGATTCCCGCGAACGCCTGGAAAAGAGGCGCCGGCGGGAGGCCGAGCGGAAGGCGAAGGGGCGAGCCGACAAGAACGACGAGAACGGCCGGGAGATGACCCTGAAGGAATTCCTCCCTTTCGAAACGGCCCGGCGCGCCGATTTCGAATTCAAACGTCTCCCGGACGCGGTGCTCGACGGCCGGATGGCCTTGGTCGTTGAGGTCAGGGCCCGGGTCAAGGACGAAAAGAACTGGGAGGGCACCTACTTCATCGCTGCCGACAGCTATGATCTCCTCAAGGTCGTCCTCCGCCCCTCCAAGAATCCCAAGTTTGTCAAGGAGCTCGAGATGGAGATGACCCTCATGGTCCTCGCCGGCAATCACCTCGTCCTGCGCTCCTCGCGGGCCCGGATCAACGGCGGCATCTTCATTAAACATATCCGGATGATCAGCGAGGACGAGTACTCCGATTATGAGATCCTCTCATCCGATAAAGAAAATCCCAAAAACGCGGAGGTGATGTCATGAGAAAAAAGAGCGTTTTCCTCGGAATCGCGGCGGTATTGATGCTCGCCCTCGGTTCCGCCGGCGCCGGGACCGTTCCCCAAAACGTCGAGCCGAAGCTCTCGGTCCACTACGAGGAGCTGACGGCGCCCCAATTCGTCCAGGCCGTCGAGAGGTCGGGCGGAACCTGCATCATCCCGCTGGGCATCATGGAAAAGCACGGCGCCCATCTGCCCTTGGGCACGGACCTCATCGCCGCCCGCGAAGTGGCCCGCCGGGCCGCCGAGCGCGACTACACGATCGTCTTTCCACCCTATTATTTCGGCCAGATCTTCGAGGCCCGCCACCAGCCCGGGACATTGGCTTACAGCGAACGGATTATCTTCGACCTTCTGTCCGAGACCTGCGCCGAGCTCAGCCGGAACGGGATCAAAAAGATTATTTTTTACAACGGACACGGCGGCAACGACTCGTTCCTGACCTACTTCTGCCAGACCCAGCTCGCCTCGGCCAAGGATTACGTCGTCTACCTCTTCACGCCTACGGCCAACGCCGAGGACGATCCCGAGGTCCGGAAGCTCCTCAAGACCGGGCTCGATTTCCACGCCGGCGAGAGAGAGACCTCCGAAATGCTGGCGGTCGCGCCCGACCTCGTCCATCTCGACCAGGCCAAGGCCGACAGCGGCGCCGACCTCAAGCGGCTGGCCGCCCTGACCAGGGCTTACACCGGAATCTGGTGGTACGCCCGCTTCCCCAACCACTACGCGGGCGACGGAAGCGCGGCGACGGTCGAGCTGGGCCGGCTCCTGGTCGGGAAGACGGTCGACGAGCTGACGGCCCTGATCAAGGAGGTCAAGGCCGACCTGATCGCTCCCGAGCTCCAGAAGCGCTTCTTCGAGTCGGCCGCCAAGCCGATCCCGGTCAAGAAATAATCCGCTATCCGAGGATCGCGACCGCGCGGACCGGCGAACCGTCGCCGGCGGCCCATTTCAGCGGCAGGCAGGAAAAGATGAATGTCCTGCCGACGAGGGCCTCCAGGCCGGTCAGGTTTTCGATGATAACCATATTTTTTTCCAGAAATATCCGGTGGATGGACATCGCGTCCGATTTCAGCGAGTCGACCGAGATCATATCGACGCCGACGCCCTTGAGATGGAATCTCGCCAGCCATCGGGCAGCCGCGTCGGATAGGACAGGGTAGGAGCCGTAGTATTGGGAATCGCCCCAATAGCGAGCCCAGCCCGAATGCAACAGGACATAGTCGGCGGAGAGGAGCGCCGCCTCGTGCTTCTCGATATCGGAGATCTCGATCGTTCCCCCTCGGATCGCGGAAACGTCCAGAACGTGGCCCGGCCCCATGAAATGGCCGGCCGCGAATTCGCCCAGCCCGGCGGCGCCCTCCAAAATATGGCCGGGCGCGTCGAGGTGCGTTCCGGTATGGGAATAGAGGCTGAGCAACTTCTCGGCGAAGCCGTGGCGGGCGATGGTGCAGGCGTCGGCGATGCGGGGCGGCTCGCTGCCCGGATAGACCGGCATGGATTCGGCTATGACGTGGCTCAGGTCGATGACGTTCATGGTCGGCTTGCCGCTACTTCTGCAGGGCTTCCAGGCAGTACTGGCCGTAACGGTTGGACCAGCCGTGGATCTTGGATTCCGTGTCGGTGTAGACGACCGAGTTGTAACAGGTCGGGGTCCGGAGCGTCGGCTTGATGTAGGTATCGCCGCCCGCGACGCCGAGGTAGCGGATGTAATCCCGGAACGCGGACTTCGCATAGTTCCGGTAGGACGACTGTCCGGTCTCCGAGCAGCAGAAGCCCGCCGCGTTGGCCGCCATCAAGATGTAAGGGATCTGCCCTTCGCGGGCATCCGGCTGGGTGATATCGATCCAGTAGGGAATCTGGAGCGGGCGGTAGCGCCCGGCGGCGTTGCTGTCCCCGCCGTAGGTGATGGTCATCAACCAATCGGTCATCCGTTGGATGAGCGCTAAGAGCTTGGCGGCATAAGCAGGGTCCGCTTTCCGGAAGATGTCTTCATAGGCGTGGATCAAGGGCTCCAGGACATAGCAGTTCATGAGCGGCTGCCGCATGTTCGAGTCGGGCGGGTCTCCTGCGTAGACGAAGCCCTGCTTTCCGGCCGCGGCTTCCAGGTCAAAGACGGACTTAAGGACGTCCTTGAGCGCTTGGAGGACCGGCTTCGTTCCGTACCGTTTCGTCTTCAACACGGCCTTGGGATCGATCCGGTAGAGGGCGACCAGGTTCTCGGCCAGCCAGCCCTGGATGCGAAGCTCGTTGGTGTCGATGTATCCGTTCCGGTTGAAGGATTCATAGACGTAGCGGCGCACGCCGTCGAGGATTTCCTCGAAGCCGTCGCGGCCGCGCGGGTCGCCGGTCATGAGCCAGTCCATGGCGTAGCCGTGGCTCCAGGTGTGGCTGGGCCGGCCGCCCCCGAAATCGTTGCCGGGGTTGTCGTGGCTGGGCCGCGACTCCCAATTCTTTTGGAGGTTGAAGGCCTCTCCGTCGGCCGTCGTATGATAGATGTCCATATCGATCTCGTGACGGGCGAACACCCGGGCGGCGTCGGCGAACTCGAGCCGTCCCGTCCGCAAGAACTGAAGGAACATCCCGAAGCTCCAGTCGTAATGATTGCCCGACAGGCTTCCGAAATCGCCGCCCCAGCGGAGGTCCCCGTAGTCGTGCCAGCTCTTGAGGTCCTGGGCGAGGTGCTTCCAGAGCGTATAGCCGCGCGTGTTGGGCGGGTTCTGGACGTCGGCCTTGATGACCTTGGCCCGCTGGAGCTTCTTGAATCGATCGTAGTCGGCTTGCTCGAAAGCCGGGAAGCCCGTAAGAGGGAGCATGATCGGGCCCCAGGCTCGGGTTTTGGCGTAGTAAGAAGGCGCGGCCGCTGCGAGCGGCGGGGCGGCCTTGTAGCCCGGCGCGATGGAACCATTCTCCGTGTAGCGGCTTTCGACGACCTCTGGCGAACCCGAGGCGGGGACGACGAGTTCCCAGGTCTTTTCGACGCCGCCGCCAAAGACGTAGCTTTCGCTGGGGGACAGGAGGTTGACGCTGAAGGCGGCCCCGCTTAAGACGAGCTCGGACTGGCCCCCGGTTTCCCATCCGAAGGAATTGTTGTTGCGGAACGTCAGGAAGAGGCGGACATCGGTCCGGTCGCGGGAGAAAACGAGGCGGGCCCTGAAACGGACGAGCGCGTTACGGAGCGTCGGCGTCCAGACGCCGTCGACGCGCAGAACGACCTTCATCGGGCCCTTCTCCTCGACGGTCCAGCCGCCGGCGTTAGGGACGGCCCGGTGCGTTTGGCCGCTCGAAACGATTTCGAAGGGGAGTCCCATGACGAGGAACTCCGACTTGTTGAAGGTGAAGGCGGCCGCCCTCGTATTGACGGTGATCCGGCCGGCTTGGTCGGAGACGGTGATCCCCTGAACCGGCTGGGGGGCCTTCCCGGTCTGAAGGGTAAGCGCGGCCGTTCCCGAAGCGGTGAGGTCGACCTGGAAATCGACAAGCAGCCAGCGGACGCTGCCGTCGGGCCAGACGGCGGTGCGCAGGAACTGGGCGGGAATCTCGGCGCCGCCCTTGAGGAGGCGGACTTTTGACGCGGAACTGAGAGCGCTCTGGGCGAAGGGGATTCCCGAAGTGACCGGCTGCAGGGTGCGCGCCGCGGCCTCGCGATTGCGGACCGTGAGCGGGATATCGAGCCCCGACATTGGAACGGATGCCGTGTCGAGGCATAAGATCACGCTGAGGATCGTAATAATCCGCCGGATAGACATGCTCATGACCTCCCGGGTTTGCGGCTCTTTCTTCCTAGGGCGCTCCTGCCCCTAGCCCATATGGCCTTGAGGATAGTAATAGCAGTTAATAATAGCGGATTCAATCCCCTCGCGGGATTCCACGGACGTGAGTCCGTGGAGCTTCAGCCTTATCCGCTATTTATTCAGGAATTAAAGAAAAAAGCCGGGGGAGGGGAGCCCCCCGGCCTGGCGTTGTGAGTTTATCCTCAATCTTTTTTGAGCAGGATCTCCTCGAAGAGCTTGATGGCCTCGTCCGAACCCGTCTGTCCCAGCCAGAACAGGGCTTTCTTCCGGACGGAGGGGCTTTTGTTCTCCTTGGCGATGCCGATGAGCATGGGAACGGACTTCTGCTTGGGAAGCTGGGAGATGGCGAACACGGCCGATTCCTTGACGTCCTCGTCCGGGCCCTCGACGATCTCCTTGAGGCCGCGGACGGATTCCTCCGAGGCCTTCTGACCGAGCCAGAAGATGGCCTTCTTGCGGAGCTCATGGTCCGATCCGTTCTTGGCGATATGGAGCAGCTCCTCGACGGCCTCCCGGCTTCCGTTGAGGCTGAGGGCGAACACGACCTGCTCCCGGACTTCCTCGTCTCCGGATTTGGCCAGGATGGATTTGAGGTCCGCAACCGTCCTGGGATCGTGGGACTCCCCGATCCAGAACACGGCGTTCTTGCGAACCTCGCTCCGGTAGGAGCCGAGAGCGACCGCCATCAAGAAATCGTAAGCCTTGGGCGAGTCGTGGGCGCTGACGGCGAAGAGGGACGATTCTTGGACTTCGGCGCCGCCCGCCTCGAATTCCTTTTCGATGAAGTCTAAGCTATCCTCGACCGGAACGTTTCCCAGCCAATAGACGGGAAGCGTCTTGAACTCGTAGGTCTCCTCGGGATCGATAAGTCGAAAGTCCTCGGCGCGCGGACGGTCCTTGGCCGTCGAACAAAGCGCCAGCAGCCCGGCCGGAGCTTTGCCGTCCTCGGTCTCCCAGCTTTCGCCCCGGCTCGAATGATCGAATTTAATCTCGCCGCCGCGGTTGACGACTTCGAAGGGTCCGTCCGGGCCGTAACAGCCGTGATGCCTGATCTTGTGGCGGCTCGGGAACAGATAGGCGATGAAAAAGAAATCGCCCTGCTTCTTGGATTCGAAATCGGCGGCCGCGGATTCGACCTTAGTTTGAAGAGACCGGCCCGCCTGGTCCCAGGCCGAGACCTTCCCGGATAGGAAGGAGGGAGCGGCCGTGGTTTGGGAAGCCGCTCCAGCCGTTAAAATAAGAAGAAGGGCCAGCCCGGCCGGGGCCGGCCCGAATTTAGCGCTGACGGAAGTTTTCATCGTTCCCCCTCCGCCCGTCACTTCTCGATGATCTCCTGGAGGAAGCGGATGGCCTCCTCGTTCTTGCTCTGGCCGAGCCAGAAGATGAACTGCTTCTTGAGCTCGAGGTTCTTCTCGGCCCGGGCGAGCTCGATCATCTTGCGGACGGTCGCGTCCGAGTTGAGCTGGCTCAGGGAGAAGATGATGTTTTTCTTGGCTTCGATATTCTCGGTCTTCTGATAGAGCTCGACCAGGAGGTCGAGCGTCTTGGGGTCCCTTCTCTGTCCGAGCCAGAAGACGGCCTTGCTCTGGGAGTCGGCGTCGCTTCCGTCCTTGGCGATGGCGATGAGCTTCTGGCGGGCCCGCTCGCCTTTCTGCTGGGAGAGGGCGAAGACGAGCTTTTCCCGGACCTCTTTGTCGGGCGTCTTGTCGTAGATCTCGATCAGGGCGTCCAGGGCTCGCGGATCGTTCTTCTGGCCGAGCCAGAAGACGGCCTTTTCCTGGGCGTTGGGGTCCTTGCCGTTCCGGGCGATCTCGAAGAGTTTGTCGGCCGCCTTGGGGCTCGGGCTCTGGCTGAAGGAGAAGATGAGCTTCTCGCGCAGGTCGGGGTCGTTGATCGTATCGTAGAGCTTGAGGAGCGCCTCGAAGCTCGCGGCATCCCTGCGCTGGCCCAGCCAGAAGATGGCCTGCTCGCGGACGTGCATCTCCGGATCTTTACCGGCGATCTCGGCCAGGAGGGCCGTCGCTTTCTCCGACGACTGCTGGCTGAGCACGAACAGGGCCTGCTCGCGGAGCTTGGGGCTCTTGCCGTTCCGGACGACCTTCTCCAGGGTCGGGAAGGCCTTCTCGGAGTCCATGTTGAGCATGGCGTTCAAGGCGACCAGCTTCATCTCCATCTCGGGATCGACGTCTTCTTGCTCGTCGCCGGCCGACTCCCGGATGTACTTCTTGAAGTCGGAAAGTCCGCTCTTAACGAGCTCCTCGGAGATGTCGACCCGTAGCGCCTCGGCGTCGTCGGCCCAGGAGCTCGCGGGGTAATTCTTGAGAAGCGCGTTGACCTGGTTGACGGCGTCCTGCATGACGCGGACCTGATCGTTGACCTTGGATTGGTTCTGGCTGTACTTGTACAGGCTGTAGGCCAGCCAGTAGTTGGCCTCGTCCGAGGCTTTATCGCCGTAGGAGCTCAGCAGCTCTTTGTAGGCCTTGACGGCCTGCTCCCATTGCTTCTCATAGATGAGCTTCTTGGCCTTCTCGAGCATGGCGGCCGTCTTGGTCTCTTCCTGCCGGGCGGCCAAGAAGGACGCCGGGATGAGGACGAGGGCGGCTGCGATCACGATCGTTTTGATCCAATGTCTCATGGTTGAACCTCCATTTGTGAAAATTGTCATATTTTATTCCAACGGCGGACCCGGGACAGGACCTGCCGTCCGTTGATAACGTCTTTGAGGGCGGCCGGAGCCGTCGCGTCCCAGCCCTTGCTGTTGGCGATCTCGGTCAGGACGAGGCTCAGGTCGTCCAGAAGGTCGGCCAGCTGGGGATCCTTGCGGGCCAGGGCGTGTTTGAGGAGAAGGTTCTGGACGAGGAGCGCCTGGGCGGCCTCGCGGTCGGTCAGGAGATGATCTTTCCCTTCTTCCGCGGATCCGTTGTTGGAGTAGGCGGCAATAAGGGGCTCGACGTCCTCGAAATGACTGCCCAGGGCGCTCCGGATGGCCGCGGGGGATAGGATATCGGTCCGGGCCGCGCGGGCGTTCGGCGAAGATCCGGACGGGAGCCAATAGCGGCCCACCGCGATCCCCAGGATAAACAGAACCGCGAGCCCGGCCGCGGCATAAACCCAGCCGGGGAGGAAAAGCCGCCGGCTCCTAACTCCCCGGGCGGGTTCGAGTCCGGCATTGATCACGCGCCAGGACCGCTCCCAATCGGGCTCCGGGACGGGACCGGACGGCGCCCGGTCCAAGCGGCCCAGGGCCTCCCGGGTCAACTCCAGCTCTTCCCGGCAGGAGGCGCAACGGTCGAGGTGGGAATGGAGCTTCCGGCGGTCCCTGGCGGAGAGCTCGTCATACAATTCCAGGATAAGGTGTCGTTTGAATCGTCGGCAGGTCATGATCGGTCCTCCATGGTTGTCGGCCGGAGCCGGACGCGGAGCGCGGCCACGGCCCGGAAGAGATGGGTCTTGACGCTCCCTTCCGTGCAGCGCAACTCCCGGGCGATTTCTCGGATGCTGAACTGGCGCTCGTGCCTGAGCAGGAAGACCATACGCTGCTTGGCCGAGAGGTCGTCGAGGGATCGCTCGATCCTCTCCCGCCATTCGTTGAGGAGCCGCGTCTCTTCCGGGTCGATGTCGGGGCCTTGGGCGGGCACGGAGCTTAAGGCGTCCTCTCCGGCCTCGGCCCGGCGGGCCTTGTGCCGCCGCAGGTAGTCGATGCTGGCATTGATCCCGATCCGGAACAGCCAGGCGGCGAAGCCGCTCTCCCGCTCGATCCGGTAGGAGGCCAGGTTCCGGAAGGCCTTGAGGAAGGTTTCCTGGAGGATGTCCTCGGCGTCCTCGGCGTTCTTCGTGTACTGGTAGGCCAGGCCGAAAATCCGCCTTTTATTCTGGTCGAAGAGCTCCCGCAGGGCCGCCTTGTTGCCCGCCTGGGCCGCCTGGATCAGGATCGTTTCGTCCATGAAGTCGCTCTACCCATTGTAACGCAAACCAGGGGAGTCCGGTTGACAGGAACACCCTAGACTCCATTGACATTCTGGCGTCCCGCGTTTTATCATCCCTGACAAAGGCGTAAGCCAAAATTGGCGCATAAATGCTCATTCTGCCACCATGTCAGACAAGAGCTTTCTAAGATCTCTATCGTCAGGCGGAGGAATCGATGAGAAAGCCGGCCTTGGTTTTAGGGTTTGTTTTAAGCGTGGCGCTGGTTTTTGCTTTCTCGGGAGAAACGACGAAAAGCGGCGCTCGGCTTACCCAGAAAAATATTAAACCTGATTGCGGGGCGATTCCCCTCTATTTTATTCCCAACCGGGGCCAGGTTCACAAAGAAGCGCTCTTTTATGCCAGGACATCCGCGTATACCCTATGGCTGACCAAAGAGGGATTGGCGTTCGACACGGCCAGATTGGTGTTCTTGAACGCCGACAAGAATCCCAAACTCCTGCCCCTCGAGCCGACCGAGCACAGGGTAAATTATTTGATCGGGGACAGCCCGTCCCAATGGCGGACGGACATTCCGACGTCGGCCGCCGCGATGTATGGAAACGTCTATAAGGACATCGACCTCAAAATCTATGGGGTCGAGAAACAGGTCGAATATGACTGGATTGTCAAACCGGGAGGAAAGCCTGAAGATATACGGTTCGCCTATCAAGATGTGAAACGGACCAGGATCGACGCAGATGGCGATTTGGTTGTCGAGAGCCAAAGGGGCGAGTTCAGACATCGCAAGCCAAGAAGCTATCAGGTGATTGGAGACAGACGGATCGATGTCGAGGTCGCCTTTGAATTCATTGAAAAAAATAAATACGGTTTCGACGTCAAAGCCTATAATCCCGATTACGACTTGATCATCGACCCCCTGGTCCTGGCCTATTCCGGCTACCTGGGCGGATCCGGATGGGACGGGGCCAATGCCGTCGCTTTGGACGGGAGCGGAGCCGTCTATGTGACCGGCGGCACGGAAAGCGCCGATTTTCCCGTGAAGAACGCTTATAAAAAAAAATGGGGCGGCTATCTGGATGTCTTTGTCACGAAGTTTGCGCCGAGCGGAAATAGTCTTGTCTATTCCACATATTGGGGCGGGCCTTATAATGATGAGGCCGGCACAGGCATCGCCGTGGACGGCAGCGGAGCCGTCTATGTCACGGGGGCTTCGGCTATTGCCGGAGAGGCTATCAGGAATTTCGCGCGGCGCCCTTATGATAAGAGCGCTTATCCTACCCATACATTTGTATTCAAGCTGTCTCCGGCCGGAAATAGTCTTGTCTATTCCACCACCTTGAGCGGCGAGTCCGACGTCGAGGCCTCGGGGATAGCCTTGGACGCCAACAAAGCCGCCTATATTACGGGGTACACGGACAGCTCCGATTTTCCCGTCAAGAATGCCTTACAAAAAAAATATAACGGCGGCTCTGATGCATTCGTGACGATGATAGCGCCGACCGGAAAAAGTCTGGTCTATTCCACCTTTCTGGGCGGGAAGAATTCGGACTTCGGATCCGGCATCGTCGTCGACGGCGGCGGCGCCGCTTACATCGTCGGCTATACGTACAGCGCCGATTTTCCCACCCTGAATGCCTATCAAAAAGCTTATCGAGGCGGCGCCGATGCCTTCGTGACCAAGATAGCAGCGAACGGAACGAGCCTTGTCTATTCAACTTATCTGGGCGGCTCAAAGTGGGACGAGGGAAAAAGCATAGCCCTGTACGGGAAGGGAGCGGCCTATGTGACCGGTAATACAAGCAGCGCGAACTTCCCCGTAATGAACGCCTGCCAGAAAATTCTCCGCGGCCCGCAAGATACATTTGTCGCCAAGTTATCGCCGGACGGAAAACGTCTTGTCTATTCCACGTACCTGGGCGGGTCCTCCTCTGATTTCAGCTCCGGTCTGGCCGTCGACGGCAACGGAGCGGCCTACACAACCGGATTCACGGGGAGCGCCGATTTCCCGTTAAAGAATCCCGTCCAGCCGGCCCGCGGAGGCAAGGAGGATGCCTTCGTGACGAAGCTTTCCCCCGACGGCAGGAATCTTGTTTATTCCACATACCTTGGAGGCGCCGACACGGAGACGGCTACCGGCATTGCCATGAACGGCCAAGGAGCCGTTTATATCACGGGGTACACTTACAGCGCCGATTTTCCTACGAAGAATGCCTTTCAAAAAATTTTTGGCGGCGGCGGGAGTGATGCATTTTTGGCAAAGCTCTCATTTGTCTTGCCCTCCGCCGCGGGGCGCCGGCTTCCCCGGAAGGCTCTTTATCCGCGCTAGAGGGGGAATGCCAAACCGTGTTCGATCCGGACGGCTCATGGGCGCGATCGTCATGGCCGTCGCGGTCCTCGGGACAGCCGGGGCCGCGCTCCGGGCCGGCTTCTCATCCGCGGGCCCGGAATGGATCCCGGGGCGCTATTTTCCGCGTTTCCCATCCACGAGCCGGATCGAAGTCCTCACGGTCAAGACCGATCTGGACAACCAGGCGCTCACCTGGAGAAAGAATTTCCGGATCGACCAATCCTACGACACGATGATGGCGCTGACCCTGGCCGGGATGCAGGGGATCATCAACCGCGAGAAGCCGAGCCTGTACATCGACTGGATCGACTCGGCCACGAACGACGCCAGCCATTTTTGGGTCGCATACCTGGAAAAGCAGGTCGAGGTCGTTCCGCTGGCCCTGGACGCGGCCAGCGCGATCGGCGACCTTCATGCCCGCCACAAATCCCTGTTTGCCGGCGCCGTCATTTATGATCCCCTGGTCCCGGACACGATCAACCTGGCGACCATGATCGCGGGACTGGAAGACCGGGTTATGCTGGCGCCCGAGCAAATGGGGCTGCCGGGCATCCCGAGCTTCAGCTCGGTCAAGGACCTCAGACCGCTGGCCAAGAGTCAGGGATGGGATACGACCGAAACCGGAAAAACCAAGCTCTACCAATGGGTCTACGACAATCTTTGGTCCCGGCTCGAGCATCGGATCATCGGGATCATCAGCGGGGGGCCGCCGACATCGGGGAAGATCGCGGGCGCGACCGGCGACTACTATTATCCGCTCTGTCTCGCCTCGCGCGATTATTACACGGCCCTGAAGCTGTCGGCGCTCTACTTGGATCCCAAAGACAAACGGCAGGGCGACCTGCTGGCCAAGTTCCTGGGAGACGCCCCGGCCCCGGCTCCGGTCAGCGGCTGCTATGCCAATGACGAGCTCCCGACGACGGCCCTGATCTCCCGCTACGGCGGCTGGAACATGGCGCTCTCCTGGCCGAACGCCCCCCTCCAGGGGTACAACTTGACGGTCCTCTCCGGCGTCAGGCCCGCCCTGAAATGCTACAGCCCTGAGATCAGCCAGGACCGCATCCTGGCGACCTTGGGCCGAAAGCCGGTGGCGACCGTCTGGAACACGGACGGTGACAATCTCGACTACCAGCTGGACCGGGGTTTTCAGGGCGGCCTCCACTGGGTCTGGGGGGATCTCCAGGGCCATCGCTTCGGCTGGACCAATAATCCGACTCTTGTCGACCTCGCGCCTCTCGTCTGGAACTACTACGTCGGCTCCCGGAAGGAGGTCCGTTTCGTCAGCGGGTACTCGGGCGCGGGCTACATGTACCCGTCGCTCATGACCAACGTTCAACTCGACGATTACCTGAAGCACGCCGCCGCCTATCTGTCACAAACAGGGGAGCGGGTCGTCTGGGCCGACCTGCACTACGGATGGATTTGGGATCAAAGACTGGCGGGCCGTTACTATGGGAAGCTGGACCGAGCCGGCTATCTCGGCGCCTTCACCAGCGCCAGCGGACCTCGCTGGGGGCTTCCCTTCGTCTATGAAGGAGTCCCGGCGCCGGCCGCCGCTCCGGCCTATGTCATGGATTATACCAATGTCGACTGGATTATCCGCGACATCATGGCCAGGAAGCCCGACGAGGTCTTCGTCGACTTGAACGCCCTCTATTATTTGCTGAACCTGGATTGGGGACAGGTCGTCAAAGATCCCCAGGCCTTCGGCCAAGACGCCTATCTCGTGCGCCACGGGAATCCGCAATGGGGCCTTGTCGTCTACGGCCCCCGCGCCGTCTTCCCCCCCGGGGATTATACGGTGGCTTTCAAGCTCAAGGTGCCCGCGACCTCAAGCCCGCAGGATATGGCCCAGATCTACGTCGGGCGATTAAGCGACAGCTGGCCGAATCCCGTCTGGGAGTGGATCGCACGTCGCTATCTGGCGCCGAACGATTTCAAGGCGCCGAACCGCTACCAGGAGTTCGCCCTGAATTTTCATTTGGCGAAACTGACGACCCAGATCGAATTCCGGGTCGACTATCGCGGGACCTCCACGGACCTCTATGTGGACTTCGTCCGCTGTCGGCGCCGGGGAAGCGCGGGACTTCCGGTCCTGGCGCCGGTTCTCATCAACCTGATGGCCCCGCCCGAACGTATGACGGATGTCCCGGCCTTCGCGGAGAAGTTCGAGAAAGCGGGCGGAATCACCCTGACGGCCGAGGAATTCATGGCCGTCCTTAACCCCAAGTATATGCTCAAGCTCGCCGAAAAATTGGCCGGGGCGCAAAACCCCGACGTTATCAAAGCCAAATCCCTGCTCGGCTCGGGGGATTTCCTGGGGAGCCTGCTGGCCTCGCGAAGCGCTTTAAGGACGACGGGTTTGGGACAGGAATCAATAAGATGATCGTTCGTCAGGAGCCCATGATATGATCAACGAGAGCGCCCGAAAGACGGCCGCCCAGTGCCGTCACTACGCCATGTGCAAGATCGATTACTTGGGGACCGGCCTCTGCCCATCGGGCCCGGAGAGGCATTATGTGGCCTTCTATCCCCAGGGGCGCATGGACCTGTACCGCGCCCTGGCCGAGAATCTCGTCCCCGTGACGGAAGCCCTGGTCGAGTCCGCCGACACCTGCACGCTGTGCGGCATTTGCGACAAGCAGTGCCATTTCGTGACGGGGATGCGGCCGGTCAAGGTGATGGAGGCTCTGAAGGACTACGTCCAAAAATACCTTGACGGGAAAAACCCCGTCCACAGGCCGAAAGAGGACGACGTCCTGAAGGGATTGAGGACCATCGTCGGGAAGGAATGGGCGACCAACGACCCGGCCATCCTCTTCACCTACGCCGACGACCCGTTCCCGCTGGCCGGCATTCAGATGCCGCGCTATGTCGTCCTGCCCGGCTCAAGGGATGAGGTCGCGGCCGTCGTGGCGCTGGCCGACCGGCTCGGAATCCCCTTCGCCATCCGCGGGAACGGCGGCAGCGTCTTCGGATTTGTCTTCAGCGACGGGATCGTCCTCGACATGAACCGGATGAAGAAGATCGAATTCGACGCCGACAACTGGTGCGTCGCCGTCGAACCGGGCGTCACGTCGTTCGACCTCCAGGCGGAAGCCTACCGGCGCGGCTTCCGGGTGAACGCCGCCGAGCCGGCGGCCACGGTCTGCGGCAACATCGTCTGCACGGGGACGTTCTCGACCTGGTCCAACGTTTACGGCACGGCCGCCGACGGCTTCATCGACATGGAGTTCGTGGACAGGAAAGGCGGGATTTTCCGTCTCAACGATAAGAACGCGCCCAACGTGTTCGCCTTCGACCACGCCATGATCCCGTCTCCCGGCGTCTGCACCAAAGCCGTGGTCAAGCTGCACCCGGTCACGGAGGACGAGGAAGGGGTCCTCGTCCCCTTCGCCGATTTTGACGACGCCGTGAAATTCGCCCGCGATTTGAGCCGGCGCCGGATCGCATTGGCCCTGGCCGTTCTGGGGGGGCACTACATTTCGACCTTCATGTCGCCGTCCCGGGAGCTCTCCGAGAGAATCAAGCATGTCATGCCCGATGTCCTGGGCATCAAGTACCTTGTGTTTGCGGTCGCCGACGCTTACGGCCGCGAGGCGATCAGGAAGATGGCCGGGACGGTTATCGACGGCGGGCTGTTCCGGACGCTCATGCTCGGCCTGCCCCGGCTGGCGGACACGGAGCTCACGGCCGTCCTCCGCGCCTACGAAGGCAACACGCCTCCCTATGAGATTCTCTGCAAGCCGGAGATGAGGTCCGTCGTTGAGGCCATGCTCCAGCCCTCGCCGGAGACGATCGCCGGGTCGGTCGACGAGGACCTCAGGGACTTCTATGCCCGGTTGTATGCCCGTCCCGAGATGACCGACATGGTCTGGCTCAACATGTTCCGGATCGTCAGCGCCCGGATGTCGAGGCCCAAGCACATGTTCGCTTTCCTGATCTACGTGCCTCTCGACAAGCTCGAAGTCATCCATCACATCATCGACGGGTTCGCCCGGATCGCCGACGCGCACGCGATCGAGCATGACTACGGCTTCCTGACGCCCATGGATTTCGGGAAGCGCGCCATTCTCGAATACGATTATTACATCGATCATACCGACCCGGCCGAAAAAAAGAAGATCGGGGATTCCATGACCGAGATCGGGCCTTGGCTGGACGGGTTGGCGGCCAAGACGAAGGGCGTCACCTCCCTCATGTACGTTTTTTCCCAGGGCTGCTCCCGGAAGGAGAATTTTCTTTACCGCGAGGCCCCTCCGGCCCGCCCACAACGATGACCGACAGGCGATTATCCCGGGCCGGACTCGAAAAAAAGCGGGCCGACCGGTCCACCCGGTTTTTCCTGACGGGAGGAACCGGCTTTCTGGGGAGCCACATCGCCGTCGAGCTCTTGAAAAGAGGCTACCGTGTCTGCATCCTGGCCAGACCCGGCCAACGGGGGTCCGCCCGGGATCGGGTGGGGGAGCTCCTGGATTGGCTCGGCCTGCCCGCCGGCGGGCGACAAGGGCTCAGGGTCGTCGAGGGCGATATCACCCGGCCCGGCCTGGGGGTCGAGGCGGAGACCATGCGCGGGCTGCTTCAGGAGACCGATGAAATCATCCATTGCGCCTCCAACACTTCCTTCTCGGAACGGAGAAGGGCCGAGCTGGAAGCGGTCAACGGCGAAGGGCTATCGTACGTCCTGGATTTTGCCCGGGAGAGCGGCGCCGGCTTCTTCCACCAGGTGAGCACGGCGTTCGTCGCCGGCAGGATCAGCGGGACCTGTCTTGAAGAACCGGTGACGGCCCGCGAATTCTGGAACGCTTATGAAGAGACGAAGGGACGGGGCGAACAGATGGCGGCGCGGGCCTGCCGGGCCGCCGGGCTCGGGCTGACGATCTATCGGCCCTCCATCGTCTATGGAGATTCGCGGACGGGACGCAGCCTCCTTTTCAACGCCGTCTATTACCCCGTGCGAACGGCCCTCTTCATCAAGGACCTCTATGAAAAGGACATCCGGGAGAGGGGCGGCAAGAAGGCCCAAGAGATGGGGGTGCGCATCGGGGCCGACGGCTCGACGCACCTCCCGTTGAGGATTGAGACGGCCCGCCGGGGCGGCATCAACCTGGTCCCCGTGGATTTCTTCACGGCCGCATTTCTGGCCCTCCTGGAGGGCGCGCCCGAGGGAGGGATCTTCCATATCGTCAACGGCGCCATGAAACGGATCGAGGACCTCATCGACTACAGCTGCCGCCTGTTCCGCATGACCGGGATCAGGGCCTGCGGGCCGGAAGAATTCGGGGAAGTCTCCATGAATGCGCTGGAGGCGCTTTACGCTCATTACGTGGAGGCCTACGGACCTTACATGAGGGACACCCGGGTCTTCGATACGGCCAAATCCCGGCTCATCCTCGAGCCGAGGGGGTGGTCTGTCCGGAATTCGATTACGGTGTTTTCGCGCGGTGCATGAATTACGCCGTCGAAGCCGGCTGGGGCTCGCGGCTTTTTTGAGATGAGAAGCCGGGATAGAGCGCCGTTGGACGGCGCTCCGCTATTTTACAAAACGCCGCGAGCGGTATAAAATTCAAAAAACGAGAGAAAGACGCGAACGATGGACAAGCCCGAGCCCATTCCCGACGATGCCGAGCGCCGGGTTTATGAAGTCCTCGACGCCCTGGACATCCGGTATGTCCGCTACGGTCACCCGCCCGTCTTCACCGTCGAGGAGGCGCGGGAGCACTGGAAAGACGTCCCGGGCGTCCACTGCAAGAACCTTTTTCTCCGCAACACCAAGGGGAACCGGCATTTCCTGGTCATCCTCGAAGCGTCCAAGCGGGCCGACCTCAAGGCCCTGAGCCTCAAACTCGGCACGGACAGGGTGAGCTTCGGATCCGACGAGCGTCTTCGCCGCTGTCTCGGCCTGACTCCCGGTTCGGTTTCTCCGTTCGGGCTCATCAACGACGCGAAAAAGGAGGTTGAGGTCGTCCTGGACGAAGACCTCAAGCAGGCAGATTCCGTCTGCTTCCACCCCAACGTCAACACGGCGACCTTAAATTTAAGCTACGCCGATTTCGAGCGTTTTCTCAGCTGGGCCGGCCACCCCATCCGCTATCTCAAGCTCTAAAATGCAGCCGTTCCTCGTCTTCACATTGTTCAATCCCCTTCGCGGGATTCCACGGACGTTAGTCCGTGGAGCTTCAGCTTCCCCTCCAAGTTGACCCGTTCGCCGACGCGAAGCCCCGCCCTTCAGGGCGGGGACGAGAAGCGTGGCTCAGGGTTAAACCTGATCAAGCCCCGGCATTCATGCCGGGGAGTCGAGGGTTTGACTTGGCTTATATCGTATGTTAGTAATGAGCCATATTAAAAAATGATGCCGATGTGTTTTCCCAAGCGTCGCCACGTTAGGAGGCTGTCAATGAAAAAGAGCGGAGGAGCCCTCCTAGCCGTGTTCCTTCTCATCCTGGCCGCGACGGCGTCTTTCGCCCAGCCGCTGCCGTCGGGGAAGCCCGAGGAGGTCGGGATGTCGTCGGCCCGGCTGGCCCGGGTCCATGACATCATCAAGGCCGCCGTCGCGAATAAAGATTTCCCGGGCGCCGTGCTCCTGGTCGCCCGCAGGGGGAAGGTCGTGCTCAGGGAAGCCTACGGCTTAAGCCAGCTCGTCCCCGAAGAGAAGCCTATGACGCCGGACCTGATCTTCGACCTCGCCTCGATCAGCAAGCCCGTATCCACGGCGACTTCGATCATGATCCTGGTCGAGCAGGGCCGGATCCGGCTTTGGGACCGGGTCAATCTCTATGTCCCCGAGTTCGTTGCCTATATCCAGGAAGGCGGCATCCCGGGCGAGGACGCCCGGCTCTGGCATCTCCTGACACATACCTCGGGACTGCCGCCCTATACGGACGCGGCCGAGGTCGAGAAACTCTACGGGAAGCCCTGCCCGACCGAGACGCTGGTCCGGCATATCGCCCAGCTCCGCAAGACGGACCCGCCCGGGAAGACCTTCACCTACAGCTGCCTGGGCTATATTACCCTCGCCCATATCCTGAACAAGGTCACCGGGCAGACTCTGGCCGAGTTTGCCGCGGAGAACATCTTCCGGCCCTTGAAGATGGAGCATACCTTTTATAATCCGCCCGATAATTTCAGAGACCTCTGCGTCCCGACCCAGGTCGTGGAGGGATCAGTCCTCAAGGGAGTCGTCCACGATCCCCTGGCCAGGCTCCAGGGCGGGATTTCGGGAAACGCGGGCCTGTTTTCGACGGCGGACGACCTGGCCGTCTTCGGCCAGATGATGCTCGGCGGCGGCGAGTACAGGGGCGTCAGGATCCTCAGTCCGCTGGCCGTCGAGCGCATGACCGAAATATATCCCAAGGTCAGCTTATCGGGGCGGGGGCTGGGCTGGGACTTGGATTCGGACTACGCGACGAACGGCGGCGACCTGTTCGGACCGCAATCCTACGGCCATTCCGGCTACACCGGGACGTCGCTCTGGATCGATCCCGAGACCCAAACGACGGTCGTCTTCCTGACCAACCGGGCCCATCCCGACGATAAAGGCGATGTCATCGCCCTCCGCAGCAAGGTCGCCAACGTCGTGGCCGCCTCGATCATCCGGAAATAAGATCCAAGAGCCTGTCTCTGACGACTCCCCCACACAATCAAGCCAAAATTCGCTATAATGGCTTCGCCACCCGGGAGGGATCAGTGAAGCCTGTTTTCAACGCGCGTCGAAGGGTTCTCCTTTTTGTCTTGGCCTCCGCCGTCTTATCGCCTCTCCGCATCCCCTCATCGCCCCGGAGCAGGGATTCCGTTTCGCCCCCGGAGTACGAATTCGTCATGGCCGCTTCCTGGCTGACCATGAAGGACGGGGTCCGGCTTTCGGCGACGTTTTTCAAGCCGGTTCCCAGGTCTTCGGGGGAGCGGTTTCCGGTTCTGTTCGACTATTATCCCTACCGCAAGGACGAAGACCCGAGCAGCTTCAGCTTGTACACCTATTTCGCCCGCCGGGGGTACATCACGGCGACGGTCGATGTCCGGGGGACCGGCTCGTCGGAAGGGGCCGTGCCGGACAGGGAATATTCCGAACGGGAGCTCGATGACGGGCAGGAAGTCATCCGGCAATTATCGGAGATGCCGGAATCGAACGGCCGGGTGGGCATGTGGGGAAAATCCTGGGGCGGCTTCAACGCCATCCAAACGGCCATGCGAAGACCCGCCGCCTTGAAGGCCATCCTGGCCCTGGACGCTACCGATGATCTCTATGCCGAGGACGTTCATCACATGGATGGGGCCTTTCACTGCGACGAGTTCATGTCCTACATGGACAATGAGAACATCCTGCCGCGGACGCCCGGCCTTCGGCTCGACGAAGATTATTTCAAAAACCGATTCGATCATTATCCCTGGTTTCTGACCTACGCCAAGGAGCAGGTCGACGGAGAGTTCTGGCGCCGGAATTCGCTGCGCTGGCAATACGAGACAATCGCGGTCCCTTGTTATCTCATCGGCGGCCTTCTGGACGGATACCGGGACAGCCTTCCCCGCATGCTCGAGAACATGAAGGTTCCCGTCCGGGCCGTCCTCGGTCCCTGGAAGCACGACTGGCCCGACACCGGCGTTCCCGGGCCGAATTATGAATGGCGTTACGAGGCCGTCCGTTGGTGGGACCGCTGGCTCAAGGACAGGGACACGGGCATCCAAGAGGACCCGCGGTTCGTCTATTTTCTGCGGGCGGGACACGGCCCGGACGCCGCCCTCCAGACAACCCCCGGCCGCTGGGTGGGCGGCGACTGGCCCGCGCGCGGCATGACCTGGAGGAAGCTCTATCCTTCCTGCGGCCGTCAGCTCGGGGATCGGCCCGGTCCGGCGGGCTTCGAAGACCTGAAATACGTCCCGAGCTACGGCTCGGCAACCGGCTTTTGGTGGGGGGAGCCGACGGGAGATATCCGGCCCGACGATGCCGGGAGCCTCGTTTTCGATACGTCCCCTCTCAGGGATAAACTGGAGATCGCGGGATTTCCGACGTTCCGCCTTCGGGTCTCCGTCGATGCCCCCACGGCTCATTGGACGGCCCGCCTCGAAGATGTCCAGCCCGACGGGACGGTTTCGCTGGTGACGGGCAAGCTCATCAACGGATCCCAGCGCCGCTCCCGCCTTCATCCCCAATCGCTCGTCCCGGGGGAAGAGTACGACCTGGAACTCGCGCTCCATTTCACGACCTGGACTTTTCAGCCAGGGCACCGGATCAGGCTGGCCGTTTCCAACGCCCAATGGCCCATGATCTGGCCGACTCCTTATCCGATGACCTCGCGGCTCGTCACCGGGGACGAACGAACGCGCCTTGATCTTCCGGTGGCCCCGGCCGGGACGCCGACGGTCACGACCTTCCTGCCGCCCGAATCCCAGGAGGAACGGACGGATGCCCGCTATCTGGGAGGCGTCGCCTGGCCCGGCGGCTTTTCCGAATGGAAGAAGGACTTGTTGACTTCGAAGACGTCCCTGGAATGGAGAGGGTCCGGAGATTTCGAGATCGGAGGCCGCCGGTTCCACACCGAGGAACGCACCGTCTACGAAGCATCCGACACGGACCCCGCCCGGGCCTTCTTCAGGGGGGAGGCGAGCTGGAGTTTCGAGGATGCGATCCGAAAAGCGACACTCCGTTCTGTAATCGAGGTCTCCTCCGATCCGAGCCGCTTCTTCGTGACCGTCACGCGCAGCGCCGAAGAAAACGGTCGTCTCCTCCGTAGCCGCGAATGGAAAGAGACCATTCCCCGGCTTTTCAATTAATCCCTATCTTGCTCTTCGGATGATTTGACTCCGCCCGGTTGAATTGATATTCTTTAACATCGCGGGGACGGGACGGGCATGAATATACGATGTTCGAAATGCGACTACGATAACCCTCCCGACACCCGTTTCTGCGGCGGCTGCGGGACGAAGCTCGCCCGGCCGTCCTCGCCGCCTCCGGAGCCGATCCAAACCCAGACCCTGACCCTTCCGACGGGCCTCCAGGAGCTCCAGCTCGGAAGCCTGTTCGCCGGCCGCTACCTCGTCCTCGAGTCTCTGGGGCGGGGCGGCATGGGGCGGGTTTATCGCGTTCTGGACAAGAAGCTCGACGTCGAGGTCGCCCTCAAGCTCCTGCGGCCGGAGATCGCCGCCGACGAAGGGATCATCGAGCGCTTCAAGAACGAGCTCAAGCTGGCCCGGATGATCTCCCATCCCCATGTCTGCCGGATGTACGACCTGAGCGAGGACCAGGGGACGCATTTCATCACCATGGAATACGTCCAGGGCGAGGACCTCAAAGCGACGGTCCGCCGGGTCGGCCCGCTGAGCCTGGGCAAAGCCCTGACCATCGCCAAACAGGTCTGCGAGGGGCTGGCGGCCGCCCACCGGCTGGACATCGTCCACCGCGACCTCAAGCCCCAGAATATCATGCTCGACCGCACCGGCCAGGTTCGGATCATGGATTTCGGGATCTCGAGGTCGCTCCGGGCCAAGGGGGTAACGGCCGACGGGATGATGATCGGGACGCCCGAATACATCTCCCCGGAGCAGGCCGAAGGGAAAAAAATCGACGTCCGCACCGACATCTACGCCTTCGGCGCCATCCTGTTCGAAATGGTGACGGGGCAAGTCCCCTTCGACGGGGACACGACTCTCAGCATCATCCTCAAGCATAAGCTCGAGCCTCCTCCCGATCCCAGGAAGCTCAACCCCCGCTTGCCCAGGGAGGTCGGACAGGTCATCCTGAAATGCCTGGAGAAAGATCGGGAGCGGCGCTATCCGTCGGCCGACGCGCTTTACGCGGACCTGGTTCGTGCCGAAAGCCAACTCGAAGGGAAGGCCCCCGCGAAACCGGGCCGGACGGAGGGGAGCCGGAAACGGATTCCGGTTCCCGCCTTGATCCTGGGCGCCGCGGCCGTCATAATCGCCGGATTTTTTCTCATCAAGCCCTTCGGTCCGAAAAAGCCCGCGACCCAAGCCGCCGACGTCCGGCGACAGTCCCATGTCTCGGATCAGGCCACCGCTCCCGCCGTCCCGGTCTCCAAGCCGGCCGAGAAGTCCGAGGCCAGGGCTATACCCTCGCCTGAGCCCCCGCCCGCGCTCGGCACGGCGCCGGCGGCCGGCACCCTCGAGATCACCACGGTTCCGGCGGGCATCGGCGTTTTCTTGAATGGAAAGCTCGAAGGTCCGTCCCCTCTCAAGCGGAGCCTCGCGCCGGGGACATATGAGGTCCGGATCAAAAAACCGTCCGAATACAGGGAAGTCGTCGACAAAGTGACCGTCCGGGCCGGCGAATCCCTGCCCAAGCATTACATCCTTTCCCCCGTCTACATCCTCGAAGTCCGGACCGACCCCCCCGGCGCCGATCTCCGTGTCGACGGAGTCCTGATGGGCAAGACGCCCGTCGAAGTCGACCTGCCCAGGAGCGCTATTCAATTCGGGCTCAAGCTCGGGAATGAATGGATCCCGGTCAGCGAGGCCCTCAAGATGCGGCCCGGCCGGAACCGCGTCGAGCGCGTCCTCCAACGGGTCCCGCAAACCGAGGCGGTCCCGGCGCCGTCCACGGCGCCGGTCAAGCCCCAGCCGGGCAAGGTCCGCATCAACGTCCTTCCTTACGCCGAAGTCTTTATCGACGGCAAGTCGATCGGCGAGATCCCGCCCGTCAAGACTCTCGAACTCGCCGAGGGAACCTATGCCCTCAAGTTCGATTCCCCGCGGCTCAAAAAAAGCCTGACCATGAACTTGCCCGTCAAGCTGAACGATCGGATCGAGGTCCGAGTCAACATGGTTTCGGGAGATATGAAGGTCCTTCCCTGGAAAGAGGGAGCCGAGCCTTAACCGCCGGTATCAGGAGGGGATGAGATGATCGTCCGTTTCCGGAGAGCGGAATTCGGGGCCTGCCTTGCGCTGGGGCTCGTGGTCTTCTGGTGCGTCGCCGACGCCTTTCCCCGGGGAGGGCCGTCCGATCCGCAGGAGTCCCTGCTGTGGATCCAGGAGGGGAAGAGGCTCTACGAGAGCGGAGAGTACGAAGAAGCCGTCCTGAAACTCCTCGAAGGACTAAAGAAGGCCAAGGTTAAGGCCGAGGCGGCTGACGCCCGTTTCTACCTGTCATTGTCATACTACGCGCTGGGGCGAACCGACGACTGCCGGGACCAGCTCAATCAGCTTTTCGAGATCCAACCCCAGAGAGCGATCGATGAGCAGCTCTACGCCTCCGGCTATGTCGAGCTCTATAAAAAGGCCAGGGATGAGAAATTGCGCGGACAGCCGGCGGCGCCCGGCGCGCCCCGGGTCGCCGCCAAGGAAGCGCCCGTTAAGGCCGTCGGCCGGAAGAAGTTCCCCTGGCTTATCGTCGCCGGCGGCGCCGCGGCCGTCGGGGTCGCGGCCGTTTTCCTCCTGGGAAAAAAGACGTCTTCTCCGGCCTTGCCCCAAACCGGCTCGATCGCCATCGTCTCCACCCCCAAGAACGCCAAGGTCTTTTTGGACAACGCGGACACCGGCCAGCGATCGGACTGCACACTGACCAGCGTCAGCACCGGCAGTCATCCCCTGAGACTCGACCTGGAGGACTACGGGAGGTGGGAGGGGAGCGTCACGGTCGTAGGCGGCCAGACGGCCCAAGTCAACGTCGTGCTGGGTCCGTTCATCTATGACTTCGTCAAGGGTTGGGGCGGGGCGGGCTCGGGGAATGGCCAGTTCCAAGCGCCGATCGGGATCTGTGTCCAATCCAGCGGAGAGGTTCTTGTCTCCGATACCGAAAACAATCGCGTCCAGAGGTTCACGGCCGATGGTTCCTACCAGGCCAAATGGGGAAGCAAGGGCACGGCCAACGGCGAGCTCAATTTTCCGCGGGGAGTCGCGGTCGACTCGTCCGGATCTATCTACGTCGTCGATTCCGAGAACGGCCGCGTCCAGAAGTTCAACGCAAACGGCGGTTACCTCGCGAAGTGGGGGGACCAGGGAACCGGGTCCGGCCAGTTCCAGTATCCGGTGGGCATCGCGATCGACAACTCGGGAAGGGTCTATATCGCCGATAGCCTCAATAACCGCGTCCAGGTCTTCCGGACCGACGGGTCCTTCGTTGCTTCCTGGGGGAGCCAAGGGAGCGGGGACGGCCAGTTCTACCATCCCAAGGGTGTCGCCGTCGATAAGGACGGATACATCTATGTCAGCGACGCTTACAACAATCGCGTCCAGAAATTCAACTCGTCCGGGGCGTTCCAGCTCAAGTGGGGTGTCGGGGGCGGGGGAGACGGCCAGTTCAACGAACCCTGGGGCATCGCGACCGACCGCTATGGATACGTCTTCGTCGCCGACACCAACAACCATCGGATTCAGAAGTTCACCCCGGCCGGGGCTTTCGTCATACGCTGGGGTCAGCAGGGCGTCGAGATGCGTACCTTCAACCAGCCCAAGGGCATCGTCTGCGATGGCTCGGACAACGTTTACGTCCTCGACACCGGGAACGCCCGCGTCCAGAAGTACAAGATTTCGGTCCAGGTGACGGGAGGGTCGGCCTCCATCCAAAACGCGGGGCCGCTGCCGCCGCCGTCCGCGCTTCGGCCGGGCGGTCCGGGCAGGCTGAATCCCGGACGGCCGAGCGCCGTTCCCAGGCTTCCTTCGGGGAAGCGCAACAAGATCCGAGATTGAAATCCGGACGAGGAGGTCCCTTATGATGCGCTCGCTGACGCTCGAAGGCGCTCGGCTGCGCCGCTTCTGGAGTTTTTTCGCCGGCGCCGGAATGATGACGGCGTCCTGGATGACCATCCGCCACTTTTTCAACGCCAATTTTCCCGAGTCCATCTTCAAGGGCGCCTTCTGCGACATTTCGACCTTCTTCAACTGCGACAGCTCGGCCTATTCGTCGATCGCCCAAGTCCGGGGCGTCCCCTTGGGCTATTTCGGGCTCATCAGCGGAGCCCTGGTCGTCATCGGCGCCCTGTTCCCCTCCCGGGCTTTCGAGCGGACGAACAAGTCGCTGGCCCTGGCCAACGCGCTCGGCGTCGTCGGCTTGTTCTCTTATTCCGTGTTTGTTCTCAAGAGCCTCTGCCTCCTCTGCAGCGGCTATTACCTTTTCTCGCTCCTGAGCTTCGGCCTGTTCTGGAAGTACGGACAGCGGGACGATCATGAATCGCAGATCCGGTCGTTCTTCGGGTTCTCCTTCAAGCACGCGCTCGTTTTCGGCCTGATCCTCCTGGCCGGCGCCTACGGCTTCCGGCAGTACACGGCGGTCCGGAAGGACGCCCAGTTGGGCGGGATCGCGACCCGCGTCGTCAAGCAATATTACGGGCTGGCCCAGGTTGCGAACCCGAGCCTCGTCTCGCCGTTCTGGACGGCCCGGGCGACCGAGCGCTTCGAGGACGCGCCGATCCGGGTCGTCGAGTACGCCGATTTCCGCTGTTCCGACTGCCTGTTCCTCTACCAACAGCTCAAGCGCCTCAAGCGGGAATACAAGGGGAAGATCAACATCGCCTTCCAGTTCTTCCCCCTCGAGGCCAAGTGCAATACGGTCGTCGACAAGAATCTGCATCCCGGCGCCTGCGACCTGTCCTTCATGGCGGCGGCCGATCCGTCCAAGTTTGAGGCCATCCATGATGAGATCTTCGAGAATTTCCAGAAGGCCAAGACGCCCGAATGGCGTGCGGCGTTGGCGAAGAAGTACGGCGTCGGGGCGGCCCTGACCGACCCGGCCGTCCAGGACCTGGTCCGCCGCATCATTGAGACGGGCGCCGAGTACGAGAAGACCTCGGACAAATACGCCCACGGGATTCGCTCGACTCCAACCCTGATCATCAACAACCGGATGATCATCGGAACGCTGCCCTACGCCCATCTCAAAGCCATCTTCAAGTCCCTCCTCAGCGAAGGCGGAAAGCCGGGCGAGCAGAAATTCATCGAGAACTGGGTCGACCTCAAGAAATAATCAACGCTCCCCTGGCCTTCCTGAACCGGATTCCTTGACAAATTCCGCGTCAAAATTTATTCTGATTCAGTACCGTTCAATGGGGAAATCGATACAAAAGGCTCTCTGCTCACAAGCGATAGCCGCAGCGTCGCTTGTGAGCTTCCTTTGGTTCGGTTTCGCCTTTACCGGTCCTCCAAGCGCTCGGAAGGCCCGCGGAGCGGCCGCTAAATTCCAAACAACGCAAAATCCCAAGGGCGTTGATCTCGACGTTCTTCTCGGGAAAACGGCCGACTATTGCCGGAAGCTCGAGATGTCCATTTTGTATTTCGTCTGCCTCGAGGAGATCCAGGAGACGATCGACCCGACCCTTGACGTTTTGAAGGCGAACTATTTTTTTGGCGCAAATGATTGGCGCTGGGCCCTGGGCGATTGGGTTACAGCCTCCCGACAGCCGAAAAAGATCAAGAACTCCTATTTATACGACTATCAATGCGTCCGCTCAGGCCAGGCTATCCGCGAGACGCGGACCCTTCTCAAAGAGAACGGGAAAAAGATGAACGTCCCGAACGCGGCCCTCAAGACATCCATCGTCGTCTACGGCACGGTTTTGATGGGGCCGGTGGGGCTGCTGGGGGAACGTTTCCAGCCCCATTATGATTTCTCCGTCATCGGCCAGGACAAGATCGGGAAGCGTCCGGTCGTCGTCGTTGACGCCAAGCCCAAGCCGGACGCGCCGGAAACCACGAACCTATACGGAAAGGCCTGGATCGACCCGGCCACGGCCGATATCCTCAAAATCGAATGGAGCGAGAGCCGGGTCGGCCGCCGCGAAATATTCGATCAACGGGGAGAACGCTACAAGCGGAAGCCTCGCCTGACGATTCTCTCCGAATTCCGCACCGAGAAGAACGGCATCCGTTTTCCCACGAGCCTATTCATCGAGGAAGCCTATCTCAACGAAAAAGGCAAGGCCTTTGTCCGGTCCAAGACGGAGGTCGTCTACAAGGATTTCAGGTTCTTCACGGTCGAAGTGGAATATCGATAGAAGCAGCCGGGATCAAGAGGGGAGTGGCTGGGAAGCAAGGATTCGAACCTTGATCGCATGATCCAGAGTCATGAGTCCTACCATTGGACGACTTCCCAGCACGGGCCGTTATCATACAAAAAAAGCCGCCGCTTTTCAAGCCAGCCGGGGTCAAACCTACACTTTGTCACAAAGTGTAAAAGTGTAGGTTTGACCCCCAATCTTTTCCTCATGTCCCCACAATTCCGGGCACATGTCTTCAAGTCGCGGCCGGCCTGTTTGACACTCGGAGGGCGGGGTGATAATATGGCTGACTCGTAAATCCCGATGGCCAAAAAGCACTGGGTCCGGTTCGGCATCATCTTCTTCCTGACCGTCGTCTTCCTGTTCTTCTTCTTCCGGAGCGTCAAGTGGGGGGAGGTCCTGCGCTACATCACGGACATCAACGTCCCGTTCTTCGTCTTGTCGATCGTCCTCGTCCCCGTTCACCTCTTCACCCGGGGCTACCGCTGGAAGTACCTCCTCATCCACGAGAAGCCGAACGTCCGCGTCTACAACCTGTTCGCCGCTAACGCCGTCGGCTTCACCGTCAACCTCATCTTTCCGGGCCGGCTGGGTGAGCTCGTCAAGCCGCTCTACCTGGCCAAGAAGGAGAACCTTCGCAAGGGATTCTGCCTGGGAACGGTGGTCGTCGAGCGGACTTTCGACATCTTCACCATGTGCGCCCTGCTCGGCGCCTTCATGCTGGCCCGCCCCCTGTTCGTCAAGATCCTAGCCGTGGACAGGGAGGCGGCCTCCCACCTGACCCTGTGGGGCGTCATCGGGGTCGCCTTCGCCACAGTCCTCCTCCTCCTGACCCTGTCCCTCTATTTTTTCAAGGATCGGACCCTCCGCGTCATCACGGCAGTCCTCCGGCCCCTGCCCGAGCACTGGTCGAGCAAGGTCCTCGAGCTCATTGGGGAATTCATCGAAGGCCTGAGTTTCTTCCGTTCCCCGGGCAGTATGCTCATGTACGGCCTGATGTCCTTCGCCGTCTGGCTGGGCATCATCTTCTACTACTGGATCTTCTTCCTGGCCTATAAGCAGCACGTTCCCTATTTCTTCCTGATCCCCTACTGCTTCCTGGTCATGGTCGGGGCCTCGATCCCGACCCCGGGCATGGCGGGAGGATACGACTGGTTCAGCAAGCTCGGGATGATCTCCATCCTTCGGATCAACCCCAACTTGGCCGTGGCCATGACCTCCGTCGTCCACGTGATCCAGCTCGTGGTGACATGCCTGGTCGGCTATGCTATATTATGGAGCGAAGGTTTATCCCTCTTTCAGCTCAAGCGACTGGGAGAGAGTGAATCCCCATGAGGTGCCCATTCTGCGGTTTCCTGGAGAGCAAGGTCATCGATTCCCGGGAAAGCAAAAAGGGTTTGTCCGTCCGGCGGCGCCGGGAGTGCCTCTCCTGTCAGCGCCGGTTCACGACCTACGAAAAGATCGAAGAGCTTCCTTATATGGTCGTCAAGAAGGACGGCAGCCGTCAGCCCTTCGACAGCCAGAAGCTCCTCAAGGGGATGATGAAAGCCTGCGAAAAGCGGCCCATCCCGATCTCCCGCCTGGAGGAAATCGTGGAGGAGCTGGAGACCAAGCTCCAGGAGCGGCCCGAGAAAGAGATGACGGCCTCCGACATCGGCCAGTACGTCATGGAGCGGCTCAAGTCCCTGGACAAGGTCGCCTACGTCCGGTTCGCCTCGGTCTACCGGGAGTTCAAGGACGTCATGGAGTTCAAGCAGGAACTGGAGCATCTCCTGAAGGAACGCTGACCGCCGCCGGAGAGGGCCCATGGTCAGGAGAATCAAGCCGGTCTCCCGAGCCCTCAGGGCAGAGACCCGCGTCCGCCGCCGAGGGGCGGAGTCCCAAGCCGGCGAGGGGGAAGTCCTGCGGCTGTTCGAGGCCTGGGGCCCCAACCTGGACATCAGCGGGACGGAGGATGAGGTTGTCGTCAAGACCGAACTCCCCGGGGTCCCCGGGCGGGACGTCGAGGTCATCCTGCGCGGGAACCGCCTCGAGATCCGGGGCGTCAAGCGGGAAACGGCCCTGCCGGCCGGCGCCCGCTTCCTCCGCCTGGAGCGGGCCTACGGACGTTTCCGGCGGGTCGTCGTCCTTCCGGCGGCCGTCGTCCCCGAGCGGGCCAGGGCCTGTCTCGAAAACGGAGTCCTGACCGTCCGCCTGCGGAGGCGGAAGGCCGGAGAATCCGGCCGCGGGCCGCGCCGGCCGGGCTGAGAACAAACGCCAAGAGGTTTATGATGGCAGAGAAAGATACCACGAGCGAAGAGCCGATCGACGAAATCATCGACGGAAAGAGCCAGAAGCTTCAGATCCCGTCCAAGCTCCCGGTCCTGCTGCTCCGGGACATCGTCGTCTTCCCCTACATGATCGTCCCCCTGTTCGTCGGACGCGAGAAGTCCAAGACCGCGATCGACCTGGCCCTGTCCTCCCACCGGACGATTCTGCTGGTGACCCAGAAGGACATGGAGATCGAGGAGCCCAAGCGCGAGGACATCTACGACGTGGGCACGGTCGCCATGATCATGCGGATGCTCAAGCTCCCCGACGGCCGCGTCCGCATCCTGGCCCAGGGCCTGGTCCGGGCCCGGATCGAGCAGCTCGAGGAGGAGGCGACCCACTACGCGGCCGCCGTCCAAGTCCTGCCCGAGCCCGACCAGACCGAGAAGTCGATCGAGACCGAAGCCCTCATCCGCAACGTCCGGAGCGACCTCGAAAAGGCCGCCTCGCTCGGCAAGTCCTTGGCCCCGGAAGTCCTGATCATCGCCGCCAACGTCGAGGAGCCGGGACGGCTGGCCGACCTGACGGCCTCGAACCTCGAGCTCAAGGTCAGCGAGGCCCAGCAGATTCTGGAAATCGTCGATCCCGTCCTCCGGCTCAAGCGAGCCTACGAGCTCCTGGGCCGGGAGATCCAACTCCTCGACGTCCAATCCCGGATCTCGTCCGAGGCCAAGGGCGAGATGGACAAGATGCAGCGCCAGTACTTCCTGCGCCAGCAGATGAAGGCCATCCAGAAGGAGCTGGGCGAGGCGAGCGAGCTCCAGGAGGAGATCAAGACCTACCAGGACAAGCTCCGTAAGATCAAGGTCGGCGCCGAGGTCCGGGAGGAGCTCGACAAACAGATCAGCCGGCTGGCCCAGATGCATCCCGAATCGGCCGAGACGACGGTCCTCCGCAACTATCTCGACTGGATGTTCGCCCTGCCCTGGGACAAGAGCACGGTCGACAACCTCGACCTCAAAAAGGCCAAGACCATCCTGGACGAGGACCACTACGGCCTGGACAAGGTCAAGGAGAGGATCCTGGAGTACCTGGGCGTCCGCAAGCTCTCCAAGAAGATCAAGGGCCCCATCCTCTGTTTCGTCGGCCCGCCCGGCGTCGGGAAGACCTCGCTCGGAAAGTCGATCGCCCGCGCCCTGGGCCGGGAGTTCATCCGGATCTCGCTGGGCGGCGTCCACGACGAGGCCGAGATCCGCGGCCACCGCCGCACCTACGTCGGGGCCCTGCCGGGACGGATCATCCAGGGCTTGCGCCGGGCCGGCTCCAACAACCCCGTGTTCATGATGGACGAGGTCGATAAAATCGGGGCCGATTTCCGCGGCGATCCCTCCTCGGCCCTTCTCGAAGTCCTCGACCCCGAACAGAACTTTTCCTTCCGGGATCACTACCTGGGCGTCCCGTTCGACCTGTCCAAGGTCCTGTTCATCACCACGGCCAACCTGATCGACCCCATCCAACCCGCCTTCCGAGACCGGATGGAGATCATCGAGCTCCCCGGCTACACCGAGGAGGAGAAGCTCCAGATCGCCGAGCGCCACCTCGTCCCCAAGCAGGTCAAGGAGCACGCCCTGACGCCGCGGCTGATCGCGATCACCGAGGGGGCCATCCAACGGATCATCGGCCAGTACACGCGCGAGGCCGGCGTCCGGAACCTGGAGCGGGAGATCGCTTCGCTCTGCCGCAAGGTCGCCCGCAAGGTCGCCGAGGGCCGCCGCACCCGGACCCGGGTCACGTCGCAGAGCGTCGAGACCCTCCTGGGGCCGCCCAAGATCTTCAAGGACCAGCTCCTCCGGGCCGACCACATCGGGATCACGACCGGCGTCGCCTGGACCGAGACGGGAGGCGAGATCCTCTTCGTCGAGGCGACCAAGATGAAGGGAAAGGGGAACCTGATCTTGACCGGGTCGCTGGGCGAGGTCATGAAGGAGTCGGCCCAGGCCGCCCTGAGCTACATCCGGACCCACGCCGACGAATACAGGATTTCCCCCCGCGCTTTCTTCGATTTCGACTTCCACATCCACATCCCCGAGGGGGCCATCCCCAAGGACGGACCCTCGGCCGGCGTCACCATGGCGACCTCGCTCATTTCGATCTGCACCGACACCAAGGTTCGCCGCGATATCGCCTTGACCGGAGAGATCACGCTCCGGGGCAATGTCCTTCCCGTCGGCGGCGTCAAGGAAAAGGTCCTGGCCGCCCAGCGGGCCGGCGTCCGCAAGATGATACTGCCCCTCCCCAACAAGAAGGACCTCATCGACATCCCCAAATATATCCGGTCGCGGATGGAGTTCATCTTCGTCGAGGAGATCGGAGAGGTTTTCCGCTACGCCCTGGTCAAGCCGCTGCGGATGAGGAAAACGGGGAAGGTGAGGAAGGGTTAGGGCAGGGTTCCCTCGAAGACGATTTCGGCCGGGCCGGTCTGGAGGACCTGGTCTTCGGTCCATTCCACGATGAGCTGACCCAGGATCGTCCGGACCGCGATCTTCCGGTCCGTTAAGCCCCTGAGCATCGAGGCGACGGCGGCCGCGCAGGCCCCGGTCCCCGAGGCCATGGTTTCCCCGACGCCGCGCTCCCAGAACAGGACCTCGATCTCGCTCCGGTTCAGGACATGGATGAATTCGATGTTGGTCCGTTTGGGGAAGAAGGGATGGGACTCGATTTCGCTCCCGATCTGGTGCCATTCGATCCGGTTCGGGTAGCGGTCGACGAACAGGGCGCAGTGGGGGTTCCCCATCGAGAGCACCGTGACCGGATAGGCTTTTTGGCCGATCGTTAAGGGGTAGTCGACGATCCGTTCGTGGACGGCGCCGTCGTCGAAAGGAATATCGGACGACGCGAAACGGGGCCGGCCCATCTCGGTCCGGACTTCATAGTATGTTCCCTCGGACCTGATGAGCTCGCAAGTCCGATCCCCGGCCGTAGTCAGGAACCGGATCCGGGGCGGCGCGATCGTCCCGGCCCGGAATAAGGAGGCTGCCGCGCAGCGCAGCCCGTTTCCCGAGATCTCGGCTTCGGTCCCGTTGGCGTTGAAGATCCGGAACCGGACTCGTCCGGCCGCCGCGTCCTCGACATCGATCAGGAGGAGGCCGTCGGCCCCGACGCCCGTATGGCGGTCGCAGACCTTCTGCACGAAGTCCCCGATCGATCCCTCGGCGGGCCGATTCCGCTGATCGAAGACGACGAAGTCGTTGCCGAGGCCGTGGAGCTTGCTGAATTTCATCCGGGGATTCGCAGGGTGACGATGCTTTCTTGGACGTCCCCATCCTGTTCGCGGTGGATGAGGAGCATCAGGGGGTCGCCGGGCCGGGCCTGCTTGAGGGCGGCTTCGAGATCCTGGATCCGGCTCGCCTTGCGGCGGTTGATCTCGAGGATGACGTCTCCGGCCGCAAGCCCCTTGCGCTCGGCCTCGCTGTAGGGGCGGACTTCGCTGATGAGAAGGCCTTCCTGGACGCGAAGCCCGCCGCGCCGGGCCAGGTTCGGGGTCAGGGCGTTCACCGAGATCCCGATGTCCTTGCCCGATTCGACCGCGGACGGGTTCTTTTCCTCAGGCTCGAGCTCGGTTATGACGGCGGTCGTCGTCCGCTCCTTCTCGTCGCGGATGTACTTGATCTCGACCTTGGAACCGGGTTCCATGTCGGCGATCTTGAAGCGAAGGTCGTTGGAGTTTTCGACCGGCTGGCCGTTGACGGCCACGATGACGTCGTAGCGCTTAAGGCCCGCCTTGTCGGCCGGCCCGTCCGTTTCGACCGTGTTGATCAGGACGCCCTTGCTGGACTTCAGGTTGAGGCTCTTGCGGGAGTCGTCGCTAACGGCGGTGATCCTCACGCCCAGGTACCCCCGGACGACCCGGCCCTTGTCCTTGAGCTGGGAGACGACCCTCTTGGCCAGGTTGGAGGGGATGGCGAACCCGATCCCGATGTTCCCGCCGGTCGGGGACAGGATGTTGCTGTTGATGCCGACGACCTCGCCCTTGAGGTTGACGAGGGGGCCGCCGCTGTTCCCCCGGTTGATGGCGGCGTCGGTTTGGATGTAGTCCTGATAGTCGGGGACGTTCAGGCCCGATCCTCCGAGCTGTCGGCCCTTGGCGCTGACGATGCCGGCCGTCACGGTGTGCTCCATGCCGAGCGGGTTGCCGATGGCCACGACCCATTCCCCGACCTTGAGCTGGGAGGAGTCGCCGAGCTCGGCGGCGGGGAAATCCTTGCCCTCGATCTTGATCAGGGCCAGGTCCGACTTGGGGTCGGTCCCGACGATCTTAGCCGTGTAATCTTCGCCCTGGACCGATGTCGCCGTGACCTTGGTCGCGTTCTCGACGATATGGTTATTGGTGATGATGTATCCGTCGGGCGAGATGAAGAAGCCCGTCCCCTGAGCGTAGCTCTTATATTCCCGATTGCGGTTCTGGGGCGTCCCGAAGAAGCGGTCCCAGAAGTCGTCGAAGGGCGATTCATCGAAGAACCCCGTCTCGGGGGCCTTCTCCATTTTCTCGGAGACGATTTTGAGGACGGCCGGGCCGACCTTTTCCGAAATCCTGACGAAGTCCAGGTCGGGCTTGACCTGGGGGGCCGAGGCGTAGAGGTTGCCGGACAGGGCCGACGGCTTATCCGGAACGCCGGCGCCGGCCGGGGCGTTCTTGCCGGGGTGATAGAGAAAGAGATAGCCGGCGACGATGATCCCCAGCAGGAAGCTGCCCAGGGAGAACCAGACGATCTTTTTCATAACAAAGCCTCCAAATGAAGATTCACACGATAGCACAGTCCGTAACTTATTTCAAACGATCGGAGAACCCGAAAAAGTTGCATTCGAGCTCCCGGGAAGGGTATGATCGAGCCGCCCGGCAAACCATGACAATAGGGAAGCGGCGCGGGATTTTGATCGTCCTCGAGGGGATCGACGGGACGGGGAAGTCCACCCAGGCCGCCCTCCTGGCCGAAAAGCTCAGGGGACTGGGGGTGAAGACATCCGTCTTCCGGGAGCCGACCGACGGCGTCTGGGGCCGCAAAATCAGGGAGAAGGCCAAAAAAGCCGGTTCCTTGACGGCCGAGGAGGAGCTGGACCTTTTTCTCCGAGACCGGAGGGACAACGTCGAGAAAAACATCAAGCCGGCCCTGGAGCGGGGAGAGACCGTCATCCTGGACCGCTATTACTTTTCGACCATCGCCTACCAGAGCGCCAAGGGGCTGGATGCCGGGCGCATCCGGCGCCTCAACGAGGAGTTCGCCCCGCCGCCCGACCTGGTTTTCATCCTCGACCTCGACCCGGAGAGCGGGCTGGGACGGATCCGGGAGCGGGGGGCGCGGGACGAGCTTTTCGAGCGGGAGGATTATCTCCGGAAGGTCCGGGCCGTCTTCAGGAGTTTCCGGGGGCGCCGCTTCATCCGCATCGACGCCTCGAGACCGATCGAGGCCGTCCACGAGAAGATCGCAAAGCTCGTTCTGGATAGATTGGGCTGATTCTGCTATCCTAACTCCATGGCCGGCGAGAATGGAGCCGACGGGAAGAAGCTCGTCCTTGTCATAAAGATCCGCAAGCTCAACAAGCGCAAGCTGTTCAAGATCGCGTTCCTGGCCGCGTTTTTACTGGCCGCCTGCGGCCTGGGCGCGCTGGTCGGGCTCTACATGGGCGCCCGCCGCGATCTGCCCGACGTCGAAGAGCTCGAGCGATTCCAACCCAAGATCATCACCAGCATCTTGGCCGACGACGGCACGGTCGTCAAGGAGTTCGCCGAGGAGCGCCGGGTCGTCATCCCCTACGAGAAGATCCCCGACCTCCTCAAGAAGGCCATCATCGCCACCGAGGACCCGCGCTTCGAGCGGCACAAGGGCATCGATTACCGGGGCATCCTGCGGGCCGTCAAGGAGAACCTCAAGCTCAGCCGGCGGGGCCGGCTGGAGGGCGGCAGCACCATCACCCAGCAGCTGGCCCGGGAATATTTCCTCTATCCCCAGCAGGTCCTGTCCCGCAAGCTCAAGGAATGGCTCCTGGCCCTGCGCATCGAGAAACGATACACCAAGCAAAAAATCCTGGAGATGTACTGCAATAAGTTCTTTCTCGGCCACGGCGCCTGCGGAGTCGAGGCGGCCGCCAATCTCTTCTTCGGGAAGAGCGTCGGAGAGCTGAACCTCGAGGAGTGCGCCATGATCGCGGGCATCTTTCGGGGCCCTTCGATCTACTCGCCCTACACGAACTACGACTCGACTTTACGCCGCCGCAACCACGTCCTGACCCGGATGGCCGAGGAGGGTTATATCAGCAAAGCCCAAGCCGAAGCGGCCAAGAGCCGTCCCATGACGGTCCTCCCCCTGCGCCGGGACGAGTCGGATTTCGGCGCCTACTTCTTCGAGGAGGTCCGCAAATATCTCGAGAAGAACTACGGAAGCAACGCCCTCTATCGGGCCGGGCTCAAGGTCTACACGACGTTCAACCCGCGCTACCAGGAGCTCGCCGAGAAGGCCCTCAACAAGGGCTTGCGCGACATGGACAAGAAAAAGGGCTGGCGGAACGATAAAAAGAATCTTCTCGCCGAGGGAAAGGCCGACCTCGAAAAGATCTGGCTCCCCGGCTGGCGCGTCCCGGCCCTTCAACCCGGTGAGCTCACCGAAGCCGTCGTCCTGGCCGCATCCCGCAAAGAGGCGACGCTCAGGATCAAAGACTACCTGGGCAGGATGAAAAACACCGACATCCAATGGACCAGGGCGGGCGCCCTCGACACCCTCATCAAACGGGGGGATGTCGTCCTGGTCTCGGTCAAGAGCGTCGACGAAGACAAAAAGGAGGCCGAGGTGTCTCTCGACCAGGAACCGCAGGTCGAGGGGGGGTTCCTGGCCGTTGATCCGCTGACCGGCCAGATCAAGGCCATGGTCGGCGGCTATTCCTTCAAGCGGAGCCAGTTCAACCGGGCCACGCAAGCCCTCCGCCAGACCGGATCGGCCATCAAGCCCGTCCTCTACACGGCCGCCCTGGAGAACGGGTTCACGCCGGCGAGCATCATCCAGGACTGGCCGGTCAATTTTGAGGATAAATGGACGGGCGAGCCCTGGACGCCTCCCAACTACGACGGCAAGTATAAGGGCGCCGTCACCCTGCGCCGGGGTCTCGAGGAATCGCGGAACGTCGTAACGGCCAGGCTCCTCGAGTATATCTCCCCCCAAGTCGGCGTTCAGTACTGCAGGAAGTTCGGGATCACCTCGAACGTCTATCCCTATATGTCCCTGGCTTTGGGCGCCTTCGAAGTCACCTTGGCCGAGCTCGTTTCGGCTTTCACGACCTTCCCCAACAAAGGGGTCCGGATCAAGCCGTACTTTATAACCCGGGTCGAGGACAAGGACGGGAACGTCCTCGAGGAAGCCCGGGTCGAATCCGAGGAAGTCGTTTCGCCCCAGACGGCCTACATGATGACGAGCCTCCTCCAGGGCGTTGTCCAGCGCGGGACGGCCGCCGCGGCCAGCTTCCTGGAGAAGCCCTTAGGCGGCAAGACGGGGACGACGAACAAATTCACCGACGCCTGGTTTATCGGGTTCTCGCCCTCGCTCTGCGCCGGCGTCTGGGTCGGCTACGACACGCAGATCACGCTGGGCAACCGCCAATCGGGCGCGGTGGCCGCTCTTCCGATCTGGATCGACTTTTTCAAGAACCTGATCGACGACGAAAAAAAGAAGGCCAAGGAGGCGGGCGTCGAGGTCCCGCTCGAGGAATTCGAGGTCCCGCCCAACTTGACCTTCGTCGAGATCGATCGCAAGACCGGTCTCCTGGCGACGCCCTTTTGCCTATTCCCGCTCAAAGAAGTCTTCGTTCCGGGGACCGAACCGATCCGCTTCTGCTCCCACCTGGACCACATGATGTCCCTGGACTACTACTCCGTGGAAAAGGCCGAAGAGGAACACTGACGAGCGGCGCCGTCCGCCGCGCCGGATTTATTCTTCCTTATTTCTTGCGGACCCCCCCCGAAGGGTGCGAACCCGAAGACCCGTGCGAGGAAGACGACCCCCGCGAGGAGGAGGGCGATGACCTCGTCCCCGACGACCGCGAACTCGACGACCGGGGCGAGGAGTAGCTCCTGGTGGAGCCGCGGGATGACGGCCCTTCGCCCGTGATCGATCTATAGATCCGGCTCAGGAAGGAGCCGGAATCGCCGCTCGATTCGCGGTCGAAATAGCGGCGGAGCGTGATATCGGGCGAGGAGTCGAATCTGCGGATCCTTCGTTCCCCGGGCTGCAGCGATGGAGCGTCGAGGCCGATTCCCCTGAGATCACGTCCGGGGAATTCGCTCGGCTCGCGGAGAAGGCCGCCCTCCCGGAACTCGCGCGGGACGAGGCGCTCGGCGCTTTCGTCCTTGCGAAGGAGGAACCGGTTTCCGTCCAGGGGGTCCGCCCTCAGAGAGCCGGGGCCGGGCCGGACAGTCGGCGCCTGGGCGCCCAAGCGGATATCGCCGACGTCGCGAAGGGCGTCATGAGACAGGGCGACTTTCGAGACGTCCTTGGCTTTGAGCTGGTCCTTGCGGACGACGGTCATCACCCGCGAGTCGTGAGGATAATGGTGATCGTTCCAGTGATCGTAGAAGACGTTGCCCATCATAACGCAAGGATAGCCCCAGTAGGACAGCGGCGCCCAGCCGAAATAATAATCATCCCACCACCAATCGACCCACGCCGGACCCCAATAGGCCATCGGGATCCAATACCAGCCGAGGCCCATATTCCAACCCCAGCGGCCGTAATGATGGGTGGCCCAACCCCAAGGCTCATAGGGCACCCAGGTCCAGCCGCAGAGGGGGAGCCAGGTCCAGCTTCCGTTGTGATAGGGATACCAGCCGGCGTCGAGGCCCCTCGGCGCCCAGACCCAGCCGTAGGGCTCGACCTGGTTCCAGTCGCCGTAAGAGTCCAGCTCGCCCTCGAAATCCTCGAGCTCGTTGGGAAGGCGACGCTCGGCGATGACGGTCTTCAGCTTCGCCTCCCGGGCCTCGTTCCAATCGTCGAACGCGTCCGCGGCCGTGGCCATGAAAGAGGCCGGCTTGGACGCGATCCGTCCCTGCGAGGCGGCGAGCTTCTGCTCGCCCTTGACCAGGACCGAGCCTTCCTCCCCGGAAGCCTCGACGACGCCCCGGAAGACGAGGATTTCGCTCTCGGCGTTCTCCTTGACGTCGAGACGGTAGAGGCCGTTATCGAGGATGTAGAAAGTGGCGTCGGCCGTTTGAAGCTCGACGGCCCTTTCCTTGCGCAGGTCCCGGACGTTGATGTAGATGCTCCCCGTCCAGAGCCGAAGCTTGGTGCGGTCCGTGCCCTTCTTGGGAAACTCGACGAAATCGATCTTGGTATTCTTGTCGAGCCTGAGGTAGCTCCGGTCGCCCAAATAAACTTCGGCGCGCCCGTCGGTCGTGCCCAGGCGGTCGCCCTCGCCGATCGGCGTATTGACGACGCCTTCCTCATAGGCGAGGTCGGAGGCCCTCTGGATGTAGCTCGTTCCTTCGGTATGGTTGAGCCTGGCGACCGAAGCGTTCGTGTAATTCGTGTCCTCGGCCCGGGCCGGGACAGCCAACGCGGCTAAAAGGACGAGAAGGAATCCCGCGCCTATCATCGCTTTTTTCATGGCCGTTTACTCCTTTTGGGGAAGAAATTAGCTTTTTCCCGGGTGACTCCCACCTTCAATTTAGCAAGAATTATGCCATTTATCCAGCCTGATCTGGGCCGGCGGCCGGGGAAAACCTGTCCGCTTTTGATGACACCTGGAACCGGCAGGGGCCTTACAAACCCAACCTTGCAGCACTCAGACTAAGCCGAAAACGGCTTAGTCTGGGTACTGCGAAACGCCTGCACTCATACTAAGCCGTTTCCGGCTTAGTATGGGTGTCGAGGGGTTGACCCGTTCGCCGAGGCTCAGGGTTACCCCTATACAAGCCCCGGCGCTTCGTCTGTACTCATGGAGGCGTGCTAACGGCCATGAGTGCCGTCTGATGGCCGGGGTGTCGAGGGGTTGACAACCTTCCCGGGTCAACGATATGTTCAGGGCGTGGCAATTCGATCGAAAAACGGAGGATGCGTTTATGATTAAAAGGAAAATTCTCGTCCTCGGTCCGGCTGTCGTATCTCTGCTTTTATTTGGATTTTCGTCCGTCCTGCTCGCCGAGGTTCGGCTGCCCGCCGTTATCGGCGATCACATGGTCGTCCAGCGGGAAAAGCCCTTTTCGATCTGGGGTTGGGCCGGCCGGGGAGAGACGGTCACGGTCCTTTTCGCGGGCCGGGAAGCCAAGATCCGAGCGGATGCCGACGGCGCCTGGCGCGTCAGCCTGGATTCTCTCCAGCCGGGGATCGGGCCGCTCGATATGATCGTTCGGGGGGAGCGGGGTTCGGAGAAGGTCGTCCGCGACATCCTGGTCGGCGAAGTCTGGCTGTGCTCGGGCCAATCCAACATGGAATGGCCGCTCTGGGCGCTCCAGAGCCCGGTCCCCGAACTCTTGAGGGCCAATGACCCCAGCCTGAGGCTTTTCCTTGTTCCCAAGCGGACTTCCGATCGGCCCGAGCCCGATGTCGTCGCCGGCTGGACTCCCTGCACGCCCGAAACAGCCGGGCCGTTCTCGGCGGTCGCTTATTATTTCGGCCTCGAGCTCAGGAAAGCGCTGGGCGTGCCGGTGGGATTGATCGAGTCGGCCTGGGGCGGAACGGCCATCGAGCCCTGGACGCCTCCGGCCGGGTTCGAGGCCGTTCCCGAAGTCACACCCATCTTGACCGGGCTCGCGGACAAGACCGCCGAATACAAGAAGAGCCTCGCGCGCGCCCTTCCCGTTTGGGACGGCTGGGTCCGCGAGAGCCGAAAAGCGATCGCGGCGAATTCCGAGCTTCCCCGCAGACCCGCACCGCTCGTTCACCCCCTCGACGACCCCCAGGCTCCGACCGCCCTCTATAACGGCATGATCCATCCCCTCGTCAATTTCGCGATCCGCGGCGCGATCTGGTACCAGGGGGAAAGCAACCGGAACGATTGCCTGCTCTACGAAAAGAAAATGGAAGCCCTCATCCGGGGCTGGCGCGAGGTCTGGAAGCTCGGCGATTTGCCGTTCGGTTATGTTCAGCTCGCTCCGTATAACTACCCCTATGACCGGGAGATTCCGAACGGCGACGTCCCGGACTTCTTCCGCCTGCCCCTCATTTGGGAAGCCCAAGTGAATACCCTTCGTCTCCCCAACACGGGGATGGCTATCGTGACCGACATCACCGACCTCAACGATATCCACCCGCGCGACAAGAAGGATGTCGGAGCGCGGCTCGCGCTCTGGGCTCGCGCCAAGGTCTACGGAGAGACCGGCCTCGTCTATTCCGGGCCGCTGTTCAGATCCATGACGGTCGAAGTGGACAAAGCGCGGATTTCCTTTGATCACACGGGCGGCGGGCTGATCGCGAATGACGGCCAGCCGCTGAAATGGTTCGAGATCGCGGGGGAGGATGGGATTTTATATAAAGCCGAAGCTGAAATTTCCGGCGATACGGTGATTGTTCGGAGTCCGCGGGTTGCGGTCCCGGTCGCGGTCCGGTTCGGCTGGCATCAACTCGCCGTTCCCAACCTGGCCAATAAAGAAGGGCTGCCGGCCTCGCCCTTCCGGACCGACCGCTGGTGATGTATCAATCGCGGCGCGGGCGTCCTTCGTTCCAGACGATGTCGCCCGTCTCGAGGCTCCAGTCATTTCCGAACCAGCCGATCGCCCGGACGCCGTCGGGCCCGGAGCGCAGGGTTTCCGCCGTGAAAAGCAAGAGGTCGGGGAAACCGGCCCCGGAGATGAAATACTGGCCGGGCGAAGCCGCGACCCAGCCCGCCCGTCCGGTCCAGGACACGACACCCACCGAAGCGACATCGCTTCCGGGCCGCGGCCAGACGAAATAGGCCGCCAGGTCGGAGCCGGTATAGCGCCTCTTTCCGGCTCGCGCCCATCCGCTATGGACTTCAACGGGACACCCGGCCAGAAGCTTCGGCCAGGCGGCGTTCGTGTCGGCGTTTCCGTAGAGGATGACGCTCCGGTCCATGAATCGGGCCGGGTCGAACGCCGTGTCGGGCAGAACCTCGATGCCCGCGTTGCCGCGGACCCAGAACATCTCGGCGTCGAACCGCGCCTTCCCGAAAGCGCGGGCGTCCTCGGCTGCGTCGCCACGCGTTCCGTAGACAAAGACGAAGCCGTGGCGGAAAGCGTCCTTGAAGCCGCCGGAACGGCGCGGGCCTTTCAAGGCCGGGTCGGGCGGCCCGGCGGCCAGCCAGCCTTTCTCGCCGCGCTCCAAGAAGATGCTGGTCGTTCCCGGCGCCGGCGTAGCCTCAACGCGCGAGCCGTCGAGTTCAATCGTGACCGCGCCGCCCGCGGCGATGGACGGAACGTCGATCGCCAGCCTTGCGACGTTTTCCGTCGTTCCCTTGAATGTCTTCCCTGCCTCGTCTTTTTCGACCGCGACCTTACTGTATTCGAGGGGGCGCGTCTGAGCCAGAATTTCAATCCAGCGCGAGCGCGACGAGATCCCCGGGTTGGCGGTCACGAATTCGACCTTCCTCGCCTCGGCGTCCGACGGCCGGATCCGGTCTTTGAGGAATTCGAAAAGGGGCGGCCAGTCGACGCACTCGTTCCCCCACCAATGGCCTGCCCCCGGCCGCTCGTAATAGCTGAAGTCGGGGTGAAACGTCCCCAGAAGCTCGCGCATGAACCGGGCCTCGTCAACGGGCACATTGTCGTCCTGGTCGCCGTGGAGGATGTAGACGCCGTAGTGGAGGAAATTGCGGGCGAGGGCCGTTGTTTCGCTTGGATTGTTCGCCCTGGCCAGCATGCGCTCGACCGGCGACGGGTCTTTGTAAACGACTCCGCCGCCGTAGGATGTGAAACTTCGCCAGCCGGCGCTCGGCGCGATGGCCGCCCAGAGGCCGGGGACCGTCGCCCCAACCTGCCATGTGCCGTGGCCGCCCATGGAGTGACCGGTCAGATAGGTGCGGGCCGGGTCGGTCCCGAAAAGCCGGGAGGCTTCGGCCAGGACTTCGAGGGCGTCGAGGCGGCCCCAATCTTCCCAGTCGAATCCGTACGGACGCCGGTTCGTCGGCGCCACGACATAGGCCCAATCCTTAGGCTTGTAGGCGCGCGCTTGGTTGATGGCATCGACTCCGGCACCGTGAAGGGACAGGATGAGGGCGGGTTTTGTCTCCGTCCGCGTCCCACCGCTCGCGAGCATGGGCGCCACGGCAAAGAGCTGGACGCTGCCGTCGATGCCGCTTACGAAGGTACGCGTGTGATGCGCTGCGGGCGAGAGAGCTTTGAGCTCGATCGTGAGCGGCGGGGTCTCGACGGTCCTGCGGCCGGCGCGGACTCGTGCCCTGATATCGATCGGGATCGTTCCCTCGACGGACGGCGCGTCGAGGGACAAGGGGACTGCCAGCTTCTGTGTCATGAAAGGAGCGATGGATACGTCCAGTCCGGCCCGGCTATCGCGTCCCGCCGTGCGATAAAGGACCACGATTTTATCGAGCCTTTCACCCGTCGCATTGACCAGGCGGAGGCCCGCCCAGAACGGCCCTTTTTCTCCGAGGACGAGGTCCGGGAGCGTCATGTCCCGGTCGGTGAAAAAAACCTCGGCCGGCGGCTCGAAAAGCCGGCCGCGGAAGCGCCCGCGCTCGCCCTTGAAGAGGAGCTCGTTACGGCCCTTGATGAGCCGGACCGGGTGGCGGACCCAATCCGCGCCGTATTTCTCGCCGCCGCGAGGTTCGCCGTTGATGCGGGCGACATAATATCCGGAGGCCTCGAGAATCATGGTTCTGGGCCGCTCGGAATCGATCACTATGAAGAGGGCGCCGCCCGAAAGGGCGGGATTATCGATCCAGCCGTCGGCGCCGGATTCGACAACGGCCCAGCTTTGCGGCTGGCCCTGGTCGTTCGCGCCGATGACGAGTCCCTCGCGCGGCGCGGCCATGGTCCCTGCGGCGAGTTGCCAGGCGAGGAGGTCGGATGGGATCGCCGAGCGTCCGAAACGGCCGATGGGACCGACGGCCAATCCTTTCGTCAAGCCGATCTCTTTGGCCGTGCCCGTCAGAGTAAGTATAGGCGCCGGCGTTTCGATGGCCATTCCGGCAGCGGCCAGAAACACGCAACAGGCGAGCAGACAAGCTTTCCGACGACGGGAAAATCGTATCATGGGATTTCCTTTCGATGATCATAGCGCCGGCTCCCGGGCCCGGTCAAGGTCTATCCGGCGCGTTTTCCTGGGATGCCTGATCAATCAAACGGATCCCTCGGTTGACCCGTTCGCCGACGCCAAGCCCCGCCTTTCAAGGCGGGGATGAGAGCGAGGCTCAGGGTTAATCATTAATAAGCCCCGGCCTTCAGGCCGGGGAGTCGATGATTTGACACCGCCAGGTTTTCTACTTACTATTCAAATAGGGGAGAAGGTCTCATGAAAAAAAGCGAAGTCTTTCTGGTTGGACTCGCGGTTTGGGCCCTTGCTCAAGCCGTTCCCGCTCAAGACAAGAATCTCGCCCTGCTCAACGAATACTCGATACTCTCCGGCCATATCGAAAAAGCCAAAACGGCTTTCCAGAGGAATAATCTGACTAAATGCGAACAAGAAGTCCTCTTCTGCCTCGAGAGGCTGGCGGAGCACCACGAGGCCCATTTCCTGCAGTCGCAGATTCTCTACAAGAGGGCCGAGTTCGAGAAAGCGCTCGAGCACATTCAGGCGGCCGAAGAGGGGTATCTCAAGATGACCGAGGCGGCCGCCGTGCTTGAACAGCAGAAGATGAAGGAGCAGATGGACAGCGTGGGCATCCTGATCGACGATGCCCGCGAAGCGGCGGCGGCCGAGGATGCGGCCAATAAAAGAGGATCCTGCGCGGTCGAAAGATACGGCAAGGCCGCCCAGGACGCTAAGAATAAGCTAAGCAAAGAAGAGAGGCTGGACGAAACGGGCCGGGCCAAGGAGATCTCTCCAATTCCGCCCAATTACCTCTATTTTCATGGAAACTGCCTCTTCCGGCTCAAGCGGCGGCCGGAAGCAGAAGCCCAATACCTGCTGGCCATAAAAGCCGATCCGCGCTGTGGCGAGGCCTACAACAACTTGATCAACCTCCTGTTCATGGAGAAGCGGCTGGACGAAGCCCGCACTTACCTATCCCAGGCCGAGGCCTATGAGGCCGTTATCAATCCCGGTTTGAAAAAGGCCGTGTTGGAGAAAGCCGGAAAATAATAAAGGCTGGGAACGGCTATCGATGAGGACGAAATCCCCCTTCCGTCCCGCCGCCGCGTAGAGTTGCGATAAGTTCCGGACGCGGGGAACAGAGCGGCCCTATTCGTAGCGAAGGTCTCGCTTGCGGCGGCCGAAGCTTTCCGCTATTATGGAGCGCTTGAAGTCATCGACAATCTTGGGAAGGCTGATTTCAGCTAGGCGACGAAGCGCCATTGATATGCTGCCCGCCAAGATTAAGTAAAAAAGATGAAGAGGAGACAGACCGTGAAAAAGACATTGATCGTTCTGATGAGCGTTTTGTTTCTCTTGCTGGCGACGGGCGTCTTCGCCCAGCAGCCGGATAACCCCGGCTATAAGGACCACCCGCTTTTCCCCACGCGCATGCCGGAATACCGCATCGCGAACTGCAAGGTCGAGGATTTCGGGGTCTACGAATTCTTCGCGACGAAGGGCCCCAAGACCCCGGTCGAAGGCAAATTCACCTTCATCACCTACGCGTTCACCGGACAACGGACCAACGAACCCAGCGGTCTTGCCGTTGTCCGGAACTACGAGAACGCCATCCAGAAGGCGGGGGGCATCATCCTCCAGATTGTGCCGGAGCGGTGGGTGAACGGGAAGATCGTCAAGAATGGCCAGGAAGCGTGGGTGCAGATCGAGAAGGGGAACGGGACGATCTGGCTGCGGATCGTTGAGAAGAAAGCGATGGAGCAATATATCGAAGCGGACGCGGCGGCCTTGGGCAACGACATCAGGGCCACAGGCCACGCGGCGGTCTACGGCATCTATTTCGATACCGGCAAGTCCGCCATCAAACCCGAGTCGGCCCAGGCCATCGGGGAGATCGCCAAGCTCCTGACAGCCGACCCGGGCCTCAAGGTCTATGTGGTGGGGCACACGGACAACGTGGGCGGCGTGGACAGCAACATCAAGCTCTCCCAAGACCGGGCTGAAGCCGTCCTCCAGGCGCTCGTCCGCGACCACGGCATCGCCCCTGACCGTCTGAGAGCCTCCGGGTGCGGCCCGTTTGCGCCAGTTGCGTCCAACGACAGCGAGGAGGGCCGGGCCAAGAACCGCCGGGTCGAACTGGTCAAGCAATAAGACCGGAAGATGTCCGGCCAATCTAGCCCGAATGGGTCGGCCGCATAGATCAGATAGGCCAAAACATTCGGAATTGCCCGACGATCGGCTTGAGCTCGGACTGGAGTTCGGGAGACGGAGCGGCCGGGATTCGCGGTCGCGGCGCCCGCTCGCTGAGCTGCCGGAGGACGGCTCGCACGCCTTCCTTCAATCCTTTCCCGTTGTAGCCGCCTTCGAGGACCAGGGCCAGCCTTCCGCCGCAGCATTCCCGGGCGATATCCATAAGCTCGGCGGTCAAAGCGCCGAATCCGTCCGCCGTGACCTCCATCCCGCCCAGCGGATCCCCGCCGTAGATGTCGAATCCGGCCGACACGATTATGAATTCTGGCTTGTAGATCAGCGCGGCCGGCTTGAGAATCGTCCTGTAGATGTGGAGATAATCCGCGTCGCCCTTGCCCGCCCCGAGCGGGACGTTGAGCGTATATCCTTCGCCCGGCCCTTGGCCGATCTCGCGCCAATGGCCGCTCCCGGGATAGAGCGGGAATTGGTGGGTCGAGAAGTAAAAGACCTTGTCCGTGGCGTAGAAGGACTTCTGCGTTCCGTTCCCGTGATGGAGGTCCCAGTCCACGATGAGAATTCGCTTCAAGCCGTGGTCTTCGATGAGCGAGCAGGCGCCGACGGCCGCGCTGTTGAACAGGCAGAAACCCATGGCCCGGTCCGCCTCGGCATGGTGCCCCGGCGGGCGGACCAGCGCGAAGGCGTTGCCGACGTCTCCCCGCATGACGGTCCCTAAGGCCTCGATGAAGCCGCCCGCGGCCAGAAATGCCGCCCGGGCCGAGCCGGGAGAGGTTTCCGTATCCTCGTCCAGCGCGACCCGTTCCTTCCCCTCCGTGTCCCTGATGAGCTTGATGTGGCGTGCCGTGTGGATCCGGGCGATCTCTTCGTCGCGAGCCGGCCGAGCCGGGATTTCGATATAAGCGCCCGGCTCCTCGTCGAGCATGTCATAGATGACCTCTAGCCGCATCGGGGACTCGACATGGAAATCGCCCGGCTTATGATCGAGGTAGCGGACGTCCCGAACGATCCCCGTCTTCATGTCTTGCGTCTCCCGAGGCGGAGGCGCAGAAAAACCCGGGCCATGACGGCGTAGCGCCGCACGTCGCCCAAGGATCGCATGTTCTTGAGAACGCGCGGGATCTTGCGGGCGATCGAGATCCGGCCTCCGCCCAAGGACCAGCGGAAGAGGAGCTCGCTGACCTGGGCCCAGGACAGCTTGTCGATGAAGAGCGGGACGTCGCCCTGGGCCGCGGGCAACGTGATAATGCGCCGGTCGTGCCGTCTGGCCCAGCTGAAATCCCGCGGAAGCACGCCCAGGTCCTTGGCGGTCCGCTCCAGGGGCGTTCCGGGATAGACGTGGAGGATGGCCACGGTCGCCTCGACTCGGCCATTGTACGCCTCGACGATCTTGATCGTCTCCCGGGCTTCTTCCCAGGTCTCGGTCGGGTGGCTGAAGATGAAGAAGGCGTTGGGGATGATCCCCAGCTCCTCGCACCAGCGGACCAGGTTGTGGAAATCGGCGATATCGATCTTTTTCCCGATGACCTGATTCCGGACCCGTTCGGAGCCCGCCTCGAGCCCGAAGGAAAGGTGGAAGAGCCCGGCCCGTTTCATCTTGGCCAGCAGGGGCTTGTCGATGAGGTCGAGACGGGCCTCGCAGCGCCATCGGATGTCGAGCTTGCGCTCCACAATAAGGTCGCAGATCCGCCCGACCCGCTTGGGGTCGGCGTTGAAGGTGTCGTCGTAGAAGAAAACGACCTTGGCGCCGTAGCGGCGGACGAGGCTTTCGATCTCGTCGACGACGTTCTCGGGCGAGCGCATCCGGACGCGGCGCCCCCAGTTGATGGGCGTCGCGCAGAAATTGCAGATAAAGGGGCAGCCGCGGCTGGTCATGATATTGACGGCCGGGAGCGGTCCTTGGCCGGGGACGTCGATGACGAAGTTGTATTTCTCGAAGGGGACGAGGTGGAAGGCCGGAAAGGGGAGAGTGTCCAGGTCTTTGATGGGGGGGCGGGCCGGCGCCGCGACGAGCCGGCCCTCGACCCTCAGAACACAGCCGGGGACGGTGGCGGCCCTTGCCGGGTCGAGGTTTCCCTCCCATGCCCGGCAGAGTTCGGCCATGGTCCGCTCGCCCTCGCCCCGGACGACGAGGTCCAGCTCGGGGATGTGGACGAGGGTGTCCTCCGCGGCCATCGAAGCGTGGGGACCGCCCAGGACGGTCAGGGCCTTGGGCCGGGTCTTCTTGGCCAGGCGGATGAGCTTGAAGCTTTGGAAGCGGTTCTCGGTCGTCGAGGTCACGCCGATGATGTCGGGCTCGAAGCGGCGGATGGCCCGCGCGATCGCTCGCCGGCTCAGGCCGAGGACGTCGGCCGGGACGATCTCGACCTCGACGCCCTCCTTCTCGAGGACCGCCGCGATGGATAGAATCCCCAGCGGCGGCATGCTCGAGCCCCGCGACCAGCGCTCGGCGAAGTAGCCGCCGGGCGGGACGAACAGCTGGACTTTCACGGCGCTTCTCGTCCGGGCGGAGCTTCGGGGCCGCCCTCTTTTCGATCGAGCTTGACCGAGTAGATGCTGGTAATGTTGGGCTCGGCCATGGTCGTCCCGTAGATGAAGTCTGCGACCTCCATCGTCTTGAAGTTGTGGGTGACGATGATGAACTGGGTCTCCTTCTTGATCGTCTTCATCAACTCCAGGAAGCGGCCCAGGTTGACCTCGTCCAGGGCGGCGTCGACCTCGTCCAGGATGCAGAAGGGCGTCGGTTTGTAGCGGAACAGGGCGAACAAGAAGGCCAGGCTGGTCAGCGTCTTTTCGCCGCCCGAAAGGAGGGCCAGGTTCTGGACCTTCTTGCCCGGCGGCTGGACGACGATCTCGACCCCGCTCTCGAGCGGCGTCTCGGGCTCGCTCAGCTTAACCTCGGCCGTGCCTCCCTTGAAAAGAATGGCGAAGATGTCCTGGAAATTCTTGTTGACGGCCTCGATGGCCTTGAGAAACTGGGAGCGGCTCTCGTCGTCGATCTTGCGGATGGCCTCCTGAGTCGTGTCGATGGACTGGCGGAGGTCGTTCCTCTGCTGGGTGAGGAAGTCGTAGCGCTCCTTCTGGGCCTGGTATTCCTCTTCGGCCATCAGGTTGACGGCCTTGAAGCGCTGGAGGTCTTCGCGGGCCTCATCGAGCCGGCTCTCGACGTCCTGGTCGGAGAGGTCCTCGCCCTGGGGCTCGAGCTTGATCTCCATCAGGGTCTTCTTGAGCTCCTGCCAGCAGCTTTCCTCGAGGTTGATCCGGTCACGCTCGGTTTCGGCCTTGCCGACCTCCCAGCGGACCCGCTCCTCCTTGAGGACCTCGAGGTCCTCCCTGGCCTTGGCGATCCGGCGCTCCTTTTCCTCGATCCCGCTCCGGAGCTCGTGGAGCCGCGCTTCGTCGCTCCCCAGCTCCTTCTCCTTGAGGCCGCGCTCGTCCTCGAGGGCTTTGATCCGGTGCGCCAGCTCGTCGATGCCGGCGCGGAGCCCGGCTTCTTCCCGGTCGCAGCTCCGGATCTCGTCCTCCAGGGAGCGGACCTTGGCCTGGGCCGCCTCGCGCCGCTGAGCGAGACTCCGGGCCTGCTGGCGGGCATTGGCGATTCTTTCTTCGAGAAGATCCCGGCCGGCTTTGAGTTCGATATGTTCCTGCCATTTTCGGCTGACCGCGTCCATGAAACCGGCCAGGTCCCGTTCGGCGGACTCGAGGCGGCTCTTGATCTCGGCCTCCACGGCCTCGGCCTCCCGGAGCCGGAGTCCCAATCCTTCACGGCGCCGGCCGAGCTCATCCTTATCGCGATGCTGGACCTCGTATTCTTTGCCGAGGATATCGAGGGCGTTCCCGATCTTGTCCTTCTCGGCGCGGCCGAACTCGAGTTCCTTGCCGATCTCCGCCATCCGCCGCTCGTCCTCGGTCTTTAAAGCCGTCTCGCTCTCGAGTTCCCGACCGACTTTCTCGACGGAGCCGAGGATTTCTCGGCGGGCGGTCACGAGGGGCAGGATTTCGAGGTCGTGGCCCGCGATCCTGTCCTCGCAGGCTTTGATCTCGCGGGCGAGCATCACCAGGCCCTCACCGCGCTGGCCCGCTTTGACCAAACCCGAAGCCAGGACGATGTCGCCTTGCAGGGTCGCGAAGTTCAAATCCGGGTAGCGGCTCCAAAGCCGGACGGCCGCGGCCAAGTCGGAGACGATGACCGCCTCGGGCAGACGATCGAAAGCCTCGGAGGCGCGCGGGCCGGGCCGGACCTTGGACTTGAGGAATCCCAGGACCTCGGGTTCGCTGAGAGGGGGAGGAGGCGCCGTTTTGGCCTCGGCCGGGACGAGGAGGAAATTCCCGCGAATGGCTTCGCCGGTCAATGCGGCCAGGAAATCCTGGGCCGGAATGAGCAGGGCACGCGATTCTTCCTTCCAGAAGAGGTCCACCAGCGGCGCGTGGGCGTCGTCGGCTTGGATGAGATAGGCCAAGATCCCGCGCGAGCCGGGGAGGGGAGGGGCGGCGTTCGTCTCCCGCTCCTTGGCTTCGAGCGTCGAGAGAGCCTGGAAGTGGAACGAGGCTTCCTCGCGCTTGGACCTGAGGGCGGCCAGCTCCCGCCCGAGCGATTCGGCCTTGGCTTCGCTCTCCGCCGCCGCGGTCCGGAGCTCGCCGATCCGCGTCTCTCTCGTTTCGATCCCGCGCTTGAGATCGCCGAGGGCGGCCTCGTCCCGTCCGAGTTTCTCCTCCTGGAGCGCCAGGAGCTTGCGCTGGGCCGCGACCTGGGCCCGATGCTTTTCCTCCTGCCGGAGGATGAATTCCCATTCCTTGTCCAGGCGGAGCGACTCGTTCCGGCTCTCGGTCAGCACGGACACCCGCTGAAGGTGATGCCCGCGCAGGTCCTCGATCTCTCTCTCGAGAGCCGGGATTCGCTCCTTGGCGCCCTGGCTTTCGGATCCGGCCCGCTCGACCTCGCCGTGCTTCTCGGCCAGGGTTCGGGCGAGCTCTTCGAGGCCGCTGTCGTTCTCCGCGATCTCTTTTTCCAGGACGGCCAGCTCCCGCCCGAATTCCTCCAGGCCGGCGGCGGACTTCCGTTTTTCCTCTTCGAAGAAGTCGATGCGCCGGGTGTCCTTTTCGCGGTCGGATTCGATCTTGACCGTCTGGGACTTCAGCCCGTAGAGGTGCTCCTGCCGGGATTTGATGACCTGCTCGAGATCCCAAACATCCTTGCGCCGGGAGGCGATTTCCTTTTCGATCTCGTGGATGAGCCCGACCAGGTCCCGCTCCCGATTCAGGGATTTGTTGAAACGGCCCGTCACCTCCTCGAGGCTGGCTTCGACCTGGCGGACCCGGCGCTGGAAATGGATTCCGGTCAGCTCGCGGATCTTTTCCCGGAGCTTCCGGTAGCGGTTGGCGGCCGAAGCCTGGCGCTGGAGGGAGTTTTTGGCCTTCTCGACCTCGGCGACGATGTCCTCGAGCCGGAGGAGATTCTGCTCGCTCAACTCGAGTTTGCTTTCGGCCTGCTTGCGTTTGTCCTTGTAGAAAGCCGTGCCCGCCGCCTCCTCGAGAAGCAGCCGCTTTTCCTGGGGCTTGGAAGTGACGAACAAGCCGATCGCGCCCTGCTCGATGACGTAGTAATCTTTCTCGGCGACGTCCCGCTTCCAGAGCGTGTCCTGAATGTCCTTGAGCCGGGCGACCTTGCCGTTGAGGCGGTACTCGCTGTCGCCCGACCGGAAGACGCGGTGGTTGATGGTGAGCTCCTCGTCGGTCCCCGCGTCCCCCAGGATCAGGGTGACGTCGGCCATGCCCAGGGGAGGGCGCTTGGCGTTTCCGTTGAAGATGATGTCGTCGACCTTGTCGGCCCGGACGGCCTTCATCCGCTGGCCGCCCAAGGCCCAGAGGGTCGAATCGATGATGTTGGACTTGCCCGTCCCGTTGGGGCCGACGATGGCCGTGATCCCGGGGTGGAAGACGACCTTGGTCCTTTCCCCGAAGGACTTAAAGCCCTGGATTTCGATGCGTTTGATGAGCATGGCCATGGGTAAAAAAAAGCCAGCGGGGGGGCTCGAACCCTCGACCTGCTGATTACGAATCAGCCGCTCTACCGACTGAGCTACGCTGGCCCAGCCAAGATTCTACATACCCCGGCCCCTAAAATCAATATCGGGGAATTTGGGAGACGTGAACGAGATTTGGGGACATGTGCCGATTTTCTTAAATCGGTAACGTGTCCCCAAATCTCAATGGAGGAATTCCGGGGACACGTAACTTATTTCAAGAGAAATAAGCAACATGTCCCCGGAATTCCGCCGGCATAAAGGATGGGAGAATTTGCCGATCTATACTAAAATAGATAGGTATCTTGAGGAGGTTAGGAATGGCTATTCGAAGGTTGGTTTTCTCTTTCCTGGGGCTGGCGATCCTGGCGGCGGCCGCGCCCGCTCAAGACGTGAACCTGCTCGCTCTCGGCGAGGGGACGCTCCCGGTCGTCGAGCCCGCCACCTATTCAAGCTGGCCGGTCGTATACATGCTCGATGACGAAGCGGGCTCCGGCTGGGCTTGCGAGGAAGGGAAGATCGGGCCGAGCGTTTTTGTCTTTGAAATACAGGGATTGGCGACCCTGAACGCGTTTGAGTTCGACACCGCTGAGATCGACGGCGAAAGCCGGGGAGCCAAGGACGTCACGGTCGAAGTGTCCCCGACCTCGAAAGACTCGGGATTCCAGAAAGTCCTTCAGGCGACACTGGCCGATCAGCAGGACGGGCAGCGCTTCGCCGCCCAAGTTAAAACGGCAGGCCGCTTTGTGAGGTTGACGATCCACAACAACCACGGTGACGGAAGCTGGACCGAGCTCATGAGCTTCCGCGGTTACGGCCCCCGGCCGCAGCCGTCCGGCGCGAGCGTCAACATCAGCGGCGCCTACCACACGAATTACAATGACTTCCACCTCCGCCAGCAAGGGACCGCGCTCACCGGGTGCTATGAGTGGAGCGAGGGTGTCTTTGAGGGTACGGTCGAGGGACGCGTCATGAAGCTGACCTGGGTTCAGTCCAACGGCCGCGGCCCGGCCGTGTTCGTCTTCGCCCCCGACGGCCTGAGCTTCCAGGGCTATTGGTGGCGCGATACCGACAAGGGCAAGCGGCCGGACGGCGACTGGAACGGCACCCGGTTCAGCGAACAGGTCGGCCAATGCCCGCACTGGTCGGGTTCGGTTTCCGGCGAGCTCCGCAAAGACCTGGCAGCGTCCGGCCGCGCGCGCCTCTACGGCATCCTATTCGACATAGACTCGGCCAAGATCCGGGCCGAGTCCTACCCGACGCTCGACGAGGTCGTCAAGCTCCTCGGCAGCGAGCCTTCCTGGAAGCTGACGATCGAAGGCCACACCGATTCGTCCGGAAGCCCGGCCCACAACCAGACCCTTTCCGAACAGCGCGCGCAGTCCGTCAAGGACTACCTGGTGTCCAAGGGAGTCGCCGTCGGCCGGCTTTCCACGGCGGGTTTCGGACAAACGAAGCCCGTCGCCGGCAACGAAACCGAGCTGGGCAGGGCCCAGAACCGACGGGTGGAGCTGGTCCGAAACTGACTACCGAATTCGGGGAACATGAACGAGATTTGGGGACATGTGCCGATTTTCTTAAATCGGTAACGTGTCCCCAAATCTGGGGGCGAAGGCCCAGAGGGCCGCAATTCCGATAAAGCCCAGTCCGAGCAGAACCCAGGCCAGGTTCTCGTTCAAATAGTTATGAGGCGTGAAGGCGACCGTGCTGACGTAGGCGAACGAAATCCCCTCGGCCTTTGATTCGACCGCGCGCCGAGTTGCTTCGTCCCAGCCGTATCCCGTGGCCCGGAGCGTCTCGGGGAAATATTTTTCGAGGAGCCTATTCTCCTTACAGGCCGCCACGATCGCTTTGTCCCTCTCGTCCCGGGACCCTTCCGTCCGCCGGCGGTCCAGCATCTGGTCACGGCGCAGAACATGGGCCTTGAACTCCTGGAGGAACGGGTAGAAGAGTCTGGGATATACATTCAGGAACTCGATATAGTTGCGGCCCTCCCATTCCTTGAGGATCGGGGCGTACTCGGCGGCCTTGGCCCGGTCGGTCCGACTGATTTCGCGCTTCGTCATACGCGAATGGAAAGTTCCGACTTCAGGGTCCTTGTATCGGTACTTGAACTCGAACACGTTCTCTTCGTTCCGGAGGAAGGACAAGGCCGGAACGGCCTGAATCAACTTCTCGACCCGGCGCGGCGTCGCCGATATCAAGAGGCCGAGGCAGACGAGGTTCGCGGCCAGAAGGACGCAGACCCGGCGCAGGGTTCGGGCCCGGACCCGCTCTCCTATCAGGACGGGCGCGATCCCTTTCCAGATCCCGACCTGGATCAGGACCGAAGCGAGGGCGTTGACTCCGACGTCGCGGATGTCGATGTAGCGGCGGGGCATCAGCCATTGGAGGAATTCGTCGAAGAATCCGACCAGACAGCCGACGAGGCAGGCGGCCGGGTAAATCGTCCAATCGCGGGTCGAAAAACTCAGGGCGATGAACAGGGCGATTCCCAGCAATCCGTACTCTATGAAATGGACGCTTTCTTCGGGGTTCGCCCTGAGCTGATAGGTAAAATATAAATAGAAGCCGGCTACGGCCGCCGTCCAGACGTAGTTCGAGACCTTGTGGATTTTCCGGTCGAAGATGAGATAGGTAAGAACAAGGGCCAGGGCGGCGACGACGGCGAAGACCACGCCCGTCCCGAATATGGCCCGCCCCCACCGCTTCGAGACGAAGAACTGGATGGCGCGCGCCGTGGGGACGAACAGGAAGATGGCGAGAGCGCAGAGGGCCGCCAGGACCCAGGCGGCGGGCCGGGTGATGTGGATCTCGATTCCGCGTTTGCTGATCTTCAAGGCCGGCGTCCTCCCTTCGTTTCGGCCGGAAATCGCCTTCCGATCCGATGGACGCCCAGGCCCGGATTTTTTTCTCACACGGGACTCCGGTCTCGCCCCCTGAGCTTTCTGTTCCATGCGGCCTAGTATATAATAAGAAAGGAATCCGAGGGAATATCTTCCGATTCCGGGTGTAATAGGCATGGGAGCTCCGATGACCCGTTCGCTGACCCCAAACCCCGCCTCTCAACACTCACTCGCCAGAAGCGGCTCATGAGTGCACTTCGGGGCGGGGATGAGATGCAAGGCTCAGGGTCATCCGCGAACAAGCCCCGGCCTGAAGGCCAGGGAGTCGGCGGAGTGAATGAGCCGGAACGTCTGGAGGAACGGAGACTCGTCGCCCAAGCCCGGAAGGGAGATATGACAGCTTTCGAAACCCTGGTCAAAACCCATCAGCGGCTCATCTATGCCATCTGCCTGCGGATGACGGGGGCCCATCAGACGGCCGACGACCTTGCCCAGGAGACCTTCGTCAAGGCCTACTTCGCCCTGTCCGGTTTCAAGGAGGGCATGAGTTTCGTCGCCTGGCTGCGGACGATCGCCGTCAACAACTCCCTCAACTATCTTCGGCTGCGGAAGAAGGAGGTCTCGCTCGACGCCTTGGGCCTGGAAGCCCCCAAGGCCGACCCCGTCCCGGCCCGCGTCCGGGCGGACGAGCCGGCCGACGCCGTCGTGCGCCGTCAGGCCGAGCAGAAGTTCCGGGAGGCCGTCGAGGCCCTCCCGCCGGAGCAGAAGTCCGTGTTCGTGCTCCGCTTCTACGAGAACCAGGACTACGGCGAGATCGCCCGCGCCCTGGGTCTCTCTCCCGGCACCGTCATGTCGCGGCTGAGCCGGGCCCGGCAGAAGATCCGGTCCCTGATGACCGGGTACTTGTGATGGAGGCGCCGATGAGACACGCGAAATGGAACGACCTCCTGAACGGCTACTTTGACAAACAGCTCAGCCCGCGCCTCGCCGCCAAGGTCGAGAAGCACCTGGCCGGCTGCCGCGCCTGCGCCGAAGAACTGGCCGCCCTCCGGAAACTCGAGACGTTCGCGACCGTCCTTCCCCCCATGCCCGACGACGAAGCCTACTGGTCCGCTTTCCCGGACCGGGTCAAGGCCAGGATCGTTCAGGCTCAAGCCTCCGGGGCTCCCCGCAAGGAGGCCGATATGTTTAACGATTCCTTCTTTAAACCGACCCGCGATATCAAACTCAAGGCCGTCGTTTTCCCGCTTTCGGTGGCGGCCCACGCCATCCTGGCCCTGTTCCTGATCATCGCCCCGCTGCTGAAGACGGGGCAGATGCCGGAGATTCAGATTTACAGCGCGTTCTTAGCGCCGCCGCCCGCTCCGCCTCCGCCTCCGCCGCCGCCTGCCAAGAAGCGGACCAGCTCGCAGGCGCGGACGCGGATCAAACCCGTCCAGGCCCAGTCGACGGCGACCCCGGGCCGGCTGGTCGCCCCGGTCGAAGTCCCTCAGGAGATCGCCGAAGAGCAGGTCTCCGACCTGGGCGTCGAAGGCGGCGTTGAGGGCGGGGTCGAGGGTGGCGTTGTCGGCGGCGTCCTGGGCGGGGTCGTGGGCGGCGTCCTGGGCGGGGTCGTGGGCGAGGTCGAGGCCCCGATCCGAGCCGTGGGCGAAATCAAGCCGCCCAGGCTCATCAAGCAAGTCCCGCCGGTCTATCCCGAGATCGCGCGTCAAGCGCGGGTCGAGGGGATCGTCATTCTCGAGGCCGTGACCGACATCTACGGCCGGGTTATCCACTGGAAGGTCCTGCGCTCGATTCCGCTCCTGGACCAGGCGGCCATCGACGCCGTCAAGCAGTGGGTCTACGAGCCGATGATCATCAACGGCAAGCCGCGCGGAGTCATCTTCACTTTGACCGTCACATTCCAACTGAAGTAGACTTCCCTAATTCCTCTTATGTAGAACGGAAATCGGGGGACATGAACGAGATTTGGGGACATGTGCCGATTTTCTTAAATCGGTAACGTGTCCCCGAATCTCTCCCAAATCTTGCAGAATCCTTTTTGGAATTCCAGGGACACGATACCAAATCAAGAGATTTGGTTCATGTCCCCGGAATTCCTTGTGTCCCCGAATCTTATTGTGCCCCCGCATCTGACCTGGAATAAACCTCCTTTTGTCTTGTATGACTAGTGGAGGCCGCGGGAACGGTCCTCCGGAGTTCGACGAAAGGAGGCGAACATGTTCAAAGAATGCTTCTTCGAGCGCGAGGCGAACATCGCCCGAAAAGCCCTCGTCCTTCCGATGTCTTTGGCGATCCACGCCGCCCTTCTGGCCGCCCTTATCGTCGCGCCCTTGATCAGATCAGGAGCGCTGCCGGCCGTCCCCGATGCCATCGATCTGATCATAGCCCCGCCTCCGCACCCCTCTCCGCCGCCGGCCAGAAAGGGTCCCGGCCGCGCCGTGCGCTCCAAGATCAAGCCCGTCCTGGCACGACCCTTGTCCGCGGCGGGACGCCTCATCGCGCCCGTCGACATTCCCCGGGACATCGCGGATGCGGCCCTACCCGACTTCGTCGAGGGAGACGGGATTGACACCGGCGTGGATTGGGGATTCGGCGACGGCAACACGAACGTCAAGATGGTGGGCGTCATGGGCGACGTCATCGAGAAGATCGCGAACGAGACCGTCGCTCCCGTCCTGGCCGCGGGGGAAATCAGACGGCCCAAGCTCCTCAAACAAGTCCCGCCGGTCTACCCCGAAATAGCCCGGCTGGCCCGCGTCGCGGGGGATGTTTTAATCGAGGCCCAGACCGACATCTACGGCCGGGTCGTCCGGTGGAGGATCCTCCGCTCCATCTCGCTCCTCGATCAAGCGGCCGTCGACGCCGTCCGGCAGTGGGTCTATGAGCCGATGGTCCTCAACGGAAAGCCGCGCGGAGTCATTTTCAACGTGACCGTCCGCTTCGAGCTGAAGTGAGACCTGGAATTCGGGGGGCATGATCCGGGCTCTTTGGGGACATGAACGAGATTTGGGGACATGTGCCGATTTTCTTAAATCGGTAACGTGTCCCCAAATCTCGCATGAGATTCGGTAACGTGTCCCCTGAATTCTCTATGTAACGTATAATGTTATAATGTCCGCAACAAGGAGAAACCTAACATGATTAGAAAAACGCTCTCCGTATGGATGTTTTTAGCCGGCGCCCTCACGGCTGCTATCATAACCGTCGGGCCGGTCCTGGCGACTTCGTCTCAGCAGGCGGCCGGCTCCGAGCAAGCCGCTCCCGAAGGCGTCCCCGCGCGGGGCGAGATCATCGCCAAGAGCGCGATCAAGTCGGTCACTATCTTTCCCGAGCGGGCCACCGTCCTGAGGGAAGCCGAGCTCAAGCTTGACCCCGCCGTCAAGGCCGTCGTCTTCGAGGGACTGCCGGCGACCCTCATTCCCAGCTCGCTCCGCGTCACTGGAAAGGGGACTGCCGCCGTCAAGCTATTGGGCCTGGAGGTTGCCTCGATGTACCTCGAGTCGGCGCTCCTCCCCGAGATCAAGAAGGTCCAGGCCGAGATCGACGCCGCGGAACTGGAATTAGCGAAGACGACGAACGCCCTCGAGGTCATCGACACGCAGGAGAAGTTTTTGAAGTCGATCGAGGCCTCGAGCTCGTCCAAAGCCTCCCAGGACATCGGGGCAGGCCGGGTCGATCCGGCCGCCTGGGAGCGAGTCGTCGATTTCCTCGGAGCGAAGCTCCTGGCCGTGAAGCAGGCGCGCCTGGGCGAGACCGTCAAGCAAAAGGAGCAAAAGGCCAAGCTCGATGCCCTCAAGAAAAAACTGGCGTCGATGATGCCCCAGCGGCCCCAGGAAGGCCGGAAGGTCACGGTCTTCGTCGAGACGGCCCAGACCGGGGCGTTCACGATGGCGCTGTCGTACACGGTGATCGAGGCCCGCTGGCAGCCGCTTTATACGCTACGGGCTTTGCCCGATTCCGGGGAGGCCGAGCTGGCCACGACAGCGCTCATCAGCCAGCGCAGCGGCGAGAACTGGACCGGGGTCAAGACCCTCCTTTCGACCTCGTCGCCGGTGCTCGAAGCCCAGCCCTCGGACCTCGAACCCTGGTATCTCGACATCTACGTTCCGCGGCGGGCCAAGTTTGAAGCCAAGCCCCAAGAAGTCGTGGGCGGCGTCGTGGGAGGAGTCGTGGGCGGCATCGAGAGCGCTAAAGAAATGCCGGTACCCCCGTCCGTGCCGCTCAGGGAAGCCGAGCTTCCCTCGGCCGCAGTCCTCGAATCGGGACTTCACCTCAACTTCGAGATCGCGCGGCCCGTCGACATCCCGAGCGACGGGACCCCGCACAAGGTCCCGATCGACGTCCAGCGGCTTAAGGCTGCCTACGACTACATCGCGATCCCCAAGCTGCAAGAAGCGGCCTATCTGCGGGGAAGCGTCAAGAACACGCTGGCCTACCCGGTCCTTCCCGGCCAGGCCGACCTGTTCATCCTCCAGGACTTCGTCGGGTCGACGAACCTCGGCCCGGTCGCGATGGGGGAGGAGGCCAAGACTTTCTTCGGCGAGGACGGGCAGATCAAGGTCAAGTACGACGAGGTCAAGCGGGAGAAGAGCGGCCCGGGCTTCCTGGGCAAGACCGAGAAGCTCAGGATCGTCGCCCGGATCACGGTCCAGAACCTTCGCAAAGAGGCGGCCGCGGTCGAGGTCCATGATCAGCTTCCGGTCAGCCGGAACGACAAGATCGAAGTCAAGGATGTAGCGCTAGCGCCCGCCCCCGCTAAGTAAGGATGAGAAGGGAATTCTGGTCTGGACGCTTAGCCTGGCGCCTCAGGAAAAGAAGGAAATCCTGATCGATTTCACGGTCGAATATCCGAAGGACGCGCTCGTGACCGGCTTCTAAAGCGCTGAAGCTAAAGGGGTTGTCGCCCGCCGGCAACCCCGGCCGGCGGGGAGGGGGCCCAGTCCGGGTCGGCGCCGAAACCCCGAGCGCGCCTTTCCACCGTCAGCCGATCAAGTAAGGGGGTGATCCCCCGGGCGGGTGGGCAATTAACCCCCTCCGAGAGTCGAGGGGAGGAAAAATCATCACGAAAATCATCCAAGGCGGTGATTGCCAGACGCCTCCGCCCGCCTTATTATGACAACCGAAGTGGGCAACATGACGAACGCAGCCGAATGTGATCGTCAGGGAGTAGGAGGCAACCTCTCCGCCGGGTGGGTCGGCGCGGAGTCGGCTCGGTCCGTGAAGGGCCTTTGGACGGGCAGAGCCTCCGCCGCGCCGCCCCTCTCGTGGTTCCGCTTCTCAACTTTGAGCCAGATACCCAATCTTTACTAACCCTCCTTCCAAGGCCCCCTCAAGAAGGGAGCGGTCCCCGGGCTGGAAAGCAGACCGGGGACCGCATTTTTTTCCCGGGACATAATTCTGGGGACACACGACTTAATTCATCCCTAAAATCTTCCCTATCGCCGCCGAATTAAGTCGTGTGTCCCCAGAATTATTTACTTGAGTTAGGGCTGAATTAAGTCGTGTGTCCCCAGAATTATTTACTTGGCGCCTTTGAAGGAGATGCTGACCTTATTGCGGCCCTGCCACTTGCTGTGAAGCATGAGCTGTTCAGCCCGGGTGACCAGGCTCTCGATTGTGTCTTCCCTGCGAGCCAAGGTCGCGCCCATCGAAACGGTGCAGGAGATGAACTCCGTCTCGACCGAGATATGGGACTGGCTGATGAGGAGCCGCAACTTGTTGGCGACCATGTCGAGCTTGGCTTCGGTGATGTTGAGGACGGAGACCAAAAACTCCTCCTTGTCCCAGCGTCCGGCGGCGTCGAAAAAGCGGACATTGCTGGCCAGGGTCTTGGCGATCATCCGCAGGACGCGGTCGCCGACCTCGCGGCCGTGGCGATCGTTGATAGCGGTCAGGTGGTCGACGTCGATGAAGAGGACGCCGAAGGGGAGTTTGTAGCGCTGCATCTCGGTCAGGCGGGAATGGAGATGGACCTCGAGGAACTGACGGTTGGCGACTCCCGTCCCGCGATCGAGGAGGGACATCCGCTCGAGCTCATGGAGATTCTGGGGCATCAGGATGCGCGGCGAATAGTCGACGAAGACCTGGCCGCAGCCGGCCGGCTTGCCCGCCGCGTCGACGACGGGAAAGGCGCTGATCTGGACGGGGAGCCGGTAGCCTTCTTTATGGAGGATGTAGACCGTTTCCCGGAAGACCGCTCCCGACTGGATGGCCCGGTCGGCCGGACAGAATTCCCTGCACTGGACGACGCCCCTATCGTCGACGTGGACCAGGACCTTGTCCGAGCAATGTTTGCCCATGACCTCGGAGGCCGGGTAGCCCGAGATGATCTCGGCGCCCTTGTTCCAGAAGACGATCCTTTTATCCCTGTCCAGGAAATAGACGCCGTTGTCCAAACTGTTGAACAGGATTTCGCAGAAGTCCGGATTGAAGCCGTTTAGGAGCTCGCTGAAAAGATGCTCGCTCAAACGATACCCCTCACTTATATTATAATCCTACGTTCCTTATAGCAAAGAAAGTCCCGTATTGTCAATTCTATGGTTGTTGAGGGACAGCTGAGCCCGTCTAAGCGTGTTAAAGGAGGCCGGATTCCGAGTCAGCGAGCGTTGACTTCTTCCTAACAGGGTGTTATGTATAGCCTATTAGGACGGGGAGGAGCGGCATGGATAGACGCATCATCGGGGTCAGGCTGAAGCGCGTTCGCGAAGAAACCGGTCTGAGCCAAGGGGCCTTCGCCCGCCGTCTCAGCCTGTCGGGCGAGTACATCTCGCTCCTCGAGGCCGGCAAGCGCACGCCTTCGTTCGCGACCTTGAACCGGATCGCCGCCTTCCTCCACAAGGACATCTCGATCTTCTTCGAGGAGAAGGAGAACGCCTTCCTGCTCCTCCTCCGCGGCGAGGGCCTCGACGACCGCTCCAAGGCAGAGCTTATGCGCTTCCGCCGCTACTGCGAGGAGTACCTCAAGCTCGAGGAGATCACGGGCCGCCGCCTCCCGCTCGCCCCCTACTACGCCCCGATCGCGGCCGACCGGATGGCCGACGAGGAGCGCCGCCGCCTCGGGCTGGGCGACGAGCCCATCCGCGACATCTTCGGCTTGATGGAGATGAACGGCTGCCGCGTCCTGCGCCAGCCCCTGCCCCAGGAGTGCAAGGTCTCGGGCGCCTTCATCTTCCTCGAGGCGCGCCAGGCCGGCTTCGCCCTCATCAACGCCGGCCAGAGCGCGGGGCGGCAGGCCTTCAGCGCCGCCCACGAATACTGCCACTACCTCCGGGACCGCGGAGACGGTCCGGTCATCGAGAACCCCGACGTCTTCATCGACGAGCTCGTCTCCCTCTACCCGCCCCGCGAGCAATACGCCCAGCAGTTCGCGGCCCGCTTCCTGATGCCGCCGGCCAAGGTCCGCGAGATCGTCGACAAGGACATCGCCGGGAAACGCCCCTCCTACGAGGACGTCCTCTATCTCAAGCGCTATTTCGGGGTCAGCGCGGTCGCCATGCTCCGGACGCTCCGCGACATGGGATACTTAAGCAAACAGCAGTTTGAACAGCACTATAAAGCGGATCACGACCGCCGCGAGAAAGAGCTGTTCGGGACGTCGGCCGAGGAAGGCGCGAGCGCGCGAACCGGAGTCTTGGGCCTGTCCCGGAGGCGCGCCGTCGTCTCGGACCGCTTCAGGCTGCTGGCCCAGGAAGCCCTTAAAAGGTCCGCGCCCGCCAAGAACGCCAAGGGATGAAAGGGAAAGGAGAAGGCCATGCCCTTTGATCCCTGGAAGGACATCAACGAAAAGATCCTGGCCTGCCGGAAGCTCCCGACCCCGAAGGCGAGGATCGATTGCTTGGAAAAGCTTTTCGGTAAGATCCGGGACGGCATGGTCGCCCAGGTCCTGGGCGAGGAGTACGAGGCCGCCGGCGACATCCCCCAGGCCAAGAAATATTACAAGCTGGCCGAGGAGATGTTCCCCCTCCAGGACTATAAGGACAAGGCCAGGCGGTCGTTGGGGCGCCTCGAGAGCATTCCGATCGGCGCCTCGCCCCGCGCCGAGGACGACGGGGATCGGGCGGCCGGCCCGTTCACCCTCAACCTGGCCGAATTCGACCCGGCTAAAACTTTGATCGTCGTCGGCTGCACCAAGACCAAGGCCTGGGAGTCGTCGCCGTCCGCGCCCGACTTCATCCCGGCACGCTATGCCTATAAGGGCCAGGGGTTCGTCCAGTTTCTTATCTGGGCCGAAAGCCCGACGATTCAGTTCGAGAAAAGGGGATTCCGCTGGGTCATTTTAAGCGCGAAATACGGGTTCCTCGAGCCCTGGCATCCGATCGCGAACTATGATATTTCGATGGATGACGCCGAGATGGCGGTCAACGTCGGGACCCTCAAAGCCCAGGCCCGCCAGAGGCGGCTCTGGAAGTCCGGGCAGGCCAAAGCGAAGTCCGTCCTGCTCGTCGACTTCAAGACGATCCTCTGCGTCAACTGTCCCAAGGCTTACCTCGAACGGATCCAGGCCGTGTTCCGCGACGCCAAGGTCATAAGCGTCTAAACTAAAGCCGGGGTCAAACCTACACTTTATCACTTTGTGCAATTTGGTTTTTTGCACTTTTTGACAAAGTGTAGGTTTGACCCCGATCCCTTATACCCCTTGAGATAGACGTTTGCCTTGCGGAGATCCCCGCCGTATGAAGCAATATCCGTCCAGGTCGTCTCGCCGGATCCGATGAAGCTCTGGCCGGGCGCCGCCTGTCACACCGGCGGCGGAGGCGGCTGCTTTCCGGGAGCTCGTACTCGCGAATGGGGCGGCCCGGCGAGCCAGACGGCCAGGAGTTCGCCGGTGATCTTCAATCCGACCAGGGCGGCCAGCCCGCCCATGGGATTGGGTCCGGACCGCGCGACCAGCGGCGCCAGCATGCACGCCGCGAAGAGCAGGAAGGCCCAAGCCCCGCCATGGAGCTGAAGCGGCAAGCGCGGCCGACGGCCGATGATGCCGAAGGTCACGAGCTCCCGCCCGAGATGGAAAAGATGGGAGGCGAGGATGACCAGGAGGGCGAGCCGGACCTCGACGCAGAGGCGGCCGACCCGGGCGAAGCCGTCGCCGATCGCGGCCTCCAACGATTCGTACGGCCCGAAAACGAGAAGGGCGAAGAAGCCGAAGAAGATCATAAAGACGAACTCGAAGAAAAATGTGCCTTTGAGGGCGAGTTTGTTCGGGGCGCAAACGACGCGGACGGCGTCCTCCAGCAGATAAACGATGCCTTCCAGGATGAAGAGGAGGACGACCGCGTTCTTGTCCCAGTCTTGGGCCAGGACGCCGTAAAGGACGATGCCGTTGGCCGCCAAGACGGCGACGGTCCGGGAGATGCGGTCCCAGAGGGACCCGGGGGCGTGGCTCAGCGGCACCTCCGGCTCATTAATCGGACCCGAGTTTAAACTTCACTATGAAAGCGTCATCGGCGAGACACGCGCAGATTAAAATGATTATTTTCATAAACTAAAATTTTTTATCCCTAAACAATGCTATTTTATAGTCCCGGATTTTGTCAACTGAAAAAGCACCCAGGCGGCGAAGGCGATTGAATACAATATTCACGCTGCCTTGACAGGGTTTGACCTCCTCTTGACATTCGGAACGCCGAGACTTATTAGTATTCATGAACGACAATAGGGGAGGACACCATGAGACATGTCAGGTATCTGGCTTTTTTTTTGATTTTCATCGCTGCCCTTGTCCTAACGGCCGGCCCCGTCTCCGTCAACTCAAACGCCTCCAAAGCCTCGGTCGCCGCTCCCTTCTGGGCCCAAACGGCCGGACCGTACGGAGGCGTCGTCCGCTGCTTTCTCCGCCGCCCGGACGACACGATCTTTGCCCTGACCGAAACCGGCGGAGTCTTCCGTTCGTTTGACCACGGCGCCTCCTGGACTCATTGCGATATCCCCGGGTCGAATCCCTGGCTCCGCTGCGGGATCGTCGCCCGCAACGGGGACGTTCTCGTCGCGACGCTGTATTCCGGCCTGTACCGCTCCGCGAACAGCGGCGATACCTGGACCCGAGTCTTCCGCGGCTCGGCTACGAAAGGTTTCTTGCCGGATGCCATGGTCGTCGATTCGAAGAAGTGGATCTATCTGTTCGAGCGTCATGGGATCTACGTCAGCAAGGACCACGGAGGGACTTGGGCCAAGGTCCGGAAACCCATCAGAGATGACTATGCCGTCATGGCGGCGGCCGCCAATTGGCGCGGCCAGCTGTTCGCCGCGGCCGGGCCCGAGGGGGTCTATCGCTCCGACGATGACGGGCTGACCTGGACTGCCGTCAATGCGGGCTTGACGTCGCGCTGGACATATTCACTGCTCGTCGACCCCGGAAATTATGTGTTCGCCGGGGGAGGGGATGGGATATATCGGTCGGTCAATAACGGCGCGTCCTGGTCCAAGGTCATGTCGTTTCCCTCGGACGTGACCTATGCGCCTAAGGTTGAATCGCTGTTCATGGGCTTTAAAAGCTACTTCTACGCCGGGACGTTCCGGGCGGGTGTCTACCTATCCAAGGACCGGGGAGCCACCTGGGCTCAAATCAACGTCGGCCTGCGCGACCTGTGGGTCCATTGCGTCCTGTCCGATTCCAAGGGCAATGTCTTTGCCGGCACGAACGGCGGCGCCGGCATCTACCGTTCGACTGAGTCCTCCCCGAAATGGGCGCCGTCCAATACCGGTCTGGCCAATACCCAGGTCACCGCCCTGGCCGCCGACCCGTCCGGCCATCTCTTTGCCGGGACGGATTATACCTGGTACGGCGGCGGCATGTTCCGCTCGACGGACGCGGGAGCGCATTGGAAGACCAGTGGCCTGGCCGATAAAGAGGTCAATTGCATCGCCGTCAGCCGCTCGGGCCATATCTTCGTCGGCACCACGGAAGACGGCCTATTCCGGTCCACGAACCAGGGCTTGGCCTGGAAGGCGATCAACGCCGGCTTGCCGGAAAGGTACATCGTAGACTTGGCGATCAACGCCTCCGGACAGATCTTCGCCGGACTCGCCTCCGAAGGGGTTTATTGCTCGAGCGACGACGGCGCGAGCTGGACGCCCGTCAACTTCGGCCTGACCGACAAGAAGATCGGGAAGCTGGCCGTCGCTCCGAACGGCGACCTTTTCGTCTCGACGAATAACGGCGTCTTTCGCTCGACCGACAACGGCGGGAGTTGGACCTGCAAGGGGCTGCAAAATCAAGCCGTTTTTTCCCTGCTGGCCAAGGCCGGCGGGCTGATTTTCGCGGGAACCAACTTGAGCGGCATCTTCGTTTCGAGCGATAACGGCGAAACTTGGCACTTCCGGGGCCTGAAGGGCAGAGCCCTGAGTTCTCTGGCCGTCAATTCGGCCGGCCATGTCTTCGCCGCCGATTGGGGAGGGGCGGACGATGTCGGCGTTTTCAAAACCGTCAACAACGGCGTCTCCTGGATAAAAATCACGTCCGGACTGACGAACAAAAACGTCAGCTCCATCGTGGTTTCTCCCGACGGCTATCTCTACGCCGCGACAAACGGCGCCGGCGTCTTCCGCAGCACCTCCAAGGTGGATTAAGAAATATTTTGACCCCGATCGATTTGACCCCGATCGACCCGGCGTGCTACATTTTAGTAAAAGGAAACCTATGAAAAAAGCGGTCGCTGTCTGCTTTCTTTTCCTCGGAGGAGCGCTGCTGATCGCGAGCTCTCAATCGGGCGCGGGCTCAACCCCGAGAACGCCCAATCCCGATCCCGCTCAAGCCGCCCCCGTCTGGCAGTCCGTCGGTCCCGCCGGAGGCTGGATCAGGGCGCTCGTCAATAATCCCAAGAACTCGCGCGAGCTCTACGCCGCCGCCGACAGCTACCCCTGCCAGATCTTCGAGTCTTCGAACGCGGGGTCGACCTGGACGCGGATCGGCCTGGTCCAGAGCTATCTCAACGGTTTCATCATCCATCCCTCGAACCCGAACATCTTCTACGGACTCGGCTACGCCTCCCTCTTCAAATCCAAGGATCAAGGCCGGACCTTCACGGAAATTGCGCTCCCCGACCCCAAGCTGATAAGGCTGGACGGCAATATCTCGATCAGCCCGCGCAAGCCCGAGACGATCTATGTCGCGGGGTCCTACAAGTACAACGACAGCGGCCGGAAATACTGTCTGGCCGTCTACCGGTCCAAAGACGGCGGCCTGACCTGGACGGTCCACAAGCTCGAGCCCGTTTCGGACTACGCGTCCTTTCCGCGGGTCGCGGCCAGCCCGGCCCGCGCCGGCCTCGTCTTCGCCTCCGGATCCTACCACAAGGGCAACCAGTCTTTTTACCGGGTCTACAAATCCGCCGACGGCGGAAACAATTGGACGGGCGTCACCGGCCCCATCATCAATCAACCCTATGACCTGCTCCTCCATCCTACCGACCCCAACAAGGTCTACGTCTCCACTAGCGGGTACGTTTTCCGGAGCTCGGACGGCGGCAAGACCTGGGCCAAGCAGGCCGCTCCGAATTACATGTTCGCGGAATTCCTGGCTATGGATTCGACCAATCCCCAAGTCCTCTATGCGGGAGGGAATTTGACGGTCTACAAGAGCACGGACGGGGGCGTCCGCTGGACTGCTTCCAAGACCAATTCCGGGCTCTTCGGCGCCTGCACCGGGATGCTCGTGGACGGCGGCTCCGTTTATTTCGCGTCCTCGGTCGGCATTTTCAAGAGCGCGAACGGCGGGGCCACCTGGAAGCCCAGCCACGCCGGGATGAAGGCCTCGAGCGTTCCGGCCCTGGCCCTGGCCGCCGCGTCCCCTAAATCCGTTTACGCGGAAGCCCAGAACTATGCCTGCTTCAAGAGCGCGAACGCCGGCGGCAGCTGGATCAAGCTGGGCAATTTCGCGGGATGCGGGCAGATCCTGAAAATCGTCAGCCACCCGACGGCCGCGAACACGGTTTATCTCCTGAAAGGCGGCTGAGGAGGCTACATCGTCTACAGGTCTGTAGACGGAGGGAAGACGGTCAAGAGCCTCTGGAGCCCGAGTCACTTCATCAACGACCTTGCCGTCGACCGGAAGAATCCGAATCTGCTGGCCGCGGCCGGCCAAGTCTACCAAAGCGGCGTGTCCTCGATGGCCGTCTTTCTGTCCTCGAACGGAGGGACCGCCTGGACGACGGTCCGGGTCGTCTCACAAAATAACAGTTGCGCCTACGCGATCGCCAGGGACCCGGCGAATCCCAACACCCTTTATGTCGGGGGGAACTCCGGCAGTTGGCAGGCCCTCCTCTGCAAGAGCACGAACGGGGGCGCGTCCTGGACCGACATCACGAAGGGCATCCGGGGCACGATCTTGGACCTCGCCGTCGATCCGGTTTCTCCCCAGACCGTCTATGCCGTGACCTGGGGCTATGTCTGGAAGAGCCAGGACGGAGGAGGGAGCTGGACGGAAACCTCGGTCGGGCCGGCTAAGCGCTTGATCATCAACCCCAACAACCCGAACGAGCTCTTCGTCGGGACCGGATATAGCGGCGTTTATTACAGCGCAGATCAAGGGGCCACCTGGCAGGATTTCAGCGCGGACATGGACATCAAACACATCCAATGCCTGGCCATGGATCCCGCGGCCCGGATCCTCTACGCGGGCACCACCGGCGGCGGGATCGTCAAGAGGAGCTTCTAGTTGTAGTTTTTGGGGTCAATGTTTGACCCCGAATTCGATGAGACGCCGGACGCGCCGGCGGCGTCTCTCCCCTTGACGGGCCCTTCCCAGGCATTCATCTCCAATTACTCTTTAGAGAGGGCGGGGGGCATATGATGCGGATACCGAAGTCATCTTTAGACGCGCCCCGTAAAGTACTTGGCCGGCTTAAGAAAGGGGCCCTGTTTCCCGCTGCGGCCCCTTTGTCGGAGATGCCCAAAGATTATTCCGCCCTCCTTGAGGATCTAAAAGATCGCATTTGCGAAGCTAGGATACGGACAGCCCTATCGGCCAATGCCGCCCTGCTTCTGCTCTATTGGGATTTGGGGAAAATGATCCTCAGCCGTCAGACTTCGGAAGGTTGGGGGGCTAAGGTCGTCGACCGCCTTTCCGTCGACCTCCGCCAAGCCTTCCCCAATATGCGGGGGCTCTCGCCCCGGAACCTGAAGTATATGCGGGCGTTTGCCGCCGCTTGGCCTGACCGGGCAATTGTGCAAGAGGCCCTTGCACAAATTCCTTGGTATCACAACATCGCGCTCTTGGAGAAATTAGCCTCAGCGGATGATCGCCTCTGGTATGCTCGAAAGACGCTCGAGCAGTGCTGGTCTCACGATATTCTCGTGATACAAATCCAGAAACAGATCCACGCCCGCCAAGGCAAAGCGGTCACGAACTTCCCCTCTACGCTCCCGCCTGCCCAGTCTGACATGGCTGCACAAGTTTTCAAGGATCCCTATCTCTTCGACTTCCTCGGCATGGCCGATACTCGGCGCGAGCGCGAAGTCGAACAAGCCCTTGTGGACCATATACAGCGCTTCCTGCTCGAGATGGGGAGGGGCTTCGCCTTCGTCGGCCGCCAGGTTCTTTTAGAAGTCGGCGACACCGATTTTCTCATTGATCTCCTCTTCTACCATATCAATCTCCGCCGCTATGTCGTCGTCGAGCTTAAGGCCGGCCCTTTCGACCCAGCCTTTCTCGGTCAATTAAATGTATATCTCTCGGCGGCCGATGACCTGCTTCGTCATCATGACGACAGGCCGACGATCGGCCTGCTCCTTTGCCGTTCGAAGAATAGGATTGTGGTGGAATATGCTCTCAGGAATCTGAACAAACCCATCGGCGTCGCCCAATGGGAAACGACTGTCGTCAAGTCGCTTCCGAAGGAATTGAAGGGAATTCTGCCGACCGTTCAAGAAATCGAGGCCGAGTTTAGCGGAAACGTTGATGTCGAGCTGCCTATTCCCGAGAAAAGGCCCGTAATTAGGGGCCGGAAAGTATAGTCGCCACACCCCTTGGTCGCCTGATGTATCGGGCATTGTGCAGCGGCTTGCTGCGCAATTGCTCCTATTTTGGTGCGCGACGAGTCAGCCGTTTTCCAGCCAATCGCCCAAGCTCATCGTCGTTTCCGATTAGGAAGATCTTCGGTCCGTTAAGGACAGACGTCAGGAACGGATGTTTTTCTCTAACCTTCGATCGAAATTCGGCCTCGGCATAGACCGTAGGGTTGATCTCGCGCCCGAGGGTCTCCTGCGTGGCCTGGAGATTCAACACCACGTCCGAGAACGACGCCTCACCGACGACTAGCAGATCAACGTCGCTCGCCCGCTTTTCCTCTCCCCGGGCGACCGATCCGTAAAGGAAGGCGACTTTGATCAAGCTTGCGATCGGGGATAGCGCATTGCGCAGAGCATCGCTGAAGCCCGCGGTCTTGGCCACCAGGCTCTTGAGTTCGGGGAAGATCGGAGATTGGGGATTAGCTTGGAAGTAGACCTGCCGGCCGCTGACCGCGCGGCGGAGGATTTCGGCCTCGGTCAGCAGTCTGAGCTCCCGCTGCACCGGACCCAGGCCGCAGCCGCTGGCCCGGACGATCTGCCGTAGATAAAAGCTCTCGTCGGCGTGGGTGAAGAGTAATGAAAGAATGGCCCGCCGCGTTTTCCCGAAGAGAATATTCGCCGGCCCCGAAAAATCGATTTCTGTTCCCATTTTGGTTACAATTGTAACCCAATTGATTACGACAGTCAATCCCCGGGAATTCTAGGGACATGTACTAAATTAAGAAATTTGGTAACGTGTCCCTAGAATTCGCTCCCTATGTAGTGCGTGTCCCCAGAATTCCCCATGAGACTCCCTCTGCGCTGGCGGCGTCTCTTCCCTTGACGGGCCCTTTCAGTCAAGTGTACAATTAAACTGCACAATTCGCTGACGGCCGGCAATCGGCCGGGAGGGCCGCATGAAAGCTACGGTGCTCGACCTGAGGAGACGCATGAAAGACGTCCTGAGCGCGCTCAAAAGGAACGAGTCCGTAACCCTCGTGCGCCGCGGAAAGGTCGTCGGCGTGATCCATCCCCTCGAAACGGACCCGATTTCGCGAGGCCATCATCGCGCTCGCCGCGCCTCATCGCACCCCGCGTTCGGGCTGTGGAAGGACCGAGCCGACATGAAGGACGTCAAAGCGTTCGTCGAGAGGCTGCGCGGAGGCCGGTTCGATGCTCTTTGACACGGACGTCCTAATCTGGATTTTCCGGGGCGACGCGAAAGCCGCCCGCCTGATCGACGCAACGCCGGACCACCTCATCTCGGTTGTAAGCTTCATGGAGCTGCTGCAGGGCTCCAGGGACAGACGTGAAGCCCGCCTTATTAAGAGTTTTCTCTCCGACCTCGGTTTTCAGACTCTGCCCCTGACGGAGAACATTGGGCATCGGGCAAGCGTCTATATGGAAGAATACGGCCTTAAATCCGGCCTTCGCGTTGCGGATGCCCTGATTGCGGCGACGGCCGTCGAGAACGGCTTGTCGTTATGCACCGGCGACCGAACCCATTTCGGATCCATCGCCGATCTCGCCCTCAAGCTTTTCCGTCCGGAAAAAGGTTGACTTCATCCTTTTCGTATAAAACCGGGGTCAAACCTACACTTTGTCACTTAGTGCAATTTGCTTATTTTCACTTTTTGATAAAGTGTAGGTTTGACCCCGAACTCGGGGATGACCCCGATCCTGACTGAGAGAAACCTCGCGGCGTCGACGTCCCTCTGATCTCGGCGAACCCAATATAAGCCAGAAAAATAACCAAATGTATATCATTAATTGACAAAAAGAGTATCTAAATGTATATTAATAATGAACAAATCATGTTTATCGATCGAGCACTCCTTTCCAAAATTCGGCCTGCCCTTGAATCTCCGGAATCTATCATCATAACGGGCATGCGAAGGACGGGGAAAACCTCACTCCTCCGGCACCTGTACGGGCTCGTCCCGGCTGAAAACAGGCTTTTCCTGGACCTGGAAAACCCCCTGAACAGGAAATACTTCGAGGAAGAGAACTACGAGAAGATCAAATCCAACCTCGTGTTTCTCGGCCTCGACTTCAACCGTCGGGCTCACGTTTTTCTTGACGAAATCCAGTACCAGAGGAATCTCCCCTCCGTCGCCAAATACTTGGCCGATCATAACGACATCAAATTCTTCATGACCGGATCGGCCGGATTCGCCGTCAAGAATCTCTTCACGGAGACCCTCGCCGGTCGGAAACGCCTTTTCGAGCTTTTACCGCTGACCTTCCGCGAGTTCCTTCTGTTCAAAGACAGCCGGCTCATCCTTCTCGAAGATCCGAGAGCGGTCAACCGGTCCATTTTCGACACTATCCTTCCGCTGTATGACGAATACCTGGCCTTCGGAGGGTTCCCCGGCGTCGTTCTCAAAGCCTCCGCCGAGGAGAAACGGGAGGCGCTGGACGAAATTTTCACTTCCTACTTCAACCAGGACGTCATCCAGCTCGGCGACTTCCGCAGGAACGCCGTCTTGCGCGATTTCATTCTCCTGCTCGCAGCCCGGATCGGGTCGAAACTCGACATCCAGAAGATCTCCCGGGAGCTGGGGATCTCCCGGCTGACCCTTAACGACTACCTGGCCTTTCTCGAGGGGACGTCCTTCCTCCAGCTGGTGCGTCCTCTGACAAGCGGGAGAAACGGAGAGATCCGCAAGGCGCCCAAGGTGTACCTGTGCGATTCCGGCCTGGCCCGACACTTGGCGCGCCCGGACGCCGGACTCCTTTTTGAAAACAGCGTTTTTCAGAACCTGCGTCCGAAGGGCGAACTCCGCTATTTCCAGAAAAAGAACGGGCCGGAGATTGATTTCATTCTGGACCGCAGGGCCGGTTTCGAAGTCAAGCAGTCTCCGCAGCCTGCCGACTTGAATCGACTCAAATCGTCAGCCGCGAGGATGGGACTTGAAAGCTGGGTCGTAGTCGCCCGAAACTACAGCGACCTTGACGGCGTCACATACGGATTCATGATCTGAAATAAGGGGACATGTACCAAATTTCTTAATTTGGTAACGTGTCCCCTTATTTCGCACCATAAAACGCCCGGGATTTCTAGCGGAGGGGACAATGCCCTGCTAGTCCCCGGAGCGGGTTCTTCGCAATGACCTGATCGTATGGTGCTGGGATCAACAGCGGAGGGGATTGACCCCGTTTCTCCTTGACGACCGGGGCGGCTAAACTATATCATTACCTCTTGGAAAAGAATCGGGGGACCATGTCTCGGTGCGGAAATCTTGCACGAAAGCTTTACAGGCTGCCCCGTGGCTTGCCACGGGGTGGAATGTATGCCTTGCCGAGGGGGTGATCAGGGGGACCGGAAAGTCCCCCTTATCCACAAAGGCCCTTGCTCGGGAATATGGTAGAGTATATGGGTGACGCTGAAACGGACGAGTCATTCGGTCTACGACACGTCCTACCATCTGGTCTGGTGTCCGAAGTACCGGAAGAAGATATTCGAGCGGGTGGAAGTCCGGGAACGAGCGAAACAGATCGTGGGAGAGATTTGCGAATCGTACGATATTGAAATCATCGAGATGGAAATTACCGAAGATCATATTCATTTGCTAGTATCATTTCCGCCATCGCGATCGATCGGGGAGGTCGTCAGGATCATAAAGAGCATGAGTGGGAGGGGGTTGTTTCGCGAGTTTGCGGGCTTGAAAAAGAAGCTATGGGGCGGGGAAGTGTGGGAGGACGGATATTTCGCAAGGACGGTCGGAGACCGGATGACGAGGGATGTGATCGCGAAGTACATCGTCAGTCACCGAGAACTGGAGCAAGGGCCTGCGCAGCTGGCCTTGAAGCTGCGCTCCTAATGCCCCGCGGCTTGCCGCGGGGATCTTTACTTTCTGACAAAGTGTAGGTTTGACCCCAGATGAAGAACCGGCTTGAGGAATTGATCCCTTGTTTCGATTTCGCCGGCGCCCGCGAAATCAGGGCCCTGGGCATCGACCTGGGCACGACGAATTCCACGGCCGCCGAGGTCGTCCTCAAGCCCGGCGCGGCGCCCGTCTGCCGCACGCTCGATATAGACCAGACGACCCGAGAGGGCGTCTACACCAGCCCTCTCGTTCCCTCGGTCGTCGCCATTCTCCCTGACGGGGCCGTCTGGGTAGGGGAGGGGGCCAAGCGCCTCCGGGCCTTTCCGCAGGAATACGACCTGTCGTTCGAGAAGAACCTTTTCTACGACACGAAAAACGAGATGGGCCTGCGCAAGACCTACCACCGCGCCCCGGCCGACTTCAACCACGCCTCCAAAATCGGAGGTCACGTCCTCCGCTTCCTGGCTGCCTCGTCCGAAAAGCTAATCGGCGCCGCCCCCGATATCGTCTCGGTCACGGTCCCGGCCTCGTTCCAGCTCAACCAGCGCCGCGACACGCTCCTGGCCGCCCAGTCCGCCGGCCTTTCGACCGCGGACGACGATCTCCTCGACGAGCCGACGGCCGCCCTGACGGATTACATCCTGACCAACGGGGCCGATGCCGTCATCGCGCCCGCCCGACGCCGCCCCTCCCTCTGCGTCGTCTTCGACTTCGGCGGCGGCACCTGCGACGTCTCGGTCATCGAGATCTCGCGCAACCCCGACCCCTCGTCCACCGTCCCCGCCGACTCCGGCGGCCTCGGCCTGAGCCAGCTCTCGATCTCCCGCTACCACCGCCTGGGCGGCGGCGACATCGACGCGGCGATCGTCCACGAGGTCCTCATCCCAGGCCTCCTGGCCGAGAACGGCCTTTCGCCCCTCGACTTGACCTGGGCCCAGAAGAAAAAAGGCCTTGAACCTCAGCTCCTGGGCAAGGCCGAAGCGCTCAAGATCGCTCTCTGCCGCGAAGTCGAACGCCTCCTCAAGTTCGACAAATATACCGATGCGGATAAACCCAACATCGCCGCCCGCCAGCCCTCGATCGCCTGCGTCCTGGGCGACAGGACCCTGCGCCTGTCCCAGCCCTCGCTCTCAGCGCTCGATTTCGAGAAGCTCTTAACGCCCTTCCTCGACTCCGATTTCCTCTACGCCCGCGAGACCGAATTCCGGCTGACCCAGTCCATCTTCGCCCCGATCGAGGATGCCCTGAGCCGTGCCCGTAAAGACCGGGAAGATATCGACTTCTGCCTTCTAGTCGGCGGGAGCACGCTCATCCCCCAGGTCCGGGAAGCCCTCCACAGTTTCTTTCCCAGCAGCCGCCTGGGGCTTTTCGAATCCCACCTCGACGCCCAACTCTCCGTCGCGCGCGGCGCCGCCTGGAACGCCGCGATCAAGGCCGCGACCGGCCGGCCGCTCATCCAGCCCGTCCTCCACGACGGAATCGCGCTCGTCACCTCCGAGGGAAAGCTCGACGTCCTCATCCCCTCGGGAACGCCGCTTCCCTTCCCCCCGGACGGCTCTTACCTTTCCGAGAAACTTATGGTTCCGTGCCCCTCCGTGCCCCAATCAGCCGACTACCCGCGCGAGCTCCGCTTCGAGGTCGTCGGCCAGGAGGACCGCCAGCACATTTTCGATGCGATCTGGACGCTCCCTACGGAAATCTCCCCCGGCGACGAGATCGTCATGGAATACCGGTTCACGGCCGGCAAACAATTCGAATGCCGCGCCTCCTTCCCCAAACGTCCCTCCCGGCCACTCGAGCAAACCGTCGAGAATCCGCTCGTCAACGTCGCCAATCCCAACGCCGTCCAGGTCCGGATCGAGGAGGCCGAGGAAAAGCTCCGCCGCCGCGAGATCGAAGGCGCCCCTGCAGAGCGGGACGCCTATTTCCAGCTGGCCCAATGGTACTCCGAGCTCAACCAGCGCGAGAAGGCGCTCGATTACCTGCGCACGGCTCAGACCAGGGTCCGGGTGCCCGATCCCAAGATCCTCAACCTCCAGGGTATTTACCTGATGGAACTCGGCGACCTCGAGCGAGGCAAGAAAGCGTTCCTCGACGCGGACCAAGCCGCTCCGAACTGGGGAGGACCCTTGTTCAACCTTGCCCTCAATTTCAGGCGAAGGGGGTTCCATGAGGAAGCCCTGAAAACCATAGATTGGGCGATCCAAAAAGTCGGTATTCAGGGTTCGCTGGCGGGTCTCAAATCCCTCTGTCTCGAATCCCTCGGCCGCGGCGATGAAGCCAGGACGGCGGCCGGCGTCGCCCTGAAATCGTTCCCTCCGCCGCGTGCCCTCGAGGATTGGGATCTGGGTTGGTATCGAACGATCGCCCGTCTGTTGGGGGACGAGCGGGCCGAAAAGGCCGCCGCTCAGGAGTTCGCCAATCGGAAGAAAAAGCCCGACGACATGGACATGCGCGAGGGCATTCCGCGCCCCGCCCTCTGGGGCGATAAAGAGACGCGCAAACCCTCATGACGACTTGGCTCCTTCACCATACCGAGTTAACCCCGGACCAGCTCCGCGTCGTGGAGATGCCGCCCGACGAGAACCGGCTCGTCCTCGGCCCTCCCGGGTCGGGGAAGACGCAAATCCTCGTCCACCGCGCCGCGCACCTGGCCGCGACCTATAATGTGAAGCCCGCCCGCTACCGCGCCTTCGTTTTCACCAACGTCATCCGGGAATACATCCGCTCCGGCTTCGAGTTCCTGGGCCTTCCCGACGAGACGGTCTCGACGCTCGACTTCTGGACGACGGCGATCTACGAAAAGTATTTCAGCCGGAGGCTGCCCCGCACGGAGCGCGGCAAATCCATCGATTTCCCGCGGATCCGGCGTGAGGTTCTGAACGTCATCCGGACGCGGAAGGAGCAGCGGAACACGCTCGACTTCGTGCTCGTGGACGAGGGCCAGGACCTCGGACCCGAAACCTACGAGATCCTGAGCCTGGCCGCACGCCACGTCACGGTCTTCGTCGATCCCCACCAGAAGATCTTCGAGGAGGGCGCCGACGAGTCCTTCATCAGGGAGAAGCTGGGCATGGCCGCCCGCCAGGTCAGCCTGCTGGCCGCCTATCGGAACGCTCCCTACGTCGCCCATCTCGCCTCCCATTTCATCGCCGACGACGCGAAGCGGGCCCAGTACCTGGCCCAGGTCCAGGTCGAGCAGAAGGTCCGGGAGCGGCCGCTTCTTTTTGTCGCGTCAACTTATGAGCGGGAGCTCGACCGGCTGGCTGAAATCGTCCGCCAGCGCCAGGTCCTCAACGAGCGGATCGGGATCATCGTGCCCACGAACCGCCTCCTCCACGGGATCGCGAGCGGCCTCGAGGAGCGCGGCGTCCTGGTCGAGAAGGCCATCAAGAAGGAGGAGGGCGGGAAGGTCCAGGTCGTCTGCGATTTCGGGAACCTCGTCCCCAAGATCGCGACTTTCTTCATGGCCAAGGGCCTGACCTTCGACAGCGTGCTCCTGCCCCGGCTCACCGAGAAGGCTTATCAATGGACAAAACGGCAGCAGCGGGGGAGGATGCTGTTCGTGGGGATCGCCCGCGCCACCCAGTGGGTGTACTTGAGTACGGTTGGGGGATTGGGGTTCGAGGAGATTGCGGTCCTGCGCGATGCCGCTGCCCAGGGCCACCTGACGATCCAGGAGGAGGCTGGGACAGGGGATACCTGGCGTGCCCGCGATGATGAACGGCCTGGCCGAAAGGACGGCCGAACCCCTGCCGATAGTGACGATGACGAATTTTCGGTACTTTAAAATGGGGACATGTACTAGAATTCTGGGGACATGCTCTAGAATTCTCTTGAATTCTGGTGCGTGTCCCCAGAATTCACATAAATCGGTTACGTGTCCCCAGAATTCGCTCCACTCTGAATTCTGGTGCGTGTCCCCAGAATTCATACCTTAATGAGGTGTTTACTTCTACTTGACAAAGTAAACAATTTAAGCGTAATTTGTTTACTAAGGTAAACAATCATGGAGAGCGACTCCCTACAGAAGGTCATCAGCGAATGGCTCTGCGGCGCCGACCTCCCCGCCCTGACGCCCCGTGAGAACCCCATCCCGGCGCTCAAACCGCCTCGGCCGATCCTCGCGGTTGTCGGTCCCCGCCGCGCCGGGAAAACATTTTTCCTCTACCAGATGATCGCCGACCTCCTCCGCGCCGGAAAAGCCGGCCGCGAAGATATCCTCTTCGTTGATTTCGAGGATTACCGCCTCCGGGATTTTCGCCCCGACGACATGGATAGGCTGCTGGCGGCTCACTTCCAATTGGCGGGCCGTCCGCCCCGATTTCTTTTCTTTGACGAGGTCCAGCGGCTTCCGTCCTGGAGCCGTATTCTTCGCACCCTCCACAATTCCAACAAATACGCAATCGTGGCCACGGGCAGCAGCTCGGCGCTCCTAAGCTCGGAGATCGCCACGGAACTCAGGGGGCGCTGCGAAGACGTCCTGATCCTTCCTTTTTCTTTCCGCGAGTATCTCAATCATCGAAATATCGCCTGGAATCCCGCGCTCCTCGCCTCTCCCGAAAGCGGGCTCATTCTGAGAGCTTTCGACGAGTATCTCCGGTTCGGGGGATTCCCCGAGGCGGCCGGCGTCGCCGACGAATCGGCCAAGAGGCGCATTCTACAAGCGTATTTCGACACGACATTCTACAAGGATGTCCTGGAGCGCCACCGTATCCGGGCCCGGAATCTCCTCGACCTGTTGATGAGGAATCTGTTGGAAGGCTATGCCGCCTCTTTTTCCATCTCCGCCTTCGAAAAACAGCTCAAGGCGCACAAGCTCGCCGGCAGCAAGAGGAGCATCGCGAACTACCTGAGGCACCTCGAGGAAGCTTTTTTCCTGACCGCCTGCGAAAAATTCGACTATTCGCCGCGGAAGCGGACAATGAACCCCAAAAAAATCTATCTCATGGACACCGGATTTTCGCTCCTGGGCGGCGCCTTCACGGAGAATCGCGGCCGCTTGCTGGAAAACGCGGTCGCCGTGGAATTTCTCCGCCGCAGGCTGAAGCCTCTGTATTTCAAGAATAAAAGCGAATGCGATTTCATTATCCAAACGGGCGCCCGGCCCGATGAGGCTTGGCAGGTCTGCTGGGAACTTAACTATTCCAACGAAAAACGTGAACTTAAAGGCCTGACCGATGCCCGCCGTGACCTGAAAATCAACAAGGGAGGAATCCTGACCTACAACCACGCGGGAACGCGAACCGTGAACGGCGATACAATAAGCTTGATTCCTGTCTGGAAGTGGCTATTAGGCGAGGATATAGAAAAAGCATGAAACTCTGGGTTGGCGTTACGGACAACGACTGGTTTGACGTCGTTTCACATGCCCAGGGAATCGATGAGGTCAATTTCTGGCAGCCCGGCGGGGGAATCTCGTTTCGAGTCCTTCAGCCGGGGGAGCCATTTCTTTTCAAACTCCACAGCCCGTTGAACTTTATCGTGGGCGGCAGATTTTTCGCCCACTGGACGCGGCTTCCGATAAGCCTCGCCTGGGAAGCTTTTGAGATCAAGAACGGCGCCCGTTCGTTCGATGAAATGCGGAAGCTCATTGTCAAGAGGCGAGGAGGCGCAACCGGCCGATACGAGGACTTCCAGATCGGCTGTATTCTTCTGACCCAGCCGTTTTTCTTTAATCGAGAGGACTGGATTCGAGTTCCGACAGATTGGCATCCCTCCATCCAACAAGGCAAACAGTACCAATCTTTCGAAGAACCGGGAAAATCCTTATGGGAGAAAGTCCATATTTTAATTACTGGATTGCCACGTTACTCAAAGCCGGAGCAGCAAATCGGGGATCATCCCCGCTACGGAAAAGAAATCTATTTCCGCCCCCGTTTGGGTCAAGGGGCTTTCCGAGTTCTGGTCACGGACGCTTATAAGCGGGCTTGCGCCATCACCGAAGAACATTCGCTCCCAGCTCTCGAAGCCGCTCACATCAAGCCGTTCAACGAAAGCGGCCCGCACACTGTGAATAATGGCTTGCTTCTACGGAGCGACTTCCATCGCCTCTTCGACCGCGGCTACATCACCGTTACACCAGAATACAAAATCGAGATAAGCCGCCGCCTCAAAGAGGAATTCGAAAATGGCCACTCATATTATCCATTCGACGGGAATCCGTTACATCACTTTCCGCCGAATCCGCAAGATTGGCCCTCAAAAGAGCTCTTAATCTGGCATAATGACACTAAGTTTAGGAGCTAGTATTTGGATAAAATCCAGGTGCTTCTAACTTCAATATGGTCAAATCAAAAAAACTGGCACGAATATCAATTTAAAAAGGCATCTCCATTTAAAGATAGATTTTACCAGATAATGCTGACAAGTGAGGGGACTTTGTTTCAGGGGAGAAATAATCACAATGGACGTTTTTGATTTTCGTAACCGTCTAGTCGCTGATTATGCGCGTTATACTCATAGCTTCATCAAAATCGCAGATCAGCGTATACGCGAATTTGTGGATAAGGCTCTTGAGGATGGTACCCTGTGGCCAGAGCCGCTCCTTCAATTGAACCCAACCTTTCTATCCGGCGGGACCATCGATGAGCTCGTCGCCGAAGGTACTCTTCACCCTGAGTGTGCGAAAATCTTCCGTATAGATAAGACCGAAACTGACCATTCAGGCAAACAGTTGTTCCTTCACATGCACCAGACGGAGGCGATCCGGAAGGCAATAGAGGGCAAGTCCTACGTTCTAACCAGCGGCACCGGATCGGGAAAAAGCCTCGCCTATATTGTCCCAATCGTGGATCACGTTCTACGCCGAAGCTCGGGCAATGGAATTCAGGCCATCGTTGTTTATCCAATGAATGCTCTGGCAAATAGCCAAGCTGAAGAATTAGGTAAGTTCTTATATAAAGGCTATGGGGAAGGAAAATCGCCCGTACGATTCGCGCGTTTTACGGGACAGGAGAAGGGTGATGAGCGCGAGTTCATTCGCAATAACCCGCCCGATATACTGCTCACTAACTACATGATGCTGGAGTTGCTCCTTACACGCAGCGAAGACCGAGCATTAGTCAAAGCCGCGAATGGGCTCCGTTATCTCGTCTTTGATGAATTGCACACTTATCGGGGTCGCCAAGGCGCTGACGTTGCCCTCCTGATCCGCCGCTGCCGCCTCGCCTTTGACAACCATGACATAATCTGCGTCGGAACTTCGGCAACTATGTCGAGCAGCGGCACATCGTTAGATCAGAAGCGCGAAGTCGCAGAAGTAGCTCAAACGCTGTTTGGCACAGCCTTTGATTCAGCTCAAGTTATTGGAGAAACTCTTGAACGAGCAACACCAGAACTCAATTTTTCCGATCCTAAAATCCTGAGATTGCTTTCAGATGTAATAGTGGCTGATGAGACCGCCCCCACGGAATATGATGCTTTTCGTCTTCACCCCCTATCCTCTTGGATCGAGTCCGCCTTTGGAGTTCAGGCCGAACTCGAAACGAACCAACTCATACGCCAAGCACCTCGGAAAATTCGCGGGGAGGATAGCGCCGTATCAGATCTCGCCGCGCTGACCTCGACCGATCTCGAACGCTGCTTTCGCGTACTTCGTAGGTTTCTATTGCGCGGGGCCGAGCTTCGTCGGAGTACCTCAAGCCGCTTCCCAATATTTGCATTCCGCCTGCACCAATTCTTTACCCGGGGCGACACGGTTTGGTCCACGATTGAACCGGAAACTATGCGACACCTGGAGATGGCAAAGCTCGGATCCAAACCCGGCGATCCGAGTAAGCCGCTTTTTCCGCTTGTATTTTGCCGGCAATGTGGGACAGCCTATTATCGTGTTTCTGTTTGCAACGACGAGCGCGGATCAATTCTTTCGCCCCGGGAAGACCGGCGTGAGGAAGGGGAAGATCGGCATACTGATGCCTATCTATATATCTCCGAATCATCTCCATGGCCGAGAAGCGAGGGAGAAGAGCTGTTGCATCGGCTGCCCAGCTTCATGAAGGAAGTAGCGCCAGAGGGCATCGAAAGGGTTCGTCCAGATGCCCGTAAAGATCTTCCTGAACCGGTATTTGTCAATGCTGCGGGAAAAATCGTTTCAGAGGGAGAAGGAATACCCGCCGTACTAATCCACCGGAATTTCTTATTCTGCTTGGAGCCCTCCTGCGGAGTCGCCTTCATAAAAAGACAACGATCCGAGCGCGGCAAGCTAAACACCCTAGGCGTCGATAACCGAAGCACGGCCACTACGGTGCTTGCGGTAAGGTCACTGATCGAGCTACAAAGCGATACCACCTTACAACCAGAGGCGCGCAAGCTACTCAGTTTCACCGACAACCGCCAGGATGCATCGCTGCAAGCGGGACATTTCAATGACTTTGCCCAGGTTGCCCTTCTTCGTTCTGCCCTGTATAAAGCTACACAGTCTAAGGGACAGGAAGGTCTCTCTCACAGCGAACTATCGCGTAGCGTCTTTGGCGCGCTCTCTTTGAAATTCGAAGACTATGCCGCCGACCCTGAGGTACGCGGCCCTGCAAGAAATGCAACCGACGATGCACTTCGTCGGGCTATTGACTACTACCTGTATCGCGACTTGCAGCGCGGCTGGCGGGTAACAGCGCCAAATCTCGAAGACTGTGGATTACTCCAGTTTGATTATATTGGCCTCTCGGGGAAGGATAGCCTCCTGGGTGAATCAGAAGCATGGGAGAAAGGCTTTAATATCCGAGTTGACCGGGCGACTGATGAGTTCATGGAATCGCCGTCTGTATTACGCTTATGTCCGCCGAATCTACGCGAAGAGATTCTTCGGACGCTATTGGATGTGCTTCGTAGATCGTTGGCAGTTAAAGTAGATGTATTGGATCCCCAGAAGCAACGTGATCTTGTTGAGCAAACGAATCCACGAATACTCGAAGGGACCATGTGGTATTTGGAGGATCCTCGCGAACTCGTGAAATCAGAGGTTGTTTATCCGCGTTCACGCCGACAAAGAGATACGTCTGGATTGTTCATGTCTTCATACGGGATCTTTGGCGGCTATCTGCGTCGTGTTTTACTCCCTTATCTACCTAAAGGCGTCGCTTTTGGGCGGGATGAGGTGGATGGTGTTATTCGGTTTCTTCTACTGGCTCTTAAACGCTATGGAATCGTGGAGCAAGTTCGGAGTGGAGACATTCCGGGTTATCAGATAAACCATGATTCCTTACGCTGGATAGCAGGCGCTGGCGAGATTAGACCTTTTGACCGGACGCGTTTGCTCGATGCGGGCGAAATCCCACCCGAGGTGAATGCTTATTTCGTCGAGTGCTATCGCCGCTTCATTGACTTAAAATGCGTCCTGGAAGCCCGGGAACACACAGCTCAGGTCGCTTCAGAAGACCGAGAAGAGCGCGAGGAAAGATTTCGTACGGCCGAACTTCCGCTCTTGTTTTGTTCGCCGACTATGGAGCTTGGCGTCGATATCGCCCAGCTCAATTTGGTTAATCTCCGCAATGTTCCGCCTACTCCCGCCAACTATGCCCAGCGCAGCGGACGCGCCGGAAGGGGCGGGCAGCCCGCGCTCGTTTACACTTACTGTGCGGGCCGAAGTCCTCACGATCAATATTACTTCCGTCAACCGAGCCATATGGTGGCCGGCTCGGTTATTCCGCCGCGGATCGATTTGCGCAATCGAGACCTCATCCGATCCCATATTAACTCTATCTGGATGGAAACGGCTAAACCGAATCTTGGAAAATCGCTGACTTCGGTGTTGGATATTAACCGTGAGGATGGGAAAATACATTTACCGATCAAAAATATACTTAAAAAAGAGTTATCGAATCCTTTCCATCGAGCGGCAGCGCTTGCGAAGGCCAACCTCTTGATTGACAGCATAAGGAATATCTTGTCCAGTTCAACTTGGTTCCATGAGAATTGGACTAAAGAGGTGCTGGATCAGATTGAATTGAGCTTCGATACCGCCTGTAACCGCTGGCGCGAACTTTATCGCGCTGCCGTCCGTCAGCGGGAGATTCATCACAAGATCATTGGAGACCACGCCAGAACCGAAGCGGAGCGTAGCCATTCCCGGCGTCTTCGAGCCCAGGCCGAAAGCCAAATACGTCTTCTCACCGAAGCCGAGGGAATCTACGAGGGGGACTTTTACTCCTATCGGTATTTTGCTTCAGAGGGTTTTTTGCCCGGCTATAATTTCCCTCGGTTGCCTATATCTGCGTTTGTGCCGGCGAGAAGGCTAAGGAAAACACGCGATGAGTTCGTTTCTCGCCCTCGGTTCCTCGCCATTTCAGAGTTCGGGCCGCGAGCTTTGATCTACCATGAAGGGGCCCGCTACCGGGTTTACAAGGTGAACCTCGACTTCGGGTCGGAAGACATCGAGTCTACGCATTCCCTTGTAACCGCAACCATGAAGCGCTGCCCGATGTGCGGTTATGCTCATATTGAACAAGGAGCCAACCTCACCGAAGTTTGTGACCGTTGCGGCGCTGCACTCAGCCCCGCCTCTGTCATCCCCGATCTCATACACCTCCAAAATGTAAGCCTCAAGCTTGCCCAGCGGATTACGTGCGATGAGGAAGAGCGCCAAAGATACGGCTATAAGCTTGTTTCCTCATATCGATTTCCCGAAATAGGTGGAAAGCTCGACCGAAAAGACGCCGATGTCCTTTTCGAGAAGCAGACTGTTTTGAAATTGAGCTATGGCGACTCCGCTTCTCTCTTCCGGATCAATCTGGGGTGGGCTAATCAACGTAGCAATCAGCCGCCCGGATTCCTCCTCGACCTCGAACGGGGATATTGGGCGCGCAATCCTCGGGATGAGGACGATCCTGAAGATGCGGCCGCTGGCCGCCAGGTGCGTGTCGTGCCTTACGTCAATGACACTAAAAACGCCCTAGTCATTCGTACCGAGCCGGCTAGATCTGCCTCTGAAATAGCCGGCCTGCAGGCGGCGTTCAAAGAGGCGATTCAACAGTACTTCCAGCTTGAGCCTCGGGAATTGTCTTGCGAGGCTATGCCTTCTCCACAGGACAGGAGGGAGATCCTTTTCTACGAAGCCTCAGAGGGCGGTGCCGGGGTGCTTCGCCAACTTGTCGAGGATCCCAAAGTTGTTCCCGCTCTTGCCCGACGCGCCCTGGAGATCTGCCACTTCGATCCCGATAGCCTTGAGGACAAGGGCACTGCGACCTGCGGGAAAGCGTGCTATGCTTGCCTGCTCGATTACGGCAATCAGCCAGACCACCAGATGCTCGATCGTTTTCTCATAAGAGACTTCCTTGCCGAGCTCGCGCGCTCCGAATGCAAGCCCGCCGGAGGGGCCGGCTCTCGCTCGGAACGTATGTCCGAGCTAAGGAAGCGCTGTGACAGCAAGCTCGAACAGAGATGGCTTGACTTAGTGGACGCGCTAATCCTGCGCCCTCCCAGCGAAGCACAATATATTATCAAGTCATGCTCCACGAAGCCCGATTTTTTCTACCGCGAGCTCAACGCCGCCATCTACATCGACGGCCCTCCTCACGATGAACCAGATCAGATCCGTCTTGACGAAGAGATTACCCGCCGATTGATGGAGACAGGTTATATCGTCATTCGGTTCCATCACAAGGCTGACTGGAAAGAGATCTTCCTTCGACATCCCGATGTATTCGGAAAGCCGCAATTATGATTGCAGTCAATTTATCCAAACCCGGAACAATGGTCCGATCCCGTGGCCGCGAATGGGTCGTGCTCCCCGAGTCCAGCGACGATCTTCTAATTGTCCGTCCGGTCGGCGGGCTCGATGAGGAAACCGTCGGAATTCTTCCTAGTGTCGAGCCCGTTGAATCTGCCACATTCCCGATGCCATCTCGTGAGGATATCGGCGACTTCAGCTCCGGCCGGCTCCTTCGGGAAGCCGCCCGAATCTCCACCCGCGCCGCCGCGGGTCCGTTCCGCAGCTTCGCCCGCATCGCTGTTGAACCGAGGCCTTATCAGCTCGTTCCGCTTATGATGGCCTTACGCTTGGATCCGGTTCGGCTACTAATCGCCGATGACGTCGGTATCGGAAAAACGGTCGAGGCAGCCCTCATCGCCAGGGAGCTCCTTGATCGCAACGAGATACAAAGGATGACGGTGCTCTGTCCGCCTCATCTCGCCGAGCAATGGCAGAAAGAGCTTGCCGAGAAGTTTCATATCGACGCGGAATTAGTCCTCAGCAGTACTATCCAACGCTTGGAAAGAGATCTCCCCATCGGAGTTTCCGTTTTTGACCGGTATCGTTTTACTATCGTTTCGACGGATTTCATCAAGAGCGATCGGCGCGCCGCTGATTTCGAGATGAAATGCCCCGAGTTCGTGATTGTGGACGAAGCTCACGGTTGTACCCTCGCTGGCGGAATCGGCCGAGGCCGACAGCAGAGGTTTGACCTTGTCAGAAAGATTGCCGCCCGTACGAATCGTCACATTCTTCTTGTTACGGCCACCCCGCATAGCGGTAACGAGCAGGCCTTCCGCTCCCTGCTGGGACTGCTCGATGAAGAGTTTTTCAATCTCCCCGCGGAGATAATCCGTGAAGAGAGGGAAATTGTCCGCCGCAAGCTCGCCCAGCGCCTTGTCCAGAGGAGGCGCGCTGACATACGCCATTATCTGGAGACGGATACAGCCTTCCCAACGCGATTGGATAAGGAAGAGACCTACCTCTTTAGCAAAGAATACCGCGCTCTTTTCGACGACATAGTCGAATTTGCCCGAGAATTCGTCTCCGATAAGAATGGCGACAATAGGCACCGGCGGGTGCGTTACTGGTCCGCGCTCGCGCTTCTCCGCTGTGTCTCTTCGAGCCCCGCTGCGGCTGTCGCCACTCTTCAAAGTCGAGCCGCCGTTGATGAAGCTGCAGATCCGGAGGTAGACGAAATCGGCCGAAGGACCGTCCTCGATCAGGACGACGTGGACGATAACATTCCTATCGATTTCAGCCCCGGAGCGGAGACCAAGAACGAGGCGGAAAGTATACGCCGGAAGCTCCTTGCTTTCGCCCGTCGCGCGGAAGCTCTTGCCGGCGCATCCGATACCAAGCTCCTGGGCGCCGCGCGGGAGGTCAAGGCTCTCCTCAAAGAAGGCTTCCAACCAATCGTCTTTTGCCGGTTCGTCGATACGGCCGATTACGTTGCCCGCCAGCTCCGGGAAATTCTGCCGGCCAGGGTGCGCGTCGAAGCCGTAACCGGTCTTCTCCCGCCCGCCGAGCGCGAAGCGCGCATCGAAACCCTAGTAAAGGACCGCGGTGAATATGTTTTAGTCTGCACTGACTGCCTCTCCGAAGGCGTAAACCTTCAGCAGGATTTCAATGCAGTCTTCCACTACGATCTCTGTTGGAATCCTACTCGCCACGAGCAGCGTGAAGGTCGAGTGGACCGTTTCGGCCAGGATAAGAAAGAAGTTCGTGTCATCACATACTATGGCAAGGATAATCCCATCGACGGCGTCATCCTGGACGTGCTTATTCGTAAGCACAAGAGTATCAAGAGCGATCTGGGAGTGACCGTTGCAGTGCCTGGGTCGAGCGAGGAGATAGCCGAAACTCTCTTCGAGGGAGCGCTCTTCCGGGAGATGACTGCGGGCCCCAAGCAGCAACTCTCGTTTGATTTTGACGACAACGACAAACAGCGAATTAAAAACTTCCATGTTGAGTGGGAGAATGCACGCGAAAAGGAGAAGGCTAGCCGATCGCGCTTCGCCCAACATGCACTTGACAAGGATACCGTCGCGGCTGAGCTGAAGAATGTCCGTGCGGCCATCGGCAGCAACGAAGATGTGGCCTGCTTCGTCCGATCAGTTCTTCAGGCGGCAAGAGTGCCTATTCGAGAAAGCGGTCCTTCGTTATTCGTCAGTCTTAGCCTCGAAACTCCCCGCGCCTTGCGGCAAGCTCTGGGACGCGACGATCCGTTCTCAGGACGTTTCGATCTTCCCCTTCCGGAAGGCGAAATTTACCTCGGCCGCACAAGCCCGATCGTCGAAGGCTTAGCTGGCTGGACGCTCGATCAGGCTCTCGATCCCGCAGCCCGCGATGCGCGTCCCGTTGCTTCCCGCTGCGGTATAGTAATGACTTCTTCCGTAAAATCCCGCACCACGTTGGTTATTGCCAGATTCCGCTTTCATCTTCGGATCGCCGGCTCGGCGAGCGAGGCGATTCTCTGCGAGGAGATCTTACCGTTGGCTTGTAACGGGCCGGCTTCTAACCCGGTATGGCTGGGCACGGAGGAGAGTGAACGGCTTCTAAGCGCCAAACCCGAGAAGAATCTTATTCCGACAGCTATTGATCAACAAATCGAACTCTTGCTTGATTCACTTAGCCAAATCCAACAGACCCTTGGCGCTGTGAGTAAGGAACGTGCAACGATACAACTCCAAGCTCATGAAAGAGTCCGAGAGGCGACGAGAGCGAAAGGGCGCGTAACGATTGAACCCGTGCTTCCGGTTGATATTCTCGGCGCCTATGTCCTTTTGCCCAAGATTTGATCGCTATGTCACGCCATAAGCACGAATTCCAGACCATCCGTTCCGAAGGTGGATTGCTGCCTTCCGATCTGCTCAGGCGCATCCTCGATCCAAAAGAGAAAATCCCAGGCACACGGTCGGAAGACTATGGCCTGCCCCAAGGCGAACGCATTAACGAGACGATAACCCAATCTTGGAATCGACTTCGCCGACACTGGGCAGAGTTCAAATCCTTAGCGCAAAAGCTGCCAGAAGGCGAAGCAGGCACTGGGCTTACCAACGATAAATGGAGCGTGCCTCTGCTTCGAGAACTCGGGTTCGGGCTATTGCCGACCAGTCCCGGACCCGAAATCAAGGGTCGCACGTACGCTATTAACCGGTTTTTCGGTCCGACCGCAATTCATATGGTCGGTTGCGGTCTGAGTCTCGACAAGCGCGCCGCCGGAGTCCGGGGCGCGGCTACGAATCCTCATGGCCTGGTCCAGGAATTTCTGAACCGCAGTGAAGGATACCTCTGGGCTATCGTTTCCAATGGCTTGCGTTTCCGCATATTACGCGATAACCAAGCTCTCTCCCGGCAGGCTTTCTTGGAGTTTGATCTGGAGACGATGTTTACCGGCGAGATCTTTTCTGATTTCGTCCTGCTTTGGCTCATCGCTCATGCTACAAGGTTTGCCGTCCGTGAAGGTGGGAGGCCCGAGAGCTGTTGGCTCGAACAATGGACGAAGCTGGCGGAAGAGCAGGGCACGCGCGCCCTTGGCGACTTGCGGGACGGGGTAGAGAAAGCTCTCGAAACTCTGGGTCAAGGCTTCGTTGGACATTCGCATAACGCCGCTCTCCGGGAGACCCTGCGCACTGGCCGGGTTTCATTGTTCGATTTCCATGGCCAACTTCTTCGTATAATTTATCGCCTTATCTTTCTATTTGTAGCTGAGGACCGTACTTTGGAAGGGATTTCCGTGCTGCACGCTCGTGACGATTCCGAGGAAGGGAGGCTTGCTAGAGAACGATACGCAGCTCATTACAGCACTGCTCGCTTACGTGAATTGGCCATAAGCATCAAGGGTAGCCGCCACGGGGACCTCTGGCGGCAATTCAATCTCCTTGTGGGTGTCCTTTCGGGGGAGGATCGTTTCTCGGCCGCGCGCCAGAAACTCGCTTTGCCCGTCCTTGGAAGTATGCTTTGGTCCCCGGCCGCCACAGATGCGCTCAATGCTCCGGACCTGGCGGTATCCGTCGGCGCGGAGCTATCCAACGCAGACTTTCTCGAAGCGCTCCGTCATCTCGCCTTCACCCGGCAAGACAAGGTGCTTCGTCCCGTAGATTACAAGAACCTCGGTTCCGAGGAACTCGGCGGGATTTATGAAAGCTTGCTCGCTCTCACTCCACAGATCAGCGGCGACGGGGCCAAATTCACCTTTGCTGAATTTGCCGGCAATGAACGCAAAACATCAGGATCATACTATACCCCCGATTCGCTTGTGCAGTGCTTGCTTGACTCCGCTCTCGATCCAGTTGTGGAAGAAGCGATTAAGGGCAAGACTGCGGCTGAAGCGGAAAAGGCAATCCTTTTGCTCAAAGTCTGCGATCCGGCGGTGGGCTCCGGACACTTTCTAGTCGGCGCCGCCCATAGGTTAGCGCGGCATCTTGCCCGCGTCCGCGCGCTTTTCCAAGGCGAGAGCGAGCCCTCGCCTCTTCTTTATCAACATGCCTTACGTGACGTAATCGGTCGCTGTCTCTACGGAGTGGATATTAATCCTATGTCCGCCGAGCTCTGTCGAGTAAGCTTATGGCTCGAAGCCCTCGAACCGGGCAAGCCGCTCTCATTCCTTAACCACCACATACGCGTAGGAAATAGCCTCCTCGGCGCGACACCAGAGCTAATTGCCAAGGGGATTCCTGATGAGGCTTTTGAGCCTATTGAGGGCGATGACAAGAAGCTCTGTCAACTTTATAAAAAAAGAAATAAAGTCGAACGCCAAGGCCAGCGATCCATGTTTTATCAAATGGTTGCGGAGCCTCAGGCTGAATACAATACCCTAAAAGATCGTGTTGTGGATATCGATGCCGTTGACGATAGTTCGTTTATAGGCATCAAGGAGAAAGAAACCCGCTACGCCGCACTCCAGCGCTCTAATGAATTCCAACATGCAATACTGATTGCCGACGCATGGTGCGCCGCTTTCGTCTGGAAGAAGACCTCGGAATTCTTGTATCCAATTACTGAACAAGTATTTCGTCTCATTGAGGCAGAGCCGATCAAGTCTCCGGACTGGATGTGCAATGAAATTGAGCGTCTTGCGCGAGAATATTCTTTTTTTCATTGGCATCTTGCTTTCCCTGAGGTGTTCGCCAAAGACGGCTTTGACTGCGTGCTCGGCAATCCGCCGTGGGAAGCATCCGATTTGATGAAGGTCGAATTTTTTGCGATTCTTTTGCCGGATGTCGGATCCGCGCGGACTACAGAAGATCGCCAAGTAATTATAGAAAAGGCGACCGCAAAAGATCCTTGCCTTGAGTCTCTCTGGAAAAGTGCGTTGCGAGAAAATGCTGCGCAGTCACATTTCACTTGTTCATCAGGTCGTTACCCCCAAACATCTTCTGGTAAATTAAACACCTACCGGACATTTGCAGAACTATCTGTTTGTCTTCTGAATCGAGCTGGTCGTATGGGAGTAGTCTTGAAGTCCGGCATTATAAACGCTCAGGATAATCAAAAGTTCTTTGCTTCATTGCTTCGGGATAGTCGAATCGTATCGGCTTATGACTTCATAAACAGGAAAGAGATATTTCCGAATGTCATCGCAAACGAACGATTCTGTTTATTGACGATAGCTGGCCCTGCGGGAGGTGTGAGCGAAGCATTATTTATGTTTTGTCTAGAAGATGTTGAACAACTCTTGAATGAGGAGAGGCGTATCATATTTAAAAGCGGCGAGTTGCTTGTATTGAATCCAAATGACTTGAGTGTTCCACCGCTCTCATCTTCATTAGACAAAGAGATACTAGTGCTTATTCATAGGCGGATATCTGTGTTATTCGATGAATCCAAACAGAAGAATCGATTCAATGTACGCTATGCCCGCGGTCATTTGAACTCATCCACAGATTCAGATCTATTTTCTAAGAACTACTATGAGGTATTAACAGCAGCTGGATTGGTTGATGAATCAGGTCGATGGGATTCTGGAAAAATACATCCTCTGATTGAAGGTAAACTCATTGGCATTTGGAATCATCGATTCGGTACGTTTCTGGGAGTTAGTTGGACTTCTCGATTCGGGAAAAAGGCGGAGGCTCGCGATCCTACAGACGAAGAACTACGTAATCCTAATTATCGATCCGTGCCTCGCTTCTGGCTATACCAAGCAGATGCTCAAGCCCTATTCACTGCGAAGAGATATGATAAAAAGTGGCTTCTCACCTACAGACATGTATGTCGAGCGATTGTTGATGCAAGAACAGCCCAAGTCTGCATATCCCCAAACGAGCCCACAAGTGACTCTTGTGCTTTATTACTATTTGATAGCGCACCGAAAGAGGCTGCTTCAGCTGCGTATCTGCTAGTCGCGGCATGGACCTCTTTTATTGGCGACTATGTTTTGCGCCAGAAAATATATGGACCAGCTTTGACGAAGGCTATCGCTTATCAGCTTCCCGCTCCCTGTATAGAGACCGTTGAGATGCATCATCGTGGCTATATCGATGCCGAGTTCATCAAGAAGAGAGCATTGGAGCTGACCTTTGTGACGTGGGATCTAGAGTCGTTTGCGAGGGACCTGGGCTTTACTGGCCCACCATTCCAATGGGATGAGGAGCGCCGCTTTCTGCTCCGCTGCGAGTTGGACGCCGCCTTCTTCCACCTTTATCTAGGGACAGAAGACGAGTGGCGCCAGCAACCTTATGGGCTCAACAATGCGTTCCCCACTCCACGTCACGCCGTTGATTACATTATGGAGACCTTCCCCATTGTCAAGCGAAAGGACGAGGTAAAGCACAACGGCGATTACCGCACTAAGCGTGTGATCCTTGAAATCTACGACGCCATGAAGGAAGCCGTCCGCACCGGCCACCCCTACCAGACCCGACTCGGCCCACCGCCCGCCGATCCGCGCTGTTGTCATCCTCCAAGGGAGGACGGTCGGATATGAAAGACGCCTTCCAGAAATTCGCCAGCCTTCCCGGCCGGATACTGCTTGATACCTGCATCCTGAACCATCTATTCGACGAGGGAGGATATATCTGGGAAGGCGAGTTAACGCATGGAGTCAACGAAGTTGACGTTGACCCCGACCTTCGAGCATTGCGCGCAATCTTCATGATCAACGAGCGGGCTTCATTTCAGTTCGTGATCTCTCCCTTGACAGTAGCTGAACTTGCAAACACGCAGGATTTCCCGGATCGAGAAAGGCGGCTTCGGTGGGTACTAGACGTTCTCGACCACTGGTTGATAATGCTCGATGACATTGGAGATCGGGCAAGCGACGGGGGGACCGTAAGGCACCGCTTTAAGCTTCCTCCGGAACTGCAACGGTTTGAAACCGACTTGATGATCCAACCCGATTTTCGGCGCGATCCGTTCGATCGGCTACTACTTGTGCAGTATCGAATGGGCAACTGCGATGCCTTCCTTACCGTAGACCGGGCCACAATCTGGCGCCATCGAAAATGGCTGGATACCCGGGGCGTCCGCGTGCTGTGTCCGGCAGAGTTCTGGGAGGAGCTGAAGCCATGGGCAGCGCTGTGGCGATGAGCGAAGAGGCTAGCATCCAAACTTCGCGAGGCGTTACGGCCTATATGCTATCTACCTTCCTCATCGTCCGCCGCAAGGACAAGGAGAAGTTCAAATGGTACTATCGCTATAAGTTCATCATATATGAGATCTGCGACCCCCTCAACGAGTTCATCCGAACCGGCCATCCCTGCCAGATTCTTTTTAGTCCACCGCCTACGGACCCACGGCATTCTCATCCTCTGAGCGAAGGTTAGTGGGATGCTTCGGATTTCTTACGAAACCGAAGGATTCCCACCGGGTACGATCCCAACCGGGAGATCAGAGCTGTCAATAACTTGGGATGATGTGCTGTGGGCTGCGATAACGGTAGGGCGCCCAAATCGTTACTACGTGTTCCGCCATGGAGCATCATCAAGGTACGAGGCTTTATTCCGCTGGTCGTTGATAAGAATGGCGTTAGAGCAGAGCAATCCGGTCGGATCTCGCCTTCGCCGGACAAACGCCGCGAAGACCCTCGACCCGACCGAGAAAGGGGCGGTGAACTACTTCCTAGGTATGACGTTCTGCAAGTTATTTGCATGGAGGCTATTGAATACCCCATGGCTTCTTCATCTCGACGTGTTTCGGCCGCAACTCAATCCTTTACTGATAGGGAGGTCCCGCCCTGATCTCGTTGGTATGGAATTCGGCGCTAACCGATGGCATTCGTTCGAATGCAAAGGGCGCATCAGTCCACCGGGCTCTGAAGTCAAGGCCAAGGCAAAGACACAAGCCCGACGTCTCGTCAGTGTGAATGCCACCGTTTGTACCCTACATGTCGGGGCGATCACGTACTTCCAAAACGACGTGCTGCATTTCTACTGGTGTGACCCCGCGCCGGAAAAGAAGAATACAGTTGATATTTCTTTCATTGGAGATGCGTGGCGGCATTACTACTCGCCGATTATGGAGATAATGAAGCCTGTAGAATTGCGGTCGTTTGTGGCAAGTACCGGAGCAAGCCTGAAAGTTGAAGGAGTAGATATCGAAGTGGGTGTCCATCCCGCGATAACGGATTTCCTCCTCAACAAGAAATGGGAGAATGCTCAGCGGGCTGTAGCTGAGGCCAAGACGGAGATTGCTGAAGCTGTATACCAGCCAGACGGGCTAATGGTGAAGGCTGGCGAATCATGGCATAAGCGCTTCACGGAGCTTGACTCAAAGGACTAATATTTTAAGATAACCAAATATAAAATCGCCATCAAAAAGCTTACAAACAATAATATATTGAGAGAAGACGGGGGCGGGCTTAACGCTAGAGCACACTTCCAAGGATTCTAGAAGATCGGACAGTTCCTGACGGCTGGTCTTGTGTTCGACGAGCCAGCCGTTTTGGAGCCAATCTCTTAAGCTTACTGTCGTCGCCGATTAAAAATATCTTGGGTCCATTAAGGATAGACGTTAAACAATAGTGTTTTTATCGGAGTTTGGCGCGAAATCAACCAAAAATTCAATCCGCGAGGTGGATTCACGACTAAATAAGCGAAAGGGGAGTCAGGAAATCGTGGAGGGATAGGTATCAAATTTTCATTTTAGGGGGAAAAAATGACTCGGTTTCGGAATGGAGGGAGCTGTGTCGAAACAGGGCGAGAGAGAAGGAGGCGGGTTTTTCGTCTCCGACGGCGAAAAATATTTACTTGATCGGCGACGGCGCCCTTTCCGGGCGAGTGCAAGTTCTTCCCGGGAAACGCCGCGCTGGCCTTGGCGATCCCCGGCGAATCGATCCGAGTCTTCAGCATCGGCGAAGGCCGCGAAGTCATCCGCGTTCCCTATGCGCGGGCCTTCCTCCCGCTTGTCGGGAGCCAAATCCTGCTCGTAGACCGCGCCTGGCTCGCTCTCTATCGGGACGGGAAGGAGGTCTTCAGGCGTTCCCACGACCTCTATTATCCCAGGCTGATCTTGGCGGACCGGGAAAACCGTAACGCGTTGATCGGATGCCATCATGAGGTCGTTCTGGCGGACATTCAAGAGGGACGCATCGCCTCCCGCTGGAAAACGCCGGCTTCTTTCGACGTTATCAGTATCGGCGGGGGGCCCGGCCTCTATTTTTCCAAGGGGAATGACGGCAAATTCGTAGTGAATGCCGGTCTTTCCGCCCAATATGCGATGACCGGGCCTCTTAGGGAGGAATTCCTGGGACACGATACCGAATTAAGAAATTCGGTTCATTTCCCGGAATTCCCAAATTTCGAGAATGAGACATCTTCTCGGTAGCGAGCGTTCATTCATGTAGGCGGTACATCGGCTTGACCCGTTCGCCGACGCCAAGCCCCGCCTTTCAAGGCGGGGATGAGAGGCGAGGCTCAGGGTTAATCATGACAAGCCCCGGCCTTCAGGCCGGGGAGTCGATGATTTAACAAGTGGAACGCCCGAAATGCCGTTAAATAAGCTCTATTTGATAATTAGGGGAAAGTGTTATATATTATACGCCATAGATAGGCCCAACAGATGATTAACGACGCTCATAATATAACAAGAACTCCCCTTGGAAGGATTGAATCCTTCCTGATTATTAAAGTCGCCCATCTCCCAACTTTCTCCATCGAGGACGCCAGAAGGATTCTTGGGCCAAAGCAGGGGCGTTTTGTCCCGCAAGTCCTTGACCGGATACGAGAAAAGGGGTGGATCGAACGGGTAAAGCGCGGGCGTTTCGCGGTCATTCCTCTTTCCTCGGGAGATACGCGCACTACCCAGCTTCATGAATTCGTCATTGCCATGGAACTCGTCGAGCCCGCCGCTGTCGCCTATTTTTCGGCCTTGAGCCATTACGGTATGACGGAACAACTGCCGAGGACGGTGTTCATTATGACCGATCACCCGGTCCGCCGTCCGTCCAAGCACTCGCTGGGCTTTACGTTCAGGATCATCTCCGTCCGGAAGCGGAAGTTCTTCGGCGTCAAGAAGGCCTGGATCAACGAACTGCCGTTCATGATCACGGACCGGGAGAAGACGATCATCGACGCGCTCGATCTGCCGAAGAATGCAGGCGGGATCGGCGTCGTTGCCGCGGCGCTCCGGTCCCACTGGAAAGAGGTCGACGAACTCCGCCTTCGGGATTACGCGGTCAGGATCGGCAACTCCGCGGCCGCGAAACGGCTCGGATTCCTGATGGAGACGCTCGGCGTCGGCGACGCGGAAGCCCTTCGCGCTTTGGTGAAGCCGGCTTCCGGCTACCCTCGTCTCGACCCCACTTTGCCCGCACGAGGAAAATACAACCGGCGCTGGGGGCTCCTCATTAATTCAAAGGCCGGCGCGTGATCACCAGCGCTGAACTTCATCGAGCGGCGAAGAAAGAGGGACTGCGGTTTGACCAGGTCGAGAAGGACTATGTGGTTCTATGGGTGCTTTCTTCTCTCAGTAAGGCGCTTGGCGATAGTCCCAGATGGGTGTTCAAGGGAGGGACATGCCTCCGGCATTGCCATTACGCCGGTTACCGATTTTCCGAAGATATTGATTATTCTTGCCGTTCGGAAGGTGATAACGTCGCCTCGGGGGTCGAGATTGTTAATGACGCCGGGCGGTGTATAGCCGAAGAAACGGGAATGGAGATCATCGTCAAGGACGGACTGGTATCGGGAGGGGAAGAGCAACTTGAGATTCCGGTCCAATATTCGCGAGGCGGACCGCGTCGGCAGGGTCTTCCCACCGTCAAGGTCCATCTCACTTTTGATGAACCCATTCTCATCCAGCCCGAAGTCTGCAAGGTCAATCCTCCCTATTCCGATCTTGGGCCTTTTAGTATTTCCGCTTACGGCAAACTCGAGATCATAGCGGAGAAGATGCGCGCACTCCTACAACAACTCGAGAAGTGGCCGCGGCCGCGTGACCTCTATGATCTTTGGTTCATGTTGTGCTCGAAAAGGGAAGATATCTCCCATGAGCGAATACGAACGCTTTTCTTGGAAAAGTGCGGGGCGAGACGTATTGAGCCCGATTCCAAGGCGCTGATCTCGGACAAACTCAAGGAATGGAATCGGAGCGCATGGAAAATTCAGCTGGAACCGATGATGAAAGTCGTTCCTGACTACGATGCGGTTTGGGATGATTGGATGAGAAAATGCCGAGAGATATTTTGAACGAGTGTTCCGAATCCGTAAGGCTCTAAGAAAAATCGGACTCAGTACTAGAGGGAAGCCGCATGGCGTATGAAACGGCGATCGAGTGGACGGAATCGACATGGAATCCGGTGACGGGGTGCTCTAAAATCAGCGCCGGATGTCTAAACTGCTATGCGGAACGGATGGCCAGGCGGCTTCAAGCCATGGGGGTTGCGAACTATGCTAGAGGATTTTCTGTTGCGCTACATGAAGAAGCGCTGGATCTTCCCAAAAAGTGGCGCAAGCCAAGGACGATATTCGTCAATTCGATGAGTGATTTATTTCATGAGGGCGTGCCCGAAGCATTCATTAGGCGAGTGTTTTCCATGATGAACGGAGTGCGACAGCATCGGTACCAGATTCTTACGAAAAGATCAGAAAGGTTAACACAGCTTGCTCCGTCCCTGCCTTGGACTGAGAATATCTGGATGGGCGTGACCGTGGAGGATGAAAGGAACGTTCATCGCATTAATCATCTCCGAAAGAGCCCTGCGGTCGTCAAATTCCTTTCCTTGGAGCCTTTGCTGGGGCCGATCTCGAGCCTCGTGCTGGACGGAATCGACTGGGTCATTGTCGGAGGGGAGTCCGGACCAGGGGCGCGGCCGATCGAAGAGCGATGGGTTTTAGATATCAAAGAAAAATGCTTGGGCGCGGATATCCCGTTTTTCTTCAAGCAGTGGGGCGGCGTGAAGAAAAAGAAAGCCGGCCGCCTTCTACAAGGTAGAGTCTGGGATCAGGTGCCGGATGTTCGGATAGGTAGGGCCGAAAAGCTCTGAGAGTGCTTCGCCGAGGAGAACGTCGTAGGCATTCCCCCGCCGGTCGGGCGCTACAGAGAACCGCTAGGCTCCAGGCTTCGGCTCGAGCAAACGCAAGAACGCGTGGGGGTTAAGGATCTTAATTCTCATGTAGCTTCGGATCGCCCGCAAAGCTTTATCGCCGGATATGATCGCGTCGGCTTTGAGGGCGACGGCGCAACTTATGAACTTATCGTCGCCCGGGTCGGCCTTGACGACCTTGAGCTTGGGCGAACGGGCCGCAAAAAGGATATGATGCCCCCCCGCGAAAAGGTCGAGAAGCTCCTTGAGCTCGCCTTCGACGCCGAGCCCGAGCCGCTCGAGTACGTCCGTATATTCTTCGACGATCTCCGCCGACAAACAGAGGACGATATCCCCCGACTTCCAGAGGTCGATGACGCGGCGCGGATGTCCTCCAAAGAACGAGGAGACGAAGACGTTGGTGTCGATGACGACTTTCATCCGCGCTTTTCTCTGACCGAGGCGACGGCTTTGGCGATATCGGCGGGGCCGGCGCCGCGGGAAGCTAATTTCGTCCCGATCCGGGCCCAGAGCCCGTCGATATAGGCTGCGATATCCCGTTCCTTGATGTAGCCGCGGATGAGCTCCCGGACCATCTGGCTCGTCGTTTTCCCCTCGGACCGGGCCAGCCGCGAAAGCCGGTTCTTGAGGTCGTCGTCGAGGCGGATCATGAGTTGAGTCGGCATCGGAAAAGCTCCTTAGTATTGCTTGTATATACAATATATCACATTGGAGGACTATGTCAAGCTTGATAGTCAAAAATCCTCTTGACAATCGCGTGAAATGTGGTATATTAGTACCACATGGTAAAAATAAACCACGTACGGGGATAAGATGTCGAACTTCGGCAAATTCATAAAAGAGCTGAGGACGCGAAAAGGCGTGACATTGAGGGAGTTCTGCCGGCTGGCGAAGCTGGATCCCAGCAACTGGAGCAAGGTCGAGCGCGGCATCCTTCCGCCTCCCAAGAGCAGCAAGATTATCGGCGATATCGCCAGCGTTCTTATGATCGAGAAAGGGACCGAGGATTGGAACATGCTGTTTGACCTGGCCGCCATCGGCCATATCCCGGCCCAGCTCATGTCCGAACCCAAGATGGAAGACAAGCTCACTGTCTTTTTCCGCGCGGGGCGGAGCGTCAAGGCGCCCTCGGCCAAGCAAATCAAGGAAATGATCGATATTTTCAAGGGAAGATAGGACCGACCGCTTTTTAAGCCTTCGTCCTTTTTTTAATTCCACATGGAGGGGTATATGAACCCGTATCTAAAAAATTATGTTGTCTCTTTTGAGCTCGGCCGAGGGAAGCGGCATGAAAACATGGCCGTTTTTCCGATCACGACGCAGAGCGACGGAGGCCCGGATTATCTGACCCTGAGAGAGGCGCTCGAGAAGGGCGTTTTCGCGGTCACCGAGGTCAGCGAGGGCGGCGCGGTGCCGAACCTCAAGGTATCGAACAAGGGGGAGATTGCCGTCCTCCTTCTCGACGGCGAGGAACTGGCCGGCGCCAAGCAGAACCGTGTCCTCAACACGACGATCCTGGTCAAGGAGGGGACGGAGGTAGTCATCCCGGTAAGCTGTACCGAGCACGGCCGGTGGAGCTATACGTCGAGGGAGTTCTATGAATCGGGCAACGTTATGGCGCCCAAGATGAGGGCGATGAGTCGGGGGGCGGTCGCGGCCTCGCTCGAATCGTCCCGTCAATTCCGGTCCGACCAGAGCGCGGTCTGGGATGGGATCGAGAGGATGGCCGGCGAGGCCGGTGCGCAATCGAGGACGGGCGCGATGAAGGATATTTACGACTCGAAAATGTCCGATCTCGACGGCCACATGAAGGCGTTTGGGTGCGGGCCGGGGCAGAAGGGGATTTTGGTCATGATCGGAGGAGAGGTCGTCGGGTTCGATTTCGTATCATGCGAGAGGGCTTTCGCCGTGCTCTTTCCGAAGCTCATCAAGAGCTACGCAATGGAAGCTTGGCTGGAGGGGCGGAAACGGGGGAGTGTGAAGGCGGAGAAGGGCGGGAAGAACGAGAAAAGCGGTCAGGGTGAGAAGCGCGATAAAGACGATACGGACCATAAAGGCGTTGAAAGCAGTAAAGGCGATGAAGGCGGTGAGAGCGGCATGGATATTACCAAAGCGCGGGCGTTTTTAGCGATCGCCGGAGAGTGCGACGAGAAAAGCTACGACTCGGTCGGGTTGGGCAAGGATGTCCGGTTCGACGGGAAGGGCGTCGTCGGGTCGGCGCTCGTGGTGAACGACAAGCCGGTCCACGTCGCGTTCTTCAGCGCGACCGAGAGCGATAAAGCAGGATCCATGGCCGGCACGAGCCGGAGACGGAGGTTCAGGACGGGATGAGCGAGGATTCAGTCCCGGAATGGGGAGCAAGCAATATTTGGAAAGAAAAAATTCTTACGAGGAGTATATAAAATGACTAATCCAAAGATCAAAATAGAAGACGATGAATTTGAAGATGAAGATGAACGCCTGTTGGATCAGGGACTTAAAGATGCTATAGAAAATCCAAGCGGAAAAATGATCCGGGCAGAGGATTTACCGGAAGCTCCAGACCTCCCTAAAGGGGATACGACCCTAGTTGTCTTCTTGCAAAAAAAGCCCAAAAATAAAAAGGGAAAAGCGAAAGTTATAAATTAGATTGCTATCTTCATATTATTATTCACCCCTAGGGTGAATAATTTACTTGACAACCAGGCAAACCATAACTATCATGTTTATGTTCACCCCGGAGACGAAGGGATGCTTAAGCGCATTTATTCCGATCTGGCCATTCCGCCCGGTGAATACCTTTCCGAAGTTCTTGCGACGAAAGCGATGACCCAAGCCGAGTTAGCCAGGCGTATCGGCCGACCTACTCAGGCGGTCAATGAAATCATCAAGGGGGCTAAGGCCATTACTCCGGCAACTGCGCTTCAACTCGAACGAGCCCTTGGCGTACCCGCCCAAATCTGGACCGGGCTTGAAAGCCGCTGCCAGCTCATTAAGGCGCGGCAAGAAGAGAGGGCGCAACTCCGCAGCGAATTGCCGTATCTCAAGAGCATCCCCTATAAGCGGCTAGCCGACTTAGGCCGTGTGGATAAGACGGGGGATAAGGAACATAAGATCGGGGAACTCCATCGGTTTTACGGAGTGTCGTCCCTTGAACACTTACCCGGAATCAAGGCCTATGCAGCATCTTTTCGGTGCGGCGGAGCGCGCGAGGCGTCCAATTATGCCTTGGCCGCATGGATGAGATGCGCGGAGCTGAAGGCTGCCGAGCTGCCCTCCGCTGCATTTGATAGAGCAAAGCTTTTAAGATCTCTAGGTGATATTAGAGCCTTAGGTCTGAAGGATCCGGCTGAATTCATGCCCAAGCTTAAAAGGATTCTCGCGGGATGCGGGGTCGTCCTGGTGATGCTTCCCCATTTCCCCAAGACATACGCCCATGGGGCGACGTTTTGGCGGAGATCCGGCAACGCCGTTCTTGCGATGAGCATACGGGGGAAGTGGGCGGATATCTTCTTGTTTAGTTTGTTTCACGAGTTGGGACATATCCTTCTCCATGAGAAAAGAACCTTCATCGATAATCCCAGGGTTTCTCCGGAATCGGCGCGACAGGAAAAGGCGGCGAATGATTTCGCGGAGAGCTCGCTGATCGGGGCCGAGCTGCTTGAGTCATTTGTCCGCAAGGCGGATTTCAGCGAAACGGCGATCAAGGCGCTGGCAGCGGAGGCCGGGGTGTCTGCCGGCATCGTGATCGGACGCCTTCAGCACAAGGGACTTTTGCCTCAAAACTCGGTATTGAACCGGCTTCGGGAAAGGTACGCCTGGGAGCGCCAATAACAGCACTTTTTCTTAAGGTGGTCTGAACTAAGCCCGCCTTGACAGGTGCTGTCAGGCGAGGTCTAATATTTTCATCCAAATCAAGGAGGGGCGAATGAAGGGCATTGCTATTGCAGTCAGCGTGGCAGTCTTGGTCCTCGCCGTCGCCGTCCAGGCGCAAACCTCGGCCCAGACAAAGAGCGGGGGCGTGGAACAGGAGCTGATCAAGTTGGAGAACGAGTGGGCTGACGCCTGGGTTAAAAGCGACGTCGCATTCTTTGAGCGGATTGAAGCAGATGACTTTACGTGGACTTCCCCCTGGGGCTGGGTCGCTACCAAGGCCGACGACCTTGCACTCGTAAAGTCTGGGGAGGACGTGATTACGTCCTGGGTGCTCGCTGAAATGAAGGTTCGCGTTTACGGAGACGCGGCGGTAGTCACTGGCCGCGACGCAATCAAAGAAACGTATAAAAGCAAGGATGTCAGTGGCCAGCATCGATGGACGCATACCTGGGTCAAGCGTGCCGGCCGTTGGCAGTGCGTTGCCGGGCATAGTTCGGAGATAGCTCAGAAATAGGGCATATGGCACGAGCCAGAGACGGATGTTCAGGCTGTAAAGAACGGATCGCCCTAAAAACGCGGGGAATTTCAGGGCTGGGGGAGTTAAGCTATGCGTTACAACGATCTGTAACTTGCCTATAATAAAGCGTGCCTTTATTATACGGAAAATCGTGTATTTAAAGAAAGGCATTTTCTCATAAAGGTCGGTCTGGCCCACGCTCAATTCGAAACGATCCATCCGTTTCTTGACGGGAACGGAAGAGTCGGGCACCTGTTGATCACCTTCCTTTTATGCGAACGTAGGGTTCTATTCAAGCCCGTGCTTTATCTTTCCTATTATTTCAAACGCCACAGACAGGCCTACTATGATCTCCTTCAATCGGTGCGCGATACGGGTAACTGGGAAGCTTGGCTCGCTTTCTTTCTGCGCGGCATCGCTGAGGTCAGCGCCGAAGCCTCGGAAGCGGCCCGGCGCATCCTCGAAATGCGCGAAGCGCATCGCTCCGAGATTACGAATCAATTGGGCCGAGCTGCGGGAAACGGACATCGGGTTCTGGAATATTTGTTCGAGCACCCGATCGTGTCCGTGAAGCAAGTCCGAAAGATTACGGGCACGAGCAACCCCGCGGCGAACATGCTGGTCCGAAAGTTCGTCGACTGGGGCATTCTGAAGGAGATCACCGGCCAGAAAAGGCACCGGCGATTCCGATATGAGGCTTATGTCCGCATCTTCGGTGAGTCCGAGCCCGTTCCCCGCGACCCGAATTGATTGTACTGCCCGGTATCAGGCGCCAAGGAAGGCTTATGATCTCTTGATGACGACGAGCGTTTGATCGTCGAACCGGGGCGCCGCGCCGATGAAGCGTTTCGTATCGGCGGCGATGGCGGCCAGGATCTCGGCGGCCCGCAGCCCCGCGCATGAGCGCAGGAGCGAGATCAGGCGGTCCAGGGTGTATTCGGCGTTATCGGCATTCCGGCTGTCCGGGATGCCGTCCGAGTAGAGGAGAAGGACGTCGCCCTCCTCCAAGCGGACCGATTTCGCCTCGTACCCGGCGCCCGGGAACATCCCCAGACAGAAGCCCGTGCTCCCGAGCGTCTCCAGGGACCCGTCGACCTTCAGGACGAGGGGAGGGACATGGCCGGCGTTGATGTAGCGGACCTCGTCGCGGCGCCGGTCGACCTCGCAATAGAAGAAGGTGATGAAGCTCGAGACGGCCGAGCTTTGCTGGACGAAATCGTTGAGCTTGGCGGCCATGTCCTCGATCCGGTAGCCGGGATGGATTTCGGCCCGGAAGGCCGCCCGCAGGGAGGCCATCAGGAGGGCGGCGCCGATGCCCTTGCCGGAGACGTCGCCGACGGCGATCCCGAGGCGATCGGGATCGACCGGGACGAAGTCGTAATAATCTCCGCCGACTTCGTAGCAGGAGACGTTCAGCCCGCTGATGTCGAAATGCTCCATTCGCGGATCCTGGCGGGGAAGCAGATCCCGCTGGATCTTGGCCGCGAGGTCCAGGTCTTTCTCGATCCGCCGCAGGAGGCTCTCGGATCGTTCCTTTTCGGCCTGGAGGAGCCGGAAGGTCCGGTCCCGCTGGCCGATGAAATAATAGATCGACATGACCGTGAAGATGGCCACCAGGATGAAAATGAGCCAGAAGATCAGGGTGAAGGCGAGGGGGCGGGCCGTGTCGGACCGGAACACCGTCAGCTCCATGACCACGGCGGCGCAGAGCAGGACGAGGTAGGCGGCGAAGACGAAAAAGGCCCGCCTCCGGTTGGGAAAGACCATGGCATACAGGACGCCGATCAGGCCCATGAAGATGAAGCCGTCGGACCGGATGAGTCCGCCCAGCCAGCAGGTGAAAACGAACGAGCTGAAGACGAGATAGCTCTGACTGCTCAGGCCGAAATCCTCGATATGTCCGCGGACGACGGCGAAGAGAATCAGGGATCCGCACCAGTATCCCGCGGAGACGAACCAGAACGCGGCAGGCAGGGCGTGGCCCATCGACAGGTAGCCGACCCCCAGCCCGGCGGAGAGCGGCGCGCCCAGGAGCAGGGTGATCGTCCAAATCCGCTTGAGCAGCCGGACTTGATCGGAATCGGACGGGTCGGATCCGATGTTTCCGATAAAATCCGCGATCTTCCGCAGGAGACTCACCCGGGAAGCCGCCTTCCGGGGAATCTCGTGCCCCTCCGCGTCATGCCGGTACTATAGCGGCCTTCGCGAGGCGCTGTCAACAAGGGGGGCGCCGGGGCGATTTTAGCGGCGCCGGCGCTATTTCACCGCTTCCACGGGAATCGGCAGCGGCTTGCGGGGCAGCATCTCGTCCCGCATCGCCGTGAAATAGACGAAGCTGGCCATGACGACCGCCGACTGGACCAGGTCTTCGGGGACGCAGTGGTCGTAGACGTCCTGGTTCGTGTGGTGGATCGTCGGGAAGTAGTCGAGGGGATCCTGGATGAACTGGAAGGCCGGGATCCCGATGTAGTCGAAGGGCAGGTGGTCGGTCCCCTCGGTCGGCTGAAGGGCGATCGTCGTGACGCCCAGGTCGCGGAGCGGCTTCATCCACTCCTCGAAGATCGGCCGGACCTGGAAATTCTCCTGGATGTAGATGCCCCGGACGCGGCCCGACCCGTTGTCATAGTTGAAATAGCCCGAGATCTTGTTGTAGTCGGGCTTGGCGATGATCTTCTTGGAATCGCCCAGCGGGCTCCGCCAGTTCTTTTCGTAGACATCCCAGTCGGGTTTGCTGAGGGTTTGCTTGTCGGTGTCGCCGAAATGGGTGAAGACGTAGCCGCGCGACCCGTAGTAGCCTTCCTCTTCGCCCGTCCAGAGGGCGGCGCGGATCGTGCGCTTGGGCTTGACTCCCAGCGCCTTGAGGATCCGCAGGGCCTCCATGGACACGGCGCAGCCGGCCGCGTTGTCCACGGCCCCCGTCCCCGCCGTCCAGCAGTCGAGGTGGCCGCCGAGCATCACCAGCTCGCCCTTCTTGTCCCAGCCCGGGATCTCGGCGACGACGTTGTAGCCCGTCTTGTCCTGGTCATAGATCGTATTCCTAACCTCGGCTTCGAGCGTCACCGGGACCTTGAGGTCCAGGATGCGGCAGATGCGGGCGTAGCTTTCGGCCGGCAGGACGATCCGCGGACTCTGGCCGGGAGTCGTGTGGTCCTTGCCGTTCCCCGAATAGGCGTCGACATGCACCGTCCCGAAATCGCTCCGGTTCGCGGGGCTCGAGTTGATGAGGAGCGCGACCCCTTCGTTTTTATAGAATTCCACGAGCTCTTCCCATTTGAGCGCGGGCTTCGCTTCTCCCGCCTCTTCCTTCGGCTGGAGAGGGATCGGAGTCTCCATGAGCTTCTTGAGGTCCTCGTCGGTGTAGCGGCGGGCAGGGGGCTTAAACGAGGGATGGACCTGGCGGGGAGGATCGCAGAGGACGATCGCGCCTTTGAGCTTTCCCGTCCATTTTTCGAGGTCGGCCTTGGTCCGGATGACGGCCAGAAGCGGGTGGCCCGTGATCTTTCCCTGGGTTCCCAGGGTCCAGGGCTTGGCGTAGGCGAGGAGGGCGGCGTAGGTCGGCTCGAGCATGTGGACCGAGATGTAGTCGTTGGACCAGCCCAGGCCGAACTCGCCGCAGGGCTCGATGGCCGCGTTCGCCATCCCCCATTCGGTGAACTTAGCCTTGGCCCACTCCTCCGCCTTTTTCAGGGCCGGACTGCCGGGGATGCGGGGGCCGATGACGTCGGTCAGGTAGGAGAGCGTCTCCATGATCTTGGAGCGGTTGACCGCCTCATCCCAGATCCGGTTGACTATGGCCGTGTCCACCTTCTCCTGGGCGAAGGCGGGCGGGATGAGGAATGTTGAAAGCAGGAACAGCGCAGAGATCATAGACAGCGCCAGGACGGCCGCGAACAGACGATTTCTTTTCATCGGTGATTCTCCTTGCATCTAATAGTTAGAGTACGGCTTCCCCTCATTTGTTACAGATATTTTTCGCCGATATCCAATCATTACGATACAGTGGAATGAGCATAGACCAGGCGGCGAGGAAGGTCAACGGAATTCTAGGGACACGTAACTTAATTCCGTCCCCAAACGGGACCGGCGCGGAGCTTCGGGAGAATTAAGTAACATGTCCCCAGAATTCCAGTGTCAAGGAAGGGGAGTGCGCTGCTGGGGGAGAGCAAACAGGGACCCAAGTAGGGACGAATAAATTCACCTTTGGGGTGAATAATGTGCTTGACAAACAAGCGATATGAAGCTATCTTATTGGTATTCACCCCAGGGATGAATGAATGCTCGAGCATCTATCGGGGAGCCGGTGGAAGTCATATTCCGGACGAAGAAGCTGAAAAAGTGCTATGAAAGCTATTCGCAAGGTTGTCGCGTGTGGGGGGCGGATGTCGCAAGAAAATATATTCTCAGGATCGATCTCCTTCAAGAAGCTTCGGATTTAGCGGAGGTCCGAATGCTCCCCGGATTGAACTGTCATCCGTTGAAGGGCAGCAGGGAAGGGCAATATGGAATTATTCTTCATGATCGCTGGCGACTGGTCTTTTCTCTGAAAGGGGAGACGGCCGAATCGGTCTTCGTGGAAGAGGTGAGTAAACATTATGGCGACTGAAAAACGCATCTATTCCAATCTGCCTATTCCGCCAGGGGAATACCTTGCCGAGGTTCTTGCGGCCAAAGGCATGACCCAAGCGGAATTGGCCAGGCGTATCGGCCGACCCACCCAAGCGGTTAATGAAATCGTCAAAGGCGTAAAATCCATCACGCACACCACCGCTCTTGAGCTAGAACGCGCCCTCGGGGTGCCCGCCCATATCTGGACCGGCCTGGAGGATCGTTACCAGCTCATTAGAGCCAGAGAAAAGGAAAAGGCGAGACTCAAGAGCGAGCTGCCCTATCTCAAGAGTATCCCCTATAAAAAGCTGGCCGAACTAGGCTGCGTAGCTAAGGAACGAGATAACGAACACAAGATCGGGGAACTTCATCGGTTTTATGGAGTATCCTCTCTTGATAACCTTGCCCGGATCAAAGCTTATGACGCTCCGTTCAGATACGGCGGGGCGCGAGAGCCGTCCAACTATGCGCTGGCGGCGTGGATTCGATGCGCGGAGCTGAAAGCGGCCGAAACTCCCGCCGCTGCCTTCAATAAGGCAAAGCTAAGGAAAGCTTTAAACGATATTCGCACTTTGGCCGGGAAGGACCCGTCCGAATTCATGCCCGAAATCGAACGGATTCTCGCCGGATGCGGGGTTGTCCTTATCCTGCAACCCCATTTCCCCAAAACATATGCTCACGGGGCGACGTTTTGGGCGAAACCCGACAAGGCCGTTCTCGTAATGAGCATCCGGGGAAAAGGGGCGGACATATTCTGGTTCAGCTTGTTCCACGAGCTGGGGCATATCCTCCTTCACAAGAAAAGAAGCTTTATTGATGACCGCAGAATCTCCGCGGAAACGGCCGACGAGGAAAAGGCGGCGGATACTTTCGCGGCGAAGATGTTAAAAAGACAAGGTGAAAGCCATACAAAAAATATCCTTTCGGCTGCCCGAGTTCATAAGGAGGCTCAATTGCGCGCGAAGATCGAGCTTGTCCAGGGCGATATCACAAAGCTGGCTGTCGACGCCATCGTCAATGCCGCCAACAACTCCCTGCTCGGCGGCGGAGGCGTGGACGGCGCCATCCACCGGGCGGCCGGACCGGGTTTGCTCGAAGAGTGCCGCCGGCTCCAAGGCTGCGAAACGGGGGAGGCCAAGATCACGAAGGGCTACGACCTTCCCGCGCGCTACGTCATTCACACGGTCGGCCCGGTCTGGAGGGGCGGAGGGAAAGGGGAGGAGGCGCTGCTCCGGGCCGCCTACGAAAATTCCTTGCGCCTGGCCGCGGAGCGCGGCCTGAAGTCGATCGCCTTTCCCAACATCAGCACCGGGGTCTACGGTTTCCCCAAGGACAGGGCCGCCGCGATCGCCGTCGAGGCGACGTCCGCGTTCCTGCGCGAATATCCGGAAGTCGAGAAGGTCGTCTTCGTGTGTTTCGACCGGGAGAATTTCGAGATCTATCAGAGGCTCCTGGTCGGCATTGAATCCCCTTAATCGACCTATATTCTCAGCTGCCGCGCTAAATTATTTCCTGCCGAGCCGGACGCTGATCAGACGGTTGAGGCTGACTCCTTCTTCGGCGGCTTTCATAGCTAGTTCTCTATGGATTTCGGGAGGGATCATGATATCAATAATGATACTATTGTCAAGACCGCTTCTTAATCTTCTCTAATTAAAGGGACGTCTCGGAATGTCTGTCGAGCTCGTAATCCCGGCTGCAAAGAAGAATTCCCCGCGGCCCGTTCGTCCTCCGGAAAATTGACATAGGCCGTCTTCGTTGATATATATTTCTTAAATAGTCGTTGCGCGAAGGAGGCGGCGAGAATGAAGGTCAAAGCGATCTTAGTGCTGGCTTTTTCGCTTATTATCTTTTCCCGGTCGTGGGCCCAGCCTTGGGCCCGGACATATTCACTGCGGATCGAGGAACCGGCCGCCATCTGCGCGACGGCCGACGGCAAATATGTCTACGCCGCTTCTGTGAGCAAGGCTCTACAAGGGACCCAGGTGCTTGTCTTCGAGGCCAACGCGTCCGGCCTCGGCGTTTGGGGCAGCACGTTCGACGCCTCCCTGTCCTCGAAGGCCGTCGGCTGCGCTCCGCTCAAGAACGGCGGCATCCTGGTCTGGGGAGAACGGACGCCCTCGTACGATCGAAGCTATGCCAACAGCACGGACGCCGTACTGTTGGTTCTTTCCAAGACCGGGAAGATCGCCTCCCAGTGGCAGTACGGGGCGAGCGCTTGGAATACAGAATACACGTTCGGCCAGGTCCATGAGCTCGTCGGCGGCGGGTTTATCGCCTGCGGGGAGATCTCCCATCTCAACAAGTCGACCACTTGGTATTGCGACCTCAGAAAAGGATGGATCGTCAAGCTCGACGCCGCGGGCAAGATCGTCTTTCAGAAAGCGATCGAGCTTACGGCCTCCGACGCCTACAAGTACGTTTCGATGACCGATATCGGTCCGACGGCCGACGGCGGGTATCTCGCCGTCGGCTGGTGCTATTCGACGCCGGAATGGTCGGCCGCCAACGTCGGCATCCTCCTCGTCAAATTGAGCTCCACCGGAAATATCGTCTGGACGAAGGCCTACGATGGCGGGAAATATACTAACGGGAATACGTTTCTGATCGAATCCCGGAGGCTGTTCGCCGCCAGCGACGGGGGCTGCCTGCTCGTCGGCTCGGACTGGGTCGATTCCTATCCGTGGTGCGCCAAGCTCGACAAGGACGGCGTCGTGGCCTGGGCGCGCGATTTCGTCGCCAAGAGCGGCGATGACGACATCGAGTTGCGAGACGCCTGTTCGACCAAGGACGGGGGCTGCCTGCTGGGCGGCGCCGTCTATCCCTGGTCGGGCGACCGGCTGGGCTGGTTTATCAAGCTCAGCGCAAAGGGCGGCCTCAAAGTGAACCGGACCTACGAGCTGGGCGGCCGCTACTATAACCATTTTCTGGGGATGACCGAACGCCCGGCGGGCGGCTTCGCGCTAATCGGGCGATCTTACGATGATTACGGCAGCCGGGAGTTATGGGCGATGACAGCCCAGACGAATGGACTGACCTGCTCTCCCGTGAAGCCCAGCTCGTTCAAGTCGGTCATGCAGACGTTCAAGCTCTATGCGAAAACCGGCGCTTTCGAGTTCGGGGCCGGTGGGGCGGTTTTCGGCAAGGGAGTTTTTAAGGCCGCGTCCGTTACGGCCACGGAGCACGATTGGTGTGCTTCATCTTCTGGCCCGCGGGCCGAGAGCCTCGCCCCCCTCCGCTGGCTGGACGGGCGCCGTTTTTTGGAGCGGCCCGGGCGGTCGAAAGACGGGCGGACGATCGGTCCCGATGGAGGGATGTCCCTGGACTCGCTAAGGACGCTGGTGAGGCTCCGGTCTTCGGAGGAATAGGCGAGAGAGCGGCGAAAGCCGGTTCTTGAGATCGAGAAAAGGGATAGAATCATGTTGTAATAAAATATAACAAGCTATTGACAAATAATCCAACATCGATATAATAGCGGCTGGAGGGCAAATTTCATGTCTCATCTGGGCTTGCGAATAAAGAAATACCGTGAGAGCCGAAACTTGAGCCAGGAAGCGTTGGCCAAGCTCCTGGGAGTATCTCGGCCGACGATGTCGCTTATCGAAACTGGAGATAGAAAAGTCAGCGCCGAGGAGATCAAAATGCTCAGCGGTCTTTTCGGGGTCTCGGTCGAGGCTATGTTCGACGAGAAACGGGAACCCCGGCTTGTCGTCAAAGAGACAAGCGCGGAGTACAAGAAAAGCGAACCGGCAATACGGATCGATATTCCGCTGAAAAACCTCGAGAAATTCAAGGAAGTCCTTCTCTACATCATCGCGAAAGTCGGGGCCAAGCCGAATGTCGGCGAGACCGTGATTTATAAGCTGTTGTATTTCATCGATTTTGACCATTACGAACGATACGAAGAACAATTGATCGGCGCCACCTACAAGAAAAACAAATATGGGCCGACGCCCCTGGAATTCTGCAAGGTCGTCGAAAAAATGATTGAGGCCGGCGAGATCCTGAAAATCCCCGATAAGTACTTCAATTATCCTCAGACGAAATATCTCCCGCTTCGAAATCCGGACCTGTCTCGGCTGAGCGCTCCGGAGAAAGTCGTCATCGATCATGTCCTTGACCGGCTTTCCGACATGAACGCCGGCCAAATCAGCGAGTATTCCCACAACGATGTCCCCTGGCTGACCACCGATGAGGGCGAGATCATTCCTTACGAGTCTGTTTTTTATCGTACGCCCGCGTATTCGATGAGGAAGGATGACGCCGAAGACGACGTTCCGTGAGGTCGCGCGCCTGCCTGAGTTCGAGCGCGACCTAAAAAGCCTGCTCAAGCGGTTTCGGACGATCGAGGAAGACCTGTCAACTCTCCTAAGGGCGCAAATCGTCCTTTTTCATAAATTGGGGGTCGATAACAAGGGCGTTTTACGGATCCCAGGCTTGCCTTTCAGTGAACCCGGAATTTATAAGGTCAAGAAATTCGCCTGCCGGGCGCTTAAGGGGCGCGGGGCTAATTCAGGATTGCGGCTCATATACGCGTACTTTGAGGGGGCGGACAGGATCGAGCTTGTGGAGATTTATTTCAAAGGCGACCAAGAGCGGGAAGACAAAAGCAGGATATTAAAAAAATATGAGAAAATGAGCGGTCGCGGTTGACCCGTTCGCCGACGCCACCCAACCCTGAAAAGCGGGGCTTAAAATCGGAGCCCCCCTTACAAGGGGGGGACAAGAAGCGACACTTTATAGCCGGCCAACTAAATTCCATAATGGGCCTCAAAATGGACTTGTTATACACAGAATGATTTTTAGGTCAAGAGAATTTTGACATTCTCCAGCCTCTATGTTATTTATTTTCAAGCGATCCCATGCGCGTCAAAGAAACGACCTCGCTCGAAGTCACGGTCGACAAGCGGCACATCATCTCGATCGGGGAGCGGCTCTACGCCGAGAGCGTCGAGCTCCTCCGTGAGCTCGTCAACAACGCCTACGACGCCGACGCAACCAAGGTCCGGGTCGAAATCGCGCCCGATCGCGTCACCGTCCGGGACAACGGCGCCGGAATGGACGCCGAGGGACTGAAGCAGTATTTCCGGATCGGATCGGACGAGAAGGTCGTCCGGCCGGTCTCGCCCCGCTTCGGCCGCGACCGCGTCGGCCAGTTCGGGATCGGGAAATTCGCCTCGCTCGCCGCGGCCATGGCGTTTGAGATCGTCACTCGGCGGGGGGATTTCGCCGCCCGGGTCGTCTTCGATAAACGGCAATGGGAGTCCTCGCTTTCCGCCTGGCGCCTGCCCTGCGAGATTCTCCAGCCAGACGCCGCCGCCGGCGACGGCACGATCGTCATCCTCTCCGAACTCACTAAGCCGTTCGACCTGGCCGAGGCCGAGGAGACGATCAAGGACGGCGTCCCCCTCAAAGCTCCGAATTTCGCCGTCTTCCTCAACGGCAAACCCGTCCTGCCGCGGACCTATTCCGGACAGCGCCTGCCGGTCCTAGAAGGCTGCTCCTACGGCGCCGTCGCCGGAGAGATCGTCATCATCCCCCAGAGCGCCGCCACGACCAAGGACCTTGGCATCGACGTCAAGGTCAAGGGCGTCACCGTCAAAAAGGAGCTTTTCGGGATGGAGACCTGGGGGCCGGCGATGGCCCGGGTCAAGGGCGAGATCAACGCGAACTTTCTGCCTATCACCTCCGACCGCTCGAACTTCGTGACCGACTCCGACGAATACCGGCAGTTCCTCAAGGTCATGGAAAACGTCGTCGCGTTGATCGAGAAAAAACTGGGCAAGGACGCCGACCGCCGGGAGGACCGGCGCGCCGGACGGGCCGTTAAGGAAGCCCTGCTGAGGATTCATCGGGCCCTGGCGCTCAACCCGGATTTTTCGCCCTTCGGCCCCATCCCCTACGGGGATGAAAAGGGCGTCGGAGGCGCGGCCGCGGAAGGAAAGCCGGCGGCTTCGGGAGAAGAGGTTCCATCCGGGGAAGGAGGACCTCAGGCCCAGGCGCTGAAGCCCAAGCCGAAAAAGAAGCGGAATCCCCTCGTCAAGAAAATCACGCCAAATGCCATTGTCCGGAGGATCAAGCTCGGCCAGAGCGCCGTCTCGGTCTGCATGGATTTCTTCGGCGAGATGAGCCCGGAGTGTTTTGCCGAGGGGAACGTCGTGTACATCAACCGGGACCATCCTCTCTTCAAACGGGAGTCCCGTAAATCCGCCTCGTTCACGATGTATATCGCCCGCTTGATGACCCAGGAAATCGCCCTGATGAAGGAGACAAAGAGTCCGCGCCTTGCGTTCACGAGGCAGAGCAAGCTCCTCAAAGACGCTTTTGCCGAGGATCTCGCGGACAAGCCCGAATGACGACACTCCGGGGAACTTCGAAATTTTCATGGCCACGATGCGCCCTCCAAAGGAGACTTCGGGGGAGAGGCAGAGGAGGTCCCTTGACAAGACGGACGAAATCTCTTGCGTCGATCGCCTTGCTGTTGATCGTATTGGTCCCGCTGCGGGCCGCCTGGACGACCCAGCGCCTCACGAACGATTCGGGGGCGTCTTTTGAGCCGGCGATCGCGATTAACGGGTCGGACATCTACGTCGTCTGGTCTAATGAGACTCCGGGGAGACGCGATATTTACTTTAAGAAATCCTCGAGCGGCGCCGCGACCTGGCAAAGTACTCATCGGCTCACGGAGAATTCCCTCAACTCCCGGAATCCCAAGATCGCGGTCAACGGCTCAAGCGTCTATGTTGTCTGGGAAGATCACGCCCAAGGGCATGAGGGGATCTATTTCCGGAGGTCCTTGAACGGGGGGGCGACCTGGCAGAATGCGCGGCGGATCGCTCTCTCTCTGGGGTTTGCCTGGAGCCCGGCCATCGCGGTCAGCGGCTCAAATATCTATGTCGCCTGGAACGACATTGCTCCGGAAAATTATGAGATCTATTTCCGGAAATCCGCCGACGGCGGCGGGACCTGGCAAAGCGTGCAGCGGCTGACGAATAATTCGGGATCCTCGGATAATCCCGCCCTGGCCGTCAGCGGCTCGAATGTCTATATCGTCTGGAAGGACAACACCGGGCGCGAGCATGAGGCGATCTATTTCCGGAAGTCGCCGAACGGCGGCGCCACCTGGCAAAGCGCGCATCGTTTCGAGGAGGATTCGGGAACATCCCTGCATCCGGCGATCGCGGCCGGCGGCTCGAACGTCTATGTGGCCTGGCATCATTATGTGACCGAAAATTCGGAGATCTATTTCACCAGGTCTACCGACCGGGGCGCGACCTGGCAAAGCATCCAACGGCTTACGAAGAATTCGGGAGCCTCCGGAGCGGCGGAGCTGGCGGTCAGCGGCTCGAATATCTATATCACCTGGTTCGATGACACCCCGGGAAACTACGAGATCTATTTCAGAAAGTCATTCGACGGCGGCGCGACCTGGGCGGGCGCGCAGCGGCTTACAAAGAATTCCGGGAAATCCCAGATCCCGGCCATCGCGGCCGATGAGTCGAACGTTTATGTCGTCTGGAATGACGATACTCCGGGGAATTTTGAAATTTTCTTAGCCACAATGCGCCCTCCGATATATTAGGCAGTTAGCAATCCCGGCAAATTAAGAAGAAGCCTACACGGCCCTGGACAGGCTGAACGACAAGAACGCCAAGCACCTGACCACCGAAGAGCTGGAGAAAGAGCTCGGCCGCTTAACGGTCCTCCGCGGTAAGCAAAGGAAAGACGCGTTTAGCTAGAAAGAAATTTCGACCTCTCCGAAGGCGAGGGATTGCGGCCGGGCTTATGCCCCTAACGGCTGATCTTGAAGATGCTTCCGCCGAGAAGCGCGGCATAGATCGACTTGCCCGACGCGTCGGCGTCGAGGCACTGGATATATTTGACCATCATCCCTTCGCTGGAATCCTTCCAGGTCTTGCCGCCGTCCTGGCTGATGTAAAGCCCGGAGACTCCCCCGGCGTAAACGAATTTCGGCGCGCTGGGAACGATCCGAACGCCCCGGATATCCCCGGTCAGGACGCGCGTCCAGGTCGCCCCGCCGTCCTCGCTTTTAAAAATGCCGGCATCGGACGCCGCCAGAATCCTGCTGGGGGCGTGGGGATCGAACTCCGCGTCGTAAAGGATCGTGCCCTGGATCGCGCCGGTGATGTCCGTCCAGGTGCCCCCGTCGTCTGCGCTTTTTAGCAGAACGGCGCGATCACCCCCGGTGTCTGGACCCCCGAAGCGCAGTTCGTTTGATCGCGCGAATCCGGAAGCCTTGCTGGTCCGTCCTCCGATGAGCAGGGTCTGCTCATCTCCGGGTTTCGCCGCGATATCCATGCCCCGGCCCGAGTAATTGAGGGGGCGCGATGAGGTCCAGGATTTTCCTCCGTCCGAAGACTTGAAGAAGCCGATTCCCTGGGCGTCGGCGGAGTAGCCGGTTCCGTAGATGTCGCGGGCCGATTTCCGGCTGAAGGCAAGACGCCACACTCCGTTATAGGTCACCCGCTCCATCGTCGATCCGCCGTCGCGGGATATGTAGAGTCCCGAATATCCGCATTGCCCGAGACCGACGAAAATCGTATCCGCGATATCCGGGTGCGCAATCACCGCGATGACGGTTCCAACGTCCTTGAACCTGAGCATCGGCGCCCACTTTTTCAGCCAGGTTGCACCGCCGTCGGCCGATCGGAACAGCCCGACGTGGGAGAAGCCGGCGTAGAGGACGTGAGAGGAAGAGGAAACGACGGCGGTCGCGGAGGCGGGACGAGCGCCCGACGAGGGCGCCGGGCCGACGCAGAGCGTCGTGACGTCGGCGGCATAGAGGCCTTTATAGACGGCTTTCCATGACTGGCCTTTATTGGCGCTCTTGTAGAGGCCGGTGAACGATCCCGCCAGGACCCAGCCGGGTTCGGGGAGGATATCGTAGACTTTCCGGACGAGATCCGACACCTTGGCCCAATGGCTTCCACCGTCCAGGCTTCGGAAGAAGACGCCGTCCGCTGAAGCATAAAGGATGGAAGGATTAGCGGGATCGATGGCCAAAGCCGATAGGAACTGGTTGACGGTCAGGAAGGACTTGAGCGGACTCTCCGTCCAACTCTTCCCGCCGTTCGCGCTCCGCCAGATCGACTTGTAGGCCGCGTAAAAGACGCGGTCGGGATTTCCGGGATCGACCGCGATTCCGGCCGGGTCATAGTCGCATCCGGTGTGGTGGGGATAGATATCCTTCCAGTTTTTACACTCATCGTCGCTTCGCCAAAGTCGATAGAAGAAGTTTGTTTCCGTGCCCCAGTAGCCGGCGATATAGAAGACGGCCGGGCGGCTCTTGGCCATGGCGAGATGGGTCAGCGAGCCGCAGAGGGCGCTGGGGATCTTGGCCGTCATCGTCCAGGTCTTTCCGCCGTTATGGGATTGAAAAATGGCCGGGCAGAGGGCACGCCAGTCCGCCGGATTGGTCTGGTAGTATCCGGAGACGAAAAGATTGTCGGCGTCCTGGGGATGGACGGCGATTTGACCCTTGCTCCATCTCCGCGAGCCGAACCGGCAGTCCTTCCAGGTCGCTCCCCGGTCGGCGGATTTGAAAACGCCCTTGCTCCCCAGCACATAAATCCTGTTGGGGTCGGAGGGGGCCACCGCGACGTCGAACAGCGTGTCCTCGAAAGCGGCCAGACTCGTCCAGCTCGCGCCCGCATCCTTGGAGCGGAAGACCTGACCCCGGTTCCAGCTCACGGCGAAAATTTCCTTCGAATCCGCCGGGCTGACGGCCAGGCCGTGGATCTCGCCTCCGGTCGGGCCGATGATCGTCCGCGTTTCCGCGGGCGGGGGAGAGGTGGGCGAAGCCGGGTCGGCGGGATGGAGGGCCGGAGCGGCGAAGCTCAGACAGACTCCCAAACCGAAAAGCACGAGCGGTTTCTTTGTCATGGGCGTATCCCCTCCGCGTGGAATACCGATATCTTCCCTATTCTTATCAAATCGGACCGAAACGAGTCAAGAGTGTTGCGGAGCGGGATCATTGACCGGGGATCCGGGCGTTGACGGAGAGGGACGGCGGTTGCCCCTGCGCCTGATACGGCGTATACTTTTTTCTCTCCGGAACGATTGAAGTCGCGAGGGACCGCCATGAATATCAAGATCACGAAAGACCAGTTCGAGAAACTCCTCCATCTGGCCTACATGGGGAACTGGGTCGTCAACGGATACCGGTCTGAGGATCCCAAGGAGGAATACGACGAGGCGGCCGGGATCGTCTATGCCCACGCCCTGGAGGCCGGGCTCAAGTCCATGATCGAATTCGACGAGGCGGAGGGGCGGTATTTCCCGTCGGCGAAGCTCGAGGAAGATCTCGCGGACCTCATCGACGATTACGAGGACTGGGCGTTCTGGGACCTCCTCGTCCTCAAGCTCGCCGAGCGCGACCTCGTCCGGCAGGTCGGGCAGGAGGCCGTGGACGCCATGGGCGACAAGGAGCTCGATGAGCGGCGGGCGCCCTTCGTCCAGAAATACGAGAAAGAAATCGAGAAGCACGGGATATTGAACCTGGAGATTATGAGGTTTTCGTAGAATTCGGGGGACACACGACTTAATTCATGATGAGCATCCCGGGGACAGGTCGGTTATTTCAAGAGAAGAATAAGAGAATTCTGGGGACACGTAACTTATTTCATAAGAAATAAGCAACATGTCCCCAGAATTCATGTCCCCAAAATTCAATGGACACGGAGGGCGTTGCCGCGCATCAGTTTCTCGGCGATGAGGACGGCCTTGCCCTCCGAGACGATCCCCTCGTCGATGAGCCGGGACAGCGCCAGATATAAAGCGTCCCTCGTGACCCGGGCCGCGATCCAGTAGAAGACGGGCGCGCCGGCGTCGCTTCCGAACATGATCTTTTCCGAGGCGCCCGGATAGGACAGCCAATCGTAGAGGATCCCGGCCAGCTCGCGCGGATAGACCATCCAGTTCACGGCCGAGAAATCCACGAACGCGTTCCGCTTCTCGAGGAGCGGCTTGAGCTTGTCCCATTGGGGATAACCGGCGTGGAGCATGACGAACCGGGTATCCTTGAAACGGATGTCGGACAAGACGCTCTCCAGGTTCAGCGGGCTGGAGTCGAGGCTGCGCAGCCCGGCGTCCGCGCCGAACCCGGTGTGGACGTGGACGGGGAGGTTGAGCCGGCCCGCCTCGAGGAAAACGGCCCGGGCGATGAAGTCCTGGAGCTTTTTGTAGTCCTCCCAGCGGGTGAGAGTCCCGGCGAGGCCGCTCGCGAAGAGCGCGGCCGCTTCGTCCTCGTCGACATCGCCGAACCAGAGCGTCCGAAAGTAGGCGCTTACGACCTTGACGGCGACGGCGCCGTTTTTCTTGTCGTCGGCAAGGACGGCTTTGACGTAGGTCAGGTAGGAGGCGAGGTCATTGAACTTTATGCCGAACTTGACGGACTCGGCCGCGACGGCTCGGCTCGAGTCGTCCAGGATCGCGATGAGGTAAGGCGAGACATTCTTGAGCTTGGCGCCGCCGAAGGGATAGAACAGGTGGTCGACGAAGGCGACCGAGGAGACGCGGGCCGGGTCGAGATCCCTGGGAGGAGCGTCGGCATTGGCGAAGGTCCGCTCGATCCCCGCGATGTCGAGGACGCGGTTGAAGCCGTCTTTTTTGCCGGCAGCCCAGAACTCCTTGGAGAGGGCCTCGAGCGCCGGGATGTCCTCGGCCCGGACGCTCTCGCTTTTGTAACCGTAGACGGCGCGAAGCGCTTGAGGCTCGAGTGTATCGAAGACGGCGATCCGCTCGGGCCTGACGGGCCAGTAGGGCCGGCCGATCGGGGGCTCGAGCTCCGGGTAGGGGTCCTGAGGATCGTAGGCGCGGTGGCCGGCGACGGGATGGCTGTGGACGTCGATGAAGCGCGTGGCCTCAATGAAGGCGCGGAGTTTGGCGTAGGGCGTCTCGGCGGCTGCGGCGGCGGACAAAGCGGGAGAAGAAGCGGAAGCGATAATAGCGGTGAATAAAAAAAGGATGAAGAATAGGGTGGCCGGCTTTCTCACTAGGGGCCTCCTTTTCGGGCGATCTCCGGTCGGAGGTCATTGTAGCATATCGGAATCGCGAGCTTGAAAATATACAAAGATTGTATATAATTAATTTGAAGGCTTATTTCGAAAAAGGAGAGACATAATGGTCGTGAGCACCGTCAATATATCCTTCAGGAAGGATCTCTTGGCCAAGATCGACGAAGCCGCCCGGGAAGAATGCCGAACCCGCTCCGAGCTGATCCGCGAAGCCGCCCGGCTCTATGTCGAACGGAAGGATAGGTGGGACAGGATATTCAAATTTGGCGAACGCCAGGCCGCCCGACGGGGCTTGACCGAGGCGGATGTCGGCGCCGAGATCGGGAGAACCCGTGCGGGCCGGAAAAAGTAAGCCTCGGGTCGTTGTCCTGGATTCGAACATCCTGATTTCGGCCATCGCCTTTCCCGGCAAGCCTCGGACTATTCTGGAGCGGGCCCTACGAAGGGAGTTCCGGCTGGCCTTATCAAATTCCATTCTGGAAGAGGTTGAGGCCGTTCTCTCCGGGAAGAAATTCCTATTCCCGGAACGGATGGTACGGCTCGTCATGAACGAGCTCGAGGCCCTGGCCGATTTCGTGGAGCCGAAGTCCGCGATAAAGCTTGTCCGTGAGGACCCGGACGACAACAGAATTCTGGAGTGCGCCGTCGAAGCCGGTGCGGATGTCATCGTGACTGGGGACGAGCACTTGTTGAGGTTGAGAGAAGCGCTGGGGATTTCGCTATTGAGCGCGGACGAATTCCTTCAGAGAAAATAGAATTCCAGTAAGTTCGTGGAATTCAATTGACGTTATAGCGTTAAAACGTTATAATATCGTACATGGAGGAAGGGCGATGAAAGAGCCGAATAAACGGGTAACTGTTTATCTGAAACCCGCCTATCACCGAGCCCTCCGTGTTAAGGCGGCCGAGACGGAATACTCCGTTTCCGACTTGGTTAACGAAGCCGTCCAACGCGCGCTGGCCGAGGACGCTGCGGACCTCGAGGCGTTCGAGAAACGGGAGCGCGAGCCTCTTCTCGCCTTTGAGGATGTTCTAAAGAAGCTCAAGAAGGATGGAAAGATATAAGGTCTTCCTCCGGAAATCCGCGGCCGGCGAGCTGAGCGCGTTGTCCGGAAAAGTCCTTCAACGTATCGTCGCAAAGATCCAGGGGCTTGAGACGAATCCGCGGCCGCTGGGCTGCCGTAAGCTTTCTGCCGAGGAGAAGTATCGGCTACGGCAAGGGGATTACCGGATCGTCTATTCGGTCCAGGATAAAGATAAAACCGTCATTATCGTCAAAATCGGACACAGACAAGAGATCTATAAATAAAAATCCCAAAGACAAGGATGCAGCACTAATTGTCGGGGAAATAACAGTCATTTTTCTGGATGCGGAGTGAGAATGAAGATCTCGTTTTATCGTTTGAATATTAAAGGATTGACACGGCAGACAAGGAATAATACAATAGGTAAGGAAGTAAGATAGAAAGAAAGTAAGGAGATCATATGGAAATCATGGAAATCGCCAGAATGACCTCCAAGGGGCAGGTCACGATTCCATTTAGGATTAGGGATATTCTTAAGCTTGAAGAAGGATCGATGTTGATGTTCAAGGTCACGGAGAAAGGGGTTTTCCTCACGCCTTGCGAAGTCAGAGAAAGTAACCCCTACAGCGAAGAGGAGTGGAGAAAGATCGATAGACTCGTCGCGGAAAAAGGAAAAAAGTATGGATCCGCGCGAGCCGCTAAAAAGCACTTGAAATCCCTTATTTAACCCGTTTCATGACGCCCTTGGAGTAGCAGGCGAACTCCTGGCCGGGTGCGGCCAGGTCGAAGGTCTGCTCGAACGAATTTTCGTCGAGGATGCGATAGGTCAGGCGGGCCGAAAAACCGGGCGGGATGTTCTCGATGGCCTCAGAGACGAAGACGAAGGTTTTGCCGTCGGCGGCCGGGCCGTCGGAGACGTATTGATTGACGAAGCCCTCGACATGGAATTGGCGGAAGACGTATTTCTTGCGGGCTGTATCGTAGCTGATGAGGCCGAAGTCTTCGTGGACTTCGCCCGCAGGATTTTGTCCCTGCGGCTCGAACCTGGCCTCGTTGCGCACCTGGAGGTATTTGCCCCGGAGGATGAACCCCCAAGTCTGCTTCCCGTGCGAGACCCCTGGCTTGCCCTGGCCCGTCCCTTCCCAGCGTCCTTCAAAGAACCGGAAGGGCTTCCAGATGTCCTGGGCTTGGCTTTGGCTCGCGTCGGTTTGAGCGGCGGCGCCGGCAAAACTGACGAGCGATGAAAAGGCTATGAGTGCAATGACAATCGTTCTGGCTGTTCGCATTTCGACTCCTTCCATTGCGCCTATCTTATCATGGACGAGACGTTCCAGCATCGCCAATTATCAGTTGATTTTCGCCCGGGTTTGCTATAAAGCTAAGAGTAATGAACAGCCGGGGTTTATCCGCGACTTGTCGGCCCGGCGCAATCCCCCGAGCTTTCCTTGATTTATCGGGAGGCTCCTTTTGATCTCACGAGGAGGTCAGCCATGAAACGAAGAGAATTCGTATCCAAAGGATTCGGCGCGGCGACGGCCGCCGCGGCGCTCGGTGTCGGCGGGTTCGCGGCAGGCCGGGCGCAGGAGGCTGCGGGCGTCCAGGCCCAGGCGCCGACAGCCGCGGCGAAGTCCATCTTCAAACTCCGCTACGCGCCGCCCTTCGGCATGTTCAAGGCCCACGCCGGCGACGACCCGATCGCCCAGATCCGGTTCGCCGCCGACGAGGGGTTCGGCGCCATGTTCGACAACGGCCTGATGGGCCGTCCCGCCGCCCAGCAGGAGTCCATCGTCAAGGAGCTCGAGCGGCGCGGCATGATCCTGGGCCCCTTCGTCCTTTACGCCGATTTCGGCGTCAGAAGCTTCGTGACCCGCGACTGGGACATCCGCGACATGCTCCTGGCCAAGATGCGTCAGGGCGTCGAAACCATGAAGCGGACGGGCTGCAAATGGGCCCTGGTCGTTCCCGGCCACTTCGACGAGAGCCTGGCCTGGGAATACCAGACCGCCAATGTCGTCGACAACCTCCATTTCTGCATGGAGGTCTGCGAGGCCGCCGGCCTCATCCTCGTCCTCGAGCCGCTCAACCCCAAGGACCATCCCGGCCTGTTCCTGACCCGGATTCCGCAAGCCTATGCCATCACCAAGGCGGTCGGCAGCCCCTCCTGCAAGATCCTGGACGACTTGTATCATCAGCAGATCACGGAGGGGAATCTCATTCCCAACATCGACGCGGCCTGGGACGAGATCGCGGCTTTCCACCTCGGCGACACTCCCGGCCGCAAGGAGCCGGGGACGGGCGAGATCAACTATCGAAATATCTTCAAGCACATTCACGCCAAGGGCTATCAGGGCGTCCTGTGCATGGAGCATGGGATGAGCCTGAAGGGCAAGGAAGGCGAGCGGGCCGTCATCGATGCTTACAAAATTTGCGACGAGTTTTAATTAAGTCGTGTGTCCCCGGAATTCAGGAGGAATAAATGAGTGAACGGGCGGACAAAAGCCATCTGACTAGACGAGATTTCATCAAGGCTTCGGCGGCGGCCTCGATCGCGGCCGCCATCCCCGGAAGCCTCGGGCTCCACGCGGCGGGCTCGGACGCGATCAAGATCGGGATCATCGGCTGCGGCGGACGCGGCACGGGCGCCGCCATCGACGCCATGGACGCCGCGCCGGGGGTCGAAGTTGTGGCCCTCCACGACGCGTTCCAGGACCGCCTCGACGGATCGCTCAAGCGCCTGCGGGAGAAGCATGCCGACAAGATCAAGGTCACGCCCGACCGCTGCTTCGTGGGTCTAGACGGTCATGAGCGGCTGTGCGCCCTTCCCGACGTCAACATGGTCGTCCTGGCCGCCCCGCCCGGCTTCCGGCCCATGCACCTCAAGGCCGCCGTCGAGGCCGGCAAAAACGTCTTCATGGAAAAGCCGGTCGCGGTGGACCCGGTCGGCATCCGCTCCGTCATCGCCTCATCGGACCTGGCGCTCCGCAAGGGTTTGGCCGTCGTGGCCGGGACGCAGCGGCGCCACCAGGCCAGCTACCTCGAACTCATGAAGCGGATCCACGCCGGCGAGATAGGGGAGCTCGTCGGCGGCCAGTGCTACTGGAACCAGGGCTTCCTGTGGGTCAAGGCGCGCGAAGCCGGCTGGTCCGACATGGAGTGGCAGTGCCGCAACTGGCTCTATTTCACCTGGCTGTCGGGGGATCACATCGTCGAACAGCACGTCCACAACATCGATGTCATCAACTGGGCTTTCCGCGCCCTCCCGGTCCGCTGCTTCGCCATGGGCGGCCGCCAAGTCCGGACCGCACCCGAGTGCGGGAACATTTTCGACCATTTCGCGGTCGAGTTCGAATATCCCAACGGCGTCCGCATCCTGAGCATGTGCCGCCAGATCGACGGGACCTTCGAGCGGGTGGAGGAGAGGATCGTCGGGACCAAGGGCGTCGGGTTCGGATTCGGCGAGATCCGGGGCGAGAAGCCCTGGAAGTTCGAGGGGGAAGAGCCCAATCCCTACGTCGTCGAGCATGCCGACCTCATCGCGAGCGTCCGCGCCGGGACGCCGCTCAACGAAGGCCGCCGGATCGCGGAAAGCACGCTCTGCGCGATCATGGGCCGGATGAGCGCCTACACGGGCCGGGCCATGAGCTGGGAATGGGTTCTGAATTCCTCCCAGCTCGACCTCATGCCGGCCAAGCTCGAGTTCGGGCCGCTCCCGGTCGCGCCGGTCGCCGTCCCCGGCCAAACCCCGTTGATTTAGAGCGGGGTCAAACCTACACTTTGTCACAAAGTGTAAATTGCAGGCATGCTCCCGAAGAGGAGAGACGGGATGATCGATCCGTATCTTGAGGGCCGAGTCGTTCTCATCACGGGCGCCAACAATCCGCGCGGGATCGGCGCGGCGACGGCGCGCGCCTTTGCGGCCCAGGGAGCTCAAATCTTCATCACGTCCTATCGCACTCCATTGGACGCGGCCGCCGCGGAGCTGGAAGAAGCCCGCGCAAGCGGAATCGGAGGACAGCGCTTCTATGAGGCGATGCAGCAGCAGTCGCCCGAGATCGTCGTCGGCGAGATCGAGACTCAACACGGCCGGGCCGCCTGGTGGGAAGCGGACTTGTCCGATCCCGATAACATCCCCCGTCTGTTCGACGCCTGCGAGGAAGGGCTTGGCCCCGTCGACATCCTCGTCAACAACCACGCCCATTGGCAGCCGGACACCTTCGATCCGGGGCTTATGACCGGCGAAGGCTACGGAGTCCGTCCCACGAACCGTTCGATTATTGACGCCCATTACGAGGTCAATGCGCGGGCCTGCGCCCTCCTGATGGCCGAGTATGTCAAGCGGTTCTTGGCGCGGGGCGCGACCCGGGGCCGGATCATCAATATCAGCACGGATGCGGCCCACGCGCACTTCGCGGCCGTCAGCTACGCGGCCAGCAAGCACGCGATCGAATCCTACAGCCGTTCCGCGGCCTGTGAACTCGGCAAGTACGGTATCACGGTCAACATCGTCGCGCCCGGGCCGGTTCAGTCGGGCTGGCTCCGGCCCGACGAAGAAGCGGACATCGGCACCAAGACGCCGCTGGGCAGAGTCGGCCGGCCCGAGGATATCGCGGATGTCGTCGTCTTTCTGGCCTCCGAGCAGGCCCGCTGGCTGACCGGGCAGCTCATCTACGCGGGCGGCGGATGGAGGATGCATCAATAGAAATTATGAGAAACGGGGTCAAACCTACACTTTGCACTTTGTGACAAAGTGTAGGTTTGACCCCGAGAAGTTGACCTTGAGAAGGAGATTAAGATGCGAAGACGAGAGTTTCTGAAAACGATCCCGGCAGCGGCGGCGGGCGCGGCCGGCTTCCCGTCTATTGTCTCAGCTTCGGCCTTGGGCCTCGAAGGCCGCCCCCCGGCCTCGGACCGCATCGTCATGGCCGGAGTCGGGTTCGGCATGATGGGCCCCGGGAACATGGAGGCCCTCCTGAGCAAGGACGAAGTCCAGTGGGTCGCGGTCTGCGACCTGGATAAGAACCATCTGGCCGAGGCCAAGGCCATGGCCGACACGAAGTACGGCAACAAGAGCTGCGCCGCCTACTCCAATTTCAGCGAGCTCCTCAACCGCCAAGACCTTGATGCCGTTTCTCTCGCCGTCCCCGACCACTGGCACGCCATCCTGGCTATCCAATCCGCCCGGTCCGGCTGGGACATCTACGGCGAGAAGCCGCTAACCCATAGCCTGCGCGAGGGCCGGGCCCTATGCGACGCCGTCAAGCGCTACGGCCGGGTCTGGCAGACCGGCTCCTGGCAGCGCTCGGTCGAGGACTTCCATCGCGCCTGCGAGCTCGTCCGCAACGGCAGGATCGGGAAGGTCCTCAAGATCGAGGTCGGGCTCCCCGAGGGCCACTACGACTTCGCCCGGACCTTCGGCCAGGAGGCGATCGTCCCGCCCCCGCCGGAGCTCGACTACGAGACCTGGGTCGGTCCCGCCCCCTACGTTCCCTACTGCAAGGCCCGCGTCCACATGAACTGGCGCTGGAACATGGATTTCGGCGGCGGCCAGCTCATGGACTGGATCGGCCATCACCTCGATATCGCCCACTGGGGGATGGGCTGGGACCTCGCCGGGCCGGTCGAGGTTTCGGGCACGGCCGAGTACGTTAAAAGCGGTATCTATAACAGTCCCGTTCGCTATAAGCTCGACGTCAAGTACGCGGACGGGACGCCCATGGTCATCGCCGGCGGCTATCCCGAGATCTGGATGGGCGCCAAGTGGATAGGCGAGCGGGGCTGGATCTGGGTCGACCGGAGCGGGTTCGTGACCGAGCCGGCGAGCCTCAAGAACGAGCGGATAGGCCCCAACGAAATCCGGCTCTACCGCAGCCGCGACCACTATCAGAATTTCCTCGACTGCGTCAGGACGCGGGCCCTGACCATTGCTCCCTGCGAGGTCGCCCACCACTCGGCGAGCGTCGGCCACCTGGGCGTCATCGCCATAGAGACGGGACGCAAGATCCGTTGGGACCCGGCGACCGAGACCATCATCGGAGACCCGGACGCCGAAAGGCTTCTGAGCCGGGCTTATCGGAAACCTTGGCAGCTTCCTGGATAGGAAGAGGCACTTGAAAGATTGGAAAGGACAATGACCATGTCCCACTCAAAGATGAACAAGCTCGGATTCGGCCCTCTGCGGACGGCGGCCGTTCTTGCCGGATTCTTGATTCTTATCGCGGCCCCGCCGTCAAGAGCCTCGGTTCCGACGATCGGAGCCCAAGAGACGGTCAATCCATCGTCGCCCTCCCTCGAATCCCTCCTCAAGGATCTCGCGGTCTTCCAGAACGGCGGGACCGAGGAAGTCCTCCACGCCTTCAGGGCCTACGTCAGGGCTCATCGCGACGGCGCGGTCGAGCGCGAATCCCTCGAAACGAAGCTCGACGCCTTTCTCGCGGGCGAGGCCGCGCCGGCCGGTAAGATGGCCGTCTGCCGCGAGCTCAGGTATATCGGAACGGATCGATCCGTTCCGATCTTGGCGGGGCTTCTCAGCGCGGCCGACACGACCGACGCCGCGCGTTATGCCCTGGAAAAAATCCCCGGCCCCGCCGCGGACACGGCTTTGATCGAAGCCCTGGGCCGAACCTCGGGTCCGGTCAAGCTCGGCATCATCCAAAGCTTGGGCGGCAGGAAGTTGCTGGGCGCCGTGCCGGTACTGGCCCAGCTCGTCCTGATGGGGGACGAGGCGACGGCGGGCGCGGCCGCAGTGGCCCTCGGTGCGGTCGGCGGGCCCGATGCATCAAAGGTCTTGGCCAATTTGCTGGGCGTCGCGTCCGGCGAGGTGAAGTCGCGCGTCGCCTCGGCTCTGCTCCTCTGCGGTGAGGAAGCCCTCAAAAAGAAAGACATCATATCCGCCGCCGCGGTATTTGATAAGGTTTTTAGTTCCAAGCTTTCTGAACCCATTCACCAGGCGGCTTTCAAAGGGAAGGTCCGCGCGTCGGGAAATCACGCCGAAGAGATTGTCCTGGCTGCCCTGGGCGGCCGCGCCATCGGGCTGCGCGAAGCCGCCCTCGACCTGATTTCGGAAGTCTTCGGGCCGGGCTCGATCGGCCGCGCGACGGCGCTCTTCCCCAATCTCCTCCCGCCCGAGAAGGTCCGTTTTCTCTCCATCCTGGCAGGCTATCCTAAAGACTCCGCTTTGCCGGTTATCAAGGCAGCTGCGGATAACCCGGACGTTGCCGTCCGCGTCGAAGCCTTGAGAGTCCTCGAGAAAATCGGTGACGGCTCGGCCGTCGGACTCCTCGCCGAGCGGGCGGCCCGCGCGCGCGGAGATGAGCAGCTCGCGGCCCGGACGAGCTTGTGGGGAATGAAAGGATTCGATATCGACAAGGCCGTTCTCGGCTTGCTGGCGGCCGCCACGGACGAGGCCGTCAAGGCCGAGGCCGTCCGCGCCGTCGGCGAGCGTTCGATCGGCGCCGGGAAAGACGCCCTGACCGGGCTCGTCCGCTCCGGCCCCGCCGCCCTTCGTCTCGAAGCCGTCCGCGGCCTCAAAGGCCTGTCCGGGCCCGAGGACCTTTCCGCCCTCCTCGTCCTTCTCCTCAGGCTAGAGGACGAGACCGAGCAGGAAGAGATGCGGAACCTCATCGCGGGCGTCGCGCTGACCGGCGTCCGGACGAACGCCCGGGCCGACGCCGTCAAATCTTTGCTCGCGGTCACGACCGACGTCAAGGGCCGCGCTTCTCTTCTTCGGGTGCTGGGGAAGATCGGAGACGACAGCGGCCTTCCCTTGATTAGAAAAGCGCTGGCCGAGGGGAATCCGGACCTGACGGACGCGGCCGTGCGATCGCTTTGCGACTGGCCGACGGCAACGGCCAAGGATGATGTCGCGGCCTTAGCCCGGATATCGGCGAATCCCGTCCACAGAGTTCTGGCCCTTCAGGCCTTCATCCGAATGGTCGAACTCGAGCCTTACCGGAATCCGGCCGCGGCCGCGGCCGACCTCGAATCCGCGCTCAAGCTCGCTTCGCGGCCCGAGGAGAAGAAGCTCGTCCTGGGCGTTCTCCCCCGATTCGCCTGTCCGGAAGCCCTGGCTCTCGCCCAGTCCCTCGTCGGCGATCCCGACGTCAAGGCCGAGGCCGAGATCGCGATCGCCGGGATCAAAGAGAGGCTCGGCGGCTGATCCCCGGCCGGCTATTTTTTGCCGTCCAGGTAAAAGTCCGCTACTTTAAGGGCCAGCGCCCGGGCGTCGAGGTCGGCCCGGTTGCAGAGGATGATCACGGTGAGCCCGTCGTCGACGAAACGTTGGATCGCCGTCCGGAATCCGACGGTCTCGCCGTAGTGCCAAACCCGGGCGTGGCCTTTCCAGGCGTTCAGGAACCAGCCGAAACCGTATTCCGCCGTCGTCCCGTCGGGCTCGGTCGGCGGCCCTTCCGGAACGCGAACGGGAGTCCAAGCGGCCCGCAGCTCCGACTCGCTCAGGAGGGTCCGCCGGCGCAGCGCTTCATCCCATTTCATGAGGTCCGAGAGCGAGGAGTAGACGCCTCCGTCCCCCAAGGTTGCCGAGGTCGGGCTCTGGTCCGTTTCGCTCCAGCGGCCGCCGTCCTTGGCATGGCCGTAGGCGCGGTCCGCCACCTCATTCCGGCCGCGTACGTAGGCCACCGTGCCCGTCATCTTGAGCGGGACGAAAATGCGGTCGCGGAGAAAATCGGCGAACGTCCGGCCCGAGGCTTTCTCGACGATGAGGCCCAGCAGGACGTAGCCCGAGTTGCTGTAGGCCCATCTCGCGCCCGGCGCGAACTTGCCGGAATTTTGCCGTTTCAGGAGATCCAGAACCTCGGCGTCCTTGATCTGGATTTGCTCCACGGGAAGGGAAGGGTCGGCGGCGGCCATCAGGTCTTCGTAATCGGGGAGGCCCAAGGTGTGGTTGAGGAGCTGACGCACGGTAATGGGGCGGCCGTATTCGGGGAAGTCGGGGAAGATATCGGTCAGGCTGTCTTCAAGCCGGAGTTTCCCGTCGCGCACCAGCAGTAGGACGGCCGCGGCGGTGAACGCCTTCGTACACGAGGCCAGGCGGAAGTTCGTCCGGCCATCGATCCGGCGCATCGTCCGCAGGTCCGCGACTCCAAACCCTCGCTCGATGACGGAGCGGCCGTCCTTCACGACCAGGACCGCCGCCCCGGGCTCTTGATCTGAGATCAAGCCCGCCAGCAGGGCGTCGACTTGCCTCGACGACCGGTTTGATCCGGCCGGCCGGCATGCGACAACGAGCGGAAAGATCAGACTCAAGATCGTCAATGTTTTAAGCGCCTGTCCCAGCGGGATGTCCATTGAGAGGAGATCGTAATTCAACTGATGGGGAAATATCAAGGGCCGCCGCTTTTTTGGGGTGTTGACGTTAACGCATCGCCGGCGGTATACTTCGGGCCATGGCGGCAAATCCCATCTCACGCGGAAAGGAATGACATGGGCTTACAAGGACTGGATTGGATCACGCTGAGCTTGTATTTCGCTTTGATCATCGGCGTCGCCTGGTGGGTCATCCGTAAAAGAAAAGACACCGCCGCCGATTATTTCCTGGCCGGCCGCAACCTCAGCTGGTGGATTATCGGGGCCTCGATCTTCGCCTCGAACATCGGCTCGGAGCACATCGTGGGCCTGGCCGGGACCGGGGCGACGGACGGCGTCGCGATGGCTCACTACGAGCTCCACGCCTGGTGCCTGCTGGTGCTGGCCTGGGTCTTCGTCCCCTTCTACGCACGTTCGCTGGTGTTCACCATGCCGGAATTCCTGGAGCGGCGTTTTTCCAGCCACTCGAGATACGTCCTGTCCGTCGTGTCGCTGATCACCTTCATCGTCACCAAGATCGCGGTCGGGATATTCGCCGGCGGGGTCGTGTTCGCGACGCTGCTGCCTGAGCTTCACTTGCGCCTGGGCGGAGTGCAGGTCAACAGCTTCTGGATCGGGTCGGTGCTGGTGATCGTGCTGACCGGCTTGTACACCATGCTGGGAGGCATGCGCGCGGTCGCCTACAACGACGCGGTCCAGGTCTTCATCCTCATCCTGGGCTCGGCGACGTTGACCATCTACGGATTGGTGAAGCTGGGCGGCTGGGAGCAGCTGCGCGCGCTGTGCGGCTCGGATATGTTCAACCTCTGGAAGCCTCTCATCCCTCATGGGGTGCAGGCGAGCTGGGCTCCGGTCATGGTCAAGAATGCCGCGGGCCAGGTCGTCAAGCAGGCCTGGTATTTCAACGGGTATTATCCGTGGCTGGGGATGCTGTTTTGCGCGCCGATCATCGGGTTGTGGTATTGGTGCACCGATCAGTATATCGTCCAGAGAGCGCTGGGAGCTCCCAACGAGCGGACCGCCCGCCGCGGCAGCATCTTCGCCGGGATTCTGAAGCTCCTGCCCGTCTACCTGTTCATCGTGCCGGGCCTGATCGCCTACGCGCTGGCCAAGAGCGGCAAGGTGCCCGGGACTGGAGGTCATGGTCTCACCGGACGGCAGTCCGATACCCCATCAGGCCCAGGCGGCCTTCCCGTTGATGGTTAAATACATGCTGCCGACCGGATTGCGGGGTTTGGTGGTCGCCGGATTGCTGTCCGCTTTGATGGGGTCGCTGGCCGGAGTCTTCAACGCCTGTTCGACGTTGTTCACGGTGGATCTCTATGGGAAGTGGCGGCCCCACGCCTCGCAGCATCAGATCGTGCGCATCGGCCGCATCGCCACCGGCGTCATGGTCTTTATTGCCCTGATGTGGATTCCCGTCATCCAGGGGGCGCGCGGGCTGTACAACTACCTTCAGTCTGTGCAGGGCTACCTGGCGCCGCCCATCTTCGTCGTCTTTTTCTTCGGCGTCTTCTGGAAGCGCCTCAACGCCAAAGGCTGCCTGTGGGCCCTGATCGTGGGCTTCTCCCTCGGCCTCTTCCGCATGTTCGTGGACACCCCGGTCGCGCTGGGCTTGTTCGGGTACGCCGATGCGGCGCGGACGGTCGCGAACGGCTACGCCTCGGGATCGTTCCTGTGGATCGTCAACAACATCTATTTTCAATACTTCAGCGTGCTCATCACGGTTGTCTCGATCCTGGTCATGATCGTGGTCAGCTACCTGACGAGCGAGCCGGAGTACGAAAAGATCAAGAGCCTGACCTTCGGCACCTCCACCGATGAAGATCGCCGGTGCACCCGTCTGAGCTGGGATTGGCACGACTTGCTGGGGTCCGCCATCGTCCTGGCGTTCATTCTCGGCGCTTACTTGTACTTCAGGGGATAAGCCGATCAGTTGCCGGGTCCTTTGTACATTCTAGCCCAGATCTGTTTGCCCTTCGCGTCGTACTTGACGGTCCCAAATCCGGAGCCGTTGCCAGAACCCTTGCTCTGTCCGGTGATATAGACGTTGCCCGCGCCGTCGACGGCAATGTCCATGGCGATATCGAGGCCGTTGCCCGGCCCGTTGTACGTTTTGGCCCAGACCAGCTTGCCGTTGGGGCCGTACTTAATGGTGAGGTAGTCGTAATTGTCCTTATTGGCGTGTGAAACCGAACCGTATCCGGTGAGATAGACATTGCCCGAACCGTCCAACACAACGGCGTATGAAAAATCGTTGCCCTTGGCCGTCCCGTCATATCTTCGGACCCAGAGTTGTTCGCCGCCGGGGCTGTACTTGATAGTGGCGGAGTTGCTGCTATAAAGGGATGGACCTATGCTCCAACCCGTGACATAGGCATTCCCCGAGCCGTCCACCGCGATGGCCGTGGGAAAATCGCCGTGGTTCGCCGGTCCGTCGTACCATCGGACCCAGAGTTGTTTGCCGCCGGGGCCGTACTTAATGGTGGCGTAGTCGCCGTCTATAGCGAGGTTATATTTACCCCAGGCGGTGATATAGACATTGCCCGAGCCGTCAACCGCCGCCGCCCGTGCCATTTCACTGTGGTTATCCGGCCCGCTGTACGTTCTTGCCCAAAGCTGTTTGCCGTTTGTGTCGTACTTGATGGTGAGGCATTCGTGAGTGTACCCCGGACCGTCTCTATCTCCAGTGACATAGGCATTGCCCGAGCCGTCCACGACGATGGCCCGCGCGCCGGCGAAGCCGCTGTAGGGATCGGTATACCTTTGAGCCCAGAGCTGTTTGCCGCTTGTCATGTACTTGATTGTCACGACGTCTTTGCCCATAGCCGGACCGACGCTGACTCCGGTGACATAGACGTTGCTCTGTCCATCGACCGAAAGCGCGAACCCCTCATCCGCGCGGTTGCCAGTCCCGTTGTACCTTTTGGCCCAGAGCTGCTGGCCGTTTGTGTCGTATTTGATGGTCGCATAGTCGGAGTCGCTGCCCGAACCTTTGCTTTCTCCGCTGATAAAAACATTACCCGCGCCGTCCACCGCGATCGCCACGGCGCCGTCATAGCCGTTGCCGGGTCCGTTGTACCTATTGACCCAGAGCCGTTTACCATTTGTGTTGTACTTGATGGTCGCATAGTCGTAATCGGTGCCCGAGCCCAAGCTGTGCCCGGTGACATAGACGTTGCCCGAGCCGTCCACGGCGATGGCGACGGCGTTATCGGTGAGGTCGGGGGTTCCGAGGCCGCGCCCTTCTCCTAGAAGAATCAGCAGGGGAACGGCGGTAAGGATGACTCCGACTGCGATCCAGGCCTTTTTCTTCATCTCGCCCCTCCTTGGTACGCGACGGTCATTTTACATAGCGAGCAAGGATATCATCAATTGTCAATACTTAATGGTGGCAAAGTCGGAATCTGTGCCCGAGCCTTTGCTTTCTCCGGTGATATAGATATTGGCCGCGCCGTCCACGGCAACGGCACTAGCGCTGTCATAGTTATTGCCGGGTCCGTTGTACCTTTTGACCCAGATCTGTTTGCCGTTAGGGTCGTACATAATGGTGGCGAAGTCGGAATCGGTTCCGTTACCTACGCTCTCTCCGGTGACATAGACGTTGCCCGAGCCGTCCACGGCAAGTGCCATTGCGCAGTCATAGTCGTTGCCGGGTCCGTTGTATCTTTTAATCCATAGCTGTTTGCCGTTTTTATTGAACTTGAGGGTGGCAAAATCGTAATCGTTGCCCGAGCCCTTGCTCCATCCGGCGACATAGACGTTCCCCGAACCATCCACGGCAATGGCCTGTGCGCCATCGTTGTCCTTTCCCGGCCCGTTATATCTTTTAGCCCACATCAGTTTGCCGCTGGGGCTGTATTTTATCGTGACGAAGTCGTAATCGGTGCCCGAAACCAGGCTCTGTCCGGTAACATAGACATTGCCCGCGCCGTCCACGGCGACGGCCTGTGCTCTATCGGTGCCGTTGCCCGGCCCGTTATATCTCTTGGCCCATGTCTGTTTGCCGCTTTTACTGTACGTGATGGTCGCGTAGTCGCTGCCGGTGCCTGAGCCGGCGCTCTCGCCGGCGACATAGACGTTGCCAGAGCCGTCCACCGCGATGGACCTCGGCCAATCCTGATTGTTGCCCGGCCCGTTATACCTTCGAACCCAAATCTCTTTGCCGCTCGCGTTGTACTTGATGGTGGCAAAGTCGGCGGCGGTGCCTGAGCCGGCGCTCATTCCTGTGATGTAGACGTAGCCCGAACCGTCCACCGCGATAGCGCGCGCCTCATCATATCCTCCGCCGTCGTACCTTTGAACCCAGAGCTGTTTGCCATTTGGGTCGTACTTGATGGTGGCAAAGTCGGAGGCGGTGCCCGATCCGGCGCTCTCTCCGGTGACCAAGACGTTGCCCGAGCCATCCACCTTAATGCCCGCTGCTCGATCCACGGCATTGCCCGGGCCGTTGTATCTTTTAACCCAGAGCTGTGTGCCGGTGGGGCTGTACTTGACGGTCGCGAAGTCGGCGTCCGTGCCCGATCCGGCGCTCTCGCCGGTGACATAGACGTTGCCCGAGGCGTCCACGGCTAAGGCCCGCGCACTGTCATCGCCGTTAGCCGGACCGTTATACCTCGCCACCCACTTTTCCGTTGGCGCGAGACCGCGCCCCTCGCCTAAAAGAATCAAAAAGGGAACCGCGGCGAGAATTAGGCTTATTGTGATCCACGCCCCCTTCTTCATGGCTTCCCTCCTTGCAGGAACGCGCCCGGCGGCCGGCTCCTTCAGGAGCCGGTCGGGCCCGCGGGCCCAATATCAATATTTAATGGTGGCGACGTCGATATCGGTGCCAGAGCCTTTGCTTTCTCCAGTGATATAGACATGGCCCGCGCCGTCCACCGCGATGTCCGCTGCTGCATCAAAGCCGTTACCCGGTCCGTTGTACCTTTTAATCCAGATCTGTTGACCGTTGGAATTGTACTTGATGGTAGCGAAATCGGAATTGCTGTTTGAGCCCTCGCTCCATCCTGTGATAAAGACATTCGCCGCGCCGTCCAAGGCAATTGCCACTGCTTCATCCATGCCGCTAGCCGGCCCGTTGTACCGTTTGACCCAGAGCTGTTTTCCGTTTGTGTCGTACTTTACGGTGAGGTAGTCGTAATTGTAATCTGAAATTCTGCTCTGTCCGGTGACATAGACATTGCCCGAGCCGTCCACGGCGAGTGCCCTGGGCATATCAAAGCTATTGCTCGCCACGCTAAGCCTTTGGACCCAGAGGCGTTTGCCGTTAGTATTATATTTTATTGTGGCGTAGTCGAAATAGGTGCCCAAACCTCTACTGGCTCCGGCGATATAGACATTGCCGAAACCGTCCAAGGCAAGACATAAGGCGAAATCAGGTCCGTTATCGGGGCCGTTATATCTTTTAATCCAGAGTTCTTTGCCGTCGGGGCCGTACTTGATGGTGGCAAAGTCGCCTTTGCGGACGGATATGCCGCCTTCTCCTCCGGTGACGTAGACGTTCCCGGTGTCATCGACGGCGATTGCTTGAGGGCAATCCGAGTCGTCCGGGGGCCCATTATACCTTCTGACCCAGAGTTGCGCGCCGTTCATGTCGTATTTGATAGTCGCAAAGTCAAAGGTAGCGTGAATGCCTGTGCTCCAGCTGATGCCGGTGACATAGACGTTGCCCGAAACGTCAACGGCTATGTTTCCAGCCTCGTCAATTCCGTTCCCGGGTCCATTGTACCTTCGGATCCAGATTTGTTTGCCGTTTGTATTGTACTTGATGGTAGCGTAGTCATATTCGGTACCGGAGCCTTCGCTATATCCCGTGATATAGACATTGCCCGAGCCGTCTACCGCAATGTCCGCCGCTATATCCCTGGCATTGCCCGGCCCGTTGTATCTTTTGACCCAGATTTGTTTGCCGTTTATGTTGTACTTGATGGTCGTGAAGTCGGCTTGCGTGCCCGAACCGGCGCTCTCTCCTGTGACATAGACATTGCCAGCGCCGTCCACGGCAATGGCCCAGCCGCCATCGAATTTGTTACCGGGCCCGTTATACCTCGCTACCCACTTCTCCGTTGGCGCAAGGTCGCGCCCCGCGCCCAAAAGAATTAAAAAGGAAACCGCGGCGAGAAACAAGCTTATCGTGATCCACGCCCCCTTCTTCATGGCTTCCCTCCTTAAAGGGTTAAGAAAATAAACTGGTCGCAAAACATGGCAACAGAAGAATCGAACGGCACGAGGATGACAGTCATCAACGGCATTCCCTCTTTTTTTAATGATAGTGTAGGCTGATATCCGATGTCAAATATACCATTAACGCGCCCGGCGGCTTTTCTTGCGGGAAGGGGAGGGCAAGGTTGGCGAAAAGGGGACGCCCCAGCCTTCGAGGGAGCGAAAACCGATAACTCGTCTACATTAAAAAATAGAACGGCCGGCGCATCCTTGAATAGATCCGGGCCCGGATTGTCTCCATGGTCAGGGCCAGCCCCGGATCCTCGGCCAGCTCCTTCAGGAATCGCGAACGGTTGCGGGACAAGGCCGCCGAGCTGAGCCGGAAATAGCGGAGGATTTCCGCGCGCCCGATTCCGCTCCAGGTTTCGCACAAAAACAGGACGATTTTCCGGCAAAGCGCGGGGTCAAGCGGCATAACGGATTCGGCCTCCTGGACGATGAGATGGACGGAGGGGAGCGCTCTCTTTCTTTGCGAGTTCAAGCCCAGGAGAGATCTTGACATGGACGCCGCCCGCCGCGCCGTTTTCCCCGATCCGTAAGATTAAGACGCGGCAGGGGACGACTCTTTCTCAATTAAGCCGCGGCCGCATTTGTGCTATGATATCGCCCGAAGGAGAAGACGGCCCATGATCGAAGGTCAGGACGCCCCGGGACGGAAGGCGAGGCTTCGCTACGGCATGGTCGGCGGCGGACGGGGCGCCTTTATCGGCGACGTCCATCGCAAGGCCATCGCCATGGACGGCAGGGCCGCCCTCGTCGCCGGCTGCTTTTCCCAATCCCACGAAAACACTCTCGCGACGGGCGAGGCGCTTAGGATCGATCAGAGCCGCCTGTACCGTTCCTACAAGGAGATGATCGAAGCCGAGGCGCGCCGCGACGACCGGATCCAGTTCCTGGTCGTCGTCACGCCCAACGACTCCCACTACGACATCGCCCGGCGCGCCCTCGAAGCCGGCTTCCACGTCGTCTGCGACAAGCCGCTGACGACCTCGAGCCGCCAGGCCGAGGAGCTTGCCCGGCTGGCCGCCTCGCGCCGCCTTCTTTTCTGCGTCAGCTACGCCTATTCCGCCTATCCGCTCGTCAAACACGCCCGGGCCCTGGTAGCCGCCGGCGAGCTGGGGACGATCCGCTTCGTGAGCGCCGAATATCCCCAGGAATGGCTGGCGACCCTTCTGGAAAAGACGGGCCAGAAGCAGGCCGCCTGGCGGACCGATCCGGCCCGGGTCGGGATCTCGAACTGCGTCGGCGACATCGGGAGCCACATCGAGCACACGGTCGCCTACACGACCGGGCTCCGGATCGATTCTCTGTTGGCGCGGCTCGACCGCTTCGGCGAAGGCCGAGCCCTCGATGACAACGCCTCGATCATGGTCAATTATGAGGGGGGCGCCAAGGGCCTCTTCTGGTGCTCCCAGATCGCGGTCGGCCACGATAACGGCCTCCGCGTCCGTGTCTATGGCACCAAGGGCTCTTTCGAATTCGCCCAGGAAACTCCCAACGTCCTCAAGGTCAGTTTCCTCGACCGGCCCACCGCGACCATCTCCCGCGGCCGCGACCCGATGGCGCCGCGGGCCCAGGCCCTGTCCCGGATTCCGTCGGGCCACCCCGAGGGCTATTTCGAGTGCTTCGCCAACATCTATGCGACCTATATCACGGCCCTGGCCAAGACGCTGGCCGGCGAGACGCCGACGGCCGATGACCTGGATTTCCCTAACGCCGAGGACGGAGTCCGCGGCGTCCGCTTCATCGAGAAATGCGTCGAGAGCTCCGAAAAGGGAGCGGTTTGGGTAAAGTTTTAGAGGAGGCGACCATGGCGCGACCCGTGACGCTCTTCACCGGACAGTGGGCCGATCTTCCCTTCGAGGAGATCTGCAAGAAGGCGAGCCGCTGGGGCTACGACGGCCTCGAGATCGCATGCTGGGGCGATCACCTCGACGTCCGCAAGGCGGCCTCGGATAAAGCCTACGTCGAAAAGAAGAAAGCGATCCTCAAGAAATATAAGCTCGGCTGCTGGGCCCTGGGCGCCCATCTGTCCGGCCAGTGCGTCGGCGACAGCCACGACAAGCGGCTCGACGCGTTCGCCCCGGCCCGCCACAAGGGCAAGCCCGACGACATCCGGGCCTGGGCCGTCAACGAAATGAAGGCGACGGCCCACGCCGCCCGGGCCATGGGCTGCACGGTCGTCACCGGCTTCATGGGGTCGCCGATCTGGAAGGCCTGGTACTCCTTCCCGCCCACGACCGAGGAGATGATCCAGAAGGGGTTCGAGCGGATCAGGGAGCTCTGGACGCCCATCCTGGACGAATTCGACAAGTGCGGCGTCAAGTTCGGGCTCGAAGTTCATCCGACCGAGATCGCCTACGACTTCTACACGACCCAGCGCCTGTTCGCGGTCTTCAACGGCCGCCAGGCCCTCGGCCTCAATTTCGACCCCAGCCACCTCGTCTGGCAGGGGATGGAGCCGCAGCTCTTCATCCGCGAGTTCGGCGAGCGGATCTACCACGTCCACATGAAGGACGTCGCCGTAACGCTCGACGGCCGGGCCGGCATCCTCGGCTCGCACTTGCCCTTCGGCGACCTGCGGCGGGGCTGGAACTTCCGGTCGCTCGGCCACGGCGACGTCGACTTCGACGCCGTCGTCCGGGAGCTCAACGCGGCCGGCTACCAGGGCCCGCTCTCGGTCGAGTGGGAGGACAACGGCATGGACCGCGAAGCGGGCGCCAAGGAGTCCCTCGAGTTCGTCCGGTCCGTCAACTTCGCCCCCTCCGGGGTTGCCTTCGACAAAGATATGAAAGCCAAGACATGATATTCAAAGGAATTCATACTCCTCGGGTCGTTTCGCGCCGCGCCTTCCTGAGGTCCTCGGCCGCGGCGGGACTGGGCGCCGCGCTGGCCGCCGGAGCCTTGGGAGAGGAAGCGCGAAACGGAATGCCCCAAACGCCCGCTAAGCCGCAGGATTCGGAACATGCTCCCGGCGACCTTCGGGTAGCCCTGATCGGCGCGGGCGAGCAGGGCCGGGTCCTGATTGAATCCTGCCTTCGCATCCCGGGTGTCCGGATCGTCGCCCTGTGCGATATCTGGGAGTACAGCCGCCAGTACGCGAGCGGATACCTCCGCAAGTACGGCCAGCCCGTGACGCTCTACGAGGACTACCGCGAGCTCCTGGCCAAGGAGAAGGGGCTCGACGCGGCGATCGTCGCGACGCCCGACTGGATGCACGCCGAACACGCCAACGCCTGCCTGGAGGCCGGACTCCCCGTCTACTGCGAGAAAGAGATGTCGAACTCGCTCGACAAGGCCCGCTCCATGGTCGAGACGGCCCGGCGGACCGGACGGCTCCTCCAGATCGGCCATCAGCGCCGCTCCAACCCCCGCTACCTCCATGCCATCGACCGCCTCATCCGGGAGCGCCGGCTCCTGGGCCGGGTCAACCTGGCCTACGCTCAGTGGAACAGGTCCAAGGCCGACATGCTCGGCTGGCCCAAAAAGTACACTCTCGACGCGGCGACGCTGGATCGTTTCGGCTACGGCTCCATGACCGAATTCCGCAACTGGCGCTGGTACAAGAAATACGGCGGCGGTCCGATCGTGGACCTCGGCTCGCACCAGATCGACCTGTTCGGCTGGGTGTTCGGGACGAACCCGGCCACGGTCGTCGCCAGCGGCGGCGTCGATTATTACAAAGGCCGCGAGTGGTACGACAACGTCATGGCCATTTACGAGTTCGAAACGGCCCAGGGCGCGGCCCGGGCCTTCTACCAGGTCCAGACGACGACCAAGCACGGGGGCTTCTACGAAACGTTCATGGGCGACGACGGCTCGCTCGTCATCTCCGAAGTCGCCCAGAGGGGCAACTGGGCCATGCGCGAGGCCCACGCCCCCGAATGGGATTCCCTGGTCAAGGAGGGTTTGCTCCTGAGCGAGGCGGCCCCCATCCAAAAGGTCGACACCCGGAATATCTTCGTCGACGTCCGGGTCACGGCCGAGGCGGGCCGCTGGCCGCTGCCGGTCGACCTGGCCAAGCCCGCTCACCAGCCTCATCTCGAGAATTTCTTCAGTGCCGTCCGGAGCGGGACGCCGCTCAGCTGTCCGGCCGAGCTGGCCTACGAAAGCGCGGTGGCCGTCCTCAAGGTCAACGACGCCGTCCGGTCCCGGGATCTCATCCGCTTCCGGGCCGGGGAGTTCAGGGCATGAGGCGCCGCGGAAAATTCCGGGGACACGCACCGAAATTAAGAAATTTCGGAGCATGTCCCCTGGTTGCCGTCGCTTTAATTTGTTTGGTCGGGTTCGCATTCGCTTCGACGGACAAGCAGGCCCAGTGGACCGGGAGCCGGACAAGCCCCGTCCATCGCATCCCGCTTAAGGACGAGCTCAACCAGGACATCATCCCAAGCGAACCGAACCCGCTCCCGTTTTCGTCCCGGCATTCCTGCGCCCCCTGCCACACTTACTCCGTCATCGAAAAAGGCCTCCATTTCAGCGCCGGTCGGGGCGGGAGCGACGGCCGTCCCGGCGAGCCCTGGATCTGGCTCGACGAAAAAACGGGAACGGTCCTGCCTCTTTCCTACCGGAAATGGAAGGGGAGCTGGGACCCCGCGGCCCTCGGCCTGTCGACCTGGGATTTCACGCTTCTGTTCGGCAGGCACTTGGCCGGGGGCGGCATCGCCGAGCCCAAGGACGGCGAGGCGACTCCCGGATCACGTTGGGATGTCTCGGGCCGGATCGAGATCAACTGCCTGGGCTGCCACAGCGGCTCGCCCCGCCAGGACCACAGCGAATGGGCCAGGCAGATCCTGCGCCACAACTTCCGCTGGGCGGCGACCGCGGCCGCGGGCTTGGGCGAGGTCGGCGGCATGGCCTCGCGCCTGTCCGGGACCTGGGACGTCTTCGACGGCCCCAACCCCGACGACAGCGAATGGGCCGTCGCGCCCTCGGTCCGCTACGACCGGACGATTTTCGACTCCAAACACCGCGCCTATCTCGATATCGTCCTCAGGCCGGAGGACGCCCGCTGCCTCTCCTGCCACTCCGTGACGCCGGTCGGAGCCGCGAAGGCGGGCACCGACGGGGACGTCCACGCGGCGGCCGGGCTCCGCTGCGTGAGCTGCCACCGGAACGGGATCGATCATGATATGATCCGAGGCTATGAGGGGGAGAACGGAGATGAACCGGCGGAGGCGGCCGAGCAACTGACTTGCGCCGGCTGCCATCTCGGGAAGGACGCCGCCGCGGGAGGCAAGGGCTGGTCGGGCCGGATGGGAGCTCCCTATCCTCTCCATAAAGGCCTGCCCAAGGTCCATTTCGAGAGGCTGAGCTGCGCCGTCTGCCACTCGGGGCCGCTGCCGGCCGGGGAGCCGACCAAAGTCCGGACGGCCCGGGCCAACCGGCTGGGTATTTTCGGGATCGCCGATTGGTCCACGAAGCTCCCGTCCGTCCTCGAGCCGGTCTATATCAGGGACGCCGCGAACAAGCTTACTCCGCATCGAATCATCTGGCCCTCCTTCTGGGCGCGAAGAAAAAAGGACGGGACGCTCGTCCCGCTGAGTCCCGAGGCCGTCCTGGCGGCGGCCGGTCCGGTCTTCGCCCCTCCCGACAAAGCGGCGCGCATCCTCTCCTTTCTGACCGGAGCGCTCGGAGAAGGGGAGAGGGCCGTGCTCGTCCTGGAGGGGAATGCTTTCGAACTCAACGTTGACGGAGGCCTGGCGCCTTCGTCCGTGCGGGTCGCGCCCGATATCAAAGGGCTGCTGGGAATGGCGGGCGCGGACGGCGTCCTCAAGCCGCTCATCCCGGAGGTCGATCCGGCGGCCGCCGAGCCGCAGCTCGACGCGGAAGCGAAGGTTCAGAAGTTGCTTGAGGCACTGGGGACGGAGGCCGGCATTCCAGGCCCGCCCGTCTTGGCGATTAAAAACTTCGTCTACAAGATCACGGATGGATATTTGGATAAGGCGGAAACAGCCGGCCCGGCCCGGACCGAGCCCGAGCTCGGATATCTCGTCGGCAAAAAGGTCCAGCCGCTCCTGTCCGATTTTGAGCGAAGGACGCTCGCGGCTGTTGCCGGGAAAGATTCGGCCCTGACCGAAGAACAAGTCGCCCTCGCCCTTGCCGAATTGAATAGAGACGCCGTCTACATCTCGGCCGGAAAGCTCCACGAGCTTGACAAAAACGGCCGCCTCAAGTCCCGCGACCACCGAGCGGCCGGCTTCGTCGCCTGGCCGCTCGGCCACGACGTCCGTCCCGCCCGCCAGGCGCTGGGCGTTCACGGCTGCACGGACTGCCATTCCATGGATTCGAAGTTCTTCTTCGGCACGGTTAAGGCCGAAGGGCCGTTGATCACGGCTGGGACGATCGGACGTCCGGCTTCGTCCTTCATGGGATTGGGCGGGCTCTTTCATAGGATGTTCGGCCTCAGCTTCACGGTCCGGCCCGTGTTCAAGATGGTCCTGGCCGCCGCGGTCGCCATCCTCGGCCTCACGGTGCTGCTGGCGGCGCTCCTGGCCCTGGGCCGCCTGTCCGGTCTTCTGGAAAAGAGGAGATGAACGCCATGCTCTTCAGGCTCGTCGCCATCCTCGTCCTCCTGGCCGCAGCCTTCCGGCTGAGCTTGTTCCGCTTCCAGGCCGCGGCCTCGCCCAAGGGCCGGCCGTCGGAGCCCTTCCGATTCAAGGCTTATTTGGGATGGGTCCGCGAGCGGTTGTCCCGGCTTGCCCAGCCGGCATTCTGGCCGCGTTCGGTCAAGGTTGTCGAAGCCTGGCTGAAGCTCCATTATCCCGGCTGGAGGATCTGGGTTTGGGCGGGGCTCGTCCTGAGCTTCACCTATAACGCCGTGAGCGGACTCGGCTATGCCGTTTTCATCCGGCGCGGCCTTTGGGGCGCGCCCCTGCTCCTCCATGTCATGTCCGGGGAGCTGTTCGCCATCTGCCTGGCCGCCGTCGTCATCCTCAGGGCTCGCCGCTACGGATTCGAGGCGGACAAGGGCAAGGGCGAGGTCGAGTGCCTCGTCTGCCCGGTCGTGAAACGGGTCCCGCTTCCCCTGGCGCGTACGCTCGCGTTTTGGATTTTCGTCCTGGCCGGCCTCGTCCTCGGGGCGACGGCCCTATTCTCGATGCTCCCCTGGTTCGTCTACACGGCCCAGCTCACGTTTATCGGCGTCCACCGCTATGCGGCATTGGCGGCGGCCCTGGCGGCCATGATCTTCGCGGACCTCGACCTCATCCCGCGCCGCTCCTGACGATGGCCGAACCGGAATCCGTCTTTCGCTTCGGCCATGAGGCCATGTCCACCGCTTTCGAGATCTTCGCGGCCGGCCCTGACGAAGATGACCTCCGTCAAGCGGCTCAGGCCGCTTTCCGGGAGATCGACCGAATCGAGCGGATCTTGAGCCGGTTCGATCCCGGGAGCGACATCGGGCGAATCAATAGACTCCGTCCGGGCGAATCCCTCCGGATCGGGGTCGAGACCGTCGAGTGTCTGACGGCGGCCGAGGATGTCCGCCTGGAGACGGCCGGTGCTTTTGATATCCGTTTCCGGTCTCTGATAAAATACGGCTGGGAGATCGGGCCCTCCGGCGGAGGGTTCGAGTTCCGCCTCCGGGAAGCCGAGACGCCAGAGGGTAAGCCCTCTCAAGCTCCGCTCGAGCTCGACTTAGGCGGAATCGGGAAGGGCTATGCCCTGGAAAAGGCCTGCGCCGTCCTGTCCGAATGGGGCGTCGAGCGGGCCCTCGTCCATGGCGGGACGAGCACGGCCTTCGGGCTCGGAGCCGGCCCCGAGCCGGACGGCCGTTCGAAGGGATGGCCGGTGGGCGTCGCCGGACCCTGGGCGGGGCCGGGCGTCCCGCGGAGCGTCCTCCTCGCGGATATCGCTTTGAGCGGATCAGGGACAGAGGTCAAGGGCGCCCATATTCTGGACCCGAGGACGGGCGAGCCCGCCCGGGGGCATATTGCAGCCTGGGCCGCCCATCCTTCGGCCGCCGTCGCGGACGCCCTCTCGACGGCCTTCATGGTCATGGCGACGGCCGAGGTCGAAGCACTCTGCCGGCGCCGGCCGGAGGTTTGGGCGCTGGTCGTCGCGGACGGAGGGTGCGTGATGATTTTCAACCGGGAGGCGCTCCCGGAAGCGGATGTCGAGCGCATGATCCCATGATGAAGGAGTCAGACATGATGAAGAAACTGCTGTTCGGGACCGCCGCCGCGGCCATCCTGGCCGCCGGAGCCCTGGCCTTCGCCGCCGCTCAAGCCCAGGACCAGGACAAGGTCGAGCTCAAGCTCCAGCTCCCCAAACCCATGTTCATCGGGACGCCCCGGAACATCCGGACGCCGAACCTGGAGCCAGTAACGGGGAGGCCGCGCGGGCCGGTTTTCGTCCCCAAGGGGACGGTCCTCCTATCGCTCCACAAACCCGTTACCTCGAGCGACATGCAGCCCGTCATCGGCGAGCTGAGCTTCGTCACGGACGGCGAGAAGTCGGGCGAGGACGGCTACTTCGTCGAGCTCGGCCCGGCCAAGCAGTGGGTTCAGATCGACCTCAAGGGAACCTACACCCTGAGCGCCATCCTCGTCTGGCACTACCACAGCCAGGCCCGCGTCTATCGGGATGTCGTCGTCCAGGTCGCCGAAGACAAGGATTTCGTGAGCGGAGTCCAGCCGCTCTTTAACAACGACCACGACAATTCCTCGGGGCTGGGCGCCGGCAAGGACAAGGAATACATCGAAACGAACGAAGGCCGCTTCATCGATCCCAAAGGGGCCAAGGGCCGTTATATTCGACTCTACAGCAGCGGCAATACCTCGAACGACATGAATCACTATGTGGAGGTCGAGGTCTACGGCCTCCCCGTCAAATGAAACGGACGGTTTTCGTCGGCGGGCTCGGGCTCATTGTCCTGGGCGGCCTTCTCCTCCGGACGGCCGACCTGGGCCTCAGGCCCATGCATCCCGACGAGGCCAACCAGGCCGTCAAATTCGGCGCCCTCCTCGAGAAAGGGGAGTACCGCTATGATCCCGCCGAGCATCATGGCCCGACCCTCTACTATCTAACCCTGCCGGTGGCCCGGCTGGCGGGGCGGTCGACCCTGGCCGCGCTCGATGAACGGACGCTGCGGCTCGTCCCGGCCTTGTTCGGGGCGGCCGCCGTGCTCTTGCTGGCCCTGTTCGGGAAGGCCATGGACCGGCGCGCCATTCTCGCCGCGGCCTTATTTGCGGCCGTCTCGCCGGTTCTCGTCTATTACAGCCGGTTCTATATCCAGGAGACGCTCCTGATGGCCTTCGTCGTCGGATTCCTCGCCTCGCTCTGGCGGGCATCGGCCCGGCCGTCGGCCGGCTGGGCCGCAGCGGCGGGCCTGTTCGCAGGGCTCATGTTCGCCAGCAAGGAAACGGCGGTCATCCTATTCGCGGCGGCCGGGATTGCGCTCGTGGTTCTCAGGCCTTGGAGAGAGCGGGGCCCGCGCCAAGCCCTAGCCGGGCTCGCCGCGTTCGCGGTCACCGCCGGGCTCTTTTTTTCATCCTTCCTCCGTTATCCGAAAGGGATCGTCGATTCCTTCCTCAGCTTCGCGAGTTATTTCCAGAAAGCGGGGGAGCCGGGTTTCCACGTCCAACCCTGGCATTATTATCTCGAGCTGCTGGCCTTTTTCCGCGAGGGACGGGGGCCGGTCTGGACTGAAGCCCTCATCCTGATCCTGGCCGTCGCCGGGGGAGCCGCCGCTTTTGCCCTCAGGAAACGGAAGTCGTCCGGACTGATGCGCTTCATCGCCTTGTACACCCTCGTCGCGACGGCCGTTTTTTCGTTTATCCCATATAAGACGCCCTGGAACCTGCTCCCTTTTTACGCGGGATTCGTCATCCTGGCCGGGGAGGGGGCGGTCGTCCTCATCGAGTTGTTGCGGGGACGGGCGGCCCGGGTTGCGGCCGCGGTCGTCTTGATCGCCGGCGCCGGCCATCTCGGCCTCGAGAGCTACCGGGCGAGCTTCGTCTATCATTCGGACCCGCGCAATCCCTGGGTCTATGCCCAAACCGTGCCCGACATCCTGAGGCTCGTTCGCCGGGTCGAAAAACTCAGCCTGGCCCGTCCCGAGGGGAAGGACGTGCTGATCAAGGTCGTGGCCGACCCTTCGGAGACCTGGCCCTTGCCCTGGTATCTGAGAAGTTTCCGGATGGTTGGGTACTGGACCAAAGCGGAGGACGCCGGGGGATTCGAGGGCGTCCCCGTCGTCATCTGTTCGGTCGAAGCGGCCGAAAAACTCGGCTCCCTTTTCGAGGACGCTTATCAAACCGAATACTTCGGGCTGCGTCCCGGCGTTCTTCTCATACTCGGATTCAGATCCCGCTTATAGCTCGCCGATAACAAAGAGCTATTTTTTGTGATAGTTGGGGTAGGGGGGATGATCCGGGATGACGACGGGATTCTTTTTCAGCGCCTCCAGCGTCACCTGAACGGCCTTTTCGAGCTGGGGATCACGGCCGGCGGCGACGGAGGCGGGGTCGTTCTCCACCTCGATGTCGGGCGCGATGCCGCGGTTCTCCACCTCCCATTCGCCCTTCAGGCCGTAGATGGCCACCCGGGGAGCGGTCACAAAGCCGCCGTCCAGAAGGACAGGATAACCATAGATGCCGACCAGCCCTCCCCAGGTGCGCGTCCCGACCAAGGGGCCGATTTTATCCTGCTTGAACATCCAGGGAAGCGCGTCGCCGCCCGAGCCCGACATTTCATTGATGATCATCGTCTTGGGGCCGTAGATCTGCGCCAGGGGCGAGCAGAATTTCTCGCCCTCCCGGGTGACGCTGCAATTACGCAGGGGACGGCTGAGAAGGTCGATAATGTAGTCGGCGATTTCACCGCCGTGGTTGTAGCGTTCGTCGATGACGGCGGCCTGCTTGCCGACCTGGGCGAAGTAGAAACGGTTGAAATTCTGGTAGCCGCCGACGGCCGTATCCGGCACGTGGACATAGGCGATCTTCCCGCCGCTCAGCTCATCCACCCGGCGGCGGTTGTCTTCCTCCCAAGCGCGGTTGCGCAGGGGGAATTCCGACTCGACCGGGATGACCGTGATTTCGCGCGAGTCTCGGCCGTCCGGATTCACGCCCACCTTGATCTTGACCTGTTTTCCGGCCGTGTTCTCCAAGAAGCCGTGCACGTCCGCCGGCGGGCGAACGGCCGCTCCGTTGATCTCCAGGAGATATTCGCCCGGCTTCACTTCCGCGCCGGGCTGCGTCAGGGGGGCGCGCAGCTCGGGATTCCAATTTTCGCCGCTGTAGATCCGCGCGAAGCGGTAACGCCCGTTCTCGATCGTGTAATCGGCGCCGAGCAGTCCGCCCTTGACCCTCTTCGCCGGGGGAAGGTCGCCCCCGAACACGAACATGTGGCCGATGGTGACCTCTCCGAGCATCTCTTCGAACAGATAATTGAGGTCGGCGCGGCCGCCCAAGCCCTTCAGGTACGGCGCATACTTCGTCTCGGCGGCGGCCAGATCCAGGCCGTGATGGTTCGGGTCATACAGGAAATCGCGCTGGATGCGCCAGACTTCATGGTACATCTGGTTCCAGCCGAGGCGCGGATCGACAGCGACCTCCATCGAACCGAGGTTGAGGGCGCCCTCGCCGGGCTTGGGCGCGGGCGGGCCGGAGGCGATAAACCAGCCGGGGCCCTGCCGGTAGAGGACCTTGTCTCCGCTGAACGAAACGACGAAGGCGGAGATTCCGCCCAGGAAGGGCTCGGTTTTGCGGGTGCTCAGGTCGAAGCTGGAGACGGTCAGCGGCGCGGGTTCGGTCAACGAGGGAACGGAAGGGATTTCGCTGAGGAAGAGCGTTCCCGCTTTGCCGGCGTCCAGACGGACGTAGTTCGCGGCCTTGATCGGCAGGGCCAGGATGCGCTGGCCGATGCCGTCGAGATCGATCGTGACCTTGACGGCCTCTTCCTTCTTCTCCCCCTCTTTCCCCTTAGGGCTCTGCTCGGCCTTCGCGGCCTCTTTGGCCTTCTCGCCTTCCTTAGCCTTCTCGGCTTCCTTGGCTTTGTCCGGGGCCTTTTCCTCGTCGCTTTGCGGCTCGACCGGCGAGGGATCTCCCTTCTTCAACACGACCGCATAAATGCTGCGCGAAACGGGGCGCTGGTAGCTGGAAAGGTCGAGCCAGCCGACCGAAAGGCCGACGTCGGTGCTGGCCGCGAAGAACAGGGTCTTTCCGCCCTTGTCGAAGACGGGCATGCGCGCATCGCTCAAGCCGTCCGTGATCGGAGCGCTCTTCCCGGTTTCCAGCGAGAACAGGAACAGGCTGCGCAGGTGGTTGGGCAGGCAGCGGGAATAGACGATCCAGCGGCTGTCCGGCGACCAGGCCGGATCGAGGCCGTAGGTCGGATCTTCAAAAAGATCCTCGTCTACCTTCAGCGGCGCTCCCTTCTCGACGTCCAAGCACCAAAGATTCAGCCGCTTGTCGGTGTAGGCGATTTTCTTGCTGTCCGGCGACCAGCGCGGGCTGTAGAAGAACGACGGGGGATCGCCCAGGCTGATCTTTTTCACCGGGCCGAGGCCGGACTGCGGGATCAGATGGAGCGCGTACTCTCCCGACTCGTCGGAAAAGCAGGCGATCCAGTTGCCGTCGGGCGACCAGGCCGGATCGCGCTCGGCGACCCCCGGCGTCCGGGTCAGGTTCCGGATGTCGCCCTTGGCGGCCGGCACCGTCAGGATCTCGCCGTAGGCTTCAAACAGGGCGCGCGCCCCCGACGGCGAGATCGCGGCGTTGACGATCTTCTCTCCGACATTTTCAAAGTGAGGCCGTGTCGAGGGCAGGTCGGCCGAAATCCGGATGTCGACGGGCCGGGACTTGCCGGTCTCCGGCTCGAACAGATAAATCCCGCCGAACTGCTCGTAGACGAGAGCATCGGGTCCGGCCGAGAGCGACTTGAAGTCCAGGCCGCCGTTGGCGACGAGCTGTTTGACGGTCTTGGATTTGGTCTCGTAGCCGAACAGCGTCACCGGTCCGTTGCGATCCGACAAAAAATAGATCGTGTCGCCCCGCCAGACCGGGTTCGAGTCATTGGAGTTGTCGCGCGGTATCTTCTCGAGGCTCAGGTCCTTGAGCCTCACGATATAAATCGGAGTGGTCTGGCCGCCCCGATAACGCTTCCAGGCGTTTTGCCATTTCAGGTTCGGGACGTAGGCGATCCGTGAGGCGTCGGGAGAAAAAGAACCTTCTTCGGCCCGCCACATGGGCAGGGCTTCCGGCCAGCCTCCACCGACCGGAATCGTGTAGAAACGATCGAAGTCGGCGTAGGCTTCCCGATCCGAACGAAAGAGCACCCGCTCGCCGTCCGGCGTCCAGCCGACGGCGACGTCGGCGCCCGGATGCCAGGTGAGCCGCCGGGGCGCGCCGCCGGCCGCGGGCATGACGAAGACGTCGACGTTTCCGTCGTATTCGGCGGTGAAGGCCAGCCGCTGTCCGTCGGGCGAAAAGATCGCGCCCCTTTCGCGGCCGCCCGTCGTCAACTGGCGGGCCTGGCCGCCTTCACGCGAAACGCTCCATAAGTATCCTCCGTAGTTGAAGACGATCTCGGTTTTGCTCAGGGTCGGAGACTGAACGAGCAAGCGGGCATCGTCCGCCGCGGAAGCGGCCCCCAGACAGAGCGCGAATATGAAAAGAGCCATTACGAATCGAACGCGCATGATTTCTCCTTGTCGGGAATGGGATATCCCTTAGTCATCGTTTGAAATCCTACTCCTTGACTCTGGAATCTGTCAAGACGATGAGATCCTCAATCCAAGCTCCTATCCCTACCATTTTTTTAGTATACTTAAGGGGCAATGAGAAGGGACACGAAAGGAGTCAGGACTATGTCCGGAACCGCAATCGATAATCTGTTGAAGAATATGTCCGGTGTCGTCGCCAAAACGAAGAGCGGACTCAAGGTCGAGGATGAGACCGGCCTGCGCGGCCGGATGGACGTGCTTATTTTCGATGCCGTATTCGGCGACGATGAGACCAGGGCGGCCGCCCGCTGGATCGTGTGGGAGGCGGCCCAGGCCCTCGGCATCCGGCCGGCCTCGATCCAGGACCTCTACCTGGCCCGTGGCCGGGGGGCGGTCGACCGGGTCTTCACCGTTCCGGCCATAAACCTCCGGATGCTGGCCTACGATTCGGCCCGGGCCGTGTTCCGGGCCGCCCGCGCGCTCGAGGCCGGGGCCCTCATTTTCGAGATCGCCCGGAGCGAGATCGGCTACACCGACCAGCGGCCGGCCGAATACGCGACGGCCCTCCTGGCCGCGGCTGTCAAGGAGGGAGTCCGAGGCCCCGTCTTCATCCAGGGCGACCACTTCCAGACGTCGGCCAAGAAGTACGCAGCCGCGGCCGAGAACGAGCTCAAGGCCATCCGCGACCTTATCCTCGAGGCCCTGGCGGCCGGGTTCTACAACATCGACATCGACACCTCGACCTTGGTCGACCTCTCCAAACCGACGCTGGCCGAACAGCAGGCGCTCAACTACGGCCTTTGCGCCGAGTTCACCCGCTTCATCCGGGAGCACGAGCCGAAGGGGATCACAGTTTCGGTCGGCGGCGAGATCGGCGAGGTCGGCCAAAAGAACTCGACGCCCGAGGACCTCGACGCCTTCATGGCCGGCTACCGGAAGAGCGTCGGCGGCCTCGCCGGCATCAGCAAGATCAGCGTCCAGACCGGGACGAGCCACGGCGGGGTCGTCCTCCCCGATGGCACGTTGGCCAAGGTCGCCATCGACTTCGAGGTCCTGCGCGTTCTGAGCGAGAACGCGCGCAAGAAATATGGGATGGGGGGAGCCGTCCAGCACGGAGCGAGCACGCTCCCCGACTCGGCCTTCCACAAGTTCGTCGAGGCGGGTGCCTGCGAAGTCCATCTGGCGACGGCGTTTCAGACTCTGATCATGGACCACGAGGCGACGCCCGAGGCCCTGCGCGGGGAGATCCATGATTGGCTCCGGGCCCACGCCGCCGACGAGCGCAAGCCCTCAGACACCGAGGCCCAGTTCCTTTACAAAGCGCGCAAGAAGGCGATCGGCCCTTTCAAAAAACAGTTTTGGTCGCTGCCGGAAAGCGGCCGGGCGGCGATCGGGGCCGGCCTCGAGAAACAGTTCCGGTTCCTGTTCGAGCAACTGGGGATCGCCGGGACGGCGGGCATCGTCGCCGAGTTCGTCCGGGCGCCCGAGGTCCATCAGGCGGTCCCGGCCGGCGGGGTCCAGAAGGTCAAAAAAGAATCCGTCCACGGCCTGGCCGACTGAACGGATTCCAATAAAGCCCGCCCGGGCGGGCCGCTAACTGAAGGAGGGAACATGAACCGGTCTTTTCGGATCGCATTGGCGGTGGTCGTCCTATGTCTGATGCTGGCGAGCCTGAGCTGCGCTCCCGGCCCGAACGATATGGAAAAGACGGCAGACCGCGAGGGCCGGACGGCGGGTTTCCTGAGGGGGATCTGGCACGGCTTGATCTCGCCGATCACCTTCGTCATCTCGCTCTTCAGCAGGAACGTCCGCTTCTACGAGGTCCACAACAATGGCTCCTGGTACAACTTCGGTTTCGTCCTGGGCGCGGGCCTTTTCCTGAGCGGAGGCATCCTGGGCCGGAAGCGAGGCTGGAAACGCTGAACCGGATATTTTCTTAGAACCGCTTCGAGGTGTAGCGGTCCAGGGCTTTCTTGAGGTCGTCGACGGCGGACGGCGTCTTGAGGGCTTTATCGAAAAAGATGTCCGGAGGCTGGAGGTTACGGCCGTAGAACGCCTGGTCGGCGTCCTCGTCGACCTTTAAGCTGGCCCCTTTGATGGAGATGCCCGCGAACAATCCCTTGCTCTTGGAGTAGGAATAGATCTCGGCCTTCATCTCCCAATCGGTGCTGGCCTCGGCCGAACGTCCGACCGGCCCGGCCGCGACGCCGACGTCGGCCCCCAGCGTGAGGTCTCCCTTGACGACGTTGTCGATGCCCCGCCGTGTCTTGAAGACGAGGATGACGTCGGCCTTCTGGACGCCGATCTGCCAGCCGATGCTCCCGCCGATCAGGGAGATGAAGACGGGGTTCGACCATTCGCCCCGATCGTTCTTGACGACGATCAGGCCCCGGCCGTACTGGCCTCCGAATCCGTAGGCGGCTTTGATGACGCCGGGGATGATGGCCAAACCATAACATTTGTCGAGAAGCGCCGAGGGAAGCCCCTCCTCAGGGATGTCGACGAGCTCCCCGAGGACCCGGATGGATTCGGCGATCCGCTCGCCCCCCGGGGAATCGGCGACTCCGGCCGGAGCCGGCCGGGCCGGGAGCGCGAGGCCGGTCGAGCCGAACGCCGCTATCGCCAGAATAACAATCAAACGACGTGTCTGTTTGATCATGGTATTCTCCTCGCCTGAAACGTTCATCTTAACATATATACGGCTAAAAATAGCTGGAGTTTGAGAACGAGAGAGCTGACCCGTTCGCCGACGCCACCCCGCCCTAGAAGGCGGGGCTAAAAATCGGAGCCCCGCCTTTCAAGGCGGGGATGAGAGCGAGGCTCAGGGTTAATCATGAACAAGCCCCGGCCTTCAGGCCGGGGAGTCGATGATTTGACTATAGGTCGCCTTGGCGCGGCTGGCCGCTTGGCCTCATGAGAAATATTAAGGGGCGGCCCTCACGGCGAGAGCCGCCCTGATCGATTCGAGTCAGACGGAAGCTACTTTTTCTCCGCGGCTTTTTTTTCCTCGTCCTGGGCTTTCTTGATCCGCTCCAGCCTCTGCTTGAAATAGTCAACCTGGTCGCCGGCGAGCTTGATCGCCTCCTGGGCGGCCTTTGTCGCCTCGTCGTACTTCTTCATCTTGAGGTAGATGGTGGCGACGATATCCCAGACATAGGAGGAGGGCGTCAGCTCGAGGGCCCGGTTGGCCGCGGCCAGCGCGCTCTCGAGATTCGCCCCCTGATTAGCCCAGAAGCGGGCGTAGGGCGCGAGGGAGTCGGACTTGTCCCAGTTTTTTTTGGCGTAGTCCGAACCGAGAACGGCCAGGGCCTGGTCCTTTTTATCAAGGTTCCAGTAAACGCCCGCGGCCTGCATCAAGAGATAGGCGCTGTCGGGATTCAACTTGAGGGCTAAATCGACCATCTTGAGGACGCTTTCGGTGTTGGCCTTCTGCTTGGTCCAGAAGTTCGCATATTCGATGAGGTCGTAGCCGAGGCGGGTGACCTTATCGTTCATGACGGCCTTGCCGTAGACGTCATCGGCCTTAGCCTGATCGCCCTTGAGAATGTAGAGCTCGGCCAGGTTCTGCTGGAAGGAGGAGATCGGGTTGTATTCGGTGAGCTTCTCGATCTTCTTGGCGAGTTCGATCCCATGATCGACGTCCGCTTTGTTCTTGATTAAGAATTCCACATAGGAATTGAGGGCGAAGGGTTTATCGGGGAACTTGGCGACGTATTCCTCGAAGAAGGGCGCAGCCTTGTCCCTGGACTCGTCCCGATAATAATAGCTCAAATACTGGTAGGCATTTTCGAGGAGCTTGCTCTGGGGATACTTGGCGATAAAGGCTTTCAGCGGGGCCGCGTCTCTATTCGGCCAATTGAAGACGGCCATCTGGCCGAGCGAGAACTCTGCGTATTCGGTGTAGCTGACCTTCTCCCCGTTCCAGGTTTCGGTCGTGCCGAGCTTCCCCTCGGGGTCGAGGGCGATGACTTCCTTGAAGAGAGCCTTGGCCTTGTCCTGGGCGGTATAGCGGTCGTCGTATTTCTTGGCGAGCTTGAAGATGACATCGATCGCCTTGGGCTCTTTGGCGTAGCGCTCGGCCAAGACCTTGTAGGTGTCGATCCCGTTGATCGTATTCTCGACCCTGGCGTGGAACTTTTCGGCGGGCGGCCCGTAGCCGACCTGCCAGTCGACTTCGCTCCCGTCGCCAGCCACGAAAAGCACCGTCGGAGTCGCGCTGACTTTATAGCGCTTGAAGATCGCCTCGCCTTTCCGGTCGGCGCGGTCGGCCAGGAACATGACGAAATGGGTTTTAAAGAATTCCTGAAACTTCGGATTTGCGAAATACTGCTGACCCAGCAGTACGCAGGAGCCTCAGCCACCGGAGAAGAAGTCGATGAGGACTAACTTCCCTTCGGACTTGGCCTTGGCCAGGGCTTCGTCCAATGAGCCCTGGAACCAGCTCTGTCCGAAGGCCGCGGTGGCGAGGAGACAGAACATCAGCATGGCAGCGAATTTTTTCATGAACGTCTCGCCTCCTTGGGCATTCTTGAATACTCTATCCTATGTATAATCCTATACGCAAAACACCCTCTCTATCAATACGCAGGTCAAGACGCCTTGGTTGCCGCCGTTGGGCGTCCTTTCGCCGTTTCTCTATTCTTTCTTCAGACGGAGGCGGAATGTGGGGGCGGGCTTGTCCTCGAGGGCGTGGGCGGCCCAAAGCATCCCGCGCTGGACGATCGTCCGGGCCTGGGGGACATCGAAGTCCTTGGCGACGTGGCCGAGCGAGGTGTAGAAGACCCGTCCCTTTCCGTAGTACTTCTTCCAGACAACGGGCATGACGACGCCCTCGACCCAGGGCGCGTACTTTCCGGAGAAGGTCGTCGCAGCCAGGACCTCGTTGCCGGGGTCGACCAGCATGTAGTACTGCTCGGAGTTCATCTTGAAGTCGGTCAGGCCGGCCGTGATCGGGTCGTCGTGGTTGACGATGTTGACCTCGTAATCGATGACTCCGCCCGGGTGGGCGGCCCAGGCGCCGCCGACCATGAATTCATACTCGGTATTGCTTCGGAACGCGTCGGCCATGCCGCCGTGCCAGCCGGCCATGCCGACTCCGCTCTTGATGGCTTCGAGCAGGCCCGACTGCTGCTGGGGGGTGATCGTCGACATGGTGAAGACCTGGACGATGAGGTCGAGGGATTTCATTTTCGCGGCGTCAAGGTAGGAATCCAGGGTCGTCGAGATCTCGACCTCGAAGCCCTGCTCGGCCAGCCAGGGCGCGAAGATGTCCACGCACTGCTTGGGTTCGTGGCCCTCCCAGCCGCCCCAGACGAACAAAGCCTCTTCTTCTTTTCCTGGCTCGCTCCGGGAAGGGTCATCAGAAATGCGCCCAATAAAATGACGATCGGCCAAAAAGCAAGCTTGGACCGGGCGGCGGGATGTCGAGTTGTTTTGTCAGTCATGGCGGTCAGAGCTCTCGAATCCAGATATTGCGGTAGCGGACCGGGTTCCCATGGTCCTGGAGCGAGAGGGGGAGCTTGTCCGGATGGGCCTTGTAGGGCGGACGCGCCTTGTGGGCGGTCGGACCGGTCAGCACGTCGTTGTCATGGACGAGGATGCCGTTGTGGAAGACCGTCATCCGGGCCGGCTTGAGAAGAGACCCGTCCGGCGCGAATCGGGGCGCGTGGAAGATGATGTCGTAGCTCTGCCACTCGCCCGGAGGCCGGCAGACATTGACGAGGGGGGGGAACTGGCCGTAGATGGCGGCGGCCTGTCCGTCGGCGTAGGTCCGGTTCTGATAGGAATCGAGGACCTGGACTTCGTAAGTGTCCATCAGGAAGACGCCGCTGTTGCCGCGGCCCTGGCCTTCGCCTGCAACGACCGCCGGCGACGCCCATTCGACGTGAAGCTGGCAGTCGCCGTACCCTTTTTTGGTCCGGATCGAGCCCGTCTCGGCGACGACTTCCATGAAACCGTCCGCGACCTTCCAGCCGGCCGGATTCCCTTTAGTATCCTCCCATTGGGCGAGGTCCTTGCCGCTGAAGAGGACGACGGCGTCCGAGGGGGCGGGGGAGGGCGGTCCGGACGAACCCGGATCGACGACCGCCGGGACGGGCCGGTTCATATCGTGGATAGCCCAATCCTGGCCGCCGGACGCGCCGGCCCACACCAAAGCGGCCGAAATTAATAGACCTGTCAGCGCTAGAATTCGGAGGCTCGTCATGGCCGGATTCCTCTCGGCCCGGTCAGAGGGACCAGCCGGAACGGTATTCCTTGTGGACGAACGGGTTGGCCTCCGGGAAGTTGGGGAACACCATTTTCTCAGAGTCCCATTCGAGGATGACCTTCGATTCCTTGAAGCGGAGCGCGATATTCCCCAGGAGCATCATCTCGGTCAGCGCGCCGGCGTAGCTGAAGTCCGTCGTCGATTTCTTGCCCGCTTTGATGGCCGCGATCCATTCCTCGTGGATGCCGGGAGAGCGGGGGATGGTTTTGTCAGGCCGCTTGTAGTCCTTCATGAGCTGGTCGGGGAGAAGGCGGGGGCTCTCTCCGTAGGTCGAACAGACGAGCATGCCTTTGTCGCCGACGAACAAGCAGCCGCCGCCTTCGTCGCCCAACATCAGGCCGTTGGCGAGGGCGGCCGGCCGGGGCGGCGTCAGGCCGCCGTCGTACCAGGTGAGCTTGACCGGGGGGAATTTGTCCCGGGCCGGAAATTCGTAGCTGATGACCTCGGCCAGAGGGTAGGAGTCTTTGGTGAACGGCGTGCCGCTCGCCTGGATTCGTTTGGGAGCGCCCAGCTTGAGGGCCCAGAAGGGCTGGTCGATGAGGTGGGCGCCCATATCGCCCAGCGCGCCCGTCCCGAAGTCCCACCAGCCTCGCCAGGCGAAGGGGAGGTAAGCCGGGTGATAGGGCCGCCAGGGGGCCGGCCCGAGCCAGATGTTCCAGTCGATGGTCGGGGGGACGGAGGGAATCTCGGTGGGGGCGTTAATGCCTTGGGGCCAGATGGGGCGGTCCGTCCAAACATGGACCTCGCGGACCGGTCCGATGGCGCCGTTCCAGATCCATTCGCAGACGAGACGCGCGCCTTCCTTGGAATGGCCCTGATTGCCCATCTGGGTGACGAGGTTCCGCGCCTTGGCTTCCTGGGCGAGCAGGCGGGCCTCCTTGACGGTATGGGTCAAGGGCTTCTGGACGAACGCGTGCTTGCCCTGCTTCATGGCCGTCATGGCGGCCACGGCGTGGAAATGGTCGGGGGTGGAAACGGTGACGGCGTCGATATCCTTGACCTTGTCGAGCATCTCCCGAAAGTCGCGGAACTTGGCGGCCCGCTCGAACTTCGCTTTCTGCTCGGGGGTGGGCTCGTCCCATTTCAGGAATTTCTCCATCATGACGTCGTCGACATCGCAGAGCCCGACGATATTCTCGGTCGAGACGCTGACGATATCGGAGGCGCCCTTGCCCCAGACCCCGATGCAGCCGATGTTGAGGGTGTCGCTCGGCGCCTGGTAGCCGCGGCCTCCCAAGACGCGGCGGGGCACGATCATCAGCCCGGCGGCCGCGGCGGCCGTCCGGCCCATGAACTCGCGGCGGGTCAGGTTCGTAGGCTTGGCTGAAGCATTTTTGCGGGAGTTAGACATGGAGTTCCCTCCTCAGGAATTAATGGTTTTGAAAAACATTCTCCTTACTATAGCCGCAGACCTTTCTTCGAGTCAAGCCGTGCAGGCTCAGCCGACGAGGCTTCTAGTACTCAGGGCTTCCCTGAGTATGAAGCTCGAAGAACGCGAACCGATCCCTATTCCCGGATGAAAACGTTCTTGAACGAGAGCGGCGTGCTGTGGGCCTGGAGCTCGATCTGGCCCGATGGGTAGATGGGCTTATCCCGCTCCCAGTAATTCTCCATGACGACATTGTCCACGACCAGGATGCCGTTGAGCCAAGCCGTGACCCGCTCGCCCTTCATCAGGATCCGGAAGGTGTTCCAAGTCCCGATGGGGTTGTCGGCGGGCCGCAGGGGCTTGGATGGATTGACTTTATTATTGTAGAGGCCTCCCGAGCCTTCGGGCCAGCGGGCCGGGTCCCAGATCTGGACTTGGGGCGATCCGCGCAGGTAGATCCCGCTGTCGCCCTGGGGTTCGATCTTCCAGTCGACGAAAAGCTCGAAGTCGGTATAATCCCCTATCGTGCACAAGCTGGCGCCCTGGCCGTCGAACATGAGGCACCCGTCGACGGCCCGCCAGTGGCGCCGCATATCCTCGTCGGCCGCGGCCTGAGCCTTTTGGAATTCCCGAGCCGTCATCTTGGCCCTACTGACGGGATCCTCGACCAGGCCTTTCCAGCCCGAGAGGGTTTTCCCGTCAAAGAGCCGGACAAATCCCTCGCGGATGAGGAGGGCCGCGGCGTAATCCTCGACGCGCCGCCGGTCGAAATCGTTGTCCATGAGCGGGGCGGCCTTCTTGAGGGCCAAAGCCGTTTCCATGCCGCCCAGCCCTTCCGCTCCGGAGCCGGGAAGGGCGATCCCGACAACGGCTTCGGCCGCGAACTCGCGGAGCTCGGGATCGTCGAGGACCGCGGCCGCCAGCGCCAAGGATTCCGCGGAGCGGCTATTGCGGAGGGCTTGGAGGATGAGCTTCTTTTCGCCCGGCTCTTTGGCGTCGGCCCAGACGCTGTTGAGCAGACGGGATAGGTCCGCCGCAGAGAGACCGGGATCCTTGGCTAGGCGCGTCAGACCCTGGACCGCCAGATAATGAAACTTCGGGTCTTCCGTTCGCTTCAACACCGTGAACAGTCCCTCGAGCGCGTCCGGGCTCGGCCAGATGGACAACGCATGGACGGCTACCGCCTGGACGAGAGGATCGCTGTTTTGAGTATCAGACAGGACCGCATCGAGGGCTTTCGCCCCTCCCACTTTGGGCAGGATCCGAATGAGATCAACTCGCTTGGTGCCCGATAGGGATGCCAAAGCCCTTAAAATGGGCTCGACCCTGCGATCGGGCTCGGGAATCCGAATGGCCGAGGCGGCCAGTGCGTTCTGGAGCGGCGCCGTTTCGGCGGCGTCGGTGCTTTTCAAGAGGAGATCCAGCAGCCGAGGCAGATCTTCGGCGCGGACGACCCGCTCCAGGGCGGCCAATGAAGCGTGTCTGACCTCCTCCGAATCGCTGCGGATCAGTCCTAAGATTCGATCCGTCTGCTCCCCGGCCCGGCGCTCGGCCAGGACCTCGATCAGCGCGACCTGAGATACGGGGGGAACGCCGTCGAGGAGAGCGGCCGCCTCGGTGACCGCTCGGGCCGCCGGGGCTGAAAGCAGAGTCTCCTTGACAATCGTCGTTTCCTCCGTCTCTCCCGAGTTTAAAAAAGGAAGAAGCTCGGGGAGCGAATCTTCTCCCGCCAGGCGGGCCAGGGCCGCCATCGCGGCGAGGCGGACGCTACGGTTGGAATCCTTCAGTCCTTCTCGGACGGCGGGGAGCGCGGCCGGATCCCGCCGCCGGCCGAGCATGGCCATGATCTCAACCTTGCTCTCGGTCGAGGCCCCCGCCATCTTGTTCAGGAAGCGCGACGTTGCCTCCGAGCCGGGGAGGGTCTCCGCCATATCGAGGGCCCGGACGCGGTAATCTTTATCCCCCGAATCGACGGCGCCGAGGAGGTCGTCGAGGGCGGCCGGGCCGAGGATGTCGGCGAGGAGGGACAGCGCTTGACAGCGAACCTGGCTTTCTGAGGGCTGGAGATAATTCTTGAGAATTCCGCGGCAGATATCCTCGGCCGCCTTCCGTTCTCCGTTTTCAAAAAGGCGCCGGCCGTAGAACAGGTATAGCGAAGCCGTCCTCGTTCTCTCCGCGGCCGGGGCGAGCAGGGGGATCCGTTCGAAGGCGGGCGCGGCCGCCGGGTCTCCACTCTGGGCCAGGGCCTCCATGGCGGCCATCCTCAATATCCCATCCTTGTCTTGGGCGAGGGGAAGGAGCTTGGCGACGGCCTTGCGGCTTCGCAGCCGGCCCAGGGCTTGGGCGATGGAAACCCGGATGTCCGTCGGCGCGCCGGCCAAGGCTTTGACGAGATTTCGTTCCGCGTTTTCGCCGCCGATCGCGGCGAGGGCCCGGGCGGCAGGATCAGCGATCCGTCCGTCTCCGAGACAAGCCGTCAAGGCCTTGATCGCCTCTTTTCCCCCCGCCAGCTGGAGCTCGCTGATGAGAAAGGCCCTAACCTCGGCGGGCGCGGCGTTCTTCAAGTTGTCGGCGAGGGCTTTGGCAAAGGACGTCTTTTCATTCGCCGCCCCGGATCTCGACGCGTAGACGGCCAAGGCGTCCAGGGCATAGCGGACCAAAGTGTCGTCGGCCGCTCCGGCCGGAACGAGCCTCGCGCAGAGGTCGCCGACGGCACGCGGCCCGAGAGCCGTAAGCTCCGCCGCCAGAGCATCCCGCTCCGCGGAGGTCCGGGCCGGGAACCGGACGAGAATCGAGTCGAGGGACGGCCTGACCGCGCGCGTCTCGGTTCGAGCGTCTCCCTGCGAGGATATAATGAGGAGCGCGAAGACCAGGGCGGCGGTCGCCCTCGAGGGGCGTCTTGCGGTTTTCGCGATTCTTGGCGTCATGTTCATAGCGTCCAGGGCGAACGCATAGGTTCGCCGATCAACCGGTTCGCCTCATCATCTCCGATGAACCTCTCGCGCTCGGGATCGAAGCGAAGCCCGCGTCCGAGCCGGACCGCGATCTTGGCCAGGTTGACGAGCGTGCAGGAGCGGTGTCCGTTCTCCTCGTTCAGCGGGAATTTTCGGCGCTCACGGACGGCCCTGCTGAAATCGGAATCCTGCGGTTCGGGGTCGGGCAGGGAGGCCACGGTCTCCTTGATCCTGGGGATATCCGAATCGAACCCCCGCATGAGCTTGCCCAGAGGACCTTGGAGAAAAGGAGCGTTCGGATCTTTGTTTTCGCCGTCGAGAAAAATCTCGCAGCCGTCCGCATATCGCAGCCGGACCCAGCTCCAGGAGCCGCAGGCGTCCGGGTGCTGCTGGGGCGCTTCGGCTTCGACCTCCACCGGGCCCGTGCCGTCCTTGTCGAGGAGGTACTGGACGGGGTCGAGATAGTGCTGGCCCATGTCCCCCAGGCCTCCGCCGTCATAATCCCAGTAACCGCGGAAGGTCCCATGGACCCGGTGAGGGTGGTAAGGTTTTTCGGGCGCCGGGCCGAGCCAGAAATCATAATCGAGGTCCGCGGGCACGGGCTGGGGCGGGAGCCAGGTCTTGCCGCTCCAGTAGAATTTCCAATCGAATCCGGTGGCCCGGCTGACCGTGACCTTGAGCGGCCAGCCCAGCAGTCCGCTCCGGACGAGCTTTTTGATCGGCTTGACCTCCGTTCCGAAGCCGTAGAAAGTGTCCTGGAACCTGAACCAGGTGTTGACGCGCAGCATCCGGCCGTTTCTGCGGACCGCCTCGACGAGCCTCCGGCCTTCTCCGATCGTCCTGGTCAACGGCTTTTCACACCAGATGTCCTTGCCCGCCTCGGCGGCGGCCGCGGCGATCAGGGCGTGCCAGTGGGGCGGGGTCGCGACGTGGACGATATCGATGTCGGGACGTGCCAGGACCTCGCGGAAATCCCGATAACCCTTGACGCCGGGCCCGCCGATCTCCAGGGCTTCTCTGAGGTGACCGGCGTCGACATCGCAGACGGCCAGGAGTCTCGCGCCCGGATAGGTCAGGTGGCCCTGCCCCATGTTCCCCACGCCGATGACGGCCTTGGTCAGCTCGTCGGAAGGGGCCGTGAAGCCGGAGCCGCCCAGGACGCGGCGCGGCACGATGGTCGCCGCGGCGGCGGCCAGGGCCGCCCGCTTGAGGAAGTTGCGTCGATCCATGTCTGCCTTTCCGGAGGTCGAGTCCTATATTATCTTTTCTTGGGCTCGGACTTCAACCTCTCGCAAAGCCCCGGAAAAAGAACTGAGATAGTCTTATAATAGCATCCGGAGGGACAAGTGATCCCGCAGATTCCTTACGGCGGCATCGGCTTAGGCATCGCTTTGATCTTCATCGGTCTGGCTTTCTATGAAGCCGAAGCGACGGGCAGGATCATCATCCTGTGCGTGCTCGCCCTGTCCTTCATCCTCCCGGCGATTGCATCTTCTTATGCGTTGGGGGTCGTCTGCCAGATCGGGCGCCTGGTCTTTGGCGCGTGCTGCTACGTCTATTGGAAATATCGGGTCGCAACGTCCTGACGGGAACGACGAGCGAAGCGGCCCCAGGGCCGTTTCCGCAGCCTAAGGAGGATATCATGCCCCTCATCGAAATTCACATGCTCGAGGGCCGAACCGACGAACAGAAGGAGAGGCTCCTGGGGGCGGTCACCAAGGCCGTCCATGAGTCGATCGGCGCGCCGCTCCCGACCATCCGGGTCTGGATCCAGGAGTTCTCGCCGCGGGAATACATGTCGGCCGGCGAGTTGGCCGCTCACCGAAAATAGGCTGAGAGGGGACTCGCTCAGGCGCCGTTCCGCTTTCGCATCCGGAACGTGATCTTGCGGCTTTTAAAAATGGTGACCCGTCCGCCGATCGGGATGGCCATCGGGTCCCGGCTGACGCCGTGGCCGAAGTTGGAAACGGCCAGGATCGGAAGCGGGTAGCCCTGGCGCCGTCTCCAGCGGATGATATCGTCGAGGTAGGTGAGGACGAAGGCCCGCGCTTCGTTCTGGCTCTTCCGGTCGTGGGCGTTCTTGCCGTAGGGGATGAGGGAGCCGATGACGAGACCGCGGACTCTGCGGAAGATGTTATGGCGGCGCAGGGCGGCCAGCAGCCTGTGGACGTCCTCGACGTCGATCTGGACATCTTCGAAAAAAAGGATGTGGCGTTTCCAGTTGAACTTGGGCGGCTCCTTCCGGTTCAGGAAGTTGACGAAGGTCGACAGGTTCCCGCCGATCGGGATCCCCGAGAAGCGCCGGACCGGGGGCGCCGTCAGCCAGGCCGATCCCTGGTAGTGGATCTCCTCCCCCGAGATGAGGGACAGGACCTTATTGATGCGCCCGCCCCCCAGCTGGAGGGAGGGGAAGTAGATCAGGGGGACCCGGGAATGATAGTAGATTTCGTTGAGAAGGAAGGTGAAGTCCGAGAAGCCGACGATGAGGGGGCGACGCTCCCGGATGACCCGGAAATCCTTTCCGTCGATCTTGAAGGCCAGGTCCTCGGCGCCCGTCCCGCCCGCGACCGATACGACGAGATCATAGTCCCGGACGGCCCGCTTGAAGTCATCGGACCGCTGCTCGGCCGAGGCCGAAACGTGCTCGATCTGGTCGTCGCTCGAGAAGAGGTACTCGCTGAAGGCGATGTCCTTGACGCCCAGGAATTTCTTGAGGCGGCTGCGGGTCCGGAGCAGGGCGCTCCGGTCGTTACGAGACAGACAGGTCGAGGGGGCGATGAAAATAGCTTTGTCGAAGGAGTGAGCGTTCATGGCCCTCGAAGAAAGACATACATTAGCAAAAAAGGGTCCGGTTTTCAATGATCTAAATAACGCAGTTTTAGCGCGGCCGGGTCCGAAAAGAAGACGGCAGGAGGAGGGAGAGACGCCCTGTTCGCCTAATTGTTCTCCATGTCGGCGCTAGCTGACAGGGACTTAAAGGCCCCTCCCAGCGTGGAAAATCACGGCGCCGCGGGGATAAATAAAAAATCCGGCTCAGTTCAAGGTTTCGAGGGGCTTGTAGAGTTTTTTGAGGGCCTTGAGCTCGATCTGGCGGATGCGCTCCCGAGTCAGGTTGAAGTACTGGCCGACCTCCTCGAGCGTCCGCTCCTGGCCGTCGTCCAGGCCGTAGCGCATGCGGAGGATCCGCATCTCCCTGTCGTTGAGGGTTTTGAGGGCCGCTTCGATATGTTCCCGGAGATTGATGTGGATGACCGCGTCGGGCGGGGAGGGGAGGGTCTTATCCTCGAGGAAATCGGCCAAGCTGCTCTCCCCGCTGTCGCCGATCCGGGTTTCGATCGAGACCGGCTCCTGGGTGTTCCTGAGCATCTCGCTGACCTTGCTGACCGGGAACCCGGACTTGCGGGCCAGGTCCTCCGTGGTCGCCTCTTTCCCGTTCTTCTTGAGGATTTCCTGGGCGGCCCGAGACAGGCGCTGGAGCGTTTCGACCATGTGGACGGGGACCCGGATGGTCCGGGCCTGGTCGGCGATCGCCCGGGTGATGGATTGGCGGATCCACCAAGTCGCGTAGGTCGAGAACTTATGGCCGCGGCGGTAGTCGAACTTATCGACGGCCCGCATCAGCCCGATATTCCCCTCCTGGATGAGATCCAGGAAATGGAGGCCCCGGTTCTGGTAGTGCTTGGCGATGGAGACGACGAGCCTCAGGTTGGCCGCGATCATCTCTTGCTTGGCTTCGTCGCGGGCCCGCTTGCTTTCCCCGATGAGCTTGAGGAGTTTCCGGGCGTGGACTCGACGGGATTTGGGGCCCCGGAATCGCGCGGCCATAAGCTCAGACTGCAGGCTGACGACGAAGTCCTCGACGCCGTCGGGCTTGAGGTCGAGTTGCTTGAAGAGGCCCATCATGCGGACGACCAGACGTCCCCTGGCCATCCGGTTCTTGGCGGCGGGCCTGATCCGCTTGAGCCGTCGTTCAAGACCGTTGAGGGCCTTCAGGATCTCAAGAACGGCCTTGTGCCGCCGGGCCAATCCGGCTTCCTCGAACTCGTCCTCATTCAGATGGAAGCCTTTTTTGACCGCATCCGGAGATGTCTTGACCATGGCCTCGAGGGCTCTGAGCTCGTCCATGGTACGGGGGCTCCGGGCCAGGGCTTTGAGGATCCCTTTCTGGCCCTTCTCGATCTTCTTGGCCAGGAGGACTTCTTCCTCCTTGCTCAAGAGAAGGATGCTCCCCATCTCCCGGAGGTAGAGGCGGACGAGGTCGGTCGTCTGCTCGGACTCACCCGGGGGAGGCCCCGCCTGGGGCTGGGCCGGCTTGGGCCGCGGCTCCTCGTCGGGGAGGGGCATTCCGAAGGCGGAGTCCTCCCAGGATTCCTCTTGGGAAGCCAACGGAGAGGGTAGGCCCTCTAGGGGGAGAGATTCCTGGGCTCGAACCTCGGCCTCGAACAAGGCCTCGTTCGTATATTTCTGATCCTTGGACATTGTCTTCTCCTGACCTCTTTATCAATCATATGGGATAACTCATGTTAATCGAATTTGGTTTCAAATAATACGAGGAAATTGTTTCAAATGCAAGCATTTTTTTTACATTTTTCGAGGCTGGCCGCCCCTTAAAACCGGCAGGAGCCGCCGTGTTTTTCGTAATATCTCTGGTGGTAGTCCTCGGCCCGGGTGAACGTCGCGGCCGGGACGACCTGGGTCACGATCGGCTTAGGAAATCGTCCGGACGCCGCCAAGCCGGCCATAGCCTCGAGCGCCTGCCGGCGCTGGTCCTCGCCGTGAGCGAAAATGGCCGAGCGGTACTGAGTTCCTGTGTCCGGGCCCTGACGGTCGAGCTGAGTGGGGTCGTGGATGCGGAAAAAGACATCCAGGAGCTCCCTGTAGCTGACCCGTGAGGGATCGAAACGGACCTCGACGGCTTCGGCGTGGCCGGTCTGGTCCGTACAGACTTCCTGGTAGGTCGGATGGTCGGTCCGGCCGCCCGTGTAGCCGACTTGGGTGTCGACGACGCCCGGGACCCGGCGGAACTCGGCTTCGACGCCCCAGAAACATCCCGCCGCGAAAGTCGCGATTTCGGCCTTCGTTTCCGGGGCGACCGGGGCCGACCCCTCCGCCCGGCCGTCGGCGGAGCGACCGTCCGGCCGGAAATCCAGGGCCGCCGAATTGATGCAGTAGTGGAGGCGCGAAGGAGCCGGCCCGTCGTCGAAGACGTGCCCTAAGTGGCCTCCGCAGACGGCGCAGCGGACCTCGGTCCTCTTCATCAGGAAGGAACGGTCCTCCCGGAACTCGAGCTTGGAGAGGTCGATCGGCTCGAAAAAGCTGGGCCAGCCCGTCCCGTGCTCGTACTTGGCCTTCGAGGAGAAGAGAGGGGTCCCGCAACCGGCGCAGAGATAGGTCCCTTCCTTCCAGAAATCATTGAACTTGCCGCTGAACGCGGGCTCCGTCCCGCACATCCTCAGGACTTTATACTGATCCGGCGTCAGCGTCGTCTTCCAATCCTGGTCCTTTTTGGGGGTTTTGTCGTTCATGGTCCTTCCTTCGCGGGCCGCGATGCGCCCCGGGTGAGGGGCGCCCGTGACCAAGGCGTTGAAAGCGGCCCAGCCGGCCGCCGTTCCCGCCGCAATGATCAGGGACGCGACGATTTTACGCATGGTCCGTGGCCTCCTTCCAAACCTACTATTCCCATAGGAACATTATAGTAGTATTTTAATAAAAAGCAAGAGGGGCCGGCTTCGCCCGGCAGGGGAGCCTCCCCGGCCCAGCCCGTCATTTTCTCTTGACTTTTCGGACTTATTTTGTGCTAAACTAATATCGCTGGCTGGAGAGGGATCCTCCTTAGCCCCGCTTCCTTTTCCTTTCAACCTTGGCGCCTCGCCAGCCAGCTAAATTTATTTTTCCCTCCGAAAATACAAAGCTCCTGGTGGCGGTGGCCTTTTCTCGAGCCGTGTCTAAATGGTTGTTCGGGACGGGGCGTATAATACATAAACGCGGGTTTTTATGTCATGCGGAATAAGTCGAACCCGAGGCTGACAAACGTCCCATCCGCTCTTGAGTTGACCCTGGCCACGGTCATGATCCTGGCGGCGGCGGCCTGCAGCCGGGTCGGCACGCCCCGCCAGGCGCCCGACCGGCGACAAGACCAGGTCTTGCTGGAAGAAGCGAACCGACTCAAGGAGCGGGCCAGCTTCGTCTCGCTGAAGAAGGCCTTCGCTCTTTTTGAAGGCCTGTCGACCCGGCCGTCTCTTCGGGACGCAGCGCTGGTTCCTTACTTGGAAACGTCTCTCCTGCTGGCCGTCCGCGGCAAGGACCTGGGGATCGGCGATTCCGTTCCCCTCGCTGTCGCCGAGCGGCTCATCCGGGGCCATCGCGTCCTCTCCCGATTCCGGCCGTTTTTCGATATCGCCGTCCTCCTTCCGGTCAAAACCAAGGGCGTCCTAACCGACATCGACAACAAGTTCAGCTGGGTACGGTTGGGGGAGGATCTTCAACCTCAGGAGCCCTTGATCAGACAAATGGCCGCTACCGACGAGTTCGCGGCCTATCTTTATGCGGCTTGGATCTGCGACCGTTTCGATTACGGGAAAATCGAGAGCCTTGCCGAAATCTTCGCCCGTTATCCGGCCTCGAAGCCCCTCCTTTACAAAGCCGCGACCTCGATCCAATCCGTCGACTCGGCCGCCCTCCGGAAGCTCATCGACCTTGATCCGGAGTTCTACGAAGCCCATTATTACTTGGGACAGGCGGCTTTGGAAAAAGGCCTGCTTCTCGAATCCGAGACCGAGTTCCTGAAATCCTACGCTGGGATCCCGGAATCTCCCGAAACCCGGATCCTCCTGGCCAGCATTTATTTCGCGACCGAGGAGACCGAGAAGAGCCTCGAATTCTACGAAAGGACCCTCGAGATCGCGCCCGAGTACCGGGACGCCATCCTGGGCAAGGCCATCTGTTTGTCTTCCCTGGGCCGGAACGCCGAAGCCATCGCCGTCCTGGAGAAAAACCTGTCCCTCGGCTATTGGCTCCTGGGCGAGACTCATTTCTGGCTGGCCTGGAACTGGCATGAGCTTAAGGACAACGCCAAGGCCGCCGTCCATATCGAGGAGGCCAAGAGCCGCCTGGGGACGGCCAGCGAGGTCTTCAGCCTGTCCGGGACAATCCAGCTCGAACTCGGGGACTCGGGCCGGGCCGAAAGAGATTTCAGGGAGGCGCTCAACTTTAACGGTGTCAATACCGAAGCCCTGCTCGGGCTCGGCCAGCTGTTCGCCAAGAGAGAGATCTGGGCCGAGTCGGGCGAATGGTATCTGAAGGCCGGAAACGCCTGCGAAGCGACGGCGGAGGCGGTCAGGATCAAGATCAGCGAGATCGAGGATTCCAGCCTCCCTCCGGACCGGAAAAACGCGCTCCTCAAGAAGAAAAGGGCCCAGCTCGAAGGCCATCTCCAGTCCCGGGCCATGGCGTTCTACCTGGCCGCCGCGACCCTCGCCAACGCCGGCCGGACGGCGGACGCGCTAGGGGCGGCCGAAAAGGCGGCCGGCCACCCTCTCTATAAGCAAAAAGCCGATGAGCTCGCGGCCAAGATCAAGTCCATGAGGGAGAGATAAACGCGCGGCCGAGGGAGGGCGTAATAATTCACGGAATCGGAAACATGGAAGCCGTGGACGAACGGACCCTCGTCGAGCGCGGTCTGCTCGGAGAGGCCGAGGAGTTCAAGAAGATCGTGGACGCCTACAGCCCGCCGCTCTTGGCCCTGGCCCTCAACATCCTGGGGAACAGGGAGGACGCCGAGGACGCCTGCCAGGAGACGTTTCTGAGGGCTTTTCATCACAGGGATTCCTTCGACGTCGAACGAAGCCTCAGGAACTGGCTGATGACCATCCTTTATCGGCGCTGTCTGGATCACCTCAAGAAAAGGAAGCGCTTCAGGGGCTTCGTCAACCGGTCGGCCTGGAATTCGCCGAATCCCGTCCACAGACTCCCGGCCGCTCCCGATCCCGGTCCGAAGCCGCTGCCGCCCCGGCTCCTCGAGTTTCTGACCCCGCGGGAAAGGACGGCCCTTTCGCTCTGGGCGAATGAGGACTATACGGCCGAAGAGATCGCCCGGGTCATCGCCTGCTCGGCGAGCACGGCCCGCGTCTACCTCTTCAACGCCCGCAAGAAGATCAAGGCTTTTCTGGAGAAGGACCATGTGGCGATGCAAACTCGTTGACATCCTGGACCGCCTTGTTCCATTGAAGGCCTGGCGGGGCTATCTGATCGAGAAACACCGGGAACGTTGTCCCCGCTGCCTGGCGCTTCTGGCCAGCCGCGAAGAAGCCCGGCGGTTTCTGGTCCGGGCCGATGATGTCGTCCCGGGCTTGGACCTCTGGCCGTCTCTCCGGAAGGCGCTCGCCCGAACGCAGCCTCTCGGCGGGCCCGCGGCCGCCGTTCCGGCCTTTGTCCGGAAGCGGGCGCTCGCCCTTGCCGGAGCGGTCCTGTTGGCCGTTTTCGGCCTCTGGTTTCTCAGGTCCGGGATCTCGGTCCGGACGGACCGGACCGCGGCCTCTTCGGACGATGGATTCAAGATCAACTACATCCGGATCGGAGGCGAGCCGGCCACGGCTTATATCTATCAGCCCAAGGGGACGGACATGGTCGTCGTCTGGGCGGAGAGGAATCCATGACTATAATTTTAGGAGGCGGTGATATGAATAAAAACAAAAAAGGAAAACTGCTGGGAATGATCTTCCTGCTGGCCGCGGCCGGGAGCTTGGCCGCCGTCGAGCCGGGACAGGATCTCGGAATGGCCGTAAGGCTCGGCCAATGGGAGATGAAGCTCAGGGTTTTCGAAGGCGTCAAAGAGGGAGCCGTCGAGCCGACCAAGGTCGTCACGGCCTCCTTCCTGAAATACACCTTCTCGGCTACGATCGAATCCGAGCTCGAGCTGGAGGCGGAACGGGAGCAGGTCCGAAAGGTCTTCAACCTCAAGGAGGTCCGGCTCCTGACCGAGTCCGAGCTGAGCTGGAGGGAAGGCTTGCCCGAGACGGTCGCCCAGGTTTTTCGCCTGGATCATAAAGAGTACCAGGTCCGGATGACGACGGCGCGGGTGGTGGGCCGGATGCCCTTCCGGATCGAAGTCTTTGAGCAGGGCGAGAAGGAAAAGGTGAGCCTCCTGGACACGGAGTTCAACCTGACCAAGACCAAGAAAAATTTCGTCGTGTTCGGGTTTGAGAACAGCCAGGGACAACCTTATTTTATCTCGCTCCGCATCCTCGGTTTCATGCCCAGCGAGGCGAAAAAGGGCGAGCCGGTTAAAGCCGTAGGTACGATCCAATCCCCCAAGCTTGTTAAAATGGTCAACCCCGCCTATCCCGAGGAGGCTAAAAAAGCCGGGGTTGAGGGCATCGTCATTCTCGAAGCCACGACCAACGAGGATGGACGCGTCGTCGACGCCAAGGTCCTAAAATCCCTCGATCCGGCTCTCGACCAGGCCGCGCTGGATGCCGTTAAGCAGTGGGTCTACGAGCCGAAGGTCATTGACGGGAAGCGCCGGGGGATCACGTTCACCGCGACGGTGAGATTTGCTCTCGACAAAGGTAAATCTACGAAGGGCGGAGTCGAGAGCGGAGTTAAGGGCGGCGTTGAAGGGGGCGTTGTCGGGGGCGTTTTAGGCGGCGTCGGGAAAGAGGAAATCCAAAAGAAGCTCGACGAATTCGCGAAGGGCGCCGTCCCCTGCAAAGGCGATATCAAGCCTCCCAAACTTCTCAAAGAAGTTCTCCCCGTCTATCCCGAAGAGGCCAGGAAGAATGGCATCGAGGGCATCGTCATCCTCTCGGCCAGGACGGATGAATACGGCCGCGTCGCGGATACGTTCATCCTTAGGTCCATCCCCGCGCTGGATGAGGCCGCTCAAACCGCGGTCAAACAATGGGTCTACGAGCCGATGCTGATCAACGGGAAGGCGACGCCAGTCCTCTTCACCGTGACCGTCCGCTTTCAGTTGGATGGGAAGGGCAAGAAAGGATCGGCCGAGACCGCGTTGAGCATAATGACGGCCGAGGATGCTGTTAAAAAGGAGCTCCTGACCGACTCCGAGCTCCGGGACTTCGCTCAGGGCGCGGTCGTCGTCAAGGGCGACGCCGAGATGCCCAAAAAGGTCCACTCCGTCTCTCCCCAATACCCCCATAAGGCCATGATAAACAGAGTCGAGGGCGTCGTGATCTTGCTCGTGAAGATCGACGCGCAGGGCAACGTGGTCGCTCAGAAAACGATACTCTCCATTCCCGTCCTGGACCAGGGCGCGATCGATGCCGTCAAACAATGGAAATATGAACCCCTCATGAAGGACGGCAAACCCGTTCCCGCCGTCTTCCCGGTGACGGTCGCCTTCAAATTGATATAGCTATGAGCCGAGCAGGCTGTGGGGAATAAGGTAGACTAAAAGCGTCGCGATCGAAGCGGCCAGGATCCATCCCCTGGCCGGCCGGCTTTTCCGCCCCGCGACGAGAGCCGCGGCCCAGAGGCCGATGATGGCCAGGGTTTTTGTGTCGGTGAGGTCGTTTCCCAAAGGCAATCCGGTCCAGAAGGCGCCGAAGGCCAGTTTTTGTACAATCGGACCGAGAATCATTCCGCCCGCGAATAGGAGCCCAAACGCCCGGATCGCGAAGGCGCGCGCTTTCCGGCCGCGCGCCGCCGCTTCCAGGCCGGCCCGGGTCGAGAAGATCATGCCCGCGAACATGATCAGGACGTGGGCGATGAGGACGGCGGCCGGAACGGCGCCCTTGAAACGGATGACGACAGCCGTTTCACCGCTGAGCGAGGTCTCACGTCCCTCCCGCGACAGGATGACCCGGTATTCGAGCTTGCCCGTCCGAGGCTGCTTGGGCAGAAGTCCCGTCAAGAACTCGCCCCGCCTGTCCATTGAAACGACGAGAGGCGGCTTAGCGCTCCCCAGGGGCTTGAACTCGAGACGTCCGGACACGGCCGGATCCGGGACGCGGACATGGATCTCGAAGTCGCGGACCGATCCCGCGCTCCGGGGGAGACGGAAGGAGACGGCCCCGGCCCCGATCACGGCTTGGCCCCGGACGGGATAAGTGGGTCCCGTCACGCGCTGGTAGAAGGCCGAACCGATCGTGATCAGCCCGGCCAGGAGCCAAAGCGCGGTTGTTTTAATGGCGGTCCCTTTCCTTTCCGGTCGTTCGTCGGCCGAGGTGATCCGCAACGCCACGGGGCTCCCGCCTCAGTTCTTGATCTCGACGTTTCCGAACACGGCCGTCGCCTTGAGATAAAGAGTGGCGGTGGTCCCAGACTCCTGCGGCGCGCTCCTCCGGTCGTGAATACCGCCCAGGATCGGGGTGCCGGCCAGGACGACTTTCCAGTTTTTAGGAACCCGGACTTCGACCCCGCCGAAAACGGCCGTCAGCTCGACCGTCGCCTGGTCCGCGCCCAGGGCGGCCGGCGTGAAGTCGAGCTCCACTGAACCGAACACGGCCGTCGCCTCCCCGCCCTTGAAGGCCTTGGATTCGATCCGTCGGCGCAGGGTGGTGAACACGGCCGTGGCGTCCAGGTCGTCCTCCTTGATCTCCGGAAAACCACCTCCGCCCGAGCCGCGCAGAGCGGGCTTGAGGATGATCCACAATCCGAGGACGATGATGGCCAGCGGCCAGACGTAGTGCCAGAAGTGATGGTCGAGGATGCCGAGCTCGAAAAGGAGGAAAACCGCCCCGAACAGGATGAAGAACATACCCGAGCCGACGTCGCGGAATCCGCTGTTGATGAGGATGGAGAATCCGATCAGGATGAAGATGACGGGCCAGTAATGCCCGATGATCTCGCCGAAATCCAGCTCTCCCATCTGGTCGAGCAGAAAAAGGAGGCCGAGGATGATGAGGAGCAGCCCCCAGAAGATCCGTCCCGATCCGTGGCGATGGTGGCTCATGGTGTCCCTCCCTGTCAAGGAATTTATATCACAACATCTATACGTATAGAAACTGCCGGGGTTGATCTCCGTCATCCCCCCGCCGAAAAGAAAAGAAAGGCCGGAGCGAAGAAGTCTTATGCTCCGGCCTTATTAGAGCCGGCGGATGTTCATGCCGCCGCTGACCTCGATGACGGCCCCCGTCGAGTAGGCGAACCCGCCCGTCGCCAACCCGGCCACGGCCTTGGCGACGTCCTCGGGCTCCCCCCAGCGGCCTTGCGGGACGAAGCCTTCGGCGATCAGCCGGTCGTACTTCTCTTTGACGGGTTCGGTCATGTCGGTCCGGATGAGGCCGGGCCGCACTTCATAGACATTGATATTCCGCCCCGCCAGCCGGTCGGCGAACAGGGAGGCCGTTTGGCTCAGGGCGGCCTTGGATACGCAGTACTCGGGGCGCGAGGGAGACGAGACGACCGCCGAGATCGAGGTGATGAAGATGATGGAGAGCGGGCCGGTTTCCCCGGCTTCGCGCCGCTTGATCATCTCCCGGGCGATCCGCTGCGAGAGGAAGAAGGCGCCCCGGGCGTTGACGGCCATGACCCGGTCGTAGCTTTCGGGCGGCGTCTCGAGGAGGTCCGTTCGCCGCTCGGGCGCGATCCCCGCGTTGTTGACGAGGACGTCGATCCGTCCATAGGCGTCGAGGACCTGACCGACGAGGCGTTCCTGGTCGGCGAGCGACGAGATGTCGCCGGGCGCGGCAAAGAATCGGGCGCCCAGGCTTTCGACCCGCTCTTTGACCTCGAGTAATCCTCGGCTCCGATTGTCCGGCTTGGAGATGATATCGTTGGCCGCGATATCGTATCCATGGCGGGCGAGCTCGAGGACGATGGCGCGGCCGATGCCGCGTCCCGCTCCCGTCGTTAAAGCCACCGGTTTGGAATTCATCCTTCCTCCTTGATGATCCGGTCCGCCCGGAAGTCTTTCCAGACCTTCTCGAACCAGGGATCGGTCTTGGGCACGGGACGCGTCTCTCTCCAGGCCTTGCGGACGCGGCCCTTTTCGTCCAGGCCGATCTCAAGAATCCTGCCGCTCACGAAATCCCCGGACTCGCTCAGCTCGAACCGCCAGCGGTCCTCGATCGTCGGGCAGGGCTTTTCTCCCTTCGGCCCCGGGACAAGGTAGGAGCCGCGGCTCCGGCCCCCTTTCTCCAAGTATTCCCGGATGGCTTCGAGGTAGAGGGCGTGGGTCAGGGCCAGGTCCTTGAGGCGGAACACGGCCGCCAGCGCAGCGCGGTTCGGGACGGCCATCTCGTTTGCGACCCGCCCGACCAGGTCCCAGGCCTTCCGGCTTTCTCGGGAGACCTGGGTCGGGTCTCGGACCATGGCGCCGCAGGCCGACATCCGCTCTTGGAGCTCGGCCAGGGCCGTCCGAGGAGAAAGGGCGCGGCCGGGCTTTCGGGCTAAGGCCGATTCCGCGAAAGCAATCGTCTCCGAAATGCGGGGCGAGGCCAAGGCCAGGAAAGCTTTGAGCGGCGGCGGCCGCTTCCGATAGCGCCGAGCGACAAACTGGGCGGCCCGCAGGCTCCCGACCTGGCCGGCGTTAAGGGCCGAACCCCCCGGCCGGGTCACGCCGTGGCTGCCGTTGACCTCTCCGATCGGAAAAAAATGCCGGAGGTTCGATTCCCACCAAAGATTTCCCTTGAAGCCTCCGTTGTTGTGCTGGGCGCAGACCCCGATCTCGAGAGGCTCGCGGCCGAGGTCGATGTCGTGCGCCCGAAACAGGTCGACCGCCGGCCGGTTCAGGCGACGAAGCCTGGCGATGGGCGTCGACCGGAGGGCGTCCGACCTTTCGAGATAGGTCCGCGCCTCCTCGGCCAGAAGATCGAGGGAAAAATCCGCGAGCCTCCCGGCCCCCGACGGGTTCCGCGTGTAGTCGAGGAAAACCCGGCGCCCTTTTTCGATTCGCTCCCGATGGACGAGGAGGTCGATAAGCGAAGATCCGAAGGACGCGATCTTGCGCGGATCGAACGGCCACTCGTATCCTTTGCGAAAGATGGCCGAGGCGAGCGTCTCCATATCCGGGAAATGGTCGTTGAGGAACTCGCGCTCATCCCCGCCCCGACGGTCGGTCGAGACGTAGCGGGGAATTACCTGTTGGTAGCTTCCGGACAGGTTCCAGCGGAATTTGAGAGAGGCCATCCCGTACTGGGACTCCGTCAGGTTCTGGGCCAGGGCGCCCGCCTCGAAGGCCAGGCCGTGGGAGCCCGCTTGGCCGCGCGGATAGACCGAATCCCGATAGATCCCGGCGGGACCGCCCGTGGCCAGGACGACGTTGACGGCGTTATAGAGGATGAGTCCGAAAGTCCGCGACGCGCTCTGGCCGAGGTCGATCGCGACGGCGCCGGCAACCCTCTTCTCCTTGCCTCGTCCGCAAGTCAGGAGCGCGACGGCCTGGTGCCGGTCGAAAACCCGGATTCTTTTTCGGTCCACTTCGCGAGCGAGAGCCTCCCACATCAGGCGCGAGGTCAGGGGGCCGGCCGACGTCGCCCGCTGCCTCGGGTCGTTGTCGGTCTTATAGCCGACATAGGCGCCGAAGGCGTCATGCGGGAAGGGAACGCCGAGCCGGACGAGATGAAAGAAGGCCCGAAGCGAGTTCAAGGCTTCGCAGAGGGCGATATCGCCGTGCATGGACCCCCCGGCCGCCAGGTCCCGCGCCATCTCGAAAGGTGAATCGGGGACGTCGCCGGCCAGCGAGAGCTTATAGTAAGTCTGCTTGTCCGATCCGGCGTTACGGGAGGTCCCTGCCGTCCAGCGCTCGGTCAGGATCGCGATATCCCGCTGCCCTTCCTCGTGGAGGCCGACGGCCGCGTTGAGGGCGGCCGCGCCGCTCCCGATGATGAGGGTGTTGAGAGAATGAACCGGGAAGGTCCGGCCCCCGATCCTGACTCGTCCGGTTGTCATCTAGTGTCCTTGTTGTCGAACTCCTTGTCCTCTCCCTCTTTGAGGCTGAAGGGAATCCGCTCCCCGCCGATCTCGATCGCGTAGTTGCCGGGAGGGAGCGGGATCCAATCCATGGTGTTGCTGACCGAGCCGACGACCTCCCCCGACGCGTTGAAGATCTTATGTCCCCTGTAGTCGGCCCGCTTGACGGTGACCGTGCCCGGGTTTATCTTCGACTCCTGTCCGCCCTTGACTTCGACTTCCCATGGGATGGATCCGAACATGACCAAGTAGCGCCCCGGCATGAGCGTCGCCGTCGAGTCGAGGCTGCTGACCGTCCCGTGGACGGCCCCGGTCTCGGGGTCGACGATGTCGTGGCCGTGGAGAGAGGCTTTGGCCATGGAGATCCAGCCCGGCTCAAGGACGGTCGTCTCGCCGGCTTTGACCTCGACGCTTTTCCAGAGGGCCTTTCCGAAGGCGACGTTGTAGAGGCCGGCCGGGAGGGCGACCGTCGAGCGGATCGAGCTCGCGGTCTCGACGAGTTTCCCGGACTCGGCCTCGGTCACGGCGTGACCGTGGAGGTCGGCGCCCTTGACCTCGAGCCAGCCCGTTCCTTTCTTTTCGACGACGACGACGGACGCCGTCCTGATGGCTTGGCTCAAAGCGGCGATGAGCTGACCGGCGTCCGCGGCCCCGAAATAGGCGCCGCCCGTCGCGCGGGCGATGCAGTCGAGCTGACGGCGGGCCGCCTCGTCGACGCCAAACCCGACCGTATGGATGAGGATCTTGGGGTTGGCCTTGTCCAAAGCCTTGGCGGCCGCGCAGGGATCGCCCTCGCAGGTTTCGATCCCGTCGCTGACGAGGATGATCATCCGTTCGTCGCCGAACGCGGCGGGGAAATCCTCGGCTGCTTTCTGCAGGACGTAGGTGATGGGCGTGTAGCCCTTGGCCTGGAGGCCGCTGCTCAACGCCAGGATTGTGTCTTTGCTCTGGGCAAGCGGGCCAAACGGGACGAGGAGCTGCGTGTCCATACAATCATGCTTGTCCTTAGCCGACTGATGGCCATAGGCGCGGAAGGCGATCGTCAATGTCCCGGGCAACTTTGAGGCCAGCTCGGCCACGGCTTTTTTGGCGGCCTCCAGCTTGGGCTCGCCCGTCGCCAGCTTTCCCGCCATGCTCCCCGATGCGTCGAGGATGATCTCGATCATCTTTCCGTCGCCGGAAGCCGGGGGATTCGGCTGGGCAAGATCCGCCCAGAGCGGGCTGAGGAGGAAGGCGGCCGAGACCAGGATGAATCGTATTTTCATGGGACCCTCCATAAGAAAGGATTATCCCAAAGCGGCCGGAAAATCAACAGGGCGTCAATCGACGGCTGGAGTCGTCTTTTCCGCGCAGGCCTTTTTAATCCTTTCCTTCTCAAGAAGGCGGAGCTGCCAGATCCAGACGAGGAGGATGAGGAAGGCCGAGAGGAGGCGGCGGGTCGGCGCGACGGTCAGGAAGTCGAACAGGCCGTGGATGAGGGCGGACAGAAAAAGCCCCCGGAGGGCGGCCTGCCAGATCGGGCGGCCCAGGATGGTCGCCGAGCCGACCAGGTACCCCCAGATCGAGGCGAAGACGGCATGGGTCAGCGGCGAAGCGAAGGCCCGGCCGACCAGGGCCCAGCCCTTCATGTCGGCGAGGTAGCCCAGGTTCTCGAAGCTGGCGAAGCCCACGGCCAGAACCGAGGCGTAGATGATCCCATCGATCTTCTCGTCGAAGGCCTTGAGCCTGCGCAGGATGAGGAGGAAGGGGAGGAACTTGAAGACTTCCTCGACGATCCCGATGATGCCGATACAGTAGATGAGGAAGTCGAACCGGGAGCCTCTGAGAAATGCCATTTGAAAATCGACCTGGAAGCCGAGCCCGGAGAGAAGCCCGTAGAACGCCCAGCACAGGAACCCGGCCAGGAAGCCCAGCCCGAAGGCCTCGATGAGGTTGACGACCGGCTCGCGCCGGAAGCAATCCTTGTAATAAAGATAGCCGACCCAGAATACGGCCGGCCCGAAAACCGCGGCGAACAGGATCCAGAGCGACATGATTGTCAGAGATCCTTGCAGACCTTGGCGACGCGCTTGGCCAAAGCCATGATCGTCCAGATGGGCGGGTTGCCGAGCGAGGCGGGAAGCAGGCTGGCGTCGGCGATGTAGAGGTTCACCGGAAGCCGCTCGGGATGCAGGGATGACGCGTCGCGTGCCGTCAGGGGGATCATCCCGCCCGGGTGTCCGGCGTTGAGTGTCCCAAAGAACATCTTTTCCTTGGGGACGCCCAGCTCGCCCAAGATGTCGGCGCAAAGGTTTGTCCCTTCCCCGAGCCGAGCCGCGTCCTCGCCCGTTAATGGCTTATCGATTCCGGCCTCGCTGACCCGACCTGAAGGCGTATCCGCCAGCTTGACCATGAGGCTCAAGATATTCGCCGCCGGGACGGGCCAGCTCCCGTTGAAGAAGAAGCTGAGATGGTCGAAGTAAGGAGATAGAATATAGCCGTCCCGTTGAGCTGCGAACGGCATCGGAAGTTCCGTGTCCTGGCGGGCGCCCTCCCATTCGGCGGCCAGGCAGAGGACCGGGTCCACAAACAAACGCGGCTCGCAGGGGATGCCGGACCGTTCGAGCAGGGGCGGCGTTCCCAGTCCCCCCGCGGCCAGGACAACGAGGTCGGAGGGGATTTCAAACCGGCGTAGGCCCTTCCGGGCCAGGACGCCCGCGGCCCGTCCCTCCCGAACTAGAACCTTTTCGACGCGGCGGCCCGTGATGAGGCGGGCGCCCCGGGCGCGCGCGTCGGCAAGAAATACCCGGCTGTCCCATTTAACGCCGTGAGGGCAGCCGAGGGTGCAGCGGCCGCAGCTCCGGCAAAGCTCGTAGCGGCCCATTTTGGGAAGGGGCCGCGGGTCGAGCCTCATCCCGGCGAAAACATCGAAGAGCCGCCGGGTGGGTTCGCGCCAAAGCCGGCCGTGGTCGGCGCTGACGGGAATATCCCTTTCGAGCTCTTCAAACTCCGGAGAAAGGTCGATGCCCAGCGCTTTAAGAGCCGCGTCCTGGCGGAGGGCGTTTCCGCAGGAGAGCGTCGTCGTGCCCCCCGTCCCGCGGCCGGAGATGAGGACCATGCCCTCGGCCGTTTTATCCACTCTCATAGCCGGGAAGAGGAGCTCGATCTCCTTTTCATTGAAGAGGAGTCCGAGCCGCTTGAGCCGGGCGGCCCGTTCGAGCGGCCAGCCGAACGGCCGAAACTCGCGTCCCGCTTCAATAACCGTCACATCGAAGGAGCCGGCGAGGTCGCGCGCGGCGGCCGCCCCGCCCGCCCCGCTCCCGACCACGATTGCCTTTCTCATGAACGGTCCTCTTCGAAGCGGAACACGGCCCGGCAGGCCGCCTTGCCCTCGGTCAGCCGTTCCCGGAATTTGAGGCGGCCTCCGCCGGCCAGCCCGGCCAGGACGCCTTCGTCGAGGGCGGAGATGAGCGAGCAGACCTCACGGCTGTAATGGCGGCTGAAGCCGCAGGCGCGGATGAGGACCTCGCCGTCGGGCCGGGCGTCGAAATCGATCCCGATCGTGCCGTAGAGGAGGCGAGCGAGCCGCAAAACCTCCTTACGCGAGGACGGTCCGAAGCGCCGTCTCAAGCGTTCTCCGAACCCGAACGCCCGCGCCCGGAGCCTGGCGCGGAGGACGGACTGTTCCTCGGGATGAGCCAGGGCCTTTTCGGCCTCGGACCGGCTGAAAAGGGCGTAAGCCTCGAGACGGGCCGGCCAGTCGCGGCCTTCGAGCGGCGGCGGCGGAACGCCGAACGCGTCGGCCGTCAACCCGGCCAGCTCCGAGAGCGCTCTCGTCTTCAGGGCCGGTGGGATCCAGATTTCGGCCAGTCTCAGCAGGATTCGGCTCATGACAGGATTCCCCGCCGCGTCATGAGTCCTTCAGACCGCGCCGGCCGGCCAGGGCGACGACGGCCATGCCGATGAAGCCGTCCACAATGCCGTTGATGAGGAGGATGAGGAAGCGTCCCGTCGCGACGAACAGGATCAGGGACAGAAGGGCGCTGGCGAACTTGGCCTGGGCGAGGAGCGGGGGATAGGCCCGGCTTTCGGGACGGCGGTACATCAGATAGGCGAGGGCGGTTACGACGTACATATAAGCCGCCGCCAGGGCGACGAAAAAGGGCGATACGGCGGTCGGGGAGGGCGGGAAGCCGAGCGGCCGGGACAAACCGTTGAAAAAAAGGAGGACGCGACCCGGGATGAGCAGGAAGCAAAGGCCGACGGCGGCGAAGACGGCCGCGGCGGCCAGGCTTCCCCTCCGGTATAACGTGGTGATCCGTTCCGTCATGTTTCCTCCGGACTATCGGGAATAGTAGAGCCGCATGAAGCGGGCCCGCGGTCCGAACCGGACCTTCTTTAACATCTCGCGGGTCTGCGAAGCCGAAAGCGGGATCCGGCCCCCGGAGACTTCCGCGAGGAGTCCGTAGTTCCGGTTCATGAAACAACTCTCCTCGGACGGGAAAAGGGATTTCATCTCCCGGATGATTTCGGCTAATGGCCTCTCCCGGATGTTCCCCAGGCTCAGCGGCGTGAAGACGCAGGGGCTGACTTCCCCGAAGGCGTCCACGTACACCATCTTGTGGCCGGCGTTGCAGCCGAAGTATTCGCGGCCCTCGAAATGCCCGAGATAGTTGACGGTCATCCCGCCTTTTTTATTGTAAGCGTCCTGAAGACGGACAAGCCGGAGCCGGTCTTCCTCGGCAATGATGAGGTCTTCGGACCAGAATGCAGGAAGGCTCGGCTTGGCCTCGCTGATCCAGGCTTCATGGATGCCCAGTTCCTCCAGGAAGCTGAGCAGCTCCTCGGTTTCGCCGCGCCGGATTCCGGCCCGGGATAAAACTGCCGAGACGCCGACGTGGAGGCCGCCGGCGCGCAGGCAGGTTTCGATCGCCCGGAGAGCTTCGCGGTAGGCGCCCTTCTTCCCGCGGCAGCGGTCGTGCTCCTTCTCCCGCCAGTCGTCGAGGCTGACCGAGACCGAGAAGAGCCCGGCCTCAACCAGGTCCCGAGCGAGGGCTTCGGTCAGCCCGCATCCCGTCGTGAACAGCTTGACGGCGCAGTCATGGGCCGCGCTCTCGGTGATCCGGACGATATCGCGGTTCAAGAGGGGCTCGCCGCCCGTCCAGCCCATCCAGACGACCCCCAGCTCTTTGAGCTCGCGAACGACGCGGAGAATGGTCTCCGTATCCATGGGCCGGCCTTTGCGGCCGCGGTTGTAGCAGTAGACGCATTTTTGAGGACAGGCATTGGTCAAGCCGACCTGGGCGTGGGTCGGCCCGTCCGACTTCCGGCGGAGATGCTCGCGGATAAACCTTCGGTAGGCCCGGCCGTTGACGGGCGGCAGATGGGAATGAAGAATGAGCCGCCCCCCGACATTGCGGACTCGGAATTTCCTCAGGTAGCGATTGAGGAACCAGACGAGCGGCGGCTTGACCAGGAGGATCTCCGGAGTCCCGGCCAATGCCTTCCACAAGGCCAACTGATCTTTGATGCGCGCCATAAGAAGTTCTTCCCCCGCTGTCCCTCAGTCGAACACGGTCTCTTGATCGGGATGCCCCAGAAATTTATAGAAGAGCTCGATCTGACCGCGCGTGATCCGCTCCTTGGAGAGGGGCGGAAGTTTCTTTCTGTCGAAAAACCTGGCGTCCGTGACCTCCCAACCCTTCTCAAGCGTCCCGCCGCGCTCGCGGCACAGGAACAGGAGTTTGTAGATATGGAAAGGGGAGGGCGGATGGGGATGGAGGGCCTTGTCCAGGACCGCGATAAGCCGGATCGGTTCGACCTTAAGGCCCGTCTCTTCCCGCGTTTCCTTGACGACCGTTCCGGCCGGGGAGTAACCGATGTCGGCGAACCCGCCCGGCGGCGCCCAGCGGCCGTCCGCCTTTTCGCGGACGAGAAGAATCCGGCCCTCCCGGAAGACGCCGGCCCGGACGTCGACCTTGGGCGTCTGGTAGCCGCGATTCCCCTCGAAAAACGGACCGATCGTCCCGACGGTCGTTCCGGTCAGGTTCGCCATCATCTTGAGGCTGATCCTCTCGAGCTCCCGATAGCGGTCCCGCTCGTAGTCGTTGTCCGCGTAGGCGAGCCCCGTTTGGGCCAGGGCCAAGATCCGCTTGGCGCGGGCCAGCCAGGCGTTTTCCTTGACGGTCTTTCTCGGCATGGCGTCAGACCTTTCCCGTCCGGCGTCCCGTCGTCCGGACCGCGGGGCTCGGCAGCCGGTTGTCATAAACGAGACAGCGAACGGGCTTGCCTTCGCGGAGATGCTTGGAACAGAGCGAGCAGGTCGTGCAGACCCGGTCCGCCGCGAGCGTCCCGTCGCGGTCCAGGGCGGCCGGCCAGTCCGGGTAGGCGAGGCTGCCCCGTCCCTGTCCGGCGATCGTCATCAGCCCCCCGCCGACGGCGGCGGCCGCGACCTGGGGAAAGAACTGGCGAAGCCAGGACATCCCGGTTCCGATGACGGCCAGCTCGGGGAACTCGTTTTGGATGCGGCCGGCGATGCGCAGGAGCCGGGCCGTGCCCTCGAGCGGATGCTCATCCGGCGTCGCGCCGCCCGGGATGGGCTTGTCGAAAGGACGTCCGAACCACGGCTTGTAAGCGGGAATCCCGACCGAAAAGCCCAGGAGAGAGACGCCCGACTCGGTGAGCCGGCGGATGACGGCGATGGGTTCGATCAGGTCCTCGCGGCCGGGGTCGTCCTCGTCGACGCCGAACCCGAAAGGCGAAGGAATCGTGTCGAAGGCGCTCAGACGGCCGGTCAGGATAAGGGAGGGCGTATCGTTCTTGATCCGGATGAGAGTCTCCAGAAGGAATCGCGAGCGGTTGGCGAGGGAGCCGCCGTAGCGGCTGTCGCGGCGGGTGAAGGAGGCGAGAAGCTCCGAAACGAGGTAGCCGTGGCAGGCTTTGACATCGACGCCGTCGAACCCGACTTCGCGGGCGATCCGGGCCGCGGTCAAGTAGCGATCCTGGATGGCCTGGAGGCTGCCGTCGTCCAAGAGCGGATAATTCCCAGGCAGGCTGAGGAGTCCGTCCAGGAAGGGGCTCCGGTGGGTGATAATGGGCTGGGGGATGCCCTCGGGCTTCGAGAAACGGCCGGAATGGGTCAGCTGAAGGATGAGAAGGGGACTCCGATCAGCGGCGCGGGCGGCTTTCCGGACGCGGGACACGAGACGCTTGAAGGCGGGCTTGGTCTCGGCCGTGATCATGAGCTGGTGGGGGTTGGAGCGGCCTTCGGCCGTAACGGCCGTCGCCTCGAACAAAATCAGGGACGCGCCGCCGGCCGCGTATCTTTCGTAGCGGCGCGCCGTCAGCGGAGTCGGGGACCCGTCGGCTTCCGCGTCCGCTGCTTCCATGGGCAGGACGGCCAGGCGGTTGGCGAGCGTCCGGCCCGCCACGACGATCTTGCTAAAGAGGGGCGAGATATCGTCTGCGAAGGGGATGTCGACCCCGAGCTCCTGCGTTTTACCGAGAAACTCTTCCCGGGTCTTGAAGGCGAACTCTTCGTGGGCGGCCATATCTTAATCCTCAGCGGGCTCGGGCTGCGCCGGCCTCGACAATGCCGCGGATGGCGTCCAGCCCGCGCCTGACCCTGCCCTCGCAAACGGATGGCCAGTCCTCCCGGCTCACGACGCTTAAAGAACCGCTCCGGACCAGGGACTCGGTCCTTGCCGCCGAACGGAGGAGCTTGGAGAATTCGGAGGCGTCGAGGTCGGGGAAGCCCGAAAGGAAGTCCGGGTCGAAGACGGGCATAGGGAAGCTCCCGCCATGGTCCTCGAGCGAGAGCGTGATCTGCCTTTCGATCCCGGATAGGGCTTCAAAGATGCCGGGAAAGTCAACGATCCCGAGCCCGGCTTCGGCCGGAAACGAGATGAGCCCGGCTTCGTCGAGCAGGAGGCCGCCGTCCTTGACGTGGGTCGAGACGATCCAGGGCAGGATCCGGAGCGTGGCGGAGAGAGGATCTTCGAGCATGGTCAAGAGGTTCATGGTGTCGAGGCAGATCCCCAGCGGGCCGCCCGGCTCGGCGCCGCTTCCTTCGAGAAGCCGGACGAGCTCGAAGGTCGTGAACTCGAAATGGGTCTCGATGGCGAGCGTCACTCCGAAATCACGGAGCATCGGGAGCTGGGAGCGAAGGCTTTCGGACGCGGCGCCGAGCAGGGTTTCCGTCGCCGACCCCTCGTTCTTCCAGCGCATCAACCCGCCCGAGCAGGAACGGATGAGCCCCACGCCGAGAGTCCGGGCCTGTTCCGCCGCGCGCTTGTTGATGGAGACGATGTCCTTGGGGCGGCCGGTCTCGAAGTCGATCGGAACGTGCTCGCCGCCGCCCCATTCCAGGTAGAGGCCTTTCTCCCGGGCGGAACCCTCGAGCTCGGACAGGAACGCGCGGTCGAGGGAACGGCCGGGCGGGAGGCCGACCTCGGAGAACTGAACGCCGTCGGCCCCGTTGGCGGCCGCCCAGTCCAGAAGCTCGGGCGCGGGCAGTCCGAGCGGCTTGAGGCTGTAGGCGTCTATCCCGACTTTGAAGGATTTCATGTCCCAATGCGCTTAGCGGGTGGTCGGCGCCTCCGAGGTATGTTTCACGGAATAAGACAGGGCCACGAAGACGACGCCGATGACGGCGACGACCGCCGCCACGTGGATCACCGGAGTAAACAGCTGGTCGACGATGCGCAGGGGGATCCAGCGAAACTTGACCAGGACGAGGTCTCCCAGCTCCGAGGTCCAGGAACCTCGCCAGGCGAAGGGCCCGCCGGCGATCGCCCAGAGGGAAAAGCGTTTGATCACCAGGGCGAGCAGAAGGACGGGAAGGCTTCCAGCGATCACGGAAAATCCCGACCAGCGGAGAAATCCCGCACGCGAAGAAGCGGCGATGAGCGCGCCCAGGAAAATAAACAGGGCCGGGATCAAAAACAGGGCGTAGGACATCATCGCGACCGGCCGTGAAATCCCGGTTCGGAAGAGCGGGAAGGGCCGGGCGTCTTCGAAGAACGGCATTTCATCGTTCATATGAGAGACCATTCGGGTGCGGGCGTTGAGAAGGACGTCCTTGGCGACGGCCACGTCGGGAATACAGGCGGGGAGCTTGCGGCCGGCGCCGCCCGAGAGGGCGAGGTCCTGCCAGCGCTTCAGCCCCCCCTCGTCGCAGGTCGGGAGGTTCTTGAGCGTCTCTTCAAGGAAGCGGTCCACCTCCGGATGAAGGAGCGCCCGCTTGAGCGGCCGTAAATCGAGGGAGAGCGGTCGGACGGGTTCCTCCCCTCGGAGCATCGCGCCGATCCGCCGCAACGAATCGGTCAGTTCGCCTTGCAGCCAGTCCAGGAAACCGGTTTTGGCCATCAACTCCCGCGGCGAGATCCCGGTTTTAGCGGCCGCTTGAAACCAGGCGCGCGTGTCGGGGTCGGCGATTTCGGTTTCGTCCCGGGCGGCGAGGAAGATCTGGTCCGCCTTGTCCGGAATTTCGGCTATGATTTTCCGCGGCAATTCGGACAGGAACTCCGCCGAGACGGTTGCCTTGACCAGGCCGACGGCCCAGATAATCCCGAACAGGATCGGCAGGCCGATGAGGACAATGATGAGCATTCCGATGATTTTTCTGGCGACCATGAGAATCCCTCCTATGGCATGATCTGCGTTTATCTTATCAGAAAATACGAAAGGGCGGAAAAAAATGTTCCGCCCCGGTCCCTCCCGGTTCCCGCTCCCTCCCGATATCCCGGCTTTTAGCGGCGGGCCCGCCCTGTCCGCCCCCTATCCGCTCTTGACTTTGGGCCGGGCTTCGTGACATATAATAATGACCGCATACCTCAAGGAGAGGGATTTATGCTGACCGAACTCCAAGACGCCCTGCTTCAAGGAAAGAGAGACGAGGTCGTGGCCCTGGTCCAGAAAGCTCTGGACGCCGGCATCCCGACCGCCCGCATCCTCGACGAAGGCCTGATCGCCGCCATGGAAAAACTCGGGGTCATGTTCAAGAACAACGAGGTCTTCATCCCCGAGGTCCTAGTGGCCGCCCGGGCAATGCACGCCGGGCTGGCCCGGCTCGAGCCGCTCCTGGTCCGGGACGGGATCGAGCCCAAGGGCGTCGTCGTCATCGGAACGGTCAAGGGGGACCTCCACGACATCGGGAAGAACCTGGTCGCCATGATGCTCCGCGGCGCCGGCTACAAGATCGTGGACCTCGGGGCCGACGTCACCCCCGACGCCTTCGTCCAGGCCGTCAAGACCCACAACGCCCACATCGTCGCCCTATCCGCCCTGCTGACGACGACCATGGTCCAGATGAAGAATGTCATCGAAGCCCTCCGTTCGGCCGGCCTTAAGACTCCGGTCATCATCGGCGGCGCGCCGGTCACCCTCGATTTTGCCAAAAAAATCACGGCGGCCGGATTCGCCCCGGACGCGGCGAGCGGGGTCGAGGAAGTCCGCCGCCTGCTCGTCCATTAAAGGGGGAAGTAGGCTGGCATGAAGGTTTCCGGGTACCCCAAGGTGTTTGCCCTATTCGGATTATTTTCCTTGATGGTTGCCGGCCCCGGTCTGGCCAAGGATAAAGTCGTCGTAAGCCAATGGGCGTCCGAGCCGCTCGAAGTCGACGGCCTGAATTTGGAATGGACGGCCGACGCCCTGACTTCCAAAGACGATATGAAGGTTAGCTACGCCTTCCGGAACGACGACAAGGACCTCTATCTCGTCTTCGTTTTCAACGACCCGAAATATCTGAGCACGATCGACGCCACGGGCATGACCGTCTATTTCAACGCCGAGGGCAAAAAGAAGAAGGACAACGGGGTCATTTTCAAGACCAAGCGGGCGACCCCCCAGGAGCTCATCGCCAACTGGGAGAAGGAAGGCCAGACGGTCAGCGACGAGCGCAAGCGTGAGCTCATGAGCCGCCCCTATTACATCGTCTTTTGGACTGATGTTATCAATAAAAAGCCGGATAAAACGACCGCGGCCGCGGCCGGAACCACCGTCTCCGACAAGCCTCCCGTCTTCCGGAACGGGTTCAAGGACAAACTCGCCGTCTACGAATTCCGGATCCCTCTGAGCCGGGCCGGCCAGCCGGGCGGAGTCGGCGCGGTCCCGGGCCAGACGATCAAGTTCGGGTTCGAGTGGGGCGGGATGACCGAGCAGATGCGCAAGGAGATGATCGCCCGCCGGGCTGCCATGGGAAGCCAGGCCGGAGCCCCCGAGGTCGATATCGATAACGCCCTGGGCGAAGGCGACGAAAGCGTCGATCTCGGCCAAGGCGGACCTTCCGGATTCTCACGCGGCCCCAAGCAATATTCTTTCTGGATCGACCTCAAGCTCGCGGCGGCCCCGGGCGGATTTTAGTCCCTATCCGGCCGTCGCCAAGTAAGCCCCCAGGAAAGCGAGTCCGATCGCCAGGATCCGCCAGGGGGTGACCTTTTCCTTGAGGAAGGTGGCGGCCAGGATGAAGATGAAGATCGAGCTGAGCTGGCTGAGGGCGGCCGCGACCGAAGCGAACGTGTATTTCATGCCCGCCATCCAGGCCATCAGGCTGACGTAGGTCCCCAAAAACGCCGCCGGCGCCATGGGCCGCCAGTTCGCGCTCCGGGCCAGGGGACGGAGAAGCTTCGCGCCGCTTGGGATGAAAGACGAAAACGAGCGCGAGCGAAATCGACGCCCCGGCCAATCTCATGAACATGGCCCACAGGAGCGGGGCGGAGGAGAGCAGGGGCTTGATCATGACGATCCCGGCCGCCATCGTAAACATGGAGGCGGTCCCCAATCCGGTCCCGAGCATGAGGTCGCGGCGCGGAATCGTCCGCTCGTGCTTTTTTTGGGTGATGGTCAGAACGGCCGAAACGATGAGGGCCACGCCGAAGAGCTGGAGGGTGCTCATCCGCTCGCCCAGGAAGAGGAGAGAGAGCCCGATGATGAACGGGCTGTAGAAGCAGTCCACGATCGCCGAGAGGCTGGCTCCGAGCATGTTGAGGCTGACAAGGAACAATGTGTCCGAGATCGTGATTCCCAGGATGCCGCTCAAAACCATCATCGCGTAGGGGCGGGCGCCCAGGGCGGGAAGAAGCGGAAGCCCGAGGACGGCCGCGGTCAAGGCGACCAGGATCGCGGCGAATAAGTTTTTAAACAGGTTGAGGGCCAGGGGATGGACGGTCCGGCCCGAGACGCGGAACAGGATGACGGCGAACGACCAGACCAGTCCGGCCCCAAGCGAGAAGATCTCGCCGATGTGGGGGACGCGGACGAGCGACTCGAAGAATCCGGACATGATCGGTTCATTCACCTGGCGCGGAATAGAAATCCTCTTATAGCAGAATTCCCTGAGCCGGTCAATCAATAGCACTCTGATTTCATTGTTTTCGATATGGCCCGCACGGCCGGATTTGATATGATAGGACAAACGGAGGAAATGGCAATGCCGCATAAACGTTCAAATCGATTTATCTGGCTGGAGTTCGCCCTGGTTTTCGCCGCCGGCTTGCTGATCCGGGCCGGGGCGGCGCCGGAAGCTTTTCGGCCCGAGCCGGCATTCGACTCCTGCACGAGCCTGCTGGTCGGCCGGCTCGCCTCGGCCGACGGCTCGACCATGACCTCCCATTCCTGCGACAGCTCGACCGACCGGACCTGGATGACGATCGTCCCCCACGCCAAACATAAGGCTGGCGAGACGGCTAAAGTTTATTTCGAGGCCAAGAGGACCAAAGGACCCGACGACAAGGACCGGCTCGAGACTGGCGAGATCCCCCAAGTCCCCGAGACCTACGCCTTTTTCAACGCCGCCTACCCGATCATGAACGAGCGGCAACTCGCCATCGGCGAGACGACGATCGGCGGCCGGCCCGAGCTCCAGAGCGACGAAGGAATGATCGACGCGCCCGAGCTCTACCGCCTCGTCCTGGAGCGGGCCGCGACGGCCCGGGAGGCCATACGGATCGCAGACGATTTAACCGCCAAATACGGCTATACGGACTGGGGCGAGTGCTTCACCTTCGCCGACCCCAAGGAGGTCTGGCAGTTCGAGATTTTCGGGCCGGGTAAGAAGCGGAAGGGCGCGGTTTGGGCGGCCGAGCGGGTGCCGGATGACGAAATCGGCCTATCGGCCAACGCCTCGCGGATACGCGCCATCGATGTTGGGGACCCCGAGCGCTTCATGACCTCGGCCAATGTCGTTTCTCTTGCCGAAGAGCTCGGATTCTGGTCGAGAGCGGCCGGGCAGCCTTTCGAATTCTGTTACGCCTACGCGCCCAAGTCGCGGACGAGCCTTTATTCGCGGCGCCGGGAGTGGCGGGCTTTAAGCCTGCTCGCCCCGTCGCTCGGCCTCGACCCCGAGTCCGAGAACTATCCTTTTTCGGTCAAGCCGGAGAAAAAAGTTACGGTCGGCGACCTTCTCCGGATCTTTCGGGATACCTATGCGGATACGGTCTACGACATGACCCGGACTCTGACGACGGTCAATAAAAAGGGCGAGGTCGTCAAGAGCCCGGTCGCCGGCCCGTTTCTCAACGGCGATTGGAGGGATCTCCTCCACATCAAACGGGAGCGAACAATCTGCTCGCCGGCCGCGACCTACCTCCAGATCACCCAGTCCCGTGATTGGCTCCCGGACCCGATCGGAGGGATTGTCTGGGTCGGTTACGACAATCCTGCCACAACCCCGCACACGCCCTTCTATATCGGAATCGCCCGGATGCCGGCCTCGTACATGGTGGACGGCCGCTGGCGATTCCGCCGCGATTGCGGCTGGTGGGCGTTCCGGACCGTGAGCAAGCTGGCCCTCCTCCGCTGGCAGGAGATGACCAAGGATATCGAGAAGGTCTGGTCGGGGATCGAAAGCGCCGCCTTCGCCGAACAAGCCAAGGTCGAGGCGGACGCCCTCGCGCTCTACAAAGCCGACCCGGCCAAGGCCCGCGCCTTCCTGACCCGCTACAGCATTGATATGGCCGAGAAGGCCGTGGCCGCCTATTGGGCGCTGGCCGACGAGCTCCTGGGCAAGTACGCCGCCGATTTCTGAGCCGACAACGGATTTCCTCTCCCCGCTATCCGGGAGGCAAATCAAAGAATAAGAGCCCTGTAAGGCGTTCAGCAGCTTGACATCGCTTCAAGATGAAGATATATATTAAAAGAAAATTTGGTTTTCATTAGGATTTTAGGGGACAAACCATAAAACGTATGCTGATCTTGAGTATGGCTTTCGGTTTACTGGCAATGGGATCCCTCTCATCGGCCGGAAATGCCCAGATAAGGCCCGTAGAAAAGCATTCAAAAGCCCAAAAGCGGATTGACCGCGTTACCGTAGATCTCTATATCAGCGGAACGATCACCTGGGACATGGACGGAAGGGGGCTTGAGGGTGTAGGCATAATTGTGGATTATTGTAATGAACGGTGGACAGCAACGCTTCCAAATGGCCACTTCTCTTTCAAACATGAAGGCCTTGGGGCTCCGGCTCACTTCGCACCGCAACTCGGCGGATTTATTTTCTCCCCTGAATTCCGTGATGTCACCTGCAATATGTCAGATATACCAAATCAAAATTTCACAGCCACATATGTGGGTCGCCCTCTCGTCCTGACCGCTCCCGTCGGGGGGGAGGTCTGGCCTAAGGTCTCGATCCAAAAAATCATGTGGAAGTCCATAGAGCTGTCCGGACATCTCGCCCTGGATCTTTACCGGAACGGGACTAAGGTCGGCCGGATCGCCGAAAATGTGCGCCAGGAGGGCGAGTTCTACTCTTGGCCGGTCGGAACGCTGACGGAAGGAAAGGCCGAGCAAGGCGGCGGCTATAGGGTGAAAATTTCTTTGCAAAAATATTCCTTTCTTCCGGGGACGAGGGACATAAGCGACGGTGCGTTCACGATCGGCTCAAACCCCATACTGGCTCTGACCTCGCCCAATGGAGGAGAAGACTTGGCGCTGGGGGCGAGCCACGCCATCGGATGGAAGGCCGACAAACTTGTTACGGGTCTCGGTCGGCTGGTGCTCTTCAAGGACGGGGTCAAGCAGGGGATCATCGCCGATGACATACCGATCGCAGCCCGCTATTACAATTGGATTGCCGGGAGTACTCCCGGAGGCGCGGTTGCCCCGGGAATGGGCTACAAGGTCAAGATCGTATCCAAGGATCTTGATCTTGAGGACGCGAGCGACAAGGCTTTCACCATGACGAAGAAGCCCTTCATATCGCTGACGTCTCCCAACGGCGATGAGGAGTGGCAGAAGGGGAGTTGGTATCCGATCACTTGGTCATCGAGGGATGTGTCGGGCTTCTGCGATCTCGAGCTCTATCGGAATGGGACGAAGCTGGGCGTCATCGCCAAAGATATCTCCGTCGCGGACGGAAATTCCAGATGGAAAGCCGGTTTGTACAGAGGCGGCATCGCGCCGATTGGGAAAGGGTACAAGGTCAAGCTCGACGTCAAGGGGACGGCTTTTTCCGATTTCAGCAACAGGAGTTTTGAACTGGCGTTCCTGACGGCGTTGGTCATCGACCACAAATGCACGGATTTAGCGAAGATCCCGGAGGAATGGATTCGGAAGGCCGGGGCGCTCCTGAGGGTTCAGTACGCGAGCGGAGCGTTCCCCGATGATCTCAACCGGGGGCTCGACGCTCTAACCGCAAAAGAGGGTGGACCCGGCGCCTTATATCTGATTCAGGGACAGCCGCAGCTTCATTTGCTCTCGGCGATCAAGCCCGAGTTCTTCTGGCGGGGGAGTGGGCCGACGCTGACGGTTAATGCCGTCGAGACTCTGGGTTTGAATGTCACGGGCTGGTCATGGGGGAAAGAACTTGAGAATGGCGGGACTCAAGATGTTCGGGAATACCTCCGGAGCATGGGGTCGATGGAAGACGGTCACAAAGCTGTGAAGTTTATTTATTTCACGGCTCCGGCGCGTTCGGCGCTGAGCTCGAGAGCCAACCTCAACGCCGAGATTCGCAAATATTGCCGAGAGAAGGGCAAGATTTTGTTTGATTGGGAGGACCTGGACAGCTGGTATAAAGGAGACAGGTATTCGGAGCAGGGAATCCCGATGATTCATCCCCGCTATCGGGATTCGCAAAATCGGGTCAACTCCCTGAGCTGCGAGATGAAAGCTCGGGCCTTCTGGTGGCTCATGGCCAGGCTGGCCGGCTGGGACGAGAAATAAAAGCCGATTCGTTCACCGCGACGAACCTGGAGTTTTGACAAGCTCCCGCGCTTTATGATTTACTGACCCTTCAGCGGCCAGTATCAATGCATATTCTCGGCCTTCACATCCTCGATTTCGCCATCATCGTCATCTTCGTCGTCGTCATGCTTGTCCTGGGCTGGCGGGCCTCCCGGCGGACGCGCACGGCGGAAGATTTTTACATCGCCGGCCGCCGGCTCGGCAAGTTCTACCAGTTCTTCCTCAACCTGGGGACCTCAACCAACGCCGACCAGGCCATCGTCGTCTCGCGCGAGGTTTACCGCCAGGGAATCGGCGGCATGTGGATCCAGTACCTGGTCCTGTTTCTGACGCCGTTCTATTGGTTCACGACCTGCTTCTTCCGGCGGGTCCGGCTGGTCACGATCGGCGACTTCTTCAGCGAGCGCTTCAAGAGCCGTTTCCTGGGCGCCGCCTTCGCCGTCTTCACCCTGTTCATGGCCTTTTTGGGGAACGGCGTCGGCTACATGGTGGCAGCTAAGACCATGATCGCGCTCACCCCCAAACCGGCCGCGAGCTACACGGCCGCCGAACGGACGAGCGTCGAGATGTTCCGCGAGCTGCGCTCCCTCGAGGCTAAGCGGGACGGGCCCGGCTTGGGAGCGGACGAAGCGGCCCGCCTAGCCGAGCTCCGCGAGCGCGATAAAAGAGGCGAGCTCCGTTCGGTCATCTCCTATACGAACCCATTTGTCATCTATGCCATCTACACGATCATCGTCGGCATTTACACAATCTTGGGCGGCTTCTTCGCGGCCGTCCTGACCGACGTCATCCAGGGCGTCCTGATCACGACCTTCTCCCTTCTTCTTATCCCGATCGGATTGTCCAGGGTCGGCGGGTTCGCCGGGCTCCACGCCGCCGTCCCCGATTTCATGTTCGCGCTGTTCGGCTCGGCCGCGGTCAGCGAATACGCCTGGTACACGATCCTGGCCATGGTCCTGGCCAACCTGGTCTCGATCATCGCCTCGGCCCCGGGCATGCAGACGGCCGGTTCAGCCAAGGACGAGATGACGGCCAGGTTCGGGATGATCGGCGGGATGTTCTTCAAGCGCTTCATCATGCTCTTCTGGGCCCTGACCGGGCTGCTGGCCATCGCCCTCTACAGCGGGAAGCTCCACGACCCGGACCTGATCTGGGGCACGATGACCATGGACCTCCTCTTCCCGGGCGCGATCGGCCTGATGATGGCCGGGGTCCTGGCGGCCAAGATGTCGTCGCTGTCCGGGGCGAGCGTCTCCTATTCGGCCCTGTTTATCCGAAACCTCTACCAGCCCTTCGTCAAGCCCAAGTCGGACCGGCGCCTGATCGCGGTCGGCCGGGTCGCCATCGCGGTGACCCTGGTCGGCGGGGTCGGGGCCGCTCTCTTCGTCGGAAACCTGCTCGACCTGTTCAAATACTTCATCTCGCTCCCGGCCGTGTTCGGGGCGGCCATCTGGCTCGGCTTCGTCTGGCGGCGGCTGACCCGGAGCGCCGTCATCGCCCAGGTCGCGATCTGCTTCCTGATTTACGCGGTCATCCCCAATGTCTTTCAAACCCTCAACTGGGCCCGGACCAACCCGTCCTTCCTCAAGGAAACCCGGGCGCAGGTCCGTTGGGTCGAAACCAAAGCCGTCCATACAGACTTGGCGGCGGGGAGGGCGGGGACGCTCGGGGAACATATCAGGAAACAGGTCGTCCTAGAGCCGGCCGCGATATTCTATGAAAAGACCGCGCGGGTCAATCCCGAAGATCCGGAGTCGCCCAAGGTCGGGATCGGCCGCTTCCATGCCGAGATCTGGGTTCTGAGTTGGCTCGGAATCGACTTCGTCGGCTGGTCGAAGGCGCAGCTCAGCGCGGCCCGCTTCTTTTTCGATGCCCTGTTTCCCTTCCTGCTTCTCTTCTTGTTGAGCCTGGTCAGCAAGCCCGTTCCCAAGCCCGACCTCGACCGGTTTTTCGCCAAGATTCACACGCCGGTCCAGCCGACGCCGGAGGCGGAAGCCAAGGCTCTTGCCGACGCCTACGCCGATCCCGATAAGTTTAGGGAGAGGAAGATCTGGCCGCGGTCGAACTGGGAGATCATGAAACCGGGCAGGAAGGACGTCCTCGGCTTCGGAGGGAGCTGGATCCTGGTCGGCGTCATCATCTTCCTCCTCTGGCTCATGGTCCATATTAAATAGGCGGATAAATATCGTGCCCCTTCGTAAAGATATCCGCAGCCTGACGCTCGATGAGCTGCGGGCGTTTTTCGCGGACATCGGCGAGCCCGGCTTTCGCGCCGAGCAGGTTTACGCGTGGCTCTATAAACGCGGAGGGCTTGACTTCGAGGGCTGGACGGATTTCCCGCGAGCGCTCAGGGATCGGCTTCCCGATCTGTTCACGGCCCCCCGGCTCGAGCTTTACGGACGCCTTAAGTCCAAGGACGGGACCGAGAAGCTCGTCTTCAGGCTCCCCGACGGAGTTATTATCGAGACCGTCCTCATCCCGTCAGAAGCGCGGGCGACGATCTGCCTTTCGAGTCAGGCCGGATGCAAGTTCCGCTGCGTCTTCTGCGCGTCGGGCCTCGACGGATTCAAGCGCGATCTCACGGCGGGCGAGATCGTCGGCCAAGTCCTCGCCGTCCGCGATGCCGCGAACCTGGCGCCGACCAACATCGTGGTCATGGGCATGGGCGAGCCCATCGACAATTTCGACAACCTGGAAAGAGCCCTCCGCATCCTCAACGACCGGCGGGGGCTCGGGCTCGCCGCGCGTCGGATGACGGTCTCGACGGCCGGGCACATTCCGGGAATCGATCGATTCGCGAAGCTGGGGCTCCAAGTCAACCTGTCGCTGTCCTTGCACGCCGTGACGGATAAACTGCGCAGCGAGCTCATGCCTATCAACCGGAAATACCCGCTTAAGGACCTGTTGGCCGCCTGCGAGCGCTATATTCAAGGAGGCGGGCGGAAGATCACCTGTGAGTACATCTTGATCCGGGGAGTCAACGATGGCGCGGCCGACGCCAAGGGGCTGGCAGGGATCTCGAAAAAACTCTGGGCCAAGGTCAACCTGATCCCCTACAGCCCAGTTCTCGGGCTGCCCTATCAGACGCCCTCGCCCAAGGAGGCCGGAGCGTTCAAGCGCCGCCTCGAGGCCCGGGGAGTTCCGGTCACACTGCGCCGCTCCCAGGGCGCCGATATCCTGGCCGCTTGCGGCCAGCTGGCTGGCCGCGTTTGAAGGCAGTTCCTCAACCCTTAGGCGTCACCCTGTTTTTATCAAGCGGGCCGGGCGGGCCCATTCCGCGTCGGTTTCGCTGGGCAACACGGATTCGGTGTAGCACCGCTCCATAATCTCATCCAGGCCCTCGACCCAAACGCGTTTTCCGTTGGGCTCGGCCTCATAGCGGAGAAGGCCGGAGGGGAAATCCGCGATCCCGGCCGCGGAGTCCTGCATCCCGTTGACGGCGAGCGTCTGGGCCGAGGCGGCTTCGATGCCGCAGACAGGCGCACGGCCGCTCCGCACGGCCCGGATCGAGTCCCAGAGCTTTTTTAAGGGCTCGGCGTCGGGAGACCCATAATTTTTGACCTTGCCGTCATGGAAGAAAGCCTTGATGTCCGATCCCCGTCCCGCGGCCAGCACGGTCGCCCTCTCGAAGTCGTAGGACAAGACCGGCCCCGAATCCAGGCGGCCGGCGTGGCTCACCAGGAACAATATCTCGACGCCGCTATCGGCTCTGATCCGGGCCGCGGCCGTGTCGTAGTTCTCGATCCGGTTCGCCCGGTAGAGCTCGGCCTGGACCTCGACCGGCCGGGCGCTTCGCTCCGTCAGGTCGCCCAGGATATAGAACATGTTGTGAAGATCATGGGCCATGGCGTTGTTGGCCGGACTGTCTAAAACCCATCGTCCCGCGGCGTCTTTAATCCTCCCCGCCCAGGAGTTCCGCGCATAGTAGGCATCGTCGCGCGGCCAGAGATAGAGGCAGCTCAGGCGTTTGGGCCGGCCCAGCGCTCCGCTCAGGATATCCTTTTTCAAGCGCTGGATGGCGTCGCTGAAGGACCACTGGAAGCCCACGGCGACCCAGCGGCCGGCCCGGTCGCGGGCTTCCCGCATGGCCTTGGCATCCTGGACGGTCGCGGCCAGGGGCTTTTCGCACAGGACATGGCTGCCGCGGGAAAGGGCCAGGATGGTCTGGGGGGCGTGGAACTGGATGGGGGAGGAGATGACGGCCAGCTCCGCCTCCCCCCGGGCGTAGAAATCTTCGAGGGTGGGGACGATCGGAATCCCCGAAGCTTTTAGCTCCGCAAGGCGGGGGCAGCGCGCCGGTTCGGGATCGACCGCCCCGACCATCCGGAACAGTCCTTCCGGGGCGCGGTCGAGAAGCTCCGCGACATAGACGCCGCCCATGCCGCCGATGCCGGCCAGCACGATCGAAACCGGATTCTCGTCCATGATCCCTAATAGCGACGCAGCTTGCGCTGCTCGTCGAGCATGGCCATGTAATTATCGTATTTCGTCCCGACCGCGACGCTGTGGCTCGTGCCCAGGATGAACCTTCCCCCGGGCTTGGCGATCTCCATGGCCCGCCGGACGTCGTTCCGGACGTCGTCCGGCGTCCCGCCGATGAGATTCTCGACGGCGACGCCTCCCCAGATCGCGAGTCGGTCGCCGTAGAGTTCCTTGACGCGGCCGATGTCCATGCCGGCCGTGAGCTGAACGGCTTGGTAGACGTCATAGCCGATCTCGACGAATATATCGAGATAGCTCCAGACGTTTCCGCAGCAGTGTTTGATGAGACGCTTCCCGAACCGCTCGCGGACGGAGCGGGCTCGGGCTTTGTTGGCCTCGAGGAAGAGCTCCCTGAACATCCGGGGACTCACGAACGGGCCCGTCCTGTGGCCGAAGTCCCCGGCCCAGAGGACGGCGTCCGAGTCGCGGTGGATGAGGACCTCGTCGGCCGAGTTTTGCCGCCGGAGCTCGAACGCGGTCGCGGCCCGGACGGCCTCGGGATTCTCGACGAGCTCGATCAGGCCGCGCTCCATCCCCCCCAGGAGGAGGATGCCGATCTCCCCGCCCGAAGGGCCGCAGATGAACTTCTCATCTTTGAAGCGCCGGACGACGGCGTCGAGGACGGCCCAGGAGGCCGGATCGCGGCGGATCGGCTCCGGCTCTTTCCGGTACATCTCGGCCTTGAAGACCTGGGCGTCGCGGACCGGGTCCCGGACGCAGGTGATGTCCTGGGTCGCCTCGGAAAACTTATAGATCCGGCCGTACTTGTCTTCCCAGGTCGCTCCGTCGATCCGGCGCGGGGGCGCGTCATCCGTTTCCGGCGGCAGCTCCCAGGTCGCGTTCGGGAAGGTCACGATGTCGAGGTCGAGCTTTTCATGGAGCTCGATGTGGTCGCGGCGCCAGCTCTCGGCGACCTCGGCCCGGCGGCCCTCCCAAAAGGCGATCTGGGATTTGGCCTTGGCGCGGAGGTAGGTCTCGTGGCCGATGATCCGTTCGACGGTGTCGAAATCCACGGCGAACTCGCCGTAGGGAACGCGGTCGGGGAGGCGGCCGGCGAGGACGGCTTGGACCCGCTCCTTGGAGTTCATTTGAGAGTTGGCAGGGGCCGTTCCAGGAGGTCCGTTTCCCGGAAGAGGCGGCGGCCGAGGTCGAAGGATAGGGTTTTAATCTCGAACGGCCCGAGACGGACTGAGGTCCGGGCCTTGGCGAAGGGAAGCTCGAGCCGGACCGTTCTCGCCCTTCCGGTCGGCTCGAACAGCCGGATGATGATCTTGCGGCCGGCCTCCGATTTCTTGAGAGCGGTCAGGACGACCGCAGGGTCGTCCAGGATAAGGACCGGCTCGGCTCGCCGTCCCCGGCCTGAGGGAAAGAAGGAGAGGATGAACGGAGGCTCGTTCCTCTCCAGAGCCTCCCGTTCCACTCGCTCCAGCCTTTCCTCGGCCGGGCCGGCATTGACCCAGAAGCGGAACGACCGTTCGCCCTGGTCGTGCCTCGGGATGTGGCGGTCGGCCTTGAGCATGGCCTGGGCGGCGTCCGGGTCGGCCGCGAAAGCGGGCGCCCGGAGCAAGGACAATCGCAGCTCGCGGCCGTCGAAATCCGCGCCGTGAATGCCGTCGTTGATAATCGTCAACGCCTGTCCGGCCGCGTCGGAGACGAGCGCCATCCATTTCTGGGCGACCGCCTCGGCGCCGTCGGCGAAGAGCTCGTCGCGGCCGTAGGCGACCTGACCCAGGAAGCGCCAGCCGTCCGGGCGGCAGGGAAGGGCGAGCTTGAGCATGCGGTCCTTTTCGGCCCAGAGGACGCGAACTGCGACTTCGAGCTCGCCGCCCCGGACGGGGATATGATATCTCATGACGAGATACGAACGCCCATAGCCGAACAGGGCCTCGACGACGGTCCTGACCCCGCCCGACTCGATGACGCGGACCGGAGCGAGCGCGGATACGGATAAGCCGCAGAAGGCGGCCGCCCGGTTCGGAGGCAAGAGATCGAACGCTCCTTCAACATTCCGGAACGACCTTGTCTTCATGCCCCAGCAATCCGCGTCATCCTCGATGACGAGCGGTTTGAACGCCCCGGCCTCAAGGATCTTTCGGCCTCGGACGCTGTAGCGGTCGACCAGGCCGGTCGTGCGGCTGATGACAATCTCAAGGTCCGGATTGCGAAGGACAATGTCCCCGGCGTCTTGGGCCCCGAGAGACGACGACTTTTTTGGGACGGGCTCGAGGCGGCAAGTGAACCTGTCGAGACCGCCGGGCTGAAGGCGGGCCGGGAAGACAACCCGCTTGCGCCATTCGACGCAGAGGTTGCTGGCCTCCTTTTCGGGCTGGCAGGGGAGCGCCTTTCCTTCCCGGCTGATCCGGGGAAGGAGATAGTCCTCGGACGAGTTGACCTCGGCCGGCTCGAACTCGCAATCGATGATCGTATCGAATACCCAAGGGTGGGGATTGTAGACGAAGATCGGGATTTCGCCTTCTTCGGCCCGCGCCTCGCCTCCGGCCATCCGGAAGAAAGCCTTGGCCTTGACGCGGGAGGCGATCTCGAGGCCGTGGTCGATGGTCCTCAGCGCGGAATCTTCGGCGGCCTCGATCGAGGAGCCGGGCAGGATATCGTGGAATTCGGCGAAAGCGAGGTCCCGCAGCGCGTCGTCCAGATCGGCTTTGGGGTAAGGCATCAGGCGCTGGACGAACGCGGCCGCCGCCATCTTCTCGGCCGAGAAAATTTCATTCTCGAGTCTTCGGTGCTTGCGCTTGACCCGGGCCATTGAGGTATAGCATCCGGGCGCCCAAGGATTGAGGCTCTTGGCGACAATCGGGAGCTTCCGGCCCGAACGGGCCAGGTCCTTGAAATAAGCTTCGGGCGTCGAGTGGATGATGAGGTTGTCGCCGGCGTCCCGGGCCAGCTCGGCGAGATCCTCCAGATCCCGGCGCGAGGCGCCGCCGCCGTGGTTACCGACGCCCCAGAGCAGGATGCTCAGCGGCGCGGCTGGCTTCCGCTTCAGCCAGTCCTCGACCTTGACCCGAGCCCGGCCGAGGCCCGAGTTGTAATGGGCCGTCGCGCGCGCGGCCACGACCCGTGATCCGTCGAACCCGACCCAGATGAACTCCTCAGCCGGAAGAGGGCATTCGGCCTGGGACGGTCTGCAGAATAAATAAGAATCGTACCCGCTCTTGGCCAGGATCTGGGGGATGCCCCGGCCGTGTCCGAAGGGGTCGAGGTTGACGGCCGTCGTCGGCTCGGCGCCGAATTTATCCTTGAAATAGGCCTTTCCGAGCATGATCTGGCGGACGACGGACTCGCCGCTCGGCATGTTGCAGTCGGGCTGGAGGTGCCAGCCGCCCATGATGTGCCAGCGTCCGCCGCGAACGAGCCGCTGGATGCGGCGGAACAGGGCCGGCTCGTACTCTTCGACCCAGCGGTAGAGGACGGCTTCGTTGTGGTTGAAGATAAAAGCGGGGAATTCCCGGCAGAGGTCGGCCGCGGTCCGAAAGGTCGAAAGGGCCTCGCCCGCGCCCTCTTCCCATTCCCAGAGCCAGACCGGGTCGAGGTGCGCGTTGCAGACGAGGTGAATCTTTGTCTTGGGCATGGTGCCGATCCTATCCCGTTGTGATCCGAATTGTCGCGCCGTTCTCATCCCGCTCATAGGGGAGAAAAACGCCCTCTCGGCGCAAGAGACTGCGGCGTCCGCCGATCCAGACGGCGGGGCGGGACCCGCGTCCCGCTTTTTCGAGGTCGAGCTTCAGGACGCGGCCCCGCAGGGGAATCTCGGCCTCGGCCTTTTTGATTCCGGCCGGAAGCCGGGGCCGGAGCAGGAGCCCGTCGAGTGTGGGACGGACGCCGAGCATGTGGCGAACGAGAAGAGAGATGATCTCCACCCAGGTCCAGGGAATGATCCCGACCTGGGGACAGGGAGGTACGGGCCGGGGTCCGTAGAATTCAAACCAGGAACCGGCCCGGCCCCCCTGGATTCGGCGCAGCCAGTTGAGGACGCGCCAAACCTTTGCGTCATTTCCCGCCTCGAAATAGGCCCTGGCTACGAATAGAGACGCAAAAGACCACGGCCCCGGAGAATCCGGTTCCGAGCTGACATGGTAGCGGCCGTAGCCCCCGCCTGTCCAGCGCTGGTTCCAGAGCTTTTCGATTTCTCCCAGGGTCCGCCCGGCCAAGCCGCTTCGAGGCGGGATGAAGCCGAGGGCGATCGGAAGCGACGTCGACGTATCCGGATCGAGGAGATGCCGGCCCGGCTGGAAGAGCGGGACGTCGGTGGCGAGGAGAAGGGTCGGCTCGGGCGTAATTTGCCTCTCGACTTCTCCGGAGACGAGGCGCCGCTTGAAGAGATGACCTTGGTCGACAAACCTGGAGCGCTTGTCTTCGAACGCGGCACGGCGCAGACGCCATCCCATCCGGAGCCAGCGTTCGGCCTCCCGGTCTTTGCCGAGCAGCCTGGCGATCCCGGCCGCGCTTCCCAAGCCGCGGGCCACGAAGAGATGGTGGGCCAGCTCGAATCCGTCTTCGATGCCGTGGGCGGCGTGGCGTTCCCAGAATTCGCGCTGGTTGTGAAGAAGACCCGAGGTGCGGGACCGGAACGAAGGCCGGAGCGGGAACTCGGCGATCCTCCGGATGTCCCGCCAGCGGCGGCGGAGGAAGGCCGTGTCGCCGCTCCAAGCGGCATAGGCATCCAGGGCGGAGAGGAGAACGCCGTTCTGATCGAACTCGCATTCCTCCCGAGGCCTGCGCCGGCTCGAATCGAATGTCGCGCCGTCCTCGGCGACGGACGAGTCGAGGATGCGGTCGAGGATGGTCCGGGCGGTCTCCAGGAAGCCGAGGGCGGCCAGCGCTTCGCTGACCAGGGCTTGGTCCCGGACCCATTCCAGATTGTACTGCCAGATGCTGCCGTCGAGCTTCCCGGATCCGGCTACGACGGCCGGAAGCTGATGGCGGGCGGCCTTGAACAAATGGTCCAGCAGGGGATGATGGAAGCGGATGCGGGCCTTTTCGGTCCAGAAGGCCCGGGCGGCCGGGGCCGGGGCCGGCGCTCCGCACCAGGAACAAAAGGCCGAAAGGGAATGTCCTCGGCGGGCCAGGAGGTATTCGATGAAGAACGATCGTTCCTGGCCGGGCCTGAAACGGACGGTCCGGCGGAGCGCCTCATCCTTGAGGCCCGTCCTGAGCGTCAGCGTCCGAGAAGCCTGATGAGTGTTGCGGACGCGAATGTCCCTGACGAGTCGCGGCCGCGTCCGGTCGGGGCAGAAAAAGAATTCCGTGACGAGCCAGCCGGCCTCCGACCACGAGGCACGGAGTCCCGGAATCCCATCCGCCTCCGTCCGGCGGACGCTGACGCGGCCGTGCCGCGCCGCGTGCCGATCCCGGGACGAGACGAGGATCAGGGCCGTTGCGCCGAGTCCCCCGTCCGCGTCGAGGCTTAAAGAGGCGCGCTTCGGTCCCAAGACTTCGGGATTCATCAGGAGGAGCCCGAGCGGGGTCGCCTGGCGGTAGCGGGAAACTTGGAGGGCGGCCTGGATGAGGCCGTTGCCCAGGAAGTAATATTCGGTCCCGGGAAGGTTTGTCCGGACGTCGGGATGGCCGCGCGACGGATCGTCCGCGTAGAGGTGCTCCTTGACATCCATAAGGGCCCCATTATATCCCGGCCCGGCTGCCGGAATCAAAATGGCGGCCCGGGGTCAGACGAAGATTGTGGCCAGAGTGTAGATTGCGAAACCGAAAAGCATCAGGGCCAGGCCGATGAAGATTCTCTTGAAGGTCTTGGGTTGGAACTGAAGATGGTGCTTGGCGACGAAGCGGATCAGCATGAAGTACCAGAGTAGGCTCCCCAGCCCGCAGGCCACGGAGAAGACGATCGGGCGCCAGCCGCTGTTGGACATATGGGTCCAAGGGTGGGCGGTCGTCATGCCGGCGACGCCGAGCCAGAAGATGTAGATGGTCGGGTTCGAGATGTAGAGAAGGATGACCCCCAGGATCGGCTTGGCGTTGAGGGGCGGGATGTCCTGCGGAGTCACGGGCCGAGTGAAGGTCTTGCCCTGGCGGTAGAGCCGGGTGCTGAGAATGATCAAGACGAAAGAGGCCAGCACTTTCATCGGGATGAGGTATTTCATCATCGGGTCCGTGATCTGGGAGATCCCGATGAGGGCGATCAGGCAGTAGGCGGCGTCGAGAACGGATGTCGTCAGACCGCCGGAGATGCCGTGGATGAAGCCTCTCTTCAGCGTCTGAGAGATGACATAGACATTGACAGGACCGAGCGGGATGGCGGCCAGGAAGCCGACGGCCAGTCCCACGATAATGATAATCCCCGCCACGCGGTTTTAACTCCTTGATCGAGAGAAAACATTTTATAGCAGAAGCGGACGCCGCTGTCAATTTGATAGATCAATCCCCTGCGCGGGAAGAGAGCGACGGGGAGAATAACGCCGCAGAGCAAGCCGCGTACTCGGGTCACAAGTGAAACGAAGTCCCCAGCCCGAGGCCGAACCTCCATCCTCCGAGATCGACTTCGATGTCGAAGGGTTTGACCTTGAGCGGAATGTAGTGGGCTTCGATGAATCCGAACAGACCGGCCGCCAGCTTCGCCCGCACGCCCGCGCCGAAGAGGAGTGAGGTTTTCCGCCCCTTGGCCTGCAAGGAAAGGGGAAACGAGCTTTCGATCGTCTGCCTGTAAGAGAGGCCCGCGAGTCCGGCTTTGATGTAGGGAGCCCAGCGTCGGTCCAAGATCTTCCAAAGGGCGAATGCCTCCCAGCCTCGGACGGAAAGGTCGGTCTTTTCCTTGTAGAGGCCGATTTCCCCGGAACGGCAGTAGCCGAACTCGTAGCCCAGGGCGAGCGACAGGCCGTCCAGGACGCGCACGCCCAGGAAAGGGGCGGCCGCGTAGCCATTCCCGTAGACCTCTCGGATCTGGCGGCTCCCCACGGTCCGAAAGGCGCCGAAAAGCGCGAGATCTAAGCTCAGGGGTTCGGCGCAAGAGACGAGAAGAAAGGTCAGCAGGATAAAGCCAAACCCAAGAAATTTCAATCCCCTCATATCCTTAGCGGACCGGAGCAGGGCGGCGCGCCCGCCCTACAACTTGGGAAGCGTCGAAGTGGGGGAGGGCTTTTTTTCTTCTTCCTGCTCGACCTCGAGGCCGAGGAGCTTGGCGGCGCCGTCAAAGATCATCTTGAGGGACTTCTTGGATTCCTGGAGCTCGGCCAGCCGCTCGCGGACCTTCAGGAGTTCCTTCTCAACCTGGGCGTCGATCCCGTCGAGCTGATGCTTGACCTCTTCCATGGTCTTTTTGTAAAGATCCTCTTGCTCCTTGTTTAGAGACATCGTGGGCTCCTTGGATTGTGAATCACTTTCTGAAGACGATGTTGAACGGTTTCCAGACCTTGACCCGGGCTCCATCTTTGATGGCGGGTCTGAATTTCCACTGCCTCATGGATGTCTCGGCGGCTCGGTCGAAGCCGAAACTCCCCTTTATCCCCCTCAGGATGGTCGTTTGGGTGACATCTCCGCTTTCGGAGATCAGCGCGTTGACCGTCACGACGCCTTCGATGCCGATCCTTCGGGCCATCTCGGGATAGATCGGTTGGACCCTTTTGGTCTCGACCGGCTGAGTGTCAACCTGGTCCAGCGGAATAAGGTCGCCCTCCTGAGCCTTACGGACCACCGGCTGGGACGACTCGGCCAGAGCAGGTTCCGTCTTTTCCGGAGCCGCTTCCGCTGGCTGAGGCTGGTTCTGGATCTGGAGCGTGGGCGTCTGAGCCGGGAGGATGGGGGCCAGCGTGTCCGACGTCCTTCCCGGCTGGGGAGCGGCCGTCTGGCCTCTGGAGGACCCGGCCGGGGTCGCCTGGGGCTTGGCGGCCGGCTTGGACTCGGCAGCTTGGGGCTGGGTTTGCTGCTGGGAGCCGTTCGGATTGGACGCCGGCTGTTGAGCGGCGGCATTTGTTTCCGGCACGTTACCGGGGGGGTTCTCAGCGGGCGTTTGAATGCCGGACGGCGTCGCCTCAGTCTGCTGGGCCGTCTCGACCAGGCCGGTCTCGCTCTTCTTCGGCTTGAGGACGAACATGACGAGGAGCGCGATGACGACGAGGCCGGCGCCGATCCCGATGATGAGCCCCACCTTCGATTTCTTCTTCTCGGGTTCTTCAATATATCCACCGAACGGCACCGAACCGGGCCGCGCCTCGACGCGCTTTTCTTCATGCTCCCGGACAGCCGGGGGGACGGTTTCTTCGAGGGCGGGAGGCGTGAAGACGGGCATCTCCTTGGGCTTTTTGGCCTTTTCTTTGGGAAGCTCGGGCTTCTCTTCGTGGCCGCTCTTGAGACCAAAGTCGGCCAGGGCGCTTTGCAGGATCGTGTCGATTTCGGCCTCGACGTCGGTGGCCCCTTCGGGCGGCTCGACCTTGGCCGTCGAGTCCTTACCCCCGGGCATCAGCAGACCCCATTCTTCGCTGAAGTCCAGCGCCTTGTCCTTGGCCTGGGCCGGAGCCGGTTCGGCCGCTTCCGGTTCGGGCGGTGCGGCCTCCGCGGCCGGCTGTTTCTCTCCTTTAAGGAGGTCCCGGAAGACGGGCTGGAGATCTTCTTTTTTCCAGGGTTTCTCGAAAAAGGCGGAAGCCCCGTAGAACCGGATGGCTTCCGATTTGTAGACCGATTCCCGATAGATGCCGGTCACGATGATGACGGGCACTTTCTTGGCGGAGTCATAAGCGATCTTCTTGCAGAGCTCGAACCCATGGAGCTTGGGCAGCATGGCCTCCATGATGACGAGGTCGGGCCGTTCGGCCTTGAACTTCTCGAGGCCGGTGATTCCGTCGCTGGCGGTGACGACGTCGCAACCCTCGCTCTGCGCGAAATCGGACAGCGATTTTAAGGATTCCGCATCGTAATCGATGATCAGCACCTTTTTCTGGCTCATGCGCTGCCCTTCCTTTATTCGAAATCCGGCTTTTCCCTCGCCGGGAGGGTTAGGGCCGAGGAGGTATCTGCCCGCAAGTCTATTTTCATCGAAGGCGGCTAAACGTCAATCACCCTTTGAGGTGATTCCCAGGATGAAATTCCCCTCTTGGGGGGGGTGTTAGGACCGTCCTCGCCGAAAGCGATGAAACGAGGAAGCGGATTGGGGTGAGTGAGGGGTCTCGAACCCCCAACCTTTGTCTTTTCTGCTCCCCGGACGGGTGCCGGGGCCGAGAATGGGCCGGCCCGGGCGCGCGTCCGTGATCTTTCCTCCGTCGACGACCAGCTCTCCGTTGACCGCTACATATTCGAAGCCCTGGCTATAGTGGTTAGGGTCGGCATAGGTTGAGCGCTCCTGAACCGTGTCGGGGTCAAAAGCTACGATGTCCGCCGCCATCCCCGGCCGCAGCAGGCCTCGGTCGCGAAGACGCATCCGAGAGGCTGGCAACGAAGTCATCTTGCGGACCGCCTCTTCGAGCGGGATCAGCTTGACCTCGCGCACGTAGTGGCCAAGGATGCGGGCGGTCGTCGCCCAGGCCCTCGGATGTGATTTCTCGCGGGAAAAAATTCCGTCCTCGGCCGAAGTCTCCGAGTCGGTGCACATGGAAACCAGCGGATGCCTGAGCGCCGCTCGCACGTCCTCCTCGCTCATTCCGAAGGTCACGCGCATCGTGTTCCCGCGGTCGGCGAGCACGATGTCCATGACGGTGTCGAGAGGATCCTTACCTTCGTCCCGCGCGATCTCGGCGATCGTCTGGCCCTCATATTTCTTGAGGTCAAGATTGAGGACGCTCGTGATGAGAATACGCGAGGCGCCCTCGGGCCAGTCGGGATTTTCCGCCAGGAATTCGCGTTTGGCACGGCCGCGCGTCGTCGGGTCGCGGAGTCGTGCCAGGAGCTGCTCGAGGCTCCCTTCCTGAAGCCATGAGGGTAGACTGTCCACGAGTCCATTCGAACTCGCCGTCCACGGATATTGGTCGGCGGAGACATCCAGGCCCTGCGCCCGCGCCTCCTCCAGCCTCCTGAGGACGGCAGGCATGAGGCCCCAGTTTTCCTTTCCGGACGTTTTGAGGTGGTAGATCTCCGCTGGAATCGCCGCTTCACGTGCGATGCGGAACACCTCATCCAGGCTGGCGTCGATGCCGCCATTATTGTCGTTACCCTCGTCCCGCTGGTGTGTGATGTAGCTTCCACCGTAGGAAGCGGCGATGCGGGCGAGGGCGATGATCTCATCCGTCGAGGCGTAGCGGTCGGGCACGTAAATGAGCGCAGTCGACAGCCCCAGGGCCCCTTCTTCCATGGCCCGGGCCACGGCCGCCTTCATGATCTCGAGCTCCTCCGGCCGGGCACGGCGGTTTTCTTTGCCGATGACGAGATTGCGGATGCCGCCGGCGCCCACAAATGTCCCCAAATTGACGGCGGACCGTGCCCGCATGAACGCTTCCCAGTAGCCGGCAAGCGTCGTCCAATCGGGAGTCAGCCCGTACCGGCTCCAGACATCCCGCCCTTCTTCGATCATCCGTTGGTTCAGCGGGCCGATCGACGAACCCTCGCCCGTGATCTCGGTCGTGATGCCCTGGGTGATCTTGCTCGCGACGCGATTATCGACAAGGATCCTGTATTCGGACTGCCCCATCATGTCAATGAATCCGGGGGCGATGACGAGGTGCGAGGCGTCGATCCGGCGCCTGGCAGTGGCCTTGGCGAGATTCCCGATAGCGGCGATCCGGTCACCGACGACGCCGACGTCGGCCCGGAACCAGGGCGCGCCGGTCCCGTCGACCACGCGGCCGCCCGCGAAAATCAGATCATAGACGGGTCCCTGGCCAAGACAAAGGCCCGCCGTGAGAATGAGCCCGATGACCGTTCCGCTAAAGATTCTTATTTTGGCAGCGCCCAATTCGCCCTCCTCTTCGGCACATCCAATGCCTGGGAATAACCCAGCCTCTTTCTCTAACCGGCAACCTGCGGGTTTGGGTCGGGGTTCTCCTGATCCCACGCCGCTGAACCTGCGCCGCAGAAAGTATAGGTGCCGGCCTGGAGCGATGTCAACTTGACCTGCCTTTATAAGATTGGGCCGGATATGGAAGTGGTATAGAGCAAGAAATTCGGAACTTAGACCCATCCTTAAATCGGCCCCGATGCCTCGCTAGGTACTGCCCATTGGTGGAGGGGCACTCAGGTCCCCTTCAGCCCGGCCAGCCACATCCTGGCATCTTCAGGCTCTGCCGTTTATCGAATGGGATTTCGTTTTGCCCTCTAGTGAGTTGAGCGCTCGACAATCGCTTCCACTACCTCCATTATGACGAGGAGGACGGCAATAAACCCAAAGACCACGGCCAATATCACGACGGGTGAGCGGTCCTTGAACTTAATTAAGCTTACGATCCCGGTAACGAAAGCGGCAATTCCGGATATCATCATGGATGTTCCCAGCATAATAAGGAGGGGGCTCCCGATTTTCATTCCTTTCAATCCCAATAAATTCCTCCTGTTAAGAACCGCAATAAGAAGCGCAACGAACACGGCCATCAATATGCCGGCCCATTTTCCGAGTTTTGTTTTCGGCATCATTTTCCCCTTTCCCCTTTGTTTGCTGGTCAAAGGATAACGCCGTCGGGAAGGGAAGTCAATTAGTGGTGGCCTGTATGCTCAACGAGGCATCACGCATACGAAGGCAGTCGGTCAGCACGGCACAATCAGCTGGGGGATGATGGGTCTGGCCTGCATAGGGGGCTTTCGGGGCTGCTGGACGCGGGCAGACTCCGCCGCCGTGTCACACCGTTGTCACAAAAAGTGCTAAAACTCGTCTACTTCGGACTAAAGGTGCTTAAAAGGAAAACTTAGGAAACCTTAGATTATCAGGGAAAACGAGGGGATTAAGCTGGCTGGGAAGCAAGGATTCGAACCTCCGACCTTTGGATCCGGGAGGGAGGCCGACGACCTATCCCTATTTCAGGATGTCCTCTTCCCCTCTCTGTGCCTTTGCCAATTGCAGGTACTTCTTCGCCGATATGATTGCCAGAATTGCGGCGATCAGGTTCGCTCCAATACAGACCAGCATCAAGATCGCCTCTGCGCGGAATCCTTCATAGAACTGCAGAGAATAGACGGCAAGTTGGAACACCATGAAGTCATGTAGAAATAAGAGGAGCGCCCCAAGATAAAGGGGGCCGCTGAGCATTCTGACGCCGCGCCGGCTCAGAATGACAACGGCCAGCAAAACAACGACCGCAACCAATTGGATTGCAAAAAATATCTTGGAAGAAGAATCGACGCGGTCGGCAATCGCCTCAGGATGCGCGGCCAGTCGAGGCACGAACAAGAGAGCCCACAAAGCGGCCACTCCGATTGCGATTGCGGTTGCGGTATAGACCATGCGCCGCGAAGTGGTTTCTTTGTCCATCACAGATACCTCCTTCCAATGCTGATCACTAGTTTATATCAGAATGCTTGACAACAAAATAGGGGGGGGGATGTGGCGTGCCTGAGAGGATTCGAACCTCCGACCTTTGGATCCGGAGGCTCCCGGTGCTCTGGCACGAACGGGGATCCGGGCCCGGGCATTCAGTTTGTCGGCTTGGTGTCCGGCAGGTCCTTGCCCGCTTTCTTCATGTATCTCCGGCCTTCCTCGTAGATGTCAAAATCCTCTTTCCTGTCCAGGCGCACCTTTTTCCTCTGTCCATCGTCGGTCTGGAAAATTACAAGATATGCGTGCTTGGAGAGAGTGCAGGTCTTCTTGGCCTCGACGGTCCCCGACCATTCCTTGCGGCGATCCCTTTTTCTCCTAACCCAGGGTAAGAAAACGAGCCCGTCACCCAGGAGTTCAAGTATGAAATCAATCATTTCGAACCCTCCTTCTCATCCGCCCCTCACCAGTCTCGGGGCAGGGTCTCCGCCCGCCGGACCTACCTTCCCGTTGCTTATTTTAGCGTCAGCCCGATCCTCTTTTTATCTTTCGCCCAATAAATATAGAGCGCTTTGCCTTTTACATTGGCGAGAGGGAGAGTTCCCCAGTAGCGGCTGTCGTAGCTATTGTCGCGATTATCTCCGAGAACGAAACAATGGCCAGCGGGCATCTTAAGCGGGCCGAAGTTGTCCCGGCTGTTGTCTATGACGATATCCTCGTGGACCTTGTATGATTCCTGGAGGGGTTCGTTACCGATAAAGACTTGCTTATTTTTTATTTCGACCGTTTCGCCTTCAAGAGCGATGACACGCATGAGAAATTGCTTTGTGGGATCTCGAGGATACTCGAAAACGACTAAATCCCCCCGCTTAGGCGCCTGGTCGCTAAAGCCTTTTGGGTCCGTCATCAAGAAATCGTCTTTTTGAAGAGTCGGCATCATGGAGGCCGAAGGAAACTTGTACGGTGAGACGCCTAGAGACGTCATCCAAATCCTTGCCGGAACGAAAATCTTCAAGCCGAGTGAAAGAATGATAAAGAACGCATAGACGAGAGGCGTTTGATATTTCCTAAGCCCCGTCTCCTTGGTCCGGCGCGCCTGGACAAAAGCGTGGATGATAGTGAACAACCAGAAAACAAAGACGGCTAGGACGAGCGCCATGAACCCGCTAAAATGGCGCGGCCAGCCGGCCAATCCCCAAAGAAAAGGTAGGGCGACAGAGAAGACAAAGAATATAATTCCAAGGACACCTTTCCCGTTATAGATCTGTCCGAGACCAGGAACGAGCAAAGACAGAAGGGCGGCGATGAACGGATTCCTTTTTTTCTTTTCGGCGGTCATGATTCCCTCCCTACGTTCGTTGATTTCTTGGTTTCTTTTCCCCCCGGGGACCCGCGAGCCCAGCTCATCGCAGCGTTCTCTATATCGCGCAGAAAGGAAAAGAAATTGACCTCTGGCACGGGATGGCTTTCCCTCCCATTAAGCCCGGGACCCCTCTCCCTCGGTACGAAAAGATGATATTCCCAAGCTTGATTCTATGTCAAGGACCAGTATGGAGAACGACTGAGTTATCATAAGTTCGGGGCCTTAAGATTGACCTGCCACCCCTTAAACCGATCCAGGCATAATGAGAAAAACCTGGGAGAAAGGAGCCTTAATGGGCAGGGTATGGTTCACTCCGGAACAAATCATTGAAAAGCTCCGTGAGGCCGAAGTCCTCAGATCTATCGAAATCTAGACTCCGCCCCATGTCACAAATATGTCACAGATTGTGCCTAAACTCGCTTAACTTAGCCTAACGGAACCTAAATAGGAAAAAGCCTAACTTTCTTATTCACCAGGGGAAAACAGGGAGAACAGGTGGGGTGAGTGAGGGGTCTCGAACCCCCAACCTTCGGATCCACAGTCCGGGAAGTGCGCGCCCCATTCGGTTTTCAATCGACCGTGAACAAAAGGCTTCCCAGCCGGACGGGATCCTTCTCGTGCATCGCGGCACGCCGGTTGGATCTATTAAGTTATGATAAGGCTGGGAAAAGGAGGCAAGCCGTGAAGCGGAAAGGCGTCGTCTTCCTAGCTTCCTTCGATTTGTTGTTCATAGTGCTGAGTGTCTTGCTCTACGGGTCTTTCGCTCCCGCCGATCAAGTCGGCTCGCTGCTGGTAACAAACAACAGCGACCTGGTCAACAGGGATACGTCCAGCCCGGACACGCTGGTCGCCAACCCGGGGCCCGACGGCATCTCACTCCGGGAGGACATGCTCGCGGCCGCGGGCGCTACGACATCCCTCGCAATTAGCTTCACCCCGTCTTTGAGGGTGGACTGACCCCCAAAAATTGAACCACCCCGAGTGCTAAATATTAGGATGCTATAATAGACATCATCAGCCGGGAGAAGGCCTTTAAAGGAGGCTCTGATGGTGTCCGAGAAACACGGCAAACGGTACACGGCGCGGTTCAAGTTCCAGGTGGTGATGGAAATCTTAAGCGGGGCCAAGGCCATCGGACAGATCGCGCGGTCCTATGGCGTTCATCCGGTGACTCTCAGCCATTGGAAGAAAGAGTTCATCGAAAAAGGGCCGGAGATCTTCTCCCAGCACACCACGATCCAGGAGTACGAGAAACGGATCGAGGACTTGGAACGGTTAATCGGCCATAAAGAAGTGGAGATCGCGCTCCTAAAAAATTTCATGGCCGGGAGCTCACCCCGGGGGAAAAAGTTGAGCTGACGCGGGCGTTTAAGGACGACTATGGGCTGAACAGAGTCTTGGCGGCTCTGGGGCTTTCGAAAGGGACTTGGCATTATGCCCAGACGAGACCGAGTTATGAAGAGAAGCATGTCGGGCTGAGGAAACCGTTGCTCGAGATTGCCAGAACCCATCCGGAATACGGATACCGGAGGACGAGTGCCGAGCTCCGGGATCGAGGAATCCAGGTCAATCGGAAAGTCGTGGCGCGTCTGCATGGGACCTGGGATTTAGCCGTGATTCGACGGGTGAGGAAGCCGAAAACAAGCTCCCTGGCAAAGCTTCTTAAAGACACCGGGTCTAAGATCAATCTCGTGGCCGGCCTGACCGAGATCGATGATTTTGAGGTCGTCTATACGGATTTTACGGAGCTGCTCTACCGGAGAGGCCGGGCGAAAGCCCAGCTGATGCCGTTCGTGGATCATTCGAGCAAACTCGTTTTAGGCCACGCCCTGGGAGAGGCGGATAATACGGAGTTGGCCCTGGACGCCTGGCGCAAGGCGAAGACGACGCTCCGAAGATACGGACGGACAACGGAAGGGCTGATCGTTCATCATGATCAGGATGGTGTTTATTTAGGCCATGGCTGGCTCCGTGAGCTTGCCGTCCAGGATAAAGTGCGCGTTTCCTATTCGGAAAACGGGGCCAAGGGCAACGTCCACATGGAGTCGTTCAATTCCCGATTCAAAGCCGAGAATCGGCTGTTGTTTTGGGAACAGGAAGATCTCCCTTCATTGAAAAAGGTTGTCGGGCAGCGGATCCGGTACTATAATCACGTTCGTCGACACTCGGCGTTGGGTTACCAATCGCCGATTCGATATCTCAAAGAAAAGGGCCGAAGACCCGGCTGAGATGTTAGCGGAATTTAGCCCTCTAAGTGGTTCGAAAAATGGGGGTCATGTCCGGGCCCCAAGATCTCAATCTCAGATAGGCTGCCGCGCATCACGGGGGGCAGCTTGAAGATCACGGGCGACATTAACGCCGACGGCACGTCGGACATCTCGCTCGACGGCGGGAAGAAAGCCGCGGAAGCGAATTCTAAGGATCTTTCAGAATCCAAACATCTCCCACTATCACCAACATGTCGCAAATTCGGTTGAAAAGCGCGTAAACTACGTCATTGAAATCGATGCCTCTTTCGACGAGTTGGGCTGCAAACGTGTGCCGTAGGTCATGAAATCGAAGGCCCCTGATCCCAGCTCTACGTGTGGTTGCGTTGAAAGCCGTCTTGACATCAAGGGGCCGCGGTTCTATCCTCTGGGCAGACAAGGACTGGGATGGGCGCATGATCGGCCAGCTCGTTTCCCACTACCGGATCCTGGAGAAGCTCGGCGGCGGAGGCATGGGCGTCGTCTACAAGGCCGAAGACACCAGGCTCAAGCGCGCGGTCGCCCTGAAGTTCCTGCCCGAGGAGTCGCTCCAAGAGCCGCACGCCCTGGAGCGCTTCGAGCGGGAGGCCCAGGCCGCATCGGCCCTGAACCACCCGGGGATCTGCACCATTTTCGATATCGACCAACACCAGGGACGCCATTTCATCGCCATGGAGCTACTCGAGGGCCGGACCCTGAAGCGGCGCATCCTCGGCCAGCCGGTCCCGGCCGACGAGATCATCAATCTAGCTATCCAGATCGCCGACGCCCTCGACGCCGCCCACGGCAAGGGCATCATCCATCGGGACATCAAGCCGGACAACATCTTCGTCACCGATCGCGGCCTAGCCAAGATCCTCGATTTCGGCCTGGCCAAAACGATGCCGCGAGAAACGGCTGCCGCGGGCTCGGCCGGCCCGACCGTCACCGCCCCGGAGCCGCTGACCGGAGCCGGCGCGGCGGTCGGGACGGTGGCTTATATGTCCCCGGAGCAGGCCCGGGGCGAGCCGCTTGATGCCCGCACCGATCTTTTTTCCTTAGGCGTCGTGCTCTACGAAATGGCGACAGGTCGGCAGGCCTTTACTGGCTCCACCTCGGCCGTCATCTTCGACGCCATCCTTCATAAAGCCCCGACATCTCCCGTCCGGCTGAACCCGGATGTCCCGCCCGAGCTGGAGCGGATCATCAACAAGGCCCTGGAGAAAGAACGGCGGTTGCGCTACCAGAGCGCGGCCGAGATCCGGGCCGATCTCGAGCGGCTGAAACGGGATTCCACCTCGGCGCGCATAGCCGCCTTTGAAGACCAAGCGGCGCCATCGGCAGGCCCCATCGCCTCGGGGCGTAAGAGACGCCGATGGATCCCTTGGGCCGCGGGGGCAGTCGCCGTGCTCGTCTTAGCCGCGGCCGGCATGCTTCTCCTAATGGGGCATAAAAAGCCCTCCGAAACAGCCGTTCCCCAAGTGGCCAACGCTGTCAAAGTGACCACCGCCATGGGTGCCAAGGACTGCCCAAGCTGGTCTCCGGACGGCCGCATGCTGGTCTACCAGTCCGACCAAGCAGGGAACTGGGACATCTGGGTCACCCAGGTCGGGACGAGCCAGGCCGTCAACCGGACGGCCGACAGCCCGGCCAACGAGATGAATCCCACCTGGTCGCCGGATGGTCAGTGGATCGCCTTCTTTTCGGACCGGACCGAACGCGGCTACTACGTCATGCCCGGGATCGGCGGCAAGGCCCATCGGATCGCCTCTTTGGAGTTTGCCGATGCCTATCCGACGGCGGCCCAATGGTCTCCGGACAGTACTCATCTGGCCTATGCCCTGCGCCAGCGCGTCGAACCCTACATCGAGATCCTGACCGTGGCCAGTGGCCAATCCAAGAGGCTGACGCTTCCGAACCGGGCCCGCAACAATTCCATCATCGACATGAGCTGGTCGCCCGACGGGCGCTGGCTCGCCTATGCCCGGGCCATTAGCCCCATCGCAGCGACCGCCGAACTGTGGCTGACGCACACGACCGACGAGAAGAGCTTCCAGCTGACCGACGGGACCTTGAGGGATACCAGCCCGACCTGGTCTCCGGACGGCCGCGAGCTCTATTTCATCTCCAATCGCGGCGGGACGCCTGACCTCTGGCGGTTCGCGATTGGCGGCCAGGGACTGCCGGAGGGGCCGCCGCGGCAGATCACGGCCGGCATCGAGATGACCCATGCCGTCATAGCCCCGGGCGGACGGACGTTGGCCTATTCCAAAGGCCGGACGGTCCGCAACGCGTTCCGGGCCCCCCTCCCGGCGGGCCGGCCGATCACCTGGACGGACGCCACCCAGCTGACCTTCGACGAAGCGGAGATCGAGTCCGTCGAAGTCTCAAAGGACGGACGGATCCTGGTCAGCTCGGACAGATCGGGAAACTGGGACATCTACCTGCTGTCCCCGGACTCGGGCGATCTGCAACAACTGACGACCGATCCGGGAGTGGATGCGGGCCCGCGCTGGAAGCCCGACGGCAGCGAGATCGCGTTCTACTCGTCGAGAACGGGCCATCGGGAAATATGGCTCATGCCCGTGGGCGGCGGCCCGGCGCGGCAACTCACCCACGGCGAGGTCGAGAGTTTCAACCCGGCTTGGTCCCCCGACGGGAAGTCCATCACCATGGAGAGCGGGGGCATTTTGATCCTCGACCCTCAAAGCCTCAAGGTGAGGAACTTAACCGACAAAGAAACCAATTGCCACCCGGACTGGTCCCCTGACGGGCGCTGGGTGGCCTTCAGTGAAAAGGGCAACCAAGGGTGGCAGATTTTTCGCATCGCAGCCTCCGGTGGGCTGGTCGAGCAGCTGACACGAGGAGGAGGCTGGACGCCCCGTTGGTCCCCCGACGGGAAGCGGATCTACATGATCGGCACCGGAAGCCGGAGGAATGCCATCTGGGCCCTATCACTCGAGAGCCGGGAGGAATGGCCGGTGACAGCATTGACCGGCCGGCGCGGCGCGCTGGGATATAACGGCCTAGCCGTCGACGGCCGGTTCCTCTATTTCACCTGGGAAGAGGTGCGCAGCGACATCTGGGTCGCCGATATCGTCCGGCCGGTGAAGTGACCGCCTGTCCGTTTTTCTTAACAAGAGTTCAATTAATCCAAAATGATTTGTATAAGGAGATTCTCTTATCAGGCTAACTGATTGAATATTGAGGGAACAGTGGGGTGAGTGAGGGGTCTCGAACCCCCAACCTTCGGATCCACAGTCCGATGCTCTAACCAATTGAGCTACACTCACCGTCCCTTCGGAGGCGTATGATTTTCTCATCTCGTCGCCCCATTGTCAATACTGGCTCCAACTCGTTTTATATCAATCAATTATGGTAAATTTCGGCCTCCCAAAAAAGGCTTAATACCCAAGTCCGGAAGGGCCGGCCCGGCTTGACTATCGTTTCTGGCCCTCGATGAGGTCGAGGACGTCGGCCGAATCGCGCCAGCGGGGCCGGACCTTGACCTGGAGGTCGAGATAGATCCGGGTCTTGAGGATGTCCTCGATCTCCCGGCGGGCCTCGCTCCCGATCGCTTTGAGAAGCTGGGCGTGGCGGCCGATGACGATTTTGCGTTGGGAGTCCTTTTCGACGAGGATGCTTGCTTGGAGGTAGATGACGGGCGGGCGGGGGGCTTGTCCTTCCGGCGTCTCGGCGCTGCGTTCCTCGATCTGCTCGAGGAGGACGGCCGTCACGAAAGGCAGCTCCTGTTCGACGCGCGCGAGGAGTTTCTCGCGGATGATTTCGGCCAAGAAGAACCGTTGAGACTGGTCTGTGATCTCGTCGGCTGCATAAAGCCGGTCCGCTTCGGGGAGAGCGTGGTAGAGGCAGTCCTCGAGCCGGTCGAGGTTGATCCCCTTGAGGGCCGAGATGGGGATGATCTCCTTGAAGGCCAGGAGGTCCTTGTAGCGGTCGATGAGGGGGAGGAGCTTGTCTTTCCGGATCAGGTCGACCTTGTTGAGGAGGAGGAATAGGGGCTTGGAGACGTCCTTGAGGATCTCCAGGGCGTAGGCGTCCCCGTGGCCGAAAGGCTGGGCGGCGTCGACGAGAAGGCAGACCAGGTCCGCCGTCTGGAGGGAGGTGAAGACAAAGTTCATCATCCGGCGGTTGAGGCCGTGCAGGGGTTTGTGGATGCCGGGGTTGTCGATGAAGACGATCTGTCCCCGGTCGCCGGTCTTGATGCCCAGGATGCTGATGCGGGTCGTCTGGGGTTTATCCGAGACGATGGCGACCTTGCGGCCCAGGATCCGGTTGAGGAGGGTCGACTTTCCCGCGTTGGGCCGGCCGACCAGGGCGACGGTCCCCGAGTTCATGGGCGGGACCCGTCCTGCCCCCCGGCCGACTCCCGGACCCGGAGTTTCTTGACGCGTTTGGGATCGACATCGAGGACCTCGAAGCTGAGGCCCTTGATAACAACCGTCTCGCCCTTGCGGGGGAGCCGGCCCAGGTGGTGGGTGACGAGGCCGCCTGCGGTGAGGAAGTCGTCCTCGGCCAGATCGCGCTCGAAGCGGTCCTCGAGCTCCTCGACTTCGACCTCGCCGGAGAGGGTGAAGTCCCGAGGCCCGTTCTCGACGATCCGGGGCTCCTCGAGGTCATACTCGTCCTGGATCTCGCCGACGATCTCCTCGACGAGGTCCTCCATGGTCACCAGCCCCGACACCCCGCCGTGCTCGTCGACGACGATGGCCAGCTTGACCTTGGCCCGCTTAAATTCCTTGAGGAGGGCCGAGACCTCCATGGATTCGGGAACGAAAATAACGGGACGGAGCAGGCCCTCGATGGGCAGGTTTTTATGCGAGGGGTCGGCGTATTCGAGGAGATCCTTGGCGATGACGATGCCTTCGATGTTGTCGATGCGATCCTTGTAGACGGGAATCCGCGAATACTGCTCCTTGATGATGAGCTCGCGGAGCCGTCCGATCGTCGTGTCCTTCCGGATGCAGACCATCTTGACCCGGGGCGTCATGATCTCCCGGACGAGCGTGCCGCCGAACTCGACGACGCCGCGCAGGAGACCCTCTTCCTCTTTTTCGATGATGCCTTCTTCCTGGGCCTCGTCGAGGAAGGTCTCGATGGCATCCTCGGTCGCCGCCTCGCGCGGCTCGTCCGCCTCCACCTTTTCCTCCTCCCCCCGCTCCTGGAGGCGGCGGGAAAGGAAGGTCAAGGGCGAGCTCAGGGCGAGGAGGGGGCCGAGGACGGGAAGGATCGATCCCAGGAGGCGGCCCCGGCTCAGGGCGTTGATGAGGCGGGGAACGTATTCAAAAATAAGGAGATAGCCGGCCAGGGCGGTCAGCATCGGGCCCGCCGGCCAGAACCGGCCGCGCCGGAAGACGAAGAATAATAAAAGGCCCGAAGCCAGGATGGACAGGATACGCAGAATCTCGACCGCGATCCGGAGATCGTCGAAGCGGTCGATCATCCGCTGGCGGAATTCCTTTTTCCGGTCCTCGAGGATTCCGCTGAAAGCGATCTTGGAGATCGCGTTCAGGGAGACATGGAGGAGGGACAGGAGGAAGGCGGCCAACCCGCATACGGCCAATCCCATTCCGGCCAGCCAGGCAGCCCTCATCTCAGGCTCCCAGGAACCGCCGCCGGGCCTTGGCTTCCTCGGCCTCCATCCCCCGGAAGTGTTTGAATCCCAGCAGGTGAAGGAAGCCGTGGATGACGAGGATCCGCAGCTCCCGGTCCAAGCCGTGGCCTTTGGCGGCGGCTTGGACGGCGGCGCGGGGGACGGAGATGATGACATCGCCCAGGAAGTAGCGGCCGTCGGGTCCCCGCGTCCCGATCGGAAAGCTTAGGACATCGGTCGGCCTGTCCTTGCCCCGGAATTCGCGGTTGAGCTGCCGGATGCGCCGGTCGTCGACGAAGGCCAGGACGATATCGGGATCCTGAAGGCGGTAGCGGCGGACGAGCCCGGACACCAGGTCCCGGAAGGCTCGGACCCGGAGGCGGGCCTTGCGCTGAAGGTTAATGACTTCGATCATGGGCGTCGGGGGCTTTGGAGGGTTTCTTGTCCTTCTTGATTTCGAACTCGAACCCGGGGTAGTGGACCCGGGGATGATAGATCGCGTAAAGGATGGACAGGAACGAGGCGGCGATGGACCGCAGCTCGCGGATCGCGAAGTCGCACTCGTCGAGCTGGCCGTCTTCGAGGTAGCTGGAGAAGATATCGGTGATGACCTTCTTGAGGCTTTCCCGGGAGGGGGATTTCAGGCTTCGCGAGGCGGCTTCGACGGAATCGGCCAAGAGGATGATCCCGGCTTCTTTGCTGCGCGGCCTCGGCCCCGGGTAGCGGTAATCCTCCTCGCCAACCTTTTGCATCTCGGGATCGTAGGTTTCCTTGGCCTTCTCGTAGAAGTAGCGGACGAGCGAGGTCCCATGATGCTGTTCGATGATCTCGCGGAGAGCGGTCGGCAGCCTGAGCTTCCGGGCCAGGTCGACGCCCTCCTTGACGTGGTTGATAATGACCAGGGTCGAGATGTTGGGGGACAGCTCGCGGTGCATGTCCGGATCGCGGGTCGTGTTCTCGATGTAGTAGTCGGGCATTTTGATCTTGCCGATGTCGTGGTAGAGGGAACCGGCCTTGACGAGCATCGGGTCGAGCCGGATCTCCTCGGCCGCCTTCTCGGCCAGGGTCGACACGACCAGGGAATGATGGTAGGAGCCGGGCGCTTCCATGGCCATCTCGCGGAAGATGGGGAGGTCGGAATTGGTGAGATCGAGGAGCTTGGTCTGGGTCGTCAGACGGAAGACGGTCTCGTAGATGGGGAGGAGGACGAAGGCGAGGCCCGCGCTCAGGGCGCCGCCGAGGAGGCCCATGCCGACCTTAGCCCCGAGGATCTCCAATCCGGTCGGCGTGTCCCGGATGAGATGGATGGTCAGGGCGACGAAGGCGTTGACCGGAGCCAGGATGAACAGCCCCGCCCGCAGGATGGCCGTCCGTGTTCGCCGGCGGTAATACTTAATCCCGTATAGGGCGGCCAGCCCGCCGATGAAGCTGTAGACCATGAGGTAGTACTGGCCGCCGAACAGGTATCCGAGGACGAGGCTGTTGAGGATGGTAAAGGTCAGCGCGATCGGACCCGTATAGATAAAAGCGAACAGCAGGCTGCCCATCGCATAGGGTAGGCCGAACGACAGCGGGGGAAGGCTGCCGGCGACGTCCGCGGTCTGGAGCGGAGGAGAAGCCGCGCCCAGGAACGAGCCCAGCTTGGCGGCCAGGAGCCCGATGACGAGGGTCAGGCCCATCATCCGGAACGTCTCCAGGGCTTGGCCGAACCGCAGCTGGGACTTGAGATAATACCAGAGGCTCACGAACAGGAGCGCGAACAGGAACAGCGACCCGAGGAAGCTGATCAGCCAGCTCGGCTTGGTCTTGAGGCTTCGGTTGATGAGGGCGATCTGCTTGACCGTGTCGGCCGTCGCTTCGTCGCCCTTGCGAATGATGATTTTGCCTTTCTTGATGGTGTAGAAGACGGTCTCGACGCGGTTACGGGCCTGTTGCTTGCGGGCCTCGGTCTCGACCCGGTGGAACGTGATGTTGGGCGAGAGAAAGGAATGCGCCAACCCGAGGAGGAGCGTCCTGTCCGATGAGGGAAGCGAGAGCTTGGCCGCATCCGCCGCGAGCTTGTCCTGGGCTTCCCGGACGTCGAGGATATCGCTCGTCCTGAGGACTCTCTCCGGCTGGTTTTGGATGAGGGCCAGACCGAGTTCCATCTCCCCGTGGCTGAACAGGTTTTTATTGAGGATGATTCCCTGGTCGAAGACCGTCTGGAGCAGGCTGAGCAGGGATTCTTCCAGGACGGGGGCGAAGGCCTTTCGGATCAAGGCTCCCCATTCGGCCGCGCCGGACTCGATCCCGAACCGTTCAAACGCCAGGGCGGCGAAATCGGAAGACCGGCGCTTCGCGGCCGGGACGGCGGCGATCCAATCGCGGCCCGCGCCGAAGACCCCCCGGATTTTTTCCTCAAGGTTGAGGGCCGCGTTGACGTCCAGGACCCAGACGGGCAGGACGGTTTCCTCGGCTTCCTTACGCCGTTTCGCCGTCGTTTCCAGGTCATCGACGGTCAAGTCCGCGGGCGCGACGATGTCGCTCGGGGCGATGTCGCCGACCTTCGGCTCGGGCAGCGCCTTGGAGGGGAGATAGGAAATGAGCCAGCCCAGGATGAGGACGAAGGCCGCCAGGTAGAGGCCCGGCATACGGAGAAACCTCCGCTGCCAGGGCTCGGGCGCTCCGTTGACGGACGGGCCGGCGCCGTTTTTCTTCTTCGGCGGGAACTTGGATCCCAGAAACAGCTTGATGCCCTTGAATGAAATGGGATCCATGGTCGTCAGGAGGACTTGGCGGGCCGGGCGCCGGCTTTGTCGTAGGCGAGGATGATTTTCTGGACGAGGGGATGGCGGACGACGTCCTTTTCGTTGAAATAGACGAAGGCGATCTCGGGGATCGCCGACAGGATTTTGATCGCCTCGAGAACGCCCGATTGTTTGGGCTGGGGGAGGTCGATCTGGGTGATGTCCGCGGTGACGACAAGCTTGGAATCGAACCCGGGCCGGGTAAGGACCATCTTCATCTGCTCCCGGGTCGTGTTCTGGGCCTCGTCGACGATGATGAACGCGCCGTTGAGCGTCCGGCCCCGCATGAAGGCGAGCGGGGCGATCTCGATGACGCCCTTCTCGATCAGGCGGCTGGCCTGATCGTACTGGGAGAGGTCGAACAGGGCGTCGTAGAGGGGGCGAAGGTAGGGGTTGATTTTTTGGGCCAGGTCGCCGGGCAGAAAGCCGAGCCGCTCGCCGGCCTCGACGGCGGGCCGGGTCAGGATGATCCGGTGGACGGCCTTGTTCTGGAGGAAGGACAGGGCCATGGCCATGGCCAGATAGGTCTTGCCCGTGCCGGCCGGCCCGATCCCGAACACCAGGTCGCAGGTCTTAATGGCCTGCATGAACTCCTGCTGGTTGAGGCTCTTGGGGGCGACCGACTTGCGGGACAGGTTCAGGGCTTCGGCCGGGAAATAGTCCTCGAGCGTCCGCGAGGAATCCTCCTCGAGCAGGTCGAGGGCGATCCGGAAATCTTCCTCCTTGAGATGGTGGCCTTTTTCGGCGAGCTCGGCCATGCGCTTGAAGAAATAGAGGGCGAACTCGATCCGCGGCTTGTCGCCGTCGATGATCAGGTCGTCTCCGCGCAGGGCGAGCCGGACGGCCAGGCGTTCTTCCAGCCTGCGCAGGTTCCGGTCCAGAATTCCGGACAGAGAGTTATTCCCGAGAAAGGGGGAGCTGATTTTTTCCATATCAGGCAGGAGGCTGCGGGTCTTCGCTCATAGCGTATCCAGGGACCACAGATTATACTCCCTTCAGGGCGGGCTTTGTCAAGGTCCCTGACTGTTGTCGGGCTTCGCCTAAAGCTGAAGGCTGATGACTTCGAGATAATCCTTAATATCAACGGTTAGATTCGTGCCGGATAATGTGCGGGTTTTGCGATCGAGCTCATAGATTTTGGCGGACAGGGAGGAATCGGACTTGAGACTGATCCGACCGTCAATCGAGGGAGAGAACGCGAAGAGATAGAAACGGCGGGAATCGTCCCGGTCCACGTAGTACTCGATCATGGTGCCGGTGGGAGCCTTCAGCGTAAAGGGCATTTCGGATTTTAGCGATGGTAGAGGAATCACCCGAGGGAATTTCAGCGGCTTGGCCCGCGGTTGGTGCCACTGATCCCGTGTCCCATTGTTCCCGACGAGAACGACCGGGTGACTTGATAGAAGCTTGAATTCGGCGTCCGTCATCGACTCGACACCAGGTAATACGATCGGCCCCACGTCTTGCAGCGCGGCGGTCGTCAGAGTTTCAAGCGGGGCGATCTTGAACGGAAGGTGGCCCTCTTCCAGCGTCTCGAAAGCCTCCGTGTACAGGTCAAATGTTCTTTCATCCTTGAAGCTGAAGTCTTTGTTGCGAGCCGAATAGATAAGCGCAATCTCCTGGTAGGGGACGCGGCGGCTTAAAACCGGACGACGCAAGCCGTCGAGGAACTTGAACGCGTTGGCCGGATAGGGCGAATCGGCGGTCGGGTAATAATTACCGGACTGACACACGGCCGCGGCGAATTCCTTGCGCGCAGCTGTCTTTGATTCGGGCCATCCCAGATACAGGATCGGCTGCTTTTGCTGAATATCCCGAGCAAATTTGGCCATGCGAAAAGCGGTCCGGTAGTCTCCCCCGGGCTCAATCTCGGGCGAGGCGGCGATCCCGGACATGACCGAAAGCGCCGGTTCGTTACCCAACAGAGTCCCGTCACAGGTGTCGTTCGCGGAAGATTCGAAGAAGGGGACGATACCGTAGGCTCGCGCCGTATCAGCCAGATCCTGCAAGTACTCCTGTACGGCTTGGTGGCGGAAATAAACGAACTTTCGCCACGCTGTCGATTCCCAGTTGACAGTCGTCGGAACACTCAAGCCGTACTGACTCTTGAAGGCGCTCGCAAAGCCGGCGTCGCTGGATGCCCATTTGTCACCGAGATTTTGCATGCCGGGAAGCGAAGCCTGGTCGATATATACCGCATCGAGTTCCTTGAGGCCGAGCCGTTTGATTCGATCCTTGAACAAATCGCGAAAGCCGGAGTAGGGAGATGCCCAGGCGTCCTCCATGTCTTTCTTGACCCAGTCGGCCTCGATATTGGTCCAGACCATCGGCTTTCCCGCGATGTCTCTCTGTATCCATTCAGGATGGTTGCGATAGAGCGTGGGCACAGCCGGATTTTTATAAGCTCCATGAGCCATGACCTCAAGACCGTTGAGATAGCAAATCACCTTGAGCTTCCGGAGATGAGCTTGTTCTATAAGATACCCAATCTTCTGGAGAATGCCGGAAAAACCCGACTCATCGACAAAAGTCCGGTACATCTGCTCCTCTTCGATGTAAAAAATCACCGTGTTAGCGCCGTGGTTCACGGCGACGGTAAGATTCCGGCTAATTTGCCCCAGAGATGTACCGGGATAAAGAATGTCAAAAGGCCACACGTTCATCGCATAAGTCCAAGCGGGGAACTTGTCAGCGGCAACCCGCCCAAGCTCTGAGGAGGCGGCTGGAGAGCGCTCGAGCCAGCCGATCAAGCAGGCCGAGCATGCTGCCAGGAAGCCGAAAAACCGCAGGTTTTTAATGGGATTGTCCTCTCGCCAGGGATGATAGAGCGCCGGTGGCCGGGCTGTCAAGTCGAGGTCCTTTATCCTAATCCGGGGGACTCCCGCCAGCCTCTGGGCCGGGACGAACAAAGGCGTATTCAGATCCGTCGAGGGGGGGCGAAATGGCAGAGTGTCGGCAGAGGCCTGCCCGTCGATTCCATCATTTATGCGCTGGCCTATGAAAGCGCAAAGAGGCCCGTCTATGCCGGCGGGAATAACGGCGTTTTCTGGATATCCTGGCCGTAGAGTCCAAAGGGCGTTGGGCCCGTTCTCACCGTTTTTGCTCGGACCTTGGCAGGATTTTTCCTTTCCTGCTGCGTGTCCGGGTTTTCAAGCCCTAACAATGTCGCGAAAACCGCTTGAAAAAAAAGCCCGTCTGGTATATAAAAAGGTTTAATTTTAGGAGGGCTTTGCCCGCCCGGATAAGGCCGGGAACGCTCCTCGGCCCGAAAAAGGAGAAATGATGGACAAGGAATTCATGACGGTCTCGATCCCGACCTCCCTCTTTAAAAAGATCGAGGAGGCCATCAAGGGGACCGAAGTCGGCTCGGTGGCGAATTACGTGACGAAGGTCCTCAGGGAAAGCCTGTCCAAGGGGGAGGCCGCGCCCGAGGTCTTCAGCAAAGAGGATGAGGAGAAAGTCAAGGAACGGCTCAAAGCCCTCGGCTATATCGACTGAGAATCCAGCTCGACGACGATCCGATCAAGGAGACACACTCATATGATACAACCTCACGGCGGCAAGCTGGTGGACCGGGTGCTCCGCGGTTCCCAGAAGGAGGAAGTCCTGGAGCGTGCCAAGACCCTTCCCAAGATCGTTCTCGACGCCGAATCCGTCTCGGACGTCGAGAATATCGCCAACGGCGTTTACAGCCCCCTCGAAGGCTTTCTGGGCAAAGCCGATTTCCGGAACGTCCTCAACCAGATGCGGCTGGCCAATGATCTCCCCTGGACCGTTCCCATCGTTCTCGACGTCAGCCGGGAGGAAGCGGCCAAGTTCAAGGTCGGCGGCGGGATTCTCCTCGTCAACGAAGGCGGCCGGCCCGTCGCCGTCCTGACCCTCGAGGAGGTCTATGACTACGACCGGGAGGAAATGGCCGAGAAGGTCTTCCAAACCCTCGACCGGGCCCACCCCGGCGTCGCCAAGGTCATGGCCATGAAGGACATCCTGCTGGCCGGCAAGATCGACCTCATCCAGGAATCGCCGACTCCGTTCGATCGCTATAAGCTCAGCCCCAAGGAGACGCGGATCCTCTTCAAGGAAAAGGGCTGGCGAACCGTGGTCGGATTCCAGACACGGAACACCCCCCACAACGGCCACGAGTACGTCCAGAAAGCGGCCCTGACCTTCACCGACGGCATCTTCATCAACCCCGTCATCGGTAAGAAGAAAAAGGGCGACTTCAAGGACGAGGTCATCCTAGCCTCCTACGAGGAGCTCATCCGGCACTATTACCTCAAAGAGCGGGCCGTCATGGCCATTCTCCAGATGGAGATGCGCTACGCGGGGCCGCGCGAGGCCATCCACCATGCCGTCATCCGCAAGAATTTCGGCTGCACCCATATCATCATCGGCCGCGACCACGCCGGCGTCGGCAGCTACTACGGCCCCTACGCCGCCCAGGACATCTTCGAGGAGTTCCCCGACCTGGGAATCGCGCCCCTCTTCTTCCGGGCCTTCTACTTCTGCAAGAAGTGCCGGTCGGTCGTCAACGAAAAGATCTGTCCCCACCCGCCCGCCGACCAGATCCAGTACAGTGGGACTAAGATCCGGGACATGCTCGTCAAGGGCGAAATCCCGCCCCCCGAGCTGATGCGGCCCGAGGTGGCCAAGATCATCATGGCCTTCAAGGAACCCTTTAATGACTGAGCGGAGAAAGATCCTCGTCGTCGGGCTCGATTGCGCGACTCCCGAAATCGTCTTCGGCCGGAGCGGGGAACTCCCCGTCCTCAAGCGGCTGATCGAAGCCGGAGTCCACGGAACTCTGCGCAGCTCGGACCCACCGATCACGATCCCGGCTTGGATGGTCATGGCGACCGGGAAGGACCCGGGCCGGCTCGGCCTCTATGGGTTCCGGCATCGCAGGGGATCTTCTTACGACAAGATGTGGATCGCCAATTCCCTGGCCGTTAAGGAAAAGACCGTTTGGGACATCCTGGGCGACCAGGGCGGGCAGAGCACACTCGTCAGCATCCCGCCCAGCTTCCCGCCCAAGCCGGTCGCCGGGAACCTCATTTCCTGCTTCATCACGCCGCCCGCCAAGTCCAAGGAGTCGACCTACCCGGCCTCCCTGTACCAGGAGATCGAGGACCGCTTCGGGCCCTACCTGTTCGACGTCGTCTTCCGGACCGAGAACCGGGACCAGATCCTGGCCGAGATCTACAAGATGACCGACAAGCGGTTCGAGATCATGGAGTACCTCCTCGAGACCAAGCCCTGGAACCTGTTCTGGTTCGTCGAGATCGGCGTCGACCGCGTCCACCACGCCTTCTGGAAATACGCGGACCCCGCCCACCATCTCTACGAGCCGGGCAACCGCTACCAAAACGTCATTATCGATTACTACAAGCACCTCGACCAGAAGCTCGGCCGCTTTCTGGAAAAGGCGGGCAAGGACACCGTCGTCCTGGTCGTCTCCGACCACGGCGCCAAACGGATGAAAGGCTGCTTCTGCGTCAACGAATGGCTCATCGAGCAGGGCGACCTGGTCGTCAAGGAAAAACCGGATAAGGTCGTCAGCATCGACGACCTTAAAATCGACTGGGCCAAGACCCGGGCTTGGGGCTGGGGCGGCTATTACGCGCGTCTCTTCCTCAACGTGGAGGGGCGCGAGCCGCAGGGTATCATCCCGGCCGAGGATTACGAGAAGGTCCGCGACGAATTCAAGGCGCGCTTGCTGGCCCTGCGCGGCCCGAACGGCGAGGAATGGAAGACAAAGGTCATCAAACCCCAGGAATATTACGAAGAAGCCAACGGCGAATACCCGGACCTCATGGTCTATTTCGACGACCTGTACTGGCGGTCGGCCGGGACCCTCGGCTACGGAACCCTCTTCCTCCCCGAAAACGACACCGGGCCCGACGACGCCGTTCACGCCCAGGAGGGGATCTATATCCTCTGCGATCCCCGCTCCAAGGCCGGAGGCCGGAAGGACGGTTCCATCCTCGACATCGCTCCGACGATTCTGACGTCCCTGGGGATTCCGGTACCCAAAGACATGAAGGGCCGAGCCCTCGGATCATAAACAGACTTCGAACAACACGAAAGGAGTGCCGTTGCGATGAGTAAGACCTGCTGCCCCGACCGTAAAGGAGTCACCCTCTGGTTCACTGGGCTGCCCTGCTCGGGAAAGTCGGCCGTCGCCGACCGCGTCGCGGACATCCTCAAGAGCAAGGGATTATACGCGGAGCGCCTGGACGGAGATAACGTCCGCCAGGAGCTGACCCGGGACCTTGGTTTCTCCAAGAAAGACCGGGATGAGAACATCCGCCGGGTCAGCTTCGTGGCCAAACTGCTGACCCGGAACGGCGTCTTCGTCCTGACCTCATTCATCTCGCCCTACAAAGAGATGAGGGCCCACGCCCGGACCCAGATCGGAAGCTTCCTCGAGGTCTACGTCAAGTGCCCGGTCGACGTCTGTATCGAGCGCGACGTCAAGGGCATGTACAAGAAGGCGATGAGGGGCGAGATCAAGGAATTCACCGGCGTTTCCGACCCCTACGAAGAGCCCGAGAAGCCCGAGCTCGTCCTGGAAACGGACAAGGAAACGCTCGAGGAGAGCGCCGGGAGGGTTTTGGCCAAGCTCGAGCAACTCGGCTTTATTTAATGATAAGATTTGGAATAAGATGAGAATATGACGGCGTACCTGGTGACGGGGGGAGCGGGCTTCATCGGAAGCCACCTGGTCGAGGAGCTCCTGCGGCGCAACGCCCGGGTCCGGGTCCTCGATAATTTCCTGACGGGACGCAAGGAGAACCTTGCGGAATTCCGCAAAGACGTCGAGGTCGTCAAGGGCGACATCCGCGAGCCGTCCGCCTGCCGCCGGGCCCTCCGCGGCGTGGACCACGTCCTCCACCAGGCGGCGCTGCCTTCGGTCCCCCGCTCGGTCCAGGACCCCCGCCTGACCAACGACATCAACATCACCGGGACCCTCAACATGCTCGTGGCGGCCCGGGACGCCGGCGTCCGGAGCTTCGTATTCGCCTCGTCCTCGTCCGTCTACGGGGACGACCCGAACCTGCCCAAGCGGGAAGGGAGCGAGGGCAAACCCCTGTCTCCCTACGCCGTCTCGAAGCTTGTCGGCGAGAAGTACTGCCGGGTCTTCCGGGATCTCTACGGTCTCAACGCGGTCGCACTCCGCTATTTCAACATCTTCGGCGCCCGCCAGGACCCGACTTCCCAGTACGCGGCGGTCGTCCCCAATTTCATCACCCGGCTCCTGCGCGGGGAGCGTCCGATCATCTACGGAGACGGCGAACAGTCGCGGGATTTCACCTATGTCGCCAACGTCGTCGAGGCCAACCTGCTGGCGGCCGCGGCGTCCGGAGTCGGCGGCGAGGTTTTCAACATCGCCTGCGCGGACCGGATCACGATCAACGGCCTGGCCAGGACGCTCAACGCGATCCTGGGGACCGGCCTTCCCTCCCTCCATGAGCCGGCCCGGCCGGGCGACATCCTCCACTCGTTCGCCGACATCGCCAAGGCCGAGGCCGGACTGTCCTATCGGCCCTCGGTGGCCTTCGAGGACGGTCTGCGGCGGACCGTCGACTGGTATCGATCAAGGAGTTCGACATGGGGCAAGAAGCGCTGAGGCTGGAGAAAAAGATCCGGGCCAAGCGGGCCCGGGTCGGCGTCATCGGCCTGGGCTACGTCGGGCTTCCGCTGGTCCAGACGTTTCTGTCCCGGGGCTTCCGGGTCATCGGTTTCGATATCGACCCCAAGAAGGTCCGCCTGCTCAACGCGGGCCGGAGCTACATCCGTCACATCTCGGCGGCCGAGCTCAAGGTCTTCCTCAAGTCGAGGATGTTCGCGGCCACGACCGATTTCCGGCGCCTCCGCGCGGCGGACGCCGTCATCATCTGCGTCCCCACTCCGCTCGACGCCCACCGCAACCCGGACCTGTCCTTCGTCCTGGACACGACCCGGGTCATCGCCGCCAACCTGCGCCGGGGCCAGCTCGTCGTCCTGGAGAGCACGACCTATCCCGGGACGACGGACGAGGAGATGCTCCCGCTCCTCGAGGCGACCGGCCTGCGGGTCGGCCGGGACTTTTTCCTGGCCTTTTCGCCCGAACGGGAAAATCCGGGAGACAAGGTCTATTCGACGGCGACGACGCCCAAGGTCGTCGGCGGCGTGACCCGGGACTGCCTCCGGGTCGCCAAGGCCCTCTACGACCAGGTCATCGTCAAGACGGTCCCCGTCTCGTCGACGCGCGTCGCCGAAGCCTCCAAGCTCCTCGAGAACATCTTCCGTTCCGTCAACATCGCCCTGGTCAACGAGCTCAAGATGATCTTCGAGCGGATGGGAATCGACGTCTGGGAGGTCATCGCGGCCGCCTCCTCCAAGCCGTTCGGCTTCATGCCCTTCTACCCCGGGCCGGGCTACGGAGGTCACTGCATCCCGATCGATCCCTTCTACCTGAGCTGGAAGGCCAAGGAGTTCGACTACACGACGAAGTTCATCGAGCTGGCCGGCGAGATCAACACGGCCATGCCCTATTACGTGGTCGCCAAGACCGTCGATGCTCTCAGCCGGCGCGGGATCACGATCAAGGGCGCCCGGATCCTCGTCCTGGGCGTCGCCTATAAAAAGGACATCGACGACCAGAGGGAATCCCCCTCCCTCAAGATCATCAGCCTCCTTCAGGAACGGGGCGCCCGGGTCGCCTACCACGATCCTTATATCCCCAGGTCGCGCGGCCATCGCGAGTACCCCGGCCTCGACCTCCGATCCGTCCCGCTCAGCGCGGCCCGGCTCAGGGGGGCCGATGCCGTCATCATCGCGACCGGCCATACCGTCCTGGATTACGAGCGGATCGCCCGCCAGGCCCGCCTCGTCGTCGACGCCCGGAACGCCGTCAAGAAACGGTTCAAGAACGTCATCAAGGCCTGAGGGCCGCCGCCCCGGGCGGCCGCCAAGGAGACGCGCATGAAGATCGCCGTTGTCGGAACGGGCTACGTCGGCCTGGTCACGGCTACTTGCCTGGCCGAGCTGGGCCACGCCGTCATCGGGACGGACAAGGACGAAGCGAAGATCCGGACCATCCTCTCCGGGCGGGCGCCCTTCTATGAGCCGGGCCTGGACGACCTCCTGGCCTCGAACCTCGCCAAGGGCCATCTCCGCTTCAGCTCCGACCAGACGGAAGCCATCCGGGCCGCCGAGGTCATCTTCGTCTGCGTCGGGACGCCTCCCCAGGAGGACGGGAGCGCCGACATGTCCCAGATCGAAGAGGTCGCCCGGATGATCGCCGAGAACCTCAACGGCTACAAGCTGGTCGTCGAGAAGAGCACGGTCCCGGTCAAGACCTCCTACTGGATCAAGCGGGTCATGACTTCGTTCAAGAAAAGCGAGCACCCCTTCGACGTCGCCTCGAACCCCGAGTTTCTCCGTGAGGGCTCCGGCGTCGGCGACTTCATGAATCCGGACCGGGTCATCATCGGCGTCGAGACCGAACGGGCCCGGGATCTGTTGGCCCGGATCTATGAGCGCTTCAGGGACCGGATCGTCATCACCAACATCGACACGGCCGAGCTCGTCAAGCACGCCTCGAACTCGTTCCTGGCCCTCAAGATCTCGTTCATCAACATGATCGCCGACCTCTGCGAGCGGACCGACGCCGACGTCGAGATGGTCGCCCGGGGCATGGGGCTCGACCCGCGGATCGGCAAGTCCTTCCTGAAGGCCGGCCTCGGCTACGGAGGATCCTGCTTTCCCAAGGACGTCAAGGCCCTGGCCAGGATCGGGGCCGAGCTCGGCGTCGAAATGACCTTGCTCCGGGACGTCGACGCCGTCAACGACGACCGGGTCCGCGTCTTCATGGACAAGGTCCGCCGCGCGCTCTGGATCCTCAAGGGCAAGACGGTCGGAATCCTGGGCCTCGCCTTCAAGCCCGAGACGGACGACATCCGCGAGGCGCCCAGCATCAAGATCATCCGCGAGCTTCTCAGACAGGGCGCTTCTCTGCGGCTCTACGACCCCAAGGCCGCCTCCAACATGAAAGAGCTCTTCCCGGAGGACGGCCAGACCGTGGCCTACGTCTCATCCCCCTACGAAGCGGCCCAGGGCGCCCACATCCTTCTCGTCCTGACCGAATGGGAGGAATTCCGGAAGCTCGACCTGGCGAAGGTCAAGTCGCTCATGGCCAACCCCATCCTCATCGACGGCCGGAACGTCTATGATCCGGCCGCCCTCCGCGTCCTCGGGTTCGAGTACGCCTCAATCGGCCGGAAATAGCCGCCCGCGATTTCGGCGTTTACGAATCCTTCCCCCCCCGCGAAGGATATGACTTGGCGATCAACTTCAGAAACGCCCAGGGCCCCCTCGACGCCCGAGGGGGGGCTCCAACTCGGTGTCAGCTATTTGGCGCTGTCGTATTAAGAAGGCAAGTGGGTTACGTTGTCGGTAGTTGAGAGAGGGCTATGACTTAAGCCGGATCGTAAGCGTGTGGATATGATAATCCGAGGCGATGATGATGATGAAGTCGTCCTCGACGACTGCTTCGATCCGGTAGGGGACTGTCCGACCGTCCAGCTTCACCTCGAGTTGTGGAGTTTGTACTTTCTTCCCGTCCTTCGCTTCTGGCCGGAGAGGCCAGGGGCTCAGGATTCGGATTTCGCCCCGTCCGGGGACATCGCTCGCGTAGCGAAGAGTCAGTTTCCTCCCCGCTTCATTGCATTCGTATTCGTAGGCGGCGAACCGGCCGCAGGCGGGGAGGTCGACGTGAACGCGGCCGTTGTCCGTCCCCAATCGGGGCTCGAGCGACAGGGAGTCGCGTTCGAGACGGACGCCGAAATATCCCTCGACCAGGGCCTGGCCTAGGCTCCCCGCGCTCCCCGCATAATAATCGCTTCCGCGGGGCGCCCCGTCTTTCGTGTCCCACTCGGACAGGCCGATATTGGCGATATTCTTGCGGGCGATTTCGAGCAGCTTGGCCCGGGCCGTCCGGGCCAATCCGCGCCGGAACATCTCCAGGACCAGCTTGCCGCCGAACCAGTCCCACTGCCCGCCGTTTTGATATTCATAGAGCTCATCGAGGGCGGGATGCTTGAAGAAGCCGGCTGGATAGGGCGGGAGGAGGACGCCGCTCACGGTTGAGACTCCGAACTTCAGTTGCCTGTCGAGGGCTATCCTCATGATTTTTAAAGCTTTATCGTCGCTTGCGATTCCGACGCGCACGGCTTGGACATTCCCGCCCAGGGCGAAGATATCGTCCTCGTCGAAGGGATGTGTCAAGTCGTCGAGGTGGAGGTGCATCCTGTAGAAACCCTTATCTTCCTGCCAGAGCCGGCGGTTGGCGTTCGCTGAGACGGCTTGGGCGCGCTCGGCCCAGAGCTTCGATCGCTCCTTGTCGCCGAGTCTTCCCTGGAGCGCGGCCAGCGCGCGGGCCGCCTCGACAAACATGGCTTGGTCGTAGATATCCACGGTCCAATGGGTCGAGTCGCCCGCGTAGATCGCCTTCTGGTCCGCGTCACCGATCTCGACGTCGCCCCAATCGGCGGTATGGGCGCCCGTTACCAAGCCGAGCCGTTTGTCCCAGCGCTCATGCAGGATGAATTCCATGGCCTCGTCGAGCCTTTGGATGGCGGACTTGCCGGCGATCTGCTCCCGGAGCCAATCCGCGCCGGCGAGCCGGGCGACTTCGAAAGCGGCCAGGACCGCGCTTGCCTCCTGATCGCTCTCGACCGTGTTCTTGTCCGCGTTGCCCCGGCTGTCGATCCAATCCTCGAGGCCGCTGTCCTTCCTCTGCCGGGCCAAATGCTCGATCAGCCAGGAGCGAAGCTCGTCGAGGCCATAGAAATTACGCGAGGCGGGGATGATGGTCGCGGCGTCCCTGAGCCAGACCTGGGGATAGCCCGAGCCCGCGTAAAATCCCCGGATCTCTCCGGTCCGGCCCCGGAAGGCGACCTCGTCACGGCGGAGGGTAATCCGGACGAGGCGAAAGAGCTTGTTGAATTCCTCGACCCCCGACTCGATCCTGCTGACGCTGGCCGCCCCGACGTCGAACGGGATCCGATCTTCCGGCCAATCGCGGGTTTGGACTTCGAGCGGCAGCGTCAGCGTCGGGGACCCGGCGTCCTTGAACCAGGCCAAGCCTTCGCGGACGATGTCGAATTCGAGGAGATAGGAACCTTTCTCGAGGGGGGCCTTGAGCCGGACTTCGACCCGGGCTTCCCGGCCCGAAGCGATCGGCCCGGGGAGGGGAGTCCGGGGATTGTCGAAGCGGAGGGCCCGGCCCTTCGCGTCGAGCAAGTGATAGGAGAGAAGGGAGGGATTCCTGCCCGTCGAAACGAGGGACGAGCGGCCTTCGTTTCTGATCGTGATCGCAAGTTCCAGAGTTTCCGCTTCATAGGCCGCGAGCGTCCGACTCGAGCTCCGGAGCGAAACGCGGTCTTCGGAATTCTCGCGCGAGGACGTTCGCCGTCCGGAACGGACGACGAGAGGGAGCGCGATCAGGAACAAAACGGACGTCAGCATCAGCGCGACGGATGGAGCTCTCAGGCTCATGGAAGGCCTCTCAACAAATCCGGGGGAGGAGCTCGGAGGTAAGCGGTTCGAGGAGTCTCAACCCGCCCGCCGCCGTCTCGCAGAGGACCTCGCCCGGTCGGCCCGGCTTCAGCCCGACCTCGCCGATGACGGCCGCCCGCCTTCCCGGGCTGAAGCGCCGTATGTGACTGAGAACCCGGCCGGCGGAAGCCTTGGGCGCAATCAGGACCGCCCGCCCTTCGCAGGCCATATAGAGGGGATCGATCCCCAGGATCTCGGCCGCGGCCCGGACCGGCCGCGAGAGAGGGATGAGCCCTTCTTCGATCCGGATGGAGAAGGGGAGGCCTTCGGCCATCTCGGACAGGATGGTCGCCAATCCTCCCCGGGTGACGTCCCGCATCCAGCGGACGCCCATCTTCCAGACCGGGAGGAGGAAGGTCAGCGGCGCGCAGTCGCTCTTGACGGCGCTCTCCAGACCGAATTCGCCGCGGGCGGCCAGAATGGCCAGGCTGTGATCGCCCAGGGTTCCGGTTAAGATGACCTTGTCTCCGAGCCGGACTTTCCCGAGATCCGGCCGGCCGATCGCCCATCCCAAGCCCGCGGTCGTGATGAACATCTTGTCGCACTGGCCGCGCCGGACGACCTTGGTATCGCCCGTCGCCACGACGACGCCGGCCGCGCCGGACGACCTCCGGATCGAGGCCAGGACCCGCCTCACGTCGTCGAGAGGAAGGCCCTCTTCGAGTATGACCGATAGGGACAGGAAGCGGGGGACCGCTCCCGACACGACGAGGTCGTTGACCGTTCCGTTGACGCAGAGCGATCCGATGTCGCCGCCCGGGAAGAAAAGAGGATCGACGACGTATCCGTCCGTGGTGAAAACGAGATTCCGGTCGAGGCGGCTCGCGTCGGGAAGCCCTTTCAGATAGCGATTCCCCAGGGCGGGAAGGACGGCCCGGTCGATGAACTCGCGCATCAGCCGTCCTCCGCTCCCGATCTCGAGGCTGATTCTTTCGGACCGGCCGGGTTTCTCAGCGGGCTTTTGGCGTCCGGCCACGTTTCCCTCCCTTGCTGGCGTATTTGAAATGGATGAGACAGGCGCCTTCGTAGGACACCATGCAGGGGCCATGCGGAGCGTCGGGCCTGCATTTCACGGAGAAGAGGGGACAGTCCGGCGGCGAAGCCGCTCCCCGCAGGATCGCGCCGCAGCGGCAGCCCGGAAGGTCGGAGCTCTCCTCGTCAAGAGACAATCCGTGGCGGCTGAGGGCGTCGTAGCGCGCATAAGCTTTCCTGAGGCTCAATCCGCTCCGGGGGATGCGGCCCAGGCCGCGCCAGACCGCGTCGCGCGGTTCGAAGATCGAAGCCATGGCCTTCTGGGCCTTGATGTTTCCTTCGGGCCGCACGACCCGGCCGTAGGCGTTGGCGACCCGGGGGCGGCCTTCGAGGATCTGTCCCAGCACGGACCTCAGCCCCAGCAGGATGTCGGCCGGTTCGAATCCGGTGACGGCGCCCGGGAGCCCGAACTCGGCCGGGATGAACTCGAAGGGCTTCAGGCCCGTTATGGCGCTGACGTGGCCGGGGTAGAGGAATCCGTCGACTTTGACTTCGCCCGCTCGGCACAGGGCCCGGAGCGGGGGTTCGATCAGCCAGAGGGCGGCCAGGATCGAATAGTTCCGGAGGCGTTTCCGGCGGGCCTCCCTAACGGTGAGGCCGATCGAAGGGATGGTCGTCTCGAACCCTGCCGCGAAGAAGACGACGTCGCGGGACGGATTGCGGAGGGCGAGCTCCAGGGATTCGGCGGGCGAATAGACGATCTGGAGCCGGGAGCCGCGGGCCGGGACGGCCCGCTGCAGGGAGCCGCGCCGGGTCGGGACCCGAGTCATGTCCCCGAACGCGGCCAGGATGACATTCTCCCGGTTGGTGAGGAAGTCCAGGGCGGCCTCATGGTAGGCGTCCGGGGTGATGCAGACGGGGCAACCCGGCCCCGAGACCATTTCGACGCCCGCCTCGGAGAGGAGGGGCTTGAGGCCGTAGCGGTGGATGGTCATGGTGTGCGTCCCGCACACCTCCATGATCCGGACGGCTCCGCCCGGGACCCGGGCGGTCAGCCCGGAGACCTCCCGGAGAAGGCTCCCGATGATCTTCTTGTCGCGGAAAGGCTCCATGGATACGTTCGGTCAGGCGCGACGCTTGGGAGAGCGATTCGAGGCGGCCGGGCCGGCCATCTCCCTGAGGTATCTCAAAGTCTGGCGCGCTTCCGCCGCGTCGAGCTTGGCGATGGCGAAACCGGCATGGACGATGACCCAGTCGCCGACCCGGACATCTTCGAGAAGGGACAGGTCGACTTTAATCTTCGTGCCCAGATAGTCGATCCGGCCCTGGGAACCGGGTCCGGCGCTGAGAACCCGGGCGGGAATGGCCAGGCACATGGCAGTTTCGCCTCCTTTGACTTCTTAGATTAGCAGATAAGGCCGAGGCCCGCCACCTCTTTTGACAATTCCCGACCGTGTCCATATAATGAAGCGATGATTCCCGACCTTAAGGGCTTCATCAAGCCCGGATCCGTCGAAGACGAGCTCGTCCGCCGGGTCGATTTCGAGCGTCTTCCCGTCCACATCGCCATCATCATGGACGGGAACGGCCGCTGGGCCAAACAAAGGAAGCTTCCCCGCGTCGAGGGGCACCGGGCCGGCTCCAAATCCGTCCGGGAGATCGTCGAGGCGAGCGCCCGGCTGGGCGTCAAAGTCCTCAGCCTCTACGCCTTTTCCAAGGAAAACTGGAAGAGGCCCAAAAAGGAGGTGTCCCTCCTCTGGAAGCTTCTCGAGGATTATCTCAGGAAAGAGGATAAGGTGCTGGTCGAGAACAGGATCCGGCTTCGAGCCATCGGCCAGCTGAACGGCCTTCCGGCTTCCGCCCGCCGCGAGCTCGATAGGGTCGAAGCCCTGACCGCGGCCAACGACAAGATGACCGTCTGCCTCGCCCTCAACTACAGCGGTCGGGCCGAGATCGTGGACGGCGTGCGCCGTCTGCTGGCGGAACGGAGCGCGGATCCGGCCGCCCTGGACGAGGCCGGCTTCGCCCGCGTCCTCTATACGGCCGGGCTCCCGGACCCCGATCTTCTCATCCGCACCAGCGGCGAGCTGCGGGTGTCCAACTTCCTGCTCTGGCAGATCGCCTACGCGGAGATCTGGGTGACCCAAGAATTCTGGCCCGATTTCCGGACCCGGCATCTCCTGCAGGCCCTGATCGACTACCAGAAAAGAGAAAGGAGGTTCGGGGCGGTCTCGCCCGGCGACGAACCCGTCCCCGAAGACCCATGAGCCTGCGTCAGAGAACTTCGACCGCGCTGGTACTGATCGCCGTGATCGTAGCCGTCATCCAGTGGGCCCCCCGGCTCGTCTATTTCTTCTTCCTCCAGGCCATCATGCTGGCCGCCCTGATGGAATTCTACAACCTGGCCCGACGCAGGAACCAATATCCCCGGAGAGTGCTTGGAGCGGTCCTGGCCCTTCTCCTCGGGCTCCCTCTGATCGTGCGGGGGGTCTCTTTCCCGATGGCCCTGTTCGCCGGCTTTCTGCTCACGGCCGTCGTCTTCGTCGTCACTTTCGACACGGTCGAAAAGCTCCCCGCATTCAGCGCGGCCATCACGCTGACGATGTTCGGCGCCCTCTACGTCGCCTTTCCGCTCGATTTCTTCTTCGCCCTGCGCGAAGAGAGAGGTCCCTTCACGATTTATTTTCTGTTCTCGGTCATCTTTCTGGGCGACAGCGGCGCCTATTTCGTCGGAAAGCTCATCGGCCGTCACAAGATGACCCCCCTGGCCAGCCCCAATAAAACCTGGGAAGGGAGCGTCGCCGGCATTTTGCTCGCCGCGCTGGGGGGGATGGCCGCCCGCCGGGTCTTCCTCCCCGGGCTGGACTTCGGGATGGCCGTCCTGACCGGAGTCGTCGTCCACGCCGCCGCCCAGGTCAGCGACCCGCTCGAATCCCTGTTCAAGCGGGCCGTCGGCGTCAAGGACTCATCGAACATGCTGCCCGGCCACGGCGGCTTCCTCGACCGGGTGGACAGCTTCCTCCTGGCCGCGCCCCTGTTTTACTATTTCGTCCGGTTCTTGTGGTGATGAAGCGCATCGTCCTTCTCGGCTCGACCGGATCGATCGGAACGAACACGCTCCGGATCGTGGAGCGCTTTCCGCACCGCTTCCGGGTGTCGGGCCTAGCGGCTGGCCGCAACCTGAGCCTCCTCGTCCGCCAGGCGCGGGCGTTCCGTCCTCGGGTCGTCTCGGTCGAGCGCGAGGCCGACGCCGCCAAGGTTCGCCGGGTCTTGGGCGGGCTCAGGATCGAGGTCCTGGCCGGTCCCGAAGGCGCCGAAGCGCTGGCCAAGCAGGTCGAATCCGACATCGTCGTCTCGGCCATCACGGGCGTTCAAGGCCTGCGGCCGACCCTGGCCGCGGTCCGGGCCGGCAAAACCGTGGCCTTGGCCAATAAAGAATCCATGGTCGTGGCCGGACCTCTCCTCCGGCGGGAAGCGGCCCGATCCGGGGCCGTCTTCATTCCCGTCGACAGCGAGCACAGCGGCGTCTTCCAATGCCTGGCCAAAGAGCGCCGGGACGCCGTCCGGAGGGTCATCCTGACCGCGTCGGGCGGCCCCTTCTGGCGGACGCCTCTGGCCGAGCTCAAGACTAAAACCCCCGAGGAAGCCCTGCGCCATCCGCGCTGGAAGATGGGGCGCAAGGTCACGATCGATTCGGCGACCCTGATGAACAAGGGATTGGAGCTCATCGAGGCCCGCTGGCTTTTCGGGCTGGCGCCGGAGGATCTCGACGTCCTCATCCACCCCCAGAGCATCGTCCACGCCCTGGTCGAGATGAAGGACGGATCGGTCTTGGCCCAGCTGAGCGTCACCGACATGCGGATTCCCATCCTGTTTGCCTTGAGTTATCCCGACCGGAGCGAGGCCGTCTTGCCCTCTCTCGATCTTGCCCGGATCGGCACCCTCGAATTCCACCCGGCCGGCGAGAAGCGGTTCCCTCTCCTCGGCCTGGCCCGTCGGGCGCTGGCGGAGGGGGGGAGCTGGCCGGTCGCCCTCAATGCGGCCAATGAGGTCGCCGTCCGGGCCTTTCTGGAGCGTCGGATACGTTTCGGCGACATCGCCGGCCTGGTGCGCCGAACCCTGGACGGGCACGCCCGAACGGACTGCCGGACGATGGGGGACATCCTGGAGGCCGACCGCGCGGCGCGGGCCCTGGCCTTGGAAAAGCTCAAACTGACGCAGAGGTAACGATATGGCTACCATTCTGGGGACGATCCTGGCTTTCGCCATCGTGTTCGGCATCCTGGTTTTCCTGCATGAATTCGGCCATTTCTTCATGGGCAAGCTGGTCGGCATTCGGATCGAGGTCTTCTCCTTCGGTTACGGGAAGCGCCTGTTCGGCGTCAAGAAAGGGGAGACCGACTACAGGGTCAGCATGATCCCGATGGGAGGCTACGTCCGGTTTCTGGGCGAGGGCCTGTTCGAGAAGGACCGCCCGATAGCTGCGGACGACTTCGCGGCCAAATCGAGACCGGCTCGGTTCGGCGTCATGGTCATGGGTTCGGTCATGAACATCCTGCTGGCCGTCGTCCTGGTGGCGGTCGTCAACATGGGCGGGGTCACCGTCCCCGTCTATCAGGAGCAGGCCCCCGTCATCGGCTGGATCGAGGCCGGCTCGCCGGCCGCCGCGGCCGACCTCAGGGTCGGCGACGAGATCCTGAACATCAACAGCCGTCCGGTCCGGACTTGGGCCGACGTCGAGCTCGCGGTCGGGACGCGGCCGGAGCGGACCCTGACGATCGAGGTCCGTCGCGACGGCGCGGTCCTCCCCGTCCAACTCCGGACCGAGAAGCGGACCCGTTACGAAATGGGCTACGCCGGCTTCTACGGAAAGGTTTTGACCCAGATCCTGATGGTTTCCCCGGGCTCGCCGGCCGAGAAGGCGGGCCTCAAGCCCGGCGACGTCTTCGTCTCGATCGACGGCGAACCGGTCTTTTTCTACAAGTTCGTCGCGACGATCGAGCGGAGCCCGGGCCGCGAGCTCGTCGTCGGGATCGAGCGGGAGGGCCGGTCCCTGACGCTCCGGATAACGCCGCGCCTCGAAGGCTCGGTCGGGAAGATCGGCGTCCCGGTCGCCGCCCAGTCCGTCGAGCGCAAATACGCACCGTTCGCGGCGTTCCGAGAGAGCCTCCGCGAGAACAAGCGGTTGGCCTTCCTCCTCATCCGCTTCGTCAAGGACCTGTTCACGGGCGAGGCCTCGGCCCGTCAGTTGGGCGGTCCCCTTGAGATCGCCAATTTTTCCTACGCCGCGCTCCGGATGGGTTTCATGGCCCTCTTGAGCTGGATCGCCTTCATCAGCCTCCAGCTGGGCATCATCAACCTGTTCCCGATTCCCGTCTTCGACGGCGGACAGATCTTCGTCATCCTGATCGAGGGAATTCTGCGCCGGGACCTCAGCCCCAAGCTCCGCCAGGTCTGGATGCAGATCGGGTTCGTCATGTTCGCGGCTTTGATCGCCTTCGTCATCCTTAACGATATCGTCAAGCGGCTGCCCCACGGCTGGGGAAGCCTCGTGCCCTGGTGATGAAAAAGACATCCCTCCCGTCCTGGCCGCGCCGACGGACGAGGACCGTCCGGATCGGTCCCGTTCCGGTCGGCGGCGGCGCGCCGATCTCGGTCCAATCCATGACCAAAACGGATACGCGCGACATCGCGGCGACTCTGCGCCAGATCGAGAGCCTGGGCCGGGCCGGCTGCGAGATCGTCCGGCTGGCCGTCCCCGATCGCCGGGCGGCCCTGGCCCTCAAGGCCATCGCCAAGGAAGCGGTCCTGCCCCTCATCGCCGACATCCACTTCGACCACCGGCTGGCCCTGGCCGCCCTCGAGGCCGGCGTCGGCGGGCTCCGCATCAACCCCGGCAACATCGGGTCCAAGGACAAGGTCCGCGAAGTCGTCCGGGCCGCCCGGGAGCGGAAAATCCCGATCCGGATCGGCGTCAACGCCGGCTCCCTCGAGAAAACGCTCCTGAAGAAATTCGGCGGCCCCGCGCCGCGGGCCCTGGTCGAAAGCGCCCTGGGCCACATCCGGCTTCTCGAGGACCTTGACTTCGACCTTATCAAGGTCTCCCTCAAGTCTTCGGACGTCCTGACGGCGCTGGCCGCTTATCGACTGCTTGCCGCAGAGGTCGACTATCCCTTCCACGCCGGAATCACCGAGGCGGGAGGCCCGGTCTCGGGCGCGGTCGTTTCGGCCGTCGGCCTGAGTTTGCTTCTCCGGGAAGGGCTGGCCGATACGATCCGCGTTTCACTGACGGCGCCGCCCGAGGAGGAAGTCCGGGTCGGGCATTTGATCCTGGCCGAGATGGGACTCCGGCGCCGCGGGATCCGGGTCATTTCCTGTCCGACCTGCGGCCGCTGCGAGGTCGATCTCTTGGCCGTCGCGGCCGAGGTCGAGAGCCGCCTGCGCGGGATCGAAGGGGACCTGACCGTGGCCGTCATGGGCTGCACGGTCAACGGCCCCGGCGAGGCTAAAAAGGCCGACCTGGGGATCGCCTGCGGCCGGGGCGGCGGCGCCTTGTTCAAAAAAGGCCGTTTGCTGAGACGGATTTCCGAAGCCCGGATTGTGCGCGAGCTCGTCGCCGAGGCCGTCAAGCTCGCGGCCGAGGTCCGGGAGGACAAGGGATGAGACACCAGTCCGCGACGCGTTGTAAGCTCGAGAAGCTGAGAGCCGGCTTGTCCGGGATGGAAAAAGTCTTGATTGCATTTTCGGGGGGACGGACTCGACCCTTCTTCTCAAGGTGGCTGCCGACGAGCTGGGTTCGGGCGTCCTGGCTGTGACCGCCTCCTCCAAAACCTATCCGTCCAGGGAGATCGTAGCCGCCCGCCGGCTGGCCCGTTCATTCGGCGTCCGGCACCGCGTCATCCAAACCTTGGAGCTGGCCAACCCCGAATTCAGGGCCAACCCGCCGCTCCGCTGTTATCATTGCAAGCGGGAGCTCTTCCGGGCGCTGCGTCGGATCGCCGACGAAGAAGGGATCTCCCACGTCCTCGACGGCTCCAACCTCGATGACGGCGCCGATTACCGTCCGGGCGGCCGGGCCGGGAAGGAGCTCGGCGTCCGCTCGCCGCTTAGGGAAGCGGGGTTGACCAAGGCCGAGATACGCCTCATCTCCCGATCGCTCGGGCTTCCGACCTGGGACAAACCCGCCCTGGCCTGCCTCGCTTCTCGGTTTCCCTACCACCATCCGATCGATGAGTCGAGCCTGGAGCGCGTCGGGCGGGCCGAGGACTCTCTCCGCCGGCTCGGGTTCAAGCTCGTCCGCGTCCGCCACCACGGAAGCCTGGCCCGGGTCGAGCTCGACCCCTCCGACATCGCCCGGCTGCTGGATGGAAGCTTACGGAATAAAATATCGCGCCGGCTCAAGGCCCTCGGATACACCTATGTTTCGCTGGACCTGGATGGGTATCGGACGGGAAGCATGAACGAGACGCTGAAAGCCGGCCTGCGGCGCAAAGCGCCGGCGCGTTAGGGCTCGACCGGGAGGAGGGGGCGGGTGACCGGGACGGCCGGTTTCATGGCAAAAAAAAGAAGGGGCAAGCTGGGTGCTTGCCCCTCCCGGCGAGATTTGCTGGCTAACGTCCGTCAACCAACGCCGGCTTGAAACCGGACGCGTCTACTCGGACTTCTCCGTTTTCTTCTCGGTGATGATGCCCAGGATATCGATGCCCGCGTCTTTGAGGACGTTGATGACGTCCACGATCTTGCCGAACTCGAGATCCTGGTCGGCCTTGAGGTAGAGCTTCTTTTCGCTGACCGTCAGGAAGGCCTCTTCCAGGGCCGTCTGGAGGTTCTCCAGGGTCACTGGTTTCGGATCCTGGTTGAGGTACATCGACCCGTCCTTACGTATCGACAAGGCGACATCGAGCTTGTCGGGCATGTCGATCGTGTTCAGGGCGCTGGGAAGCTTGACGTCGATGCCCTTCTGGACGAGGGGGGTGACGACCATGAAGATGATCAGGAGGACGAGCAGGACGTCGCAGAGCGGAACGACGTTGGGTTCCGACTTGACCTGTTCCTCGCCCTTGCCACTAAAAGCCATGATATGCCTCTCTTTGCGGAATCCCGCGCGCCCTGGGGGCGCATACGGTCGTTTCGCTTATTTTTTCCTTATGAAGTAATCGACGATCTCTGAGGACGTGTTCTCCATCTCGGCCTGGTAGATCTCGATCTTGCTGTTGAGCAGGTTGTAGCACCAGAGGGCGATGACGGCGACGGCGATTCCGAACGCGGTCGTGATCAGGGCCTCGGAGATACCGCCGGCGACGGCGCCGATGCCGCCCGAGCCGGTCAGCTGCATGCCTCGGAAGGCGGTGATGATGCCGAAGATCGTCCCGAACAGCCCGATGAAGGGGGCCGAGGTCGCGATCGTGGCCAGGACGCTGAAGCCGCGCTTAAGGTCCTGGGTGAACAGGGCGGCGGCCCGCGCGCAGCCTCTCGAGGACGACTCGACCTGCTCCTCGAGGGACAGGCCCGAATCCTTGGCCGCCAGGAACTCATGGATGCCGGCGGCGGTCACGCGGGCCAGGTGGCTGCCTTTATAGTCCTTCTTATTGGACAGGTTCAGCGCCTCGTTGATCTTGCCGGCCTTGAGAAGGTCGGCCAGGGCCGGAGCGGCCTGCTTGGACTTGGCCTTGGCGCGGTTGAAGGTCATCATCCGCTCGATGAAGAAGTAAATGGAGATGATCGACAGAATGATCAAGAGGAAGGCGACGGACTTGGCCACGGCGCCCATCTGCTGCCACATTTCGATCAAGCCAAATTGCATGTTGAGAACCTCCTATTAAATCTCTAAAGCCATGGACAGCTTTTCTATATATATAGTTATTTCAATTGGAATCGAACGGTCACGGTGAAGATGACGCCGCGCGGCTTACCGTTGATGATCATCGGCTCGTAGACCCACTGCTTGACGGCGTCGATGGCCGCCTGGTCCAGGAGCGGAATCGAGCGCAGGACCTTCCAGCGGATGACGCGGCCGTAGATGTCGGTCACGGCCTCGATAATGACGATCCCCTCGACCCGCGCCTGACGGGCGATCTCGGGATAGATCGGCGGGACTTCCTTGAGGAGCCTGGGCGGCTTGATTTCGCCCACGGCTCGGATCGGGGCCTCGACTTCGCCCACCACCCCGCCCAGGACGCCGCCCACGACGCCTCCCAGGACGCCGCCCACGACGCCGCCCTCGACGCCGCCCTCGACACCGCCCTCGACGCCCAGGTCGGAGACCTGCTCTTCGGCGATCTCCTGGGGGACCTCGACCGGGGCGACCAGCCGGCCCGGGGTCACCGTCGACTGGGCCTGGACCGGTTTGATCCGCGTCCGCGCCTGCGAGCTGGCCCGCTTCTTGGCCGGAGGAGGCGGCGGAGGCGGAGGAGGAGGCGGAGGCGCCAGGAAGGCGCTGTAGACTTCAACCTTGGGAAGCTCGCTCGTGGAGAGGAGCGGGATGACGATGACGGCGATGACGGCCAACGCATGGAGGATGAACGCGATCGGGAAGGCGATCGCTTTGCGACCGGCGCCCTTCGAGCCGACGAAGAAAGAGTCGCGGAACAGCTCGGGGACGACCTCCTCTTTCTTGACGGGGACGGGCGGCTTGGCCGCTTTCGGCTTTGTCGTCTTTTCAGCCATGTGTTACCTCGTTGTCAAAAATTGACTCAGAGAAGGTAGGATAAAGTATAAAGAAAATCCTCCGTTTTGACAACACTTTTTTTTATTTTTTAATCCCTTTTTGGGGCGCGAAAATCTTGTACCAGAACAGGACGACCGGGCAGGACATGAATATGGTCGAATAGACGCCTTCGATCGTGCCGATGAGCATGATGAAAGCGAAATCGTTGATGACCTCGCCGCCGAACAGGTAGAGGGCGAGCAGGGTCAGGAAGACCGTGCCCGACGTGATCAGGGTCCGGCCCAGGCACTGGTTGACGGCCAGGTTCATGACGGATTCCAGGGACTCCCGCCGCATGATTTTCTGGTTCTCCCGGACCCGGTCGAAGATGACGATCGTGTCGTTGATCGAGTAGCCGACGATGGTCAGGATGGCGGCGATGATGGGCAGGTTGATCTCGCGGTTCGTGAAGGTGAAGATGCTCATCGTGATCAGGACGTCCTGGGTCAGCGTGAAGATGGCGGCGACGCCGTAGGCGAGTTTGAAGCGGACGGCGATGTAGACGAGCATCCCGATCAAGGCCCAGATCGTGGCCTGGGTCGCCTTGCGCCGGAGGTCCTTGCCGACCTGGGGCCCGACCGTCTCCCGGCTTAAAACCGTGAGCGACCCGAGGTAGGTCTTGCCCTTGAGATAGCTGACGACGTCATCGCCGACGCCGGAATCCTTAAGCTCGTTGAAGTCGGCGAAGACGCCCTTCAGGTTTCGCTGGGCGACGACCTTCTTCGCGAGGTCCTCGCCCCGTTCGGGGTAGGCGACGGACAGCAGGTTGGTCAGGCTCTTGAGGTCGAGATTGTTGAGGTCGCTCTGACCCGGAGCCGGGGCGGCTTTGCCCGCCGCGCTGCGGAGGGTCTCGACGATCCGGTCGGCCAACTTTTCATGGGCCTCCATTTCCTGCTGTTCGTCGGCGTTCTTGACGACCTGGGTTGTTCGGACCTGGTATTCCCGGCCGGCATGGCCTTTGCCGGTTTCCTGAATGACGGAGTTCCCCAGGCCGGCGTCCTTGAAAATCTGGCGGATCCGGCCGATCTCGACCGGCTCCTTGTATATGACCCGGAGGAGCGTCCCGCCGCCGAAGTCCACGCCCGGCTTGAGGCCGTGGCCGACCGTGATGTTGAGAATCCCGGCCAGGACGATGAGGCCCGTCGCGGCCAGGCAGGAGTATTTGTATTTCATAAACGGGATGTGGGGTGTTTTGAAGAGTTGCATGTTAGATGCTCAGCCTCTTAGCGGTCTTGGGGACCGTCAAGTCGAAGATGAGATGCGAGACGTAGACGGCCGTGAGCACGTTGGCGACCAGGCCGATGATGAGCGTCACGGCGTAGCCCTTGATCGGTCCCGTCCCGAACTGAAAAAGGAAAATAGCCGAAATGATCGTCGTCAGGTTCGAGTCGAAGATCGCGCTGAAGGCCCGGTTAAACCCCTGGACGATCGAGTTGAGGACGGTCTTGCCCAGGGCCAACTCTTCCTTCATCCGTTCGAAGACGAGGACGTTGGCGTCGACGGACATGCCTATGCTGAGGATGATGCCGGCGATGCCGGGCAGGGTCAGGGTGGCTCGAAAATAGGCAAGGGCTCCGAACAGAATGAGGACGTTCATGATCAGGGCCGCCACGGCGTTCATGCCCGCGAGCTTATAGTAGAAGATCATAAAAGACATGACGGCGATGATGGCAACCAGCCCGGCCAGGAGCCCCTGGCGGACCGAATCGGCGCCCAGGGAGGGGCCGATCGTCCGCTCTTCGAGGTAATTGATCCTGGCCGGCAGGGCTCCGGCCTTCAGGACGACGACGAGGTCGTCGGCCTCCTCGAGCGTGAACCCGCCCTGGATGATGCCGCCCTGGTTGCGGTCGATCTGGGCGTGGACGACGGGCGAGGACTGGACCCGATCGTCCAGGACGATGGCGATCTGTTTGCCGATGTTCTCGCCGGTCACCTTCTCGAAGCGGGCCCCGCCATCGGGATTCAGGGTGAAGGAAACGGCCGGGTTGTTCCACTCGTCGGTCCCGCGGCGGATGGTCCGCAGATCGCGGCCGGTCACGGTAGCGACCTTGTCGAGGAGGTAGTAGCCGGCATGACCCCGCTTGGGGTCGCCCTTGACGACCTGGGCATCCTCGGGAACCTTGCCGCCGAACGCCTGGAGAAGGGCCGCTTCGTCGGGGGCCGGTCCGGCCTTGACCAGCTTCCACTCGAGGATGGCCGTGACCTTGATCAGGTCCTTAATGCGGCCCGGGTCGTCGACGCCGGGAAGCTCGACGATGATCCGCTCGCTGCCCTGGCGCTGGATGAGAGGCTCCGAGACGCCGTACTGGTCCACCCGGTTCCGGATGGTCTCGAGGGTCTGAGTGACGGCCTGGTCTCTGAGGAAGATGACGGCGGGCTGCTTCAGGGAGAAAACGGCCCGCTCCCCGCTGAAGCTGTACTCCCAGTCCCGGGCGTACTCGTCCATGATCTCCCGGATCTTGCCTTCCTGGTCCGCGTCGTATCCGGCCATGAAGAAGCGGCCCGGCCGTTCCTTGGTCATGGTTTGGAAGGAAATAGCGTTTTTCTTGAGCTGCTCCTGGAAGCGGGCGATCTCCTGGTCGGTCTCGATGTTGATGGCGTCTTCCGTCATGACCTGGATGGCGAGGTGGATACCGCCCTTGAGGTCGAGGCCGAGCTTGATCTTTTTTTGATTATAAGGATAGGCGAGAGCGATGGCGCCGATCAGGACGGCCAGGGTCAGGATGGCCTTCCACTGGAGGTTCTTTCTCATGGCCGGTCCGTCCTTATTGGACTTCGGGTTTTTCGCCTTGCCCCAGTATGACTCCCACGGCGCTCTTGGTGATGTCGATCTTGACGTTGGACGCGATCTTGAGCTCGATCTTGTCTTGCTGGACGCCCATCACCGTGCCGAAGATCCCGCCCGAAGTGATGACCCGGTCCCCGGGCTTGAGGTTGCTGACCAGATCCTGGTGCTTTTTTTGCTTTCTCCGGGTCGGCATGATGATGAGAAGGTAGAAGACGACGAAGACCAGCAGGAAGGGGACGAGCGCGGTCAGCATGCTCCCCTGGGGGGGACGCTGCCCGGGTGCCGCCTGCTGGAGGAGTCCGAAAAAGCCCCCGAACATCATTCGCGTTTCCTTTCTTTATAGATTTATAAATCCTGCGTCAGGGTCTCGATCGTCCGTTTTTTCCAATCAGGATAGGAACGGGATTGAATAGCTTGCCTGATTTTCCTGAAGAAGTCAAGGTAAAAGTGGAGGTTGTGGACCGTGTTGAGGATGGCCGAGCCGATCTCCGAGCGCTCGTAGAGGTGGCGGAGGTAAGCCCGGGAATAGCGTCGGCAGGTCGAACAGGAACACGCTTCGTCCAGGGGTCGAGGGTCCTCGGCGTACTTGACGTTTTTGATGACGATCCTGCCCCGGCCGGTGAACAGGGTTCCGTTCCGGGCGTTTCGGGTCGGGAGGACGCAGTCGAAAAGATCGACGCCCCGCTCGACCGCTTCCAGGATATCCTCGATATAGCCCATGCCCATCAAGTAGCGCGGCCGATCTCTAGGGAGGAGTCCGTCCGCCCGCTCCAGGGTCTCGAGGAGCTTGCTCCTAGGCTCGCCGATGCCCAGGCCGCCGATCGCGTAGCCGTCGAAGCCGACGGCCAGCAGCTCCTCGATGCTCCGGCGCCTGAGGTCGGGGTCTATGCCGCCCTGACAGATCCCCCACAGGAGCCGGCCTTCGGCGGGGTCGGCGAAACGGGCTTTCGAGCGGCGGGCCCAGGCCGAGGTCAGCGCGACCGCCTCGCGCATTTTGTCCTCGGGCGAGGGGTAGGGGACGAAATAATCCAGGACCATCATGATATCCGTCCCGAGCTCCGTCTGGATCGAAACGACGTCCTCGGGGGTCAGGAAGATCCTCGTCCCGTCGAGGTGGGAAGCGAACCGGACGCCGTCCGGCCGGACCTTGACGAGGGGCGACATGCTGTAGAGCTGGAATCCGCCGCTGTCGGAAAGGATGGGCCCGGGCCAGGATATGAACCGGTGGAGACCTCCCATCCGCGCGATCGTCTCCACCCCCGGCCGAAGATAGAGGTGGTAGGCGTTGACGAGGATGAGCTGGGCGCCCAGGGACTCGACTTGGTCGTGGGGGAGGGCCTTGACCGTCCCCTGGCTGGCGACGGGCGCGAAGGCCGGCGTCTCGATCGGTCCATGGCGCGTCCGGATGATGCCGGCCCGGGCCGAGCAGCCCGGGTCGGAGGTTTCGACGAGGAACGAAGACGTCATGGCGAAAAGCGAAAGTATATGACGTCGCCGTCCCGGACGGGATAGTCCTTCCCTTCCAGGCGGATGGCGCCCTTGTCCTTGGCGGCCTGGAGGGAGCCCAGCCGGACGAGGTCGTCCCAGATGATGACCTCGGCCCGGATGAAGCCGTGCTCGATGTCCGAGTGGATGGCCCCGGCCGCGCGGACGGCGTGTGTCTCGGCCGGGATCAGCCAGGATCGGACCTCGTCCTTGCCGACCGTGAAGAACGTGATCTCACCCAGCCAGCCGGGAAGATCCCTGAAAACGCGGGCCGCCGTCGGTTCCTTCATCCCGTATTCTTCCATGAATAGGGCTTTGTCCCGGCTCTCGAGATTCTGGATCTCCGTTTCGATCTTCCCGCAGAAAGCCAGGATCCGGACGCCCTTTCCGGCCGGCGTCGGCGCGAACTTTTCCGGGTGGGCCACATGGGGGAGGTCCGCCTCGTCGGCGTTGATGATATGGATGAGCGGCTTTCGGCTGAGGAAAGTGAAACCGCGCAGATGCTTCTCTTCGACGGGCGGGATATCGATCTCGCGCAGGGCCCGGCCTCGCTCAAGGTCCGCCCGCAGCCAGGCGAGAAGCTCCCGCTCCTTCTCGGCCTCGGCGTCCTTGGCCTTCTTGAGGTCCTTGTCGAGCTTCTCGAGCCTGGACTCGAGGGATACGAAATCGGCCAGGGCCAGCTCCTCCTCCATGGTCCGGATGTCGTCGGCCGGGCTGACCGGTCCGGCCGGGTGGGGGATGGCCGTATCCCGGAACCCGCGCACGATGTGGACCAGGGCGTCGGCCTTGCGGAGGAGATTCAGGTAGGCGCCGCTCTTGACCTCTCCGAAGGAAACGCCGGCCAGGTCGACGATGTCGATCGAGGCGTGGACTTTTTTCTTCTCGGGATAGAGAGCGGCGACCCGGTCTAGGCGATCGTCCGGGACGGGACAGGCGTGGACGTGGGCGTCCTTCTTGCCGTCCTCGTAGGCCTTGACCTCGATATGGGCTCCCGCCAGGAGGTTGAACAGGGTCGTCTTCCCCGCCTTGGGGTATCCGAAGAGGGTCAGGTTCATGCCATAAGTAGAACTTGAACCATGGATCCTGTCAAGAACTTCCATCAGAAAAGGACCAGAGGGCATTGAAAGCGGGCTTCGCTCCCGGTTCCGGTCCAGATCGCCTAAGCCGTCCGTCTTCCTTAGCTCCTGCGGGCCCGGCACCAGGCAGTCATGATTTTTAATATTTCTTCTTAAAGGTGCCCATCCAGGTGCCTTGTGTCCTCGGAGGCCTTCGGCTCCCCTCGTCAGACGGACCTCTTAGGCTGACCTCCACATGGTCGCTTCATCCCGCTTCAATGCCCTCTTGTCAGGACATCGAAACTCTATTGCCCAATGGCCCGTTTTTGGTTATAGTAGGCCTTCAACCGAGTGACCCATGAGCGAAACCAAACCGAACCCTAAGACGACGGACAAAGCCGCCCCGGCCAAGACCCCCCGAAAAACCCGCAAAAAAAAGATCCGGGAAAAAAGCGTCCAGCGGGAATATTTCGAGCTCATCGTCGAGACGGCCGTCTTCGTCTTCTTCGTCATGACCTTCGTCGTCCAGGCCTTCCAAATCCCGACCGGCTCGATGGAGCCAACTCTCCTCATCGGCGACTTCCTCCTCGTCAACAAGTTCGCCTACGCCCGGCCCAAGTCGGGCTTTGAGGATTTTCTGCTTCCCAACCGACCCCTGAAGCGCCACAACATCGTCGTCTTCAAGTATCCTCAGGAGCTGACCAAGGATTACGTCAAGCGGGTCGTCGCCCTCGAGGGCGAGAAGGTTGAGATCAAGGACAAGCAGGTCTTTGTCAACGATCAGCCCATCCAGGAGCCGTTCAAGGTCCACAGCGACAGTCAGATTTTCAGCAAGAGCGATTCTTTCCAGTACGACGACCTCATCCGCGACAACTACGGTCCGATCACCGTCCCGCCCGGGCACTTATTCGTGATGGGGGACAACCGGGATAACTCCTATGACAGCCGCTATTGGGGATTCCTTCCCCTGAGCTACCTCAAGGGGCGGCCCTGGATGATCTATTTTTCCTATGAGGCCGAACGAAACGCCTACCTCCAGACATCGCTGCGCGACAGGCTAAAAAAGATCGCGACCTTTCTTCCCAAGGCCCGCTGGCGCCGGATGCTCAAGGTCATTAAGTAGAGACGCGCCGCTACGGTCTCCGGGCCGATCCCTTTTCGCTCGTCAGGATGATGTCCTCATAGGACGAGATGTAGAAGATGGGGTTCTCGGCCGTGAACTCCTTGGTGAAGATTCCGCTCTGGACGATCCCGTCCATGTCCCGCCCGACCGGCAGGCCGAGGTAGTACAGAATGGTCGGCGCCAGGTCGACCAGCCGGACCCGCGCGACCGTATTCCTCTGGATGATCCCCCGCCCGTAAAAAAAGACGACGCCGTCGGGCGCGTCCTCGTGATCGGCCGACACGTCCGGGTTGCCCAGGATCCACTCCACGAACCGCTTCCAGAGGGGAAGGGGCTCGATGCCGTGGGAGGAGTAGACGACGAGAAGATCCTCGTCTTTGAGCCCGGCCAGGTACTTGCCGATGACCTGGTCGTAATAATGATAATAGCGGGGGATGACCGAGCCGTAGCGGGTGATCTCCTCCTGGGCGATGCTCCCGTAGCGTTCGGGGACGCTGAACTTGAAGAAATAGGTCTCGACGATATTGAGGCCGTTGAGCCGCAGGGAGAACACCTGGGGCTGGCCGCGCGTTTTCTCGTCGAAGGCTTTTTCTTCGGCGGTCGCATCCTGGTCGAAGGATTGCCTGACGATCTTGAACAGCTGGCTCTTGTCCGTTTCGAAATCCTTGAAAAAGAGGGCGAGCGATTTCTCGGTCCGGAACTCGGGGGGAACCGGCTCGGCGATCCGTGTCATCTGGACGGGAGATTCCTTCTTGAAGGCGGTCACCCGGTTGTCGGAGAAGATCTGCCAGACGTCCTTGACGACCGGCCGGGGGTCGGCGGCGAGCACGGTCAGGAGTCCGACTCGGGTCAGCTGCTTGAAGAGCATGAAGCGGGGGACGACCTCGAGTTCGACCGGGCAGAACAGAAGGCGGTAGCGGGAGGGCGAGATCCGGCGGTGGCGGGAGGGGAGCTTGCCCGTGTCGAGCGACGTCCCCAGCACGATCGGCTCGTTCGGGGAGAAGTTCTCGAGCCGTCCCCAGCTGCCCTTGTCCAGGAGCCAGCTGAAGTTGGGCAGGGTCCCCTCAGGGATACGGGGGATGATGAAATCGAGGCTCAGGCCGTCGAGGCCGATCAGAATGACTTTCTTCTGAGCCTTCTTGATATCGAGGGTCATGGCCTGATGGCGGGGTGAAGGCTGCGGAAAGCGGGCTCTCTGGCCGATCGCATAAACGACCCCCCCGGCGAGGAGGACGGCATAGACCAGGAAGAAGACGGCTTTCTTTCTATAATAATGATAGCCGTAGGTCAGGATGAGGCCGGCCGCTCCCAGCAGAAAAAAGACGAGCATCTGGCGGCGCAGGAGCGTTCGGGTCGTCAGGTCGAAGAAGGACAGGAAATATTTATAGTTCTCCCAGAATAAGACCAGAAAGAGGAGGATGAGGAGGGACGACCCCAAGGTCAGGAATGTCGGCGAGAAGAGGAGGCGGGCCCGTCGGCTGGCGAAGAATTGGAAGAAGAAGAAACAAAGGATGATGAGGACGGTCGCGGCCAGGCCGTAGCTGAGGCTCAGGAAGAGGACGATTCGGGCCAGAAGGTCCGGCCGGAACGGGATGTTGATGTTGAGGTTAAGGACGAGGAGAGCCAGCAGAAAGCAGAAGAACAGGCCGCAGACGAGGGAGTGGAGGAGGACGCGGATGAACCTCATGGCTTCGGAATCACATTAGCATGAATGGGGGGCTCAATCAACGCGGCGGCTGACAACCCGAAACGGGTTCGGCGATTATATCTATAGGCCGAACCCCCGTTTTGGGTTAGAATGAATTGCGGGAAGGACCAGGACTATGAACCGGCCGCTGATCGCGCTCATGACCGATTTCGGGACGAAGGACTTCTTCGTCGCTTCCCTCAAGGCCGTCATCCTGTCCATCAATCCCGACGTCCCGATCGTAGACATCAGCCACGATTTGCCGCCCTTCGACATCAAGGCCGGAGGATTCGTCTTGTACGCCTGCGCTCGGCTTTTTCCGCCCGGGACGATTTTCGTCGCCATCGTCGACCCGGGCGTGGGCTCGGGCCGTCCCGTGCTGCTCGTCAAGACCGATCGAGCTCATTTCATCGCTCCCGACAACGGACTCCTGAGCTTGGCCCTGGCCGAGGAAAAAGCCCTCGAGGTCCGCGAGATCACGAACCCCAAATTCGGATTGGCCGCCGTCAGCCGGACCTTCGAGGGTCGAGACAGGATGGCCCCGGCCGCCGCATGGCTCTCGCTCGGCGTCCCCGCCGCCGAATTCGGTCCGCGCCGGGATGATTATCGGAGGCTCACCTGGAAGCCTCCCGTCGTGGGCAAAGGCGAAATCCGCGGCCGCGTTCTCTACGTCGACAAGTTCGGAAACCTCATCACGGATATCCCGGCCGGGGCGGTTGCCCGTCTGGAAGGGGCGAAGGGGTCGGGCAAGCTCAGGCTCCATGCCGCCGGACATTCCCTGCGGCGACTCGACGCCTACGCCTCGGCCGCCAAAGGGGACGCTTTCTTCCTCGAAGGCAGCCTGGGTCTTATCGAAATCTCGGCCCGCGAAACCTCCGCCGCGAACAAGCTCAGACTCAAGGCCGGCGCCGCCGTCAGGATCACGGCCGGAACCTGAAGCCGATGGCATCCGAAGAGCAGCTCGAAGGAACGGTCGAGGAGATCGTCTATTACAACCCCGATGACGGCTATACCGTCTGCCGGTTTGTGCCGGAGAGCGGAGAGTCCCTGACCCTGGTCGGCCTGTTTCCGCCCCTTTCTCCCGGTGAAACTCTCAAGGTCAAGGGCGGCTGGGAGCTCAATCCCAAGTTCGGCCGGCAGTTTCGCGTTTCGTCCTTCAGCACGATTCTGCCCTCCTCCGTCAAGGGGATCGAGCGCTTCCTCGGATCCGGCCTCATCAAAGGGATCGGCCCCGTCCTGGCCCGCCGCATCATCAAAGCCTTCGGACCGGGCACGATCGAAATCCTGTCCAAGGAACCGGGCCGGATGGCCGAGGTCCCGGGCGTGGGGCCGGCCAAGCTCAGGGAGATCAAGAAGTCCTGGGCCGAACACAAAGATATCCGCGACCTCATCATCTTCCTCCAGGAGCATGAAGTCTCGACGAGCCTCGCCACCAAGATCTACCGCCAGTACGGCGAGCGTTCCTTCCAGGTCCTCCGCTCCAATCCCTACCAGCTCTGTCTTGATATCTGGGGGGTCGGGTTCAAGACGGCCGACCAAATCGCCCTCAAGCTCGGGACCGACCCGGCCTCGCCGGAGCGGGTCAAGGCCTTCATCCTCTACCTCCTCGAAAAGGACAACGAACAGGGCCATGTCTTCTCGATCAGGGAGGAGGTCGTCGCGTCCTGCGTCAAGGATCTGGGAGTCGGCGAGGATCTCGTCCGCCGCGCCCTGGACGGGCTGGAGGCCGAGCGACGGGTTGTGACCGAGCCGCTGGCCGCAGGGTCGGCCCTCTATCTTCCTTTCTTTTATCAAGCCCAGGAGGAGGTCGTCCGCATCCTCCATGATCTCGGCGGCCGGCCCTGCCCGGCTCCGGACTTCGACTTGGCGGCGGCCCTGGCCGAGGCCGAGCGGGACCTCGGCCTCACCTTCTCGCCGATGCAGAAGACGGCCGTCACGAGCGCCCTGGGAAAGAAGATCCTGGTCATCACGGGCGGACCGGGAACGGGCAAGACGACCATCATCAAAGCCGTCGTCGATATTTTCGGCCGCTGGGGGAAGACCGTCCTCCTGGCGGCGCCGACCGGCCGGGCCGCCAAGCGCCTGTCCGAGACGACCGGGGGAGAAGCTAAGACCATCCACCGCACCCTCGAGGTCCGGCCCAAGCAGGGCGACTTCCGCCGCAACGAGCGGAACCCTCTCAAGGGCGACGCCCTGATCGTGGACGAGTTCTCGATGGTCGACCTTTCCCTCCTTTACCACCTCCTGAAGGCCGTCCCGCCCTGGATGAGACTCGTCTTCGTCGGGGACCAGGACCAGCTCCCCTCGGTCGGCCCGGGCTGCCTCCTCAGAGACATCATAGACTCGGGCCGGGTCGAGGTCGTCCGCCTCGACGAGATCTTCCGCCAGGAGCGGGACAGCCTGATCGTCGTCAACGCCCACCGCATCAACCAGGGCCAGGGCCTGATCTATCCGCCGCGCGGGGCCGAGGACGCCGACTTCTACTTCATCAGGCGCGATGACGAGGCCAAGGCCTTTTCGACCATCCTCCAAGTCTGCGGCTGGCGCATCCCGAGCCGCTTCGGCCTGAGCCCGCTCTCCACCCAGATCCAGGTCATCAGTCCGATGTACAAGGGCCTGGTCGGCGTCGACAACCTCAACCGGGAACTCCAGGCGCGGCTCAACCGCCGCGAGGACGGCCTCAAGGTCGGGACCCGGGAGTTCCGGCTCCGGGACAAGGTCATGCAGGTCCGGAACGACTACGAGAAAGAGGTCTTCAACGGCGACATCGGCGTCGTCGCCCATATCGACCGCTCCCGCTATCGGCTCATCGTCGAGTACGACGGCCGGGCCGTGCCCTACGAGAAGGACGAGCTCAACGACCTCGTCCTGGCCTACGCCGTCTCGGTCCACAAGGCCCAGGGGAGCGAATACCAGGCCGTCGTCATGCCCCTCATGACCCAACACTTCATCATGCTCCAGAGGAACCTGTTCTACACGGCCCTGACCCGGGCCAAGAAGCTCAGCATCATCGTCGGTTCCTTCAAGGCTCTCTACATCGCCATCAAGAACGACAAGCCCGTCAAGCGGAACTGTCTGGTCAAGGACAAGCTCATCCGACTCGGGGGGGACGGCCTCTCCGGCGTTTGACATTATTTCCGCCTTTTACCTAAGATGGAGGAAAGACGATCATGGAGGTTCCGATGAGAAAGCCGCTCCGGCCGGCCGCGGTCGCCGTCATCTGTGCCCTCTGCGCCGTCCTGCTCCTTGCCGAGACCGTCGTGGTCAAGATCCAGTCGACGGTGCTCAGGAAGGAGCCCAAGTTCTATGCCCAGACCCTGGTCAACCTGAAGGCCGGGGAGAAGCTCGAGAAGCTCGCCTCCCAGGAAGGCTGGCTCCAGGTCCGGACCGCCAGCGGGGCGGTCGGCTGGGTCCATGGAAGCGCCGTCGAATCGAAATCGTTCGGCCTGCTGGCCATGGACAAGTCGATGAAGACCCAAGCCTCTGCGAGCGAGGTCGCCCTGGCCGGGAAAGGATTCAACAAGCAGGTCGAGGAGAGCTACCGGGCCAAGCACGGAAACGTCTCCTTCGTCTGGGTCGACAAAATGGTCCAGATTAAGGTCCCCGCCGCGGAGCTCGAGAAATTCCTCAAGAGCGGGAAGCTCGGAGAGTTCGGAGGCGGCAAGTGAAAGCGCCCCGGCTCTTAATCCCCGGCTTAGCCGTCGGCCTCGCCCTCCTGGCCGCCTCTGCTTGCGAGACGCTCCAGAAGGGCGCCGACGTCTTCGACGCCCAGTCCTCCAAGGCCCGGTCGGTGGCCAAAACCGCCAAGCAGATCCGCTCGACCTTCGCCGACATCAGCGAAGAGGAGGAGTACTACATCGGGCGGTCCGTGGCCGCCTTGATCCTCTCCCGCTACGACGTTTACAACAACGAAGGGCTGACCCGCTACCTCAATGCGGTCGGAAGCGCCGTGGCCGCGTATTCGGACCGGCCCGAGACCTATGCCGGCTATCACTTCCTGGCCCTGGACACGGACGAGGTCAACGCCCTGGCCGCCCCGAGCGGATTCATCTTCCTGACCCGCGGCCTCCTCAAGCGCTGTAAGGACGAGGACACCCTGGCCGACATCATCGCCCACGAGATCGGCCACGTCTGCGCCAAGCACGGCCTCCAGTCCATCCAGAAATCGCGCCTGATCGACGCTTTCAAGCTTCTCGGCGAGCAGGCCGCCCAGAAGTACGGCCCCCAGGAGCTGGCCCAGCTGACGGGCATCTTCGAAAACGTCCTGGGCGACATCAGCGAGAAGCTCATCGAGCGCGGCTACGACCGCAAGTACGAGTATGAGGCCGATGAGCTGGCCGCCAAGTTCGCGGCCCGGATGCGCTACGACGGCAAAGGCCTGGTCGATTTCCTCGAGACCATGGTCCAGAGCACCGCGGGCGGGGCGGACAAAGGCTGGTTCAAGACCCATCCCAGCCCTCAGGACCGGATCGACCGCCTCCAGGGCGTGTTCAAGACCTTCAAGCGTGAAGCGGCCCGGACCGAGCGATTCAAGGCGAGCTTTAAAGGGTTGAAGTGAGGATCGGAAGGGGCGTCCTGGTCGGGCTGGCGGCCGGCCTGGCCGCGCTGCTTATCCTCGGCCTCCAGGTCTTCAGGCCCCTCGAATGGAAATCCTGGGATGCACGGCTGCGGCTCCTGGCCGCCCCGGCCGCCGCGGACAAAGACATCGCCATTATCCTCATCGACCAAGCGAGCCTCGACGTCTATGAGAAGGAACAATCCCTTTCCTGGCCCTGGCCGCGCCAGATGTATTCGGCCCTTTTGCGTTTCCTCAAAACAGGCGGCGCCCGGGCCGTCGCCTTCGACCTGGTCCTGAGCGAGGCGTCCTATATGGGCGTCGAGGATGATGCGGACCTGGCCCGGGCCATGAAGGAATCGGGGAACGTCTTGCTGGCTTTCTTCCTGAGCGGCGAGGCGAGCGACTCCGACCAGTCCTCCTCGGACCTCCTGAAACGATTCGCCCTCCAGGGCGAGTCGGCGCCGGCCCGAGCCGTCCTGCCGCTCGCTTCGGCCGCGCTCCCGGTCGACGCCCTTTTAGCAGCCGCGGCCGGAGCGGGCAACGTCCGTTTCAATCCTGATGCGGACCAAATCTACCGCCGCATGCCGCTCGCATTCTCGGTCCAGGGGCGGGTCTATCCTTCGCTTCCCCTCGCCATTTCACGGTATCTGACGAGAGGACCTGCCCTGGATGCCGTTCCGATCGATCCTTCGGGCCAGTTTGTCATCCGCTATCATGGCCCGGCCGGAACCTATAAGACCTACTCGATCGGGTCCCTCATCAACTCCCAAGCGCAGATCGAGGCCGGCCGGGAGCCCCAGGTCAAGCCTTCGGAATTCGCGGGCAAGGTCGTCCTGCTCGGGACGGGAGCGCCCGGCTTGTTCGACCTCCACCCCGCGCCGTTTTCCACGGTCTATCCCGGTGTCGAGATCAACGCGACGGTCGTCGACAGCCTCATCCATCGGAATTTCGTAAGGCTGCCCGCCCGTGGTGCGGTCGCGGCGCTCATCCTCGGATTGGCGCTGGCGACCGCCGCCGGCATTTCGCTCCTCAGGAAGGTCTGGGCCCAGGCCATCCTCTTCGTCCTGGCGGCCGCGCTCCCGGTCGCCGCGGCGCTCCTCGCTTTCCGGAAAGGCTTCTGGCTTGAATTCGTCGCGCCCGAGCTCGCGGTCCTGCTGAGCTTCCTGGGGGCCGCCCTCCTCAACTACAGCGTCGAGGGACGCCAGCGGCGTTTCATCAAGAACGCCTTTCGATATTACCTGAGTCCCGAGGTCATCGAACGGGTTCTCGAAAACCCGTCCCTTCTCCGGCTGGGCGGGGAGAAGCGCGAGATCACGTCCTTCTTCTCGGATATTGCCGGGTTCACGGCCGTTGCCGAAGGGCTGGCGCCCGACCGGCTGGTCGCTCTCCTCAACGAATACTTGACCGAAATGACGGACATCATCCTCGGCTCGGGAGGAACCCTCGATAAGTACGTGGGCGATGCCATCGTCGCCTTCTGGAATGCGCCCCTCGACCAACCCGATCACGCCCTGCGGGCCTGCCGGGCGGCCTTGCTCTGCCGGTCCCGGCTCGCGTCTCTCCAGCCCTCCTTCGGGGAGCACTACGGGCACGGAATCGCGATGCGGATCGGGCTCAATTCCGGGCCGGCCGTCGTCGGGAATATGGGATCGTCCCGCCGCTTCGACTTCACGGCCATGGGCGATACCGTCAACCTGGCCTCCCGCCTCGAGGGGGCCTGCAAGCCGTTCGGAATCTCCCTTCTTGTCGGCGAAGAGACTTATCTCCGCGTCCGGGGAACGCTGGCGGCGCGCGAAGTCGACCTCATCCGCGTCGTCGGAAAGACGCGGCCCGTCCGCGCCTACGAGATTCTCGGCGAAAGCGGCGCGGAGACGGCCGGCGAGGCGGAAAGGCTCGTGGCCTATCAAACGGCCCTCGAGGCCTACCGCGCCCGGGATTGGCAGAAAGCGGCCGCCTTGTTCTCGGTTCCGGCCAAGGCCGGGGATCCGGTCTCCGGCCTCTACCTGCGTCGCTGCCGGGAGCTTGCGGCCGCGCCGCCCCCTGTTGACTGGGATGGGGTCTTTGAGCTTAAAATCAAATAAGGATTTCTTCCATGGACATTGAATTCTGGGGCGTCAGAGGAACGGTGCCGGTGTCGTCGCCGCAGACGATGAAATACGGCGGCGCGACCATCTGCGCGTCGGTCCGCTCGGCCGGCGGGGACATCATCATCATCGATGCCGGGACGGGGTTCAAGCCTCTCGGCGACAGCCTGGTCCGAGAACGGAAGGGACCGCTCAAGCTCCATCTCCTGCTGACGCATTTCCATCTCGACCACATCATGGGATTCCCGTTCTTCGCCCCCCTCTGGGACAAGGACGTCGAACTCATCATCCACGCTCCCGCGCCGACGGCGGACACGGAAGGAGCTCTGGCCGGGCTCATGGGAGGACGCTATTTCCCCCTCAGCCTCGCCAGCACGACCGCCGCCAAGTCCTTCCGGACCGTACCGGCGGGCTCGTTCGCCATCGGGGACTTCCGGGTCTCGGCCTGCCAGCTCCGCCATCCCCAAGGGAGCGTCGCCTACAAGATCGAGGAGGCGGTTCGCAAGATCGTGTTCGCGACCGACACCGAGCATCCCGAGCTGGGGATCGACCAAAGACTGCGCGATTTCTGCCGGGGGGCGGATTTGCTCATCTACGACGCGACCTTCACGCCCGAGGAATACGCGGCGGGGAAGAAGGGTTGGGGCCACAGTACCTGGCAGGCGGGGGCTAAGCTCGCCAAAGAGGCGGGCGTCAAAAAGCTGCTGCTGTCTCATCTCAATCCCGATCACAGCGACGCCCGAGTCGATATGATCGTCGGCCTCGCCAAATGGGAATTCCCCTCCGTCGAGGCCGTCCGGTCCGGCTGGAGAAGGACCTTGTGATGGCCGCTCCCGTCGGGATCCTCGACGCCTTTCTCGCCCTTGCCGGCCTGTCCGTTGCGACCGGCCTGACCGCGCTCCTCCAGCGGCTGAGCGGCCGCGCCGGTTCGGACGGCCCGAGTCCCGCGAAGATCTTTCTCGGCCGGCTGGCCATGCCGATGTCGTTCCTGACCGTCGTCCTCCTCCTCAGGTTCGGCCCCTATCGTGAGGCGGTCAGCGCCGAGGCCCGGTTCGGGACCTATCTCGGGGCGGCTTTGGTTTTCTTCGCCGCGATTCTCTTTATTCACTTCTGCGACGCCGTCGTCCTCGCCTGGTACGCCCGGAAAGGGCGGTCCTACCCGTTGCCGCGCGTCCTGCGCGGGTTTATCCTGGCCATCCTTTATATCGCGGTCTTCTTGTCCATCCTGAAAGGGGTCTTGGGGATCAACCTGACGCCCTTCCTGGCGACCTCGGCCGTCCTGACCATGATTCTCGGCCTCGCCCTTCAGGGCGTCCTGAGCAATATCCTGGCCGGGATGTCCCTTCATTTCACAAGGTCTTTTTCGCGGGGGGACTGGGTCAAGGTCGGCGACCAGGAGGGGATCGTGGTCGATACCAACTGGCGGGAAACGCGGCTCCTTGACCGACAATCCAACATCGTCGTTCTTCCCAACAACACGGTTGCCTCGGCGACGATCGTCAATTTCAGCCAGCCCGGCGCCAAGACGGCCCTCAGCCTTATGCTCAAGGTCAGCTTCCGGGCCCCGGCTGCCCTCGTCCAAGATTGTCTCCTGGCGGCGGCCCGCGAGGTCGACGGCGTCGTCGCCGAGCCCGCTCCCTTGGCCTACCTCCTAAGCTACGACGAGACGGGCGTTTCCTACCAGTTGAAGTTCTGGGTCGAGGATTATGCCCGGAAGGATCCGATCACGACCGAAGTGGCCAAAAGAATCTGGTATAAGTTCCGGCGGCAGGGGATCGAGGTCCCGATCGCCCTGGACGACAAAGTCGCCGACGTCGTCCGCAACCTCCGCGCGGAGGACCGCCGTCAAAGCGATGAGGCGGACCGGCTTCGGAATTTCGCCGACCTGGTCCGCTCCTCCTTCCTGAGACGGACCGAAGGGAGGGGCGCCGGCCGGCTCCTCGTCCCGGAGAGGGAGGTTCGGGAGCTGGCCGGACTCGTCCGGCGCAAGATTTACGGCCGGGGCGAGGTTTTATTCCGGCAGGGGGAAAGGGGAGAGAGCTGTTTCATCGTGGCCGAGGGCGGGATCCGCGGCGAGATCGAAACCGAGGAAAACGGGAAGCGCTACAAATCCGAATTCCGCGTTGAGCCGGGCGGCCTGTTCGGCGAGATGTCCCTCTTCACCGGGATGCCGCGTACGGCGTCCGGCGTTGTCGAAAAAGACACCGAGCTCATCGAGATCGGGGCCGAAGCCTTCGGCCGGCTCCTCAGCCGCAACCCTCGGCTCGCGGACGCGATTGCGGCCATAGTCAGCGAACGCAACCGCAAGAATCAGGAGACTCTAAGCAAGATCAAGGATCTCTCGGCCCAGGACATCGCGCGAAGCTGCAGCAAGAAGTCGATCCTGGAGCGGCTCAAGGGCCTCATCCGCCTGGTCAAACGATACTAATAGGAGGGCTTTTTAAGAAATAATTCTGGGGACACACGACTTAATTCGGAAGAATTAAGTCGTGTGTCCCCAGAATTTGAATTATGGGTTTTTTTGCGTTATTATAAATTAAGTCCGGGAAATAGCGGCGAGTAGCCCTGTAGCTCAGTTTGGATAGAGCAAGGGATTCCTAATCCCTGTGTCGCCGGTTCGAGTCCGGCCAGGGCTACCATTTTCCTCATGACAACAAGGGCAGGTCGCGGGATTTCAGCCGTTTCTCTCCTGGTTGCGGCATTCGGTTTAACCCTTCCGGCCTCTTCGCCCGCTCCGGAACGGACGGACCCTCGGCTGGCCGCGGTCAAGGACTTTTTCTACGTCCTCCAGATGGACAAAGTGAGCCTATCCGCGCTGGCCAACACCCGGTTCGACCTCCTGGTTATGGATTACGCCCGCTTCGGGGATGAAGACAGCGAATTCACGCCGGCCCAGATCGCTTCGGTCAAGAAGGGCGGGACCTCGGGCTGCCCCAAGACCGTCCTGGCCTACATGAGCATCGGCGAAGCCGAAAACTACCGTTTCTACTGGAATGATTCCTGGAAGCCCGGCTCGCCCGCCTGGCTCGGCCCCGAGAACCCGGATTGGGAAGGGAACTTCAAGGTCCGCTACTGGATGGCTGGATGGCAGAGCTTGATCCTGGGGACTTCCGGAGGCCCCAAAAAAAGTTACCTGGACCGGATCATAGACCAGGGTTTCGACGGCGTCTACCTGGACATCATCGACGCCTACCAGTACTGGTCGGACGATGAAGGAGTGCGGGAGCGGACCCGAATCCAAGCCCGCCGGGACATGGCCGCGTTCGTAAAGCGGATCCGGTCCTACGCCCGGACCCGAAGGGGGAAAAAGGATTTTCTGGTCGTACCCCAAAACGCCGCCGATATCATTTGGGACGACAACGGCGTCCTCGATGCCGTCGGCAGCGATTATCTCACGTCCTGCGACGGAATCGGCCAGGAGGACCTCTGGTACAACGAAACGACCCCCCAGCCCGCGGACTCCGTCCGCTGGACTCTCAAGGCCCTGAAGACTTTCCGGTCCAAAGGGAAAAAGGTCCTGTCCATCGATTACATATGGGACCCGGCTCATGTTTTTGGCTCATCCAACGTCGTCCGTTTCAACGACTACTACGCCAAGGCACTGGCCCAGGCGTTCGTCCCCTATGCGGGGAACAAAAACAGGGCCCTCCGGGACATCGTCCTTGTCCGTGAAGAGAAGGGCTTTCTATACGCCCAGCCACGCGTCGAATAGCCTCTTTAATTTTGCCCGGGATTGTGCTTAAATAGGTCCCTGACCGCGGCCAGAGGAGACCGGCATGAAGAAAGAAATCAAGAAGCAAATCAAAGAAGACGAATTCGTATCCATCGTCACCCACATCGTCCGGTTCTTCAAGACCCATCATAAAACGTTGGCGGCCGCCCTGGCCGGCGTTCTAGCCGTCATTCTCCTCGTCTTCGGCATCCGCTTCCTGCGGGCCCAGACTCTTCAGAGGCAGAGCCGCGTCGTGAGCGATCTCCTCAGTCTGAGGGCCGACCTGGACAAGGATCCCAAGAAGCTGGCCGATCTGGAGAAGAAAGCCGGCGACGGCAAGTTCGAGCGTTTCGGCTATATTCTCCTCGGGACCTATTGGATGGACAACGGGGACTTGGCCAAGGCGGAGGCGGCCTTCCGTAAGATCAAGGATCGTCCCAGGGACCTGACTTACTATCAGGCCCAGGATCTGCTCGGCCAGATCGCCTTCCTTCGCAAGGACTACGACGGCGCCGTCAAGATCTATGAGGCGGTCGAGAAGGACAGGCTCGGGGAATACGCCCTGGACGCGATCCTCTTCCACAAGGCCGAGGCCCTGGAAAAGAAAGGCGACAAGGCCGCCGCCCTGGCCCTTTACAAGAAACTCCAGGAGACCTACAGCCAGACCTACTTCGGCTACGATGCGTCTTTCAAGGTTCGAAAGCTCGAAGCCGGCGAATAGCCGCCGGCCTTGGTGACGGCCCGGAAAACGGGTATAATACAAACTCACACTAAGCGAGGAGGTTCTTCAATGGCATTCGTGATCACCGAAGAATGCATCAACTGCGGCGCCTGCGAGCCCGAGTGCCCCAATCAGGCTATCTCGGCCGGGGATGAGCGCTATGTCATCGACCCCGCCAAGTGCACCCAGTGCGTCGGCCATTTCGACGAGCCCCAGTGCGCGGCCGTCTGCCCCGTGGACTCCTGCAAGCCCGACCCGGAACATCCCGAGTCCCGGGAAGCGCTGATGGCAAAGTACAACAAGCTCCACGGATAAGCCGGCCACCGAAATAGTATGTAAATAGGAGTGAGACCTTTCACTCCTATTTTTTTTATCGGCCATGGACGGCCTCAGAACCTTCTTCGACAAGCCGCGGGTCTGGCTCAACGGGCTCCTGTTCGGCCTGACCGCCGTCTCAACCTTTGCGGTCGGGCTCGGCTGGAGCCTGAGCTACGTCCATGCCGACGCCTTGGCCGCCGATACGCCGCCGGCATTGACCGCCCAAGCCTTGCGCGATCCCCGCGTCCTCGGCCTGAGCGCCTTCTATGTCCTCGTCCTCCTCGCCATCCTGCTCGCCCATGAATTCGGCCATTACCTGACCTGCCGCCGCTACGGAATCAGCGCGACCCTGCCGTTTTTCATCCCGGCGCCCAGCCTGATCGGGACGATGGGGGCTTTCATCCGGATCCGGTCGCCGATCACGAGGCGGCAGCAGCTTTTCGACATCGGAGCGGCCGGCCCCCTGGCCGGCTTTATCCTGGCCCTGCCCGCTCTCGTCTGGGGATTGGCCCATTCCCGGGTCGTTTCGGCCATTCCCCCCGGCGGAGCGATCGTCTTCGGGGAGCCGCTCCTCCTCAAGGCGATCGGGTCCGTCCTATTCAGAGGAATCGGGCCGGACAAAGATATCATCCTCCATCCCGTCGCCTTCGCGGGCTGGGTCGGGATCCTGGTCACGGCCCTCAACTTGATCCCTCTCGGACAGCTCGACGGCGGCCACATCATCTATGCCGTCTTCGGGCCCCGGGCCCGCCGGATCTCGGTTTTTTTCTTGGCCGCCTTCGTGGTCATGTCCGTTTTATTCTGGGTCGGTTGGATCGTATGGGCCCTGCTCATTCTCGTCCTGGGATTGCAACATCCGAAGCTCATGGAGGAGGAATCCCGGCTTTCGGCGTCGCGTAAAGCCTTCGCTATCATCATCCTCGTCATCTTCATCCTATCTTTCATCCCCGACCCGGTCAAAGGCTACGACCTCATCACACTTCTCAGGCAAATCGGGCTTAGAATATGATATATTCGGATGAGGACAGCGTTGCCGCAGTTATTCACAGAAGTTGTGGAAAACTTGTGGAAAAACAGCCCGGGATTCGCGGCAAGCTCCGAGGATTATTGAAGATATGACGATCTGCACAAGAAGTTGTTCATGGTTGCTAAGTCATTTAAAATGAATAAATTAATATCTGTTTAGGTATCAAGAATTTACATGTAACCTACGGGATTTGAAGGAGATAAATTCCGAGAGACGCGCCCATGGACAAGTTCAAAGAGGTCGAGGATAAGCTTCAGGGCCTCAAGGACCGCCTCCGCCGCCGCGAGATCAGCCAGACCGAGTTCGTCGAAGCTCTGAAGAAACTCCGTCTCACCGATCAGGAGGGCCGGTTCTGGACCATCGGCGTCAAAACCGGCAAGTGGTATTTCTATAACGGCGCGAAGTGGGTCGAATCCGAGTCGCCCGCCTTCTCGGAGAAAAGGGCCATCTGCATCTATTGCGGCTTCGAGAACAGTCTTGAAGCGGAATCCTGCGTGCGCTGCGGCGTAGGAATGGGGGAAGCCGATGCCTTTTGCCCCGCCTGCGGGTTCCGTCTCGACGAGACCTCGGGACTCTGCCCGCGCTGTTCGAGCCAGCCCCTGGAGCGATTCGCGGAACCGGGGCCTTTTACGGCCGAGTCCGCGGATGAGGGCGGAACGACCGTCGTCTTCCGGTCCCTATCCCCGGTTTCTTTCCTTCTCTATGCCGGGGTTCTGGGCCTTTTCCTGGGCATTCTACTCGGCGCGCTGACCGGCGCTACGGCGTCCTTTCCCGATTTCGTCGGCCGCCTGCCCCAATTCTTCATAGACATCCAGGGCAAGATGGTCGGGACCTTGATTTATGCCGTGCTGGGGGCCTTCCTCGGGTTCATCGTCGCCGGGATCGTAGGATTTACGACAGCCGTCCTCCTCAACCTGACGTCTTATTTCATCGGCGGGTTCAGGATCCGGCTGGCCCCGGTCAAAGGGAAGCCCGGGCGCGGCCGCGGGGCTTGAGTTTTCCCGATTTTCCCAACGTAGCCAGGGCATAGGCCGCCTGTCCCAGCGATAGCGATTCATCGTTGGGAGAATAGTGGACCGAACGCAGGACCTGGAATCCCTTTCGCTCAAGCCCGGCCCTCGTCCTGTCAAGAAGCTTCCGGTTGAGGAAGACCCCCCCCGCCAATGAGACGACGTCTATCCCGTAAGCCCGGCGGACGCGCTCGGCGGTCTGTACAATAACTCGGGCCAAGGTGTTATGGAATTTGGAAGCCATGATTTCGACCGGCGTCTTCCGTTCGAGTTCATCAAGAATCTGCCGGAAGAGGGGGGCGAACGAGATCGTCCATGGCTCCGAGGCGCCGCTCATTGAGAAATCGTAGCGGGTCCTGGTCGGAGAAACGGCCCGGGCTTCGAGCCGCTGGGGAGCCTCGGCCTCATACTCGACCCGGGCGGGCGCGAGGCCGACCAGGAACGAGACGGCGTCGAAGAGCCGTCCGCAGCTTGAAGTCCTTAGGAAGGGCTTGCCGAGAGAAAGAAGCTTGGCCAGCCGGTCGATCCGATCCGCTTTGACTTGGGCAAAGGCGCGCGGCAGGCGCTTCCCGATCACCCCGGAGCGATGAAGGTGGGCGAGGGCCATCCGCCAAGGCTCGCGCGCGGCCAAGTCGCCGCCGGGGAGCGGGACGTACTCGAAATGGGCCAGCCTCCGGTAGGAGCGGTAATCAATGAGCAGGAATTCGCCGCCCCAAGCCTGGCCGTCGTCGCCGTAGCCGTAGCCGTCAAGGGCGATCCCCAGGGCTCGGCCCTCGAGGTCGACCCGATGTTCGAGGAGCGGGGCCAGGACATGGGCGAAATGATGCTGAACCTGGAGATGGGGAATCGCCAGCGAGCGGGCGAAGCGCGTCGTCCGAAAGTCGGGATGAAGGTCGGAGACGACGACATCGGGTTCGATGGCGAAAAGCCTCTTGAGGTGGGCCAGGGTCTCTTTGAAATAGCCGTAGTTTCGATAGTCGTCGAGGTCGCCCAGGAACTGGCTCGTGACGACGCGTCCGTTTTTATAGAGCGACACTGTGTCCTTGAGCTCGCCCCCCAAGGCCAGCACTTGGGCGGAACGGGTCAGGCTGTCCGGGACCCGCTGGGGGTAGGGCACATAGCCCCGGGCGCGCCGGAAAAACAGCGGACCGTCGGCCGCCAGCTTGAGGACCGAATCGTCCGACCTGGTCTCAATGGGCCTGTTGTGATCCAGAATTCGATCCGCGAGCCGGCCGACCCCTTCTGAGGCGTCCTTCATGATCGGGGCGTCCTTGGGATTCGAGCTCGTGGCGACGACGAAGGGGATATCGCGGAGAAGGAGATAGTGGAGGGGCGTAGAGGGCAGCATAATGCCGAGCTCGTCCAGGCCGGGCGCGATCGCCGCGATATCCTTTTTCTTGCGAAGGAGCACGATCGGCCTTTGGGGTGAGGCCAAGGCCTCCCGCTCGGCCGGTCTCAGGACGGCGTACCGTTCGACGACCGCGAGGTCGGCGGCCATCAGGGCGAGGGGCTTCCGTTGCCGGGCTTTAATCTTTCTTAGGCGGGCGACGGCGGCCCCGTTCAAGGCGTCGCACATCAGATGAAAGCCGCCCAGTCCCTTGACGGCCAGGACGCGGCCTTTTTTGAGCCAGGCGGAGGCCGCCTCGATCCCGCCGGCGAGGTCTCTCCCGGCGGCGTCGCGGAGAGTCACTCGCGGTCCGCAGACAGGGCAGGCGATTGGTTGGGCGTGGTATCTACGGTCGAGCGGGTCCCGGTACTCGCGACGGCAGTCCCCGCACATCCGGAAGGCGGCCATGGTCGTTGCGGGCCGGTCGTAAGGCAGGGACTTGACGATCGTGTAGCGGGGCCCGCAATCCGTGCAGTTGGCGAAGGGGTAGAGGTGCCTGCGGTCTCCCGGCTTCAGGACTTCCGACAGGCAGGCGTCGCAGACGGAGATATCGGGAGAGATGAAGACGAACTTCGCGCCGCCGGCCGAGGGTTTGATGCTGAAATCGGCCGGGCCGGCGGGCCGGACCCGGCGGACGGACACATCTTCGATAAGGGCCAGCGGCGGGAGCTCCTTATGCAGCCGCTCCAGGAATTCGCGGACGGCTGAAGCCCGGCCGCCCTCCAGGTGGATCTCGACCCCCCGGCCCAGGTTCTTGACCCAACCCTTGAGCCCGAGGCCGACGGCCAGCCTGTAGACGAACGGTCTGAATCCCACGCCCTGGACGACGCCCCTGGCAAGAGCCCGAACCGCGGACGTTCGGCCGGCCGACGCCGGCCTCGGCCTCGCGTCCTCAGCTCCCATGGGTTTCGCTCCTACGGCTGAAAAGACATCCGCAGTAATCTTGACGGTAGAGGCCATGGGCCCGGCTTAGTTCGACGCTCTTCTTGAAGCCGTCCTTCTTTTTAAAATTCGCCTCTAGGAACGGAACCCCGTGGCGACGGCCCAACATCGTCCCCATCCGGTTCAGGGCTTCGGCCTTTTTCCGGGGGCTGACGCTCATGATGGTCGTGAACAGGTCGAAGCCGTCCCGGGCGGCCGTCTCGGCCGTCCGTTTGAGCCTCATGGCGTAGCAGATGAGGCAGCGACGCCCCATCTCGGGTTCTTTCCGGAACTTGGCGGTCAGCTCCAGCCAGCGCTCTTCGTCGGGAGGCTCCTCGATGAGCTTGAAGCCGAGCGTCCGGGCGACCTTGCTCAACTCCTCGAGTCTCAGGAGGTATTCTTCGCGCGGCTGGATGTTGGGATTGTAGAAAAAGCCCGTAACCCGGTACTCCGCCTGAAGCAGTCCCACGACATAGAGGGAATCGGGCGCGCAACAGAGGTGGGCCAGGATCCTCGGCTTTTCCACGCCCCCCATTTTACCGGAATTCGGGGGACACATCACTTATTTCACGAATTGTTCTAAGTAATAAGATGAGGGTCCGGCGCGGGGCAGGGGAATTAAGTCGTGTGTCCCCTGAATTCCGTATCCGAGGAATTGCGAAGGGATTCGATCCTGGCCGCCACGTCCTTGATTGTCTTGTCGAGCCGGTCGATCTTGGAGTAGAGGCCGACCAGTTCCAGGTTGTCGGGCCGTTCCTCGTTGACGATCGCTCCCAAAGTCTCGTACAGGGGGTCCATGAGCCGCTCCGTCTCCCGGATGCGGTCTTGGATGCGGTCCTTGTCCTTTCCCCATTCCCGGATCTCGGCCTCGAGCGACCGGATCTGGACCCGGCCCTTTTCGCGGATGTCCGCGATGCGGTTGTCCATCTCCTCGAGGGCTTTTTGGACGCCGTCCATCTCCCCGGTCAAAGCGTCCCTGTCCTTCCGCGGCCCCGCCAGCCGGGCCTCCAGGACATCCGCCGCCTCCGTACCGGTCCCGCCCTTCTCGGCGGCCTTGATGTCCTTCTCAACGGCTTTGCCCTTCTCCTTGAGTTCGCGCCAGCGGATCTCGTGGGGCTTCTTCTTTCCTTCTTCCTCCGCGGCTTCGCGCTCGTTGAGATCCTTGAATTCCTCGAGCTTCTTGTGGAGGGTTTCCAAGCGGGCGAATACATCCTGCCATTCATTTTGCAGGGAGCGCCGTTTGTCCTCGAGGACGCGGAGCTCCTTCACGATGGACTCGGATTGGGCCGGCTGCAGGTCCAGGCTCCAGGCTTTCTTCCCGATATCCTTGATGAAGCCGAGCCTTCTCTGTTTTTCCCGCTTGAGCCTGACCTGGAGTTGAAGCCGAATGAGCCTGCGTTTTCCCCCGCTCAAGAGGTAGTTGAGACGCCGGCGCAGGTCCTTATCGCGGAGAAAAATGAAGGTGACGAGCAGGATGATGACGAAGATGAGGAGCCAGAAGGTCCAGTAAGGAAGACCCTCCCGGGGAAGCGCGTCCTGAAGCACCCGAATACTATTCTCCCTTGTCGCTTTTTTGTCAATCCGTTATTTAGGGCCGTCGAGCTTGCCTTTCTTGGGCTGGGGGGGACGGTTGGGCTTCTCCCCGTTTCCGGACGCTTGGTACTTCTGACAGGCGTCATCGATGAGAAAGAGCATGGCCGGCAGGTTCTCGGCGAAGACGGTCTGGATGTCGTTTTCGGCATTCATGAAGCCGCCGTGGACGAAGTCCAGGGGAGGGAGCTCGATCGTGAAGGCGGGGATGCCCAGAGTTCCGGAGGCAAAATCGACGGTGTCTCCGTTGGTGAGGTAGAGCAGGGAGGCGGCTTCCGGCGTGTAGTCTCTTCCGTTGACGGGGCGGATGAGCTCGGCCATGCGCCCGGCCAGGGCGGCGTATTCGGCGGCTTTCGGCGCCGGCAGGGTGGTCCATCCCCAGGCGTAGAGGATGAGCTGGGAATAGCTGTGGTAGCTGACGACGACCCGGAAATCCCGGGCTTCGCACAGGCCGCGAATGATCCTCGTCTCGGGCTCGGAGAAAGGCTCCCGGCCGCGGAAGACATCCGAGGACGGATCCGGACTCGAGCCCTCGTTGTCGACGCCCCACATATAGCCGTAGTTCCGGTTGAGGTCGACGCCGAAACTCCCGTCGACGTTGAAGCGCCGGTTCTTGCGCCACCAGCGGTAAGTTTGGATCGAGTACTCCAGGCCGTCGGGGTTGACGAGCGGAATGATCCAGATTTCGGCCGAATCCACCAGCTTGCGGGCGGTTTCGTTCGTCCTGTACTCTCCGGTCAGGAAATGGGCGAGAAGAAGCGGAACTTCGACCGAAATCCATTCCCGGGCGTGGTGACAGCCCAGGAACAGGACCTCGGGCTCGTCCTCGTCGCGGTCGGGATGGTCGCTGATCTTAAGGGCGTAGATGGTCCGGCCTTCGAGCGTCGTCCCGAGCCGAGACAGCCTGGCTATCGCCGGATAGGCGCGTTCGATGCTCAGGAGATCCTGCTCGAGCTCGACGTAAGAGTGATAGGCGCCGTTGAGTCCGCCTTGGGATGCGGCGCCGGGGGGCGGGGGCGGGGCCAAGCGCGCCGTTTCGAAGGCGAAGGGGACGCCGAGGCTTCGAAGCCGGGGAAGGTCTCCGGGGGCGAGCACGAGGTAAATTTTATGATCCCATTCCATGAGGCGGTCGAGGGGCGTCCGGGCCAGCTTGATCCTGTTTTCCTCGGTCGCCCGGACCGAGACGATATCTTGGGACCGGGCGGTTGTCGCAGGGACGGTCCATCCCAGGATCAAGAATAGGATCGCGGCGGCGGCTCGTTTCATTTAAAGCCCGTATCCGAGGGCCAGGGCCGCTCGGTTCGTCCGCAGTTTCCGGCCCGAACCGTTCTCGGTCCCGAATGAAGCCCCGATGTCGAGCGAGAGATGATCCCAGACGAGGCCGGTCCCGACCGTCCATCCGAGGTAGCCGGACCTGGGGTCCTTCATGGGCTGAGGGTCGTAGACGATCCCGGCGCGGAAGGGGAGCGTCAGGTTCAAGCCCCAAACCCGGATTTCGGACAGATATTCGGCCCCGGCGCCGAGCTTCCATGCGTTCCGGAAGGCCCGCGTCTTCGTCTCGTCGAAATAGCGAAATTCGTAGGAAGTCCAATTCAGAAACGTCAAATCGGCGGCCAAGCGGAGCTGGGGGAGCACCGTCCAGCTGACCCCGGCCCCGGCCGCCATCGGTAAGCGGCTTTTGTCCCGAGATGAGGCTCTAATGGAGATGGATGTTGCCCCCGAAACGGGCGTATAGTTCAAGGTGCTTGCCGAGTCGGATTTCACGACGAACGGCGCCCGGAGGGCGAACCCCAGCCGGAGGCCGGCCAGAGGCTCCCAGGATACGCCGCCGTTTATAAAGAAACCGGACAGATCCTGATGACGATCATCGTGGATTACAAAGCCCGCATAAGCGTAATCTTCTTCGGAGCTCAGCTCCGTCGTTCCCGACAGCAGCCCGACGCCTAAGCCGATCGAGAGGCCGGGGCGAAGTTCTCCGGCCAAGGCCAGATGAACGGTCCTAAGAATCCCCTTCTGATGCCAGCGGAAACTGTAGAGGAAGCGGCTCCCTTCGTAGTAATCGAAGGCGACCTTGGGCCGGTCGTAGACTTCGACCAGGGCCGCGTTGAGGGCGACGGCCCAGCGGCCGAAGCGGAACGCCAACCCGCCCCAGTCGAGGGCGGAGACGTCGATCGTCAGATTCCCTTGAGTCGTAAAAACTCCGGTGTTGATCGGGCCGAACCGGAAGATCGCCGCCTGGCGCCGGGAACCGTTCAAGCCCAAAGTCAGCTTGGCAAGCCGGGTCAACAGGGCCGGATTGCCGAGGGCGCAGGAGGGGTCGGAGGCGAAGGCATAGCCGGTTTCGCCCCGTCCCAAGGACGGTGCCGTCAGAAAAGGAAACGTATTCCAGGTCCCGGCCGGCGCCTCGATCTCATACTGTCCCATGACGAGCTGGGCCCGGCCCGGAACGGGAAGGGCGGCCAGCCCCAGGGCGACAAGACAAGGGATGAGGCGGGGGAACGTCCTCATGATCGAAAATTTTATCCGCCCGGCTCTTTATTTGCAAATGGAAAATGGCTATACTATTTGAAATTCCAGGGATGGTGTCATCATGAAAGACCAGCCGATCAGGCGCATCAAAATCTCCGGTTCAGGGTTTTATGTGCCGGACAAAATCCTGACCAACGCCGATCTCGAGAAGATGGTCGAGACGACGGACGAATGGATCGTGACCAGGACCGGGATCCGGGAGCGGCATGTCTTGAGCGCCGAGCAAGCGACCTCCGACCTGGGCATCGAGGCGGCCCGCCGGGCGCTCAAGAGCGCCCATCTCGATATCAAGGACATCGACCTCATCCTGGTCGCGACCAATACACCCGACATGGCATTCCCCGCAACAGCTTGCTGGATTCAGAAGGGACTTAAGGGCCCTCACGTCCCCGCTTTCGACCTCCAGGCGGGCTGCACCGGCTTTCTCTACGGAATGATCGTAGCCGAGAGCCTGATCCTGAGCGGCCACATGAAGAGGATTCTCCTCGTCGGCGCTGAAGCCCTGACGCGAATAACGAATTGGGAGGACCGATCGACCTGCATCCTGTTCGGGGACGGGGCGGGCGCTTTCATCCTTGAGGAGAGCAAGGACGAGTCGGGGATGTTGTCCCATTTCTGGGGGGCGGACGGGAACTTGGGCGATCTGCTAAGCATGCCGGGAGGCGGGAGCCGAAACCCGGCCTCCGCCGAGACCGTGGCCAATAAGCTCCATTACCTCCAGATGAAGGGGAACGAAGTTTTCAAACATGCCGTCAAGCGGATGGGGGATGCCGCCGACCAGGCCCTTAAGCGGGCCGGCCTCAAGAAGGAGGATATCGCCTACCTCATCCCCCATCAGGCCAATATCCGCATCATCGACGCGATGGGCGAGCGGGCCGGCGTCCCCAAGGACAAGGTCTACGCTAACATCGACCGCTACGGCAACATCTCGGTCGCGACGATCCCGGGTTGCGTCCAGGAGCTCAAGGACGAAGGGAAGCTCAAGAAGGGGGATATCCTCGTCCTCGACGCCTTCGGAGCCGGGTTCACCTGGGCGGCCGTCGTCTATTGCTGGTAATAAATAATTCTGGGGACACACGACTTAATTCAGAAAATAAATTAGGTATACTCGGAATTAAGTCGTGTGTCCCCAGAATTATTCCCGAAGCTACTCTTCGAGGAGGGGCGTTACGACCTTGACCAGGACGTCCTTCTCCATCAGGCCGACATGCCGGTGGCGGATGATGCCCTTCTTGTCGATGATGATCGTGGCCGGGATGTACTGGCCGGGCCGATAGGCTTGGGCGATCTCCTGGGTCCCGAAGGCCACGGTGTAGTTCATTTTCATCTCCCGGGCGAAATCCCCGAGGTCGGTCTCGGGAATGTCCTCCATGGTGACGCCGATGATCTCGAGCCCTCGGCCGCTCAGCTCGTCATAGACATCGACGAAATCGGGGATTTCGGCACGGCAGGGCGGGCACCAGGTCGCCCAGAAATTGAGGACGAGGACCTTGCCTTCGTAATCGGCCAAGGTGACCGTCCGTCCCTGAAGATCCTTGAGCGAGAAGTCCGGGGCGGCCACGTTGGTCTGGGAGCTTCCGGCCCCGGCGCAAGCCGCGGCTAAGAACAGCAAAACGGTTACCATACCGATCGTCGTTTTCAAAGCAGTCTCCACGCGGTTAAATTCTTAGTAAAATCATAGTGATTATAGAATAAATCAAACTCAGGGTCAAACCTGCACTTTATCATTGTGTAGGTTTGACCGAAAAAAAGGTGACAGACATCTATTTACCCAATTTTTCTTTGGTTTAAATTCCAGACAACAATTTCTTTATTAGCTGAGCTAATCAGCGTTGATAGCTTCGGATTTAATCTCGGCTTCCCGGCGCCAGGAAATTAGGGAAATAGATGTCTGTCATTAATTGAATGCCATATTATCGGAATAAGTGACAAAGTGTAGGTTTGACCCCGATTTATTAATTAGGGGCGAGCATGCCGTCGAAGAGATGAATGGTCCGCTGGGAATGGGCGGCGATCCGGTCGTCGTGGCTGACCATGACGATGGTCCGGCCCTCTTTCCAGAGCCGGCTCAGAAGCGCCATGATCTCCTCGCCGCTTTTCGAGTCGAGGTTGCCGGTCGGCTCGTCGGCCAGAATCAAAGGCGGGTCGTTGGCCAGGGCCCGGGCCAGGGCGATCCTCTGCTGCTGCCCTCCCGAGAGCTCGGACGGCCGGTGCTCCCTCCAGTCCAGGAGCCCGACCGCGTTTAGAAGCTCGGCGACCCGCTCCCGCCGTTGTTTTCCTTTCTTCCCGTTGAATAGGAGCGGCAGCTCGACGTTCTCCCAGGCCGTCGCATAGGGTAGGAGATTGAAGTTCTGGAAGACGAAGCCGATCGTCTTGTTCCGGATCGAAGCCAGCTGGTCGAGGCTGAGGCCGGCGACGTTCCGTCCCTCCAGGACATACTCCCCCTCGGTCGGCGTGTCCAGGCAGCCGATGATGTTCATCAATGTTGATTTTCCGGAGCCCGACGGCCCCATGATCGATACGAATTCTCCTCGGCCGATCTCGAGCGTCAGGTCGTGCAGCGCCTCGAGGGACTGGCTTCCGGTCCGATAGACTTTCTTGATACGTCGGAATTCGATCATGGCCGCACCTCTTTTATTCATAGCGGAGGGACTCGATCGGGTTGAGCCGTGAGGCCCGGAGGGCCGGGAAGATGCCCGACAGGAAGACGGGGACGCCGACGACGACCAGGAAGATGACCAGAATCTGCACAGAGAATACGGGACGCAGCAGATAGCCGCCCAGGTCGAAGCTGTCGTAGTTGACCGGGATGCGCCTGACGAGATGGATGATGTTGAAGGCCGTCACGAAGCCCCAGAAGGTCCCCTTGGCGAAAATAAACAGCGTCTCCAGGACGATCTGGAGGATAATGACCCGGCGCTTGGCGCCCAGGGCCATCTTGATCCCGATCTCCTGGGTCCGCTCCTTGACGACGGCGTACATGAGGTTGGTGACGCCCACGGCGCCGATAAGCAGAGTCAGGGCCCCCATGATCCCCAGGAAGATTTCGATCCCCTTGAAGATGGCCAGGGAGTCCTTGGAATTCTCGATCGTGTTCCAGATGCCCAGCGCGTAGCGGTCGTCGCTCGCGAAGCGGTACTTGCGTCCGAGGAGGGTCCGAACCCTCTCCTCGATGAGCAGGGAGTAGCGCGGCTCCTTGGGCCGGATATGGATGCGATCCAGGTAGGGCTGACTGTCGATCTGGCCGAAAGAGGAGAAGGGGAGATAAACCTGATCGGCGTCGGGCCCGTTGTACATCGAATCTTGGAGCTTCTTTTGCAGGACCCCGATGACGGTGAAGGGGACCCGGTTGACGACGATCGACTGTCCGATCGGATCCTCGGCCCCGAAGAGGTCCTTGGCGACGCTCCAGCCGATGAAGGCAACCTTTCGGGCGTCGCGGACGTCGTCCGGGTTGATGAAGCGCCCCCCCGGCCGGGGGATCTGGGTCCGCATCTGGGCGAATTCGGCCGTCGTCCCATGGACGGTGCGGTTGATCTCCTTGCGCTTCGCCGAGACCGCCCAGTTGTTGTATGATTCGGGCGCGATGATGTCGATCTCGGGGATACGCGCTTTGAGATAGTCGATGTCGGCCGTATAGACATAGACGCGTCGCCCCTTGGGCAGCCCCTGGTAGGTCCGGGAGGTCTGTCCGCCGCTGATCATGATCAGGTCCTGGCCCAGCCCGCTGAAGCTGATCCTGAACTGTTCGGTCATGCCCCGTCCGAAGCCGAGGAAGATGATGATGGACATCGTTCCCCAGAATAGGGCGAAGGTGATTAGGGCGGCCTTCTTACGGCGCTTGCGGTATTCGCTCAAGAAAAAACGGAGGAGCGTCAGATTCATATCATTTTCTCAGGGCGGCGATCGGATTGGTCGAGGCGGCCCGCCGGGCCGGGATGAGGCCGGAGATGGTCCCGATTCCGAGCAGGATGAGAATGGTCGAGATGACGACCACGGGGCTGAGGCTGGGGGTGCCCACGAATTCGATAAAATCTTTGGCCGGCAGGGATTGGACAAGCCGGATGACGAAGGTCGACAGGGCGAATCCGATGAAGCCGCCCAGGAGCATGATGGCCAGGGACTCGCTGAAGAACTGGGCCAGGATGGTCCGGCGGCGGGCCCCCACGGCCAGCTTGATGCCGATCTCGCGCGTCCGCTCCTCGACGACGACCATCATGATCGAGGCGACGCCCACTCCTCCGACAAGCAGCGTGAAAGACCCCAAAACGCCCAGGAAGATGTTGAAGGCCAGGAAGAAGACCGTGAACATCTTCTCGTTCTCCAGGGTGTCCCAGACGGCGATGGCATCGGTGTCCTTGGGGTCGAAGCCGATGAGCTTGGAGAAATGCTGCTTGATGTCCTGGGTCACGGCCGTGCTCCGCCCCAGGTCCAGCGGGCGGTAGATGATGTTCGAGACGTATTTCTGGCCGTAGAGGGCGGAGAATGTCGTCCAGGGTATGAAGGCGCAGCGCTCGTCGCGCCCTCCATTATAGTTCGAGTTTTGATTCTTCTTAGCCATGACGCCGACGACGGTGAACGGGACGCCTTCGATCAGGATCTGGTGCCCCAGCGGATCGTCGTCGAAAAATAGGTCCTTGGCCAGGACGTCTCCGATGAAACAAACCCGCCTTCGCTCCTCCATATCCGGCGTGTTGATGAAGCGTCCCCGTCCTGCGATCGTGTTGCGCATCCTTTCGAACGAGGGGTTGACGCCGCGGACGGTGCTCAGGAATTCCTGCCGCCCGTAGCGGATGCGCTGGCCCTGGACGAACTCGGGGCTGAGGAGCTCGATGCCCGGCACTTTCCGGACAAGGTCCTCCGCCTGTTCCGGTGTCACCCGGACGGGTTTTCCCTTCTGGAGCCCCTGGTAGGGCAGGGTGGTTCTCGAGGGGAAAAGGAGAACGATCCCGACACCCATGCCGTGGAAGCGCTTGCGTTGGGCCTGGCCCACCGACTCGCCGAAGGCGACCATGAGGACGACTGAAAAGGTTCCCCAGACGACGCCGGAGAGCGTCAAGACGGTCCTCAGCGGTTGGCGAACCAGGTCGCGGGCCAGGTTTCGGAAAAATGTTGCGATCACTTAATCTCCCGGGGCGGCCGTTCCACGACCGCTTCGCCTTCGGCCAGCCCGCTTTGGATCTCGACGCTAAGCCCGTCCGAAAGGCCGGTCTGGACTTCCTTCTTTTCGACGGCCTCGCCCTTCCGGATCTCGACGTACTTCTTTCCGTTCTCGAACAAGACGAGGCGCTCGGGCAGGGTTAGGATGTCCTTTCGCTCCCGGACGGTTATCGTGGCCGTGGCCGAATAGCCGGCCCGGAGTTGCTGTCCGCCCGCGTCGACGACCAGGATCTCGATGTCGAACAGGGTCGCGTTGCCGTCTTTCTTGGCCTTGGGGAAGATCCGCTCGACGCGGCCCGTGATCTTGCTGTCGGGCAGGGCCCCGATCTGGATGTCCGCTTCGGTGCCGATTATGATCTTACCCACGTCGATCTCGTCGACCGTCCCCTTGAAAAGGAGATAACCCATGTCGGCCAGCGAGCACATCTCGGTCCCGGGCTGATAATTGGTCAGCGGGACGATCGGATCGCCCTCGAAGACGCTCTGGGAGAGGACCATACCCTTGATGGGCGATTTGACGATCGAGTCGATTTCGCGGTTGGACATCCGGATGCGACCCTTCTCCATGAGTTCGAAGCGCTCCATGGCGATCTTGTGCCTCAGGTTCGCTTCGTTGAAGGCCGAGTCGATGGCGTCCATCTCGGCCTGGGAGACCAGGGCGCCCCGGAAGAGCTGAAGTGTCCGTTCCCGGTCGGTCTGGAGCTTGTCGAGCGTGACCTGGGCGACCTCGATATTTCGCCGGGCATCGACGTATTCGACCGGCGTCGGGTTGGGCGAGATCTTGAAGAGGGGGCTGCCGGGCTTGACCGGGTCGCCGACCTTGAACATGACCGCGGCCACAATACCGGGGATAGTCGATTTGACCTTGATCTCCTTATCCGGCTCGATCGTGCCCACGGCCAGGGCTTTTTCGCTGATCGTGCCCCGGACGACTTTAACCTCGTTCAGGGTCGCCTTAGCCTTACGGCCTGACAAGAGGAGATAGATAAAGACGCCGACGAAAGCGACGGCCAGGATTCTCCACAGCCATTTTTTCATGCTACACCTCTATTAGGGCTCTTGTGTATAGACGTAAGCCGGCCGCAAAAGGTTCGGGGTCAAACCTACACTTTGTCACTTTTTCCAATTATCAGGCGGCCGCGCGGCTTGACAGATCTCTTCGTCCTGATTTACCATCTGCCGCGAGAGAAAATAATTCTGGGGACACACGACTTAATTCACAGGCGCGCGGAATTAAGTCGTGTGTCCCCAGAATTATTGCGCAGGACATGGACGGGGAGTGAAAGCATGACAGCCGCCGGTCTCGCCCGCTGTTTCGTCGTTTCATTATCCGTTCTCTCGCTTTTCCCCGCCGGAGGAGCCGTGACCGATTTTGGACAATCCATACCCAAGACGTTAGGGGCCTGGGAGGCCCGCGAGGCGGACCGGGTCTACGACCGGAAGACCATCTTCGACTACATGGACGGCGGCGCCGAGGTCTTTCTCGCTTTCGATTTCCGCGAAGTCTGGACCCGCCGCTACGCCGGGCTTGACGGCCGCGACCTGACCCTGGACATCTACGATATGGGCTCCCCGGCCGAAGCCTTCGGGATTTTCTCGTGCGACCGGGAGGACCCGGACGCCGGGATCGGACAGGAGTCTGAATACGGCTTCGGCCTTCTCCGTTATTGGCAGGGCCGCTTCTTTGTGACCGTGACCGCCTCCGGCGAGGATGAAGAGTCACGTAAAGCCGTCCTGGATGTCGGCAGGGCCGCGGTCGGCCGGCTCGGCCCGCCCGGCCCCAAGCCCGATTTGGTCGATACTCTGCCGGCCGCATCGCTTCTCGCGGACCGGACGAGCTTTTTCCACTCGAACGTCAACCTCAATAACCGCTATTTCGTGGCCAGCGATAACATCCTCAACCTCGACCGCTCCACGGACTGCGTCTTCGCCGAGTACGAGGCGGCCGCTGGAGAGGCGGGCCGCATCCTCGTCGTCCGCTATCCCGACTCCGCCAAGGCCGAAGCCGCGCGCCGGTCATTCCTAGCCGCCTATCTCCCCGAGGCCGGCCCCGACGGCCTCGCCCGGACGGAGAACAAGAAATGGGTGCTCGCCCTCCGGAAGGAGTCTGTCCTCATCGTCGTCTTCGAAGCCCCGGACCCGGATTGGGCCCGGGCGCTGGCGTCATCCGTCTCCTCCGCCAAATCTCCCTCGAGGTGAAAACGCCATGACCCCCATCATTACCCGACGCGATTTCCTCAAGGGGACGACGGCCGTCGTCCTCGGAGCCCATCTGGCGCGGGCTCAAGAGCCGGCCGCCGCCAAAAAAACGAGGGTCGTCTTAATCCGGCATGCCGACGTCCTGGACGAAAACTCAGCCATCAACCCGGATATCCTCCAGGGCATGCTCGACCAGGCCGTCATGAGGCTCCTCGATGAAAGCGATCCCGTTAAAGCCTTCGGCAGGCTCGTCAAATCCGGCGAGACGGTGGGCATCAAGACCAACGTCTGGTCTTACCTCCCGACCCCCAAGGAGCTCGAGGCGGCCGTCAAAAGGCGCCTGATGGACGCTGGCATCGCCGAGGACAAGATCGGGCTCGATGATCATACGGTACGAACCAACCCGCTGTTCGTAAACGCGACCTCCCTGATCAACGTCAGGCCGCTCCGGACCCATTACCTGGCCGGTATGTCGGGAACCATCAAGAACTACATCATGTTCGCGGAATCCCAGGAGGCTCTCCACCCGACAGCTGCGCCGACTTGGGGTCGTTATTCAAGCTCCCGATCGTCCAGGGCAAGACGCGGCTCAACATCCTGTGCGTCCTGACGCCGCAGTTCCACGGCCGCGGGCCCCATCACTTCAGCCGGCGCTACGTCTGGGCTTACAAGGGCCTGATCGTCGGGCAGGATCCCGTCGCCGTCGACACGATCGGGCTCCGCCTGATCATGGCCAAGCGCCGCGAGGTCCTGGGCAAGGCCCAGGAGCTGCCGCCGGTGCCCAAGCACATCCAGCTCGCCGACACCCGCCACGGCATCGGAACAAGCGATATCGACGCCATCGAGCTCATCAAGCTCGGCTGGGACGAGAACATCCTGGTTTGAACGGCCTCCGGAGGCCTGGAGGACGGACCATGAACTCAGCAAGGACGATCGTGATTCTTTTCCTGATCGCGGCCGGGATTTGCCTGCCGCTACGGACCGGAGCCAAGGACGGGAATCCGCGGCTCCTCGGCTCCATCCTGTGGTCCAAGGCCTACGATGTCGTTGTCGACGGCCGATACGCTTATGGATCCTTCCTCAACGGCCTGGTCGTCCTGGACCTTTTCGACCGACGCTCTCCCGTGGCGGTTTCACAGCTCTATTTGGGGGGCGGCTACGACATCGAGAAAAAGGGCGGCCTCGTCTATATCGCCGCCGGGCGCGAGGGATTGAAGATCGTAGACGTCTCCAATCCCGCCGGGCCGGTTGTCAAGGGCGGAGCGGCCACGTCCGCTCCGGCCAAGGCGGTCGCGGTCGGCGAACGGCACGCCTTCGTCGCGGCCGGAGCGGCAGGGCTCCAGGTCTTCGACATCGGAAATCCCGGCTCGCCCAAGGCCGTGGCTTCGCTCGACACTCAGGGCGCATCGGAAGGGGTGACCCTGTCGGGAACCACGCTGTTTCTATCAGACGGCGACGCCGGGCTCCGGATCATTGATGTCCGGGATCCGGCCGCGCCGAAGATAATCGGCTCTTTCGATACGCCGGGGACGGCCCGGCAGACGGCCGTCTCGGGCCGGCATGCGTTCGTGGCCGACGGGGCGGCGGGCTTGACCGTCGTCGATATCTCCCGTCCCGAAGTTCCCAAACAGGCCGGTTCGCTGATGACGTCGAGCTACGCCAACAGCATCGCCCTGGCGGAGGGCGGGATCGCCTGCGTTGGAACCCTCTACGACGGCGGCTTTCAGGTCCTGGACATCGGCAAACCGGAGGCGCCCGTCTCGCTGGCCATCGTCAAGTATACGATGTACAACGAAGCCTGGGGGGTGACCGTCTTGGGGACGACGGCCTTCGTCGTCGACTATTTCTCCGGGATCAATCTAGTGGATATCTCCGATCCGCGCAAGCCGCTTGTAGTCGGGCGCTTTGCGACCCCCAGTTCCATCATCGCCGCCGCCGTCGAGGACCACACCCTCTACGCGATCGGGGAGCTTTCCGGCCTTCAGGTTTACGACATCGCAGATCCCGCGGCGCCCCGTTTCGTCGGTGCCTCGGCTATCTCGCGCGGGATCCAGGGGCTGACGGTTCAAGGTTCATTCGCCTATGAGACGGAGAGGCGCGTCCTCAACATCCTGGACGTGTCCGATCCCAAGGCCATCAAGATCGTGAAGTCCCTTCCGCTTCCGGGCGTTCCCCGGGCCGTGGTGGTCCGGGACCGCTACGCTTTTGTGACGTCCGATCATTCGGGATTTCACATCGTGGACGTCTCGGACCCCCGGTCGCCCAAGGTCGTCGGATCGCTCGAGATGCCCGGGTTCGCCTACGGCCTGACGGTCGTCGGAGACAGAGCCTATCTCTGCAGCAGCGACACGGGATTCCACGTGCTTGATATCGCCGATCCGATGAAGCCGGCGCTCTTGGGATCGTTCCGTACGCCCGGCGAGCCCTATGCCGCGGCGGTCAAGGACGGAGTCGCGTTTGTCGCCGACGGCCCCGAGGGACTCCTCGCGCTGGACGTTTCCGATCCGAAGGCCATCAAGTCGATCGGGAGCGCTTCCTTCGAGGGATTCGCCAACGGCATCGCCGTCGCGGGGACGACCGCCTACGTTTCGGACGAAAGCTTCGGCCTCCGGGCGTTCGATATCGGCAACCCGGCGGCGCCCAAGCTCGTCGGCGGCACCAAGACGCCGGGCGAGCCCGCGACCGTCCGCATCGCCGACGGCCTCATCATCCTCCCTGACTCCTTCTCTTTATTTCTTTTTAAATGGTGACAGACATCTATTTACCCAATTGTTTTTTTAATAATTCAGCGGCTAATGACTTATTTCTAAAAATATTTCGAGTGTTCCCGGTATTGAAAGTAGCTTTGAAGTTCTTTTCGGACCTAATCTCTACTCCCAGGTGCTGAGAAATTCGGTAAATAGATGTCTGTCACCAAATAATTATGACCAAATAATTAAGTCGTGTGTCCCCGGAATTATTCTACTGGCACTTTTTCTGGAGAGCGGCCCAATTGCGGTCGACCTCGTCCTGCATAACCTTGATATCGTCATCCTTGAGATGGCGGAACCGTCCCTGGAGCCGGAGGTAGTCCGTGATCGGCTTCTTTTCGGCGACCTTGATGCTCATCTTGTAAGTCTCGCCGTTCTCGATCTCATACAGCGGAAATATCCCGTTCTGGACGACCATCCGGGCCAGCTTGACCGTGTCCTCGGGCCGGCTCTTCCAGCCGGTCGGGCAGGGCGCCCAGACGTGGAGGAACTTGGTGCCCCTAATCTCCTTGGCTTTTTTGGCCTTCTTGACCAGGTCCTCGGGGTAGGCGACGCTGGCCGTCGCGATGTAGGGGATGCGGTGGGCGGCCATGATGCCCACGATGTCCTTCTTGGGGCGGTTCTTGAAGTGCTTGACGGGGGTCGTGGTCGTCCAAGCCCCGTAAGGGGTTGCCGAGCTGCGCTGGATGCCCGTGTTCATGTAGGCTTCGTTGTCGTAGCAGACATAAATAATGTCGTCGTTCCGCTCGGCCGCCCCGCTCAGCGCCTGGAGCCCGATGTCGAAGGTCCCGCCGTCGCCCGCCCAGGCCAGGACTGTCGTCTCGGTATCGCCGACCATCTCCAGCCCGGCCTTGACGCCCGATGCCGACGAGGCCGCCGTCTCGAAGGCGCAGTGGAAGATTGGGATACCCAGCGAGGAGTGGGGGAAGGGTCCGTCGATGACGGCCCAGCAGCAGGCCGGGATGCAGACGATCGTTTTCTGGCCGAGACCCTTCAACACGTAGCGCATGGCCATGGTCGCTCCGCAGCCCTGGCAGGCGAGATGGCCCGGGCTCATCAGCTCTTCTTCGGGGATCGTCAGCTTCATGGTTTTTTTCTTGGCGTCTGGACTCATCTCTTGACTCCTATCCAGCCGATCGGCTCGGCCTGCCGCGCCTGAGACATGGTGTCCTGGGCGATCTCGCGGAACATGTCGATCGTGATATCACGGCCTCCCAGCCCGGTGATGTAGCCGAACAGGGCTGGCGCCTTGGCCTCGCCGTACAGGGCGGACTTGATCTCCTGGTAGAAGATTCCGTGGTGGCCGTAGGAGCAGTTCCGGTCGACGACGGCCGCCTTGGGGACTTTGACGAGCGCCTCACGGACCTTCTGGAACGGGAAGGGCCGGAAAACCTTGATCCTTAGATTCCCGGCCTTGACGCCCCCTTTGCGGAGCTCGTCGACCGCGACCCGGGCCGTATAGCCGGCCGTGCCCGAGGTCACAAACACGAAGTCGGCGTCGTCGCAGCGGTAGTCCTCGACCTGGCCCAGGTAGCGGCCGAAGATCTTCTCGTACTCACGACCGGTCTCCTCGATGGCGGCCGGGATTTTCTCCATGTCCTTCTGGAGCTTGTAGCGGAGCTCGAAGTAGTGGTCGGGCGAGGTCAGGGCGTTGAAAGCGTGCGGCTCCTTCGGCGTGAGCCGGAAGGGCGGGTTGAACTTGGGCAGGTAGGCGTCGACCTTGTCCTGGTCCGGGATGTCGACGACTTCGTAGGTATGGCTAAGGGCGAAGGCGTCCAGGACGACCATGGAGGGGATCATGAACCGCTCCGAGACCTTGAAGGCCTGGATGACCGTGTCCACGACTTCCTGGTTCGACGCGCAGTAGAACTGGAGCCAGCCCGTGTCGCGCTGAGAGAGGCTGTCGTTCTGGTCGGTCCAGATGCTCCAGCCCGGCGCCATGGCCCGGTTGATGTTGCCCATCACGACCGGCTGGCGGCCGCCCGAGGCCCAGTGGAGGAGCTCGTGCATCAGGGCCAGGCCTTGGGCCGAGGTCGCCGTGAAGGTCCGGGCGCCGGCCAGCGACGCTCCCAGGCAGGCGGCCATGGCCGAGTGCTCGGACTCGACCTTGATGAACTTGGCGTCGAGGGTCTTGGAGGCGCACATCTCGCTCAGGAGCTCGACGACCTGGGTCTGGGGCGTGATCGGGTAGGCGGCGATGACCTGGGAGCGGGCCAGCATCGCCCCGTAGGAGAGGGCGTGGTTGCCCATGATGACTTTTTTCATTTCTCCTCCTCGACCATGGCGATGCACTTGGACGGGCATTCCTCGGCGCAGATGCCGCAGCCCTTGCAGTAGTCGTAGTCGATGACCGGGAAGTCGTCCTCGATGTAGATGGAAGTGTCCGGGCAGTACTTCCAGCAGATGCCGCACTGGATGCAGGCGGCCTTGTCGATGACGGGCCTGATGTTCCGCCAGGCCCCGGTCAGGTTATAAAGCATGGAGCCGAGGGACATCGGGGTCAGCGGGACCTCTTTCTCGGAAGCGAAAACGATCTTCTTGGTCGGCTTGAATTTCTTCATGGCGGTCCTTTCGCTCCTCCGGCGGCGGCCTCAGGCGGAGGCCTTCTTGTAAGCCTCCCGGGCGGCCGCCATGTTGGCGTCGGCGGCGGTCGGGACGCCCTCCTTGATGGCTGCGATCAGGGATTCGAGCTTGGTCAGCCCGAGTAACTTGACGACGGCGCCGACGATGGCCGTATTGACGATGGGCGCGGCCAGCGTCCCCAGCTTGTGCTTGACGGCGATCCCGGTCGCGTTGATGGTCACGACCTTGAAGGCCTTGGGGAGCTTGAGTTCGCCGGGGTTCCGGTCGCTGTTGACGATGATCATGCCTCCCGGCTTGAGCCCTTCTGTGACGTCGATCGCCTCGAGCAGGGTCGGGTCGACCACGACCACATGGTCGGGGGTATAAATGCGGCTTTTGTCGTAAATGGGCTTGTCGTCGATCCGGAGGAAGGCGAAGACCGGCGCCCCCCGGCGCTCCACCCCAAATTCCGGGTAGGCCTGGACGTAGTTTCCCTCTTTAGCCAGAGCGTCGGCGAGGACTTTGGAGGCGACGACCGTGCCCTGGCCGCCCCGGCCGTGGAAACGGATCTCGATCATTTCAAACTCCTTTCTAAATAATTCGGGGGACACACGACTTAATTCCCTCGGCGGCTGTGATAATTAAGTCGTGTGTCCCCCGAATTACCTCGACCATGAGTTTTAAAGTTTATGGTTTGGAGCGGGGAGTGTCAAGTTATTCGGCGATGACAGCGGCGTAGGAGGGAATCGTCCGGACGAGCTCCTCATGACTTCCGGCCCCCGCGAGCCTGCCGCCCTCGAAAAACAGGACGCGCTGCGCCCGCTTAATAGTCGATAGACGGTGCGAGACGAGGAACAGGGTCTTTTTCCTGGCGGCCTCGGGCAGCATCACGAACAAAGACCGCTCCGTGGCGCCGTCCAGAGCTGAGGTCGGTTCATCGAGGACGAGGATGTCCGGTTTCTTGACAAGGGCCCTGGCGATCGAAAGCCTCTGCCGCTGGCCCTCCGAAAAATTGACGCCGTCTTCGCCGACGTGCGTCTCGTAGCCGTTGGGAAGCCCGGCGATGAAAAAGTGGATTCCGGCCAGCTTGGCGGCTTCGCGCGCCCCCTCCGGACCGGCCGATTCATCCCCGTACAGGATGTTCTCCATGATGGTCCCGCTCTGTAGCTGGGTCGACTGGGAGACATAGCCGATCCGCTTGCGGAGCGAGTCGAGCTCGTATTCTCCGGCCGGCCGCCCGTCGATATAAACTTCGCCCGACGTCGGCTTGTAGAAGCGGAGGATGAGGCTGAGAAGGGTCGTTTTTCCGACGCCGGAAGCCCCCACCAGGGCGATTTGCTCCCCGGGCTCGACTTTGAACGAAACTCCGTCCAGAACTTTCTCGCCGCCGCCGTAGGAGAACGAAACGCCCCTGAACTCGACCCGCCCCTTCAGCCGTTCCACCTGCAGCCCCTGTCCCAAGTTCTCCTCGGGAACGATCTCGAACAGGTTCGAAACCCTCTCCAACGCGGCGAAGGCGAGCTGGAACTGGAAATTGGCGCCGGCCAGGAATTGGGCGGGCGAAAAGACATAGCCGAGCGAGGTCTGGAAGGCCAGCAGAGACCCGATCGTCCATCGGCCGCGGATGATCAGGATGGCCCCCACGACCAGGACGATGAATTGGGCCAGGTAGGGGACGAGGCCCACGGCCGTCCCGGCCGCCGACGAGACCGTGCTCTGCTCAATGTTGATCTGGACGAGCGACCGGAGGCGGGACATGACCTTCCCGACCTCCCTCTTTTCGGCGGCGAAGGCCTTGACCAGGGTCGAGGTCGCCAGGGACTCCTCCATGACCCGCGTCACCTCGGCCTGCCGCTCCATCCCGTGATGGCCGAGGTGCCTCATCTTTTGGCTGAAGAAACGGACGGCCCAGACGAGAAGCGGCAGGGTCGCCAGGACGGACGCGGCCAGCAGCCATTTGAGATAGAGGAGGAGCGCGACGCCGCCGACGAGGCGGATGGCCGACGCGGCGATGTGGGGGACCGTCGCGGAAAAAAACCAGCGCAAACCCTGAACGTCCCCCAAAACCCGGGACATGATGTAGCCCGTCTCCTTCTCGTCGAAGAAGGATTTGGGGAGACGCAGAGTCCGGTCGATGAGGTCTTCTTGGATCTCGAGAAGGACCTCCTGCTCGAACCGGGCGAAGAAATAATTCTGCCAGGCCCCGAGCAGGATCTCGGCCGCCTTGGCCGCAACCAGGAGCGCGACGGCCGCCGCTAAAAGCCCGATCTGCTTGCCCAAAATGACGCGGTCGACGAGATAGCGCATGATGAGCGGAACGGGAAGGGCGACGATCGAGGCCGCCGCGACGATCGCGGCCCCCAAGGCGGCCCGCGCCCAGCGGCGCTGCAGGTAAGGCGCGAAGCGGCGGAGCCGGTCTCGCCAATCCTTGCCGGGCGCGAGGCCGATCCGGTCCTCGGGCATCGGGCGTTCGAGGCCCTGTTTCAGGTATCGAATGAACGATCTCATAGTTTGGGTCCGCCGATCCAGCCGGCCGCCGCTTCCCGCTTCCGGTTGATCTCCCTCCACAGGACGAGGTCGAAAGGCTTCCGGATGCGATATTCGTTCCGGGTGGGCCACCAAGTTCCCACGACGCGGCCGCGGTAAGTATATTCTACATAGCCCCCGTCCGGAGAGCCATACCGGACCCGGCTGATATCCGGTTTCCAGAGGCCGGCGACGAGCCCGCTTTGCCTCAGCCCCCGGTAAAGCGGCCTCAAGGGAGCGGCTATTAGGCGCCCGGCCGCGCGAAGCGCCCGATGTCTGAGAGTCTGCCGGAGCCCCTGTCGTCCGCCGTGGATTTTATGGATGCGGCCTCCGCGCTCGATTCGAACGACGCGTCCGATGACCTCATCCGGCCGGACCGGTCTCTCGTCGGGCAGGGGGTTGAAGTCTCCCCGGGTGATGAATCCTCGGGGAGTCGAGAGGATGATCCGGTGGGCTGTCTCGCGGGTAGCCGGGTCCGCGCCCTCCGTTTGATAGATGATGATATCGCCCGGACTGAGGTCGTCGACGCGTACGGCCAAGTCGATGTGGAGGATGTCACCGGGCCGGAAGATCGGTTCCATGCTCCGGCCGCGGTAATAGCGAATCTGGTTACCCATTTAATGGTTTGCCTCTTCGAAAATGCCCTAACAGATTCTATTTAGAGAGTCCTATCGATGTCAACAAAGAGGCGTCGGAATAGATCGTTCAGCGGAGGCCGAGTAGCAACCTTCTAGTCAGGACGTAACGCTGGAAAACAATATGGGCCAGGATCGATAGGGAGAGGGCACCCAAAAGAATAATCCCAAAGCGAGCGGCCGGATCATGGATTGGTACTAAGTTCGCGAGGAGTATCTGAACGGCCACGATGGCGTAGATATGATATAGAAAGATCGAGTAGGAATACTCGCCAAGGGGGGCCAGCCATCCGATTTTGGCTTTGAATTTGAACAAGAAAAACAGCAAGGGCAAGCTGATGCAAACATAGAACAGACTGCCCTTATAATCCGGTATCTTTAATCGCCCCAGAAGAATCAGAATCTGTAGTATCAGGCCGAACAAAGCTAAAACCGCCGCCAAACACGCGCTCCGACGAAAATTTAAGAGAGCCTTGAAGCGGCCGAGGCCCATCCCGAAGAGGAAATAGGGGAGTAAAAAAAGGAATCCATCGAGCGAAAAAGGGAAGTTAATTATTGAGAACGTTTTGGGTCCCGCCAAGAGGAGGACCGGCAGGATCGCCAAGCCCATAGCCATTAGCCACGATAATGATTTGTCCAATAATTTTTTTGACTCGAAAATGGTTAGGATGGCAAAAATTAAAAAGAGGGCTTGGAGAAACCAGAATTGACCGACGGGGAAAATGAAGATTTTCCATATTTCAAGGATTTTTGCGGGCGGTTCTACATAGGGGGGCGCATGATTGAAGAGAAGGTAGATAGGGCTTATACAGAACATGGGAATGAGCAGCCTCCTGGCTTTCCCTTGCAGAAACTTCAGGCTGCCTCCCGGAGCGAGCGGCCGGAGCGCATAAACATAGCCGGAAATGCCCGCGAACAAAGGCATCCGGATAAAGCCGAGAATGTGCATAAACCCAGAGAATAAGCCGGGAGGCGAACTCCCGGCCCAAACATTAATATGGGATGCCGCGATCAACAAAATGGCCAGGCCGCGGAGAGACTCTAGCTTCTGATCCTTGTTCTCGTTTTGTGCCATGATTTTTTTAAAAGTCTCAGGCGTGCTTGAATTCCTGCGACCGGTATAGGTCCTTGAGCCAGAGGGCGTCCTCCTCGAGGTTGGGGCTCTCGCAGATGACCAGCCCCCGCGTCCCGAACTCCCTCAGGGCCCGGATCCATTCCTCGGCCCGGAAATCCGAGTCTGCCAGGTTGATGTGGCGGATCTCGCCCTTCTCGTTGAAGTCCGCGCCGGAAATGTGTATGTGGACGTCGTGAAGCGCCTTCTCGCCCAGCTTCTTGCGGACCTTGGACAGGATCCGGCGGAACCCGTCGTAGGAGTTGACCTTGCCTTCCCGCGCATAGATATGGGAGAAATCGAGGCAGGGCTGGAGCCCCTCGAGCTCCCGGCACAGCAAAAGGACCTCGTCGAACGACCCGAACTGGGAGCGCTTGCCCATGGTCTCGATCCGGAGCCTGACCGGGTTCTTCTCGGCCCTGAGGATGGAGAGAATCTCCTTAAGCTCAGCCTTAATCGCGGCAAAAGCCTTTTCAGCCGGGTCCTGCCCGTAGTACCCGGCGTGGAAGACAAGGCTCCGGGCGCCGCAGGCCCGGCCCAGCCGCGCCGTGTTGAGGAGGCGCTCCCGGCTCATGAGGCGCTTCCCCTGATCGGGCGAGTTGAGGTTGATAAAGTAGGGAGCGTGGACGGACAGGACGATCTCCAGCCGCGCCGCCTTGTCCCGGATGGCCTGGGCCGTATCCGTCCCCATTTTCGCCCCTTTGACGAACTCGATCTCCATGCCGTCGAGCTCGAGCCGGACGACCTGGTCAAGGGCGGCCAGGGAGGAATCGGTCGGCGTCGCGTGGGGGATTCCGGCGGTCCCGAACAGGAGCCTCTCAGCAGCGGTCAACATCGGCCCTTCCCTTCGGATTCAGGAATTCGCCGACGATGCGCATGGCGCAGAAGTCGCCGCACATGGAACAGGCCTTGGACCGCGTTTTCCGTTTAGCGCGGACCGCGTCGAATTTATAGGGATCGATGACGAAATCGCGCTGGCGGGCCCAGTCGAGCTTCTTGCGCGCCAGCGAGACCTGGAGGTCGCGGTCGATCGCGCCCTTGACCCCCTTGACGATGTCGCCCGCGTGGGCGGCGATCCGAGAAGCGATGATCCCGTCGCGGACGTCCTCCGCTGTGGGAAGGCCCAGGTGCTCGGCCGGCGTGACGTAGCAGAGAAAGTCGGCGCCTGCGGCCGCAGCAATGGCCCCTCCGACGGCTCCTGCGATGTGATCGTAGCCGGCCGCGATGTCGGTTACGAGCGGGCCGAGGACGTAGAAGGGCGCGCCGTGGCAGAGGCGCTTTTCGAGCTTCATGTTCATTTCGACCTGGTCGAGCGGGACGTGGCCGGGCCCCTCGACCATGACCTGGACGTCCGCCTGCCGGCAGCGCTTGACGAGCTCGCCCAGGGTTAAAAGCTCTTCGAACTGAGGACGATCAGAGGCGTCGACGACAGAGCCGGGCCTTAGGCCGTCGCCAAGGCTGAGCGTGATGTCGAAGCGGCGCGCGATCTCGAGGAGCCGGTCGAAGCGCTCGAAGAGGGGATTCTCCCGGTCATGATGGAGCATCCAGGCGAGATGGAATGCGCCGCCCCGAGACACGATGTCGGCGACCCGGCCCTGGCTTTTAAGGCGGGCGATGGCCCGCTGGGTGAGTCCGCAATGGACGGTCATGAAATCGACGCCCTCGCGCGCCTGGGACTCGATCGAGGCGAACAGGTCTTCCTCGGTCATACGGACGATGGAGCCGCGCCGGCCGATGGCCTTGATCGCGGCTTGGTAGATGGGTACGGTTCCGAGCGGGATGGGCGTCGCGGCCAGTATGCGGCTCCGGATGCGGACGAGGTCGCCGCCCGTGCTCAGATCCATAAGAGTGTCGCCGCCGTATTTGAGGGTGACCCTGACCTTGGCCAGCTCCTGCCGGACTTCAGGGAAGTCGCGGGAAGTGCCGAGGTTGACGTTGATTTTGGTGCGGAGGCCGCGGCCGATCCCGCAGGCGAGGAGGGGGGCATGTCGGGGGTTCCAGGGGATGACGGCGAAGCCGCGGAGAAGTAGGTCGGCGATCTCTTCGGCCGGAAAGCCTTCGGACCGAGCGACCTTCCGGACCGGATGCGGGATCGTCCCTTTTCGGACTTTTTCGATGAGTGTCATGACGGTTAGGCCTGAACGTTCGGCCAGGGCCTAAGTATAGAGGAGGGGCAGGGGAGAGTCAAGAAAGGGGTTGTTTTATGGCGTCACCCCTCCCGATGAGGGGGGGAACTGAATTTCACCCCTGGATTCATCCTCTACGACGATTGTCTATCTGGGGAAGCGGGTTGTATCCTCTTGCTGAGCGCGAGAGATAGCGCTATAGGTGTGCCTTTCCAGGGACGGGAGGGCATCGGATTGAGCCCGACCCGGGGAAAAGGCTGAAAAAATGCATGCTGGGTTTTTATCTAAGAACCCTAACGGCGGTAGCCTGCCGGTATTAATCCTTTATTGTTATTATATAGAAAACTGTGCTTTTCCCTTTTCAAGGCTGTGACTATGATCAGATTGACTCTGATCTTGGCAGGACAGGTCCTCAAGCCGCCGTCCCAATTTATAGGAGATGTCAGATTGTATTCCTTCTTTCACAGAGTCTAGGACATTGCAAGAACTTATTTAATATAAATAGCGTGGTAGGTATTACGTCTCATAATTATTTCATTTAGCTTGAACCCACAGCCAGAAATGAGCTCATGAATATCTACCTCTTTTATTTCTTTGGGTAACATCTCAGGATGAATTTCAATACAGATCATTCGGCATTTGAGATCTTGTATTACTTTTTTTATCCCTTTGACCACGTAAAATTCAAATCCTTCGACATCAATTTTTACTACTTTTGGAATCGGGATATTAAAATTGCTGACTAGATAATCGCCGGGATAAACATCCACAAAATATGCATATTCGTTTGAACAATTTTCTTGAGCGACTAGTGATGTTTCGCATTCTTTCAGATATAAAGGCATTTTAGAAATATTCTCACCGAGAGCAAAAGGAAAAACGGTTACATTGCTAAGATCATTCAGTTTGATGTTTGTAATCAATTTATTGTAATAATCTTTCTCTGGTTCGAAAGAGAATAATTTTCCTTTGGGTCCAATTCTTTTTGCCAAAAATATTGAATGGATACCAACATTTGCGCCTATGTCATATACGACATCACCAGGATCAAGAAAAGAAAACATTTTTTCTAAAATCGAACTTTCTTTTTGTCTTTTATCAAAAAGGGCAAGTTCGATGGATAAAAAATCGTCTGGATCGTCAATTTGAAATTGGGCCTTATAGCCCTGGATCGTGGACGTCACTAATTTGTTCGAGGGAAAAGAAATTTTATAATAAATATTTTTAAGATACCTATTTAAATGAAGGGCTTTAAATATCCATACTGTAAAAGCGGAATGGGCAAATGGTCTCATCCAAGAGGGTACCGGAATATGCATTGGTCCTTTCCTATATGTGAAAGATTATGTTGAAAGCGATGGTTTTCTAAAGAAGGCTAAAACTACCATTCCAAGACCGAAAATGTCCCAGAGTGCTAAAAAATAATAAAAAGTGCGCCATGACAGCTTTAACAATATAGGCAGCTTAATCATCTCAAAATATTTCGTCTTGGGAATCTTTGAAACAGTTAAGATTTTTTCTGGAAATAGGCTACTGGATTTAAGCAATGATTCTAAGCCGGTCTTGGAAAAGTAATTAAGATGTTCAGGGGGGCTGATGAACATATCTTTTTTCCCTTGTACTTTGGATACAAAGGACCCATAAAATGGAACGGAAATTGCGGCGATTCCTCCTGGCCGTAAAACTTGGAAGAGATTGTTTACAAGCGAAGCGGGGTCGAAAGAATGCTCTAGAACGTGGCTAAGCAAAACAACATCAAATGAATTATTATTTTTTATTACAAAATTAGTATCAAACATTGAAGCCTCGGCTTCAAAACCAGTTAGATCACGAAAAATCCTTCTAGAATTTGGATTTGGCTCACAAGCTACGACTTCAAACCCAAAATCAACGGCGACCTTAGAGAATGTGCCAAAACCGGCGCCTGCATCTAAAAAGCGAGTCCCTTTTGATAGGCTCCGGCAAATGGAGAGAATACGACGCGCTTCCTGAACAGCCGTGGGGTAATAACTGTTATCAAGCTTGATAGCTTCAGGGGGCGTGAATGGATGATAAGTTATATTTCTATAATATTCTTCGATTTGTTCAGAACTAGGTCTGGGCCAACAAAATGCCGACAGGCAATCCAAACACTTATGTATGTGATAAACTCCATGGACATTCTTTTTTTGTTGCCAAAAAACTATTCTTGAACCCTGACAGGCTACGCATTTAATTTTTTCCATTTATTTTGCAATCCAATATGAGAAACTATACGTGTTTGACAAACCATTATATTATATCTTGAAAAAATGAATTATTAAACGTTTGTTTTAATAGACAATGATTATTGAGCCTCGGCTATAGATATCATTGAGTATAAGATAATTATTTGTTGGATTTAGTAGAAGTTGTTTATTGGAGAACAGAGTATCATGACGTATCCAAAAATTGCCATTATCCATCCTAGGCTGATGGGATATGGCGGATCAGAAATTAAGGCCATGTGGACCGCGCAAGCTCTTAAAAGAGATTTTAGGATCAGCATTATTACGATGGGAGATGTTAATTTGCCCTCACTCAACAATTACTGCGGTACCAGTATCGCTGAAGAGGAGGTCAATATAATATCACTTCCAATTCCTTCTTTCATGAATAGGTACTTTGCTGCCGTTCGCTCCTATCGGTTGTTTAGATTATGTAAATCAATCTCAAAAGACTATGATGTCATGATTTCTGCCTATAACGTCATGGATTTTGGGAAGCCGGGTATTCAATTCATAGCCGATTTCTCCTTCGATGATGAATTAAGGTCGAAATATGATGCTGGTGTTGGAATATTGCATAATCTAATATATAAATCGTCGCCGCTTAGAAAAATCTACCTTAATATTGCAGAAAAGGTAAGGGGAGAAAACGAAAATGCTTGGAAGAGGAATGTGACAATTGCTAATTCTCAGTGGACCAAAAACGTATTTGCTGATAAATATAATATTCATCCCATAGTCATCTATCCTCCGGTTCCGGGCCGATATCCCTTTGTGCCCTGGAAGAAAAGGGAAAATGGTTTTGTTTATGTTGGAAGAATCTCGCCTGAAAAAAATATTGATGAAATGATTGAGATCATTAGGCGATTAAATGAAAAAGGAGAGAAACTGCATTTTCATATTTACGGAGAATTGAAAAAATCAAAATATGTCAGCAATATCGAAAAACTCTGTAAGATCAATAAAGATTGGGCATTTTTAGAGGGCGTTATTCTAGGGGAGCAGAAATACAAAGAGCTTAGCAAACATAAATATGCCATTTCGGGACGAAGAGCGGAGCCTTTTGGTATTTCGGTTGCCGAAATGGTTAAAGCAGGTTGCCTAGTTTGGGTACCTGACGGAGGCGGGCAAGTAGAAATTATAGAAGATGCAAGACTGACATATAAGAGTATTGAAGACGCTGTCACTAAAATTCAATCTGTCTTAAGATCAGCTGTTCTTCAGGAAGTTTTAAGAGAGAGATTGAAGAAAAGACACTTATTATATTCTACAGATAGGTTCATTAAAGAAATTAGAGATGTTATTTTCAAATTTATCAGAAAAGATAGAGTTAGCGTTTCAATTAATACTTAAACACTCCTGAAAATATTCAAGAGAAAATCCATAATGTTCAAGGAAAATGGTCCCAAAGTCATGATCGCATTTTATAAGGTTTGGCCGCCTGAATGCGGCGCAGCTGTAGTAAGCTATCATCTAGCAAGAAATATTATTAGCCCGGTTGAATTGATCCAGTTGGCTAGCGGAAAAAGAATAACGTCCAGACCGCATGGATTCAAATTAGTAGATATCTCAGGGCTTCCTGAAAATAAAGTATTCAAGGCGGCATGGATAATCGTTCAATTGCCTCGCATAGTGCGTTTATTAATGAAAAGGAAACCCTCCAATTTAATTTTCGAGGGTGCGGCCTGGAGCTTCTATTATGTTGTACTTTTTTGGCTCTTACGATTGTTCAAATTGAAATGTCCAATACTCTATCATGCGCATAATGTCGAGTACTTATTAAGGCGGGGCAAAAATCATTGGCTCACGACGATAATAAGTAAATGGTCGGAAGGCTATCTCCTTAAAAAGGCAAATTATTCTTTCGCAGTCTCGGACGTTGATGCGGCAATATTTAATAAATTATATAAGGTTTATCCGAAAATATTGCCAAATGGAATTGACCCGGAACTTTATGAAAAGATCACCTCTAAAGATATTATTAAAATAAAAAATAAATATCATCTTTCCAATCCGATTGTTTTATTCATGGGGCTCATGGGATTTCCTCCAAACGATGAAGCGATTGAGTACTTAATTGAAAAGGTTATGCCTATTATCCTTTCTAAGGATTCGTCGGTTCGTTTGGTATTGCTCGGTGGAAAAGCTAAATATACCTTACCGTGGATAATAAATCCTGGAAGAATACCGTTTGAAGATGTTCCCGCGATGATCATGGCATCCGACATCTGTGCAGCGCCGGTTTTCTCTGGATCGGGCACAAAATTAAAAGTCCTCGAATATCTAGCCGCAGGTAAACCAGTTGTTTCAACAAACAAAGGAATAGAGGGGATTAAGGTAAGACCAGGAAAAGATTTAATCGTGGTGGAGACCGCTAAGGAATTTGCGGAGGCTATTCTCCTCCTAAAAGAAAAAAAAGAATTCGCTTCGAGCTTAGGTGTAAGCGGAAAAAGATGGATAAATAAATATTACTCTTGGGAAAGCATTGTCGGAGAGATGAACAGAATTTTAGAGAAATCTAAATATTAAGTAAGAATTCCGATGTTAAAAAAATATATCTGGAATAAATTATCGAGAGTTCTTCCAAATAAGGCCACGCAATTTGTCTGGAATAGATACTACTACGGGCTTATTAGGAATTATTCTGAAGAAACGATCTTCGATTTTCTAATCATTAAAGATTTAATCGATGTTGGAGATTGGGCAGTGGATATCGGTGCTCATGCGGGCGTTTATACAAAATATCTTTCAAAATATGTGGGACAATCTGGGCGCGTTTTTAGTTTTGAGCCGGTTCAAATGACATTCCAGGCACTCTCCAATACAGTGAAAAAGCTCAAATTGCATAACGTGAGTCTTTTTCAACTCGCCTTATCTAACCAAGCTTCGAAAGGATGTATGGTAATCCCATTCGACCAGAATGGGAATAAAGATTACTATGGCGCAACGTTCTTTGAAGAATGTAGAGATCCACTCAGGGGAGAACCCGTACAATCCGAAACCCTGGATAATATCCTATTGGCAAAAAGCCGAAGAATAAGCTTCATTAAGTGCGATGTGGAAGGGAATGAGCTTAACGTCCTGGCGGGGGGGCATAGGATTATCAGCAGGTTCCGACCAGCTCTTCTTATCGAAGTGAAAAACAACAAAAAAACGCTTGATGCTCTCCTTTCACCCCTTGGATATTACGGCTACGAAATCGCTAAGATTGAGCCTGTTGATCCGAAATACCGAGGAATTGACAATAGCGAAAACGTATTCTATCTCTGCGGCGACCATTTGAAAAAGCTGTCAAGGAATCGATATTGGAGAATAAAAGATTAGGTTTATCTATTGAAAACTCGTTTCTTATGAAGAATATCATATTGCAGCTGATCAAGAAAACAATCTTGAGAAAATCGAGATCTATAGTTTTTACATCTTATCTGGGTCTGCTTGCCTCCATGAACATGCTCTTGGCTTTCCTTTATCAATGGTATGTCGCCAAGCAAAAGGGCCCCGGCGTTGAAACGGACGCCCTTTTTGCCGGAATGATCTTTCCCCAGGTCGTATTAGCAATTTTTAGCACTTCTTTCAGCAATGTGATAATTCCTCTCTTGGCCAATAAAAAAGAAGAAGATTTCCATAAAGACGCATGGAACTATTTCAGCCTTTGTGGATTCTTTTTTATAGGATTGTCCTTAATACTATTTTCTTGTGCGAATTATTGGGTCAAATGGATAGTTCCAGGATTTAATGCTGATGGTATTCGCTTAACTGTTTTGCTGACGCGCATTCAACTAATCGGACTTGTATTTACCGCATTAACGGGGATTTTATGGGCGGTAAATCAAGCCAGACACCGGTTCATATATGTTGAAACAAGCGCAATTTGTGCAAATATACTGGGATTTTGCTTTTTGATTTGGGGTATAAAGCACTTCGGAATACTCGCAGCGGCCTGGGCGCTAAATATTCGAATGCTGTTCCAGGTTATTTTTTTATTCCCAAGCATGGGTCGATATCATAGATTCCGTTGGCGAAGCCCAGCGAATAAAATATTTTGGAAAAAGCTGCATCCTCTTCTTTTAGGCGCCAGCTATTCGAAAACAGAGTTAGTTGTAGATAGGTTTTTTGCTTCTTTAGCCCCGCGGGGGATATTAACCCTATACCACCTTTCTCAGCAGTTTTATGGAGCCATCACTACCATAATAGGCAAAGCTTTCACAAATCCGATTGTGCCTATCCTTTCTAAACATGCTCACAAGACAGAGTGGCCGCAATTCAATTCGCTCTACTTGCGAAGGCTCGCCAAGGTTATTCTTGTAACGTTAATAGGTATTACTTTCGTTGTTGTATTAGGTCAGCCCGTTCTGGCTTTTATTTTCAGAAACAGGCAATTTACTTCAAAAAATATTAGAGAGCTATGGCTGTTGTTAATTGCTTTGGCGATGGGGTTTATTGGGAATTCGGTTTGTCAAGTCCTGGCGGCAAGTTTTTATGCCATGGGCAACACTAAGACACCGACGCGAATAGGCGTGTTCAGTTTTACTCTTGGTTTGCTGTTGAAAATTCTGGGGTTTTATCTGGCCGGGATCATTGGATTAGCGATTGGAACAAGTATTTATTCTGCCTTGAATGCGATATTGTTATTCATCTATCTGCAGAAGCATCTGGAATCATCGAGGAGTATTGTCCGTATATGAAGGACCTATCATGAGAACAACTGTTTTAAATACGGACTATATCCTAGTTACGGTTGTTTACAATGAAGAAAATAGGCTTCCTCGTCTAATTGAAACAGTTATGAACCAAACGATAAAACCTTTGAAGTGGATGATTGTCAGCGACGGGTCAACCGATCGAACAGATGAGATAATCCAAAATTCCAGTAAAACGTGTGATTTTATTTGCTATGGGAGGCAAGAGAAAAAGAAGGAATATGCAAATCGGCTAGAGAAAGTGACGATTGCTCAAGCCCGCGCCATGGAATTGGCGAGGGATTTATTTCAGAACATGGCTTATGGATTTATTGGCAATCTTGATGTTGATATTACTCTTGTTCCCGACTATTACGAGCGCCTAATTAAGCGATGTGCGTTAGAGCCAGATTTAGGTATTGTCGGGGGCGGGGTTTATAATATGGATAAGTTCGGAGTCCAGATTCCTGGGGGTTTTTTAAAGTCGGAATTCGTGGGAGGGCCTATTCAACTGTTTCGAAAGGCATGCAGCGATGATATCGGAGGATATGCGCCTTATGGCCACGCGGATGTCATCGCGATCGTGAAAGCAAAAATGCGAGGATGGAAGGTTAGATGTTATCCCGAAATTCGGGCTTTCCAGCACGAGATGCCCCGATATACTTTTAGGGAGAAGATTCCGGATTGTTTTGAGATGGGCAAGTTTGATTACATCATGGGGAGTCTTTTCATTTTTCAAGTAAGCCGAGTCTTTTATAACATTTTCAAGAAACCCTATGTCATCGCCGCTGTTTCTCTTTGGGCAGGATATTGCTGGGCCTTCCTCAGCGGACAAAGAAAGACAGTTCCAAATAAATTGCGTGTACAGATGCACAAAGAACAACTGGAAAAAATGAAGAACTTTTTCAAAAAGAATATGACCTTATGAGAATTAAGAGTCCTCGAGTTCTGGTTTCCGCCTACGCCTGCAACCCTGAAGGATCGCTACAGCTTCATCCCGGGGAGGATTTGACCGGCTGGAAGATCGTCGGGCAGCTGGGCCGCCGGTTCGACGTTTGGGTCATCACGCATAGCTATAACCGGCGGGGGATCGAGGCTGCCTCCCCTCAAGACAAACCCCCGCAGGTCAGGTTCATTTATGTCGATCTTCCACCCTGGCTCCGCTGGCTCTACCGCATCGAATTCGCTCAACGGATCTATTACTACCTGTGGCAGATCAAGGCCTGGCGAGTCGCTGTCGGCCTCCATAATGACGTCCATTTCGATGCCGCCCAGCACGTGACGTTCGGAAATTATTGGATTGGGAGTTTCATCGGAGCTTTCTTGCCCGTACCCTTTATTTGGGGGCCCGTCGGAGGCGGACAACAAACGCCTCCGGGGCTTCTCAAAGAGTACTCATTCTACGGCGTTTTAGCCGAACGATTCCGGGCTGGCGCGCAATGGATCGGCCTTCATATTCTGTTGTCGAGACGGCTTTGTCTCAAGCGGGCCAAAACGATCTTGGTCTGTAATTATGAGACGAAAAAAAATATTCCGGTCAAGTATGCCGACAAAGTCCGATTATTTCCGGTCAACGGCATTTCTCAAGAAGATCTGAAAGCACCTGATGGGAGCCAAAGGGGACGGGATAAATTCAGAGTGATAACCACGGGGCGCTTTGTCCGTTTGAAAGGATTTGCGTTGGCGATTCGAGCTTTTTCTCGTTTTATTAAGGACGCTCCGGACGCCGAATTTGAAATCATCGGGAACGGTCCCGAAGAAGGACGGTTGAAGGCTTTAGCGCGAGAACTGGGGATTCAGGATCGAGTCCTTTTCCGGGGCTGGCTGCCGAGATCCGAGGTCCTGGCTCATATGCGGCAAGCCGATGTGTTCTTGTTCCCCAGCTTTCGAGACGGCGGGGGCGCGGTTGTGGCCGAAGCGATGGCCTCGGGTCTTCCCGTTATCGTCATTGACAGCGGGGGGCCGGGATTCTATGTCGAACCGCCCTGGGGGATCAAGGTCGAGCCTCGGGATCCCGAGTCCTCGGTTGGCGAGATGACGGTTGCTCTCGCGACTCTCTACCGAGATCGAAAGCTTTTAGCCAAGATGGGAACCGCCGGGCGCGCGAGGGCCGAGGACTATTTTCTGTGGGATAAGCTCGGCGAAAGACTGAATACGATCTATCAAGAAGCTTTAGGACAAGAAGCGTCTCGCGGATCGGATGGACCTCGATGCTGATCACGATCATCTTGTGGCTGCTAGTCTGGGGCGGGATGTTCTCGGATCCCATCAACCTCAAAGCCCCAAATCTCTTGACAAGCCCTTTCGCCTTTTTTCAGGGCGTAAGGTCTATGCTTCCCATTTTGGTCGTCTATCTGGTTTTGCTCTGGATCCTGGCTGCCAAGGCCCGCTATCCTTTCATACGGGCGCCTCTCCAATTTCTGCTCTACTACTGCGGCCTGGGAATCGTTGTCTCCCTCTTCCTGTCTCCCGCCGTCCTGACTTCCCTTTACTGGGCGGGCCTTTATTTGTCTCCGATTCTCGTGATCTGGTTCATGTCCGAACGAAAAGATCCGCTCGATATTCTTCGAAAACTTATCTATGTCAACTACGGGATCTTTGTTCTCATCACCATGATGCTGTTCCCCGAAAGTTATCGTGGTCCGAGAATGGATCCGACTCGGGTTCAATTCTATAATCTTCCGTTTAACCTCGGGACTATGAGGGTTAATGGGGCCGGGCGATTTGCTTTGGTCGTGATCATCATTTCAACGGTCAGGTTCCTCTCGAGCAGGAGTAAGAAACGATACTTCTGGATTCCGCTTGTAATACCTTCGTTTTATATGTTGGCCAGGACTCAATCTCGCACCGCGCTTTTAGGCTTGGCGGTGGCCGGCGCGCTTTTCATATTCATGAAACACCCCGATTGGCGGCTGTTATTCGCGGGTCCGGCTGCCGCCTACGTCATTTGGCTCTCGGGATTTAAATGGCGGGCCCAGGGGCGTTTCGGGGGACTTATCAGTCTCACCGGCAGGGAACTGACCTGGGAGAGGGCTATCTCCCAGATCAAACAATCCCCATTCTTGGGCTGGGGGTTTAACGCCGATCGGATATTGCTCAACGCGGAACACATGCACAACTCCTATCTCCATGCCATGATTCATGCCGGGATTTTGGGGACCGTGCTTTTTACCGTGGGATTTATCGTGGCTTGGTCTCTGATTATAAAATCCAAGATCTTATATCGCGCGCGCTATACCTCAATGCCCGATCAAGCTCTTCTCATGGAGTCCGTGATGATCTTTGGCTTCTTATCGTCGCGGAGTTTCTTCGAATCCACCGGAGCCTTCTATGGCGTCGACCTACTTCTCCTAGTCCCGGCCATGACCTTTATCCACCTTTGGACCGTGAACAATCCTCAATCCTGACCGTGCCATGAAAATCTCCATCCACACCATGTACTTCCTCCCCGACTTCGGAAGCGCGCCCATCCTCATGAACGAGCTGGCCGCCGGCCTGGCTGCGCGAGGCCATAAGGTCGAGGTCGTCGCGACAATCCCCCGGGAAAGGGGAGACCGTTTCCGATGGACGATTCATTGCGTGGAACGAAAGGACGGCTTCATCGTCCATCGTTTCCGGACTAACGCGAACCCCAGACCGTTCCGGCGGCTCATGGCCTGGAATGCATACACGCTTTGGACCATACTCCACATGCCGACATTCAAGAGGGGACAGGTCGTTTTTCTGAGGACTCCGCCCGTCCAGCTCGGCATCATGGGTTGGCTGGCGATAAGACTCAAAGGCGTCAAGGTCCTCCTCAACGTCCAGGACATCCATCCCGACCTGTCCATCGAGTCCGGGATCCTCAAACACGGATTTTTGATCAAGCTCGCTCTCCGGTTCGAGCGCTGGGTTTACGACAGGGCCGATCGAATCGCGGTCATCAGCGAAGGATTCAAATCCAATCTCCTGGCCAAAGGAGTCGATCCGGAGAAGCTCGACGTCATCCCCAATTGGGTGGATACCGATCTCCTCAAGCCGCATCCCAAGGACAACCCCGTCGCCCGCAAGTACGGCTTCGAATCCAAATTTGTAGCCATGTACTCCGGCACGATCTCCATCAGCAGCAACCTGGCCCTGGAACTCATCCTGGAGGCGGCCGCCCTCCTCAGGGATGATCCCGACATCCTGATCGTCCTGGTCGGGGAGGGGACCAAGAAGCCGGAACTCGAAGCGCGGGCGCGTAGCCTCGGCCTGACCAACGTTCGTTTCCTGCCCTTCCAGCCATATGAGGATCTTCCGCTCTCTCTCAGCGCGGCCGACGTCCTCCTCGTCCCCCTCGACAAGGAAAAATCTCATCTCTCGGTTCCCTCCAAGCTCTACAATTTCATGGCAGCCGGGCGCCCCGTCCTGGGCCTTGCCGTCGAGGATTCCGAGGTCGCCCGGATCATCCGGGAGACGAAATGCGGCGTCTGCGCTCCTCCCGACGACACCAGGGCGATCGCGGCCGCATTGAGGACGCTAAAAGCCTCTCCGGCGGAGCGGCGCGCTCAAGGCGAGAACGGCCGGCGCCATGTCGTCGAACATTTCGCTAAGGATATGATCCTCGATAGATACGAGAAGCTGATGGCCTCACTCTGATTAAGAGCCATGAAAAAGTTCATCAAGTACTGGGTTCCGCCGATCCTGTGGATGGCTTTCATGTTTCCCGTCGGGAATAAAGTTTTCGCCAGCCCCTGGCTGTATCGATTGGTGTATTGGCTGGGACCCAAGATCGTCCCCGGGATCGGCTTCGATACTCTCGGGACGATTTATATCGTCATCCGCAAGACGATGCACGTCATGGAGTACGCGATCCTCGCCTACCTCCTCTACCGGGCCTTCCGGAGAGGCCGGCCCCGGCGCTGGAGCTTCCGCTGGGCTGCCCAAGCGGCCTCGATCGCAGTGCCGTTCGGGTTTCTTGACGAGTACCTCCAGTCCTTCGTCCCCAACCGGCGAGGCTCTCCGCTGGACTGGGGGATCGATTCCGCGGGGATCATTCTGGCCTTGGCGGCCGTAGGACTCAGGAACGGGACCGGCAACAAAAGCGAGGCGGGACCGGTGAATCCGAATTTCAACGATAAGGGGCTTTGGCTCAAGCGCCTGTTCGATATCGCCCTGTCTTCGTTCGGGATCATCATCTCCTCGCCGCTCTGGGTCCTGTTCGGATTCCTAGTTTGGGTCCAGGACCGGGGCCCGGTGTTTTACACCCAGGAACGGGTAGGGAAGGACGGCCGTATCTTTAGGGCCTTCAAGTTCCGGTCCATGATCAAGGATGCCGAGAGAGAAGCCGGGCCTGTTCAGGCCGTGGAGAACGATCCGCGCGTGACTAAGATCGGCCGAATCCTAAGGGCGACGGCCATGGACGAGCTCCCCCAGATCTGGAATATCCTCAAGGGCGACATGAGCTTCGTCGGACCCCGGGCCTTGCGTCCCGCTGAGAAGGAAGTCCACGGCGACGGCACCTCGGTCTCCATCAGTGAAATTCCTGGCTATGGCGAGCGTTATCGAGTCCGTCCGGGCCTGACGGGGCTCGCCCAGGTCTATTTGCCGGGCGAAGCGCCCCGCCACAAGAAATTCGAATACGACCTGCTCTATATCGAGACGCGCTCCTTCGGGCTCGACCTCAAGACGATCTTTCTCTCGTTCTGGATCACGTTCCGGGGGAAGTGGGAATCCAGGGAGAAGAAGGTCTGAAGTTTGACTTCCAGGGAGGAATGGCGAATAATAATCCGTAAAGTAGGGTTTTATACTCTTTTAGCTCAGAAAAAAAAGCGATGACGAAAAGAAGTGATGTCTTGGTCGTCGGCGGCGGACCGAGCGGGCTGTGTCTGGCCCGGGAGCTCGCCGCGAGCGGCCTCGATGTCCGCGTCCTCGAGAAGAAGGATGAGATCGGGAAGGACGTCTTGTGCACCGGGATCGTGGGGAAGATGGTTTTTCCGGAGTTCGGCCTTCAGACCGATTCGGTCCGTGCCGAGATCGGCGATGTGCGCCTCGTTTCGCCGGGCGGGAACGCGCTCGTTTACCGCCATCCCCATGCTTTCGCCCGCGTCGTCGACAGGGGCCTTTTCGATAAGGCCCTGGCCGGGCAGGCCGAGACGGCCGGGGCACGGATCGAACTTAAGACTCAGGTGAACGATATCGTCCCGGATGACGAAGGCGTGAAAGTCCTTGCCCATAACGGAGGATGGGAGCCTGCCGAGTTCCGGACCCGGATCGCCGTCCTGGCCACCGGCGTCCATCATGGGCTTCAGAAGAAGCTTGGCCTGGGTTCTGCCCGGGCGTACCTCTACGGCGCCCAAATCGAACTGGAGACGGAAAAGCCCGATGTTACGTCCATCTATTTCGGGAAGGATGTAGCGCCGGGCGGCTTCGCCTGGGTTGTCCCTTCAGGAGCGGGAAAGGCGCGTATCGGGCTCATCACCTCCTCTCATCCCAAGGCCCGCTTTTACCGTTTTATGGAATCCAGGGATTGGCAGCGAAATCGGGCCGTCGGACAGCCGCTCGGGTTCAAGGCGATCGCCCAGGGGCTGGTGTCGAAAACCTTCGGCGACCGGATTCTGGTCCTGGGGGAGGCCGCCGGCCAGGTCAAGACGACGACGGGCGGCGGCATTTATTTCGGGCTCCTCTGCTCGCGGATCGCCTCGGACGTCATTCGCCGCGCACTCGCCAGAAGCGACTGTTCCGCGAGTGGACTCGCCCCCTATGAAGCCGGCTGGCGGAAACTCCTGCGGAAGGAGATCCGGATCGGGGAAGCCGCCCGGAAGCTCCTGGCCGGGGTCTCCGACGCGCGACTGGAACGGCTCTTCGACCTGGCCAGGAACGACGGCATGATCCCGATCGTGCGCGAAAAGGGGAATTTCGACTGGCACAGCGGCCTCATCCTGGCCCTGATCCGGCGGCTGCCCCTCTCGCTCCTGGGCCAATGGTTCCGCCGCAGGCCCGAAGGCTTGGAAGTCAATTAATTAAGCGTTCAGGCATCATAACCCCGATACTCGGAATAATTCTTTTAGGTCATTAAATGAAAAACCTCAAGGACATCCGATGGACCGCCGTCTGGCCGTGGCTGCTCCTGGCGGCCCTCGCCTATTTTCTCGCCAAGAGGATCGCCGGATGAGATTCTCGAAGCGGACCGTCCTCGTCCTGGGCCTCCTGGCCGGAGTCCTTCCCCTCTGCGGCCAGGAATATCGGACCTTCCAGGATGAGCTGGCCGCGGTCCGCGAACGGGCCCGCTGGCGGCTGGGGCCGTTGAGGCTCGTCCCGACCCTCCAGATCCGAAACATCGGTTACGACAACAATGTCTATTATCGAACCCAGGACGGCCATCCTGTCGGCGATTATACCGGAACCATCGCTCCGGACCTGAAAGCCTATCTTCTTTTGGGAAGCAGCCTGATCCTCTCTTTCCAGGAAAACCCGGAATACGTCTTTTATGCCAGGGAAAAAGGATATAGGTCTTTCGCCAATAGTTACGCTCCGGGCGTCAAGCTGAACCTATTCCGGCGATTTGTCCTTTCGGGGAATTATCAGAATCAGAAACACCGGCGGCGTGTCTCGCCCGAAATCGACTACTTGACGACGGACCTAATTCGCGGAGGGGACGGCGGGTTCTTTTTCGAGACCGTCCGGAAGACCGCCCTGGGAATCACGGGCAACGTCCGGCGCTATTCTTACGAGGCTATCCGCTTGCCGGGCTCCGACGCCCCCTTATCCCGGGAATTGGGCCGCGAGGAAAAGACCGGACAGCTCGAGTTCTATTACCGTCTCTATCCGGAAAACTTCTTTTTTCTGGACGCGGGATACACGGACGTCCGTTTTCTGGATCAGTCGGTGGCATGGCGGAACGTCTATTCCTATCAGACCTCGGGCGGCATCCGCTTCTCGCCGACGGGCCGCGTCCGCGGGCTTCTGACGCTCGGCTGGAAAAAGCTCGTTCCGCGAGCGGCCGGTCGAAAAGGGTTCCAAGGTCTCACGGCCCGGACCGAGCTCGAGGTCCGGCTGGGGCGGATCGTCCTCAACGCCCTCCACAGCCGGGACAGCAATTTTTCCTACTGGACGAACGTCATCTATTTCATCGATCATCGCTATGGAGCGGGCCTCTCTTTCTATCTGAATAGGTCCCTCCGCCTTGACTACAAATATCAGCAGGGCCGGATGAACTATCCGGAAAATATTTCTTATGCGACCCCGGAGGGTCCCGTCATCCTCCAAAGGAAAGACCGGGATGAATCCCATTCCCTCGGGTTTATGGTCCGCTTGTTCCAAAGGACCGGAGTCGGGATCTCGGCGGATTACTGGAAGAAACGGTCGAACCTGCCCGGAACAAGTATTGACCGCTGGTTCATCGGCGGCTATCTTAGCTACGAATTCTAAGCCGCGACAGGAGATAGGAAATGAAAAATACAGGCGTTGCGATCATCGCCCTCGCGACCCTCATCGTCATCGTCCTCGCCCCGGGCCTCGTCCCTCTCCGAGCCCAGGAGAAGGCCCAAACCCCGTCCCAGTACATCGTAGAGTACAAGATCGGGGCCAAAGACCTCCTTGAGATCAGCGTCTTCGGAGTCAATGAACTCAACACGACCGTCCGCGTCTCCGAGGACGGGAAGATCACGCTTCCCTTGCTGGGCGAGGTCAGCGTCGACGGTTTGACCAAGTCCGAGCTCGAGAAGAAGCTGGCGACGCTCCTCGAGGAGAAGTACGTCCAGAATCCCCAGGTCACGATCTTCATCAAGGAGTACCAGAGCAAGCGGGTCTCGGTCATGGGCGCTGTCGGCAAACCGGGGGACTACGAACTTCTCGGCCGCCAGACGCTCCTCCAGATCCTGTCCCAAGCGGGCGGGCTGACCCGCGACGCCGCGAAGGAGATCATCGTCATGCGCCAGCTCCAGGACGGATCGAGCGTCTCCCACCATATCCTCATCGACGAGCTCATCCTGCGCGGCGACCCCAAGTTCAACATCCTCATCGAGCCCGGCGACATCGTCAACGTCCCGGTCGACAGGACCGTTCCCGTCTACATCTTCGGCCAGGTCAAGAATCCGGGCGCCCTGCAGGTCAAAAAATCCAGCATGCCGACCCTCCTCCAGGCCATCGCCCAGGCCGGCGGGTTCACGGACCGGGCCGCCAAGGGCTCGGTCCTCATCAAGCGCAAGGACGCGGCCGGGAAGGAAATCGAGATCAAGGTCAACGTCAAGGACATCATCAAGGGCAAGAAAAAGGATGTCCCGCTCGAGGAGAACGACACCGTCTATGTGCCCGAGAGCTTCTTTTAAGGCGAAGCGTCCGGGCCAAAGGGGTACACCATGAACACGACGCCAGAACGGAAAGAAATCGACCTCCTGGAATACTGGAGGATCATCCTCAAGCGGAAGTGGATCCTCCTGACCTTCTGCGCCCTTCTCCTCGCCTTCGTCGGGATCTTTTCCTTCACGGCCACGCCGCTCTACCGGGCGACGGCCACGGTCATGATCGAGGAGCCGAGCTCGGGGGTCTTCAACATCCAGGAGGTCCTGGGGATGGGGGGCTTCCAGACCGATTTTTTAGGGACCTACTTCAACACCCAGCTCCGGCTCCTCCAGAGCCGGTCCCTGGCCGAGCGGGTCGCCAAGAAGATGAACCTGGCCGCCCGGCCCGAGCTCCAATCGAGGCGGACGCCCCGGCCGAACCTGCTGAGCTACGTCAAGCGGGTTCTGAGCTTGAGCTGGCTCCTCCCCGGCAAAAAGGCTTCGGCCGAAAGCGGCGGAGGGGAAACGGGGTCGGTCAAGCCGATCCAGAACGTGAACGCTCTGTATGCGTTTACGGTCCTGGGCGGTCTCGGCATCTCCCCCGTTCCGGAGACCAGGCTCGTCCAGGTCAGCTACAGCTCCCCCTATCCCGTCCTGGCCGCGGACATCGTCAACAACCTCGTCGAGGAGTTCATCGATTTCTCGGTCGAGACGCGCTACGAGGCAACTCAGCAGGCCTCCGAGTTCCTGAGCAGCCAGATCGCCCAGCTTCGGGACGACTTGGCCGCCAAGGAACGGGAGCTCCAGCGCTACGGCGAGGAGAAGAAGCTCCTCTTCCTCAGCGACAAGGAGAGCTCGGTCGTGTCCAAGTATTCGGAGGTCAACACGGCTTACACGACGGCCCAGATCGACCGGATCAATAAAGAGGCCGTCTGGCGGGAGCTTAAGGACCTCAAGATCGACTCGCTGCCGCCTTCGATCAACAATCCGGTCATCGAAAGCCTCAAGACGGCCTACATCCAGAACAAGAACGAGTACGACGAGAAGAGCAAGGTCTTCAAGCCCGATTACCCGGGCATGATCCAGCTCATGGCCCGCCTCGACAGCGCCCGGGGCAATCTCGAAAGCGAGATCGGGAAGGCGGTCGACGCGGCCGAGTCCGACTACCGGGCGGCCTTCAAGACCGAGCAGTCCCTCCAGGGCCTGCTCGAAACCCAGCGGACCGACGTCGTCAAGATGAACAACAACGCCATCCTCTACAACAACCTCCGGATCGACGTCGAGAACAAGCGGATCCTCCTCAACTCGCTCGTCGCCAAGCAGAACGAGACCCTCGTCTCGGCCCGGCTGGGCGGGCTGCGGACCTCGAGCATCAAGATCATCGATCGGGCCCTCGTCCCGGGGGGGCCGTACTCCCCCAACACGCATCGGAACCTGATTATGGCCATCCTGCTCGGAGTCATCGGCGGGCTGGGGCTCATCTTCCTGGTCGAGTTCCTGGACAATGCCGTTAAGGGGCCGGAGGACGTCGAGAAGCTGGTCGGGCTTCCCTCGCTGGGAGTCATTCCCTACCTGTCCCCCGAAGCGACCAAGAAGAGGTACGATTCGCGAAATTACGGCTACAACTACAGGAGCAGCTACGCGAGCACCTACGGAGACGGCGAAGCGAGCAAGAGCGACCAGCCGCCGCCCGAACAGCGCCAGATCGAGCTCATCAACCACCTCTACCCCAAATTCTCCATCTCCGAGGACTACCGGACGGTCCGGACCTCGATCCTGTTCTCCCACGCCGACACCGCCCCCAAGGTCATCAGCTTTACGAGCTCGATGCCCCAGGAAGGAAAGACGGCCACCGTCGCCAACTTGGCCGTATCGTTCGCCCAGCTCGAAGGCCGGGTCCTCATCGTCGACGCCGACCTCCGCAAGCCGCGGATGCACAAGGTCTTCAAGGCCCGCAACACGATCGGCCTGGCCGGGTTCCTGACCGGGAAGGTCGCCCTGGAGGAGATCGTCCAGAAGACCTCGATCGACCGCATCTGGCTCATTCCCAGCGGCCCCCATCCGCCCAACCCGGCGGAGCTCCTCAACTCCAAGCGGATGCGGGACCTGGTCAACGTCGTCCGGGAGAAGTTCGACATCGTTCTCGTCGACGCCCCGCCCGCCCTGGCCGTCATCGACCCGGTCATCATCAGCTCCCTCTCGGACGTGACGGTCTTTATTATTCGGGCCGGAAAGACGACGCGCAAGGCTTTGGTCAAGGCCGTCGGGGAAGTCCGAAAGTCCAAGGCCGACATCGTCGGCGTCATCTTCAACGAGGTCAAGACCGGCGGCGAAGGCCGCGGCGCCCCTTACTATCATTACTATCAGTACGAGTACTACACGAACGAATCCGAACCGGCTCGGGGTCATGAGACGGCCGCTAACGGGAAACGTTCGTAATCCGATAGTCATTAAACCGACACGATGATCGACCTTCACTGCCATATCCTGCCGGGCTTGGACGACGGCGCCGTCGACATGGCCGAGTCCGTCGAGATGGCCCGGATCCTCCGCGACGAGGGGGTGCGGACCGTCGTCGCGACGCCCCACGTCTTCCGCGACGGCTCGGATCCCAAGGTCCTGACCCTGATGGTCAGGAAGCGGGAGGAACTGGCCCAGGCCCTGGCCAAGGAAAAGATCGACCTCGATGTCGTCAGCGGGGCCGAGGCCTATTTCTCTCACGAATTCCTCGACGAGGTCCGCAAGAAGAGGAAACGGCTCGTCGTCAACGGCTCTGCCTATCTGTTCGTCGAATTCCCCGCCGACCACATCTACGCCGGCGCCCGGAACATCTTCTTCGACCTCCTCAACGAGGGGCTCATCCCGATCATCGCCCATCCCGAGCGGAACACCGGCTTTCAAAAGGAGCCGGCCCTCCTCTATGAGCTGGTCCGGATGGGTGCCCTTGCCCAAGCCAACAGCCGGAGCTTCCTGGGCGGATACGGAACCCGGGTCCGGGAAACGGCGGTATCGTTTCTAAAGCTCAACCTCGTCCAGCTCATTGCCAGTGACGGGCACAGCCCCCGGACGCGGAGCCCGCGGATGCGGGCGGCCGTGGCCGAGGTTGCCAAGATGGTGGGCGAGAAGGCCGCCCTGGCCATGGTGACGGCGAACCCGGAGGCCGTCATCAAGGATGGGGAGCCGCCTTATCGCCCCGACCCCGTCGATCCATCGACCCGGAAGAAATCGCTCAAGGTCCCGATCCCCTCTTTTTTCAAGTTCAGGAAATAGGGGATCATGGGGTATGATACCTTGAGGAAACGACCATGGAGATAGAAGCGCAGGCGGCCGTCCTGTCCGACAAGGATATCTTCCTACGCCGCGTCATCGAGTACGGCCTGCTGGCCGTCATCGTCCTGAGCCCGCTCCCGGCCGCCTCGGTCTACGAGTGGTCCATTCTGGGGATTCAGCTCGTGGCGCTGGCAATGACGGCCGCCTTCGTCTTCCTCGATGAAAAACCGGCCGTCAACACGATCCTCCTGTCGTCATTGAAATGGCCGGGCCGGCTACTCAAAGTCTTCGCGGCCTTCGTCCTCGTCCAAATCATCCCTTGGCCCGGGTTTCTCGTTTCCCTCCTCTCGCCCGGCGCCGCGGCCTTCCGCGGGGACTTCCATCCGCTCTTTCCGTCCTCCGATTTCATGAGCTTCTCGCTCGTCCCGGCCCGAACCCTCCAGGCCGGGCTCGAGCTGCTGCCATACATCCTGATCGGCTTCCTTATCATCCGTACCATTCATCACCGACAGCAGATCCGCCGCATGCTGATCGTCCTCGTCGCCATGGGATTCTTCGAGGCCTTCTACGGCCTGTTCGAGCTGTCCCGCTCCAACCCCCGGGTCCTGTTCTATAAGAAGCTCTACAACCTCGATTCCCTGACGGGCACCTTCATCAACCGGAACCACCTGTCCGGCTATCTCGAGATGATCCTGCCCCTGGCCATCGGGCTCGTCCTGGCCCGGATCGATTTCTTCGCCGTATCCGGAAAAGGCTGGCGGGACAAGCTCATCCAGTTCGCCGGCAAGGGCGCCTCCCAGAATGTCCTCATGACCATGGCCGCCGTCGTCATTTCCATCGGCATCGTCCTGTCCAGGTCCCGGTCGGGCGCCTTCGCCCTCGTCTTCGGGTTCATCCTGTTTTTCGGCCTGACCGCGCTCTACTTCGGCAAGCTGCGGACCCGCCAGATCTGGATGAGGAACTTTCTGACCGTGACCTTTTGGATCGTCATCGCCCTTTCCCTTTATGTCGGAATCGGCGCGACCATCCAGCGATTCGGCGCGGACAACCTTCTTCAGGGCGGGCGGCCGATTTACTGGAAGAACGTCTTGGGCATGATCGGCCGCTTCCCGCTCCTGGGGACCGGGTTGGGGACGTTCGGCTACGTCTATCCGGCCTTCGAAGCGGCCGGCGGCGGCGAGGGGGTCCTCCTCCACGCCCATAACGACTACCTGGAGTTCTTCTCCGAGCTGGGTTTGGCAGGCACGATCCTCTTGGGCGGAGCCGTCATTCTCCTGATCCTCAAGGCGTTCATGATGTGGAGGACGCGCGTCAACCCCGAGATGAAGGGGCTGGCCTTGGGTGGGCTCGTCTCTTTGTTTCTGATCCTGTTCCACAGCCTGACCGATTTCAACCTCCAGATCCCGGCCAACCGGCTCCTATTCACGGTCGTCTTGGCCTTGACCCTGGTTGCGGCTTACCACGGGCGAACCCCGGGGCGCGTCGCCCAGCTCCGGAGATTCCCGCGATGAAAGCCCTCAAGCGCTTTCTGTTCATCGGCGGGCTTCTCCTCATCGCGGCCGTCGACATCGCGATCTACTGGAACTTCCATCTCTACCGGAAGACCGTTCGCTCCGAGGCCATCAACGCGGACAAGGTCGTAGAGCTGGAGAGGGCGGACCGCCTCTTTCCCTTCAACGAGTTGGTTCGGTTCGAGCTGGGCCAGGCCCGCTTCGGCTTGGCCATGGACGAGCTGGCGAACGCCAAGGTCCGGGACGCTGCGCTCGATGCCGGACTCCGCGACCTGGAAGCCTCGCTACGGCTGAACCCGGCCTCGGCCCGCGTCCAGTTCCAGTATGCCCAGGCCCTTCTCTATCGGAGCTACTTCGCTCCCTTGGATAAAACGCGCGTCTACGAGGAATACAAAAAGGCGGCCCGTCTGACCGGGCACCAAGCGCCGATTTACTTCGAGGTCGGCAAGATCCTTTTATCCCAGTGGGCGAGCCTCGGCGAGGCGGACCGGACTTTCACGCTCGGGCTCCTCGAGACCGTCCTCCGCCAGCCGGAAAAAACCAAGCTGGCGACCGTCCTCCAAATCTGGGACCTCGCGGTCCGGGACTACGGCGTCATGGAGAAGATCTTTCCCGCAAACGCCGACGCCTGCCGACAGTATGGCCAGTTCCTGGGCGAGAAGGAATTGTCCCTGGCCGAACGGCAGCGCGTCCTGGCCAAGGCCGAGGGCCTGGACTTCGACCGGGCCAAGCGGGAATTCGAGCTCGGCGACCGGGCGTTTCAGCTTTTCCAGTTCGGCGACGCTTTCAACCGCTACCAGTGGTGCCTGGGCATCCTGAAGGGAATCCGCTTCTACCAGGACCTGGGCGGGGAGAAGATCATCGATCCGGCCGAGTACCGAAGTCTGCTCAAAGCGACCTACCTCGTCATGGCCAAGAGCCGCCTGGAGGAGGGGAGGCCGTTCGAGGACGCGCTGCCCTTCCTGCAGAGCTACGTCGAGCTCGAGGATGAGATCCCCGCGCTCGGGGATCTGGAGACGTTCTTCAAGGAGAGGGGACTCGTCGAGGACAACCTCGCGGCCGGCGCCAAGGACTTCAGGCTTTTCGCCTTCCATGCCCTGCTCGCCTTCAAGCAGAGCCGCTACCGGGACGTCATCCAGGTCGGGGTGGACATGCAGCGGGGGGTTCTCGTCGTGCCCGAGGCGTCCAAGCAGGATTACGCGACGATCCTCGAGCTGGTGGGCGATTCCTACCAGAAGCTCGACTACATCTACGAGTCCAACGATTATTACGCCAAGGCGCTGGCTCAGGAGCCGGACGACCTGGCCGTGCTCTTGAAGCTGAGAAAGAACCGCGAAAGACTCAACGAGGAGGCGGGCATTCGCGAAGCCGATTCCAAGATCGCGAGGCTCCTGACGCCGAGCGAGGCGGTCCCGAGCGACCGCCCCGTGGAGAAGGGGAAGCCTTTCGTCAAGACTCTGACACTTGACGGCTCCGACCTGACGTTGGAAATCGCCGTCAGCGCCCCTAAAACCGAACGGGTCCCGCTCCTGGAGATCGCCTGGAACGATCGTATCGTCTGGGAGGGTTTCGTCCGGGCACAAACGATCAAGCTTGATGTCTCATCCCTGCTCGGAATGAATAATTTAACCCTGATTCCGGTCAACATTCCCGTCTCCATAGGTAGAATTTTCTGGGAATTTGGAAAAAAAACATAAAATAGCTTGACATGAGCAGGAAAAGCGGCGAAAATGGGCTTTCTTTTTTTGTTAAAGAGTCTATTTTTTTTGAAAATAAGGCCTTGACAAATCAAGTCTAAGGTGTTAAATTCATAGTGACTCTCGAAGGAGGATTTTGTGTTTGAGGCGCGATTGAAAGGAAGTAGAGGTATACTCTGTGCAGCAACCCTGTTGGTTTGCGCGCTTCACCCCGTTTTGCAGGCTTCGGAAGCGTCGGCGTCTAGGGGCAATCTGATCGGCTTTATCTACGGCCAGGATGAGACTACCCCGCTTTCGGGCGCCATCGTCACCCTGAAGAGCATCGAGACTGGGTCCACTTTTGAAAGCGTTCCAACCGACTCCCTGGGCATTTTCAGGATGAGCGGGCTGGTCGCGGGCGTATACGCCATGGGCGTCGCCTCGCCGGCCGGCGGGTTCAACGCCACGAGCTTGGTCGGGGTCAAGGCCAACGAAACCGCCAAGGTCAGCGTTGCCCTCCAGCCCTATGAACAGCAAGTCGCCAAAGCCGTCGCCCAGGTCAACAACTCCCAGACAAAAGCCGGCGAATCCCGGGTGGGCCGTGTTATTGAATTCCTCCCGGGGACCGTCGAGGGCCAGGTCTTTATCGAACTGGGCCTCCTTCAGCAGAACGACCGGATCCGAGTCCTCGGGAAACGGACGGATTTCTACCAGGACGTCAAGAGCCTCGTGTTCCAGGGCATGCCCGTCAAGCGGGCCTTCGGCGGCCAGACCGTCCAGCTCAAGCTCATCAAGCCGGCTGAGGCGGGCGATATCGTCTATATCGTCTGCAAGCGGGGGATCCCCCCCATCTTCCTCAGCCCGCTGGGGATCGCCGCCATCGTGGCCGGGACGGGCGCCATCGCTTACGGCGTCATCGTCATACCGGACGAACCGGTCCCGGTTTCCGTTTACAAGTACTGACCGGCGGCGCCCGCGCTCCTCGTTTTGCGGAGGGGGTATTCATCCATGTCCGCGAAGATCCTGATTCTCTGCGCGCGCCTGAATAGGGCCGAGCGAGAAAAGGCGCTTCTAAGCCGATTGCTGGGCGAGCCGCTTGATTGGCCCGGCTTGATCCGGAGCGCCGTCGCTGACGGCGTCGCCGTTCTGGCTTATCGGGCCTTTAAAGAATACCAGGACCGCGTCCCGCGCGAAGCCCTCGAACAACTCAAGGGCTTCTACTACGGCAACGCGGCCCGCTATCTCCGTCTCCGAGCGTCCCTCGGACCGCTTATCCGTGAACTCTCCAGCCGCGGCTTCAGGTTTGCGTTCACCAAGGGCATCCGGCTGGCCGGGTCCGTTTACGAGGATTTCGCCCTCCGCCCGTTCACGGATATCGATCTCCTCGTCCATCCCCGGGACGGCGCCCGGATCGAGGCCGCCCTGGGCGAGCTCGGCTTCAAGCTCGAAGGGGAGGGTGGGGCAGGACTTGCCAAGGAGAAGCAGCTCGTCCTCCGGACCTACTCGCCCTATTTCCGCAGAGACGAACTCCTCCTCGAAGTCCACTACGACGCCCTCGGCCTTCAGATCCCGCTCGCTTCCGAGGAAGATGTCTGGGCCGGAGTCCGCGACATCGAGATCGGAGGCTTCCGGATTCCTGTTTTATCGACCGAGGACGAGCTCTGTCATCTCTGCCTCCACGTCATGGAACATTCCTACAGCCGGCTCATCTGGCTGACCGACATCGCCGAGCTCGTTTCGCGGCACGGCCTGGACTGGGATAAGCTCAAAGCGACCTGCCGGCGCGAGGGCATCGGCGCTCCGGTCTATTACGGGCTTTTCTTGGCCGATCGGCTCTGGCCCGGTGCCATTCCCCGGGAGGCGCTGGGCGGTTTGCGGCCGGGTCCCGTTCAACGCGGGATTCTTGAATTGTTCTGGCCCGTGACGAAGGTCCGCGCCCGCCGTCTCTCCCTCCTATTCCCGTTCTTCATGCCGACCTTTTTCGCGCTCATCGGCCGGAAGGATCCCGGCCTTCTCATCCGGACGGTCCTTCGCACTCTGTTCCCTCCGCGCGCCTGGGTCGCCCATTACTATGGGACCGGCCTCGGAACCCTGCGGCTCGCCGGGCATTACCTTTGGCGGATCCAGAGGCCTTTCGTCCTGGTCGCCCGCCGTTTGCTTCGTTTCGGCTGAGTCTTTCCACCTGAGACGTCCGTTTTACTTTAGCCGGGGGAATCTGGTAGCATGGGCCGAGGAGAGAATTCCGGCATGCGGCGGATCGGACGAATAAGCTGTCTCGTCGTCTTGGCGGCGGGCGTCGGGCTCCGGGCCGGAGGGCAGACCGCCGCCGGCCCAAGGGCCGAGTTGACCGCCGACGCCCTTAAGGTATTCCAAGCCCTCGCCACGATCGAAGCGGCCGATCCTCCGGCCGCCGGCTCGCTGAGGCGGATCACGGTCAGCGAAGGGGAGCTCAACGCCTATATCGCCTTCCGGATCGCCGACGAGAAAGAACAGATGATGAAGGAGCTGCGCCTGAAGCTCCTGGACGAGCAGAAGCTGGAGGGAAAGCTGGTTCTTGACCTGCGCGGCAGCAAGATCTCGAGCCTGCTGCCGGAAACGGCGACCTTCTTTTTCGCGGCGCGGCTCGAGGCCGCCGACGGGAGGGCCCGGCTTCGCTTCGATAAACTCTTCTTGGAGCAGCAACCGATCCAGCCCGCCGTCATCGACCTCATTCTTCTTTTCGCCGCCCGCAAGGACAATACCATTCCCTCCAGCCTGGGCGATTGGATCGAGCTCCCTTTGGGAATCCGCGAACTGCGGATAGCTAAGGAGAGCCTGACGGCCACCTATTGAAGGACGAGGACGAGACCGGCCATGATCCGTATCATCAGCGGGACGTATAAAGGCAAGCGGCTCAAGCGCGTCCCCAGCCCCCTCGTCCGTCCCATGCCGGACAAGCTCAAGGAGTCCCTGTTTAGCATTCTCAAAGAAACGGTCAGGGGAAGGGCTTTCTTGGACGCCTTCGCCGGGACCGGATCGGTCGGGATCGAGGCTTTGAGCCGGGGGGCGGACAAGGCCGTTTTCATCGAGGAGTATCCCCGGGCCGTCCGCATCATCAAGGAGAACTTGGCCAAAGTCGGGGCCGAGGATCGGGCCCTGGTCGTGGCGCGGGAGTACAACCGGGCCGTCATCGAGCTGGCCAAGGACGGATTCCTGTTCGACCTCGTCTTTCTCGACCCGCCCTACAAGCTTCTCGATGAGCGGGATCCGCTCAAGGTCCTCCGCAAGCGGGGTATCGTCCGGCCGGGCGGAACCGTCATCCTCAGGCACCATTTCAAGACGAAGCCGCCCCTCGGGGATTTTCCGCTGGTGCGGGCGGTCACCCTCGGCGACGACACCTTGTCGTTTTTCCTGCCCGGCAAATAATTCTGGGGACACACGACTTAATTGCCCTTAGGACCCGGCTTTTTCTTAGCGATTATTCGCTCCGTAAGGGCTTCCAACTTACGGATAAAAGCATCATCTCCCAAAGGTCTACCCGTTCGAAAATGTTTCCTCAATTCATCATTCTCAGATGGCACTTCTTTTCTAAGAAATGAAGCCCAATCAGAGATCCGTTGTGTTAGATGAAAATCCGCTAAGATGGGATCTTCTCTTCCGAATATGTGTGAACGGGCGCTTGACCAAGCGTAGTCTTCTGCATACCTAACGATTCCCGCCCTGACGGGGTTTCTTTCCACATATCGGACAGCTGCATAGAGGTACGGTTCATCGAGTGGACATGAATAGAACCGTCCTTGCCATAAATATCCGTTCCATCCCTCTCTCTTGTTGATCCTATTTGAATATTCCTGATGGGTTTGACCGATTCCCTGGGCAAGGCTTTTAGGGTTGGAAGGGACGATAATCAAATGTACATGGTTGTTCATTAGACAAAAAGCCCAGATTTTGATTCCGTTCAATGCGCTCTGTTTTTTCAAGATCTCTAAGTACGCCCCTTTATCATGCTCCGAAAAAAAGGTTGTTTGCCTACGGTTGCCTCGCTGGACGACATGATGGGGGATGTTTGGGATGACAATGCGGGCCAGCCTAGCCATCGGCGTTCAGAAAAAATCAACTTTGGTTTTAAATTCTCTCATGATAAAGACGCTTAGAAAAACCAGAAATCATCATGGGATTGCAGCTTCGAGATTCCAAATAATTAAGTCGTGTGTCCCCAGAATTATTCCAGGGGGGGTTGCGGAGGCGGGCCGTTTCGCTTACAATGGCGCTCAGGCTTTTTTGAGGGAACGCGAGTCCAAGTGGCAAAAAAGGCAAAGAAGACGTCTAAGGTGAAGCCGTTCTGGGAGGAAACGCCTCTCGTCGGCGAGACCGAGCTCTTCAGCCACCTGGCTGAGGAGAAGGGGAGCGCTCTGTTCCTGGGGCGCTATTCGCTGTCCGAAGTCATCGCCGTCCTGGGGAAAAGGAACTTCCTTCGCGAAGCCCGCAAGCGGAAGCTTTGGCCTCTCGCCTTCAACCTGGATTCCTCGGCTTACCCTCTTCAGCGTTTCCAGATTTATTATAAAGACAAGACTCCCCGGAATCTCATCGTCGACCTCAAGATCCGGGAAGGCTTGTTTCGGCCGGCCGGGGGCATCCTCCTGGGCCGGCCTTTCCCCGAGCAGAAATGCCTCATGTTCGAATGGCTGACCCTCCAGAACCCGGTCCAGGACTTCGGTCTTCAGAAGACCGCCCTGCCCGGTCAGCTTCATCCCGGGCTCAACATCGGGAAGAAGGTCATGGACCTGTTCGTCTACCTGGCCAGGGTCACCGGCAAGGATGCCCTGATGGCATTCCCGGCCTATTTCCACAACTCGCTTCTTTTCTCGCGCTACTTCACTTTCGTCAATCCGGAGAAGCAGGCCGAGGTCTTGGCCATCCGGCGGACGTTCCACGACATCCCCTGGAAGCAGCTGGCTTGGATCGTCCATCTCAACTGCCTCCTCCGCCAGGACGGCACGCCCTACGAGTGGAAGGCCGAGGAACAGATCTTGCCCCTGAGCCGCTTCCTCAAGGATCTGTTTGATTCCCGGGATTATCGGGACGCCGTCCGCAGGGCCCTTCCCGAGTTCCGGTTCACGATCGATTGGGAGGCTTTTTACCGTAAATCCTCCGAGATCGGCCCCGCCTCGGATTAGTCCTTGTTCGAGGCCCGCTTTGTCATTAGGCGGGGAATTTGCTATAATACCGCCTCCTGACAGAGGAGTGAGACCAAGATGAAGAAGAATGTCCATCCCGAATACGGCGAGTGCCTGGTCGTCTGCGCCTGCGGAAATACCTTCAAGACCCGCTCGACCAAGAAAGAGATCCGGGTCGAGATCTGCTCCCAGTGCCATCCTTTCTTCACCGGCAAGCAGAAGTTCATCGACAGCGCCGGCCGCGTCGAGAAGTTCAGGAAGAAGTACGGTGAGACCAAGACGAAGTAAGCGCGATGCTCGACGAGCTGGCTGGTCTTGAGGAGAAGTACCGTCGTCTGATTCTATCCCTGTCCGACCCCGCCTTCCTGTCCGATCCTAAAAAGCTCAAGGACCTCTCCAAGCAACGGGCCGAGCTCGAGCCCCTCGTTCGTAAGTACGCGGACCTGAAGCGGATCCGGAAGAGCTTGACCGAATCCCGGGACATCGCCGCCGACCCCCAGGCCGATCCCGACCTCCGGAAACTCGCCCAGGCGGAGCTTGACGAATTGGCCGCCCGCGAGGAACGGATCCGCGAGGAGCTCCGGGTCCTTCTCCTCCCCACGGACCCCCTCGACGAAAAAGACGTCCTGCTCGAGGTCCGGGCCGGGGCCGGCGGCGACGAGGCCTCCCTGTTCGCCCAGGACCTGGTCCGTATGTACAGCCGCTTCGCCGAGACCAAGGGCTGGAAGTTCGAGATCGTCGAGACAAGCCAGTCCCCGATCGGGGGTTTCAAGGAAGCGATCGCCCTCATTAAGGGGAAGAAGGTTTACTCCATCCTCAAGTACGAGAGCGGCGTCCACCGCGTCCAGCGCGTCCCTAAGACCGAAGCCAGCGGCCGGATCCACACTTCGACGGTGACGGTCGCCGTCCTCCCCGAAGCCGACGAGGTCGACGTCAAGATCGATCCCAACGACCTCAGGATCGAGGCGTTCGGGGCCTCGGGGCCGGGCGGCCAGAACGTCAACCGGAACTATACGGCCATCCGCGTCACCCATAAACCGTCCGGGCTCGTCGTGTCTTGCCAGGACGAAAAATCCCAACACCGGAACAAAGAAAAGGCCTTCAAGATCCTCCGCTCCCGGCTCCTGGACATCGCCCAGCGCAGGCAGCAGGAGGAGATCGCCGAAAACCGGAAGTCCCAGGTTGGGACCGGAGAGCGGAGCGAGAAGATCCGAACCTACAACTTCGCCCAGTCCCGGGTTACCGACCACCGCCTCATCCGAAGCTGGCATAACCTTGAGGCCGTCCTCGACGGCGACCTGGAAGAGATCATCAAAGCCCTCGTCCTTTTCCACCACGCTCAACAGCTGGGTAAGAAGCCCGGGTCCTCCTCCCGGGAGCTCGGTCTTTAGTTGGGAACGATCCGGGACCTCCATCGCGCGGGAGCCTTGCTCCTGACGGGTTTGGAAACCCCCTCCTTGGACGCGAAGGTCCTGCTTCTCCATGCGGCCGGCCTGACCGAGGAGGCTTTCCATACGCGTCCCGAGACCGTCATCCCTCAGCGGGCGGCCGGTCGTTTCCGCAGGCTCGTCGCCCGGCGCCGCCGGGGCGTCCCTTTGGCTTACCTGACCGGGATCCGGGAATTCTGGTCGCTCCCCCTCGAGGTCCGGCCGGGCGTCCTCATCCCTCGTCCCGAGACCGAGCTCGTCGTGGAGACCGTCCTGGCCTTGTCGGCGAGACCGGACGAGGTCATCGCCGATATCGGGACGGGCAGCGGGGCCATCGCCCTGGCCCTGGCCGCGGAGCGTCCTAAGGCCCGGATCGTCGCTGTGGATCTTTCCCGCCGGGCCCTCCGGGTCGCGCGCCGGAACGCCCGCCGTCTCGGGCACGCCGATATCGTCTTCCTGCGGGGCGATCTTTTCGCCCCCGTGGCGAGACGCGGCCTTCGCGCATACTGCGATTTCGTCGTGTCAAACCCGCCCTACCTTTCGAGCGCCGATTGGGAGGGGCTCTCTCGGGACGTCCGGGACCATGAGCCGGCGCGAGCCCTCCTGGCCGGGCCAAGCGGGCTCGAAGTCATCGAACGGATCGTGGAGGAGGCTCCGGCTTATCTAAAGCCCGGCGGCCATCTCGTCATCGAAATTGGCGCGGGCCAAGCGGAGTGCGTCCTCAAGCTGTTCGGGCCGGTCTGGGCCGGGGCCGCTTGCCGCCAGGACCTAACCGGGATCCCCCGAGTCGTAACGGCCCGCCGCTTCTGACCGAGAAAGAGTCGCGATAGGACAAAGACAGGTTCTTCTTAGGCCTTGAGGTCCTGGAAGAAGTCCATGCAGGTCAGGATGCTCGTCGTCTCGTAGCGGATTTTCTCCCATTCTCCCAGCTCGAGCGAAGAGAAGGCGTCCACGATGACCGGGTCGAACTGACTGCCGCAGGCCTTCTGGATCTCCCGCCGGGCGGCCTTGAAGTCGCGGGGCTTACGGTAGGGCCGGTGGGAGGTGATGGCGTCCAAGGCATCGGCCAGGGCGAATATTCGGGCCTCGAGCGGGATGATGTCTTTCTTGAGGCCGCTCGGATAGCCTCCGCCGTCATAACGCTCGTGATGGTGGAGGATGATGTTTCCGATTTCCTGGACGAGCTTGATCTCCCGGATCAATCCGAAGCCCAGGGCCGGGTGGAGGCGGATCTTCTCCCATTCGTCGCCGTTGAGCGAACCGGGCTTTTTAAGGATGATGTCGGGGATGGCGATCTTGCCGATGTCGTGGAGGAGGGCGCCTTTTCGGATGTGGTCGAGGGCCATCTTGTCCTGGATGCCGAGGATTCCGGCCAGGACTTGGCTGTATTTGGCGACCGTCTGGGAATGGCCGAAGGTCTCGACGTCCCGGAGGTCGAGGGCCGTCATCAGATTCTCGATGGTCGTGTCGTAGACCTCCTCGAGTTCGATGGCTTTATGCAGGTTCCGGGATTCCTCGGCCTTGAGCTTGCGGAGGCGCTTTTTGAGGTCTTCGAGCTTCTCCTGGAGCTCCCTTTTCTGAAGGACGGCCAGCGCGGCGGAGACGATGTGGAGATCGTTGTCGGGGCAGGCCACGGCGTCGATGACGCCCTCCCTGAAGAGACGGAGGGCGAGCGGATTGTCGCTCTTCTCGGCGAGGAGGAGGACGTTCAAACGGGAATAGGACCTCCTGAGGGCCTGGACCGTCCGAAGCCTATCGTTGCTGAACAGCTGGACGTCGGCGACCAGGAGGTCGAGACCGTCCCGCAAGTAGGGGTCGAGCTTGAGGGCGGGGAAAGCGGAAAGGGCGTGGACCTCTGCTCCGAGACGGCTGAGCGTTCGGGCCAGCGTTTGCCTTCGCTCGGGATCCCGCTCGACGACCAGGAACTTCTTGGGGCTCAGTGGAGCTTCCATCCCGTCTTTTATACCGTTTTTATCCGAGATTTTCAAGGTGTTCCTTCCCGGGAAGGGGAACGGCCGGACGGGCGATTAGTCGTTATGGGTGAGGAAAGAGGCCTAAAAATCCCCCCGGCTATCGTCGGGAAAGGCGATTGTGCCCCCAGGGCTTCTGTCGGATAGTAGAAACGGATTCTGCGGGCTTTTTGGTTTGACTCCCCAAGGGGGGAGGTATCTGAAATCTGGGGAGAATTTGTCGATGGCCGATGAGAAAGGACGGTACAGGGATCCGACGGCCGTCCTCAAGGAAATCGAGGAAGAAATCGAGCGGCTCAAGTCCGGCCGCAAAGAACAGATCGAGAAAAAGCTCCAGGAGAAAATTCTCCGCGAACGGAAGGAAGCCGCCGACGAAATCTCCCGGGTCGACAAGGAATACGAGCGAGACCGGGAGGGATTCGTCAAGTATGAGACCGTCATCGCCGATTACGATAAGGCCCGGGCCGAGCTCCAGGGGCGGATCCAGGAACATCTGAAAAGGGTCGAGCAGTGCCGGGCCGAAGTCGCCAAGTCGGCCCTGGCCGCCGCGACCAGCCTTCGCGAGGTCGACCGTCAAAACAAGAAGTACCGCGACCTCCGCCAGGCCGTCGAGGAGAGGGTGGCCCTTCTCAAGAAAGGCATCGGCGAAAAATTCAACATCAACGTCCAGCTTCCGGGGCGTCAGGATTCGGATGAAATCAAGCTCGACATCGAGCGGGAGATCGTCTGGTTCGATCGAGTCATCAATGATCTGGAAGGGAAATTTAGTGTCCACGCGGAGGTGAAACCCGGGGCGAGGCCCGAGCCGAGACCGGAACTCAGGCCGGAGCCAAAGCCCGAGCCGAGACCCGAGTCAAGGCCGGTGGTCAAGCCGGCGTCTCCCGCCGCTCCCGTCGTTCAGTTCCCCGAGCTTCAAGATCTCATCGACGCCCCCCCGCTCAAGAAAAGCGAACCGGCCCGGAACGACGTCAAGAAGCCTGCACCCGCCCCTCCGCCCGCCGCAGCGCCCGATAAGGCGGCCAAAACTGCCAAGGCCGTCCATGATGCCTTGAAGCAATACATGAGGTTTGATCCGACCGACCACGCCGGAGAGATGCGTTATTTCCAGAAGGACGACAAGGTCATTTTGGACGGCGAATTCATCGTTGCGTCCATCAACGACAGTCTCGAGGCGACCCGCGTCCTCTACGAGAGGATCGGTCAGACGAAGGCCTCCAAGGACCAGTTCTTCCTCAAGCAGGAGATCGTCAACCGTCAGGAAGCCCTGCGCAAGGTCATCCTGCGCGGCGTCCGGATGTGCGAAAACGAGGACTGCCAGCTTCCGGCTTTTACCCTCGATATCATGAACGTGGCCATCCTCAAAAATATCCTGGAGATGCTCAACGTCGGGAACTGGAGCACCGAGGAGGACTTTCGCTATTTCGTCCGCTACGCCGACCGGGTCAAGGCCGCCTTCTCCACCCGGATCACGCCGGCCGCCATCTACTTCGCCGCCGTCCTCTCCGAGCTCGAGTCGTAGGGGATAGGGTCGCTTCGGCCTTTTCGGCCGCATCCCAATTTATAGGTTTTTTAAATGATAATTTTGATATTGTCTTGGGAGCTGTGATATATTTTTTGTTCAGCTAATAAACATGAGGAGGACCCGATGATCAGCGCGGAGACATCGATATACAAGCCGGTCCGGGCGCCGCGCGGGACAAAGCTCCATACCAAGGGCTGGTCCCAAGAGGGCGCGCTCCGGATGCTTATGAACAACCTCGACCCCGACGTCGCCGAAAAGCCCCAGGAGCTCATCGTCTACGGCGGGACCGGGAAGGCCGCCCGTAACTGGGAGTGCTTCCGGGCCCTCGTCGCCTCCCTAAAAAAGCTGGAGAACGACGAAACCTTGATCGTCCAATCCGGAAAGCCGGTCGCCGTCTTCAAGACCCACGACGAGGCGCCCCGGGTTCTGATCGCGAACGCCCTGATCGTCCCCCAATGGGCGACCTGGGACGAGTTCCGCCGCTTGGAAGCGAAGGGATTGACCATGTACGGCCAGATGACGGCCGGAAGCTGGATCTACATCGGGACTCAAGGGATTCTCCAGGGGACCTTTGAAACCCTGGCCGCCGTGGCCCGCCGGCATTTCGGCGGGACCCTCAAGGGGACGCTGACGCTCACGGCCGGCCTGGGCGGCATGGGCGGGGCCCAACCCCTGGCCGTGACCATGAACGACGGCGTCGCCATCGTTGTCGAGGTCGACCGGGACCGGATCCGGCGGCGGCTCGAAACCCGCTATCTGGACACCATGGTCGAGAATCTCGACGAGGCGCTGAAGCTCGCCTTCGACGCTAAAAAAAAGGGGGAGGCCCTGTCCATCGCTCTTCTCGGCAACGCGGCCGACGTCCTGCCCGAGTTCGTCAAGCGGGGAATCACGCCGGACGTCCTCACCGACCAGACCTCGGCCCATGACGAGCTCAACGGTTATGTGCCGCACGGGATTCCCTACCAGGAAGCCCTCCGCCTGCGCGCGGCCGATCCCAAGGATTACATCCGACGGGCGTACCAATCTATGGGTCTTCACCTCCAGGCCATGATCGAGCTCCAGAAGCGGGGAGCCAAGTCTTTTGACTACGGTAACAACCTCCGCGGTCAAGCCCGGAAGGCCGGGGTTGAAAATGCCTTCGACATCCCGGGCTTCGTGCCGGAATACATCCGGCCCTTGTTTTGCCTGGGGAAAGGGCCGTTCCGCTGGGCGGCCCTGTCGGGGAAGCCGCAGGATATCTACGCGACCGACGAGGCCGTCCTCAAGGAATTTCCCGAGGATGAGGCCCTGGAGCGCTGGATCCGCAAGGCGCGGAAGCAGGTCAAGTTCCAGGGACTGCCGGCCCGGATTTGCTGGCTGGGCTACGGCGAGAGGGCCCGCTTCGGCGATGTCATCAACCGTCTCGTCAAACGGGGCAAGGTCGGGGCGCCGATCGTCATCGGCCGGGACCATCTCGACACGGGATCGGTCGCCTCGCCCAACCGAGAGACGGAGGGCATGAGGGACGGCTCGGATGCCATCGCCGATTGGCCCATCCTGAATGCGCTCTTGAACGCGGTCAGCGGCGCCTCCTGGGTGTCCGTCCATCATGGAGGAGGGGTCGGGATCGGCCTCTCCATCCATGCCGGCATGGTCATCGTTGCCGACGGGACCGCCTCGGCCGCGCGGCGCCTGGCCCGGGTCCTGACCGTGGATCCCGGCCTGGGGGTCGCCCGCCATGCCGACGCGGGCTACGAGGACGCCGTGCTCTGCGCGAAGAAAAATAAAATAAGGCTGCCGCTGGCGTTGAAACGCGGCTGAGCGGCCGCCTCAAAGTGTGACATCAGCGTGTCATAGTGTGACATGCGGATGGATTTAATTCCATCCGTGGGAAGGAGTTAGAGAGGGGGGTCTCAAAGCGTGACCGTGTCCGCCCAAAACAGGGCCGCCGCGGGAGCCGGAATCCCTCCTGGATTTTCCCTGATCGCGGCGGAAAATGAGAAGGCGAAGGTGCGGTCCGGCGCTGGCACGGAGCTTGCTATACAAAGGGCGAAAGGAGGTCCGATGAAAAGGACAGTTTTTCTCGTTCTCGTGCTTCTCGTGTTGTTCTCCGCCGCGCTGTTCTTCCCGCGGCAGGCCGCCGGCGCCGTCAGCGTGGATGATTGTTACAACAATCATTCGCGTTGTCGGCAGCTGGCTTTAGGCTCTGATGTGGGTTGGATCAAGACAACGCTCATGCTGACGGCCTGCGACCTGGGTTTCGGGGTCTGCCTCTACCACGCGAACTAGAGGATTTGGCGCGAGAGAACGAAAGGGGCCCTCCGTCTTCGACGGAGGGCCCCGACTCAACCCGACTCAAAGGGAGGGGGGAGGTTGGTGGCATGCGGAAGACGCTGACGTTTTTAGCGGCTCTTTTAATCATCCTGACGGGGGGAATCCGGGGAGCGGCCCAGGAGCGTTCCGGCCGGATTCTGAAGACCGTCAAGGATCACAAGGCCGATTTCGAGAGCGACGATTGCGCGATTTTTTCGACGCCCGTGGCCTTATCGGTCTGGGGGGACGCCCTTTATGTCGTGGACGCTCAGGACTGCGCCGTCAAGGTCTTTTCAAGGATGGGGCGGCATGTCAAGGATATCGGCCGGCAGGGGAAGGGACCGGGGGAGTTCGATCATCCCTCATCTCTCGCCAGGCTCGGTGAGAAAATTTATATCGCGGACGCGTTCAATAATAGGGTGCATATTCTGGACCCGGATGGCCGCCCTCTGGGAGGTTTTAAGCTGGCCGAATCTCCGAATCAACTTATCGTTCTCGGGGAGGGCCGGATCGTCGTCTCGCATCATCCCGGCCTGCCGCCCAGACCGGAGAAGCTTGTGCGCTGCTACGATGAAAAGGGAAAGCTCCTCTGGGAAGCCTTGGACGCCCTCATGTCTTCGGACGCGATCTATGACCTGTTCCGGAATCAGCTCGTCCTGATGAACGCCGGCGACGGGACTTTTTTCATCGCCAATAAATGCGACAACAGGTTGTTCCGCCGTTATGATGGCGACGGGCGTTTTCTGGGCCGGATCGAGGCCGCGCCGGACCGGAAACCGAGGAGGGTCAGCCTTCCCCTCAAGTCAGGAAAAAAGGAAGTAACTCCCTTCTGTTGGGATTGCGCTTTCGAAAAGGGGAAGTTCTTCGTCCTCCTTCCCGAATTCCCCGATGACCGGGATGTCGGGCCGGGGAGGGTGATCAGGGTTGTCGACGGCGGGGGCCGGACTGTGGAGGAGATCGAGCTTCCCGGGCCCGTTAAAAGAATCTGGGTCGAGGGCGATTGGATCTTTGCTTTCGACATCGAGAATGCCTTGAGGATATTTCAGGTCGTTCGATGAACATGCTCCGTATCGCGGCCGCCCTCTGCCTCGTCCTATCTTCATCGGTCGCAGCGGCCGGCGTCGGGCAGCCGCCCGATGGATTTGTCCGGCTCTATGGCGAGCTCGGCGACGTCCCCTGTCGGCCGGGACGGCCCATCGTGCTCGTTTTTTTCACGACGGCCTGCCCGACTTGCTGGGACGACCTGTTCGAGGTCCGCTCCTTCATCGAGGAGCAGGGACTCGAGTTCGAGCTCGTCGGCGTCACCAGGGATTCCGAGTCCGCCGTCCGGGCTTTCCTCGGGAAATACGGCTTCCCCGGGCCCGTTGTCCGGGACGCCCGAAAGCGGCTGTTCAGGGCCTATGCCGTCGAGGCCGAGCCGTTCACGGTTGTGATCAACGACGGCCGGGTCGTATATCGGGACGATAGCTTCTTGGACTTCAAATCACGAAGGGAGGAACTCAAGAAATGGATGATGCGGCACGCCGGGCGATTTATCTCCGCTTGACCTGGAGGAAACTCATTTTATCCAAGGTCTCATGGGGGGCCGGGGCGGCTTTGATCTTATTCGCCGCCGTCTTCTGGATAAAAGATTCGCTCGAAACGGCTTTCAAAGCGTTTCTGACGCTCTGTCCCTATCTCTTTCTTTTTCTGACCCAGGATATGATGAAAGGGGAGATCGACGCCGGCAGCCTCGAGAACGTCCTTTTTGTAAATGGAGGGTTCAGAAGCTATCTCAAGATGAAGAACCTCGTCGTGGCCGGGGCCGCCGTCGCGTTCGTTTCCGGGGTCTTTGTTGTTCTTGCCGTCCCCGCCGTCATTACGGGAACGTTTGCCGGAAGGAAGCTCATCCCGCTTTTGCTGTTGGCCGCAGCCGCCGGCGTCTATTATGTCTTTTTGGGAAACGCGCTCAGCCTCTTCCTCAAGGGGGGATCGAACGTCATGATCGTCATCATCGTCCAGGCCGCCCTTGCGGTCTGGCTGATATTATCGGTCAAGGATCAGGGAGGGATCCTTACTTACTTGGAGACGGGGACGTTTCCCAACTTCGGCGCAAGACTGCTGTTCATGGGATTCGCGGCCCTCTGTCCCAATTTCCTGATCAGCGTCAGGTTCGTCCCCTTCGGTTGGGAGTTCTTGCTCCTGGCCGCCGCGCTTTGGCTGGTCCAGAGCTTCACCATCGGCCGCCTGGAGTTGGTGCGGCGATGAACGAAGATATCATCAGGCTCAACTGCGTCTCGAAACGGTACAGGCGAGTCGAGGCGGTCCGGAACGCGTCCTTCGGCCTGCGCCGCTTGGCCTTGACGGCCTTCCTGGGCGAGAACGGGGCCGGGAAGACGACGACGATCAAGATGATCCTCGGATTTCTCACCCCGGACGCCGGCGTCATCGAGAGGCGCATGGGGAGCGTCGGCTACGTTCCTGAACAACCCGCTTTCAGTCCTTGGCTGACTGGCGCGCGTCTCCTGGAGCTCACGGCGCAGGCCGTTTCCCTGTCCCGGGACGAGCTCGAATCCCGGATTCAAGAATACGGGCGGATTTTGAACTTCGACGAAACCCTCCTCTGGCGGACTGTCAGGACCTATTCCCTGGGCAACCACAAAAAATTCTCTTATCTCCAGAGTCTGATCCTCGAACCGGACCTCCTCATCGTCGACGAGCCCTTCACGGCGCTCGATCCCGTCGCCATCAAGAATGTCCGCGACATGTTCATCGAGCTCAAGGGCCGCGGCCGGACCCTTCTTCTAAGCTCGCATCTCATTTCCGAGATGGAAAAGGTTTGTGATGACGTTGTCATCATCCGCCGGGGCGAGATTGTCTTCCATGACGAGTTCCGGCGTGTCCGCGAGATGGGGAAGGACCTCGAAAGCTTGTTCCTTGAGTTTGCGGGGCGCAGCCCGAGCTAAGCGAGGAGCCTGAGGAGCCGGTAATCGCTCTCGACCGGCGTCGTCTTGGGCAGGACGGCCTTGTCCAGGGGCCAGAGATCTAAAACGCCGTGCCTGAGACGGACGCAGCAGTCGGTACGGCCTTCCAGAAGGGCGTCGACGGCGGCATGGCCGAGCCGGGCGGCCATGATCCGGTCCAGGGCGGTAGGACGCCCGCCCCGCTGGATATGGCCGAGCACGGCCACCCGTGTCTCGAATCCGGTCCGGTCCGTGATCATCCGCGCGACATCCTCGGCCCGGGCTTTGCCCTCGGCCACGATCATGATCCAGCTGACTTTGCCCTCGGCATAGCCGGCCTTGATCTCCGCGCAGATATGATCCATATCTTGGTCCCGCTCCGGGATCAGTACCTCTTCGCAGCCGCCGGCCAGGGCGACTTGGAGGGCGATGTATCCGCAATCCCGGCCCATGACTTCGACGACGAAGATGCGCTCAAGGCTGGTCGCCGTATCCCTGATCTTGTCCAGGGCGTCGAGCGCGACGTTGAGGGCGGTATCCGTGCCCAAGGTTAGGTCCACGCCGTTGACATCGTTGTCGATGGTGGCCGGAATGCCGACGACGGGGAGGCCGGCTTCGACGCACAGGAGATGAGCCCCGAGAAATGAGCCGTTGCCGCCGATGACGATGAGTCCCTCGATCCCGAGCCGCCTGACGGTCGCCGCGGCCCGGCGCCGGCCGTCCGGGGAGAAAAAGCGTTCGGAGCGGGCCGTCCGGAGGATGGTTCCGCCCTGGTTGATGATCCCGGACACAGACCTCCTGGTGAGCGGCGTGGTCAGCCCGTCGATGAGGCCCTCGAAACCCTTGAGGATACCCAGGACCTCGACGCCGCGCCCCGCCGCGGTCCTGACAACGGACCGAATGGCGGCGTTGACGCCGGCGCAGTCCCTAGTCAGAATACCGATTCGTTTCATTGCGTCCGGGATTTATTGAGCTTTATAGTTCTGGACGGGGGCGACGTTGTCGATGACCCAGACGCCGCGGCCGAAGGTGGCGACGGCGATCGTGTTGTCCCGGGGATGGACGATGAGGTCCCAGACATAGGTGTTGGGGAGGCCGCTCCCAAGGTAATACCAGATTTTGCCGCCGTCGGCGGTCGTGTAGACGCCGAGGTCGGTTCCGACATAGAGAACGGATTTGTTCTTGGGGTCTTCGCGGATGACGTTGACCGGCCCGCCCGGGATATTCCCGGAAATGTCGACCCAGGTCTTGCCGAAATCGGTCGACTTGTAAACATAGTCCGCGAAATCGTCGTCCCTCCGGCCGTTGAGGGTCAGGTAGACCGTTCCCAGTTCGTATTGGGAGGCGACCAGCCGCGAGACGTGCTTGTTGTAGGGAAGCCCTGCCGTCGTCTCGGTCCAGACCTCGCCGCTGTTTTTGGTGATCCAAACCCGGCCGTCGTCGGTCCCGGCATAGATGAGCCCGAACTTCAAGGGCGATTCCGAGATGGCCGTCAGGCAGGCGTAGGGGATGGCGAAAGGCCACTTGCCCCGCTTTTCGGGGTCGTTGTAGCTGAGGTCGGGGCTGATCCGCTCCCAGGTTTCGCCCCGGTCGAGCGAGCGGTACAGGTACTGGAAGCCGTGGTAGACGATCATCGGGTTGTGGGGGGAGAGGACGGTCGGCGCCAGCCACTGGCCGCGCAGGGGCGGCTCGCCTTCCCCGGCTTTGGGCGCGATATTTTTGGATTCCCACTGGCCGTTCTTGAATTCCGAGCGCATCAGCCGGCCGTAGTACGTGGAGGAGTAGAGGATGGCGGAATTTGTCGGGTCGACGGCGATGTGGGTCCCCTCTCCGCCCGGGCAAGGTTCCCAGCCCGGCAGGCGGCGTCCCATGGCGTCCTCGCGGGTGGGATGGTAGGCGACGCTCCCCTTATAGGTGCCGTGATCTTGGACCGAGCCGTAGACATGGAACGGCTTGTCCATGTCATAAGCGATGTTGTAGAACTGGATGAGGGGGTGGTGGGTGTGGAAGTCGCGCCAGGTCTCGCCGCCGTCGTAGGAAACGTTGACTCCGCCGTCGTTGACGTTGATGAGATAGCGGGAGTCGGAAGGGTCGATCCACAGGCCGTGATGGTCGCCGTGAAGGCCGGCGAAATAAAGGTTCTTGAAGGATTTGCCGCCGTCGGTCGACTTGGCCAGGTTGAGGCCCATGATGTAGACCGTGTTCTCGTCGTTGGGATCGACCCGGATCTGGCCGAATACCCAGCCGTATGTCCCGGAGAACTGTTCCATGCGCTGGTCGGAGGGGCTGACCTTGCGCCAAGTCTCGCCCTTGTCGTCCGAGCGGTAGACTTCGGCGCCGGTGGGAACCCGCTCTGTCTTCTGCCGGCCGTAGGAGTCGAGCTCGCCCTGCCGCGGCTCGCGGCCTGGGGTGTGGTTGTCGACGAAAGCGTAGAGGACGGCGGGGTTGCCGCGGGCGATGTCGATCCCGATACGCCCGGTATAATTCGTGTCGGGCAGGCCCGCCGTCAGGGGCTTCCAGGATTTGCCGCCGTCTGTTGTCTTAAACAGGCCGTCCTCGCCGTTCGGGGCCGGATCGCTCCAGCGCCGGCGGATCCGGTTCCAAAGCGAGGCGTAGAGGACTTCGCTGTCCTTGGGATCCATGACGAGGTCGATGGCGCCGGCCTTGTCGCTTGTGTACAGGATCTTCTGCCAGGTTTTGCCGCCGTCCTCCGTCTTGAAGACGCCCCGGTCGGGATTGTAGGTCCATTCGTGTCCTGAGGCGGCGACGTAAACGATGTCGGGGTTGGCGGGATGGATGACGATCCGGCCGATGGTCTGGGTCGCCGCAAGGCCCATGTGCGCCCAGGTCTTGCCGCCGTCCGTGGATTTGTAAACGCCGGCGCCGGCCGTCGAGGCGCGGAAGATGTTGGATTCGCCCGTCCCGACCCAGATGATTTCGGGATTGGAGTCCGAGACGGCGATGTCGCCGATGGACTGGGTTGCCGCCTCGTCCAGAAGGGGCTGCCAGGTGATGCCCGCGTTCTCCGTCTTCCAGACGCCGGACGTCGCTGCGCCGACGTAGAATGAGAACTTGCTGCCCTTGGGGACGGCGATGTCGGTGCAGCGGCCGCTGATGAGGTCGGGACCGATGAACCTCCAGGTCATATTCTTGAAGGGGCTCTGGGCCTTGAGGGCCGTGTGCTCCTCGAACCACTTGAGGCGGACGGCCGGGTCCGTGCTCTCGATCTTTTTGAGGCCCTTGCCAGGGCTTTTGGGGCCGGCCCAGCCCCATAAAGAAGAGATAAACAAGACAGCCAGGATAAAGACGGAAATACGCTTAAAGGATTTCATAGAATAACCTCCCTGGGAGATGGCGAAAACACAGAGAGCATGCTCATAAGTGAACGCATCTAAAATATTAGATTTCAGGGACGGATGTCAATAACAAAAAGCGTGCCCGGAAGCCAGCTTCCGTTTCTGCCGGAGATATTAAATCCTAGAGCGGAATCTCTAAGCTCGCGCCGAATCGGAAGAAACTCGCCGTTGTCGTATCGTCCTCCCTCGGATCGATCAGATGGTGGAACGCGGCCCTGAACGCGAGCGCAAGGGGTCTGATTCCGTTCGTGAGGTTTATCCTCAATCCGGGGCCGCCCAGGACATCGTAGTATATTCCCTCAAAGCTTCCCCAGTCCGTCCAGCACAAGCCTCCGCCCCCTTCCAGAAACACGGTCGCAGTCTTGATTTTAATAATGTCCACGATTCCCGTCAAAGCCGCCGACCAAAAATGGTAAGGCTTCGATCCATTATCCGGGGGGAGAAACGAGCTGGTGACCTCCCATTGGTAGGTTCCCCTCTGATAGAGGAGGTTGAGCCCGACGGAGAGTCGGTTGCCGAATGAGTAAGTGCAGATCGCTCCCAGGTGGTAATCCAGCCGATACTTATCCGAGTAGGGACGAACATGCCAGTCAAAAGCATAGCCGCTGCCCACGGACCATCCGAGACTGGGGCCCAGCGAAAATCCGCCGGGAGTCTGCGCGCAGGCGGCGATCGGCCCGAAAACCAGTAAAGATGAGAGGACCGCCGTATAAACAAACTTCTCCATTTTCCTTCCTCCGTTTGTTGATTTGCGGGCTTGCGATTGAAATGAAGTCAGGATGCCAATCCTTCGAGGGATAGGCCAAACATCCTTCCTCAGCAACGGCTTCCTTCTTTTTCGCGCTCGATAAGCATCCCTTTTTAAATCAATTATAAGCCAGAGACAGACGAAGGTCAAGGAACTCGAGGAGAGGTCCAGCGCGCCGGTTGAGCGGGCTTCCGTCAATATCCCCGGATTGATTCGGGATCTTTAAGATTGTATTTTTTCCCAAGCCGGGTGTAACATTTACTTAAAGAAATATCCGCTCCGGGCTGCGGGAGAGGGATATCCTGAAATCGAAAATGGAGGGGAGAGCATGAAGCCGGCGAAACGCGAACGCATTCTTTTTTGGAAGGCGATGGCGGCCCTGGCCGTCACGATTGTTTTGGTTCCCAGGGCTATTTTCTGCCAGGAGGGTCCCTGGAAGCTCGAGTACCCGCCCTCCGAGAGGACCGATGCCGGCATGGCCTATGACGCGGGACAGAAACACGTGGTCCTTTTCGGGGGGGTCGCGGAGGGCCGGGTTTGCCAGGACACCTGGTTCTTCCAAAACGGAATCTGGTCACGGTTTTCCGGACAACCCTCGGGTCCCTGCCCTTCGGCGCGGGGCCGTTTCGCCATCTGCTATAACAAGGCCAGGGGCGAAACGATGGTTTTCGGGGGATCAGCCTACGGATTCCTTCTCGACGATCTGTGGCTGTTCAAGAACGGCTGGGCGAAAGCCGTGGTGACGGGAGGCCCCTCGGCCCGCGAGGGAGCCGCGATGGCCTTCAACAGCCAATCCGGGGCCGTCGTTCTCTTCGGCGGCCGATCCGCCGCGGGTCTTGAGAATGACACATGGAAATATTTGAACGGCGGCTGGACGAAATTGAACGTTTCCGGAGCTCCGCCGGCCCGCTGGCGGCACGCCTTGGTCTATGATTCCGTCCGCGGGGAGTTCATCCTCTACGGCGGCTTAGCCGCCGCCGCCCTGAACGATACCTGGGTCTTGAAGGGAAACGCCTGGACGAGAATCAGCGGTTCGAGCCCCGGGGCGAGGTCTGCCCACGGCATGGCGTTCGACTCGGTAAACCGGCGGATCGTGCTCTACGGAGGCGCCAACGGGGCGAAGCTCCTCGGCGACACCTGGGAGTTCAAGGGCGGGACGTGGAACAAGATCGCGGGGCCGGCGCCGTCGGCCCGGGCCGGGGTCGCCATGGCCTACGACGCGGAGGCGGACCAGGTCCTCCTCTATGGAGGATGGCGGGGCACGAAGCTTCTCCAGTCGGATACCTGGACGTTCAAGAATAACAAATGGGTTCGTATCGACCGTCCGGGCCCGGAGGCGAGGTTCCAGCACGGTCTGGCCTATGACGCATCGCGCAAGAAGCTGATCCTGTTCGGCGGTGTGTCGGGATCGGAGGCATCTTATTATAGCCTGACCTTCTACGCCGACACCTGGGAGCGGGACGCATACGGATGGACGAAGCTCGCGGTCAGCGGTCCCTCGGCGCGGCGGGCCCCCTCGATGGCCTATGACGAGTCGTCGAAGGTCGTCCTCCTCCACGGCGGGCTGGACGCCCAATGGCACGACCTGACGGATACCTGGACGTTAAACGGCCTGATCTGGACCCTGGCAGCCAAGAACGGGCCGGCCACCTCGGGAGCCATGGCCTACTATCCGAAGCTGGGGGCGGTCGTTCTTTTGGACAGGAAATGCCGCACCTATAAGTGGCAGTCCGGGGCCTGGGCTCAGATCACGACGTCCGTCTATCCCGAATCCGACGACGCGGATATCTCCGGCGCGGCCATGGTCTATGATGCCCGCCGGGACGTCCTGGTCCTGTTCGGCGGGGAAGGCACTGAGCTGAGCCGGAACTGGCCCCCGCTCTTCGACACGGTTTGGGAATTCGACGGGACCGACTGGTCCTCGCACGTCAAGGCGACGGCATTCGCTGGGGCCGGAGATTGGCCCCGGAAAAGAGCCGGGCATGTTCTTCTCTATGATTCCGCTCGGAAGCGGGTCGTCGTCTCGCAAGGGAAGACGACCTGCTCGGACCCCAACAACGACAACGAATATTACAGTTACCGCTGGCTCGTCCTGAACGACACCTGGAGTTGGGACGGAGCGGGCTGGACGCTGCTGACGCAGACCGGCCCCGCGCGCGACGGATCGGCCGGCGTCTACGATGCCGGCGCGGGCGCCTGGACGATGTTCGGCGGAAGGGATTTCGGGGCCGCCCTCAACCTCTTCCACAGCACGGGCCTCCGGGATCACGACGATCTCGTCGTCTTGAAGCCGCCGCTCCCCGCCGCGGGGACATTCGACCTGGGGATCTCGGCCTTGAGCCTGTCCAAGCTCGTTTGGGAATCCGGCGACCAGGTCAAAGCGAGCGTCGGGGTCGGCAACCGCGGCGCCTCGGCTTCGCGTCCGACGTTCGTCTGGCTGTACGCGTCCCTCGACGACGTCATCGGCGACGACGATATCCTGCTTTCCAAGGCCGCGCTTTCCTCGATCCCGGCCGGCGGCGCGCTCCAAGTTAAGCTGAATATCTCCGTCAACAACCTTCAGGCGGCCGTGCCGGCGGGCCTTTACAACTACGACAACAGCCTTTATTTTTATGTCGGCGCGATCGTCGACAGGTTCGAACAGTCCCGGGACGCCGCGCTCGCCGATAACGTCCGCTTCCTCAGCGACAACATCACTCTCAAAAAGCCGGGGTCCTCGATAGCGCTCCGTCCGGCCAGGGAGAGCCATTAATCAGCGTTGTCGAAATCGAGAGATTATGGCCGTATCGCCCAAAAGCGAAGGAAAAATCATGGGGGGGGCGATTCGCCCCGGAAACTCAAGGAGGAGGCTTCGTATGAAAAAGGCATTCATTTTTGGAGGACTCCTGTTCTGCGTTGCGGCAGCGGCCTCCTTGCAGGCCCAATGGGCCAAGACCTACGGCGGGAAGGGGGACGACCGGGCTTGGTCCGTGATCCAGGACGCATCCGGGAATTTTGTCCTGGCCGGGATGAGCGAGTCCTTCGGGAACGGGCAGAGGAACATCTGGATTCTGAAATTGTCGTCTCAGGGCAAGGTCCTCTGGCAAAGAACGTACGCCAGCGACTCTTCCCCAAACCCGAGCGTCACCGACGAGGCGTTTTCGATCGATCTGGCCGGGGACGGGCGGTATATCATAGCCGGAACAACAACGGATATAGACAGGTATTCTGATACACGAGGCAGGTATTATCCTTATATCGATTACCTCAAGCTCAGGACGGACGGCGCCGTTCATTGGCAGAAGAAGGTGCCGCCGATCATTAATATTCCCGACCGGGCCATTTGGCAAACGACTTTGGAATCGGCCCGTTGCCTTCGCCGGTCAGGCGACGGCAGCTTTATCCTGGTCGGCCAACTCCAGTGGGGAGAACTCCACGATTTTATCCACTGGCGTACTTATGCTCCTGAAGTTTACGCCTTAAAAATAGATAGCCAGGGAATCGTCAGGTTCAGGAAGACTTATGGGAGTAGCCTCACAACGGACGATTCCGCGCTCTCGGCCGTCCCCCTCCCGGCGGGCGGATATTTGATCTCCGGCCGGGCGAAGCTGGCCGGGAGACACGATTACGAGTTTTTACTCCTCAAGATCGGCTACTCGGGGGACGTCGATTGGTCATATTCCTACGGCGGCGCCGGAACCGATGAAGCGCAGGAGATAGCCCTGACCGATGATGGGGGCTGCGTCCTGGCCGGGCCGACCAACTCGTTCGGGTCGGGAGGCTATGACGCCTGGATCCTCAAGCTCGACGACTCGGGGCAGATTCAGTGGCAGAAAGCCTACGGCGGTCCCAAGGACGATTATGCTCACGCCATACAGAAGACTTGGGACGGCGGCTATATCGTGGCCGGCTCGACGTCATCCTTCGGGTCGGGCAATGAGGACGCCTGGGTCTTCAAGCTGGATAAGGACGGGAATCTCGTTTGGGAGAAGACCTACGGGGGGAAGGGCCTGGACGGGGCCTGGGCCGTCCGGGAGATAAGGCCGAGCGGATATCTCGTTGTCGGGAAGGCGGCTTCTTATGGGGCGGGCGGAGACGACGCCCTGGTATTAAGGCTGGATAAGAACGGCAACATCGATGCTTCATGCGGGTCCTTTATCGGGACCTCGGCGGCCAAGGTCAAGAAGACGAAGTGTTCCCCCAATCCGATGTCGATGGGAGTGTCCGAACATAGTAACGGGCCGTTTGAATTCTCGGCGGATTTAATTCGGTTTCCCGCCAAGGGCTCGCCGACCGTCATCTGCAAGAAAAAGTGATAGAAATTCCGATCGACTCTCGCCCCTTACTATCCTTGATTTTACAGGCGAGACGGTGGAAAGGTTGGGGCAAAGACAAGCTTTTATATCTCCGTGAGGCCTTTGACCCGGCCTCTAAGCCCGATGGGCGGCCCTGTCTAATGTCGAATCTTGACATCCCGACCGAAAAGGCCCATTAATAAAAGAGAAAGGGAAGAGGGGCGTAGCTCCGAAGACGGAGATTACTTAATTTTTGGGGGGAGCATGAAAAACAAAGTGTTCGCGTTGGGAATTTTGCTTTGCTTGGGCGCGTCGATATCTCTTCAAGCCCAATGGGCTAAGACCTTCGGCGGAAAAAGGAATGACCGGGCCTGGTCCGTGATCCAGGACGCGGACGGGAATTTCGTCCTGGCCGGGACGGCCGAATCCTTCGGGAAGGGGACGAAGGATATGTGGATTTTTAAATTATCCCCCGAGGGCAAGATTTTCTGGCAAAGAACCTACGGTGATAACCCCTACTGGGCACCGAACGATGAGGCGTTTTCGATTCAGCTGACCAGGGACGGGCGATATATCGTGGCGGGAATTACGGAGGACTCCATCGACTACCTCAAGTTTAAAACCAGCGGCGAGATTGATTGGCAGAAATATGTACCGCAGATGGGGTATCACGATCCAGAACTGGAATACTGGAGCGAGGAATCGGCTCAGTGCATTCGTCAATCCGCGGACGGCTGTTATATCGCCGTCGGCTCTCTGTGCTGGGCTTGGCGGTGGCTTTGGACCGGAAAACACGGAGAAACCAGTCCCGGCGTCTACGCCGTAAAAACGGATAGCCGGGGAGCCATCAAGTTCCGGAAAAACTACGGGGGGAACGGCTCCGCGACCTCGGTCGCCGCCGTTCCGGGCGGAGGATATCTCATGGCCGGCTGGACGAAGTCGTTCGGGATGGGCGATTCTGATTTTTGGCTTCTTAGGATCGATTACACGGGCGAGCTGATTTGGCAATATTCCTATGGGGGCATCGGAACAGACGAGGCTCATGACATGGCTTTGACGGCCGACGGGGGCTGCATCCTGGCCGGTCCGACCCGGTCATTCGGGGCCGGCGGCAACGACGCCTGGGTGATCAAGCTTGACGCTGCGGGCAAGATCCAATGGCAGAAAGCTTATGGAGGCCCTAAGGACGATTATGCCCACGCCATCCGAAAGACCCGAGACGGAGGCTACATCGTGGCCGGCTCGACTTCGTCGTTCGGGGCGGGCGATTACGATGCCTGGGTCTTCAAGCTGGATAAGAACGGCAATCTCGTCTGGCAAAAAACATATGGCGGGAAGAAATACGACGGCGCTTGGTCCGTCCAGGAAATCAAGCCGAGCGGCTATATCGTGGCCGGCAAGACGGCCTCCTACGGCGCGGGCGGGGACGACGACCTGGTGCTAAGGTTGGATAAGAATGGGAACATCGACGCCTCCTGCGCAAGTTTTATCGGCCTTTCCAAGGCTATCGTTACAACAACGAAATGTTCGGCCAACCGGACGACGACGAGCCTCACAAACTATGTTTATGATTATTTTTTTGGGAATGACGCGCACCTTCTTCGACTCCCGGCCAAGGGCTCGCCGACGGTCATCTGCAAAAAAGCCCAGTGAGGGAATTCCCCTGCGTTGCTTCTTTCAGACTCGGGACGAGGGAAGAAAAGCGGGGGGAGGGATTAGCAGCAGGAAGGGCTGCCGTCGCAATTCCCGCCCCGGGCGACGGCATAGGCGCAGCCGACTCCAGGATTGACCGCGACCGCGGCGAAGGGGCAGTTCCGGCTGCAGGCACCGCATTCCATGCAGGCGTCCCGGTCGGCGATTGCGACCTTGCCGTTCGAGGCCGTCAGCACGCCGTGGGGGCAGACATCCAGGCAGCGGAGGCAGCCGGTGCACTTGGACTCATCCAAGCTCAAGGTCACGACGTTCTTTAAATACTTCATGGGAGCCTCAGGATATAAAGGAGATTACGATCCCGGCCAGGATCAGGATCGACAGCACGGGGACGGCGATCCTCATCTCTTTTTTGACGCCGGACAAGGACGTGAATGTCGATGAGCCGGTGAAGAAGAGCGAGAGGAACGAGGCGATGGCCGGAAGGATGGCAAGTTGGGCCGCCGTGCCCGTCGCTCCGAACCGGAATACGCGCGTGTAGATCAAGGCGGCGACAAAGCCGAAAAGCCAGCCTTTGAAGGCGAAGGATCGGCCCGGGATCCAGGGAAGGAGCGCGGGAACGATGATCGCCCCGGCCAGGATCGCTCCGGCGTAGGGGAGGAAGGCCGTCCCCAAGTTCCAATTCGCGGCGCCCGCGGACAGATGATGCCGCAGCCAGAGAAAGCCCAGGATGGGAAGCGCGACCATCCATGCATGGAAGAGCTCGATCGGCGTCAGGGCGAGCCGATCCTTGAAGCCGAAAGTGACTCTCCGCATGGCGGGATCGGCCAGGCATCCCCGGCGAAGGAATTCGGGGAGGTCGGCGGCCCGGACCGGCCCGTAGACGACCTTGAAACCCGTGAGCCGCGTGACTTCATGGGCCGCGACGCCGGGGGCTGAGAGCTGGGGCAGGATGAGCCGGCGGTGACGGACGAGCCCCGGGACTCCGCAGGCCAGCAACCTTTGGGAGACCTCTCCCGCCGAGAAAGTCCCCTTGCCCGCGGCGCACCAGACGTTGATGCCCTTGGTATCGACGACCAGGATCCAGGCGTCGATCCCGGCCAGCCGGGTCCGGAGGCGGTCGAAGCTGATCCTGTAATTGGCGCTGACCAGGACGGGGGAGTCGGGATCAGGGGCGCCGACGGCGTAAAGCCCCGGCGCGATCGTATAGCGCATCCGGAAATAGCCCCAGCGGGCGAGGACGTTGCGAATCCGCTCCAGGAGTCTGAGCCGGACCGATACGACAGGGATCGAGCCCGACCCCGTTGCCAGCTTGCTGATGATGAATCCAGGAATCTTGCCTGATCGTCTCATGCTTTCTTCCTTACGGCCGCCGTTTTAGGCCCGGTCGCCGGGCAGCAAGCCCGGCCGGGCGCCAAGGCGTCGGCGAGGAGAGCGATCGCCTCGGTGACCAGGCCTCGTTTTGCGGCGGGAATCCGTCCGAACATAGCCCTGACCTCGCGGCCTCCTTGGCGGTTGATGTCGGCCGCGGCCCGCCGTCCTCGGGCGGTCAGGGACAGGCGCTGGCTGCGCCGGTCGCCCGGTACGGCGCGCCGCTCGACCAGGCCGGCCCGGACCAAGCTCTCGATCGTCCGGCTCAGAGTGCTTTTGTCCAAGCCCAGATCGCCGGCCAGGGCCGTCACCCGGGTCTCTCCCATCTCCTCGACGGCCAGGAGGACGTGGACTTGGGCCATCGTCACTCCGCAGCAGACGGCGTCGAGGTCGAGGCTGCCGGCCATGGCCCGCTCGAGCCGGCGCAGGGAGCGGCGCAACTCCTTGAGCGTTTCCTCGTTCAAGTTGTAATCTCCAATAGTTTCATTATACAACAATAATAGGGTCGGCCAGGCGCTTTGTCAAGTGGTTTTTTGGGCGGCGGCCGTCAGCGCTTGGGGCGGCCGATATATATGTTGTCCTCGGCCAGGAAGGTCTCGACCCTGACAAGCTCGTAGCCGGCTTCGTCCAGACAGCGGGCCATGGCTTCCCGCGAAGTGGCCTCGCCCTTGGACTCGGATTTGGCAGGATCGCGCTCCACGATGGCCAGGATGCCCCCGGGTTTGAGGCTGGGGAGAATCGCGACGAGGACGGCCCGGGGTTTCTCCAACTGGTGGTAGACGTTGATCATGAAGGCGATGTCCAGGGCCGCTCGCGGCAGGAGGGGATCGTCGGACTTGCCCAGCACGGTCTCGACGTTCTGGAATTTCAGCTTTTTCGTCCGGGCCCAAAGGTGGTCGAGGACCTCGGCGTCGATGTCGTTGGCGTAGACTTTGCCCTGGGGGCCGACCCGGCGCGCCAGCCAGACCGCGACCCGCCCCGTGCCGGCCCCGACCTCGGCAATGACCATCCCGGGCTTCAGCCCGATCGCGTCCAGGATCCGCTCCGGGGGCTGGAGCTGGTTGACCCGCTTTTCCCATTCGGCTTCGACCAGCTCCTCGTCGGATTGGGCTCTTACGGCCGGGGCGGACAGGATGGTGACGATCGAAAGTAGACACAGGGTCGTGATTGTTCGGTTCATCGCCATCACCTCGGTCCGGACTCCGATCCTATTTTATACCAAATGCGCATCCCATGACATCCTCCTCGATTTGCGGTTCGGTTTCCGATCCTCTACAATCGAGGCATGGAGCGGCGACGGGGCGCATCGGCCGGGCCGGATGTCATCGTCATCGGCGCGGGCCTGGGCGGGCTTGCCTGCGGAGCGAAGCTCGCCCGGGCGGGCCGCCGCGTCCTCATCCTGGAACGAAAGCCCCACGCGGGCGGAACCGGCTTTTTTTTTGTGAGGAAGGGCTTTAAATTTCCGATGGGGCCGCTCGGGTTCAGCTTCCCGGACCGCGTCCGGGCCTTCCTGGCTGAAGCGGGCGCGGACGCGGCCCTGGTTTTCCGCCGCAGCCACTTCCAATTCCTCTCGCCCGCCCTCGACCTCGTCTATTCCCGCCCGCTGCCCGAGATCGAGGCGGCGCTGTCCGCCGCTTTTCCCGCCGAAGCCGCGGGCCTGGCCCGATTCATGGCTGAGCTCGACGCCTGCGTCCGGACCGTCCGTTCCGCGGCCGACCTCAACCCGGATTTCCTGGCCGGAGGGCGGCGGACGGCGGCCCTCGCGTCCGGGACGGAAGCGAGCGATTCCGGACTTAAAAGCGGGGAAGCCTGTCCTGATGTTCCTTCGGCCGAAAGGCTCGCCTTACACCTTGGCGACGCCAACCTTCGCAATTTTCTGGGTTCGATGGGGAGCGCCGAGCCGCGCCTCTCCCTTGTCCACCTTGCCTTCATGTGGGCGATCATGGCCGAAGAGGGGATCTGGTTCCCCGACGTCGGGATCCATGGGCTGACCGAGCGGCTGGAGGAAGCGTTCCTGGCGGCGGGAGGAGAGCTCCGGCTGGGGACGCCCGTCCGCGCGATCGTGACCTCGGGAGGCCGGGCGACCGGCGTCGTCACGGAGGGCGGCGAGACGATCGAAGGCGGCTGGATCGTCTCAAACGCCGACGCCAAGAGGACGCTTCTCGAACTGGCCGGGAGCGGCGCGCTCGATCCGGCCGAGCGGGAGCGAATCCGGAGCGTCCCTTACTCGGACTCCGAGTTCTGCGTCTATCTCGGCCTCGACCCGGGCCGGGTCGACTGGAGGCGGATGAAGGCGCGGCATCTTTTTTTCCGGAAAGGACTCCATCCCGGCCGCCCCTCCGGCCCCGAGGATTTCGAGGAGCGCGAGATCGAAATCTGCCGCTGGGGGGAAGGGACTCCGGACCTCGTTCCCGCCGGCAAAGCCGCCCTTGTCCTTCGGGTGGGCTTCCCCTACGACTATTTCGCGTCTTGGCGAACCGGGGACAAGATGCGGCGCGTAGGCTATCGCGAATACAAGCTGGGTTTGGCCGGCAGGCTGATCGAGACCATCGAGGCCGCTCTGCCCGGGCTGTCCACAGCGGTCGAAGTCATGGAGGTGGCTACGCCCTTGACCTACCTGGACTGGGGCGGGCGGTCCTTGGGCTCGATCGCGGGTTGGGCCTGGTCGGCCGAAAGCTTGAGAGCCTTTCCTCAAAAACTCCTGGTCGAGACCTCGCTCCCCAACCTGCTCCTGGCCGGAGTCTACGCCGTCTCGGAGCTTTTCCTGGGCGGCGTCCCGACCGCCCTTCACACCGGGCTTTTGGCCGCGGACCTCATCCTCGAACGAAGCTGAGCGTCCTCCTCGCGGATTATCTCCAGACGTTGAATTTCTTGATGAGATGATCGGGGTGGTAGGATTGTTTGGCCCGCCGCAGCCCCTCGATCCCCATATCCTGTTCCCGGTTGATGGCGGCGAATCCCGGCCAGGCGTTCCGGACGAACTCGCGGTTGATGAGCTGGGCCAGGCCGTCGAAGGAAGGGTCGACGATCTCGATCATGATGACGGCCGTTTCCCGGTTGAGGCGGCCGCCGACCGAAAATGCGGCCAGATGGCCGTCGACCTCGATCCCCCCGCCCTTGAGGCCGAGTTCCCCGAAATGGAGCAGGGCTTCTCCGACGACCGCACGCTGGGCCTCGAGATCCCATCCGTTGCCCGCCTTGGCCTCGAGCCAGTCGTCGAGGAGGCGGCGGCATTCGACGAGGCAATCGCCGCCGACCTCGACGTAGCGGTATCCGTGCTCCCTCTCGAATTTGCGAATCCGGTTTCGCTTGCCGTCGTACTTTTTTCCTTTGAGCTCGGCCAGGTCCGAGTTCCGGTAGACATAGTCGAAATTGGCGGGATCGGGCTCCGACTTGAAATCCGGGCCGAGACTTAGGACCACGGATTCGGGAACCCGGCTGAGCCGGGGGGCGAGCGTCAGGCAGTCTTCGATCGTCTCCCGAAACGGCTCCTCGCCGACGGGCGGAAGGACAAAGGGCGGTTCGCCGGGCGGTTCGAACAGGATGCACAGGCGGCCGCGGATGATGGTCCAGTGCGGTTTCTCGATGGACCGCCAGATGAAGATATTGGCAAAGCTGAGCTCGCAGACCTCGGGCGGGAATCTCTCCAGATAGCCGGTGATGAGGTCCATGTCTTCAAGGCCGACCGGCTTGAGAGCGGGGAAGTCGGGCGCGCTCAACGGCCCCTCCGGACTAAAACGGCACAGCGGGCGACTTCGCAGCCGTCGCACCAGCCGACGGGCCTGGTCTGGAGCGATCGGGGGACGGTCGGGGCCGGGACGAATCCGAGCGAGGCGAACACCTCCGGCTTGATCGTCGCTAGATAGATGTCTCCGGAGACCTCGGCCAGGACCGCGGCGATGAGGGCGGTGGCCGTCCCTCGGCCGCGAAATTCTTCGGCGACGCCGACCGCGCAGAATTCACGGCTGTCGGGATGCTGTTTGAGCCCGCAGGTGGCGATGACGGCGCCGTCCGCCTCCGCGATCCAGAACGGGTCGTCTTCCATTCCGGGATAATCGAGGCCGAGCCTCTCGGCCAGCCGGCGGACGGCGGACCGGTCCTTGGCTTCCGAACGGCGGATACGCATGAGCGGCTATTATACCGGAAATAGCTCCTTGCGACCTATAGCCGCTTCAAATCGTATCCGTTCAGGGTTGACCCGTTCGCCGACGGCAGCCTTGCAGCACTCAGACTAAGCCGAAAACGGCTTAGTCTGGGTACTGCGAAACGCCTGCACTCATGGATTTCATGAGGTAACATGATAGCGAAACGCACCCCCTGACGGGTAATGCTGTGATAGATTACACGTCGACTCAAATTCTTTTAAGGAGGTGCGCAGATGTATTTTATCGGTGTCGACCATCACAAGCAAGCCTCTCAGCTGACGGTTCTGGCCGAAGACGGACGGGAACTGAAGACGGGGCGCGTCTTCAACCTCAGGAGGAATGTCGAGACCTTCCTCAAGGGGTTTCATCCGTTCACGGCCGTTCTCGAAGCTGGGCGGTCCTCCTATGTGATGGCGGATCTTCTCAGGGAACTGGGCGGCGAGGTGAAAATGGCGAATGCGCTTCAGGTCAAAGCGATCGCCCATGCCCGGATCAAGACGGACAAGCGGGATTCCCGGACACTGGCCCAGCTTTTACGGGCGGACCTGATTCCGGAAATCTATCAACGAGGCGAGGCGAACCGGCAAGCGCAAAGAGTGCTGAGAGCCCGGGCCTATTGGGTTCGGATCCAGACGGAAATCAAGAACAAGATCCGGGCGCTCTTGGCTCAGCAGAAGGAAGAGATCCGGCTGGAGGTGGACAAGCGAACGGGCGGGCTGTTCAGCGGCCGCGGGATCGAGTTCCTCAGCCGGCTTCCCTTGGAGGGACCGGACAAGATGGTCTTGGACGATCTTCTGCGGGGACATCAAGAAACCCAAGCTCATATCAAGGCGTCGGATGGAAGGGTCCAAGCCTTGTATGGAACGATCGAGGAGGCCTCCCGCATCGACAGCATCCCGGGTTTTGCCACGACGCTGGCGGTACTGGTCGCGGTGGAGATCGCGGATATCCAACGGTTTTCCAGTCCGGCCCATCTGCACTCCTACGCCGGGGTGATTCCTTCGACCTATGCGTCGGGAGAGCGGACATATCATGGGCGGATCACCAAACAGGGGAGCGCCTGGCTGAGATGGGCGGCGCTGGAGGCGGTCTATCCGGCGATCAAGAAAGACCTAGGACTTCGAGTCCTCTACAACCGGCTGGCCAGGCGGAAGGGGCCGAACGCGGCCAAGATCGCGGTGGCGCGGCGGCTCCTGACCATTATCTATCGCATCTTGACCGAGAAAAGAACGTATCTCCCGGACATGAATCGATCGGCTGCCTAGGACGACACTTAACGGACTCGCGAGAGTCGCGTTCTCCATGAGGTTTAGGAGCCGAGACCGGATATTACAGTGCGCTTAGAGGCGCGGATAGAAGGGTGGTTCAAGAAACCGAGGCAGCCATAAGGAGCGAAGATAAGAAAAAAGACTCTCGGGGCTTGCGTTTCGCCATCATAGAAGTATCGAGGGGTTGACAGGAAATCGCTTCTCGGCTATATCGAAACGAGAGATCAGGGACATGGTGACGCCGCGCGACCTCGTCAAGAGGGCGGTCGAATTCGGCCGGCCGTCCCGGGTCCCCCTCCAGCTCTGGTTCCTGCCTTGGGCTGAGGAGCATTACCCCCGCGAGCTGAAGGCCATCCGCGACGCCTATCCCGACGACATCCTGAGCGCGCCCTGCATCGCGAAGTCCGGCCTCCTGGCCGATCCTCCCCAGCGCTATCGGACGGGCGTCTTCGTAGACGAGTGGGGCTGCATATTCGAGAACGCCCAGAGCGGCCTGATCGGACAAGTTCACAGGCCGCTGATCGCCGACTGGGGAGACCTGGATAAGCTCCGCACGCCGGTCCAATACCTCGACCTGGACCGCGGGGCCATTAACGCTTTCTGCCGGGCCGAGGGCCGCTTCGTCCTGGCCGGCGTCTGGCTCCGGCCCTTCGAGCGCCTCCAGTTCCTGCGGACGACCGAGACGCTGTACCTGGACTTGGCCGAGCGCCGCCCCGAGCTGTTCGAGCTCCTCCGGCGCGTCCACGCCTTTTACTGCGCCCAGGCCGAGGGTTGGGGGCGGACCGAGGTAGACGCGCTCTGCATTATGGACGACTGGGGGGCTCAATCCTCTCTCCTGATCGCGCCGTCGCTGTGGCGGGAGATCTTCAAGCCCCTCTACCGGGACTATATCGCCATCGCCCGGCGCCACCGAAAATACGTTTTCTTCCATTCCGACGGCTACATTCTCGATATCATCCCAGACCTCGTCGAGCTCGGCGTCCATGCCTTGAACGCCCAAATCTTCTGCATGGGACTCGAGCCGCTGGCCGCGAGGTTCCGGGGGCGGATCACGTTCTGGGGCGAGATCGACCGCCAACATCTTCTGGCTTTCGCTGCCCCGGGCGAGGTTGCCCGGGCCGTCCGGGAGGTCCATGCCCGTCTCTCCGCCGAGGGCGGCGTCATCGGCCAGTGCGAATTCGGGGCCGGCGCCCGCCCCGAAAACGTCGAGGCCGTTTTCAGGACTTGGCGGGAGGTCGGAGAAGCCTGACATGACGCGTTGGCGGAAGACGGTCGGTCTGAGCCTCGCCATCGCCGCCGCCGCACTTCTCGCGGCTTGCAGGGGCGGAGATGCGCCGCGGCGCGGCAGGCCCGTCATCGCCGTCATTCCGATGGGGACGACCCACGAGTTCTGGAAGACCATCCATGCCGGGGCCCTGACCGCCTCCCGCGAGTGCGGCGTCGAGATCATCTGGAAAGGGCCGCTCAAGGAGGATGACCGCAACGAGCAGGTCCAGATCGTCGAAACCCTGGCCGCCTCCGGCATCCAGGCCCTGGTCCTGTCGCCGATCGACGACCGGGCTCTCATCCCCCCGGTCATCGAGGCCGGGCGAGCCGGTGTCCCGACCGTGATCTTCAACTCCGCCCTGCAGGGCGACCTCCAGGTTGCCTACGTCTCGACCGACAATTATCGGGGGGGCGTCCTGGCCGCCGAACACGTCGGCCGCCTCCTCGCGGGGAAGGGGAACCTGATCCTGGTCCGGGTCAAGGAGGGCGTCGAGGGGTCGACCAAGCGCGAGGAGGGGTTCCTGGCCGTGATCCGCTCCCGTTTTCCGGGGATCCGCATCCTGTCCGATAACCAGTACGCCGGGACCTCCACCGAAACGGCCTACCAGACCTGCGAGAATTTATTGGGCAGGTTTCCCGAGACGGACGCGATCTTCACGCCCAACGAATCGACCACGTTCGGCTGTTTGCGAGCGATCGAGGATTTGGGCCTGGCCGGCAAGATCATCCACGTCGGCTTCGACTCGTCGGCCAAGCTCGTCGAAGCACTCGGAACGGGCGTCATCGCCGGCCTCATCGTCCAGGACCCGTTCGCCATGGGCTATCGGAGCGTCCAAATCGCGGCCGCCGTTATCGAGGGCCGGCCCTATGAAAAGACCGTCGACACCGGCGTCTTTCTGGCGACGCCCGAGAACCGGAACGATCCCGCCATCCGCAGGCTTCTCCTCCCCGACCTGTCCATCCTGGGCGAGTGAGAGGGCGGTCACTCCCCGCTAAATTGACCCCGGCCCTGTCTTGTGGTAGAACAAAATCCTCCCATGATTCCGATTCCTGTGACGGAGGTCTTGATAATGAAAAAAATTCTTGGACTCAGCCTCATCGTCTTTATCGTCCTCCTGACCGCATGTCATTCGAGGTCGGCGAAGCCGACTTATCCGGCTACCAAGAAAGTCGATCAGGTCGACGATTATTTCGGGACCAAGGTTGCCGATCCCTACCGCTGGCTCGAGGACGACAACGCCGCGGAGGTCAAGGCCTGGGTTCAGGCCGAGAACGCCGTGACGCTCGGCTATTTGGAGAAGATTCCGTTCCGGGAAAAACTCCGCCGTCGGCTGACCGATGTTTTTAATTATCCCCGCTACTCGTCGCCGCTCAGGGTCGGTGAGTATTATTTCTTCTACAAGAACGACGGTCTCCAGAACCAGTCCATCATCTACATCCAAAAAGGGCTGGACGGGACGCCCCAGGTTTTCATCGACCCCAACCTCCTGTCCGAGGACGGAACGGTCCGGGTCGGCCTCATCGGCGCTTCCCATGACGACCGCTACATGGCCGTTTCGCGCTCGGAGGCCGGCTCCGACTGGTCCGAGATCCGGATCATGGAGGTCGCGACCAAACAGGAGCTCAGCGACCGGGTCCGCTGGGTCAAGTTCTCGGGCGCGGCTTGGCAGGGCGGCGGATTCTACTACAGCGGTTACGAGGCGCCGGCCCCCGGCCAGGAGCTGACCGCCCGCAATGAACACCAGAAAATTTTCTACCATAAGCTCGGCGATCCCCAGGATAAGGACACCCTCGTCTTCGAAGACCGGGATCACCCGCTCCGTTACCTGGGCGCCGACATCACCGAGGACGAAAAGTTCCTGTTCCTGAACATTTCGGAAGGGACGTCGGGGAACGAGGTTCGCTGGCGCGACCTCTCCTCCAAGGACGCGGCCTTCAAGGTCCTCGTGCCCGGCTTCGCCAACGACAGCGGGGTCATCGACGCCGTGGGCGACAAGGTCCTTATCTATACCAACATCGACGCCCCGAATTATCGGGTCGTCCTGGCCGATCCCAAGAAGCCGGCCAAAGAGAACTGGGCGGCCGTTATCCCCGAAAAGCCCGAGGTCTTGAGCGGTGCCGCCACGGCCGGCGGCCGCCTCTACTGCACCTACCTTAAGGACGCCAACACGAAGATCTTCGAGCACGACCTGGCCGGCGCGCTCATCCGCGAGATCGGGCTCCCGGCCCTGGGGACGGCCGGCGGCTTCTACGGGAAAAGGGACGAAAAGGTCCTGTTCTACACTTTCACCTCGTTCACCTTCCCGCCCTCGATCTACAAATACGACATCGCCTCCGGGACTTCCGCCCTCTTCCGGCGGGCCGAGGTCCAGTTCAATCCCGAGGACTACGAAACCCGACAAGTTTTCTATCCGAGCAAGGACGGGACGCGGGTCCCAATGTTCCTCGTCTTCAAGAAGGGCCTCCGCCAGGATGGCCGGAACCCGATCTTCCTGACCGGCTACGGCGGCTTCAATATCAGCGAACTTCCCTATTTCAGCCCGAGCCGGATCGTCCTCCTCGAGAACGGCTGCGTCTTCGCCACCCCCAACCTCCGGGGCGGCGGCGAGTACGGCGAGACCTGGCACAAGGCCGGGATGCTTCTCAATAAACAGAACGTTTTCGACGACTTCATCGCCGCGGCCAAGTACCTCGTACGGGAGAAGTACGGCTCACCCGACAAGATCGCCATCTCCGGCGGCTCGAACGGAGGCCTCCTGGTCGGGGCGGCCATGACTCAGCGGCCGGACTTGTTTAGGGTCGCGTTGCCTGCCGTCGGCGTCATGGACATGCTGCGCTTCCACAAATTCACCGTCGGCTGGGGATGGGCCGTCGAGTACGGCTCGAGCGACAGCGAGGAGAACTTCCGGAACCTCTATAAATACTCGCCCCTTCACGCCCTCAAGGACGGCGTCTCCTACCCGGCGACGCTGGCGACGACGGCGGACCACGACGACCGGGTCGTTCCCGCCCATTCGTTCAAGTTCATCGCCGCCCTGCAGGAGAAAAACAAGGGCTCCTATCCCGTCCTGATCAGGATCGAAACCCGCTCCGGCCACGGTTCCTCGAGCACCCAAAAGGCCATCGACGAACTGACCGACGAATACTCGTTCATGTTCTATAACCTGGGCGTCAAGGTTCACTGAGGAGGCTCGGCAAGGGGCTCGCCGTGGACGGAGCGGGCATGGATCGGCCGCCGTTAAAAACCGTCGTCGTCACCGGCGCTTCGAGCGGAATCGGCCGCGCGACGGCGCTGGCCCTCGACAGGGCCGGCTTCCGGGTTTTCGCCGGCGTCCGGACTCGTGAGGCGGCCGAATCCCTGCGCAGGGAAGCGTCCTCCCGGCTGGCCGCGCTCCGGTTGGATGTGACCGACGCCGACGAGGTCGCGACGGCGGCCGAGGAAGTCCGCTCGGCCGCGGGGCCGGAGCCGGAGCTGGCGGCCCTGGTCAGCAACGCTGGGATCGTGTCCGCGGTCGGCCCGCTCGAATTCATCGGGACGGAGGCCGTTCGACTCCAGCTCGAGGTCAACCTCATCGGCCATCTCACGGTCGTGAAAGCGTTCCTTCCCCTGCTCAGGATGTCCCGGGGACGGATCGTCGTTATCGGTTCCGGCAACGGCCGGATGCCCCTTCCTCTGCTGGGTCCTTACGACGCGGCCGAGCACGCTCTCGAGGCCGTCTGCGATGTTCTACGCGCGGAGCTCCGGCCCTGGCGGATCCGGGTCAGCCTGATCGAACCGAGCCTAACCCGAACGGCCCTTTGGGAAAAAGGCGAAAGGGCGACCATCAAACCGGACGACATGGAGCCTCCCGACGTCCGGGACATTTACGCCCGGATGATTGAGAAAGGCTGGGGCTTGATGAGGAGGATGTACCGGCGCTCGGCGGCTCCGCCCGAGCGGATCGCCGCCGCGGTGCTCAAGGTCCTGAAGAGCCGAAGACCGAAAGCCCGCTATGCCGTCGGTCCCTTCTCAAGGCTGTTTCGTTTCTTTCCGCTCCTGCCCAAACGGGTCCTGGATTATTTCAACGACATCGTCCTTCGCTGAGGACCGGTCGCCGCGCTCAGGGGAGATAACCAAAGTCCCGCAGGAGCGGGCCGCAGATCCGCTCGACGACGTCGTATTCGCCGTAGGCGTTGGTGTGGCCGATGACGCCGATGCCGTCCCGCTTCTCCGCGAACAGGCTGTTGTCCGGCCGCGGGGGAGGGAGCTCGCAGAATGCCAGAATACCGTCGATTTCCTCGGCGGGGCGGGCCAGGAGGTCTTCGTAGCGGACTTCGTGCAGGGCGCGCAGCCGGGGCCGGATGGAGCGAAGGAACGCGGCGGCCTCATTCCAGAGGTGGGCCATGGTCCGGATATCGTCCAGTCCGTAGGTCTCGGCGATGCGGGCGAATCCGGGAAAACGGGGATAGGGAGCGCTCCCGCCTTTGACCGTCATCCGGAATCCGCGTCGCTGGAGATAGTCTCGGAGGATCCGCCTGAGCTTGAGCAGGGAGTTGGCGGTCGGCCTGGGATCCCGGATGATGTGGATGAATCGTGCGTCCGGGAAGAGGTCCTGGACGACGAGGACATGCGGGTAAAGTCCCAGGATTTTGGAGAAAAACCGGGATCCGGAGACTCCAAAATACCAGATGATTTTGCGCAGGATCGTCCGGATCGTTTCGACGTCTTCCGGGTTCAAGTCCTGATCGCGGATGTCCCGGTAGGCGAGAGACGCGGGATCTATGCGGAATAGGATGTTCCAGAGGGCGGTCGCGTCGCTGGGCGATCCTCCGGAGACGGTCAGACTGTCGCCCAGGAAACGCTCGGCCTTGAAATCGAGCCGCAGGCGGCGGCGGATATCTTCGATCGCGCAGGGCCAGCGGGGAAAGAGCTGCATGGTGTTGGTCAGATAGGCAACTCTGTCGTGGGCGCAGATAAGGTCTTGAAGCACGGTCGTTCCCGAGCGGGGGAGGCCGATCAGGAAAATGGGCCGGTCGATCTCGATCCGGCTTATATCGACCTTGATGACGTGGTCCTCGTACCAACTGAGGAATCGGCCGATCCAGCGGGGGGAAGGAGAGTCGAAAAAAGGCTGATCGCGGGCCAAGCGGCGCATCAAGATCCGTGAGCGCAAATTCGGATAGCTGACCGATTTGATCATCGAATTCTCATATTATCAAGCCGCAAGGCCCGTTGTCCACACTTCATTCGCGACCCTGGATTGCCGATAGGCGGCCCCTGTTCAAGCATAAAGTCTCCTGGTATAAGGAGTTTGAGAGAACTCATGCCCTCACCCGGTGGGTGAAGGACCTTAACCAGGAGGGTATTTTTATGATAACGCAAGGGATCTTGCCGTTCAAGCTCGAACGGACCGACGAACTCATCACGCCGAGAAGCGGGCTGGCGCTGTTCGCCGAAGTCGTCCGGACGCTTAAGGTTCGGGACAAGGTAAGATCGTACTTTCCCCGGCCGGGCTCGAACCGGGGCTACGAGGCTTGGGCCTATATTGAGCCGCTGCTTCTGATGCTGGAGGGCGGCGGGCGGCATGTCGAGGACCTGCGGGAGATCCGGGACGACGCGGCGTTGAGACGGATCATCGGGCTGCGGCGGATGCCGTCGCTGTCGACGTTCGGGGACTGGCTGGTCAGGATGGGACGGAGAGGGGTTCGGGCAGTCGTCCGGGTTGGGGAGGAGACGGCGGAGGCGATCGGGAAGCGGATCGCGACGCCGGATGACACGCTGGATATTGACGGGACGGTGATCGAGTCGGAAAAACGGGCGGCGCAGTGGACCTATAAGAAGGTCAGGGGGTACCAACCGATCCTGGGCTTCCTGGCGGAGACGGGGGTCTGTGTGAGCCACGAGTTTCGGGAAGGGCATATCCCCGGCCACAGCGGCGCGTTGAAGTTCCTGAAGAGGTGTCTGCGGCTGTGTCCCGGGATTAAGCGCCTGCGGTCCGACAGCGCCTTCTACCAGGCGGATGTCATCAACTGGTGTCAGGAGCAAGGGATCGGGTATGCGATCACGGCCGACCAAAACGCTGCGATTAAAGAGGTTATCCCGACGGTGCGGGACTGGAAGCCATTGCCGGGCGAGGCGACGGACCGGGAGGTGGGCACCGCGATCTATGCGTTGACGAAAGGCCGGGAGCCGTTGCGGTTGGTCCTCCAACGCTGGCGCGATCCGCAGCTGACTTTGTTCGCGCCTCAGGGCTATTGTTATCACATCCTCGCCACCAACCGGGACGAGCTGACGGCCGAAGAGGTCGTCCGCTTCCATAATCAACGCGGCCAGGCTGAGAACCTGATCAAGGAGGTCAAGATCGGGTTCGGGATGGAGCAGATGACGAGCGGCGACTTCGCCGCCAACGCTCTCTGGTTCGCCCTCGGCCTCTTGGCTTATAACTTGACCCAGGCCCAGAAGCTCCTCTTTTTGGATCCGGACTGGAAGACGAAAACGATCGCCACGATTCGCTGGCAGCTGATCGAAGTCGCTGGCCGCCTGGTGCGCCACGGCCGAAGGTTTGTCCTCCGCTTGGCCGTCTCCCGCGAGAAGTTCGCGCTCCTCTTCCGCATGCGCCATCTTATCTCAGCCTTCACCTAACAGCCTGTTCGGCGAAGCTCCAACGCTTAATTCCCCCGCGCCCCTCGGCTCAGGCGAGGTCCACTTAAAAAAGCCCCCTAGGACCAACTCGGAGTCGGACACCCTTCGTCCGATCCGCGCTGCGCTTGCTCATGCCCCTTTCCACTGTCGCGAAGACTCCCCAGGACCCAAAAATATCAAATCAAAAAATCTCTAATGGCAATTTTGGGTCGCGAATTAAGTCGTGTGTCCCCGGAATTGACCGGGGAGAGGGGCTGTGCTATATCTAAGGACGGTCCGACGCCTCCGCGCCGGTCCTATCGTCCCATGGAGATTTCAATGGCCCGAGTCCGTTTTGCGCCCAGCCCGACCGGATTCCTCCACGTCGGGAGCGCGCGGACGGCCGTCTTCAACTGGCTGTTCGCCCGCCGCTACGGCGGACGCTTCCTGCTCCGGATCGAGGACACCGATCAAAAGAGGTCCGAGGCGCGCTATCTCGAAGAGATCCTCAAGGACCTGCGCTGGCTGGGGATCGATTGGGACGAGGAGCCCGTCTTCCAGAGCCGGCGCTTCGACGTCTACCGGGCCAAGGCCGAGGAGCTTATCGCCGCGGGCCAAGCTTACCGAGAAGGGGAGGCCGTCCTGTTCCGGGTCGAGAAAGGGCGGACGATCGAATACAAGGACATGATCCACGGCTCGATCGCCTGGCAGACGGACGACATCAAGGACCAGGTCTTGATCAAGTCCGACGGCTCCCCCTCTTACAACTTCGCCTGCGTCGTGGACGACTCGTTCATGGGGATCAGCCATATCCTGCGCGGCGACGATCACATCTCGAACACGCCCAAGCAGATCCTGCTCTACGAGGCCTTCGGCCTCCGGCCCCCCGAGTTCGGGCACATGCCGCTCATCCTGGGACCGGACGGTTCCAAGCTCTCCAAGCGCCACGGCGGAGTGTCCGTCGAGGAGTACAAGGGCGAAGGGTTCCTTCCCCAAGCTCTGGCCAACTACCTGTTTCTGTTGGGCTGGTCGCCCGGCGAAGGGCGCGAGGTCCTGACCCTGGGCGAGGCGGTCAAGATCTTCGAGGTCTCGGCCATGAACGCCGTCCAGGCTAAGTTCGATGTCCAGAAGCTCCGCTGGTTCAACGCCGAATACATCATGAAGGCCGAGGCGGACGAGCTCTTGCCCCTTCTCAGGACCCAGCTCCTCGAGGCCGGCACCGAACTCGCGCCCTACGACGACGCCTATATCGGCCGGGTTCTCGATCTTTATCGGATTCGGATCAAGACGCTCCGCGAGTTCCCGGCCATGACCGAATATTTCTTCCGGGACGATTTCGCCGCCGAAGACGAGGGCAAGGTTCTTCTCGCGGACGCCGTCAACCGGGAGCGGATCGCCCTCCTGGCCGGCCGCCTCGAGAGCGTCGACCCGTTCGGCCGCGAAGCCCTCGAGAAGCTCTTCCGGGAAACGGCCGCCGAGCTCGGGATCAAGTCCGGCCAGCTCATCCATCCCGTCCGGATGGCCGTCAGCGGCCGGAGCAAGGGGGCGGGACTGTTCGAGATGATGGAAGTCCTGGGGAAGGCCGTCGTCCTTCGCCGACTGAGGAGAGTCGCTCATGGAAGCGCCGACAAAGCCTAAATCGAATTTTGTGCGCGAGATCATCGACCAACACAACCTGACCAACCGCTTCGGCCGTCGCGTTCGCACCCGGTTCCCGCCCGAGCCGAACGGCTACCTTCACATCGGCCACGCTAAGTCCATCTGCCTCAATTTCGGCCTGGCCAGGGACTACCGGGGGCTCTGCAACCTCCGCTTCGACGATACGAACCCCGAGACCAAGGAGGTCGAGTACGTCGAGTCCATCAAGGAGGACGTCCGCTGGCTGGGGTTCGACTGGGAGGACCGCGAGTTTTACGCCTCGGACTATTACGAGCAGCTTTACCGTTACGCCGAGGACCTTGTTCGCAAGGGCAAAGCCTATGTCTGTGATTTCAACGTCGACCAGGTCCGGGAGTATCGGGGGACGATCACCAAGCCCGGGAAGGAAAGCCCGTCTCGCAATCGCCCGGTCGAGGAGAACCTCGACCTTTTCCGCCGGATGCGGGCCGGCGAGTTCCCGGACGGCTCACGAACCCTCCGGGCCCGGATCGACATGGCCAACCCCAACCTTCTCCTCCGCGATCCCCTGATGTACCGGATCCGGCGCATGCACCATTACCGGACGGGCGACGCTTGGTGCATTTACCCGACCTATGACTGGGCCCATGGGCTGTGCGATTCGATCGAGGGCGTCACCCATTCGATCTGCACCCTCGAGTTCGAAGTTCACAGGCCTCTCTATGACTGGTATCTCGATCAGCTCGGCGTCCACCATCCCCAACAAATCGAGTTCGCCCGGCTCAACTTGAGCCGCACCCTCCTCAGCAAGCGGAAGCTGCTCGAGCTCGTCGAGGAGGGATTGGTCGCGGGCTGGGACGACCCGCGCATGCCGACCATCTCCGGTTTCCGGCGGCGCGGCTATACGCCGTCTTCGATCCGAGCCTTCTGCGACGTGATCGGCGTCGCCAAGGACAACAGCATCGTGGACGCCGTCCTCGTCGAAAACGCCCTGCGCGAGGAACTCAACCGGACCGCGCCGCGGGCCATGGCCGTCCTGCGGCCCCTCAAGGTCGTCCTGGTCAATTACCCCGAAGGCAAGGTCGAGGAGTTCGACGCCGTCAACAATCCCGAAGACCCGGCCGCCGGCAGCCGTAAGGTCCCCTTCTCGCGCGTCCTCTACATCGAGCGGGAGGATTTCAGGGAGGATCCCCCCAAGAAGTTCTTCCGGCTGGCCCCGGGGCGGGAAGTCCGGCTGCGCTACGCATATTTCGTTAAGTGCGAGGAGGTCGTCAAGGACCCGGACACGGGCGAGGTCGTCGAGCTCCGCTGCAGCTATGATCCCGCCACCAAAGGCGGGGACGCGGCTGACGGCCGAAAAGTCAAGGCGACCCTTCATTGGGTCTCGGCCGCTCACGCCGTCGACGCCGAGGTTCGCCTCTACGACACCCTATTCACGGTCCGCGATCCGAACGATATCCCCGAGGGGATCGACTATAAAGTCAACCTGAATCCCGCCTCTCTCGAGGTCCTGAGGGGATGCAAGCTCGAACCCGCGCTCGGTGCGGCCGCGGCCGGAAGCCGTCACCAGTTCGAGCGGCTCGGCTATTTTTTCGTCGATCCCAAGGATTCGAAGCCGGGGGCGCCCGTCTTCAACCGGACCGTAACCCTCCGCGACGAATGGGCCAAAATCAGCCGGCAGAAATAAATAATTCTGGGGACACACGACTTAATTCGAAGGGGCTTTGTGATGAGGATTCCTCGCTGGGGAATCCGAAGTGCGCCTTCGAGTCGACTATCCCGAACCCCTTCGGCTTGCCTTTCGGGGCGATTTAGGCTATAAAAGAGTCCAATCCGGGCGCGGCTGTAGCTCAGCGGATAGAGCATCGGCCTCCGGAGCCGAGGGTCGGAGGTTCGAATCCTCTCAGCCGCGCCAGACGTTCCTGGCTCGCATGACCAACAAGAAACGGATCCTGGCCTCGCTCGCGATATTCGCCTCCATCATCGTCATCGGGGCGGCCGGCTTCAAAATCCTGGGGGGGCGGGACTGGAGCCTGCTCGACGCCCTCTACATGACCGTCATCACCGTCGCAACGATCGGCTACGGCGAGGTCCACGACCTCAGCGCCAACCCGGCCGCCCGCGTTTTCGGGCTCGTCTTCATCGTCCTCAGCCTGGGGACGATCGCCTACGCCGTCTCCTCGATCACGGCCTTCGTCATCGAAGGCGAGCTCAAGAACCTGCTCGGGAGAAGAAAAATGGACAAGGCCATCGCTAAGCTCAAGGGTCACTACATCGTCTGCGGCGGCGACGAGACCGCCCGGACCATCGTCCGGGAGCTCCGGCAGACCAAACGGAGCTTCGTCGTCGTCGAGCCCGCCCGGGAGAGGATCGAGCGCATGGCCGAGGCAGGGTCGGTCCTCTCCATTCAGGGCGATCCCGCCGAGGACGGGGTCCTGGTTAAAGCCGGGATCGAGCGGGCGAAAGGGATTTTCCTTTGTCTGGCCACGGACGAGGCCAACCTGTTCGCCGCCATCACCGCGCGCGGCCTCAACCCTGGGCTCAAGATCAGCGCCAAGGGCGTCGACGTCCGCTCCGAAGCCAAGATAAAAAAGGCGGGGGCGGACTATGTCGTTGCGCCGGCCTTCATCGGCGGGATGCGGATGGTCTCGGAGATGGTCCGGCCGGCGGCCGTGACCTTCCTGGACTTGATGCTTCGCGACCGGGAGAAGGGCCTCCGCGTCGAGGAGATGGCTGTTCTGGCCGGGTCCCGCCTGATCGGAAAGACCGTGGCCCAGGCCAAAATAGGGGAGAGGACCGGAGCCCTGTTGGTGGCCTTGCGCAGGGAGGAGAGCCGGGATTACGACTTCAACCCGGCGCCCGATGTGCGCCTCAAGAAAGGCGATGTCCTGATCCTCATGGCCAGTCCCGGGATGCTCCAGCGCATCGAGAAGTTCGTTCATGAGGGTTGACGGCTAAAGGTTTGACAACACCGGCCGGTTTGACTAAACTATGTCCGTTTTTTCGGCCCGTTAGCTCAATAGGTAGAGCAGCGGACTCTTAATCCGCGGGTTGTAGGTTCGAGTCCTACACGGGTCATTTACTTTTTCCCAGATTATTCAATCACTTACCCTGATTTTCGTTTTTAGCCTGAGTCATCTAAACTGAGCTATTTTTAGGGGTTTTGTCCACACCGTGTCCACACGGGATTGCAAAGGTCTGGGAAAATTCGATAGGAACGCTAGCCGGTCACGCCGGAGGTCGCGAGTTCAAGTCTCGTCGGCCCCGCCACTTTTCCTTGATAATCCGGTTCTTCCCAAACGATGCGCCCGCAGCTCAGTGGATAGAGCGCTGGACTTCGAATCTAATACGGCCGGTTTCCCTTTCTTTACGGATTTCTCCATGGTCGATCGTATCATCGGCCACCTTGAGCTCACCTTTGTTGCGGAGAGGCCACCAGCCGCCGCGCAGGAGCTATTGATGGCCGCGGATCCCCCGGCCGAATAGTTCTCATAAAGCTCTCTTACATGTTCCCAGCCCTGATTTATGCTTCCGTACGGTGGCGAGATGGGATAATCAAGATGAATTTTAATACGGAATGAAAGCCGTTCGCAACACCCCCAGTCCTCCACATCGACGGATTCTTTACTAACTCTTGACATCTCCTTGGCAACTCAGGCGCTCGAAGCCGCTATATTCAGAGCGGATAAACCAAGATCATGATGCCCCTCCGGCCGCCGGACGCGCCGCAGGGCTTTGGGGAGGGACCGATGAAGATCAAACTTATCTCACCCGACCTGCAATGGGATTCGACGATCTCGAGCTCCGAGACGCACAAGGTCCTCAAGGTCAGCCTGCCGCTCCTGGCCGCGCTCACCCCGCCGGAACACGAGGTCAAGATCGTGGACGAGGCCTTCGTGGCCGACGACATCGACGAGGATGTCGACCTGGTGGGGCTGACCGTCATGACCGAGCTCGCGCCGAGGGCTTATCTCCTGGCCGACCTCTATCGCCAGCGCGGCGTTCCGGTCGTGATGGGCGGGATCCATCCCACGGTCCTGCCCAAGGAGGCCCTACGCCACGCCGACGCCGTCGTGGTCGGCGAGGGGGAAGAGGCCTGGCCGAGGCTCGTCCGGGACGCGGCCGCCGGCAAGCTCACCCCGCTCTATCGGTCCGCGGGACTATCCGACCTGAGTCGGCTGCCCGTGCCCGCCCGCCGTCTTTACCCAAGGCCGACGCGGCGGACCCTGACTCCGCTGGGTATCGGGCTCGAGTCCTCGCGCGGCTGTCCGTACGATTGCGAGTTCTGCTCAATCGGCCGGGTCATGGGCCGTGCCTACCGCGCCCGGCCCGTCGGCCAGGTGCTCGACGAGATCGCCGCCATCGAAAGCGAGTATCTCTTCTTTGTCGACGACGCCTTGGCCCTCGACCGGCGTGCGGCCAAGGCCCTTTTTGCAGAAATGGTGCCGTTTCGATCGAAGTGGATCGGTCAAGGGACCCTCTCCCTGGCCGAAGACCCCGGCCTGCTGCGGTTGATGAGAAGGTCGGGCTGCCACGGGCTCCTAGTCGGCTTCGAAACGGTCACCCCCGCCACTCAGGAAACGATGAGAAAGAGTCGTTCGCTCAAGATCAGCCCGGGCGAGGCGGCGCGGCGCTTTCACGAGGAGGGGATCCCGCTCCTCGGCGCCTTCATTTTCGGCTTCGACGACGAGACCGAGGATGTTTTCGACCGGACGACCGAATTCGCTCTGAAGCATCGCCTCGACGCCCTCCAAGTGAGGCTCTTATGTCCCTTCCCCGGGACGGTCCTCTACCAGAGGCTTCTCGCCGAAGGGCGCTTGGCCGAGCCCGACTGGTGGCTCAAGGGCTATCAACCGGGAACGCTCGTCTATCGACCCAAAGGGATGACACCGGAGGCGCTTCTCGCGGGTGTCGCCCGGGTCCAGAAAGAGCTCTATACCCTTTCGGCGATCGTGCGCCGTTTCTTCGGCATCAACCTGATGAAACGCCGGGCGATGGACCTGGCCATGTACGTCGGCCTGAATCTCGGCCAGCGCAAACGCTACTACAAGGGCCTCCGGTGCCGGACTGACAAAGGTCCGGCCGCCGTCGCCCGGACGTCGGATATCAAGATGGGAGGAACAAGCTGAAGCTGGACGTCCGGCGTTTGAAAGAGCTCCCGTCTTGAGGCGCTCACCAGTTCGATCTTTCGGACTCTTAATCCGCGGGTTGTAGGTTCGAGTCCTAAACGGGTCATTTCTCTTTTATCCCCGCTGTCTTTCCTGTCCCGTCCCGAAATTGCCGTTAGAGATTTTTTGACTTGGTATTTTTGAATCCTGGGGGGCTTTGCGGACGGCAGGGGTCAACGGCAAGCGCAGCGGCGAGCCGGACGACGGGCATCGGACTCAGAGTTGGCCATAAGAGGCGTTTTTAAACAGACCTTGCCTGATCCGAGGGGTACAGGGGATGAAAGGCGGGGGCTTCGCCGAACAGGCTGTTACGTAAAGGCGGCGATGAGCTGCCGCATCCGGAGGAGGACGACGAACTTCTCTCGGGAGACGGCCAGACGGAGGACCAGCCTCCGGCCGTGACAGATGAGACGCCCAGCGACGTCGATCAGCTGCCAGCGGATCGTCGCGATCGTTTTCGTCTTCCAGTCCGGATCCAAAAAGAGGAGCTTCTGGGCCTGGGTCAAGTTATAAGCCAAGAGGCCGAGGGCGAACCAGAGAGCGTTGGCGGCGAAGTCGCCGCTCGTCATCTGCTCCATCCCGAACCCGATCTTGACCTCCTTGATCAGGTTCTCAGCCTGGCCGCGTTGATTATGGAAGCGGACGACCTCTTCGGCCGTCAGCTCGTCCCGGTTGGTGGCGAGGATGTGATAACAATAGCCCTGAGGCGCGAACAAAGTCAGCTGCGGATCGCGCCAGCGTTGGAGGACCAACCGCAACGGCTCCCGGCCTTTCGTCAACGCATAGATCGCGGTGCCCACCTCCCGGTCCGTCGCCTCGCCCGGCAATGGCTTCCAGTCCCGCACCGTCGGGATAACCTCTTTAATCGCAGCGTTTTGGTCGGCCGTGATCGCATACCCGATCCCTTGCTCCTGACACCAGTTGATGACATCCGCCTGGTAGAAGGCGCTGTCGGACCGCAGGCGCTTAATCCCGGGACACAGCCGCAGACACCTCTTCAGGAACTTCAACGCGCCGCTGTGGCCGGGGATATGCCCTTCCCGAAACTCGTGGCTCACACAGACCCCCGTCTCCGCCAGGAAGCCCAGGATCGGTTGGTACCCCCTGACCTTCTTATAGGTCCACTGCGCCGCCCGTTTTTCCGACTCGATCACCGTCCCGTCAATATCCAGCGTGTCATCCGGCGTCGCGATCCGCTTCCCGATCGCCTCCGCCGTCTCCTCCCCAACCCGGACGACTGCCCGAACCCCTCTCCGTCCCATCCTGACCAGCCAGTCCCCGAACGTCGACAGCGACGGCATCCGCCGCAGCCCGATGATCCGTCTCAACGCCGCGTCGTCCCGGATCTCCCGCAGGTCCTCGACATGCCGCCCGCCGCCCTCCAGCATCAGAAGCAGCGGCTCAATATAGGCCCAAGCCTCGTAGCCCCGGTTCGAGCCCGGCCGGGGAAAGTACGATCTTACCTTGTCCCGAACCTTAAGCGTCCGGACGACTTCGGCGAACAGCGCCAGCCCGCTTCTCGGCGTGATGAGTTCGTCGGTCCGTTCGAGCTTGAACGGCAAGATCCCTTGCGTTATCATAAAAATACCCTCCTGGTTAAGGTCCTTCACCCACCGGGTGAGGGCATGAGTTCTCTCAAACTCCTTATACCAGGAGACTTTATGCCTGAACAGGGGCCGCCTATCGGCAATCTACGGTCCCGTCCGAACTCTTGACAAAAAAAATATCTAAAGGCTATATAATGAAAGCGCCGGCCTTAGCGATGAGCGAACGGGCGAAAGGACAAAGGCGGTCTCGCCGCCGAGAAGGGGGAGACATGAAAAAAGATAAACACAACCGGGTCCTTTTTATCGGCGCGGGCTTCTCGGTCGGAATGGGGTATCCGACCGGTCAACAACTCATGCAGAAGCTCGTGGAATATCTGATGGGCAAAAAGACCAGGGCCAAAAAGCAAAGCCCCTTCTTCAACACCCTGCGATCTAGCAGAGCGAATCGTGAATTAGCCCAGGAGTTTCTGGAGATCATAGACCAAGTCCTCAAGAGGTACTTTTCGGTCAAGCTCAAGGACATCAAAGACGTCAACATCGGCGAATTCTTCACCGTGGCCCAGACGATCACGGAGACGCCCAGCCTGCTCGAAGCCCAATCCTCATCGCCGTCGGGGCCCGTGAGCCCTACCAAGAATTTTTTCCGATCGACGTTCTACGACGTCCTGGCCGCCGCCACCCGCACCTATTTTTTCGATATCTGCTCGGCGGGGGACCTAAGCCGCTTCCCGCCGGATATCGAGTCGGTTCTCAAAACGATCAAGCCGAAATCGCACGCGATCGTCAGTTTCAACTGGGATGAGGAGGTCGAAGTTTTCCTGACGGAGGTTCGCGATCTGGACGTGGCCTACAACTTGCCCCATTGGAGCAAACGGGCCGGGCTGTTGATCCTCAAGCCGCACGGCTCGATCGGATGGTACGACGTCCGTCAGGGCATGAGCAATGAGGAAGCCTACTTCATTTCCGAGGACGATGACCGGATTCAGGACGCGGAAAAACGGATCATCTCTTATTATGAGGTCGAAATGCCCCGGAGTCTCGATAAGAAGAACGCTTACCCGGCGCTTTCCTGTCCGCCGGTCATCACGCCCCCCACCTTCGCCAAGCGGTTTGCCTACCAGGAACAGCACTCGGTCTGGCGGGACGTTCTGGAGGTCTGCCGGGAGGCCAGCGAGTTCGTCTTTCTCGGATATTCGCTGCCCCCCGACGATTTCCTGACCCGGGCCGCCATCCGAAGCGCTTTCCAGAATCGGGATTTGGGACGATTACGTTGTCTCATCGTCAACAACGACCCCAAGGATCCTCTCCTGAATTTCCAGGGCCTGTTCCAGAACGGCCTCGCCATAGACCGGAATTTCCTGCCCTGGAAGTTCGGCGGCCCAGATGCGACTTTACATCGGAAAATCGAGGAAAAACTCAAAAAGGCCGACCTGAGGATCGCAGCGAAAACGAAAAAATGATATATGATTCCCATGCCCTATCCGGTGATCCCACAAGGAGGTCGATATGTGCCCCAAGACGTTAAAAGAAGTCCGTTCGTACCTTCGTATCCTGAGCTTGCTTTGGGTCCTTGCTCTTATTCTTTGCCTCGGCTTCGCCTCGGCGCAGGATAAGTATCAAAAACCGTCCGAGGAAATCCTGAACGTCCTTAACGCGCCGCTTCCGCCGACGCCCGTCTTCAGCCCGAAGCGCGACATGCTGGTGCTCGCCCAGCCGATAATCTATCCCTCCATTTCGGACCTTGCCGAGCCCATGCTTCGCCTGGCCGGTGTTCGATTCAATCCCCGCAACAATGCCGACCGGAGTTATATTTTCTACTATACCGCGCTGACCCTGAAAAGAATCTCCGACGGCGTCGAGACTCCGATCGTCCTTCCCGCCGAAGTCCGCCGCATCGGCCGACCTCAATGGAACGCCGACGGAACCCTGTTCGCTTTCACCAACATAACTCCCGATAGTGTTGAGGTGTGGGTGACGGACGTCGCTTCTCAAAAGACGCGTCTATTGCCCGGGCTGAGGATCAACCCGCTTCTATACTCCTCGCTTCAGTGGATGCCGGACCAGCGGACGCTCCTGGTCAAGCTCATCCCGGACGACCGCGGCACGCCCCCTCCGCCGCCCTCCGTCCCGCCCGGTCCGAAGATCCAGGAAAGCCTGGGTGTGACGGCGGCTTCCAGCACCTATGAGGCCCGCGACGTCCTGAAGAGTCCCTACGACGAAGACCTCTTCGACTACTACACCCGGTCCCAACTCGCCTTGGTGCGTCTGCCCTCGGGCGAAGTGACCCGAATCGGCAAACCCGAGATCTTCGGAAGGGTGTCTCCCGCGCCGGGCGGCCGCTATTTGCTCGTGGAACGCTTCCACCGGCCGTACTCCTACCTGTGCGCCTTTTACCGGTTCCCCACCGAGGTCGATATTTTAACGACGGCCGGCGAGCCCGTCGAAAAGCTGGCCAGTCTGCCCCTGTTCGAGCAGGTTCCGATCGAAGGCGTTCCCACCGGGCCGCGCAATTTTTATTGGCGTCCGACCGAACCGGCGACGGTCTATTGGACGGAGGCGCTGGACGGCGGAAATCCCAAGACCAAAGTTCCCCACCGCGACCGCGTGATGCTCAAGACGGTCGGGGCCCCCGCCGTCGAGCTCGTCCAAACCGAGGAGCGGCTCGATAATCTGCAGTGGATCGAGAAGGGCGGCCTGGCTCTCGTGTCCGATTTTGACCCCGACCGCCGCTGGACCCGGACCTTCGTGCTCAATGCCGACAAGCGCTCGATCCCGCCCCGCCCGCTGTGGAGCATGAGCGCCGACGAAAAATACAAGAATCCGGGCTATCCCGTTTACCGCGTGCTGCCGACGGGGGAGTATGCCGTCATGCAACAGGACGGTTGGATCTATCTTGACGGCGCCGGCGCATCGCCGGATGGGGACCGGCCGTTCATCGACCGTTTGGATATTCGCACGTTCAAGACCGAGCGGCTGTTTCGCTGCGATCGTTCGAGCTACGAATATTTCGTCGCCTGGGTGAATCCCGCCGCCGGAACGTTCATCACCCGGCGCGAGTCGCCCGTCGACCCTCCCAACTTCTTCCTGCGGATATTGGGAAAAACGTTGAAGGGAGCCGCGGCGGGGGAGGCCATCCGGATGTCGACATCGCGGGCCATCACCAACTTCCCGAATCCCGCGCCTCAGATCGCGGGCATCCAGAAAAGTCTCGTGACCTATAAACGCGCCGACGGCATTCCTCTGTCGTTCATGCTCTACTTGCCGCCCGGGTATAAGAAGGGGACGCGCCTGCCGACCGTCCTGTGGGCCTACCCCCTCGACTACGCGGAACAGTCCGTGGCGGGCCAGATCGAGGGTTCATCCAAGCTCTTTACGACGATCCGGGGCTCCTCGGAGCTCTTTTTCCTGCTCGCGGGGTACGCCGTCCTTGATGACGCGGCCATGCCCGTGGTGGGGCCGCCCGAGACCGTTTACGACACGTTCGTCGAGCAGATCACGGCCAACGCCAAGGCCGCCATCGATAAGGCGGTCGAACTGGGTGTCACCGATCCGGACCGCGTCGGTGTCGCCGGCCACAGCCACGGCGCGCTCATGACGGCCAATTTCCTGGCCTACACGGACCTCTTCCGGGCCGGGATCGCCCGCAGCGGAGCCTACAATCATACCCTGCGCCCCTTCGGTTTCCAGAATGAGCGCCGCACGCTGTACCAGGCGCGCGATACGTACATCAAGCTGTCTCCGGTCATCCAGGCCGATAAGATCAACGAACCGCTGCTCCTGATCCACGGCGAGCTCGACGCCAACCCGGGAACCGTGCCCCTGCAGTCCGAAAAACTCTATGAGGCCCTGCGCGGGGCCGGCAAGACCGTACGCCTGGTCATGCTGCCTTACGAGAGCCACGGATACCAGGCGAGAGAGTCGATCGAGCATGTGCTCTATGAGATGATCTCCTGGTTCGACCGGTTTGTGAAAAACGCGCCGTCCCGGGGCGGTCAGCCGGGCGCCGCGACTAAATAGGGGAGCGAGCCGGGCAGTTTTTAGAGAAAGGGATTAAATTCGTTTGGACTGTCCGATCGGCGTTGGCATCGGCGCTCAGGCGGCCGGGGCTTTCCGGCGGTTTTTCCAGATGAGATAGACGGGGACGCCGATCGCGATCAGGGCCAGGCCGGCGAAGGAATTCCAGAAGGTCCGGATCAGGGAATTGACTGTCAGGAAAACGGACGAGAGGATGAACAGGATCGCTGTCGCCGGATACCCCCACGTTTTATAGGGCCGCGGCAGGTCGGGGCGCTTCTTGCGAAGGATGATGACGCCGGCCACGGTCAAGCCCATGAAGATCCAGAATCCGAAGATGACGTAAGAATAGAGCTGCTCGAAGCTGCCGCTCAGGCTGAGCAGGGCCGCCCAGGACGCGAGCATCATGATGGAGATATAGGGCGTTAGATACCTGGGATGGACTTTGGCGACGCTTCTAAAGAACAAGCCGTCTTTGGCCATGGCGTAGAAAACCCGGGGCGTCGTCAGGATGTGGCCGTTGGCCGTGCCGGTCATGGACATCAGGATGATCAAGGCAACGACCGAAGCCCCGACCGGGCCGAGGGCTTCTTCCATGACGTCGGCGGCGATCCGGCCGGACTCGGCCATCCGGGCGGCCGGGAACACGTAGAGGTAGGCGAGGTTGGCCAGGATATAGAGGAAGACGACCGACAGGCTGCCGATGAAGAGCCCGAGCGGAAGATTTTTTTTGGGATTTTTGATCTCGCCGGCGCTGTAGGTGCTCGTCTCCCATCCTTTATAAGCCCAGAGCGCGGCGACCATGGCCACGCCGAAGCTGCTCAGGATTCCGCCGGCCGGCGGCGCCGCCGGCCCCGATGAGAGGAAGTTCCCGGTCGAGCCTTTGGCGAACATGAAGACGACGGCGCAGACGCCGATGAGCCCGATGAACTTGATCCCGGTCAGGAAGTTCATCAGCAAGGCGCCTTTCTTGACGCCGAGGATGTTGACGAAGGCCAGGATCGCGATCAGGCCGACCGCGACGACCTTGGTCTGAAGACCCGACAGGTTGACGAAATAGGGAAGATATTTCGAGGAGAAGCCGACGGCCAGTGTGGCGACGGTGCCGGATTCGATGACCAGGAAGAGGGCCCATCCGAACAGGAAGGCGACGAGCGAACCGTAGGCCTCGCGGAGATAGACATAGATGCCGCCGGCCTGGGCATAGGACGCCGCCAGCTCGGAGATGGCCAGGGCGCCGAAGAAGCTCAGGATCCCCGCCGCGACCCAGACGGCCAGCATGAGCTCGGGCGTTCCGACGTCCTTGGCGACCTTGGCGGGATTGATGAAAATGCCGGATCCGATCATGGTCCCGACGACGATCCCGATAATGCTGAGCAGGCCGAGGACCCGGGGCAGTTCGGGCCCCGTCGAGGAGGGCGGTTGGAGATTGGCTTTTGCCGGGTTCATGGAACCTTTATAATTCGGAAAGGCCGGCCGAGGCAACCGGTTTCTTGCGGCTTGAGGCCGCGGGCGGATTCATCTATTTCGCGACTCGGAAAGAACCTAAGTAACGAGGGATCGGACGACTCGGAAGGAAGGGTCGCCCGCGCCCGGGATCTCGGAGACGGCGTCGACCGAGAGGCCGACGGCCGGCCCCAGGATCGCGGCCAGCGCGGCGGCGGCCTTTTCCTTCAAAGCCTCTCTGCCGACGTCCGTCGCCGCCCCTCTTCCGGGAACGATGAGAATCCTGACCTTGTCGCGCGCATCCTGGATGACTTGAAAAGCCGCGATACCGTCGATGGCTTCCAGCGCGAGCGTCAGGCTGTAGGGATGAACGGTCCTTCCGTCCGGCAGCCGGAACGTCTCGGGCCTCCGTCCCTTGATGCGGGCAAGGCGCGGCCAGTGATTTCCGCAGGGGCACGGTTCCGGCGCGAAGGCGGCTCGATCCCCCAAGCCCGCATAGCGGATGATCGGCGTCGAACGGTTCCAGAGATCTGTGACGACGACGTCGCCCTCGGACCCGGGCGGGGCCGGCCGTCCGTCGCGGAGGATTTCGAGAATGACCTCGTTGGCCTGGACATGGAGGCCTTTATGCGATCCGCATTCGATGGCGATCGAGACGGCCTCGACGCTGGCATAGATATTGAAGATCTCCCCGGCGAAGACCTCGCCGGCGGTCTTGCGCATTTCGGACGTCAGGGGCTCGGCCGAGACCGCCCAGGCCGCCGGCTGATAAGGCGGCGAACCTCCGCTCCGCTTGAGGACTTCCTCGGTAAGGAGCATGAGAACGCTGGGGTAGCTGAAGACGATATCGGGCCTGGTTCGGTTTAGAGCGGCCAGGATCTCCGCCGGATTCGTCCGGGCGTCGATGAAGCTCCAGATCCCGGGAAGGAGTCTGAGGAATCCGGGACTGGATTCCGTAATGGCCAGTTCGATCGATTCGTGGTCGACCGCGAAGACGGCCAGGATTCGGGGGAAGCGCGGCCTGTTCCAGCGCAGCTTGAGCGCCATGGGCAGCGCGATTTTCAGGAGCGCGTGGCGGGCAAGGAGGGCGCGGTCCTTGAAGACCGTGAGGGGGACGCCCGTCGATCCCGATGTCTTGACGGGGCGGAACCGGCGGGACGACAGGGAGGCGTCCAGGATATCGCCCGGAGCGCTTTGGGCGAGCTCGCGCTTGGTCAGGAGGGGAAGCCGGCTCAGGTCGTCGAGGGAACGAATCTCCTCCGGGCGGAGGCCGGCCTCGTCGTATTTTCGCCGATAGAGGTGGACGTTTGTATAGGCGGTTCTGACCAAGTTTCTGAGCATCCGGCCTTGCCATTCCCGGATGAAACCTTCGTCGGTCTTTCTTCTCGTCCCGAGGATGGCGGCGATTTGACGTCCCCACCTCGCATAGTCGCGCGGCGTCATGCGTTTTTCCCATCGACGGTGGGGCGCAGGACATTTTTTTTAAAGTGGGATTGGAAGGCCGGTCTGAAGAGCCGCCGGACGAGGACGGATGCCCATCCGGTGGACAGCCCGCCCGGAATGAATCGTCTTGGGAATCGTTCGGCATTCCGCTTGACGAGGAGGAACCGTTCGGCGGCCAGCTGGCGGGCGCAGTCCTCGAGCGGCATCCGTTCCCGGGCCGCCCTCTCCAGAAGGGAGCGGACGATCGCGCCGTAGCGGCTTCGGATGAAGGAGTCCGCGAATCGGGCGTCGCCGATGACGGCGTCCAGGGCCGTGCCGACGACTCCTCCGCAGTTGGCGACGAAGTCGGGAACAGCCAGGATCTTTTTTTCGGCCAGGATACGCCCGGCCTCCTCCGTCCAGGCCAGGTTGGCGCCGGGCACGATCAGCCGGGCGGCGATCCGGCCGGCATTGGCGCCGTTGATCGAGAAGGGCCTGGCGCAGGGCGCGAGGATATCAACCTCGAGTTCGAGGAGCTCCTCGCGCTCGATCCGGACGGCCTTCCCGAGCTCCTGGATCAGGCCCGAGCCCGCCTTTTCGGACGCGGCATGGAGCTCGGAGAAGTCGAATCCCCGTTCACGATAAATGGCGCCTCGCTTCGTCGAAAGGGCGACAATCTTGACCCCCAGCGAAGCCAGGACAGCCGCGGCGGCGCTCCCGACCGCTCCGAAGCCTTCAATGGCGGCGGTCAGGCCGTCCACCCCGAAACCGAGAAACCGGGCAGCCTCGGCCGCTGCCAAGCCGACCGTAAGTCCCGTCCAGGCACCCGAGTCGATAGGACCGAATAGCCGCTTTCGTCCGGCCGCCCGCAGCAGGCTCTCGATATCCCGGCCGGTCGTCCCCATATCGGTCCAGGGAAGATAGCGGATGTCGCCCGCAAGTGACCTCAAGCCTCGTCCGAAGGCTTCCAGGGATTGTCTTTTAGCTTCGGCGGGCATCTCGGGGTCCGCGATGATCCCGGCCTTGGCGCCGCCCAGCGGCAGGCCGACGAATCCGTACTTCAGCGTCATAAGGCGCGCCAATCCCGCCACTTCATCGGCCGTAACGTCCGGGTCCATCCGAACGCCGCCGCAGCAGGTTCCGTTGACGGTCGAATCGACCGCGATGAAGCCGAGAAGGCGGGACCTCTCGTCCCGGATTTCATGGAGGCTGGGGTCTTGGATCACGGCGGACTTTCCCTACGGGCCTCATGCTATCTCAGAAGATCAAGATCGTCAATTCGGCGAAGCGGCATCGGCTGAATCCGCTCGAGGAAGTCGGACGGTTGAGGAGGTCGGGAGCGGAACGCACGATCACGAACGGCTTTTAAGAAAGGCGGCATTGTGACATAATTATACTCATAGATGGAGGCATGCCATGAGACTCGGGGGAGCCCTGGTCGGATTGCTGGTGGTCGTGGTCATCATTTATGCCCTGTTGTTCATGAAAACTGGCCAGAAGAGCCATATCGAGGCGGCGGAGGACGCGCTCTCCAAGGCCGGGATCGTCACGACGCAGGCGAACCTGTCCCAACTCGAAAAAGTCGTCGAGTCCTTCGTCGCCGGCGAGGGCCGCTCTCCGGAGGGCTGGCAGGAAATGAGGTCTCTCCGCTATATCATGACCGGGACGATCGACGGCTGGGGGCGGACCGTCCGCTACGAAAAAACCTCAGAGACGGGCTTCCGGCTCGTCTCGGCCGGGCCGGACGGCCGCTTCGATACGGCCGACGACATCACCGTCGAGGATTGACATGGGGCGGGAATTTTGACTTTGCCCGGGGACTATGGTATAAAAATTAAGATTTCCCATGAACGCCCTAACCTTACTGTCTGAGGAAGGGCAATCCATCTCACTCAAGGAGGAGGGATGAGAAAAGCGCTCGCAATCATCATCCTGGTGCTGGTGGCCTTCGTCGGGGTTTCTTCGGCTAAGGCAACCGTCCTTAAGGTCAAGGTTCAGACGGCCAACGTCCGGTCGGAGCCGGATACGTCGGCCTCCGTCGTCGCCCAACTCAAGGTCGGAACCCTGATCGAAGCCAGGTCCAAGGTCGACTCCTGGTATGAGATCTCCGTCACGGGCAAGAACGGCGAGGAGATCGTCGGCTACATCCACGCCAGCGTCGTCGAAATCGTCGGCGGCGAAACCCCCGCGCCCCAGGAACCCCGGCCGGCTCGAACGGAACCGGCTCGCGAGGTTTCCAAACCCGCGCCGAGCTACGCCCGGGCCGCCGCCCCGTCCGGCGCCAAGAAGTTCAAGATCATGGCCGGGTTGGCCATGGCCAACCAAAGGCTGGACAGCGACAGCCAAAAAGCTATCGATGATAGCGGCCTGACCAAGGGCAATTTGATGGGGATCGGAGCCGGCGTCGGCTACGAATTCAGCCTGTCCCAGAATCTGTTCCTCGAGTTGGACGGCTTTTTCGTCCCGGGCGGCGTGAAAGTCTCCGGCAAGTACTTAGGCACGGACATTGTGGCGAAGACGCACGGCAGTGCCGTCGGCGCCGGCCTGCTCGGCAAGTTCAAGTTCATGCCGGAGGGCTCCACGCCCTATGCCATGGTCGGCGCGGATGTCGGCTACGTCCTGTCCATGAAGGCGAAGACGGACAGCGGCTCGGAAAAAGGAACGGACGAGGACATTCTCAAGAACATCAACCGGATGTACTACGGCATCGACCTGGGGATCGGGTACGAGCTCGAGTTGAGCGGCATGACCTTCGTCATCGAGGGCCGCTATCTGATGGGGCTCAGCAATATGCTCAAGAAGCCCGCCGAGGTCGCGGACAAGGATTGGAAGAGCTACGCCAAGCCCACGACCATGGGCTTCATGGTCGGCATCAAGCTCTAAGAACCGGCTAGAGATCCAACGCACGTTCAGGGGTGAGGGCCGAAAGGCTTTCACCCCTTTTCTATTTTAAAGACCAAGGACGGCCGCCGGACCTCGGCGACCGTCCGGAGCGCCCGCTCAGGGGAGGTGGTCGGCAAGCTCGGGGTCGAACCTGGGGCCGACCTCGCGGCGGAACCGTTCGAGCTTGCCGCGCAGCCCGTCGCGGCCGAGCTTTCTCATCCGGGCAACCGGACCTTCGGTCATGCCCAGGGCGTCCTGAACTCCGAAATCGAGGTCGTCGGCTTCGGCCCTTCCCAAGGAAAGGATGAATAGCGTGGCTGCCATGATGACGAGGTTCAGACGCTCGAGGCAATCCTTCCCCCTAGACGGCCCCGGCGAATGACGCTGTCCGGGATCGACGTAATAGTCGAGGGGGCTTTGGCCGGGCGACTCCCCGCTATAGAGAAAGACGCCCCGGCCCGCGTCCCGTCCGGTTCGGCCGTCGGCCAAGAGCTTGGGGACGAGCGCGGGCAGCGGGATGTTTGGGGGCCTGATCTCCGAGGTCCGGTCGAAAACGTCGCGGAAGAAAGCGATACCGACCGTGTCCAGGGCTTCGCAGGGACCGACCCGGAATTCGCGCTCGGCCAGCCGGTCGATGTCTCCGGGTAGGGCCAGGCCCTGCTCCAGGATGTAGAGGGCCTCGCAGGAATAGCAGCCGATGATGGGGTTGAGGACGGATCCGGGGCAGTCCTTGACGATGAGGGGGCGGCGTCCGAGACGGGCGCTGACGTCGGCGGCGATCTCGAGCGCCCGGGACGAAAGGCCGTCCCAGCGGATGATCTCGATCGTCGAGGTCAAAAGGACCGGGTTGATGAAATGAAACCCGCAAAATCGTTCGCCCCTGGCCAGGGCTCCGGCCAGGCGGGCCAGGGAAAATGAGGATGTGTTGGAGGCGATGACCGCGTCCGGAGCGACCAGGGATTCCACGGTCCCGAGGACCCCCGCTTTGAGGTCGAAATCCTCGGGGAGGCATTCGATGATGAACCCGCAATCCGTCAGGACGGCCGGGTCCGTCGAGAACAGGATTTTTCGGTTCCGCGCCTCGTCCCGGCCGGGGACCGCTATCCCCTGGCGAACACGCCTCTCGAGCCGCCTCGCATACCGGTCCTGGCAGCGGGCGGCTTGTTGCGGGGTCCGGACGACGACGGCGAGATCGAATCCCGCCGCGTCGAAAAGGTTGAAGGCGCTTTGTCCCATCTTGCCGTAGCCGATGATCCCTACCTTCATCGGGGCCTCCTCCCCGACGGCGGCGCCTGCGCTGCCGACCCTGCCGTCAGCCGCCATACGCCCCGGAGATCTTGTCCAAGGATTTCCGGCCCGTCCGGACCTCGGGCTCGCCCGGCTCCGGATAGCCGACGGCCAGAAGAGCGGCAATCGTGCCCCTGACCCCGAATTCTTGACTGAAGCGGCGGGCGAGGCTCTCGCCGGCCATGATCCAGACCATGCCCAGCCCCAGGGCTTGGGCCATGAGCCACATGTTTTCGACGGCGCAGGCGACCGCGTCCTGCTCGGCGCGGACGTAGTTTTTGTAGTAGAGGCGTCCGATCAATCCCTGGATTTTCTTGAGGCGGCCCGAGAGGTGGCCCATGTTCCAGACGGCGATGACATGCGGGGCTTCCTTCAGGATCCGGGCCGCGTCGGCGGCGATCGCCCGGAAGCCGGGGATTTGAATGCTCCGGACGCGCGAGGCGATGATCCGTCCGGCTTTCTCCGTGTCCGCGCCCGAGATGACCAGGAAATACCAAGGCTGAGAGTTGGTGGGGGAGGGGGCGAGCCGACCCGCGTCCAGGACTTCGCGGAGGAGCCCGGCCGGAACCGGCTCGGGCTTGAAACGGCGGATGCTCCGTCGTTCCGCGAGAATACTCTTAAGCGCGGCGGCCCTCGGGTTCACGGTGCTTTCTCCAGGACCAGGGAACAGTTGTGGCCGCCGAACCCGAAGGAATTCGAAAGGGCCGCCTTCAGGTCCGGGGCCGGACGGGCCCGGTTGGGGACGTAGTCGAGATCGCAATCCGGGTCCGGCTCCCGATAGTTGATGGTCGGCGGAATGATCCCTTCGTGGAGGGCGAGGGCCGTGGCCGCGCACTCGATGGCGCCCGCCCCGCCGATCGTGTGTCCGATCATGGATTTCTGGGAGGAGACGGCCAGATGGGCGGCGTGGGCCCCGAAGACTTGCTTGATGGCGACCGTCTCGCTCAGGTCGTTGTGGCGGGTCGAGGTCCCGTGGGCGTTGATGTAGCCGACGGCTTGGGGCGGAAGGCTGGCGTCCTCGAGAGCCGAGGTCATGGCTCGGGCGATCTCCTTGCCGCTGGGCTCGGGCGCCACGATGTTGTAGGCTTCCGAAACGATACCGACGCCGGTCAGGACGGCATAGATCCTCGCCTCCCGGCGGCGGGCCGCCTCCAGGGACTCGAGGACGAGGGCCGCCCCGCCGTTGGCCAGAACGAATCCGCCGCGCCGGTTGTCGAAGGGGCAGGACGCCTCTTCGGGCGCGCTGTTGTTTTCGGACAGGGCCAGGAGCTCGCTGAATCCTTGGATGCTCTGCCGGTTGAGCATCATGTCGGCGCCCAGGACGACGGCCGCGTCGCCCCGTCCGGCCCGGATGAAGTCGATGCCGGCCGCGATGGCGAACGCGCCCGAAGCGCAGGCCGCGGCGACATTGTAGGTCGGTCCCTTGAGCCCGTACTTGATCGAGATCCAGGCCGAGATGGCGTTGACCATTTCCTTGACGATGAGATATTTGACGCCGTTCCCCTGGACCAGCTCTTGGCCTTCCTGGAGAAGGGACTGGCTGCAGCCTGAGATGACGGCGACGCGGTAGGGGTCGAACGGCGAGGCGAGGATGCGGCTGTCCTGGAGGGCTTCCTTGGCGCACAGGAAGCCGAGCCTGGCCGGAGGCAGGGTTTGGTTCCGAAGACGGCGGGGGAACTCGGCCTCTTCCAGCTTATAATAAGCGTCGGGGAGTTCCCCTCCGATCCGGGTCGCCAGCCCTTCCGTGTCGAAGCGGGTGATCCTCCGGATCCCCGAGCGGGCTTCGCGCATCCCCTTCCAGGTCGAAGCGGCGTCGGGTCCGAGAGGCGTGATCATGCCGACGCCGGTAACGGCCACGGAAGGAATCCCGAGACGGGCCATCAGGCGGTTCCTTCGATGATGCCTTCGCCCTTTTCCACAATATCGTAGACGGCTTGGGCCGTCTCGCTCACCGTCCGGATCGGGTGCTTTTGGAAGTATTTCCCGATGACCCGGATTTCGATCGTGACGCTGAACTTTTTCTTGAACTCCTCGATGAGCTCGAGGTAGATGATGGAGTCCCCGCCCAGGTCGTCGATGATTCTCGTCTGCGGCTCGATCTTGTCAAGGGGGATGCCCAGCTCATCGGACAGGAACTGGCGGATGTGCTCGTAGATCTGCTTTTTTTCGTCTTCGCTGAGGACGCGGTTCATGAATGACTCCTTTCAAACAACCAGGCGACGGCCAGAACCCAGCCGGGCCCGACGCGATAGCGACCGGACAGGACGCGGCCGTCTCCGCTTTCGATGCGGCAGAGCGTCCCTTCGACCCGACGGACCGCGCTGTTCAGGGCTCCTCCCAGGCCGGTCCCGAGCGCCTTGGACGCCGCTTCTTTGAGGGTCCAGAGGACGGCCCCTTGATCCGCGGCTTCAAGGTCCGGGTCCGCCTCGTCCTCGGGCCGGATGAAGGCCGAACACAGGCGGGCCCAACCGGCCGAACGCATCACCAGGTCGGCGCCGACTTGGACGCCCGAGGCGGGCATCCAGGCCGACAGGGCCAAGCGGCCCGCGTGGGATAGGGCGCAGTCGATTCGGGGCGCTCCGTCCCGCCGGGATCGAATCCTTAGCCGGGGCCGGCCTTGATCATCCTTGCCGACCTCGCAGTCCTGCGGATTCCGGATGATCCGCTGCCTCAGGAGCGATTCTTTTAAGCAAACCCTGGCGGCCAGCCATTCCGTCTTCCTGCGCTCCGAGCCGAGACGGCCGCGCTCGGTCCTTTCGGCCGGCGTCAGATGGGTTTGTTCGCAATCCGAGAGTCCGGCCGCTTCATTCCATTCCAGGATGCCGACGACGGTCTGATTTTCCAGCAGAGGCCAAGGCTGTGCGAAGTTAAAAATACGCGCCTTCGGGATCATCCTCAAAATCATATTAGCATACTTCGGGGGAAGGTCCAACCCGCCGAAAGAATCAGGATTTATTCGGGGGCGGGAAAGGAAGCAGGCGGATGAAGCTGTCGATGGCGTCCCCGATCCCGGCGTCGGCCGCGACCTCCGGGATGAGCCCCAAGAGCCTGATCGTCTCCCGAAGGAGCTCGGGGTCGACCATGAGCAGAGTGCGGGCAAACGCCTTGACCCGGTCCAGGAAAGCGTCTCGGGGAAGGATCCGGTTGACGAGGTTGAGACGGTACGCTTCTTCGGCCGTGATGAGGTCTCCCAGGGCGATGAGCTCAAGGGCCTTGGCGCGGCCAACGAGGGCGGCCAGCCTGGAAATCCCTCCCAGCCCGGGGAGGAGGCCGCTGGTGAGCTCCGGAAGCCCCATCCGGACCTTCGCGGCGCAGAGACGAAACTGGCAGGCCAGGGCGATCTCGAGCCCCCCGCCGAAGCAATGTCCGTTGATGGCCGCGATCGTCGGTTTCGTCGAACGGGCCAGCCTGGCCAGGACCCGGTTGCCCGCCTCAATGTCCCGGCGTGCTTCCTCGGCGCCCGTCCAGGACCGAATGACCTCAAGGTCGAAACCGTAGGAGAAGACGGCGCCGGTTCCGGTCACGACGGCGGCGTCCATGCTCGAGTCGAGAAGGTCGAGGGCCTCGTCGAATTCCTCGAGGAGCGATGGGGTCAGCCGGTTCTCGGGGGGCCGGTCGAGAGCGAGGATCAGAAGGCCGCGCTCGCGGGTCAGATGGAGGAAACGGGCCCTCACGCGGGGCCTCGCCGGGCCGGATCGCCGCCGGTTCTATTTTCGCCGGCGTATTCCAGGACGAATCCTGCGTGCATCCATTTGGAGGATTCGCTGACGAGGCTCATGACGAGATCTCCGGGGCGCAGCGCGACCTCGCGCCTGAACTCGTCGAGGGCGATCAGGATGGCGGGCGGCCCCGGGTAGCCCTGATCGGCGAGCTTGGTGTAGAGGGCGACGTCTCGGAAACGGGCGTCTTTCTTGAGGCTATCGACGAGGAGGTCGTTGAGGTGACGGGTCGGGATGTTGGCCAGGAAATAGCGGACCCGGGAGAGATCGACGCCGGTCCGGGCGATCATCGCGTCTTTGGCCTCCTTGAACAGCTGCGGCGAAATCTTGGCCACCGATTCGAAGTTCTGGTTGAGGTGGTGCCAGCCTTTTTCGTAAACCTCGAGGGGCTGACAGCGATGGCCTCCCATGACGCAGTACATATCCGGCCCCAGCCCGAGTCCCGACGATTCGACGAAGGTGTCCACGATTCTGAATCGATTCGGACCCTGCGGCCGCGACGTCAGGACGAGGGCCCCGGCCCCGTCGCTGAGAAACCAGCGGAGCAGGATCTGTTTTTTTTCGAGGACGGCCTGGTTGAAGAACTCGGCCCGGAGGAAGGCCGAGGAGACCTGGGAAGAGACGACGAGCGCGTTCCGGTAGCGCCCGATCCGCAGAAAGTCGGCCGCGACCTGGATGGCCTTGTAGATGGAGGTGCAGTTGGAATGGATCGAAAACTCGGCGCAGCGCGGGATCTTGAGCTCTTCCTGAAGGAGGACGGTCGTGGGTGGGCAGGCGTATTCCATGGCGATGCCCGCGAAAAGGATGAGGTCGATGTCCTCGGGCTTGAGCCCGGCTTCGTCCAGGGCCTTCCGGGCGCTCCGGACGGACATGGTTAGGTTGTCGTCGGTCGGCCGGCGGGTTATAGGGTCGAGAGCGTAATGATAAAAGCGGATGCCGAGGAGCTCCTTGAAGATGGGCCGGACCCGTTCAATCCAGGCGCGAAGCTTGGCCGGGGCCCGGTCGAGCGGGCCCAGAACACGATCAGCCTCATCGAATGGGACGGGCGCCCCGGGCAAGGCCGACCCGACCCCGCTGATATAGACGTCGTTGAGCTCGGCCATCTTTGGACGATTATTATACATTGTTTTTCGACCGCCTCCCAGGGGCGTTTGGACAGAAAGCCGCCGCTATGCTATAAAATACGTCATGAGAGCGAAGCCGCTCATCGCCGTCCGGTCCTGGGGGTCCGTTTCCGCGCTCGGGACCGACCCGGCCCGGATCCTGGAAAGCTACAAAGACAAAAAGAGCCTGGCCGTCCTGCGGACGTTCAACGGCCTCGCCCAGCCCGTCGTCCCCCTCGGACCGGACGGGGAGGCTCTTCTCAAGGACGTCGTCGGCCGCGTCCCCAAGACCAGAAGGTTCGACCGCTGCGTGCTGATGGCCGTCGCCGCCTCCGAAAGCGCTTTCCGCGCCAGCGGCTGGGAGGCCGACAAGGACCGCCTCCAGATCGGCGTCAACATCGGTTCGTCGCGGGGCGCGACCGGTTTCTGGGAGAGAAGCTACGAGGAATTCCTCCGTTCGCCCGGAGAGCGGACGCCCATCCTGACCTCGCCGCTGACGACGTTGGGCCATCTTTCGAGCGCCGTGGCGAACGTCCTCGTCCTCGAAGGCCCCATCATCTCCTCCTCGATGACCTGCAGCACGGCCGCCCAGGCCGTTTTCAACGCCATGGCTTGGCTCAAGGCCGGCATGGCCGATCGCTTTCTGGCCGGAGGCAGCGAAGCTCCCTTGACACCCTTCACGCTGGCCCATGTCGGAGCCCTGGGCATCTTATCGGACAAGGCGAGCGATCCCTACCCCTGCCGGCCCTTGGCCGCCGAACCGGATGACAACACGGTCATCGTGGGGGAAGGCGCCTGCGTTTTCGCCTTGGAGGCCTTGCCGCCCGGCCGGCTAGCGGCGGCTCGAGTCGCCGGGATTATCGAGTCCATCGGCTACGGATTCGAGAAGATCCCTTCTCCGGTCGGCCTGACCCCGGAGGGGGAGGCCCTCCGGAAAGCGATGGCCATGGCCCTCCACGGACAGATGACGAACCCTCCGGTCGACCTCGTCATCATGCACGCGCCAGGGACCCTCCAGGGCGATGAGGCCGAGCTCACCGCCCTCCGCCGCGTTTTCGGGGACTCCCTCCCCGACCTCTATTCCAACAAATGGAAGATCGGCCATACCTTCGGGGCGTCGGCGGCCTTCAGCCTTGAGCTGGCCCTACTCGTCCTCCGTCATCAGCTCGTCCTCAGCTTTCCCTATCCAAGCCTAGTCCGGAATAGGGGCGGAATCGTCCGAAAAGTCATGGTCAATTCGACCGGTTTCGGGGGGAACGCGGCCTCGTTGATTGTGTCCTCGTCCAGCCTGTTCTGAGGACGAAGGGAGGCGGGATGCTCGGTCACTTGAATTTTTCCCCGTTTTTTGGTATCTTATCGCATCGTCCCGGCAAACCCGACCAAGGAGACAGATCCCTTTGAGAAATTACGGCGACGTCGATAGCAAATTCCGTTTCGTCATCCTGGCCGCTAAGAGGGCCAAGCAACTCCTCAAGGGCGCCAAGCCCAAGGTCAAAACGCGATCCCGCAATCCGATCCGGATCGCTCAGATGGAGCTCCAGGACGGCCTCATCGAATACAACATCGTCACGGACGTCAAGGAGGATGTTCCCGAGGTCGAGGAGCAGGTTTTTCTCGGAGATGACCTGGGAGGGGACATCGATACCGGCGACGTCGCGGCCGGACATGACGAGGACGAGGAGAAAGAGGCCGAACCGGAGCACGGGGAAAAGGGCGAGGGAGAGGGCGAGGAAGAGGAGGGCGACGAGGAAGAGACCGGCGGCGAGGGCGGCGGGGGTGGCGGGGGGGGCGAGGAAGCTTAGCCCCGTTCGGCGGCCCCTTCGGCCAGCAGTTCGATATAATCCGACTTGATAAAGGCTCCGGAGCCGTATCCCAAGGCCCGGGCCCACTTGACGATATCGCTCCGTTTCCCTTCCATCTCCATGAAATGCCCGATGGTAAGCTCGTCCAGGCAGATGGTGGCGTGGCCGAGCTTGTAGACGGTCCTGAACTTGTGATAGCGGACGGCCGGCCGGAGGCCGAGGGATTTGAGGATCTTCAGGAGGGCGCCGGAGGACCGGACCTCGGTCTCGTGCTCCTCCCGGACCTTGAACCTCCGCGAGCGCTGGGGCTGACCTTTGAAGGTCAGGAAGCACTTCTTTCCGACGATCCTGACACGGAGCGCCTCATGCCGCCGGCGGAGCTCGCCGGACGGGAAATCATAGAGGGCGTTGTCTTCGCTGACGCGGGCTTTGACGAGAGTCGCGCCCAAGGCGCGGAGCTTTTCGGCCAGGGCGTCGACGCCGGGGATGCGGATTTTGACCTCGATTTCGGTCACGGCCGTTCCCTTCGCCTCAATAGGTCCTGTCGAGGATGAACGCGGCCAGGCCCTGCAGACTTTCCTTGAAGACTGAGTCCGGGAACCGATCCAAACAGGGGAGAGATTCCTTCATTCGCTGGGACGCCTTGCGGCGCGTTTCGTCCAGGGCGCCGTCGGATGTGACGAAGGCCAGGATTTCGTCTCGCGCCGACGCGGAGAACGTCCCGCTTCGAATGAGGGCGGCCATCCGTTCCCGCCGGGCCGGCTCGGCGCGGCGCAAGGCCGTGATCAGTGGGAGCGTGATGCGGCCTTCGGCGAGGTCGCGGAGAATGGGCTTGCCAAGATCCTTGGCGTCGCCGACGAAATCGAGATAGTCGTCGACCATCTGGAAAGTGATTCCGAATCCGGCGCCGAATTGGGCCAGGTCCTCGATCCGCTCCTGGGGTTGTCCTCCCAGGATTCCGCCGATCGCGCAGCCGGCCCTGAACAGGGCGGCTGTTTTCTTGGTGATGATCTCCAGGTAGTCCTCCTCGGAGGTGTCCGGGTCGTGGCTGAGCGCGCACTCCAGGAGGACTCCCTCGATCATCTCGGCCGAAGCCCGAGCCAGGCTCCTGACGATCCGTTCATCCTTGAAGTCAAGGGAGAGCTGGAGCGCCTTGATGTAGAGGTAATCGCCCAGCAGGACCGAAATCTGCGGTCCCCAGCGGAGATGCGATGTCGCTTGTCCTCTGCGGAGCGCGGCGTTGTCGATAATGTCGTCATGGATCAGGCTGGCCGTATGGATGGTCTCGACCAGGGCCGACAGGACGAAGTGGGTTTCGCCCTGGTAGCCGGCCATCCTGGAGCTGAGGATGAGAAGAGCCGGCCGGAGCCTCTTCCCCGAGTTGCGGAGGAGGTAGGAGGTCGCCTCCTGGATGAAGGGATGGGACGATTCGGACAGCAGCCCGATCTCGTCCTCGAGCCGTTCGAGATCCTCCCGGATGGGGGCGTAGATGGACTGGATATCGGGGCCGGAAGAATCGGTGGCCGCGCAGGACGCGGGAGCGGGGATCGTGATATCGGGCATGGCGCGCCCTATATTAGCACCCGGGTCGGCATTTTTCAAACGGAAAAAAGGGCACTGAAGTTCTCGGTCGTGACGGCCGCGAGTTCCTCGTACGACTTGTTCGCGATTCCGGCCAGAACCCGGGCCGTCTCGACGACCCAGGCCGGTTCGTTCCGCCGGGCCTTTCCCCGGAAGGGGACGGGCGCGAGGTAGGGCGCATCGGTTTCAACGAGAAGCCGTCCGGCCGGAATCTTGCGGGCCGTATCTCTGAGGTCCGCCGCGCCGGGAAAGGTCAGAATCCCCGAAAACGAAATATAAAAGCCGGCATCCAGGGCTCGGCCGGCGATGTCCCAAGTTTCGCTGAAGCAGTGGAGAATCCCGCCCCGGTCGCAGCCGGCTTCGCGGACCGCCTCGAGGATCTTGGCGCCCGCCTCCCGGCTGTGGACGATGACGGGAAGACCCAGGTCGCGGGCGATCTCGAGTTGAGCCCGGAAGGCCCGCCGCTGGTCTTCAGCGGGGGAGAAGTCATAATGAAAATCGAGGCCGATTTCTCCGACGGCGATGATTTTGCCTTGGGCGGCCAGGGAGCGGAGCCGGACCTCGCAGGCCGAGTCGAACAGCCGGGCTTGATGGGGATGGACGCCGGCGGCGGCGAAGATCCGCGGATATTTTTGACACAGGCCGAGGACGGTCTCGACGCTTTGAGCGCCGCTGAGGTCGGCGGGACACAGGATGGCTTCCAGACCCGCTCCGAAGGCCCTAGCGACGACCTCCTCCCGGTCGGGATCGAACGCCTCCATGTCGAGGTGGGCGTGGGAGTCGACAAGTCCAGGGCGCTCAGGACCATTCATAAGCGGCTAATCCTCCCCAAATAAAACGGGGCCGACGTCCCGGACGGCAGCCCCGAAAAAGACTCGAGAGGGGCCTCACTGGGCCATTTTGACTTTGAGGGCACGCAGCGGGATAGCGCCGAAGCTGAGGAGCTTCTGGAGGAATTCCTTCTGGCTGTAGGCGTCGCCCTTGAGCGCCTTATAATCTTTTTCCATATCCAGGATTTCCTGGTAGCCGATGTAGGTGATGGCCGCCTCGCCCGGATTCAGGACGATCTCGTCAAACCTCTGTTCGGCCTCGGCCTGGGTCGTGAACCCGAATTGAGTCATATATTTTACGACCTGGTCTTTATTATAGGTTCCCTGGTGGATGTTGATGTCCATCTGGAAGTCGATGGCGTTCTTGAGGAGGAGCTTGAGCTGGTTGAGCCGCATCCGAAGGTCATAGTTTCCGTAGCCCGAGAACATGAGCGTCTCGCCCAGGCAGACCGGCCAGGCCTTGAGCAGCGCCTGGTTGGCGGCCATACGCCTGACGAGAGAGGGATTCTGCCGGGAGACGACGGTCGGGACGAATCGACCGGGGTAGACTTTCTGCACGATCTGGAAATCCAGGAAGAAATGATTCTGTTCTTCGAGATACTGCCTGGCTTGCTCATCCGTCCAGCTGTCCGGGATCGGTCGAATCCAGAGGGTGAAGGGACCGGCCTGATCGAACGGGCCGGGACCGATCAAGAGGCTCCAAGCGGTCCCGCGCGCGTAGGGCGGCATGGGCTCGATTTTCAATTCATCGGCCGGGAGGTCGACGATCTGCTTCTGCGCGAGGAATTCCTTGATGTTGGCGGTCGCCTTGACGATCTGCCCGACATAATCTTCGCGGGAGGGATGTTCGACCTTGAGCTTGTCCAGGACGCCCTGGATGACCGTGTTCAGCCCCGCCTCCTCGCCCCGCTGGGCGACGATCTGGTCGGCGTTCACGGTCGGATACATGATCTTGAAGAACGGCAGGCAGGCCAGCCCCATCGACCGGCGGATGTTGGTGACATCCGCCTTGGAGCGAGCCACCACCTCTTCGTTGATGGCCAGCGTCCCCTGCGTTTTATCGCGCAGGATCCTGGGGTGGGCTTCGCCGACCCGGAAATTCTCGGTGGACTTGGGCAGAAGCTCGTTCTGGAGGAAGCTCCTGTAATCTTCCAGGGCCGCGATGACCTTTGCGGTCTCGGCGACGAGGGCCGCCTGGTTCGCCGACGAACCGGCCAGTCCGGGGACATCGTTCCTGTAGAAATCGATGATGGCCGGAATCTGGGCGAGAGCGGTCTCCACGTAAAAACGGGGAGGAGTCTTGAGATTGTCCTTGGCTCTCTTGACCAAGCCGGGCAGGAGCTTGGCCCGTTCCGTCGCGCTCTTGACCCGGGCGTCCAACGGGCCGGCGTTTTTCATCAGAAGACTCCAGACGCTGTTGAGAAACAGCCCGTTATAGCAGAGGGGGTTGTACTCCCAAGGAAGGAGCATTTCGAAATCGATGAAAACGGTGTCCAGGAAATTGACCATCATATCGTGATCGATCTGGAGATCGGGCGAAAGCTTGGTCCTGTCGATTTTAGCGATGAGCTCGCTGTTGGAGGCGTCCAGGCTGTCGTGGAACTTTTCGACCGCCCCGTTGCTCAGATCCTCGAGCTTGTCGTTGTACTTCACAAATCCGGCGAGAGTCCCGGCCGTGGGGAAGAACCTGAAGTAACCGTCCCAAAAGTTGTCCAGAAACTTCTGGAATTTAGCGTCCTCCCCGTTCTGCTGAGCCAGGATCCCTCCGGCCCAGCCGAGGCAGACGGCGAGCGCGACGACGGCGATGATGGCTTTCTTCATGAAGTCCTCCTTGCGTCAATCACGTTCAAATCCTAACATATGCCGAGCCCGGCGGCAAGCCGCGGGCGTCGAGGACCCTACCATCGGATGACGGCCGAGGCCCAGGTAAACCCGGAGCCGAAGGCGGTCAGGACGACCAGGTCCCCGGCCTTGATGCGGCCGTCCTTGACGGCTTCGTCGAGCGCGATCGGGATCGAAGCGGCCGTCGTGTTGCCGAGCCGGTCGATGTTGCGGATGACCTTCTCGGGGGCGATCTTGAGCTGCCGGGCGACCATCTGGCTGATCCGGTCGTTGGCTTGGTGGGGGATGAGGTGGTCGACTTGGTCGATGGTCAGGCCGTTGTGGCGGAGTCCGGCCAGGACGGCCTCGGGCATCTTCTCCACGGCGTTCTTGAACACGTTCTTCCCGTCCATCTGGGGGAAGAATTTGCCGGTCTGGAGGAGTTCCGGCGAAAAGGTCGGCTTATCCTTGGAGCTGGGCTTTTCCATGCAGAGATCCGCGACATGCCGGCCGTCGGCGAAAAGATGAGTCGAAAGGACGCCCCGCCCCTTGGCGGCCTCGGCCGGCTCCAGGATGACGGCGCCCGCGCCGTCTCCGAACAGGACGGCCATGTCGCGGCCCGAATCCGAGTAATTGAGGTTGTGGGATTGGACCTCGGCGGCGACCAGGAGGATCTTTTTGAAGGTGCCCGTCCTGATGTATTGGTCGGCGGCCGACAGGCCGTAGATGAACCCGCTGCATTGGGCGCGAACGTCGAGCGCCCCGATTTCCGCCAGCCCCAGCTTGGCCTGAATCATGACCCCGATGCCGGGGAAATAGTGGTCGGGCGAGATGGTCGCGGCGATGATGAAGTCGATCTCGGACTTGTCGATCCCGGCGTCGGCGATAGCCCGCAGCGAGGCCTCGACACCCAGGTCCGAGCTTCCGATCCCGGTCTCGGCATGACGACGGGTGAGGATGCCCGATCGCTGACGGATCCACTCGTCGGACGTGTCCATGAGCTTGGCCAGGTCTTCGTTGGTGACGACATCCGGGGGGACGTAGTGGCCGGTGCCGGTGATGACCGTCCGTGTGTTCATTTCAGGTCCGGGCAATTATAATCAAAAGAGAAGAAAAAATAAAGGCGGATTTTTTTAATAAATTGGATATTACGTATTTTTGGATATCGGAGTCTCTCCCCGCCCGCCGGGAGGATGACGTGTTGACCGCGCGGAAGGGAGCGGATATCATGTTCTTGAGGACCGGATCGGGAATGAAACGCGCACGGATTTCTCTTGGCATCGCCTTAGGGTTTGTCTTGGCCGTCGCGTTCGGTCAGGCCGGGACGGCTCAGGATACGGAAATGCTCAAGGCGGACTGCACGGTCGTGCCGCCCCGCCTGTCCCGAGGCCAGTCCGGGAAAGTCGTCATCCGCTTCACGGTCCGGGAGGGCGTCGAGATCAGCCCGCACCCCGATTTCATCATCGAGTTCAACCCCGGGCCGGAGTTGATTTTTTCCAAGAATTTCTTCACGGCCCGGGATTTGGAGATCGAGGTCGATGAAAAAGCGGAGGGGGAAGCCTTGAAGCTGGGCCGATCGGTCGAGATCCCCTTCACGGTCAGCAGCGAGGCGAGGCGCGGCACTCATCGCTTCGAGGGGCGGGTCAAATATTTCGCCCGCTCCCGCCGGGAGAACTGGTGCGTCAAAGAGACCGTCCGGTTTGCCGCCGGCTATTATACGCGCTCGTCTATCGTGCGCAAGCCGGGCTCTTGAGCGGGCCGGGCGGCTCCCGGCCCTACAGCCAGCCCCGTTCCCGGTACCAGCCGATGGTCTCTTGAATCCCGTCCTCGAGCGGAATGGACGTCCGGAATCCGAGGACGGCTTCAGCTTTCCCGACATCCTGGACCCAACCCTCCTGGATCATCTCCCGGTATTTATCGCGGCCGAATATCCCCGGGCGGCCGATCAGCCGTCCGACCAGGTCGGCCGTTGAGGCGGCTCCCCAAGCCAGAAGCCGCGGCACCCGGACCGGCCGGACTTTTCGTCCCAAGGTCCGCGCGGCGGCCCGGCCGATCTCGTCCCAGCTCGCCGCTTTCCGGTCGGCGATGTTGAAGATTTCCCCCGATCCGACCTCGGTCCGGGCGGCCCTCCACAGGGCTTCGACCAGGTCGCTGACATGGCAGATGCTCAGAAGCGGCGTCCCGGAACCATGGCGGGGCAAGAGGCCCAGCCGGACGATTTTGAAGTACTGGAGGAAATCCTTATCGCGGGGTCCATAGACGGCGCCGACCCTGAGGATGACGAGCCGAAAGCGGTCTTTGAAACGGAGGGCTTCCCGTTCGGCGGCGAGCTTGCTCTTGCCGTAGTGGGAGACGGGCCGGGCGGGATCGCCTTCCAGGATGGGCCGGCCTTCGAAGAGGGGACCGGCCGCCGCCAAGCTGCTGAGGAGGACGACCTTAGGCCGGATTCCCTGGCTGGCCAGGCTGTCGAAAAGACTTGCCGTTCCTTTTTGGTTTACAGTATAATAAACAACCGATTTGGACGCTTTGGTCGCGCCCGCCAAGTGGAAGACGGTATCGATATCGGACGGGAGAGGCGGGATCGTCAGGAGATCCCCCCGGACGCAGTCGACCCCGAGGCCTTTCAGCCATTTCAGCCGCGCCGGGTCCCGGACAAGGGCGATGACGCTTGTCTCCGGCCGCGCGAGCAGAAATTCGATGAGGTGGCTTCCGATGAATCCGGTGCCGCCCGTGATGAAGGCCTTCACGGCCGGGATTGTATGACATCGGGAGCGGCCGGTCAAATCGGGGCCCGGACCGTCTCGGACCCCGGCGAGACGATCGGAATCGAACGAGGAGGCTGGAATGGATCTTTTTGATAAATGCCTGAGCTTCACCCGGGCCGGAGAGATGCAGGCCCTGGACCTCTATCCTTACTTCACGCCCATCCAGGAAGCCCAGGGGGCGCACATCAAGGTCAAGGGCCGGCCCATGATCATGGTCGGGTCGAACAACTATCTAGGCCTGGCCGACGACCCCCGCGTCAAGGCGGCGGCCAAAGCGGCCGTCGACCGCTACGGCGTCGGGACCTGCGGCTCGCGCTTCCTGACCGGGACGATCGACCTCCATGAGCAGCTTGAGGCCGCCCTGGCCCGCTTCATGAAGAAAGAAGCGGCCCTGACCTTCAGCACCGGCTTCCAGACCAACCTCGGCATCATCTCGACGATCGCCGGCAAGGGGGATGTCATCCTGGCCGACCGCATGGTCCACGCCAGCATCATCGACGCCTGCCGGCTGTCCTTCGCCGACGTCGTCAAGTTCAAGCATAACGACCCGGGAGATCTCGAGCGGCTCCTGGCCTCCCTCCCTCCCGACGCCGGGAAGCTCGTCGTCGTCGACGGCGTCTTCAGCATGGAGGGCGATATCGCCGATCTCCCCGGCATCGTTCCGATCGCTAAAAAATATAAAGCCCGCGTCCTGGTCGATGACGCCCACGGCATCGGGGTCTTGGGCGCCAACGGACGGGGCACGGCCGAGCACTTTGGGATAGAGGACGAGGTCGACCTGATCATGGGGACCTTCTCCAAGTCCTTCGCCTCGATCGGCGGATTCGTGGTCGGAATTCCCCCGGTCGTCTCGTACATCAAACACCACGCCCGCTCCTTCATTTTCAGCGCCGCGGCGACGCCGGCCTCGGTGGCCTCGGTCCTGGCCATCGTCGAGATCATGCAGAAGGAGCCCGAGCGAAGAAATCGTCTCTGGGCGATCACCAAGAAAATGCGGACGGGCTTCCGGTCCATGGGCTACGACACGGGGCCCTCCCAGACTCCGATCATCCCCATCCTGGTCGGGGACGACGAGAAGGCCTTCATGCTCTGGAAGCTGCTCCGGGAAGCGGGGATCTTCACCACTCCCGTCGTCTACCCGGCCGTTTCCAAGGGCCAAGCCCTGATTCGGACGAGCTATGCGGCGAACCACACCGATCAAGACTTGGACGCGATCCTGGCCGGCTTCAAGGCCTGCGGCCGGACGCTCGGCCTAATTCCCTGAGGCGGGGATGAAAACCCTTCCGATGGTGCCGACCAGAGGCCGCCTTCCGGTTTTTCTCCTGGCCCTCGTCCTGGGCGCCGGGGCGGCCCGGGCCGCGACCTTAACGATGCCCCTGCACGATGTCAAGCCCGGCATGGCCGGCAAAGCCCGGAGCGTCTTCGCCGGCAACGCGATCGAGGAATCGGACGTCGAGATCCTGGGCGTCCTCTCCAACATCCAGCCTCAGCGGAGCTTGATCCTGGCCCGGCTCCGGGGCAAGACCGTGGACCAGGCCGGGATCATCCAGGGCATGAGCGGCAGTCCCGTCTTCATCGACGGCAAGATCATCGGCGCGATCGCCTACAGCTTTCCTTACGCCAAGGAGGCCATCGCGGGGATTACGCCCATCGATGAGATGCTGGCGATCGTCGATCGGGCGACGCCGCGGACCGTTCCTTCGCTCAGTCTGTCCCTGACGAACCGGCTGAGCCTGGAAGACCTGTTCGAGAGGAACAAGGACCTGATCCCGGCCGAGGTCTCCCTCGAGGCGGGCGGCCGGATGGCCCGGCGGCTCCGCCTGCCCTTGGTCTTCGGCGGATTTTCCAGCCGCGCCGTCGAAAGGGCCAGGCCCTTCCTGGAGCGAATGGGTTTCATCCCGGTCTTGAGCGGGATATCCTCCCAGGCCCGGGACATGGTTCTGGGCACGGATCTCTCCCTCCACGAAGGCGACGCGGTCGGCATCCAGCTTGTCGGCGGCGACGCCGACGCTTCGGCGGTCGGGACCGTGACCTACGTGGACGGGAACCGGGTTCTGGCTTTCGGCCATCCCTTCTACAACCTCGGCGCCGTCGATTACGCCATGACCAAGGCGCGCGTCGTCGCGGTCGTCCCCAGCCTGGAGAGCTCGTTCAAGCTTTCCGAGACCGAGGCATTGATCGGCGCCTTCAGCCAGGACCGGTCGGCGGGCGCCCTGGGCGAGATCGGGAGGATGCCGCGCCTCATCCCCGTCAACCTCCGGCTCGAGGAAGAGGGGCGGCCCGTCCGCGAATTCAAGCTCAAGGTCGTCAACGATAAAATCCTCGGTCCGGCCTTCCTCAATATCACGCTCTCTTCTCTTCTGACGGGGGAGGAGCGCTCCTACGGCGACCTGACTCTCGATTTCATGGGAGATGTCTACCTCGATAACGGAATGGGGATCCATCTCGAGGATCTCTACTCGGGGAATCTCGACAATTCGGCGACGAACGTCTCCGGCTTGGTCGCGGCCGTCGTCTACCTCCTCTCGAACAACGAATTCAAGGACCTCGGCATCCACCGGATCGACCTGGCCGTCCGCTCCTCGGATCGGCTCCGTCAGGCCTCGCTCGAGCGGGTCTGGCTCGACAAGTACGAGGTCTTGCCGGGGGAGCGAATCCAGATCAAGGTCTACTTGAAGGGTTTCAAGGAGGAGAGCATCGTTCAAGACGTCCAGCTCCAGGCGCCCAGCCTCCCGGCCGGCTCCGAGTTCCAGATCGTCGTCGCCGACGCGGCCTCGATGCAGCTTCTCGAGGCGGCGCAGTACAAGACCCGCGAGTTCGTCCCGCGCAGCCTGGCCCAGCTCGTCCGGCTCCTCAACAACCTCCGTAAGAACAACCGCATCTACTTCAAGATCATAGCCTCCAAGCCGGGCCTCTTCTTGCGCGGCGAAGAACTTCCCAACCTGCCGCCTTCGCTGAAGGCCATGTTCGCTTCCCCGCGGGCGGCGGCCTCCGGCCCGACCGAGCTGACCCGTTCGACCTTGAGCGATTACCAGCTGCCGATCCCGTTTGTCTTTAAAGGCGCCGTCCTGATTCCCGTCCAAATCCGAAGATAGGAGAGCAAGGGGATGAAAAAACGCACCGCCCTCGTCCTGGCCATCGTGATCGGCTCGGCCCTCCTGGCCTGGGGCGTCGCCCCTCAGAAGTGGGAATTCCGGAGTCAGACGGATTTCCTGAAGGGGAAGTTCGACGGCATTTCCTTGTCATGGGACGGAGTCCTGAGCCTGGCGCCCCGGGAAGAGAAGAGCGCCGGCCCCTCGGAGGAATTTTACCTCTCTTGCGTCGCCGGCGAGGAGGGCATTTTCTACCTGGGGACGGGCCACGGCGGCAAAGTCTATCGGATCGCCAAAGACGGGAGCGCCAAGGTCTATTATCAAGCGGCCGAGATGGACGTGACGGCCCTCGTCCTCGACGAAAAGGGCGTCTTGTTCGCGGCGACATCCCCCAACGGAAAAGTCTACAGGATCACGGACAAGATGAAAGGCGAGGTCTTCTTCAATCCCGGTGAACGCTACATCTGGGACTTGGCCTTCATCCAAGCGGGGAATCTGCTTGTCGCCGTCGGCGAGAGCGGCGGCGTCTACGCGGTCAATCGCCTGGGGGAAGGGGAGTCCATCCTGAAGACGGCCGAGAATCACATCCTCTGTTTGAAACAGGACGGGCAGGGAGGCATTTATGCCGGGAGCGGAGGGAAAGGGGCCGTTTATCGGATCGCGGCGGGGAAGACCTCGCTGCTGTTCGAGTCGCCCTTCGAGGAAGTCAAGGGTCTCGTCCTTGCCGAGGACGGAAGCCTGTTCGCCGCGGCCGGCGGACCGTCCCCGGCCGTTAAAAAAGACGAGGCGGCCGGCTCTGCCCTCAAGACCGGGACCGATGTCGCGGTGACCGTGACCGCCTCCGCCTCCGAAAGCGCGGCCCTGGCCCTTCCGGGCAAGGAAACGGCGGCGATTTTCAAGATCGCTCCCGACGGCTTGGCCAGGAAGATCTGGACCTCGGAGGAAGACCTGATCTATTCCATCGTCCGGGAACCCGGTTCCGGCCGTATCCTGTTCGGTACGGGACCGAAGGGAAGGCTCTACGCCCTCGACGCCGCGGAGCGCGCGTCCCTGTTGATCCAGGAGAACGCGGAGCAGGTCTTTATGCTTTCCGCCTGGGACGACGGGATCCGCATTCTTTCCAACAATCCGCCCGGTCTTGCCGTCCTTCATCCCGACCAGCGCCCGGCCGGGGAATACCTCGGTCCCGTCCTTGACGCCCGGACCATCGCGTCCTGGGGTCGGCTGTCCTGGGAAGGCTCGGTCCCTACGGGCTCCATCCTCCAATTCCAGACCCGGAGCGGCAACAGCGCCGATCCAAGCCCGACCTGGAGCGACTGGTCTCCTCCCTACCAGAAGATGGAAGAGGCCGTCCTGAGCCCGCGGGCCCGCTATCTCCAGTTCCGGGCCCTGCTCAAGCTGCAATCCGGGAAAGCTTCGCCCTCGATCGCCCGGGCCCAAGTCTTTTACATCCAGTCCAATTTAAAGCCGGAGATCGCAAGCCTCGACTGGCTCGCGCCCAACGAGGTCTACCTCGAACCCCCCGTCCAGGATGACGTCATCTGGGGGCTCGACGAAAGCGCGGACCGGCGTCCCGCCAAGCCCGATGAGGCCAAGACCATCATGACGGCTAAGAAAGCCGTCCGCAAAGGGTACCAAACCATCGTCTGGGAAGCCCGGGATGAGAATGAGGACGTTCTGACCTTCACGCTTCGCCTTAAAAAAGACGACGAATCCCAATGGCGCCTCCTCAAGGACGGCTGGACCGAGAATCTGTTCGCCTTCGATACGACGGCGTTCCCCGACGGAACATACCTCATGAAGCTCGAAGCCTCCGACACGCCCTCCAACCCGGCCGGAAGCGAGCTCCGGGCGGAGCGGACGAGCGTTCCCCTCGTCATCGACAACTCGCTCCCCGTCATCAAGAATTTCACGGCCGTCCGCGATAAGGACCGCGCCGGCCTGGCCGTTTCATTCCAGGCCGAGGACGCCTTCTCGTCCATCGAGGAAGTCGAGGTCATGGTCCGGCCCCAGGGCTGGCGGGTCGTTTTCCCGACCGACGGGATCTGCGATTCCAAGCAGGAAAGCTTTTCGTTCGTCCTGCCGCTCGCTCCCAATGCCGACAACCTCGTCGTCGTCCGCGCCAAGGACAGGTACGGGAACGTCGGCGTCGTCCGGCAGGTGTTCTGAGGCTCCGAGGCGGGTTCGCTTCCGCCGCCGGCCCTATTTGGTCCTGACCCGCTCCAGGTACTTGTTGTCCCGGGTGTCGATCCGGATGACGTCCCCCTCCTTGACGAATTGGGGAACGGTCACGGTCAGGCCGGTTTCGAGGGCGGCGGGCTTGCTGCTGGCCGACTGGGTCGCGCCCTTGAGGAAGGGCGCCGTCTCCGTGACCAAGAGGTCGACGGTCACGGGCGGTTCGATCCCGATGGCGACGCCGTCATGGGTCTCAATCTTGAAGACGACGTTGGGGATGAGGTAATTGACGCCGTCCCCGATAACGTCCGGGGAGAGCTTGATCTGCTCGTAGTTCTCGAGGTTCATGAAAACGAAATCCTCGCCCTCGCGGTAGAGATACTCCATCTCGGTCTCTTCCAAGACCGCCTGCTCGACCCGCTCCTCGGAGCGAAGGCGGCGCTCGGTCTGGCTTCCGTCCCGGAGGTTGCGGAGCTTGGTCTGGACGATGGCCTTCCAGCGGCCGGGCGTGATGAGCTGGACTTCCATGACCTTGAATAGAATCCCGTCCATGTTGAGGATCATGCCCCTCCGGATCTGGGTGGCGTCGATCATGGTGCCTCCTGAGAACGATCGGACGGGCGGCCGGACTCGACCCGGACTCCGCCGTCGATGTGGATGACGGCGGGCCGCGCCCCGGCCCGCTCGCAGGCCTCGGCAACGGCCTCGGCCCGCCCCGGCGCATAGACGAAAGCGCAGCCGCCTCCGCCCGAGCCGTTGATCTTGCCGCCCAGGCCGCCGGCGCCGAGAGCGGCCTCCAAGATCCGGTCGATCTTGGGAGTCGAGATCCGGAGGTCGTCCCTCAACAGACCGTGCTGGCGGGAGAGGAGCTCGCCGAAACGCCGGCCGTCGAAGGGCTGGGATTGAAACAAGGCGACGCCCTGACGGGTCAAGTCGCGGTTGCGGAGGGCCGCATCGAGTAGGCGGCGCGGGTCTGCCGACAGCCTGGAGATTGCCGCGGTCATCTCCGGGGTTGGATCTCCCTTGAGGGAAAAGCCCGGGTGTATTTTCTTGATCTCGGCGACTCCCGCCAAGACGCGGCTCTTGACCGAGCCGAGGGTTCCCGTCGTGTCCTTTTTTTCGAGCGAGTCGGCCAGGACGAATTCGCCGGCCGGGAGGGGAAACTCGCTGAGGGCGAGGGGGTCCTCGAAACGGATCCAAAGGACCCCGCCCCGGGCGGAGGCGTAGTGGTCCATCTTCCCGCCCGGCTCTCCGAACTCGGCCACCTCGGAGAGATACCCCAGTTCGGCGACTTGTTCGGGGGAAACGCTTCCACCCCTGCCCGCGGCCTCGATCAGGAAGCGGATCCAGGCGATGACCAGGGCCGACGAGCTCGATGTCCCGGCGTTGATGGGGATCGTCCCGCGGACGAGAATGTCCCACCCCGAGGGGAGGGAAACGCCCGAGCGTCTCAGGACATTGACGACGCTGCGCAGATAATCCCTCGGCTTGGCATAAGGGATGTCGCCGGCCAGGTCGAACTCGTCCCGCTCGCCGATGTCGGGGCAATTGAAAACCAGGCGGGAGTCGGTCCGGCGTCGGCCGCTTAACCTGATCCGGACGTCGACGGCCGCGGCGATGACGTCCAATCCCAGGTAGTCCTGATGCTCTCCGAACAGACAGATTCGGCCGGGAGCGGATACGATCAAGTCGGCGTCGCGCATGACATCCTTTTTTATCCGAAGCGCCCCGTTATGTCAATATCGGGCAGGCTCAGCCGACGAGGCTTCTAGTACTCAGGGTTTCCCTGAGTATGGGGTTCGGTCGCTTCAGATCCAAGTTGATTTCAAGGTCTAATTGGTCTATAAAAGGCTCCGGTGACCATGTCCGAGATCGGCTTCCTAGGGACGGGCGGCGCGGTTCCCTCGGTCAAACGGGACAACATGTCCTTCGTTCTGATCCGGGACGAGCGCTCCGTCCTGGTCGATTGTCCGGGCGGGGTTTTCCAGAAGCTCAAGAAGCTCGGGCTCGACCCCGGTTCGGTCGGCCACATCGTCGTGACCCATATCCATCCCGACCATGTCTACGGCCTTCCCGCCTTCATCCACAGCCTGATGCTCGACGAAGGGACGGTCGTCCTCTGGGGGTCCGCGGAAACGGCCGAATTCTGCGGCCGCCTCCTGGACCTGTTCGGGCTCCGGGACAAAAAGATCTTGAGGAGGGTCGCCTTCCGGCCCCTGGCGCCGGGCCGCGAGGTCGAAGCGGAGCCGGGCCTCGGACTGTCCGTCCTGAGCATCCCCCATCATTCCTCGTCGCTCGCCTTCCGCTTCGCCCTCGAGCCGGAAGGCAAGACGATCGCTTATTCCGGGGACACGCCCGCCCACCCGCCCTTCTTCGTTTGGGCTGGCGGAAGCGACGTCCTCATCCACGATTGCAGCGTTCCTTCGCGGTTCTTCCGGGATTTTCCGGCCCTGGCCGCGATGCACACCCATGCCCTGGATCTGGGCCGGATGAGCGAGCGGGCCGGCATCGAGCTTCTCATCCCGGGCCATTTTTTCGGAGAGGTCGAATACGATATGTCCGAAATCGAGGATGAAATCCGGAGCGGCTTCACGGGACGCCTGATCATCCCCGCCGACATGATGAGGATCCCGCTGTGAAACCGGAGACCGCTTCGATCGCGGCCAAGGAGCGTTCCATGAATAGACAAAGACTCGCGGCCGTCCTGGCCGCGGCCGTTCTTCTGACGGCCGGCCACGGCTGTCGACAAGGAGGGACCATGGCGGACCTGATCTTGACCAACGCCTCCGTTTGGACGGTGGACCCGGATCGGCCCTGGGCGGAAGCCGTGGCCGTTCGGGATGGGATAATCCTCCGGGTCGGGAGCGCCAAGGAGGTCCGGGCCTGGGCCGGGCCCGCCAAGGAAACGATCGACCTCAAGGGCGGACTCGTCCTGCCCGGATTCATCGACAGCCACACCCATTTTCTGACCGGCGGTTTCGCCCTCTCCAGCGTTCAGCTCAGGGACGTTACAACCCGCGAAGAGTTCAGGGCTCGGCTTGCGGCCAAGGTCAAGACTCTCGAGCCGGGCGAATGGATCCTGAACGGAGACTGGGACCATCAATCGTTCTCGCCGCCCGAGCTTCCGACCAAGGCCTGGATCGACGACCTGACGCCCGCGAATCCGGTCTGCGTCACGCGCTTCGACGGCCATATGGCCCTCGTGAATTCCCTGGCTCTTAAGCGGGCCGGGATCAGCCGGGCGACGGCGGCCCCGGCCGGCGGGGAGATCCTCAAGGATCCCGTATCCGGCGAGCCGACCGGAATCCTAAAGGACGCGGCCATGGAACTTGTCGCCGGCCTCGTTCCCGAGCCTTCTTTCAAGGAGCGGCTGCGGGCGGCCGAGGCGGCCCTCCGCCTCGCCGCGGAGCTGGGATTGACCTCGATCCACGACATGTCCGACGCCGGGAGCTTCGAGGCCTACCAGGAGCTGTGGCGGCGGAACGCGCTGACGGCCCGGCTGTCCGTCTACATCCCCATCACCGAAGTCGATCTCCTTGTCCGGCTGAGGCTGCGGGGACCGTTCGGAGACGACCGCTTGAAGCTCGCCGGCCTCAAAGGGTTCGTGGACGGCTCGCTGGGCTCGGCCACGGCCTACTTTTTCGAGCCCTACAGCGACGACCCGACGACGAGCGGGCTTCTCAACGCCCAGATGTTCCCCGAAGGGATCATGGAGAAGAGGATTCTTGAAGCGGACCGGGCCGGACTCCAGGTCGCCGTCCATGCCATCGGAGACCGCGCCAACGCCATGCTCCTCGACATCTACGAGAGGTCCATGGCCGCGAACGGGCCGCGCGACAGGCGGTGGCGGATCGAGCACGCCCAGCACCTCAGGCCGGAGGACATCGTCCGGATGGGCCGGCTCGGCATCATCGGTTCGGTCCAGCCCTACCACGCCATTGACGACGGCCGCTGGGCGGAGAAGAAAATCGGGAAGGAGCGCTGCCGGACGACCTACGCCTTCCGCTCCCTCCTGGATCGAGGAGTGACGCTCGCCATGGGTTCGGATTGGACGGTCGCCCCCCTCGACCCGTTGACCGGCATCTATGCGGCCGTGACCCGGGCGACCCTGGACGGCAAGAATCCGGGCGGCTGGTTCCCCGAGCAGAAGATCAGCGTCGAGGAGGCGATCCGCGGCTTCACGATGGGCGGCGCCTACGCCGAATTCGCCGAAGCCCGCAAGGGCTCGATCAGCGAGGGCAAGCTCGCCGACCTGGTCGTCCTCGACCGGAACATCCTCAAGGAGAGCCCCGAGCGGATCAAGGACGCCCGGGTGATCCTGACCATCCTGGGCGGGAAGGTCGTATTCGGGAAGTAGACCGGGCCGGCGGGCCGCCCGCGAAATTGATAAATACCTGAGAACCGTCTAAAATAAGCCGACCCCGGACCATGGAGCAGAATGATCTCTTCCCGCCCGCGGCCGGACACATCGGGACCGACGAATCCGGCAAGGGGGATTATTTCGGTCCGCTCGTCATTGCCGGGGTCTTCGTCCCCGACGGCCAGACGGCCGTCTTGAGAGAACTCGGCGTCAGGGACAGCAAGAAGATCAGCGACGGGCGCGTCCAGAAGCTGGCCGCCCTGATCAAAACGGGCTATCTTCATTCCGTAGTCGCCATCGGCCCCGAGCGCTACAACGACCTCTACGGCAAGCTGCGCAACCTGAACCGGATCCTGGCCTGGGGCCATGCCCGCGTCATCGAGAACATTCTGGAGCGCGTCGATTGCCGGCTCGCCATCGCCGATCGCTTCGGGGAGGAAGGCTTCATCATCGACGCCCTGCTCAGGAAGGGCAAGAGGATCGAGCTCGTCCAGAAGGTCCGGGCCGAGGAGGACGCGGCCGTGGCCGGCGCCTCGATCCTGGCCCGGGCCGAGTTCCTCCAAAAGCTCCGGGCCCTATCGCTCGAAGTCGACCTCGAGCTTCCCAAGGGCGCCTCGCCGCTCGTCGAGGAAGCCGGGATCAAGCTTGTCGAACGGCAGGGCGGCGATAGCCTGGGCCGGGTCGCCAAGCTCCACTTCAAGAACACGGCCCGCATTCTCGATTCCGTCCGGGACGGCAGAGACCGAACCGGGAAGCCGGCCTGAGAGGACGCGGACAGGACAACCGCCCGTGGACGCCGTACTCAAGATCGCAGTCATCATTCTCGTCCTGCTTTTTCTCGTCCGCAAGAAGTGGGACCTGGGCCTTATCTTGGTCCTCGACGCCGTCCTGGCCGCCGTCTTGTACCGGATGCCGGTCCTTGCCTTTTTAAAGAATGCGGGCAGCGCCCTCATCGCGGGCGAAACGCTTATCCTGCTGGGGGTCATCATCCTCGTCCTCTACCTGGGGAACTTCCTTCAGGTCGGGGGCCATTTCCGGGAGATGGTCGATGCCCTCAAAAACCTCGTTCGCGATCCCCGTTTGATCCTGGCCATCCCTTCGGCTTTTATCGGGCTTCTGCCCATGATGGCCGGCGCCATGATGGGAGCGCCGATCGTTGAGGAAGCGGCCCGGCGCTGGAATCTGTCGCCGGCCTGGAAAACATTCTATAACTACTGGTTTCGGCATATCTGGGAATACAGCTGGCCCCTCTACCTGAACTTGATCATGGCTGCGGCCATCGTCAAGGTTCCGATCGGCCGCGTTTCCCTCGTTCAATTCCCGTTTACGATCCTGGCCGCCGCGACGGGCTTGGTCGTCCTCTTCCGGCGCGTTCCCTTCCAGCCCAACGACAGGGAGGTCCGAGGAAATCCCAGGGACGTGGTCCGCGTCTTTTTCAGCATCTGGCCCATCCTGCTGACGATCGTCCTCATCTTCGCCCTCCGGCTCGATATGCTCATCGCGCTCGCAATCGCGAGCCTGTTGACCCTCATCCTGACCCGTCTTCCCATCAAGGAAAGGCTCCGACTTCTCCTCACCAGCACCACCCCCCGGATCATCGTCCTGATCGGGGCCCTCATGGTTTTCAAGCGGATCCTGGAGGCTTCGGGCGCGCTCGATTCCGTGGTCAAGGCTTTCCCGCCCCGGGGGATCGCGGCCTATATTCTGCTCTTCGCGGCGCCGTTCTTCATCGGCTTGCTGACCGGCGTCAACCAGGCCTTCGTCGCCATCGCCTTCCCGCTTCTTGTCCCGATCATCGGCACGGGGCGTCCCGACATGGTCTTGCTCATGTTCGCCTACGTGAGCGGGTTCGCGGGCATCCTCCTCTCGCCGGCCCATCTCTGCCTGGTCCTGACGGCCGAATATTTCCGGGCGCCGCTCAAGAACGTCTACCGCGTCCTCATCGGCCCGGTCTGCGTCATCTTCGGGGCCGCTCTCTTGGCGCTCATCGTCTTGCGTGTGCTATAAAAACAAAAGAAAGGACGGCGCGGCCATGACCAAACGGCTTTATTTCGAAGATCCCCGGCGGACCGAGTTCGCGGCCCGCGTCCGGCAGCGAAAGACGTTTGACGGCCGTCCGGCCCTCGTCCTCGACCAGACGGGTTTCTACCCCGAATCGGGAGGGCAGCCCTATGACCTAGGGACCATCAACGGCGTCGAAGTTGTCCAGGTCACTGAGGACGGGGAGGAGATCCTCCATGTTTTAAAAGAGGCGGTCGAAGCGGATGACGTGAGGGGGATCGTCGATTGGAAGCGCCGCTTCGACCATATGCAGCAGCATAGCGGCCAGCACATCCTATCCCAGGCCTTCGTCGAGATCCTCAAGGGCGAGACGAAATCCTTCCATCTCGGCGCGGAGAGCTCGACCCTCGAGATCGGGATCGGGGCCGTTTCGGACGAATCGCTCGACCGCGTCGAAGGCCGGGCCAACCGGGTCGTGTTCGAGGACCGGCTCGTCAAGACCTCGTTCGTCCCCCCGGAGAGAATCGCCGAGGTCCCGCTGCGCCGGCCGCCCAAGGTCGAGGGCGTCATCCGGGTCGTCGAAGTCGAGGGCTTCGACTGGTCGGCCTGCGGGGGAACCCACGTCGGACGGACGGGAGAGATCGGCCTGATCAAAGTTACGGGCTGGGAGAGGATCCGGGGGAACCTCCGCTTCAGCTTCGTCTGCGGGGGGCGGGCTCTGGCCGAATTCCAGGTCCGGAACCGCATCGTCCGGGATCTGGTCGGCAGGTTCAACGTCCAGGTCGGAGACATCCCGGCTTCCATAGAGCGGCTCGGGGCGGAGGCCAAAGACGCCAAGAGACGGCTGAAGAAGGTCGAGGAAACGCTGGCCCGCTACGAAGCCGGGGAACTCGTCGCGAAGGCCGAAGGCCGACTCATCAAGGCCGTTCTCGAGGAACGGAGTCCGGAGGCCGCCCGCGCCCTGGCTCTCAGCGTCGTCAGGAAGGGAGATTTCATCGCCCTTATCGGAGCGAGGTCCGCCTCCCGCAGCTATCTGGTCATGGCCCGCTCCGAATCGATCGGGATCGATCTTCGTCCGCTCGCCGCCCAGATCGCCCCGCTCATGAACGGGAAGGGCGGCGGAGGCCCCTCGCTCGTCGAGATCGCCGGCGACCTCTCCGCGGACCTGAATGCCGTTCTTCTCGCCGCCGCCGCCAAACTTAAGCTCTAGTCCGGTTGACCCGTTCGCCGACGCCAAGCCCCGCCTTTCAAGGCGGGGTTGAGAGCGAGGCTCAGGGTTAATCATGAACAAGCCCCGGCCTTCAGGCCGGGAAGTCGATGATTTGACTATCAAGGCGATCATAGCTCCCGCTCTTTTATGCGCGCTGCAGAATGAGGAAACGGACATCGTCAAATGGCTCGTGGCGAAAGGGGCCGAATCTCGCCGGCCTTTCCCGTTCTGCGGGGCGATTATCTCGGTCAGAAGAAGCCGGGGATGAAGCCGGAACTGTTCGCTCCCGGAGATGTCGCCCGATCGAAAATATATTTTCTTCGTCAGCAACCGAGACGGGAACGACGATATTTACTGGAGGGACACAAAAATCATAGATGAGCTCAGACCGATCAGGTGATCGCGACGCGGACGAGCGTCGGGTTTAGGACACGGGCCAGGTCCGTCGGGTCAAGTCCGACCAGGAAGCCGCGCTTGCCGCCGTTGACGTAGATCGTCGGCAACTCCAAGATCGTCGCCTCGATATAAACCGGCAGCGCTTTCCGGAGACCGAACGGTGAAGTCCCTCCAACCATGTACCCGGAGTGTCTCTGGGCCGTCTCCGGCGCGCAAGGCTGAACCGTTTTAACGCCCAGGGTGCGGGCGAGCTCCTTGGTCGAGACCTCCCGGTCGCCGTGCATCAAGATGACAAAAGGCCGTTTGCCGTCATCTTCCATGACGAGCGTTTTGATGACGACGTGCTCGTCCACGCCGAACTCCTCGGCAAAGATCGCCGTCCCGCCGTGCTCGACGTAGCGGTAAACATGCTCCGTAAAAAACACTCCGGCGTCCTTGAGGACGCGAACCGCCGCCGTCGTTGGGGTTCTATTTTTGGTCATGGCTTCGCTCCCTATAGGGAAGCCCTCTCAGAAGCTCAAGGAGCTGGGTCGACTTTATTCGTAGCGAAGGGAGACGATCGGGTCGAGCTTGGAGGCCTTCTGGGCCGGAAAGATCCCGAAGAACAGGCCGATCGAGATCGAGACGGCCAATCCCAGGATCACGGACCAGGGGGAGACGGCCGCCGGAAGCGGGGTGGCGGCTTTAACGACCTGGGCGATCAGGAAGCCGAGCAGGACTCCGATCAACCCCCCCGACCCGGTCAGGACGATGGCCTCGATCAGGAACTGGCGCAGGATGTCGCCGGCTCGGGCGCCGATGGCCTTTCGGATCCCGATCTCGCGGGTCCGCTCCTTGACCGAGACGAGCATGATGTTCATGACCCCGATCCCTCCGACCAGGAGGCCGATCGAGGAGATGACGATCATGACCAGGTAGGCGGCCCCGGTGATCTGGTTATAGAGGTCGAGGATCGTGTCCATGGTGAAGACGGCGAAGTCGTTGGGCTTGTTGAAGGGGACCTTGCGCCGCTTACGGAGGAGGTTGGTTATTTCTTCGATCGTCTGGTCGATCGTCCCGTGGGTCCGGGGGATGGCCGCGATCTCGATGCTGTCTTTTTGGTAATCGAAATATTTGGTGAGCGCCGTGATCGGAATCGCCACGAAATTGTCGCGGCTTTGGCCGAATATCTGGCCCCGCTTGGCGAGGACGCCGATGACCGTGAATTTCTGGGGGCCGACCCGGATCTCCTTGCCGACCGGGCTGGTGTGAGGGAAGAGGGTCTCGGCCGTCTCGAAACCGAGCAGGCAGGACAGGGTCGCGTGGGCGACTTCGGATTCGGTCAGGAAGCGGCCTTCCTTGGGGAGGTAGAGGGCGTAGACGATGGGGAACCTGTCGTTGATGCCCAGGATGATCGTGTTGTCGCTCTTGATATTCTCGTAGCGGACGGGGTTTTCGGCGAAGACGTTGGCCACGACGTTGACGGCGACGGCCTTGACCAGGGGGCATTCCCGCTCGATGGCCTGAACGTCCTCGTAGGTGATATCCTTTCGGGTCCGCTGCTCCTCGGTCTGGCGGCCCATCTGGAGGCCCTCATACTTGCGGATCAGGATCAGGTCGGAGCCGGCCGACTCGAGCTCGCGCAGGAAGGATTTGTTGAGGCCCTGGATGACCGAGACCATGCCGATGACGGTCATGACCCCGATCATGATCCCGAGCAGGGTCAGGAAGGAGCGGAGCTTGTTGACCTTGAGGGAGTCCAAGGCCATGGCAAAGACCTCTTTGATGATCCCGAGTCTCATTGTTCGGACCTCAGCGCGTCGATGGGGTTGAGTTTGGCGGCCTTGTTGGCCGGGTAGAGCCCGAAGAACAGCCCGATCGAGGTCGACATCAGAATGGCGATCAGGATCGAGGCGGGCTCGGCCCGGGACGGCATCGAGGTCGCGGCCGTCACGATCTTGGAGATCCCGATCCCGAGCAGGATGCCGATGATTCCGCCCAGGGCGGCGATGAAGGACGACTCGATCAGGAACTGGCGGAGGATGTCCTTGCGGCGGGCGCCGACGGCCATCCGAATCCCGATCTCCTTGGTCCGCTCGGTCACGGCGACCAGCATGATGTTCATGATGACGATCCCGCCCACGATCAGGGCGATCGAGGAGATGGCGATCATGGCGAAATAGATTCCCGAGGTCGCCGTCTTGTAGAACTGGATGAAGGTCTCGGAGGTCTGGAAGGAGAAATCATCCGGGTCGTTGAAGCGGCGCTTCCGCCAGGAGCGGAGGATGGTCCGGACCTCCTCCTGGGCCTGGGCCATCTCTGCCTGGGACCGGGTATGGATGTTGATGTTCAGGCTCCGGCCGCTCCCGTAAATCTTCTCGAAGGTCGTGATCGGGATTCGGACGTAGTTGTCCTGGCTGAACCCCAGGACCTTACCTTTCTTCTTACCCAGACCGACGACCAGAAGGTTCTGGTTCCCGACCTTGAGCCAGCGGCCGATCGGGTCGAGGCCGCCGAAGACCTTTTCCCGGACGTCGGCGCCGATGACGCACACCCCCCGGGAATGGGCCTCGTCCTCCTTCTGGATATGGCGGCCGGCTTCGAGCTCGATGACCGTTCCGATCAGGTGGTCGAGATGGGTGATCCCCCGGATCTCGGTGTCCTTGAGCGTCTCGTTCCCGTACTTGACGTTCTTCTGCGTCGAGACGCTGGCCCCGACCATCTCGCAGGATTGGCAGCGGTCGCGGATGACGTCCATTTCGGCGAGGGTCAGGTCTTTGCGTTTGAGCTGTTTCTTGAATTCCTCCAGCGAGGTCCCGATCATCGAGAACTTGGAGACCGAGAAGTCGTTGGCGCCGAAAAAGGACATCTTGGTGTAGACATAGTTGTTCAGCCCTTGGATGACCGAGACGACGGCGATGATGGTCAGGACGCCGATGATGATGCCGAGCAGGGTCAGGAAGCTCCGAAGCTTGCTGCCCCACAGGGAGCCGAGGGACATGGAGATGGATTCGTTGATGTTGATGCGGCCCATGGTCGAGTTTCCTATTTTACTTTATTTCATACGGACCCGGCCTTAAAAGGTTTGCCCGGTCCTCCCGAGCTTGACTTGGCTCCGCGAAGTCGCCACAATGGACCCGAAGAGCGGATGATCCGTTTCCGAGGAGGAGGAATGAGAAAGACGATCGGGGCTCTGCTCCTGACGGGCGTCCTGCTGGCGGCCCCGGCCGCGGCTTCGGCCCAAGCCGGCATCTACTTTGGCCTCCAGGGCGGGCTGTCCCTCCAGAAGCCGAGCCTGGAGGGCGTCGATTTCGGCACGGATACGACTTTCGTTTACGGGCTCAAGGCGGGGGTCAAGCTCTTGATGTTCGTCGTCGAGTTCCAGTATTTCCAAGCCGCCCACAACATCAGCCTCACGGATCCGACGGCCCTGGATTGGGACGGCCGGGCCGTCGAATACACCCATCTCGGCCTCAATGTCAAATATCTCTTTTCCCTGATCGTGGTCAATCCCTATCTGAGCGTCGGATACGGGTACTATGGGGCCGATATCGAGACTATCGACAAAGATAGGGTCGGAGGGTTCAACTTAGGCGCCGGTGTCGAGATCATGCTCGGAAAGAAGTTCGCGGTCGTGGCCGAAGGCCGCTACCACCACGTCAAGTTCGATATCACGAACTTGGGCCTGAATGTCGGGGATTTCACCCTGACAGCCGGCATGAATTTCTATTTCTAGCCCCGATTGCCGGGCCCGTCTGCTCTGAACCTATGACGATACGGCTCAATAAGTTTCTTTCCCAGGCCGGCGTCGCCTCCCGCCGGGAAGCCGACCGGATGATCCTCAACGGCGAGGTCCGGGTCGACGGCCGAGTCGTCCAGGAGCTGGGGTCCAAGGTCGATGAGGACCGGACCCGGGTCGAGGTCAAAGGTCGGCCGGTCGTCCGTGAAGACCGCCTCGTTTACCTCGCCTTCTACAAGCCCAAAGGCGTCCTGGTCACTTTCAAGGATCCCTTGGGCCGGCCGACCATCAAGAGCCTGCTGCCCCGGCTCCGCCAGCGCGTCTTCCCGGTTGGACGTCTCGATTTCGACAGCGAAGGGCTCCTCCTGCTGACCAACGACGGCGATCTCGCCCTCCGGCTCGCCCATCCCCGCTACGAAGTCAAGAAAAAATACGTCGCCGATATTGACGGTCTCCCCGGCCCGGACGCCCTCTACCGCCTGGAAACGGGGATCATGCTCGACGGAAAGAGGACCGCGCCGGCCAAGGCCAAGCTTATGGCCGGAACCGCCAGGCGGAGCCGGCTTCTCATCGAGGTCCACGAAGGCCGCAAGCATGAAGTCCGGGGGATGTGCGAGGCCATCGGCCACCGCGTTCGCGGTTTGAAGCGGATCGGCTTCGCGGGCCTCATGTTGGGAAGCCTCAAGCCCGGGCAGTGGCGATTTCTGGACGCCAAGGAAGTCGGAAAGCTCAAAGCGACGACCGGGACGGGCTGAGCGGGCTCAGGAATCCTTCTCGGGGCCGGGCGGAAACGGCTTCAGGCTCTGGGCCAGGCGCTGGAGCTCCTTTTCGACGAGGCCGTGGACGGTTCCCTCCCCGAAGCTCCCGTCCTCCCCCCTGGCTCCGGCCGCGACGCCGGTCAGGATCTCGATGCCCTCGTCGACCGTCTTGACCGGATAGATGTGGAATTTCCCGCCGGCGACGGCCTCGACGACGTCGCTCCGGAGCTGGAGGTTGAGGATGTTCTGGTGGGGGATGATGACGCCCTGGCTCCCGGTCAATCCCTTGGCCCGGCAGACGTCGAAGAAGCCCTCGATCTTTTCGTTGACGCCGCCGATGGGCTGGATCTCGCCCTTCTGGTTCAAGGAGCCGGTGACGGCCGTGTCCTGCCGGATGGGGAGTCCGGACAGGCTGGAAAGGACGGCGTAGACTTCGGTCGAGGAGGCGCTGTCGCCGTCGACGCCCCCGTAGGACTGCTCGAAGGCGAGGCTGGCCGTGAGCGAAAAGGGCTGTTTCTGGGCGTATTGGCCGCGCAGGTAGCCGCCCAGGATGAGCACGCCTTTGTTGTGGGTCGGACCGCTGAGGTCCGCCTCCCGCTCGATGTTGACGACGCCGGCCCGGCCCACGGCCGTCCGGGCCGTGATCCGGGTCGGCTTGCCGAAGGCGAACTGGCCCATATCGTAGACGGAGAGCCCGTTGACCTGGCCGACGACCGAACCCTCGGTGTCGATGAGGATGGTCCCTTCCTCGATCATCTCCTGGATTTTATCCTCGATCAGGCTGACCCGCTCGAACCGTTCGGAGATGGCCTGCTCGACGTCGAGCCGGCCGACGATGTCGTGGCCGGCCCGGCGGGCCCAGTAGGCGGCCTCCCGGATGACGTCGGAGATGACGTGAAAACGGGTCGAGACCTTTCCCTGGCGGCCGGCGATCCGCGTCCCGTACTCGATGACGGCCGCGATCCCCTCCCGGCTGAAAGGCCGGAGCCCGTCCATGTCGACGATCTTCTTGATGAACCGGACGTAGTCCGAGATGGATTTGGCGTCTTTGGGTATCTCCGAGTCGAACTCGGCCTTGATCTTGAAGATCTTCTTGAAGTCGTCGTCGAGGGCGTAGAGGAGGTTATAGATGGAGCTGTCGCCGATCATGACGACCTTGACGTCGACCTTGACGGGCTCGGGCTTGAGGCGGGCCGATGAAAAGAGATACAGGGAAGCGAAGTTCTGGATCTCGAAAATCTGGTTGCGCATGGTCCGCTTGAGGGTCGCCCAGACGCCGGGCTCGACAAGAGCGTCGAGGGCGTTGAGGACGAGGTAGCCGCCGTTGGCCTTGAGGAAGGACCCGGCCTTGATCCGGGTGAAGTCGGTTTGGAGAAGGCCCATCCGGGTCGTGACGAATTCGATCGAGCCGAACAGGTTCGGATAGTTCGGGTTCGTCTCCATGATGACCGGGGCCGCCTTGAGCTCGGCGTTGTCGACGAGGAGGTTGACCCCGTACTCGAGGAAGCGCTCGGCGGCCGGCTCCCGTTCGGGCTCGTCCTTGTCCTTTTTCTGATTTTTGAACAGGTCGATGGCCCGGACCAGGTTGCCCTCGACGTCCGAGAGATAATCCCCGACCTTGGGGAAGGCGAACCGCGAGCGCAGCTCGCCTACGGCGCCCTTGATGATGGGCGTGATCGATTCTTCGTCCCAGGACCGGAGCAGACGGCGAGTCTCCTCGTCCATCTCGCGGAGATCCTCGAAGACGTGCTCCATTTCCCCCGACAAGTCTTCGTATTTCTTGTGGAGTTCATCCAGGTCCTTCTGGGCGAACTTTTTCTCCTTGACCAGGGCCTCAAGCTTGGGGAAGGGGACGGGCTCGTCGCCCAGGACGGGGACGAGCTCGGGCCGGCTGAAGAAGCCCATCTGGACCTGGATGAGCGTGAAGCCCTGCTGGGCGGCTTTGTCCTCGAAGGCCTTGAGGAGGTCCTTCTGTTTCCGCTGCTGGGTTTCGATGATCCGGTCCCGGCCTTCCGTATAATACTGGCTCTTGAGGAGTTGGGGGATATGCCTCCCGAGCATGGCGATGAGGTTGCCCATCCCCTGGCGGAACAGACGCCCCTGACCGGCCGGCAGCATGATCAGGGTCGGCTCGTCGGGAGTTTTAAAGTTGTTGACGTAGAGGATGTCGTCCGGGATGACGGACGTTTTTTCCAGCTGCTCGAGGAGCGACTTGATCGTCGTCGTCCGGCCCGTACCGATCATGCCGGTGATGAAGATATTGTAACCCCGGCTCTTGATGTCCAAGCCGGTCTGGATGGCCTTGAGGGCCCGTTCCTGGCCGATGATCTCGTCGCAGGCCTTGACCTCTTCGCTCGTGGCGAAGGGGACGGCGTCCGGAGGGCAGGACCACCTGATCTGGTCGGGGCCGAGCTCTGGAAACCCAGTCTTGGCTGTCATGGACGGCTCCTTCGTTTGAGATGTCGCGGAACGCATTTTATTTTACCATAAAAGCCTTCGGCGCCGTCGGCCCCGGCCTCGAAAATTTCGTGCAAATGGGGCCCCGTTCTGATAAAATGACCCTGATTTTGGAGGGTATAAGGCATGGCTAGGCTCGAGGTCGAGAAGGTTGTCGCCGGGAAAGACCTCAAGGCGTTCATCCGTTTCCCTTGGGAGATCTACCGGGGCGACCCCAACTGGGTTCCGCCGCTCATCGCGGACATGAAGGAGAGGCTCGACCCGGCCCGGAATCCCTTCCTCGAGCATGCCGAGATGGATATCTTCCTGGCCCGGCGCGACGGCCGCGTCGTGGGCCGGATCGCGGCCATTCTCGACAGGAACCACAACTCGTTCCACGACGAGAAAATCGCTTTCTTCGGCCTTTACGAAAGCCTCAACGATCCGGAGGTCGCGGCCGCCCTCCTCGATACGGTCGGCGCCTGGGGGAAGGAGCGGGGGATGACGATCCTGCGCGGTCCGATGAACCTGTCCATGAACGACGAATGCGCCTTTCTCCTCGAGGGGTTCGATTCGCCGCCCGTCATCATGATGACCTACAATCCCCCCTACTACCTCGAGCTCATGGCCGGCGTCGGCCTGGTCAAGGCCAAGGACCTCTACGCCTTCGTCATGAGCCGCGACCACGAGACGGCAGGGAAGGTCGCGGCCGTCGTCGAAAGAGCCAAGAAGGAGTTTCCGGTCACGCTGCGGACGGTCGACCTCAAGAACGTCCGGGCCGAGGCCGATAAGATCGCTTTCATCTATAACAACGGCTGGCAGAAGAACTGGGGCTTCGTTCCCTGGACCGAGAACGAGATGAAGCACATGGTCGGCAAGCTCAAGAGCCTGGCAGACCCCGAGCTCGTCATTTTCGCCGAGATCGAGGGGAAGCCGGTCGGGTTCGCCTTCGCCCTGCCCAACTACAACGAAGTCCTCCGCAAGATGAACGGCCGTCTGTTTCCGGTCGGCTGGCTCGTCTTTCTCCTCAACCGAAAAAAAATCAAGGGTATGCGGGCCGTCGTCTTCGGCATCGTCAAGGAGCACCACCGTTCCGGGCTCAGCTACCTTCTTTATTCCGAGCTCGAGCGGAACGCCGTGCGGAGGGGCTACGCCTGGGGGGAGCTGTCCTGGCAGCTCGAGGACAACGACGCCATCAATCGTTTCGCGGCCTCGATCGGCGCGAAAATCTATAAACGTTACAGGATCTTGCAAAGACTCATCCCCTGAGGAGGGACGCGCATGGAAATGCATGAAGGTAAACTCCAGGTCAAAGGGTATAAGGTCGGGATCGTCCTGAGCCGTTTCAACCAGTTCCTGTCGGAGCGGCTCCTCGAGGGAGCCCTCGACGCGCTCCGCAAGCTGGGGGCGGACGATAAGGACATCAGCATCTACAAGGTTCCCGGTTCCTTCGAGGTTCCCCTCCTGGCCAAGAAACTTGCCAAGGCCAAGAAGGCCGACGGGATCGTCTGTCTGGGTGTCCTGATCAGAGGCGATACGCCCCATTTCGACTTCCTGAGCGCCGAGGTGACCAAGGGCTTGGCCCAGGTCGCTCTGGACGAAGGCGTCCCCGTCGCCTTCGGCATGCTGACCGTCGACACGATCGAGCAGGGGATCGAGCGGGCCGGCACCAAATCCGGGAACAAAGGCTGGGACGCCGTCCTGGCTTTGGCCGAGACGCTCAACCTCCTCCAGGAGGCCGGCCTCCGCTGAGCGACCGGAGGGGAGCCCACAGCCATGGGGAAGAGGCGGGAGGCCCGGGAGTGCGCCCTCCAGGTCCTGTTCCAGCTCGAGTTCGACATCTCCGACGTCGAACGGAGCCTCCGCGAATACTGGACGGGCAAGAAGCCCAAGGACGACGTCCGCAAGTACGCGAGCTGGCTCGTCCACGGCATCCTGGCCCGGAAAACGGACGTCGACGGCCTCATCAGGGACACGTCCCAACACTGGCGCATGGAGCGGATGGGCCTGGTCGACCGGAACATCCTCCGCATGGCCGTCTACGAGCTCCTCGAGGAGAAGGTCCTGGCCCCGCCGATCATCATCAACGAGGCCATCGAGATCGCTAAAAAGTACAGCGACGAAAAGTCGGCGACATTCATTAACGGACTCCTGGACGCGATCCGTAAGAAGCTCGAGACCCGTCCGCCCCGGACCGGCAAAGACAAAGAAGGCCAACATGGACCCAAAAAAAGAACCCGAGGAGCAAGTCGGCGATCAGGAGCAGGCTCGGCGGGACAATCTCGCTGAGCTTCTCCGCCAGGGCGTCGACCTGTTTCCCCGCAAGGCCGATTGGACCCAGACCGTTTCCGCGGTCGTCGCCCGCTACGGGAACGTTCCCGGACCCGACCTCGAGAGCGGGGCCGACGAGGTTCGCGTCCCGGGACGCATCCTCTCCGTCCGCCAGATGGGCAAAGCGACCTTCTTCCACATCTCGGACAGCGCCGCCCGGCTCCAGGTCTATATCCGGGCCGATGTCATGGGACCCGATAACTACAAGCGATTCGGCCTGTTCGACATCGGCGACATCATCCTGGCCGTCGGCAAGCTCTTCAAGACCAGGACCGGCGAGCTGACCGTCCTGGCTTCCGAAGTCGTCTTCCTGGCCAAATCCCTCCACCCGCTTCCCGAGAAATGGCACGGCCTCCAGGACGTCGAGCTTCGCTACCGGAAGCGCTACCTGGACCTGATCGTGAACCCCGAGACCCACCGCGTCTTCCGCTTGAGAAGCGACGTCATATCCGCCATCCGACATTTCTTCGACGAACGCGGCTACGTCGAGGTCGAAACCCCGATGATGCATGCCATCCCGGGAGGGGCCCTGGCCCGGCCCTTCCGGACCCACCATAACGCGCTCGACATGGATCTCTACCTCCGAGTGGCTCCCGAGCTTTATCTGAAGAGGCTGGTCGTCGGCGGGCTCGAGCGCGTTTACGAGATCAACCGGAATTTCAGGAACGAGGGGATCTCTTCCGAGCACAACCCCGAGTTCACCATGCTCGAGTTCTACGAAGCCTACAGCGACTACCATGCGATGATGGAGCTGACCGAGGAGCTCCTTTCTCAGCTCAGCCTCAAGCTCTTAGGGAAGGATGAGATACCCTTCGGCGAACAGACCATCGCGCTCAAACGACCCTGGCGGAGGATAAAATACAAGGATGCGCTCGTCCAGTACAGCGGCCTGCCCCCCGCCAAGCTCGAGGACAGGGCCGGCCTGGTCGCCTTCGCCGCCAAGCTGGCCCCGGACAAGACTCCGTTGTCCTACGGCAAGGCCCTCGATGTCCTCTTCGACAGGTTCGTCAAGCACAACCTCGTCCAGCCGACCTTTGTCGTCAACCCGCCCCGGGAAATCTCTCCCCTGGCCAAGGCCTCCCGGGACAATCCCGATGAGGCCGAGCGCTTCGAGCTTATCGTGGCCGGGATGGAAATCGCCAACGCCTTCTCGGAGCTGACCGATCCCGCCGAGCAGCGGGCCCGCTTCGAGCAGCAGTTCGAGGAGAAGAAGCGGGGGGACGAGGAAGCCCATGTCATCGACGATGATTACGTCCAAGCCTTGGAGTACGGCCTTCCGCCGACCGGGGGAGAGGGGATCGGGATCGACCGCCTGGTGATGCTCCTGGCCGATAAGAAATCGATCCGGGAGGTTATCCTCTTCCCGCTCCTCCGGCCCAGGGAGTGAAGGACGTTACGGGACATCTCATGCGCTACGAGTGGCTGATCGCCCGACGCTACCTGACGGCCAGGCGGAAGCAGGCCTTCATTTCCGTCATCACCGTCATCTCCACGCTCGGGATCGCCATCGGGGTTATGGCTCTCGTCATCGCCCTTGCCCTGATCACCGGCTTCCAAGGGGACGTCCAGGATAAAATCCTGGGCGCGACGTCCCATATCATGGTCTCGGACCTCACCGGCGAGGGCCTTCGGGATTTCCGGTCGCTCGAGGACAACATCCGCAAGGTCCCGGGCGTCCTCTCCGTCACGCCCGTCGTCTACAACACCGTCCTTGTCGCCGGCCCGTCCCGGAGTACGGGAGGCTATCTGAAGGGGATCGATTTCGAGAGGGAGTCGGCCCAGTCCCCCTGGCTCCTGAGCCTGGAGAAAGGACGCCTGCCCAAGGGCGGGGAACCGGAGGGGATTCTCCTCGGGCAGGATATGGCCGTCGCCATCGGAGCGAGCGTCGGGGACGTCGTGACGATTCTGACCGCGGCTTCCCGGCTGTCGCCGATCGGCCTCCTTCCCCGGACGAAACGGTTCACGGTCGCGGGGGTGTTCAAGACGGGGCTGTTCGAGTTCGACTCCTCGACGGCCATCCTGTCGATCGGAGCGGCCCAGAAGTTCCTCGGAATGGGGGATAGCATCAGCTACCTTCAGGTCCGCGTCCGGGATATCTTCCGGGCGGCCCGGATCGGGGACGCGATCGAAGCCCTGAGCCCCGCGGCGGTCTACGTCACGACGTGGATGGAGCTCAACGAGTCCCTGTTTTCCGCCCTCAAGCTCGAAAAAAACATCATGTTCCTGACGATCACGCTCATCGTCGTCGTGGCGGCCCTCAATATTATCGCCTCCCTGATCCTGATGGTCATGGAAAAGACGCGGGACATCGGGATCCTGATGGCCTTGGGTGCGACCCCTCGAGCCATCCGGCGGGTGTTCTTTTTTCAAGGCGCCGTCATCGGAGTCATCGGCACGGCCTGCGGGCTTCTCCTGGGCTTGGTCTGGTGCGGACTGGCGAACGTCTTCCAGCTCATCAAGGTTCCGGTCGACATCTACCAGATTTCCTATGTCCCGTTCCGGGTCAAGCCCCTGGACCTTCTCCTGATCGTCGGCGTCACCTTGGCCATCAGCTTCACGTCGACGTTGTTCCCGTCGCGGCGGGCGGCCCGGATCGATCCCGTCGTCGCGCTCAAATATGAATGACATGATCCAAGCCGTCGACCTCGCTAAATCCTACCCGCTCCCCGAAGGGGCCTACCGTGTCTTCAGCGGCCTCAACTTCAATGTAAAACCGGGGGAGATGGTGGCCATCATGGGAGTCTCGGGAGTGGGAAAGACGACCCTCCTCAATCTCCTGGGCGGCCTGGACCGTCCGACCGAGGGCCGGGTTGTCCTGGACGGGGACGACCTGGGGGGAAAGACGATCGAGGAGCTGGCGGCGATCAGGAACGGCAAGGTGGGGTTCGTCTTCCAGTTCTTCCACCTCCTGCCCGAGTTTACGGCCTTGGAGAACGTGAGCCTGCCGCTTCTCATCAGAGGGATGGACCGGTCCAGGGCCTTTCCCCGCGCGAAGGACCTCCTCCGGGATGTTTCCCTGGAAGAAAAAGCCGCGATGCGCCCCTCCCAGCTCTCGGGAGGAGAACAACAGAGAGTGTCGCTGGCCCGGGCCTTGGTGGGATCCCCCAAGCTCCTCCTGGCCGACGAGCCGACCGGGAATTTGGACTGGAAGACGGGAGAAGGAATCCTCGGCCTGATCAGGGATCTCCACGGCCGGATGGGGCTGACCTCGATCCTGGTGACCCATAACGAGCGCGTCGCCGACCTCTGCGACCGGCGCCTCCTCATGGAAAAAGGCCGGCTGAAACGCCTGGGCTGAAACCGGCGTTTCAGGTAATGGACGCTTAGAATTATCCCTTGGGGCGAATCCGCTTGGAAAAAAGCGTCCGATATGGTATAAAAAGGATTTCCAAATGAAGAAAACGACGCTCTTCCTGATCTTGTGGGGACTTCCCCTGGTCCTGGCGGCCCAAAACGCCATCGACCGGATCGATGTCGTCGGCAATGAACGGGTCACCAAGGAAACGATCCTTTACTATCTCTCCCTCAAAGAAGGGGACTATTTCAACGAAGATATCTTCCGCCGGGACTTTCGGGTCCTGTGGTCGACGGGTTTTTTCGCCAACCTCAAGATGGAGGACGTGGACGCCCCGGGCGGCAAGATCGTCCGGATCACCGTCGAGGAAAATCCGGTCGTCAAGGCCGTGACTTTCAAGACGGGCAAGAAGGTCAAGGAAGACGACATCATCAGCAAGCTCAAAGAGAAGGACGAGTATATCCTGGCCTATTCCTACTATAGCCCTTTCAAGGTCGAGAGGGCCCGCAAGACGATCCAGGACCTGCTGTCCGAGAAAGGCCTCCAGCTGGCCAAGATCGACGTCGCGACCGAGCATAAGGGGAAGAGCGAAGTCGAGGTCTTGTTCAGGATCGACGAAGGCCCCAAGGTCCGGGTCGGCGCCATCGACTTCGAGGGGGCGACCAAGCTTCCCCCCAGCTTCCTGCGTGAGGCCCTTAAGGACAACCAGCCCCATAACCTCCTGAGCTGGGTCGGCGGAAAGGACGTCTTCAAGCAGAACAAACTGGCCGAATGCGCCGACCTCATCAAGAAGAAGCTCCAGGAGAGCGGCTATATGGAGGCGACCGTCGGCGAGCCCAAGATCAGCGAGATGACCCGGCGGACCGTCCTGTTCAAGAAACAGACGATGATGCGGATCGTTTTTCCCGTCAACGCCGGCTACCCCTACCGGGTCGGCGAGGTCAAAGTCGACGGCAATAAGGCCCTCAGCGCCGCCTACATCCGGAGCCTGATCAAGCTCGACCCGGGCAGCCTGTACAGCACCAAGGTCCGCGAGAAGTCCATCAAGGACGTCCAGGAGCTCTATGCGAACGGCGGCTACCTCTACGCCCAAATTATCCCGGTCGAAAGCCTCGACCCCAAGCGGAAGGTCGTCAACGTGACCTTCAACGTCGCCGAGGGAGAGGTCGTCACCCTCAGCCGCCTCGAGTTCCGCGGCAACATCTTCACCAAGGACAAGGTCATCCGGCGAGAAATGCTCCTCCGGGAAGGGGACCGCTTCAGCCTGGCCATGTTCAAGGACAGCGTCCTGCGGATCAAGCAGCTCGGGCTGGTCGACCTCGAGAAGGAGCCCGACCTCAAGCCCGATCCCGAGGACCCGACCAAGATGAACGTCACGGTCAACGTCAAGGAGCTCCAGCGCAACAACATTCAGTTCACGGCCGGCTACAGCGGCTACGAGGGAACCTTCGTCGCCCTGAGCTATTCGACGGTCAACTTTCTGGGCGCGGGCGAGAACCTGGAACTCATGCTCCAGTACGGAAAGCGGATCAAGAACTACTCGTTCGGATTCACCGAGCCCTACATCTTCGACCGGCCGATCAGCGTCGGCTTCAATATCTATGACCGCTACATGATCATTCCCTACCTTTACGACCGGAAGGGGAAGGGGATCGACCTGACCTTGGGCGCCCGCCTGTTCGGATACTGGCGAAGCAGCCTGACCTACGGCTTCGAATACGTCAACATCTCGGCGCCCTCTGTGACCTCGGGCTACCCCAGCGACTATTCCTACTATGATCCGACCTACTACAGTAGTATGTACGGGTTGGGGAACTATAATGTCAGCAGCATCGAGCCGACCCTGTACCGGACGACGATCGACAGCCCCTTGACGCCGACCCGGGGGACGATGTACCTGATCGGCCTCCGCTACGCGGGGACCTTCCTGGGGGGCGAGATCGACCTCGTCAAGCCCCACGTCGAATGGTCGTTCTACCATCCTCTCATCGGCCATAACGTCGTCGGCTTCCATGTCGACTACCAGTTCGTCCGGAAGATCGGCCATTCCGATATTCCTTTCTGGGAGCGGTTCTACTTGGGCGGCGAGCGGTCCATCCGAGGCTACGATATCTACACGATCGGGCCCCGGACCTCCTCGGGAACCCTGATGGGCGGCCTGACCTCCTTCATCTTCAACGCCGAGTATATCATTCCCGTCGGCGGACCCCTGTACGCCATCTTCTTCTACGATGCCGGGAACGCCTGGGCGCACAGCCAAGTCCTCAACCTCAAGGACCTCTACGCCTCGGCCGGCATCGAGGCCAGGGTTTTCGTGCCCGCCCTCCGCGTTCCCTTCCGGCTCATCTTCGCCTACAACTCGCGCAAGATCTACCCCGACGATCCGAGCTTCGCCTTCCGGTTCGCCGTGGGAACGACGTTTTAGACGGACATCACCTTGGTGTGAACATAGTGACTTAGGAGGTTCAACGATGAAACGCGCAACTCGTATCCTGACGCTCGTCCTGATGGGGATAGTCCTGGCCGCCGCCGGCTACGCCCAGCAGGCCGCCAAGATCGGCGTCGTCAACTCCCAGGACGTCCTGGAAAAATCGACCGAAGGCAAGAAGGTTATCGCCCGGCTCCAGGAGAAGGACAAACAGACCCAAGCCTCCCTGGCCAAGCTTGACGACGACATCCGCCAGCTCGAGACCAAGCTCAACACCCAGCGTTTGACCCTGACCGATGAGGCCGTTCTCCAGATGACATCCGACCTCGACAAGAAGCGCACGGACCGCAAGCGCGTCGGCGAGGACTCGACCCGCGAGCTCCAGGAGCTCCAGTACCGGCTGTTTAACAAGGTTCAGAGCGAACTCCTGTCCATCATCGAGGGGATCGGCCGGGAGAAGAACCTCGACATCATCTTGGACCTGGCCAAGAGCGGGGCCGTTTATTTCAGCCCCGCCATCAGCATCACCGACGAGGTCATCCGGCGCTACGACGCGTCCAAGGCGACCCCTCCCGCCAAGTGAGCGGGCCGGCCGCGAGAGCCGCATCAGGGCGATGGATATTCAACAGATCCTTAAGTTTCTGCCCCACCGCTATCCCTTTCTTCTCGTCGACCGGGTCCTGGACGTCCAGGCGGGGCGGTCCATCATCGCCGTCAAGAACGTCACCTACAATGAAGCCTTCTTCCAAGGCCATTTCCCGGAGTTTAAGGTCATGCCCGGCGTCCTCATCATCGAGGCCATCGCCCAAGCCGGCGGGATCCTTCTCTTCCATTCGATCCCCGATCCCCAGACCAAGCTCGTCCTCCTCTCCAAGATCGACAAAGCCAAGTTCCGGCGGACCGTCGTCCCGGGAGATCAGCTTCGGCTCGAGGCCGAAATCATCAAGCTCAAGAGCCGTTTCTGCCATCTCAGGGGGAGGGCCCTGGTTGATGGGGATATCGCCGTAGAGGGCGAGATCATGGCCTTCGTCGTCGACGCCGAGGAGATGAATGCCTCCAAGTGAGGTCGTCGTTCATCCTTCGGCGGTCGTCCGGCCGGGCGCCCGCCTGGACGAGGGGGTTTTCGTCGGCCCCGGCTGCCTGGTCGGCCCAGACGTCACCATCCTCAAGGAGACCAGGCTCGAGGGCCATATCGTCGTCACCGGCCGGACCGTCGTCGGCGCCCGCTGCCGGTTCTCACCCTTCGCGGTCATCGGCACCGAGCCCCAGGACGTCGGCTACCGGGAGGAGGCCACCGAAGTCACGATCGGCGACGACAACATCTTCCGGGAATTCGTGACGGTCCACCGCGGGACGATCAAGGGCGGCGGGCGGACGACCATCGGGAACGGCAACTATTTCATGGATTATGCCCATGTCGGCCATGACTGCCGGATCGGGAACGAATGCGTGTTCATCAACAACGCGACCCTGGCCGGCCACGTGACCGTGGACGATTTCGTCACCATGAGCGGTTTCACCGGCGTTCACCAGTTTTGCCGGATCGGACGCTACGCCTTTTTGGGCGGGGACACGATCGTCACTCAAGATGTCGTGCCCTTCAGCCGCGTCGTCGGGAGCCGGCCGGCCCGGCTTTACGGCCTCAACGTCGTCGGGCTCAGACGGCGCGGCCTGTCGGCCGAGCGTCGGAACGCCCTCAAGTCCATGTTCAAGCTCCTGTTCTATTCGGGCCTGAGCACGCCCCAGGCCCTGGAAGGGATCCGGAGCCAATTCCCGCCGGGCGAGGACCGGGACCTGCTCCTGGACTTCATCGCGACGTCCAAGAGAGGTATCCTGAAAAAAACGGCGGAAGCATGGGAAGACGAATCGGACTAGTTGCCGGTTCCGGCGCCATCCCCCGTTTTGTCCTGGAGGACGCCCGCGCCCGTGGCTGGAGCGCGGCCGTGGCCGCCGTCCGGGGCGAGGCCGATCCCGGCCTGGCCGAGCTGGCCGACGCCTTCGAATGGATCGGTCCTTGGGACGTCGCCGGGCTCGTCGGCTTTTTCCGGCGGGCTCGAGTCGGGACGGTCTTCTTGGTCGGAAAGGTCGGCCCGCGGACGGCGCTGGAGAGCGCGGGGGCCGAGGCCGCCTTTCTCGAGCTGCTGGCCAAGGCCGGCGACCGGACGCCCGGTGCGCTTCTCCGCGTCCTCATCGACCATCTGGCCGGCCAGGGACTCGTTGTCGAGGATCCCGGCGTCTTTTTCGAACGGTTCCTGTGCCCGGCCGGAGTCCTGACCGGGACCGAACCTGTCCCGGCCGTCCTCGAGGATATCGGATTCGGCTGGCCGCTCGTCAAGAGGATCGCGGATGAAGAGATCGGCCAGACCCTCGTCGTCAAGGAGAGGGCGGTCGTAGCCGTCGAAGGCATGGAGGGAACGGACCGGGCCATCCTTCGCGCCAGCCATCTCGCCGGCGGCGGGACCGTCGTCCTCAAAGCCGGCCGCCGGCGTCAGGACCCGCGGATCGACCTCCCGGCCGTCGGGATCGGGACCGTCCGCAGCCTGGTCGAAGCCCGGGCGGCGGCCCTCTGCATCGAGGCGGAGGCCGTCCCCTTCTTCCAGAAGGAAGAGGCGCTGGCCCTGGCCGACGCCAACGGGATCGCGGTCTTGGCCCGGACAGGCTGAGGAACGCCGTCGCAAGGAGCGAAGCGAATGGAGAAGGTCAAAGTCGGGATCATCGGCGTCGGATACTTGGGGACCCAGCATGCCCGCATCCTGTCCTATCTCGAGGAGGCGGAGCTCAAGGCCGTTGCCGATATCAATTTCCGGAAGGCCCTCGAAATCGGCAACCGCCACGGCGTCCAGTATTACCAGAATTACCAGGAAATGATCGACGACATCGACGCGGCCGTCGTCGCGACGCCGACCGTCGAGCACTTCGCGATCTCGATGGACCTCCTCGAGCGGGGCAAATCGGTCCTGGTCGAGAAGCCGATCACGGCGACCGTTGAAGAGGGCGAGCGCCTCGTCGAGACGGCCGCCCGGAAAGGCCTCATCCTCCAGGTCGGCCATCTCGAGCGCTTCAACCCGGCCGTTGAGGCCGTCGAGAACCTCATCACCGACCCCAAATTCATCGAGGTCCAGCGGCTGGGGTCCTTTTCGGCCCGCTCCCTCGACATCGATGTCGTCCTCGACCTGATGATCCACGATCTCGACATCATCCTGGCTCTCATCAAGGACGAGGTCGTCGGAATCAAATCCTCGGGGATCCACGTCCTCTCGGAGAAAATCGACATCGCCAACGCCCGGATCGAATTCAAATCGGGCTGCGTGGCGACTTTGACGGCGAGCCGCGTCCACCAGGGCAAGGTCCGCAAACTCCGTATTTTCGAGCCGACTTCCTACTACTCGATCGATTACATCGACCAGGAGGTCAAGGTCTTTCCCCTCCACGGCCGCCAGACGGACATCAAGACCCTGAAAATCCAGAAGGAGGAGCCTCTCAAGAAGGAGCTCAAGAACTTCCTGGACAGCGTCCGGACGGGCAACACGAACAAGGTGACGGGCGAGGAAGGGCTGCGGGCCCTTCGGCTCGCCTACGGCGTCCTTCGCGAAGCCGAGATCTGAGAGCCTAGCGGGCGACTTTAATCAAGCGGCCCGCTTCGGGCGTCGCCGAGAGGTCCCTCCCGTTCAGGATGGCGAAACGGGGCCAGAGGTCCTTGGTTACGGTCTCGCTCTGGAGCAGCGATTCGAGAGTCCGGCGTCCGTCGGCCCGGATGATCCGAAGCCGAAGGGGCTTGCGGTCGAGGTGGGCCCGGTCGCGCAGGACGCCGAAGGACCGGACGATCCGTCCGAATTCCGGCTCGAAGCGACCGAAGTCGGCGGCCGTCGAGACGGCCCCGCAAAAGAATATCGTGGCGTCCTTGCGGATATAAGAAAGCCGGGCCTTGAGCGGTTGCTGGTTCTCCTGCTCCTGTCCGGGAAGATCGACCGTTTGGTGGTAGGAGGCGAGGCCGTTGATAAAAAAGCTCTGGTCTTGGATAAGCCGTCCTCCCTTGATCCCGGCCAGCTTCTTTTGGGCGTAGGCGGGAAGGGCCTCGCCGCTTTGCTCGGACTGGAGCCAAAAGGCCCCGTCCCCCTTCGGCGAGCTCAGGATGACCCGGGCGGCCGTGTTCTGGACCTTCCATCCGGTCGGGAACTGGAAGCTGAACTCCATCCCGGGATGGTAGAAGGCGTTGCCTTCGACGTATCCTTGGCGCGGATCTTCGCCGTAGACGAGGTCGTCGATCCGCTTAAGGTAGAGGTCCCGTCGAATCCAGCGGCGGTCATCGTCGGCAATGAGTAGAGCCCTGACGTTTTGGATTCTCTCCTTGGTCAGAGGATGGGTCGACAGGAAGCCGGGCAGGGGACGCTGGCCCGACAAATCGCCCATCCGCTGCAGGGCCTCGAAAAAGACGGCCATTTCGGCCGGATTGTAGCCCGTGCTCCGCTCGTATTCGACGCCGAGAGCGTCAGCCTGACGTTCGTCGTCGCGGCTGAACTTGAGGAACAGGAGCTGGGCGCCGACGCCGACGATCCCGGCGACCTTGGCGAAGTCTTTGCTCAGGGCGCTTCCCAAGCCGAGCCCGAGCTGGACGAGCATGATCTGGCTCATCTGGCGGACGCTGTGGCGGGCGCTGATGTGGCCTAGCTCATGCCCCAGGACGGCGGCCAGCTCCGCTTCGGACCCGGCCAGGGCCAGGATCCCCCGCGTCACGTAGACATAGCCGCCCGGGGCGGCGAAGGCGTTGATGACGGGGTCGTCGATGATGGCGAAATGGTAGGCGAGTTGGGGCCGGTGGGTGTGGGGGACGAGGGCGCGGCCGACCTCGTCGAGGTAGCTCTCCAAGGCCGGGTCCCGGTAGATCCCGTATTGTCCGCGTATATCCGCGTCCGTGGCCTTCCCCAGCTCGATCTCTTGGCTCTCCGAGATCAAGCTCAGCTCGCGCTTGCCCGTGACGGGATTGATGGCGCAGGCGACGAGGACGGCCAGACATACGACCAGAATCCAGAAGGACCTTCTCATCCTAATCCCTCCAATAAAGAATCCCCGGGCGGCGGGCTCCGGGGATTCGAAGATTCAGGCCGGCCTTCGGGCCGTTATTTCGTCATCTTGAAGAAGGAATCCTCGAGGCCCGAGTTGTAGGTGACCTTGGTCACGGTCATCTTCATAAACTCCTGGCCGTCCTGGTAGATCGTGATGGAATGAGGGACCGGGACCCCCTCGACCGTCTTGTAATCGGAGAGGGTCGTTTCGGACTGGACTTCGACCCCCATTTGATTGAGGGCCTTGGTCCGGGTCTTGTAGGGCAGGTAGGTGTCCTTGTCGAGAAGCAGCGTGTTCTTGTTGCCGTCCTTGAAGCTCTGCTCGAGGACGATGCAGTCTTTGTCGTCAACCTTCTCCGTCCCCTTGAGCTCATAGGTGATGCCGTATTTCTCGGGATGGAGGAGGGTGTCGTTGCCGTAGGCCTGCCGCTTGAGCTCCTGAGCCTGGGCGTCGGGGAGCTCCTCGCTGGCGCCCGTCTGCGGATTGACCCACCAGCCCTTCTCGCCGTCATAGGCCTGGGTGATGACCATGCCCATGACCTCGATGTCCATCCGCATCATGGTGGGCTCTTTCTGGTACATGGTGATGGATCCGTTCATGCCCATCTGGATCATCTCCATGGTCCCGGTCATGGTCGAATCCTTGATGGCGGCCAGGGTTTTCTCGCCGCCGTCGGCCTCGATCATTTTCTTGAGGACGTCCTGGGCCGTCTGGCTCCAGAGGGAGCCGGTGACCGTCGTCGCCAGGACGAGCAGGGCCAGGATAATAGTTGCGCGCTTTCTCATCTTTGCCTCCTATAGAAGTTCGGATTGACGCGATGTCGCATTTTAATACGAATATTGTATCTAAAAGTTAAGGATTTTCCAAGGCCGGACCCGGGTTGATTTCGGGCCGGGCTTCGGGTAAAAGGTAAGTGCCATGGCTTCCGGATATCGGGTTCTCGAACGGCGCCTGGGCCCCTTCGACGCCGCCATGATCGTGAGCGGGGCCATCATCGGATCCGGCATCTTCATGAATTCGGCCGAGAGCGCCAAGTTCCTCCAATCCTCCTCCCAGCTCCTGTTCGTTTGGGCCGTGGGCGGCCTCGTCGCGTTCCTGGGCGCCCTCTGCTTCGCCGAGCTCGGCGCCCTCTACCCGCGGACCGGAGGCCAGTACGTCTATCTTGAGAAGGCCTTCGCTCCCTGGCTCGGGTATTTATTCGGCTGGACCCTATTCAGCACGATCCAGACCGGGGCGATCGCCGCCGTCTCCACGACCTGCGCCCGGTTCATCGGCGTCTTCATCCCCATGACCGGCTGGCGGACGAGCCTCCTGGCCGTGGGCATCATCTGGCTTCTCTCCTTCGTCAACATCGTGGGGATCCGTCCCGGAAGCGTCGTCCAGAATGTCTTCACCGGCCTCAAGATCGCGGCCTTGGCAGCGCTCATCCTGATCGGCCTGGCCTGGTTCCGTCCTCCGGTTTTTCATCCCGGCCCGCTGTTTCCGGGCGGACTGACCTTTCGGGTCCTGAGCGCCTTCGGGCTGGCCCTGATGCCGGCCCTTTTCTCCTACGGCGGCTGGCAGAATCTCAACTTCGTAGCGGGCGAGGTCAAAAAGCCCGAGCGGACGCTTCCCTTCGCCATCGTGTCCGGCGTTTGTCTGGTCATCGCCGTCTATGTCCTGGCCAACGTCGTCTACGTCAAGGCCTTGCCGCTGGGCGCAATCCAGGGCTCGACCAAGCCCGCCTCCGACGCCGTCCAAGCCATGGTCGGAAGCCGGGGAGCCATGTTCGTGGCCTTGGCCGTCATCGTCTCGACCTTCGGGATCACCAACGTCTTCATCATGACCGGTCCGCGCGTCTACTATACGATGGCCAAGGAGCGCGCTTTCCTGCCGTTCGCGGGCCGGCTCGATCCCCGCTTCGGGACGCCCGCCCTGTCGATCGTCCTCCAGTCCCTCTGGGCGACGATTCTGCTCTTCAGCAACACCTACGGCCAGCTCCTCCAGTATGTGACCTTCGGGGACTGGATCTTCTTCGGCCTGACTGCGCTCGCCCTGATCGTCCTTCGGCGCAAAATACCCGACGCTCCGCGGCCCTACCGGACCTGGGGATATCCGATCGTCCCGGCCCTATTCGGCCTGATCTCGGCCGCCGTCGTCGTCAACGTTTTTATCTCCTCTCCCGGCAAGTCCCTGGCCGGGACCGCCATCATCCTGGGGGGGCTTCCCCTGTTCTGGTTGGTCCGGAGGCAACGGATAAAGGAGTCCTCCGATGCGCTTTAGTCCCCTCGAATACATCGAGTTCTCCAAACTCCGGAGCCAAGCCAGAATCGCCCTGGCCCGGAGCGGCGTTCCAGGCGGGAATCGGCCTCAAGCCCCGCTCTTGGGCAGTCTCCGGGCCGTCGAGTCTTCCTCGGCCTCGGCGAGCAGCCGGTAGGCCTTGAGCTTGTTGTAGAGGGTCGTCCGGGAGACGCCGAGGAGGCCTGCCGTTTTCTTGATGTTGCCCCGGCTCAGCTTGAGGACTTGGCTGATATAGGCCTTCTCGATCTCCTCCAAGGTCTGGGGGTGGTCGCGGTCGATGAGGGGAAGTCCGGCTTCAACGGCCGGGAGATGGCGGAGGTAGCGAGGGAGATCATCGCCGTCGATGAATTCCTTCTTGCAGAGAAGGACGGCGCCCTCCATGGCGTTTTCCAGCTCGCGGACGTTGCCGGGCCATTCGTGACGCAGGAGGGTCTTCTGGACCTGAAGGGAGACGCCCTTGATGTTCTTGTGGAATTCCGCGTTGAAGCGATCCAGGAAGTGACGGATGAGATGGCGGATGTCCTCGCGGCGTTCCCGGAGGGGCGGCAGGTGGATTTCGATCCGGTTGAGCCGGTGGAAGAGGTCCTCGCGCATGGCCTGGGTTCTGACGGCGTCCCGGAGATTGCGGTTGGTCGCGGCCACGACGCGGACGTCGGCCCGCCGGACCTCGGTCGATCCCAGGGGACGGAACTGATGGTTCTCGAGGACGCGGAGGAGCTTGGCCTGGACGGGGAGGGGGACCTCGGCGATCTCGTCGAGGAATATGGTCCCTTGGTGGGCTTCCTCGAAGAGCCCCCGCTTGTTGCGGTCGGCTCCGGTGAAGGCGCCCCGGATGTAGCCGAACAGTTCGGACTCGAATAGGTTGTCGGGAATCGAGGCGCAGTCGCAGACGACGAGCGATTTATCCCGAAAGGGACTCAAATGGTGGAGGGCCCGCGCGACCATCTCCTTGCCTGTCCCCGTCTCGCCCGTGACCAGGACGCTTGAATAATGGGGGGCGATGTTCTCGATCAGGGCGAAGACCTCGAGCAGGGCCGGATTCTTGCTGATCATTCCCTCGAAGACGTATTTCTGCTCGAGTTCGCGCTCTAGCTTGAAGGTCTCCCTCTTGAGCGTTTTCTTGTCCTCGATCCGCTTCAGGATCCGGCCGATCGCCAGCCAGTCCAAGGGCCGTTCCAGGACGTCGGTCGCGCCCTGCCGGATCAGGACCGAAGCCGGCTCGGACCCGGGAGCGGGCCCGACGATGATGACGTCGATCAGGGGGTCGATTTTCTTGATTTCCCGGAGAAGCCTGACGGATCCCTTGGAGTCCTGTTCGATGTCCAGGATGACGAGGCGGACGCTCTCGGTCCGGATTAAGGCCGTATAATCCTCGTCGGGGCGGCAGAAGGAGAGGCGGACCTCGGCGGGGAAGAATCCCGCATCGGGAGGGGCGGGGAGAGCGCTTCCCCCGCTTATGACTAAGACGCTCAGAGACGCTCCCATGGGCCGACCTGCCGGTATCTTAGCAATTTCCCCGGGGTTTGACAAACGTCAAGGACGCTCCTTGCGGGCCGTCCGGGCGATGGTGCCGGGGCGGCTTCTCACGAACTGGATCCGGACCCGGCCCTGGACCTCCTCCTCGATCCGGCCGACCTCAAACTGTGCTTGGGCCAGATATTTGAGATGGGCCCGAAGGTAGGCGAGGCCCTGTTCGCACAGCGAGCCGAGCCACTCGCCGCGGGCCGTTTCGTCCATGACTTCGGGCGTTTCCTCGGCGAAGGTCATCTGGCTTCGGAGCGTCAGCCGCGTTTCTTGGGGGGAGCGGCGCCGGGCATACAGGGCGAGGCCGTCGCCGAGCTCGAGGTCGGTCAGGGCGGGCTGCCAGCGGGCCGCCCAGCGCTCATAGCGGTCGTAAAATTTCTTGTTGGACTTTCGGGCTTGTTCGTTGCCCTGCATCTCCTCGATGATGAATCGTTTCAGGTCCTCCCCCGCCTCCTTCCATCGCCGGTAAACGGGCAGGCTGGGCGCCCGGAAGTAGGCGTGCCAGCCGCGCGGGATCCAGTAGTCGCGGAACAAGTAGGGAGCATAGTCCGAGAAAGGCTGGACCCATTCGTGCGAAGGGGAGCCGTGGAGGTTGAGATAAATGTCCGGAAGCCAGGTCTCGGCGAGCTTTTTGCGGACGGCCGCCTCGGGCGCGGTCGGCCGGTCCGCCGCCGCCGGGCCGCCGATCTCGAGACCCAGGGCGCCGTAGCGGCCGGCGTGAAGGCTGTGATAGGGCGTCAGCGCCTGGAGGGCGAAGGCCAGCTCGGCGCCGTCCGGATTCTCCATGGGCTCGATGACGATGTTCATCCGCTTGGGATAATCCTGATAGGCTTTGTCCCGGGCCAGGAGCTCGGCCAGTTTGAGCGAATAATTGGAAGAGGCGACCTCGTTGGCGTGCTGCCGTCCGCTGATCTGAAGCGTCGGCTTGAAGGTCATCAGCCGGGGGACGGAAACATAGACGTCCCGGGGCGCCGTGATCTCCAGGACCGGGATGTCCCGGTCTTCATAGGAGCGGCCGCCCGAATAAGCTTTGATGTCCTTCAGCCGGCCGAGACGGCGGACGATAGCCCAGGTTTTTTCGTAGGATAAAATCTGATCGACGGGGACGATCGGCCCGGCCTCCTCGTTTTCCGGGACGGCGCGCGCTTCGGGCGCCGGACCGGCGACGATCAAGATTTCATCTTTCTCCAGCTCTTTTGCTCTCAGCCGCAACGTCAGAGTTCGCAGGCCGGGATAGCCGAGCGAACGGACCAGAAGGCCCCGGTCGAGCAGGTCCCGGTAGGATTGAAGCCAGTCGATGAGCGTCAAATAATCGGCCTCGGACTCGCAGTCGAGGACGGCCGTCAGGTTCTCGAGGCGGTTTTCCCGGCCGTCATAGATAAACGAAAGGAGCGGGCCCGGCTTGACCTTGAGGTTCGGCCAGGGGACGGTCTTGCTGACCTCGTCGCGTCCCTTTTCTTTCCAGCGGAGGATCAGCTGGGGGGCGGCGGCCGGCCAATCTTCGAAGGTCACCCGGACCCGGCCCGGCCGGCCCTCGAGCGAGGGATGGATGAGGGGGAGGACGTTTCCCGGCGCGGAGAAACGGGACGTGTCTTCCGGGAGGTCCTTGTCGTCCGGGTCGAAACGGGTGATTCCCCTCAGGAAATCCAACGTGTCGAAATAGATCTCGTCATGGATGGCTTCGAGGCTGCTGACCATCTCTTCGTCCAGCCCGATCCGCTCGTCCGGCTCGCTGAGCCAGAGTTCGACCTCGAGTTTTTTAAAAAAGGGCTGCTTGGAAAAGGTCGGTTCGCTCCCCGTTTTTTTGAAGACGTGATTATAGACGAGCGGCAGAACTTCGGACTGGTAGAAATCCCAGAAGGTCTCGAGGTCGGTTGCGAGGGGGACATCGACGAGGACCCGGCCGCCCTTCAGGAGACGGACCCAGCCGGTCGTCGTCCGGACCGTTCCCCATTCGGGCAGAATGGCGAGGAAGGGGATGTCCTTAGTTCGGGGCGAAAAGGCTTGTTCGAAGAGGACGGCGCTCCGGTCGTCGAGGGCGACGGCCCGATAGACGGGCGTCCCGGCCGGCGTCATCTCGAACTCGATCCGTTCCAGGGGGAGCCCGAGTTCGCGGGAGATGATTTCATCGGCCGGGTAGAGTTCCTGAAGCCAGCGCGACGGTTCGGCGTAGATGCGCTTGGGACGGCTGAAATCGTCCCGGTCCTGGGCCCAGTGGATGACCAGGCGATCCACCGGTTTCCCCTTGAGGGCGGGGAGGACCTTCTCGATGAGCCAGAAGAAGCCCTGCTTGTAGGCCGAGCAGACCTCGACTTCGGACCCGGGCCCGCCCGCCTTGGCGATGATGTCTTCAACTTGTTTTTTGAGCCTCTGGCGGACCGGGGACGATTCGCTCAGCCCCAGGCTGACCTTGAGGGGCGATCGGTCGTCGGGAGGGAGGGTGGCCAGAGAATCGCCGAGGATTTTGAGGGCGGCCTCGGCCTCCCAGGGGAGTTCTTTATCCTTGCTGAAAAGCGCCGTGCCCTCCTTGAGTATGACCGAGGCGACCTGGATCGACCCAGCCTTGAGGGACGAGCTGAGCGACTTCTTGACCCAATCCTCGTAGTCCGGATTCTTGCTGGGAAGGACAAGCTCGACCCGGACGGACTCCAAGTCCTTGTCGCGAAGGTCGGAAACGGCCTTGGCCAGAGCCCGATCCATGAAGGCCTCGGCGCTTCCGTTCTCGCCCTTGAGGAATTTCTCCAGGCCGGCGGCGACATCGGCCAAGCCGGGAGCCCCGGCGCCGTATTCGGTGAAGTAGGGGAAGGTCTGGCCGAGGTAGGCGAGGGCCTTGTCGACGGCCGCGTCATCGGCGCCCAGGACGGCGAGGGCGTTGGACTCTCCGAAGGCTTTGGGAACGACTTGGACGGAGGCCTGCGCGCTTTCGAGCGGAGGGACCTTGAGTTTCGCGCTCCGGATGAGCTCTTGGCTTAGGCCGTTGAGTCCGATGAGTATGGGAGCCGCCAGGGCCTTCTTATGCTCGACCTCCCGGTCGAGCATAACCAGAGGAAAGGACGCGCCGGCCGTTTCGAGGACGAGCCGGGAGGCGAGCTGAGGCAGATTCCTCAGGCTCTGGGCGGATGGGACGACGATCGACGTCTCGACGTCGTCCGGGACGGTGTCCTTGTCGACGTCGCCGTAGACGCCCCGGATCGAAAGAAGGGACAGCAGATCGAAGTCCTTGCCTTTGAGGTCCCGGCGCGGCGCTTCCTTGAATCCGGGGGTCAGGATCCGGCCCGGGACGCCCATCCTCGGCAGGTCGAGCGAAAGCGTTTTTTTCCCATAGCGCAGGTCGAAACCGATCGTGGCGCAGCCGGGATAGCACAGGACGCCGGTCCGGACGCCCTTGGCCCTTTGATCGCGGAGAAGCTCCAAAGCCTTGAACGCCTTCTCCTGGTCCCCATCGTCCGTGAAATGGATCTCGACGTCGAGGCGCTTGATTCCGCCCGTTTGGAACAGGAATGTCTTGCCCAAATCGCCCGTGACCTCGCCCAGCGGGAATTCATACAACGCGGAGGCGATCACGGTTTTCTGGAGATGGATGCCCTCCTCTGCCAGAAAACGATCGATGTCTTTTTCGAGAGAAAAAAGGGTCGGACCGTCCTCCCGTCCCCAAACGTCCCAGAAATAGGGCCAGCGCAAGAAGAAAGCGCGACCCGTCTGCAGAAGGGCTTCATCGGAGCCTCCGATGACGGCGATCCCCCTCCGGCGGTTCTTGGACGCAAACACAAAGACCAAGCCCTGGATGGGGGTAAGCGCCGCGGCCGACGGCCGGGCGTCCTTGAGGATGTCCCTGACGGCGGATGAGCCCGAGCCGATGATTATCAGATTCTCGAGGCCCTGGAACTTGCCCAGGTCCGATTCCCGTTTAACGAGCGTCAGGTCAACGGACAGGCTTTCCAGGTTGGCCCGGGCGGCGATATCCGAGGCCAAGGCCATTTGGGCGGCCGTCGGCTGATCGGGAACCACGATCTGGAGTGCGATCCGGTCGGGCCATCCGTCGCCGTCCGTATCCTTGAGGCTCTTTCCGGACAGGAAGACATGAGAGAGGCTCGAGATCTCGGCGAACCCGAACTGGAGGGCGATCATAAACAGGACTAGGGCAACCCCCGATTTTTTCATCTGTCAACTCCTCGAACGATGCGATTGTTCCGTCAAGGTATCATAAAAGCTTCATGAAAAGAGGCCGAGAAGACCCCCGGTGTGCCAGAAGAGCACATCATCTCCCCGGCCGAAGACGCCCCGGCGGGCATAATCAAGGAACGCGGCCGCGGCTTTGCTCGTGTAGACCGGATCGAGAAGAATGCCCTCCAGGCCGGCGAATAATCGGGCCGCCTCATCGGATTCCAGCGTGGGGATGCCGTAACCCCCTCCCCGGAAGCGGTCCTCCACTTCGAGCTCCGCGTCCGGGACCGAAATCTTCGAGCCCAGCCGGGCGAGAACGGGCCGGAGGACGGCGAGGGCGTTCGCCCGGACGGCGTCGGCGGGATCATCGGGGCTGACGCCGATGATCCGGAGCGAGGAGCGGCCGAAGAGACGCCGGCCCGCTTCGAGACCGGCCTGGGTTCCTCCCGACGAGCTGGCGATGACGACGGCGGCGAGCCGGATACCGGATTTTTGCGCCTGCCCGAGGAGTTCGCGAAAGGCGGTCACATAGCCCAGGGAACCGACCGCGTTCGAGGCGCCCAGGGGAATTCGGTAGACGCGGGCGCCCTTCGCTTCGAGTCCGGCGGCGACCTCCTCCATCCGGTCGGCCCGCTCCTCGCGGGAGCGGACGAGATGGATGTCCGCGCCCAGGCGCTCGGCGACGAGATAATTCCCCCGGGGCGGGAGCGGGGCCTCGCCGTTGAGGACGAGAATGCAGCGCAGCCCCAGCCGCCGGGCAACCATAGCGGTGATCCGGGCATGGTTGGACTGGACCGAGCCGACCGTGATGACGGCGGCCGCCTTTCGACGGCGGGCGTCGGCCATGATGTATTCGAGCTTCCTGAGCTTGTTGCCGCCGCCCAAAAATCCCGGGTCGTCGTCCCGCTTGATAAAGAGGCGGGGCGCGAGGCCGAGGGTCCTCCGGAGCCGGCCGCATTCCTCGAACGGGGTCGGCAGGTTCGCCAAGAAAATCCTGGGAACGGATAGAAGACGCATCTCGGCGGTTTTAAGGGCGGTCATGACTTCACTTCATTTATACATTCACGGACTCGGCCAATTCAAGGTATAATTCGGCCATGAGAAAAATAAAGATTATTTCTTTCCTTCTACTGGTGTCCGTGCTCGCCCTCCAGGCGTTGAGCGTCGGAGCGAACCCCGTCCGGGTTAAAACCTACAGCGTCTCCTCGCCCGACAACCGTCTCGTGTTCCGGTTCCTTGTCGCCGAAAACGTCCAGTACGCGGTCTCCTGGAACGGGATCAAGATCATGGAATCCTCGGAGATAGCGATGGCCCTGGCCGATGGCCGGACGCTCGGCGCGAACCCCAAAGTCGCCGACGTCAAGCGCCGTTCGGTCCGGGAAACGATCAAGCCGCCCGTCGCCGAGAAGAGGTCGGTCATCGCGGATAACTTCGAGGAATTGACCCTCGTTTTCAAGGGCGATTACAGCCTGACCGCCCGGGTCTATAACGACGGCGCCGCCTACCGCTTTGCGACGCGGCTCCCGGGCGAAATCAAAGTTGTCTCAGAGGAGGCAGTCTTCCGCTTCGGCGGCAACTATTACGCCTATATGCCCTTCACGCCGAGCCTCCACACATCATTCGAGTCCAATTACAGCCACCTGCCCCTGGACGAGGTCGGGGCGGGACGCTTCTGCTTCGCGCCCGTCCTGGTCGAGATCCCGGGAGGTCCCAAGGTCGCCGTCACCGATGCCGACCTCGAGGATTATCCGGGGATGTTCCTGACCGGAAACGGAGAAGGCCGTCCCGAGCTCAGGGGCTTGTTCGCCCCCTATCCGCTCGAGGAGAAGCTTCGGGAGAAGAGCGACCGGGAGCTTCTCGTCACGCGAAGCGCCGACGCCATCGCCGTCACCCGGGGGACGCGGACGTTCCCCTGGCGGGTCATCGCCGTCGCCGAGAAGGACGGAGGGCTGATCGAGAGCGACCTCATCTACCGGCTGGCCCGGCCCACGGTCCTCGCCGACACGGCGTGGATAAAACCCGGCAAGGTCGCCTGGGACTGGTGGAACGCCAACGGCCTGTTCGGCGTCGACTTCAAGTCCGGGCTGAACACGGCGACCTACGAGCGCTATATCGACTTCGCCTCAAGCCACGGGATCGAGTACGTCATCCTGGACGAGGGATGGTCTTTGCCGGCCGACCTGTTCCAGATCAATCCCGAAATCGACATGGAGACCCTGCTCGGCTACGCCCGGGACCGAAACGTCGGGCTCATCCTGTGGTGCGTATGGCTGACCCTGGATCAGCAGCTCGACCGGGCCCTGGACCAATTCGGGAAATGGGGAGTCAAAGGGATCAAGGTCGATTTCATGGACCGGGACGATCAGAAGATGGTCCAATTCTATTGGCGGACGGCCGCCGCCGCGGCCGCAAAGCATCTTATCGTGGATTTCCACGGCGCCCACAAGCCGACCGGGCTGCGCCGGGCCTACCCCAACGTCCTGACCAAGGAAGGAGTGCTGGGGCTGGAATACAGCAAATGGAGCGACCGGGTCAGCCCCGAGCACGACCTCCTCATTCCGTTCATAAGGATGTTCGCCGGCCCCATGGATTTCACCCCTGGCGCCATGATCAACGCCCAGAAGCAGGATTTCCGCGCCGTTTTCGAGACGCCGATGAGCCAGGGCACACGCTGTCATCAGCTGGCCATGTACGTCGTCTATGAAAGCCCGCTCCAGATGCTCTGCGATTCGCCCTCCCGCTACGAAAAGGAGAGCGAGGCCATGGAATTCCTCAGCCGGGTGCCGACGACTTGGGACGAGACAAGGGTTCTTGACGCCAAGGTCTCGGACTATGCGGTCGTCGCCCGGAGAAAGGGGGAGGACTGGTATCTAGGGGCCATGACGGACTGGACGGCCCGCAGCTTCGAGGTCAAGCTCGACTTCCTGGGCCCGGGAAGCTTCGACGCCCTTATTTTCAGGGACGGCGCCAACGCCTCGCGTTTTGCCTCCGATTACAAGAAGGAAGCCGCTCGCGTTGCCCAAGGGGATGTCCTGAAGCTCGATCTCGCTCCGGGCGGCGGCTGGGCGGCAGTTCTGTCACACAAAAAAGACTGAGGACGTTGACAAGGGGGGGCGTTTCCTGTATCGTAAAGCCTCGCAATAAAGGCGTGCCCACAATAAGTTGTATGATATTCGGCTTAATACCATATATTGAATATTTTGCTTGACAAACAGCCTTAGATTAGCATAAAATAAGTCCAGCACCAAGGCAGAAAAGGGCAAATCTTAAGCTTAGCAAGCTTTAAAACAAGCTAAAATGAAAAGGCATATACGCAGAGCAAGGTACTTCTTTATCGCCTTCCTGGCGCTTTTTTTCTTCGGGGGGCGGCCGGTCGAATTTGGCAAGGAAAACTCATTTTTTCACGGCTTCCTCATCCCTAACCCGGTCATTAAGATCGGGCTGGGGGTCAACCTGAGCGATATCGAGATCGCCTCCTCCTCGGGGATGAAGGTCTATGAGGTCAACCGGGATTACCGGTTGGTATCGGACGACGCCCAGGAAGTCCGCATTAAAGGGCGCCGCGAGAAGCTTTCCGAGAAATTCGTCATCCTGATCGCCCATGCCCAAGAGAGGAAAGAAGCCGAGATCATGGCCCGGGATCTTAAAGCCAAGCTCGGCAGGAAGGTCTATGTCGAAGAAAATAAAGAGGATGAGCTGGGCGTATCATTTGAGGTCAAGGTCGGCGACTTTCTGACCAGAGGCGAAGCCCTCGCCTTCATCAAAGAGCTCAACGCGGCCGGGGTGAGCGAAGCCTGGATCCTGACCGAGGAGGTCACGGTCGCGGAGTCCAAGCCGCTCTGGATCCTGGTCAACGATCAGCTCCAGAACCTCACCGAGGAAACCGTCCTCTACTTCATTCCCGCCAACCAGGAGAGCTTTCTGAGCTTCAACGGGAGAAGCTACCGGGGCATCTTCATCCTCAGGTCGAGCCGGAAGGGAATGGCCCTGGTCAACCTCCTCAATGTTGAAGACTACCTGAAGGGAGTCGTCCCCAACGAACTTTCGCCCTCCGGGTTCAACGAAATCGAGGCCCTCAAAGCCCAGGCCGTGGCGGCCAGAACCTACGCCATCAAGAACCTCGGCGAGAACCAAGATCTGGGCTTTGACCTCTGGAATACGGCCAAATCCCAGGTCTACCGGGGTATCGACAGCGAGCTCCCCATGAGCAATAAGGCGGTGGACGAGACCAAAGGAGAGGTCGTCCTCTACCGTGGGGCGCTCATCAATGCCCTCTACACGAGCACCTGCGGCGGCCGGACCGAAAACAGCGAGAACGTCTTCGGAGGCAAGGCCGTTCCCTACCTAAGGAGCACGGTTTGTGTCTATGAAAAGAAGCCCGAGTGGGCCGTCGAAACCGAGCGGGACGCCCCGGCCCGGGCCCAGGTCTTCGGCAACGATATATCTCTCGAAATCGCCTCCTTGACGGCCTTCGGCGTTATCCCCGGAGGAAGCGATCCGGTCGCCTTCAGGGAGATGGTCCAGCCCGAGGAGGCCGCCGAATGGATCCGGAAAGCCCTGGCTGTCCTCGGTCCCCAGGCCGAAACGGTCGCCTATCCGGCTCCGGCCGTAACGTTCGCTACTCTCGCTCCCTTGATTGTCCGGGTCTTCCACTGGCGGGATCGCGTCCACAACCTCCTTATCGATGAAGAGGTCGCCTACATCACGGAGAAGCAGCCGGGCCTGGCGGCCGCGGACAGGGAAAACCTGGCCTATCTCGTTTGGGCCGAGGTTTTTCCTCCCCTGGACGTCATGGGCAGTCCGGATAGGGCGCTATCCCGCGGCGAGCTCATCCATGCCCTCTACAAGGTCCTGACGAGTTCCAAGGACTTGAGCCATTACGGGACCGTCGAAGAGATCGGCCGGGATGATATAACCGTCATGGAGGACCTTCAGAAAAGAACCCTGCGCGTCCCGCCCGAGATCTTTCTGGTCAGGGATTATCTGGAGGGCCACTCTTTTCCGGTGAGCCTGTCGCTCTGGCCCGGGGACAGGGTCCGCTGGCTGGAGCGGGACGGGATCATGGCCCTCCTCGAGGTCGCCCCTTCGCCCGATACGAACGTCCTGGATCGGACATCGACCTTCCACCGCTGGCAGGTCCGCCGCTCCCGGGAGGAGCTCGAAAAGCTTGTCAATCAGTATTATCCCGTCGGCCGTCTGGTGGACATCTTCGACCAGAAGCGGGGCGAGTCGGGACGCGTCACGGAACTCCTCGTCATCGGCGGCGAAGGCCAGACGATCGTGACCGGCCTCAAGGTCCGTTATGTGCTGGGGCTCAAGGACACTCTATTCGCCATCGATCGCGAGTACGACGGCGAGGGCAAGGTGGCCTTCTTCACCTTCTCCGGAAAGGGCTGGGGACACGGCGTCGGACTCTGCCAGGTCGGGGCGTTCGGGATGGCCCAACAGGGCGCCCGCTACCAGGAGATTCTCAAAAAGTACTACCAGGGCGTCAAGATCGACAAGGCCTACTGAGCCTCGCTCTTCTTTTTTCCTTTGACCCGTTCGCCGACGCTAAGCCCAGCCTTGCAGTACTCGTGGCTTCCATGGGTGTCGAGGGGTTGACACGGCCCGCAGCCGTCCCCTATAATTTTTTTGCCATGAACAGCCGTCACTCCGGACGCCGGCCCCTCGAGTTCCGCGAGGACCAGACGCCGACGAGCGGGATTTTTTTCAAAGCACGCCGTTCCCTCTATCGGGGCCGCTCCCGCTTCCAGCGGATCGAGGTTTTCGAGAACGACGCCTTCGGCCGCGTCCTGTTCCTGGACGGCTTGGTCCAGACGACCGAAAAGGACGAATTTTTCTACCATGAGATGCTCGTCCATCCCGCCCTCCTCCGGCATCCCCGGCCGCGCCGGGTCCTGATCATCGGGGGAGGGGACGGCGGCGCCTTGCGCGAAGTCCTGCGCCATCCCGTTGAAAAGGCGACCTTAGTCGAAATCGACGGCCGTGTCATCGAAGTCTGCAAGGAACATTTCGGCTGGCTGCGGCCCGCCCTGCGCGGCGGCCGGGCCGAAATCGTCGTCGACGACGGGAACGTATTTCTCAACAGGACCCGGGACCGTTTCGACGTCATCCTGGTCGACTCCTCGGACCCGGTCGGCCCCTCGACGGTCCTCCATCAGAAGGCGTTTTATGAAAGAGTCAAGCGCCGCCTGTCGCCGGGAGGGATCGCGGCCGCCCAGGCCGGCGCCTTGCTCTACCATCTCGATTCCCACCGCCGCAAGAACGCCTTCCTCCGGACGCTCTTCCGCCACGCCCATTTCTATATCGGTCCCGTCCCGACCTATCCCGGCGGTATGTGGTGCTATGTTTTTTGTTCGGACAGGATCCTTCCCCTCGGCCGCCTCCGGCGGGCGCCGGCGGGACTCCGCTACTACAATCCCGAGGTCCATAGGGCCGCCTTCGCCCTGCCCAACCTGCTGGCCGAAAAGCTGCGCTGAAGAGCTATTTCGGCTCCGCCCTCGCGCTTAGCCTTCGAGTCGCCTCTCGTCCCTTTTTGTGCGGAGGGCCCGCAGCATGTCCGCGGTCATCGCGGCCAGATCGTAGGACGGCGCCCAGCCCCATTCCTCCCGGGCGGCCGAATCGTCGATCGATTCGGGCCAGGAGTCGGCGATGGCCTGACGAAAGTCCGGCTTGTAGGCGCAGACGAAGCCGGGGAGGTGTTTGCGGATTTCGGCTGCCAGTTCCCCGGCCGAGAAGCTCACGGCCGAGACGTTGAAATTGGAATGATGTTTGAGACGGCCGAAATCGGCGTCCATCAAGTCCACGACGGACTTGAGGCAGTCCGGCATATACATCATGGGGAGGCGGGTCTCTTCCTTGAGAAAGCACGTGTACTTTCCGGACTTGACGGCGTCATAGAAAATGGCGACGGCGTAATCGGTCGTGCCCCCGCCGGGAAGGGTCTCGTGGCTGATGATGCCTGGGAAGCGGCAGCCCCTAACGTCGAGGCCGAACTTGCGCACGTAGTAATCGCACAGGTATTCGCCGGCGACCTTGGTGACGCCGTACATCGTCCGGGGGTCGAGGATCGTGTCCTGGGGCGTGTTTGGGCGGGGGGTGGCCGGGCCGAATACGGCGATCGAGCTCGGGACGAAGACGCGGACGAGGCTCTCCTCGCGGGCGACCTCGAGGACGGCGTGGGTTCCGTCCATGTTGACGCGCCAGGCCTTGTCCGGCTGCTTCTCGCCCACGGCGGACAGGATGGCGGCCAGGTGGTAGATCGTATCGATCCGGTATTTGCGGACGACGGCCTTGAGGGCCTTGATGTCCGTGATGTCCAAGCGTTCAAACGGGCCGGCTTCTCCGAAAGCGGCGAAGGGGGCGGCGATATCGGAAGCGACGACGTTGGCGGCCCCGTGCCGGGTTCGGAGCAGGGCCGTCAGCTCGGACCCGATCTGGCCGATGGCGCCGGTGATCAGGATCGTCTTCATATCTTTAGCCATGGATGAGGACCTCGCAGGACGAATTATTGAATAAGAAAGGATTACTTATATCGTGACCACGCCGGGATGTCAATATGGACTCTGCGCCGGCGGAGGCCGGTTTCGCGTATAATAGGGGCGATCCTTCGGGAAGGAGCATAAGGAATGGATGAAAGGGTTGCTCTCGTCACGGGTTCGGCCCGAGGCATGGGGCGCGCCATCGCCCTATCCCTGGCTGAGGACTGCGCCGCCGTGGCCGTTCACTTCCGGAGTGACGCGGCCGGCGCGGATGAGACCGTCAAGTCCATCATGGGGACGGGCACAAAGTGCGCGGCCTTTCGCGCCGATTTGGCGAACGAAACGGAGGTCACGGCGCTGGTCGGGTCCGTCGAGAAGGCGTTCGGCCGGATCGACATCCTGGTCAACAACGTCGGGCCCTTCCTGGTCAAAGCCTGGCACGAACTCGGCGCCCAGGACTGGGACGGCCTCCTCCGCGTCAATTTGATTGGCGCCTTTTCCTGCATGAAGGCCGTCCTCCCCGGCATGCGCCGCAGGAAGTGGGGGAGGATCATCAACATCGGCTACAGCCGAGCCGAGCAGCTCGGCGCTTTCCCGACCATCGCGCCCTACGCCGTTGCCAAGACGGGCCTCGTCATCCTAACCCGGACCGCCGCCAAGACCGAAGCCGTCCACGGGATCACGGTCAACTTAGTCTCGCCGGGGCTCATCAAGGGGGGGGCCCTGCCCGCGGACAAGAACCTTGATCCGGAGACGCTGGGGAGCTTCGAGGACGTCGCCCGGGCCGTCTTGAGCTTGGCTTCAGAGAGCGCTTCCAAGGTGACCGGGACCAACATCATCGTCGCCGGGACTTGGAAAATGTGATCCGGGCCGGCTACATCGCGGACTGAAGTTCGCCTCCCAGCCGGTTCATTCGTTCCTCTGCCTTTTCCGCACTCCGCCGCGCTTTCCTTGCCTTAAGCCGTCCTTTGTGGATAATGAGGGGCCAGGATCGGATATGTTCGAAGACGCGGCGGGACGGCTTAAAGCGAACCTGGGAAAGATCTACCTCTATAAGTTCCTGGGAGACGCCTGGATCATCGCGCCCATCCTGATCCCGTTCTATATGTCGAACGGTCTGAATTCGACGCAGGTCTTCACCATCCAGGCGGCCTATGCGCTGTCCATTCTCCTTTTCGAGGTTCCTTCCGGCTACCTGGCGGACGTCATCGGGCGGCGCGGGACGCTCATCTTGGGAGCGGCCCTGCTGCCGGCCGGCGTTGCGGTCTATGCCTTCACGGACCGGTTCTGGACCTTCGTGCTGGCCGAATTCGTGATCGCCGTCGGGAACAGCATGCGATCCGGGTCGGATTCGGCTTTCATCTACGACACGCTGATCCGGCTGGGACAGGAAAGCCGGTACAAGGCGTTCGAGGGCAAGGCCTTCTTTTTTTCCAGGCTGGGATCCTCGCTGTCGGCCGTCCTGGGGGGCGTCCTGGCGGCATCCTCGCTCCGGCTCCCGTTCTACGTCAACATCGCCGCCGCGGCCTTGATGCTGCCCCTGGCCCTGTCCCTCGTCGAGCCCGAGCGGACAAAAATTGAGTCTCCCCATCCCTTCCGCGATATCCTCGGCGTCTGCCGGATCATGTTAACTCACCCCCGCCTCCGGCCCCTTGTCCTTTTAACGGCTCTGATCATGAGCACGGGGATCGTCGGGCTCTGGTCCTATTTTCTCTACTACCGGGCCTTGGGCATCGGCATCGGCTATTTCGGAGTTCTGTTCGCCCTGTCCCAACTGGCCGGCGCGGCCGGTTCGAAAAGCGCTCATCGCTTGGAGGCCCGCTTCGGCCCCAAGTGGGGCCTCCTGATCATCCTCCCGATCGGGTTGAATTTCTTTATTCTCGGGCTCGTCGGCTCCCTCTGGGTGTTTCCGGCCATCCTCCTCAACCTGTTCCTTTGGGGCTATTCGTTTCCGGTCCTGCTCGACCGCATGAACCGGCGGATCGCCTCCCAGGTCAGGGCCACCGCCCTCTCGCTGGCGTCCATGGCCGGAAGCCTGGCCTTCGCTCTTCTCTCCCCCGCTTTCGGCCGCATCGTGGATGCCGTCTCTCTGCGTGCCGCTTATTTCGTCCTGTCCGGAATTTTTTTGGGCGGGACGCTGCTCCTCCTGGCGATCCTGCTCAGACCTTGTCCTGAGGGTTCCTAGGACGCGTTTTCCGGCGGCGGTTGCCGTCCGGAAGGCGCCGATGATACAATTCGCCCTGTCCGGAGGGGATATGCGCGTTCGAAAGGAGACGGCCATGCCTCAAAGCAGGATATTCACGGTTTTTATCGCGGCGGCCGGGATTCTTCTGATCCAGCCGGGGGCTCGATTTTTATCCGCGGGGGAGGAAAGCGGCGGCGAACCCGCTGTCACCCTAATCAAAAACGTCAGGATCTTTGACGGGGAGCGCACCCTCGAGAAGGGGAGCGTCCTTTTCCGGGGCGGGACGATCGCCTCGGTCGGCCGAGACATCGCCGTCCCTCCCGGGGCCGAGGTCGTCGACGGAGCCGGGAAAACGCTCTTGCCCGGCCTCATCGATTCCCACGTCCATGCCTTCGGGAACGCCCTCGAACACGCCCTCGTATTCGGCGTCACGACCGAGATCGACATGTTCACGGACCTGGGCTTCCTCCGCGAGGCCAGGGCCCGCCAGGCCGAGGGGAAGAGCCTCGACCGCGCCGACATCGTCTCTTCGGGAACGCTGATCACGGCGCCGGGCGGGCATGGAACCGAATACGGCATCCCTATCCCGACTATCCGGAGCGCCGACGAAGCCCAAGCCTTCGTGGATGCCCGGATCGCCAAGGGGGCCGACTTCATCAAGATCATCTATGGACCGCCCCCTCCCACGATCGACCCCGCGACATTGTCCGCCGTCATCGCGGCCGCTCATGCGCGGGGCAAGCTGGCCGCCGTCCATGCCCTGTCCTATGCGTCGGCCTTAGAGGCTGTCAAGGCGGGCGCCAATATCCTGGCCCATGTCTTCGCTGATAAACCCCCCGAGGACGAATTCATCAAATTGGCCGTCAAGAACCATGTTGTCCTCATCCCGACGCTGACGGTAGTCGGGAGCTTGGCGGGTCGGCCCTTGGAGGACGGCTTCCTCAATGACCCGGGCCTCGAGCCTTTCCTGGCCCCGGCCGATATCGGCCAGTTCAAGCAGACGTTCCCGGCCGGCCTCGCCAAAGGGATCGACTACAATACGGCGCTGAAGACCGTCGGTATCTTGAGTTCGGCCGGCGTCCCGATTCTGGCGGGCACCGACGCATCCAATCCGGGGACGGTTCACGGGGCCAGCCTCCATCTCGAGCTCGAGAGGCTTGTCGCCGCCGGGCTTGCGCCGGCCCGGGCGCTCGCTGCGGCCACGGCGGCCCCGGCCGCGGTCTTCAAGCTCAAGGACCGGGGCCGGATCGCGCCGGGTTTCCGCGCCGACCTGATCCTGGTCGCGGGAAACCCCCTCGAGGACATCCGGGCGACGCGCCGGATCGAAGGGATCTGGAAGACCGGCGTCCGGTTTGATCGGACCCCGTACCGGAACGAGGTCGAACGTCTGAGGGCCGAGGAGGCCAAGCAGAAAACGGCCGCGCCCCCGCTTGGTTCCGAGTCCGGACTCATCAGCGATTTCGAGGATGGAGCGACCGGTTCACGCTTCGGGTTGGGCTGGGCGGTCTCGACGGATCGCTACGCGGGGGGGAAATCGACGGCCGCCCTCAAGGTCGTCGAGGGCGGGGCGAACGGCAGCCGGCGCTCCCTGTCCGTTTCCGGTGAAGTCGCTCCCGGCCTTGCTTATGCCTGGAGCGGCGCCATCTTTTTCCCTTCTTCCGTCCCGTTCGCGCCGGCCAACCTGTCCCATAAAAAAGAGTTGGCCTTCTGGGCCAAGGGCGATATCAAGATCCTTGCGGTCATGGTCAACCTTAAGGACAAGGGATTCATCCCGCTGACCGTTCCGGTTACAATCGGAGCGGACTGGCGGGAGTTCGCGATCCCCTTCACGGCGTTCGGAAACTCGGACGGCAGCAATATAACGGCCGTTTCGATCGCCGCGGGACCCGAGCCGGGGCCGTTCGCGTTCCAAATCGACGAGGTGAGGCTGAAATGAGAGCTCGACGAGCGGCCGCGCTGTTCGTCCTTCTTACCGTCGGGTTCGGCGCCGCATCCTGCGATTCCCGGGCGGCCTTGGCGCGGCGAAGGATCAAAGCCGTCGAGACCGGCCTGCTGCGCGCCGTGTTTTTTAAAGGCCAAAAACCCGAGGCCCTCAAGCTCCGCGACCGGATGGCCTTCTATCGCGTCCCGGCCGTCAGTATCGCCGTCGTCGACGGGCTTAATCTGGAATGGGCCGAAGCCTACGGGACGAAAATTGCGGGCGGCGCCGATCCCGTGTCGGCAGAGACCCTCTTCCAGGCCGGCGCGCTCAGCCAGCCTCCGGCGGCGGCCGCCGCCCTCCGCTTCGTCGAACAGGGCCGGCTCGGCCTCGACGCCGACGTCAATGCCGTCCTTCGCCGCTGGCGGATTCCCCGGACCGGCCTGACCGCCCGCGTTCCCGTGACGCTCGGCGGCGTGCTGAGCCACAGCGCGGGATTCGGGGAACTGGTTCTGGCCGGGACTGCGCCGGGCAGGCCCGGTCCGGACCTGCTTCAGGTCCTGAACGGGGAGCGGCCGGCCGGCAATCCGGTCGTGCAGCCCGTGGTCGAGCCGGGGACGCGCGACCTCTTTTCAGAGTCGGGCTTCGCCGTCCTCGAGGAGATTCTGATCGAAGTCGACGAAAAGCCGTTTCCTGCTCTCATGAAAGAGACCATCCTGGATCCGGCCGGCATGTCCCGCAGCAGCTATGAATCGCCGCTTCCCGAAGCGTGGCGGAGTCGGGCCGCCTCGGGCCATCTCCGCGACGGCCGGATGATCGAAGGCGGCTGGCTGGATTATCCGGCGCTGGCCGCCAAGGGGCTTTGGACGACGCCGTCCGACCTGGCCGTCTTCGGAGCCGAGATCATGGAAGCGGCCATGGGCAAGCCGTCCCGGTTGCTGGGGGAGGCTGCCGCGAGGGCCATGCTGACGCCCCGGGCAGGCGTTCGCGGACTCGGGTTCGTCGTCGAAGGCCGCACGCGGGAGAGACTCCTGATCAGCCTCGAGGGACGGACCGATGGGTTCTCCTCGATGCTCGTCATGATCCCGGACAAAGGGCAGGCCGCCGTCGTCATGGCCAACAGCGATAACGGGGAATTCTTGATCGACGAGATCCTCCGGGCGCTGTCCGCGGCTTACCGTTGGCCCTATTTCAAGCCCGAGGAGAAGCCCCTCTATCGGCTCGACCCGGCCGTCATCCGCGACTACCTGGGGCGCTTTCGGATCACGCCCCAGTCTATTCTGGAGGTCGCCGCCGAGGACCCCTGCCTCGTCATCGCGCCGACCGGCCAAGCCAAAACCAAGTTCTACGCGGACAGCGAGTCCGTCTTCTTCTCGATCGATCCGCCCGCCCGGGTCCGCTTCCAAAGGGACGCGGCCGGCCGGGTCGACCGGCTGATTCTGATCCAAGGCCGTTCCATCCAGGAAGCCCTCCGGATCGACTGAGACCGCATTTCCACAGATAAAAATTTTATACTAAGGCTTTAAAAGCGGATCTGAAGCGACCAGCGTTAAAAACCCGAAGGGGAGCGAAGACCGCTTTTAAAGCCTTAGTACTACGGGCTTGCCCCGCGAAGGCCGCTGGACTACAATGATCGTCCCGGATCGTCGGTTCGGACCGTGAGGTTTCCATGAAAGCTCATTCCGTGGCGTTGCTTGGGGCGCTGGCCATCGGCCTGGCCGCCTGCGCGTCCGCTCCCAAGGCGCCCGCCCTGGACAACGAGAAGAATCCCCAGTATCAGTACGATAAGGCCGTCATCTCCATGAACTACGGTCTCCCCGAGGAAGCCCTCCGCTACCTCGATCAGACCCTCGCTCTCGATCCCAGGTTCGCCAAAGCCCATCGGCTCAAGGGGATCATCCGCCTCCAGAATAAAGAGCCGGCGCTGGCCGCCGAGGCCTTCGCCCGATGGCTGGAGGTCGATCCCGGCTCCTCCGAAGGCCACCTCTATCTGGGGACGGCTTGCCAAGAGATGGGAGAGAGCGACCGGGCGGAGGCGGAATTCCGGGCTTCGTTCGAGGTCGACGGCAACGCCCCGGCCGCGTTCCGGCTCGGCAGGCTCCTGCTGGGGAAAGGGGACCTCGCCAAAGCTCTCGAGTACGCCGACCGCGCGATCGAGAAGGCGGGCAAGGAGAGCGACGGCTACAACCTCAAGGGCGTCATCCTCAACCAGACGGGGCGCTACCCCGAGGCCGTCGCGAGCTTCCAGGCGGCCCTCGCCCTGGCCCCCAACGATCCCAGCCTCATGGTCAATTTGGGCATCGCCTTCATCAACAACGGCGCGCACGATAAGGCCCGGACGCTGTTCGAGAAGGCCCTGCCGCTCCTCAAGGACCCGGCGCTCAGGGATAAGGTCCAGAATTACCTGAAGATGATCGACGGCCGGAAGACCTGAGGGCGGCGCCGGCGGGGGGCCGGGTCAGTCGGCCCGGACAAGCGTCAAACGAACTTTCCGTTGTTTGTCGTCCCGAACGACCGTCAGAGTCACGACATCGCCGATCTGGCGGTTGTCGAGCGCCGAATAGAGATCGTCGTAGGAATGAACGGGGGCGCCGTCGACGGCCGTGATGACGTCCCTGATGTAGAGCTGTCCCTGGTTGTCGCGCCCGAGTCCGCGCAACCCGGCCCGGTAAGCTTCGCCGTTTTCGGGCAATCCGCGGATGATGACGCCGTCGATCCCGGCCCGCCGGGCATAGCGGTCGTCCAGCGGGGTGACGCCGATCCAGGGCCGGATGACCTTGCCGAAGCGGATGATCTCGGGGACGATCTTCTTGACCGTGTCGACCGGGACGGCGAACCCGATCCCGCTCGAGGCGCCCGACGGGGAGATGATCATCGTGTTCATCCCGATCAGGGCGCCCGTCGAATCGAGGAGAGGGCCGCCCGAGTTCCCGGGGTTGATCGAGGCGTCGGTCTGGATCATGTCCCGGATCGTGACGCCCCCCGCGCCCGGCATGCTCCGGCCCAGGGCGCTGACGATGCCGGTGGTGACCGTGTGGTCGAAGCCGAAGGGATTCCCGATGGCGATGACCTTCTGCCCGACCTGGAGGTCCTTCGAGGATCCGGCCCGAACGGGGAAGAGGGCCGACCGATCTCCTTCGATGAGGAGGACGGCTATGTCCTTGTTGGGCTCCTTGCCGATGAGCCGGGCCCGCCGTTCCTGCTGGTTGGGAAGGGTCACGTTGAAAATGTCGCCGTCCTCGATGACATGATAATTCGTGACGATGTGCCCCTGGTCGTCCCAGACGAAGCCGGACCCGCTGCCGCGCGGGACCTCCTCCTCGGACGAATAGAAGAAGTCGCGGACGAGCTGGATGTTCGTGACGAAGACCACGGAGTTCTGGAGCCGCTTGACGACCTCGATCGTGTTGCGCTCATCCTCGGTCAAGGCTGCCTGGGACAGGAGCGGGCCTGCCAAGAGCGCGAGCCCGGCGGCCGACAGGATGACCACGACAATTAAGCGTGCTTGTTTGGATCTCATGATGAAGTTAGCCTCTCAGCGAAACTGTAGCGGAAAGCAAGGCTCTTGACAAGACACCTTGCTTCCCAGGGGCCGGACGGCCCCCGCATTCGCGCGCCGGACGCGGATCTCAGCGGATGATCCGATAGACCTCCCGCCAGGACTTGATCTTGAGGTTGCTCTGGGCCACGATCGGCTGGGCCAGGACCTGGCTGGGCGGCTCAGGGCCTCCTCCCTCGCCGGGCTGCGTGTAGCTCTGGATGAAAACCTCGCGTTTGGTTTCGGTCCCGACTTTGGTGGATGTCCCGATCGTAACGGCCGAGCGAACCTTCTGGAGGGTGGCCAGTGACGCGATCGCCTGTCCGTTGACGTCGGTCAGGGCCGAGCTTCCCGCCCGCGACCCGGTCGTGTACCGGGCATAGATCTGGCCCGATCCGCTCAGGGTCAAGCAGGGGTTGATGTTCTCGATCGAGCCGTTGACCGTGGCGATGTAGACGATGCCGTCGGAAATGATGTCGTCGGCCCAGACTTTCTCGCCGGTGGCGAAGGTGCCTTGCTTGAGGCCGGCGTTAATGCCCAGGCCGGCCGCGTAGGCGTCGGTCCCGATGAACCATTCGACGGTCTGGACGCCGCCGGCGTCCCGGAGGGCGGTGAAGGAGTAGTCCGCGACCGCCGAGGCTTTTTCGTCGCCGCCCGTCCCGAAGTAGAGGTGGACGGAATGGTCCGAGGCGGAGAAGGAGATAGCCGGCTTGGTGACGATGGGGTAGTTGAAGGGATCTGCGTAAATGACTTCCGGCTTCCAGCGGTTTGGGGCGTCGGATACGTCGATCTTCCAGATCCGTCCCAGCAGGTCCCCGAAATAGACGGCCTCGACCGCCCCGTCGTTATTCGTGTCGGCCAGGGCCGGCGAACCCGGGATCGTGTCCTGAATGCCGAACGGACTGGCCGGCTCTGGATTTTTCCTGATTTCATCGTTGTAGAGGACCGCGCCGTTCTCGATATCCACGCAGTAGAAGTGGTTGCCCAGGTTGACGCTCGGGTCGCCGTCCGTGTCGTAGCCCGACCCGAAGAAGGCGACCCAGCGGCCCGTCGAGGGGAGCCTGCCGATGGCCGGCACCGACCAGGTTTCGCCGGTCGAGTCGGGATCGTTGAACTCCCAGAGGGGCTCGGGCGAGCTGGGGTCGGTCACATCGATACAGAAGTAATACCAGCCGTGGTCTTTGCCCCAGCCGGGCCCTTGCCCGCAGACGACCACGGTATGCCAGGCGTTGCCGAAGTAGACGTCGTGAATGGCGGGCGTCCCGTCGACGAAGTAGTGGTGGAAGAGGTATTCTCCGCAGTCCGGGTCCACGATCCGCATCTTCTTGAGCTTGTAGAGGAGGTTGTTGGGGATGAAGGCCCACTGCTCCTCGAGGGTCGCCGGATGGAAGCAGTGGAGCATGCCGTCGTTGGCTCCGACCAGGATCGAGCGGGGTCGGTCGGCGTGGCTTGTCTTGAAATCGTCGTAGCCGTCCCCCATCAGAGAGGGGATTCCGGAGGGCGCTTCCAGGACCTGGGGTGAGGAATGGTTGATGTCGCCGAGCTTCCAGCTCCGGTTCCGGCCCAGGACGAACCTGATCAGGGGTTGGGTTTCGGGGCTTCCGATACCCAGGCCGAGGTAGGGCTCGAGGGCGCTGGCCTCGGAAACGTTGAAGTCGATGCGGTCGTTCATGATTCCGTCGACGTCCGCTGCATGGGCCGTGAAGACCTGTCGGCCGTCCCAGGAGGTCGCGGCTAGGACCTCGCCGGCGTCCTCGACGTAGCTGGCCCCGGCATTCTTGATCTCCTGGATGGTCGAACCCCGCTGATTGGTCAGGGTTATATTGGTCATATCCCAGGAGCGGAGATGGCCGCGCCAGGAGGGGAACTCGAAGGACGCGGCAAAGAGGACTTCTTCGTTTCCATTGTGACCGCTGTCGACTTCGGCATACGTGAAGGCATGCGATGTCCGCGAATATTCCCGTTTGTTAAGGTATTTATAATCGATCCGAATATGGACGATCCGGGGCGTTTTCGTTTCATCCGATGTGGTCAGGACGGCCTTCCAGCGGAGGAACCAGCCGGGGCTCTGGAACATGAATTCCGTCCCGGCGGTTACCGGACCTTCCCACAGGGGATTGCCGTTCTCGTCGTTGCTGTTGGACATATAATAGGTAATCGTCGTCCCGGACGGATGGCTGTCCGACGAGGTCAACGTTGCCGCGACGACGGCGTGATCGGACGTCACGAACGAGCAGGGGAGGAGGTTGATCGAATAGACCGACCCATGGTCGACGTAGAGGGGGTAGGTGTCGTTCATGACGAAGTAGGTGTTATGGGAGTCGTTTCCGTCGGCGATGAAAAAGTCATAGTCCCCGTCATCGTCGTAGTCGCCGACGGCGAGAGAATCGAGGTCGCCCGAGTTCGAGATCTGGCTGCAGCTGGAAGGGACGCAGCCGCTGGTCAAGGTGTTGGTTCCGTCGTTTTTGAACCAGTAACAATAGCCGCCGGGCGTGTTATACCCGGCCGCGCCGTCGGTCGAAAGCAGGAGGTCCGGGAAGCCGTCGCTGTTGAAATCGGCCGCGCCCAGCGAGGAACACGAGCCGTGATTCTGCGGGATTTGAATAGTCTTGCTGCTGACTTTGGTGAAGTTCCCCAATCCGTCGTTCCTGTAGAAGTAGACGTCGCGGGACTGGGAAGACCCGCAGTAAAAATCGAGGTCTCCGTCCCCGTCGAAGTCGGCGGCGGCGACGCCCGTGACGCCGTTCCGATAATTGGAATTATTCGGATAGGGGTTGATGGAGGTTGAAAGACGGGAGAAGACGCCAAGGCCGTTGTTGATGAAGATGACGACTTCGCCATATCGGGCCGTCGCCCAGCGAGAGCCGATCGCGACGATGAGGTCCAGGTCGCCGTCGCCGTCGATATCGACCGATTGGATGCTGCTGTTCCACCGCCAGTGGTCGGTCGTTTGCCCGAATTCTCCCATCGAGTCGTTAATGACGTTTCCCAGGTCGGCGCTCGGCGTCGCAGAGAAGACGGGCGTACCGCCGGGCGTGAGGTGGTTCTCGATGAAGAGGTTCTTGAACATGAGGAGCCGTCCATTCCAGGTCAGGACGACGATGTCCGCGTCGCCGTCCTTGTCGTAGTCTCCGGCGCCGCAGTCAAGAAGCTCATAGGTCGCGTAGGTCGTGTTCGTCTTGGAGTTGTAGATGAGATAATAAGGACCCTCGAACTTGAATCGGGTCGAGTCGTTCGGATCCACTCCTCTGGAAACGAAGAACGAAATATTGGAATCGGAGTCGTTCGTGTTCCCCAGGCCCGAGGTCGTGTTGTAGTCCGTTTGCATTCCGCCCTGGACGAGGTCGGGGTAGCCGTCGTTATTGAAATCGGCGGAGGCGGCCGAGAGCCGCATGTTGGACGAGACGCCGTAGTCCCCCCCGGGCAGGAAGTTCGCGCCCTTTTCCTTGAGCCGGAGGTCGAGGTTTCCGCTGTGCTGGTCGATCGCGATCCCCTGCATGTTGTTGGGGTCGTTGATGTTGATCGTGACCGGGTTGTTCCCGTTGCTGTAGCCGGTGATGTGATCGCTGTCCGTCGTGCAGCTGGCCACCTGGGCTTTGGCCTTTAGGAAGAAGACCGCCGCCGCGACGATTATCAGGCCGGCGAAAATGCAAATGGATTTTTTCATGGTCGTATCCCCTTACTGGAGTGCGATTTCGACTTCGATGCGGGCGTAGCTGTTCCGGGGCCCGCGGCCGATCGAGACCAGGATGCAGTCCGTCGCGTCCGGCGTGCCCTGGGCTTCATCGTTGATCAGGAAGACCGTGTAGCTGAACCGGGTGTCGCCCGGCATGGCCTGGTCGGCGAACAGCTCGTTTTCGGAGTTGACCTTGACGTCGGCGACGATCTGCTGGTCGGTCAAGCGGCGGAAATAGTTCGCGTTGAGCGGGTCGTCGAGCCCGGAGGCCCCGCCGTAGGTCGTCCTGTACAAGGTCGAGAAGTCCGAGATGATCCCGCCGCTGAGCTGGTTTTTGATCTGTAGCCAAGCGGAGTCGAACCCCGCCTCGGCCGCTTCCAGCGCTTGCTGCTGGAGCCGGACGTTCCCGGCGACCTCGGGGCCAGTCTGGGTTACAGCGATGACGGTCAAGCCGACGGCCAGCAGGAAGGCGAGGACGAGGATGACGATGATCAGGCCCATGCCTTTCCGGAAGTTGGGTTTTATTCGTCTCATGGCGGCCTCTCTAATGTCGTGCCGTATTGTAGATGACCAGGGCATTATTCCGGATCGTGGCCGTGGACTCGAGCATGAAGCGGCGGTGCCAATCGTCCGTGGCCATCGCGGGCGAGTTCGACAGGGCCGGTCTCCGGTAGAGCTGGATGTCGGTGACCGGCGTCTTGGAAACGGTCAGGTAGGGGCGGGCCGTCCGGCCCAGGACCTGGATCCGGATCTGGCTGATGTGGCTCAGGAACTCGCGCTTGGTCTGGCGCGCTGCGTCGTCGTCGCCGGCTAAGATCGTCCAGTTCGCGTTGTCCCAGGGCTGGAATCCGTCGAGGGTGTCGTTGTTGTCGAAGTCGCCGTTGTATTCGAACTGGATGTTCTCGATATTCATGGCCAAGGGCATATGCTGGGGGACGCCGGCATCGGTGTTCGTCGACATGTAGAGGACGTTGGGGATGCCCAGATAGCCGTCCGTGCCCGCCGTCAGGTTGAGGCTGGGATAATCGTCGGGATCGCCGGTCGAATCCAGCCAGTATAACTTGGTCTGGGCCATAGTGATGATCCCGTCGTCCCAGCAGGTATCGTCGCAGCCCGTGTCGCTGAGGCCGCCGGGCGGGTTGACGCCGGGCGCCTGGCCGGGGGCGAACACGACATGGGCGGTCCCGCTTCCGCAGCCGTGCATTTCATTTTGGGCGATGAACCGGAAGGCGAAGCAGCCCGGGCAGGCGGTCGACATGACAAGGACGGTTCTGTTCTCGTAGAATCCGGGGCAGTTGTAGGGCGCGTTCTCGAGTTCGTAATCGTAGAGAAAGGCCTCCGCCGAGCTCCCCTGGTAATTCCGGATGTGGAGGGCAAGCGGATCGTCGAAGTTGCCCATGAGACGGAGGGAGTCCGACGCTTCCGGGACGGGGCCGAAGGCGTCCTGGCCTTCGACCGCGTATCCCGAGATATCCGAGACGAGCCCGACGCCGGCCATCCGGGAGTCCCGCGACACGAAGTACATGGCGGAGCGGACGTCGTGCTGGATTTCAGAGAACTGGGTTTGGTCGACCGAGACCTTATTGCTCCGTTCGTAGAGGGCCAGCGTTCCCACGATGACGATCAGGAGAAGCGTGCTTCCCAGGAGGAGCTCGATCAGGGTGAAACCCGTTCGCGACAGGACCCTTGTTCGTCGGCGCGTCTTCATGGTTCTCACCTGCTGACGATCGTCTGGATCTGGGCCCGGACTTTATGGCCCTCCGGGTCGTTGATGAGGTCGTTGACGGGCGTCTCGAGCTGCTCGGCCGAGAAGACTGAAACTCGGACGTCCCAGAGACCCCCCGTGCTCAGGATCTGGCAGACCCTCCGGTAGTCGTAGAGCGGATTCCCCAGGCTATCGACGTCCCCGTTGACATTGATAAGATCGTCGATCGGGATTCCGGCCATGGCGCTGATCTCACCCACGGTCATGTTCCGGACCGCGTCAATCTGCTGCTGGGCCAGAAAGGTCGCGTTGGCGATCCTGTCCGCCTGCCGGTTCTGGAGGACGGCCAGCGTGAACAGCTCGGCCAAGCCCAGGACGGCGGTCCCCATCAGGGCCATCCCAACCAGGACCTCGATCAGAGTGAATCCCTTGCCCGTTTTCGATACTCGTTGAGTCATATTATGAACTCCTGGCCTTGGCGTAGAGGACGGAACCTCCCGCGTAGATGCTGACGATCCGTTCGTCGTCCTGGCCGCCCGATTTGAGCCTGTCGCTCTGCAGGGTGACGGTGTTTTGGTTCACGGTGAAGTCCGAGACATACCCGAGAGATGAGAAGGTTACGGCCCGGTTGGGGAGGCTGATCGTTGTCGCAAAATCGGAGGGGATGCTTTTTTCGATGAATCCGGCGAGCCTATCCCAAACGCCGGAGGTGGTCTCCTGCTCGATGAGATAGCGCCAGACGCCTTCGGTCTGGACGAAACGGATCCGGTGGTTGAGCCTAGTCCTTACGGCCATGAGCTTGGCCCGCTGCATTGTCGTCAGGATGTCCTTGGCCGAGTTATCGAACGTCCTTGTCCGTAGGGCGTTGTTGATGGCCGGAAAGATGGCGAGGGCGAAGGCGCCCAAGAGAGCGACCACGATCAGCATCTCGATGAAGGTATACCCTCGGGACAAGGACAAGTGTCCCGCCCAAACCCTGGATGTCTTCATGTTGGCCTGCCTCTCAAGGATGACGTCCCATCTAATTTTGTCGTCATTGTATCCTTCCGTACCGACTTTTTCAATACGGAGCATCCCATTTCCCAGACTGATAGACAGGCCGTCTGCAATATATATCATCGAACCGGACGCTCCCTTTGGCAATCACCTTTTGGGAGGAATCCCGGGGGGTATTTGGGAGGACCCTGTCACCCGAAAGGGTTACCACCAGATTAGTCTCCGCCAAGGCTCATTTTTGTCGATTCCCTCTTGACAAGATGGCGTTTTCGCACTATTGTATGTTCGGGTGAACAAAATGGTAAACAAACTCAGGCGGGAACTGACTCCGAAGCAGGAGCGCGTCCTGAAGGTCCTGGAAGGCTTCGTCCTCGAGCGGGGGTACGCCCCCACGGTCCGCGAACTCGGGGCGCTCCTCGGCATCGCCAGCCCCTCGGCCGTCTTCAAGCACCTGACGAGCCTGGAAAGGAAGGGCTATCTGAAGCGGGACAGGGGAGAGGTCCGCCTGCCGGGCGCCCCGGCTCTCCTCGAGAGCCAGGTCCGCGTCCCCCTGGCCGGCCAGGTCGCGGCCGGGTCGCCGCGCGAGGCCTTCGACATCTCGGGCGAGGCCATGGACGTTCCGTCCTGGATGGTCGGCCGCCGGCGGGGCAACATCTTCTGCATCCGGGTCGACGGGAAGAGCATGATCGACGCCTACATCGACCACGGCGACCACGTCCTCCTCGAGCGGACGAACACGGCCCACTCGGGCGAGATGGTCGTTGCCCTCCTCGCGGACGGCTCGGTGACCCTCAAGCGGCTCCGCCAGGACGAGGGCGGGACCTTCCTCGTCCCCGAGAACCCGGCCTTCCAGCCGATCGAGGTCAAAGAAGCCCGCATCCTGGGGAGGGTCGTCGGGGTCCTGAGAAAGTATTGAACGCCATGGGAATGCCGCTCCGCTCCGCTCCTTGCCGCGAGGACGGACCATCCTCGGGCAAGATTCCAGAGGACGCGCGGCATTCCCATCTTCAGCGCGCCATCGTCCATGTCGACATCGACGCTTTTTTCGCTTCGGTCGAGATCCTGCTCGACCCGTCCCTCAAGGGCAGGCCCGTCATCGTCGGCGGCCTGCCCCACGAGCGGGGCGTCGCCTCGACCTGTTCCTACGAGGCCCGCAAGTATGGCGTCCATTCCGGGATGCCGCTGCGGCGCTGTCAGCAGCTCTGTCCCCAGGGCGTCTTCATCCGCGGGAACCACCGGATCTATCAGGCCTTCTCGGAGAGGTTCTTCCGCATCCTTCGCGACTACACGCCCGACATCGAAGAGGCGTCCCTCGACGAGGCCTACCTCGACCTGACCCGCTGCCGCCGCCTCTATCCCTCCTTCAGCGCGGCGGCCCGGGACATGAAGAGCCGCGTCGAGCGCGAGACGGGGCTGTCCGTCTCGGTCGGAGCGGCTTCGAACAAGATCCTGGCCAAGCTCGCGACCAAGAAGGCCAAGCCGGGCGGCTTGTTCGAGCTCGTCTCGGGCGCGGAGGAGGAATTCCTGCGCGGCCTTCCGATCGAGGACCTGCCCGGGATCGGGCCCAAGGCCCAGGTCGTCCTCCGCCTGCTCAACGTCCAGACGATCGGCGACCTCTGGGGCCTGAGCCGCCCGACGCTCCACTCCCTGTTCGGAGCGGGCGGGGACGAGATCTATCTCCAGTCGCGGGGGATCGACGGCCGTCCCCTGGCGGACGCCTCCGTCCCCAAGAGCGTCTCGCGCGAGACGACCTTCCTCGAAGACCTCTGGGACGAACGGCTCCTGCTCGCCCATCTCGCCTACCTCTGCGACCGGCTGACCTTGGCCCTGCGGCGGGACGGGCTCTACGCCCACGTCATCGAGGTCAAGGCCCGCTATGCGGACTTCCGGACCGAGGTCCGGCGCCGTCTCGTCCTCTCGCCGCTCCAGGAGACGGGGAGGATTTTCCGGATCGCCGCCGAGCTCTTCCGCGGGCTCTTCACGGGGTCGCGGCTCGCCCTGAGGCTCGTCGGCGTCAAGGCCTCGGACCTGGCCCGGAGCCGGCCGCTCGCCCTGTTCGAGCCGTCCGCGGAGCGCGAGGAGAGGCTGGGCCGCGCCCTGGACGCGGTCCGCTCCAAGTACGGGTTCGGGTCCGTCCTGACCGTCCGGGAGCGGATGCTGGGCGCCCTCTACGGTTTCGAGGCCGAGCACGGCTTCGTCCTCAAGACCGCCTCGCTCACGAAATGAGGCCCGGCCGTGTTCGTCCCGCTCCGCGTCCATTCCGTTTTCAGCAAAGGGAAGGGGAGCGTCCTGGTCGAGGAAGCGGCCGCCTGGACGGCGGCGAAGAAGCTTCCGGCCGCGGCCCTCGCCGACGTCGGGAACCTCTACGGCTGGAGCAGGTGGAAGCGGGCCGCCCGGGAGCGGGGCGTCGCCCCCCTGTTCGGCTGTGAGGTCGAAACCGGCCGGGGCCGGCTCCTGCTCCTTGTCCAGAGCCGCGAGGGGTACGGGAACCTCGTCGAAACGCTCAACCGCCGCGAGATGGGAAGCGGGGACGGGCTCGTCACGATCGTCCTTCCCAACCCGAAAGGTCCTGCTCCGGACATCTCCGCGGCCGACCTCTACATCGGCGCCGGGTTCGGGAATTTCAGGACGGCCCTCGAGCTGAGCCGGAGGAGCGGGCGTCCGCTCGTCTGGGTCAACCCCCTCAAGTACGTCGCCAGCCCCGAGCGGCTTATCCTCCTCCATGCCGTCGAGAAGAAACTGCCCTATCCTCCCGAGCGGGAGCGGCTCAAGGCCAAGGTCCGGCTCTACGGCCCGGACCAGGAAACGTTGGCACTCAAGAGGTTCGGCGCCGCGGCGGCCGACGCCCTCCTCCGGACCTTCGAGGTCGCCGAGAGGTGCCGGTTCGCCTTCGAGGACGTCGTCCCGCCCCTCCCGTCCGACCTGTTTCCCCACAGCCTGCGCGAGACGGTCGTGGCCCGGCTGACGGCCGCCAAGGCGCTCTCCTGGCGGGAGCGGGAGCGGGCCCGCCGCGAGCTCGAGGCCATCGAGGCCTCGGGCTTCGCGCCCTACTTCCTCATCGTCCACGACGTCGTCGAGTTCGCCCGGCGCCGCGGCATCCTCCACAACCTGCGCGGCTCGGGAGCTTCCTCGTTCCTGGCTTTCCTGCTCGGCGTCTCCCATATCAACCCCCTCGACTTCGACCTCTACTTCGAGCGCTTCCTGAACCGGGGCCGGCCCGACCCGCCCGACATCGACCTCGACTTCGACTCGCGCCGCCGCGACGAGGTCCTGGCCTACGTCCTCGAGCGCTACGGGAAGGGACGGACGGGCGCCGCCTACGTCTCGAGCGTCAAAAGCTTCGGGGCCCGCTCCGCCCTGTACGAGACGGCCCGGGCCTTGGGCGTCGCGCCCGAGGAGGCCCGGCAGCTGGCCAAGCGGGCCCCGGTCTTCGCCGAGCCGGCCTCCCTGCGGCGGGCCGCGCCGGCCCCGGGCTTCCTCGAGGTCTGGCAGCTCGCCGCCGAGCTCGACGGCGCCTACGCCGAAAGCTCGCTCCACGTGGGCGGAGTCATCCTGACGCCGGCGCCGGTCGAACGGTTCCTGCCGCTCGAGACTTCGGCCAAAGGCCTCCTCATGTGCCACTTCGACAAGGACGCCGTCGAGGACCTGAAGCTCATCAAGCTCGACCTCCTCTCGGTTCGCGGCCTGGCCGCCGTCTCGGAGACGAAGGAGAGGCTCCGCCTCCGGAGCCTGCCCGAGGACGACGTCGAGACCTGGAGTCTCGTCGCCAAGGCCCGGACGATCGGCTGCTTCCAAGTCGAGAGCCCGGCCATGATGAACCTTCTGCGTCGGATGAAGCCGCGGACCGTCCGGGACCTGACCCAGGCCCTGGCCCTGATCCGGCCCGGCCCGACCGAGAGCGGGATGAAGGAGGCCCTCCTCCGGAGCCGGGAGGGACGGGGCGAGGGCCGCGATCCCTTGTGGACGCGGGTCTTGCCCGAGACGGACGGCTTTCTCCTCTATGAGGAACAGGTCATGCAGGTCGCGGAGCGCGTGGCGGGCTTCCCCGCCGAGACGGGCGACCTCCTCCGCCGCTGCCTCAAACGGAAGGGCGGCGATCCGTCCCTCCGCGCCCGCTTCGTCCGGGAGGCGCTGGAGCGCGGCTATACGGACGACGAGGTCGAAAGGCTGTGGGCCGTCATGGAACGGTTCTCGTCCTACTCCTTTAACAAGGCTCACAGCGCCTCCTACGCCCACATGGCCTACCAGGCCGCCTACCTCAAGGCCCACCACCCCGTCCCGTACCTCGCGGCCGTCCTCAACGCCGGCGGCGGCTATTACGGCCTCGAGGAGTACGTCGAGGAGGCCAAGCGGTCGGGCATCCGCATCCTCGGCCCCGACGCGAACCGGAGCCGCGGCGGGTTCGAGGTCGAAGGGGCCGCCATCCGGGTCGGCCTGACCGCCATCAAGGGCCTCGGCCTCAAGACGGTCGAGGCCGTCCTCCGCGAGAGGGAGGGGGGAGGGCCGTTCGGCTCGGTCGAGGACTTCCTGGCGCGGGTCCGGCCGGCCAAGGCGGAGCTGCTGGCCCTCGTCCGGGCCGGCGTCTTCGATTCCCTCGAACCGCGCCGGACGCGGCAGATCCTCCGCTACGTCCAGGGCCTCGGGGATATGGAAGAGGTCGCGGACATCGACGCCAGGGAGAAGGAACGGATGCTGGCCGCCTCGCTGGGGTTCAGTCCCGGGACCGACCCGCTCGAGTTCTTCGAAGGGAAGCGGCCCGGGCTCCGCATCCGCGACCTCCCGGACCGGGTCGGCCGAACGGTCGAGCTCGTCGTCCGCGTCGTGGACGCCCGGGAGAAGAGAGTCAACGGCGGACGGGCCTCTAAGTATTTCTACCTGTTCGAGGACGAGACCGGCCTCCTCGAGGGCGTGAGCGAGGCACGGCTGCTCGCCTTCGGGACGCCGCCGGCCTGCTGCCTGCGGGGCGAGGTCCGCTCCGCCGGGACGGGCCGGGTCAAGCTCCTCGGTTGTTCCTTCCTCCGCTCTTTCTGACCCGTTCGCCGATGCTACCCCGCCTTGAAAGGCGGGGCTAAAAATCGGAGCCCCGCCTTTCAAGGCGGGGACGAGAAGCGACACTTTTGTACTCAGCCCTTTTAGCAAGGAATGGGGCTGAGTAGGCTCAGGGTTAACCCTAATCAAGCCCCGGCATTCAGCACTCATGAACCGGAAACGGTTCATGAGTACAGTCGCTCCAATGCCTGTACTACGCGGATCCCACAGAATTGAGTCCATGGAGCTCCAGGCCGGGGAGCAGCCTTGCAGCACCCATACTAAACCGTTTCCCGTTTAGTATGGGTACTGCGAAACGCCTGCACTCATGGCTTCCATGGGTGTCGATGGGTTGACTCAACTCTGGGAAATATCGACGCGGGCCACGGAAGGATTCGGCGTCAGGCGGATCGTCGTCCGCAGCGCCGTCGTCCTGGGACGCGCCGGAGGTGCTCTGCCGACGTTCGAACGGATGTTCCGGCTCCGCCTGGCCGGCATTCCGGGCGGCGGCCGCCAATGGTTCCCCTGGATTCATCTCATGGACGAGGTCCGGGCCATGGTCTTTCTCTTGGAGCGGGACGACCTGAGCGGCGTCTTCAACCTCGCCGCGCCCTCGGCCGTTCCGATGGCCGGATTCATCCGCGCTTCAAAATCTGTTCGCCGCCGCCGGCCCGGAGTCTTAATTAGACGAGGATCTCTTTAGGGATGGGCCGCGAATTGTAGTGGGAGGCCATGGAGCGCGAATAGCCGCCCGCGCAGAGCACGGCCAGGATGTCGCCCCGGCGGGGCATCGGCATAAGCCGCTCCTTGCCGAAGACGTCGCCCGTTTCGCAGAGATGGCCGGCCACGGTCACCCGGACTTTCTTCGGCCCGTCGATGCGGCTCGCGTTGACGATTTCGTGGGAGGCCTGGGCGTAGACGGCGGGACGCGGCACCGTGTTGAAGGTCCCGGCGTTGACGCAGGCGATGACATGACCGTAGCTCTCTTTGACGTAGACGACCCGGAGAAGGAGGACGCCGGCATCGGCGACGAGGGCTTTGCCCGGTTCCACGGCCAGCGCCTTGACGGAGAGTCCGGACTTGGCCATGGTCCGGACGATGAGGCGGACATAGTCCTCAACCGGAAATAATCCCTGGGTCCGGTAGAACCTCGGTCCGAACCCGCCCCCGAAGTCCAGAAACTCGAGGCGGACACCGCTTTTCTCGAGCTCGACGGCTTTGCGGACGATCCTGCGGACGGCCTCCTTGACGGCCGGAAAATCTTCGTGGACCCAGCCCGAGCCGAGATGCTGGTGGAGGCCGACCGGGACGAAGCCGAACCGGATGGCCCGCTCGAAGACCCGGCCGACCTTGGCCTCCTCGACGCCGAACTTGACGGGCGTCCCGTCCGCGGATCTCTGCCCGGCCGTGACGGCCCGCGGGCTGAAACCTCGGCCCAGTCCCGGGTTCCAGCGGACGGCGACCCGGATCCGGCGCCGCCGGAACCAGCGGTCGCGGATTTCTTTCATGACCTCGAGCTGCTCGAGAGCGTCGATGTTGACGGTCAGTCCGCCGTAGACGAAGACGGACCGGAGGTCCTCCTCGGAGACGCTGGTTCCCGTGTAGAGGATTCGATCAGCCGGGAAGCCGGCTTCCAGTGCCGCCCGGACCTCGCCCGGCGAGACGGTGTCGACCCAAGCCCCGCGCTTTTCGAGGAGCTTGAGGATTCCCGGGTGGGGATTGGCCTTGGCCGCGAAGGCGATCCGCGCCTCAAGTCCGCCGCCGGCTTCGGCGAAGAGGCGGCGCAGGGAATCGAAGTTGTGGAGGATGCGGGACCGGCCGTAGATATAGAGGGGCGTCCCTTGCCGTTCGGCGATGTCCCGGGCGCGCCGTCCCGCGATCGTGAGTTCGTTGTCTTCAACCTTCAGGAATTCATTGGTCCACCACATCGTGCTCCGTCCCGATCAGAATTTGGGTTCCTCGTCGAACAGGTCGAACTGCCCGTCCTTGATCTTCTTGACGATGTCTTTGAGGACGGGGTAGGTATCGAGGAGGAGGGCAGGGATGTCGAGTTTGTCTCCGCTGATCATGTTCTTGATCTGAAGGGCGTTGGCCATGGCCTGGCCCCGGTAATGGTTGTTGGTGATGACGAAGACCCGGCCGCTCGCCCTTCCCAGGGCCTTGATGCGCTCGATCCACTCCGAGAGCTCCTCCCGGCCGTACAGATAATTGTAGCGATCGTCGCGGCCCGCTTCCTTGCGGAACCAGTCCTTGGCGTTGCGGCCGTGGAATCGGACATAGGCGAAGCGGGGGGCCGTTGCGATCGCACTCGGCTTGATGGAATCGCCGATCAAGGGCTGGTCGATGTTGCAAAAGGCGACCCCGTGCTCGCGGAGCAGGGCATAGAACGGCGGCGTGTCCCAGGAGGCGTGACGGACCTCGACGGCCAGGGGGTGGTCCGCGAACATCCGGAACAGGCCCGTCAGATATTCCGTCTGGGCGGGCGTATTCCGGAAAGACCAGGGGAATTGGAGGAGGAGAGCGGCCAGCCTGTTCCGGATCAGCAAGGGGGCGATCCCGGCCTTGAAAGCGTCGACGTCCTTGGGGCCGAATCCCTGCCGCTCGTGGCTGAAAACGCTGTGGAGCTTGACGGACAGCAGAAAATCGGGAAAGGGCTCGAGCTTCTTAGCCCAGGCCAGGCTCATCGCCGGGGACGGCACGCGGTAGAACGTGCTGTTGACCTCGACGATGTTGATGTAGGCGGCCAGGAAGACGAGGGGATGAAAGCCGCGCCCCTTGGCGGGCGGGTAGACGATCCCCTCCCAATCCTCGTAGCTCCAGCCGGCCGTTCCGACGTAATACTTCGTCATTGGCCGTATTGTATCAAAAATGGTCGCTGCCGCCCATTTCAAAAACTTCTCTCATTCCTGATCCCCAGGCCACGATTATTCGCTGGGCAACCGGATGGCGATTAACGCTATAAACAAGTACAATGAAGCCTGCGGAACGAAACGAGGCCGCGGACATGAACCTGGACTTTATAAGCGGCGTCGAGCGCGCCTACCGCCGCATCAAGGTTGACATCCTTAGGACCGAGCTCACGGCCGATACGGAGTTGAGCCGCGCCCACGATGCCGATGTCCAAATTAAATGGGAGAGCCGGCAACGGACGGGCTCCTTCAAGCTTCGCGGCGCCCTCAACAAGATCCGGTCCCTGCCCGCTTCCCGCAACGAGACGGGGCTCGTTTCCGCTTCGACCGGAAATCACGGGCTCGCCATGTGCTGGGCCGCCTCGCGCGAAGCCGTCCCGCTCGTCCTGTTCCTTCCCGAGACGGTCGCAGCCCACAAGCTGGACATGCTCAGGCGGTTTCCGGTCCTTATCGAATTACGCGGCGGGAGTTGCGAGGAGGCCGAGGCCCAGGGCCGGCGCTGGGCGGAGGAGACGGCGCGGATATTCGTTTCGCCTTACAACGATGCCGAGGTCGTCTTCGGCCAGGGCACGGTCGGCCTCGAGATCTACGAACAAGCCCGGGACGTCCAGGATGTCTTGGTCCCGGTCGGCGGCGGAGGGCTGGCGGCCGGGATCGCCGGTTACCTCAAATCGCGCGATCCGCGCGTCCGGGTCGTCGGCGTGGAGCCGGAGGCGTCCGCTTTCATGGCCGCCTCGATCCGGGCCGGCCGGATCGTCTCGATTCCGGAACGGCCGACGGCGGCCGATGCCGTGGCCGGAGGGATCGAGCCGGGCTCGATCACCTTCGACCTGTGCCGGGCTCTCATTGATGATTGGATCGGGGTGACCGAAGAATCTCTCCGCGAAGCGGGAGCCGTCATGAACGGCGGCGGCCGGGGCCCGGTCGAGCCCGCCGGCGCGCTGGCCTTGGCCGGGCTCCTATCCAGGCCGGAGCGTTTCCAGGGCCGTTCCGTCGTCCTCGTCGCGAGCGGCGGGAACTCCGCCCGTCTCCCCAAAAACGGGAGCCCCTAAAACGCGCAGGGAAAAGGATTGCCCTCGGTCGCGATTTTTCTTATGATGAAGAGGACGCGGCGCGGATATGATTAAACGGATCCTGGGACTGGCTGCGATCGGCCTTCTCCTCAACGGCTGTCGGAACGCGGAACCCCCGTCCGCTCCGGCGTCCGTCGCCAAGCCCCTCTATTCCATCGGCATCTTTCAGTATACGGATTCTCCGACCCTCAACGAAGTCAGGTCCGGCCTTCTGCGGGCCCTCGCCGAGGCAGGGCTCAAGGAAGGCGTCAACGTCCGTCTCGACATCCGCCTCGCCAAAGGGGATATCGCCGAGGTTCAACGGATCGCCCAGGAATTCGCCGCCGCTAAGCTCGACCTGGTCGTCCCCCTTTCGACCCAATGCCTGCAGGCGGCCCTGATCGAGATGCCGACGACTCCGACCGTCTTCTCCTCCGTCGCCAATCCCTACATCCTCGGGGCCGGCCGGACCCCGACCGACCATCTCGGCCACGTCACCGGCATCGTCTCGACCGGACCGGTCCGCCAGATGATCTCTTTCATCAGAGAAGTCCTGCCGCGGGCCCGCCGGGTCGGAACGCTCTGGACGCCCTCGGAGATCAACTCCGAGTACTATCTGGAGCTCGCCCGGGAAGCGGCCGCCTCAGTCGACCTGGAGCTTGTCGGCGTTCCCGTGACGAACGCCAACGAGATTCCGATGTCGGCCCAACTCCTCCTCAACAGGAAAATCGATGCCCTGTATCCCATCTCCGATAACACGCTCAACGCCGCCTTCTCCGTCCTGGGGCGGGTGGCCGACGAAGAACGAATCCCCCTCTTCGGCGGGTTTATTCTCTCGACGAGCCTCGGGGCTTGCGCGGCGATGGGATTCAACTTTTCCGACATGGGCTATAAAACAGGTCAGATCGTCCTTCGCGTCAAGAACGGCGAGAGCCCCGGTCGCATCCCCTTCCAATCCATGGAGAGCGTCAAGCTCTTCCTCAACCTCAAGGCCGCCGAGCGGCAGGGCCTCCGGTTCGCTCCCGATATTCTCAAGAAGGCGGACCGGATCTTGTCCGATTCGAATCCCTGAACCCGAGCGGCCCGGCCCTCACAGGCCGGGATCCATCAGCCGACGGCCCCTTCCGACGGACGCGGATGTCCGGATGGCTTGGCGGGTGAGCCGGGTGGCCCGGCGGCAGGCGGACGCCAGCGAGAGACCTTGAGCCATCTCGGCCAGAACGGCGGAGGACAAATAGCAGCCGGTTCCGTGGACGGGACGAGCGACCCGCGGCGAATCGATCAAGAGCGTTTTCGCGCCGTCGAATAACACGTTGACGGGACGGTCTTTGAGGTGGCCGCCCTTGATGAGGCACGGGGCGAGGATCCCCTCGGCCAGTCGGCGCGCGGCGGCCTCCATATCTTCCACGGTAGCGATCTTGAGGCCGCTGAGCAGAGAAGCTTCTTCGAGGTTAGGCGTCAGGAGCGACAGCCTCCCCTTGACGGCGGGCAGGAAGGCCCGGAGGGAGCCCCGGTCCAGGAGCCAGGCGCCCGAGCTGGACCTCAGAACGGGATCGACGACCCTGGGGAGTCCGGATGCCGCGGCAAGAATCCGCGCCGCCGCCTTGAGGTTCGCGCCCGATCCCAGCATGCCGACCTTGACGCCCGCGACGGAAACGTCCCGTGCCAGCGTCCGATACTGAGACAGGATGAGGGGGGCGGGCAGCGGCCGGACCGCGAAGACCTTCCGGGTGTCCTGGACGGTCAAGGCGGTCAGGACGGCCATGCCGCGAAATCCCAGGGATCGGAAGACAGCCAAATCGAGGAGGACGCCGGCACCGGCCGAGGGATCGAACCCGGCGACCGACACGAGGACTCCCTTGCGACGCATGGTCATTTAAACAGGAATGCTTTGCCATTATAGCTCGAGACCGAGGTGCCGGACAATGTGTGCTACAATAAAAACGATGAGGGCCAGAGTCCATGTCTTGGTGTCCGGGCGCGTCCAGGGCGTCTTCTTCCGGGGTTATGCCGAGCGGTGGGGCTCCTCGCTCGGGCTGACGGGATGGGTCCGAAATCTCTGGGACCGTCGGATCGAAATCGTGGCCGAGGGGGAGAAGCCCGGGCTGGAACAGCTTCTCGATCGCCTCCGGATTGGCCCGCCTTCGGCCCGCGTCGAGGGCCTCGAGGTCCACTGGGAGGAGCCGCGCGACGAGTTCTCGGACTTCCGGATCGTCCATTCGCATTAGCGAGCGGGACCCCTTCCGGCCTTGGCTTTATTCCGGCATTCCTGGGAGCAAAAGAAGCATTCCCGGCCGTCGACGACGTCTCGGATGGCCTCCTCGCGGGGGAGGAAGGTCCCGCAGACATCGTCCTTGACCAGGGTCCCGAGTCCGGAGGGAGGGGAGCGGGGAGGTTCCTTGCGAGATCCGGACCCGACCAGTCCTTGAACGGCCGAATAGATGATATAGGCGAGGATCCCGTAGATGAGAAGCCTGAGAATCCCTGCCAGGAACATAGCATGACTTTAGACGAGGGGGCGCCCTCTGTCAACGGCCCGGAGGCGGCTGACCCGAGGACTTGATTCGCATCGGGGTTGCCGGTAAGATGACAACGCCGGGCCGAGCGCCGGTATCTTGGACGAAAGGACAGACCCATGAAGCTCGATGCCTTATACCGGGACGCCGTCCGGATCGGCATCGCTAACGACCCCCGCGGCAAGGAGGAGATCGACCGCCTCCTGCGCGAGGAGAGAGAGCGGGCCGAGAAGATGAAGCCGGAGGAGAAGGAGGTCTACGACGACGACCGCTTGTTCAATCCTTTCGCCGACACCCGGATTCTGTTCGGCGAGCCGGGGATGGTCGTCCGGCGCGCACTGGTTGGGGTCGACATGGAAGTTCCCGAGATCCTGCTCGCCTATCTCCTCAACAGGGACAAAAGCAGGAAGATCGACCTCGTCATCGCCCATCATCCCGAAGGTCAGGCCCTGGCCCGGCTCCACGAAGTCATGCGGCTTCAGGCTGATATCCTGGCGGCCAGCGGCGTCACGATCTCGATCGCCGAACATCTCCTCGACAAGCGCATCGGCGAAGTTGAGCGGCGGCTCCTGCCCCTCAACCACGACAGGGCCGTTTCGGCGGCCCGGGCCCTGGGGCTGCCCCTCATCTGCATTCACACCCCGGCCGACAACTGCGTCACCCACCATCTCCAGAAGCGCATCGACAAAGACAAGCCCCACCGGCTCAAGGACCTGCTTAAACTCTTTCTTGACATTCCAGAGTACAAGGCTTCGGCCCGGCGCCAAGTCGCGCCCCGGATCGTTAACGGCGCGGACTCCAACAGGTGCGGCCGGGTCCTCGTCGACATGACGGGCGGGACGGAAGGGGCCAAAGAGCTCCTCGACAAATGCGCGGCCGCCGGGACGAGCACGCTCGTCGGCATGCATTTCAGCGAGGAATACCTCGAGCAGGCCAAGAAGGCCAACATCAACATGGTCATTGCCGGGCATATCGCCAGCGACGCCCTCGGCCTCAATCTCCTCCTCGACGAGATCGAACGGAAAGAACCGCTCGACATCATGGGGATCTCGGGATTCGAACGGGTGCGGAGAGGGGCGAAGAAAGGCTGATCAGGCCTGCTGGCGGGCCTTGGTCTGAACGAGACGGGCGAAGCTGCGGGCCTCCTCCAGGTCATGCCGGTCGGGATGGGTGCTGGCTGAGGGGGCCATGTCCGTCCATTCGGCGTGCTCGGGGGACCGCTCCAAGAATTCGATGGCTTTCAGGGAAAGCTTCCCGCGGCAGGAATAAGTCCCCAGGACCTTGGCCCGGGAGGCCAGGACGACGGCGTACTCGACGGCTTCGCGGGCCAAGCGGTGTCCGTGGAGGGAGCCGTGGGTCGAGAAGATGGCGATCTTCTTGCCGGCCGGGATCCTTTTCAAAAACAATTCGGCCTTGTAAGGAACGCTGTGGGCGTGGATGGGAAAGCCGACGAAGATAAGACCGTAATCGTCGATCTCTTGGACTTCGTCGATGGAACGAAGGTCTTTTTCGCCTTGGACCGCCTCGAAGATGGCTTCGGCCAGCTTTTGGGTGTTGCCCGTGGCGCTGAGGTAGGCGACGAGGGTTTTAGACATCGGGACGTTTTTCAGAACATGAAGCGGAGGCCGATCTTGAGGCTGAAGCCGCTGAAGTCGAACTCGCCTTGGCGGACGTTCCGGTAAAGAGTCCCCTCGGGGCGCTCGGTCCGGCCGGCCAGGAGCTGGGTCGCCAGGTCCGAGCCGAATTCGTCGCTCTCGAAGAAATAAAGGGAGTATTTTCCGCTTGCGGTCTTGCCGGTGTGGTCGCTGTAGATATAAGATCCCTTGAATCCCGACATCCGGGTCCAATCCTTCTCGGCCTCGATGCCGACGGCCAGGAAGGGGAGAACCAGGTATTCCGCGGCCAAGGTCCCGTAGCTCCCCAGGGATTCCGAGCGGTAGGTCGTGGCTCTTTTGAACCAGTAGCGATAATCCGTCTTGGAGCTCTTGAAGATCGCCTCATAGTTCTCCTCGACGCGGTAGCGGGCGAAAACGATGTGGCGGCCGTAGCCGGCCACGACCCGGAGGTTATTCCAGACGGGCAGCGTGAAGCTCAGCCCGATGCGGAGCGGGATCGCCTTGACGTCGTTGAGAAGATAGTCGCTTTCGGTATGGGTCGCGCCCGTATTCTGGAATTGAACCGTGCCGGCGCTGGCCCCGGAGACCGTCGTGCCGGCCAAGTCGAGAGCCAGGCCGGCGAACAGGGGAAAACGGACTTCGACCTCCCAAGACGAGCCGAGCGGGGGCGGCTGGAAGGATCCTTGAAGGGTTCCTCCGTATTTCGTCCCGAAAGCCGTCCAGAGAGCGTTGTAGGATTGGAGCCAGGTCTGGAGATCGCTCTCGGCGGCGGAATATGTCCTCAGGTTCAGTCGGAGGCTGACCCTCTCGGCCCGCAGCGGGGTCAGGACCGCCAGGACCAGAAGGCCGAGCGCCGCGGCCATCCGCAGGCTTAGGCGTCGATCGCATTCCATGTTTCTATTCTTCCATAAACGGATGGAAATTTCTATAGCTCAGTCCGAAAAGCCGGGGAGGCGCATGACGATTCGCGTCCCTCTCCCGAGTTCGCTCCAGGCCTCGATCGTCCCACCCTGATCCTCGACGATTTTTTTAGCCAGAGGAAGTCCCAGGCCCGTTCCGGTCTCTTTCGTCGAGAAATAGGGCTCGAAGATGCGCTCGAGGACGTCGGCGGCCATCCCGATTCCGTTGTCCTCGACCCGGACTTCGATCATTGGGCCGACCCGGACGAGGTTGACGGTGATGGCCCCCTGCCCGGGGATGGCTTCGATGGCGTTGATGAGGATATTTCTCAGGGCCAGCTTGAAGCGAACCCGGTCTCCCCGGCAGATGAAGCCGCCGCCCCGGACCTCTTCCCGGATGGTGATGCGGTCGGGCAGAATATCGGCGTAGGGCTTGATCGTTTCCCCAACGGCTTCCAGGACATCGAAGGGCTCCTGGCGGACCAGGGCTTGCTTGGACGACTCGAGGAAGTCGCGCGCGATCCGGCGCAGGTTTTCGACCTCGCTCGTAATATAGGACACGGATTCGCGCAGGGCTTTTTCGAAGTCGGGGTTCTTGTCCTCGAAGACGCGGAGGAGGTGTTCGGCCGAGAGCTGGATCGGTGTCAAGGGATTTTTAACTTCATGGGCGACCTTGCGGGCCATCTCGGCCCAAGCAGCCTGCTTGCTCATCTCGGCCAGCTCGGCTTCATGGCTCTTCAGGCTCTGGACCATGGTGTTGAAGCCGTCGATGAGAGTTTTCATCTCGTCCCGCGAGGCGTGATCGATCCGGACCTCGAGGTTGCCCAGCCCGACCTGGCGGGTTCCGTCCAAGAGCTTCCGGACGGGGGCCACGATCATCCGGCCCACGGTCCGGGCGAAGACCAACGCCAGGGCCGTGAAGAAAACCGTAATAAAGAACAGAGATTCTATGAAATCGCGGGTCGCCCGGGCGACTTCCTGGCGTTCGAAGGGAAAGGGCAGCGAAATGAACAGGAGCGAATCGCGAAAAGGATAGGGGATGGTCAGGTTCTGGAAGGAATAGGTCCCGATCTTTTGCCTGAGGGTCGCGACCGGAGCTCGTTCGTAGGACAGGGCGTAGGCCACATCCCCGTCCATCAGGTCCGGCAGGAGTCCGGCATCGAAGAACTCTCGACGGCTCGAGGCCAGGAATCGGCCGTCCCGATACAGGGTGATATCGTTACCGATCGTGGCGCCGATCCAATAGACCATATCCTCGGGCAGGGCTTCGGCCCCGGTTTCCTCGTCCGGCCGGAGGGAAAGAAAATCTTCCATGATGCTCCGGGCCGTATGAGCGTAGGTCTCGGCCTTGGAGATATAGGACTGAGTGAAGATCCTGTCGAAGAAGCCTCTCGTAAAGAGGCTGACCAGGAGGAGCGGCACGAAAGCGATAGCGGCGAAGGAAGCGAAGACGCGGGTCGAGAAAGAGCGAAGCGGATTCCGGGGACGCAGCCAGCCCAGGCCGAGGGCGACCGCCAGCGCGGCCAAGGCCGTCAGGCCCGCCGACAGCAAAAAAAGGCGCATGAAAGCGACGACCAGGGAGACGAATCCCCGCCGGGGGAGGCAGAGGGCGTAGATGCGGTCCTCATGGAGAAAGACGTGGGCATCGTAGGTCCGGCTCCGGTCGGCCAGAACGGTCCAGCGGGCCGGACCGCCCTCCGCCAGCGCGCCCAGGACGCGTTCCGGCAGCCCCGAGGACAGACGGTGGGGATTGAACAGGACGCGGCCGTCTCGGTCGAACACGACGACGGCGAACTCGGTGACCCCGAGCGACGGCAGGGGATTGAGGCGCAGGAGCTCGAAATAGGGATTGGCCGAGTAGAGGAAGGGGAGGAGTTCGTCGTCGAGAAGTACGATGACCATGATCCGTCCCAAGTTGGTCTCGCCCTCAAACCAGTCTCGGTAGCCGATCAGGAACTCCTTGGCCTTTCCGAAGAAAGGAACCTTGTGCCGGACGACCGTCCAGGACGGGCTGACGGGCAAGGGGAGGTCCCGTCCCGGGATGATGGGGATGTTCAGAGAAAAAGACGACAGGCTCTCTCCGTCCGGGCCGAGGATCTCAACCCCGGAATACCAATTGAACCGGGCCAGAAGAGTCCTCTCCCAGAGGGTATGGGCGAAGTCGGGAATCTCGGGCCTGCCGAGAAAGGCCTGGATGTCCCTCTGCCTGCGGTCCAGCTCGGGCAGGGATTCCCGAGTGAAGAAGGCCGCCCATTGCTCTTGGGTCACAATGACATCCTTGACCAGGCCTTCCATCAGGCTTCGGTCCCTGCTCCGTGATTCTTTGGCCAGGACGGCGAAAAGGAAGGCGCTGATCACGACCAGACCTCCGGCCAGGACATCCGTCCGGCCCAGGAGACCGGGCTTCCAGCCGAAGACGAGGATGAGCACCGTCAGAGCGGCTTGGAGGACGGCGCCGCTCAAGGGAAGGGCTGCGACTTTGACGCCGAGGATGATGGCGGGGAGGGGGATGACCAGGATCGTGATGAGGAGGGGTAGCCAGCCCTTGGCGCGGCGGGCGATGAACCGGATCAGGGAGACGGCGACTAAGACTATGCTCATCATGAAAAGCCAGAGTGCCGCATGAAGAAGAAGAAACTCGGGTCGGAAGGAAAATTCGAGGAGGTCGAGGTTGGAATGGAAAATAATAAGGGAGAGAACCTTACGCCCCAGGACGAGGAGTCCCCAGGTTATGGCCGCCGCGATAAAAGATAGAAATACGGCCAGTCCGGGGCTGAGCGTCTGACGGGGATGAGCCTTGGGCCGAAGGATAAATATACCGCACCCGACGACTGCGAATAAAGCGAACGCGGTCAAGAAGATATCGGCCGGCGACCTGGTCAGCGATCCCAGCGAGGACAAGCCGGCCAGGGACGGCGAGAAAAGAGGCGCGTTCCGGAAGGCGTTCAAGCCTCCCAGAACGGTCAAAGTCAGCCTTCCGGCCGTCAGGGTTAGAATGGCGGCCGAACCGCGGGCGAGGCTCCTGTCCCGGAGGAAGGCCGGCGCGAGAACGAGGGCGAAAAACAGGCTGACTAGGGAGGCGAGAAGGAAAAAGGCCGATATCCGGGCGAGACGTTCCTGGAGGAGAGCGGAGCTCCCGGCCGGCGAGGGCGAAGTCAGCGTCACCGTGGCCACGATCCGGCGCTGTTCATTCCGCAGGGGCATGGACAGGGTTTGGACCTCGCTGTCGGGCCGCGGTCGTCCGACGTAAGAGTCCTGGTTTCGGGCGAAGACGGTCTCAAAGCCCGAAACATCTTCACGGAAGTCCCAGGTGTCGATATCGCAATTTCTGAGGAGCCGGGGCTCGAGAAACTGATAATCGTGGAGATAGGACGTTTTGAACTGTGGCAGGAATGCTATCAATCGGAAAAAAACGATACAGGTATCCGCGGTCAGGTCACGGCGCAAAACGAGATAGGATGAAGCCTTGTGGACGACGAGCCAAGAAGCTCCCGATTCGGCCAGAAGGACACGTTCCCCGGGAGCCTCGCCCGCGGCCGCGACGTCGAAAACGCGCCCTCGCCAGACGAGAAGTTCTCCCGACGGCCGGTAGGCGGCTACGCCCTCGAGGTCGGGCAGGAGCCGGATCCGCCGGAGGAGGTCATGCAGCCGTTCCGGATCCCTAGGGTAGGGGGGAGGAGGGAGTTGGTCCGGCTTCTTCATGAGCCCGGAGAGGACGCTCGCGAATTCGGACCGGATGGCCTCGGCTTGGGATCTGAGGTCCCGGAGGCGTTTTTCGGCGTCGGGGACGAAGGGACGGAGCGTCCGAATCCGGGAAAGGCCCAAAAAAACGAGGCAGACGACGAGGGCGGCTATAGAGCCGACCCAGAGCCCTTTTCGGACGGAACGCATCTTTCGGCCTCAGATCAAAACGGCCTTGATGGCCGCTATCTTCCATTGGGGCGGGGATTCGGGCGGCCGGGACGAACGGACGTTCCCCTCGGCCGGGAAAGCGGCTTTAAAATAGAAAAAAACCCGGAAGACGTAGAGGTTGCGGTTGCGGCGGTCCCGGAACGACCAGCGGGCCTTGAGGATGAACCCGAACCGGGGGCCCCAAGAGCCCGGCTCCTTCTCGGGGAAAAATTCGAGCGTCTCGAAGGCGGAGAAGATATCTCCGAACAGGAAGGCCGTCTGCTCGGTCGTCAGCTGATCGGAAAAAGAAATGGGCGCGGGGAGGGCGACCAGAACTCGGCCGTCGGGAACCAAGCAGCCGCGGAAGAGTTTGGGGCTGTTCTGGAGGAAGGCTTTTTCGACGTTTTTGGCCGCAGGGGTCGGGAAAGCTAAAATGAAGGTCAGCCAGGCAACGCTCAGATGGAACACGTTAGCCGGACTTCTTGGTCTGGGAGATCTCCTCGGAGACGATGGTCTTCAGCTCTTCCTTGATCTTATCGATCTTTTCGAGCTTGCTGATGATCTTGGCGAAGAGGACGTCCTGGCTCCGGATGCCCTGCTCGATCAGAAAAGCGGCGCTCTCGGAACGGCTTTTAAAGAGTCCGGCGTCGACCAACATGTTCAGCTTTCTGTTGCAGTCGTCGTTGACGCGGATGGTCAGGACCGTGTTGCGGGAGGCCAGAGCTTTGTCCGCCGCCCTTTTTATCGATTCCGCCGTCCTAGCGGCGAGATTCTCGACCTGGCTGCCCAGGTCGTCAAGCTTGCTCTGGAGTTTCTTTTCTCTTGTTTCCTGTCCCGGGTTGTCATTGGAATGTTCTCTATCCATTCCGACACCTCCCAGTTGTAATATAGTTACAAATTACAATATTACAAATTTCATGTCAAGAGATTTTTTAGGCCCGGATAGGTGACCGGAATTGATATCCGGGATAGAATGACTAAGAAAAAATCGGGCGTTACCCGAATCCGGAATCTGCCCTTTACTTCTTCTCGGCTTCCTCTTCGAGCTTCTTCGTGCGGGCTGCGTCCCTCATCGAGCTGATCCCGGCTATCAGGGCGATCAAGCCGCCGAAAAAGAGGATGGGAGGAATGAAGCCCTGAACGACGACTTTGAACGCATGCCGCCACTGAGGCTCAAGGACGACGAGACAGACGCCGCCGACCATCGCGATCAGGCCTCCGAGGACAGCGATGAACTTACCCATGGTTCAAATCCCTCCTAAAATTATTTAGATATTCATTAGCCGTTGGTCGGATTATAGCAAAAGGCAAGGGGAGACGCAAGTGACCGAGGAATGAAGCGCGTCGTGATAGCCCGGCGACGCTACTTGGGATAGAATATCAATAAGGTGCCTTTTATCGTTTGAAGGAGGAGGTCGCTTCATGAAATCATCATCTGTCCGTGCGATTGCATTGGCGGTGACTCTGGCTTGTCCGTTGATTCCGTTCAGCGCGGCCGTGGCTTCCGAGGCGCCCGGGGAGCTCAGGATCGGCTCCCTTAGAGCGTCTCCGGGCCAAACGGTCTCGGGCCTGATCGAAGTCGCCCATCCCGCCGGCGGCACGGTCATTCCGGTGACCTTGATCTGCGGCGCCAAGCCCGGCAAGGTCCTCGGACTCGTGGCCGGGATTCATGGCTACGAATACCCGCCCATCCTGGCCCTGGACCGGATCAGGACCGAGCTCGATCCCGCGGATCTCGCCGGCTCGATCGTCCTCGTCCACATCGCCAACCTCCCCGCCTTCCAGAGGAGGCTTATTTACTACGGTCCCTCGGACTGGAAAAATCTCAACCGGGTCTTCCCCGGAGATGCCCGGGGAAGCCTGAGCGAGCGCATCGCGTATTTCCTGACAAATGAAGTCATCCTCAAATGCGATGCGCTGATCGATCTCCACTGCGGGGACGCGAACGAGGCCCTCATCCCGTATACGTACTGGATGATCTCGGGCGACCCCAAGCTCGACGCCGCCTCGAAGGATCTCGCGCTGGCTTTCGGAATCGAGCACATCATCATCGACGAGTCCAGGACCAAGGATCCGGCCCACTCGCTCTACTTCGGGAATACGGCCGTCCTGCGCGGCAAGCCGGCCGTCACGACCGAGGCTGGCTATCTGGGACGGACGGACGAGGAAGACATCGTCCGTAACGTCCGGGGAATAACGAGCGTCCTGAAGTTGTATAAGATCATGGAAGGAACGCCCGACATGGTTCAAGACCCGGTCTGGATCGACAAATATGAAGTCGTCACTTCGGGCCGGAACGGCCTGTTCCGGCCCCTGGTTGAGCGAGGTTATCATGTCCGGGCCGGACAGCGGGTCGGGCTGCTGACCGATTACTTCGGCAATGTCCTGGAGGAGGTCCGCGCGCCCTTCACGGGTATCGTTCTTTACATCATCGGAACTCCTCCGGCCAACCAGGGCGAGCCCCTGTTCGAAGTCGGCCGGGTTAGGGAGGAGTAGCGCGGCGCCATGCGAATCCGGGGGTTTCTGTTCGACCTCGATGGAACCGTCGTCGAGACGTCCTACGACTGGCCGTTGATCAGGAGGGAGTTGGGCTGCGGCGGGACGCCCATCCTGTCCTATCTCGACGGATTGTCCGAGCCGGAAAGGTCCCGAAAATCGGGCATCCTGGAGCGTTACGAAGAGGAGCAGACGCGAAGCGCCGCGCTCAAGGAGGGTGTGACGGAATTCCTTGAGCTCCTCGCGGCCCAACGGATCCGAACGGCCCTGATCACGAACAACTCCCGCAGGAACGCCGATTATCTGCTGGCTAAGTTCGCCCTGCGCTTCGACGTCGTCCTGACCAGGGAGACCGGGCTCTGGAAGCCGTCCGGGAAACCCCTGGTCGAAGGAATGAAGCGGCTGGGTGTCGCGAGGGCGGAATGCGCCGCCGTCGGGGACTCCTCCTTCGATGTCCGAGCGGCCAAGGACGCCGGCGTTCCCCTGATTTTCGTGCTCAACGCGGACGGAACGGCCTTCGCCGCCAAGGAGGTCGAAATCGTCCCGACCATCGTCGCCTTGCGGGCCCGGATTGAAGGCCTGATCGGAGACTCATGAATCCATCCTTCCGGAAGCGGAGTTATTGAAGATAGAAACGGGACCATCGGCTGCAAAGGAGATATAAAATGAACGGAACGGCTTGGAAAAACATCGCGGCCAGGACAGCTCTTTTCGCCGGGCTCATCTTGGGTGCCGGAGCCTGGCTGTTCGGCGACGGGTTCATCATCCCCAGACAGGACCCGCGCGAGGAAATCCCGCCCCTGACCGTTAAATACCACAGGGTTCAGGTCGAGATCAACAACCAGGTTGCTAAGACCTCTATCGATCAGGTTTTCATCAACAATTTTGGCCGGGACATCGAGGGGACTTATATCTTTCCCCTGCCGGAAGGCGCATCGATCACGGAGTTCGCCATGTACATCGGATCGGAACGGGTCCAAGGAGAGATCCTGGACGCGACCCAGGCGCGAAGGATCTACGAAGACATCGTCCGCCGGCTCAAGGATCCCGCCCTGCTCGAGTATATCGGCCGGAACATGTTCCGGGCTCGCGTTTTCCCCATTCCGGCCCGGGGAGAAAAGCGGATCCAACTCTCCTATACCGAGGTCCTCAAGGCCGAGCGGGGGCTGGTCAAATATCTCTATCCGCTCAACACCGAACGTTTTTCGCTCAAGCCCCTCCAGGAGCTGAGCCTGACCGTCAAGGTCGAGTCCAAAATCCCGATCGCGACCGTCTATTCGCCCTCCCACAAGGTCTCCGTCCGGAAAGAGGGCGCGAACCTGGCCACGGCCGGATACGAGGCCACGGACGTCAAGCCCGACAAGGACTTCGTCCTCTTCTACGGGCTTTCCGAGGACGACATCGGACTGTCCTTTGTGAACAGCGAGGGGCCCGACGGAAAATATTTTCTGTTTCTGGCCGCGCCCCGCTATGCCGACAAGAGAGAGAAGGTCATCAACAAGAACCTCGTCCTCGTCCTCGACAGCTCGGGCTCCATGGGCGGGGCCAAGATCTTCCAAGCCAAGGACGCGGCCCGGTTCATCATCAATCATCTCGATGAACGGGACGAGTTCTCGATCATCGATTTCGACGACGGCGTGACCCTGTTCAGCGAGGACCTTCTCCCGGCCTCGGCCGCCAACCGGGATCGCGCCCTCAAGTTCGTGGACGGGATCGAGGACTCGGGGGGAACCAACATTCACGACGCCCTCCTCAAAGCCCTCGCTAAGCTCCGGACGGGGGATAGGCCGAACTACGTCCTGTTCTTGACCGACGGCCAGCCGACCGTCGGGACGACCGCGACGGGCGAAATTCTTAAGGACGTCGGGGCGGCCAACGAGGTGCGGGCCCGGCTGTTCGTGTTCGGAGTCGGAAACGACGTCAACACCGAGCTCCTCGACAGCCTCTCGACCAGGAACCGGGGGACCTCGATCTACGTCGGGGAAAACGAAGATCTTGAGGTCTCCATCTCCAGCTTTTACGAAAAAATTTCCTCGCCCCTCCTGGCCGACTTGTCCCTTAAGTTCAAGGGGATTGAGGCCCGAGATCTCTATCCCCAGACCCTGCCCGATTTGTTCAAAGGCTCCCAGCTCGTCGTCGTCGGAAAATACGAAGGGGAAGGTCCGGTCGTGGCGACGCTCTCCGGGAAGGTCGGGAAGGAGGACAAGACCTTCAGTCTCGAAGGCCAGAAGCTGGCCCGGGGAAGCGAGTTCGCCTTTTTGCCCAGGCTGTGGGCGACGCGCCGGGTCGGGTACCTCCTCGAGGAGATCAGACTCCACGGCCAAAACCCGGAGCTCATCGACGAGGTCAAGAAGCTCGGGCTGAAGTACGGGATCGTCACGCCCTATACGTCCTATCTCGTTACGGAGAAGGAACAGCTGGTCTTTGAGGCGGCCGCCCCGGCCGCTCAGGACGCCATGAAAACGCGGGCGTCGACGGGCGCCGGAGCCGTGATGGCGGCCAAGGTCAGCCAGCGGCTCAAGGCCGACGAACAGGCCTCGCAAGTCGCGTCGAGCCTGATCCGCTATAAAGAGGACAAGACCTTCTACCTCAAGGACGGCGTATGGGTCGACAGCGAATACAAGGACGGGGAGCAGGTCAAGGAGATCAAATTCAACTCCGACGAGTACTTCAAGCTGATCGTGGACAAGCCGGGGATCGGCAAGTATCTGAGTGTCGCAGACAAGCTGATCGTCTGCTTCGGCGGAGTCAATTACAAGATACTCTAAATTTGGGGGGCAAGGACTCGGGGCAGGATGGCTCGAAGGCGCTTCAGACCGCTTTCAAAGCCCTTTTTAGAAGAATATATTAAGTGGGGAACTTGCCTGTGTCGTTCAATATTATTTTAAAGTTATAAGCAAATCAGCCCTTGAGATTCAGCCCGTAGCTGGCGCTGATATCCAGCGGGGGCATCGGTCCGTTCACGGGCTTGCCGTCCTTTAAGTACCAATCGAACCACTCGAGCTGCCGGTAGAGGACGTCGATTCGCCCCGGCTGCCGCGCGTTCCCGTGTCCTTCGCCCGGGTACTGGACCAGCCTGACCGCGGGATGGTTGTTCATCTTCAGGACCCGGTAGTATTCAAAGCTCTGGGAGGGAGGGACGCGGGTGTCGGCCGCGCCGCCCAGGATGAGGACCGCCGTCTTGCTCTGGTGGGCCCAATAGATCGGACTCCGCTTCCGGTTCTGGTCCCACATTTTTTCGAGCGGCTGTCCGGAGTGGACGTAGAGCTCCTCGTAGGGGATATCGGTCGTCAGGCGCTTCGAGACGAGGTCGCTGATGCCGACGAACATGGCGACGGCCTTGACCAGCCGCGTGTAGTAGGACGAGAACCAGGCCGCGGCGAATCCGCCGTAAGAGCCGCCGGCCAGGCCGACCCGGTCCTTGTCGGCCAACCCGGCCTTGGTCAAGCTCTCGATGCCGTCCGCGATGTCGTCGAATTCCTTGCCGGCCGGGTCCTGGTAGCCGGCGGCCGCGAACTCGAGGCCGTAACCCGTGCTCGCCCGGTAGTTGGGATAGAAGACAAGGTAGCCTTTGGCGGCGAGGGCCTGCCCCGGCTCGGAGTAACGGGTGACCCAGCCGTTCGAATAATTCGATTCGGGCCCGCCGTGGACGATGACGACGAGCGGATAGCGCTTCCCGGATTCATACCCCAGGGGATAAATGAGCAGGCCTTCCACGTCCCAGCCATCGCGGGCTTTATAGCGGTAGATGTCCTGCTTCCCGAACTGTCTCTCGGAAAGCCAGGGGTTGAGGGTCGTCAGACGGCGCATCTCCTTGCCGGGTTCCCAGGCATAAAGATCGCCCGGGATCTGGGGCGTCTGGGCCGTGAGGGCGAATGCTTTGAAATCGGCCGTATAGCTGGGCGCTCCGAAGATCAAGCCCGAATCCTTGGCGGCAAGGAGGACCTTGCGTTCGCCGCCCGCAGCGGGGATTTCGCTCAACGTGGGCCAAACGCCCTCGGCGGCCAAATAGACGAGGGTCTTGTCGTCTTTCCAGCCGACCCACGAAATGTGGCCGCGGAATTTGGGCGGGGTCAGGTTCGACGCCTGTCCTCCCCGGGCCGGGATGACGAAGGCCTGGCTGGCGGCGTGATCCTTGCGATCGAAGCTGGCGGCGTAGGCGATCCGGCTGCCGTCGGGGCTGAAGGCGAAATTGCCGAGCTTGCCGGAGTTGTCGCTGACTTTGGTTAGCGTCTTTGTCGCCAGGTCGAGGATGTGAATCCGCTGAAACATGTAGCTGTCGTCGATGAGGTTTCGGGGCGAGACGGCGGCCGCGATCGTCTTGCCGTCAGGGCTGAATTCGAAGCTCCAGACTGTGACCCCGTCCGTGAGCTGCTCGGGCTTGGAGCCGGGCTCGAGAGAGGTCAGATAAAGGTTGCGATGCTTGAGGTTTTCTTCGTAGAAGATGAATCCGTAGCCTTTTTTCTCGAGCTCCTCCTCCCTCGTGGTGGCCGGAGTCTGGGCGATGTAGGCGATCGTGCGGCCGGAGGGATGCCAGCTGAAATCGAGGACGGGAGTCGGTGCGGAGGTAACTGCGGAAGCCTCGCCGCCGTCGACGGGCATGGTCCACACCTGGGTCAAAGCCTTTTCGCCCCGCGCCATCAGGAAGGCGAGGCGGTCGCCGTCCGGGCTCCAATGGGGGGAGGAGACATTGACCTTGCCGATGATGAACGGCCGGGCCTCTCCGGTCGCGAATGAAGCAACGTAAAGCTCGTTGAAAGGTCCTCCGGGCGCCTCTTCGGCCTCGCGGGGCACGCTGACGAGATAGGCGATCCAGCGTCCGTCTGGACTGATCTCGGCCCTTGAGCAGGTCTTGATCCGGAGGACGTCGGCGGGATCAAGGGGTTTGGCGGATTGCTGGGCGGCCAGGCCGACCGTTAAGATCGAGATGGCAACGCCGATTCGGAAGGCGATTCGACGAAACGCGAATGGATTGGTCCGGACGGGATTCATGGGTCCTCCTCCAAATGTTTTTCGATGGGATGCACGGGGCTATTCTATCCGCAATCGGCCCGATCGACAATGTCGGCAGCGATGCTTCGCCGATTCGTCTTGGTCCGTTCGCCGACGCTACCCCGCCTTGCAGCACTCATACTAAGCCGGAAACGGCTTAGTATGGGTGTCGAGGGGTTGACTTCGTCCGCCGCGCGAATTACTCTCTTAGTGCCGGGAGTCGATGGAAACGGAAAATTCGCAGGGGCCGAGAGAAAGGGGAAGATCGTGAAAAAATTCCTCTGGCTGATCATTATCGTCGTGGTCGGGTTTATCGCCTATACGAAGTTTATGCGCCCGGTATCGGACGAGGAGAGGAACGTCATGGCCATGGAGGATCGCTACGAGACGGCCCGGAACCGTTATCTCTCCGTCTCCCGCCAGTTGGCGATGCCGGGCGAGGTCGCCATCGCCGACCCGGAGGCGGCCGTTCAGAGACTCAAGGACGTCAAAGCCGCTTTCGACAGCTTGTATGAATCGTTGACGGAAAAAGCCGCCATCGCCAGGGCCGACAAACTCCAGGCTAAGATCGAGGAATTCTTCGAAAAAAACGAAATCAAATGATTACCTCGAGCCTCCAGGAGCGCGCCCTCCGGGCCCATGAACGGGGGAAGCGCCTGGTGGCCCCGATGATGGGATTTCCCGGCGTCGAACTGGTCGGCAGCAACATCAAACTGGCCCAGCAGAATTTCGGCGAACATTTCCGGGCCGTCAAGTGCTTGGCCGACCGCTTCGGGCCGGACCTCATATTCCCGCTCATGGACCTGTCGGTCGAAGCCAACGCCCTCGGCCGTACGACGGTCTTCCCCAAGGATAACTCGGCGACCGTGGTCCGCGATCCTTTCCGTTTCGAGGAGATGGACGCGCTCAAGGAAATCAACATCGCCTTCGACGGCCGGATTCTCGGCTACGTCGAGACCATGAAGATGATGAGCGTGGGGCTGCCCAAGACCATGCTCAAGGGCGCCTATCTGATCGGGCCCTACACGCTGGCCGCGCTCATCCTGGGCGCCGACGACGCGGCCGTCGCCTCGATCGAGAACCCCGGGCGGCTCCACGAGCTGTGCGATTTCGCGGCGGAGACGATCCAGGAATACGGCCGTCTCTTGATCTCGGCCGGGGCGGACGTCATTGCCGTCCTGGAGCCGAGCGCCGTCATGCTCGGGCCCCGCCAATTCGGGGAATTCTCCGCCGCCTACGTCAAAGACATCAGCGCCGGTTTCAAATACAGCGACGTCGCCGTCATCTACCATATCTGCGGGAACACCATGCACCTGCTGGGCCGGATGGCGGAGTCCGGGGCGGTCGGCCTCAGCCTGGACGCGCCCGAGACCGGCGTCGAGCTGGCCGAAGTCGCCCGCAGGGTCCCCGAGGACATCCTGATCCTCGGCAACATCAGCCCGACTTCGGTCATGCTCCACGGAACGCCGGCCGACGTCGAAAAGGCCGTGGCCATGCTCTTGAAGGACATGAGCGGTGTTCCCAATTTCGTTCTGAGCACGGGCTGCGACCTGCCTCAGGAGACGCCGGCGGAGAATATCGAGGCCTTCATGAGGGCCGGCCGTTCCCCGGGCGGCCGCTAGATTGAATGCCGGCTCCGGCCTCAGCGGATCTTTTGGGCCACGGTCATCAGGACGAGCGAGCGGCGGGGAAACCAGTATCCGAAGCGGTAGAGGAGTTTCATCAGCCGGCTGTTGGCCATCTTGTTGCCCTGCCGCTGGAGATAGTCCTCTTTCCACCACTGGTTGGACTTGGTCACGAGCTCGATGTAAATCCCTCTGGTCCTGACGGGCTTGAATCCGCCCGCGGGAAGGAGGTCCCGGTTCAGCTCCCGGAAGGAGAACTCCCGGAGGTGGTCGGGGCTGAAGGGCCAGCTCTCCCTGTTGATCCGGTTGATGCGCCGCCCTTTGTTGGGCGTCGTCACGACCAGGACGCCGCCCTTCTTGAGAACCCGATTCCATTCGGCGACGGCCTGCTCGGGATGGGGGAGATGTTCCAGGATCTCGCCGGCGAACAGGGCGTCGAAGCTCTTGGAGCGGAAGGGAAGCCGGGCGGCGTCGAAGACGAGCCATTCGATCGAGGGAACGGCTTCCTTCCTTTGTTTCATCCGCCCGAAGACGAGGTCGCCCGCGAAGATCCTGAAGCTCCACTGGGGTTGAATTTCGGTAAAGAGGGAGAGTCCGCACCCCACGTCCAGAACCCGGCCTTTGAAATATTTCTCGAAATAGCCCTTGAGCTTCTTGAGCTTGAACTTGTGCATGAGGTCGAGGAAGGGGAGGGGCGGCGCGTAACCTTCGGTCCGGAAATGGCGGTCGTAGAAATCCTTGAGGACCTGATGGTCGTCGATCTTGATCAGGATCCGCTTCAGATAGATGAGCTTGGACTCGGCCCAGCCGGCCAGCCGGCAGTCCTGGAGCGGGTCCAAACGGTAGCCGGGATTGACCCAACAGTCGTCGGGAGCGACGGGCCGGCCGTCGGCGACGGCCTTCAGCGAATCCCGGCCGATGGGGTTGAAGTCGAAGTCGACCTCGAGGACGTGGCCTCCGTTCCCGAGCTTGAAGCTCCACCAGCCGAGGTGGTTCTCGGGATGGTTCTGGGGCTGGAAGGCGTAGATGTCGAGGCAGATGAGGAGCCCCTCGGGGCCGTTCAGAAAGACGTCGAACGCGGCGCGCCCGCGGAGATTCTCGAATGAAAGCTCCTTGGAGCGGGGCCGGATCTCGACCCGGGGCGTTTTCATTTTTTCTCGTAGACGACCGCGCCGCCCAAGATCGTTGTGAGCGCTTCGGTCGTCAGGATCTCCTTGGGCTCGACCCTGAACAGGTCCTTGGACATAATGACGAGGTCAGCGAGCTTGCCCGGCTCGAGCGAGCCCTTGATCCCTTCTTCGAAGGAGGCGTAGGCCGCGCCCTTCGTGAACAGGGTGATCGCCTCGGCCATGGTCAGCTTCTGCTCCGGGAACCAGCCTCCTTCCGGGACGTCGAACTCGATGCTCTTGCGGGTCACGGCCGAGTATAATCCCCGCATCGGGTCGAGCGGCTCGACCGGCCAGTCCGAGCCGAAGGCGATCCGGGCGCCGGCGTCGAGGAGGGTTCGCCAGGCATAGGCGTACTTGGACCGCTCGAGCCCGATCCGCCGTTCGCAGAAGCGCATGTCGGTCGTGCAGTGGGTGGGCTGCATCGAGGCGATAACGCCCAGCGCCTTGAACCGCGCGAAATCGGACGGTGCGATGACCTGGGCATGTTCGATCCAATGGCGCAGGTCCTTCATCCCGAAGCTCAGCTCGGCCTTCTCGACCGCGTTCAGGACCCAGTTGACGCCCTTGTCGCCGATGGCGTGGGTTCCGGTCTGGTAGCCGTTCTCATGGGCTTTGGCGATCAGGGCCGCGAATTTCTCCTCGGGATATTGGGGGAGGCCCGTCTTCCCGGGCTCGTCGGCGAAGGGCGCGAACAGTAAGGCGGTCCCCGAACCCAGCGTTCCGTCGATGAACAGCTTAAGGAATCCGACCCGGACGAGGTCGTCGCCCTGTCCCCGGCGGATGCCTTTGGCGATGTAGCTGTCCAGGCCCTCGACGGGGAGCCAGGCATAGACCCTGAGGGTCATCTTTCCCTGGTCCCTCAGCTTCTTGTAGAGGCCGAGCTCGGCGTACGAGGCCGAGGTGTGGACGCCGGTCAGGCCGAGCTTGGCCGCGTGCTCGAGCGCGCGCAGAATGTCCTCCTCGAGCGTGGATTTGACGGCGGTCCGTTTGACCTTAATCAGGGATGTCGCGACCTCGGTCAGAATGCCGGTCGGCTCGCCCGTCTTGGCGTCCTTGAGAATTTCGCCGCCGAACGGGTTGGCGGTGTCCTTGCTGATGCCCGATTGGGTCAGGGCCAGGCTGTTGACCCAGATCGAATGGCCGTCGACGCGCTCGATGACAACAGGATTGGCGGGCGACACTTTATCCAGGTCGGCCTTGGACGGCCAGAGGCCGCCCGGAAACAGGGAGTGGTCGTACTCGACGCCGAAAACGGAAGCCCCGGGCGGAAGCTCCTTGATCTTGGCCGCGATCATCTCTTGGACTTTTTCGACGGAGCGGACGCCGCGGAAGCTGAGCGAGATCAGGGATCGGCCTCCCGAGCTGAAATGGGTGTGGGCGTCGATCAGTCCCGGGATGACCAGGCGCCCCGCGGCGTCGATGACCCGCGTTCCGGGGCCGATCCAGGCGGCGATATCTTCGTCCGTGCCGACCGCGGCGATTTTACCGTCCTTGGCGGCGAGGGCTTCGGCCCAGGGCTTGGCGTCCCAGGCGGTGAAGATCTTAGCGTTGCGGACGACGAGGTCGCCCTTGTCTTGGCCGGGCGCGGACGAGGCGGAGCCGATTGTTGAAAATAAAAGGAAAGCTGCGGCGAGCGCGATTGGTTTTTTCATGGCGAGGCCATCTTAGCAAAAGCTCTCGCCCCGGGTCAAAGGCTTGCCGGCTCTATAAAGACCCTTCCAGTTAAATGGTGACGCTTATCTGTTTGCCGAATTTCAGCCGGGGAAAAAAGGGACATAGATTAGCGTCACGTTTGAGGTAAAATGGAAGAGGCTTTGCGACAAGGAGCCTTATATGGCGCAAGACAAGTTGCTGCTAATCCCGGGTCCGAGCCCGGTGCTGCCCCGCATCCTGAAGCGGCTGGCCGCTCCCACGGTGTCCCACGTCAGTCCCGAGATGGGAGCCGACCTTAAAGAGGCCGTCGCCAATCTCAAGAAGATCGTATTCTGCAAGAGGGGAGAGGCCTTCATCGTGGCCGGCGCGGGGACCCTGGCCATGGAGATGGCGCTTCTCAACACGATCGGCCCGGGGGAGAAAATCCTTGTCCTGTCTCAAGGCTATTTCGGGGACAGAATGGCCGACATCGGCCGCGCCTTCGGCTTGAGCGTCGACCTCAGCCAGAGCCGCTGGGGGACGGTCGTTGCGCCGGATCAGCTCGCCGCCGCTCTCGGCAAAGCTGACTATCGGGCCGTCGTCGTCACCCATGTCGACACCGCGACCGGCTCCTGCGCCCCCATCGAAGATTACGCGAAGGCCGTCCGTCCGGCTGGAGCCCTGTTCATCGTGGACGGGGTTTGCGCGACGGGAGGCATTCCGGAGCGAATGGACGACTGGGGGATCGATGTCGTTTTCACGGCCGCCCAGAAGTGCTTCGGCGCGCCGCCCGGGCTGGCCGTTTTGGTTCTCTCCGAGCGGGCCATGGAGAAGAGAAAAAGCATGCCCGCCATCCCGGCCTACTATGCGGACCTTCTGCGTTGGCTTCCGATCATGAACGATCCGGCGAAATATTTCTCGACGCCCTGCGTCAACGAGATCCGGTCGTTCGCGGAGGGAACTCGGATCATCCTCGAGGAAGGGATCGAGACCCGGTTCCGGCGTCACGCTCTTTTCGCCCGCGCCATCCGGGCCGGCCTTTCGATCCTCGGGTTTGCGTTTTTGACCGAACCCTCTTGTCTGGCCGACACGCTTTCCGTCGTCGTTTACCCCGAAGGGATCGAAGATAAGGCCTTCCGCGGCCGCTACGCGGAGAAGGGAGTCGTCGTAGCGGGAGGCTTGGCCCAGACGGCGGGCAAGGTCTTCCGGATGGGCCATATGGGGAATCTGACCCAAGACCAGCTCGAATTCGCGCTAGGCGCCCTCGAAGAAACGCTTAGCGACCTCGGCGTTCACCACGAACGGGGCGTCGCCGTTGCCGCAGCTCGCGAAATTCTGGAGGATAGGCCATGAAGAGCAGAGTTTATTTTATCCAAGCCCACAGCCGCGAAGACGCCAAGGTCTTGTCGGACAAGGCCGAGAAGGTGTTACTTGCCACCGGTTGGGCCAAGAAGATCGACGAGGGCGATTTCGTCGCCCTGAAAATCCATTTTGGCGAGAAGAATAACACGGGCTATATCAAGGCGCCCTGGATCAACGGAGTCATCCGTCGCGTCAAGGAGCGAACCGAGCACGCCTTCCTGGCCGAGACGAGCACGCTCTACACCGGCTCGCGGTCCAACGCCGTCGATCACATCCGTCTGGCCTGGAGCCACGGCTTCACCCCCCGGGAGGTCGAAGATCTTCCCATTCTGATCATGGACGGACTCTTGGGAGGGAATTTCGAGGAGGTCAAGGTCAAGGCGGGAACGCTCCGCTCGGCCAAAATCGCCTCGGGGATCGTCCGTTCCGACGCGCTCCTCTGCCTTAGCCACCTCACCGGTCACGTCCTGAGCGGGGTCGGCGGCGCCATCAAGAACCTGGGCATGGGCTGCGCCGCTCGGCCCGGCAAGCTCGAGCAGCACGCCGTCCTCCATCCGCGCGTCAACGCCAAATCCTGCCGGAACTGCGGCCTGTGCACGGAGTTCTGCCCGGCCGGAGCCATTGTCCAGGCCGAGGGCCACGTCGTCATCGACGACGCCAAATGCATAGGGTGCGGGGAATGCCTCGTTGCCTGTAAGAAAGGCGCGGTCAAATTCCGCTGGGACGAGGACGCGGCCCGGGTCCAGGAAAAAATGGCCGAGTATGCCCGGGCCGTCCAAACCCTGTTCAAAGGCAAGATCGCCTTTGTGAACTTCGCCCTCAAGATCACCAAGGACTGCGATTGTATGTCGACAAGCCAGCCTTCTATCGTCGAGGACATTGGGATTCTGTCCTCGACGGATCCGGTTGCCCTTGATCAAGCTTCAGCCGATATTGTCGTGGAGCGGGCGGGAAAGGACGTTTTCCGGAAGGGCTACGACGTCGACTGGGCGGCCCAGCTTCGCTACGGCGAGAAGATCGGATTGGGACGGACCGCATACGACCTCGTCGAGCTCGGCTGAAATCGGCCGAACCACATCAACGTCGTGGCGTCGAAATTCAAGGCCGTTTTTGAATTTTTTGACAAACACCGCAAGAAGGCCGGCTGGGTTTTAATCCCAGGATGAGTTCTTCCTTGCGCCGCCGGCTTAAGGACTTGACGGCGCATTCCCGTGACAGGGCCAAGGCCCGGTTGCCGCACTCCTCCCGGTAGACTAGAACGACCGGGCGATGAGTTTGGGTATAGGCAGATGCCGTGCCTTCCTGATGCTGCCGAAGCCGGCGATCCACATCGGTTGTCACTCCGGTATAGAAGGAGCCGTCGCGGCATTCCAGAATGTAGAGGGACCAAACGGCCCCCCGGGTTGCGCCCTGCGACGGTTGGTCCGGCTTGGCGCTCATCCTCCGAAGCATGCGGCGGTAGGGCGGTTTCATTTCGGAACTATAGCGCCTGCGGCGCTGCGATGTCAATTGCCGCGCGCGGCTCGGCACCCTTTTGACCGGTCTTGAACGAGGTCGATGCCGAGGCGCGAAAGATAGCTTTATTCGAGGACCTCTTCGTCCTCGAGGCGCCAGGCCGGGTCCACGATGCAGAGGAAAAGGAGGGGTCCGCTGCCGATATTTTCGATCCACTGGACGGCGCCGGGCGGAATGTAGACGGCCTGGTGGGCCTTGACCGGGGCCGACTCTTCATCGACGTGCATCCGGCCCGCCCCTTGGAGGATGTAGTAGACTTCCGATGTCCGCAGGCGGTGCCGTTTGGTCGTCCGTCCCGCCGGCACCATGGCGTGGGCCAAGCTGTAGCGGAGAGCCACAGGTTCTTTGCGGGGATTGAGCAGCTCGCGGAGCCGGGCGTGATCCCCGGATATAAATTCCGCCGCTTCGGCTAAGTCCTTGATGATCATCGGCGATGCGCGTGAGAGGAAGCCATGGTCGGGGAGGTGGGATTCGAACCCACGACCCCAGCGTCCCGAACGCTGTGCGCTAGCCAGGCTGCGCTACTCCCCGGGCCAGTTGGCGCCATCCATTATAACCTGATTCCAAAAAAGTGCAACCCCAACTGAGACTCGCCGCTTCCTCGGAAGGGCTCGGGGGTGGAGATGCTTGTGAATTCAGGCTGGCCTGAAGCGGGCGACTTGGGGATGGGCTAAAAATTCCCAGCGCCCGCGGACGCCGGCGGACAGGGCCCCCAGCTCGAGATGGACCATGGCGATACCGCAGTCGAGCCGCTTGGAGACGCGTCCGGCGTCTTTTTCGGTATCCGCGCTGACGAGGATGGAGTCTTTCTCGATGCCGAAGCGCCATGGCTGGCGGTTGACGGCCGAGGGCGCCAAGCGTGCTGCTTCAAGGGCTTTTTCCATCCAGGGTGCGGAGGGGATCCCCGACATTACGAGCTCGGACAACGGTTTCTTTTTCGTTGCCCTGACGAGCCCTTTCATGAGCTTTTCGGCGCCGGCTAATGCCTCGGGCGCGTGCCCGACGGGTGTTACGGCCAAGATTCGTTCGCCGGCCGCCAAGCGAAGGCAGGCCTCCGCCGCTTCGCGCCGGAAGAAGCCGCCCACCCAGCAGGTTTGGAGGCCGAGCGCGGTCGATTCGAGGATGATGCCTTCGCCCGTGTAGCCGACGGCTTCCTGGAGGCGGGGCGCGGCCTCGATGCCGATGAAGGCGATAAAGGCGGGCGCGGCTTTGATCCGGCCGTAGCCGCCGATGAGGCCTTTAAAAATATTTTCAGGAGCTTGATCGACAAGATCCGCCCGCGCTTCGGCGAAAGGCCGGAACTCGCCGCAAGCGCGCGCCAACCGAACCCGGACTTCGGTCCCGAGCGGCCGACCCGTGAAAACTCGGCGGGAGGTCCTTTGGAAGATGGCCGGATGCCAGCGCTCCCAGGGCAGGCTGGTATTCATGGCGGCGTCTCTATCCGGTCCGATAGACCTTTTTCCTGAGATAGGCTTTGATGAGCTCCATGCTGACCAGGACGAAGGCGCCGAAGCCAAGGATCATCTCCATGTCCTTGGCCGAGGGCATCAGGACTCCGAAGGACCGGCGCAGGGAAGGGATGAGGACGAGCCCGAAGGTCAGGACGAGCTGGGAAAGGACCGACAGGGCGAGCCACTTGTGGGGCCTGAGCTTGAAGAAACTGTATTTGATCGACCTCGAATTCAGGGCGACTAAAAGCTCGATGACGATGAACAGGAAAAAGACCTCGGTTCGGGCGTGAGCGATGTCCTTGAGGTCGTGGAGGAAGATGAACAGGAAGAACGGGCTCCAGAGAAAGACGGCCATGACCAGGAAGATGACGAAATCCTTGGAGAAGACCTTTTCGTTGGGGTCGCGGGGCGGCCGCTTCATGATGTCGGGGTCGGGTGGCGAGATTCCCAAGGCCAGGGCGGGCAGGCCGTCCGTGGCCAAGTTGATATACAGGATGGCGGCGGGCAGGAGCGGTAGATATTCGGGGCCCAGAGCCAGGACGCCGCCCCCGATGACGATGACCTCGATGATGTTGCAGCGGAGGAGATATACGAGGTATTTCTTGATGTTGTCGTAGATCCAGCGGCCGCGCTCGATGGCCGCTACGATCGTCGCGAAGTTGTCGTCGCTGAGAACCATGTCGGCGGCTTCCTTGGCGACGTCGGTCCCGGTGATCCCCATGGCGACGCCGATGTCGGCCTGCTTAAGGGCCGGGGCGTCGTTGACGCCGTCCCCGGTCATGGCCACGACCTCGCCCCGTTTCTTCCAGGCCCGGACGATCTTGATCTTGTCCATGGGTGAGACGCGGGCATACAGGGTGACCTTATCCACGATCCGCTCCAACTCTTCCTCGCCCATCTTCTCGAGGTCGTCGCCAGTCAGGGCCAGGTCGCCCTCCCGATAAATCCCGATCTCCTTGGCCACGGCCAGAGCCGTCAGCTTATGGTCGCCCGTGATCATGACCGGCTTAATCTTGACCTCGCGGCAAGTCCGGATGGCCTCCTTGACCTCGTCGCGGGGAGGATCGATCATGCCCTGGAGTCCGAGGAAGGTCATCTCGGCCTCGAGGGACTCGACCTTCGTCTCGAGCTCGCCTTTGACCTCCCGGCAGGCGAACCCCAGGACGCGAAGGGCCCCGCCGGCCATGGCCTCGTTGGCCTTATGAACGGCTTCTCGGTCCGGCCCGGTCAGGCTGCGGACGGCGCCGTCGGCCATGATCCGCGAGCAGCGCTCAAGGACGAGCTCCGGCGCGCCCTTCATGAAGGCGAACGTCCGGCCGTCCTCCATACGGTGAATGGTCGTCATCCGCTTCCGTTCCGAGCTGAAGGGGATTTCCTCGACGCGCTCGTTCTCGATCCGGAGCTCGACCGTGTTCAGCCCCGCTTTGGCGGCGGCCACGATCAGCGAGCCCTCGGTCGGATCGCCCTTGACGAACCACTTGCCGTCCTTTTCGTCCAGCGAAGCGTCGTTGCAAAGGACGCCGGACTTGAGGAGGAGGTCGAGGGTCTGATCCGTGAGCGGAGAGGCCGCGCCGTAGCCCTTGAATTCGCCCTTGGGGTCGTAGCCGGCGCCGCTGACCTCGGCCATCCGGCTCGAGACGAAGACCTTGCGGACGGTCATCTCGCCCTTGGTCAGCGTCCCGGTTTTATCCGAGCAGATAACGGTCGTACAGCCCAGCGTTTCAACGGCCGGCATCTTGCGGATGAGGGCGTTCTTCTTGGCCATCTGGTGCATGCCGATCGCCAGCGATCCGGTGACGATGGCCGCCAAAGCCTCGGGGACGGCGGCCACGGCCAGGGCGATCGCGAACATAACGAGCTGGATGAGGAAGGGGAGGGTGATCCGGCCTCCCGGCGTCAGGCCCTCCCGGACGACGCTGATGGCGACGATCAGAAGGCAGATTACGAGGGAGATGATGCCCAGCCACTTGCCGATCTCGCGGGTCCTTTTTTCGAGCGGGGTTTCGACCTTTTCGACCTGGGCGACCTCCTCGGCGATCTTGCCGAACTCGGTATTGGCCCCGGTGTCGGTGACGACGGCCTTGCCGCGGCCGTAGCTGACCGTCGTCCCGGTGAAGACCATGTTGCTGCGATCGCTGACATGGAGCTCCGAGGGGAGCGGCCTGATGTCCTTGTCAACCGGGACGGATTCCCCGGTCAGCGGGGCTTCGTCGCACTTCAGGGAAGCGGATTCGATCAGGCGGGCGTCGGCCGGAATCTTGTAGCCGGCCTCGAGGAGCATGATGTCGCCGGGGACGACATCCTTGGTCGGGATGTCCTGCTCACGGCCGTCGCGGATGACCCGGATAATGGGCGACAGCATCTGCTTTAGGGCTTCCAGGGCCCGCTCGGCCCGGTACTCCTGGACGAATCCGAGGGCGGCGCAGAAGACCACGATAACAAGGATCAGGGCGGCATCGAAGATCTCGCCGACCAGGGCGGACAGGACGGTCGCCACGAGCAGAATGATGATGAGGACGTTTTTGAACTGGCGGAAAAAGACCGTCCAGGGCGATGTTTTTTCCTCGGCTTTTAGCTCGTTGGGACCGTAGGTTGCCAGCCTGTTTCGGACCTCGGCGTCGCTCAACCCGCGGACGGGATCGGTCCGGAGTTTATCCAGGGTTTGGGCGGCGTCCAGGGCGTGCCAGGGTGTCGTGTTCATTACGGCATCCTTGATTTCAAAGATTGTTTTGCAGGCGCTAATGATACCAGATGCCGCTAGCTTTTCAAAATAATTGGAAATAATTCTGGGGACACACGACTTAATTCGTGAATTAAGTCGTGTGTCCCCAGAATTGACTTTAGCAATGAGAGGGAGTAATTTTAATCCTTTGCCTATGATTGGATATTATCAAGGAGTTCATCGATGAAATGTATCCGTCGGTTCGCCGTTCTGATTTTAGTTCTGGCCGCGGCTTTGGCCGTCTCGGCCGACGAGGGGATGTGGCTGCCCCACCAGATCAAGGACCTCGCCCTCCAATCCCAGGGTCTCCGCATAAACCCGGACGACCTCTATAAAAAGGACGGAACGGGCTTGATGAGCGCCGTCGTCAACCTGGGCGGCGGGACGGGCGAATTCGTGAGCCCAGACGGGCTCATCTTGACCAACCACCACGTTGCCTTCGGCGCCCTCCAGCGGGCTTCGAGTAAGGACAAGGATTATATCCAGGACGGCTTCACGGCCATGAGCCGCGCCGAGGAAATTTCCTCCCCGGGCTACATCGCCGACGTCCTCCTCGGCTACGAGGACGTGACGGCCCGTGTCCAGGCCCGGTTGAAGCCCGGCATGACGCCCCGCCAACGTTATGACGCCATTGAGAAAGTTCAGAAGGAGCTCGTCGCCAAGGCCGAAAAGGCCGCTCCCGACCTTCGAGCGACGGTCGCCTCGATGTACAGCGGCAACCAATATTTCCTGTTCACCTTCAAGCGGCTCAAGGACGTCCGGCTCGTCCTGGCCCCGCCCCTTGACCTCGGGGACTTCGGCGGAGAGGTCGACAACTGGATGTGGCCGCGCCATACCGCCGACTTCTCCTTCCTGAGGGCTTATGTTTCCAAGGATGGGATCGGCGCCGACTTCAGCGCCGAGAACGTCCCCTACAAGCCGAAATCCATCGTCAAACTTTCTCTCGACGGCTTCAAGGCGGGCGACTTCACCTTTATCATGGGGTATCCGGGACGGACTTTCCGGAACAACACGGCCTCCGAAATCCGGGTCGACGCCGAATCGATGACCCGCCGGATGGCCTATTTCAAGGACATCATCGCCTTTTTCGAGGAGGCGGGCAAGTCCAATAAAGAGGTCGAGATCAGGTACGCCAGCCTGGTCAAGGGCCTCTACAACGGCCTCAAGAATTACCAGGGCAAGATCGAGGGCTTCGAAAAGATCGGCTTAGTGGACAAAAAGAAGGCCCAAGAGCAGGCGTTTCTGGACTGGGTCAACGCGAGCCCCGATCGCCGGGAAAAGTACGGCTCCGTCCTCGCCGCTATCGACTCTTTCATAGAAGCCTATGCCGCCGACGCCCGGAAAAACGAGGTCCTGACGAACCTCGTCAGCCCCTACGGCGGCTCCCAGGTCCTCAGCATGGCTTATACGATTTATCGGGCGGCCGACGAAAGCCGCAAGCCCGACATGGAGCGCGAGCCCACCTTCCAGAAGCGGAACCTGCCCTTCATCAAGCAGGGCCTCCAGCTCGCCGAGCGGGGCTATGATATTGCCACGGACCGGGCTTATCTCAAGCATAGGCTCCGGATTCTCAAGGCCCTTCCCGCCGGCCAGCTCCCCAAGGCCCTCCAAGAGCTTTTCGCGAACCGTTCCGATAAGGAGGTCGAAGCGTTCGTGGACGGCCTGTACGACACAACGGCCCTCGGCGATCCCAAGAAACGGCTCAAGATGCTCGATATGACCCCGGCAGCGCTGGCCAAACTCAAGGACCCGGCCGTCGAATTCGTAGCCGGGCTCGAGAAGGAGCTTAAGCTCCTCCGCGAGGAGAGCAAGGCCAAGGGCCAGGAGCGCCAGGACCTTAAGAAAGCCTACGAGGCGGCCCTCCTCGAACAGCGGGCGGGGAAGATGGCGCCGGACGCGAACGGTACCATCCGGCTGACCTTCGGCCCGATCGAAGGCTACAAGCCCAAGGACGGCGTCTATTACCTGCCCCAGACGACCCTGAGCGGCGTCCTCGAAAAGGAAACCGGCGAGTTCCCGTTCATCGTCCCGGCCAGGATCAAGGACCTCTACAAGGCGCGCGATTTCGGACGCTATATGGACCCCGTCCTCAAGGACGTCCCGGCCTGCTTCCTGAACACGACCAACGTCACGGGCGGCAACTCCGGCTCCCCGACCTTCAACGCCAAGGGCGAGCAGATCGGCATCATCTTCGACATGACCTACGAGAGCGTCGTCGGCGATTACTACATCATCCCCGAGTTCCAGCGCTCGATCAGCGTCGACGTCCGCTACGTCCTGTTCGTGACCGAAAAATTCGCCGGGGCTGCGCACATCATTAAAGAGCTCGGATTTTGATCCGGAAGCAGAGGAGGACTTCCCATGGCAAAGTTTCTACTTTGGCTCATCCTTCTCGTCATCTGCTGGCCGGTCGCCCTGCTGGCTTTAATTATGTATCCCCTGGTCTGGCTGCTGTCGATTCCGTTCCGCCTGGTCGGAATCACCATCGACGGCGTCTTCCACCTTTTAAAAGCGATCATCATGCTCCCGGCCAGGATCCTGTCCGGCCCCAAGAAAACCTGACCCGGTCCGTGGAATGAAAGCGCTGCGAATCCGCGACGATATAAGGGCAGGATCGGGGGGATGTGTCCCTCGTCTCATGTTTAATATGGGAGGATTATCGTGAAAAAACTGTTCAGCGCCATCTTATGTCTTTTAATGGCCGTGACGGCTTTGTCCGCACTGGACGAGGGCCGGTTCATGCGCTATCCGACGATCCATAAGGATAAAATCGTCTTCACTTATGAGGGCGACCTGTGGACGGTCGGCGGCCGGTGCGACACGGCCGTCCGCTTGACGACGGCCCCCGGCACGGAAACGGCCGCCAAGTTCTCCCCGGACGGGAAGTGGTTGGCCTTCACGGCGACCTACGACGGCCCCCCCAGCGTGTATCTCATGCCCGCCAAGGGCGGAACCCCCCGGCGCCTGACTTACACGCCGGGCTCGGCGTTCGTCGTCGGTTGGACGCCCGACTCCGAGCGGATCGTCTTCCGCTCGATGTTCGAAAACGTGGTCGGCCGCGATCCCAATCTCTATTTCGTCTCCCGGGACGGCTCAGCCCCCGAACGTTTTCCCCTCGACCGCGGCGTTTTGTGCAGCTTCTCGCCCGACGGCCAAAAGATCCTCTACGCCCGCCGCGGGAACGAGGAATATTACTGGAAGCGCTACAAGGGCGGCCAGTACCAGGATATCTGGATGTACGATTTTAAGACGAACGCCTTCGCCCCCGTCTCCGACTACGTCGGCAAGAACGCCTACCCGATGTGGATCGGTTCGGCCATGTACTTCGTCTCGGACCGGACGAACGGCATCGCCAACATCTACCGAGAGGATCTGGCCGGAAAGCAGGTCGAGCAAGTCACCCGGTTTGAGGATTTCGACGTCATGATGCCCAATACGGACGGCGAGCGGATCGTTTTCATGCAGGACGGCTACATCCACGTCCTGGATATTAAAACCAATGAAGTCCGCAAGGTCCCGGTTCTCGTCCCTTCGGATCGCTGGGCCCTCCGCACTAGGGTCATCAATCCCAAGGACTATATCCATTACGCCGGCGTCTCGAACGACGGGGAATTGGCCGTCCTCGAGGCCCGCGGCGACGTCTTTACGGTCGGCGTCGATAAAGGCAAGGCTCGCAACTTGTCCCAAACCCCGGGCACCCGCGAGATGTACCCCCAGATCTCCCCGGACGGCAAAACCGTGGCCTTCTTCTCGGACAAGAGCGGCGAGTATCAGCTCTACCTCCAGAAGGTCGAGGGCGGGGAGTGGACACCGCTCACGACGGCTCTCGATCGGACCAGCTACCATCTCATCTGGTCGCCGGACGGGTCGAAGATCCTGTTCGGGAACAAGGACTTCGCCCTGTTCTACGTCGAGGTCGCGACCAAGAAGCTGGTCAAGGTCGACGAGTCGAACCTGCTCAAGAACGACGAGTTCACCTGGGAGATCAGCGACTACGGCTGGTCGCCCGACGGCAATTGGATCTGCTACACTCAGGTCCAGTCCAACCGGAACAGCCAGGTCTTCATCTACAGCTTGGCCCAAGGGAAGCGCTTCGCCGTGACCGGCGATTTCTTCGACAACCTCAGCCCGACCTTCGACGCCGACGGGCGCTTCCTCTATTACCTGTCCTCGCGTAATTTCGAGCTCAAGATGGACTTCTACGAGGACAACCACGTTGTCGCGACGCCCTATCAGGTCATGGCCGTCCTGCTCAGGGACGGCGAGACGCCGCCCTTCGTCGAGGTCGATGCCGAAGCCCCCGCCAAAAAGGACGAAAAACCCGCGCCGTTCCGGATCGACCTCGAGGGCTTGGCCAAGCGGACTTATCCGCTCCCGGTTCCGGCCGGAAACTATTTCTATCTCAAGGCCGGCAAGGGCAAGGTCGCCTGGTGTTCGGTCGACGCCTTCAGCGAGGACGAGTACGAGGAGATCTTCGCCCCGCGCGGGGCCACCAAATGGGACCTCCACATCTTCGACATGGCCTCCAAGAAGGATGCCGTCCTCGGCGATAAAGTGCGTGACTACGCGGTGTCCTCCAACGGCGAGCAGATGGTCATCGGCAAGGAAGCGGACTTCTACGTGACGGCCTGGGACAAGGCTTATCAAAGCAAAGCCCTGGGCGACAAGCTCAAGCTCCAGAACCTGGTCTATACGGTCGACCTCCAGAAGGAGTGGAGTCAGATCTTCAGCGACGCCTGGCGCTGGTACCGCGACTTCTTCTACGATCCCGGCATGCACGGCCGCGACTGGAAGGCGATGGGCGAGAAGTACCGGGCCTACATCCCCTCCCTCTCCTCGCGCGAAGAGCTCAACTGGGTCCTCCAGCAGATGGTCGGCGAGCTGTGCGTCTCCCATACTTATATAGGGGGCGGCGATTACGGCCCGTCCGGGCCGTCCTCGCCGGCTCCATACACCGGGTTGCTGGGCGCGGACATCGTCGCCGACAATCAGGCCGGCCTCTACAAGTTCAAGCGGATCTACGGTCCGACCGAATATAACTTAAACCTGCCCGGCCCGCTCGTCCGGCCCGACCTGGACGTTAAGGAAGGCTATTACCTCCTCGCCGTCAACGGTCAGGAGGTCAAGCCGCCCGACGATTACTTCAGGCTCCTCCAGGTCATGCCCGGCCAGAAGATCCGGATCACGGTCAACGCCAAGCCGACCGCTCTGGGCGCCAAGACCTATGAGGTCGAGCCGCTCCGCAGCGACCAGCAGCTCCGCTACTTAGCCTGGCTGACCGGGAACATCAAGAAAGTCCTGGAGGCGACCAACGGCCGGGTCGGCTACATGCACATCAACGCCATGGGCTCGGGCGGGATCGGCGAGTTCGACAAGTTCTGGCGGGCTTTCCGCTTCAAGGACGGGATCATCATCGACGTCCGCCGAAACAGCGGCGGCTGGACGGAGTATTTCCTGATCGACAAGCTCGAGCGCCAGATGACGTCCTTCAACGTCCTCAAGAACATGGTCCCGATGCGCTACCCGGGCACGGCCGGGAACGGGAACTATGTCGTCATCTCCAACGAGAACAACGGCTCGGACGGAGAAGCCTTTGTCGACCATTTCAAGGCGCGCAGGCTGGGCAAGGTCGTCGGCGTTCCCTCCTGGGGCGGGCTGGTCGGAATCCTCAACCGGCAGACGACGATCGACAACGGCTCGGTCGAGCAGTCCAACAACGCCTTCTGGGGACGCGACGGCAAGTGGATCGTCGAAAACCACGGCGCCGACCCGGATATCCTGATCGACAACGACCCGGCCTCGGTCATGGCCGGGAAGGACCCCCAGCTCGACAAGGCGATCGAGACCGCCCTGGACATGATCGCCAAGAACCCGTTCCGCTTCCCCGAACGCCCGCCCTATCCTAAGAAATAGGGGCCGCGGCCCGGGCGATCCCCAGGCTGACGAGGAAAATGATGAGGCACGCCGCGAGCGGATCGGTCTCCTTGAAAAGAATCTCGGCCAGGCGCAGGAAGAATTCGTATTTCAGGACGTAGAGGCAGAAGAAAAAGCCGGCCACGAGCGGCGCGATGACCCGGAGCGAAACGCGGACTCCAACCCGGAGATGAAAAAGAAAAAAGGCCGAGCCGGGCGCCAAACCCTCGACGCTCATGGAAGCCCTGAGTACTGCAAGGCTGGGTAACGTCGGCGAACGGGTCACCTGTTCCTTCAATCGTCTTTTTCCACTATAATATCCATTCCGGACGCGAGTTCCTATTCGTTTCTTTAACGACGGAATCCCATGATCTGTGTCGAAAATTTAAGTAAAAACTACGGCAAGCAGGCCCTGTTCGACGACATCGGCTTCAAGGTCAACCGGCGCGAGCGGGTCGGCGTCGTCGGCCGCAACGGCCACGGTAAGACCACGCTCTTTCGGCTCATCGCCGGCTTCGAGGAGCCCGACTCCGGCTCGATCACCATGCCGCGCCGCTATCGGATAGGCTACGTCCGGCAGGAGCTCACGTTCGAAGCGCCGACCGTTCTCGAGGAATCCGTCCGGGCCCTGCCCCACGACCAGGCGGACCAGATCTGGCGGGTCGAAAAAATCCTGGCCGGCTTGGGCTTCGACCGCCGGGACTTGGACAAGCTTCCCTCCCAGCTCTCGGGAGGATTCCAGGTTCGTCTCAACCTGGCCAAGGTCCTGGTCGGAGATTACCAGATGCTCCTCCTCGATGAGCCCAACAACTACCTGGATATCGTTTCCATCCGCTGGCTGGCCCGCTTCCTCCAATCCTGGCCGGGCGAGCTCATGCTCATCACCCACGACCGCGGCTTCATGGACCAGGTCGTGACCCACATCCTGGGCATCCACCGCCGCAAGATCCGCAAGGTCGAGGGCGACACCGGAAAATACTACGACCAGATCGCCCAGCAGGAGGAGGTCTACGAAAAGACACGGATCAACGACGAGCGCAAGCGAAAGGAGATGGACCTGTTCATCAGCCGCTTCCGGGCCAAGGCCCGGCTGGCCGGCCTCGTCCAATCCAGGGTCAAGAGCCTGGAGAAGATGGAAAAGCGGGAAAAGCTGGAGAACATCAAGACCCTCGACTTCAGCTTCAGCCGGAAGCCTTTCCACGGCAAGTACGCCATGACCATCGACGGCTTGACGTTCGGGTATGAGCCGGACCGGACGCTCATTAAGGATTTCGGCCTGAGCATCGGGAGCCGCGACCGGGTCTGCGTCATCGGCAAGAACGGGCGCGGCAAGACGACCCTCATCAAGCTCCTGGCCGGCGACCTCAGGCCCCAACGCGGCGAGGTCACGGCGCCGCTCGCGGTCGCGGCCGGCTACTACGAGCAGAGCCACGTCGAAGGCCTGTCCGAGACGAACACGGTCCTGGACGAGATCGCTTCCGCCGACGTCGAGATGGACCCCGGCCTGCCGCGGATGATCGCCGGCGTTATGATGTTCGAGGGGGATGACGCTCTGAAGAGGATCTCAATCCTCTCGGGCGGGGAGAAGAGCCGGGTTCTGCTCGGGAAGCTCATCGCCACCCCCCTCAACCTCCTCCTCCTCGACGAGCCGACCAACCACCTCGACCTCGAGTCGTCCGACGCGCTTCTGGCGGCCCTGGACGATTTCGACGGGGCCGTCATCATGGTTACCCACAACGAGATGTTCCTCCATGCCCTGGCCGACCGGCTCATCGTCTTCCGCGACGAGGGGCTGACCGTCTTCGAGGGGAGCTACCAGCGCTTCCTGGATAAAGTGGGATGGGAGGACGAGGGAACGCTCCGCCGCGGGAACGGGCAGCGCGGACCGAGCGCGGCGGCCGCCGCGCCCGCAGAAAAAGTCCGCCGCAAGGAGCTCAAGCGCGTTCGGACCGACCTTCTGGTCGAGCGCGCGAAGGCGATCAAGCCTCTGGAGAAGGAAGTCGCCAGGCTCGAGGCCGCCATCCAGGACGCCGAGGGCGCGCTCCGGGACATGAACGCCTCCATCGTCGAAGCCTCCCGGGCCAAGGCGGGCCGGCGGATCGGCGAGCTTTCCAAAGCCATCCACCTTGCCAAGCGAGAGGTCGAAGGCCTCTACGGCGAGCTTGAAACGGCCGCGGCCGGGCTCGAGAAGCGCCGCAGGGATTACGATGAGCGGATCGCCGCCCTGGAAGCGGAGGCGGAGGATGCGGATTAGAGCGTGGACCGAGACGCGGCGCAGGGGCGCGGAGTTGACTTTGAAAAAATGCTCTGATATACATTCCCTCTGAGCAGGATCGGGAATAGAACGCCTTGATATGAACTCTCCCGGGCCTAGGAATTGCGGTGACCGGCCTGCGCGTCGTTTTCATCTCTCGGCAATTCCATTCGGTTTTATCATCCTTCTCGGGATCTCACTCCTCCCCGTCGCCTGCTCGCGCGGCGCGTCCCGGCGCGGGCTCACCCTGGCCGGATCGACCAGCATCCAACCCTTCGCCGACCGCTGGGCCGAGATTTACATGAAGATCCATCCGGACCGGATCGTCAACGTCCAGGGCGGCGGGTCGAGCGCCGGAATCCAGGCCGCCCGGAGCGGGGCCGCCCAGATCGGGATGTCCTCGCGGGAGCTCAAGCCGGACGAGAAGGATCTGACCGAATACATCGTGGCCCGCGACGGCCTGGCCATCGTCGTCCATCCCCGGAATTCTCTGCGCGGTATCGGGCTGGATAAAATCCGCGACATTTTCGCGGGACGGATCAAGACTTGGCGGGAGTTGGGGCAGGGGAGCGGCGCGATCACCGTCGTAACACGCGAGGAGGGCTCGGGGACGCGGGGCGCGTTCCAGGAGCTCGTCATGCACAAAGACAGGATCGATCGGGAAGCCATCGTCGAAGACTCCAACGGCACGGTCCGGGCCATCGTGGCCCAGGATCCGCGCTCGATCGGCTATATATCGCTCGGCCTCGTCGATAAAACCGTCGAGGCGCTCGAACTGGACGGGGTCGAAGCCAGCGACGCCAACATCCTGGCCGGCCGCTATCCCCTCGTCCGCCCCTTCCTATTCCTCAGCAACGGCCCGCCCGGCGCCGAGGCGCAAGCCTTCATCGATTTCGTGCTGTCGACGGACGGTCAGGACCTGGTCGAAAGCGGAGGCCTGATCCGGGCCCGCTGAGGACGACCCATGACGCGACTGGAACGCAACGACCGTCTCATAAAGCTCGGTCTTCTGATGGTCGCTTTTTCGGCCGTGTCCATCCTGGTCGTCATTACGATTTTCATCTTTTCGGAAGGGATGCCGATCATGTTCAAATACGGGCTGCGCCAGTTCCTGCTCGGCCTGAATTGGTATCCGTCCGAGAAAAGCTTCGGCCTTCTCCCCATGATCGTGGGCTCCCTGTTCGTGACATCGGGTGCGCTCCTCGTCGGAGTTCCTACCGGCCTGGCCTGTGCGGTCGTCCTAACCCAGTTCGCCTCGAAGAGGCTGGGCCGGATCCTGAAGCCCGTCATCGAGCTCCTGGCCGGGATTCCCTCCGTTGTCTACGGATTCATCGGAATCGTCGTCATCGTTCCCTTCATCCGAGAGAACTTAGGTGGGCCGGGGCTGTCGGTCCTGGCTGCTTCGCTGGTCCTGGGCATCATGATCCTCCCGACCATCATCAGCATCTCGATCGACGCTTTCCAGGCCCTGCCGCCGACCTACCGGGAAGGCTCGATCGCGCTGGGGGCCACGGTCTGGCAGACGACCCGGATGGTCCTCGTCCCGGCCGCGCGCTCCGGGATCATCGCCGCCATCATCCTCGGCATGGGGAGGGCCATCGGCGAAACGATGGCCGTCATCATGATCGCGGGCAACGCGGCCGCTATCCCGGGGTCGCCTTTGGCTCCGGTCCGGACCCTGACTTCGAACATCGCCCTCGAAATGGGCTACGCCAGCGGCGAGCACCGCGAGGCCCTGTTCGCGACCGGCGTCATCCTGTTCATCATCATCATGGTCCTCAACACGCTGGCCAACTGGACTTCGTCGCGCCGCCGGAAGGGATCCTAAACGATGGGTCTGCGTCCCCGACTCGAGCAGAAGGCCGCCCAGGTCGTGCTCTGGACGCTCACCCTGACGACCGTGCTCATTCTGTTCTTCATCATCGTCTTCATCCTCCGCAAGGGCCTGCCCATGCTTAACCTCGAATTCCTAACCCGGAACCCGGAGGACATGGGGCGCTCGGGCGGAATCTTCTCGACGATCGTCGGGACGCTGGCCCTGACCCTGATGGCCGTCCTGATCGCGGCGCCCCTCGGCGTCGGCACGGCCATCTTCCTGACGGAGTACACTTGGGAGGGCCGCCTGACGCGGATGATTCGTTTCGGAGCCGAATGCCTGGCCGGAATCCCGTCGATCCTGTTCGGGTTGTTCGGGTTCATCCTGTTCGTGACCAAGCTCAAGCTCGGCTGGTCCGTCATCAGCGGGGGGCTAACTCTGTCTTTTATGATCCTGCCCACGATCATTCGTACCAGCGAAGAAGCGATCCGGAGCGTGCCGGCGTCCTATCGCGAGGTCAGCGCCTCGTTGGGCTGCACAAAGTGGCAAACAGTGACCCGGGTGGTCCTGCCGTCGGCTCTGCCGGGCATCATGACGGGCGTCATCCTTTCGATCGGCCGCAGCATCGGCGAGACGGCGGCCGTCATCTTCACGGCCGGGAGCGCTCTGCGCATTCCGACATCGATATTTTCTTCGTCGCGGACGATGGCCGTCCACTTCTACATCCTGGCCCGGGAAGGGATCTCGATGCCCAACGCCTACGGAACGGCCGCCGTCCTGGTCGTGACCATCCTCTTGATCAACCTTGTATCCTACTATCTCATGCACCGCTTCATAAGGAAATATTCTTAGGACCCTGGGAATGAAGACAAGCCGGGAACCGCTCATCCGCGTCAGGGAGTTCAGCCTGAAGACGGAATCGGTCCGGATCCTGAACCGCCTGACCTTGGACGTCGAGCCGAACGAGATTCTGGGTATCATCGGGCCGTCCGGGAGCGGCAAGACCTCATTTCTCCGCTGTCTGAACCGACTCAACGACCTCGTTCCGGGCTATCAGGCCGAAGGGGAGATCATCTTCGGCGGCCGGTCGATCCTGGGTCCCGAGGTCAATGTCGTCGAGTTGCGCCGCAAGCAGGGGATGGTGTTCGCGACGCCGGTCCCCCTGCCGCGCTCCATCTTCGAGAACGTCGTCTTCGGCGCCCGCCTCTCCGGCGTCCGGGGGCGGCAGAAGCTCCTGGAGCTGGCCGAGGAGAGCCTCTGCCAGGCCGGGCTGTGGGATGAAGTCCGGGAGCGTCTTGACGAGAGCGCCCTCAGGCTTTCGGGCGGTCAACAACAGCGCTTATGCATCGCTCGGATCCTGGCCCTGAGGCCGGAGGTCATCCTGCTCGACGAGCCGACCTCGGGACTCGACCCTATCTCGACCCTCAAGATCGAGGAGTCCCTGCACAAGCTCCGCGCGGCCTATACGATCATACTGGTCACCAACAACGTCAAACAGGCGGCCCGGGTCGCGGACCGGACGGCGTTTTTCCTGTCGGGCGAGCTCATCGAGATCGGGGCGACCGCCAAAATATTCACCGCTCCCGACGACCCGAAAACCAACGACTACATCTCGGGACGGTTCGGATGACGACTCCCATCATCGAGGTCAAGACGCTCTCGCTCTGGTATGGGAAGTTTCGGGCCCTCCAAGACGTGACGATCGACATCGAAATCAACCGGATCACGGCCTTGATCGGCCCCTCCGGCTGCGGCAAGTCAACATTCCTGCGCTCCCTCAACCGGATGAACGACCTCATCGAGAGCGTCCGGATCGCGGGGACGGTTCTCGTTCAGGGGCAAGATATTTACGCCAAGGGCACCGACCTCCTCGCTCTCCGCCAGAACGTCGGCATGGTCTTCCAGCGTCCCAATCCGTTCCCGCTGAGCGTCGCCGACAACGTGATTTACGGGCTTCGCGTTCACGGTATCACGGACAAGACGGTCCGGGACGAACGGCTCCAGCGGAGTCTCGAGGCCGTCCATCTCTGGGGGGAGCTCAAGGATGGGCTGGGCCGGAACGCCCTCTCGCTTTCGAGTGAACAACAGCAGCGGCTGTGCATCGCCCGGCTGATCGCCGTCAAGCCCGAGGTCCTGCTCATGGACGAGCCCTGTTCGGCCCTTGACCCGATCGCGACGGCCCGGATCGAAGAGCTCATGGCCGAACTCAAAAAGCGCTATTCGATCGTCATCGTGACCCACAACATGCAGCAGGCCGCCCGCGTTTCCGACACGACGGGGTATTTCCTGCTGGGCGAACTGGTCGAGGTCGGCGCGACGCCGCAGATCTTCACCGCTCCCTGCGATTCAAGAACTGAGGATTATATCACCGGCCGCTTCGGATGAGAGGCCTATGCCTACAAATATTGTTAATGTCGGATACGACTCAACCAACTACTACATCATCGCCGGCGCCGCCAAAACCATGCTGCTGGTCGATTGCGGATGGCCCGGCACCCTAGGGAAACTGAAGAGCCGGTTCAAGGGGAAGGGGATCGAGCTTAATCAAGTTCAATACCTTTTAGTGACTCACTATCATCCCGACCACGCGGGCCTGACCCAAGAATTGCGGAATGCGGGGCTGAGGCTCATACTCATGGATACTCAAGTGCCGTTTGTCGGACAGTTGAAGAAAATCATGAAGCCGAACAGCGGATATATTGATATCGTGGTTGAGGGCAGTTTTGTCCTCAAGAGCGCAGACAGCCGGGCCTTCTTGAAGCAAATCGGAATAGACGGCGTGATTTTCGCAACTCCCGGACATTCTCCCGATAGCGTGTCTTTGATACTGGATGAGGGGATAGCGTTTACCGGCGACCTGACCCACGAATCCATGTTGTCGGAGGATGATGTCAGCGCCAGGGAAAGCTGGCATCAAATCCGTCGACGCGGCATTCGGATTGTCTATCCAGCTCACGGCGGCGTGTTGCACCGGCAGCAGGATGGGAGATAGGGTCAAGAAAAGCTTCCCGCTTTATTTCCTTACCGCCTTGGCTATATAATCTTCATCAAAGAGGATGACCATGAAGAAAATCGTCTTGGGACTGTCATTAGCACTGGTTTTGAGCCTGGCGGCGTCCTGCATTATAGCCGTCGTGGACACGTCAGAGTCGGGGATGGATGGGACCGCTTACAGCTACCGGAAGTCCGCTCCATTTTCCGCGGGCGGAAAGGTCTCCCTGGTCAACACGAACGGCGACATCCTGGTCCGTGGCTGGGACGACGCCCACGTCGAAGTCTTGGCCAGGGAGCCCGGCAACTGGCCCAGGCCGCGCGGGTTGCGGATCTCCGGGATCGGCTCCCTGGAGCCCGAGATTCGGTTCGACCTCAGCGATAATACCCTCAAGCTCCAATGCCCCGATGAGGGGGAAAAAGACAGCGTCTATGATTTCGAGATCCGCGTCCCGCGTTCCGTTAAAATCGAGGGCATCCGGAACGGCCAAGGGACTATTCGCGTCTCCAATGTCTACGGTCGCCTGGAAGTCGAGGCGGAGCGGGGCGAAGTTCATGTCGAGAATTTCTCCGGCGTCCTCGACGTCTCGCTCGAAGAGGGAGATGTCCAGGCCGAGGTCTTGGACATGAGGTCCGAGGACGAAATCCGGATTGAGGTAGGGGAGGGCGATGTTGAGATCTTCCTCCAGGATCCGGTCGGAGCGACGATAGAGGCCGAGACCGGAGACGGCGAAGTCACGAGTGAAATGGAATTCGGCCAGCCGCTTCCGGCGAAGAAGCTTACGGTAAAGCCCGAGAGCCCGAACGGCCGCATCATTCTCAAGACCGACAGCGGGGATATCCGGATCCGAAAGTCCAGCGGAGAATAACGAGGAGGGTATCCGATGGAAGAGAAAAGAAAGGTCATCGTCACCGGACTCATCTTTCTCGGCCTTCTGATCGTCGGCGGCGGCCTTTACTACTTCCTCGTCCTAGACCGCTTCCATGAGCCCTCCAAGACCCAGGCCGGCGAAGCCGTCCCGGGGCTGGCCGAGGAGAAAATCGCCGCAAGTGAGGCCGAAGAGCGCTCTCCGGTCGAGTTGGACAAGAGCGACGAATATGTCAGGGCCAACGTCCAAGGATTGTCCTCCCAACCAGGCTTTGCCGCCTGGCTTAAAATAAGCGGACTCATCAGGAGGTTTGTCGCGGCCGTGGACAACGTCGCCAACGGTGTAAGCCCCAGACCTCAGCTCGAAATCCTGGGGCCCGATAAGGCGTTCGCCGCCGTCAAGAAAGGGCGGCAGCTCCATATCGATCCCGCGAGCTACGGCCGCTACGACAACGTGGCCGACGTTTTTTCCTCCCTGGACACGGCCCAGAGCGTCAAGGCCTATCGGAGCCTGAGGCCCCTGATCCGGGACGCCTATCGCGAGCTGGGCTATCCCACTCAGGAATTTCAGGACACGCTCGTCCGGGCCATTGACGAGCTGCTCCAGGTCCCGCTCGTCCGGGGTTCCATCGTAATTGAAAAACAAGTCCTGACTTACATAATCATTGACCGGACCCTGGAGGAGCTGAGCCCGCCCCAAAAGCATCTCCTCCGGATGGGCGCGGAAAACGTCGAGATCATCCAGTCCAAGCTGAGGGAATTCGCAACGGCCCTGGGAGTTCCGGCCGACCGCCTGCCTAAGAGCCGAAACTATACGCCGCGCTCTTACTAATCGGCGCGCCCTGGGAAGAACGAGCGCTTCGAGAGATCTTCACTTTGTGCAAATAACCGTCTGCGCTGTCGTTTCGTTATTTCCGGCCTTGTAGCGATTCAAAAAAGCGCCAACCGGTTCCCCTGAAACCTGGACTTGGGTTGCCTGCGCGGGACGATGGGTCGATCTCACGACGGCTTTGCTGGAGCCGACGAAGACCCCGCAAGAAGGATCGATCGTTCCGTCTGCGCCAAGCCTCATGACCAGGACGTCGTCGCCACCCGCGCCGTAAGATCTCGTTTTGCCGGCGACGATGTACCCCCCGAGGGAACTCGGCATCTCACGGACGGACCAGGCGGCGTCGTAGTCTTTCCCGCCATAGCATTTCTCCCAGACGATCGCGCCTTCCGGGTCGAGCTTGAACACCCAGGCGTCCGCGTTCCCCGAGCCGAACGAAAGAGTCGTCCCGGCTACGATGTAGCCTCCATCGCGGGTCTGTCGAATCGAATGGGCGTAGTCGGACTTCGTTCCCCCGTAGGTTTTTTCCCATTCGGGCTGTCCGTTTTTATCCAGCTTGAGGATCCAGATATCCCAGCCGCCCGCCCCGTAGGAAGCGGTCTGTCCGAGCACGATAAATCCTTCGTCGGACGTCTGCAGGATATCGAAGGCAAGATCATGATCGGGGCCGCCATAGGTGAATTGCCAGGTGATGTCGCATCCGGAGGTAAGCTTGAGAAGCCAGATATCGTTATCTCCGGGGCCGAAGGATCTTGTCACGCCCGCGACCACGGATCCCCCGTCGGAGGTCGAGCCCACGGCTTGTCCGTAATCCGCGCTCGGCCCGTCAGGTTTGATCATCGTCCGAGACCATCCCTCTTTGTTGATCTTATGGACAACCACCCCCCCCGTCCGATTGGAATAGCCCGTATGATGTCCGGCGATGATATAGCCCCCATCTCTGATCGTGCACAGGGAGGGGTAGCTGCTGGTATCATGGGGATAATATTCGGTCCTATATACTTGAACAAAGCCGGAGTCTTCCTCTCCGTTCTTGTCGATTTTCAAAATCTGGAAATAGCGGCATCCCGAATAGGTGTAATTGATGAGCGCGGCTATTTGGGCGTCTTTCGTTTGCCTGACGCAGAGCGCTTCGCTTCCCGACGAACTTGAATAGGGCTGAGTATCCAATTTCTGCCAGAGGATCGTCCCGTAGCTTGATAATTTTATGATCCAGAATGCCTTCTCGTATTTTGAATTCTTGAAATAGCTCTTCGTCCCGCCCGCCACGACGAAGCCGCCCCCCGGCGCCGGGATGATGTCGTTAGCCCAATCATCCGCCTTTCCGCCGTAGGTTCTGGCCCACTGCGCGTCGAGAGCCGCGCCGGCCGTCAGCAATAAAATAAAAGCTGAAACGAGGACTCTTTTTGTGATCAATTTATTCACTTCCTTCGGAATTCGCAGCCCTCCTACCGGCCGCCGCCCCAGCGGAAAGGCCGGCGCTTCCGGAAATTAGGGACGAGGTGCTCCTCGTCCGGGAACGGATCGGGCTGTGTGTAGAGGTTATCGAATCCAAGCTCCTGCGCCCGCATAACCGCTTCCTGATACTCCTTGACCGTCAATCCGCGCCGGATCTCCTCGGGCGCCCGAAAACAGGGGCGGTACTGGCTCATCAGGCTGAAATAAACAGAAGGGGAGATGTTGTAGCGGATCCACTCCAGGACGGCCCAGGTGTCGCGGACCTGGCCGGGCAGGATGAGATGGCGGATGATGAGGCCGCGCAGGGCGATGTCATGGTCGTCCAAGACGAGCTTGGGCTGCTGACGGAACATCTCCTGAAGGGCCGGCCCGGCGTGTTGAAAGTAATCGGCCGCGCCCGAATAGCGCCGCGAGACTTCAGGGTCGTGATACTTGAGGTCGGGGAGGTAGATATCGACGATCCCCTCCAAGCGGCGAATGACTTCCGTCTTATCGTAGCCGTTCGAATTGTAAACGATGGGGAGATCGAGACCTTGGGCCAGGGCGATCTTGAGGGCGCGCAGGATGGGGAGAAGGACGTGGGAAGGCGAGACGAGGTTGATGTTGAACGCGCCCTGTCGTTGGAGCTTCAGCATCATCCCGGCCAGAGCTTGGTCGTCCGCCTGCTCGCCCTCTTGAAGCCAGCTCAGCTGATAGTTCTGGCAGAAGAGGCACTTCAGGTTGCAGCCGGTGAAAAAGATCGTCCCCGAGCCCGCCCGGCCGTGTTTGGACGACGGCCCCGGATAGCCCGGGCCGCTGAGGACGGGTTCTTCGCCGTAGTGAAGGAGGGCATGGGAGACCGAAGCCAGCCGTCCCGTCTGGCAGACGCCTTTTTCCTTTTGGGTCCGGTCGATCCGGCAATCCCTGGGGCAGAGCGTGCAGGATGATTCGAGCGGTGCGAGCGCTTCTAGAGCCCGCTCGATGAGATCGACTTTGTTCGGGGCGGTCATGGCGCTCTTGATTCTACCATGTTGATTCCGGTGCGCGCCATCTGTATAGTAGAGTGATTGTGATCGAGCTTATCAAGAAACTTATCGACCTGGTCGTTCATCTCGACGCCCACTTGAGCGAACTCATCCGGACCTGCGGCTTGTGGACCTACCTCATTCTGTTCGCGGTCATTTTCTGCGAGACGGGGCTGGTCGTGACGCCGTTCCTGCCGGGCGACTCCCTCCTGTTCGCGGCCGGGTCGTTCGCCGCCCTGGGCGACCTCAAGCTCATGTGGCTGTTCACGATCCTGGCCGTCGCGGCCGTCCTGGGCGACACCGTCAATTACTGGATCGGCCGTCGGGTCGGGCCCAAGATCTTCCAGCGGGAAAAATCCCGTTTCTTCAAAAAGGAGTACCTGGACCGGACGCACACCTTCTACGAGAAGCACGGCGTCAAGACGATCATTATCGCCCGATTCGTTCCCATCATCCGGACATTCGCGCCCTTCGTGGCCGGGATCGGCCGCATGAGCTACGGTAAGTTCCTAAGCTACAACGTCATCGGCGGGGTCGGCTGGGTGGCCATCTTTGTCTTCGGGGGATATCTGTTCGGCAACATCCCCTTAGTCAGAAAGAACTTCTCGATCGTCATCATCGCCATCGTACTCATCTCTATGCTTCCCGGGCTCATCGAATTCCTGAGACACCGGAAGCAAGCCGGAGCGGGGGCATGAGATCGTCTGAAGGTCTCAGGTGCGGATCTTGGCGATTTCTCTAAGCCGGCGACTGCGAAGAGCCGTATGATCGGTCAGGTCCGAATGGAGGGGCGTCAGGGAGGCATACCCCATCCGGATGGCCTCGAGGTCGGTGCCGGCTCCGTCCATGATCTTGGGACGTCCGGTGCCGATCCGGAATACGGATTTCCGGCGGGAGTCCTTCCGTTCGATGATTTCGGGCGCGTAGCGCCGCTCCCCCAGTTTGGCGAGGCGGATTCCCCGGATCGGAGACGGTGGGACATTGCAGCTTAAGGTCATGCCCGGCGGGACGGCCCCGCCCAGAAGATGCGCTCCGATCCGGACGGCGAGCGAAGCGGCTTCGTCGAATTCGAACCGGCCGTTTTCGTCGGGGATCTGGGACACGGCCAGGGACGGGATTCCTAGGAACGTCCCCTGGATGGCGCCGGCGACCGTCCCCGAATAGGCGACATCCTGGCGGCCCAGGTTGGGACCGCGGTTGACGCCCGAAAGAAGAAGGTCGGGAAAGCGGGGGAGGAGCTTGCAGACGGCCAGGTAGACGCAATCGGCGGGAGTTCCGTCGACGGCGTACCAGGCTGGGCGGAGGCGCTTGACACGGAGCGGGCCGTAAAGGGTCAGAGCCAGCGAAGTCGCGCTCCGCTGGCGGTCGGGGGCGACGACGAAAACGCGGCCGAGCCGATGGGCCGCCCGGGCCAGCGCCACCAGCCCTTCGGAGGCGATCCCGTCGTCGTTGACGAGGAGAATGAGAGGCTTTCTATTCGTCTTCACGGCCATATTATAATGCTAATTGCTTTTTCTCAGAGGTTGAACCGTTTCTTGAGGGCTTCGGCCTTGTCGGTGCGCTCCCAGCTGAACTCGGGGATTTCCCGTCCGAAGTGGCCGTAGGCGGCCGTCTTCTTGTAGATGGGGCGGCGCAGGTCGAGCATCTCGATCATCCCTTTGGGGGTGAGCAGGAAGAGCTCGCGAACGGCCTGTTCGACCTGCCGCTCCTCGACCTTACGCTGGCCGTGGAGGTTGATCATCAGGGACAGGGGGTCGATGACGCCGATGGCGTAGGACAGCTGGACCGTGCACTTCTCGGCCAGCCCGGCGGCGACAACGTTCTTGGCGATGTAGCGGGCCGTATAAGCGGCCGAGCGGTCGACCTTGGTCGGGTCCTTGCCGGAGAAGGCGCCGCCGCCGTGGGGGCAGCTGCCGCCGTAGGTGTCGACGATAATCTTGCGTCCGGTCAGGCCGGTGTCGCCCTGGGGGCCGCCGATCTCGAACCGTCCCGAGGGGTTGATGAAGTACTTCATGTCCCGGGAGCGGAAGTCGGCCGGGATGACGGCATCGATGATCTCGCGACGGACTTCTTCGGAGATCCGGCCGTTGCTGACGTCGCCCGCGTGCTGGGTCGAGAGGACGACGCGCTCGACCGAAACGGGCCGGCTTCCGACGTAGCGGACGGTGACCTGGGATTTGGCGTCGGGCCTCAGCCAGGGGAGGCGCCCCTGCTTGCGAATCTCGGCCTGCCGCTCGACGAGCCGGTGGGCGAGCATGATCGGGAGGGGCATCAGCTCGGGCGTTTCGCGGACGGCGTAGCCGAACATCAGACCCTGGTCGCCGGCGCCGATTTCGCCGTCGGCGCGGTTGACGACGGCCGCGGCGATATCGGCCGATTGGCGGCCGAGCATGTTTTTGATTTGGCAGGTCTTGGCGTCGAACCCGTAGGACGCGTCGGTGTAGCCGATCTCGCGGACGGTCTCCCGGACGATGTCTTCGACAGGGATCGTAGCCGAAGTTCCCAGCTCGCCGGCGACGATGACCGTGTTCTGGGTGAGCAGAGACTCGCAGGCGACTCTGGCCATCGGATCGATCCGGAACAGGGCGTCCAGGATCGCGTCCGAGATCTGGTCGGCCATTTTATCGGGATGGCCCTCCGAAACGGATTCGGATGTGAACAAGAATTCTTTTTCCATGGCTTTGATCCACCTCCTTATAAAATACAAAAGCCCGGCGCTCTAAACCAGAGGCCGGGCATCCCCTCGCTGGAGGGCACAAAAAAAGCCCGGGCTAAAAATCGAGCCTCAGGCCTTGGTTTTTTAGCACCTTGTTGTTGCGGTTGCAATACACCTCAAATCAACCCGCTCGTTCAGTTGTCAAACACACCAAGCTTTGCGCTTGACGATCCCCGGGGGATCAAATATGGTCGGGACGGGCGGATTCGAACCGCCGACCCCATGCACCCCAAGCATGTGCGCTACCAGGCTGCGCCACGTCCCGACGCAAGGGACATAAATTATAGCAGAACTCGGGAAAAAATGAATAAAATAATTGGGAAGGCTTCCTGGGAGAGGCTATTTTTTGAGGCCGGCGGCGATTTCCTGGAGTTCGTCGCGGACGTCGGCCAGGACCTTCCTCATCTTCTCGGGATGAACGGCCGCCGGCGTCCGCAAGCCGAACTCCTCTTCGATCCGCCGCCGGACTCCGGCCAATGTCAGGCCCCGTGTCTCGAGGAGCTCTTGGATGCGACGGATCATGGCGACGTCCTTGGGGCGGAAAATTTTCTCGCCCTTGGCCGTCCGGCCCGAGTGGAGGAAGGGGAATTCCTGTTCCCAGGACTCGATCAGGGCCGGGGCGAGCCTCGTAAGGCGGACGATTTCGTCGAGAGTGTAGACGAGCTTATCCGGTGGCAGGTCCGCCTGCCGCGTTCCTTGATCGCCCGCGCCGGATTTCATGATCGTCTGGTCCCGTTTCCACACATTAGCATGCCCCCGCGTGGACCGTCAAGCTGATGCCCCAACGAGGTCCCCCGTCGACTTTGGAATTTTGTCCTGACTCGTTGACATCTGTTATAATCCAAATGCTGAGGCGGACCATGGAAACCGACGGACAGCACACCCCACTCGCCGAGCGGATGCGGCCGCGCGGCTTCGACCGCGTCTACGGGCAGGAGCACCTTCTCGGCCCGGGAAAGATCCTCAGCCAGCTTATCGAGTCGGGCCGCCTGGTGTCCCTCATCTTCTGGGGACCTCCCGGCTCGGGCAAGACGACGCTCGGCACGATGCTGGCCCGCCATTTCGACGTCCCCTGCGTTTTCTTCAGCGCCGTCCTATCCGGGATCAAAGAGGTTAAGGAGGCCATGGCCCGGGCCGAGGATCACAAGAAGATGTACGGGAAGCCGATCGTCCTGTTCATCGACGAGATCCACCGCTTCAACAAGGCTCAGCAAGGAGCCTTCCTGCCCTACGTCGAGCGCGGGGATGTCGTCCTCTACGGGTCGACGACCGAGAACCCCTCCTTCGAGATCATTGCGCCGCTCCTGTCGAGGACCAAGGTCCTCGTCCTCCGCGAGCTTTCGGCCGAAGCCCTGGCCAAAATCCTCGAGGACGCCCTGGCCGACGCGGAGAACGGGCTGGGCGCCCTGAAGCTCAGGCTGGACGCGGAGGCGCGCGAGCTCCTCATCAACTATTCGAACGGCGACGCCCGCCGCGCCCTCAATTCCCTCGAGATCGCGGCGACGCTTGCCCACGAGGGTAAGATTACGGCTGAAGTCGTCCAGGAAGCCCTTCAGAAACGGATCCTTCTTTATGACAAGAGCGGGGAGGAGCACTTCAACCTCATCTCGGCCCTCCATAAGAGCCTCCGCAACAGCGACGTCGACGCTTCCCTGTATTGGCTGGCCCGGATGCTGGCGGCCGGGGAAGACCCGCTCTACATCGCCCGGCGCATGGTCCGCTTCGCATCCAAGGACATCGGGCTGGCCGATCCCCAAGCTCTGGCCGTCACCCTCCACGCCAAGGAGGCTTACGACTTCCTCGGCTCGCCCGAAGGGGAGCTGGCCTTGGCCGAGGCCGTCGTTTACCTGGCTGCGGCGCCCAAGAGCAATCGGGTCTACGCCGCCTTCGGAGCGGCCATGAAGGACGTCGCCGAGCGGCCCCATGAGCCGGTGCCGCTCCAGATCCGTAACGCCGTCACCGCGCTCATGAAGGACATCGGCTACGGCCGGGATTACGCCTACGCCCACGACTTCGCGTTCGGGACGACCGACATGGAAACCTTTCCGGAAAAGCTCAAAGGGCGCGTCTACTACGAGCCGGGCTCGATGGGATTCGAAAAAGACATCCGCAAACGGTTCGAGTGGTGGAAAGACGTCAAGGAAAAGATCAGGCGGGAGCGGGCGGGAGGCGGGGGAGCGGAAGGCTCGGGCGGACGGGAAGGTCCTTAAACGCCCCCTATTCGTCTTCCTCCTTTTCCTTAAGCAGATAGTAAATCTCCCAGCTGACCTCGTCGGCAATGCAGCCCAGGCAGGATTTCTTGGTCGTGGCCAGCTCCTCGTCCTCGATTTTCTGCTTGATGATGGCCTTGACCTTCTTCCGGATCTTATAGAGCAGGATATAGTTGACCATGGCGATGCGTCAGGCATGATAACAGCTTGTCCGCCGGCTGTAAAGATTGAGGCGGCCTCCGAAACATGGTAAGATGAGGAACCCGGACCGACATGATGCCTTCAACCCGCTTTTTGATTGCGGCCCTTGTGGTCGTATTCCTTTGCCCATCCTGCGCCCTGTTCCGCCACGGGCCTAGACCTTATCCGAGCGGTCTCAGCTTCCCCTTGACCGTCGACGGCCAGGTTTCCTTCGAGGGCGAGATCACGGGCTTCATTCAACGGACGCCGGCCGGCCTTGTCCTGTCCACGACAAAGGGGAACGTCCTGACCGTCGACGAGGCTCAGCGCAAGATCCTTTGGTCCTATAAGATTCCGGAACCCGTTGAAACGCCGCCGGTTGTGGGGACCGACGGGCTGACCGTCTGCGACAAGACGTCCGAGCTCTATCGCCTGTCCTTCAAGGGCGAGCTTATCTGGAAGGTCAAGCCCAAGGGACGGGTCACCACGAAGTTGCTCGAGGCGAACGGCGTCATCTATTTCGGGACTCCGGGAGGCGTCGCCGCCTTGAGCGCGGCCGACGGCCGCGAGCTCTGGCGCGCTCCGCTGAAATCGAAGCTGACGGCCGGACCCATGCTGACTCGAGGCCTGATTCTCGTCGGATGCGAGGATGGAACCATTAAGGGTTTAACGGCGGAAGGCCGTCCGGCCTGGACATTCAAAGCGGCCGCGGTGGCCGCGGAGTTCATAGGCATGGACGAAGGCCGTCTCTTTTGCACGGACCAGGACGGAGTCCTGCACGCCGTCGATCTCGACGAATTCAGGGACAGCTGGAAAGTCAAGACCAACGGGACGGCCCGGGGCGCGGCGCTCGTTGCGGGGAAGAGGCTCATGTTCCTGACCGCAAACAACGTCCTCTACTGTCTTGACAAGGGCTGCGGGAATATCCTCTGGTGGCAGGCCGTGCCGTCCCATCCCCGCTTCGACCCGGCCCTGGCCGGAGAGCGCGTCGTCGTGACGACCCAGTCCCAGGTCGTGGTCGCCTTCGACGTCAAGACGGGGATCAAAATCGGCGAGTACCTTCAAGACGCGGAATCCCGGTCCAATCCTCTCTGGGAGGAGCCGTTCCTCCTTTCCAGCGCCTACGACGACGAGAAGGAGGAGGGACGTCTCGTCTTCTTGAAAAAAGAGATCAAAACGGCCCTGACCGCCACCAAGCCGTCTCCCATCCATGAAGGGGATGATGTCACCTTCCAAGCCGCCGCTTTCGGGCTGTTCATGCCCAAGTTCGAATTCTCCCTCAAGACCGGCGACCATGTCGAAGTCGTTCAGGCCTCGTCCGATGAGGCCAATTGGACCTGGTACGATGCCAAGGCCGGGACCTACACGATCCTGGTCAAGGCCGTCGATGAAAAAGGATCGGCCGAGACGGAAATGACCTACGAAGTCGAGAAGCCGGCCGCGCCGCCCGCCGCAGGGCAGGCCGCGGCGCCGGAGGCTGCGGCGCCCAAGGAAGCCGAAACGAAAGGAGTCAAGACCATGACGCGGAACGAAGCCTTGGAACTCGTCAAAGCTAATCTGCCCAACCAGAATTTAGTTAAACACTGCTTGGCCGTCGAAGCCTGCATGAAGGCGGTCGCCCAGCGGCTCGGCCAGGACCCGGAGCCGTGGGGGCTGGCCGGCCTCCTCCATGACTTGGACTACGAGAAAACCGCCAAAAGCCCGGACCTCCACACCACGGAGACGGTCAAGATGCTCGAGGGGCGCGGCCTCCCGCCGGCCGTCATCCACGCCATCCAGGCCCACGCCGGGAAAGTCCCCTGCGAATCGGCCATGGACTGGGCCATCTACTCGATCGACCCCCTGACGGGGCTGATCATCGCCGCGACGCTCATGCATCCCTCCAAGAAGCTCGAGGCGATCGACCTCGAGTTCGTCAAGCGCCGCTACAAGGAAAAAAGTTTCGCCAAGGGCGCCAAGCGCGAGGAGATCGAGAAGTGCAAGAACGCCGGCATCGAGCTCGACGAGTTCATCTCGATCTGCATCAAAGCCATGCAGGGGATCGCCGCCGACCTGGGCTTATAAGCCTTTTTGACCTGATTTTGCGGAAATCCTTTTCTGTGGTCAATCGACCCACCCGAGCTAGCTGACGCAACGTGCGAGGAGGCGCGATGAACGACCGGCCGGCATACGACATGAGGTTCATCTGGCTGACGACCTTAGTCTCGGCCATGGGAGGCCTGCTTTTCGGCTACGACTGGGTGGTCATCGGCGGCGCCAAGCCCTTCTACGAAAAATTCTTCAACCTGACGACACCCTCCCAAATCGGCTGGGCCATGAGCAGCGCCCTGGTCGGCTGCCTTGTCGGCTCGCTGGTCTCGGGCGGGCTCAGCGACCGCTACGGCCGGAAGAAGCTCCTGATCCTGTCCGCCATCCTGTTCACGGGGACCGGAATCCTGACCGCCCTGGCTCCGAATTTCGCGTTTTTCATCGCTAACCGGCTCCTGGGCGGCGTCGCTATCGGCCTGGCCTCGAACCTCTCGCCTATGTACATCGCCGAGATCTCGCCAGCCGAAGTCCGGGGCAAATTCGTCTCGGTCAATCAGCTGACGATCGTCATCGGCATCCTGGCCGCCCAGCTGGTCAACTGGCTGATCGCCAGGCCGGTCCTTGCCGGCGCCTCAGCGGCCGATATCCTGAATTCCTGGAACGGCCAGGTCGGCTGGCGCTGGATGTTCGGGGCCGAAGCCGTGCCCGCGTTCCTGTTCTTCCTGTTGATGTTCACGGTCCCGGAGAGTCCGCGCTGGCTGGTCAAGAACGGCAGGGGCGGCGACGCCGAGAAGATTCTGGCCCGGGTTGGCGGCGCCGGGTTCGCCGGCCGGGCCATGGTCGAGATCAAAGAGACACTGGCCGCGGCCGATATCCACAAGGTCCGCTTCCGCGCCCTCTTCGAACCGGGACTGTCCAAGGTCCTTCTGATCGGGATCGTCCTGGCCGTCTACCAGCAGTGGTGCGGCATCAACGTCATTTTCTACTACGCCGAGGAGATCTTCACGGCCGCCGGCTATGGCGTGAGCGACGTCCTGTTCAACATCGTCATCACCGGCACCGTGAACCTGATCTTCACCCTGATCGCCATCCGGCTCGTGGACAGGCTGGGCCGCAAGCCCTTGATGATGGCCGGCTCGGCCGGCCTGGCCGTGGCCTTTGGGCTGGTGGGCGCGAGCTACGCCGCCCACAGCCGGGGCATTCATCTACTCGTCCTGGTCGTCCTATCCATGGCGCTCTATGCGCTGTCGCTGGCTCCCGTCACCTGGGTCCTTCTCTCGGAAATCTTTCCGAACCGAATCCGGGGCGCGGCCATGTCCGTGTCGACCTTCTCCCTCTGGTTGGCCTGTTTCATCCTGACCTACACCTTCCCGCACCTCAACCGGGGGCTGGGATCGGCCGGGACATTCTGGATCTACGCCGGGATCAGCGTCCTGGGGTTCCTATTTATCCGGACGCGCCTGACCGAAACCAAGGGGAAGACGCTCGAGCAGATCGAGCGCGAGCTGGTTCGTCTTCGGCCGGCGAGCTGAAGACCGCTTGCCTTTCTAAAAGCCTCCGAACCGCACTCTCAGCCCGACTCTCACGGAAAATCCGGAAAGGTCGATGACCGCCTTGCGGACATTCTGGTAAATCCCTGCCGGAGGCTCGTTCGCATCTATAACAAAACCGGGAAATTGCCCTCATTCCGTGTACCACAGAGAGGCATCCTCGACCGTTGTGTCGTCGGAAACAAAATCGCCCCGGAAATCGGTTGGCATTTCGGCCAACTTGGGAATAGAATACACCAGGCCGGATACAGAATCAAAGGAGGCTAGGATGTCGGATATGGCCAGTCATGGGCGGCGAACCGGGTTGGCGTTTCTCCTGACGACGGGCATCGTTTTATCTGCAGTTCCCTCGGTCGCCTCTCTCACCACGGAGCCTTCCCAACAAGTGAAGCGGCTGGGCCGCGGAGTGAACATCCTCGGATATGATCCGATCTGGGACAAGTTCGGGGACGGCCGCTTCAAGGAAAAGCATTTCAAGCTGATCCGCGAAGCCGGATTCCGGAGCGCGCGCATCAACCTGCACGCCCTTCAGCGAATGGATGCCGGCGCCGGCTATAAGCTCGATGAAGCCTGGCTGGGCACGCTGGATTGGGCCGTCAAGAAGGCCCTGGCAAATGACCTTATGGTCATCCTCGACCTTCACAACTATAACGACGTCGCCGAGGACCCGGCCGTCTTCAAGCCCCGCGTCCTGGCTTTCTGGAGGCTGATCGCCGGCCGCTTCAAGGACGCTCCGGACAGCGTGTTGTTCGAGATCCTCAATGAGCCTAACGGCCGGTTGACCTCCGAGCTTTGGAATGAGTGGATTCCCGAAGTGCTGGCGATCATCCGCGCTGCCAATCCGGAGCGAACGGTCGTAATCGGCCCTCCCTCATGGAACGGCATCGACCGCCTGGACGATTTGAAGCTGCCGGAGTCGGACCGCAACATCATCGTGACCGTCCACTACTACGAGCCGATGCGGTTCACTCACCAGGGCGCGCCCTGGTCGCCCGAGAACGTTCGTTTTTCTGACGTCGGTTGGGGCAGCGAGCTCGATAAAAAGCGGGTGGAGGAAGACTTCGGCCGCGCCCGGAAATGGGCGACTTTACACCGCCGGCCTGTATTTCTGGGCGAATTCGGTGCCTATGATAAGGGTCCGCTGGAATCAAGGGCCCGATATACGGCCTTCGTCGCCCGCAGCGCCGAATCCTTGGGCTGGGCTTGGGCCTACTGGCAGTTCGATTCGGATTTTATCGTCTACGATATCGACAAAGATCGCTGGGTGACCCCGATTCTAAAGGCCCTTATTCCCGATGAATAAAGCGGCCTGTGATAGAATCACCGGCTCCGCGTTAGGCGCCGCCTGATAGATCACATAGCTTCCCCGTTCGTCCCTGACGGCCGGGAGGAGCTCGGAACGGCGTCCTTGCCTGACCTCCACCGTCGACCAATCTTCGGGCAGGTAGGTCTTTAAGGTGAGCGGAAGATCATATCTCGGATTGTTCAGGTCATGGCCCAGCACGATTTCGATTGCTTCTCCTCGTCGAGAGGAAGCCACTCGTCCGTGCATGCGCTCCCGCATGTACTTCGCGGCGTCCTGAAAGGTCGCCGTCCAGACTTGATTTGCTTTGGACTTGATATAGCCGAAATAATCCTTGAGCTCGGCGCCCGTCTTCGGTTCCCAGCCGATGCCGTCGACTCCGTGGAAAACCAAGACCAGCCACATATTGTCGTGCGCGGCGACCGTGTCGACCCACTCTTTCATCAGCGGCATCGGGGTCTTCGTCAAGACCCCCCGCTGCCACTGCACGTACTCTTTGGCGGAATCGGCGGGATTCTTGTCGCTGTCCCGGTCGAGTTCCTCCAGGAACGGCTCGGGCATGCGATTGCGCGAGGCCGGGTATCGCGCCAGGGCGAAGCCCACGACGCGTTCGTCCTCGGTGCCGTAGGGGCACTCGACCGTGAAGGTGTGCTTGGCGCCGAGGTGGTCAAGGATTTCCTCGCGGCTTTTCTCAAGCTCGTAGACGAGGTTGGCGTCGTCCAGGACGGCCAGCCGGGGATGAGTGACCGTATGACTGGAAATCTCATGGCCTTGGGCGGCTAATGCGGCCAGCTCATCCCATGTCGGCATCTCACGCCCTTCCCGGGAGCCGGGCTGCGATGCTTCCGGTTTGAAGTCGCCGTGGCGGACCTTTGCGTAGGCTTCGTCGATGAGCCGGTAAGCCTCTTCCGGGCGGCCGTCCTCGTAGAGTTCGCCGGCGCGCGTATGGTATTCGAGAGTTCCGCTCAAGCCGAGGCGGCCGATCGCCGAAGCGCGCTCAAAAAAATTTTCCTTGTCGGTCGGAACCGCGGCCGTCTCCAAGACGACGGCCCGGGTCGGGCGTCCGATAAAGGCCCCCTGGTAGCGTGAGCCGGCCACTTCGCTCGTGATGATGTGGAAGGTAGCGGGCAGGCCCAGACCTCTCATGATGGGCACGGCGACGCGGAATTGATTGATGCTGCCGTCATCGAAAGTCAGCGAGACCGCCGCGTTACTGCCATTTTGCCATTTGGCGATCTCCGTCCGTCCGGGTTTTTCCCGGCCGGGGGAGCCGGATTTCCCGTTGAGCAATTCATCCGCGGCCAGGACCGTGAAGATGTAGCTTGCCGCGCCGCCGATGACGTTCTCGGCCTGCTGCCAGAGGAAGGGGAAATCATCCTTGAGTTCCGGAAAATCCGGCCTGATCAGGGCTGTCCCCGAGACGTTCATCCCCGGGATATAAGACCAGTCCGCCCGGTTGAAGCCGTAGCCGATCGTCAGCGACCTTGCTCCGACGCCCGACACAAAAGAGACGTTGGAGCCGGGGTGGCAGCCAAGGACATAATTGAGGACCCGGAAAATCGTCTCGGGCCGGAAGAGTACGGGGAAGGCCTTGATGAGGAAATACTGGCCGATCGCGAAATCCTGAATGTCCCAGCCGATGCCCCAGATCTCCGGCCGCCAGAGAACGCCGAAGGGGTTGGAGGCGAGTTCGCGCTCGGTTTCCTCGGCGTAGCGAGCCGCGGCCCGGCCGACCGCGTCATGAAACGGCTGGTCTTTTATCAGCGGGAGAACCCGGCTGACGGTCCAACCGACCTCGTCGAAATTTTTTTCGATAACGGGCAGAAGCGCGGCGAGCCTGTCCCCGAACCTAGCCTGCTTCGTCGCTATCAGGAGCTCGACGGCGGCCAGGACCTCCTGGACTTCCGGCCGTCCGGGCACATAAGCGGCGTGGCCGACGACGGGCGTCCGGCTCTGTTCCCTGCCCCAGACCATAAGGGCCGTCTCCAGGCACTCGCGAGCCAGCTTTTCGTTCGTGCCCTTAAGCACGCGGCCGGCTGCGGCAAGGGCCGAGGCTACTTTGTACTCAAGGGAGGTGTCGGGATCGGTGAACGCCCAGCGATCATCCCTCAAATCCGAGCGTCCTTCCGCGGTTTCGTCGGGCTTGAGCGCCGGGTCGAAGATGCGGTTGTCGGTCATCGACGCCGTGTCGCCGAGCAGGGAGTACTGGACGATCGACCCTTCGATGATCCCGCAGAAGCTGTGGCCGGCGGCCCGGTAGCCGGAGAGGAGGCTCTCGGCGCCGTGTTCCACCTGCTGAACGACGTCCGGAATCCCATCCGGATCGTGGAGTACGACAAGCCTTCCGGCTTGATTGACCGTCGTCTGGTCGGTTGCCAGGCCGAACGTTTCCCTGATGAGTGCCAGAACCAAGGTCACGTCGGCTTGGGAGCCGGCGGCCAGGTCGTAGTCCCCGGCGTCGTGCCATCCTCCCCGGTCGAGATGGGGGATGTGCTCGAAAGCGGCGAATCGATCTTTGAGGACCGGGCCCTGTTGGTAGCTGTCGAAATGGACGGTCGAGGGCGGAGCCTGGACGGCGTCGTCGAGGTGGCAGGCCCCGTGCCAGATCCGGAGAACGTCCCGGACCTCAACGTGACACATCTGGACGGGAAGGTACGTCTCGAGGGTCGGCTGCCAGACGACACCGCGATACACATCGCGGCCGATTGCGAACGGCGGCGTTTCGACCGACCCGTACTTGACGATGTACATCCCGGGCTCGCGGACTTGGCTGAAATCGAAGAAAGCGTAGTCATAGCGGAGGAACTTTCCAGTCCAAGGGATCGCCAAGGCGGTCAAGACTTCGCGCAATCCTCCGTCCCAATTGACCTGAAAGAGCGAGGCTTTGCCAGGGAGGCCCGAACGGCGGTCGAGCTCGATCACGGCCCGCTTGACCTGGTCGGGATGATAGCCGACCTGGGAGACGGCGATGACCGGCTCCCGCATCCATGCTGGGACCCGGTGCGGGGCGATGATCCATTCCGCCGCTCCCTTAGCCCGGCCGGGCTTCAAGGCCGAGCGGACGACGAACCAACCGTTGTCGGACGTATCGCGGCCGTCGTAGAGCTCCAGATCGCCGGTCAGGGATTCGATGGTCATCATCCTCAGCGGATCTTCCGGAGCGATGATAAGCTTGGGTCCTGCGGCTATGGCGACGGGCTGTAGCAAACCGAATTCTCCGGAGATCATCGGACCGTTTCCCTGCCGCGGGAAAACGGCGGATTTCGTCCCCAGATGATAGGTTTTGCCGAAGTAGGCCGAGGGAAAAAGCTCTATATTGAAACTGGCCTTCCCGATGAGCCCGGCCGGCAGGGGCTGGTCAAGGTCCACCGAGACGCGGACGGCCTCGCCTTCGGGCTTGACCCGGACTGTATAGCGCAATTCAGGCTTGGCGAAGGAGGCCGGGACCTTGATCTCGAGGCTGGACCGGTCGACTTGACGCCGGCCGATCATCGGAAGGTCGGCCCATTGTCCCGGCGTGACCTCGAGACGGACGTCGCCGTCGGCCGCGACCCTTTCCCCGTGCTGGATGATTTCGAGGCCGCCCTGTTTGCCCTCCGGATAATAGTCGTGGAAGACGAGGACCGAGATCGCCGGCGAATCGAAATATTCCTCGGGCGTGACGGTCCAGATCGAATCGGGCGGCTGGACGGCATTCCCGTTCAACAAGCCCAGGCCGGCCAGAATCGCGATCGCGACAAGAATGAGAGCCCCGCGTTTCATCATCTCGTTTCCTTCCGTCCAAAGGATATCGAGATGATGATAGCAGAAAACGCTTTAAAACACCTTGATCGCGCAGCCGGTCTCGAAGGTCCGTCCCCGCCAAGGGAATCCGGGCTCGGTGTAATAATATTTATCCATGAGGTTCGTGACCTTGACGAAAATCTCGACGATGGAAAAAGCGTAGGAAGCGACGGCGTCGAAGGTCAAATAGGACGGGATATTTAGGAGCTTCCGCGTCCCGGTGTTGTACCAATAGGATTTCGAGGCGTAGAGGCCGAAGACGGACACGTTCAAGGACTTGAGGGGCCGGACCCGGGCCTCGAAGTTCAGGTTGTGGTCGGACAGGACATCGAGGGGGCGATCATCGGATTCGTTCCTGTGGTCGAGGTAGGTGTAGTTCAAGGACAGCTGGACGGCCGGCCAGGCTTTCTGGACTTGGATCTCGGCGCCGTTGATGTGGGCCTTGCCGATGTTCCGGTACTGCCTCGTGCCGTCGGGGAGGAGGGCCGTATCGATCATGTCCCTGAGCGTGTTCACGAATAAGGCCCCGCTCAGATAAATGGCCTTGTTGTAAGTCGCCCCAAGCTCCCAGGACCGCGCCCTCTCGCTGAGAAGGCCGGGGTTTCCCGAGGACGGCGAATAGAGGGCCCTCATGCTCGGGAACTTGGACTTGCCCGAGAAGGAGAGATGCGCCTCGAAATCGTCGCCGGGGGCGTACTTGATGCCGACCAGGGGGTTGAGCTTCGAGGAGGCCGAGCCCTTGAACTTGGAAAGCCGGTCCCAGCTGGCGCCGGCGATGATCTTCCAGTCTTTGATGAGGGTGACGTGGTCCTCGGCGGCCAGCGAGAGCGTCCCCTGGTCGAACTTGGTCCAGGAAAGTCCGATGTCGTCCTGGGTTCGGGCCTCGTCCTTTTGGTAGTAGAGGCTGAGCTTAAGGCTGTTCCAGTCGTTGATGAAAAGATCGCCCAGGCCGAATACCCCGTAGACGGAGTTGTTGAAAGTGCTTTCGGATTGGCGTACTAAAAATGCGGAATCCTTGTACCAGTCGAGGCTGTTCTGATAGTTGACGTAGAAGGCCCGGAAGCGCAGGGTCGAGTTATCGCCCAAGGCCGTATAGCCTCCGGCGTTCAGGGACGTGCGGTCCCAATCCTTGAAGCGCCAATAGCGGGGTTTGCCGAAGAGGTCGGGAGGCATGCCGTAGGCCGATGTGTAGTAGCCGGCGTTGACCATGAACTCGGTCCGGGAGGAGGGAATGTAGTAGAGCTTGGCGTTGAGGTTCAGGCGTTCGTAGTCGCTGTTGGAGCGGTCCGTCCGTCCCAGTTTGGGATCTTTATAAACGAATCCGTCGGACCCCTGGTAGAGGGCCGTTCCTACGAAGCCGAGACTCTTCCACTGGGCGGAGGAGTCCAGTCCCAGGCTGCGCGTCGTCCGGTCGCCCAGGGAAGCGCTCAGGCTCAAGGAGGGCTCCTGAGCGGGACGGCGGGTTATAACGTTGACGATCCCGCCCATGGTGTTGGGGCCGTAGAGGACGGAGGAGGGACCCTTTGTAATCTGGAGGGATTCGATCTGACCGGCCGACACGGTCTTGAGGTCGAAGGAGCCGTAGTAGGGTTCCACGACGGGGACGCCGTCCACGAGAAGGGCGATCCGCTTGGAATCGATGCCCCTGATCTTGAGCGTGTACTCGTCTTTGTTCCCGACCGTGACGTTAACGCCGGTCGCGAACTTGATGGCTTCGGCCAGGTCGCGCGGCTTGAGAGCCTCGATCGACGTTTTCGCGATCCCGGTCACCGTAGCCAGCTCGACGTCCTTGGGCGCCTTGCCCACGACGAGTATTTCCTCGGTGATCTTGGGCTGTTGTTTTTCCTTCTCTTCTTGGGATGATTGGCCGGATTGGTCCTGAGACGAGAGGACCGGCGAGGGCGTGACCATGAGGAGAGAAACAACGCCGATAAGGACGAGAGCGGGGAAGAAACGGTTGCGGGTTTTCATCATTCCTCCTTTTCAAATTCGGAAGGCCGGGCCGTTTCCAGCCGGACCCTATCGGCCTGAGGGCTTGTCACGTCGTTTTCGACGGGATTTAGCTCCGCAGGCTCGGAGAAGCCAAGAGTCTAACACAGACCGTGACATCTTAGCAACTCCGGCGATGGCGATTTTTGACTTCTTTTATTAGCTGTGCTAATAACCACTCGAGAGGGCCGAGCGCGGCTATGAAGATCGTCGGGATCAGCGGGCCATCGGGAAGCGGGAAGACGACACTCATCCGCCTCCTCATTCCGGAACTCCGCAAACGGAGGCTCAAGGTCGCCGTCGTCAAGCACTGCCCTCACGGCTTCGACCTCGAAAGGGAAGGGAAGGACTCTTGGCGCTTCGCTCAAGCCGGTGCCCAGGGCGTGGCCATGGTCTCCGGGGACAGGCTGGCCGTGGCTTACAGGGGTCGCCAGAGACGCAATTGGAAGGCTCTGGCCGATCGCTTTTTCCCGGGGGTCGATATCGTCATTGTCGAGGGCGGACGGAACATCAAGGACATCCGGACGATCGAGATCGTAACGGGCCCGGCGGCGTCCGGAGCGCGCAACCGCGATCCGCGGCGGGTGGCCATCATTGTGCCATCCGGACGGGGCGTCTCGCGGATCCCGGCAGCCGACATCAAAGCGTTGGCCCGGTTTCTGGAGATAGAACTCCCGGACGAGGCGCCCGGCGCCAAGTCAGTTCCCCAACGGAGGTCCTAATATGTTCCAATACCTTCGTTGTCGAGGCCAATAAGAAGTTCCAGCTCAAGGTGGGGGAGGACACGGCCTACCCATGCCTGTATAGATAAGTCCGTATTAGCGGCGAGAGGTCGATCATGAAACGACGTGAATTCCTGGTGACCGGGGCGGCCGTTGCCCTCGGCGGCTTGGCGGGTACGGCAAAGCCCGTTTCGGGAGACGCAGCCAGGGCCAAACCGGCCGGCGCCCTTCCCACCGTGCGGCTGGGAACGCTCGAAGTGTCACGCCTGATCCTCGGGTCCAATCCGTTCTGGGGTTACTCCCATAAGTCCGCCCAGCTTGACGAGGAAATGAAGCGGCACCACACCGACGAGCGGATCATTCAGATTCTCGAGGAGGCGGCCGACTGCGGGCTGACGGCCGTGGCCAGCCCGCCCGAAGATCGCTGGAGAAAGCTTTGGACGCGCTACGCGGAAAGCGGCGGCCGGCTCAAGATCTGGATCTCGCAGTGCCATGGGAAACCCGAGCAGATGCTCGAGGAGATCGATCGCTCCGTCACGGCTGGCGCCAAGGCGATCTTCATCCAGGGCGCTCGGGTCGAGGAGCAGTTCGGACGGGGCAATTTCGATAGGCTCCGGACCTGGATCGAGCATATCAAAGAGGCCGGCCTTCCGGCGGGCGCCGCGGCGCATTGGCCCGAGATCCATCCCGAGCTCGAGCGGCGCAAATTCCCCACGGATTTCTATTACCAGTGCATGTATAACGTCTCTAAAACCGACGACTACAGTCCGGCCGAGCGGGAGAAAGCCGTTGCGACCATCACGCGGCTGGACAAGCCGGTCATTGCCTACAAAATCCTGGGGGCTGGTCGCCTCTCAGCCGGCGAAGGATTTGAATTCGCGTTCAATCATATCCAACGCAAAGACGGCGTCTGTGTCGGCATCTATGCTCAAAACGCGATCGACCAGATCCGCCAAAACGCCACCTACACCGAGATGCTTACGACACGATAGGACTCATGATCCTCATTGACCGACGAGTTCGACGCGGCGATTCTTAGGCCGCTCCTCCTCGGTCTTGTTGGACGCCACTGCGGGCGAGCGGCCCGATGCCGTAAGGCTTAGGCCGGGGCCGAGCCAAGGCGCAGGCGCGCTAAAGATCGCGGCGGGTCCACTCGCCGTCGATGAGACGCCACATGCGTCCGTTCGGATTCCGGTCCTGAAGTTCGGGGGGGAGCCTATGGGGCCGGACTCCGTCGTAGCAACGGAGAGCGGCGAAGCGGAGCAGGGAGGCTGGGATTCCGACCGCCGTGAATCCCGGATGTCCGGTCGCTGGATAGGGCCCGCCGTGGTTCATGGCCGGGCTGACGGCGACTCCGGTCGGCATCCGGTCGTTGAGAAGGCGCCCAACTTTTTGCTTGAGCAGCGGCTCGACCTCGCGGTAGGCCGTCTCGTCCTCGTCCCCGCTTCCGCTGTAGACGGTTCCCGTCAGGCTGCCCTCCAGAACAGATACGACGGCGTGGAGCTCCTCGAGGTTTTCGGCGATCACGAGGAGAGACACCGAGCCGAAGGCCTCGGTCTGTAAATCCCTGGGCGACCTCAAAAAGGCTCTTCCCGAAACGCGGAGGAGCGTCGGGGCAAACAAGAATCCGGGGTCTTCCGGCGGCTTGCCCCGGGCGATGATCTCGGCCCCGTGCCGGCCCAGATTTTCCAGGGAGCGGACGACGCTTTCGAGCGTCTTCCGGCCGACGAGAACGCCGGGACTCGCTGCTCGGAAAAGAGAAACCGCGCTCTCGATGAACTCGTCCGCGCCCGGCCCCTTGACGAGAATGACCATGCCCGGCTTGGTGCAGAATTGGCCGGCGCCCAGCGTGCAAGATTCGAAAAGTTCCTTGGAGATCGCCTCAGGCTTCTCTTCGAGCGCGGCGCGAAGGATGATGACGGGATTGACGCTCGACATTTCGACACTGATGGGTTTGCCGGCCCGGTCGGCAGCATCCTTGAGACGGAGACCGGCCGGCCGGCTTCCGGTGAAGGCCGAGGCGGCGACAAGGGGATGGGCGACGAGCCGGAGCCCGGCATCGTCATCGATATGATAGACCATCTGGACGGCCGCGGCGGGAAGGCCGCTCCGGGCCGAGGCCTCGGATGCGGCTTCGGCCAGCACGCGGCTCGTCCCCGGATGCAGGGGATGGGCCTTGGCCAAGACGGGATTTCCAGCGGCCAGGGCGGCCGCAAAATCGCCGCCCGAGACGGCGTTGAACGCGAACGGAAAATTGTTGGGCCCGAAGATGAGGACCGGCCCGCCGAGCGGCTCGAACATGGAGCGGATCCCGGCCCGGGTGTCGATCATCGCCCGGCACCAGGACCGATCGCGCACGGCTTCGGCCGCCATCCGGAGCTGGCCCGTCGTCCTAGGAAGCTCGACGGTTCGGAGGCGAGGCTCCGCGGGCAGCCCGGTTTCCCGATGCGCGATCTCGACGAGGTCCGGAGCGCGCCGCTCGATCAGTTCGGCGTAGATTTCGAAAAAATCAGCCCTGACCTCGGGCGGCAGATCGCTGAGCTCCACGGCGGCACGCGCTCCGGCCCGAACGGCCAACTCGACTTCTTCAAAGGAGGAGACCGGGAACTCCGCGCCGAAAGGTTGGCCTGTCAGGGGAGAGACGGGCCGAAAGGTTCCGGCTGGGGCGTGGGGCGGCCTGATACGGCCCTCGATCAAGACCGGCTCAAGGGGCATGGGGTGGATCAGCCTCCGGAGTATATGGGGGCGATGACGACCCGGTCGCCTTCGCGGAGAACGTCCTGGGGGCGGAGGGTTTCGCCGTTCCGGGTCATGATCATGGGCTTGGGATTATTGAGGTTGATAAGGGCGACGACGGCTTCGGCCGTCGCCCCTTCGGCGAGTTCGACTTCTTTTTCGCTGAAGCCGGCCGAAACTATGAAGGGGCCGATGATCTTGACGGTGATCCTCATGGGCACGACTCCAGGGCGCTCCTTTCCAGTTTAGGTGAGCTTGGCGATTTTTTCTACGACCTCGGCCTCGTCGGCCAGACCCAATGCGACGGCCGTCGCCTTGGTCGGGATGCCCCGCTTGTCATAGCCGCGTATGTCGTAATAGTGCTGGAGGAGGCCGTCGTACTTGTCGTATTCGAGGCATTTTCCGGCGATTGGGCCCTCGCTGTCGACGTTGGAGGGGTCGAACCAAACCGCGGGCGGATAGTCCAGCTTGCGCTCGGTCCGCGGATATTCCCGGAGCCAGAAGAGCTTCATCATGGCATAGATCCGGTCGGAGACCCTCCAGAAATCGTCGAGCGTCCAGTCCAGGCCGCTGACCAGGTTGAAGTACTTGGGATAATTCTCCAGGCTCCAGCCGAGCTCGATCCAGGGGAAGCGGCAGGAGACGATGGACTCGAACAGCCCGCCCCGGATCCTCTGAAGGTCGATGACCTTCTGGGCTTTCTCGGGGCCGTAGGAATCGCGCGACGTTTGCTTGAGCTCGAAGGTGATAACCCAGGATTCTTTGTGATGGGCGCCGATCGGGGAGACGCCGAAGGCCAGGGCCATGCCGGGGATGAACTTGCAGTTGTAGGCGGCGACCTCGAGTCCCTTGACCTGCATGGCGTAGGCCTCGGAATTCTTGCCGATCGTCCGCGCCGCCCGCAGCGAGCCTTCGGCCAGGAGGTTTCCGATTTCACCCTCGCGGCGGGCGATCTTTCCCAGAAGCTCCTTGGCCTTGGCGGCGTCGCCGAACTTGAAATCGCCGGCGACGGCGCCCTGATCGATGGCGTCGGCGTAGAAGCTCAGGACGCAGCCGCCCGACATGGTGTCGATCCCGTAGTCGTCGCAAAGATAGTTGAGCGAGGCGACTTGGGCCAGGTCGAAGATTTCCAGGTTCGGCCCGAGCAGGGCGACGTTTTCGTAATCGAGCTCGGACTCGCGCCCCTCGGCGTCGTGGATGGCGATGCCGCAGCGCATCGTGCAGTTCGGGCAGCCGTAGGTGGCGACCCGGGCGTTGTTGAGTCGCTCGCCGTCTACTTTCCAGGCGTCGGCGTGAAAGGTCTTCCGGAAATTGCGGACGGGGAGGGCGGCCACCTCGTTGCACCAGGCCAGGACGCCGTTCGTGCTCTGGATCGACCAGCCGGTCTCCTTGTCGATCTGGTGGACTTTTTTGAGGTCGTCCGAGCCGATCTTCTTCATGGCCTCCGGGTCGGCCTGGGGAATCGGTTTCGTCCCCTTGACGACGATAGCCTTGAGGCGCTTCGAGCCCATGACGGCGCCCATGCCCGTCCGGCCGCCCGACCGGCCCTCGAGGCTGCGGACGACGGCCCAGCGGACCATCCTTTCGCCGCCCTGGCCGATGTTGAGGACGCCGATGCCTTTCCCATATTTCGCGTAAATCCAGTCGTTGGTTTCGTAGGTTCCTTTGCCCCAGACGGCGTCGGCGGGAAGGAACTCGACCTTGTCGTCTTCGATGGCCAGCAGGGTCGGGCGTTCCGCCCGGCCTTCGACGATCAAGGCGTCATAACCGGCCTTGCGGAGATGCTCGGCGACCCGGGTCCCCAGGTTTCCGTCGCCGTAGCCGCCCGTGCTGGGCGACTTGCCTGCGACGACGGCCTTGCCCGTATTGGGTGCGGGGATGCCGGCGATCGGGCCGAGGGCGACGATGAACTTATTGTCCGGGCCGAGGGGGTCGACGCCGGGCGCGAGCTCGTCGAAGAGGATCTTGGCGGCGAAGCCGCGGCCGCCGATCCATTTGCGGGCAAAATCCTCGTCGAAATGATCGACCTTGGAAGTTTTATGGGTCAGGTTGACCCTCAGGATGCGTCCCGTCCAGCCGTTCATTGTGTGTACCTCGATTGGTAGGATGGTCGATCGTTCGAACCGTTCTTCTATTCGATAGCACAGGACCATAGCCAAGTCAACCCCTCGACACTCATAGAAGCCATGAGTACTGCAAGGCTGGGTAGCGTAGGCGAACGGGTCAAGCTTGGTGGGCTTCACGCCCCCCATGAACATTCCGGGCCGAGATGCGTATAAAGAATGGGGACTACGACCGATCCCCAGGAGGTGCGTTATGGCCAAGAGATTGTATCGCTCGACGACCCATAAAATGCTGGGCGGCATCTGCGCCGGGCTGGCCAACTATTTCGACCTCGATATCTCCCTGATGCGGCTGATTTTCGTCGCGGTTGCCCTGGTCACGGCCCTGTTCCCGATGCTGCTCTTTTACATCATCGCCTGGATCGTCATTCCTTCCCAGCCCCAGGAGAACTGACGAACCGCGATTATTATAGGGTATTTCAGATCCATTCTGTCGGCAGAGAAGGGGCTCACTCAATTGACTGAACCGTTCGTTCATAGTAGCATGGTGTCTGAAAGGAAGAGGGACCCATGGCCAAAGATCTCATCCTGATCACCGGCGCCGGCGGGTTCATCGGCGGGCACATGATTGCCGATTTGAGGCGGAAGGGGCACCGGGACCTCCGGGCCGTCGATATCAAGCCCTTGGACGAGTGGCAGCAGCGTTTCGATGACGTCGACAACCTCGTCCTCGACCTCAAGCTCAAAGCCTCCTGCGAGAAGGCCGTCAAGGGGGCCGCCGTAGTCTACAACTTCGCCGCGGACATGGGCGGGATGGGTTTCATCGAGAACAATAAAGCCCTGTGCATGCTCTCGGTCCTCATCAATACCCATATGCTCCAGGCCTCGCTGCGGGCCAAGGTCGGCCGCTACTTCTATTCCTCGTCGGCTTGCGTCTACAATGCCGACAAACAGAGGAATACGGACGTTATCCCCCTCAAGGAAGAAGATGCCTACCCCGCCATGCCCGAGGACGGCTACGGCTGGGAAAAGCTTTTTTCGGAGCGGATGTGCCGCCATTTCAGGGAAGATTTCGGCCTGGCGACGCGGATGGCCCGTTTCCACAATGTCTATGGGCCCTACGGGACCTGGGACGGAGGCCGGGAGAAGGCTCCGGCCGCGATCTGCCGGAAGGTCATCGAAGCCAAGGTCCAGGGCCGGGACACGATCGAGATCTGGGGGGACGGCCATCAGACCCGGAGCTTCATGTACATCGACGACTGCCTCAAGGGCGTCGGCATGATCATGGCCAGCGATATCCTGGAGGCCATCAACCTCGGCTCGAACGAGCTGGTGACCATCAATCAACTCGTCGATATCGTCGAGGAGATCGCCGGGATCAAGCTCAAGCGGCGCTATGACCTCTCGGCCCCCAAGGGCGTCAACGGCCGAAACAGCGACAATACCCGCATCCAGGAGCTTCTGGGCTGGGAGCCGGGCATCCGGCTCCGGGACGGCATGGCCAAGACCTACGCCTGGATCTACGACCAGTACCAAGCCCGCCTCAAGAATCGCTGAGACAGTCCTTCATCCCTTCCGGTTGACTTATCCGGGCTAATTTTGTATGGTTGAGGCAAAATTCGATGACGACGAAGGCCCTGCGCGAGGAAATTCCCTATCGGCATATCGCCGTCGAGGGCGTCTTCAAGTCCGGCAAATCGAAGCTGGCTGGCCTGATCGCGCAGCGGCTGGGCGCCCGGGCCGCCCTCGACAAGACCGACAACCCCTACCTCAAGGATTTCTACGATGAGAAAGAAGGGGCCTCCTTCCTGGCTCAGCTCGTCTTTCTCGTCAACCGCTACCACCAGCAGGCCCGTCTCGTTCAACGGGAGCTGTTCGAAGACCGGATCGTCTGCGACTACCTGTTCGAGAAAGACAAAATCTACGCCTACCAGACCCTGACCGACGACGAGCTCGTCGTCTACGAGCGGATCTATACGATCCTCTCCGAGCGGGTCCCACGCCCCGATTTCGTCGTCTACCTCCAGATCTCGGTGCCGACACTCATCAAACGGATCGGCCGGGAAGGGAACCTTCTCGAGAAAAACGTCTCCGAGAAATATCTGGAGGACATCATCGAGGCCTACGATTATTTCTTTTTCAATTACCAGGCGACGCCGCTCCTGGTCGTCAAGGCCGACGAGCTGGATTTCAGCCGCGAAGAGGACGTCCTCGAGCTTCTGGACCAGGTCAAGCTGGTCAAAAAGAGCCCTCTTTTTTACGTGCCGTTGAGCCGTTCCAACCGGAGTATTCCGAGGAGCTGAATAGACTTTACCTCAATCCCGGACTCAGCCGGGATGGGGAGAAAGGAAAGCGCCGATGTCGAATACGGATTCCCCCAAAATCACGATCCCCTCTCTCCAGGCTAAAAAGGCCGCGCGGGAAAGGATCGTCGCGCTGACGGCCTACGACTTTCCCCAGGCCGCCTTGGTCGAAGAGGCCGGCGTCGACCTGATCCTGGTCGGCGATTCCCTGGGCATGGTCGTGCTGGGCTACCCGAACACGATCCCCGTCACCATGGAGGAGATGATCCACCACACCAAGGCCGTGAGCCGGGCCTGCCGGAGGGCCCTCGTCATTGGCGACATGCCCTATTTCTCGTTTCATCTATCCGCGGAGGAAACGATCCGGAACGCCTCCCGCTTCCTCAAGGAGGCGGGCGCCGGCGGCGTCAAGATCGAGGGCGCTTCGCCGCCCCGCTTGAGGCTGGTCCGGGCCTTGGTCGAAGCCGAGATCCCGGTCATGGGACACGTCGGCCTGACCCCCCAGTCCATCCACCGTTTCGGCCAATACAAGGTCAAGGGCAAGGACGCGGCCGAAGCCGAGCGGATCCTGAAGGGCGCCCGCGCCCTGGAAGCGGCCGGGGCCTTCTCGGTCGTCCTCGAGTGCGTCCCGGCCGAGCTCGCGCGACTCGTGACCGAGTCCCTTTCCATTCCGACCATCGGCATCGGGGCCGGGCCCGACTGCGACGGCCAGATCCTGGTCTTTCACGACCTTCTCGGTTTCTCGACCGGCTATCTCCCCAAGTTCGTCCGGACCTACGCGAACCTGGGGGAGGTCATCGGCGGCGCCGTCAAGCGCTACGCGGAAGATGTCCGGCGAGGATCTTTCCCGGACGACGAGCATTCCTACCATCTCCCGGCCGAGACGCTCCGGACACTCTCCTCGAAGAGGGTGGGGGCGAAAAAACCATGAAGATCATCGAAACGATCGAGGAGATGCGGACGGCCGTCCGCGATTTCAAATCCGCCGGGCCGACAGTCGGGTTTGTCCCGACCATGGGCTATCTCCATCAGGGGCACCTGAGCCTGGTTCGGGCATCCCGGGCGAAAACGGACCGCACCGTGGTCAGCATCTTCGTCAACCCGATTCAATTCGGTCCCGCAGAAGACCTCGACCGCTACCCGCGGGACCTCGGCCGGGACCGGGCCCTGCTCGAGAGGGAGGGCGTCGACCTGCTCTTCCATCCGGCAACCGAAGAGATCTACCCGGCCGGTTTTAGGACGACGGTCGAGGTCCGCGACCTCCAAGACCGCCTGTGCGGCGCGTCGCGGCCCGGCCATTTCCGCGGCGTTTGCACGGTCGTCATGAAGCTTTTTCAGATCGTCCGACCCGATGTCGCCTTTTTCGGCCAAAAGGACGCCCAGCAGGCGGTCATCATCAGGCGGATGGCCCGGGACATGGACTTGGACCTCGAGGTTGACGTCCGGCCCACGGTCCGCGAGCCGGACGGGCTGGCTATGAGCTCGCGGAACAGCTATCTCTCGGCCGAGGAGCGAAAGGCTGCCCGCGTCCTGTTCCAGGGCTTGGAGTTGGCGAGGGCCATGGCCGAAGCGGGGGAGGAGGATGCCGCCGCGATTGTCGACGCGGTGCGCGGACTCGTCGGCCGGGAACCGCTCACCCGGGTCGATTACGTCGAGGTCGTCGATCCCGAAGAGCTCGTTCCGCTCGGCCGGATCGCGGACGAGGCCCTGGTGGCCCTGGCCGTCTTCGTCGGTACAACCCGTCTCATCGACAACGCCGTCATTCGTCCCAAGGAGTCGTGAGATCATGAAACGAACGCTGCTCAACTCTAAAATACACCAGGCCGTCGTCAGCGAAGCCGACCTCGAATACGAGGGAAGCCTCAAGGTCGACGAAGGCCTTCTCCAGGCCGCCGGGATGATTCCCTACGAACGGGTCGAGGTCTACAACCTGACGAACGGCGAGCGGTTCGCGACCTACCTCATCAAAGGGGAGAAAGGATCGGGGATCATTTCCGTGAACGGCGCGGCCGCCCACAAAGCCAAGCCCGGGGACCGGATCATCATCACGACCTATGTCCAACTCGAAGAGGACGAGATCGAATTCTTCATGCCGCGAGTCGTCCTCGTCGATCCGGACAACCGCGTCTCGGAGATCCGCTGAGGAGCCCGGGCCGGGCCTGCCCGTCAGCGGAGCGCCCAGGCCTTGAGGACCTCGTAGTCGACCTCGCCGCAAAGGAGGTCGTTCGTCTCGGTATTGAGGAAGGTCGGAGTCCGGAGCTGGCCGCCGCATTTGGGCGCGATGACGGTCCTGTAGGACCTCATCAGGTCGGCGTTTTTCTCGTCGTGCCAGATTTCGAGCCGCTCCGGGGCGACGCCGGTTTCCTTCTCGAGCCGGTCGACCAAGGGGAGCATCCTCTGGCAGTGGGGGCATTCCCGGGCGTAAAAGAGGATAAGCTTCTTCATGGTCTTACCTCCTGACAAAAAGCCCGCACCAGCATTCTCCGGCCGCGCGCCAGGTGTCATGGGCCAGGAAATTACAGGGGCAGACCATCTTGAGATCCTCGGCCGGGTCCTTGCAGATAAGCCGGCAGGGACAATACTTCAGGCCGTAACGGCGTTCGTTGGCGAAGATCCCCTCGAGGAGCATCCGGACCTTCTCCTCGTCGGGAGAGACATGAAACTCGTTGTCCCGGGCGAAGGCCTCAATCGCGGCGCGAAACTCGGTCGGCCCCATGGCCGGGACCCGGGCGGCCGCCATCGCGTCCGCCATGATCTTCGCCTCGGCCGCCGTGACCTCGACGTAGGCGTTCCGGACCAGGCAGGTCGGGCAGACCTCGGGGGGACGGAGCCCGACGTGGATGTCGTTGCAGACGAAACAGCGCCAATACCGCTTCATGGCCCCTCCTAGGTCATAAAGACTCGAGGAAGGCCAGCAGATCCTGGATCTGCTCTTCGGACAACGTATTAAAGGGAGGCATGTTTCCAATCGGACGGATAAGCTGGGATCGGACGTTATCCAGGGTCGCCGGCCTTCCGCTCGCGGGGAGCTTGTCTTTCTTGAGGATACCCTTGAGCCCTGGACCCGCGGCGGACGCCTCGTTTTGGGCATGGTGACAGCCCGCGCAATGAGTCGCGAACAAGGCGGCGCCCCGCCGGGCGGTATCCTGGAGGCGGGCAGGATCGCCCGATAGGACCCGGGTCTGCCGATGGAGCGGAACATTTCTTACGATGGTGAATCCGGCCGAGAGACAGAATATGAGAAAGGCCAGAAAGAATACCGTCATCCCCATGACGGGGACGTGCTTAAGGAATTGACGGTAAAACCTGATAAACAAAACCTTTAAAGTCAGGATCGCGACAAGAGCGAGCCCCAGAACCGCATGAAGGACTCCCCGCAGCGGAAGACCGTCCCCGGCCGCGCGGACGATCTTGGCGCCGAGCAAGGCCAGAATCAGGAAGAGGACGGCGAAGATGAACCCGGCCGTCCTGTGGATTCTCCTCAGGACGAGGGGATCGGTCTTATGTTCGGCGCGCCCCATCAGACTCAGCATGGACAGCAGGGCGGTTAAGCCCGCCGTCATTAGGACCGTCCCCAGAATGAGTTTGATGACATGGAGGGACATGGCCGACCTCGTCAATCGAGCCGATAGTTGGGCGCCTCGCTCGTGACCAGGACGTCGTGGACGTGGCTTTCCTTGAGGCTGGCCAAGGTGATCCTGATGAAGCGGGCTTTCCGCTGCATCTCCGGGATCGTCCGGCAGCCCGCGTAGCCCATGCCGGTCCGGAGCCCTCCGGCCATCATGTGGATGATGTTGGTGACGCTTCCCTTGTAGGGGACGCGGCCGACGATGCCTTCGGGGACCAGCTTGGCCTCGTTAGCGGGAAGGTCCTGGAAGTAACGATCTCGGCTCTGGCCATCCCGGATAGCCTCGAGCGATCCCATGCCCCGGTAAGTCTTGAAGGACCGGCCCTGGTAGATGATGACCTCGCCCGGGGACTCGTCGGTCCCGGCCAGGAGGTTTCCGAGCATGACCGAGCTGGCGCCGGCCGCGATCGCCTTGGCGATGTCGCCCGAAAATTTGATTCCGCCGTCGGCGATCAGGGGAATTCGACTCTCCCGGCAGACGCGGAAGACATCGGCGATGGCCGTGATCTGGGGGACGCCGGCGCCCGAAACGACCCTGGTCGTGCAGATGGAGCCGGGGCCGACCCCGACCTTGACGGCGTCGACGCCGAGCCGGATGAGATCCCGGGCCGCTTCGGCCGTCCCTATGTTTCCGGCGATGAGCTCCTGCTTGGGAAACTTCCGGCGGAGGGTCCGGACCATATCCAGGACCCGCTTCTGGACGCCGTGGGCTGTGTCGACGACCAAGACGTCGACTTTGGCTTGGACGAGGGCTTCGGCCCTCTCCAGGGCGTCCTTGCCGATCCCGACAGCGGCTCCGACACGGAGCCGGCCCAGGCCGTCCTTGCAGGCTTCGGGATATTGAATCTTCTTGAGGATGTCCTTATAGGTGATGACGCCCTTGAGGCGAAAGGCGTCGTCGACCATCAGGAGCTTCTCGATCTTGTGCTTGTGGAAGACCTTTTCGGCTTCCTCGAGGGTCGTCCCGATCGGGATGGTGACGAGCTTCTTGGTCATGACCTTGTCGATGGTCAGGCCGTCCCGGCTCTCGAAGCGGATATCCCGGTTGGTCAGGATGCCGACGAGCTTGTTGGACTCGTCTGTGACCGGGACGCCCGAGATCCGGTACTTCCTCATAACCTCTTTGGCCTGGCCGATCCGGTCGGTCGGCCGCATCGTGATCGGCTCGACGATCATGCCGCTTTCGTAGCGTTTGACCTTGTCGACCTCCTCGGCCTCCTTTTCGACGGACATGTTGCGGTGGATGATGCCGATCCCGCCCTGCTGGGCCATGGCGATGGCCATCTTGGATTCGGTCACCGTGTCCATGGCGGAGGAGACGAACGGAATGTTGAGCTTGATCCGGCGGCTGAGGGCCGTCGCCGTCGAAGCCTCGATCGGGATGACGTCGGACTTGGCGGGAAGGATCAGGACGTCGTCGAAGGTCAATCCTTCCTTGAGTCGCTTGAGGTCGATCATGGGCCCTCCTTTACCGTCTCTTTTTGCGGCCGCCCGGGATCATCGACCGGACCTGTTTGGGCCTCGGGCCGCCGCCGCCCCCGTCCTGGGGCCTTTGGTAGTAGAGCGGCTGCTCCTTGCGCTGGGGGACCTCCTCTTCGATGACCGGTTGGAGCAGGAACAGGTATCGGATCGTTTCCTCCTCGATCCGGTCCAGCATGGCCTGGAACATGTCGTAACTTTCCTTCTTGTATTCGATCAAGGGGTCCCGCTGGCCGTAGCCGCGGAGCCCGATCCCTTCCTTGAGGTAGTCCATCCCCAGGAGATGGTCCTTCCACTGGGTGTCGATGACCTGGAGGAGGATGATCCGCTCGAACTCCCGCATCCGGGCCGGGGTCAGGATCCGCTCCTTGTCCTCGTAAGCCGAAATCAGACTCCGCAGGACCGTCTCGCGGAGGTCGTCGAAGTTCACGGCCTTCCAGTCGATCCCGAGCCGGTCCAGGTCCAGGCCGAATTGGGCGCTCATGGCCCGCTTGAGGGCTTCGAGGTCCCAGTCTTCCGGGTTCCGGTCCTTGTTGGCGTTGGCATCGAGGATCCAGTCGACGAGCGTCTCGACCAGCTCCTGGACGTAGGTCTTGAGGTCCTTCCCCTGGAGGATCTCCTTGCGCTGGTTGTAGATCGTCTCCCGCTGCTTGTTCATGACGTCGTCGTACTCGAGGAGGTGCTTGCGGATGGTGAAGTTCTGGCCCTCGACCTGCTTCTGGGCCCGCTCGATGGCCCGGCTGACCATGTTGTGCTCGATCGGGACGCCCTCGGACATGCCGATCCGGGCCAGGAGGCCCGAGATCCTCTCGCTCCCGAAAATCCGCATCAGGTCGTCCTCGAGGGACAGATAGAACCGCGACGAGCCGGGGTCGCCCTGGCGGCCGGCTCGTCCCCGGAGCTGGTTGTCGATGCGGCGGGCTTCGTGGCGCTCGGTCCCCAGGATGTGGAGCCCGCCCATCTCGACGACCTTGCGATGTTCCTCTTCGGTGACGGCCTTGGCGTCGGCCAAGGCTTTTTCCCATTGGTCCTGGGTCGCCTTGAGCGGGTCGATCCCGGACTTCTTGAGCTGTTCCTTGGCCAGGAACTCGGGATTGCCGCCGAGAAGGATGTCGACGCCGCGGCCGGCCATGTTGGTGGCGATCGTGACGGCTCCCACCCGGCCGGCCTGGGCGATGATAGTGGCTTCCATCTCGTGGTACTTGGCGTTGAGGACGACGTGCTTGAGGTTCTTGCGCCGGAGCAGGCTGCTCATCTGCTCGGACTTCTCGATCGAGGTCGTGCCGACCAGGACGGGACGGCCCATTTTGTTGAGCTCGAGGATCTCTTCGAGGGCCGCCTCCCATTTTTCCTTGCCCATCCGGAAGACGACGTCGGGGTTCTCGTGGCGGATCAGGGTCTGGTTGGTCGGGATCTCGGCGACGTCGAGGTTGTAGATGGCCAGGAACTCGGTCGCCTCGGTCGCGGCCGTGCCCGTCATCCCGGCCAGCTTCTTGTACATCCGGAAATAATTCTGAAAGGTGATCGAGGCCATCGTCTGGTATTCTTCCTCGATCCGGACCTTCTCCTTGGCCTCGAGGGCCTGGTGGAGTCCGTCCGAGTAGCGGCGGCCGGGCATGAGCCGTCCGGTGAACTCGTCGACGATGACGACCTTGCCGTCCTGGATCATGTAGTCGACGTCCCGCTTGAACAGGTAGTGGGCCTTGAGGGACTGGTTGATGTGGTGGACGAAGTCCATGTGGGCGAGGTCGTAGAGGTTGGGGACGTTCAGGAACCGTTCGGCGGCGCCGACGCCCTCCTCGCTGATGGAGACCGTCCGCGTCTTCTCGTCGACCTTGAAGTCGCGTTCCTTCTGGAAGCGGCGGACGAGGGTGTCGACCTTGTAGTAGAGGGCCGTCGACTCGTCGGTCGGGCCCGAGATGATCAGGGGCGTCCGGGCCTCGTCGATGAGGATGCTGTCGACTTCGTCGACGATGGCGTAGAAATGCTCACGTTGGACGAGGTCGGACAGCCGGAATTTCATGTTGTCGCGGAGGTAATCGAACCCGAACTCGTTGTTGGTCCCGTAGGTGATGTCGCGGCGGTAGGCCTCATAGCGGTCGCGATCGTTTATGTCGTGCTGGATGGTCCCGACGCTGAGACCCAGGAAATGGTAGATGGGCCCCATCCATTCCGTGTCCCGCTTGGCCAGGTAATCGTTGACGGTCACGATGTGGACGCCCTTTCCAGCCAGGGCGTTCAGGTAGGCGGGCAGGGTGGCGACGAGCGTTTTTCCCTCGCCCGTCTTCATCTCGGCGATCCTGCCCTGATGGAGGACGGCGCCGCCGATGAGCTGGACGTCGAAAGGCCGCATGGCGACGGTTCGGCGGGAGGCCTCCCGGACGACGGCGAAGGCCTCGAACAGGATATCGTCCAGGGTCGCGCCCTGGTCGAGCTTGGTCCTGAATTCGGCCGTTTTGGCGCGAAGCTCGCTGTCGGACAAGGCTTGGATGCGCGGTTCGAGCTCGTTTATGGCGGAAACCAGAGGCCGGAGCTTTTTCAGGTCTCTTTCATTCTTGGTCCCGAATATTTTACGAATGAGCCACTTATACATTTGTCTATTTTTAACAAAAACACCCCGCCTTGTCAATTTGGCCGGGGGCCGGAGAAGGTATTCCGCCAAAAACCGCCCGATCGGGTTGTATCCCTTTTTTAATTTTCCCGTGATAGTCGACCGAACGAGTCTCATATTCCTGCAGGAACTGCTTGAGATGATGGAACAGCACTCGATAGAGGACGGTCCGCGCCTAGGCTTACCTGAGCCCGTAAAATCTTGACAAAAGGCTTAATCTGTAAGCATAATCACCGAATAAGTCAAGGCGAGCAATGGAAATGCCAGACAGTCATGTGACCAGCGGTGTCCGGTTTTGAAGCATGATAAGGGAAAAAAGTGTCAAAAGAAAAAACGGTTTTTCCTTTTGTGCTCATCACGTTCTCCATTTTCCTTCTATTCTTCCTCAGCATAAGAATTTATCTCGTTTATTCAGGAAATGTTCCAGGAAGCTTCTCGTTTTCTGAAGTCCTGGCCGGTTTCCTGGAAGATGTTTTTTTGGCTTCCGCCTTGTCTCTTTCAACCCTTCTGACGCTCTCCCTAAGCAAGGCCCTCTATCTTCTGCTCGTTTTTCCCCTGAACTTGATCGTCGTCATAACCTGCTATGCAAACCTCCAGTATGTGAATTTTTTTGGAGAAAACCTCGCGTTGTTTGATCTTGAATATATCAGGAACCTCGGCAGCGTCTGGAAATTTTCGTTGAATCACATTTGGATTCGACGGGGAGAACCCTTCTTTCTCATCCTGCCCCTTTTAGCGATCTTGGCCGAGCTTGTTGTATTGCTGAAAACAAAGATCAGAAAATATCCGGCGGCGAAATTTCTGATTTTATCATCGGCCTTGCTCGGCCTTTCGCTAGCGACATTTTGGGGAGGAGAAGCCCTGGCCAATAAAGAGAATAAACTGGGTTTTCATCAGAACAATTATTTTGTGGAGATGATCAAGGGGATCCCTCGTCTTCGTAATTTCATCAAGGCTCGCCAGGATATCAAAAAGCTTAAAATAATAGCCAAGGAGCAAGAAACGAGCCCGGGTCATCAGGAGGCGTTGAATCACAATCACGAAGAATTGAGCCTGGGAAAATTATATCTGAAGGAACGACCCGTCCCTCTTCCCGAGGATTATGTTTGGTATAGTGAAAATTATCCTTTTATCAAGATTCCCAGAAGAGACGCCGTCCGTATGGGTCTTTTATCCGGAGGCGAAGAGGCCGATAGGACGGCCTTCCGCACTCCAACCAAGCTTGTCCGCAACGTTGTTTTTATTTTCATGGAAAGCTTCCGCTCCAAAGAGATCGACCTGTTTGGCAGCCCTTATTCTCTGACCCGTTCGCCGACGCTAAGCCCTGCCTTTCAAGGCGGGGATGAGAAGCGAGGCTCAGGGTTAACCCCTAACAAGCCCCGGCCTTCAAGCCGGGGAGTCGAGGGGTTGACTCCTAATTTTGACGCTCTAGCTTCTAAGGGTATTTTATTCAATAATTTTTATGGACATTCCGATTTAACCGCCGGCGCGGAGTTCTCAACGATATGTTCCTTCTATGAAGTCTTCAAAGGAATCGATGCCATGAGGGGTCATCCCCAGGATGCCCTTTTTTCTTTGCCGGAAATATTGAGTCTCCTCGGATACACAAATTACTGGATCAATTCCTGGTCGGCCGATTTCGATAATTCCAGGAATTTTTTCAGCCTCCATGGCAATTTCCAGTTCGTCGATAAATATGCTTTTCCCCTGAATGCAGCGAAGGCGGGGGGGCATTATGATGATGAAGAAATTATGAAGATGGCCGTCGAAACTATGGATAAAGCCCGGAGACCGTTTTTTGCCATGATCTTGACGGCCACCAATCATATGCCCTACCGGGTGCCGGAAAAGAAATTTGAGCTCGGGCTGGGGGACGGTCTTTTCAGCCGCTATTTGGACACCTTTCATTATTCAGATTACGCCTTGGGCCGTTTTTTCGAGCTGGTTCGAAACAAAGATTATTTCAAGAACACCCTTTTCTTTGTATTCGCGGACACGGGCGATAATCGATCGATCAAGGCCATGAAATCGCTCCCTGAGTACTTCGAGAATATTTATCATATTCCCCTTCTGATCTATGATCCTTCGGAGGAAACAGGAAGGGTCGTTAAGGAAATCGGCGGCCAGGTGGATATCGCTCCGACCGTTTTGGACCTGCTGGGGATACAAATCGCCACTCCTTTTGTCGGGCAAAGTCTGTTGCAGAAAAGAATGACTCCCTTTTATTTATCCTATCACGGCCGGGACAATCCCTCCGTATTTTTTTCTAGTGAATCTTTGCTCTTACGCTATAACCTTGAAAATGAACAGTGTGAGGCATTTGATCGGAAGAACGGCGAAAGAGTCGATTTAAGCCCGAGCGAACGCCAGAAAATTATTTCCACGATCAGGGAGATGGTCACATTGGGGGATTGGTCATTTTTTAATGACAAGATCTGGGATCCCAAAATCAATCAATTTTACAAGAACCTCTATAAAAAAGGCTCCTAGAGATTTCCGTTTTCAGGGAGGATTAGAGTGAAAACTTTGATAAGATTCCTGACCGTGGCCTTAATGGTTGCGGCCCTGGCCGCCCAGGACGTTCGGCCAATCCGCGATGATGTCGGCTTTTGCTGGAACCCGGCCAGCATGCAAAAGCTCGTGGACTATCTCCAGTGCGAGGAGAAAGAGAGCTATGAAGCCGAAGGACTGCTGGCCGCCATTGTTCCCCATGATGATTACCTCTACGCCGGCCGCGTGTACTATCCGCTGTATAAGGTTTTAAGGGCCAAGGAAGTCGTCATCTTCGGAGTTACCCACGCCACGGTCCGCAAGGAGATCGGCGACCCGCACAACATCCTGATCCTGGACGAGTTCAAGCTCTGGCAGGGCCTGAACGAGCCCCTCGCCATTTCCGAACTTCGGGAATACCTGAAGGAGCATCTGGATAAGTCGACTTATTTGGTCAACAACAAAGCCCAGACCATCGAGCATTCGATCGAAGCTCAGGTCCCCTGGCTCCAATATTTCAACCCCGGCATCAAGATCACGCCGATCATGGTCACGGGCATGCCCTTCGAGAAAATGGACGAGGTCTCAACAAAGGTCGCAGAAGTCATCGCAACCTACCTTAAAGAGAAAGGACTCGTCGCGGGCAAAGATGTTTTCTTTTTGATCTCGTCCGACGGCAATCATTATGGCCAGGACTTCAACAACTCACCCTTCGGCGAGGGCGAGCTTGCCTGGAGAACGGCCCGGGAGCTCGACCAGAGGATCATCCGTGATTATCTGACGGGCATCATGGATAAGGGCAAGGTCGAGGGACTGACCAAGGAACTCTGGGGCAAGACCTATCTCGATTATCGCAACACCTACTGGTGCGGCAAATACTCGATACCCTTCGGCCTCCTGGCGACCCAGAAAATCATCAACCTGACTATGAACAAAAAAATCGGCGGAACGCTGTTCCGGTACTCCGATACTTACAACGAGGGCGTGTTACCGCTGACAAAGACCGGAATGGGAACGACCGCGCCCTTCTCGCTGCGCCACTGGGTCAGCTTCTGTTCCATAGGATATTATTTAGAGTAAAAAGCAAATTCCCGGTCGTACGCTTTCTCGGGTTGAAAAAGAATAAGCTGCCGGCTGAACGCAATAAAGGGATCAAAGATTTGTCCTTTGTCGGGCTGGCCGTACTTCCCTATGAAGCGGCCAAGGCCGTTTGGTATCTTCTGAGCCTTTGCCTCGATTTTTCAATTCGTTGACATTTCCAATCGGCCGATAATATATTAGGAACGACTCAGGCAACCTGAATACCGAGTTCAAAGAGATGAATTTATTGCTATGATAAATCGGAGGAAACAGCGATGAAAGTCCCATTTTATGGTCACGTGAGACAGTACCAGAGCATCAAGAACGAAATTGATGCCAAAATACAGGATGTCATTATGAGCGGCCAGTTTGTGCAGGGCCCCATGCTGAAAAAGTTCGAAGAAGAGCTTGCGGCCTATGCAGGCGCCAAGTACGCCATCGGCGTCGGCAACGGCACCGATGCCCTCTGGCTCACCTTCATGGCTCTGGGCCTGGGCCAAGGCGATGAGCTGATTACCAACGCCAATACCTTCTTTGCGACCGCAGAAGCGATGTGGATCGCCGGTTGCAGCGCCGTGCTGGTTGACTGCGACCCGAAGACCAAGTGCCTCGATCCGGAAGCGGCCCGAAAAGCGGTCAGCAAGCGCACCAAGGCCATCGTGCCGGTTCACCTGTATGGCCAGTGTGCTCCGATGCGCGAGATTCGCCGGATTGCCGACGAATACGGCCTGTTCATAGTCGAAGACAATGCTCAGGGCATTGACGCCCACGGCGACGACTTCAAGATCGGGGAGCTCTCAGATGCCGTCACCGTCAGCTTCATCATCCAGAAGAACCTGGGCACCTTCGGTGACGGCGGCGCGATCTGGACGAACCATAAGTCTATCGACGATAAGGTCCGCAAATTGCGCAATCACGGCTCCGCTAAGCGGGACGTGCACAGCTATGGTTTCAACAGCCGTCTGGACGACCTGCACGCCGGTATCCTGAGCGCGAAGCTCAAACATATTAAAGAGTGGAGCGACCGCCGGATCGATATCGCCAACAAGTTCACAAGCGGCCTAAAGGACTGCGCCTTTCTCGACCTGCCGTACATCCGGCCGGGCTATCGCCATGTGTTCCACCTGTACGTGATCGAAACCAAGAATCCGGCCGATCGCGACAAGCTGCTAGACTGCCTGGTCAAGAACGGCATCGATGCCAAGACCCATTACTCCATCGCAATTCATCGTCAGGATGGTTTCCCCTGGGGCAAGGATGCGCGCCTGGCCGGACCCCTGACCCATGCGGAAAAGAACGCCGCCTCCTGCATTTCGCTGCCGATGTTCCCGGAATTGACGGAAGAGGAAATCCAGTACACTATCCAGGTCGTTCGCGACTGGGCCAAGAACAAGTAAAGAAGGAGCCATGAGCACGGCACAAAAAACCTACACCGTTGCCATAGCGGGGCTGGGAAAGCGCGGTACGCATCATGCCGACGCGATTTCCAAGAATCCGCGCTTCAAGCTGGTGGGCCTGTGCGACATTGATCAGACGCGCCTGGACGCGGCTCGGCACAAGTTCGGGGTGGCTGATGGCCACAGGGACGCGCGCCGAATGCTGGCCGAGGCCAAGCCCGATGTCTTTGTCTTTTGCACGTTGCCGCAAATCCGGCTGCCGCTCATCCGGGCAGGAGCCGAGGCGGGCGTCAAGCTTATCGCTTACGAGAAGCCCATCGCCATGTCTGTCAACGAAGCCTTGGATATGTACAAGCTCCTCCGGGAGGCGGACGTTAAAACGGTAGTGAGCCACCAGCACCGCTATGGACTCCACTATCAAAAGGTGAAAGAGATTATCGCCAGCGGCGCTCTCGGACATGTACATACTGTCTATGGGCACGCCACCGGCTGGATGATGCATATGATGACGCACCTGATCGAATACGCCAGTTGGTACAACAACTATGCTCCCGCCGAATGGGTCATAGGCCAGGCCGCGGGCAAGGAAAAGTTCGCGGATGTGCACTCTTCGCCCGACTATATCGCCGCGCTGGTGCAGTTTACCAACGGCGTACGCGGCATCATCGAATGCGGCGCGGGCGCTCCCGATGTGCCCGAGGTGGAGGCCTGGTGGCGCAAGTGCCGCATCGGCGCACAGGGCACAGAAGGCTTTGCCGAAGTGCTCACCGGCGGCGGCTGGCGCGCAGCGACCAAGAAGGGCGTGATGTCGGGCCCCGGCGGCATGGACTACGATCATGACATGCCGCCCTACATCCAGGACATTGCCAGCTGGCTGGATGATCCGAACAAAGTCCATCCCTGCGACGGCGAGACCGCTCTCAAAGGATTTGAGATCATGATGGCGGCCTGCCGCTCGGCGGTGCAACGCGGTAAAGTGAGTCTGCCGCTCGGCCCGGGCGAGCCGGAGCTTGAGGCTCTCCAGAAGGCGTTGCCATAGTTGTCCGAGTCCCAGTGCCGGCGGTCAGCATCCTGCGCTGATAAGCCCTCCCCAAAGTTCACCACCTCGGCCCTTGAGTGAAAGTAATTTCCTTTTCCATTGGTCTCTGCAGATCCCGGAGTTGGCTCTCCTACGGATTTGTCATATGATGTTTCGGTAAGATCAAGCGAACAATGAAAGCAAGGAACGGAGCTCTGATCGCGGGATTGCTCGTAGCCTTGGCGCTCGTATACGTCCTCCACATCCGCAAGGACATGTCGGATTTCGGAGTTTACTATGCGGGGGGAACGAGGATTTTGAAAGGGGAGACCCTCTATCGCGCCTCGGACGGCCATCTCCAGTTCAAGTATGCCCCGGCTTCCGCTTTGTTCTTTGTCGGGCTGGCCGCACTTCCCTATGAAGCGGCCAAGGCCGTTTGGTATCTATTGAGCCTATGTTTCTTTTTTATTGTCGTTCGGTCGGGGCTCAAGCTCTTGCCGCCGGCCCGAATCCGTAAGGGCCTCCTTTTGACGCTGGGCTTTTTAGTTATAGCCAAGTACCTGGCCCGTGAGCTCGAGTTGGGCCAGGTCAACCTGCTCATTCTCTTCCTGCTCGGGATAACCGCGACCTCTCTCCGGGACGGCCGGCAGATCCCGGCCGGGATTACGACCGGCCTGTCCTTGTTCCTGAAGCCCTATGCCGTCATGTTCCTTCCCTATTTTCTCATCAAGAAAAAGTGGAAGGCCTTGCTGGCCGCCTTTGCTACGGCCTGCGTCGGCTTCGCCCTTCCGATGTTCGTCTATGGACCGGGCGGAAACTTATCCGTTCACAAGGAATGGATTTCATCATTAAAGCTATCGACCCAGGGTCTCCTGGCCGTTGGAGATAACGCCTCTCTCTTGGCGTTCATCTTGAAAAACATGGGACCGTTTTCGGGACGGACGGCAAGCCTGATTATGGCGGCGGCCGTCCTCATACTGGCCGTGCTTATGCTCGCCCTAATCCGGGCGGGCGGGAAGGTCGGGAAGGATCAGGCTTACGGACTCGAGATTGCGGTTCTCCTGGTCCTTATACCTCTGCTGTCTCCGCTCGGCTGGATTTACAATTATCTCTACGGCTTAGGGGCGGTCCTGTTCTTGATCGCCGGCATGGAGTATTTCCCCGTCGGCGTACGCTGTCTGATCGCGGTCGACTTGGCCATGATCGGCTTGACCTTGATCGAGGCCGTCGGCCGGAGAGCCTTCGATTTTTACAATGGGCACGCCTTGGCGGCCGTCAACTTCATTGTCGTGCTGGGCGGCTTGGCCTGGCTCCGCTTCAAAGGCCGGGCTTGAGCGCCAATTTCATTTCCGGCCCAGGATCTCGTCGACGAGGGGCTTCGCGTCGTAGACCTTGAGAAGGGCCTCAAGGATGCCCCGGCTGTCGACCATGACCGAACGGGAGATGGTGTCCTCGTAGACGAACCGGGTCGGAAGGCTCTGGATGTTTCCGTCAAACAGGACGCCGACGAACTCGGCTTTTCTGTTGACGACCGGCGAGCCCGAGTTTCCGCCGATCGAGTCGCAGGTTGCCACGAAGTTCAGGGGAACGCCCCCATCCAGCGCCGACTTCTTCGCGACGTAGCTGGAAGGAAGCTCGTAGGGCGGCTGATTCCCGTTCTTGGCCGACTTGGCGTAGAAGCCGGTCAATGTCGTGACATAGGGAATTTTACGGCCGTTCTCGACATAGCCCTTGGCGACGCCGAAGCTCAAGCGCAGCGTGGACGTCGCGTCGGGGGCGATGGACGTCCCCTTGAGCTTGAACAGGGCCCTAGCGATCTGCGCGCCGTTCTTGATCTCGGCGGCCTCGACCTCCTTTTCGTAGCGGGAGCGTAGTCCGCGCGAGATGGGGTCCACCAGAAGGGCGAGCTTGATCATGGTGTCCTCGGAACGGCAGATCGATTCCCAGCCGCCCTCCAAATAGGACTTGCGGACCTCGATGTCCTTGAGCCGCGTTCCGGAAATGAGCTCGCGGGCGACATCCTGAGGCGTCCGACTCCCGAACAGCCATTTGATTTCCTGGACGTTCCCGAGCTCATCCCGCAACTGGGCCAGCGAGTCGCCGAGCTTGACGATCTCGAACTCGTCATAGATGGGGAAGGGGGAGAGCAGAGACCTCTGGATCGAGGCCAAGTTGGCGTCGCGGTACTCCCGGAGGCGCTCGCTGTTGGGCTTCGTCCTCTCTTGGGCCAAGCGGACCAGGGTTCGGGCCGGTCCGAAATAAACGGTGTTAAGGCCCTGACCCCTTTCCAAGAAGCTGTAGGGTTTGAAGAACGAGGAGTAGGCCTTTTGAGCGGCTGCGATCTCGTCCCAGGCCTTTCCGTATTCGGCCTCGAGAGCGGCGTCCTTGCGGACGGCTTCCCGGAGCGCCTGTTCCTCGCGGGACTTTTTCTCCATAAGCGTCGTGTCAAGGAGGCCGGACTGATATCCGGTGACGGCCTTGAGGCTGTTTTCGACCCCGAACAGATTCCGGAGGGCGATTCGGGCTTCCTCGGCTCCTTTCTTGCTGTAATCGTGGAGCAGGGCCCGCCGCCGCTGAAGGTTGGAAATGGTGAAGGGATAGTTCGTGTCCCTCAGAAACTCGAGCTGGCTCAGGGTCAAGAGGCGTCCGGTCGATCCCGGGTTGCCGGAGCACAAAACAAGCTCGCCTTCCTTGACGCCCTTCGGGCTCCACTTGAGATAGTGCGGAGTTTTGAGGGGTTGGCCGTTCTCGTAGACACGGAACAGAGAAACGTCCAGGTCGTAGCGGGGGTAAGTAAAATTATCGGGGTCGCCGCCGAAGAAGGCGATGCCGTACTCGACCGCGAAAACGAGCCGGACGTCGGAGAGGACTTTGTACTTGTAAAGATGGAACAGGCCTCCCGAATAGAGGTTGACCACTGCGCATCTGAGGCCCGTCCGTTCCGACTCATCTTTTTCCATGACGGCGATGGCCTTGTCGATGGCCTCGGCCGCCTCGACAGTGCTCATGCCCGGCTTGACGGCGCCGGTCACCGGTCCGGTCACGTCGCTGATCTCCTGGAGGACCCAGAGCTCGACGCCGGGGCATGGAAGCTCTTCCCGGCGAGTCCGGGCGTAGAACCCGGTCTTCATCAGGTCGCGATCCTTGGTCGACAGGTTTTGGATGGCGCCCTGGCCGACATGGTGGTTGGTCAGGACCAGACCGTCGGGCGAGACGAATGAGGCGGAAGCTCCGCCGAAGCGGACCGACGACAGCCGGAGATGGGTCAGCCATTCGTCGCTCGCGGCGAAGCCGTATTTTTTCTGGAGGAGATCCTTGGGGGCCATGTTGAAGAGCCACATCCCCTCGTCCGGGGCCGCGGGGCCGGCAAAGAAGAATACGAGCAGGATGCCGCCGATGAAAGCTTTAATGAATGCTTTTTTCATTATCGGTTGAACTCCTTTTTCATGAATGAGCCCTTATTATAGCCTAACCATGCGAGAGACATGTAATTGTCTTGGCCGAATGTTTCAGCGGCGGTCGGGCCCGGCGAAAAAGATCGGGAAGCCGCGCGGCGGAAAAACATCCATGAGAGTGAAATCGACCCAAAACAGGCCCGAGACGTTCGGGACGGCGCGGAGCAAAGCCTTGCCGATGTCTCCCGGCGGGTCGACGAGCTTCCGCCACCAGGTTTTATCCGCTTCATAGCCGAACTGGAACGCGACCGGATTGGAGGGAAAGGACCTTCCCCAGGCTTGGAGCTCCTCGACCATGGCGGCCAGAGACGGGAACTCCTGGCTGTCGTCGACGAACAGAATCGTCCCGCGGTAGTGGGGCGGCATCCTCTCGACCATCCAATGCTTGAGGAACAGGGAATAGGCGGAATTGTAGGACGCCACGCGCGCGCTCCAGGCCAAGGCTTCGCTGTCCGTGACGGCGCGGCCGAACCTGTGGTCCCGCCAGGCGAGCCACTCGACGTCGACGCCGATGCCGCGCAGACAGGTATGGCTTCCGTATCGTCTAAGCACAAGGTCGATCAGGGTCGAGACGTCGGCATCACCCGGCTCGACCTGGAGCCAGACCGAAACGCCGGCCGCGTCGAAGAAACGGAGGAATTCCTCGTTCTGATCAACGGCCATGAAATAGACATGGGCAAAGGACCCGCCCGGGGAGGGGAAGTTGAGGCGGCATCCCGAATCGTCCTCCACGACGCCGACGAGCCAGACGCCGCCAGGCCTCCCTTCAGGGAAGCGATTGGCCATGCTCTTTCCGACCAAGGCCCAGTAGAGGGGATTGGGGAACGGCGATATCCCGTAGCGCGACGACCTGAACCCGGCGTAGAGCGGAGGAACCCGGACGGCCCGGGCCGGTGCCGGGACCGGCCTCAATCCCGGACGGCGAGCATCGGCCTGAAAAGAGGGGACTAAGACAAGAACGGCCAACAGCCAGAAAGAAAAGACTTTTCTCATCGGGTGCGCCCTCGCAGCGTTATTTCTGCTCCTCATGATAACGATTTTCAGGCCACCTGTCATTCAGCTTTTATTTTTGGGGGGTCATTCGGCTATGATAGAGGGCCCGAAGGAACCCGTCATGAGGCTGACCGAAGCGCCGTTCGAAATCCCGCTAACGATCGCCACTATCCAGGGAGGCGAAGCGGGACGGCGCCGCCTCCTGGCCCTGGGCTTTCATCCGGGCGACCTGGTTTTAATCGTCTCCCGAGGAATTCTGAACGGTCCGCTCCTCGTCCGAAACCTGGCGGCCGATGTCACTGTGGCGCTCGGCCGGGGCGTCGCCCAAAAAATCCGGGTCGAGATCGGGGATGATTGAGGCCGGCGCTAGGCGCTGCTCTCGGTCGGCTTAAGTGTCGGAGTCGCGCTCGTGCTGAGCCATCTCGCCCGCGTTATCCAAGAGGATTGACCAAGAAGCTAACGGCCCAGCATGCGCTTCTCGCGCCGTTTCCGGTGAAAGGTGACGGCGAAGCGGTGGGCCTCGTCCCGGATTCGCTGGAGGAGCTTGAGGGCGGGGGAGGTCCGGTCGAGCCGAAGGCCGTCCCGGTCGGCCTCGCTGAAAATGATTTCTTCCTTCTTGGCGAGGGAGGCGACGGGAATCCCGTCCAGGCCGAGGTCGCGAAGAGTCTTAAGGGCCGACCCGCGCTGGGGTTTTCCGCCGTCCACGAAGACGAGGTCGGGGAGGGTCGTTCCCTCCTCGAGGGAGCGGCGATAGCGGCGGGCGATGACCTCGCGCAGGCCGGCCACGTCGTTGGGCCCGTCCACCGTCTTGACCTTGAACTTTCGGTATTCCGATTTTTTGGGCCGCCCGTCCTCGAACACGACCAGGGAGCCGACCGATTCGGTCCCGCCCGTGTTGGAAATATCGAAGCCCTCGATGCGGCGGAGGGGCCCCTTGAGGCCGAGGACGTTCCCGAGTTCGTCGATTCCCGAGGAAGGGGCCGACCTTTCCGTGAGGAGGAGCCGAGCATTCCGGTCGGCGAAATCGATGAGCTGCTTTTTCCGTCCTTTTTTGGGAACGACCAGCGGGAGCCGGCCTTTACCGCCCGGGGACGGTTCGAAGGGGACAAGGATTTCTCCTGCCGTCAGCGGTACGTTCTTGTAATAATCCAACAGAAACTCGCCGAGGATCCCGGCCGGCTCGCGGTCGGGAGCGGCCGCGATGACGAACGGCTTCGATTCGAGGACTTTCCCCTTCCGCATGAGGAACACCATGAGGGCCGCCGTCGTGCCCTCCCGGTCGAACCCTACGATGTCCAGGTCGCTTCGGATCGGACTGATGAGCCGGGGGCCCGTCTTGACGTCTTCAACCGCCCTTAGGGCGTCCCTCCACCAGGCGGCGAGCTCGAACTCTTCCCGGGCCGCCGCCTCTTCCATCTTACGGGTCAGCGAGGCCTTGAGCTCGTCGGTCCGGCCTTCGAGAAGGAGAAGGGCGTGCCGGACGCTTTCACGGTAGTGCTGGGCGGACAGGGCGGCGACGCAGGGGGCCGAACACAATCCGATCTCGTGGTCGAGGCAGGGTCTGCGCCGCTTCCCGGGGATTTTTTCTTCGCAGCCCCGGACGCCGAAGTAGGTGTTGATGATCTGGATAGTCCGCCGGGCCCGACTGGGCGGGGCGAAAGGGCCGAAGTAGCGGGCGCTGTCGTCGGCGACCTTGCGTGTAAAATAGACGCCGGGAAACTCGTCCTGGACGGTTAGTTTGAGATAGGGAAAGCTCTTGTCGTCCTTGAGCCGCAGGTTGAACTTGGGCTGGGCGTTCCGGACGTAATTGCTCTCGAGAAAGACGGCGTCCTTCTCGGTCTCCGTCAGGAGATAGTCGATATCGGCCGTTTCCCGGAGAATGTTGCGGACCTTGGGATCCAAGGTCGGCTGGAAGTAGGAGCGGACCCGGTCTTGAAGGGAGCGTGCTTTGCCGATGTAAATGACCTTGCCCTTGGCGTCCTTAAAGAAGTATATGCCGGGCGAGCGGGGGAGTTCCTCGACTTTGGCCGTCAAGCGAGAACGGTTGTCGGTTTGCTTTTTCAAAGCCCCAGCTCCAATTCCCGCTTTTTGAGCGTGTTGAGCTCGTCGCGGAGCTTGGCCGCCTTCTCGAACTCGAGGTTGCGGGCGGCCTGGCGCATGAGCGTCTCCAACTCCTCGATCCTTTTCTGGCGCTTGGCGGGGGAGAGGAGCTCGTCTTTTTCCTCCGCGAGACGGGTGTAGTCCAGATAGTCACGTTCGTAGATACTGGTCAGGACTTCGTCGATCCGCTTCCGGATGGACTGGGGCGTGATGCCGTTTCGCCGGTTGTGCTCCTCCTGGATGGCGCGGCGCCGGTTCGTCTCCTGGATGGCCCGCTTCATGGACTCGGTCATGACGTCGGCGTAGAGGAGGACCTTGCCGGATACATTCCGGGCCGCCCGGCCGAAGGTCTGGACCAGGGCGCTGGCCGAGCGGAGGAAGCCTTCCTTGTCGGCGTCGAGGACGGCAACCAGCGAGACCTCGGGCAGGTCGAGACCCTCGCGGAGGAGGTTGATTCCGACCAGGACGTCGAAAACGCCTTTTCTCAGGTCGCGCAGGATCTTGACCCGATCCAGGGTTTCGATGTCCGAGTGCAGGTAGCGGACGCGAAGGCCACGCTCATGATAATAGCGGGTCAGATTCTCGGCCATCTTCTTGGTCAAGGTCGTGACCAGGGTCCGTTCGCCGCGGGCCGCCCGGACCCGAATCTCCTCCATCAGGTCGTCGACTTGGCCGCCGATGGGCCGGACCTCGGTCTCGGGATCGGCCAGGCCGGTTGGCCGGATGATTTGCTCGGCGATCCGATCCGCCGCCTTCCTCAATTCGTAGGGCCCCGGCGTCGCCGAAACGGCGATAACCGAGCCGACCCGCCCCTCGAACTCGGCGAAGTTCAGGGGCCGGTTGTCGAGGGCCGAGGGCAGCCGGAAGCCGTGCTCGATCAGGGTCAGCTTCCGCGATCGGTCGCCCTGGTACATGCCCGCGATCTGGGGAACGGTCACGTGCGATTCATCGATGATGGTCAGGAAGTCGTCCGGATAATAATCGAGCAGCGTGTAGGGGGGCTCGCCGGGACGGCGGCCGCTCAGGAACCGGGAGTAGTTCTCGATGCCGGGGCAATAGCCGAACTCGCGGAGCATCTCGAGGTCGAACAGGGTCCGCTCCTCGATCCGTTCGGCTTCGACGAATTTCCCCAGCCCCTGAAAATAGGCGACCCGTTCCTTGAGCTCGCGTTCGATTTCGTTCGCGGCGCCCCGCAGGGTCGCGGCCGGCGTCGAGAAGAAGGTTCTGGGGTGGATGAGGATTTTATCAAGCGCGCCCAGCGTCGTTCCCAGAAGCGGGTCGAGCCTTGACAGGGCCCGGACCCGGTTGTCCTCGAGCTCGATCCGGAAGGCGACGTCCGCATAGGAGGGAAAGACATCGACGATGTCGCCCCGGACGCGGAAGCCGCCCCGCTTGAAGTCGTCCTCCTGGCGCTCGTATTGGATCTCGACGAGATGATCGAGAAGGCTCTTGCGAGTCAGGCTCTGGCCCGTCTCGACGGCGAAAGTCATGGCGTAGTAGGTCTCGGGCGCCCCGATGCCGTAGATGCAGGAGACCGAGGCGACGATGATGACGTCCCGGCGCTCGAACAGGGCGTTCGTGGCGCAGAGGCGGAGCCGGTCGAGCTCGTCGTTGATGGTCGCTTCCTTGGCGATATAGGTGTTCGAGGACGGGATATAAGCCTCGGGCTGGTAGTAATCGTAATAGCTGACGAAATACTCGACGGCGCTCTCCGGGAAGAAACGCCTGAACTCCTGATAGAGTTGGGCGGCCAGCGTCTTGTTATGGGAGATGACCAAGACCGGACGCTGGACCCTGGCGATCAGGTTGGCCATGGTGAAGGTCTTTCCCGAGCCGGTCACGCCCATAAGGACCTGGTGGAGAGCCCCGGCGGCCAGGCCGGCGGTCAAAGTCTCGATAGCGCTCCCCTGGTCACCCTGGGGGGTGAATTCGGAACGTAAGACGAATTTATTCATCGGTTCCATTATAGTCGAATCCGTAAAACGATCGAGGGGTAAGATGTTGGGGTCCCGTCGCGGCACACCCCCGCACTCATGGAGCCGTTATCCAGTTTTAGGCCGCCTTAATTGACTCAATTTATCTTGTCAACGGCTCCACGAGTACGGGAGGCCTCGCCGTCCTCACGAGACTCGGCTAGATGGGACAAGGTTCGTTGCCGTTTGCTTAGTTGTTTTGACAAACCCGCCGGAGCCATGTATTCTAAAAAGACATAAAGACATGTCGTAAATTCGATCGGGAGGAGGAACGATGAAAAAATTCGTATGGATCTTTTTAACCCTCTGCGCCGTCATCTCCTGCCTGGGCGTCGCCGGTTCGGCCCAGGACGAAAAGCCGCGGCTGGGCGTCCTGCGCTTCACGAACCAGACTTCGGCCGGCTGGTGGAGCCAATCGGTCGGCGAGGAGCTCTCGGACATGCTGGCCTCGGAGCTGGTCAGCACGGGATCGTTCGCGGTCCTGGAGCGGCGGGAGCTCGACGCCGTCCTGGGCGAACAGGACCTGAGCGCCTCGGGTCGGGTCAGCGCGGCGACCAAGGTCAAGATGAAAAAGCTCAAGGGCGCCCAATTCCTGGTAGCGGCCACGGTCTCCTCCTATGAGGAAGGCGTCAAGGGCGCGGGCGGCGGCGTCAGCTTCAAGGGGATCAGCCTGGGCGGCAATAAAGACAAGGCCTACATCGCCGTCGACCTTAAGGTCATCGATACGGAAACGGGAGAGATCGTGGACACCAGGACGATCGAGGCCGAGGCCAAGGGCCAGGGCCTGAGCGCCGGGCTCAATTATAAGGGCTTCTCGGCCCAGGGCGGAGGCTACGAAAAAACGCCGGCCGGGAAGGCCATTCGGGCTTGCGTCATCTACATATCCGAGTATTTGTCATGCTCGCTCGTCGAGGGCCGGGATGCCTCCTGCATGAAAAAATGGAATGAGATGGAGCAGAAGCGGAGAGATAGGACCAAGGGCGCGATCGAAATCAAGTAGCCGATCGGCTGATCTTGATGCTTCCCTTGAATTGAGCGCCGTCCTGAATCGCGACCCGGGCGGCGGCTAAGTCTCCGTTCATTTTTGCCTGGGCTGCGATCAGAATGCGGCCGGACGCCTCGACATCCCCGCTGAGAGTCCCCGAAACCTCGACGTCGGCGGCGACGATATCGGCCTCGACCAGGGCGTCGGGGGCAACGGTCAGGTTGGAGTCGGGGAGCGCGATCGTCCCTTCAAAGCGGCCTTCGATGACAAGGTTGCCGGATCCGGCCAGATCGCCTTTGAAGGACATGCCCGGACCCAAGTGCGAGGCGGGACCTGGCGGCAAAGCGGCCTTGTCCGTCGGCGGTTTGGGGTTTTCGCTCTTGTTCATACGGTCCTCGCAGTCGGCCGTCGCGGGCCATCGGCATTATAAAGGCCCCTCGGGAGTGATGTCAAACTCCGGCTCGGGTGTCCGCCTCCCCTTATATTGACAACCCCCTTTGATCAGTTTAAAGTCATAAACGACGCCCGGCCGCCGAACCGGATGAGAGGGCGGGCATAACTCAGCTGGTAGAGTGCGAGCTTCCCAAGCTCGATGTCGCGGGTTCGAACCCCGTTGCCCGCTCTCTCGCCCGGTCGCCGGGCGTTTGCGTTTGGGGAGGATCGGAGCGATCTCGGCTGAAAGGGATTGGCGGTGACGGATTGGTCGTTCATCCTGGAGCCCGTTCCGCTCAAGGGCGCCCTCAACATGGCGGTCGACGAGGTCCTCTTTCGCTCGTTGGGCGCCGAAAGCCGAACGTGTCTTCGTTTCTATGCCTGGGAGCGTCCGACCGCGTCCCTCGGCTGCGGCCAGCCTGCCGAGGATGTCGTCGACGCCGGGGCCTGCCGAGACCTGGGCGTCGACATCGTCCGAAGGATCACGGGCGGCAAACTCGTTCTCCATCACCAAGAGTTAACCTATTCCATCTGCTCTTCGGACGCGGGATTGTTTTCGGCGACGCTCCGGGCGTCCTACCGGTTGATCTCTCTGGGGCTCATCCGCGGCCTGGAGAAATTGGGTCTGCAAGCCGCCCTGGCGGGGGCAACGCCGCAATTCTACAAGCGCGGCCTTTATCCCTGTTTCACGTCCCCGGCCGCCGATGAAGTCGAATGCCGGGGCCGAAAGATCGTGGGGAGCGCCCAAAAGAGGGTCGGGACGAAGTTTCTCCAACACGGATCCATCCCCCTCCGGGACACGACGGCGCTCCTCAAAGCCATTTCCCGGCCGGCCGCCGGCGGTCCCGAGCCGGGTCCATCCGGTCTCGATGGAGTTCTGGGACGCGCCGTCGCTTTCGAGGAACTGGCCGGCCGTTTGGCGGAGGGGCTGGCCGAGTGCTTCGAAGTCCGGCTCATACCCGCCGTCCTGTCTGGGGCCGAAAAGGACGAAGTCGAAAGGATCCGCCGCGAACGGTACGACAACGACGAGTGGACGTTCCGGAAGGCCGAGCCGCCTCGGTTGATTTTTTCGGGATGAAGTGTTAGGATTGTCGCGGGTTCGGAGATCGGCCGCCATGAATGAGATCGACGAGCTCTCCAAGCTCGACATTAAAACGCTCCCGCCGCTGCGGACGCTGCTCTTGGACGACCTTCATCAGAAGGTCCTCAAGAATCTTCACCTCGAGGTGGGCGCGGGCCCCATCCTCTACCTCCTGTCGCCCTCCTATTCGGTCCTCAACCCGGAGCCAAGCGAACGGGTCACCGACTTCATCACAAAGAAGGAAGCTCTTCTCGACTACCTAAAGGAATCCATCATCCAGAGCCTGGCCCTCTATTCGGCCCTGCTCCCCGTCAACAGCTATTTCGTCGAGCAGAACAACCATCTTGTCCTGGCACGGCTCCAGGACAAGGACGCGGAGGCCCGGAGGTTCGAGGTCAAGTTCTACACCCATTCCCCCCTCGAGCTCCTCTCCCACTACGAGGACAAGATCTATATCGGCCGGGATTTCATCGATCTTTTCAACTTCAAGCGGAAGTATTTCGGCATCCGCGAGCTCATCCTGTCCCTCCAGGACGAGAACGAGGTCCTGATCGATCGGGCCCAGAACAGGCTCAAGAACGCCCTCGAGTACAAATCCTATTTTCAGGAGATCAAGGAATCGGTCGGCGAGCTCGTCGGCGAGAGCCGGGCCGCCCTCGAGTCCTTGCCCCCCTACCCGGACCCGGCGAAAATGTCGGCGGCCGACCTCATCGATATTAACGCCCAGTACCGGATTCTCAACCATTACATCATCGAACTCCACGACGAGGTCGCGGAGTTCGAAGAACCTCCTCCACTTCCGGAAGGAGATCGACTTCGTCCGCTACGTCACGAAATACAAGAAGGACGTCACCAACCTCATCTCCTACTTCAACATCAAGATCAACGGGTTCTTCTCCCAGCGGATCAGCGGCTTCAAGGGCAAGCACGCCCGAGCGGCTAGTCTTCGATGATGATGTCCTCGTAGGTCGTGGCCAAGGTTATGGCCGGCTTGCCGACGGCCTCTCCGAACGCCTTCAAGATGAAAGTCCCGTTCCCCTCGGTCTGAGAAGGAGCGTCGACCTTCCAAGTGACGCGGCCGCCATGGGAGCTCGCCTGGAGGGGATACCGCTCGCCCTTGGGCCAATAAAAGCGGATCCCGGCGTACTCGCCCTGGACGTCGACCGGACCGGCCAGCGCGGCCGGCGTCAGGACCAAGTTTCCGTGTGAAAGCCGGACGGTCGTCCGCCCGCTGAACTCGCTGATCTCGACGTCCTCATAGGATGTCGTGATCTGGATGTCCGGCCCTCGTAGCTTTTGACAGGTCACGAGCAGGCTCCGTCCGTCGATGCTGACGCTCCCCTGGACCTCGGTCATCTTGATGCGGCCGTAGGCGTCGCGGATCTCGCATGTCCCTTGAATGTTCGCGGCTTCAACGTCGGAATGGTCGGCCTCGACCCGAACCGGCCCGGCGCCGCTGAGGTGAATCGGCTCGTAGGAATTAGAGATTTTTATCGGGGAGGGGGAGTCCTGGCCGAGGATTTCGGTGTGGGGCGCGTCGATTTCGACCTCGCCTCCGACCTTCTGGAAGTCGAGAGTCCCATAGCGATGGAGGAGTTTAAGCTTGCCCTTGACGTCCCGGACGATGACCTTGGAATGGCGGGAATCAACCGCGGCATCCGCGCCGCAGCGTTGCAGGTCGACATCCTCATAGCTGTTGACGATCGAAACGGGCCCGCTGATGTCGGCGGCGCTGACCGGTCCATGCGAATTATCGACGGACAGGCCGCGAAGGCCGACGGCTGTGACCTTGCCGTAGGAGTTGTCTATGGTCACGGCCATCCGGGCCGGGCAGGTGATCCGGAAGTCCGTTTCGAAGTTCCTGCGCTTCCTGAACTCGTCCCGGGTCGTGGAAAGGACACTGCGTCCGGGGTCTTTGCGGAGGACGGCCCGCAGGCGGGCGGAGACCGCCCGGGCATCCGCTTCGGTCCTGCGATAGATGCGCTTGGCGAGGGTGATCGTGATCCGGTCGGTCTCCCCGCCCTGGATCTCGACCTGACCGTGGGCGTTTTCGACGGTCAGGTCGTCGGGGAAGGGCGGCTCGACGGTCAGGGTTTCCTGATAGTTGAACTCCTCGGCGTTCCAGAGGATTCCCTCTTCAAAATCCCAGATGATCGGGAGATTCCCATGCTGGATTTCATGGACTAAGACACCGGCCCCGATGATGAAGAGAAGAAGGATGACCTCTCTGGCTCTCATGGCTTAGTCCTTTTCGGCCCCGCCCTCCGATGAACCCGCGGAGCGCTCCTTGAGGCCGAAATAGAGCTTCCAGCCGCCCCAGAAAATGAGGATGAGGGGCCAGAGCCGGCCCACGCTGTCCCAGACATCGATGTCGAGGTTGTCCAGGAAAAAGATGAGGCCGATGACGATCAGGATAAGCCCCCAGGCGAGGGGATCGCGTCGTCTGTGTCTGGACATGGCTGCCTCCTTATCTCGTTAATCTTTGGTCTTGCCCGAAACGTGTTCGAAGACGAGCTTGATGCCGATGACGATGATGAGAATCGGCCAGTATTTCCAAATCGAGCCGTAGTCGATGACGTCGAAGTTGCCCAGCAGGAATAGGGCGCCCAAGCCCATCAGGAACAAACCCCAGAAGACGGACCCGGTTTTGAATTCTCGGCCCGGCTCCTCGGCCTCCTCGTCGGCGTCGGGAGCCGCCAGGGCCTTGCGGTTGATGGCCTTGGCGACCTGGATGGCGTCGATAAGCTGAAAGATGTAGAACCCGGCCAGGCAGAGCCCGACGAAGGGCTGCATCCGGCCGCTGTCCTGCATGCTGACCAGGCCGGCGAAAACCAGGATATAAACCAGCCCCTTCAGGTATTGGCCCAGATAGAGGAATCCCGTCCCGGGGAAGATAGCGGACAGGATGCCGGCGGCCGCCGGGGATTTCGGCGGTGTTTTGACGATAACTTTCTGTTCCATTGTCTTTACCTCCGTTTATTTTTTGCGCTCCTCGTCGCCGCCCAGGAGCTTGGAGCTCTTGACGGAGTCGAGGACGCTGCTTGTCATTTCACCCAGCCGGCCCGTCAGGCCCTCGGCGCGGGCATAGAGCTTCTCGACCTGGCCGTAGGCGAGGTGGACCCGGCGGCTGAGGGAGCGGTCGATGAGCTTCCGATTCGGGTGGAAGGCGTACATCGAGGCCATGATGAGGACGGCCGACAGAACGGCCAGGGCCGGTTGGAGCCTGGGCAGGAAGAATCGGTTCAGCCGGACGAAAAACGGCTTCTTCGTCTCGGGTATGGCGTAGAGCTCGGCCAGGAGGGCGGGATTGATTCCGGCCTCGGGGAAGGAAGCCAAAGCGGCCCGGCTCTCGCCCATCAAGGCCAGGAGCTCGCGGCAATCCGGGCATCCGGCGAGGTGGCTCTCGATCCGGGACCGTTCGGCCGCGGTCGGCTCGCCGTCCAGGAGGGCGGAGAATGACTCTCGGATGGCGTCACAGGTCATGGCATTCTCCCTTCTGTTCCTTCAGCGCCATCGCCAACTGCAGCCGGCCCCGGTTGATCCGGGACTTGACCGTCCCCAGGGGAAGGTCGAGGATCTCGGCCGTCTCTTCGTAGGATTTGTCTTGGATGTCCCTGAGGATGACGGCCATCCGGGTTTCCGGGGTGAGCCCGGCCAAGGCCTTCCAGAGCATCTTCTTGCGCTCTTCGCGGACCAGGTCCCGTTCGGGGTTGCTTTTGGATTCGGTCCGGTATAGGACGTCCTCGAAGTCGTCCCGGTTGGCCTTTTCCCATTTGGACTTCCTGTAGACGTCGATGAGGTGGTTCTTGGCCAGCGTCAAGAGCCAGGCGGCGAAGCTCTTGGAAGAGTCGTACTTGGGAAGAACGCCGTGAAGCTTGAGGAAAATATCCTGGGTCAGATCCTCGGCCTCCTGGTAGCTGCCGCAGAACTGGTAGGCCAGGTTGAAGACCCGTTTGGAATAAGTGTTCACCAGCGTCTCCCAGGCTCCTTGTTCGCCTTTTAAACATCCTTCGATCAACGTCTTGTCCTGCACTCACTTCACCCGGATAGACGAAAATGGCGCTTATAAAGTTCCGTAGCCCAATTCTATTTTTTGGATGCCTCGCCTGTCAACAGCATCCGTCCTGTTTGCCGGGTCGACAGGGACGAGAAAATTGCGGTAAACTGGGCCGGAACTAGGAGGGAGACCGAAATGACCATTGGGGTTAGAAAAATAATCATCGTCTTGGCCGTACTGGCCGGGATCGTTCAGGGCGCCTTCGCCGTCAAGCCCATACCGTTCAAAACGGTGTTGTATGGGGTTTCCTATTACTGTGAATACATGCCCTATGAGCGGCTCGAGCAGGACGCTCGTCTGATGGAACAGGCCGGGATCAACTTTGTCCGGCTGGGGGAGTCGAGCTGGGGGGTCTTGGAGCCCCGTGACGGGGAATTCGACTTTGCTTGGCTCGACAGGGTCGTCGAAAGGCTCCACAAGGCAGGGATCAAGGTCATCCTGGGCACGCCGACCTACTCCATTCCGGCTTGGCTATTCCATCTGCACCCCGAGATCCAGGTCAAACAGGTCAATCAACCCCGGTACACCTACGGCATCCGCCAGATGACGGACTTGACGCACCCGGTCTATCGGCGGTATGCAGAAAGGATCATACGGAAGCTCGTTGTACATTTTAGGGACCTCCCGGCCATTATCGGCTATCAGCTCGATAACGAGACCCATCCCTCGGGGACGGCCGACGGGCGGGTCCAACTGCTCTTCCGGGACCGCCTCCAGTCCAAGTTCAAGACTGCCGACGCGCTCAACCGGGCCTGGGGCTTGAATTATTGGGGCCAGCGCATCAACGACTTCGCCGAGCTGCCGCCCCGGGACGGCGCCCTAAACCCGGGATACAAGCTCGAATGGGAACGCTTTCAACAATGGGTCGCCACGGATTTTCTGGCTTGGCAGGCGGGGATCGTCCGGGAACTGGCCCGGCCCGACCAGTTCATCACCCATGATTTCTGCGGCGGCCTGCCCACGGATGTGGACCACGTCGACATCGCCAAGGCCCTTGACGTCACGGCCGTCAATATTTACCACGGCGTCCAGGACAACCTCAACGGCGAGGAGATCGCCTTCTCGGGCGACCTGCACCGTTCACTCAATAAGGGCAATTACCTCGTTACCGAGACCAACGCCCAGACGATCGGTTGGGACTCGCAAGCTCAGTTTCCACCCTACGACGGGCAGCTCCGCTTGTCGGCCTTCGCCCAGATCGCCAGCGGCGCCAACCTGGTGGCTTACTGGCACTGGCACTCGCTCCATTATGGACAGGAAACCTACTGGAAGGGAGTTCTGTCCCATGACCTCGAGCCGGGCCGGGCCTTCGAGGAAGTGAGCCGGATCGCCGCGGACTTGAAGAGGGTGGGGCCCGAGCTCGCGAATCTCAAGAAGAAGAATCGAGTCGCCATCCTCTACAGCCTTGATTCGCTCCACGCCTTGAACTTCATGCCTTTCGACGGCGCCGCGAATTATATGACGGTCCTCAACCAGATCTACCGCGCCCTGTACGGGCTCAACGTGGAGACCGATTTCATCTTTCCGAAGAGCGAGAGCTTAAAAGACTACAACTTGATCGTGGTCCCCCCGCTCTACATCGCGAGCGACGAACTCCTGGGGCGGTTGGCCGCGTATGTCAAGGACGGCGGCCATCTCCTGATGTCGTTCAAGAGCGGCTTCTGCGATGAGAACTCGACGGTCCGCTGGACCATGGCTCCGGGACCATTGCGGGAAGCGGCCGGATTTCATTACCAGGAGTTTTCCAACTTAACGAATCCCTTGGCCTTAAAAGGCGATCCGTTCGGCGCCGGGGAGAACAATAAGGTTTCGGTTTGGGCGGAGATGATTATCCCTGAGCGGGCGCAGACGTTGGCATTTTACGATCATCCGTTCTTCGGCAGGTATCCGGCGGTCACCAGAAATACATTCGGGAAAGGGAGCTTGACCTACATGGGAACGTTCCCCTCCGATAAGCTCTTTGAGAAAATCCTTGAGGACACGCTCAAGACGGCGGGCATTCCCCTCGAAGATAGAGGATTGCCGCCCTCCATCCGGGTCAGGCGAGGAACGACGGCGGCGGGTCGGCCGGTGGCCTTCTATCTCAATTTTTCCGGCGAGCGGATTCCCTTCTCCTACGCCGGCGGCAACGGAACCGAGCTCATGTCCGGGCGACCCGTAAAAAGCGGAGAGCTGTTGTCTGTTGCCCCTTGGGATTTTGTGATTGTCCGGGAATAGCGAAACGGCGGATATCGGCCTATATCAATCCCCTTCGCGGGATCCCACGGACGTAAGTCCGAGGAGCTTCAGTCCGGATGCCGGTGGCGGTGGTGGCTGTCCGGCCAATGCCCATGGACGTGCTCCAATTCCTCGTGTTCATGCTCGTGAACGTGAGGGGTCGCACTGTCCGCTGTCGGGTGGCGATGGTCATGATGGCCGTCCCGATGGGTATGGACATGGGTATGGACCGTCTTCTCATGGCGGTGCCGATGGCCGTGCTTTTCCCTGATAACGAGCCAGGCGCCGGCGGCCATGAGAACAAGGGCCGGAAGCATTAAAGCGTTCGCTGTCTCTTTGAGCAAGATAGGGGAGAGGCCCGCGGCGATGAAGGGCGCCAAACCGAAGAACGCTCCTGTTCGGGCCGCGCCCCAGCCCTCCAGGGCCTTGATGAAGAAGACGAGACTCAGCCCATAGCTAACGAAACCGAGAACGAGGCCCGAAGCCAACCGGACATCCAAGGCGGGCCTGATTCCCAGAGCCAGGGCGACCATGAGGGTGATCGATCCGGCGCAGAGCCCTTTGATTCTGGCGACAAGGACGGGGTCCTTGTCCGATATGTGCCTGGTCAGGTTATTGTCCAGGGCCCAGCAGAACATGGACGCCAGGACAAGGATCGGGCCGGACGGGCTGAGGATTCTTCCTTCCGAGTCCCAAGATAGGATAACGGCCGCAGCCGTCATAAAGCCTAACGCAGCCCATAGGCGCGGGGCGGCCGGCTCCTTGAATAGGACGACAGCAATCAGGGCCGTGAACAGCCCTTCCAAGTTGAGGAGCAGGGACGCCGAGAATCCCAAGGTCCGGGTCAGTCCGTACATGAGGAGAATGGGCCCGAGGATGCCGCCCGCCAGGATGGCTCCCGCCAGCCACCAGCGATCCCGAATTCCAAAGGCGATCACGGGTTTTTTGCGTCCGGGATCAAGGACCTTCTGAGCCCCGGCGAAGACGGTTAAGCCCGCGAACGCGCCCAGATAGAGGACGGCCGAGAGGACCAGGGGATGGGTCTCTCTGAGAAGGATCTTTGCGAAGGGCGGGCTTAAGCCGAACAGGACGGCAGCGATAAGGACCTGGATTAGGGGCCGCTTAGTCATATCTGCCGGTCAGGGACGCTCCTTGAGGTTTCGAACGGCGGTCTTGGCCGCTCCCGGCCCCAGTTCGAAGGGAACCTTAGCCTCTCGAAAGTCATTTCCGGCGAGTCCGATGTCACGGCTGCGCTCGCCCCGGACGAGCAGGAAAATGCCGGTCCCGGGAACGGAACGGCAGTTCCGGACCAGGGCCTTTTCAACGTTGTCCAGGACGACGGCCGGAGCGGCTGCAGGATCGGCCGCGCCGGGCCCGCCCTTGAAACCGTCGAGGTCCAGGTCCTGGATGTCCTCGAGAGCAAGGGCGCTCCGCCATTGGGCGTAGGCAGGCTTCTCCCAAACTATCTCGACGTCCTTGAGCCTGAGGTTGCGGGCCCACCGGAAGGAGAGAGCGTGGACGGCCTTGTCGTAGACCGCCCCGGGGTCGTGGGCCACGAAAAGCTTAACGTTGTCGAGAGTCACGCCCTCGAGCCAGTTCTCGGGATGGCCGTTGCAGACGCTCGATCCCTTTCCATGGGCGATGACGTTCCGGATCGTCAGATTACGGACCGAGCCGGCCGGCCGGTCGTCCTCCTTTTTCCAGTTTTTATGGACCTCGCTCCGTTTTTTGACGTTGAAATGGAGCGGATCGCCGTCCCCCCACCAGAACCAGTCGAAGCGATTGCATTCGATGGTCAAGTTGGAGAGGATGATGTCGCTGACCTCGCCGCCGTCGAAGTCCATGACGGCGATCCCGCGATTTGAATTGGTGATGACGCAGTTGTCGACGGTGACCCGGCGTATGGCGTTCATGTTCCCGTCGCAGAACTTAAGGGCGCTCGAGGATGAACTCAGCCGGCAGTTGGTGACCGTGATGTTCTCACAGGGCAGGGCCGGGCCGAACCAGTTCATGGAGTAGAAGACGAGGGCGTCGTCGCCCGTCTCAATCGTCGAGTTTGCAATGCGGAGATCCCTGCAGCCGTCGGGGTCGATCCCGTCGGCCCAGACGCCGTCTCTCTGACTTGATTTAATATAGACGCCGTCGATGATCATCCGCTCGCAGCCGTAGGGATGGATGGTCCAGGACGGAGAATCGACGAACGACAAGCCCGTGATCCGGACGTCCTTGCAGCGGAGGAGGAGCACGAGCTTTCCGAACTGGTTCGATTTGGGGAAGGAGCGCAGGAGGGGCTTCCCGGCCCGCTCCTGCATGAGCTGGTTGGGGTAGATGAAGTCGTCATGGAAATCGCCCTTGGGACGCCATTCATACTCTCCTTGCCCGTCGACGATACCGCGGCCCTCGAGCGTGATGCCCTCCAGGTCTTCTCCGTAGAACAAGGCGTCCTTGTCGAAGGCGGCCTTATTGTTCTTCATGGAGTAGATTGTTGCGCCGGCCTCGATGAGGAAGCGGACATGACTTCTAAGGTGGACCGTCCCGGTCGAGTATTCGCCCGGCGGGACATAGACTATGCCGCCGCCAGCGGCCGCGCAGGCATCGACCGCTTTCTGGAGGGACGGCCGGGCGTCGTCGGATTTGATGCCGGAGGCCCCATAGTGCCGGACGTTGAAAATAGCAGGCGCGCTGGAGCCCGTCTTGGAGGCCGGCTCCTGAGGCTCCGCGGATATTGCCATGAAAACGGCGACGACGATTCCGGCCGTCATCAGAGTCGAAATTCTCTTCATCAGAAACCTCCTTCGCGGCGGATCAGGGCTTGTGGCCGCAGCGGATGCCCCTCGGGTTGAGGCACTTATTACAGGAGACGCAGTCGGAGCGGCCGATCTCGCCGGTCCGAAATTTATGGACGAGCTGCGGATCCTTGATGAGGGGACGGCTCAAAGAGATGAAATCCGCCCCGCCGTCCAAGACGGCTTTTCCCATGGCCCGCAAGGTCCGCCAGCCGCCCAGCCCGAAGACGGGGATCCGGACGGCCGCCTTGACCTTGGCCGCGCTGTCCACAAAATAGCCTTCCTCCTCCTCGGACCTCAGCCCCTCCCACATGGATCCCTTTCCCGCTTCGGCCATGCCGCCGCTGACCTCGATGCCGTCCAGTCCTTCCGCTTCGAGCGTCCGGGCGACGCGGACGCTGTCCTCGACCATCAATCCGCCGTCCAGGAAATCCGTCGAGTTCAGCTTGATGATAATGGGAAAATCCCGGCCGGCGATCCGCCTGATGCCGCGCATAATCTCGACCAGAACTCGGCTCCTATTATCCAAGCTGCCGCCCCATTCGTCCGGTCGCCGGTTTGTGTGGGGCGATAGGAAGGAGCTCAGGAGATAGCCGTGAGCGGCATGGAGCTGGACGCCGTCGAAACCGGCCTCCCTGGCCCGCCGGGCAGCGGCGACGAAATCGGCGATGAGAGCCGGGATCTCGGCAGCTGAAAGAGCCCTGGGCATGATCTTGGAGACAGGATCGTAGACGGCCGAGGGCGCGACCGGGATGCAGCCGCAAATCCTCTCCTTGGTCTGGCGTCCGGCATGGGCGATTTGGAGAAACACCTTGGAAGGGAAGGCATGGACGGCCTCGGGGATCCGGCGCAGCCCCTGAACCATCCCATCCTGATGGACGCCGAGCTGGCGAGGGGCGGCTTTCCCGGCCGCTTGGACGAAGGCATGGCCGGTGATGATAAGGCCGACCTCGCCCCGGCCGAGCTCCCGGAACAGCTCGATCTGGCGGTCCGTGACGCGGCCGTCCTCCTCGGCCAGAAAATCATGAGTCGCCGACCTGACGAAGCGATTGGGGAGTGTCAGAGATCCCAGCCGGGCTTCCCGGAAAAGTATCGATGGAGCGTTCATTTCCCCTCCATTTTCTGGTATTTTGGACTGGGATGCAACGGTCCGCTCCCAGGCAGGGTTTTAGACAATGAGCATGGACGAACAAGATCTGGTCCGCAAGGTCCAGGCCGGCGACGAAGATGCCTTTGCCGAGATCGTCCGTCTCTATAAAGACAGGATTGTGAATTACCTCTTTCAATTTACGCGCGATTACCAGAAGGCCGTCGACCTGTCCCAGGAAACGTTCATCAGGGTCTATTTCAAAGCCGATAAATACAAGCCGGTTGCGCCCTTCTCATCCTGGATCTACACCATCGCCTCGAACCTGGCCAAAACCGAGCTCAAGCGGTCCAACCGGCATAGCACCGTGTCCCTGGATGAGGTCACATCCCACTTCGAATCGGGTGCTTACAGCGAGGACCGGCCGGATTCGGGCCTCATCAAGAACCTACACAAGGCTCTGGACGGCCTCCACCCCCGCTACCGCATTCCCGTCGTCCTCAAGGACATCGAGGGGTTTTCCCAGGAGGAGATCGCCCGGATCATCAAAAAGCCGGTGGGCACGGTCAAAGCCCGAATCAGCCGTGGCCGCGGCTACTTGAAACGGGAACTGGAGAAGGCCCTTCATGTCCGGGTCGACGGCGCAACGCTCAAAGGAGAGTCCCATGGACGAGCTTAAGCTTCTCGGCCAGCTGCCCCGCGTTCGAGCCCCTCTCGGGTTCGAGGGCCGGGTCTTAGCCCGGCTTGCGGAGAGGAAGGAGCACAGGCTTCGGCGCATCAAGGCCGTCCGACTCTCGCTGGCTGGGGCGTCCGCCTTTCTCCTGGTCGGCTTCGTCGTCACCCGCCTCTTCATCCTGCCCGGGACCGGCCCTGTCGTCTCGGCGGAAGGGAAGAAAGGACACTTTATCCCCATCAACGAACCCGTCGACTATTCCCGGGAGGTCCGAGATGTGTCCCGGGATAGCGAGACGATTTATATATTGGAGCAGGTCTCGGATATCACCACAGCGGACATCACATATTAAGGAGGATTCCAGCATGTCCAAGACCACAATCAAATTCATGGCCCTTATGGGCGTCGTGCCGTTCCTCGTCGGACAGGTGGTTGCGGCCCCCCGTACGACGGCGGCCGGGTCGGCCTCCGACGAGGTCCGGATCGAGGACGTGACCCGGACCGTCATGCCTTCGGTCGTCAAGATCGAGGTCGGCCTCAAAAGCAAGAAGGGGATCCGCAAGATCGCGACCGGCGTCGTCATCGACAAGGACGGCTCGATCGCGACGACGGCCCTCCTCTCGCCCCGCGACGAAACGGTCACGATCATGACCGCCGACGGGAAGGAGATGGAAGCCGAGTTCCTGGGCATGGACCCCGAAACCCGGCTGGCCGTCGTGCGGGCCAAGGACAAGGGGCTGGCGCCCCTCGCCCTGGCCGATCCGGCCAAGCTCGGTCCCGGCTCTTGGATCGGGGTCGTCTCGTTCTCGCCCGAGAACACGCCTTCGGTGACTCAGGGCATCGTCAGTTCGGTCTCGGCCGATAGACTCCGGCTCAATGTCTGGGTCGTACCGGGGAGTTCCGGCAGCCCGGTCGTCAACGCCCAAGGCCAAATGGTCGGGCTGCTTAGGGGGAGCTACGCGGATACCCTGCCCCTGGTCTTTCAGTTTCAGGAGAAAGAGGTCGTCGGGTCCGGCTACGCCTGGAGTCAGGGCGAAGCCCCCGCCTCCGGCATGGCCATGGCCATTCCCTCCGATATCGTCAAGTTCATTACGGACGAGATCCGGACTAAAGGAAAGGTCGAGCGGGGCTGGATGGGCGTCTCGATCGCCGAGAACGAGGACGGACGGACCGAGATCGTTTCCGTCGAGAAAGACAGCCCGGCGGAACTGTCCAAGCTGCAGAAGGGCGACATCGTGCTCTCCATGGACGGGAAAGAGGTCAAAAACAGCCCGTCCCTCGCCTCCGAGATCCGCAAGCGGAAGCCCGGCCAGGACGTCGCCGTGAAAGTCGAGAGAGACGGGAAGACGGTCGAGGCGCGGGTCAAACTGGGCGAATACCCCGAGTCCGAGGCGCGCCGCGAGCTCGAGTTGACCTTCCCCAGGCTCTTTGCTCCCGACGCCGAATCCAAGCTTCTGTTCACCCAGCGCGCTAAGAGTTTTCCCGACCTGGGCCGCGTTTTCGCCATGGCCAATCGGAAATACATCGGCGTCTACCTCGATGAGCTCACGCCCGAGCTTTCCGAGCACTTCGGGCTCAAGGAGGGAACGGGTCTGCTCGTCACCAAGTTCGCCGAGAAGAGCCCGGCTCGAGAAGCCGGCCTCAAGGTCGGGGACGTCGTCTTCAAGGTCGACGGCGTCCGCGTCGAAACGGTCGCCAAGCTCAGCGAAGTCATCCAGGCTAAGACGAAAGGCGACAAGGTTAAGGTCGAATTCCTCCGCGACAAGAAAGCCCTCAGCCTCGACATCGCCGTCGGCGAGGAGGAGAGGACGGGCTTCTTCGAGAGCACGCCCGAAATGTCCGGCGACTTGTTGAGCTCTTATTCCTGGAGTTCTCGGCCCGAGGAGACCGCGCGGGCGACCCCGCCCGAAACTCCGGTTATTTCGGGGTGGACGACCCTGGCCTCGGGAACGCGCAGCGTTTTCTGGATTTAACGCGGGCAGCCCTGCACCGCCCGGCGGAAGCCGCCGAGCAGTACAGGACCTGCTCCTATGTCCATCTCTCGGGGGAGGTGGGGAGAGCGATCTCCCGCCTCCCCTCACTTTTTCTCCCTGACGAAACCCGTCTTGACTTCTATTCGGTCCCACACCTAAAATGAAATCACCCGTTCGCCGACGCGAAGCCCCGCCCTTCAGGGCGGAGACGAGAAGCGTGGCTCAGGGTTAAACCTGATCAAGCTCCGGCATTCATGCCGGGGAGTCGAGGGTTTGACAAGGAGAAGAGAAGATCGCGAGGGACCCTCTTGGGAAGACGGGTTCAAGAAATTATCTCCGAGTCCAGGCCTTTTTTTGCGTGGGGCTGAGTTCGGCATTCTAGGGCGAGAGTTGCGCATGTCAGAGCGGAGAGCGATCAGGGGCATCCCGAAGAAGGGGAAGGCTCGGGTTCGTGTCCGGCCGGCGCGCCGGGCCATTCTTCCCGACGGCGAGAAACAGGTCCAAAGCATCCTGATGAGCTCTCCGATTCCCTGTTTTATCATCGACCGCGAGCATCGCGTCCGGTATTGGAACCGTGCTTTGGCCGTGCTGAGCCAAATGGCCCCGGCCGAGGTCATCGGAACCCATCAACATTGGAAGGCCTTTTACAGGTCGAAACGCCCCTGCCTGGCCGACCTCCTCGTCGACGGAGATCACAAGGCGATCCGCCGCTGGTACGGGAAGAAGGGCAGCAAGTCCGGCCTGATCAAGGAAGGTTATGTCGCCACCGACTTCTTCCCCGACCTGGGCCGCGAGGGCCGATGGCTCCATTTCACGGCCGCCGCCATCCGGGATTCGGTGGGAGTCCTAATCGGAGCAATTGAAACGCTCGAAGACATCACCGATCTCAAGAAGGCCGAAGAGGCGCTCCTTGAGTCGGAGGAGAAATACCGAACGCTCGTCGAGAACGTCAGCGAGATCATCTTCAGCGTCGACGTCGAAGGGCGCATCACCTACATCAGCCAACAGGTCGAGAGCGCAACCGGCTACAAACCCAAACAGATCATCGGCCGGCATTTCGGGCAGTTCGTCCATCCCGAGGACCTGCCCGGATTGAGCGAGAGCTTCCGGCTCAGCCTGGCCGGACATCTCAAATCCTTTGATTTCAGGGTGCTGGGCAAAGGCGGACGGATCGTCCATGCCCAGGTCTCCAGCCGTCCCATTATCGAGGGGGATCGGGCCGTGGGCCTTCACGGAGTCATTACGGACATCACCGAGCGGAAGCGTGTGGAACATGAGTTGCGGGACTCGGAGATGAAGTTCCGGGGGCTTTTCGAACATGTCTTCGACGGCGTCTATCAAACCAAACCCGACGGCACCTTCCTGACGACGAATCCCGCCCTGATCACGATGCTGGGCTATAAATCCGAGGAAGAGCTGTTGGCCCTCAACGTCGCCAGCTTATACGCGAATCCCCGGGACCGCGAGGTCATGAAAAAGAAGCTCGAAACGGAAGGGGAGCTTCACGGCTACGAGCTGCTCCTGAAGCGCAAGGACGGCCGCCTCATCAACGTCATTCAAAACGCTTACACCATCAAGGACGGGCGGGGCCGGGTCGCCTACTACGAGGGGACGCTGACCGATGTTACGGCGCTCAAGCAGATCGAAGCCGAGGTCAAGGCCAAGTTGAAGGAAAAGGACATCATGCTCCAGGAGATCAACCACCGGGTCAAGAACAACCTCCAAATCATCTCGAGCCTGCTCCGCCTCCAATATGATCGCGTCCTTCATCCCGAGGCCAAGGATATTTTAAGGGGGAGCCTGAACAGAGTTCGGGCGATGGCCCTCACCCACGAAAAACTCTATAAATCCGAGGACCTATCCAGGATCGATCTCAACGACTACCTGAAAAGTCTGACGACCCACCTGCTGGCCCTCTACGCCGAAGGGGGAGAGAACATCAAGATCCGCATCGAGGCCGAGGGCGTCTTCCTGGACATCACCCAGGCCAACCCCTGCGGGCTGCTGATCAACGAGCTGGTCACCAACGCGATCCGCCACGCTTTCGACCCCGGCCAGAAGGGGGAGATCCGCATCGCCGCCGCGCGGGAGCGCGCCGACTGGCTCCGGATCGTCGTCAGAGATACGGGCCGGGGCCTGCCCGGGACGATCGATATCAGAAAGACGCACACCCTGGGGATGCAGATCGTCATGGGGCTGATCGACCAGCTCGAAGGGACGATCGAGATGAGGGCCGAGCCGGGCCGCGGGACCGAGTTTGTTATTCGGATCCCAGCCAATCTTTGAGGAGCTCGGTGTACTGGACCGGGGAGAGCCGTCTCCGGCCGTAGAGACCCTTCGACCAGCGCTGGTGGAACGCTTCGTAGAGGATGATTCCGGCCGAAACGGACAGGTTGAGGCTCTGGACCATGCCGACCATCGGGATCCGGATTTTGAGGTCGGCCAGGGCAAGGGCCTCGGCTGAGACGCCCTCCCCTTCGCTCCCGAAGACGAGGGCGATCGGCTGCGTATAATCGACCTCCCGGTAGGGAACGGCATTCTCGCTCAAGTCGGTCGCGGCGATCAAACAGCCCTCGGCCTTAAGCTTCGTCAGGCACTCGGTCGCCGAGGCATGAACGTTGAAAAGAATCCATTTGTCGGCCCGGGTCGAGATGGCCTTGTTGAAGACGAGGATGTCCGGGTTGGGGGAGATGATGTCCAAGGTCAGGACGCCCGCGGCGTCGCAGGTCCGAATAACGGCGCTTGCGTTGTGGGCGATGGCGACGCCCTCCAGGACGACGCGGAGGTCCGGCTGGCGGCGGTCGAGGACGCCGCTGACCCGCTGGACTCGGCGTTCGGTGGGCACGGGCCCATCATAGCAGACACGGCTCAGGGGCTTCAACCTAGAAGAACCATCTTGGCTAGGAGGAGGAGGCCGACGGCGGCCGTCCCGGCTAAGGCCCTATATTCTTTGTTCCTGAGGTACAGGCCCCAGCTGAACGCGACCTGGGAAGGGCCGGGGCGCCGTAGGGCCGGGAAAAATAAGGGGACTCGGCGGCGATAGTCGGCGTAGCCGTCGGGGAAAAGCTCCTTCATACGACGCCTTTCCTTAGCGATCGTCACGCTGTAGAAAACGAGAAAATAAGCCGCGAAGACGGCCAGGGCCGGCCAGGACCAGGCTCCAATCGCAAGCCCGATTCCGAGGAGGAAGTTCCCCAGGTAGAGCGGATTCCGGGTCAATCCGTAAGGACCCGAAGTCGCCAGCTCCTTGTCCTTTTTAAGATATCCCGAAGCCCAAGCGCGAATGAGAAGACCGCTGAGGCCGATAACGACGAAGGCCAGGAGGGAACGAGTATTGGGCGCGGCGAAGACGAGGGTCAGGATCAAGGCCGCCAATCCCGCCCGGACCCGGCACCGACAGATGAGCCGTTCGAATCTGCGCTCAGGCATCGAGGCCGAGCCTTTCCAGGGCGAGCGAAGCCACGTCCTCCGAAGTTAGAATTTCGAGACAGCGGAGGTTTCGACACTCCCTCCGGTAGCAGAGGCTGCACTCCAAGCGTCGAAAGGCGACTCGGTCTTCGGGGCGGAAAGGGCCGTTGCGGGCCGGGTTGGTCGGTCCGAAGATCCCGACCACGGGCACGGACAGGGCGCAAGCGGCCTGGAGGGCGAACGTGTCGCCGCTGATGAGAAGCGAGGCTGTCCGGATCAAAGCCATGACCTCGGGAAGAGTCAGATAGGGAACGAGCGGAACACCGGCCGCCCGGCCGACCGCGTCGGCGATCGTCTTTTCGTCCGCGTTTCCCCAAAGCAGGAGCACGGGCAGCCCCCGGGCTTTCAGCCGTTCGGCAACCCCGATCCATTTTTCCGGCCGCCAGCGCTTGCTCGCCCAGGCCGCCCCAGTGTTCAGAAGGACAAACGGACGGCCGGCGCGGAGGCCCAGCCCCCCGATCAAGGAGGAGATTTTGGCCGTGAGGGCGCGGGGAAAGACCAGGGGGAAATCGATGCGGTCGTCGTCGATCCCGATCGCTCTGAGCAGCCTCAGGTTCTTGAGGATGACGTGATCCTCTTCGGAGAGGGGATCGAGCCGCTCCGTGTAAAAAAGGCCCGCCAGAGGCTCCTTGAGGTTGACTCGGCTGAAACCGATCCGCCTTCGGCTGCGGGAGAGCCGGGAGATATAAGCCGACTTCAACAAGCCCTGGAAGTCCAGCGCGACCTGGTCCTTAAGCCGGACGCGGGTCCGCCAGCCGGGGCTTCCCAGGACGATGACCTCGTCGATCCCCGGGACCAGGTCGAGGATAGCCCGGCCGCTCTTCCCGACGATCCAGGCGACCCGGGCCTTGGGCCGGTGGCGGCGCAAGGCGGCGAAGGCGGGCAACGTATGGATGATATCTCCCAGCGAGCTGAGGCGGATGACGAGGTAGCTCTCCATGCGTCAGCCCTTCCCGCCGGAAGCGATCCGCCCGATGATGTCCGTCGCGTTTCTGATCTTGGGGCCGCCCGCAATGGCGATCCTGCCGCCATAGGCCTTGACCGTCGCCCGCTCCGGGACGGTTGCCCGGGTATAGTCGGATCCCTTGGCGTGGACGTCCGGCTTGAGGGTGAGGAGGACCCTTTCGACATTGGGCTCATTAAAGATCGTGATGTAATCGACGGCGGACAAGGCGCTCAGGATCTCGGCGCGTTCGAGCTCGGAGAGAATCGGCCGGCCCCGGCCTTTGAGACGGCGGACCGAGGCGTCGCTGTTGAGGGCGACGACGAGGATGTCGCCCCGGCGCCGAGCGTCCTCGAGATAACGGACGTGCCCGGCATGGATGAGGTCGAAACAGCCGTTGGCCAGGATGATACGCAGGCCTTTTTTCTTGCAACGATCAACGATCCGGCTGAGCTCTTGCAGGGTTTTAAGTTTCTTCGGCTTCAAGAGCGTATTGCGCCTCGGAGTTCGTCGGGGGACACGGTCGCCGTCCCTTTTTTCATGACGACGAGGCCGCCCGCGGCGTTGGCGAGGAGGGCGGCATGCCGGAAGCTCGCCCCGGCGGCCAGGGACAGGGTGAAAACGCTGATGACCGTGTCGCCGGCGCCGGTGACGTCCACGATATCGGTCGTGCCCCGGACGGGGATGAATAGGGCGGGCTTTCCTTTCTCGAAGAGAGCCATCCCTTTCGACCCGCGCGTAATGAGCAGGGCGGGGGAGCGGAGCCTGTCGAGAAGGAGCCTGCCCGCGTTCCGAACCGAGGACGGGTCGTCCCCGACCGGACGATTCAGGGCGGCTTCGACCTCGGGCTCGTTGGGAGTCGCGGCCGTGACGCCGGGGAAACGGAGGAGGCGGAAGCGGGAGTCGAGAAGAACGGCCCGGCCGGCCCGCTTAAAAGCGGAAAGGGCCGACTTGAACACGTCCTCCTGGACCGTCCGGTAGTTATAATCGGAGATGATGAGGGCGCCGCAGCTCCCGGCCAGTCCGCGCAACGAGGCTGCGAGCTTCCGCTTCAAAGCGGCGGCGTCCGGGACATAGGCTTCGCGGTCGATCCTCAGGATTTGTTGTTTTCGGGTGTTGTCCTCGCCGGCCAGGATTCGGGTTTTGATCGGCGTCGCACAGGCTTTATCGCGGGAAAGGCAGGAGGCGGAGATGTGTTGGCTCTTAAGGAGCGCAAGAATCTGGGAGGCGGCTTCGTCGTCGCCGAGGACTCCGACCGGGATCGGGTTCGCGCCCAGGGCCTTGAGGTTCTGGAGGGTGTTTCCGGCTCCCCCGAGCAGATACTCCCGTTTCCGGAAGGAAAGGATAAGGACGGGCGCTTCCCTAGAAATACGGCGGGTGCTTCCGTAAACATATTCGTCCAGAATGTAATCGCCCCAGACGGCGATCTTGCGGCCGCGAAATCCGTCGATGATGGAGAGGAGGACATCCTTATCGTATGTCATGGCCGATTAGAAAGAATATTTATCAGAAACGGCCTAAAAAGGCAAACAGGGACGGTCGACGTCAATACTTTCTGCACAATTACTTGTGCATTTTCATTTTAACGAAGGAAAGAAAACGGAAGACGTTATTGAAAGTAAAGATCCCCGCGGCAAGCCGCGGGGCATTAGGAGCGCAGCTTCAAGGCCAGCTGCGCAGGCCCTTGCTCCAGTTCTCGGTGACTGACGATGTACTTCGCGATCACATCCCTCGTCATCCGGTCTCCGACCGTCCTTGCGAAATATCCGTCCTCCCACACTTCCCCGCCCCATAGCTTCTTTTTCAAGCCCGCAAACTCGCGAAACAACCCCCTCCCACTCATGCTCTTTATGATCCTGACGACCTCCCCGATCGATCGCGATGGCGGAAATGATACTAGCAAATGAATATGATCTTCGGTAATTTCCATCTCGATGATTTCAATATCGTACGATTCGCAAATCTCTCCCATGATCTGTTTCGCTCGTTCCCGGACTTCCACCCGCTCGAATATCTTCTTCCGGTACTTCGGACACCAGACCAGATGGTAGGACGTGTCGTAGACCGAATGACTCGTCCGTTTCAGCGTCACCCATATACTTTACCACACTCCCGAGCAAGGGCCTTTGTGGATAAGGGGGACTTTCCGGTCCCCCTGATCACCCCCTCGGCAAGGCATACATTCCACCCCGTGGCAAGCCACGGGGCAGCCTGTAAAGCTTTCGTGCAATCGGATTAGTATGATAATGAATTCCTGTCCGATTATTTCACCTTGATGATGAAATTCACGGCGGCGTTCTTGGGCCTGGTTTCTTCTCCCGCGTTGAGCCGCGATTTGGTGTTATATCTTATCGCGCCTAATATATTCGCCTTCGCCGAGGTGGTGTTATATACATTCGTGCCTTGCCAGACCGACGTTCCTGATCCTGTATCAGCAATATCAACATACGCAGCCAAACCAGCGAAGGTGTGAATATGCTCCGTCTGGTCGTGCGTATGATTCTGCAGCGAATCTTCTTGCACGGACCCGACGCCCGTCGCGCTTCCGCCGGGCTTGGACGGCGCCCTCTTCTTGACGTCCGGGTCCCGGCCGCTCCCGGCGTCGTCGCCCCGCAGGAATCTTCCTCGGAGATCCGGCAGGTAGAACGTGTAGCCGCTCCCCCCCCAGCGTCTCCCGATAACCGCATAGAGGTCCTTATAAACAGCCGTGTTCATCGCCTTGCCGTCGCACAGCATCCAGCCTGCGGGAACCGATTTTGCTTCTCCAGCCCAGGCGATGATCGTCCCCACCGGTAGCGAATCGCTGGCCGCCCTCGCCGGAGCCATGATTCCTACGGCGCCCACAGCCGACAACATTGATAGAACGCCGGCCAATACTAAGTTCTTCATAGCTAGCCCTCCTTACAAAAACAGGATAAGCCGGATAAGGATTCCCATTTCAATCACGTCCGCCCGCAATCCACACTTCAGGTCGAATGCTCATCCTGCTTCTTGGGACAAAGATAAATCCCTGTCCTGGATATGTCAAGGATAGGGGAAGAGAGGTCGGGTTGCTCGGCGATCGTCCGCGGGGAGTCCGATGCGGTCAGGGAAGGCCCGGACCTATGCGGATCGGGCGCTTCCGATCACGAGCGGGACGGGCAAGCCCGAAGCTATTTCACCTTGATGATGAAATTCACGGCGGCGTTTTTCGGGCGCGTTTCTTCTCCCGCGTTGACTCGCGATTTGGTGCCGTACTTAATCGCGCCCATGATATTTGCAGAGGCCGAGTCTGTATTGGTGTAGCTGCTCGTCCACGAATTCATGTTGACCGCATAATAGCCTGACGCTGATGTAGTCGCCCCAAAAGAGGAGGTATATCTCCCATACATATGCTGATGGGGAGTTTGCTCATGCGCATGGTTTTGCAGCGAATCCTCCTCGACCGAACCGACTCCCGTGGCGCTGCCGCCAGGATTGGAGGGCATTCGCTTCTTCACATCAGGGTCACGGCCCGTTCCGGCATCGTCCCCCCGGAGGAACCTTCCCCTCAGGTCGGGCAGGTTGAACTTATCGCCTGCGCTTCCCCATGACGTTCCGATGGCCGTGAAGAGTTCTTTATAGACCGATTTGCTCAGAGCCTTCCCGTTGCACAGCATCCAGCCAGCCGGAACGGAACTCGATGTTCCGCACCAGGCGATGACAGTGCCCACCGGAAGCGAGTCACCGGCAGCGCGCGCTGGCGCCATGATTACTGCGATGCCCATAATTAATAACGAAGATAGAACCCCTACCAATAGCAACTTTTTCATTGAGCCCTCCACAATCCACAATCTGGGACAAGAATATGTGCCATCTTAGGAGATGTCAAGGACGAAGGGATGATAGGTTGGCGGCCGCCCGTAGGGAGTCCGATGAGGCCGAGGAAAGCCCGGACCTATGCGGATCGGGCGCTTCCGATCACGAGCGGGACGGGCAAGCCTGGAGCTATTTTACCTTGATGATGAAATTGACTGCGGTGTTCTTGGGACGGGTTTCCTCTCCGGCGCTGACCGCTGATTTTGTATTGTATCTATTTGCGCCGAGGATATTCGCGTTCGAAGAAGTCGAGGTTAGATGTTTCGTATTCGTCCCTTTGATCCAAGTCCCACTTCCAGTATCGGCAATTTGAAAGATATTGTACTCGAAAAGGTAATCATGGGTATGGGGAGTTTGGTCATGTGAATGGTTTTGCAGCGAATCCGCTTGAACGGAGCCGACACCGGTCGTATTGCCGCCCGGATTGGACGGAACCCTTTTATTCGCGTCGGGGTCACGGCCCGTTCCAGCATCGTCGCCCCGGAGGAATCGCCCCCTCAGGTCGGGCAGGTTGAACTTATCGCCCGCGCTTCCCCAAGATGTCCCGATAGCCGTGAAGAGTTCTTTATAGACCGATTTGTTCAGAGCTTTGCCGTTGCATAGCATCCAGTTGGCTGGCACGGAGCTCGATGGACCGCCCCAGGCGATGATGGTGCCCACGGGCAGCGAATTGTCCGTCGCCCTTGTTGGGGCCATGATACCCACCGCGCCCACAGCCGACAACGTTGATAGAACGCCGGCCAATACTATGTTCTTCATAGCTATCCCTCCTTATAAAAACAGGATAAGCCGGATAAGGATTCCCTTTTCAACCGCATCCGCCCGCAATCCAGGTCGTTTTCGCATCCTGCGAACTAAGACAAGCATAAGGACCGGCTTGGTAGGTGTCAAGGACGGCGGGAAGAGAGGCCGGGACAGGATATTCTCAAGTTGCACGAAACAATAAAATCGCATATATTTTTAGAGCTTCGACCGGGTGCCGGAGTGGCGGAACTGGCAGACGCGCTGGAATAAAAATTCCTTCGTCGTTGATGCGGGGCGATGGCGAAAATTTATTTATTCAAGGCCCGGGCCGGAAAATCCGGGCGATTCTGAGCGCAAGCGGGACGAAATTAAAAGGGGGGATTCTATTTCACCTTGATGATGAAATTCACGCTCGCGTTCTTGGGACGGGTTTCCTCTCCGGTTTTGACCTGAGACTTTGTTTTATACGTTTTCGCGCCCATGATGTACGCAGTACTCGGGAGGCCACTCCTTTCAGTGGACGGGTTAGGTCGCATGAACTGCCAATCTAGCCCCGCCTGGGCATTCGCGCTGTAATTATGGTCCTCGAAATTATGGCTATGCGGGGCCTGATCATGCGTATGGTTTTGCATCATGTCATCTTGGACCGATCCGACGCCCGTCGCGCTGCCGCCCGGATTGCAGGGCTTGCGATTCTTTGCATCGGGATCCCGGTGCGTTCCGGCATCCTCGCCCCGGAGGAATCTTCCTCTGAGGTCCGGCAGGTTGAACTTATCGTCTGCGCTTCCCCATGACGTTCCGATGGCCGTGAAGAGTTCTTTATAGACCGATTTGCTCAGAGCCTTCCCGTTGCATAGCATCCAGTTTGCTGGAACGGAGCTTGATACGCCGCCCCAGGCGATGATGGTGCCCACTGGCATTCCATCGTCGGTCGCCCTCGCCGGTGCCATAATGCCTACGGCGCCCACAGCCGACAACATTGAAAGAATCCCCGCCAACACGAAATTTTTCATCGCTTTCCCTCCTTATATATAGAGATATTTTTGAAATTGGACCCATTTTCCGCAAGCCGGGATGTCCGAAGGCGGCAGCTTGCGAAGAGCCATAGCTTTCAAAAACGGCACAGAACTATTTCTCCGTTTTGCTAAAACCAACCCCGATATAAATATGTTATATACTCAGCTGATGATCGAAATCAACAAAAGACAAATACCTCATTCGGACCGTTTTTGGTAATGCTTATCCGTTTACCGAAATTGCCCTCCTTCTTGGGAACGGGGATTAGCGTCACCTTGAGCAATCGTTCCCCCTTGGGGCGACGCAGATGAATAAAGTGGGGTTGTCCTTCGTTCATCTCACCTTGATGATGAAATTCACGGCCGCGTTCTTGGGGCGGGATTCTTCTCCCGCCTTGATTTCTGAGCTGGTTTTGTATTTTATTGCGCCGAATAATTCCGGTTGGGCCCATGTCGTGGTTCGAGCGCCTTCAGTAGCCCAGGCGAACAAATAATCATTACCTAAATCTGCTTTAGCGTAGCCATCATAATGTTGATAATTATGGTTATGTCGATTCTGATAGTGCGAATGCTCTTGAATGGAATCCTCTTGCACCGAGCCGACGCCTGTCGCGCTGCCGCCGGGATTGGAAGGCTTCCGCTTTTTCACATCGGGGTCGCGGCCCGTCCCGCCATCATCACCCCGAAGGAACCTCCCCCTTAGGTCAGGCAGGTTGAATTTATCGCCGGAACTTCCCCACGAGGTTCCGATGGCAGCGAAAAGGTCTTTATAGACTGTTTTGTTTAGCGCTCTGCCGTTGCACAACATCCAGCTCGTCGGGATGGAGCTTGTCTCCCCGCCCCAAGCGATGATGGTGCCCACGGGCAGCGAATTGTCCGTCGCCCTTGTTGGGGCCATGATACCCACCGCGCCCACAGCCGACAACATTGATAGAACGCCGGCCAATGCTAAGTTCTTCATAGCTAACCCTCCTTATTAGGATTCCCTTTTCAACCGCGTCTACCCGCAATCCGTAATTCAGATCGATTTTCCATCTTGCTACTTGGGACAAAGATAAATCCCTGTTCTGGATATGTCAAGAACGACGGGATGAGAGGTCGGGACAGGATATTCTCAAGTTGCGCGAAATGATAAAATCGCATATATTTTTAGAGCTTTGACCGGGTGCCGGAGTGGCGGAAATGGCAGACGCGCTGGACTCAAAATCCAGTCCGGGGCGACTCGGGTGTGGGTTCGATTCCCTCCTCCGGCACCATATGTTGCGAGGAGGGTTTGAATGAACTTTGCGCGGGTCGCGCTGGCGGCCGCGGCGTTTTGCGCCGCCTGCGCCACGGCGAGCGCGCCCGCGGCGGCGCCCAAGGGCCCGCTCCCTGCCTTCCAGAAAGGGATCGCCTACACCGGCTATTCGAGCGGAGCCTACGAGGGCGAGGGAGCGCGCCGGGCCGTGAAGGACCTAGCGGCGACGAACGCTCGCTGGATCCAGGTCCTCGTCACGGGCTATCAAGACACGATCAAGTCCACCTTTATAACCCGGACGGGGAAAGAGACGCCTACGGACTCTTCCCTGACCGGGATCATCCGCTACGCCAAAAGCCTCGGCCTGAAGGTTTTTCTGAAGCCCCACGTCGACCTTCTCCTCGACCCCACCCGCTGGAGGGGGGAGATCGGCCTGGGATTCACGGAAGCGGAGTGGGATCTCTGGTTCTTGTCCTACCGGGCTTTCCTAGTCCATTATGCCCTCATGGCCGAGAGCTTGGGCGTGGAAATGTTCTGCGCCGGCTGCGAGCTCGATTCGACCGTCGGCCGCGTCGAGGATTGGCGCCGGACGATCGGCGCCGTTCGGACCGTTTACAAAGGCCGATTGACCTACGCCGACGATCAGATCGAGCAAGATCCGGATGCCGTCCAGTGGTGGAACGCCCTGGACTTCATTGGCATGGACGCCTACCCGACGCTGACCGACAAGCTCCATCCGACCGTCGAAGACTTCAGCTCGGGCTGGTCCCGCTACATCGCGGAGCTGCGCGCGCTCGCGCGCCGATGGCGGAAGCCCCTGATCCTGACCGAGATCGGCTACCGGAGCGTCCAGGGCGGCGCCCAGAATCCCTGGGATTGGCAGCGTACGGGGCCGGTCGATCTGGAGGTCCAGGCCAACGCCTATGAGGCGGCTTTCGGGGCGGTCCAGGGAGAGGATTGGCTCCGGGGCATGTATTGGTGGCAGTGGTCGCCCGACCCGGACGAGGGCGGGACCGGTGACACCGGATATACCCCTCACGGCAAGCCGGCCGAGAAGGTCCTGACGGCCCGTTATAAACGGGCCTTCCTGCGATAGCCGAGGAGGTTTCGGATGAAGGCCAGGAGCGCTAGGCTTCTATCCCTCGACGCGTTTCGCGGGCTGACGATCGCGTTCATGATCCTCGTCAACAATCCCGGGAGCTGGGACCACGTCTACTGGCCGCTGAAACATGCCGCCTGGCACGGCTGGACGCCGACCGACCTGATCTTTCCCTTTTTCCTGTTCATCGTCGGCGTCGCCATCCCCCTGGCCCTGGGCCGGCGCAAGGACGAGGGCATCCCGGCCGCCGGCCTCTACGGCAAGATCTTTTCCCGGACGTTCATCATCTTCGGGCTGGGGCTCCTCCTCAATTTCGTGCCCAAGTTCAACCTGCCCGCGCTCAGGATTCCGGGAGTCCTCCAGAGAATCGCAATCTGTTATCTCGTCGCCTCCCTTCTCTATCTCAGGGGCGGCTGGAAGGGGAGGGCGCTGGCCGCTTTCCTGCTCATGGCCGTCTATTGGCTGGCCATGAAGCTCATCCCCGTCCCGGGCTTCGGGGCGGGCGACCTGAGCCAGGCCGGAAACGTGTGCGGCTTCATCGACCGGACCCTGATGGGGGGCCATCTCTACCTTCCGGGCTTCGACCCGGAAGGAGTGCTCAGCACGCTGCCGGCCGTCGCCTCGACCCTGCTGGGCGTCCTGACGGGAGAGTGGTTGAAGTCGCGCTTGTCCCTGATGACCAAATGGGCCGGGCTGTGGGTCGCGGGGACGTTCCTGGCCGCGGCCGGGATCTTCCTCCATCCCCTGATCCCGATCAACAAGCAGCTCTGGACGCCGAGCTTCGTCCTGTTCACGGCCGGGGCGGCCATGCTCCTGTTCGGCGCTTGCTATCTCGTCATCGACGGAATCCGGTTCAAAGTCTGGGCCGTTCCGTTCCTCGTCTTAGGGACGAATGCCATCGTCATCTATGCCGGTTCGTCCCTGATGACCAAGATCATCCAAACGGTCGCGGTCGGCGGCACGTCGTTGAAGGCCTGGATCTACGGCCATGTCTTCGTTCCGGCGGCGGGTCCGCTCAACGGTTCGCTGGCCTTCGCGATCGTCTTCGTCCTGTTCTGGCTGGCCGTCGCCCTTCCGTTCTACGTCAAGAAAATCTTCATCAAGATCTGAATCCAAGGAGGTTGCCGTGTCGGAAAAATCGAAACTCGTGACTTTCCTGTTCTGCTGGGTGCTGGGCGTTTTCGGCGGACACCGCTTCTACGTCGGGAAAATCGGAACGGGAGTCATCTGGCTCTTGACCTTGGGGGTCTTCGGCATCGGGGTGCTGGTCGACCTGATCATGATCCTGACCGGCTCTTTCACAGACGCCAAGAATGTCCCGGTCACGGCCTGGATGACGGCCAAAGACGCCCAGGGTAACGTCCTTCACTATCTGGTTTGATTGACATCCCGGCGCTCTTCTGGTAGAAATTCTTAAGAAGGGCGAGTTCCTTATGCTGATCAGAAAACGGACACAGGGCGATGTCGTGATCATCGACATCGAGGGCGAGATCCAGCGATCCGACATCACGGACGTGACTCTCCATCAGGTCGTCAAGGACCATCTCGAGACGGGCTGCCGCAACATCCTCCTCAACCTGGAGAAGGTCCGCTTCATCGACAGCTTTGGCGTGGGCGAGATCCTGGCCAGCTTCATCTCGACCCAGAACCTGGGCGGAAAATTCAAGATGGCCCGGATTTCCAAGAAGCTGTTTCTCATCTTCGACGTCACGATGCTGACGCGCGTCCTGGAGATTTTCGATACCGAGGAGTCCGCTCTCCAGAGCTTCCCCAAGGCCTGAGCCCTCGGGGTGAAGGGAAGGGCCCGATCCCCCTTTGAAAGCCTCGCGTTTCGACCGCCTCCTGATCCGGGTCGCCGACATCCGGCCCGCCGAACGTCCGTTCGCGGTCCTGTTTTTCCTGTACTTCTTCCTGATCACGTTTCCGGCCTACATCATCAAGCCCGTCAAGCTCTCCCTTCTCCTTCGCTCGTTCAAGGCCGGGGACCTTCCTTACGCCTATCTCCTGTCGGCCGTGTTGATCGGGTTCGTGGCTACGCTCAACGCCCGCCTCCTCGAGCGGCTTCCGCGCCGGCGCTACCAGGCCGGAACCATCCTGTTCTTCATGTCCAACCTCGTCCTGTTTTGGTTCCTGCTCAAGTCCCATTGGCCGGGTCTGAGCTTGATCTACTGGTTTTGGTCGGACGTTTTCATCGCGACGACCGTGACCCAGTTCTGGATCGGCTTCCACGACGTCTTCCATCCCCACCAAGCCAAGCGGCTCATCGGGTTTCTGGTCAGCGGAGGCCTGCTGGGCGGGATCTGCGGGTCGCTTTTAGCCGGGTGGCTGGCTCGGCTCATCGGCACCGAAAACCTTCTCCTTGTCTGTCCGGCCGTCTTGGCCGGAACCTTCGTCGTCATCGAAGCCCTCCATCGCCAGCGGGCGAAAGCCCCGGCCGGGGGCGGGGCGCGCGATCAGATCCCGGATAAGCGGCCGCCGGTCTCCACCCGTGCCCTGGAGGGATTCCGGCTCCTCCGCAGCAGCCGCTACTTGTCCCTCCTGGCCGGAGTCCTGGTCTTGGCGGTCGTCGTCGGGACCCTTATCGAGCTCCAGTTCAACACGATCCTCCAAGCCTTCGTCAAGGACAAGGACGCCAGGACGGCCTTCATCGCCACCTTCTTCGCCATCCTGCTCATCATCTCCTACCTGTTCCAGGTGTTCGTGTCCGGGCCGATCCTGAGGCGCTTCGGCATCAAGACCGCCCTCGTCATCGGACCCGTCCTTCTGCTGGCCGGCGCCTTCTCCATTTTCATCGTTCCGGCCGGGGCCCTCATCGCTTGGGCCGTCGCGGCCCGCGGGACCGATAAGGGCATGGACAACACACTCAACCAGTCCGTCCGGGAGCTGCTCTACATTCCGGTCCCGGCCGGCATCAAGTACAAGGCGAAGCTCTTTATCGACATGTTCGTGACCAAGTTCGCGAACGGCATCGGAGCGCTCCTCTTTCTGGTCACTTTCACGGGCCTCCACTGGTCGGTCCGCAAGGTCAGCTTCCTGAGCCTGGCCCTGATCGCCGTCTGGTTCGTCCTCGTCAGGCTCATCCACTTGGAGTATATCCGTGTCGTCAAGCAGGACCTCGAACGGCGCTGGGAAGACGGGCACAGGCTCGTCGCCGAACGGGTCGACCTGGACATGACCCGGCTCATCTTCGACACGATCCAAAGTCGGGAAAAAAGTTCCTCGCTATACCTGATGAACCTGTTTGACCTGGTCGGGAAGGAGAAGCTGACCCCGGAGCTCAAAAAGCTTATCGCCTCCCAGGCCGAGGAGTACCGCCTCAGGACCCTGGATTCCGTCCTCGATGTCGGAGCCGAAGCGTCCGGCCTGGAGGTCGGTGACATCTTCGAGGACGCGGATTGGCAGAGGAATATCCGGGAGATCCTCGAGCTCGATTCCTACCGTAAGGTCATGGACGAATACCTCAAGCAAACCTTGTCCGGATCGAAACGGGCCGATGAGATATCCCGCATGGAGGCGGCCAAGCTCCTGGGGCTGCGCGGACCGTCGCCGGCCGCCGTCCGCGGTTTGAAGGCCCTCCTGGCCGATCCCTCGGCCGAGGTCCTGAACTACGCCCTCGGCAGCGCCGCCCGGCTCCAAAGGAAAGAGCTGCTGCCCGTCGTCATCGGCCACCTGGCTAATCCCCAGATCCGCCAGGTCGCCGCCGACGCCCTGGTCGCTCACGGCGAGAAGGCCCTGCCCGTCCTGAAAGCCCATTTGGAGGACGGCCGCCGGAACCTCGAACTTCGGCGCACCCTTCCCGACATACTGGCCAGAATCGGCACGCCCAAGGCCGCCGACATCCTGCTCGGAGAGCTCGATAAAAAGATGACGGAGATCCTGGAGGCCGAGATCATCGAGGCTCTTTTCCGCTTGAAATTGAAAAATCCCGATATTCGTTTCCGCGAGAAGCGGGTCTTCCCGCTCGTCCTGGACCAGATCCGGCAGTCTTGCCGGCTTTTCCTGGACCTCTGTTCGGCCAAGACCGAATCCTCCTGCCCCGACGTCCGATCCGACGTACGGATGGCGCTGGCCCTCAAGAGGATCTTCGAGCTCTTGAGCCTCGTCTATCCGATCGAGGATGTCGTCCGGGCCTACCAGAACCTTCTGACCGGGACCGAGCGTTCGGCCGATTATTCTCTGGAACTCCTCGACAACATCCTCAACAAGGAGATCCGGGACGGTCTGGCCCCGCTGGTCGAAGCCTGGCCGACCGAGGAAAGGATCCGGCGCTGCCGGAAGTTTTTAGCCGGGTCCCGGCCCGGACGCCGGGAGGGGGCTTCCCCTCCGAAGGTGACTCGGATAGAATGAAAAAAGGGAAATGCCATGTCTGACCTGTTCATTTATCCCAAGGACGGCGAACCTTTCGCCTTTGTGGCCGAGAAGGATCGGACCCTGATCGGCCGGGCTCCGGACAACGACCTGCCCTTGACGGACCAGTTCTGCTCCTCCCATCATGCCGCGATCCTGCGCCGCGGAGAAAAATTTACGGTCGTCGATTCGAGCAGCAAGAACGGAACCTTCGTCAACGGCCTCAAGATCCAGCAGGAGACCGAACTCGCCAACGGGGATGAGATCCTGGTCGGCATGACCCGCCTCATCTTCGGCAAGAAGCCGCTCTCCCATGTCGAGCTCGTCGACGCCGGACCCCTGGCCGAGAACATCAACACGATCGTCAACGTCCGGGATATCCTCAAGGAAAGCGCCGTCGATACGATAACCCGGAAGCCGGACACCGCCCTCGACCCCGAAGCACTCCAGCGCGAACAGAAGGTCCTCCGCGTCCTCAACGAAGTCAGCCAATCCCTCATCTACCACATGCCGATGGCCGAACTCCTGTCCCACATCATGGACCTCATCACCGAGAACATCAGGATGGACAGGGCCGTTCTCCTGCTCAGGGAGGGCAATCCGCCCCATCTCGTTCCCCGGGTCATCCGGATTCCGAACCGGGACATGAAGGACCAGAGCGTCCGGATCAGCCAGAGCATCGTCCGGACGGCCCTCGAAAAGAACTCGGCCGTCCTCGTCTCCGACATCCAATCGGACACCCAGTTCCGCTCCCAGGCCAGCATCATCCAGTCCAGAATCCATTCGGCCCTGTGCGTCCCGCTCTGGAACAACAAGGAGATCATCGGGCTCGTCTACGGCGACCGGATTTCGCTTCTGGAGCCGTTCCGATCCGAAGACATGAAACTCCTGACCTTCCTGGCCAACCTGGCCGCTATCAAGATCGAGAACGCCCGGCTTTTCGACCAGGCCCTGGAGAGGAGCCGCCTCGACCGGGAGCTGAGCCTGGCCGTTCAAATCCAGAGGAATTTTTTGCCCAAGGAAAGCCCGATCCCGGACGCCTTCGACATCTGGGGGACGAACTTTTGCTGCTGCAAGGTCGGCGGCGACTACTACGATTTTATCCCGACCGGCCCCGGCTCGGTCGGCCTGGCCATCGCCGATGTCTCGGGAAGCGGGGTTGGAGCGGCCCTGCTGATGGCCTCGCTGCGGGCCGCCCTCCACTCCGAGATCCATCCCGGCGTCGATCCCTCGGCCATGGCGGCCAAGCTCAATGAGTTTGTCTACCGCAGCTCGGAAAGCGACACCTTCATCTCCTTCTTCTTCGGAGATCTCGACAAATCGATCGGGGAGCTCCGCTACGTCAATGCCGGCCACAACGCGCCCGTCCTGGTCCGGGCCTCGGGCGCCGTCCAGCGCCTGCCCCGCCTGGGCTATTGTCTGGGCATGTTCCCGGGGGCGGAGTTTGAAGTCGGGACGGTCCGGTTCGAGCCCGGGGACAGGCTGTGTCTGTACACGGACGGGATAACCGAGAGCCGCAACCAGGATCGGGAGGAATACGGTGAAGAGCGGCTGATCGGACTCCTCAAGGCGAACCCGGACGAAAGCGCCCGGGAGACGGGGGAGCGGATCGTGGCCGATGTCAAGGCTTTCTCTCTATGCGACGACCCGGAGGACGATATGACGATCGTGGTCGTTAAGAGGAAGGCCTGAGGAAGCCCGAGGACGGGTGCGGCATGGGACGGGCTATCGAGCGGATCAAGGTCCTGGCGGATCTCGGGGACGTCGACCGGGTCCGGAACGTCCTCAGAAACGCGCTCGAGCGCTGGGGCGTCGACGAAGAGGACGGCTTCAAGATCGAGCTGTCCCTTTATGAAGTCTGCATCAATATCATTCTCTACGCCTATCCGGGAGGCCGCGGCGAGATCGATGTCCGCCTCTGGATGGAGGGAAACCGGTTCCATCTCGAGGTCCGGGACACCGGCCTGCCCTTCGACCCCCGGAGCCTCGCCCCGCCGGACATCCGCGAGAATATCAGGACGGGGAAGAAGGGCGGCTTGGGCGTCTACCTGGTCCGAACCCTGATGGACGGTTTTTCCTACCGGCGCGAGAAGGAAACCAACGTCCTGACGGTTACCAAAACCCTGAGGCCGAGGAAACCCTCCTCTACGAGCTAAAAGACTGCGCGGCCCCTCCCTGCTTTTCGGTCAGTAAAGAACGTTGGCCTCCCCGTTTTCCTTGATCAGGCGGTCGACCTCGGCCAGGATGAGGTCGCGGCGGATGAGCACGGCGTTGATCTCCTCGTCGCTGAGATACTCCCCGACGGCCGCCCGGATCGTGTCGAAGGTCAGGCCCTTGAGCTTATCGACGAAGGCCCGGGGGAGCTCCTTCATGAGCTTGGGGCCTTCGGGATGCTTGGCCGTATAGATAAGCTCCTTGGTAAATTTTTTTGAAGTGCGGAAGGAACGCGAGTGATCGATGAGGATCATCCGCCAGTCCGGCTGGGTGATCAGGATCTGGTTCATGTGGCGGTCCTCGTTCGCGATCAGGTTGTCGAAAGCCCGCTGGAGGTAAGTGCTCCGGTTCCAGGCAAAGACGTGGATGGGCGGCGTCTTGATCTTCTTTTCTTCTTTTTGTTTCAGGGACAGGCAATCCTCGATCCAGAGCTGGCAGGAGCCGCGGTTTTCGTGGAAGCGCCTCTCGACCGTGGGCGGGACGCGGCCGAGATCGAGAAGCTTGTCCATGAGATAGGCCGCGATCTCGAATTGCCATCCTTCGATATAGCCGGACATCCGGCCCTGGGCGTTCTTCCAAAGAGCGCGGTGGACGATGTCGCCCTTTTTAAGGGTCAACTCCCACGGGCTGGTTACAGACTCAGGACCGACCATCTGTTTACTGGCGATGATGTCGGCCGTCCTCAGGAACTCCTCCCATTGAGGCCGTTCCGCGATCTCCTCGGGCAGGAACTGGGCCCGGAGAGCTGGGGCGACGGTTAAAAAGGCCAGCGCGATCAGGGAAAGATAAACCGGCTTTTTGTTCATACTCCCTCCCTCCATCCGACGTCCATTCTATCTCCGCGGCGCCGCGGATTCAATACAGAACCTTATCCTCTCCATTGGCCCGGATCATGTCCTCGATCTCTTTGAGGACGAGGTCCTTGCGGGCCAGGACGGCCTGGATTTCCTCGTCGCTCAAGTACGGCCCCACCGCCGTCCGGACGCTTTCGAAGGTCAGGGATTTGATGCGATCCACGAAGGCGCGGGGAAGGCGGCGGAAAAGGAGGGGGCGAGGCTTAGCGCCCTGGCCGTAGAGGAGCCGATTGCTGAATTCGGGGCCTTTTCGGAAAGAGCGTGAGTGATCGATGAGAATGCTCCGCCAATCCTTGGTATAGAGCATGTTTTGCTGGGTCCGGTCCTCGTTGGCGATGAGGCTGTCGAAGGCCCTGATCAGATATTTGGCTTTCTCGGTCCGGTCCAGGAACTCGTCGGGGATTCTTATATTATTTTCCGCGACCTTGAGAAGGCTCGTCTCGACCGTCGCCCAGAATTGAAGGGATCCTTTTTTGCCCAGGTACTCCCGTTCGACGGTCGGCGGGATCATGTCGAGTCCGAGGAGTTTATCCATCCGATAGGCCGCGATTTCGTACTGCCAGCCCTCCCAGAAGCCGAGCTGCCAGCCGCTGGGGTTCTTCCAAGCGGCCCGCTCCTCCCGGCCGTCCTTGCGGAGCGTGAGCCGAATGGGTTTGGTGACGCCCTCGGGGATATCCTCCGCCTTGACGATTTCGGCCGAGGCCAGGAAATCCTCGATGGCTTCCCTTTGAGCGATCTCCTCCGGCCTGAACTGGGCGAATGCGGCCGAGGCCAATGCCACTAGGACAATCGTAGCGGGACGTCGGATGGTTCGGAGTTTCATGTCCTTCTTCCCTGGGAGAATTCGTCTGGAATCTATATAGCATATCCGAACCCGCAAATCCACCAAGTTGTGTTGACAGGGCTTTTTCGGTTGGTGTAGAGTGGTTCCTCGTGTTTGCCAAAAAAGCGTTCGCCGCCGTCCTCTCGCTGGTTCCCATCCTCCTGCCGGCGGCCTGCGCGCCGCGCCTCGCGCCCACGATTCTCTTTCCTTATCAATGGCCGGGGAAGCCGGGCTTCGACGGAAACATCGACCGGATTGGGATCGAGGGGCCTTCCGGTATCGTATTCCATCCCGGCCGCAACACTCTCTTCATCGTCGGGGACAAAGGTCTCATCGCCGAGATCGCTAAGGACGGCACGCCTGTCTTTAGCCAGCCCCTGCCCGGTGACCTGGAGGGGATCACGGTCGATCCGGCGACCGGGCTCTTGTATATCGTCGTCGAGGGGGACGACGTCATCCTCGAATTCGACCCGGAGCGGCGGACCGTCCTGCGCCGTTTTCCGATCAACCGGGCCTTTGGGGGCTGTCCCGAATTTTTGGAGAAGCAGCGGGACAGGTACGACGACGGCATCGAGTCGATCGCCTGGATCGCGAACCCGTCCCATCCCGAAGGAGGAACCTTCTATATCGGGAATCAATGGGACCCGCCGGTCATCATCGAAGTCGAGGTTCCTCTCCGGTCGCGGGCGGCCGGGCCGGCCGAGGCCCGCATCGTCCGCGTCCTTCCCACTAAGATCGCCGACCCGGCCGACATGTACTACGACGCCCGGACGCGCCGCTTGAACGTCGTCTGCGACGCCGACAACATCCTTCTCGAGATCACGCTCTCCGGCCGAATCGTCGCTCAGTATGCGTTTCCCGGAGACAGTCAAGAAGGACTGGCCAGGGACGATGAAGGATACCTCTACCTGGCCCAGGATAACGGGGGGATCTTCAAGCTTAAGGATCTCAGGACCCCGGCGGCCCGCCGGAAGTGAGTTTTCTATGCTCGCGGGCGATCAGGATGCCCAGGGCGATCCAGACGGCAACGACGGCCAAGTTGAACTTGGCGAAACCCTCGATCTTGAAGGCGAAGACGCTCGTCCCTAAAAGGACGGTCAAGGCGGACAGGACGTCCCCGGACCGGTGAAAGAACGTGTCGATGGCCGCCTTGGCCTTGTATTTGGCCTCCCGTGACGTGATCAGGAATAGGGCGTGACGCGTCGTGTTCATCAGGGAGTAGTCGGTGGCGTTCTCGACGGCCTTGGTCCATTTCACGGCCAGCAACGTTGCACCCAAGCTTACCGCCGCGTAGCCGCCGAAGGCCAGGACGGGGAGGAAGAATAGGGCGCCTCGGACGCCGACCGCTCTGAAGATCCGGGAGACCAGGAAGAGCTGTATGACGACGGCGAGCAGGTTGAAGACCGTGAAGAAATCCGCATAGAGCTGACCCAGGTAATCGACCGTGCTCAAGCCGCCCATCGTCCCCGCCGCCGCCGCCGCCTGGGCGGCTCGGCTGAAGACCCGGTCCAGAATGTATTGGCCATTCGTGTTGACGAGGTTCAAGACCATTATGAATAAGGCGATCAGGAGAAGGTAGCGGCTCGAGAAGAGAAGACGGAAACCTCCGCCCTTGGCGAGGGGTTTTTCTCCGAGGGCTTGGGCCTCCCGTGACTTCAGGCGGATCCGGTCGACCTCCCTGCGGTGGACGACCAGGGTCAGGAGGATACAGATGCTGAGCACGGCGCCGGCCACGATCATCATCGCGTAGCAGCCGAGCGAGGCGACCAAAACCTTGACGATCGCGCTTCCGGTCAGGGCCCCAAAGGTCGCACCGAAGGCGATGAGAGGAAAGAGCCTTCGGCCTTCGGCTTCCGTGTAGATGTCGTTGGCGAACCCCCAGAATTGGGCGGGAAGCATGACGCTGAAAACGCCCGCCCAGACGAAGAAGGCGATCCCCATCGTGCCCAGCGGCGTCCCGAAGAGATAGAGGCCGTAGAAGAGGACGAGGTTGCTTATAAAGAAGACGAGGACGGTGGCGATGAGTTTTTGGCGGGGGACACGGGAGGCGAGATGGCTGAAGGCCTTGACGGCGAAGACGAGGACCACGGCCGTCGCGGCGGACAGGTAGCTCTTATATTCGGCGCCCTTCCCGGCGTTGATCAGGGCGTCCCGGACGGGTTTGACGATGTAGTAGCAGGTCATAAGGAGGTAGACGTTCAGGACAAGGAGGACGGCCGTGGAGGCCTCGCCGGGATGGACTTCCGAGAACAGCCGCAGGAACCGATAGAGGGGCGGCTCGGGCTTCGGGAGCGCGGCCGACCTCTCGTTCTTTTCCAAGGTCAATTCCTTCCGGCCGGGGGACCGAACAGGACGGCCGCTTCGCCCTTGTCCTTGATGAGACCTTCCAGCGCGTCCAGGATGCGTCCCGTCCTCTTCGCCATCGCCCGGAGCTCGGCGTCGTTGAGAAATGCCCCGAGGGTCGCTTGAAGCTTTTTGAGATCAAGATGCCGCAGCGTCTCGAACAAGGCCCGGGAGCAGCGCGTGACCTCGCAGCCGGGGATCAGGGCGGGCTCGGGCGAAAACGCCTCCGAGAAATCGACTCGGCAGATCTTCCAATTGTCCTTGTGGACGAAGGTGTCCTCCAGGTTTCCGCACTCGTTGAAGACCAGGTTTTCGAAGATTCTGATCTCGGCCAGGGCGTCCCGGAACGCCGCCGGGTCCGGAGGAGAGATCCCGCGTCTTTTCAGGTCCCTGAATTTCACGCAGTTCTCGAGGAAAAGCTGGAGCGATCCCGGCACTTCGTCGATCGTCCGCTCGACGATGGGCGGGATGATCCGGAGGCCGACGAGCTTGGACAGCCCATAGGCCGCGAGCTCGTAGTGGTAGCTGTCGGGAAGGAGGGCCGGCCGCTTCCGGTCGACGTACTTAAAAATGGCCCGGCGCTCGACGACCCCGTCGCTCAAGGTGATGATCCAGGGGGCGGTCCGGCCTCCGGCCCCGCTTTTGTCGATGGAAACGACGCGGGCCGATCCCAGGAAAGCTTCCAGGGCGGCCGGATCGGGTTCGTCCTGCGCTCTCATGCCGGCCAAGCTTAGAGCCGGAACGCACGCCCAAACGACACCGGCCAGGAGCATCCCGACTCTCAAAAACGCGCTATTATTCATCCCCCTCCCCCCAGACCGAGAATTGTCCTTTGTCTATGATGAGGGCGCTCAGGCGGCCTCCGTAAAAATGTGTGATTCCGGTGTCGATAATCCAGATCCGCTTCTGGAACCGGCTCATATATTCCATGGCGACCGGGCTTCCGATTTGAGGGGAATGCGCGATGACCATATAATGGGCCTTCAGGTTGGCGAAGATTTGGTCGACTTCGGGGGCGAACTCGTTCTCGTCCCGTTGAGCCAGGTCCCGGTACCAGAGGGGGCCGAACCGGTCATAGATGACCTGTGGATGGAACAGACGCATGACCCGGGGACTCTTGACGGGTACGCTCAGAAAAGAAAGCTCTTCGCGGAGGACATCGTTGATCCGAGCCAGGTCCCAGGTCGAATATTTAGGGCTGACACCGCCGTGGACGAAGATGACGTCGTTGATTTTCTCTATGCAGTTTTTCTTCAAGAACCAAGGGCCGTAGTCCTCGAGAAAACCGCTGAAGTAGGCGGACTGGGCCTCCTTATCGGTCTTCATCGTTTTTGTCCAATAGCCCGTCAGCATGGGGGAGTATTCCGGGTTGGCCTCTTTCGTCGGGCTGCCGTCGCCGATTATGCCTTTGAGGACATCCCGCTCACGGCTCTCTCGGAAGTCCCGGGGAAGGAACGACAGGAACTGCTCCAAAGTCACGAGGTCCGGATAGTCGAAAACGATGCCGATAAGGTTCAGGATCTCGTGGTTGCCGAGCAGGACATGGATTTTTCCCCCCGCTAAAGCGGCTTCGACCTCGAGTCTCATCAACAGGTCCAGGATTTTCCGGGCGTCGGGCCCTCGGTCCATAATGTCTCCGGTTTGGATCAGGTGGATCTGTCCCCCCGCCCAGTGGAGGCCTTCATCGACGAGCCCGGTCCCCTTCAGGATAGCGACGAAGTTCCCGTAGTCGCCGTGGAGGTCGCCGACGGCAACGATTTTTTCGACGCCGGTCCAAACGCAGGGTCTATCGGAAGCGCGAAGGGGGGAGAAGGCGACGGCCAGGACGAAGACAAGGACGATGGGCAGAAAGGGTAGGCCGAGCCATCGTCTTCGGGTTTTGGGTGGTCTCGGCATCGATACTCCAAAACCCATTTATAGTAGATTGGCTGGGACAAATCAATAGCGGTTTGATTTTCGGAACGATCGGGACGATAATGAATCTCCGTCAAAGGAGGATGCCATGAAAAGAAGCTCCCGACCCGGGGGCCGTTGCTCCCGACTCGGGTGCGGACTGGCCGCGGCCGTCTTCTTGTTCCCCTCCTGCGGCGCCGGGAGCGTCCCCGGGAAGTCCCCGGCTCCCTCGAGCCCCGCCGTCCGGAACGGAATCGAGGTCTTTCTCGCCAAGCTCCCGGACTTCGTGAAGGGAAAGCGGCTTGGCCTCATTACCAACCCGACGGGCGTTGCGAGCGACCTTCGCTCCACGGTAAAGCTTCTCAAGGCCGTTCCGGGAATCAAGCTGGTCGCCCTCTACGGGCCCGAACACGGCGTCCGGGGAAACGCCCAGGCGGGCGAGAGCGTTCCGTTCTATTTCGACGAAAAGTTCGGAGTCCCCGTTTTCAGCCTTTACGGCCAATCCACGAAGCCCGCCCCCGGGATGCTCAAGAACATCGACGAATACATGCGATCGTTCGACACCAAGGACACGGGCAAGCTCCCGGAAGCGTCCATGGTCGAGGATGTCGATATGCTCATCTACGACATCCAGGACGTCGGAACCCGGATCTATACCTATGTCGCGACCATGGCCTACGCCATGCAGGCCTGCGCCGAAAGCGGCATCGATTTCGTCGTCCTGGACCGGCCCAACCCGATCAACGGGCTGGACATGGAAGGCCCCATCCTCGAGTATCCCGCCTACAGCTCTTTCGTCGGGCTCTATCCGATACCGCTCCGCCACGGGATGACGATCGGCGAGCTGGCCCGCCTCTTCAACGACCGCTTCCTGGCCAAGAAAGCCCGATTGACCGTGGTGCCGGCCGAAGGCTGGAAGCGGGAGATGTGGTACGACGATACGGGTTTGCCCTGGGTCATTCCTTCGCCCAACATGCCCACCCTTGACACCGCCGCGGTCTATCCCGGCCAGGGCTTATTCGAAGGGACGAACGTCTCGGAGGGGCGGGGGACGACCAGGCCCTTTGAGCTCTTCGGAGCCCCTTGGGTTGACGGATTTGAGCTGGCCCGGGCCCTCAACGGCCTCGGCCTTCCCGGCGTTAAGTTCCGGGAAGCTTGGTTCACGCCGACCTTTTCCAAATTTAAGGGTCAATCCTGCGGAGGATGCCAGATCCATATCATTGATCGTACAGCCTATCGTCCCTTGGCGACGACGCTCCACATCATCCGGGTCTTGAGCGAGATGTATCCCGACCGGTTCGAATTCCACAAGGATTATTTCGACAAGGTCATGGGCACGTCCCGAGTCCGCGAGGCCCTTGAAAAGGGGACTTCCGTTCCGGCCATCTTGGAGAGCTTCAAGGCCGGCCTGGCCGAGTTCGGGAAGCTCCGTCGGCCTTACCTGCTCTATGAATAGCCCGAACGGCCTGAATTGAATGAGGGCTGATTTTCCATTACAATGGTCCCTTTCCGGCGGCGCTCGCCCCGGGCGTCGTCCCAACTCATGAGAAGCGAGGTCATTGATGGCGACCCACCCCAATTCCTACGCGCTGGCCAATCCGCTCTCGGTCCTTTTCAACAAGCCCCCGACGGACTTCCAGCGGGCCGACTTCCTGAAGGTCATCGAGCACAAGCAACTGGAACGGATCACTTTTCATTATACGGCCCTGGACGGCAAGCTCAAGGAGCTTAAAGTCCCGGTCGCAAACGCCCGCCAGGCCGAGATGATCCTGGCCGAGGGGGAGCGGGTCGACGGCTCCTCGCTCTTCAAGGGGATGGTCGACGCGGCCCTCTCCGACCTGTACGTCGTTCCCGTCTACAGGACGGCTTTCCTGAACCCGTTCGACGAAGGCAGCCTCGATTTCATCTGCCGCTACCTGACCAAGGACGGCGAGCTGGCCCCCTTCGCTCCGGATACGATCCTGATCCGGGCTCTCGAGACCTTCCGCAAAAACTCCGGGCTCGACCTCTACAGCCTGGGCGAGCTCGAATTTTTTCTATTGAGCCCGATCCAGGCTCCCATCTACCTCAATCCCAAGACGTCGAGCTATCACGCCTCGGCCCCCTACGTCAAGAGCGGCACCATCCTCAACGAGATGGTCCGGTACATCACTCAGATCACGGGGGCCGTCAAGTACGCCCACAGCGAAAACGGGTTCGTCGAGAGCGTCCGGAGCGATGAGCCCGAGATCGCCGGGAAGAGGGCCGAGCAGCTCGAGATCGAGTTTCTGCCCCGGCCGGCCGAGGAGATGGCCGACAGCCTCGTTTTGGGCCGCTGGCTGATCCGGAATACTGCCTTCCGCTACGGCTGCGTCGCGACCTTCACCCCCAAGATCGAGGAAGGCGTCGCCGGAAGCGGCCTTCACTTCCACCTCGAGCTTCTCCGGGACGGAAAGAGCGTCATGACCGGCAAGGACGGCGCCCTGTCCGATGAGGCCCGCAAGCTCATTGGGGGGCTGTGCGAATACGCCGACAGCCTGACGGCCTTCGGAAACACGGTCTCCTCGGCCTACCTCCGGCTCGTTCCCAACCAAGAGGCGCCGACCCGGATCTGCTGGAGCAACCTCAACCGGAGCGCCATGATCCGGGTTCCCTTGGGCTGGACAAACCTCCAGGATCTGGCCGGGCGCGTCAACCCCGGAAACGGTCCGGAGTTCCGAGAGCCGAGCGGCGGCCGCCAGACGGTCGAGCTTCGCTCGCCGGACGGAAGCGCCCTCATCCATCTCATGCTGGCCGGACTAGTCATGGCCGTCGACTGGGCCTTCCAGGAACGCCGGTCGCTCTTCCACGAGAACCTACCTCTCCAGCTCGCCGAAAAGTTTTACGTTAAAGGGAATATTTTCACCGATAAGGAGCTCCTGGCGCGGCTGCCCATCCTGCCGATGAGCTGCGTCGAGTCCAGCCGGATCCTCCTCATGAAGCGCGAGCTCTACGAGCGGGACGGCATCTTCCCGCCCAGCATTATCGACTATGTCGCCCAGCTCCTCCACAGCGAGAACGACGAGAACATGAACAGGAGGCTGGCCGACCTGCCCGCCGACGACCGGCTTCACCAGACCCGCAAAATCATGCACAAGGATCTCCATCGGCATTGAGCTCGAGCTGTGATCCGCAAGACAGTCTCGCTCCCATTCAGGTTTTTAACGCCGTTTCCAAGCCGCTCTTCTCGGCGCCTGCGGAGCTCGCACGTCCGATCTCATCCTTTGAGCACATTCCTGTAATCAATATGCTATCCATCATGCATTTGGGTATAGCTCGAGAGTCCTCGCCGCTCGCAAAGCCGGGTTCCCTCGAAGAGCGGCTTGGAAAGGCTAAACCTTCAATGGTCGCTTCGACTATCTTGCGATCACAGCTAAGAAGGCGTATCCAGTTGGGCAAGCGTAGCTTTCAGAAGAGGGTCAATTGTCGAGAGAAACAATGACGCCGCGGGAGCGCTGGCAGGCCGTCCTCGAGCGCCGTAAGCCCGACCGGCTGCCCATGGACTATTGGGGGACCGATGAGGCCACGGCGGCTCTCATGCGCCATCTCGGCTGCGCGTCGAAGGAAGAGGCTCTCCGCGAGCTCCACGTGGATTATGTCATCAAGGTCGCGCCCCGCTACATCGGACCCAGGCTGCCTGCGGACGAGGACGTATTCGGAAGAAAATTCAGGGACGTCGACTACGGATCAGGGGTCTATCGCGAGTGCGTCCACAATCCGCTGGCGGGCTTCAAGTCGATCGAGGAGATCCAAAGCGGCTACTTCTGGCCCAACCCGGACTGGTGGGACTACGGCGTTATCCGCGGCCAGATTCGCGGCAACGAGATGTATCCCATTCAAGGCGGCGGCTCGGAACCGTTCCTGATCTATAAAGAGCTCCGCGGCGACGAACAGTCCTTGGTCGATTTCATCGAGAATCCGGAGATCGCCCATTATCTCCTGGACAAGCTTTTTGGGCTCGCCCATGAAGACACCCGGCGGATTTTCGAGCAGGCCCCCGGAAAAATTTTTCTGGCCTACGTGGCTGAGGATATGGGCGGCCAATCGGACCTTTTATTCTCGCCCGCCCACATCAGGGAGTTCCTGCTGCCCGGGATGAAACGAATCATCGACCTCGCCCGCCAGGCGGGGGTCTACGTCTTCCATCACAACGACGGCTCCTGCCGGAGGATCATCCCCGACATGATAAGCCTGGGCATCAACCTCCTCAACCCCATCCAGTGGCGCTGTCCGGGAATGGAGCGGGAAGGGTTGAAGCGGGATTTCGGGGACAAGATCGTCCTCCACGGCGGCATGGACAACCAACAGACGCTTCCCTTCGGGACCGTCGAGGACGTGCGCCGGGAAGTCCTGGACAACATCCGCATCCTGGGCGCCGGAGGCGGCTACGTCCTGGCCCCCTGCCATAACATCCAGTCCAACACGCCTCCTGAGAATGTCGTGGCCATGTACGAGACGGGATATAACGAAGGCCGCAGCGCTTAATCCCCTTCGCGGGATTCCAGGGACGTTAGTCCGTGGATGAATAGCGAATTCCCCGCTTCGGGGACAGGCAGCAGCCTTGCAGTACTCATGGCTTCCATGAGTGCGGTTTCGCAGTACTCATGGAGCCGAATAAACGGCTCCATGGGTGCGCTCCAGCGTCCGCAAAGGGTAGATCCCACGGACGTAAGTCCGTGGAGCTTCAGCGAGACCGGAATTCGTTTTTCAACGTTTGCCACAGGATGTTGAATCGACCCTGCAGCTCGCCATAAACGCTTGAGGCAAAGGGTCTCGGCTCGGCGTCGTCGGTTCCTTTGCGGACCATAGCTTCGGCAAGATCGGCGATCGCAATCTCCTCGCCCTGCTCCCGGCGCCAGGTCCAAATGGATTGGAGGGCGGCGCCGAAGGCCGCGGCCTCCTGCTCCTGAAGCGTCACGACCGGCGTCCGGAACACGTCGGCCACGATCTGCAGCCAAAGGCGGCTTTTAGCTCCGCCTCCGGTGGCCCTGATCTCGGACGGCCTCAATCCCAGCTCCTTCATCCGGCCGAAGCCGTAGCCGAGGTTGAGGATGGTCCCTTCCATAATCGCGCGGGCCGTATCGGCTCGATTGAAGTTGAGCCTGTTCAGCCCGAACAGGACGCCGCTGGCCTTGGGAAGGACGGGAACCCTCTCGCCGTCGATGAACGGAAGAAAAACGAGGCCGCCTGCGCCCGGCTCGGCCTCGCCGGCCAGACGTTCGAGATCCTCGTTGGACAGGCCTCCGGCGAACGCCTTAAAAAGCTCAGTCGTGTTGGTGACGTTCATGGTGCAGAGGAGAGGGAGCCAGCCGCCGGTGCTGTCGCAGAATGCGGCGATTTCGCCCTCAGGATCCGAAAAGGGCTCCGCGAAATAGGAATAGATAGTCCCGGAGGTGCCCAAGCTCAGCGTGCAAACTCCGGGCGCGACGTTTCCCGTCCCGATCGCCCCCATCATGTTGTCCCCACCGCCGCTCGAAACGAGGACTTTCTTGAGCCCGAACTTCACTCTGAACTCGGGCCTGAGATAGCCCAGGGGGCGGGAGGAATGTTCCAGCTCGGGGAGGGCTGGGTCAAGCGAAAGATCGACGGCGGCTACAGCCTCTGGATGCCAACGCCTGTTCCGGATGTCCATCAGCCCCGTGCCCGACGCGTCGCCGTATTCCATGCGGACGACGCCGGTCAAGACATAATTTAGATAATCATGGGGGAGGAGGGCCTTGGACAGTTTTCCGAAATTAACGGGCTCATTTTTCTTGAGCCAGAGGATCTTCGAGGCCGTGAAGCCCACGGCCAGGGCGATGCCCAACTTTTCGATATAGGCCTTCGTCCCGCCCAATTGAGCGACCAGGAATTCCGTTTCGGCCGTCGTTGATGTGTCGTTCCAGAGCTTGGCGGGCCGGAGCGGCCGGCCGTCCCCGCCGAGAGGCACGAATCCGTGCTGCTGTCCGGAGACGCCGAGCGACACGACCTGGCTGGGATCGATCTTCGATTCTTTGAGCGCTTCGCTGAGGGCCACCTCCAGCGCCGCCACCCAGACGGCCGGGTCCTGCTCGCTTTCTCCCGGCTTCAGGCCCGGGACCATGAAGTGGGGCGCGGCGCCCCGGCCGAGGACCTTGCCGCTCGCGCCGTCGACGACCAGAGCCTTGGTGCCTTGGGTTCCGGAATCAATCCCGATCGCGTACATGCATAGCCTCCGCAGCGTGGTCAGGTACAATGCCTGAGCCGCTCGAAATAGGCGGAAAAATCGGTGGGCTTCCTGACGGAAATCTTTTGATAGAGTTCGAGGTAGGCGTTCCCGAAGCGTCGCCTTTCGCGGTCGTTGGCGATGGTCTTCGCGAGGATTCGGCCTTGAGAGCCGAAGGACCCGATCGCCCTCCGAATGAGCTCTTCCTCGCCGGTCGGGGCTAAGATCCCGCAATCGGCCCTCAGCGTCGGCTCGCCCTCTTCGGGGGCGGCGAAGTCCGTCCAGACCGAATAGGCCAGGTAGCTTCGGATCTCGCAGGGGGGGCCGAGGTCGGCCAGGATCGGATCGCCGGACTGGGGCATGGTGTAAACCCCCATATAGTAAGCGGCCGTGTGGTCCCGGTGCTCGAAATGTCCGCTCGAAAAAACGACCCGGCTGATCCGCTCCCGGCGGAAAATCCGGATGAGTTCATCGAATAGGCTAGGGCTTCCCTCCGGGCGTCGGTCGAGAGCGGACATCAAGGCGAAGTCGGGGGTGTCGTGGAACAGAATCCGGTCTTCCGGGATTCCGAGCGATGCGTAGGCCGTCAGCGCTTCCTTCTGTCGCCGTCCGACGATGGAATCCTTTTCCGCGACCGTCGAATAACCGGCGTCGCCGCGACAGAAGACGAAAACCCAGGGCATTCCTCCCCGGTCCAATACGGCCCTCAGGAGGTATCCGGCGCCCAGGATAACGTCGTCGTCGTGGGGGGAGAAGAAAGCGACCCGCTCCTTCCGCGCCCAGCCCGGAAACAGAAGGTCGAGCTCCCGGCTTCTCTTGAGCCGCCGGAAATCAACGAATTCCATTAAAAAACCTTGAGCGGATTTCGCAACGTCTGGAGATAAAAGTCCAGCTTTTCTCGATAATCCCGGCCCAGCTTCAGGAAGAGGTAGGCGTTCTTCTCATAGAAGACGCTCCCCTTGGGGAGGGCGGTCAGGAGGTTGTTGGTTGAGTAGTCGGCCCAAGTGTAGAGGAGGGGCCTGACCCAGTAAACATACTCGCCGTCGGAAGGCGCATAAAAATAGGTCCCGGGCTTATGGAGGAAAGCGCCGGCCGGGCCGAAGACCGTGGCGAGATCTTTAATGCGGAGACAGAAGACGCCGTAATCCTCCTTCGTGTTGAGGAGCCCGACCCAGTCTGCGTCCTCGGGCCCGATGGAGACGAGACCGAAGGGGACGCCCGGCTTGGCCTGGAGGGACATCTGGACGATCCCCTGCCGCCGGGATTTATAGATCAGCGAATCGAACAGCTCCTTGGAGAAGACCATTTCGTCGTTCCGAACGGCGATGACGGCCAAGTCGTTCCGAGCCGTCATCCGCGTCTCGCTCAGGATCCAGGGCGCATCGATCTCGAGCGTATAGAGAACTTCGAGGTCGACGTCCTTGACGCGGGGCAGCGGGCCGCTGCGGAAGTTCCGGTACAGGAATTCGCCGCTCTTCTCCTCGAAGACGGCCGGCGGGTTCCAGTCGAAGGAGTGATCCCAGGCGACGCCGGGGACGAAGCAATCGGGGTTCCAGTGGATGACGCCCGCTTTGTTATAGAGCTTGACGCCTTCCTTGAAGTATTCCATGGTATTGATCTGGCCGCTCTGGGGATGGAAGCCGAGGGCCAAAACCGAGTTTCGGACGGTCTTGCCCAGCCCCTCGCCGGTCACCTCGAACCCCTTCTCCTCGAACGGACCCTTTTCGCCCTTAAAAACCGAGATCAGCTTGGTCTGGCGGCCCGCGACCTGGACCGGAAATGCGATCTTGGTGGTCAGTGTCACGGGATGGTCTTTGGCCGCGGCTTCGGAAGGGGAATTCTCCTTCGTGTCTAAAACCTGGTAGGGAATCTGGACCGCGCCGTCGAACAGGCAGAAGCGGCCGTCCTCGATCGTCGATTTGGGGGCGGTCAGGGTGGCGGTGACGATCTCGGACTTCCGTCCCAACCCGGCCTCCTCCTCGATCTTTACGATCCGGTAGAATCCCTCCTCGCAGCTCAAGGAGGGAATCCCGCCGTCTTCAGGAGAGAACGCCCCGAACTCGGCTTTGGAGGGCTTCTTGGCCCCGGCCGGCAGATGGCTGAGGACGATCTTGTAGGCTTTATTGGCGCGCCAGGCGAAGTCGAGGATGAACGTATAAATTCCGGGGTCGAGGGGGGCGCCCAGCTCGACCTTCGCTCCGTCTTTAAAGACGAGAATATCTGCAACCGGCTTGCCGTCCATCTGGAGACTCTGGAAGGCCGTCTTTATTTTCTTGACGATGAAGGCGAACTGGATATGGAAACAGGGGCTTTCGATCGTCGGAGCCTTGAATTCGAGGCTCTGGGCCTGACTCTGCGCGAATAGCCCTGCGGCGGCCAACCCAAAGATCAAGAGAAGTCCGGAGACGAAGATGCGTTTCATGGCTTAAACCTCCTGAAATAGGGGTTAACTGCTTTTGCCGGGATATCGACCCTATCTTGTCCCACGAGGTCCTGGACTGTCAAGGGCAGGCGGTTGAAGATGCCGACCTCCCGGCCCCTTTTCCAAAAGGCGTCCTCGATGACCGCGTATTCGACGGGAAAAACGAGGCGGTGGGTTTCAGCGAACCCCATAAAGGCGACGTCGATCATCAGCGCGACATTCCGTCCGAGCGGCTCGTCCGTATAGGGCGTGACCGCTCCGTATCCTTCCTGGCACTCCGAACAGCCCGTGTTGTGGATGAAGGTGTATGGTTCGCGGGGGGAAATGCGGCGGCCCAGCCGGTCTCTGAGCTTGGTGCGGGCGATGAAAGCCTTCCCGGCCCTGTCGATCGACGAGGAGGGCCGCCCGCGACGGGCGGCCTCCCGGGTCGCCTTGATGACGACATGATAGAGGCCCTCGAGCGCACGCAGGAAAGCCTTCTCGTCCGGTGTCCAGCCGGCCCCGACCTTTACGGTCCGGCGCATGATTCCGTGATAGCCGTTGAAGGTGGGACTGATCCCGAGCGAGACGAACTCCCCTTTCCGGATGACCCGATTCGTGGCCGGGCCCAGCACGGTCCGGCCCCGCGTCCCGGAGGATACGATCGTCGGGAATCCGGTCCGGCCCGCCCCGAGCATCTTCATGATGGCGTCGCCGACGCCCGCGACGTCCAATTCGCGGACTCCGGGCCGCAGCACGGCGAGCATGCCCAGGAAAGCCGCGTCCGCGATCGCGTTCGCGGCGGCGCACAGGGCAAGCTCTCGGGGGCTCTTTTCGTATTTGAGCAAGCGCAGCAGGCGGGGGGCGAAAACAACGTTATCCGAACCGAAGCGGCCCTGGAAGAGGGCCAGATGGTCATGGGGAAGAAACTGACCGCTCGAGAGGATCGCGATCCGCACGGCCCCTCCGGAGCGGGGAGGGACGAGACGGGCCATGAGCGCGTCGAGGCTCCCGAATTGAGCGTGGCGGTAGTCCTCATCCGAGATCTGGAACTCGCGGAGGAGGAAGACCTCGACGCCTGAAGCCTTGACGCAGTCTTCGAGGACGTGGCCGCCCTCAGAGCCGGCGACAACGATGGGACTGCCCTCGACCGGGACGATGATCCCGTAGCGCTCGATGATCGGGTCGAAGACGCCGGCCAGCCAGGCGACGTCCGACCGGTCGAGCTCGCTGCCGCAGGCGTAGGCCGCGTCAAAACCTTCGGCCTTGAGGACGGCCTGCAGGCGCTTCCAGCGCTCTTTGTACTCGGCTTTGGAAATGGCCAAGGAGCGATCGATGCGGTCCCCGTGGACGCGGATGATGTTTTCGATGAGTGTGGTCTTCATTTTTTCTTTTTGCCTCCGATCGTGCCCTCGACGCCCTCCTCGAAGGACTCGGTCAGGTGGGGCGCCAGCCAGCCCTCGGGGCTCTCGGGATAAGTCTCGATATAATCCCGGACGGCCAGGGGGTTCTTGAGCGTTTCGAAGGTGGCGTCCAACATGCTAGAAAATCCCTGACCCTTGGGAAAGGCGAAGGCCATCCAGGCGACCCGGTCGGCGTAGATGCTGCCGGCCTTGATGGGCAGCATCCTGGTCTGGTTGTTCGAGCCGAAGGAATAGACGAAGGCCCTCGCCATATAATACCAGGGGCCGTGCTGGATATAGATGAACGGTTGTTGCTGCGAGGCGGGCCCGGCCTGGATGTTGGCGAGCGTGCAGTCGAGGAACAGGCTCGCGAACCCGATGCCCTTGGCCTCGTCATAGAAGGCAACCCAGGGCGTGTCGGGCCTGATGACGGCGGCGTGGTCGGGGTGCATCCGCGAGGCGGCGAAATCGATGACTTTGACGGGACCGGGGAGCGTTTTATATGCAGCCTTGCTGAAGACGTCCTTATTGAAGACGATCTCGGCGTTGCGGAGGGCCTTCCCGAAGAAGTCCTTGCGGATCTCGGTTACGGTCTCGGCCACGACATAGGGCAAACCCGCATAGAAATAATAGGTAACTGCAACGTCAACGCCCTCAGGGAAGGGAAGGGGCTTGGCCCGGCGCAGGGAATAAAAGACCGGGCCGGAAACTTCGCTGAAGGGCGGATGGTCCCAGTCCGAAGCATGATACCAAGCGTGAGGGGGAGCATAGAGGTCGGGATTCCAGTGGACGGCTCCGTTCGTTTCGAGCTTGTGCTCGAGACGAATACCGCTCGCTTTCTCGTGGATTTCATGGATGGCCCCGCTCTTTTCCTGGAGGACGATCTTGTAGAAGGAGTTCTCGATCGTCTTGCCCAACCCCTGGCCGGAGACGGACAGGTCGCTTATGTAGGAAAGCTTGGGCGGGGATGGATTGTTGTAAAAAACGAGATAGGTCGCTTTTTCATACGCTTTGAGGTCGACCGGAAAGGCGACGCTGAAGGTCGTCGTCGGATGATAATGAATGATGGGCAGGCCGGTTTTTTCGTCTTTCTCCACGGCCGAGAGGAGCTTCTCGTCCGCCCAACGCTCAACATCATAGACTTGAGAAGGGACTTCGCTGTAGACGACGTCGGAGCCCGCCGGTTCGGCCAGGACGACGCGGATCTCTTCGGGAGATCCGAACGTCCGGCTCAGGACTCCCGCGGTGGCATGGACCGGGAAATTCGTCCGGGCGATCCCGTTCTCCTCGGCGACGACCAACGCCAAATAGTTCTTCCAGGTCGGGTCCCAGTAGCCCTTGCCGTCCGGCGCCTGCAGGCTTTGACGGAGGACTCTCGGTTTTCCGGATCGGGCCTCGGCGAGCCGGAGCTCGAGCGCGTAGGCTTTGCGGCCCTGCCAAGGCCAGCGAACCTTGATGTCAAAGGGCCGCTCGCCGTTGACAACGGCGGCGGGGAGCTCGCGGCCGTCCTGGAACAGGAGGAGATCGCGGCTTCTGGTCCCGTTGACGAGGACGGACGTAACCTTCCAATCCGAGCCGCGGAAGTCGGACCCGGGCTGGAACGAGGTCCGGATGAAATACCACGGCTCTCCGCCTTGAGGATAGCCGAACTCGGCGGCTCCCAAGTCGAGAGCCGAGCTCAGCGCCAGTAAAACGATGAGGACGCGGGCAGTCTTCATGTGGCCTCCCTGTTTATAGGACGAAGTTAAGATTTTCCAGAGGGTCGGACGCCAGCGTCGCGCTCGAGCTTCCGAAGGATGGCCTTGAGCTCGCCGAAGCCCTTGACGGCAATCATGACCGAAACGGCCGCGAAGCCGCCCACCCCCAGCGTGAGCAGGATCAGCCAGATTAACGGCCAGGACGTCATGCGGCTTCTCCCCTCGAGCCGTCGGGCTTCAAGATGTTCTGGGCGAGCGACCCGATGATCATTCCGGCCAGGGCCAAGGCGTAGCTCCAGATCCCAAGCCTGCTGACCGGAGGATGGCCGGGCAGGAAAAAGAGGACGGTCGGCACCGCTCCCAGAATGAAGGCCAGGGCGGCGCCCCAAGTCCGGCCTCTAAAAAGACCGAACCGGGCATCGTGAATATAGATGCCGAAAACGGCCGAAACGAGCGTTCCGGCCAGGAAGAGGTTGACGGCCAACATGAGGTAGAAAAAGAGCAGCTCCTCGGATTTGAAGATGAACGACCACCAGATAATGAACAGGATGACGAAAGCCATCGTGCCTCGATTGACGGCCAATCGGCGGCGGTCATTCAGCCGCCGTCCCGTCAGCCTTTCATAAGCGACGCCGATGAGGTCCTGGGAGATGACCGAGCTCCAGGACAGAAGGTAGCTGGAGTAGGTGGACATGGAGGCGGCCAGCATGGCGGCCAGCATCAGGCCGAGGATTCCCTTCGGGGTCAGCCGGACGATCATCAGCGGCAGGGCCTGGAGGGGATCATCCGGCTTGACCGCCAGACAGCTCAGCGCCAGAACGCCCCAGAATACGGGGATGAAGGCCCGGGCCAGGAACATAATGCTCGACCAGGTGAAGATCCGCGTCCCGGTCCGGCTGTCCTTGGCCGAGAAGATTCTCATCGTGATGTAGGGAGCGATCGTCAGGACCGACAGCTGGAACAGGAGCTGCCAGAAAAAGAAGGTCCATCCGAAGGCGCTCCCGGCGGCGAAGGGATTGAAGCCCTTGACGCCGAACGTCCCTTCCACCGTCGAAACGATCCGCGGCCAACCCACCTTGAAGAATCCGAACACGGTCAGAAAGACCATGCCCAGGCTGAGGAGGATGTATTGGATGTAATTCGTGAAAATAACCGAGACCATGCCTCCCAGGGCGGTGTAGAGAAGGACGACGCCGAGGAGGCCGATCATGGTCCACAGGATGGTGTCTTGGGGAAGGCCGGTCACGGTGTTGATGAACTTGGCTTCCACCCCCGGGAAGACGCCGAAATTGATGATGCCGCCCGCGGCCATCAGGAAACCGGCCAGGAAGCGGACGCCCCGTCCGAACTTGCGCTCGAACAGCTCGGGCAGAGTCATGATGCGCAGCTCGAGCAGGGGCTTGATGATGAAACCGGTCCGTCCCAAAAACAGGAACACCAGGAAGAACGGGATGCCGATCATCAGGGCGGCCAGCCCATTCTTATAGCCGGCTTCGGCTAAGTACATATACGTGATGATGCCGATTTCGGAGGAGACCAGGGAGGCCAGGCCGAGGTTGAGGCCCATCGAGCGCTCGGCGACCAGGAAGCCGGAAAGGTCCTTGATGTATTTCTTGACGAAGGTCCCCGAGTAAATCGTCAGCGCCAGGTAGATGGCGATGATGGCGACGTCGACGGCGCTTAGGTTCATGAATTAATACTTCTGCCAGTCCGGCTTATGCTCGTAGACATACTTGTAATAATCAGCTCCCTCTTCACGGTGCAGGCGAACCAGGATCCGGTAGAGCTCATGGGGTGTCGTACCAGTCGGGAATCCGATGACGGCGTGGGGCTTCTCCCGTATAACGCCGGCCACGATCCGGGCCGCGAGTTCGCTGGCCGCCTTGGCGTCGGGCTGTATGATGATCTCCATGGCTCCGACTCCTTTGTCCGGGAACCTCAGCGGGTCCGGAGATGGGCTTTGAGCTTGGCGGCGACGTCGGCCTTGAATTTCTCGATATGGTCGAGGACGAATCCGACGATGTCACGGGTCGGGTCCGCGACGAGCGGAGTCAGGTCCATGGCGAACCAGAGCTCTTCGGACTCGTCCGTCCCTTGGGCCTGGAAATAGCTCGCGTTGGCCCTGCGCCTTCCCAGCGTCGCCAGGTCGTACCTCTTGCCGCCCGCGATCTGGGAATCATAGATGCCGACAAGGCCGGCGGCCAGGTGGTCGCGCCCGCTCACGTCCAAAGGAACCTTGTCATTGTCGTCCAGCCAGTCCAGGCCACGCCAGACCTCGCATCCGTAGACGCGGGACGGCCCGCCGCCGGCCGGACGCGCCCGGAGCGCGGCCAAGACGGCCAGGACGATCGAGACGTGCGTTTCATGCTTATCGGCCGGGTTGTGGGTGTACACGACGGAAGGCCGGCACAGGGTTAGGATATGGCCCAGGTCGTCGGTCAGGGCCGGATTCCCAGGATCCTTGACGACGGCGCTGGCATGGTTGAGTTGGACCAGAACTCCGTACTCGCCGACCGTCGCGGCCTTCTCCTGCTCGATCCGTCTGAGCTTCGCCATGTCCTCGTCGCTATAGCCGGCGTAAGGTCCCGAACGCGGGCTCCCGCCGCCCGAAGTGCAGGTGACGGCGCCGAAGTGGCGGTCGGGCTTTCGGTAGCATTCCAGAATGCCGTGAAAGGCCATGATCTCCAGGTCGTCCTGATGGGCGCCTACGCCGAGATGGGAGATCCGTTTAAAGGCCGTTTCGACGGGCGTTCCGTCCGGGACGAAAACGGACGCGAGGCGATTCGAGAATGTCATGGCTTCGATCCCTCCTTGGGCGCGAGCTGGGGGAGGCTGGCGGCCGCCATGGCTTGCCCGACCCGGCGGCTTTGTTCGTCGAGAAGATGAACGGCGATCCGTTCGGACAGGTCCGGGAATTCGGTCCGCAGCACTTCGGCGGCCTTGGCGACGATGAGATCGCCGCCGGCGCCGGACAGGACCCGGCCCAGGACGAGAAGATCCCCGAACTCGTAAAACAGCGCGTAGTAGGGGATCGCATAGCCCAAGTAGATTCCGAGCGTTTCAAAGATCTCCCGGGCTCGGGGGTGACCCGCTTCGGCCAGACGCTGGATCTCCTTCAGCCGATCGGGGAGCCGGACATCGGACGAAAAAGAGAAACCGGCCGCCGGCGCGAGCTTGTTGACGGCTTGCTGGGAGAAATAAAGCGCCCCGACGCCCGTGTCTCCCGACCATTCGTCGGGGGGGGCGGCCGGGTTGATGTCGATAGGGACGAAGGCCAGCTCGTCCAGCCAGCCCGGGATGCCGCCCGAGCGATCGACGAAGCCGGCGGCCTGGCTGGAGCCCATGGCGACGCCCAGCATGGCCGTCCGTTCCAGGGTCAGGGTTCCGGCCAGGGCCGTCACTTCGCCGTCGTTGATGACTTCGAGCGGAACGCCCCACGCTTTGCGCAGGTCGAGGAACATGGGTCGAACCCTCCGCTCGAAGATATCCTCGGGGACGCCGCGAAACAGAGACGCGATCCGGACTTGGTTGTCGATATAAACGCCGGCCGAGCTGCCTCCGATGGCATCGACGCGGGGAAGCCGGGCCGCCGCGTTTTTCAGGCCCTCCTGGATTCGGCCGTAGTGGTAGGAGGGGTCGGCTTGCTCCTGGGGCTGCCAGGGGATTTCTTGGCTGTAAACGGGATCGCCGTCGATGACCGAGGCGACCTTGAAATCGCTGGCCCCTAAGTCGAAGCCGATCCGGCAGCCGTCCCAGTGGCCGCCCAGGATCGAAGCGGTTTCCCGGGCCGAGGGGAATTCGCGCTCCCCGACCAAGCTGACTTCGAACGGCTTTTGGTAGATTCGACTCATGACCTTGGCGTCGAACGACCGGCGGCCTTGGGGGGAGTAGAGCCCTTTGAGGAATTCGCCCAAAGCGCGCGGCCCTTGCCAGGTGATCTTCCAGCCGCCCCTCGCCCAGAGAAGGAACTTAACGAGGCGTTCCGTCCAGAGCGAGGTCGCCGCGTCCGCCCGGCCGGCGGGAAGGAGCCGCGTCTCGAAGACCGAGACAAGGCCGTTCTCCCTTTCCAGCCCGATCCGAACCGGGACCCCCCCTCCGGATTCGGCCAGCGCCCGCCGGTACCTAAGGAAGGCCAGGGACAGCGGCCGAAAGCCGGGATCGAGAGAGGAGGCGACGCGGGGACTCGCGTTCAGCAGTTCCGGCAGCGCGGCGTTGGGGCTCATGGCACGGGTTTGCTATTATAGCACGGCATCTCCGATTTTTTAATCCTAAGGTTCGAGCGGGAAAGAGAATTTAGGGCCGGTGCTTTTGGGCGTTGCGCCAGAAGGCCTAAGCCGCAGGCGTCTGGGGTCAAACCTACACTTTGTCACAAAGTAAAGATCCCCGCGGCAAGCCGCGGGGCATTAGGAGCGCAGCTTCAAGGCCAGCTGCGCAGGCCCTTGCTCCAGTTCTCGGTGACTGACGATGTACTTCGCGATCACATCCCTCGTCATCCGGTCTCCGACCGTCCTTGCGAAATATCCGTCCTCCCACACTTCCCCGCCCCACAGCTTCTTTTTCAAGCCCGCAAACTCGCGAAACAACCCCCTCCCACTCATGCTCTTTATGATCCTGACGACCTCCCCGATCGATCGCGATGGCGGAAATGATACTAGCAAATGAATATGATCTTCGGTAATTTCCATCTCGATGATTTCAATATCGTACGATTCGCAAATCTCTCCCACGATCTGTTTCGCTCGTTCCCGGACTTCCACCCGCTCGAAAATCTTCTTCCGGTACTTCGGACACCAGACCAGATGGTAGGACGTGTCGTAGACCGAATGACTCGTCCGTTTCAGCGTCACCCATATACTTTACCACACTCCCGAGCAAGGGCCTTTGTGGATAAGGGGGACTTTCCGGTCCCCCTTATCACCCCCTCGGCAAGGCATACATTCCACCCCGTGGCAAGCCACGGGGCAGCCTGTAAAGCTTTCGTGCAAAAAGGAAATTTACACTAAGGGTAAAAGTGTAGGTTTGACCCCGATCCTACTCAAACCTGGTTCTTATATATTCGGCGGCGCTTTCCGGGCTGAGCTTAACACTCCCTGGGCCGCTCCTCACGTAGAAATCCCCACTCGCGGCCTCCTCGGTACCCTTCCACTTCAAAAAGACCGGCTCAGGGCTCCTCTGACAACTGACCAGGCAGACCGTCTTCCCCTGGACAATCTGAGTTTTCGGGTCGATGCAGGTGCCGGCCCGATCGCCGAGGCCGTTCCGGACCGCTTGGGCGAGATGTCTCATGAATTCGTCGTCGCTCTCGAACCGATCCTTCTCGATGCCCGTCACGGTGCCTTCGTCGGCAACCCCGATCAGCAGGTCTCCGCCGGCCGTATTGAGGAATGCGGCGATCGTCTTCAGCACGGAATGGGTGATGAGCTTATCGTCTTTCTTATCCTCCCGAAGGTTCCAGCGCAAGCTCGACTTGAACTCCAAGGTCTTCGACTCTCCTCTTTTGATCAGCTCCTCGGCCTGCCTGTGGGCCCGCAAGTAATGGTCGAACAGGAAATCGCGCAGGGCCGCCCCAAAGGCCCGATCGTCAGTGATCCGCTTATACAGGTCGAAGTTCGAGTCCACGATCTCCTGGATTGCGTCCTCGACTTTATGGTCGAACGTCAGACGGATATTCTCGCGGGTATTGACCCTGGCGCTCGCGTCGAGGGCGGCGTCCTCGTTGAGCTTTTGCAGGATTTGCCCGAGAGTCAGCCTGTGCTCCGGCCCGAGGTTCAACCCGAATCTCTCATTGAGCTCGGCGATGATCTGGGAGAGCGGCTCGAGCAGTTCCTCCTGTCCGCTGCGTTGATCCTTTGTCATGACGGGGGCAAGCTGGCCGCCCTTCCGTTCGGGCGTGATCTTGCCGCTCCCCGTCTGCCGGATGCGGTACGACTCCATGTCGATATTCTGCTGGACCTCGCGCGGCAGGGTGTCCTGGTCGCCGGGAATCAGTCGCCTCAGGTGGCGGGCAAAGACGTAGAGCTTTTCGAGCTCGGTGTCGGCAAAGGTCAAAACCTGGGCCAGGAAAGCATAGAGGCGGACGTAATCGGTCAACTGGCCGCGAAAATCATGCTGTTCGTCGGCCGGCAGTCCCGCGAATCGCGTCGTCACCGGGGCCAGGACGGCATAAAGCTGGTCCTGGGTCGCTCTCCTGTCGAAATAGACCTTGGCGAACCGCTCGACATCCGCTTTGGTGAAGACAGGGAAGCCCATGAGCCGGGTCTGGATTTCGTAGAGCAGATTCGGGTCGGTCGCTTCCGACAAAAGCGTCGTCTCGTAATACGGCTCGAAAGCGTCCCGGATGGCGTCTGCCTCGTTGGCGAAATCGAGGACCATAGTTCCCCGCTTTTCCGGATGGATCCGGTTGAGCCGCGATAGCGTCTGGACAGCGTTCACCCCGCCGAGCTTTTTATCCACGTACATCGTATGGAGGAGAGGCTGGTCGAAGCCGGTCTGGAACTTGTTGGCGCATACGAGGAACCTATATTCCGACCGCTCGAAGACTTTGGCCGTTTGTTTCTCCGAAAAGCCGTTCATCCCCGATTCCGTGTATGACTGGCCGCCGTCCGCGACCTTCCCGGAGAATGCGACCAGGGCTTTGAAGGGAAGGCCTTTTTCCTGGATGTAGTGGTCCAAAGCCAGCTTAAAACGGACGGCGTGCAGGCGCGACCGGGTCACGATCATGGCCTTGGCCTTGCCGCCGATCTCATTGGAAACCTGGGCGACGAAGTGCTCGACCATGATCCGCACCTTCTCTCCGATGGCGTGAGGGTGGAGCTCGACAAAGGCTTTGAGAAGGTATTGGGCTTTGCTCTTGTCGTAGCGGGGGTCGTCCTCGATTTTCTTTAGGAGGCGCCAGTAAGCCTTGTAAGTCGTATAGTTGTCGAGGACGTCGAGGATAAAGCCCTCCTCGATCGCCTGCCGCATGCTGTAGAGGTGGAACGGCGCGAATTTCCCGTCGGCCCGCTTCGTCCCGAATAGCTCGAGCGTCTTGGACTTGGGTGTCGCCGTGAAGGCGAACAGCGAAAGGTTCGGCAGGCGGCCGCGCTTTTCCATCTCGGCCAGGATCGTCGCTTCGAGTTCCTCCTCGGGAGTTTCCGCCCCGGCCTCTTCCCGCTCAGCCTCTTCGAGGCTCCCGGCCGCCAGCACCGACTTGAGGCTCTTCGTGCTCTCGCCCGACTGGGAGGAATGGGCCTCGTCCACGATCACGGCGAATCGATGTCCCGGGAGATCTCCGATCTCGCCGACGATGACCGGGAACTTCTGGAGCGTGGTCACGATGATCGTTTTTCCCGATTCGAGGGCCTGCTTGAGCTGGTGCGAAGTTGTATCGATGTTCTCGACGACGCCCAACGTCTGTTCGAACTGGCGCATGGTCGCCTGGAGCTGGCGGTCGAGGATGCGCCGGTCGGTGACGACGACGATCGAGTCGAAAACGCGCTTATCCTGAAGGTCGTGCAGGGTCGCCAGCCGGTGGGCCAGCCAGGCGATGGTGAAGCTCTTGCCGCTTCCGGCCGAATGTTGGACGAGATAGCGCTGACCGGCTCCGTTCTGCCGGGCATGGGCGACGAGTCGTCGCACGGCATCGAGCTGCTGGTAGCGGGGGAAAATGAGCGTCCGCCCGCTTATTTTTCGACCCCTTTCGTCTTCGTCCTCGATCTCGTGGATGAATTGGCGGATGAGGTCGAGGACGCTGTCGCGGGCCCAGATTTTCTCCCAGAGATAGGCCGTCGGGTAACCCTTCTGCGTCGGCGGAACGGGGGGATTTCCCGCGCCGCCGAACTTCCCTTGGTTAAAGGGCAGGAAGCGCGTCCTCGGTCCGGCGAGTCGAGTCGTCACGTAGACGAGGTCCGGGTCCACGGCGAAATGGGCCAGGCACCGGCCGTAGGCGAAAAGCGGCTCGCGCGGGTCGCGGTCGATCTTGTACTGCCGTATGGAATCCTCAACCGTCTGCCCCGTGAGGGGGTTCTTGAGCTCGGCGGTGAAGATCGGGACACCATTCAGAAATAGCACCATGTCGAGGCTCTGGGCGGTTTTTTCGCTGTAGGCGAGCTGACGGACGACCGCGAAGAGATTCGCCGCGTGGAGCCGCTGGAGCGCTTCGTTAAGCCCGCTCGACGGACGGAAGAAGGCCGTCTGGAACTTACAGCCGGAGTCCTTGAAGCCGTTGCGGAGGACGTCGAGGGTGCCGCGCCGCTCGATTTCGCGCGACAGCCGCTTGAGAAATTGCTCCTTGACCGCGGCCCCATGGTGTTGTTTGAGCTTTTCCCATTCCTTGGGCTGGGTCGCCAGGACGAAATCGATGACGGCGCTCGGCAGAAGGCAGAGCGACTGGTCATATTCTTCGGGCGGACGCTTACGATAGCCCCCGGCCGGGAATTCACCATAGGGCGTGGGCTCTTCGCGGACCCCGGCGGCCTCTCCGACGCATGCGTCCGGCCCAAAGCGCAACAGCCCGCACTCGATCGTATTTTCAAAGCTTCGTTCGGAGACTTCAACCGTCATGGCGCTTCTCCCGAGGTCGCCACGGCCCGCCGGGTTCCCAGACCTCGTTGAATTCCGTTCTCGCATTGAGCGCTTGAAGAACCGGGAGGAGGAAGTTTCTTATTCTTATCACGACTTGCTGGAGCGGCAGGGTTGCTGAACTCTTCCCGATCCTGCGCAGAAACGCTCCCCATTGTATGTTCTTGTCCTTATCTTGGGCGAACTCGTCAGTAAACGCAACCGGCAGCTCTGATAGTGATGTAAACACTCCTCGTTTGAGCGACACCCGCACGGCTCTCTGAAGCTCTGCGCCATTAAATGAAAATAGGTCCCCCAAGACAGCGATGTCATAAAAATCTTTCATTCGGCTGTTCAACATCCCAAGTTCCAACATAGCATCGAGTTTTTCCGTTATGGTAGTTTCTTTTCGATAGGCTAGGATACGAGGCGCCGGCATGTCGAGGAGAGTTGGGTAAAAAACGTATTCCGGTTCCGGCCATACGCTGTCGCCGATCCCGATATCAACTTGAAGAGGAATCCTGATGTTCCCCAAACGGGCCATGAACTTGGTGCGAAATCCGTGGTATTCGGTCTCGTCGCGGATCGGCTCGACAACCATGGTGTCCGCAACGAAGGTCAATCCGTCGGGCTCCACTTTCATACGGCCGATTTTCGAGAAGACTCGACGGAGCCGGGCTTCCGTAGGGTTGCCGATTCCCAAGAGATCAAGGTCCATCGTCGTACGCGGCAAATCGCTGGTCCATAGCACAAACAGCATGGCGCCTTTTACGACAAAACTCTCGGCGTGGTCGGATTTCCCAAGCCGATAGAGCCAACGCTCGAACGCGTACCTTCTCAAGACCGGCGTGAAATCGTGAGTCCTCGCCGGGTCGAGGTTGAGCAGCCGCTGATGAACGGAAGCCGGGAGATTCGTTATAGGGTCCTTGGTCACGACAGGGCTTCCATATAGGGCTTCATAATCTTCTGAACTCGACAAATCTTGGCATAATGCCATAGCTCGTCGCGGGTGGCCTTGTGCGACCGAAGACAATCTCTGAGCGCCTCGACAGCCACGTCCAGCCCGATTTTATTGCGGAACTTGAACGTGTCAGCAACCGTCTTGGCGGGGTTGTAGACGCGGATTCTGCCTCCCGGAAAATCACGGACTTCGATACCTTCAGAGAAGGCCTTTCCCGATGAGTAGACAAATCGCAGGCGGAGAGTCTCGATTCTCGGCCGCCAAGCGCTATTGGGGAGGGCCAGCCAAACGTCATATGGCTCCTGTGTGCCGATTTCATGAAAACGGAGAGCGGAAAGGAGGCAAACAACCCCCTTCGGCACGAGCTTTGAGGCTTCGATAAGTGTCCGATGCTCCTCCATCTGCCCGCCGAGCCTATAGAGCCCGCGGCCCGCCCGTTCGATGAGGCCTCTTTTATAAAGATAACGCAGCATCTCGCGGGAAATTCCCATTTCGGCAAGATCTCGGGAGCGCAGACTTCCACGGCTCTTAAGAAGCCCGATGGCCTTCTTCGTAACCTCGCCCGAAATGCGAATTTTTTCCATATTTGACATTTCCCAGGTAATTATAAACATTTACATAGGAATTGCAAGTCTTTTCTCGAAGGGGAGGAGGACTCCTTGCCCAAGTTATTTACGTAACTTTTATAAGCCCCCCGCTTATTAAAGGATAATGGCTTATCCTTTAATAACGATTTTCGGCTGATATTCCATATGCTTTGTAACTTCTCTTTGTCTTTTCCAGAACGACCATCATCTTCTCATTTTAGGCCAAATGAATCTCGCTAATCTAGAATTCGAGAAAAGTCCCTTCGGCTTTCTTCTATGGACCGGTAATGATCCGGCTCATATTGCTGCTTGCCGTATGGCAGTGATTATCTTAAGATGTTTTATAGCGCTTAGTTTTTTCCCCAATATTTCGCTTCCGCTGAGGATGTTCCAGCGCTATCAACGCTTCCATGTCGGCCATGGCGCATATGAATTGACAGGATTCAAAATAAGATGAGAACCCTAAAAACATTTTGGACAGGGCTAATCACCTTAGGTGAAGAACCCCTCCAACCGAATCCTCCGTTTATTGGAGCCGGTTGGACGGCGATTCTTGCACCTCAAAGGAAAGATCCGCCCACGATTTATAAAGGAAGAGAAATAGTAATTAGCACAAGATCGTGGGCGGTAGCTCAACGTGCACTGGATCTTATCCACGGTTGTCATCAGCTAGTGAATGATATCCCTCCATTTGTTTCCATACACCCGATCGCATACAACATGACAGAGCCCCGCTGGATGGAACCAGAAGAGAGACAACGCCAATATGAAATAGAATTCAGCACCGCGGATTTCCCTCTTGCGTGTGCCCTCGCGGCAAAAGCTTCGCGACGTCGGCAATGGGCCTATGCTGTTGCCAAGTGGAAGTTCAGTAGGTCACTGTACTCAGTTCACCATATTGATCTTGAGCCATGGATATCTCGTCATCTGCCAGTTTCCTCATTCCCAGATGATCATGTAATGTTCGCTTATGCCATTGTTACATCTTACTCAGTCCTGGAGGATCTTGGCATGGAACTTAGGGCTTCATCCAGCAGACCAAGCCGGGTTAAGGGAGAATGGAATCCTATTGTGCTACAGGATCTTGAACGACGCTTGAATAAAGGTGGTGTAAATTTAAAGGAGACACTACTCTGGACCGTGCGCGGGACAAAACGCAAAATAGAGAAGCGCAGGCCCATTCCACCAGCGGCAAGGGCCCCGTGGTCTGGGTGGACCGTGCGAGACTCTGAGCTTCCGATAGCGGACGCTATTGCTTATGCCGACTGGATGCGTGACTGTGTCGCCTCACACAACGTAAAAGATCTGACGCGCGTTCTTTCACCTTATGATGTGGTCAATGTACAGCATTTAGCGAGAAGGCTACTACTGGAATGTCTTGGTTTCTGGCGCTGGCGTGAGAAAAGGCGTTCCCAATAAGGATACAACCCATGGGATCGAAAGCAGCTATTATATTTCAAGAATGTAACTATCGACTTACCCCGTTTGTTATGTTCCTGATATCAATTTTACCAGTAACCGCAAAAGAAATGAGGGCCGTGCGGTATTCTTTGAGACAACCCGCTGCTCTCCTTATGGTCATCAGCAAAGCATCAATCTTGCTAACTGCATTGTCCAATTGATCGGCTATGCGTTGTTGTTCTTTTATGGGCGGAATTGGTGTTGATATTTCAAAGAAACCATCGGGGTACAACCGTAGCCTAGATTTCCAGATGCCTTTAGAGTACCTAGTAAGTTCGGCTACATGGAGAGGTGTTCTGCAAAGGTAGTCATAATAGCGCGGGTCGAGAGAACTTGTTCGTAGAACATAAACATTATATGAAGGGCTGACAATACCGCTTTCTTTTGATATCCCCAATGCGCCCATCCAGGCCCACATCGTGTTTATCGCGAGTTCACCTGCACTACATATTTTATAATCCTCCAATGACTCGGCCTCGATCATTGTGACATTCTTCTCGGAGCGCCGAGTTACTCCCGAAAGATGCGATACCGTCAGTAGCTCCTCATCGCCATAATCGGATCGGATATCCGAATCTTCAAATAGTCTTTTGTTGGATTCTATCGCCCAGTGTGTCGGAATCTCCCCGAGCCACTCGACGCCGGAGTCTTTCATGGGTACGGTTGGGACGAGGCCTTTGGTGACTGCTTGGGTGATTAGGGCCGTGCGCTTTTCCTGAAGCAATTCGATCAGCCGTTCTTTTTTCTCGATGAGGGCATCGATCTTTGCCGTCTCACGTTCGAGGAAGGCAGATATGGCTCTTTGTTCATCAGCGTCGGGGATAGCAATGGGGATGCTCATAACCTGGTCGGGACTCGCTCTCGGCATTTTTGTCCCATATGTCATTGCATTTATCCAGGCTATGAAGCCGGGACTCAAGAGTTGATAAGCTAGAAAAGATGGACTAATCTCTCCTCCAGATCGAAACACAAGGAGTTCTGAGGAACATCGTCCATCAAAACTCGAGAGGAGCACTTTTGCTAGATATGGACGGAGCTTTCCGAATAGAACATCTCCTGATCGAAAACAGGTATATAGCCCTTCGGCCTCTTGCCCCTCGCTTGACCCGTATCCCGCTGCGCTAACCATTTTTCCCGTGAGCGATTCAAGATGTTCCAAGCCTATATATGGAATCTCCACCGCAATTCCGTCTATGCGGTCTGTTATTAAAGGCGCAATATACTTTAGGGGCCGTACTTTCCAGTTCTCCGGGATTTTTCCCAGCCACTCGACGCCTGAATCTTTGTATCGAGGATAGGGGTGGAACTGTCGGCGTTCGATTCCCAAGCTATTTTGATCTTTACTCACGTTAAATGTATTCCCGATCGATCGGCCCATCGCCTAAATCTATAACTGAGGAGCAATAATAGACGCGGAAAAGCTTCCTGAACGTTTTCATTGAACGGTCTTTCGGCCAGAGAGACGGATCTGCACACCAGCCGTCGAGTTCGATCTCAAAAATGGTCTTGAAGTTCCGCTTTAACCAGCTCTCCGCGTCCGCATCTTGTTCCGGTATAAGATATGCTGTCGAATCTGCGACCAGTTCTTCTAAATTCAACGCCGCATCATCATCGGGGTTTTTCCTGGCCCACTCCAAGAAACCCTCCGTCGGCACGACAACGAGGACGTTGCGATTTATCGTAGGCAGGTTTTCATAGTGCATATCATGTTTCATGGCACAATTCTCTCACTAGACAACTAATCCTCTGGTTTCGATCCTGTAATCTCAGCCAACATCTGGACGATATCCTTCTCGCTAGCCCGGATATCCGCCTCGATCTCCTCGAGCGGGCGGGGTGGGACATATTTGTAGAAATAACGGTTGAAGTTGATTTCGTAGCCGATGAGGCCGACCAGACCGTCCTTGGAGTCACGTCTGGACGTATCGATCCAAGCGTCGGGGACATGGGGTAGCACCTCTCGTTCGAAAAACGCCCGGACGCTTGCCGGGACGCCCTGGGCGTCGATCGGATCGGGGCCGTCGACCAACGAAATGCTTTCGGTGTCACGGAGCTCGGGGTCGGGCTCCGGATTCCCGTCTTTGTCGCGGCAGACAGCGGCGGTCTCGTCCCGCTCCGACAGAGCCGCGAGAATCGCCTTGGTGATCGGCACCGGGAGCTTGAGCCCGGCTTTCTTTGCCGCCGCCTCGAGGATATCGAGAAATTCTTCCCTGTCTTTGAAAAGCTCGTTCGGGAGCGCCCGCAGGAGACTTCTGATTTCCTCTTGAAACTCCCGCCCTTCAGCCTGCTCCTTCGCGGCGGCCTGGCCTTTTTTCTTGGACTGGGCCAGATTCTGGAAAGCCCGCTCGTCCTCAAGCCGCGCGATACGCTCCGGGCTCGCCTGGAAATTGAGGCGAAGGGGCCGCTCGACCGTGACTTTGCGGAAACCGAAATGCTTGGTCGGGTAGATCTTGACGAACTCGCCCTCCTCGAAGGCGCCGAGAAGCCGGAGGATTTCCTTGGCCTTTTCCGGAGGAATCTCGCGTCGCTTATCGCCGAGGCTTTTCCGCATCGGCACCCAGAAGGAAGTTGCGTCGATGAGCTGGACATTACCCTTGCGCTTCGGGGCTTTACGATTGGTGAGGACCCAGATATAGGTGGCGATTCCGGTATTATAGAAGAGCTGTTCCGGAACCGCGATCAGCGCCTCGAGCCAGTCTTTCTCGAGGACGAAGCGACGGATCTCGCTCTCGCCGCTTCCGGCGTCGCCCGTAAATAGCGGCGAGCCGTTCATGATGATGGCGACGCGCGAGCCGCCCTCCTTGGGTTCTTTCATATGGGCGATCATATGGAGGAGGAAGAGCAGCTGGCCGTCGCTGATGCGGGGCAGACCCGGGCCGAAGCGTCCCGCCGGCCCGCGTTCGTGCTCGGCGGTGACGGCTTCCTCGTCACGCTTCCAGTCCTTGCCGTAGGGAGGATTGGCGATCAGGTAATCGAACGAGCGGCCGGAATGGCGGTCGTTCGAGAGCGTGCTGCCGAAGACGATATTTTCAGCGTCCAGGCCGTCGGCCGACTTCATAAATAGGTCGGATTTGCAGACGGCGAATGTTTCAGGATTGACCTCTTGGCCGAAGAGGTGGACGCCGGCCTCGGGATTGAGCGGCTCGCGGATAACGGCGCCGTTTTTGCGTCGGCCGACGAGGATATGGTCTTTCGTGGTTGTCAGCATGCCGCCAGAGCCTGAGCAGGGGTCGTAGACCGAGACGACGGCGCCCTTGCGGCGGATGCGGACTTCGTCGCCGGATAGGAGCAGGTCGGCCATGAGATGGACGACATCGCGCGGGGTGAAGTGCTCGCCCGGGTTTTCGTTCAAGGCTTCGTTGAACTTGCGGATGAGCTCCTCGAAAATCGTGCCCATGGTGGGGTTGTCGACTTTATCGGGATGGAGGTCGACGTTTTTGAAGCGCTCGAGCACCTGGAAGAGGAGGCCGGCTTCATCGAGTTTGGCGATTGTGTTGTCGAAGTCGAATTTCTCGAGGACCTCGCGCATGTTCAGGCTGAAGCCGGCGATGTAGTTGCGCAGGTTGGCGGCCAGATGGGGCGCGTCGGCCAGGAGCTTCTCGATATCGTAACGGGAGGTGGCGTAGAAGGCGAAGCCGGCGGCTTTTCTAAGCTGGGGATCGAGGTTTTCGAGCTTCGTGCCCTTGAGTTTGGCCTGGGTTTCGAGGACGCGCGGCTTGGTCGGGGCAAGGACGCCGTCCAGGCGGCGGAGGACGGTGAGCGGCAGGATGACATCCTGGTACTTGCCGCGTTTGAACGTGTCGCGGATAAGGTCGGCGACTCCCCAGATGAAGCTGACGATTTCGCTATGGTTCACAGGGCTGTCTCCAAAAAGCGCTTCCCCATGGATGAACGGGTTCAAGATAGAGGATAGCCCCGCTCCGGCCGGGATGTCAATAAAGGTTCGAGCGGGAAAGAGAATTTAGGGCCGGTGCTTTTGGGCGTTGCGCCAGAAGGCATAGGCCGGGATGCCGGCCGGCCAGGATGAGGCAGTCGAGCAAAGACTGGACGGGCTGCGCCCAGGCGGTTCAAGGCTTAACTCGCCGGGAAGGCGGGATCAGGATTTCTTCTTGAGGACTTCAAGGACCTCCTGGATGAGCTGTTTGGAGCCCTGGTAGAGGGCCGTTCGCTGATGGGGTTTTTCGGGGACGATATCCAGGATGTTCCGTCCGTTTTCGTCGATGGCCAGCCCGCCCGCTTCGCAGCACATGAAGGCGGTGACGGCCGCCTCGTACATGAGCCGGAGCTTGCCCTGGGGCTTGTTCTTCTTCGGGTCGGGATGGTTGACGATGGCCGGATACATGAAGATTCCGCCGTTGGTCAAGATTCTGTGGAAATCGCCGGCCAGGGCGCCCAGGTAACGGAAGGCGTACTTCTTCTCGTTCAGGGCCAACCAGCCCTGGAGGCCGGTCGCGTAGGTCTCCCGGTTGGCCGAGTTGTAGGAGATCTCCCAGCTCTTCCTGTCCTCGGGCAGCGTCATCTGGGTCGGTTTGACGTAGTTCATGACCTCGTCGATGTGAAACCGCCAGCAGCCGGCTTGGCGGAGGGCGATCGTGAAGGTTCCGGTCGGGATGACGAACATGCCGGCCGCGATGTACTCCCTGCCCGAGCGCAGGTGAAGGTCCTCGGGGCCCTCCAGGTTCCGCTTGGCTACCCCGAACAGGAAACCGATCGGCAGGTTGTGGGGGACGTTCGAGGAGCCGTCCATGGGGTCGTAGTAGACGAAGTAGCGGCCGCCGTCGATGTTCATCAGGACCGGCTCCTCTTCCTCTTCGCTGACGATCTGGATGACCCGGCCCGAACGGCTCAAGTAATGTTTGACGACCTCGTTGGCGATCTCGTCCATCTTGAGGACGTTCTCGCCCTGGACATTGATGGAGCCGGCCAATCCCAGGTTTCCGCGCAAGGCCCCGGTCAGGTAATAATACTGGATGCGCTTGGCGGCGTTGAGGATGGAGTTCATCAGGATCAAGAAATGATAGGTCCGGTTGTGGCGCTCCTGATGTTCGAGAAGAAAATCCATGAAAGTCTGTTCGAAGTTCAGCATGGAACCTCCCCGAGCCAACGACGGCGATTCATAAAAAATCCATATCACAAGCGCCGCTTAAAGGTCAAGAGATCGAGGCCGGCTGCTTGCGGTGGCTGACGATATCCTCAGCGTGGTTTGGAGGGGACGACGGGCCTTGACGCGAAATGATCGAAGCCCCGCTGGGAGAGCGTTTTATCGCGGCCTTGGAGCCGGTAGGCGAAGCCCCGTTTCCGGGCGGCGATCCGGCCGATCGGGAACAAAGGCCGTCCGAACTTCCGGCCGAAACGGATGGCGATGGAAGGGAATTCCTTAGGGGCGATCGTCGTCAGGAGACAATAGTCCTCGCCGCCGGCCGCGGCGAATTCGAGCGGATCCCAACCCTGCCGACGGCAGACGACGACGAAGGAGGGGGAGAGGGGCAGACGCTCAAGCTCGATAACGGCTCCGCATCCCGACGCCTCCATGATCCTCCTGATATCCGAGTCGATTCCGTCCGAGACATCGATCAGGGCGTGGACGGCGGCCTGCCGGCCGAGCCAAAGTCCTTCCTCGAGATGGGCGCGGGGACGAACATGGGCGGCGACAAGCTTCTTCTCGTCCCGGCCGGCGCCGATCTCTCCGATGAGGACGCGCAGCCCGGCCGCCGAATCGCCCAGGGTCCCGGTGACGGCGATGATGTCGCCGGGGCGGGCTCCCGAGCGCAGCTTGATCCGTGAGGGGCGGCCGAAGCCCAGGACGGCGACATTGATGATAATGTCTCCCTCGGACCGGGTCGTATCCCCGCCCAGGAGTTCGACCTTCATCTCCCCGGCGAGACGCCGCAGCCCTCGGAAGAACCCGTCCACCCAGGCGACGTCGATATCGGGCGGAAGCCCCATTGATAGGAAGGCGCTCCTCGGCGTCCCGGCCATGGCCGCGACGTCGCTCAAGTTCACGGCGAGCGCTTTCGTGCCGAGGTCCTGGGGCGAAATCTTGGACCTGAGGAAGTGGACGCCCTCGACAAGGAGGTCGGTCGTCACGAGGAGGACCGCCTCTTTCTTCCAAGGAATGACGGCGCAGTCGTCCCCGATCCCGACCGTGCCGCGGCCGAGTCCTTTGACAAAGGGAGGGGAGAAGCGTCCGATCAGCCCGAACTCGCCCAGCGCCGTAACTTTCATGTCAGTGTCTCCCTCCGGCCCGCGCGCCGTCCACGGCCTCGCGAAGGTCCCGGGCGGCCCGCTCGGGGTCCGCGGCCGCGCAAATGGCCGAGACGACGGCGATCCCGTCCGCCCCGGCTTCGATGACGGCGCCGGCGTTTTCGGCCTTGATCCCGCCGATGGCGACCAGCGCGCGGCGGGTCCGGCGGCGCAGCTCTCTCAATCCCCGCAAGCCCCATTCACCCCTCGCATCGGTTTTGGTGGGCGTCGCGAAGACGGGGCTGATTCCCAGATAATCGACGTCGCGCATCTCGGCTTCGAGCGCCTGGTCCAAGGTCTCGACCGAGAGGCCGATAACTGCATCCGGACCCAACAGGCGTCTGGCATCTTGGGGAGAAAGGTCATCCTGCCCGATGTGGATCCCATCCGCATCCAGAAGAAGCGCCAGGTCGGCGCGGTCGTTGACGATGAAAAGGACGCGCAGAGAGCGACAGGCGTCCCTGACGCTCTTTCCGATTTCGAGAAATTCCCGGGTCGAACAATCCTTTTCACGGAGCTGGACGGCTGTGGCTCCGCCCCGCACCGCGGCCCGAACTAAGTCCTCGAGGGTGCGGCCGGCCGCAAGCATCCGGTCGGTCACCAGGACCAGGCTCAGGTCGGGAGAACGTCTCATCTCCTCTCCAGCTTAAGGAGCCTTCCGATATCCTTTTCGTCCATGCGGTAGAGGGCGTCTAAGAAACAGGTTTCGAAGCTGGCCGGTCCCCGGGCCTCGGCGCCGGCCAGTTCCCCCGCGATTCCCATGACGGCCATCGCGTGGGCGGCGGCCTCGAGCCGGGAAGGATTGACGGCGGCGAAGGCGCCGGTCAAGGCCGAGGCGACGCAGCCGAGTCCGGTTACGCGGGGCATGAGCGGATGACCGTTCGCGATCCGGATGAGTCCGCTGCCGTCAAGGACGATATCGACCGGTCCGCTGACGGAGACGGCCCCGCCCGTCCGCCGCGCCAGCGTCCGAGCCGCATCGAGCGCGTCGTCGGCGGTATGGCGGGTGTCGACCCCTTTCGTCCCTTTTTCGGACAGGGCGAGGGCCCGGATTTCGGAGGCGTTGCCGCGAACGACGGCCGGGGAAAATTGGGCGATGAGGCGCAGAGCCGTGTCGGTGCGGAATTTGGTGGCACCGGCCCCGACCGGGTCGAGGACGATCGGGATGCCTCTCCGGACGGCCGCCGCCGCGGCCTTCTCCATGGCTTCGATCCAAGGACGGCTCAGGGTGCCGATATTGAGAACCAGGGCGTCGGCGATCCCCGCCATGTCCTCGACCTCATCCACGGCATGGGCCATGACGGGGGATGCGCCCAGGGCCAACAGAGCGTTGGCGGTGAGATTCATGACGACGTAGTTCGTGATGTTATGGACGAGGGGGGATCGGCCCCGGATCGCCTCCACGTCTTTCCAGACGTCGCGTGTTGCAGTCATAATATCACCTTCCTCTTGTATTCTAACAAATCCGCCACTCCCGATTCAAAGAACCCTCCAAGAGATCGAGCGTGCCCTCGAATGGCCTGGTCCAAGCCGCCTTGGCCGATGTTCCTGTTGCGTCCCGTATCGAAACTATGGCATATATTCGACTGGAGGGAAAGGAGACCGTCCATGAAAGTCGCCGTCTTCGGGGAAGTCCTGCTCCGTCTCTCTCCGCCCGGCAAGGAGAAGCTCTTCCAGAGCCCCGCCTTCCGGGCGACCTTCGGCGGCTCGGAGGCGAACGTCGCCGTCTCCCTGACGATCTGGGGTCATCATTCACGTATCGTTACGGTTCTGCCTCCCGACGCGATCGGAGAAGCGGCCCTCCGCGAACTCACAAAATGGGGACTCGACACGGCCTTCGTGCGTCGCGCCGGAGATCGGCTCGGTCTCTATTTTGCCGAGACCGGATCGGGACCGAGGCCGTCCTTGGTCATATACGACCGCGACCGTTCCGGCCTGGCCGAAGCCAAGCCCGGGGATTTCGATTGGGATAAAGCCCTGGCCGGCCGCGACTGGTTTCACGTATCCGGGATCACGCCCGCGTTGAGCGCATCGGCGGCCGCCCTGACCAGCGAAGCCGTCGGCGCCGCTCGCGCTCTGGGGCTGACCGTTTCCGTGGACCTCAATTATCGCGCCAAGCTGTGGAGATACGGCCGGAGCGCCGCGGAGGTCATGAAGGACATCGTCGGCCGGGCCGATCTTCTCTGCGCCAACGAGGAGGACTGTCAAAAGGGGCTGGGCATCGCCGCTCCGGTCGACCTGAAATCGGGCCCTCTGGATCCCGGACTCTATGAAAAACTGACCCTGCGCGTAATGGAAGCGTTCCCGTCACTCTCCCGGGTCGCGGTCACCTTGAGGGAGAACCGAGGGGCCGACGAGAACGTCTGGTCGGCCGTCCTGCGCAGCCGGACCGGCTTCTTGACGGGTCCGCGCTATACCCTCAGCCCGATCGTGGACCGGATCGGCGCCGGGGATGCCTTCGCGGCCGGGCTCATCCACGGTCTTGCGGGTCCGGCCGGCGATCAGGGCGCTCTCGACTTCGCTGTCGCGGCTTCGGCCTTGAAGCACACGATTGCCGGTGATTTCAACCTGGCCGCGGAGCAGGATGTCAGAGATCTCCTCGCCGGCGACCGTTCGGGGCGCATCCGGCGATGACGGCGGGGAGGGAAAGGAAACGGGCATGACGCGAGCCGAAGTCGCGAGGGTCCTATTCGAAGACAAGGTCATCGCCGTCGTCCGCATGGACGATGCCGCCGCGCTCCGCCGCGCCGTCGAGGCCGTCCGGGAAGGCGGCGTCCGCTGCGTCGAGATCACGATGACGGTTCCCGGCGCCCTCGACATCATCCGCGCTCTCTCCCGGGACGAATCCCTGGACATTCTGGTTGGAGCGGGAACGGTCCTGGGCGCCTCGTCGGCCGAGGCCGTCATCGCGGCCGGAGCCCGGTTCGTTGTTTCGCCGGTTCTGGATGAGGACGTGGTCCGTTATTGCAGGAACAGGGACGCATTCGTCGTCCCGGGCGCCTTCTCTCCGACCGAGATCGTTCGCGCCCGGGCGATCGGCGCGGACATCGTCAAGATCTTTCCGGCCGCTTCCCTCGGGCCGGGCTTTTTCAAGGATATCCAAGGACCGCTGCCGGAAATCCCGCTGATGGCGACCGGCGGGATTACGATCGAGAACGCCAGGTCTTTTATCGATCAGGGCGCGCGCTGCGTCGGGATCGGGACCGCGCTCCTGGATAAAAGGGCCATCGCCGAGCGGCGCTGGGCCGACCTGACTCAGAGAGCCCGGGCTCTGGTTTCGTCATTGAAAAAATAGTTTTTCGAAGGCCTTGATTTTAATAAATTGTGATGTATAATATATCCAATAGCTTTGCTTCGCTGGCTGTGCAAGGCAAAGAAGACCCTCCTTCATTTCCCCTAAAACTTAATTTCCCCAAACCCCAATAAAACAGCCAGCCCTTTTCTGTTAGGAACATTCGACTCTTTACCGGATGCCGCGTTTTCGATACACTTCTTCCTTCGTCCCGCGGATCGGGATCGGTCATGATGAATCAGGACGAACGCGCGATATTCTGGACCCGAGAATTTATCGTGGCCCTTTTCGGTTACTTCTTCATTTATATGAGCGTGACGCTCTTCCTTCTCTTCCCGCTCTTCCTCCGCCAGTTCCAGCCCGCCAAGAGTCGGATCGGTCTCATCATGGGCATCCACAGCCTGGTGGCCGTCGTCGTCCGTCCTTTGATCGGCCGATTGAGCGACCTCAAGGGGCGAAGGATCATCGCCTTGTCGGGAATCGGCTTGATAGCCATCGTCGTCCCTTTCTTCCATCTCGTCCACGGCGCGGGCTGGTTCCCTCTCATCCTCAGGGCCTTGGGCGGGCTCGGCTGGGGGATCGGGATGACGGCCACGATCACGCTCGCCTCGGACCTCGCTCCCCGGGATCGGATAGCGCGTTCGATGGGCGTCATCGGGGTCGCCGGCCTGGTCGCCAACGCCCTCGGTCCCGTCGCGGGCGAAGAGATCCTTCGGCGATTCGGGTTCGGAGGCCTATTCAACGCTAGCCTCGTACTGGCCATGGCGGCCATGGCCTGCGTCGGCGTCCTCAAAGATCCGGCCCGGCCGACCGGACCGGCCCGCGCGTCGTCCGCGGCCGCTTCCTTGCGAAGCCGGGGCATCGCCGTGCTCCTCGTCATGGCGTCCATGCCCATCATCCACGGCGCCACCAAGGGAGCCATTGACAATTTCATAGCCCTGTTCGGCCGGACGATCGGGTTCAATCATGTCGGTCCCTTCTTCCTTGCCTTTTCCTGCGCGGCCATCCTGACCCGGGCCGGGCTGGGAGATCTTTCAGACCGGATCGGCCGCAAAAAAGTCATCTTCCCTTCCGCCTGCATCGTCAGCCTCAACCTCCTTCTCATCTCCCAGGTCCACGGCTTCCCGCTCTACGTCGCGGCCGGCTTCATCGGGGGATTCGGCCAGGGCCTCATCTTTCCGGCCCTGAGCACGTACGTCATCGACGTCTTGGGCGCCCCCCAAAAAGGCCTGGCGATCAGCATCTACTTGACGCTTTTCGACGTCGGGAATGGGCTGGGCGCGCCGCTGTTCGGCGCCGTATCGGACGTCTCGGGCTACCGGACGATGTACCTGGTCGCCGGAGCCCTGATGATGGCCGTTAACTTTCTATTTACGCTCAAGGCCCCGGCTTCCGAAACTTTCCGAAAGGAGATATCCCCATGACTCTCAGCGATGTCATTCTCGCGCGTCGGACGATCCGGCAGTTCAAGCCGGACCCGATAGCGAGGGAAGTCCTGGTCAAGTTGGTCGATGCGGGCCGGTTGGCGCCGTCGGCGGCCAACCTCCAGCCCCTCGAGTATATCGTCGTCGACGACCGGGAGAAGTGCGGCCGGGTTTTCCCCTGCCTCAAGTGGGCGGCATATATCGCGCCCAAGGGCAATCCGCTTCCGGGGCAGGAGCCCGCGGCCTGCATCGTCGTCCTCGTCAACACGGCGGTCCGGGACAAGATGTTCGAGTACGACGTCGGAGCCGCCGTCGAGAACATGATTGTGGCCGCCTTGGCCGAGGGCGTCGGGAGCTGTTGGCTCATCTCGGTCGATCGCGAGAAGGCCGCCGAAGTCCTGGGCGTCCCGCCCGGCTATAGGATCGACTCGGTCCTGGCCCTCGGCCGCCCGGCCGAGACTCCGGTCGTCGAGGAGCTCATGGATTCGGCCAAGTACTGGAAGGACGATGAGGGTCGCCTCCACGTCCCCAAGCGGACCCTGGCCCGCGTTCTTCACATTAACGGGTTCTGAGGTCAAACCCCGGCCACGGTCATCTCGGCGACCTTGATGGTCGGCCCGGCGACCGCGCTCCGGAAATCGAGGTCGTTGCCGATGGTCTCGATATTGCGCAGGATATCGCCCAGGTTGCCGGCGATCGTGATCTCGGAGACCGGATAGGCGACGGCTCCCCCTTCGATCCAGAGCCCGAAGGCGCCCCGCGAGATATCGCCGGTCACGGGATTGAGTCCGTGGCCCAGCGTCCTGACAAGGAGGAGTCCCTTCCCGACGGACCGGACGATCTCCTCGGGCGACGAACGGCCCGGGCTGAGATAGAAATTGTTGGGGCCGACGCCGCCGCCGTCGCCGTTTCCGGTCGTCTCCGTGCCGAGCTTGCGCGCCGCGTAGGTGTTGGTCAGGTAGTTTTTGAGAACGCCGCCTTCGATGACCGGAGTTTTACGACAGGGGACACCCTCTGCGTCAAACGGCCTCGTCCCCGGCATCCCGGGCATCAATCCGTCGTCGAGGACCGTGATCCTCTCGTCGGCGATCCTCTCGCCCAGCTTGCCGGCCAGGAATGTCGCCCGTTGGTAGACGGCCGTTCCGGAGACGCAGCCAAACAGGAACCCGAGAAGCCAGGCGGTCATATCCGGTTCGAACACGACCGGCACGTTCTGGGTCGGGATCTTCTTCGGGTTGAGCTGGCGGACGGTGCGTTCGACGGCCTTGCGGGCGATCGCCTCGGGGCTCTCGAGGTCCCGGAACCGGCGCCGGCTCGAGGACCAGCCGTCCTCGACCAGGTCGTCGGTATCCCCGGCCTGGAGTCCGAGGCCAAGGCTGCAGTAGGTCTGATCGTATTCGCCCAGGAAGCCGTTCGAGTTGGCGAGGATGAGGCCCCCCTGGTGGGCGCTGTAGCTCGCCCCTTGGGAGTTCGTGATCCGCCGATCGGACAGGGCGATTCGTTCCGTCTCCAGGGCGAGCCCGATCTTCGTCCGCGAGGGAATCCGAGCGATTTCGGGATCATAGAGCCCGAGCGTGGAGGCCTCAATCCCGAAACGGGAGTGGGGCGGGAGGCCGGCGCATTCGTCGGGGCTGGACAACATCGCCCTTGTCACGGCGTTCTTCATCAGGCCTTTTAAAACCGGCCAAGACAGATCCGAGGAACCCGCCGAGGCGGTCCGCCGTTCCTTGATGACGCGGAATCCGACCGACCGAGACCCGGCTTCGACGAGGCTTTCGATCGCGCCCAGGCGGACGTCGACGTGGAACTCGGAGCCGCGGCCGACATGGACCTCGACCTCGTCGGCGCCCAGAGATTTTCCCAGCTTGACAAGGCGCTCGGCCAGCCGCCGCAGCTCGGCCCGGTCCTGGATGTCTTTCACGCCCGGCCTCCCACCGTCATCTGGGCGATCTTGAGGGTCGGACAGCCGTCCGTGACGGGAATATCCTGACCGTCTTTGCTGCAGGTCCCGGTCTGCAGGCTGAAGGCGAGGTCCGATCCGACCATTTCGACCTTACCCAAGATGTCGATGTTGCTGCCTATCAGGGTCGCCTGTCTGACGGGCGCGGTCAGTCGGCCGCCCTCGATCAGGTGGCCCGAAGACACGGAGAAAGTAAATTTGCCGGAATCCTCGACCTGGCCCCCCAGGAACTGCTCGGCATAAAGGCCCTTCCGGACCGAAGCGACGATCTCCTCGGGCTCATGGGCGCCGGCCGCGATGAAGATGTTCGACATCCGGGGCAGCGGCCAAAAACTGTAATCCTCGCGGCGTCCGTGTCCGGTCGGGGCCGTCTTGAAAAAGCGGGCCGAGAGGAGGTCCTGGAGCAGGCCGACGGCCTTGCCTTTCTCGATGAGAACGGTCGGCCGGGGGACGGTCCCTTCGTCGTCAATGTTGTAGGAGCCGCGGTAGCGGGGAATCGTCGGGTCGTCAATGATCGTGACCAGATCGCTCCCGACCTGTTTCCCCATCTTGTCCCAGAGGACCGACGTCTTGCGGCGGTGGAAATCCGCCTCGAGGAGATGGCCGACGGCTTCGTGGATGAGGACGCCGGCGTGGCCGGGAGCGAGAACGACGGGCATCTCACCGGCCGGCGCGTCCTGCGCGTCGAGAAGGCGGAGAGCTTCATCGGCGGCTTCCCGCCCGATCGTCCGCGGCGTCAGGGTTTCCTCGAAGTATTCGAGGCCGACCCGGCCGCCGCCGCCGTGGAATCCGGACTCTTTGCGGCCCTCCCTTTCGGCGATGGCCGAACAGCTCAATTTGATAAGGGGCCTGACATCCCGAACGCGGAGGCCCTCGGAATTGACGATGCTCACGTACTGGATGCTTTCGCCCAGCGCGGCCTTGACCTTGATGATCCTCGCATCATGGTCCCGGGCGCTTTGGTAGGCGTCCCTGACGAGGCCGATCTTCGCGTCGAGGGGGGCCCGATGGGAGGGGACGCGGACCGGGTAAAGGCGGTGGAGGCTCCTGCGCGTTTTGAGAGACGAAACGGCCCGCGCGGCGCGCCCGGAAGCGATGGCGGCCGCCGTCTGCGCGGCGCTCTTGATCGCGGACCAGGTCGGGTCGTTCGTGAATCCGTAGCCCGTCATTTCCCCCTTGAGAACGCGGATGCCGAGGCCGAGGCTGATCGACTCGGCCGTTTCTTTAATGATGTCCTCTTCCATCAGGATGAAGCCGAAGGTCCGGTATTCGCAAAATATTTCGGCGAAATCGCCGCCCTGGGCCAGGGCCAAGTTGAGGATCCGGAGCTCGTCCCGCTCGGTCAGCTCGAAATGATCGATGTAGGGAAGGGACCGTCCAGCCGGCGCGGTCTTCGCCCTCATCAGAGAGATCCTTTACGCAGCCGCCTGCGTTCCCTGAGGAAGGGGACGAGTAGGACGAGAATGCTCCCGACGCCCAGGCTGTACTCACAGAGATTGGTCAAGAGATGAACGCCTATCCCGGACAGGATGGCCGTCTGGGCGTCGAAGCCGAGGAAGCCGAGGGTCAAGGCCCAGGCCGATTCCCAAGTACCGAACCCGGCCAGCCCCTTGATGGGCAGGACCGAAGTCAGTTCGGCCCCCGTCAGGCCGAGGACGCATTTCCAGAAATTAACCGCCTCGAGGCTGAAACCGCGGCTGCGAAGCAGCGCGTAGAGAAGAAAAAAGAGCGAAAAATATTTTAGGAGGCGGATAATCAGGGACATGATAAAGGTCTGCCAGAAGATCCTCCTCTGTTGAACCCAGCCCAGCGTTTCCCGGGTCGATGCGAGCTTATCCAGGGTTAGCCTGAGCCAAGGCTTTTCCTCGGCGCGGACGATGCGCGCCGTCCGGCGCAGAAAGCGGCCGGCTAAACCCAGAGCCGGGACGAGCTTCCATAAGACGAGAGCGATGGCAAGGAAGAAGATGGCAGCGGTGGCCAGCAGGGGGGCGCTCGAGAGGACAGTCGCGCCGAAACCGACGATGAGAACGGCCGCGACCACGAACGGGCTCAAGGTCAGGAAGTCGAAGACGAAGGCCAGGATGAAGGCGGAGGACGCCAGCTCGAAGGTGTAGCCGAGCCTTCGGTTCAGGACGTAGATGAAGGACAGAGATCCTAAGCGCATCGGCAGAAGGTCGACCAAGCTGTTCCGGATCAGGGTCGTGAGCAGGATCGGACCCCAGCCGATCTCGGTCGGCTTGAGAAACCACTTGTAGCGGAGGGCGCGCACGAACGTGCCGGCAAGCATGAGGGCCAGGTAGGCGAGGAAGGCCGGGACATGAATCTCACGGAAAACGCGGGCGACCTGACCGGGCTCGACCTGCTTCAACAGGAGTGCCATGAGCAATAACGATACGCCCAGCGAGACCGCGACGTACCTCCACTTCTTGTTCATCTCCCGTGTATCTTAGGAAGGGCGCCGGATTTTGTCAAACCCTTCTATGTTGACCCGTTCGCCGACACTACCCAGCCTTGCAGTACTCATACTAAGCCGGAAACGGCTTAGTATGGGTGTCGAAGGGTTGACTTTTGGCGGGCCCGTTCCTATCATGGAGCCAGCCTGGTTCCAACGAGGAGAGACATGAATAAAATCGTCAAGTTCCTGATCATCTTCCTGATATTCGACGCCATCGTCGTAGGCGGCTATCTCCTCTACAGGAGCCAGAGCGCGCAAGCCCGGGCGGCCGCGGCCGTGGTCTGGATGACGATCGACGCCAACTACCCGCCCGCGGACGACGTCGAGGCCTACATTAAAAAAGACGCGGTCGCCAAAGGGCTGCTCCCCGTCTACATCAGGAACTTCGGACGGAACCGGAAGGTCCTGGGCCGCTTCAAGGGCACGAACTACGCTCAGGCGAGGGAAGGGGTCCTATCTGCGATGAATCCCGGGCTCGAGGATTGGAAACTCATAGAGATCAAGTACAAGAACGAGAACGGTCGAGAGGTTCAGAGGGCCGTCCTGTATGTCGAGACCAAGGGGGCTTGGAAGGTCGCCGACAGCGGGACGCTGATGGAGTAGGGCTTCTTCTCCCGATCAGCCCTGAAGGAGACGCGAATGACGGCGAGCGGCGCGGGCATTGCCGCGAAAAAAGTCGATATCCTCATCCTGGGCGGGGGTCCGGCCGGGCTGACGGCCGGCCTCTACGCGGCCCGCGCCGGAAAAAAGACGCTCATCCTGGTGGGAAAAGCGATATCCCGCCTCGCCGTCGGCTATGAGCTTGAAAACTACCCCGGTTTCGTTTCCATCGACAGCCGCGACCTCCTCGACAAATTCCGCAAGCACGCCGAGCACTTCGGGGCCGAGATCATCCAGGGGGAGGCCATCGACGTCAACCTGTCCGGCGAGGTCAAGTACCTGACGACCAAGGACGCCTTCATCGAGGCCGGGGCCGTCATCATCGCCTCCGGGAAGCCTCTGGCGAAAGAGCGGATGATCCCGGGCGAGGAGAGGCTGCTGGGGATGGGCGTGAGCTATTGCGGGACCTGCGACGGCCCCCTTTACCGGGGGCAGCCGGTGGCCGCCGTCGGGAACTCTTCCGAGGCGGCCGAGGAGGTCCTCCAGCTCGCCGGGATGGGATGCCGAGTCCGGTGGATCCAGGGCGACGCGGAAGAATGCCGGATCCCGTCTTCCGCCCTCGAGGAATTTAAGGCCAAAGGGATTCGCCTCTCGATGAAGACCCTGGTCAAGGAGATCGCCGGAGAAAAGCGGGTCGAGAAGGTCGTCCTCGTCGACGGCGGCGTCGAACAGACGGTTGAAGTCAAGGGCTGCTTCATTTTCCGCGAGGTGCCGGCCGGGCTCCTTTTCGCCAAGGCCGGCCTAAACCTCGACCACAAGCAATGCCTGACCGTGGACCGCTTCCAGCGGACGAACCTGGAAGGCGTCTTCGCGGCCGGCGACGTGACCTGCGGAGGCATGCAGGTCGTGTCCGCGGCCGGGGAGGGATGCGTCGCGGCCATCCAGGCCCTCCACTATCTGAGAAAGAAGGAATAGGATTTTCAGCCAATGCTGCCCCTGGGTACGGATCTTCTGATCGACCTCGCTATCCGGGAGGATCTTCCCAAGGGAGACCCGACTTCGGAGAGCATCGTTCCGGAGGGATCGGCTTCAAAGGGCGTCTTCCTGGCCAAGGAGGACGGCGTCTTGGCCGGGATCGACGTCGCGGGCCGAGTCTTCGAAAAGCTCGACCGCTCCGTCCGTTTCGAGAAGACCAAGGAAGACGGCGCGTCGTTCGAATTCGGCGACGTCTTGGCGACGGTGAGCGGCTCCTCCCTTTCGCTTCTCAAGGCGGAACGGACGGCCTTGAACTTCCTCCAGAGGCTCTCGGGCGTCGCCACGGCCGCGCGCGCTTTCGTCGAGGCGGTCCGGGGGACGAAGGCCAGAATCCTGGATACGCGCAAGACGACGCCGGGCTGGCGCGCCCTGGAGAAATACGCGGTCCGGATGGGGGGCGCCGTCAACCACCGGATGAGCCTGTCGGACATGGTCCTTGTCAAGGACAATCACCTGGCCCTGGCCGGCGGCGTCGACGAGGCTCTCCGACGGATCCGGGCCAAGCTCCCGCCCGGGATGGCCATCGAGGTCGAAGTCAGGAGCCTGGAGCAGGCGCGCGAAGCCCTGGAGGGCGGAGCGACCATGCTCATGCTCGACAACATGCCCCCCGAGGAGACGCGAGAGGTCGTGGACTGGGTGGCCGGCCGGGTCCCGGTCGAAGCCTCAGGCCGAATGGACCCGGAGAGGGCGCGGGCCGTCGCCCAGCTGGGCGTCGACTACATCTCGGTTGGCGCGCTGACCCACTCCTTCCGGTCGATCGACATCAGCCTCGAGTTCGAGGCCTGACAGGAGTCAATGCAAGAAGCATGAACGCCCGCGATATCCTCGCAACCGACATCCTGGTCATCGGCTCCGGCATCGCCGGCGCCAGCGCGGCCCTTCAAGCGTCCGAGTCCGGACTGAGGGTCCTGGTTGTCAACAAGTCACCCAGATCGAGGAGTCGAATACGTTCTACGCCCAGGGCGGGATCGTCTCGCTGGGAAAGGACGACGCTCCCGATCTCCTCGTCGACGACATCATCGAAACGGGCGACGGGACGAGCGATCCAAGGGCGGCCGCGATCCTGGCCGGGGAGGGGAAGGAGCTCGTCGACCGGATCCTGATCGAGGAGCTCGCCATTCCCTTCGCTCGGAGCGCGCCTGACGAGCTCGACTACGCCCAGGAGGCGGGTCACTCGCGGCGCCGGATTCTCCACGTTAAAGATACGACCGGGCAGATGATCGAGGAACGGTTCATCGCCGCCCTCAAGAGACGGAAGTCCGTGACTCTGTTGGCCGACCAGACGGCCGTCGACCTCCTCACCGTTCCCCACCATTCCAAGAACCCGATCGCCTACTACCGGCCGCCGGCCTGTATCGGCGCCTATATCCTGGACAACAAAACGAGGAAGGTCCGGGCCGTCTTTGCGCCGACGACGATCCTGGCCACGGGCGGCTGCGGGGCGGTCTTCCTCTACACCTCGAACCCGCGCGAATCGATCGGGGACGGCTACGCGATGGCCCTGCGGGCCGGCGCCCGGATCGTGAACATGGAGTACATCCAGTTCCATCCGACCTCCCTCTACCACCGCGATTCCGACGGATTTTTGATCTCGGAGACCGTCCGGGGCGAAGGGGGACGGCTCAAGACCAGAGACGGCCGGACCTTCATGGAGAAGTACAGCCCCCGGCGGGACTTGGCCCCGCGCGACGAGGTCACCCGGGCCATTTACGAGGAGATGATCAGCACGAACTCACCCTACGTCCTCCTCGACCTCGCCTCTTACGCCAAGACCGATATCCGGAAGCGATTCCCCAACATCTATAAAACTTGCCTCGGCTACGGGATCAACATCGCCAAGGAGCCCATCCCCGTCGTCCCGGCCGCCCATTACTGCTGCGGCGGCGTCCTTGTCGATGAATGGGGTCAGACGACCCTTCCCGGCCTGTACGCCGTCGGCGAAGTCTCCTGCACGGGCGTCCACGGAGCTAATCGTCTCGCCTCGACCTCGCTCCTGGAGGGGCTCGTCTGGGGGACCCGGGCCGGCCGCCGGATCGCCGAGCGGTTTGAGCCGGAGATTCCCTTCAAGCGGTCCGAGATCCATCCCTGGTACTATCCGCGCAAAGAAGAGGAGATCGACCTGGCCCTCATCCAGCAGGACTGGCTGACCATCCGCTCCACCCTCTGGAACTACGCCGGGATCATCCGGACCCGGAAGCGGCTGGAACGGGCCAAGGCCGACCTCGAGTACCTCCTCCACCGGATCGAAAAATTCTACCGGGAAGCCCAGATGGACGCCAAGATCGTGGGACTCCGCAACGGAATCCTGGTCGCGCTGATGATCACGCGGGCGGCCCTCAGCAATCCCGTCTCGCGCGGCGCCCATTTCCGGAAGGACTGAGAGGACTACTCGACCGTCTCCCTGACGACGACCCCGCGTTCGCGGAGGCCGTCAAGAAGAAACCGGACGCAAGCGGGATGGCGTCCGATGAATTCGGGAGCCGACAGGCCTTTCCGGTCGTACAAGCCTCGGGCAATCATCCTAAGGATCATAGTCGCCGTGTATCCCGTCGTCCTGGCCATGGAATGGACTCTGGTGGTGGCGTCGAAACGGTCCAGCAGGTCGAAGGTCGTTCGGAGCGTCCTCCCGGCCTTGACGCCCTCGACGACGACCCGCATGACGGTGAGGTCGCGCTCGTCTTCGGAGAGCTTCCACTTCAGGAAAAGGAGCCGTGAGGTCAGGTCCAAAGGCCGGACCCAAACGCCGGCAGCCTCGACCTTGTCCTTGCCGAAAAAGCCCGCGTCCCTGAAAACAGCTATTAGTTCGCGATGTCCCGGATAGCGGAGGGTTTTTTCTTTCATGTCGGGGATGGTCATGGTCGTCGCCAGGGTGCGCAGCCCGTCGGTGTTAAAGGCTTCGAGCGTTCCGATGCCGGGGAAATCCAGGAACTCGGGCTCGGATAGGGCAGGCCGGACGACCGGGCGTCCATTTTGGACGAGCCGGGCCGGCCTTAGGTACTCCTCGATGACGTCGGAGGGCGAAAAGACGGCCTTGTACTCAAAGGGGCGTTCCCGAACCTCGGGCAAACCGCCGACGTAGACGGCCGCCGACCGCGTTTCGTCGAGGCCGCCTTGGACGTGTCCGATCAAGACATTGCTCAGGCCCGGGGCGACTCCGCAGTCGACAACGGCCTGGACGCCGGCTTTTTCGGCGGCCGCCGACAGAGCGAAGGGATCTTCGGGAAAAAAGGCGATGTCGACGACGGATTTCCCGGCTTCGATGACGGCCCGCAGCGTTTGGAAACCCAGGGCGCCGGGGACCGCGCTCAGGACCAGGTCGAAATCCTTGACGAGAGCTTTGACGGCGCGGGGAACGGACAGGTCCTTGCGGACGGTCCCAACGCCGTGTTTTCGGCGCAGGGCATCCAGCGTTTCTTGGTTGATATCGGCGACGGAGACTTCAAAATCGGGGTCGGAGGCGAGGTCGGCTGCCATCGGGCCTCCGACCAAGCCCCCTCCCAGCACGATGATTTTCATGTTTATCCTCCTCAGTGATGGTCCAAAGACGGATGGAACGGGTGATTAAAACGGACCGGGGGAGGAAAGCCTTACAGGCCGCTAAAGAGGTTCATGACCAGGACGAGCCGGTCGCGGCAACCGGCGCTCGCCGCTGCCGAGCCGTCCCTGATCGGCGAGGATATCATATTTTTATTTTAGGGCGGAACCGTCCTCCGGTCAAGCTCGGGCCTCCCGACATTGACATTTCAGCCCGGTCGGATAAAATAAATTGATTTAGGGAGTTTCGCATGCCCGATGACAAAGATCTCAAGCTGAGTCTGAACCTGCCCCAGACGTCTTTCTCGATGAAGGCCAAGCTGGCCCAGAAGGAGCCGGAGATCATCAAGTCCTGGGACGCTATCGGGCTTTACCGGAAAATCCTGGACTCCCGAAGGGGCCGGCCGACTTTCGTCCTCCACGACGGCCCTCCCTACGCCAACGAGCATATCCACCTGGGGACGGCGTTTAACAAGATCCTCAAGGACTTCATCGTCAAGACAAAGAGCATGCAGGGATTCCAGGCCGCTTACCTGCCCGGCTGGGACTGTCACGGCCTTCCGATCGAGATCCATGTCGATAAGCGGCTGGGAGATAAAAAGAAATCCATGTCCATCACCCAGATCCGCGAAGAGTGCCGGCAGTACGCTCTCAAGTACATCGACATCCAGCGCTCCGAGTTCATCCGGCTCGGCGTCCTGGGCGAATGGGAAGCGCCCTACCTGACCATGAACCCCGAGTACGAGGCCGATACCCTTCGCTGCCTGGCCGCCTTCTTCGCCTCGGGCAACGTCTATAAGGGGAAACGGCCGGTTCATTGGTGCTTCCACTGCCGGACGGCCCTGGCCGAGGCCGAGATCGAATACAAAGACAAGACGTCGCCTTCGATCTACGTCCGCTTCCAGGTCCTCTCCGACCTGACGGCTAAGGCCCCGGCCCTCAAAGGGAAAAGAGTCTACGTCCTGATCTGGACGACGACTCCCTGGACCCTGCCGGCCAACCTGGCTATCGCTTTTCATCCCAAGCACGACTACGCCGCCGTCGAAGTCGGAGCGGAAGTTTACATCCTGGCCGAGCGGCTCGTCCCGGTCGTCGCCGAGGAGCTCGGGTTCAAGGAGACAAAAATCCTGGCGACCTTCACGGGCGGCGAGCTCGAGGGCCTCAGGGCCCGCCATCCCTTCATCGACAGGGAATCGGTCTTCGTCCTGGCCAACTATGTAAATCTCGAGGACGGGACGGGCGCCGTCCACACGGCTCCAGGCCACGGCCACGACGACTATCTAACCGGGATGGCCTACGGCCTCGACATCTACACTCCGGTCGACGGCAACGGAAACTTCACCCCCGACGTCGCCAACTACGCCGGCCTCAACGTGTTCAAGGCCAACAAGCCCATCACGGACGACATGAAGAAGGAGGGGAGCCTCCTCAAAGAAACCGTCATCAGCCACTCCTATCCGCATTGCTGGCGCTGCAAGAATCCCGTCATCTTCCGGGCGACCGAGCAGTGGTTCATCTCCATGGACGCCTCCGGCCTGCGGGAGCGAACCCAGGACGCGATCCGCAAGGTTCGTTGGATCCCGGCCTGGGGCGAGGAGCGGATCGCCAATATGATGAGCGGACGGCCCGACTGGTGCATTTCGCGCCAGCGCCTATGGGGAGTCCCCATTCCGGCTTTCCGGTGCGTCCGTTGCGGAGCCGTCCTGGCCGGCGCGGAGGTCGCCCGGCACGTCGCCGACGTTTTTTCAAGGGAGGGCTCAGACGCCTGGTTTAGCAGGGCGGCCAAGGACCTCGTGCCCCCGGCCGCGGCCTGTCCCTCCTGCGGCGCCGCCGAGTTCGAAAAGGCCAACGACATCATCGACGTCTGGTTCGAGTCGGGGGCCAGCCAGGGCGTCCTGGGCAAGCGGCCGGACCTCCCTTGGCCCGCCGACGTCTACATCGAAGGCCACGACCAGTATCGAGGCTGGTTCAACAGCTCGATCGTCATCGGAGTCGGGGCCAAGGGCGGCTCGCCCTACCGGACCTGCATAACCCACGGCTTCATCCTGGACGAGCAGGGGAGGGCCATGTCGAAATCCCAGGGGAACGCCATCGACCCCGGCCAGATCATCGCCCAGAACGGGGCCGAGATCCTCCGGCTGTGGGCCGCCATGCTGAACTATAAGGAGGACGCCCAGTTCGGGAACGAGATCCTGCAGCGGCTGGTCGAGGCCTATCGCAAGATCCGGAACACTTGGCGCTACCTGCTGGGGAATCTCTACGATTTCGATCCGGCCGCCGACGCCGTCCCGGCCGCCGACCTGGAGCTCCTCGACCGCTGGGCGCTGGAGGCGACGGCCCGGACCGGCCGCCGCATCCTCAAGGCCTACGAGGAGTACGAATACCACGTCGTTTTCCATTCCCTCTATCAGTTCTTCACGGTCGAGATGAGCGCCGTTCTATCTCGACATCATCAAGGACCGGCTCTACTGCTCGGCCAAGGCGTCCCGGCTTCGCCGCTCGGCCCAGACGGCCCTGTTCCGGATCCTTAAGGATACCCTGTCCCTGATGGCGCCCATCCTGCCCTTCACGACGGACGAAGCCTGGGGGACGATGCCGGCCTTCCCGGACAAACCGGAATCCGTCCACCTCGGCCTGTTCCCGGCCTACGAGGAAACCTGGCTCGACCCGGAGGCCTTCAACGAGCAGGAAGCCCTGATGGCCGTTCGGGAGAAGGTTCTCAAGGAGCTCGAGAAGGCCCGCGAGGACAAGCTCATCGGGAACTCGCTCGAAGCGTCGCTGAGCTTGGCCGTCCCGACAGCCCAGTTGGCGCTTCTTAAAAAACAGCAAGCCTCCCTTCCCGCCCTGTTCATCGTTTCGGCCGTATCGCTGAAAGAGGGGAGCGGTCCCGAGCTCCAAGTCGAGGTCGGCCGGGCGCCTGGCGAGAAATGCGAGCGCTGCTGGAATTACGCGACCACGGTCGGCTCCTCGAAGGCGTTTCCCAAATGTTGCCGGCGCTGCGCCGATGTCCTGGAAGGGGCACGGACATGAGACACAAAGGACTCGCCCTCGGATTCATCGGTTTGCTGGTCGTCCTGGATCAGATCTCGAAGGCGGTCGTCGCCAAAAGCCTGGTCCTCTTTGAGAGCCGCACGGTCATCCCGGGCTTTTTCAACCTCGTCCACAGCCGTAACGACGGGGCCATTTTCGGATTCCTGTCCCACGCCGGGAGCCCGGCTTTCCGCTGGGCGCTGGCGATAGCCTCCTTCGTGGCCCTGGGGCTGGTCTTGTTTTATTTCATCAAGACTCCGGGACGGGACGTCCTGATGCTGACCGCCTTGTCCCTGATCCTGGCCGGAGCCTTCGGCAACAACATCGACCGGATCTCGCGCGGCTATGTCGTCGATTTCCTGGACGTCTATGTCAAGCGCTGGCACTGGCCCGTCTTCAACGTCGCGGATTCCTGCATCTCGATCGGCGCCTGCCTCCTCCTCATCGTCCTCTTCAGGAGAAAACCGGCATGATCCCCATCGTCTTTAAGCTCGGCCCGCTGACCCTCCACAGCTACGGCTTGATGATGGCCCTGGGGGTGGGCTTCGCGCTCTGGTTTCTCTATGTCCAGGCTAAGAAGCAGGGGCTCGACACCCTGAAGCTGATCGACGCGGCGTTCTACACGATCCTCATCTCTCTGGTCGGCGCCAAGCTCGTACTGTTCCTTTCCAATTTCGACTACTACACGAGCTATCCGGGGGAGCTCTTCGCCCTGGCCAAGTCGGGCGGCGTCTTTCAGGGCGGGCTGGCCATCGGCGCCCTGTTCGCACTCTGGTATTTCCGGAGGAAGAAGATCCCGACCTGGAAGACGGCCGACATCATCGCCCCCGCCCTCGCTCTCGGCCACGGCTTCGGCCGGATCGGCTGCTTCGCCGCCGGCTGCTGTTACGGGAGGGCCTGCGACGAGCCCTGGGGGGTCGTCTTCCATAACGACTACTCCCACAACCTGACCGGCATCCCGCTCGGCGTGCAGCTTCATCCCGTTCAGCTTTATGAAGCGGCCCTCAATTTTCTGAATTTCGTTGTCCTGTTTGTGATCCTGAGACGGAAAAAGTTCGACGGCCGGGTCTTCTCGCTGTACATCATCAATTATTCCATCATCCGCTACTTCACCGAATTCTTCCGGGGCGACCATCCGGACCGCGCCTTTCTCCTCCAGGGTTCTTCGCCTTACCTGAGCCTGTCCTATCCGCAGCTCTTCTGCCTTCTGGGCATCGGGGGCGGGATTCTGCTGGGCCTTGTGCTCAAACGGCGCCAACGTGTCTGAGCGGGAGTTCGCCTTTGTCCACGGCGAGGACGACAACCTCCGGCTCGACGTCTACCTCGTCGACCAAGTCCGGGACTTGACCCGGGCCCAGATCCAGAATCACATCGAGGACGGCCTGGTCACGGTCAACGGCCTGATCCGAAAATCCGGCTACCGGCTCAGGCCGGGAGACGCCGTCATCATCCGGGTCCGGGACTTCGAGCCGCCCTCCCTCGATCCCGAACCCATTCCGCTTCGGATTATCTATCAAGACGAGGATGTCGTCGTCATCGACAAGCCCTCGGGACTGGTCGTCCATCCCGGGGCCGGCGTCCACTCCGGAACGCTGGTCAACGCGCTGCTCCATCATTTTCCCGAGGTCCGGCGCGTCGGCGCCCCCGAGCGTCCGGGGCTGGTCCACCGCCTGGACAAGGAGACGTCGGGCGTCATGGTCGTCGCCCGGACCGAACGGGCTTTCTACGAGCTCCAGCGCCAATTCAAGCGGCGCATCGTCCAGAAGACCTACCTGGGCCTGGCCCGCGGCCGGCCGGACGAGGAGGGCAGGATCAACTGGCCGATCGGACGCCACGTCAAGGACGGCCAGCGCTTCTCGATTAAGACCCGGAAACCCAAGGAAGCCAAGACCCGCTTCCGGGTCCTGGAGCAGTTCAACGACTTCGCCCTGCTCGAGATCAAGCCCTTGACGGGCCGGACCCACCAGATCCGCGTCCATATGGCCGCCGCCGGCCATCCGCTCTACGGCGATCGACTCTACGGTCCCAAGAAAACGAAGGGCCTCGAGCCCCGGGTCTTTCTCCACGCCCACAACCTGGGTTTCATCCATCCGGTCCGGAAGGAATGGGTCGAGTTTCTCTCCCCCCTCCCCCTGGACCTCGACACGATCCTGGACCGGCTCAGGGCTTCCGCGATCCGTCCCCCCCAGGCTTAATCTGCGGGCCGGGAGCTTCTTGAAGAGTCGATGAATATTGCCTATAATAAGTAGGTGAAAAAGACAATAATCGTTTTCGCCCTTTGCGCGGCCTCCCTTTTGCTATTCCTGTCCTCCCCGGCCCAGACCAAGAAGTCCGTCAAGGACCTGAGCCCTTTCTACCGGAAATGGCTCCAGGAGGAAGTCGTTTACATCATCACTCCCAAGGAAAAAGAGGTCTTCATCCAGCTCGATAACGACCGGCAGAGGGACATGTTCATCGAAGCCTTCTGGAAGCAGCGGGACCCGAACCCGGCGACGCCCGAAAACGAGTTCAAGATCGAACACATGCGCCGGATCGCCTATGCCAACCAGCACTACGGCAAGAGCTCCCCGGGGCCGGGCTGGCGGTCGGACCAAGGCCGAATTTATATCATCCTGGGCGAGCCGAATTCGACCGATCGGCTCGATAACCGGACCGAAATCTACCCGATGGAAATATGGTTCTACAGCGGGAAGCTGGAGTACAGGCTGCCCAACGCGTTTTCCGTCGTCTTTTTCAAGAAAGACGGCGGCGGCGAATACGAGCTCTATTCCCCGATTAAATTCGGCCCCCAGTATTTGATGCCCATGTATAGCGGGGACATGACGGATTACGCGGCGGCCTACGGCCAGCTGTACAACATCGATCCCGGGATCGCCAATCTTTCCCTGTCCCTGATCGAGGGAGAATCCCTGATTGGGGTCTCTCCATCGATCGCCTCGGAGGCCCTCGTCTACCAGAAGATCCCCTCGGCTCCCATGGTCAAGGTCAAAGACGGCTATGCGGAAAAGCTCCTTTCCTACAAGGACGTCATCGACGTCGAATACTCGGCCAACTACATGGACAACGACGCCGTCGTCCGGGTTCTGCAGGATGCGGCCGGCCTGTTCTATATCCATTATCTGATCGAACCGGCCCGTCTGACCTTCGAGCAGTACGACAAGCGGTTCCTGTCCAACCTCGAAATCAACGGCACGGTCACGGACTCCAACGGGAATCTTGTCTACCAATTCGAGCGCAAGGCCCCGATCGAGCTGAATCAGGATCAGATCGCGGCGATCCGTCCCAAACTCTTCAGCTTCCAGGACATGCTGCCTTTCATCGCCGGGCGCTACAAGTTGAGCATCCTCTTCAAAAACACCGTTTCCAAGGAATTCACCTCCCTGGAATCCGCGATCACCGTCCCGGATAGGTCGGCTCTCGCCATGAGCCCGATCCTGCTGGCCAGCAAAGCCGATAAAGACTCGAAATACGCCGGCCAGAACAAGCCTTTCCTTCTGGGGCGTACCCAGCTCGTCCCCTCGCCCCGGAACGATTTTACCGCGAACGATACGCTCTTCGTCTTCGTCCAGGTCCAAGGTTTGACCGAGGATCTGCGCCGGGACGGGACTCTGGAATTCGCCGTTCTCAAAGACGGCGTCAAGGTTCAGTCGACGGTCCATCGGCTCGCCGACATTCCGGACCCGCTCGCCGTTCTGGAGTCCTTTGCCCTGGCGGACCTGAAGCCCGCCAACTATGAGGTCAGCGCCTCCCTCTGCGACCGGAGCCAAACCGTCCTGCTCACGGACAAAGCTCCCTTCTATGTCAGCTTTATGCAGGCGCTACCCCGACCCTGGGTTTTGTCCCTGCCCAAGCCCGCCGACAACGACGCCGAGACACTTAACTCCTTGGGCATCCAGTACTTGAACATAAAGGATATGACCAAGGCCCGCGCCTACCTCGAACAAGCCTATCGCAGGGATCCGACCTCCCCGGCTTTCGCCCTCGATTTCTGCCGTCTCCTGTTCGAGGCCAAGGACTACCGGCGGGTCAAGGACATCGCCCTGCCTTTTGTCAAGGACATGCAGAAATATGAATTCCTGGAGCTCCTCGGGCAGTCCTCGCAAGGCCTGGGCGAACTCGCGGATGCCGTCGCTTTTTATAAAGAGTATCTGGCCCGCCTTGGGACTAACTTGAATATTCTCAACAGCATAGGAGACTGCTGCCGCCAGCTCGGTAACCTGCCGGAAGCCCTGGTCGCCTACGAAAAATCTCTCGAGATCAATCCCAACCAGGACAAGATCAAGGCTCTTGTCAAATCCCTGAAGGAGAAAAAATGAGAAAATTAGGTTGGGGACTGATCCTGGCGGGCGTCTGCCTGAGCATGGCCTGCTTCTTGCGGCCGTCGCTGAGTTCTCTCGATCCCGAAAGCAGGGAATTCCTGTCCAAGGTCCGCTACCTGATCAGCAAAGACGAGCGAACGGTCTTCCTCGGTCTGGCCGGCCCGGAAGACCGTATGACCTTCATAGAGGATTTCTGGAAGAAGCGGGATCCCGACCCGGACACCGAAGCCAACGAATTTAAAATCGAATATTTCGCCCGGATCGACGGGGCCAATCATCTGTTCAAGGAAGGAACGACCCCGGGCTGGATGAGCGAACGGGGCAGGTTGTACATCACGCTCGGACCGCCCGAGAACCGGGTGACCTATCCGCGCGGAGTCACCTTCTACGGGAAACCGACCGAGGTCTGGTATTACGGTTTCTTCCCGGTCATGTTCGTCGACGACAACTGGACGGGCACCTACCGGCTCGATCCGCTGAGCGCCGCCCAGATCGGCGAAATGACCAAGACCCAGGTCATGCTCAGGCCGAAGGTCGGCGCGGATTCCTGGATGAAAGAAGTCCCCCTCGAGGTCCAGGCCGTCGGGGCGGGGGAGGCCCTCGTCCGGGTCAAGCTGCCCTACAGGGACATCTGGCTCAACCTCGACGGCGACCGGATGACGACGACTCTTAAGGTTTCGATCGAGGTGACCGACGCGGCCGGGGCGAAAGTCTGGCAGGACGAACGCTCCTATCCGCTTTCATACGCCAAGAATGAATACTTGAAAATGCGCGGGGAGACCTATCTGATCGAGATCCCGATCAAGCTTTCTCCCGGACAATACGAGCTCCGGCTGACGCTCCTCGACGTGTTCCCGGGATCTCGGCTGGAAAAGAAAGCCAAATTGACTCTATAATCGATAATATCGAATCCAGGGAGGAGAGGATGAAAACGAGCGGCTTTTTTCGAATCGCGATCGCAATCGGCATCGCGGTTGTCCTGACGGCGGGGACCGCCTCCGCCCAGGCGGGGATGGGGCTGGCCCGTCTCTCCGGCGTCGTGGTCGATACGGCGGGGAAGCCCATTCCCGGCGTCAAAATCGTGGCCGAATTCCAGCAGGATGTCGGCGTCAAGAAAGAGGCGACGGCCAACGACAAGGGGGAATGGGCGATCATCGGCATGGGCACCGGCAACTGGACGGTGACGGCCACGGCGGACGGATATCTGGCCGCCAGCGTAAGCTATTTTGTCCGGCAGCTGGACAAAAATCCCAAGCTGACCATCAAGTTGACCAGGGTGGAAAGATCGTCCGGATTGGTCCAGGATGAGGCCTCGCTCCAGATGCTGGACGAAGCCAACGCATTCTACGCGGACGGCAAATACGATACGGCGCTCGTCATGTTCGAGCAGTTCCTGGAGAAGAATCCCGCCGTCTATCAGGTCATCCTCAACATGGGCGACTGCCACAGAGAAAAGATGGAATACGATCAGGCCATCGTCAATTACAACACGGTCATCGAGCGGGCCAAGGACGACCCGAACATGGGAAAAGCTATGACGGCCAAGGCCCTGGCCGCGATCGGACTCTGCTATCTGCGCCAGAACAACCTGGCTGAGGCTCAGAACTATTTCAAGCAGTCGATCGACACGGCTCCCCAGGACGAAACGCTGGCCTACAACGTGGGCGAAATCTGCTTCTCCAACCAGCAGATCGATGAGGCTTCGCGCTATTTCGAAATGGCGATCCAGATCAAGCCGGACTGGCCGGATCCCTATCTCAAAATGGGCTATGTCTACCTCAACAAGGGCGACATGGCCAAGGCGATCGAGTCTCTTCGAGAAGTTCATCAAGCTCGAGCCCAACACCGCTCGCTCCGCCCAGGCCCAGGCGATCATCGATTCCATTAAGAAATAAGATCGGCGGATGGGCAAGAAAAGGCGCTCCCGCCGCCGCGGACACAAGCGGACCGACCGCGGCCCCGCTCCGCAGGCCGGCGCCGTCGGCTCCCCTCCGAGCGCGCCGGGACGCGCCCAAGAGCGTCACCCGGAACGCCGGTCCCGGAAGCCTTGGCTGCTGATCGCGGCGGCCCTGGTCGTCGTCATTTCTGCAGGATTATTTGTCCTCTGGGGGCCGCGCCGCCGGAGCCGGGTCCCGAGGGACGGCCGGATGAACGTCCTGCTGATCACGCTGGATACGACCCGGGCCGATCGTCTGGGCTGCTACGGCTACGGCAAAGCCCGAACGCCCGCCATCGACGGGCTGGCCCGCCGAGGGGTCCGTTTCGAGAACGTCTACGCCCCGGCCCCGCTGACCTTGCCCTCCCATTGTTCGATCATGACCGGCGTCACGCCCGTCCTGCACGGCGTTCACAACAACGGCAGCTACGAGCTCGGCCCGGAGCAGGTGACGATCGCCGAGATCCTGAAGGGGGCGGGCTTCAAGACGGCCGCCTTCATCGCCTCGTTCTCGGTCGATTCCCGGTTCGGGCTCGGCCAGGGCTTCGACGTCTACGACGACAATTTCCAGACCGGGCTGCCGTTCAAGCCGTTGAATTCGGAGCGGAAGGCCGAGTCGGTCGCCGCCCTTTCCAGCCGCTGGCTGGATAAGAACGCCGACTCGCAGTTTTTCGCTTGGGTCCATTTCTATGACCCCCATCTCCCGTATCAGCCGCCCTCGCCCTACAAGGAAGAATTCGCCGCCGAACCTTACGACGGGGAGGTCGCCTACATGGATTTCTACGTCGGCAAGGTCATCGATAAGCTCGGGGAGAAAGGCGTGCTGGGCCGGACCCTGGTCATTCTGGCGGGCGACCACGGCGAAGCCTTCGGGGAGAAGGTCGAGACGGGGCACGGCGTCTTCCTCTACGACAATACGGTGCGGGTGCCCCTTATTTTCTTTGCCGAGAATAAGTACCAGCAGGGTTCCGTCATCCGGTCCCGGGTCAGGCTGATCGACGTCATGCCCTCGATCCTGGACGCATTGGGCCTGCCCGCGGCGTCCCGCAGCCAGGGAACCAGCCTGATCCCTTATATCGAAGGACGAAGAAAAGACGACCTGGACGTCTATCTCGAAAGCTTCTATCCGCGCGAGAATTACGGCTGGTCGGAACTGGTCGGGCTGGTCCGGGGCGATTGGAAATTCATCCGCGCTCCCAAGCCGGAGCTCTACAACCTGATCAACGACCCCGGCGAGAATCGGAACATGGTTGCTTCGGCCGCCCGGACGGCCGGAGACATGAACGTCCGTCTCGAGGCGCTGATCAAGGAAGGGGCCGGCCTTTCGGGGGCGCAGCCGCGGACGCCGACCGCCGAGGTCCAAGAACGGCTGCGCTCCTTAGGCTACACGAGCTTCGCGGGCGGAGGGACGCGCTCCAGTTATCCCGACCCCAAGGACAAGATCGATGTCCTGCGGCTGACTCAACAGGCCGAAGGGTTCGAATTTCAGGGGCGCTATACCGAGGCGGCCGCCGTTTACGAACAGCTCCTCGGGCTGATCCCAGACGCGCCCTCCAGCTACGTCAACCTGGCCTTGAGCCAGGCGCGGCAGAAGGAATTCGACGAAGCCGTTCAAACGCTTAAACTGGGGGTCGAAAGAATTCCCCATTCCGAAATCCTGCTGGTCCGGCTCGGTCACACCTATCTCGTGACGGGGCGGCTCGAAGAAGCCTTGGCGACGATGGCCGAGGTTCTCAATATCAACCCCAAGAACGTGGATGCGCTGACCGTCTCGGCCGGGGTCCTGGATACGCTGCGCCGCAGGGACGAAGCTCGCGTGTATTATGAGAAGGCGATCGGCGTCGAACCCGAAAATCAATATCTGCGCATGAGCTACGCCGCCAATCTGGCCTCGAGCGGCCTGCTCGACCGGGCGATCGAGGTCTATGAGAGCCTCGTCCGGGATTATCCCGACGTCCAGGCTTTGCGACAATATCTCGGGATCGCCTATGGGATCGCCGGCCGATATGCCGAGTCGATCGGGAGCCTCAAAGAGGCCGTCTATTTGAAACCGACGCCGACCGCCTATTACAACCTGGCGCTCGCCTGCAGTAAATCGGGGGATGTCGGCGAAGCCGTTCGCTACCTGAAATTGTATCTGGACGATCCCAGCGGCGAGCCCGAGCAGAGCATCCGGGCGGCCCAAGCCGAGCTCGCAAGATTGCAACATCTTCTAAATAAATAAGTCAAATCATCGACTCCCCGGCCTGAAGGCTGGGGCTTGTTCATGATTAACCCTGAGCCTCGCTCTCATCCCCGCCTTGAAAGGCGGGGCTTGGCGTCGGCGAACGGGTTAACCCTGATTCCCGTGCGGAGCCATCCTCCCTCAATCCCCTTCGCGGGAAAATCTTGTCGCTTTATCGTTGAGTAGCCGGGAGGGACCCGCTCCGGGGACTAGCAGGGCTTTGTCCCCTTCGCTGGATTCCACGGACTTTAATCCGTGAAGGTAAAAAAAACCCCGCCCCGCCAGAGGCGGGACGGGGCTTGTGCTTCTACTTCTGTGTGTGCTGCTTCTGCTCGAGCTTAGAACGAGAACCGGGCGCCGACGCGAGCCGACCAGGTTCCGAACTGCCAGGTCGGTTGCTTGAAGGCGGCGTTGGGCCAGTAGTTGGCGACTTGGGACTGCCAGTCGTACGTCTTGGAGAGGATCTGGTCGTCGGAGATGGGCATGTTGATCCTGTTGACGGCGGTATCGTACCACTGCCACGTCTTGGAGTTGGTGACGTTGCTGACCTGGAGGTTGAAGTTGAGGGAATTCTTGCCCAGGTTCAAGGTGTACTCCATGAAAAGGTCGGCCCAAGCCGTCCAGGGCATCCGGCCGAGGTCGCCGCGGTTGTTCGGGAACATGCCGACGTTGTTGGCGTTCAAAATGGTGGTCAGCGGCATGCCGCTTCTTGCATAGCCGACGACGCCGAGGGTCAGCCCGAACGGGAAGGAGTAGGAGCCGTAGGCCTTGATGTAGTGGGTTCTGTCCTGAGGCAGCGGACCGTCCAAGACGTTGCCCTTCATGTCATAGGTTATGAACCACAGGTCGAAATAGCGCTCGACGTTCGGGGAGTTCCGGTTGACTTCGTCGGTCGAGGAGAGGCCGCCGTAGTTGCCCGCGGTGCGGCTCAAGGTGTAGTTGATGCCGCCCTGCCAGTTGTTGCTGAACCGCTTCTCGAGAGACAGGTTTAAGCCGTAGTACTCTCGGGTGGCCTTGGGAGTCTCCCAGTACTTGTCCAGGAACTTGCCGCCGTTCGATTCGTGCAGCGACCAGCCAAATCCGGGGTTGGTGAAGTAGTAGAATTCGCCCGCGGGGGTCAGGACGCCCGTGTCCTCGATCGTCCGGATGAGATGCTTCTGGACCAGCCGCGCCGATAGGGACACATTCTCGGCAAGCTTGTACTCGGCGCCCATGGAGAGTTCTCTTTGAGCGACGGGCTTCAGGTTCGGGTCGCACGAGTCCCAGGCGACGGCGCGCCAATCCATGGTGCCGACGTACCGTCCGCCCGCGGCCTGGCTGGCCGCGTCGTCGAGCTTGCCGCTGGCGGCGATCAGCAGAAAGTCGGGGTTGTTCAGTTCGTAGTAGTCGGTCTTCCACTTGAACCCGCCGAAGGCGCCTTCGGCCATGTAGAGCTTCATGACGTCGTAGTAGATTCCGAAGCTGCCGAAGATCTTCAGGCTGGAATCGCCGAATACGTCATAGACAACGCCCAGGCGGGGAGCCAGCTTCTTGTCGAAACCGAACTTGATCGGCTTTTGGGAGGCACCCGTGGCGCTCATATCCGTCGTGAAGGCGGGGATGTACTCGCTCTCGGTCCGCAGGCCGGCGTTTACGGTCAACTTGTTGCCGATCGTCCAGGAATCCTGGAGGTAAATGGACCAGCTGTCTCTGTGGACTTTCCAGGCGTAGCCGTAGGGCGAGGTGAAGGAGCTGCGGATCTCGTAGTGGCCGTAAGTGCCCATGACGGGTTCGCCGCTGGCCAGGCCGTAATAGCCGTGGCCCCAGTGGATGTTGACGTGCGGGGAAGGAGCGGCGTTGAAGACGTCCTCGGCGTCGCGGATCCACTGCACGCCCGTCTTCAAGGCATGATCGCCGGCAAGAGAGGCATAATAGGAGAGGTCGAAGTTGCCGGAGTACTTCTCCAGTTTGTAGTGGTCCGTCACCAGCCAGGCGCCGCCGTAGTTGGCGGTGCCGGCATAGCCGAGAAGCTCGGGGTGCTGAACGAAGAACGGATCGCTCGCATACTGGTAGTTGCTGTAGTTGAAGTACCAGGTCGTGAAGTTGTTGGCAATCTGCTGGTTCGTTGTGTTCGTCATGTGGTAGCCGCCGCGCAGGCTCAGCAGCAGGGAGTTGCTGACGCTGTAATCCAGCAGGAAGGCGCCGCTCCAGTTGGGCCAGTCGTAGCCTTCTTTGTTCCAAAGGTAGGTGGCGTTGCCGGTACCGGCGAGGCTCGGCATCGGATCCGCGCCTCTGCGCTTGGAGAAGTTGTCGACGAAGCTGACGCTCAAGCGCATGCCGGCCAGCGGGGCCGCCGTTAACTTGGCCTGGCCGTTCCAAACGTAAATATTCCTCGTGAATGTGTGAGTCGGGTTGCCGGCCTCGCTCAGGAAGTATCTGTCGAACTTCTGGTTGCTGTACTGGGGGTTGAAGGAGCCGAAGAACCACAGCTTGTCCCTGAGGATGTAGCCGCCCAGGTTGAAGACGCCCTCCATGCGATAATAGTCATCCCGATTCTTGCCGCCGTTGAAATAGAGGTCGTCGTCGTTGACGTACTCCCACTTCTCGTCGTCGTAGGGATTCCAGCGGCCGTAGTCGCGGGCCTTGCCCTGCATCATGCGGCCGTTGTTTTCGTAGTAGCCGATGACGTCGCCGTGGAAGCTGTTGCCGCCCGAGCGGGTGATGACGTTGACGACGCCGCCCATCGAGCCGCCGAACTCGGCGTTATAGCCGGAAGCCGTAACCTTGACTTCCTCGATGATCTCCATGACCGTGCTCTGGGCCCGGGTTCCGAGGTGCGGCTGGGTGATGTCGGCGCCGTCCATGTACCACATATTCTCGGTACCGGTGGCTCCGTCGACCAGCAGGCCGCCTCCGACGTTGTCATACTGAACGCCGGGGACGGTGCTCAGCAGCCCGTCGAAGTTCCGGCTCTTGGGAAGCTTCATGAACACTTCCCGGGTCATGGTCATGCCCTTGACGGTGCTCTTAACGTCGATGAGCGGGCTCATCCCGATGACCGTCACCGTCTCTTCGAGGGTGGAAGGCTCCATCGTGACGTTGAGGGTCACGGTCTGAGACAGCTGGAGGACGACCTCTTTCCGGGACAGGGTTTTGAAGCCCTGGAGCGCGAAGGTCAGCTCGTACAGCCCGGAGGGCAGCTGGAACAGACGGAACGTTCCGGTTTGATCGGTGACGGTGGACGCCTTTCCGACCAGTTTGGGGCTTAGCGCGTCAACCGTGACGCCCGGAAGCGCATTGCCCTGGTCGTCGGTGACTTTGCCGACGAACTTGCCTTCGGGCGTCATCTGGGCAAAAGCGATCCCGGCGGCCAGGAATAGCGCAAGCAATGTGAACGTCGTTAATTTACGCATTCTCTGGAAATTCTCCTTTTTTACCCTTCTCTTTCCTCGTCAAAGGATTGAGGGTAAAAGCCAAATCTTTCTCCCTTTGCCAGGAGCGGCGACAATGAGCCGCTCCAACCCTTTCCCTAAATACCTGAATTTACCCGGATTTACACCTCCTATCCCATAGTTCATATCCATTTTTCTAAGATATATTAAAGCAAATTTTGTGCCAAAAAAGAGAAAAGTTAATTTATATATATTCAACAGGTTAGTAATAAAATCAGGCCCATGAAATACGAAATTATGTATTTAATCCAATTATTTGAATTGTCCTAAGTAAGTCGATCTATTTCGTATCCTTGAGTTTCTTCAATTCATCGAGCTGCCGGCGGTATTGGTCCATCTTTAATATTCCGAAGGTCACCTCTTTATTCAGCGTTTCCAGGGCGCCGATATACCGGTTGCCTGAGAAAGCGGCCGGATCCAGCCGCCATTCGTTCGGCGGCTTGAAGGCGAAGGCGTATTGGACAAAATATTTATCATATGGATAGGTCCATATTTCAGCCGTGGTGGCCGAGATGTCTTCGTCGGATCGATCGGTTCTGACATTCCCCCCGCTGACCCCCTGCTGGACGCTCATCGCCCAATTGTCCGTTTGTTTAGAATCGATCGAAACGGGCGAGCCGTTGAGGAGATAAATCCGAGCTCTGTCGCAATTCCAGGGCTGCTTGCTGTTGTCCCTTTTATAGGTCTTCATGATGTATTCGATCCGTTTGTCGAATTCCAGCTTCGACTCTAGGTCGCGGGCTTCCCAGAAGAACTTCTGGAATTCGAGCCGGGCCTGGGGCGACATGTCCTTATAGGCTTCCCGCTCGAAATCTTGCATGATAAAATAGTGCTGGGCATACCAGGCGTCCTTGGAAGGCATCGTGTTGATGCCGCATGACGCGAAGGCGATCAGGATCGCCAAACCGCCGAGGGCCTTCAGGAAATTTTTCATGGCCGAGCTCCCTCCTTCATTCGAATTCACCCCATTTTGAACATTCATCTAACCCGTTCACACATAGCACATTCACGACGGCCAAGTCAAATCATCGACACTCATGCTAAGCCGAAAACGGCTTAGTATGAGTACTGCAAGGCTGCTCCCCGGCAGAAGCTCCACCGACTAATGCTCATTGGAGCGCCAGTACTCATGAACCGTTTCCGGTTCGTGAGTGCAGGAATGCCGCCTTTCAGGGCGGGGCTTGGCGTCGGCGAACGGGTCAACTCGGGAGCGGCGGTTTTCGTTTTGTTGTTGAGCAGCGACGGAGTTTTAGTGTATTATGAATCACCTTTGATCGACATGAACTTGGAGGCCTAGCCATGAAAGACGTTGCTCCGGACAAGATAAGGAACGTCGCCGTCACCGGCCACGGTTCCTCGGGCAAGACGACCCTGGTCGCCGGCGCCCTGTTCGATGCGGGGGTCACCACCCGCCTGACCAAGGTCGACAAGGGGAACACCGTCACCGATTACGATCCCGAAGAGGTCGAGCGGAAAATTTCGATCAACGCGGCCGTCTGTTTCTGCGAATGGAAAGACCACAAGATCAACTTCGTCGACACGCCGGGCTACAGCAATTTCCTGTGGGACACCCGGACGTGCCTGCGGGCCGTCGACGCCGGTCTGGTCCTTATTTGCGGCGTCGCCGGGGTCGAGGTCGGGACCGAAAAAGTCTGGGAAATGTTTGAAGAGTTCGGCCTGCCCCGGCTCTTCGTCATCAACAAGCTCGACCGTGAAAACGCGAACTTCAAGCGAACCCTCGAGTCCGTCCAGCAGTTCTTCGGGCGCCAGGCCGTCCCGGTCCAGCTTCCGATCGGCGAGGAGAAGGATTTCCAAGGCGTCGTCAACCTCATCACCAAGAAAGCCTTCCTGTTCGAGAAGGATGAAAGCGGCAAGGTCCGCGAGGAGGCCGTCCCGGCCGCCCTCCGGGACGAGGTCGAGAGGCGGAACAAGGAGCTGACCGAGCTCGTCGCCGAGAACGACGAGAAGCTCATGGAGAAATATTTCGAAAAAGGCCAGCTCAGCGCCGAGGAATTCCAGTCCGGGCTCAAGAGAAGCATCCTCAACGGCCAGCTTTTTCCCGTCTTCGTCGCCTCGGGCATGCTCAACCTCGGGATCCAACCTCTTCTCGACGGCATCATCGGGCTGCTGCCCTCCCCGCTGGAGAGGAAGGAGATCAAGGCCCAAGTCAACGGCCAGGAGGGCCGGGTCGCGGCCAGCGCCGACGGACCTTTCAGCGGCGTCGTCTTCAAGACGATCTCCGACCCCTACACGGGCCGGATCTCGCTCATCCGGGTCTTCTCGGGAAAGGTCAACCCGGATTCGACCGTCGTCAACGCGACCAAGGATACCGATGAGAAGCTCGGCGGTCTCTTTTTCCTCCAGGGGAAAGAGCAGGTCCCGGCCGGCCAGGCCAGGGTCGGCGATATCGTCGCCACGGCCAAGCTCAAGGTGACCACGACCGGGGATACGCTCTGCATCAAGGGCGCCGGCGTCGTCTTCCCGGCCTTGAAGTTCCCCGAGCCCTCTATCTCCTTCGCGATCGAGCCCAAGACCAGGGCCGATGAGGACCGGATCTCCCAGGCCACCCATCGAATCACCGAGGAGGACCCGACGGTCCGGATCGAGCGGGATCCGGACACGGGCCAGCTCCTCATCTCGGGAAACGGCCAGCTCCACGTCGAGATCATCACCGACCGGCTCAAGAAGCGCTACAATGTCGACGTCGTCCTCAAGCCCCCCAAGATTTCTTACAAGGAAACGATCAAGGGCCGGGCCGACGTCCAGGGCCGCCACAAGAAACAAACCGGCGGCCGCGGCCAGTTCGGCGACGTCTGGATCAAATTCGAGCCGCTGCCCCGCAGCAAGGACTTCGAGTTTGAGGACAAGATCTTCGGGGGCTCCATCCCGCGCAATTTCATCCCCTCCGTCGAGAAGGGCCTCATCGACGCCAAGAAAAAGGGCGTCCTGGCCGGCTATCCGGTCGTCGATTTCAAGGCGACCCTCTACGACGGATCCTACCACGAGGTCGATTCCTCGGACATTGCCTTTAAGATCGCCGCCTCCAAGGCTTTCAAGAAGGGGATGAAAGAGGCGAAGCCAACCATCCTAGAGCCGATCATGCTGGTCGAGGTCTACACGCCCGATACCTATATGGGCGATATTATGGGAAACCTCAACGGCCGGCGCGGCAAGGTCCAGGGGATGGAGCAGAAGGGAAGCCTTCGCGTCCTCAAAGCCCAAGTCCCGATGTCCAAGATCCTCGACTTCGAGCCGACCCTGACCTCGATCACGGGCGGCCGCGGCTCGTTCATCATGGAGTTTTCCCACTACGAGGAGGCCCCCGCCAACATCCAGCAGAAAATTATCGCCGAGGCCGTCAAGGAAGGCCGGGTCAAGCCCGAGGAAGAGGACTGAGCGCGGGGGATCTCAGCCGGGCAAGTCCTCTCAGCGCCGCTCCCTGACGAAAACGAGCAGGGCTGCGGCGGCCGCCGTCAAAGCCAGGCTCAGACAGAAGGGCGTCGTCATACCCACCCGGTCCCAGAGAAGGCCGGCCAGGAACGAAGCCGGCAGCGCGCAGAAACCGACCACCATCTGGAACCCGCCCAGGCAGCTGGCCCGGAACGAAAGGGGGGACAGCTCGCAGACCAAGGTCCGCTGGACCGGATCGAGCGCGGCCTTGTGGGCTCCGTAGAGGATGAATAAGGCCGCGACCACGACCGCATTCCGGCCGACGAGGACCCCCAGGCAGACCAGGGCCCACAAGCCGAAGGCGATGAACAGGACGGGCTTGCGGCCGACCCGGTCCGAGAGCCTCCCGAAAGGATAGGAAAGGAAGCTCGCCGTCGCCGTGTAGATGAGGTAGAGAACGGGTACGAAGATGACCTTAAACCCTGCGCCTTTGGCGTAGATGAGAAGGAAAGAATAGCTGAAGGCGCCCAGGGCGAACAGGGCGTTGAGCAAAATATAAAGCCGGAGATTCGGGCCCAGGTCTTTGAGGGACAAGCCTTTATAAATGCTCCGGCCGTTTGTCCGGCTTTCCCGTATCCCGGTCAGGATGAGCAGGCTCGCGGCCAGCGAAGGGATGGCCGCCAGGGCGAACAGCAGCCTGATCCCGAGCAGGTTGACGAAGGCGATACAGATAAGAATCCCGGCGGCGGCGCCCAAGTTGTCCATGGTCCGGAGCAGGCCGAAGTTCCGGCCACGGTTGTCGTCTGTGGAGATGTCGGCGATCAGGGCGTCTCGCGGAGCCGCCCGGATCTTGCCGGCGCGGTCCAGGACGCGAAAAGGGATGAGGTGCTGCCAGATCGAAGAAGCGGCATAGCCCAAGCGCGACAACGCTCCGCATAGATAACCCGCCCAAATGAAGGCCTTGCGCCGGCGCAGCCTGTCCGAAAGATAGCCGGACGCGGCTTGGGAGAGGGAGACGAGCGCTTCGCCCAGCCCGTCCAGGAAGCCGAGCGCGGACATGTTGGCCTTCAGGACTTGGGTGACGAACAGCGGCCAGATCGGGTAAATGATGTCCGAGCCCATGTCGTTCAGGAACGAGGCCAGAGCGAAGGTCCGGATCGTCTGCCTTGTTTCCGGCTTTGGGGCGTCCATGTCGGAGATCTTCCGTTCCGGCCGGGGGCTCATCGGCGGGGCGGCGTCCCCTCGTCCAGGACTTCGCGGACGAGCTTCCGGATTTTTATCAGGGTTTGTTCAAGGGCTTTCCGGCCCTTGGGGGTCGCCTCGTAGTATTTCCGGACCTTGCCCTTGACGACGGCCCTGCGAACCGTCAGCAGCTTCTCGTTTTCCATGGCATGGAGGAGGGGATAGAGCGTTCCCGGGCCGAGCTTGTATCCGCGGCGGGCCAGCTCCTCGATCAGCCATAGACCGTAGAAGGGCTCCCGGACGGCGCAATGAAGGATGTGGACCTTGATGAATCCCAAGAAGAATGGCCGAATCATGGCGATCGTCCAGGATGATAGCACACTCCTCGGCGGCCGCCAAACGCTTGAACGCGCGTTGAAGGACCGTAGAATCGAGTCCATGGAGCTTCTGCCGGGGAGCAGCTTTGCAGCACTCATACTAAGCCGCCGGAAACGGCTTAGTATGAGTGTCGAGGGTTTGACAGGCGCGAGGAGCCGAGACTATAGTAAAGAATCATTTCAAGGAGGAGGATGAGTCGCATGCGCCTAACGAAAGCCGCCGTTGCCGCCGTCTCGGCCTTCGCCTCTTTATCCTTATTGAGCGCGTCCGGTCAAATCCCCAGGACGCCCGCCGAAGACTGCCATTTCACCCGCTACAGCCAATCGGACGATATCGCGCTTTTCCTGAGCGTTCTCGACGTCGCTTCGCCCCGGCTTGCGGTACGTGTCGTAGGGCGGAGCGCGGCGGTGGAATCGTTCCCGTCCCGTGATCTTTTTCTATGCATCTTGACGGCGAACGGCGCCGGCCGTCCCGCGGACTTGGATAGGACGAAGCCGACCTTTTTGATCACGGCCTCCCAGCATGGCAATGAACAATCGGCCAAAGAGGCGGCCCTCGGCCTGGTCCGCGATTTTGCCGCAGGAGATCTGGAACGCCTCCTCGACAGGGTCAACGTCCTGGTCATTCCCCAAACCAATCCCTACGGCAACTTTTTCGACATTCGCTCCAACGAGATCGATCTCGACCTCAACCGGGACCACGTCAAGGTCGAGTCCGAGGAGGTCCGGGCCATTCATGCCGTCTTCAGGGCCTGGCTGCCCGAAGTCAGCCTCGACGTCCATGAAAAGGGGGACGACTACTACCGTGTTTCGCTCGGGTGCGTCTCGAACATCAATATCGACCAGCGTCTCCAGGATTTCTCCAGAAATCGGCTTCTGTCCGCGGTCGAGAAGAATCTGACCAAAGACGGCGTGACTTTCCACGAATATCTGGTGACCGAGGAGATGGGAATCAACACCTCGGCCGGGGCCGCCCTCCGGCCCGAGGACACGGCCGGACGCGAGGAGATGACGCGCTTCAGCACGACGGACCTCAATGACGGCCGCAATAGCCTGGGGATCTTCCAAACCCTATCTTTCATCCAAGAGGGCGCTTCGCGCCACGACCTGGCGACCTTAGGGGAACGGACGCGCTGGCAATCGCTCGGGATCCGCGCCCTGGCCGAAGCCGTCGCCGCGAACGCCTCCGAGATCCTCCCGCTCGTCCGGGGCTCGAGGGAGTCCCTGGCGGAAGCGTCCGGGGCCTATTCGAACGTGAATCTCATCCATCTCAGGACGGCGTTCGCCCGGGATGAAAACGATCCGACGCTGACCGTCAAGGCTTTCGAAGAGACGGAGACGCCCGTCCGCGGCATCCTCAAGGTCGACAAGAAAGCCGGCGAGCCCCTCCTGGCGGCGGACATTCTGCCCAATCCTTTTCCGGCGAAACGCAAGGTCGTTACCCGCGTCATCCAGAATTGGTTCCCGAAAGTCGCGTCGACCGTAAGCGTCGTGCGGCCGCTCGGCTATATCATCCCGGCCGCGCGTCAGGATCTCGTCGAAAACCTGTTGAAGCTGGGTCTCGAAGTCGACGCGTTCGTCCAGGACGCTTCCCTCGAAGTCGAGGCCTACCGGACGACCGAAGTCGTGCCGGCCAAGTATGACTACCTGGCTCCGGAGCGGATCGAGGTCGAGAATAGAGTCTTCTCCACGATCATTAAAAAGGGGGATTATTTCGTTTCCTGCGCCCAGCCCGGCGTCAACCTCATTCCCTGCCTGCTCGAGCCCCAGTCCGAGTACGGCTTTATTCGCTACTGGAAATTCAAGCTTGTTCCCGAAGCGGGAGATTTCTTCGCCGTCTACCGTCTGGCGCGGCCTCAAGGCCTGAAAACCGTCGCTTACCGGCGCTGGAGGCTTGACTAAGATAGTCGGTCCGTCAATCCCCTTCGCGGGAAAATCTTGTCGCTTCATCGTTGAGTAGCCGGGAGGGACCCGCTCCGGGGACTAGCAGGGCTTTGTCCCCTTCGCGGGATTCCACGGACGTAAGTCCGTGGAGCTTCAGCGGATGGAACGGAGCCAGCCCTCAAGTTCGGCGCCGGGCCGCTCGTCCTTAGTCACTTCGCGGGCTTTGCCGGCCTCGCCCAGCTCCTTGAGGACGATGCCGCCCAGCAAACGGCCCGGACCCGCCCAGTCTGGATGCCGCAAGGTGAAGTCGCGTATCGTCCTTTTAATCGCTGCGGCTTTTTCCCTCTGTCCGAGTCTCTCGAAGCAAACGGCCCGGAAATAATCCTGGAGCCTCCAGTCGGGCTCGAAAGGTTGGCCGGACCCCAGGCGTTCAGGGTAGCTCTTGGCGAGGTCCAAGCTTTCGATGGCAGAGTTATAGTCCCGTTTCCGGATCTCCTCGAGGGCGAGTAGGATATGGCATTTAGCGAACAGGGCCTGGAGCGCGCTCGCCCCCTCGGACGGCAAAGCCTCGATCCGGTCGAGAAGAAGCGCGGCTTCGCCGACGAGTCCGTCGGCCATGAGCGCCTTGACGCGATCGACCTGGATGGCGATGGACTCGGGGAAAGTTTCCATGGCTTTGGCCGTCGTCTCGAGGGCATCGGCTTTCTGTCCACGGTCGAGATAAAATTGGGCCAAGGCATGCCAGGTCCTCCAGGTCTTGGGGTCCATGGCGAGCGCCCGCTCAAGGTCGGCCTGGGCCTTCCCCGGAGCGTCGGGGAGATAGAGCATGGCCCGGGTCAGGAAGAACGGCGCGAAATCGACTCCGCTGCAACTCTCGAGAAGCGCCTTGGTCTCATCGATCCTGCCCTTCGACCAGAGGATCAGGCCGAGATAATACTTGGGCCTCCAATCCGAAGGCCGCCGGCCGATCGCCCATTCGAAGACCGGGATGTCCTCTTCGCGAAAGGGGAAGACGAGCCAGGCGGAGAGCCGAAAAGCCTTCTCGAGATGGGATGCGCTCTCGGCCGGCGACGCCGTTCTCGTCAGATAGGCCAGCCGGGCGCTGACCGCCGGCGATTCGGGGGAGAGCGTGAGCAGGCGGATCGCATCCTCGTCAAGGCCGAGCCGGATATAGTACAGAGCCAATTCCTGATAGGTTTCTTGGGGAAATTCATTGCGGATGCGCGACTGGAATTCCTTAAGCGAAGCCGGGCTCGAGTCGAGAAGATACGCCTCGAAACGGGCGAGGTGATGGAGGGGATCGGCTTCCAGGACGCGGTTCAAAACGTCGGAAGCGCGGCCGCGCTCACCCCTCAGCCGGAAGGCGGTTGTCTGAATATCGAGGGCGTTGAAGTTGAAGGCGTTGGATTCGAGGGCGCGCCCGGCGTATTCGAGGGCCAGCTCGGGATTCTTGTCCTGGATGGCGATTTCGGCCAGGAGCCCGTAGGCGCTCGACCGGTATTCGAGGGAGCGGGCCGCCCAGCCAAAGGATTCCTTGGCTTCGACGAGCCGCCCCAGCTTTCGCGAGATGACGCCGTAGATGTAATTCGCGGCAGGGTCGTACATTGATTGTTCGAGAGCGGTCCGGGCATAGTCGAGGCCCTTCCTGTCCTCGCCGCGTCGGCTGAAGAGCTCGGCCGTCCGGACAAGGGCCCGGACATGGCGAGGCTCGCGGGCGATACAGCCAAGGTACTTTTCCAGGGCGAGGCCGTAGCGACGCTCTTTGTGGAGCCTGTCCGCGGCCAGATAGATCCCCTCGGTCGTAGACTCGTCGTCGGGCCGAAAGCGAAAGGGCCGCTCGACATCGTCGGCTTTGGGGTCGCTCCGATAGACGAGCTTGTTCGTCGCCAGGCGGATTTCGAACGGCGCGTCCGGCGCCCCGAGCCAAACCGATTTTTGGAAGACTTGTGCTGGCTTAATCCGGATCCGATCGCGGAAGATCTCGGCGCCCGCGGCCGTCACGGCCAGATCATCGTCGAGAGCCTGGAGGGCGAAGAGGGCGATCCGCAGCGCGCCGTCTCGAACCTCGGCGTTCAGGACGGCCCAGGGCGACGCTTGGACCATGGGCCCGATCTTGGCATAAGGGAACCAGACCTCGGTCCAGCGATCGGTCCGGGCCGGCGTCAGGAAATCGTGGTCGGACTGATTGAACAGCCGGCCGAACTGGGGTTCGCTGTATTGGCCATCCCTGTCGGTCAAGAGGCCTTCCCAGATCGCCCCCGCCCGGGATAGGTCCCAGATCCAGATCTTGCGGCCCGGCATGTCGTCGTAAAGAGCCCAGTGTCCGAACCCCCTGTCCGCGTTCCGGTAATAGGCTCCGCTCGTGTCTTTGTACGTGCCGACCGTGAAGTAGCTCTTGGAAGGCCCGAAGGCATTGTTGCGGTAGAGAGAAAGGTCACGGCCTTGGCCGTCCACGGGCCAGGGCTCGAGCGGCCGCGAATAATCGTGGCCGATTTGGAAGCGGCCCGGGACGATGTACTCAAGATCATCGGCGGTCCGCAGGGCAGCTGTCATCCAATTGTAATAGGACTGGTTGTAGGGGGTCGGATTGAACCAGCGGCTTCGCGTCTGGAAGAAAGCTTTATCCGGAGGCAGGTTGACTTCGACGCTCCAGAACGTCCGCGAGGGGAGGTCGAGGTTCCCGACGACGCAGGAAACGCTGCCGTCCTTGTTGCGGCGCAGGGCGTAGTCCACCGGCGCGGCCGTCGACGGCGTGTGCCCGATGATCCCGAAGTTGAATTCGATTCCGCCCGATGTCCACGGTCCCCGCAGAGCGATCTCCCTGAACTTCATAACGTGGTTGGTGTAGATGAAGTCGGTGCCGTCGAGCTTGCTCGTCGCTCCCCAAACCTTGCCCCCGACTTGGGGAAGGACCGAAACCGCGAGATACGGATTCTCAAGCCGGACGACGGTCCAAGCCTTGTCGATGGCGGTCCCGGAGAATCCGTCCATGAAGAAGTAAGGATAGAGCCGTCCACCCTGAGCGTCAGAGCTCGGCCGGGCGAAGATCGGCACGGGGTTAGGATCAGAATAAGGATAAGTCTTAACGACCTCGGCTTTTTCCTCGATCGTCGTCCAGCCGGAGCCTTTGCACCCGGCGAGGACGATCATTCCAGCCAAAAGGGCCGGCAGGGCCGGACTCTTCCGCGCCTGCTTCATGGGTTCCTCCTCGGCCTCCGGGACGAACGCCGCTTATTTTTTCTCGGTCAGCTCGGCGTAGATGACCTCGACCAGGCTCGGCCAGCGCCGGCCGCCCGGCTGCTCCGTTTCCGGCCCGATGCCGAACGCCGCTTTGACTTCGTCCAAGGACTTCCCCTGGGCGACCAAGTCCTTGACCTTGGCCTGCTTGTCTTCAATACTCTTGAGAAGCCCCTCGATGTCGGGTTTGGACAAGGCTTGGCCGTGTCCGGGAACGAAGATATCGGCATCCAATGTCAGGATGGACTTCAAGGTTTTGACCAGGCCGAAGGACGTGCCGCCCTTGCTCCTATGAATCAAGGGATCTCTTCCGACGAAGGCCAGGTCTCCCAGGAAAGCGACTTTTTGGGCCGGGAAGAGAACGACCGTGTCGCCGCTCGTGTGGGCCGGGCCGAAGGCGAAGAGCCGGATGGTTACGTCCGAAAGCTCCAAATCCTTCCGGTCAGTGAAGACCACCGTCGGAAGGTAGGCCCTGAGGTCGGCCAGTTTCTCGTCCTCGAAAGCGACCTCCATCTCCTTCCGAGTGTTCTGGCTCGAGATGATCGTCAGCCCCTTGGGAAATCCGGTCAATCCGTTGACGTGGTCGCCGTCGCTGTGGGTCAGGATGATGTACCGGACCGGATTCGGGGTCAGCTCCTTGATTTTGGCCAGCATCTCGCGCGCCGCCTCGGGGACCATTTTGGCGTCGATGACGACGACCGAGTCCTTGCCGATTCGGAATCCCGTGTTGGCGCCGACGCCGCCCTCGACCCAGTAAATGTTTTCTCTGAGGGCTTGAACATTGAGGGGCTGCTGGGCCTGGCCCCCCGCCTGCAAGGAAGGGAGGAGCGAAACCGCGGCCGCCCAACTCAGAGCAATCGCGAGGAATAGAATGCGCCTCATGGCTGGCCTCCTTGGGATGCGCCTATCTTCGCAGAGGAGGTCCTTGACCTTGAGTCTGCGGATGGCCTTGCTTCGCTCGCCCTCCGTAACGGGAATGACGATCCTGAGTTCAGCTAATGGAGATGAACGTCAGAGCTTGGTTTCTTCGACGGTCTTCTTGACGGAGGCGATGGTCTTGTCGAGCTGGGCCTTTTCGTCCTCGGCGAGTTTGATCTCGTAGATTTTCTCCAATCCCTTGGCTCCGATCAGGCACGGGACGCCGATGAACAAACCCTTGACGCCGTACTCGCCCTCGCACAGGGCGCAGGCGGGCAGGACGCGGTGCTTGTCCTTGAGGTAGCTCTCGGCCACGACGATCGCGCTCCAAGCGGGGCTGAAGAAAGCCGATCCCTTGCCGAAGAGCTTGACGATTTCGGTCCCGGCTTCGCGGGTTCTGAGAACGAGCTTATCGATCTGCTCCTTGGTCGCGATCTCGGTTAACGGAACGCCGCCGATGGTCGTCAGCCGGGGCAGCGGAACCATATCGGGGCCGTGCCCGCCCAGGACGGTGCCGGCCACGTCGACGACGGAGACGCCGAGCTCCATGCCGATGAAGGCGCGCCAGCGGGCCGTGTCGAGCGTTCCGGCCATTCCGAGGACCTGGCTCTTGGGAAAGCCGGTCAGCTTGTAGAACGCATAGACCATGGCGTCGAGGGGATTGGTGACGATAATGCAGAACGCCTTGGGAGCGTACTGCTTGACGCCGGCGGCGACATCGGTGATGATTTTCAGGTTGACGGCCAGGAGGTCTTCGCGGGTCATCCCGGCCTCGCGGGGTTTGCCGGCCGTGACGATGATGACGTCGGCCCCCGCGATGTCCTTGTAATCTGACGTGGCGGAGATTTTGGCGTCATAGTTCCCGTGGGGGGCCATCTCCATGAGGTCGAGGGCCTTTCCCTTGGCCGGGTTGACGTAGGCTTCGATGTCGAGGATGACGATATCCCCGAGCTCCTTCTGGGCGGCGAGCATAGCCAGGTTCTGTCCGATCTGGCCTGCGCCGATCAGGGCAACTTTCTTTCTCATCTTTCATTCTCCTTTGTATGAATTTGATGCCCGAATCTCATGGCCGGGTCTCGAATCGATGTCTTTCCCTCAGCCCTTGACGTAGCCTTCCCAGGTCTCCTTGAGCTTGGGGCTGACGATCCATTCCATGATGTAGTCGGTGAAGGCCTTGCCGGTCGCGCCGTTGTTGCGGCCGGTGATGGCGAGCTTCTTCTCGTACTGGCCGGTGATATCGAGGGCCATCTCGAGCTTCCGGCTCTTGTCGGGATGGCCGATATGGCCGAGGAGCATGGCGGCGGCCCGGATCATCGAGCAGGGGTCGGCGTACTGGGCGCGGCCCTCGCTGACCATGCGGGGGGCGGAGCCGTGGATGGCCTCGAACATGGCGTACTGTTTCCCGATGTTGGCGCTGCCGGCCGTGCCGACGCCGCCCTGGAACTCGGCGGCCTCGTCGGTCAGGATGTCGCCGTAGAGGTTGGGAAGGACAATAACCTGGAAGTCGCGCCGGCGCTTCTCATCGATGAGCTTGGCCGTCATGATGTCGATGTACCAATCGTCGACTTCGATCCCGGGGTAGTCCTTGGCGATCCGGTAGAAGTTCTCCAGGAAGCGGCCGTCGGTCGTCTTGACGACGTTGGCCTTGGTGACGCAGGTCACTTTCTTGCGGTTGTTCTTTTTGGCGTGTTCGAAGGCCAGCCGGCAAATCCGGTCGGAGCCGGGCCCGGAGATCAGCTTGAAATCGATCGAAATGTCGGCGTCGACGTCGATGCCGTAGGGGCCAAGTGCGTAGAGGTCCTCGGTGTTCTCGCGGAAAAAAATCCAGTCGATGCCCTGTTTGGGAACCCGGACGGGCCGGACGTTGGCGAACAGGTCCAGCTCCTTACGCATGGCCACGTTGCAGCTTTCGAGGTTGGGCCAGGGATCGCCCTTGCGGGGTGTCGTGGTGGGGCCTTTGAGACAAACGTGGTATTTCTTGATTTCGGCCAGGACGTCGTCCGGGATAGACTTGTTGTGGGCGGCCCGATTTTCGATCGTCAGGCCTTCGATATCCTTGATGATGACCGTTCCGGCCTTGACGTCGTCCCGGAGCAGAAACTCGAGGACCCGCTTGGACTCGGCGGCGATGTAGACGCCGATGCCGTCGCCGGGGATGATGCCGATTTTGAGGGGTTTGACCTTGGAGTAATCGATCCAATCCGGAGCGGCCTTGACCCGCTCCATGCGCTTCATCTGGATTTCGAGGAGCTTGCCGAAATGCTCGGTCGCTCTTGCAATCGCGGCCTTATCCATACCTTTGTCCTCCCTGTACGAGATATTTTTGATATAACCCGAACGGGCGAGTTATTTTACCTTTTTCCAGATGGAAAATCAACGTCCTCCGCGCCTCCCGTCTTTGACAAATCGCCCAAAACGCTTTATAAAAGCTTGGGTGCAAGACAACTCCGTCTGATTAAGGAGATCGCACATGTTAGAGACCTATTTCCAGAAGGCTCAAGAACGCGCGAAGCAGGAGATTCCGCCTCTGCCCTTGAACCCCCCGGAAACGGCGGACGTCTGCCGCGTGCTCGAGACAGAAGCCCGGGATGAGGCGAAGGTCGCCCTCGACCTCCTTAAAAACAGGGTCTCTCCGGGCGTCGACCCGGCGGCCAAGGTCAAGGCCGAATGGCTGACGAAGGTCGTCAAGGCCGAAGTCCGGCCGCCCCTCGTCTCGAGGAAGGACGCCGTGTTCATGCTGGGAACCATGCTCGGGGGGTTCAACATAGATCCATTGGTCTTTCTTCTCGACGATCGGGAGCTGGCTTCGGCCGCGTCTGAGGAGCTCAAAAAGACGATCCTGGTTTACGGAGCTTTCGACGCCATCCTGGCTAAGTCCAAGACCAATCAGCCGGCCCGGGCCGTCCTCGAATCCTGGGCGAACGGCGAATGGTTCCTTTCCAGGCCCGCTTTTCCCGAAACGCTAAGGCTCAAGGTCTTCAAGGTCGACGGCGAAATCAACACCGACGATTTATCGCCGGCCAAGCACGCCTCGACCCGGCCCGATATCCCGTTCCACGCCCTAGCTATGGGCGAAACGCGTTTTCCGGGAGGGATCGCGGTCATCCGCAAGCTCCGGGAAGAGGGCAACCGCGTCGCTTTCGTCGGCGACGTCGTCGGAACCGGATCATCCCGCAAGTCGGCCTGCAATTCGGTCATGTGGCACATCGGCGAGGACATTCCCTTCGTCCCCAACAAGCGCAGGGGAGGGGTCGTCATCGGCGGCTTGATCGCGCCGATCTTTTTCAACACGACCGAGGACTCGGGCGGGCTGCCGATCATCGCCGACGTCGCCAAGATGGCGACGGGCGATCTCATCACGATCCGGACGGCGGCCGGGACGATTCTGAACGCGAAAGGGGAGACCGCCGCCGTTTTCGAGCTCAAGCCGCCGACGCTGGGGGATGAGTACCGGGCGGGCGGGCGTCTGAACCTCATCATCGGCCGCCAATTGACCAACCGGGCGCGCAAGGCCCTGGGCCTTCCCGAGGCCGATTTCTTCCTTAACCTCGACCAGCCGGCCCCTAAGAAAGGCCGGGGCTACAGCCAGGCCCAGAAAATCGTCGGCCGGGCCTGCGGGACGGCCGGCGTCCTGCCCGGCGCCTCCTCCGAGCCCAAGATGACGACGGTCGGCTCCCAGGACACGACCGGCCCGATGACGGCCGATGAACTCACGGAGTTGTCCTGTCTCGAGTTCCAGACAGAGCTCTTCATGCAGTCCTTCTGCCACACGGCGGCTTACCCCAAGCCGGCCGACGTCAAAATGCACAAGTCCCTGCCCGAGTTCGTGATCGAGCGGAAAGGAGTCGCCCTCAAGCCGGGCGACGGCATCATCCATTCCTGGCTCAACCGGCTCATCCTTCCCGACACGATGGGGACGGGCGGCGACTCCCACACCCGTTTTCCGATCGGGCTGTCCTTCCCGGCCGGCTCGGGCTTGGTCGCCTTCGCCGGCGCCCTCGGCTTCATGCCCCTCGACATGCCCGAATCCGTCCTGGTCAAGTTCTCGGGTTCATTGAAGCCCGGGATCACCCTCCGCGACGCCGTCAATGCCATTCCCTACGTCGCCCTTAAGAAAGGACTTCTGACCGTGGCCAAAAAAGGGAAGAAAAACGTCTTCAACGGCCGGATTATCGAGATGGAGGGCCTCCCCGATTTGACCGTGGAGCAGGCCTACGAACTGACCGACGCCACGGCCGAGCGATCCGCCGCCGGAGGGACGATTGCCTTGAGCGAGGCGACCGTGGCCAAGTTTCTTAAGAGCAATATCGCGCTCATGGAACGGATGATCGCCGAAGGCTACCGAACGGCCAAGACCCTCCGCAAGCGGATCGACGCCTGCCGCCGCTGGCTGGAAAATCCGGCCCTTCTAAAGAGGGACGCCGCGGCCGAGTACGCGGCCGTCGTCGAGGTTGATTTAAGCGAGATCAAGGAGCCGCTCCTCGCTTGTCCCAACGACCCGGACGACGTCAAGTCCCTGTCCAAGGTCGCCGGGAACAAGATCGAAGAGGTTTTCATAGGGTCGTGCATGACGAACATCGGACATTTCAGGGCCGCCGGGAAGATCTTCGAAGGCGAGGGCTATTTGCCCGTCGTGCTCTGGATGACACCCCCGACCAAGATGGATGCCGCTCAGCTCGTGCGCGAAGGATTCTACAGTCTGTTCATCGGCGCCGGCGCTCGGATGGAGATCCCCGGCTGCTCCCTATGCATGGGAAACCAGGCGCGGGTCCGGCCCAAGGCGACCATCATCTCGACCTCGACCCGGAACTTCGACGACCGGATGGGGGATGGGGCCCGGGTCTACCTGGGGTCGGCCGAGCTGGCCGCGCTGGCCGCCGTACGCGGCAAGCTCCCCACGGTCGAGGATTATCTCGCCGTCATGGGCGCGAAAGTCCTGCCCAAGGCTAACGAAATCTATCGTTACCTTCAGTTCGACGAGATGGGAGACTTCAGCCTGGGGTACCTGCCATGACGGCCGGGATTGATCTTGGGTTGACCGGGGACAAGGTTCTGATCACGGGAGGCTCCCGGGGGATAGGCCGGGCCACCGCCCTCCTGTTCGCGAGGGCAGGTTGCGATGTCGCCGTCAACTTCCAAACGCGGGCGGAGGCGGCCGAGTCGCTCCGGGACGAGGTCCGCAAGCTCGGACGCGAATGCCTCGTTTTCAAGGCCGAGATCTCAGATGAAAAGGATGTGCTGGCCATGGTCGAGGGCTGCCGGACGGCCTGGGGCCGGATCGACGTCCTGGTCAACAACGCCGGCATCTGGACCTACGGCGAAATGGGAAATATGCCCAAATCCGTCTGGGACGAGACGATGCGGATCAACCTGGGCGGCGTCTTCCTGGCCACGAACGCCGTCGTCCCCTTGATGAAGGCGCATAACCGGGGTGTCATCATCCACGTTTCATCGACGGCCGCGGTTCGGGGAGAAGCGTTTCATTCCCACTACGCGGCCAGCAAGGGAGCCCTTCATGCACTGACGAAGTCTTTGGCCGTAGAGCTGGCCCCGTTCAATATCCGGGTCAACACGGTGGCCCCAGGCTGGGTCGATACCGACATGTGCAGCGAGGTCTTCAGCATCCCCGGTTACCGCCAGAAAGTCGAGGACTCCATCCCCCTGGGGCGGGTCTCGCCCCCCGAGGACATCGCCGGGCCGATCGTTTTTCTGGCCTCCGGCTTGGCCCGCCACATCACGGGGGAGATCCTCAACGTCAACGGGGGATCCGTCCTCTGCGGCGGATGATGGCCAACTTATCTCTTGACAGGTAAAAGAGGCTTATGGTATTGAATGGTGAAGCCGATGGCTAAGTCAAAAGGCCGTTTCTCGGTTATTATCGTTCCCCACTCCAAGTCGAACACCCGGCGCTTCACGCTGTCCGAGCGGGCGTCCCGGATCTTGATGGGAGCCGCCGTCCTCTTCTGCCTGGCCATCGTCGCCTTCCTCGTCGACTATTTCACGATGACGGTCACCCGTGTCAAATACCACGATCTCCAGCGGCAGACCCGGCGTCAGGAAGAAACCCTGGCGACCTACCAAACCCAGGTCAAGGGCCTCCAGACGACCATCGATAAAATGGAGTCCTACGTCAAAAAGCTGAACGTCTACATGGGTCTCAAAGACACAGAGAAAATCACCGAGACCGGCTTGGGCGGAGGCGACGATCCCCCCCAGGATCTTGTGTCGGGCCCCTCGGAGGCTCCGTCTCCTCAAGAGCTAAGCCTTTCTCATGTTCAAGATTTGAGCCGGAAGGCCGACGGCCTTCAAAAGAACCTGATAACGCTGAGCGATATCGCCGAGAACAGGTCGGTCCAGCTGGCCTCGACGCCGTCGATCTGGCCCACCGTCGGGTGGGTTGCGGCGGGTTTCGGATACAGGACGGACCCGTTCACCCTTATGCGGCAATTCCACTACGGCCTTGATATCGCCACGAGCTACGGAAACCCGGTCATAGCACCGGCCGACGGAATCGTCGTGGAAACCAAGAACGACCGAATAATGGGGAGGGCCATCGTCATCAGCCACGGTTGGGGCATCACGACCCATTATTTCCATCTCGACAAATGGCTGGTCCGTCCGGGCCAGAAGGTCAAGAGGGGCGACGTCATCGGCCTGGTCGGCAAATCGGGAAAAGCCACGGGACCCCACCTCCACTACGAGGTCCGCGTCAACGACAAGGCTCAAAACCCGATCACCTATATTTACGAAGAATAGCCGCTTCAGGTCCCTTATCCCTCCCATTCCGACTCAGAAAAAGCTCAATCTCCTTCGCGGGATTCCAGGGACGTGAGTCCGTGGAGCTTCAGTCGAACTTTGTGCCTGTCTCAATACGGTGCCCTCGCCCAAACGACACCGCTTCCATGGCCCGCCCGTTCTCGGCCTGGATCCTCCTGATCAGGTAAGAGGAATCTCCCCCGCAGCGGACGGCGATCCCTTCCTCCGACACCGCAAGGACCTCTCCGGCGGGGCCGGTCGACGGCGCGCGACCGAGCGGCCGGCCAGCATGGATGATGAGGCGCCTCTCCTTGAAACAGGCAAAGGCCGACGGCCATCCGGCGAAGGCCCTGACGCGCCTATCCACCGCCGCGGCGTCGGCTTTCCAGTCGATCCGGCCGTCTTCTTTCTTGATCTTGGGAGCGTAGCTGGCCAGGGCGTGGTCCTGGGGTACGGGTTGGATCCGGCCCAGCCCATCCAGGGTCTTCATCAGAAGCTCGGCCCCGATCTCGGCCAGCCGGGCCTCCAACTCGAAGGACTTTTCGCCCAGGGCAATAACGACCTCCTGTCTCGCCAGGACGGGCCCTTCGTCCATTTTCTCGTCGAGCTCGAAAATCGTGATTCCGGTCAGCGTCTCGCCGTTGAGGATGGCCCATTGAACCGGCGAGGCGCCGCGGTATCGGGGCAGGAGCGAGAAATGGACGTTGAGGGAATGATGGGGCGGGAGATAGATAACCGGGGCGGGCATGATCTGACCGAAGGCGACGACGACGATCAGGTCGGGCCGCGCCTCCCGGAGTTTTTCGAGGGCCGACGGATCTTTACGGATCTTCTCGGGCTGGTAGACGGGAAGGCCGCGTTCGAGGGCGAACGTCTTGACCGGGCAGGGAGTCTCCCGCCGTCCGCGCCCCGAAGCCCGATCGGGCTGGCTGACGACGAGAGTCACCTCGTGGGCCGAGGCGACCAGCTTCCTCAGGCTGGGGAGGGCGGAGGCGGGGCTCCCGAAAAAAACGATTCTCATCGGTCCGCGTCTTTGTCCCGTTTCCTCTTGAGCCTTTTCTTGATGAGGGCCCGCTTGAGGGGCGAGAGCCGTTCGATGAACAGCTTCCCGTTGAGGTGATCGATCTCGTGGCAGAGGACCCTGGCCAGAATTTCGCGCCCCTCGACCGTTACGGCAACGCCCTCGAGGTCGAGGCCTGTGACGACGACCCGGGTGGGGCGGGCGACCGGCTCGGAGATGCCCGGGACGGACAGGCACCCTTCCTCGCTGGTTTCTTGGCCTTCCTGGGCGACGATTTCCGGGTTGATCAGGACCATGAGCTCCCCGGGACTCTCGCCCGCCGAAATGTCGACGGTTATAAGACGTTTTGAGACGTCGACTTGGGGCGCGGACAGGCCGAGCCCGGGAGCCTTGTGCATGGTTTCGATCATGTCCCGCGCCAGCGCGCGGATCTCATCATCAATTCCGGTGATGGGCTCGGCGACCCTGGTCAGGGTCGGGTGTCCGATCGTCAGAATTTTTCGCAGTGCCATGGAAGTCCTCTCAATGGGTTATTTTAGACGATGCGCAGACGAGGGTCAAACCCAAGCGTAAAACGGGTTCGGGCCCGAATTCCAGCGCAAGGCCGACCCTCCCTGCGGAAAGCCGGCCTTGGGACTTGCGATACGCGGCTAAATAACGGCCGAAGGCGGCGGAGGCTCGTCGGCGGCCCCGGCGTTCCGGAGCGGCTTGTAGATGAGATAGAGCGCGATCAGGACGAGGACGGCGAGCCCGCCGAAGTACCGGTCGAAGCCGCCGAAATAGCTCGTGCCCTTGAAGATCTGGGGGATGTCGAACTTGAGGGCATTTTGGAGGAAGAGGAATTTCCAGAGGGCGCGCAGCAGCCCGGTCAGGCTTTCGCCAGCGATCAGTCCGGCCGCGAGGAGGATGCCGATGTTTTCGGTCCGCGCCTTTTGGGCCGCATTAAGTCCCCTCTTAGCGGCGAGCTTGTCGACGATCCCTTTGAACATGCCGCCGACGAAAATGGCGAAGGTCGTCTCGAGCGGGAGGTACATCCCGACCGCAACCAGCATAGGCGATCGGACCTGGATCAGGATAAAGGCGAAGCCCATCAGCATGCCGACGATGACGAGCGGCCAGGCCATCTCGCCGCCGACGATGCCCTGGGCGAGGGCCGCCATCAATCCCGCCTGGGGGGCGGAGAGATCCTTGCTTCCGAGCTCGAAGGCGCCGATCAGGAGCATCAAGGGAAAATAGAGGACCAGGGAGGCGATGAGGATGCCGAAAATATTGCCGACCTGCATCTTCCAGGGCGTGCCGCCCAGGATATGCCCGACTTTGAGGTCTTGGAGCATCTCGCCGGCGACGGCCGAGGAGACGCAGACGACCGCGGCCACGCCCAGGACGGCGGCGACTCCGCTCGTTCCGGAAGCTCCGACAACGACCATGAGGAGGGCGGCGATAATGAGCGTCGATAACGTAAGACCCGAAATCGGGTTGTTCGAAGAGCCGATCGTGCCGACCAGATTCCCCGACACGGCGGCGAAGAAGAATCCGGCCAAGGCCATGACGATGGCCGCGATAACGGCCGGACCGAGAGCGCCGGCGAAAATCCGGTAGACGAGAATCATGAGGACGAACGTCAGTCCCAGCCCGCCCAGGACGACCTTGATGTTGAGGTCTCTTTCGAGCCGGGAGGTCGTTTCGGCCTGCCCGGCGGCCTTCTTGACGTCGCCCAACGATCGCTTCATGCCCGCCGCCAGGTTTTTCCTCATTCGGTACAGGGTGTAGCCGGCGCCGACGAGCATGCCGCCGACCGCGATCGGACGGATGATGAATTTCCAGACGTTGGTCACAAGGTCCGGCCAGGCGACGTCGGCCATGGCGACGCCCGGGCCGTAGAACTTGGCTATGAGCTGCGGGCCGAGGAAGAACATGAGGAGGGGGGCGAACAGACCCCAGGCCAGCACGCCGCCCGCGAAGTTGAGGGAGGCCAGCCGCGGGCCTATGATGTAGCCGACTCCGATATAGGCCGGGTAAATGCCGGGCCCGGAGACGGCGACCGTCCCGCCCGCCTCGATCTTGGGCGAGTTCTGCTCGGTTCCGAGGCGCACGAAGCTCGATGCGATCGTTCCGATCTTGATGATGAAATCCTTGGTCTGGGCATAGAGCTGGGCGACGCCCAGGGCGTAGAAGACCGCCCCCAAGCCCATCGCCTGGAAAAGGTGCTTGGCCCCCGCGCTGCCTTTCTGGCCGGCCTTGTGGATCTCGGACGCGGCAACCGACTCCGGGAAGGTCAGGTCGGGATCGCTGACCATGACCCGGCGCAGGAAGGTGACAAACAGAATTCCGAGGACGCCGCCCACGAACAGGAGGGCGGACGTCTTGAGGTAGGCCTCGACGGTGTTGAATTTCACCCAGACGCGGGCGATCAGGAAGGCGGGTATGGTGAAGATGGCGCCCGCGGCCACGGACTCGCCGATCGAGCCGACCGTCCGCGCTAAGTTTTCTTCAAGGATCGATCCCTTGAAGATCCTGAGAACGGCCATGCCGATGACGGCGGCCGGGTAGGTCGCCGCGATCGTCATCCCGGCCCGGAGACCGAGATAGGCGTTGGCGGCGCCCAGGATGACCGTCATGATCAGTCCGATCAGGAGGGCCCGTAGGGTGAACTCCCTCATCTCGGTTTTCTCGGGAACGTACGGCTGATGCTTCATCCGATACTCCTTTGCGGGAAGTAATGCCTTATGTATATTCAATTTCCACGATTAAAGTCAACCCCTCGACACCCATACTAAGCCGTTTCCGCCTTAGTATGAGTACTGCAAGGCTGGGCTCCGATTTTTAGCCCCGCCTTTCAGGGCGGGGTAGCGTCGGCGAACGGGTCAAGCCGTCTCGAGACCGCTGAGCGTTTGCGTCAGGGGGCGAATTATGTTAGTAATAGTCGGGTACGGACGGCAGAAACAACATGAGTGTTATCGGCTGGTTCAAGAACAGATTGTTTTGCGACTTGGCCATCGACCTGGGGACGGCCAACACGCTCGTCTACATGAAGGGAAAGGGCATCATCGTCCAGGAGCCGTCGATCGTCGTCGTCAACAAGCTGACCGGAAAGGTCGAGGCCGTCGGCCAGCGGGCCAAGGAGATGCTGGGCAAAACGCCGGCCAACATCCTGTCCATCCGGCCGATGCGGGACGGCGTCATCGCCGATTTCGAAATCGCCGAGAAGATGCTCGACTATTTCATCAAGCAGGCGACCAACAACCGCGGCTTTCTGCTCCGGCCCCGGATCGTCATCGGAATCCCGACCGGGATCACCCAAGTCGAACGGCGGGCCGTCAAGGACGTCGCCATGCGGGCCAAGGCCTCGGAGGTCTACCTGGTTGAACAGCCCATGTCGGCGGCCGTCGGCGCCGACCTCCCCATCTCGGAGCCGACCGGCAACATGGTCGTCGATATCGGGGGCGGGACGACGGACATCGCCGTCATATCTCTCAACGGCATCGTCTTCAACCATTCGATCCGGATTGCCGGGAACGAGATGGACGAGGCCATCATCCAATTCCTCAAGAAGAAATACAACCTCCTGATCGGGGAGCGGACGGCCGAGCAGGTCAAGATCCAGATCGGGTCCGCCTACCCGCTCGACCAGCCCCTGACCATGGAGATCAAGGGCCGGGACCTCCGCGAGGGCATCCCCAAGACGATCGTCGTCGATGACCAGGAGATTCGGGAGGCCCTCGAGGACGTCATCGCCTCCATCATCAACGCCATCCGGATCGCCCTGGAAAAGACGCCCCCCGAGCTTTCGGCCGACATCATCGACCACGGCGTCATCCTGACCGGGGGCGGGTCCCTCCTCAAGAACATGGACAAACGGATCCGCGAGGAGACAAAGCTGCCCGTCTTCATCACCGAGGACCCCCTGACGACGGTCGTGCTCGGCGCGGGAAAGATGTTGGACAACCTCGATCTCCTCAAGAAGATCGCGATGTCATAGACCGCGGGGCCCCCGTTCGGACCCCGGGAGCGGCGTGAACGCGGCATGCCTCTTGCGCTGAGAGTCAAAAAAAAGCCCTGGCTGCTCGTCGGTCTGCTCGTCGTCCAGCTCCTCCTCATTTCGCTCCAGGTCCCGGTCGGGGCTAAGGTCTCCTTGTTGAATAGGATGATCTTCTCCGTTTTGTCCCCGATCCAACACGGCCTGGCCTCGGCCGTCGGCGGCGTCCGAGGGCTCTGGATCCAGTACGCCTACCTCCGTCAGGTCCAGCGCCAGAACCAAGACCTCCACCGGGAGCTGTTCGTCCTCCGCGAAGAGAACCAGTTCCTACGGAATTGGCTGGGCGAGCTGAAATCCGAGAAGGACATCCGCGAGGCCGCCGCCAGCTGGCGCAACGACCTGGAAATCGCCTCGGTGATCGGGATGGACGCGACGAACGTCTTCCGGTCAGCCGTCATCGACCGGGGAACGGTCCACGGCCTCCGCAAGGACATGCCGGTCCTGGACCGGAACGGATGCCTGATCGGACGAGTCCTCGGCCCCCTGGCAGATCGGGAGGCCCACATCCAGCTCATCACGGATTCGGAATGCGGCGTCAGCGTCCTGGCCGGGTCTCCCGCCGCCGTCGGTGTCTTGACGGGATTGGGCAACGGGATGTGCGAGCTCAAATACATCCTCGACTCGGGCCCGCCGTTGTCGGTGGGCGACGAGATCCTGACTTCGGGCCTGGATGGCCTTTATGCGCGCGGGCTTCGGGTGGGCGCGGTCATCAGCGTCAAGAAGGATGCGACCCTTTTCCAAAAAGTCCGGGTCAAACCCTTCTTCGATCTCGCCGGACTCGGTCGGGTCGCCGTCCTGAAGCGTCCGGCCCGGGATTTTTTCAGCGAGGAGAAGCGATGACGACCCGGGATATCGCCGAAAGCGCGGCCGGACTCATCGTCGGGTTCGCCGTCTATGCGCTGCTGGGACGGATCGCCCCAGCCGGCCCTCTCGTTTTCAACGTCTTCATCCTCGTCGTCGTCTATTTCGCCATGACCCGGGGCGAGGCGGCCGGAGCCGTCATGGGCGCTGCCTGCGGACTCGTCCAAGACGCCTTCTCGCGGAGCGTCCTGGGGATTTCGGGGATCGCCCTGACCCTGATCGGCTATCTGGCGGGGAAATTTTCTCAGAAGTTTGACGTGACGCCTCTGCGCAGGCTTTTTCTTTTCCTGTTCACGGCCGCCGTCTCCGAGCTTGCCATCTGGATGGTCCTGTCGAGCCTCATCTACGCCCAGCGGGCCGAAACCGCCGGCGCCCTCCTCTTTCTCCAGCCTCTGAATACGGCCCTAGGGGGCAGCCTCCTCTTCACCTTCATCCGGCGCCGCCGCGAGAGGCGCGCCAAGGCATGAACATCCCCGATACGGAACGGATCTACGAGGACCTGACCCTCGTCTGTAAACGGTCTAAGATTATTTTTACGATCGTCAAGGTCCTGTTCGTCACCGTGCTTGTCCTGTATTGGAAGATCCAGATCCTGGATCACGCCAAGTACTGGAAATTGTCCGAGGCCAACCGGACCCGCGAGGTCGTCCTGAGCGCTCCGCGCGGGCTGATCCTGGACAGGAACGGCGTCAAGCTCGCCGACAACGCCGCCTCCTTCACGGCCTCGATCGTCCGCGACAATGCCGCGGACCTCGACGCCTCGATCCGGCGCATCGGCGATTTGCTCGAGCTTCCGGCCGAAACGATCAAGGCCCGGATCGAACGCTACGGATCGCTGCCCGGTTTCAAGCCTGTCCCGGTCAAGGACAACCTGACCATGGAGGAAGTCTCGCGGATCGAGGCCCGCAGGCTCGAGTTTCCCGAGCTCCAGGTCACGGCCGAGCCCAAACGGATTTATCCGAACGGAAGCTTGGCGGCCCACGTCCTCGGCTACCTTCAGGAATTGACGCTGGAGGAGCTGAGGTCCAATCGCTTCAAAGACAGCCAGGCCGGCGACCTGGTCGGACGGAACGGGATCGAGCGCGAGTACGAAGGACGGCTGGCCGGCAAGAAAGGCCGGATCCTGGAGATCGTCGACAGTTTGGGAAAGCCGAGCGGAGAGTCGGCGCGGGAAGAGCCCAAGCAGGGCGAAAGCCTGACCCTTTCGGTCGACCTTCGCCTTCAGAAGGCCGCCGAGGATCTCCTCCAAGGCAAGGAGGGCGCCATCGTCGTCCTCGACACGACCTCGGGCGAGATCCTGGCCATGGCCAGCTTCCCGACCTTCGACCCCAACAAATTCATCAACCGCTTCACGACGGATGAATGGCTGGCCTTGGTTCGGAGCCCCCAATACCCGCTCGAGAACCGGGCCATTCGGGGTCTTTACAGCCCGGGTTCGGTCTTTAAGCCGGTCATGGCCATCGGCGCCCTTGAGGCCGGCTTGATCACCGAAGACACGATTTTTCACTGCAGCGGAAAAACCGAGATCTACGGCCATCCCTTCGCCTGCTGGTTCAAAGGAGGCCACGGCTCCCTGAACCTGCTCAACGCCATCCGTTACTCCTGCAACATCTATTTCTACAACGTCGGCCGCCGGCTGGGAATCGAGGACATCGCCGCGACGGCCGAAAAGCTGGGCTTGGGCCGGAAAACGGGGATCGATCTTCCCGGCGAGAAAGAGGGTCTGGTGCCCCAGCCGGACTGGAAAAAAAAGACCCGGAACGTGGGCTGGTACGCGGGCGAGACGATCTCGGTGGCCATCGGGCAGGGCCCCCTGTTGGTGACGCCGCTCCAGATCGCCTCCTACACGGCGCTCCTCGCCAACCTCGGGCAGCCCGTAATCCCCCATCTTATCCGGGAGCGCGCTCTTCAAACCGGCGGGGCGCCTGCCGATTCGCTCGAGCGGCCCCCCCGGGTCGCGATCCGGCCCTCCAGCTTTGAGTCGGTCATCGAGGGCATGTACCGTTCGGTGAACGAGGAGGGGACGGGGCGGGCGGCCCGGGTCGACGGCTTCGATGTCTGCGGCAAAACGGGATCAACTCAGCTCATCAGCACTGAAAAAGCCGAAAAACTCAACAAAACGATCAAGACCCATTCCTGGTTCACGGGTTTCGCACCGCGCCGGAACCCCCGTATCGTCGTGACCGTCCTCGTCGAGTACGGCGGCATGGGCGGCGCGGCCGCCGCCCCGCTGGCCAAACCCCTGTTCGAAATTTTCAGGTCCGAGCATGATTGACAGGCGGCACTTTCAGGAGATCGACTGGACGCTGCTCGTCCTCCTGCTCTTGAACACGGGGCTGGGCGTCGCCGTCATCTACAGCTCGTCCCACCAGGTCAGCAGCGCTTTTTTTCTGAGACAAGTCATCTTCGCGGCCTTCAGCTTGGTCATGCTTTTCGTCATCTTGTCCGTGGACTACAAGACGCTCATGACCTTCGCGCTGCCCGTTTACGTTCTGATCGTCGCCATCCTGGCCGTCATGATCCCGTTCGCTCGGCTGACGGCGGGCACCAAGTCCTGGATCAAATTGCCGTACTTCCAGATTCAGCCGTCCAAGATCCTCAAGATCGTCCTGATTCTGGTCCTGGCCCAGCTGTTCGGGGCTACCAAAAAAACCTTCGTGACCCGGACGGTTGCCTTGACGGGCGCCGCCTCTGTCTTCGTCCCCTTCGGGCTGGTCGCCATTCAGCCCGACCTGGCCACGGCCGTCTGCTATCTCCCGATCCTGGCGGCCGCCCTGATTCTGGCCGGCTTGACCAAGAAAACGCTCGTCATCATTCTCATCGTCGCGATCCTCTTCAGCCTCGTGACCTGGAATCTAGCCCTCAAGGACTACCAGAAGAAGCGGATCATGACGCTTCTCTTTCCGGGTCATGATCCGCAGGGAGCGGGCTATCATGTCCTCCAATCCAAGATCGCCATAGGCTCGGGCGGGCTTTTCGGCAAAGGCTACAGCAGGGGAAGTCAAAGCCAGCTTCGCTTCCTTCCCGCCCGCCATACCGATTTCGTCTTTTCCGTCATCGGCGAGGAATTCGGCTTTGCCGGGGTCCTGGTCGCGCTGATCCTCTATTACCTGTTCTTGGCGCGGCTGTTCAAATCGGTCGGACAGTCCCGGGACCGGGCCGGCGTTTATATCTCGTTCCTGGCCGCCTCCCTGATCGCCTTTCAATTCTTCATCAACATCCTCATGATCATCGGCATCCTGCCCATTGCGGGAATCCCCCTCCCGCTTCTGAGCTATGGAGGCTCGTCGTTGCTGGCCACCTTCCTGGCGGTGGGACTGATCCTCAACGTCAAGATGAGGCGTTTCGCCAATGTCTGACGGCCTGGACCGGGTCCTGCGCCGGGTCGAGAAGCCGGCTCGTTATACGGGAGGGGAATGGAACGCCCGCCGCAAGGACCCCCAGGCCGTCAAGGTCCGCGTCGCGCTCGCTTTTCCCGACGTCTATGAAGTCGGCATGTCCTATCTGGGACAGAAAATCCTCTACGCCATCCTCAACGAACGTCCCCATATCCAAGCCGAGCGGGTCTTCGCGCCCTGGCCGGATTTCGAGTCCGAGTTGCGGACGCGCGGTCTCCCGCTCTTTTCGCTCGAGACGGCCACCCCCATCGGCCAGTTCGACATCGTGGGCTTCTCGCTGCTCTACGAGCTCAACGCCACCAACATTCTGACCATGCTCGAGTTGGGCCGGATCCCTCTCGACTCGGCGGAAAGGACAGGGGACGATCCCTTCATCATCGCCGGCGGTCCGTCCGCCTTCAATCCCGAGCCGGTCGCGGATCTCTTCGATCTCTTCCTGATCGGGGACGGCGAGGAAGCGTTCCCGGAGATCGTGGAGAGGCTGATCGAGCTCAAACGGACCGTCCGGGATAGAAGGCAGATTCTCGAGGACTTGGCGCGGATTCCGGGCGTTTACGTTCCGTCCCTGTACGAAACGTATCGGCCCGACGGCTCGAGCCTCCTGGCCGTGAAGGCGGGGCCGGGGGCGCCTCCGTTTATCACAAAAAGGATCGTTCCTTCCTTTCGAGATTCCTTTTTTCCGGAGGACATCGTCGTCCCCAATATTCAGGCCGTCTTCGACCGGGTTGCCGTCGAGGCGGCCCGCGGCTGTCCCCAAAAGTGCAGGTTCTGCCAGGCGACGACCCTCTATCATCCCTTCCGCGCCAAGAGCCCGACCTTCATTCTCAAGACGATGACCGGGAGCCTTCGCGCGACCGGATACGAAGACGCTTCCTTGACGGCCCTCTCCTTGAGCGATTATCCCCATCTCGACGCCCTGGTCCGGAAGGCCATGGCCGAGCTTGAACCCGAGAAGGTCTCTCTCTCCCTGTCGTCGCTCAGGCCCAAGGGCGTCTCGGCCGACGTCGTCCAGAATATCCTCAAGGTCCGCAAGACCGGCCTGACCTTGGTTCCTGAAGCCGGGACCGAAAGGCTGCGCCGGGTCATCAATAAACATCTCGACGATGCCGATATCCTCGACGCGGCCCGGAGCGCTTTCCGTCACGGCTGGAGGCTCCTCAAGCTCTACTTCATGATCGGCCTGCCCACGGAGCGCGATGAAGATTTAGAAGCGATCGCGGACCTCGTCGAGGACATTATCGAGGCGGGCCGGGCGATCCTCAAGTCGCCGCCGCGTCTCAACCTCAGCGTCTCCTCCTTCATCCCCAAGCCGCATACGCCCTTCCAATGGCTGGCCATGGACAGACCGGAGTCGCTCCGCGAAAAGCAGGCGTTCCTCAAGGGCCGTCTGAAAAGATACCGTTTCGTGGATTTCAAGGACCATCCGGTCGAGAAAGCGCTCCTTGAGGCCGTCTTTGCGAGAGGGGACAGGCCCGTGGGCCGTCTGCTCAGGACGGCCTGGGAACGAGGCGCCCGCTTCGACAGCTGGAAAGACCGCTTCCAGGTTCGATTCTGGGATGAGGCCTTCGCGTTGAGCGGGCTCGACCGCGGGAATTATCTTGGAGCCTTGGCTCTCGACGCGCCATTGCCCTGGGATCATATCGATACCGGTGTCAAGAAAGACTTCCTGCGAGAGGAACTCAGGAAAGCCCTGGCCGAGGAGCGGACTCCATCCTGTTTGGAAAGGACTTGCGCCGAGTGCCGCGGATGCGGCTTGCCCGCTTTCCTGGACAGGTCCTCCGAGGAACCGGCGCCCGATCGAGGAGATCCTCTCCCTCGTATTGGCCGCGCCAGCGCCCAGCCGCTCCGCTACCGTCTCTTTTATTCCAAGACGGGCCGGGCGCGCCTGCTGTCCCATATCGATCTCATCAACGTCATCCAAAGGACGTTCCGGAGGGCGGGCCTTTCGGTTGCCATGACCGAGGGATTCCATCCCAAGATGATCGTCTCGTTTCTTCCCGCTCTGCCCTTAGGGATGGAGGCCAAAAGGGATTGTATGGATTTCAAGTCCCGCGCGGTTCTCTCCGCCGAAGACGCGCTCCGCCACCTCAATGCATCGGTTCCCGACGGCATCCGTTTCCTTGAGCTTCAGACTCTGGCCGAGGGGGAACCGCCTTTGTCCCGCGCGGTCCACTCCTTGGTCTATTCGCTGGACCTGGATCGGGCCGAAGCGGAGGAGGCCGTCCGGACTGCCTGCGCCGGCAAGGGGATCCCGGACGGCCCTCTTTCCCGGCGACTCTCGGCCCTTATCCCACGCTATCTCGATGACAAAGGGGAAGATTATGGCGTCCAGATTCGGCTCTCCGGTCCACCGGAACGCCTTATTCTGATCATCCGGCAAGGGCCCGGCAAGCCTCCCAGGCCCCAAGATATCGTCCTCGAGCTTCTCAATCTCGAGGACCAGGTCTATGACATGGCCCGCGAGGAAATCCAATTCCGGCCTTCTTCGCCCCGACCCGCCCCAACCCGTCCAAATTGACAGGGGAACCCGATTCGAGTATAAAAGGGCAACGTCTCGGCAGGCGGCCGAGCCCGACAAGTGGAGGAGATTATGATCGATTTTAGTCTATCCGAAGAACAGCTGGCTCTTCGGGACATGGCCCGTGCCTTTGCCGAAAAAGAGATGAGACCCAAGGCGGCCAAGTACGATCAGGGCCATGAGACGCCGACCGACGTCTTCCAGAAAGCGTTCGAGGCCGGCTTCATGACCTGCAATATCCCCGCCGAGTACGGCGGGGGAGAGCTGGGCAACGTCGATACGGTCGTCGTCAGCGAAGAATTAGCGGCCGGCTGCGCCGGTATGTACACGACGATCATGGCCAACTCGCTCGCCTTCACGCCGATCATTCTGTTTGGCTCACCCGAACAGAAGAAAAGGTTTTTAACGCCCGCCTCCCGTAAGATGACGTTCGCCTCCTTCTGTCTGACCGAACGGGAGGCCGGCTCGGACGCGGGCGGCCTCAAGACACGGGCCCTCAAGGACGGCTCCGACTACGTCATCAACGGGTCCAAGTGCTTCATCACCAACGGCGGGATCGCCGACCTCTACGTCGTCTTCTCCCTCACGGCTCCCGGCAAGGGCATGCGGGGAATCAGCGCCATCGTCGTCCCGCGCGAAACGCCCGGCGTTTCGGTCGGGAAGGTCGAGGACAAGATGGGTCATCGGGCCTCGAACACGGCCAAGGTTTTCTTTGACGACGTCCGGGTTCCCCGATCGAACCTGCTGGGGCGGGAGGGCTTGGGATTCATGGTCGCCATGAAGACGCTCGACAACACCCGGGCCCCGGTCGGGGCGGCCGGAGTCGGGGTCGCGCGGGCGGCCCTCGACTATGCCGTCGAGTACGCCAAGAAACGGGTTCAGTTCGGGAAAGCGATCGCCCTTTTCCAGGCCAACCAGTTCAAAATCGCCCAGATGGCGATGGAGATCAACGCGGCCCGGCATCTCGTCTGGCACGCGGCTTGGCTCCAAGACCAAAAAAAACCCTGCGGGAAAGAATCGGCCATGGCCAAGTGCTTCGCCACGGACGTGGCGATGCGGACGACGACCGAAGCCCTTCAGATCTACGGAGGCTACGGCTACATGAAAGACTATCCGATGGAGAAGCTCATGCGTGACGCCAAGCTTCTTCAGATCTACGAGGGGACGAACGAGATCCAACGCCAGGTCATCGCCCATGAGGTCATCGGTCCCGTCCAGGACGCGAAGTAGTATCTTGGGATCTTAACGGCGGAGGATGGCCAGGAGGTCTTGTTCGACCGTCCGCTCCGGCGTTTCCACGATCCGGCCCTTTTCGACCCCGTTGACCAGGACGATAAAGGTCGGGAGCTTGGCGATGTTCTTTCCCGCGATGTAGGGCTCGCGCGCCTTAAGCTCCTTGGGGACGCCGACGTAAGAGGCTTGGATTTGGGGGGAATCGATGAGATTCAGAACTTGGAAGAAGGCCGCGACATGGGCTTTGCTGTCCGAGCACCAGGTCCCAAGATAAACCTCGACCTGGACGAAATCCGGGAAGGCTTTCAATTCGTCGAGGGCGCCGGATTGGGGAGCATAGCCGACCATCCGGTCCCGCCAATCGGGGAGGGCCTGGAGGATTTCCTCCTGAGTCAACGGGCCGACCATTTCAACCCGGCCTTCTTGGCGATAGCCGGCTGCCCAAACGCATGAAATGACGATCGCCCCTAGGAAGCAAACGGAGAGAGCGGCACGCATAAGGCCGGTCTCCAATGCGGAGATCGGCCGCTATTCTTCCGCGATGTATTCGGGTATGATCCCCAGCGTTTCGATGCCCGCGCCCCTGGCGATGTCGATGACCTCCATGATCTTTCTGAAGGGGAGTTTGGCTTCGGCGCGAATGAAGATCGTCTTGTCCTGGCGGGGAGCGTAGATCTGGCGGAGCTGTTCCTGGAGGGCCCGCAGCTCGACGATCTGCTGGTTGATCATAACCGCGTTGTCTTTCTTGACGGTCAGGACGATGAGTCCGGAAGGCATGCCGCCCGATGTGTCCTGGGTCGTATCGGGCAATTTAACGTCGACCCCCTTTTGAACGAGGGGGGTAATGACCATGAAGATGATCAGAAGGACGAGAAGGACGTCGCAGAGGGGAACGACGTTGGGTTCGGCTTTGGACATATTCGCCTCCTCAATATTGGACTACGTCCATAGGGAGCTATTCTAGGCAATGGGGACGGATTTGTCAACGTGTTTTTTCCCCGCCCTATCCCCGAGGACGAGCTTGCCGACGGTCGTCTCCCAGGTCATTCCCGACATGAAGGCGTATCCGTTCCGGCCCATCCGCTCGGCCAGCGCCTTGTCCTCGGCCAATACGTCGAGCTTCGCCGCGATCATCTCGGCACGCGGGGAGACCACGAAGCCGGACCGGCCGTCTTCGACGAGTTCAACCGGACCGCCGCTGTCCGTCGCGGTCAGGACCGCTTTGCGGGAGGCGAACGCTTCGGCCGTTACTAGTCCGTAGTCCTCGTGAAGGGGACAGAAAAAAACCGCCCGGCATCGCGCGTAGCGGTCGAGGATGATCTCTTCGTCGGTCTCGCCGAGAAGCACGACCCGGCCTTCCAGGTTCATGGCCTTGATGAGGCCGGCCAGGTTCGTCCTCTCCGGACCGTCGCCGATGATGACCGCTTTCAGCGATTTGTTCTGGACAAGAGCCATGGCCTCGACGAGGAGGCTGATCCGCTTGAGACTCTGAAGGCGGGAGACTGTAAAAATGAAACTCCCGTAGCTCTCGGTCCGATACGCCCTCTGGGGGGGAGGGGGGTAGAGGACCTCGGACCGGATCCGTCCCCAGCGTTCGAGGCGGGCCTGGATGGTTTTTGATTGGGCGTAGAGTTTCGTCACCCGGTGCTTGAGGAGATGGCTATCGATGAGATGAATAAGCGCCCGGCGGGCCGTCTCTTTGATCCGGCCCTTCCAGCCGAGTTGGCCGTAGAGGTTCTTCCAGAGGTCGTAGTATTCCCGCATCCGGTGGTTGAGCCAGCAGACGTGGACGGGATGCTTGACGGCGTAGCTCGGGAAACGGAAGGAGATGACTTGATCGATCGGGCGGCCCAGCCCGTCCATCCCGACGTCCGTGAAACGAGTCGCCGCGTAGGCCCGGAGCTGGCGGCCGAAGCGGTTCTGCGGGGTCAGGATGAGATCCGCCTCGTATCCCGCTTCCCGAAGGGCCCGGACCGTGGCCCGGGCGATGACCAAATGTCCACCCTCGACGAAGGGAACATCCGAGGTTATGACCGCGATGCGCTTCGCCATGGCTCTCTTCGCTCCTCCGCCGTCGGCCCGACCCGGAAAGATTCCGGGGCCTTGATTAGCGCAGGGTCTCCAGGGCCCGCTTATTGTTGTCGGTGTGGAACACCAGGAGAGTCTGGCCGGTTCCCCCCGAGGATCCGTAAGCATAGAGAATGTTGATGATGGCGTTGCCGAGCAAAGCGCCGATCTCGGCCCCGACGCCGATCCGGTCGGTGACGACGACCGTAACGACTCTGTTCAGCGTGACCTTGTAGCGGAGGGACTTGAGAGCGGTCTGGGCCTTCCGGTAGTTGTCGGTGATGAGGAGGAAATGCCCCCGGGCGCCCTCGGAGGAGACGCAAAGGGCCCTGACGTTGACGCCGGCGTTGGCCATGGTCCCCAGGACACGCCCCAGGATACCGGGATCGTTGGGAACGACGACATGAAGCTCTCTATCCTCTTTGACTGCGTACACGGTCAAGCCTCCTTGTTCACAGGCGAGTATTATATCAAATCGCCCGGCGCGCACAAGAGCGGTTGCTGGTTGAAAATGGGGAGAACGACCGCCTATAATAGACAATCGCATCGACCCAGGAGGCACCGCCATGACGCAGCCCGTCAAGCTCGCCGTGATCGACAATTCGATCGACCCTTCCGCTTACACGCCCTGCGCCCATTGGCGGGAATTTCTGACCGTCCCCTTCGATTCCTTCCGGGCCGTCGAGGGCCGGCTTCCCGACCTTAAAGACGGCTACACGCACCTCATCCTGACCGGGTCCGAAGCGTCCATCCTGGAACGCGATCACTGGGTCCTGGATGAAGCCGAACTCGCCGATGCCGCCCAGCGAAAAGGACTTTGTCTTCTGGGAAGCTGCTGGGGACACCAGCTCCTGGCCTTCGCCCTGGCCGGCCCCGCCAGCGTCGGACGATGCCGGGAGCCCGAAATCGGCTGGATCGAGGTCCGGATTTTGAGGGAGAGCTCGATTCTGGGATCGCCCGGGACGGCCTGGACCTTCTCATCCCACTTCGATGAGGTCGCTGCCCTCCCGTCGACTTTCCGGGTCCTGGCCGCGACGCAGTCCTGTCCCATCCAAGCGTTTGCGCTGACCGGCCGGCCGGTTTGGGGTCTTCAGATCCATCCCGAAATCTCGATCGAGCGGGGCCGGGAGCTTCTCCGGGTTTTTGCCGATCGAAGCCCCGCCCGGCGCCCGCTTTTCGACGCCGGCCTCCGGGAGGAGCCCCGCGATTCGGGATTGATCCGGCGGATCACGGCCGCTTTCTTGGCTGCCACGCCCCAACCTCCGGCCTGACTTTTATCGAGAAAAATGCTTGAAAATGCTTTTTTTATATTTTATAATAAACTTACTTTTCTGAGATCAAGTCTGAGATCAAGATTTTGGAAACGACGAAGAAGGAGGTTTCTATGAGGAGCAGAAAAGTCCTAATCTTAACGGTGGTCTCCCTCGCTATCATCTGCGCGGGTTCGGCCTTTGCCGCCACCAAGCTTACGACCATAGGCCGCTATACGTTCGTCCGGGTCCGGGGGAATGTCCCGACCCCCGATGTCATGAAGACCCTCTTTGACCGTTATTCGGGCGATATCAAGTACGGCTTCGACCTGGCCGGGAGCGGCGACCTTTACCTGCCGTTCATGGACCAGCTCAAGAACGCCAAGTTCGAGGAAAAGCAGCTAGCCGTGGGCGATCGAGTCGTGTGGATGCTGTTCCGCAACAATGGCAAGGTCAAGGTTGCCAGAGACGTCGAATGGGCGGGCAAGAAGCCTCTCGACGTCTTCGTCTTCAAGGTCGTCAAGGACTTCAAGGAATACGAGTTCTTGATGCCCAGGCCCTGCGGCAATATCGCCCTCAGCAAAGTGACCGATCTCATACCCGTTCCGGTCTGCAACATCACCGTCAGTCCGGGCAAGTGCAACGTCAACGATCCGATCACGGTCGACATGAGTCCGACCAAAAACGCGAAATCCATGGAAGTGGATGTCTTCGACGCGACCGGCACAAAGGTCGCCACCAAGACGCTGAGCGCGGACTCGCCCAAGTGGCAGACGTCTTTGGCCAAGCCGGGCGAGTACACCTTCAAGGCCAGGGTCTATGACCTCAAGGGCGCGCTGGCGGGAAGCGGCTGTTCCGCCAAGACCTACGTCAACTTCCCGCCCGTATGCAAGCTGTGGACCTCCTGCCTGCCCTGCGAAGACTACGTGGGCCGGCCGGTCGTCTTCGACGCCAACGGCTCGACCGATCCTGACGGCGATATCGCCAAAGCGACCTTCGAGATCACCGACGCGACGGGCCGGGTCATCGACACCTTCGTCGACACCGAGAAGCCCTTCACCTTCGAGAAGACTTTCCAGAAGGCCGGGAAATACGCCGTGACCTTAGTTGTGGCCGACGCCCTGGGTGCCGTCTCGCCCGAGCCCTGCCGGCTCGAGTTCGAAATCACCCAGCGAAGATTCTTCCTGCTCCTCGAAGCCGGCCCGCTCCTGGCCAAGGGGACCTACACGATGTTTATCTTCGCCCGGGGCGGCTTCCTCTACAATATCGTCCCCGGCAGTCTGGACTTCATCCTGGCCGCCGGCGTCGCTCCCAAGCTCAAGGGAGATCCCTGGAAGACCTTCTTCCTGGCCAACGCCCTCCTCAACGTCCACGCCGGACCCGCCTTCGTCGCGGGCGGCCTCGGTTACAGCAGCCAGGAGCAGTCGACCCGCAAGTCCGGACTTGATGCGGTCGGGCAGGTAGGCGTCGAGCTCTTCAAGCGCTCCCGCTCGACGGGCTCCCTGTTCTTCGAATTCCGCTCTCCGCTGGGCAGCAATCGTTCCTTCGACGATCATCACAAGTTCGCGCTCGGATTCAGGTACATCTTCTAAGGGAATCCGGATCGGAAACAACAGAGGGCCGAGGACGGCGGCGTCCCCGGCCCTTTTTTTTAGGCGCCCGAGACGCTATAATGGACTCCGATCATGAAGATCGCCATCATCGGCGCGGACGGTCAGCTCGGATCCGACCTCGTCCGTCGCCTGAGGGGGGACAAGCTCCTGCCCCTCTATTATCCCGATTTCGACGTCACCAAGCCTGACGGCGTCCGCCGGACTTTGACGGCCCTCGCTCCCGATTGCGTCATCAACACGGCCGCCTACCATAGGGTCGATGAGTGCGAACTCCATCCCGATCAGACGTTCGCCGTCAACGCGACGGCCGTCCGCGACCTCGCCCTTGTCTGTCGGGATCTCGGCTGTCCGCTCGTCCATTTCAGCACGGACTATGTCTTTGACGGGACCAAGGCCTCTCCCTATATCGAGGAGGATGTTCCCAATCCGCTGAACACCTACGCCGTTTCCAAACTGGCGGGCGAGTACCTTCTCAGGAATCATTGGGAACGGCATTTCCTGATCAGGACCAGCGGACTCTTCGGCGAGTCCGGCTGCCTCGAAAAAGGGATGAATTTTGTCGACCGGATCCTCGATTTGGCCGGGCAGGGAAGGCCCCTCCGGGTCGTCGACGATCAAAGAGCGACTCCGACTTCGACCCGGGAGCTGGCCCGGAGCGTCGACGAGCTTATCCGGACAGCGTCCTACGGACTCTATCACCTGACGAACGAGGGGGATTGCACTTGGCATGAATTCGCCCGCTCCATTCTCGACCTGGCGAACCTCCGGGCCGATCTGCGGCCGGTCAGCAGCCGGGAATTCGGAGCCCGAGCCCGCCGGCCGCCCTATTCGGTCCTGGAGAACAAGAAAGCCAAGTCGGTCAGGCTCACGGCCTTCTCCCCGTGGCCGGAGGCCTTGCGGGAGTACCTGGCCCGGAAACGGGTTTTAAAATAAGGGGCGGGGGAGGGGGGGATCGTTACTCGGTGAGCTTCCCGAGCTTGGAAAGCTCCTCGTTATAATACTTGCGGTAGAGGATTTCCCACTCCCGGCTCCCCTCCTCGATGGCCCGCTTCTGGGACTGGATTTTATCGATTGCTTTCTTGTCGAGTTGGTCGTAGAGCCGGATCTCCTCCTCGACGGAATGGACGATGCTGAGGCGGATTTCGTTGTCGTCGTCCAGGAACTCGACTTGATCGTTCTTCATGAGACAATTGAGGACCTGGCGGGCCAGAAAATTGATCTTCTCGCGGGAGAGGCGGTTGCTCATAAAACGATGTTCCTTTCCTTGGCCAGCTTGGTTTTGATCATCCGGAACATCGTCTGGTACTCGATATTCTCGCGGCGGATCTTCTCCATGTGCTTGCTGAGGATCTCGCGGACCTCCTGGTCCAGCTTGTCCTCCTTCAGGAATTCCTCGGTGATCAGGACCGTGACCTCCTCGAGGACCCTGGCTCGGTCTTCGATGAGCACCTTGCCGTCCCGGGTGAGATTGCGGACGATGACGAAGCTCAGGTGCTCGATCTGATTTTTATTCAGCCTCATAACCCTGATACAATACAATATCAGGGGGGAAAATTCAAGAACGGAATTCAACGATTTGGATTTAATTGAACACGAGAACAGGGAGAAGTGCGGCCTTGTCGGGGGCTCTCCGGGCTATAGCAATGAACTTTCCCGCGGGGCCGAACAGGCGGAACAGGGTCTCGTCCCCGGCCTGAGATAACGAAGAAGCGGGCGGAGTCTCCGCGGATAAGATGTGTTCGGGCAGGACCGGATTCCCGTTTTTAGCGCACCGTTCCCCTTTTTCGGTCAGGATCAGCTTGGGGAGGTCGGAAAGGAGGGCCTCCAGGGGGATCAAAAACGCTACGGGCGAACCGGCCCCGGCCAGCGTCCGGATCTGTTCCAATGCCAGACAACGGTCCAAAGTATACGGCCCTACAGCGGTGCGGACGAGCTTCGTGAGGTGCCCCCCGCAGCCGAGCTTGAGGCCGAGGTCGTGGGCAAGCGAACGGATATAAGTTCCCGCCGAGCAGCGGACGGAAAAATCGAAATCCGGCGGTTCATAGGACTTAAGCTCGAAAGAGCTGATCACGACGGACGACGGGTTCAGGGGAACGGCCTCGGCGTTCCGGGCCAGACGATAGAGGGGTTTCCCCTTGAATTTCTTGGCTGAAAAAGCCGGCGGGACTTGTTGTAAGTTCCCGCTGAAGCCCGCCATGGCTCCCAGAACCTCTTCCTGCGAGGGCAGCCGCTCCGCCACGGGCGAAGTAGGTTGGCCTTGAGCATCATAGGTGTCGGTCGAAAACCCGAGGCGGATCCGGCCCTGGTAGGTCTTGTCGTGCTTCGAAAAATAGGGAAAAAGGCGGGTGGCCTGGCCGCAGGCCGCGATCAGAATCCCGGTCGCCAGGGGGTCGAGCGTCCCGAAGTGGCCGATTTTCGCGAACCTCAGGATCCGCCGCAACTCTAGGACGACGTCATGGGACGTCTTCAGCGGGGGCTTATCGACAAGAATGATTCCGTCCATGGTCCTGGGGATCGGTCGGGCCGGTCCGGAACCCGTCAGGCATCCTGGGCCAGGAGCTTCTCGACCATCCGCGGGATCTCCTTGATGAGTCGGTCATAGGGTCCGTAGACGGTGAACCCGGCGGCGTGGACATGACCGCCCCCCCCGAATTGTTCGGCCACCCGGGCCGCGTTGGCCCGGCCTTTGGAGCGGAGGCTGACCCGGAAAGCGTCTCCGTCCATTTCTTTGAAGAAGAGGACGATCTCGACGTCCTTGATGGACCGGGCCAAGGTCGTGATGTCTTCGGTATCGATCTCCTTGAGGTTCAGGGCGCTTAAATCGTCCTTGAACATAGAGATGATGGCGACATTGCCCCGGGGGTTGAGCTGAAGCGTCGAAAGGACCTTGCCCAGGAGCTTGATCTTCTCGGGGGGGTTGTTATTGTAGAGCCGCTCGGAGACGTCGATCGGACTCGCCCCCAGCTCGGCCAGTTTCGCGCAGGCTCCCAGGGCCCGGCCGGTGGTGTTGGAAAACTGGAATGATCCCGTGTCCGAAACGATCGAGCAGTAGAGATGGTTCGCCATGGACGGCGTGAACCGGACCGGAAGCGCCTGGCCCAGGGCAAGGACCATCTCCCCGACGGCCGGGGCTTCGGGATCGATCCAGTTGATGTCGGCGTAGGGCGTGTTCGAGTAGTGGTGATCGATGTTGATCTTGAAGTAGCCGTCCAGGTTTTCCTGGCCGGAGCGCGAGACGTCGGCGCACTCGAGAAGAATGACGGCGTCGAAGGGCTGGGGGACGATCTGGCCGATTCTGATCCGGTCCGCGTCCGGGAAGCGGTGGAAGGGGGACGGCGTCCGGTCTTTATTGATGACGACGGCCTCTTTCCCCAGGCTTTCCGCCATCAAGGCCAGGGCGAGGCTGGTGCAGACGGAATCGCCGTCGGGTCTTAAGTGGGAGGTGATGGCGATCCGTCGACAGGAGCGGATCTTGTCGGCGATGCGTTGGGCGCTCTCATTCTTCATGTCTTCTTCGTCAGCTTGAGAAGTTCGTCGATCCTGGCCTCATGGTCGGGACCGAGGTCCAGGGCGAAAATAAGCAGTGGATTATACTTTAATTTGACCCGGGAGGCAACAGCTTTGCGAAGAACGCCCGCGCCCTTGGCGAGCCGGGCCAGCACGGCGTCGCGGTCGGCGGAGCCGAAAACCGAGACAAAGACGCGGGCCGTCCTCAAATCGGCCGTCATCTCGACCCGGGTCACGGTCAGAAGACCCGAAGCGGCGTCCTGGAACTCCTTGATCAGGACCGGCGAGATGGCCTCTTTGATCAGCGCCCCAATCCGCTTATCCCGGTAGCCGCTCATGGCCTGCGCTCCCGCCTCACAGGAATTCGATCCGGCGCCCGACGATCTCGGCCTCGGCCGTCGCCTCGATGTCGCGGAGAACCGTATCCAGGACCTGCTCGACGAAGGACCTTTGCTCGTTGAGGGTCACGATGCCGATCGCCGCCCGCTGCCATTTGTCCTGGAAATCGAGCTCGGCGACGGCGACGTTGAACCGGCTCCGGAGACGGTCCTTGACTCCCTTGAGGAACATCCGTTTGTCCTTGAGGGAGTGGGCGTAGGGGAGGAAGAACTCGAGCCGGAGCAACCCGATGACCATGGTCCTCTCGCCGGCCGTCACTCAGGAGGGTCTGACCTTCTCGGTCAGGAAGGCCTCGATCTGGTCGCCCTCCAGGAAGTCCTTGAACTTCTCGACCCCGATTCCGCACTCGTAGTCTTTCTTGACCTCGTTGACGTTTTCCTTTAGGTGTTTAAGGGAGGAGATCCGGCTCTTGAGGAGGACGTCCTTGCCGCGCAGGACGCGGACCTCGGCGTTCCGCGTGATCCGGCCGTCGACGACCAGGCAGCCGGCGATGGCTCCCACCCGGGGGATCTGGAAGACCTTGCGGACTTCGGCCCGGCCCAAATAGGTCTCCTTGATAACGGGCTCGAGCAGACCCTCCATGGCCTTTTTGATGTCGTCGGTCAGCTGGTAGATGACCCGATAAGTCCGGATCTCGACGTCCTCGGTCTTGGCCAGGGCCTGGATCTTGGGGCCGGGCTTGACGTTGTAGCCGATGACGATGGCGTTCGAGGCCGAGGCGAGCAGGACGTCGGACTCGGAGATGGTGCCCGTCGCGGCATGGATGATCTTGATCTTGACCTTGTCGCCGCTCAGGGAGGGGAGGAGCTCCATGAGGACCTCGACCGAGCCCTGGACGTCGCCCTTAAGGAGCAGGGGGAGCTCCTTGAATTCGCCGCCTTCGATCCGCTTGAACAGGTCGTCGAGCGTGATATGCTCGGCCTTGACCGGCTCCTCTTTCTTGACCTTGGAGCGGCGCTGCTCGGCGATCATCTTGGCCGTCACCACGTCGCCCACGACTTGGAACAAATTCCCGGCCAGCGGGACGTCCGCGAAGCCGAGGACCTCGGCCGGCAGGGACGGGCCGGCCTTGGGGAGCGGTTTCCCGTTCTCGTCGAACAGGGCCCGGACCTTGCCGAAGGTCATCCCCGACACGAAGGCGTCGCCCGGAAGAAGAGTGCCGTGCTGGATGACGACCGTGGCCAACGGCCCCTTCTGGGAATCGAGCCGGGCCTCGAGGACGATCCCCTGGGCCGGCCCCTTGGGATTGGCCTTGATCTCGAGCATGTCGCTGAGGAGAATGATCATCTCCAGCAGATCGTTGATGCGCGTTTTCTGCTTGGCCGAGACCTCGACGCTGATGACGTCGCCGCCGTAATCCTCGACCAGGAGGCCCTCTTTGGACAGCTGCTGCTTGACCCGGTCCACGTTCGCCTCGGGCTTGTCGATCTTGTTGATGGCGATGATGAGCGGGACGCCTGCGTCTTTGGCATGGGCGATCGCCTCGCGGGTCTGGGCCATGACTCCGTCGTCGGCGGCGATGACCAGGACGACGATATCGGTGACCTTGGCCCCGCGCGCCCGGAGCTGGGTGAACGCCTCGTGACCCGGGGTATCGATGAAGGTTAGGGCCCGGTTGTTGTGGAGGACCCGGTAGGCTCCGATGTGCTGGGTGATCCCGCCCGACTCCTTATCGACGAGGTGCGAGGAGCGGATCGCGTCGAGCAGGGTCGTCTTGCCATGGTCGACGTGGCCCATGATCGTCACGACCGGGGCTCGATTCACCAGCTCCTCGGGACGGCTGAGAGCCTGCTGCTCCATCTCTTTCTCGATCGTGACCAACTCGACCTGACGGTTCAGAATCTGGGCCAGGGCCGGCAGGGCGGTTTCATCGACGATATCCTGGGGATTGAGAAGGATCCCCTTGGCCCGAAGCTTCTCGCTGAGGCTCTTGGGACCGACCTTGGCCCGCTCGCCGGCCGCCTTGAGGGTCATGGCTTCGCGGAGGACGAGCTTGGGCCGGGGCTTGGCCGGGGCTGCTTCGACCGGTTTTGAGGCTGTCTGTGTTTTTTTGACCATGGGCTGTCTCTCGGTTAAAGTTCCTTAATCTCGATCTTCCATCCCACCAGCCATGAAGCGAGCTTGACGTTGATGCCCTTCTTGCCGATGGCCAGCGAGAGCTGGTCTTTGGGGACGAGAGCCTGGAGGACCTTCTCGTCCCTGTTGACGATGACGATTTTCTCGACCTTGGCCGGGCTAAGAGCCGCCTTGGCGTAGCCGCCCGGGTTGGCCGACCATTCGATGACGTCAATCTTTTCTCCCTGGAGTTCCTTGGAGATGGCCAGGATCCGATTCCCCTTGACGCCGATGCAGGCGCCGACCGGGTCGATATCCTTCTCCTTGGTCATAACCGCGACCTTGGCCCGCTCGCCGGGCTGCCGGACGGCGTCCTTGACGACGATGACCCCGGCCGCGATCTCGGGAATTTCGAGCTCGAGGAGCTTGTGCAGGAACTTGGGATGGCTTCGGGACACGAAGATTTGGGGGCCTTTGCTGCCCCTCTGAACCTGAAGGATGGCGGCCTTGACCTTGTCCCCGCGCTTAAACTCCTCCTGAGGAAGCTTGTCGCGGAGGGACAGGAGGACGTCGGTCCCGTTGACATCAAGGACGGCGGCCTGGTTTTCGAAGCGGCGGACGATGCCGGTCACGATTTCGCCCAGGCGGGGCGCGAACTGGCCGTAGATCTTTTCCTGTTCGGCGTCGCGGACTTTCTGGAAAATGACCTGCTTGGCGGCCTGGGCCGCGATCCGGCCCAACGTTTCGGAGGGGAGGTCGATCTCCATCTCGTCGCCGATCCGGGCGTCGGCCTTGAAGGCCCGCGCCTCCTCGAGGGCGATCTCGCCGGCCAAGTCCCCGGGCTTTTCGACGATCCTCTTGCTGACATGGACCCGAAGCTCGCCCTTCTCGGGCCGGAAATCGACCGTGACGTTTTCCTGATGAGTGAAGTACTTGGCCGATGCGACCCGGAGCGACTCCTCGATGGCGCCGATGATGATGGACGTCCCCAGGCCCCGCTCCTTGCTGAGCTGGAGGATCGTGTTCCAGACGTTGACCTTCACTTGTCTATACCTCGGCGCCGGTCGGGCATGAGGGTTTTAGGAAAGGGCAATTATAATGGAAACGAATAAATATAGCAATCAGACGCGGCTCAAGACACGGCCGGCATGATTGAGCTGGGTCCGACCTGCTCGCCGCGGAGGCTGTAAGGACCGTATCCCGTGATACGGACTCGGACGAACGGCCCTTCGGGTTCGGCGGCGGCGCTGAAGTTGACGACCTGGTTGCCTTCGCTCCGGCCCGCGTAGGATCCTGCGCCTTTCTTGCTAGGACCTTGGTACAGAACGTTCAAGGTCCGTCCCAGAAAGGACTTGTGGTATTCAAGCTGGATGCCCTTCTGGCGGGACTGGACGGCGATGAGCCGGTCCCGCTTGACGGCTGGAGGGACGTCGTCGGGCATCCGCGACGCGGCCGCGTAGGGCCTGGGAGAGTAGCGGAAAGAAAAGATGTTGGCGAAGCGGATTTCCTCGAGCAGGCGCAGGGTGTCCAGGAACTCGGCCTCGGTCTCGCCCGGGAACCCGACGATAATATCGGCGCTCAGGCTGATTTCGGGCATCAGCCCGCGCAGGATCCTGATTTTGTCCAGGTATTCCTCGCGGTCGTATCCGCGGTTCATCCGCTCCAGGACCGGGCCGGACCCCGACTGGACCGGAAGGTGGAGCTGGCGGCAGACCTTGCGGAATCGGGCCATCGCCCGGGCCAGATCGGCCGAGAAAGTCCTGGGATGCGAAGTGATGAAGCGGATCCACTCGATTCCGTCCAGGGCGGCCGCGGCTTCGAGGAGGTCCGGGAAAGACCGGCCGGTCTCCGGGTCCCGGTAAGCGTTGACGTTCTGGCCCAGGAGTTGGACTTCGCGGACGCCGCGTCCGGCCAGCTCCCGGATCTCCTCCAGGATGTGCCTGGCCGGCCGGCATTTTTCGCGGCCCCGGGCGAAAGGCACGACGCAGTAGGAACAAAAATTATCGCAGCCTTCCATGATCGTGATAAACGCGCTCCGCGGGTCGCTGTGGAGAACCTTTCCGGCCGGCCACTCGCGCCAGAGGCGACTGTGCGACGTGACAAGAACCCGCTCCCTCCGCTTGTCTCGGACGATCTCCGGAATGAGGTCGTAGTGCCCCGGGCCCAGGACGAAATGAAGGCGTCTCTTCTTCTCCCAGAGGGCCGCTCTCTGGACCTGGGCGACGCACCCGACGATGCCGACCATGGCGTCCCTTCCCTTCGTCAGCTTGTCCAGCCGCCCCAGGAACGAATAGAGCTTCTCCTCGGCTTTGGCTCGGACGGCGCAGGTGTTGACGATGATAAGATCGCTTCGCTCGACGCTTTCGGCCTTGACCGCCCCTTCGGACTCGAGCAAGCCGGCGATCCGCTCCGAGTCGTTTTCGTTCATCTGGCAGCCGAAGGTCCGGATGAAGTAGGTCAGACCCCGCAGATCGTCGGCCATGGTTGGTTCGGATCCTAAAGAAGCTCTTCGAGAAGAACCGAGGCGGTTGCGACGTATCGGGGACAGACGGTCTGAAACAGGTTCCGGACCTTGGCCGCCTCCATGCCTTCCGGCGTCCCGATATGGACGCCGAGCAGAGCCGGGCAATCGAGGGAACCGTGGGCGGCGCGAAACCTGTCCATGAGATCGTTGACGAGGCGATAGGTCCTATCCCTGGCTTCGAGATCTTCCGGCCTGGTCCGTCCGTGCTTGAGCCCGATGGCCAGGAGCGCTCCGGCGACCGCGCCGCACAGCTCGCCCCGATGGGCGATGCCCCCGCCGAAAGGCTGGGCGATCTTAAGGGCCGCGGTCCGGGCGAGTCCCGCCTCATCGGCGAAAGCGGAAAAGACGGCTTGAGAGCAGCTGAAACCTTCCTTGAAGCAGGCGACGGCTTTTTCGGGTCGGGTCATCGTCCTTAAACCTCCTGATTCCGTTCGAGCATCTCCCGGGCGTTCCGGAGCGAGGTTTCGGTGATCTGGCTTCCCGAGATGAGGCGCGCGACTTCGGCGACGCGCTCCTCGAAGTCGAGGGCCTTAATGGACGTGAAGGTCCGCTGGCGATCGATCGTCTTCTCGATCCGGAAATGATGGCGGGCGAAGGAGGCGATTTGGGGAAGATGGGTGATGCAGATGATCTGATGGGTCCGGGCCAGGTCCCTGAGCTTTTGGGCGATGGACTCGGCAGTCTTCCCTCCGATCCCGGCGTCGATCTCGTCGAAAATGAGCGTTTTGAGCCGGTCTCGCTCTTTACCGATGGATTTGAGGGCCAGCATGACCCGGGACAGCTCCCCTCCGGACGCGATGCGGCGGAGCGGCCTCAGCTCTTCGCCCGGATTGGGGGAGATGAGGAACTCGACATCTTCACAGCCGAGGTCGCGGACCTTGTCCGGGTCCGAGGCCGAGGGAGGGACGGTGACGAGGCTGATCCCGAACCGGGCTTTATTCATGCCCAACAGGGCGATCTCTTTCTCGACGAGCTTTTCGAGCGCCCCGGCCCCCCGCGCCCTCGCCCCGGACAGCTCTCGGGCCAGTGAGGAATATTCCGCGAATCCCTTTTCGATCAGCGCCTGGAGGTCCCCGAGCTTCTCCTGGCTGGCGGCCAGGCCGGCGGCTTCCCGCCTGGCCTTCTCGGCGAAGGCCAGGATCTCGGGAATGGTCGAACCGTATTTTCGCCTGAGCTTCTTGATCTTGCTGAGCCGTTCCTCAAAAAGTTCGAGTTTCTCGGGAGACAGGCTCTGCCGTCCTTGGAAGCGGATGAGGCTGTCGGCGAACTCGCGGGCCGTGATCGCGGACTGGGCGAAAGCCTCCCGGAAAGGTTCGAGCGACGGGTCGAAAGCGGCCAATTCGGCCGTAACGGCCTCGAGCCGGGAGAGAAGCGTCGATAGGGACTCGTCCTTGGCGTAAGCCAAGTCGAGGCCCTTATCGAGGAGCTGCCCGATTTTTTCGGCGTTGCGGAGGAGGGTCCTCTGCCGAAGCAGGTCCTCATCCTCGCCGGGCTGGAGGGCGGCATCTTCGATCTCCTTGATTTGGTAGGAGAGAAAATCCAGCCGCTGAGCCCGCTCCCGCTCGCGGGATTCGAGCTCCCGCTTTTCGCGCAGGGCCGCCTTCAGGGCTTGGGCCGCCCGAAGGACCTTGTCCCGGAGCGGCAGGCCGTTGATGAAGGCGTCCAGGTAGTTGAGCTGGTTTTCGAGATGGAGTAGAAAGACATGATCGTTCTGCCCGTAAATATCGACCAGGTCGCTTCCCATCTCCTTGAGTTTTTTGACCGGGACGAGGACGCCGTTGACGAAGACCTTGCCCGTGCCCTGTTCGGTCATCTGGCGATGGATGACGAGCTCGCCCCCTTCCTCGGCGACGAGCGCTTCGGCGGCGGCCGGCGGCCGGTCGGGGATCCGGAAGACGCTTTCGACCGAAGCCTCTTTTTTGCCGGTCCGGATGAGGTCGGCGGCGGCTTTCTCGCCGCAGAGGAGCCGGATGCTGTCGATGATGATCGATTTACCGGCGCCCGTCTCTCCGGTCAGGATCGTGAATCCGTCGGCGAATGAGGTTTCGAGCTCCTCGATCGTCGCCAGATTTTTAATCTTCAGGTAGCTGATCATGGTCAGGGGAGCGGCGCGGGCGGTTTGATCCTAAGCGGGACGATGGCCTTTTCCATATTGAGACGCCCGGCGCCGATGGTGGCGTCCGTTCCGGGAAAAAGGCCCGCGTTGACGTCGTCGGCCGAGAGCCGGATGATCTCCATGACTTCGGACGGTTTCAGCCAAGGTTTGACGGCGCGGAGGAGGGCCGCCAGGCCGGCGACATGGGGGGAGGCCAGGGAAGTCCCCGACGCGTAGGCGTAGGGCAGGTAGCCCGGCCCCCAGAACCAAGTCGGAACCGAGCTTATGATGCGGTCGCCGGGAGCGGCCACGTCGACTTCAGGACCGGAGTTCGACCACTCGGGCCTCAAGTCATTGTAGTCCGTGGCGGCTACGGCCAGAACAATATTCATCATAGGCGGCCGGGAAGAAGACGGGACCGCCCCCGTTCCCGGCAGCCGCGACGATGACGACGTTCTTTTCATAGGCGTACTTCAGGGCTTCTTTGAGGGTCTCGGACGGACTTTCTCCTCCCAAGCTCAGGTTGATGACCTGGGCGCCGGAGTCGGCGGCCCAGATGATCCCGGCGGCAACGTCGGCAGCCGTTCCAAGGCCCTTCTCATCCAGGACCTTTACGGGCAGGATGGGGGATGCCCAGGCGACGCCGGCGATCCCCAGGCCATTTTGGGACGAGGCTGCGGCGATGCCCGCCACCATCGTCCCATGGCCCTGGTCGTCCGAAGCGTCATCGTCGCTATTGACGAAATCGCGGCCGGCCGACGTGACTTTGGCCTTCAGGTCGGGATGAGACATGTCCACGCCCGTGTCGAGGATTGCAATAAGGACATCGGCCGAACCCTGGGTCTCCTCCCAGGCCGCGGTGGCCTTGATGTCCGCGCGCCTCGTCCCCTGAGGGCTCCCGGGCGGGCCGATTTCCTGGCTCGAGTTGAAGAGCGCATATTGATAGCGGAACAGGGGATCGTTGGGTGTGGTGACCATCCAGACCGTCGCGTTGGACTCGGCGAAAAGGACATCGGGATTTCGACGGAGCGCGGCGGCCATTATGTCGGGATTTTCGTCCGAAGGAATTGCGGCCCTGGTAACGCCGATGGCCGGGATCTTAGCCAGCGGCCGCGAATGATAAGAGGCGAGCAGCGTCCGAACCCGCTCATCACCGAGCGAAGGCTTGAACTTGACCAATACCTGGCCGGTAACGCGGGCGTCCGAGGGCCTGGCCTGAAACGGCTGGCCGCCCGGAAAGGGACGCAGTTTGGGGATCCATTCCTTCCGGTTTCTCGGCCCGTCGCGGTGGTCTTGGTGCCGGTCGAAGCCGGAAGACCAGACGGCGCCGGCGAGGACAAGAGCGAAGGCCGCCCATCGTTTGACCGCTTGTTCCCGCATAGCCATTCCGCTCCTTGCGCTCAGAACGTCGCCAGGGCCTTGAAGCGCGCCCCGAGATCGATATGCGTCCGGGAAGGCAGGAGATCGACCTCTGCGGCGAAACTCAGGCTGGAGAGGGGCCCGATCCGGAGGCCGGCGACGGCGCCGAAGCGTTCTCTGGCCGCCACCTTTTTCGTCTCCGAGCCTCCCAGCCGCGAAAGCGTCTCTTCCATCCTCAATTGACCCCAGAGATTATTATAATAAACGATGATATAAGGAACGAAGGGGGCCCAAGCTCTATAGCGGATAAAAGGCCCGGCGGCGGCGGACATCCAGCGCGGCTCGGCCCGGACCGTCCCTTGATCATTGAGCCCTTCGATCTCCTTGCTTTTTTCCCGTCCCCAAAAGACGACGAAGCGAACCTCGGCGCCGATCTCAAAATCGCCCGGACTAAGGAGCGTCTTTGTCATGCCGGCGCCCAAGAGCGTCCCGGTCATCCCGCCCGCCTGCCATTCCAGGGAGAAGGGGAGTTTCCTGAAAACGATTCCGTCCAGGCTCGATGATGCATAGCCGGCGACGGCCGAAACGATCAGCCCTTGCTCGACGACATATTCGGCTTGAAAGGTCGCGGCCAGGAGTCCGATCTGGGAAGCGCGTGCCGCGCCGTCCCATTGGATCGTCCGCAGGAAATACTCGGCCCCGGGCCCGAACGACCAACGCCCCGGTCCGGACGGGGCCGACGATGGGCTCGGGCTGGCTGCGGCGGCCAGGCTTAGGACGACCGCGATCGCGAACGTTTTCCGGATCCAAACCATCGGGCCTTCCGCTCCCGCGCCGACTCTATTTCTTGTTCTTGGGCGCGGCTTTTTTGGCCGCCTCGAGAATCTTGAGACTTTCCTGGGCCTTCTTGACAAACTTGCTTTTAGGGTAGTCGCTGACAACCTTGATGAAATAGGCTTGACACTGATCGGTCTTGCCCCACTTCAGGTAAGAATCGCCCAGGTAGAAAAAGACCTCGTCCATCCGGGAGTAAGCCGGGTAGGTCTGCAGGATTTCGTTCAGGCGCGAAACGGAGGCCGAGAAGGCCCAGACGTGGTGGTAGTGGACGGCGATGCTGAGCGAATGCTCGGCCAGCCGCTCTTCGCAATCCTTGATCTTGTCCTGAGCCTGCCGGGCCTCATCGCTGGTGGGGTAGGCCGAAAGGACGCGTTTGAACTCGGCCAGAGCCTGGATCGTCTTGGTTTGATCCCGGCCCGGCTTGAGGACCTTCGTGTAGAAGGACATTGCGATGTGGAATTGAGCGTAGGGCGCCGAGGGGCTATAAGGGAAGAGGGAAATGAATTCCCGGTACTCGGCCGCGGCCAGGATCATGCTTCCCTCGTCGCCCTTGTCAAAGTAAGAATCGGCGATGAGGAGCTTGGCCCTTTGGGCATAGAACCCCTTGGGAAAGGACTCGATGACTTGTCGCAGGTACAGCCGGCCCTTTTCCGCGTCCTTTTTAATGGCCTGTTCGCCCATTTTAAACAGGGTTTCCTCGGAGCTCCCCTGCTCGGGCGTGAGGGCGGTCTTTTTGGCTTTGCAGCCGGTCGAGGTCAGCGCCGCGGCACAAATCGCGATGCCGATCAAGATGACGAGCGTTCGTTTTGCCATAGATGTATGTCCTCTCGACGTGATAGCGGCGTCCTTAATGACCGTAGAGAGCACGGATCCATTCCCATTCCCGGGCCAACCCCTCCCGGAGGTCCATGCGCGGCACGAAGCCAAGGTCGGCCTGGGCCTTTCGGATGTCGGCAAAAGTATGGGGGACATCGCCCTTCTGGCGTTCGACCCACTGAAGGCGGGGCTCGTTCCCCGTGATCTCCCGGAAAAGGGGGAGGATGTCCTTGAGCTTCTCGCGGTGGCCGCCCCCGACGTTGTAAACCTCGCCGGCCTTGTCCAGGTCGAGGCAAGCCAGGTTGGCGGCCACGATATCATCCACATAGGTGAAATCCCGGGTCTGGTTTCCGTCGCCGTAGATCGGGAGCTCCTTGCCCTCGGCCATGGCCTTGAAGAACTTGTGGAAGGCCATGTCCGGGCGCTGCCCCGGCCCGTAGACCGTGAAGAAACGGAGGGCGACGGTCGGGACGCCGTAATTCTTGTAATAGAGGAAGCAGAGCTGTTCGGCCGAGAGCTTAGTGACTCCGTAGGGAGAGAGGGGATAGCAGGGGCTCGTTTCGGAGGCCGGAAGATCGGGGGATAGCCCGTAGACGGAGGAGGAGGAGGCGTAGACGAATTTGCGGAGGGCGGACCGTCCCTTGGCCGCCTCGAGCAGGCCCTGGCTGGCCTGAATATTGTTCCGGAGATAAATCGAGAAGCTCTGTCCCCAACTGGTCCGGACGCCGGCCTGGGCCGCCAGGTGAAAGACGACCTGGGTCCGGCCCAGGAGATCAGCAAGATTCAAATCGTTGAGGTCGGCCTCGATGAATTCGAACCCGGGATGGGCGAGGAGCTCCTTCACGTTTCGTTCCTTGATCCAGCGCGGGTAGAAGTCCAGGAAGGCGTCGACGCCGATCACGGAATGGCCGGCTTTGCAAAGCTCGAGGGAGAGCCGCGACCCGATGAAGCCGGCGGCGCCGGTCACGAGGCAGGTTTCGCCGCGGCTCATGGATTGGCCGCCTCGCGCATCCGCTTGATCATGGCGATCGGATCGGGCGATCCGAAGATCGAACAGCCGGCGACCAGGATATCGACGCCGTCCTTGGCCAAGGCGGCCGCATTGCCCAGGTTGACGCCCCCGTCGACTTCGACCTGGATATCGAGCTTCAGGCTTCGGATCCATTCCTTGAGACGCCGGATCCTGTGATGGGTGGCCGGGATGAACGACTGGCCGCCGAACCCGGGGTTGACGGACATCAGGAGGACGTAATCGAGCTCGGGCAGGATTTCCTCCATGAGGGACAGGGGCGTCGCCGGATTCAGGACCAGGCCGGCTCTCCTCCCCAGGTCTTTGATGAGGACAATCTCCCGTTGGAGATGGGAGGCCGCTTCGAGATGGATCGAGATCCAGTCCGCGCCCGCCTCGCTGAAGAGGGGGACGAAAAAGGCGGGATTGCGGACCATGAGGTGGACGTCGATCGGGAGCGTCGTTCGTTTGCGGACGGCCGCGACGATCTCGGGGCCGAAAGAAAGGTTGGGGACGAAGTGGCCGTCCATGATGTCGACGTGGATGAGGTCGGCCCCGGCCGCCGCCGCTTGCTCGACGGCCCGTTCGATGAAGGCGGCGTCCGCCGCCAGGATGGAGGGGGCGATTCGAACCATGTTACTTGCTGACCTCCAGGGAGATGAGGTTCCTGCGCTGGATGCGAAAGCCGGGCGGAGGCATTTGGTTGACGATGATCCCCGGCTCCCAGCCCGGATAAGAGACGTAGCGGATATCGGAAACTTTGAAGTCCATGCTCTTCAGTCGCTCGACCACGGAGGCGGCCTTTTTATAGATCAGGTCGGGCATCAGGAATTTCAATTCGCGCTCGCCCTGGCTGACCAAAAGTCCGACGGCCGTGTTATGCGGAACCTCGGTCAAGGCGGCCGGCTGCTGGGCCAGGATCCGACCGGCCGGAAAAAGGGAGGTGTGGATCTGGGTCATCCGGCCCCTGACGAGCCCGGTCTCCTTGAGGATATCGACCGAGGCCTCGATGCTCCGCCCCTCGAGCTTGGGGACGAGGACGATCTCGCTGCCGGCGCTGAGGAGGACCCGGACCACTTGATGGACGCGGATCCGAGAGCCGGCCGAAGGCTCCTGGAAGATGACTTGGCCCCGCGCGTAGTCCCCGCTGGTCCGGACGCCGGACACGGACAGCATCAATCCTTTCTTGGCGGCCTCGGCCCGGGCCGCTTCGATCGGGGTCCCGGTCCAATTGGGGAGCGTGACCATGTCCTGGCGGAGGATGATTTGGGAGGCGATGTTGGCGCCGAGGAAAAAAAGGTTGAGGGCGACGAGACAAACGATGACGGCCGTTAGAATTTTTGCTCGGGCCATGATCTGTTCACGATCTGCGGACTACGTGTCATTTTTACCACAGAACCTAAACCAAGTAAACAGCCAAAACGTTCCCGCATTGATGGGCGGAGCCGCTTGCTTTATAATGAAGGCCTTCGAAGGAGCGCCCCCATGAATCGCATCTCCGATTTCCGAAGCGACACCGTCACCCGGCCGACCGAGGCCATGCGGCGCGCCATGGCCGAGGCCTTGGTCGGAGACGACGTCCTGGGCGACGACCCGACCGTCCAAGAGCTCGAGGCGACGGCGGCGGCCGTCATGGGCAAGGAGGCGGCCCTCTATGTCCCGTCCGGGACGATGGGCAACTCGATCGCCGTCAAAACCTGGACCCGCGAGCTCGAGGAAGTCATCGTCGAGGAGAAGGCCCACATCTACAACATGGAATCGACGCACATGACCTTCATCTCGAGGGTGACGCCCCGCCCCCTCCGCTCGAACCGAGGGGCGATGGACCCCGACGACGTCCGGCGCAACATCCGCCAGGCTTCGGACCACACGCCCCGGACTTCGCTCATCTGCCTCGAGAATACGCATAACAACTGGGGGGGCGCCGTCGTTCCCGTCGAAAACATGAAGGCCATCCGCAAGGTCGCCTTAGAACACGGCGTCAAGGTCCACATCGACGGCGCTCGGATCTTTAACGCCAGCCGGGCGTCGGGCGTCCCGGTCCGGGAGTACGCGTCGCTTTGCGATTCGATCCAATTCTGCCTGTCTAAAGGCCTGTCGGCCCCGATCGGGTCCGTCCTGGTCTCGGACCGCGAAACCATCGTCCTGGCCCGGCGCCTGCGCAAGGCTTTGGGAGGTGGGATGCGCCAGGTGGGGGTCATCGCCGCCCCCGGCCTCATCGCGCTCACCCAAATGGTTGACAGGCTGGGCGAAGACCATGCCCGAGCCAAGCGTCTGGCCGACGCCGTCGCCGGACTTCCCGGCATCCGTCTGGATCCGGCCCTGGTCGAGACGAACATCATTCTATTCGAGTTCAAGCATCCCAAGCTGACCCTCGCCCAATTCCTGGCAGGGCTCGAGCGGCGCGGCATCCTCGCCCTGGCCGTTTTTGGCGGGATCCGCTTCGTGACACACAAAGACGTGGACGACAAGGACGTGGAACGGGCGATCGCGGCCTTCCGTGAGATCTTGAAGAACTGAGCGGGCCGGCTCTGCGAAAAAAACCGCCATGAACGAAAGGGCCCGATCAAGCCTCCTCTCCGTCCTCGAAGAACGCTATCGCGAGCGGACGAGGAAGAGTCTCGCCATCCACGAGCGCGCCCGCAAAGTCATGGTCCGGGGCGGAAGCCATACCCTCCGTCTCTGGCATCCTTTTCCGCTGAGCATGAGCCGCGCCCGCGGGCCCCTCATCTGGGACGCCGACGGCAACGCCTACATCGATTATTGGCAGGGCCACTACGCCAACATCCTCGGACACAACCCGGCCCTCATCAACGATGCCCTGCGGGCCGTTCACGAACGGGGCTCCCTCCACACCGGCTTCGAAGAGACGACTCAGATCGAGCTGGCCGAGCTCATCATCCGGCAGCTCGGCGACCCCGACAGCCGGGTCCGGTTCACCACATCGGGGACGCTGGCGACGATGTACGCCGTCATGGTCGCTGAAGCCTACACGGGCCGGGACCTGGTCCTCAAGGTCGGGGGCGGCTGGCACGGAGCCTCGCCCTGCCTTCTCAAGGGAGTCAGCTACGACAAGGACGAAGGGTTCGACCACGCCGACTCGGCGGGCGTTCCCCGCGACCTCACCCGGAAAACGCTCATCACCCGTTTCGACGACCTCGACGACCTGGGGAGGATTTTGAAGTCCAAGGGCGATCGGATCGCCTGCTTCATCCTCGAACCGTTCCTGGGCGCCGGCGGTTTCCTGCCGACATCCAAGGCCTATCTCGAAGAGGCCCGGCGTCTGACCGAGCGCCGCGGCATCGTTCTCATCTTCGACGAGATCGTCTCCGGATTCCGGTTCTGTCCATCGGGAGTCCAGACCCTCTACGGCGTAAGGCCGGATTTGTCCGCGTTCGGGAAGCTCATCGGCGGCGGTCATGCCGTGGCGGCCGTCGCTGGACGCGAGGAGATCATGAGCGTCTGCGAGCAGCCGTCCGCGGGAGGGCGACGGGCTTTCTTCGAAGGCGGGACATTCTCGGCTCACGCAGAATACATGGCGGCCGGGCTGGCCATGCTCAAGCATCTTATCGCCCAAGCCGGCGAGATCTTTCCTCATCTGGCGCGTCTGGGCGACCGATTGAGGCGCGGGATCGAGGCGGCCTTCGGCCAATCTGAGATTACGGCCATCTGCACGGGCGACGGCAACGAGGTTGTCCCCGGAAGCTCGCTGTTTTTCATCCACTTTCCCGGCAAAAAGGGCGCGCGACGCAATCCCGAAGACCTTCTCAACCGGGCGATCTCGGACCTCGACCTCAGGGAGAGAATCCTCAAGCTGGCCCTTCTCAACGAAGGCGTCCACGTCATGCACGGAGGGGGGGCCGTTTCGACGGCTCACGGGGACGAGGATATCCAAAAGACGATCGACGCCTGCGCCGAGGTCGGCCGCCTGTTCAAGAAATACCTTTAGGACGACAGTCCGGGACTTCCAGGTTCGGACCGGGACCGCCGCGTCTTGAGTTCTAGAACGCGGAGGTCGAATCGTCCGCAGGCGAGCTTGAATCCCAACGATTTGTCCCGGATTCCCAGGCAGACGATTCCGGAAGCGCGGTCCTCCCTAAAAAGCCCATCCTTCCAGATGACGCGGGATCCTTCGCGGACGACGCATCGGATTTCCGGGACTGGGACGAAGACTTCGGCCTCGGCGCCGACCGGGATCTCCAGGCTCAGACGAAACACCCCCGGTCCCTTCCTCCAGGAAGAGCGGAGCTTGCCCCGGACCGTCATGATTTCCGCATCCAGCGAATGAAGTCCGTTGGGGATGAGAGGTTGGATCCGGACTCGGGCCCAGCCGGCCTCCAGACAGCGGATCCCGGCCAGATACTTGTAGAACCAAGCATCCACGCTCCCGAGCATGATGTGGTTATGGGAATTCATCCCTCCGCCCGCCATCTTTTCCCACCGTTCCCAGAGCGTGGTTGCGCCTTCCTTGATCATATAGCCCCAGCCCGGGTAACTCGTTTGGGTCGCGATGCGAAAGGCCGCCTCGCCGTGGCCGGAGTCGGTAAGAACGTCCAGTAAGTAGCGCGTGCCGATGATCCCCGTGTCGAGATGGTAATCCTGATCCTCGACAACGCTGCGCATCAGGGCGGCAATCACCGATAATTTGGCCTCGGCCGGAACCATATCGAGGGCCAACGGTAGGACTTGCGAGGTCTGGGATGGAACCCGGTCCAGGGGGGCGAAGCGGCGGCCCCTGTATTCGCCGTCGGCCAGGAATTCACGGTTGAAGGAATCCTTGATGACCTCCCCGCGCGCGGCATAATCACGGGCCTCTTCCTGCCTCCCCAAGGCCTTTGCCATCCGTGTGAACAGGACCGTGTCGTGGTATAAAAACCAGGTCGAGGTCAGTTCCAGTGGCGTTTTCTTGGGCGCGATACTCCCGGGCGGGCACCAATCCCCGTATTTTCCCAGGCTGCGCAAGACCCCGCTATCCGAATTCCTCCACAGAAAATCGACGTATTTTTTCAGGCTCTCGCGGCTGCGCTCCAGGACGCGCGCGTCCGCGTAAAACCAATACAGCAGCCAGATCAGGATCGCGAAAGCCGAACCCCAGGCCGGGTCGGCCGGATAGAGCCGGCTGAGGTAGGGCGGGACGGCATCGGGGAGGCTTCCGTCCGCCCGCTGGGCGAGCCGAATGTCGTCGACGAACTTGGCCCAAAAAGCCGCCATGTCGAAATTGAAGGCCGCCTGTTCAGCCGCCAGGTGCGCGTCTCCCAGCCAACCTTGGCGCTCGTCCCGCTGGGGACAGTCGGTCGGGATGCTCATCAGGTTGGAGCGCTGTCCCCAAAGGATAGCGGCGTGAATCCGGTTCAGCAGGGAATGGGATGACCGGAAGCGTCCCGTCGCCTCGAGATCGGAATGGACGACTCGGCCCTCGACGCTCTTGAGGCCGGTCCGGGCCGCCTCGCCGGATATTTCGACGTAGCGGAAGCCGTGGTAGCTGAAACGAGGCTCGTAGACCTCCGTCCCCTTGCCCTTGAGAATATAGGTATCGGTGGCCTCGGCATTCTGATTGGGAGCGGTGTTGAGGGAGCCGTCCTCATGGACGAGCTCGGCATGCCTGAGACGGACGGCCGACCCGCGCGCCCCGCGAACTTTGATCCGAACCCAGCCGGCGAAGTTCCGTCCAAAATCGTAAACTCGGACACCGGGCGCGATTATCCGGAAATGTCTGGGGCGCAGCGTCCGAACGACTCGGATGGGCGGCATGATCTGGGCCGCCAGAGCGGGACCGTCCGTTTCGACAGGACGTTCCCAGCTGCCGTCCGGGAAGCCGGGGCGGTCCCATCCGGGCTTCTCGAGCCGGGCGTCATAAATTTCCCCGAAATAGAGGCCGTTCTCCTTGAGCGCCCCTGCGGATCCTTTCCAGGATGCGTCCGAGACGACCCTCGTCATCGAGCCGTTGCGCCTCATGATCACGAGCTCGAGGAAGAGGCGGGGCGGCCCGTAGCCGTAGTAAGGGATATGGCGGCCGTTCCCGAGCATGACGCCGAAAGCGTTGCGCGGCTCGAGGAGTCCGGTCAGGTCATAGGCCGCATAGAGGGCTTTGTGGGAATAATCCGTCCAGCCGGGATCGAGAACATGGTTCCCGACCTTGCGGCCGTTCAAGCCCAACTCATAGCACCCCAGCCCGCAGACATAGGCGGTCGCTCGGACGACATCCCGGGGGGCTTCGAATTCTTTTCTCAGGTAAACGGCATGAGGCTGGAGGACATCGCCCAGGTATTCACCCAGCAAGGTGGTCCCTTTCGTCCGGAACATCGGCGGATTCTTCAACGCGATCCAGCGGGCCGTCCAATCGCGGGGGTCGAGCGCCCCGGTGCCGAAAGAGGCCGTTTCCGAAAACGGGGATTGTTCTCCGGCTTCGTTCCACCAGCAGACCCGCCAGAAATAGCGGCGGAAGCTCAGAAGGGGAGGCCCGCCGTAGTCCGCCAAGGCGCTTCCGGGCCGCGCGATGCGGCCGCTGTCCCAGATATCTCCCCGGCCGCGTCGGGCCAGGGCCTCCGACGAAGAGACGAGAACCCGGACGGCGGCCGGCCGTTCGCCGCGCCGCTCGGACTCAAGATGCCAGGAGAATCGCGGCCGGGGCAGGTCGACCGCGATGGGACTCCTGACATATTCGGTGCGGAGGCGCCGGGGGGTCCGAAGGAGCTGCTCGGCTTTTCTCAAGACGGGGTCGTGGCCTGGGCGAGGAAGTAATCGGAGACGTTGATCCCGTACTTGGTGGGCTCGAGAACGCGGACGATCGTTCGCTTGAAGCGCTTCGAGGACGGGTCGGTCTCGGTCAGGTCGACGGTATCGCCGTCGATCTTGTTGCCGTCCGCATCGGTCACGAGCTTGACTTTGGGCCGAAGCTGGAACTGGGGCTCGGGATTCGTGTCGATGACGATCGCCATCTCGCCGCTGTCCAGCAGGACGAAGCTCCCGATCGGGTAGCGCCCCAGCATGCTGGCGAAGACCTTGAGGAGCAGAGGATGGAACTCGCTGCCGCTGCACTCGAGCATCTGGTCGAGGGCCTCGGCCCGGGTATAGATCTTGGTCCGGTAGGCCCGTTTGGTCGTGATGGCGTCGAAGTAATCCGCGATCTTGACGATCTTGCTGAACAGATTGGCCTCCCGCTTCCGGAACGAAATCGGGTAACCCGCCTGATCCTCGCGGATGTGATGCTCGAGGGCGACGTGGATGGCTCGGAGCGGCAGGTTCCGGAATTCGCGGAGATGGAGGAGTTTCTCGGCGCCCTGTTGGGGATGTTTTTGCATGATGACCCGCTCCTCCGCGTCGAGTCCGCCCGGCTTCTCTAGAATTTCCTTGGGCGTGTCGAGTTTGCCCAGGTCGTGAAAGAAGGCGCTGATCCCCAGGTCCATGAGCTCGCTGCGCTGGAGGCCGATCCGCCGACCCAGGCCGACGGACAAAGCGCAGACGTTGACCGAATGGTTGAGGGTGTAATCGTCGTGGTTCTTGAGGTTCGTCAGCCCGTAGACGAACGATTCGTTGTCGACGATGTGGTTGTAGACGGACTGGACGAGCCGGCGCGAGGTCGCCAGGCGGATCTTGTCGTTGTGGCGGTCCCGCTCGAAGGAATCCTTGAGGTGGAGAATGCTCAGGAAGAAGATCTTGGCGGCGTTTTTCTCCTGGTCCATGCTGATTTCCGACAACGGGATCGGCTCGATATCGATCTTCTCAATCTGGGCCGCCTTGAGCTCGGCCGCCAGCTCGGCGAAGGACCGTTTGGAGCGGGCGTCCCGTTTGGCCAGGAGGAAGATGAAGCGGAGGAGCTCGGCTTCGTCGACGCCGGCATAAAAAATGATGCCGCCGATCTCTTTCCGCTTGAATTCATCCACCAGGAACTTGAAGATCATGTAGTTTTGGAAACCGAATTTGAGCCGCGTTCCGTTAAAGAACAGGGAGTTCTGGCGCAGGTTGAAGGTCGCCTCGGACTCCCGGCCGTGGATATCCTCCATGAGATTCCTGAGCTTCCGGGCCTGCTCATCGAAGGTGGTGTTGTTGGGCTCGAAGATCCGCGCGTTTTTATAAATAATGTGGAAGCGGACAAGAAGGTCGATGGCGCTCCGGACGACAGGCCGGAGCTCGGGCCGGGACGCCAGTCGGCGGATCGGTCTCCGCTTCGACTCTTCGCTCATGACGCACCGGCCTCCGGAGGAGACGGCTTTTGCGCCTCATCCTGCGCGGGTCGGGCGGCCGGGACTGCCAAGGCTTCAAGGCAGGCCCGGCGGACCCTGAAATTTAAGAGACGGCCGCCCCGTTCGAGGGCCGCCCTGGCGCCGTCCGTCTTCATCAGCCCCAGGGCTTCGACGGCCAGCAGCCGGAGGCTTGTGACCTTGGGGGAAAACAGGGACGGCGTCATCAGGATGGATCGCAGATAGCCAAAAGCTTCATCCGTCCGGCTTTTTCCCAAGAAGGTATAGATGGCTTTCTGTTCGATCGGGCTTTTCTTCCGGAATTCCCGGGATTTGGCCTGATTGATCATTTGCTTGAGCCTGATCAGGTCGCCCATGTAGCGCAGACGGAGGGCGGCCCGGGTGCGGATCTCGGGGTCGGGATCTTTCATGAACTCGAGAATTATTTTATTGGCGGTGTCGTCTTCGAAGGCGCCCAGGGCGTCGATGGCTTCCATCTTGACGTCCTCGACCGTATAGCTCAGGAAGTTGGCGAAGAAGGGGATGACCTTCTTGTTCCCGAGATCGAAGAGCAGTCCGATGATCTCGCGGGTCAGGATGGGGCGATGGTCGTTGATGAGGCTGATAACGGGCCGGAAATCCTCGCGGGCCGATTCGCGGATACGGTCCAGGATCCGACGGCGAAAATCGAGGTTTTCGATCCGCTCATAGACATCGGCCAGGACCTGGAGGACGATCGGCCCGAACGTCCGCAGGAAGTCCATCAGGCCTTCCGGGAGCGCGATCTCCTGGCTCAAGATCTGGTTTTTAATGACCTCGAGAATCTTCTCGCTGCGCGTATTCTCGATGAATTCATCCAGGCGGATCTTCTTGGCCGCCTGGTTCTCCTGTTCGAATTGATCCCCGAGAAGACGGACCCTCTCGATAAGAAGCCGCGCCTGATCGTATTCGCCCCGCTGGACCATGTCCACGAAATGCTGTTCAAGAACCGACACCGTCGATTGGAACATGGCAAAATTGTCCTCGAGGAACAGGATCTCGATCAGAAGGTCGATATATTCCTGGTGGGGCGGAAGTTCGCGGTTGGCCCGGATCATGAACTCGACCCGGTCGATCTCCTGCTCCTCGAGGGCGGCCTTGTGGAGAGGCGATTCCGGACCTCCCGAGTCCTCGGCCCGGCCGGCCGCCCTCTCCTCGACTTCCCGTATTTCGGTCTTCGACGTATCGGTCTGATCCAGCGGCGCGCTGTCTTCCGCGTCGAGCTCGATCCGCCCGGAGTTCAGTTTGTCATTATCGACCTTGACCTCGACCGCGGACATGACGATCCCGTCCGACTCGAGGATGTGCATCTGCTGGACCCATTCGTCGCGTTCCCGGATGACCCGGGATTCCAAGAAATCGTCGGGCGCGAAGTACTGAATGCTCCCGAACTCCCGTTCCCAAAGGGCGTTGACGATATCGGCCTCGTCGGGAGACAGGAACGACTCCCGGCGGATGATCTCCAGGAACTCGATGATCTCCTGACGATCCAGCCCCGGATAGAAAAAGAGCATCTGCATCCCGTCCTTGAAGAAAAAGAAGGGGAGGCTGCGCAGAACGTGCTCATCGGTGTAGACCGGATCGCCGGCGAAGGTGAAACTTCGCTCTTGAATCCCAATTTCGATGGCGCCGTACTCATCTAAAAAGGATTTAAAGCGCTCGGCCAAGTCGTCGATGAGCCTCAGGACGGTGCTATGGTTGGCGGGAAAGATTTTCATGGAGGAAACGGCCTGGGACAGGATCTTCAGGATCTCCCGGATCCTATCGGCCGGCGAGCGGCCGAAAGGCCTGGCGGCCTCCTCGTTGAGAGGCGGGCTTTGATTCTTGACCTCTTCGGCACCCATGGCGGCTTTGACGAAAAATAAACTCTGATTCAGGATAAAACAAAGGGGGCGGTCATTTCAACTCCCCGCGCGCCGCGAGAGGACATTGGCCTCGTAGAGACGGACCTCCTCCATCCAATCGGCGCCGGCCGGGACGCCGGCCCGGAGACAAAAGACGTCCCAGATCGAACCCCAGGGCAGGGCCTTGGTCTCCTCGAGGAGCGCCAGCCGGCCGAACAGGTCGCCCCGGGTTTCGGCGTCGCGGATGCGATCGGCCGGTTCGAGGAGCGCGATAAGAAGGGCCTTGAGGACGGCCCGGGCCCCGACAACCCAAGCGCCGACCCGGTTCAGGCTGGCGTCAAAGTAATCAAGGGCGAAATGGACTCGCTCCAGGGCTTGCCCTCGGACGACCTCGTGGAGGACGCCCAGGACGTCCTCGTTGAGGATGACGACGTGGTCGCTGTCCCAGCGGACGGGGCGGCTCAGGTGGAGGAGAAGCTCTTGATGGATTTGGAGAATGGCCGAGATCTTGTCGGCCACGCTCTCGGTCGGATGGAAATGGCCGAGGTCGAGGCAGACCATCTTGCCCGTGGCCTGGGCGTAGCCGAGGTAGAACTCGTGGGAGCCGACGACGTAGGATTCGCTCCCGATCCCAAACAGCTTGCTCTCGAGGGCGTCCTTCATCTGGAGCGGGCTGTAGTCCGTCTCGAAAATCTCGTCCAGGGATTCCTTGAGGAGGGCCCGGTGGCCCCAACGGTCGAACGGCGCGTCCTTGGAGCCGTCCGGGATCCACAGGTTGTGGAGGGACGGGCTGCGCAGCTCCCGGCCCAGGGCGGCGCTGATGCGGCGCGAGCGCTTGACGTGCTCAACCCAGAACTTGCGGACGTCCTTGTCGCGGTGGCTCAGGGTGAATCCCGAAGCGGCCCGAGGATGGTTGAAACAGGTCGAGTTGAAGTCGAGCTTGAGCCCCCGTTCCCGGGCCCATTCGATCCAACCCTTGAAATGGGAGGGCTCGATTTCGTTGCGGTCGACGGGGGCGCTCCCGAACTCGCCGTACATGGCGTGGAGGTTGACGCGATGGCGGCCCGGGATGAGTGCCAGGGCTTTTTCGAGGTCGGCCCGGAGTTCCTCGACGGTCCGGGCCCGGCCGGGGTGGTTTCCAGTGACCTGGATTCCGCCGTCCGCGGCCCGCCCCGCGAGCCGTTCGAACCCGGTCACATCGTCCCCTTGCCAGACGTGGAGCGAAACGGCGCAGCGTTCGAGGCGCTCCAGGGCCCGGTCCGGATCGACGCCGAACAGGGCGTAGCGCTCGCGGCCGGCCTCGTAGGCTTTCTCGACGGTTTTGGCAGCCATGATTATCGTCTCTCTTTCGCGTTCTTGCTTTTCCGGATTCCCGGGAGTTCGAGGAATTTCCGGTACGCTTCCCGCCAGGCGGCCGAGGGGCGCGGCCGGAAGGTTTGGAGGGGAAAGGAGGCGCGCACGATGGCCCTCATCTCGGCCTGCGTTCGGACCAGACCGAGGGCCTTGAGCTGAACCAGGATATTCCCGGCCGAGGTCGCCTCGGCCGGGCCGGCGACGACGGAGAGGCCGGTCGCGTCCGCCGTGAGCTGGTTGAGGAGCTCGTTCTTGGACCCTCCTCCGATGATGTGGAGGCGCCCGACCGGACGGCCGATGATCTCTCGGATTTCCTCGATGACGAAGCGGTACTTGAGGGCCAGGCTTTCCAGGATGGATCGGACGAATCCGGCCGGGGATTCGAGCGGCGTCTGTCCGGTCCGGGACAGAAAGCCGTTGACGGCGTCCGGCATGTCGGGCGGGTTGAGAAAATCGGGCGCATCGGGATCGATCAAGGCCTTGAAGGCCGGGGCCGTTTCGGCCATTCGGGCCAGCTCTTCATAGCTGTAGGTTCTCCGTTTCGTCCAGCTCTTCCGGCAGCCCTGGATGAGCCAAAGCCCCATGACGTTCTTCAGGAAGCGGATGGTCCCCTCGACGCCGCCTTCATTCGTGAAATTATGGGCGAGCGTCGTCCCGGAGACGATCGGCCTGGGAATCTCGATTCCCAGGCAAGACCAGGTGCCCGAAGAGATATAAGCATAGTCGGAGTCTTCAGCCGGGACGGCCGCGATGGCCGAAGCCGTATCATGGGTCGCGGTCGCGACGACTCGGGCCTTCCCGAGCCCGGTCTCGGCGGCGATCGGGCCGAGGAGCGGACCGAGGATCGTCCCCGGCGGGGTCGGATCCAGCATGATCCCGGGCGAGATGCCGAGCGCCTTGAATAAGGTCTTGTTCCATGTCCTCTTCCCGGGATCAAGAAGCTGGGAGGTCGAGGCGATCGTGTACTCGGTCGTCTGCCGGCCGGTCAAGAGATAATGGAAGAGGTCGGGCATGAAGAGAAGACGGTCCGCCGCCGCCAGAAGGGGAGACCGGTTTCGGACCAACCTGTAGAGCTGGAACAGCGAATTGAAGGGCAGGAATTGGATACCGGTCAACTCGTAAATCCGCTCCCGCTTGACTTTCTTGAAAAACTCCTCCATCGCCCCGCGGAGCTTGAAGTCGCGATAGGCGTAGGGAAGGCCGAGGATGGTGCCGTCCTTGGCCAGAAGGCCGAAGTCGACGCCCCAAGTGTCGACGGCCAGGCTGTCGATCTCCGTCGTAACATCCGCGGCGCAGATTTTAAGGGCTTTCTTGATCTCGGACAGGAGTCCGTAGATGTTCCAGTGGAGACCGCCGTTGAGCGTCAGGATTTCGTTGGAAAATCGATGGAGCTCGTCGAGCGAAAGGCGGCCGTCCTGGAAGCGGCCGAGGACGGCGCGCCCGCTTTCGGCCCCGAGGTCGAAGGCCAAAAAGCGGCGCGTCATCGCCGGGCGGCTCCGGCGGTCGGATGGAACGGCTTCAACCCTCATCTGTCCATTGCTTATCATAGACCGTATGACCGTCTGCTGGCAATGGGGTAGGGGACCTTTGAAAATAAGATCCTTTTCCCTTATCATAGTCGTGAAAGCATTGGCGGCCATGGACTTCGACGACGAAATCAAGTTGATTCGCAAACAGCGGACGTCTCGGCCTCGGGGCCGGACCGTCGAGGACGCCTGGCGGAAGATCGATGGGGAGGGAGAGCGCTCGACCAAGGACAAGCTTCAGAGCCTGATCACCCTGACGGTCAAGAAAGACCGCGGCCGGACCGCCGGGACGGAGAAACCCGGATCCCCCGCCGCTCCCGCTCGGACGTCGCAGCCGCTCCGGATCTTCGAGAATCCCTATCCGCTCCATGTCCGCTACGGCCGGATCTCGCTCGCGGCCGGCCTTGACCTCGACCGGAATCTCATGGCCAAGCTCATTCGCGCCTCGAGTCGGGACGACGAGCCGGGCGAAGTCGACCTCCAGCGGGCCCTGTTCATCGACCTGGAGACGACCGGTCTGGCCGGGGGGACGGGGACCCTGCCGTTCCTGGTCGGGATGGGATTCTACAAGGACGATCGCTTTCATGTCGTCCAGCATTTCCTGGAGGACCCGGCCGAAGAGGGTATCTTCATCGCCGGCCTCCGCCGCTTCTTCGGCGAGATGGACTTCCAGAGTTTGGTCACCTACAACGGAAAACTTTTCGACATCCCACTCCTCGAGACCCGCTTCGTCCTCAATCGGACGCCCTTCCCGCTGACCGACCTGCCCCATCTCGATTTTCTCTTTTCAGCCCGGACCCTCTGGAAACACAAGCACGAAAGCTGCCGGCTCTTTCATCTGGCCAGAGAGGTCGTCCAGGCCGACCGGCTCGAGGATATCCCCTCGGCCGAGATCCCGGTCCGCTATTTCGAATACCTCCGGACGCGGGATTTTTCGCTGATCGAGCCCATCCTCTACCACAACCAGGAAGATATCCTATCCCTGCTCGGGGTCGTCATCTCGGGACTCCACCAGATCGCCGAGGGAGAAAGGACGGCCGCGGCCGGCGCTCCGTCCGACGCCATGGACCTCTACGGAACGGGAAAGTTCTTCGAGCGGGTGGGCGATGCCGAGACCTCCGTCCGCTACTACGAGCGGGCCCTCCAAGGCCGGCTGTCGAGGGATACGGCCGCGGCGGCCCGCCGGAGCCTTTCGGCCCATTTCAAGAAAGCCAAAAAGTACGACCGGGCGGTCGCCCTTTGGCAGGAAATGACCCGAGCGAACCAGCTGGTAAGTTTCCGGGAACTGGCCATTCACTACGAGCATCGCGAAAAAAATCTTCAAAGGGCCCTCAACGTCGCCCAGGAGGGCATGGTCCTGGCCCTGGATGAGGCCGCCGAGTTGTTCCTGAAGGATTTCGAGCACAGGATCGAACGGCTCAAAGCTAAGCTCGGCCGGGCCGCGATACCGAGGCCGGTGAAGGGAAGGACAAAATGAAAGCCATGGTCCTCGAAGCCTTCGCTCCCGTCAAGGAAAAACCCCTCAAGCTTATGGACCAGCCCGTCCCCGATCCCGGGCCGGGCGAGATCCTGCTCTGGATCGAATTCTGCGGCGTCTGCCACTCGGACCTCCATATCGTCGAAGGCGACCTCAAGGACGCCCGGCTCCCCATCATCCCCGGCCATCAAGTCGTGGGCATCGTGATCAAGGCGGGGGAGGGGGCGGGAGAGAGGCTCACGGTCGGCACGAAAGCCGGGGCCGCCTGGCTCTATGCGGCTTGCGGATACTGCGAATTTTGCCTCAGCGGCCAGGAGAACCTGTGCCGGATGGCCCGGTTCACGGGCTATCATGTCAACGGCGGGTACGCCGAATACATGGTCATTCCCGAGAAGTTCGCCTATCGAATCCCGGAGGGTTTCACAAACCTTCAGGCGGCGCCCCTTCTCTGCGCAGGGATCATCGGCTATAGGGCCCTGCGCATGAGCGGGGCGGCAGCCGGGTCGCGCCTTGGTCTCTACGGGTTCGGCGCCTCGGCGCACATCGCCATCCAAGTGGCGAAGCGCTGGGGCTGCGAGGTCTTCGTCTTCTCGAGGAGCGAGAAACACCGCCAACACGCGCTTGAGCTCGGGGCGGCCTGGGCGGGGGATGTCCAGGATGAGCCTCCCTCCAAACACCTGTCCTCGGTCGTTTTCGCGCCGGCGGGAGAGGTCGTCCTCAGTGCGCTCGATAATACAGACCGGGGCGGGACCGTGGCCGTGGCCGGGATCACCATGACGCCCCTGCCCGAGCTGGACTACGAAAAACACCTCTATTGGGAGCGGACGCTCCAAAGCGTCTCCAACGCCACGCGTGTCGACGGGGAAGAACTTCTCAAGCTCGCCTCCGAGATCCCGGTCAAGACTTCGACCAAGGTCTTCGCCCTCAAGGAAGCCAACGAAGCGCTCATCGAGATCAAGGAAAGCCGGATCAAGGGCGCCGCGGTCCTCAAGATCGGGAAATAACGCACCCCGCGATTGAAAATGGGCACCTATTACGTTATATTAGGGAAGATTTTCGGCATCATGATGCGCCCGTAGCTCAGCTGGATAGAGCGTCTGACTACGAATCAGAAGGTCGCAAGTTCGAATCTTGCCGGGCGCGTTTCTAAATTCCCCCATATAGAACTGATTTTCAGTTAGTTAGCCTTTCTGACCTGGGCGGCCCGGTTTAATCTGGATTAGCCTCAATTTGCCCCTATTATCCCTCTAACGTGGCACAAATGTGGCACAAAAATATTTAATGGATTATAAAATTACGACTCGGAGCTTGCCTTCGTCCGTGACGATGAGCTTTCTAAAGCCGGCTTGATATGGTGGACCAAGAACGAAGCTAAATCGCGCATGAAGCTTTTGGAGTTTTTGAACTTGCTCTTCAAGCATGCGTATCTGACGCGGAGTCGACTTTGGATTCTGACGACAAGTTGCCAAGGTAGCTTTAGCGGTGCCCAATTCTTTGTCCTTATACAAACATTCAAAGGGCCAGCCGTCTATCGGCCTGAAATTCTTGTATCGGCTCAAAAGGTTATTTTTCAAAGTCCGCATGGCCTTTTCCGCGGGCTGTTTCGCGTGTGTACCGATGAATTTGATGAGCTCAGGAATCCGCGTGGAATGAAAGTGAATATCTAAGAGCAGGAAAATCACGAGCGGCCAGTCCGTCTTAAGCCGATGCTGTCCATCCTTCCGAAGGACATAATTGCGCTTTCGATCAAGTTTCCAGCGCGTGGCCTTCCGAATCAGGTGATAGACAAGAACATTGTAGGGGTGCGGGTGTTTTCCGCGCTTCCCGCGGGCGAGTTTGAAATAAGGAATCATAGATTTTTCAATCTGATTTATTATCTTCGCCAATTTAATCCGCCATACCAAAAACTGTCTAGCATTTTCTTTTAAACCCGCCAGGTTCTTCTCGCGTTGCTGTTGCCTAAAATATAGATCTTCAACATAGATATCCCACTTGACCTGATTGTCCAAGATATTATTAAATTTCTCGATCTCAGCCTCTATTTTATCGATCTTATATTGAATCATTCTCTCAGCATTGTTTTTGGGCTTCGCTAAAGCCCAGGCAAAAGGCTCGGCAGCGCCAGGCGCCAGTCTCCTCCAATCCCGATGAAAGCTTAAAATCGACCTTTCAAATTGCGATTCTTGAGCTTGGTTATCCTTCTCGATTTTGCAGAGCTCCCGAAGTAATAGCTCGAGGCGGCAATAGAGATTAGCCTTGGCATGACGGCTCGGGTTGTCTTCGTCTTGGACATCGATTCCCTTTTTCATATAGAGCGGATCAATAAGTTCCCTAATTATCTCCCTCTTTTTCTTCTTGATATCCGGCCAGGCTCTAGGATTCAAACCTAAAAACTCCTCAACCTGCGTACGGTCCCCTTTCTTCACAGCGTTGACCACGTCAATAAAAAGGGGTGAATTGCGTTCATTGAATAGCATTTTCTAGTTGCCTTCGACCCTTATCCTACATCATACTTTAAGGCGTAGCAAGGAATTTCAAAATGAAAAAAGAAGGCACAAAGATTCAGCCGGGACGGACGCTGAAGAGTCTCCGCGTTTTAGCGGGACTTAATCAGAAGGATCTGGGAAATCTTATCGGAATTTCTCAGCAGGAGATCTCGAAGCTGGAGCACGGCGTATTTCTTCCGGGGTCCGAACTCAGACAAAAAATCTCGGACGCGCTAGGTCAGCCGGCCTCCATTATCTATCCGGAGCTCTAAGTGGAATCTAGATATCTTCGACTCCCGGCAGCCTCCTTATATTTGGGATTAAGCCGGAGCACTGTATATAAATTGGTAAGTCGTCGGAAAATTCCGCACGTGAAGCTCGGCAAGGTCCTTATTTTTGACAAAAAAATTATCGATAGGTGGATGGCCCGGCGCCGGCAAGATCCGCCTGGCTGGGGCGCAGAGAATCACGCGGCCCGCGCGTCAATGGAGTAAAAATTGAGCGATATTAAGTTCGTTGTCACTGTTGACACCGCTTCTGGCAAGGCGGCCATCAAGCAGCTCGAGGGCGACATCCAGGGTCTTGGCACAACGTCAACGAAGTCCGGCAGTGCTCTGGGCGGGATGTGGAAGCAGGTTATCGGGGGGATGAGTGCTTACAGCCTTCTGAGCAAGGCTGGTCGTGAGGTCGTACAGTTCCTGGAGGATACCTGGAAGGCGGCGCTTGATGCCGAGGCGGCCGACAACGAACTCCGAAACGCCCTGGCCTCCACGGGCCGGGAGGTTGAGGCGAATGCCAAACATTTCAGCGACCGGGCGGCGGCGCTCCAGGACATGACGGTTTACGACGATGAGGCCATCAAGCGCGTCCAGGCCCTGCTCCTGCAACTTACGAACCTGGACCAGAAGGGACTGGACGCGGCGACCAAGGGCGCCATCGGCTTGGCTACGACACTGAAGATCGACCTTCAGAGTGCGGCGTCGATAGTAACCAAGGCGATGGAAGGTAATTATGCGTCCCTGGGCCGGTACGGGATTAAAGTCCGAGAGACGGGGACTGAAGAGCAGAAGCGTGCGGACCTGCTGGCCAAGTTGGGGGTCCTCTATCAGCGGTCGGTGGCCGAGACCGACACGGTTCGGGGCGCCCTGATTCAGTTGAAAAACGCATACCAGAATGTTCAAGAGGAAATCGGAGGCGCCGTCGTCAAGAGCTCCGAGTTTCGGGATATCCTCGTCCTTATCAAGACGTTCGTTAAAGAGTTCGGCTTCATACTGACGCACGATCTCGGCGGGGGATTCAACGTCATTAAAACGTCGCTCGCCTCTTTTCTTGACCTCGTCCGGACCCGGTTCGGCCCGGCGCTCGCTCTCATGGAGCTCGAGCATGCGAAATATCTGAAGACGCAGCGGGAGGGCTCCGCGATCATCCTCATGGGGACGAAGGCTCTGGAGGGCATGGATAAGGCTCTCAAATCGGTCGGCATAGACGTCAGGAATCTCGTACCGTGGATCGGTAAGACAGGGGAGGAAACCAAGAAGGCCGGCAAGACCCTGGAGGATTATCAAAAGGAGGGAAAGGCGCTCGGCGTCACGATCAGAGCTGACCTCATCGAGAAACTCGCCGCGATGCAGAAGGGCCTGACCTCGCTCTCGGGCGCGGGGCAGCTTGCGGCCCCAGATATCGTCAAGGTCAAGTTGGCCATCATCGACCTGAAGCTTCAACTCGGACAGATCAGCCCCGAGATGGCGGCGACCGAGAAGAGCATCGTCACGGGATGGAGAAGTGTTCAAGCGAAAGTAGTTCCCATAACGCAAGAGATCAGCCTGGGGATAACGAAGCTCACGAAGACCGACCAGGCTTGGGCTGCACAGGTGGTCAGGGATTCCGGTTTAGCTGTTAGCTCTTATCAGAGAACTGCCAATAAGGCGAGAGAAGTTGAGGGAGTTATTTTTCAAGCTCAGCAAAATATGATGACTTCGAACGAAGCCTTAGCAGAAAATGCCGCCCAATATCTTTCAAAGATCGAGCAAGCCTTTGAAGATCTCAAAGTTAGTTGCGGTGATGCCTTTGTTCAGATCGGCCTCGGCCATAAGAATTTTCTTGAAGGAGCCAAGGAGCTAGTCGAGCAATTCGGAAATGAAGTCGGGGCCGCGACGCGAAAATGGATGATGGATCTAGCCGGCCAGACTGCACGCGAATTTATTATGAACCAGGCCAAGGCACTGCAGGGTGTTTTGGCTTCGATCTTCTCGAAAATTCCCTTCCCGTTTTCTATCGTCGCGGCCGGCACGGCGATTGCGGCTGTCACGGCCCTCTTTGCTAAGATCCGGGCGTTCGAGTCGGGAGGCATCGTCATGCGGCCGACCCTAGGGATGATCGGTGAGGCTGGCCCGGAGATGGTCCTCCCCCTAACGCCCAAGACGATCAATAATTACTTCGGGGGAAACCAGGGTAGGAGCCGTCCCATGCAGCCGACCATCATTATCAAGATCGGGGACGATGTCCTGGTTAAAAAGGTGGTCGACATCGTCGAGAACGAGTCCAGATTAGGCAAAATGAAAATTAGCTCAAGGGCAATCATCTAGTGGACGGTGAGCTGATCGGAGTCTTTTTGGCCGGGGTCTTTAGGCAGGACCCCCGTCGATTTCTTCTGGTCTTTGGCCCCTCGGCCAACACCTTCACCTTAACTTTTGTACCAACCGACGAGGCGGGGGAGCGCCTCCCGCTCACGTTTGAGACTATCTCCGCGATGCTCGAGGAAGCGATCAAGAAGAGCTTCCTGGACCATGCCGTAGACGCCAAAGATGAGGCCGGCGAATGGGGGGGGGAGTTCGGGAAGCGGGGCAACGCTTAAGGGCAACTGCGTTTTTTAAGGATTCGAACAAATGAGCAACGAAGTCGAGCGCGGGATCCTGGCGGCCCTGGCATTGAGGCCGTCGCTCTTCGAGCTGGCCGACGTCACAGCGGCGGATTTCGCACCGGGCCGAACGCGGGAGATGTTCTCGCTCATGGCTGAACAATGGGAATCAGACCGTCCGGCTGATTCGGAAGGGATCGATCTCAATCGGATCGCAGACAAGCTTAGGGGAGACTGCCCAGGAACATTTTGCGCGGAGATTATATCAGGCCAGGTCCGGGTCGAGCCCGAAACGTTCAAGCGCCGCGTCGCCGAGATCAGGCGTTGCCGACGATCCGAGCAAATCGTCACGGAGGCCCTTAAACTAGGAGAGATCCATCTCAAGACCGGAGCCTTTGACAAGGAAGGATTCGCCGAACTGAGCCGGCTGATCGTTAAGCAGAGTGCGAACGGCGGACCCCAGATCGACGTCCTCGAGGTGCTGCGCACGGGGACCGAGCTCCAAAAGCTGGACGCACGAATCGAATATAGCATAGACAAGCTCTTGCCGGCCAAAAGCCTAACGCTTTTCCACGGTCGAGGAGGGATCGGAAAAACCTGGATCTGTCTCCAGCTCGCCGCCGCCGTTTCGGAGGGCGTCCCCGTATTCGGACAGGCTTCACGGCTTCAACCCGTCGTCTTCATCAACTTTGAGAATCCGCTCGCAATCATGGTTGAAAGGGTCCGGCGCCTCGATGTCCGGTACGTTCACTTCTGGGACCGATCGGCGGATCCCCGCCCTCCCAAACTTGACTCCCCAGATTACGAGCTCTACAAAAAGCTCCCGGCCGGAGCGCTGCTGATATTCGACTCGCTCAGGTCTGGACATGACGGGGACGAAAACTCGAGCCGGGATATGGCGATCGTCATGGGGCGCCTCAAAGAGTTCCGGGAGGCCGGCTTCACCGTCCTGGTCAACCATCACTCGGCAAAAGGCAACGAGAAGAGCTATAAGGGCTCGACGGCGATCTCCGATCTCGCCGACCATGTCCTGTCTTTCTTCAAGGTCCGGCCATCCAGCTTCGAGGAGATTGAAGACGATCTGGGCCCGGCCCCCGGGGACCTCTTCTATTTTGGGACGCGCGAAAAAACGCGCTACGAGCCCTTCAAGCTCTTCCTGAGTTTCCAGGACGGAGGCAGCTTCATCCTGGCCGGAGATCCGGATGTGGATAAGCTGGCCGAGATACAGGCCTTCATCGGATCCGCCGGCCACGGCCTGACTCAAACAGAGGTCTGCGCCTGGGCGAAAGCTGAGTTTGGCATCGGCAAGAAAGGCAAGATCATCGCGCTCCTGACCAAAGGCGCCTCAGCAGGGCGCTGGAGGTCCCGGCGCGACGGCTACCGGAGGATCTATGAATCACTTTGACCGTGATTCTGTCCCTCTGTCCCCCCTTATAAAGGGGGGGACAAAGGGAACAGAGTCATTCACTCTCTGTCCCAAGCCTAGGGAACAGACTGGGACAGAGGGGACAGAGAGAGGGATCCTTCCTGTCCGGATTGTCTCGTCCCAGGGGACAGAGAGGCGAAAAATAGGGCTTTTTAACTGCACAAGAAATTGTGCACTTTTAAGCTCTGTCCCCGCGTTCGGGAACAGAGTCGGAACAGCCACGCGAAACGTCTCCGGACGGCCCTGGAGATCGAACGGCCAGAAACGCAAGAATGCCAACTCAGGAAACTACCCAGATCGGGCTCAGGTGCTTCGAGCCGGGAAAAGGCGAGACCGTTTGATTACGAGACAGAGGGTCCGGGCCGCTCTCTCGGGGAAAACAGAGGCTCCGGCCGTGCTCTGTGCCACATCTGTGCCAGTAAAAAGGCCGCGCGGGGGCGCCCTGGAATCCCAACTTACTGTTGATAAACAGGTTACATACTACCTGATTACCCAGGGGAAATAAGGTGAACAAAGAGGAGAACAAACCCTACAAGTCGAAGGGAGGGCGACCCTATCGACACGGGGGATTTTCTATCTCTCTCAGAGATGAAATCCTCAAGGACAACCCCAGGATCCGGCGTTACCTGGCGGATACCCGTGTCGGCCTGGCCCGGGACATAGCCGGAGGAGAGGATTCGCTCTCGGAGATGCAGCGCGTGATGATCGACCGGGTTATTTCGAAGCTCGCCGTCTGTCGCCTCATCGAAGCCTACATCGAGAAGTACGGCGCATTCAGACAGGATCGCTTCAAGCGGAAGATCCTCGAGCTCGAGCCCTGTCTGGGGAACTCATACCTGGCCTATTCAAACAGCATCGACCGGGCCCTGGTTGCGCTCGGCCTCTCGAAGAAGGAAGCAGCCCGGGTGATGACGCCGGCCGAGCTGATCCTCGAGGTAGGGAAGGGTAACGCCGGCCCGGGATCCAAGGACAAGGGGCCGGCCCCCAGTACCCGGCGCCGGGCTCCAGGGAAGGCGAAGGGCAAGAATCCCCAGGGGACGGGAGGGGCGAAGGGCGAGACTGTGGGTCTTGAGGCCGGAGAGATCGTCCGTCCTGGGGCATCCAGTGACGAAATCCCGGGAGACAAGAGCGTCTCCGAGGCCCCCGGCCAGGGGGAGGATCAATCATGATTCAAATAAACCTAGTGAGGCATTCGAGTCCTGGGAGAAAGCGATGACGAATCGCGCAAGGCATAGGCGCCAGGCGCTGCAGAAAAGCGTTAACGCTTCGGATTCCGAGGAGTTGAGGGTGCAGGCCTTGCAGGGCGGATCCTGTGAGGTTTGCCGGGCGCCTGTCCATGCTTGTAAGGGTCGGCGTCGGCGCTTCTGCTCATCTCATTGTCGGCTCTTGGCTTGGGCCGTGGACGCCCTGGCAACGGCCCTGCAGCAAGGCAAGGCCGAAGGCCTGAGAGACGGGATCGGGAGATTGACATCATGAGCGAAATCTTAGGCAGGCTCCAGAAGAACACGGCGGAGGAATTGAGGATCGCCCTGGAGGTTTCCCGGCCCGGGCATGAATACCTGGACATCCGCGTCTGGAAGTCTGTCGAGGCCGGGCACAACGGCGCCGAGGATCCGACAGAGCGCGGCTTTTCCCTGGACGTCGAGCGTTTGCCCGAGCTCATCGGAGTCTTGGCAGAGGTCGAGCGCGGCTTGCAGGCACGGAAGGAAGGCAGCCGATGATAGAGTTTGTCGTCCCTGGTGAGCCGCAAGCGAAAGGGCGGCCGCGCTTCTTTCCGATTCGGACGAAGGCGGGCCGGACTTTCGGTCGGGCCGTGACACCGGATAAGACGCGGAGTTATGAAACCTTCATCAAGGAGCTTTTCGTCATGGCTTATCCGGGGTTCGTCCCGATGGAGGGGCCATTGTCGATGACGATCGAGGCTTTCCTGGGGATTCCGAAGTCGGCGTCGAAGACGAAACGAGAAGCGATGGAAGGCAGGACCATCGTCCCGGAGAAGCGCCCGGATCTGGACAACCTCATGAAGGCGGCGGCGGACGCGCTTCAGGGGCTTGCCTTTCGGAATGATTCGCAGATAGTGGAGGCGGCTATTCGCAAGCGGTACTCGATCGCCCCCAGGATGAGAATACAGATCGGGACATTTGGCGGGAGAATGGATCAGGAAGGGAGGGCGGGTGTCTAAATGAACATTATCCAGGCCATTCAATCTCCCTTAGTTTTCCGCCCGCTCTTCAAAGACCTTGAGACCTGGCACTCTTGGGAGGTTTACCTTCGGGCGCTCTTCGGCCTTGATATCGAGAGAAAGAAGGACCTCGAGTTATTCCGCAGCTGCACGGGATTAGAAACTCCTGCGGGAAAGGCCGCCCATGAAAGCTTCGTGATCTGCGGCCGACGCAGCGGGAAGAGTTTCACCTGTGCACTGATCGCCTCGTACCTGGCCGCCTTCAGTGACTGGAGCCCATTTCTGGGTCCAGGGGAGCGGGGTTGGATCTTCATCATCGCCGTGGACAAGGCGCAGGCGGGGATCATCAAGAGTTATGTCTCCGGGATTTTTCACTCGAATAAAAGCCTCGAGGCGATGATCCGGCTGGAGACGAAGGAGACGCTTGAGCTCTCTAACAATGTGAACCTCGGGGTGAAGACGTGCAATTTCCGGACCGTCCGCGGCTACACGGTGCTATGCGCGATTCTCGAAGAGATGGCCTTCTGGCGGTCGGAGGATACCGGCGCAAATCCGGACAGGGAAGTCCTGGCAGCGATCCGGCCCGCGCTGGCTACGGTGCCCGATTCCTTTTTGATCGGGATCTCAACACCATACAGCCGGCAGGGCGTGCTCTGGGAGCAATTCCGGGTGAACTGGGGGAAGCCGGGCGGACCCCTGATCTGGCGCGCGGGGACCTCGACGATGAATCCGACGATCAGCCGGAAGACGATCGAGACGGCCCTGGCGACCGACCGGACCGCGGCCGCCGCTGAGTGGGAGGCCGAATGGAGAGAGGACATCTCCACGTTCATGCCGCTCGAGATGGTCGAGGCCGTAGTCGTCCCGGGCCGATATGAGCTGCCGAAGGTCGAAGGCGCCGATTACCATGCGTTCTGTGATCCCTCCGGCGGGCGCCAGGACTCGATGACGCTGGCTATCGGCCACAGGGACGCCGTCGGCCATGTCATCCTTGATGTCCTCCGCGAGGCCCGGCCGCCCTTCACGCCGGGGAGCGTCGTTGCCGAGTTCTCCGACCTGCTCAAGGGATTCGGGATCTGCTCGGCCCGGGCGGATCGGTATGCCGGCGAGTGGGTGACGTCAGCCTTCAGAAATCACGGGATCAGCATCGAGGCCTCGGAGTTCACGGCCTCCGAGATCTACGTCAACTTCCTGCCCCTTGTGGCGAACGGGTCAGTCGAACTCCTGGACATCAAACGCCTAACCGCCCAGTTCACGGGGCTCGAGCGCCGGACCCGGAGCGGAGGCAGGGACCTCGTCGACCACTACGCCGGCGGACACGATGACCTGGCCGTGGCCGCGGCCGGCGCCTGCGTGATGGCGGCGAAGAATTCGGGGGCGGCCGGCTATGAAGGCTGCCCGGCTGAGGATGATGACGATGAGGATGGCGGCGTTCGTATTGCGGGGATTAATGATCTGCGGCGTGAGCTGAGGCGTGGAACCTAGCGATGAGGTGCCTCAGTTTGAATAAAAAATAATCGAGGAGGCAAGACAATGACGGACAAAGAACGGTATCTCAAGATCAAGGACGGTCGAGACAGCCTGGCCTCGAAGCTCTCGGCTTTTCCCCGGGAGATCGAGACCCTGGGCGCGGAGATCGCACCGTTAGAGGAAGAAGTCCTCAAGCTCGAGATCCTCGGAGATTCGAGCGCGGCGGCGAAGCGGGCAGAGATCCGGGAGAAGACGGCGCATATCCGGCAACTCGAAAGCGAGCGCGAAGAAGCCAAGCGGCGTCTGGAAGTCTCGGGCAAAGTCCTCGTGGAGCTCCGGGAAAAGGCCGAAAAAGAACTCTACCCCGGCCAGGCCAAAATGCTCAAGAGGGCGATCGAGGTCTTCCTGGCCAAAATCCAGGAAGCCTTCGCTGCGGAGATCGAACTTTCGGCCGCAAGAGAGGAAGTGAAGCGGGTCTTCCAGGAGATCGACTCGGGCAACTTCCCGACCGTTTCGTGGAATCCGATCTTCCTTCGAGGGCCCTGGGACAAGCAGATGAAGGGCGCCGTGGAGTCGATTCTCGCCGAACTGCAGGCAGGTCTTCAAATCCTGAAATAGGAGGCACGCATGATCAAGTTAGAAAGAGGAGCTCACGATCGATTCTTCCGAAAAAAGATCATTCGTGAGCGCCAGATCAAGATGCTTAACAAGTACGTGCCGCTGGCAGAACGGATCTGGTTCAGCTACAATTCCGTTGACGTCGACGACGTCCCGGACCACGTGAACGCCGCAGCGCGCCGGATGATGAATTTCTGCGCCTTCAAGCTCGGGCTAAAGAAACTCAGCATTGAATGGATCGAAGGTGAGGCGGTCCCGGCAAGGTCCAAGGGGGCGAATAAATTCAAGTATACCCTCCCGGAGCCGCTCCTGGGGCGCAGCTCTCCCGGATCGGAGACGATCGAGATTCGCTGCGACATGCCCGTCTCGGACATCCTGCACGCGATCTCCCACGAGGCGCATCACGTTTGGTTCGAGAGGGCCCACGGGAAGACGTATCCCTACACAAGAGAGCGCGAGATGTGGGAGAACACCGCGAACACCTTTGCGCTCCTGGCCCTCCAGGGACTCAAGGATCAAGATGCGATCGGATCCCGATGCGGCTGGTACGGCGGGTGAGAGAAAAGCTGCCAGAGCGCGCTAGCGGCCTCTGACCGCGTTAACCGTCCTGGACTTGATGAAGCGGTCTATATCCTCTCGCCGGAATAGGACGCGGCGGTCGAGCTTGATGTAGGGCAGGTACTTCTCTTTTATCCACTTGTCGAGAGTGCTCCTGCTGATTCTTAGGTATCCCATGAGCTCAATTTTGGTTAAAAGGGACTTTTCCATCCCGGGCAATCATAGCAGGTTCGTCCAAAAAAGTGAATAAAAAAGCTTGACAATCAAGCATAAACGTGTAAAGATAAGCATAGACAAGCATGAGAAAACAGAGAAGGGAATACGATAAAATGGTTAAATTATTCTCTATCAAAGAGATATGTGATCTGTGCAGCGTCAAAAGATCCACCGTCCTTCAGTGGATTGGCTCGGACCGACTCCGGGCCTTTAAGCTCGGCGGGGGGCGCCTCTGGCGGATCCGGGAGCATGATCTTAAGAAATTCATAGACACAAGCGCGCGGGATTCTCGATGACAACACTTCTCAATAGGAAGGATACGGCCAAGATGTTCGGCGTGACGCTGCGGACAGTAGATAACTGGTGTCGGGCGGGGCTTCTTCCGTTTATTGCACTGCCGGGCGGGAAGCGATTTGATCTTCAGGATATAGAACGCTTCATCAACGCCAGGAGGCGATAAATGAGCAAAAAGGTGATGAAACTCCTCGATGCCTCGACGGGACTCATGGAGTGTCGCGTCTGTGGCCGGCAGCATCACGCCTCACTCCTCGAGGGCGGGCGATATGCCCGCGGATCCTGGAAATGTTCGGACGGCTGCAAGCATTCGGATCTTCGGAAAGTCAAAGTCCGTCTGGCGGGAGGAGAACTCTCCGAATTTCGGCTCGTGGTCGGCGCGGGGATACCCGTCCTTGAGAACGCCGGCGGCCAAATCTACGGACCCGGAGACATCCGGTTCTCCGAGATCCTCTTCGTCCCGGCCTGGGCCGAGGACCTGCTCCGCTGGGCAGGATATCAATTCTGAAAGGGAGGATATCATGAAGACCGAAGTCTGCTTGATTAAGAAGTCTCAGAAGTCCGCTAAAGGGCCCGTGTCCTTACCTACGCTCATATCCCGCAAAAACGAAAAATGTTATCTCTCGGAATTGGCCAAAATAGCGGCTGCCCTGGGCGTCACGCTGAAGGATTTTTTCATCGAGAATGGCCGGATAACTTACAAGCACGTGCTGCTCATGTACAAACTTGCCGAAGAACTCAACATGAAAACGGGAAGGTGACCATGAGCGCCTCAGCCCACGTCCGAGTTCCCGGCCTGGGCCGTATCTATCGGGTCGGCCGGATCTGGTATGTGGATTACTGGGTTGATGGCTGCCGCAAGCGCGAGCGCGCGAGCGGGGACAAGGAAATGGCCCTCAGTATCCTGGCCGCGAAACGAACGGACGTCGAACGCGGAGAGCTCGGCTTCGAGAAAAAGCAGATCCTTCACTTCGCTTCCTTCGCCGAGGAGTACAAGAAGATTAAGGCAGGTTCGAGGTCCATCTGTAGCATCCGGGGATATATCAAGCACCTTCTTCGATTCTTCGGAGATCTCCAGCTCTCGAAGATCACGCCGGAGATGATCGAGGGATATAAGCAAAAACGGCTCAAACAGAAAGTCCGCGGCCAGGACCTCAAGCGGACGATGAAGGGCTCGAGCATTAACCGGGAGCTGGCAACCCTCAAGAACATTTTCAGCGTCGCGTTGAAACAGAAGCGATATCGTGGAGATAACCCGGTCAGGCAGGTGTCCTACTTTCCCGAACAGAATCGCGATTATGTCCTCAGCAAGGAAGAGATCGGGCGCCTCCTCGAAGCAGCCGGCGGGACCCTGCGGAAGATTGTCTTGATCGCGCTGAATACAGGACTCAGGAAGGGCGAGATCCTGTCCCTGAGATGGAACCAGGTCAATTTTGAGGAAGGTATTATCTCTTTCGCTAGAACCAAGAGTGCCAAGTATTTCCGGGTCCCCATGAATCAGGTCGTACGGGATATTCTTGCCGGGGTCGAGAAGAAAAGCGATCATGTCTTTCCGGGTCGTGGAAGTCGGGGGTATCTCTTCGACTGTAAGAAGCAGTTCGAAGCCGCCCGGGAAAAGGCCGGCCTGCCGGAGTTGCGGTTTCATGATCTCCGGCACTGCGCCGGCACGTACATGGCCGCGGCCGGCATCCCTTTGACCACAGTCCAGCAGATCCTCGGACATCAGGACATTCGGACGACCATTCGATATATCAACCCGAATGATGAAGGGCGTAGAAAAGCCGTCAACGCCCTGGCAGCTCTCTTCGTAGATCCCGGGCAGGGGAGTGGCACAAATATGACACAGGAAGAAATCCGGGAGCCCGCAACGATAGAGATATCAACCAATTAGGGCGGGGCACTCCGTGACTACGAATCAGAAGGTCGCAAGTTCGAATCTTGCCGGGCGCGTTTCTAAATTCCCCCTGTAACTTCTGTAAATCAAGGGCTTAGCATGATTCGGGGCGGGGAAAGGCTTTAAATCATCTTCAGCCGTTTTATGCCTTTTTCAGCCAAAAAGCGGAAAGAAAGCGGAAAGCGTTTTTGAAACTACAATCGGAATTGTAGGGAAACGTCCCCCGGCGGAATTCTATTTCACCTTGATGATGAAATTGACACTCGCGTTCTTGGGCCGGGTCTCTTCTCCCGCGTTAACCCACGACTTGGTGTTGTACCTTGTCGCGCCCATGATGTTCGCATTGACCGAGGTAGACATCTTATAATACCAGGAACCAACATCATAGGCCCAAAAACCTGTTCCGCTAGCGGCCGCACTCGCGACTTGAGTGTGTTCGTACTGATGGCTGTGCGGAGTCTGAGCATGCGTATGGTTTTGCATCATATCCTCTTGGACCGACCCGACGCCCGTCGCGCTCCCACCGGGATTGGAGGGCTTGCGCTTCTTCACATCGGGATCCCGGCCCGTTCCTGCGTCATCACCTCGAAGGAACCTCCCCCTGAGGTCGGGCAGATTGAATTTGTCGCCAGCGCTTCCCCATGACGTTCCGATGGCCGTGAAGAGCTCCGTATAGACCGATTTGCTCAGCGCCTTGCCGTTGCACAGCATCCAGTTCGCGGGAATGGAACTCGATGCGCCGCCCCAAGCTATGATGGTGCCTACGGGCAGCGAATTATCTGTCGCCCTTGTCGGGGCCATGATGCCCACGGCGCCCGCAGCCGACAATATTGATAAAACGCCGGCCAATACTAGGTTCTTCATGCTATCCCTCCAAATAAAAAATTGATAAGCCGGACAAGGATTCCCTTTTCAACCGCGCCCGGCCGCAATCTGCCATTCAGGTCGATTTCTCATCTTGCTACTTGGGACAAAGATAAATCCCTGTTCTGGATATGTCAAGAACGGTGGGATGATAAGTCGGGACGGGTCGGCGGCCGCCGGGGGGAGTTCGATGAGGCCGGGGAAGGCCCGGACCTGGAGCTATTTGACCTTGATGATGAAATTCACGGCCGCGTTTTTCGGGCGCGTTTCTTCTCCCGCGTTGACTTGCGACTTGGTGTTATATCTTATCGCGCCTAATATGTCCGCCTTCTCCCCCATGGTTAATTGCCCCGTGAATTGGTTTTCCATAACAGATACTCCTGATCCGGTATCAGCGATGTTAATCGGCGTATTATAAAAGTCATAGTAATGTTGATGGGGATTCTGGTCATGCGTATGGTTTTGCAGCGAATCCTCCTGGACGGAGCCGACGCCTGTCGCGCTGCCGCCGGGATTGGATGGCTTCCGCTTTTTCACATCGGGATCCCTGCCCGTTCCTGCGTCATCACCCCGAAGGAACCTCCCCCTAAAATCGGGCAGATTGAATTTATCTCCCGCGCTTCCCCAAGACGTCCCGATGGCCGTAAAGAGCTCTTTATAGACCGCTTTGCTCAGCGACTTGCCGTTGCACAGCATCCAGTTTGCCGGAACGGAGCTTGATACGCCGCCCCAGGCGATGATGGTCCCCACGGGCAGCGAATCGCCGGTCGCCCTCGCCGGAGCCATGATGCCCACGGTCCCCACAACCGACAACGTTGATAAAACGCCGGCCAATACTAAGTTCTTCATAGCTATCCCTCCTTATAAAAACAGGATAAGCCGGATGAGGATTCCCTTTTCAACCACGCCCGCCCGCAATCCGTAATTCAAGTCGATTCCCTATCTTGCTACTTGGGACAAAGATAAATCCCTTTTCTGGATATGTCAAGGATGGTGGGATGATAGGTAGGGACGGCTGGGCGGTCGCGAAATTAAGCGAATACATGATAGAAACCGGAAAGAAAGCGGAAAGCCTCGTAATCCACCGTCCCGTAACCGACTATAAATCAAACCTTTAGAGAGGGTAAGGCGCGGACTACGAATCAGAAGGTCGCAAGTTCGAATCTTGCCGGGCGCGTTTCCTGATTCAGCCGTCAGTTGGAATCGGGGTAGCAGAACCAGCGGGCGTCTTCCTGGCGGACGTCGGCCCGGCGGGAATTCACCTGTTTCCGGCTGGGCAGGAAGGCAAAAAGAATCATGGCGGCGCCCAGAATCCCGAACATGGCCAAAATGAGCTTCTTCATATCGCACCTTCTATATGAACTGATAATTCATTTCAAAAAATAATTATGCAATTTTTGTGCCAGTCTCGGGAAAAAAGCCTCTCCCATAAATTTGATATTTCTTCGCCCTATACTGACCATATTTTTGCCTTATTTTTGTCTCTCATGTAAATAAAATTGACATAGGGGGATTCCGGCCGCCTGTTCTTTCGGGAGGACGCCTGTCCATCGTTTGACCCATTCGCCGACGCTACTCCGCCCTGAAAGGCGGGGACGAGAAGCGCGGCTCAGGGTTAAACCCTGACCAAGCCGTGGCATTCCTGCCGGGGAGCAGTCTTGCAGCACTCATACTAAGCCGGAAACGGCTTAGTATGAGTGTCGAGGGTTTGACACTCCCGTCCAAAGGAGTTAAAAAAGAACCATGAAAAGAATCCCCGGTCTCGGTTTCGTCATCATAATCGTCCTGGCGATATTCCCCCTCGAGCTCCGCTCCCAGGAGGGGCTTATACCCCGTTTCTCATTAGATGAGTCGGACATCGCCCTCTCCCGCCTCGCCCAGCCTCAGACCTATTTCGATAGGGCGGGCCGGCGTTTCGCCATCCTGGGCCTCGAGAGCGGGACTTTCGAGGCTTGGGCTTACCCGCTCAAGCTCGTCAGGAACGCGGAGCTTTCCTTCTTGATCGGGTCCAGCACTCAACCTATCCCGGCCCGGGACATCGTCCGTTTCATCACGGTCACTCCGGCCGCGACGACCCTGACCTACGTCTATCAATCCTTCACCGTCCGCGCGACCTACGTTGCTTCCATCGAAGAGCCGGGAGCCGTCATCCTGCTCGCGGTCGACAGCATCGAGCCGCTGACCGTGGTTTGCTCCTTCCTGCCCGTCCTCCAGCCGATGTGGCCGGCCGGGATCGGCGGCCAATATAGCTACTGGGACGACACGATAAAAGCTTACCTCATCTCCGAGCCGACCCGGCGCAACCACGGCTTCTTGGGATCGCCGGCCGGAAGGGGAATATCCTACACGCCGGCCCACATGCTGTCCGATGTCCCCAACCAGTTCAAGATCGAGATCACGGACCCCGCTTCCGTGCGCGGCCGGTTCATCCCCATCATTATCGCCGGCGGCAAGGGGGCGCGTGACGATATCCGCGGTGTTTACGAGCGTCTCGCCGCCGACCCAAAGGCCGTCTACGCCGCCGCCGCCGCCCATTATGACCGGCTCCTGGCCGAAACCCTTCATATCACGACACCTGACGTCCGGCTCAACCTGGCCTGGGAATGGTCCAAGATCGCTTACGACAACCTCATCGTCGACAATCCCGACCTCGGCCGAGGGATGGTGGCCGGGCTCGGGCTGTCGGGCACGGGCGGGCGCCCCGGCTTCGGTTGGTTCTTCGGCGCCGACGCCTACCTCAATTCGTTGAGCCTGCTCGGGTTCGGCCGGCACGAAACGGTCCGCGACGTCCTTGCCTTTACCCAAAAGTGGCAACGGGAAGACGGCAAGATGGCCCATGAGCTCAGCCAGGCCGCCGGCTACATCAACTGGTTCAAGGATTATCCCTACGCCTATATCCACGGCGATACATCTCCTTATTACATCGCCGCCGTTTACGCCTATTTCCGCAGGAGCGGGGACGAGGAGTTTCTGAAGGCGAGCTGGCCCTCGCTCAAGAAAGCCTTCGCCTGGTGTTTATCCACCGATGATGACGGCGACGGCCTTATGGATAATAAAAAAGCGGGGCTGGGCGCGCTGGAGTTCGGGTCCCTCACCGGAATCCAAACCGATATCTACTGCGCCGCGGTCTGGCTCCGGGCCTGCCAAGCGATTGAAGAGCTCGCCCGGGCGGCGGGGGAGCCGGCCCTATCTCGAAAGGCGGCGGATCTATTCGCCAAAGGCCGCCGCGCCCTGGAGGACAGGCTCTGGGATGAAGAGGCCGGCCAATATGCTTACGCCTTCAACGCGGCGGGTCAGAAGGTTAAGGAGCCCAGCCCCTGGAACGCCTATCCGCTGGCTTGGTCTCTTGCCGACGGCGAGCGGAGTGTCAGATCCCTGGCCCGCCTCAACGAATCCGACATGACGACCGATTGGGGCGTCCGCATCCTGTCCAGCCGCAGCAAACTCTACGAGCCTCTCAATTACAACTACGGGGCGGTCTGGCCTTTCCTGACGGGCTGGGTCGCGACCGCCCTCTTTAAACACGGCTTCCTCCCTCAGGGATATCAAGCCTTAATGAGCTCGGTCCGGCACAGCTTCGACAACGCGCTCGGCGAGGTCACCGAGCTTTTTTCGGGCGCCCTGAACACCTGGCCCCAGGAGGCCGTGGCCCACCAGGGATTTTCGACCGGCGGCGTTTCGCTGCCCCTGGCTTGGGGGCTGCTCGGGCTCGACGGCGATGCCGCGAATAGGTCGATCCTGTTCGAACCCTGCTTTCCCGCCGACTGGCCGGAGGTTCGGATCGAGAGATTCCGGGTCGGAGGCGCATCTTTCGATTTGGCTTATACGCGGCGGGAGGACGGCATCCGGCTCGAGGTTGCGTCCAAAGGGGGAGAGGCGGCCGGATTCAAGCTTCGCTTCGCCCCAGCTCTCGGCCTGGGGACAAAAATCCTGCGCGGTTCCTGCAACGGGACGCCCATTCCGGTCGAAGCGGAAACGCCGGCCTGGGCTCAATCGATGAGGCCCGGGATCGAGGTCCCGTTGACGGGATCGGACATCGTCGAGATAGCCATCGAGTCCACGGCCGAAATCCTGCCGCCGGGGAACGACACGGCGACGGGGGATTGCGACAAGGGACTGAAGATCCTCAAGATCAGCCTGGCCGGGAGCGATCTCACGGTTGCCTGCGAGGGTCTCGCCGGACGCGAATACGCCTTGCCCATTCTCCGACCGGAGAGGGTCGCGTCCGTTGTCGGCTCTGTATTGAGCGGTCGAAGCCTGAAGATTCTCATGCCAGCCGGCCCGGCCGGAGGATTCGTCCGGCACGAGGTCAAGCTGACGCTTAAGACGAAGCGCTGACGATAGAGGAAAAGTCCGGACGCGGTCCGGACCCGCTACTTCTTGATGGGAGCCGCGGCGGCATTGGCCGCGTCATAGCGACGGACGACCTCGTCGGTGATTTCGATGGCCTGGTTGAAGTAGACGATGCCGCTGGCCGCGACATCGAGGACCAGGTCATACCCCCGCTCCTGGGCGATCTGGTTGATGATGACGATCATGTCGCCGCGGATCTTCTGGATGAGGTTGTACTGCAGCTGCTGGTAATCCTTGGTCGAATCCTCCTCGGTCCGCTTCCGTTCCGTCGTCTTGCGATCGATATCGCCCTGGAGCTGGAGCATGGCCTCGTTGCTCAAGGTCAGCCGCTGGGTGTTGAGCTTAGTCTCGAGCGTCCGGAGATCGTTGTCGAGCCGGGCCAGGTCGCTTTTAATTCTGTCCTCGCGGGCCTGGAACTGGGTTGCCGCCCTCTTTCCTTCGGACGAAGTTTCGAAGGCCTTTTGGGAGTTGATGACGGCGATCTTGATGTTGGGGGTCTGGGCCCAAGCGGCCGCGGTCAGGACGAAGCCCGCGCCGACCAGGGCGAGAACAGCTAGGGTTCTCAATCGTATTGTCATGTTCGCCTCCTATGACGGGATTCTATGCTCACGTCCGTCCTTTCAAACACCGAAAGGCCGGAGAACGTTGCCCTTAGCCTCTAAGCTCCCGGAGCGCCGCGCCGATCCGGTCAAGTCCCTTGAGGAGGACGCCGGGCTCGTCGCCATAGCCGAAACGCAGATGGCCGTCCATCAGGAAATGATCGCCCGGGACGATGAGGACGCTCTTTTCGCGGATGAGCTTCTGGACGAGCTCGGTCGAATTGATCTTGAGGTTATAGTGGGCGAAGACGATTGCGCCGGCCTTGGGCGGGACGAACTCGAACAGGCCGTCCTGAGACCGGAGCCAGTCTCCGATGACCGGAAAGTTGGCCTTGAGGATGCCGCGGGTCCGAGACAGAATTCGCTCCCGCGTCTCGGGCTTGAGGACGAGCCGGGCCAAGTTGTCGCTCAGGACGGTTGGGGAGATGGTCGTGTAATCGTGGTAGGGCCAGGTCTTGGCGACCGCGTCGGCCGGCCCGACCATCCAGCCCACCCGCAGCCCGGGCAGGCCATAGGCTTTGGACAAGCCGTTGACGACGAAAAGCCGATCGTATTTTCCCCAGAAGCTCTCGGTCCGGGGGCCATCGACTTCAGCGCCCTGATAGACCTCATCGGCCACGATCCAGGCGCCGACCTGGCCGGCGAGATTGACGATCGCGTCCATGGCATCCCGGTCCATGATCGCGCCGGTCGGGTTATTGGGGTTGGTGACGATGATGAGCTTGGTCTTTTTCGTCACGAGCTGGCGGAGCTCATCAAGGTCCGGCGCCCAGCCCCAGTCCTCCCGAAGATGGAAGGGCTTGAGCTTGGCCCCGAAGGCCCGGGTCAGTCCCCACATCTGCATGTAGTTGGGAAGCATGAAGAGGACCTCGTCGCCGGGCTCGACCTTGCTCCACATCAGGAGAAAATTGGCCTCGGAAGAGCCGGTTGTGACCAGGACCTGGTCCGTCCCGGCGCCCGGGTAGAGCGAGGCAACGGCGGCCCGGAGCTCCGGCGTCCCGTTGGTCTGGCTGTATCCCAAGCCGAGCTTGAGGAGCCGGTCCAGCTCTTCGCGAGCAACGAATTCGCCGAGCGACAGGGGATGGACGCCGCTCTCGGAGAGGTTGTACTCGACAACGTTCTCCCAGGTCGACTGCATCCGTTCCATTTCAAATGTCTCTATTTTCATATCGTCACCTTAAAAACTCCTTTGAAGGCGAACCCCAGGACGACGGACAGGATGAAATAGGCGACCAGCCAATGGACGCCGATGCCGAACAAGTTCAGCCGGCGTTCGGGATAGCGGACCTCGAAGGTCTTCAGCGGAGCGTCCGAGGGAAGCGATCTCTCGCCGGGATGCGAGATTTCGCGCCAGGCGTTGGTCCGAACCCTGGCCGTCGAGACTCGGGCCAGCCGGCCGTCGTCCACGACGACTTTTTTGGCGGCGCTTTGGTCCGCCCAGCGAAGCGTGACGTCGTGGACGCCGGGGGACTCGGCCCGGATCCTCCAGTCGACTTCCCGGTCCTCCTCGATCCTAAGCGGGGGCGTCTCGACAACCAGGCCGGCCGGCGCTTCGAGCCTCATATCCGTCTCGACCGGACTGTAGCCTTCAGCCAGCCGAACTATGACCAGCGCGCGCTCGCCGACCTGAAGCGGCCGGCTCCCGAACCAGTCGTTGAGCTGGATGAGGATGATGAGGACGGGAACGATCATGACCAAGAGCGGCTTGAAGGCATAGCCGATGTACTTCAGGTTGGCCGCCAGGATGCTTCCCTGCGCCCTCAATGAGACCGCCAGGTCGTTCTTGAAAAGGCGCAGCTCGAGGAGATGGGCTTTGATCAGGTTCTTGACCCGGCGGATTCCGTCCTGATTTGAGGTGAGGCGATAGATGGCGAGCATCAGGAAGCCGGTCAGCAGGGAGACGACGGCCATCGCTATCCAGGGGCTCATGGCCCGGAACGGCCCGAGCAGAAGGTCGAACAGCCCGGATACGACGGCGTTGAAAACGTTCATGGAGTCCTGGGACTCAGGAAATGTAGCCGAGCCCCTTGAGCTTCTTCTTGATCTCCTCTTCGGAGTCCGACTCCTCGAGCTTGGCGATTTCCTTCTCGAGGCAGTGGCTGATGAACTCTTCGACCGAGGTGTAGCCCGAGAGCTCGGCGTACTTTTTGACTTTGTCGATGAGGTCCTTGTCCAGCTTGACCTTGCCTTTGCCCACGATATCCTCCTAAAAAACGGGTTTCCCGACGAGATTCTTCGGCCTTTCGACGCCGAACAGGGCGAGCAGGCTGGCCGTCAGGTCGTAGAGGGCGGGGCTCTCGCTGCGGATGGGCCGGTTGGCGAGAAGGATCCCCGGAATAATCTGAGGATCGCCCATGTGGTCGCCGCTCCATTTTTCGGTGTTGTCCTCGAAGATGTCCTTGGAGAAGCGCCCCATCGGCGAGCCCCAGGAGATCCGGTAGCCGCGGTTGAACCCGAGCACGATGTCGGGCGCGCGATCGAGGCAGGAACCCGTGTAGACGTCGCGGGCGACGAAGGCCCGCAGAACGGCCCGCTCGCCCGTCTTGGGATCGACCGTCTCTTCAAGCTTGCGCGCGATCTCCCGGACCAAAGTCTCCTTGTCGGGTCCGGGCGGCACGATGCCCTCGCTTTCGCGGCCGCGCTCGTTGATGTAGAGGCCGTTGAGGCCGACGCCGTAGGCCCGGCTCCGGGACCAGTCCGTATTCAGGAACAGGGAATCCTCGCTGAGGCGCCGCTCGCTCTTGAGGACGTGATAGCCGTTGGCCTTGAGCCAGCTGTTGAGGTTGAAGGCTCTCCGGAAGGGGTTGAAGCCGTGGTCCGACATGGCGATGACGACGGCGTCGCGGCCGGCTTTGTCGAGCGCCTTGCCGAGGAGCGCGTCCATGTCCCGGTAGATGGACTCGATGACCGGCCCGTATTTGAGGGCGAGCTGCGCGTCGTATGTCGGGCTGGCCGGGTCCCTGAAACGCCAGAACATGTGCTGGCGCTGGTCGGTCGACGAGATGTAGAAAAAGAGGAGGCCGGCGTCGAAACGGGCCAGCTCGTAATCGAACATGTCGAGGCTCTCGCGCAGGATGCGGCCGTCCATGGCCAGAAACTCGTCCTCGTCGAGGACGTCGTTGTCGAGGGCGCTCGTGTCGGCGGGCAGGCCCTTGGTGAAGAACGGTCCGAACTTGGCGGCGAGCTCTTGGGCGTAAGATTCGGGGGTTGAAATGGGGAGGGCCGGGTCGCCGGGGTCGATGTTGACCGGCGTCACGTACAGCTTGAACTCGGGATGGACCTCCTTGAGATAGAAAAGGCAGATGCCGCCGACACTCTGAGTCGGCATGAAGCCGAACCGGACCTTCTTCCAGTCGCTCCATTCCTTCTCGCGCAGGATGAACTCCTGGCCCTGGAAGGAAATCCGCGCGACCGGGTGGACGGGATCGATGTCGATCCGGAGGTCGACGAAGGTGTCGGGCAGGTCCTTGAGGAAGCTGTTGACGGGGCCTCTGAGCTTCGCGTCGACGCGGTTCCCGATGACATAGACCTGATGGACCCGGCCGCCGCCGATGTCTTCGTTGATTTCGGCCGGGACCGTCGTGTAGTAGTTGAACTGCCCGTAAGTCCCCAGCAGGTCGGGCGTGCCCATGCCGGAAATCGTCCGCTGGCGGCTGGCGACCGGAGGGTAATTGGCCGGGATCTTGAAGATCGTTGACGGGATGCCCTGCTCCTCGAGAATCTGCCAGAAAGCTTTGCCTTGGCGGAGGTTCCGGACCTCGCCGCCCGAGAGCGGGAAGACATATTTGCCGAGCTTCATGGTCCGTTTGGCCGCCTCGGTGGCCGAGGCTGAGAAAATGATGAACTTGGAAGGATCCGACTGTTGAGCCGGGTCCCGGTGGATGAAATCGAAGATGCCGTGGCCGCCCGGGTTCGTTCCGGCGATGAAGTTCGACCAGGCGACCGGACTCTGGGGCGGGATGCTCGTCCGGAGCGGGCTGAAGCTCCCTTGCGCCGCCAGCTTGCGGAACGAGGGGAGCTTGCCCTCGTCCATCCACAGCTTGAGGAGGCCGGGGTCGATGCCGTCCATGCCCAGGACGAGGACCTTGCGGGCCGCGTCCTTCTGGCCGTGGAGCTTGCTGACGAGCCCCGGGCCGCCCAGAGCGAGCAGCGAAGCGGCCCCCAGGCTGAGTTTGAGGAAGTCTCTCCGCTCGAGGGGATGGCCTTTGATCCTTGTCATGATCGGCCTTTCCGGGAGCGTTTCTGAGATGGAGGGACGGCGGTCCTAGCGGCCGCGCCTTCCGCGGCCAGGAGCGAGCGGCCGTCCATATGGGCCGGGACGGCGACGCCGAACAGCTCCATCACGGTCGGCGCGATGTCCATGATCGACGGCGGCCGTCCGTTGGTGCTCCCGTTCATGAAGAAAACGCCGGGCACGACCCTGGGGTCGATGCAGTGGTCGCCGCTCCAGGCTTTGAGGTTGTCCTCGAAGACGGACGGCGTGACCTTGCCCGTCACCGAATCCCAGGAGGCCCGGTAGCCCTCCGCGTAGCCGACGATGAGGTCGGGCGCGTTTTCGCGGTAGGGGCCTCGATAGACGGCGTCACGGTCGAACAGGATGTTGATCCCGGCCGGGCCGTTCGCCCCGTCCTTGAGGCCGCCCAGCTTTGTCATGAGCTCGGCCTTGAGGGCCGTCGCCTCGGCGCCCGGCTCGACGATGCCCTGCGCTTCGCGGCCCTTGAGGTTGAGGTAGAGGCCGCCCAACCCGAGGGCGTAGGCTTTGGTCCGCGTCCAATCGACGTCCTTGAACCATTCTCCGTCGCCGCCGGTTCCTTCCTTGAGAAAGAGGTAGCCGTTCTTCCAGAGCCAGGAGTTGAGGTTGACGCCGCGCCGGAAGGATTTGAAGCCGTGGTCGGACATGATGATGAGGACGCCTCGATCGTCGAGCGTTTGCTCAACCCGGCCGACCAGGTCGTCCATCCTCCGGTAGAGGTCCTCGACGACGGCCGCGCTCATCCTGGCCTGTCCCGTTTTAAGGGCGGGATGGGCCTTATCGAGGTAGCGGAAGAACATGTGCTGGATGCTGTCGGTCGTCTCGAAAACGCAGACAACCATTCCCTTCCGCGTTTTCTTAATGGCGTTGAAGAACATGGCCTCCCACTCCAGATGATTGGAGTAGGTCAGCTCGAGGAAGGCTTTTTCGCTCAGGACGCCCTCGTTGAGGGCCCAGGTGTCGTTGGCCTCGCCGAGCGTGATGAAGCTCCCCAGGAGCTTGGCCAGGTAGACCGAGTAGATGAAAGGATGGGAGATGGGGAGAGCCGGTTTTTCGGGATCGATGTTGAGGGGCGTGATATACATCTCAAAATGGGGCCTGACGCTCGTGATCAGAAAGCGCGCGATCGAACGGACCTTGATCCCCAGGCCGGGCTTGAAGACGAGCCCGGTCCAGGGCGAGAAAACATCCTTGGCGAGGCGGAAGGTCTGTCCCGAGACCTCGAGGACGGCCTCCTCCCGGCCGGGATCGAGCTTGACCGTCATCGGGATCCGGATCTCTCCGCCCGATTTGAGGAGGGTGTTCTCGGGGCCGGAGATAAAAGTCCGGACGACGTTCTCTTCGACCGTCACCGGAACGGCCAGGCCGCCCTCGCGCCTGTGGACCTTTTCGGGATCGGACGTATAGAACGAGAACGTCCCTTGGCTTCCCTTGAGGTCGGGCGCGCACATCCCCGACAGGAGGTGGCCGCTGAATTTTTCGGGCGGGAAGGTGATCGGGACGCGGAGGATCGTGCTGAAAATGCCCTTGTCGCCCAGGAGCTTCCAGAACGGGACGCTCCTGCGCAAGCCGCGGATCTCGGGCTTGGAGATCGGGATGTCGTACTTGCCGACGGACAGGACCTTCTTCGGCTTTCCGATCCGGGCCGAGGACAGGTCGGGAAGATACGTCTTCGGGTCGCGGCTCAGGAAGTCGAAGATATTATGCTTGGACGGCTCGGAGCCGGTCATGAAAGAGGACCAGGCGACCGGCGAGATCGAGGGAATGGTCGTCTGGAGCCGGGCGTAGGTCCCGTCCTTTTTGAGCCGGCTGAGGTTGGGGAGCTTCCCCTCGGCCATGAACTTTTCGGCGATCGTCGGCTCCATGCCGTCCAGGCCGAGGATGACGACCTTGTCGACCTTGCCTTTCCGATAGGCTCTTTGGCCGCGCAGGGCGCGCCACAGGAAGCGAAACGGCCAGGATAAGAACGAAAATACGGCCAGGAAAAAAGTCAGGAATAGGACAAGGAACGAGGACAGGAAGGCGAACCCGGCGCCCGGGCCGATGTAGGCGGCCGCCGGCAGGGCGATCCCGAGGATGAGTACGAGCGCGATTCCCGCGCCGATGATCCCGGCTTTGGGACGGTTCATGCGTAATTATCCAGGATGAGGCGGGCCAGGCCCGAGATCGAGAGGTCGTCCCCGTGGTCCCGGGCGGCCCAGAAAAAGGCGTCATCCCAAGTGTGCATGCCCTGGAGGTCGGTGGGAGTGAAGACATCCTTCTTTTTGGTCGAGCCCTTCAAGTCGAATCCGTACTCGGAAACGACCAGGAGGTCCGGCCCTTGGGGGGTCAGCGGGCCATTGTAAACGTCCTCGGCGGCGAAGACCCTGCGGACGACCTTGCGGCCTTGAAACTCGAGCCTTTCGAGCTTGGCCTTGACCTCGGCCCGAAGGGCCTTGGCCGACGAAGGAGCGACCGATCCTTTGGGGAATCTTCCTTTGAGGTTGAGGTAGATCCGGTTGGGGTCCAGGGCGAAAGCCCGGGATTCGGAGGCGAGGTCCTCGAGGCCCTTGGGCGCGGGATTCCCGTACTTGAGATACCCCTCCCGCTCGAGCCAGGAATTCAAATTGACCTCGCTGTCGAGGCGGGTGAAGCCATGGTCGGACAGGAGATACAGGACGGGCTCGCGCTCGTCCGGCTGCTTGAGGGCCGTCACGATCCGCTCGATGATCCGGTCGACCTGCCGATAGTAGTCGAGGAAGTTCGCATGGTAGGGATGGGCCGCGTTCTGGCCGGCGTTCCAAAGATAATGGTGGAGACGGTCCGTGCCGGTGACGACGAACTCGAAGTAATCCCAGTCGTCCCGCCAGAAGTAGTTGAGGGCCTTCTGGCGGCCGGCCATCGTCTTGGCCAGCTCCTGCCAGAGGAATTCGTGGTCCTCACGGGCCCGCATCGTGTCGATGTCGATCTGGTAGCCCATCTTTTCCAGGGCCAGCTTCTGGGCGGCCGGGTAGACGGCCTTGGCCAGGTCCAGGGCGACGAAGCCGGAGACGAGGACACCGCTCAGGGGGCGGGCAGGATAAGTGGACGGCTGGTTGATGACGATGGATTTGCGGCCTTTGCGGCCGATGATATCCCAGATCGTCTCCGCTTTGACGTCATGAAAATTGGGGAAGCGGACCTCGTAGGAAGCCGGCTTGAAATCGGTGAACCCGAAGATGCCGTGAGTCCCCGCGTTCGTCCCGGTCATGAAGTCCGTCCAGCTGACCGCCGAAATCTCGGGGAGGCTCGCCTTCATCCTGTGGAGGCAGCCCTCTTCGACGAGCTTGGCCATGGCCGGCATGATCCCCTTGGCGCAGAAATCGAGGAGCAGAGAATGGGGCACGCCGTCCAGCCCGATGACGCAGACCTTTCGATTTTTTTTCTTCTTGAATAGTGCCATGACAAGCCTTTTATTATAGCAATCGAACCGACAAAGTCAAAGCGGAGGTCAATCTGACCGGACTATCAAATAACATAGACCTTCCGAGGCTTGAGGGCGAGGGGGATGTTGGAGAAGCCCGCCGAGCGGGTCGGTAGAGAATAATGGGGAAGGGCGAGGGGAGGATGGTGAAGAAGGCCGTATGAGAGACCGAGCGGGCATGGATCCCGCTAGCGAAGCGAGGGCGGGAGAGCGAGGGCTCGAATCGAGTGAAGCTTTCCTCGCTGGGGAAAGCGAACGTGCCTTCGAACCATCCTCCCCGAGCCCTCTCAGCCCAGGTGCTCGGCGACGAGCTGGGCGATGTCCTTGACGGCGATATCCGTCCGTCCCTTGTCCTTGAGCCCGTCGACGAGCATGCTCTTGCAGAAGGGGCAGGCCGTGGCGACGGTCTTCGCGCCCGAGGCGAGGAGCTCGTCCGTCCTGAGATGATTGATCCGCTTGCCGAGCGATTCCTCGGTCCACATTAACCCGCCTCCGGCGCCGCAGCAGAATCCGTGCTCCTTGGAGCGGGCGGGCTCCTTGAGACCTTCCGGGGCCAGCCGGCCCAGGACGGAGCGCGGCTCGGACGTCATCCCGTTATGGCGGGCCAGATAGCAGGGATCGTGATAGGTTAAGTCCCCCACATCCGCGGGACCGACCGTCAAACGCCCCTCCTTGACCAGACGAGCGATGAGTTCGGTATGGTGGACGACCTCTATTCCTTCCAGGGCGGCCTTGTCCTCGTCCGAGAAGGCGGACAGGCGGTCGAGAAGCCGCGGATACTCGTGCTTGAGGATGTTAAAGCCGTGGGGACAGGCCGTGACGATCCGTCGGACTTTATGCCCCAGGAACAGGCTCAAGTTCTCGGCCGCCAGCTGCTGGAAAAGGTACTCATGGCCGAGGCGACGGGCCGAGTCGCCGCAGCATTTCTCGTCCGTCCCCAGGATGGCGAAATCGATACCGGCCTTCCGGAACAGCGCGGCCAAGGCGACGGACACCTTGCGGCCCTCCTCGTCGAACGACCCGGAGCACCCGACATAGAAAAGCCAGTCCGCGTCCGGCTTGTCCTTGAGAAGCGGGACGTTCAGGCCTTCGGCCCATTCCGCCCGCTTGGAAAATCCGATCCCCCAAGGGTTCGAGTTCGTCTCCATGTTCCGGAAGGTCTGGTTGAGCTCGGCCGGGAACTTGCTCTCCATCAGGACCCGGCTCTGGCGAAGCCCGACGATCTTGGCGATGTGCTCGATCTCGACCGGACAGACATGCATGCAGGCTCCGCAGGTCGTGCAGGTCCAGACCTCGCCCTCTTCGAAGGTTTCGGGCATGAGCGTCGCGCAAAGGTCCCTCTTCTTGGCGACGAGCGCCTTCCGCTCTTTAAGAAGCCGGCGCTCCTGGTTGTAGAGGATCATCTTGGGGGAAAGCGGCTTCCCGCTGGCAAAGGCCGGACAGACATCCTGGCAGCGGCCGCATTCCATGCAGGCGAAGGCGTCCAGGTTGTCCTTCCAGCTGAAATCGGGCGCCTTCTCGATCCCGAACCTCTCGGACGTCTCGAGGTCGAGGGGGGCGAGCTCTCCGCAGGGCCGCTCCGGCCGGAACAGGACGTTAAACGGGCCGGCCAGCATATGGAGGTACTTGGAATGAGGGACGTAGGATATGAACCCGAAGACAAGCAGGATGTGGAGCCACCAGGACAGCTTGAAATGCGAGGCGATCGCGGCGGCACTCGCGCCCGAAGCGGCGATCTTGCCGGCCAGGGCGCCGCCTAAAAAGGAGAGGCGGGCCGCCCCGGGCTGGTGGGCGATGGCGAAGGCCTCGAAATAGAGATAGCTCAGGGTGACCGCGATCAGGAAAAAGTAGATGAGGCCCGAGTCCAGCTTCGTCGTCTTATAGGCCTCGGGCCGGACGATGAAGCGCCGGACGATGAAAAACAAGGCCCCGACTAGGACGAGGACGGCCAAGACGTCGACGACGAGCGAAAACAGCAGCCCCAGGCCGCTTCGGCCGAAAAGATAGAATCCGTCGAAGAACCCTTCCAGGGTATGGTTGACGGTCATCGTGTCGAAGGTCAGAGCTCCGTAGAAGATGAAGACATGCATGAACCCCGTGAAGCGGCGCTCGTTCTTCAGCGTGCATTTCTGAAGAAGGACCTTGGCCAGGGCGGTTCGGACCCGGCGCCCGATCTCCCCGAAGCGGAGCGCGGGCTGCCCGGAGCGCACGATCCGGAAGCGGAGGAGGAGGGGCGCCAGGAAGGCCGCGGCCGTCGCGGCGATGCAAGCCGCGAAAACGATCTTTTCGATGGAGGACAGCATGATGACTCCCTTATTAAAAAGGAATGGCGATGCCCCACAGGTACTTGTGGAATTTTTGTTTCAAGCCCAACGGGCTTTCCTCGCGATCCTGCCAGAGGCTTCCGCCGCAGGAGAGCTCGAGCCAGTCGGTGAGCCGAACCCTGATGATGACGTCGAGCAGGAACGCCTGGCCGAGATAGAAGGCCTGTCCGGCCTGGGACACCAGCTGGATGTTGATGGTCGCCCGGTCCTGGAGCCAGGCGGCCATCCGGACGCCGATTTCCTGCTTGAGCTTGTCGCCGGAGAGGTCGAGGTGGGTCCGCTGGTTCGTGTGGTGGAAGAACCACAGGAAAGGCTCGATGTAGAAGGACTCGAACTCGACCGGGAGGCCGAGGCCGATGTAGTTCCGGTTGGTGTAGAACGGCTTCCCCAGGCGATAGCTCGTGTGGTCCGAGTCGTGGTTGCTGTCGTGGCCGATGACGAGGACCAGGTTGTCGTAAACGGACTGGCGCAGCGAGAAATGCCAATCGTACTGGGTCCGGTTGTGCCCGTCGTCGTGGGTCACCAGTTGAGCCAGGAAGCGCGTCCGGGGCGTGAAGTAGATGACGTTCCGGAACCCATAGCTCCAGCGATCGACCAAGCCGCTCAGGTCGTTGTAGCTGGGGAAGGTCGAGGGGGCTTGGAGATGGCCGAACAGCTCCCCGCGGATGATGATCGTTTTGCGGCTCGATAACAGAGCCCGGTCCGGCTCGGGGCGGTAGATGAAGAGCTCGTACCCGAACAGGGCCGGCCCCAGGAAGAGCAGGGTCCCGAAGAGGAAAGCCGGTCGGAAGGCTCGGACGGCGCTTTTAATATTCATAGGCCAACCCCAAACGGAAGATGCGCGGCGACTCGATCTCGGTGGCGAAGCGGAGCGGCCAGTCGGGCCCCGTCCACGGGATTTCGCCCGTCGCCAGATGCTGGTTGAAGACGTTGAAGGCGTCCAGGATGAGGCGCAGACGCGAGGCGCCCCAGGCGAAAACCTTCTCGATCCTGACGTCCCAGGTCATGTTGAACTCATAGCGGGCGACGCCCCGCGGGTGGGCCATGATCGCGAACGGGCCCTGATTGAACCCTTCGACGATGATCCAGCGGGCGAAGGGCTGGCCGTCGTAGTACTTGCCCAGGATGGCGATCCTCGTCCCGGCCGGGCCATTGAGGGCCAGGCCGGTCCGGACGACATAGGCCCGGTCGAAACGGACCCGGCCCTTGGCGTTGATGAGGTTATTCGGGTTTTCGAAGAGCGATCCGGGAATCCCGTCGTCGTTCTCCCACTCGCTGTTCCCGGGGCTGGTGGTGCCGATCGCTTCGGTGGCCGTGGCCGCCAGGAAGAAGCCGCCGCGCTCGCCGAAGGGCTTGACGATCGTCAGGTCGAGGCCCCGGTAGCGCGTGACGGGATTGATCGGCTCGCTCGGGTTCGTCAGCAGGAAAGAATCTTGGCCGAGCGTTTCGGGCCGCTGATTATAGACGGTGAAGGTCAGGTCGTCGTACGTCCCGGGAACCGTGTCGTCTCCGGCCTCAGAGATTACGACCCGGTCGTAAGCCGAGAAGGGGACCCCGACGTTGACCGATTCGATGAGGTTGTGCGTCTCGCGATAGAAGCCGGCCAGCCCGAGTTGCCAGCCCCGGCCCAAATCTTGATGAAAGGAAACGGCGTAGGCGTCCGTAAACGGCCGCTTGAGCCCCGGGTCGATCGATCCGAAGGCGGGGCCCTCCCGGCGCAGAAGGCGGCCCCGCTCGCCCTCCTGGAATTGGCGGTCGCCGTTCTCATCGTTCCAGGCATAGGCCAGGGCGCCCAGCGCGCCCGGATGGCCATAGGTTAAATAGGAGAGAGGCATCCCGTAATAATAGCGGCCCACCTCGGCCCGCAACGTCGACGCCCCCGCCCCCCAGAGAGGGATGGTGAGGCTCAGGCGGGGAGAGAGATTCGTCCAGCGAATCCGGTTCTGATCGGACACCCCGATCGATCCCGAGGAGCGAGGGCGCCCGAAGCACGACGAGAAATTCAGCCCGGCCGACACCGAAAGAAAACCGGCGAGCTTCGTCCGTTCTTGGACGGCGGCGGTCAGGATAAGCCCGCTTTCCCGGTGGCTGAACGAGGGGCTGTTGAAATCGACGACTTCGAGGGCTCCGCCCTTATAAAAGCGGAGGTGCCGCGCTCCCAACACTTTTTCGGTGCTGTCGTTCGCGATCGAGCGGAGCTCGAGGCTGTAATCGAGACGGTTGAGATTCTTGGTCTTGGCCGAGAGGAGAGACGTCCCGCGCGCGAACAGGACGAGCGAGCTTCGGACGGACTCGGAGGCCTCTTCGGCCGGGCCGCTCGGGATATTCCTAAGGATTTCGACCGTATAGTATCCCGATGCCCCGTCCTGAAACCCGTTGACGATGCGGCCGCGGTTAAAGGAGACTCCGGCGCTCAGGGCATGGCGGTCTCCCAGCCGGCCCTCCCAGACGGCTTGGGCCAAATCATAGGCACGACGCTGGTCCAAGGTCGTCGAGAAGGGAATGTTCCGGCCGGCGCCGAAGGAAGGCTCCTGGATGTTCTGTCCGGTCCAGAGCAGCTTGAACCGGCCGCCCGGGGCTTGATAGGTGAGCTGGACGAGTCCGGAGGCCAGATAAGACCGGTCGGCCTTTTCGCTGTCCGCCAGGTCGCGGGCGAGGTTGAACGAAGTCCAGGATGTGAACAGATACAACTTGTCCTTGACGACCGGGCCCGAGAGCCGGAAGTTGCCTTCGAGGCCGAAGTCGAGGCTGCTCGCCGCGCTGATCCCTTCCTTGCGAAGCGCGGGAGTAATATTATTGGATCGAAGCAGGCGGTCGGTGCCGTAGGCGGACAGGGCTCCGTGGAATTCGCTCCCGCCTTCCATCGTCTCGAGGTCCAGGACGCCGCCCGGCGAAGAGATCCAGAGCGGCGGAGTGGAATTGACGAGGCTCAGGGAGTTCAACCCGAACAGGTCGGGCCAGAGGAGGGGCATCCCGGTCTGGTAGGGGTCGGTCACGTCGACTCCGTTGAGCGTATAGACCGTCTGCGTCCAGGATCCTCCCCCCCGTGCGCTGAACAGGCCGGGCCGGGTCGCCCACATTCCGCCGACGTCGATCCGGTTCATCGTCGCCGAGTAGTCCTGGTTCTCGATCGTCGTCCAGACGTCATTACCGGAGGGGAGCCGATCCATCTGGTCCCGGCCGATGAACGTTTGCCGGGAAGAGATCGGGTCTTCGGGAGTCAGACGTCTCACCGTTATCCCTCCGTCCGCCTTCTTCCCGGAAACGGTGATATCAAGGATATAGGACTGGGGCATCGGGAAGGATATTTCTTTTTCGGCGGGAAGGCCTTGAAGCGTCGCTCCCTCGACGATGAGGCTGTAGCGTCCGACCGGGAATCCGACGGCTCTGAAGTATCCGTCCTCATCCGTCGTTAAAGCTGACCGGAAGCTGCCTTCCTTGGCGCTCAGAAGGACGCCGAGGCTCCGGCCCGGGGCGCCGGCCCCGTCCTTCACGCGCCCCCAGATCGATACCGCGTCATCGGCCCCGGCCGAGGCACAGAGTGAAAGGACGGCCGCGAGGGCCGCCCAGACGCGCGGGTGTTTGCGAATCGATGGTCTCTGAGTATCCATGTGCCGTATAATCTTTATCATTTTGCCCGGCACTGTCAAGATGTTATAATCTTCGCACCCTCAAGGAGACGGCCATGGCGGAACGGTACGAAATCATTATCATCGGCGCGGGGCCGGGGGGGTATGTCGCCGCCCTCCGCGCCGCCCAGCTCAAGAAAAAAACCCTCCTCATCGAAGAGGACAAGGTCGGCGGGACCTGCATGAATTGGGGCTGCATCCCGACCAAGCATTTGCTGCACCTGACCAAGATTTTCGAGGACGTCCGGGCCGCCCGCCATCTCGACGGCCCCCGCGACCAAATCGGCTGCGACTGGGCCAGGGTCCAGGAGGAGCGGGCCAAGGTCGTTGACAAACTTGTCAAGGGAACTGAGTTCTTGCTTAACAAGAACGGCGTAACGGTCATCAAGGGCCGGGCCGCGCTGCGCGGACCTGACAAGGTCGCGGTCGCCGCGGCCCAAGGCGAACGGGAATACGAATCCGGCAGGATCGTCCTGGCCACGGGGAGCCGTTCGGCAGACCTCCCTTTTCTCAAGCCGGACGGCATCAGGGTCATCACGAGCCGCGAGGCGCTCGAGCTGGCGGCCGTCCCTAAAAGTATGATCGTTATCGGGGCCGGCGCCATCGGCCTCGAGCTGGCTTCCGTCTACCGTCGAATGGGAACCGACGTCCTCGTCCTCGAGATCCTGCCCGCGATCCTGCCCGGCTCGGACCGCGAGATCGCCCTGCGCCTGGAGCGGATCCTGACCAAACAGGGCATTAAAATCCAGACCCAGATGAGGATCGAAGAAAGCCGCGTTGAGGAGGAGGGGGTCGTCCTCAAAGGGATCTGCAGCAAAGGGGGGACGCCGTTCGAATTCGGAGCCGAGAAGGTTCTCGTCGCGGCGGGCCGGAAGCCCAACTCCGAATGCCTCTGCTCGGGCCCGCCCCGTCTCGCGCTCACCCGGCAGGGATTCGTCGAAGTCAACGCTAAGCTCGAAACGAATATCCCCGGCGTCTACGCGGTCGGCGACCTCATCGGCGGCAAGCTCCTGGCCCACAAAGCCTCCCAGGAGGGAATCCTGGCCGTCGAAAATGCCTTCGGCGCCTCCAGGGATATGCGCTACGACGCCCTGCCCATGGCCGTCTTCACCGATCCCGAGTTGGCCTCGGTCGGGCTGACCGAGGAGGAAGCCCGAGAGCGCGGCCTGGATGTCCAGGTCGGCAAATACCCGTTTCATGCCAGCGGCCGCGCCCTGACGCTCGAAAGCAGCGAGGGCATGGTGAAAATCCTGGCCGGGAAGGACGACCGTATCATTGGCGCCCACATACTCGCCCCCTACGCCAGCGAGATCATCCCCGAGCTAGACCCTGGCCATCCATAAGGGCTTGGCCCTTCAGGACATCTCGTCGGCGATCGCCATCCATCCGACGCTTTCGGAAGGCGTTGTGGAAGCCGCCCTCAAGGCTAAGAACGCAGCTTACCACATCCTGAATATCTAGGAAGTCGGAAAGCCCCCGCCGTTCTCAGTCGTTCTCAGTGGACGTAGCCCAGAGCCTTGAGCATCTCTTCCGTCTTGCGGTCGATCTTGAATATCTCCTTGGAGTTGAGGATATTCCGGGCGAAATCGTCGATCGTCTGTTTGAGGCCGGCAACCTCCTTGATCCCCTTTTTATCCTCAAAGACGTTCGCCTGCTCTTCGGGATCCTTAATGAGGTCGAAAAGCTCATAGCGCTTTTCTTCGGGCGTCAGGATGAGGTGCCAGGGCCCCTTCTGAATTCCGAACCGGTCTCGGATCGCCTCGGGCCGAAAAGTTTCCTCCATGACGGCAAAGTTCTTATTGTCCTTGAGACGGAGGAGGTTGCGGCCCTGGTAGGGCGGGAGGTTATTGAAGCGCATGACGTTGGTGATGGTCGGCGCCACGTCGAGCAAAGTCGTCCAAGGGCTTTTGCGGACGCCCCTTTTTGAGATCGACGGGCTGTAAAGGATGAGCGGGACCTTGAGATAATTGTTGTACAGAAAATGGATGTGGCCGAAATGGCGTATACCCTGGTTCGTCATGTGCTCGCCCAGACCCTCGCCGTGATCGCCGACGGCGAGGATCCCGGACTTCTCATAGAGTCCAAGGGCCTTGAGTTTGTCGAGCAGCTTCCCTATCTGGCCGTCCATGTATTCGACTTCGCGCCCGTAGCGGTTCCGGTTGGCGGCTTGGGTCAGGTTAAGCCGGCCTCGGAAGACGAGCTGGCGGACCGCCGGCCGGCCGTGGTTTACGATGTCGACGGTGGCTCCGCTCCTGGTGATGAAGAAGATATTGTCGCTCCGGCGCAGATACCAACCCCGGGAAAAATCCGAGGTGATCGTTTTCTGGTCGAGCGTGGGCGAGAAATCGACCGCGTCGAGCCGGGCCGGATAGCCATACTGGGTCCCGGCTTCGGAGTTGAAGATATCGAAGCGGAGTTGACTCTTGCCGGAAGGGATCAGGACCGGGACGCTGTAAAGCGAATATTTGTCCAGGCAGTATTCGCCCAGAAGCTGATCGTTGAGGTAGAGCTTCAGGTCGGGCGGCAGGTCCGGCGGCGCGTAGGGGTCGTGGGGATCCGAGTAGTGAACCCAGAGAAAAAATTTCTCATTCTTGTGGGCTTCGAGCCACGGAAAAACGCGGGCGTTGACCTCCTCGGCCGTCAGGTACCAGCGCTCAGCCGGAAATTTGTCGTCGTAGACGTCGAAACCGTCGTCCAGGGCGTACCCAGCCTGCAGGACTCCCAGAGAGATGAAGGCGGCCGTTGCGTACCCCCGCTTTTTGAACAGCCGAGCGAGGGAGAGCTTATCCCTCTCTTGGCGGAATTTCTGGAACACCTGGCCGTTGTTGTAGTACTTGAGGTCGTGGGGGAACTGAGAATAAAAGATGGACGCATGGGAGGCCGCCGTGATCGGAATGTGCGAGAAGCAATTCTCGAACAGGATGCCCTGCCGAGCGAGGCCATCGAGGTTGGGGGTTTTGACTTTGCTGGCTCCATAGGAGCTGAGGTAGTCGGCCCGTTGGGTGTCGAGAGTGATGAGGATGAAATTGTCGGGAGGCGGGGGCTGTTTGCAGCCGGCCGTCATCAGGACGCCGAATAGAACGGCGCACAGCCCGGCGACGAAGGCGGACGTCCGCCGCCGAAAAGAATGCTTCAAAGTCTTCTCCGTCATGATCTTGATCCTCGCCGGAAACCGGGAGGGACAGCGCTCTCCCGTCCCGGCACGCAAAAAGGATTTCTATTATCGTGAAATGCGCCGAAAAAGTCAAAATGTTGAAACGGCCCGGTCAATCGGTTACAATCTGGAGCACGGAGAAAATCGCCCGACCATGATCGAGATCTTTCTTGTCTTCGCGGTGTTCGGGGCCCTGGGCGCGGTCATGCTGTCCCTCAACCGTCTCCTCGGACCCCGCCGGCCCGATCCGGCCAAGACCGGCCGGCCCTTCGAATGCGGCAGCCCCCCCCTCCAAGAGGGGATTCCCCCCGTTCCCGTCCCTTACTACGGCGCGGCCCTGCTCTTTCTGCTTTTCGACATCGAGGTCGTTTTCTTCTTTCCCTGGGCCCTCATCGTCCGCTCCATGACCGGAATCGCGCTCGCCGGAATGGCCGCCTTCGTCCTTCCGCTCGGCGCCGGCCTCGCCTTTGCCTGGAAGAAGGGCGGCTTGGACTGGAACGAACGCTGACGCCATGAGCACGGCCTCGCCCTTCAACATCGTCCTCGGCTGGGCCCGCAAGTTCTCGCTTTTTCACTATCCTTTCGTCACGGCCTGCTGCGGCATGGAATATATGTCGGCCGCCTGCGCCCATTTCGACCTCGACCGATTCGGGGCCGGCTTGACGCGCTTCTCGCCCCGCCAGGCGGACCTCTTGATCGTGGTCGGGACGGTCACCGAAAAGCTGGCTCCCGTCCTTAAGACGGTTTATGCTCAGATGCCCGAGCCCAAGTGGGTCATCGCCTTCGGCGCCTGCGCCGTAAGCGGCGGGATCTACGACAATTACGCCGTCATCCAGGGGATCGACACCGCCATCCCCGTCGACGTCTACATCCCCGGCTGTCCGCCCCGGCCCGAGACCGTCCTGGACGGCCTGCTTAAGCTCCAGGACAAAATCCAGAACCAGGACCAGGATTGGCGATGGAAAAAGAGACGATCCTGAGCGTGCTCCAGTCCGTCCTGGGAGACGGGGTCCTGAGCGCGACCGAGTCCCTGGGCATGCCCGTTCTCGTCATTCGGGCCGAGGCCCTCCTCCCGCTCGTCCGGGCCGTACGTGAGCATCCCGCTAACCTCGGGGTTCTCCTCGACCTGACCTGCTTGGACAATCCGGAAGCCCCCCAACGCTTCACCCTCGTCTACCATTTCGCTTCGTTCCTTTCGCGGGCCCGCCTCCGGATCAAGATCCCTCTGGACGGATCCGAACCCGCCATCGATTCGCTGACGCCCTTCTGGCCCAACGCCGGCTGGCTGGAGCGCGAAGTCTACGATATGTTCGGAGTCCGCTTTCGCGGCCACTCGGGCTTGAAGCGGCTCCTTCTCTATGAGGGCTTCGAGGGACATCCCCTCCGCAAAGATTATCCGCTGCGCAGACACCAGCCCCGCGTCCCCGAGACGGAGAAGCCATGACGACGCGGCTCCAGACCGAGGCCCGGCCGGAAAGCCTGCTCCTCAACATGGGGCCATCCCATCCGGCCATGCACGGGACGATCCGGATCATGCTCGAGCTCGAGGGCGAGCGGGTCCGCAACGCCGAAGTCGAGGTCGGCTTCCTTCACCGCGGTTTCGAAAAGACCTGTGAGAACCGGACCTGGTTCAACCTCCTGCCCTATACGGACCGCCTCAACTACGTCTCGCCCCTTCTCAACAACCTCGGCTACGCCCTGGCTGTCGAGAAGCTCGTCGGCGTCGAGGCGCCTGCCCGGGCCCAACTCATCCGCATCCTGATGGGCGAGCTGTCCCGGATCGCGGACCACCTGACCTGCATCGCCGCCATGGCCATGGAATGCGGGGCCTTCACGGTCTTCCTTTATAATATCAAGGCCCGCGAATTCATCTGGGACGTCATCGAAGCCACGACCGGCGCCCGGATGACGACGTCCTACATCCGGATCGGAGGCGTCCGGTCCGACCTGTCTCCGGGCTGGGGGGAAGCCCTGGCTAAGGCCGCAACCGAGACGCGGAAAGTCCTCAAGGACGTCTCCGGCCTGCTCGATGCGAACCCGATCTTTCTTAAGCGGACGCGCGACATCGCCGTCATGACTCCGGAACGGGCCCTGGCCTACGGATGGAGCGGACCCTGCCTGCGTTCGACCGGGATCGCCTACGACGTCCGCAGAGCCCATCCCTATCTTAGCTATGCCGATTTCGATTTCGAGATCCCGACCGGCGAGCGCGGCGACAATTACGACCGCTACCTGGTCCGGATGAAGGAGATGGAGCAGAGCCTCCGCATCATCGAGCAAGCCGCCGCGAAACTGAGCGGGACGCCGCCCGCGGTCAGGGCCGGGGGCATCGAGCCCTCCGCCGCCATCGAGACCTCACGGACCCGCCGGGAACGCCGCCCGATCCGGCTTTCGCCCAATCTCGAGGGGTCGGAGAAACCCGGCTACGGAGAGATCCTCGCCGAGGGGCCCTGGGTGGTCCCGGCCAAAGAAGATGCCTACACGTCCATAGAAGGCTTGATCCGCCATTTTCAGTTTTTCATGAAGGGGCACGGAATCCGCCCGCCCAAGGGCGACGTCTACGGCGCGGTCGAGGGCGGGAACGGCGAGGTCGGATTCTACCTCGTCTCGGACGGGAGCGACACGCCCGCCCGGGTCCATCTGCGCGCCCCTTGCTTCCATCTCGTGGCCGCCTTGGAAGAGATGGTCCGCGGCCTGTACTTGGCCGATATTATTCCGACCTTCGGGTCTCTGAACATGATAGGCGGAGAGCTCGACCGATGACGAAGACCTGGGACGAGACTATAGCGAGGCGGATCGAGGATGCGGCCGCCCGCTACCCGCGCCGGGAGTCCGCCCTTTTACCCGCCCTCCACATCGTCCAGGAGACGTTCGGATTCGTCCCTCCGGAGAGCGAAATCCGGGTCGCGGAACTCCTGGGGATCCCCGCCCTGAGGGTCCGGGAAGCCGTGACCTTTTATTCCCTGTTCGTGCGGAGGCCGCTGGGACGGCACCGGATCCAAGTCTGTCGCAACCTGAGCTGCACACTCCTGGGCGGCACCCGAATCCTCGACCACCTCCGGCGCAGGCTTAGCCTTAAGCCGGGTGAGACGTCCGCCGACGGACTCTTCACCCTGGAGACGGTCGAATGCTTGGGCCGCTGTGACGAGTCGCCCGGCTTGATGCTCGACGATCATTTTCACGGTTCCTTGTCCGAGGACAAGATCGACCGGCTCCTCGCTTCGCTGGAGAAGGATTGACCATGGCCGACCTGATCCTGACGTCCGGATTCGAGGACAGCGGCCTTCACCGCATCGACGCCTATCTCGCCCGAGGCGGATATCAGGCCGCCGCCAAAGCTCTCCGGACGATGACCCCCCGGCAGGTCCTCGAAGAAGTCCAAAAAGCGCAGCTGCGGGGCAGGGGAGGGGCGGGTTTCCCGGCCGGGCTCAAGTGGAGCTTCGTCAAACCGGTTTCGGGCCGTCCGAACTACCTCTGCGTCAACGCCGACGAGGGCGAACCCGGGACTTTCAAGGACGGATCGCTCCTCCGCCGCAATCCCCATCTCCTTCTCGAGGGGATGGTGATCGCATCCTTCGCCGCAGGGATTGAAACGGGCTTCGTCTACATCCGCGGAGAATACGAGGATGCGGCCCGGCGGCTCGAGGAGGCCGCGGCCGAAGCGAGATCGCGCGGCTATCTCGGGCCGGATATCCTCGGAACCGGGCACGGCCTCGATGTCATTATCCACCGCGGAGCCGGTTCCTATATCTGCGGCGAGGAAACGGCCCTCCTCGAATCCCTCGAAGGGAAACGAGGATTTCCCCGGCTCAAGCCGCCCTTTCCGGCCGCGATCGGGCTGTACGGATCCCCGACGGTCATCAACAACGTCGAGACGCTCGCCAATATTCCGGCCGTCATCGTCCTGGGAGCGGAGGCCTTTCTGAAGCTGGGGCTCGCCAAGGACGGCGGGACGCGACTCTTTTCCGTGAGCGGACACGTCAGAAGGCCCGGCCTCTACGAGTGCCCGCTGGGGACGTCTCTCCGCGATCTCATCTTCGAGCGGGCGGGCGGGATAGCCGAGGGCCGGCGACTCAAGGCCGTCATCCCGGGCGGGCTGTCGGCCCCGATTCTCAGGGCCGACGAAATTGACATCGCGCTGGATTTCGATTCCCTGGCCGCGGTTCGCTCCATGCTCGGGTCGGCCGCCGTCATCGTCATCGACGAGACGACTCCCATGCTCGAGGTCCTGGCGGCCGTCGTCCGCTTCTTCGCTCACGAATCCTGCGGCCAGTGCACGCCCTGCCGGATCGGGACCTCGTGGCTGGAGCGGATCGTGGAGCGGATGACCGCCGGCGCCGGCACGGCCGAGGATCCGGATGAGCTCCTGCGGATCGCCCGCGCGATGCAGGGAAAGACGCTCTGCCCGATGGGCGACGCGGCGGCGCTGCCCGTCCTCGCCCTCGTCACTAAGTTCCGCGCGGAGCTCCTGGCCCCCGCCGCCGGGTCGCGGACCGGAGGCGCCTGATCATGCCCAAAATCGTCGTCGACGGGATCACGATCGCGGCCGCCGAAGGGGAGACCATCCTCAAGGCCGCCAAGGGGGCCGGCATCGCCATCCCTCATTTCTGTTTCCACCCGGCCTTCCCGCCCGAGGGGAGTTGCCGGATGTGCGTCATCGAGGTCGAGGGATGCTCCAAGCTCGAGCTCGCCTGCGCGACCGAAGCCAAAGAGGGGATGATCGTCCGGACCGGAACGGATCGGGTCCGTGAAGCCCGGCGGGCCGTCCTCGAATTCCTGCTGACCGAGCATCCCCTCGATTGTCCCGTCTGCGATAAGGCCGGAGAGTGCAGGCTTCAGGATTATTTTCAGGAGCACGGCCTCGGCCCATCCCGCTTCAACGAAGCCAAGACCAAGCGGGCCAAGCTCGTTCCGATCGGAAACGGCCTCCTCCTCGACCGTGAGCGCTGCATCCTCTGCACAAGATGCGTCCGGTTCCTGGACCGGGTCACCCGGACGCGGGAACTCGGAGTTTTCGAACGGGGGAACCGTTCGGAAGTCGGAACCCTGGAGGACCGGCCTGTGGCGACGAACTACGCCGGGAACCTCGTCGACGTCTGCCCGGTCGGCGCGATCACGGACCTTGATTTCCGGTTCACGACCCGGGCTTGGTTCCTCAAGCCGGTCGCATCGTTCTGCCCTCTCTGCGGACGAGGCTGTGAGGTCTGGATCGACGAGCACCCCGGGTTCGCCCGGACCGCCCGGGCTAAGCGGATCTTCCGGGTTCGTCCCAAGGAGAATCCGGATCGCAACGGTCCCTGGCTCTGCGATACGGGCCGCCGGGCGTTCAGCAGCCTCGACCGGAATCGAACTGACAAAGTCCTTTGCAACGAAGGCGGCCGGAAGACGATCCTGAGCTGGGACAAGGCGCTTCTCTGGGCCGGCCGCAAGCTCGCCGAGCTCTCCACGAAGGGCCGGTCGAACCGTATCGCGGTCGTCCTCAACTCCTTCCTTTCCAATGAAGAGCTCTACCTAGCCGGGCGGTTCTTCAGGGATTCGCTCCAGGTCGGATACCTGGCCTTCCTGGATCCCCCGCTGGGGATCCCCGACGGATTCCTGCTGACGTCCCGACGGAGTCCCAACCGGCGGGGAGCCCGCGAGCTCGGCTTCGACCTGGCGCCTCCGGACTGGGACAGGATCGCCGCTACAGCCGAACTCCTCCTCCTTTTCGCGCATCCCTGCCTGGAGGTCGCGGCCGAGGATCCGATCCACAAGGCCTGGAGCGGCGTTCGGACCAGGATCCTCCTCACGCCCAGAACGTGCGGACTCGAGGCCGGGGCGGACTTGATTCTCCCGACCGCGCTCACGGCCGAAAAGGCCGGCTCCTGGACGGACATCGCCGGATCGGCGCGCGTTTTCGAGCCCGTCCTCGAGACGCCGGGTGATGGAGTCGCCGAGTGGCGGATCTTGGCCGGCCTGGCCCAAGAACTCCGGCTCGAGGGTCTGGCCGGGCTGGAGTCGTTCGCTCGGGTCCGGACGGAACTCGTGCGGGCCCATCCTTGCTTCGAGGCGATCTGATGGACATCGGAATTGTCCTGGCTAAGATCGTCGCGGCCCTCGTCTGGTTCCTGACCTTAACGCTTTGGCTGACTTGGGTCGAGAGGAAGGAGAGCGCCGTTATCCAGGACCGGATCGGAGCCAATCGCGCGTCCATCCTGGGAGTCCGCGTATTCGGACTTTTCCAGCCTCTGGCCGACGCCGTCAAGATGATTTTCAAGGAGGATTTCGTCCCGGCTTTTTCCAGTAAGCTCCTTCACGCCCTGGCGCCGTTCTTGTCCTTTTTCTTCGTCGCCGTCACGATCACGGCGGTCCCCTTCGGCGACAGCCTCCGGATAGCCGGCCGGACCGTCGCCCTCCAGGTCGTCGACGTTTCGGTCGGACTCGTCTTTATCCTGGCCATGCTGTCGATGGGCATCTACGGCATCCTCCTCAGCGGATGGGCGTCGCGGAACCGCTTCTCGCTCCTGGGGGCGATGCGGGGAGCCGCTCAGCTCATCTCCTACGAAGTCGCCCTCGGGTTCTCGCTGGTCGGCCTGGTCATGGTCTTTCCCTCTCTCCGCCTCTCAGACATCGTCCATTTCCAGGGCGGCCTCCTGTTCGGCTTCCTGCCGCGCTGGGGCGTTTTTCTGCAGCCCTTGGGATTCGTCCTGTTTTTCATCGCCGCCCTGGCCGAGACGAAGCGCGTCCCGTTTGACCTGCCCGAGGGAGAGTCGGAGATCATCGGCTTCTTCACCGAATACGGAGGCCTCAAGTGGGGCCTGTTCATGATGACGGACTTCATGGAAGTCATCGTCATGTCGGCCCTGATGACGACCCTTTTCTTCGGGGGATGGCAGGTCCCCTGGCTGGGCCCCGCCGGCTTCAGTTTCCCCTGGGGCGGGGAGTGGCTGTTGCCCCGCGGGATCGTCGTCGCCCTCCAGGTCTCGGCTTTCAACCTCAAGGTCGCATTCGGCTGCTGGCTGCAGGTCCTCATCCGCTGGACCTATCCGCGCCTTCGCTACGATCAGCTCATGGACTTAGGCTGGAAGATCCTCGTCCCGCTCGGCTTCGTCAACATCGGGCTGACGGCCGTCCTGATCGGAGTCCTGGGATGACCGTGAAGGAGACCGCCCGTTTCGCGTTCGAGGTCCTGCGGGGGGAGCGATCACGGCCCGCCATTTCGCCGTCAACATGGCTTTCCACATTTTCCGCGCCCTCGGAATCAGAACCCGGCGGCCGGGCGCCGTCACCATCCAGTATCCGGAGGCGCGAAAACCGGTCGCCGGCCGCCACCGGAGCCTTCACCGGCTCATGACCCGCCCCGACGGACGGCCGCGCTGCGTCGCCTGCATGCTGTGCGTGACGGTTTGTCCCTCGGAATGCATCTCGATCGAGGCCGGCGAAGATCCCGATCCCGAAATTCAGAAGGCGCCGGCCCGGTTCGCGATCGACCTCAGCCGCTGCTGCTTTTGCGGGTTCTGTGTCGAAGCCTGTCCCGAAGACGCCATCCGCATGGACACGGGAGTCCTGGAATCGAGCCGGCTCGGCCGCGCCGACCTTAAGGTCGAGCTGTGGCCGAATCGCAAGGACTGAGCCCCCCGGTCCGCCGGGCGGGAATCGGGGTTACATTCGTTCGCTTCGCGGATTGACATTCGACGGCCGAAGATTATAATACTCTTTCTATTTTTTATCTGCGAAGGAGATCGAACGTTATGAAAAAAGTTACCGTCGAAGAGTTGCTGGCCAAGGCCGAACAGCCATCGAAAGACGCCCCCCGGCTTCATTCCTTCTACAAGGGCAAGGTCGGCGTCAGCATCAAGTGCCGCGTCCGCGACTTCAACGACTTTGCCATTTGGTACACGCCCGGCGTCGCGGCCGTCTGCAAGGAGATCGCGGCCGACAAGCAAAAAGCTTACGAATACACCAATAAATGGAACAACGTGGCCGTCATCAGCGACGGCACCCGCGTCCTCGGGCTCGGCGACATCGGTCCCGAGGCCGGCCTGCCGGTCATGGAAGGCAAGGGGCTGCTCTATAAATACCTGGGCGGCGTCGACGCCTTCCCGATCTGCCTGGACGAAAAAGACGCCGATAAGATCATCGAGATCTGCAAGGCCCTCCAGCCCTCCTTCGGCGGCTTCAACCTGGAGGACATTTCCCAGCCCAAGTGCTTCAAGATCCTCGACACTCTCCGCGCCGAATGCGAGATTCCTGTCTGGCACGACGACCAGCAGGGAACGGCCTGCGTCACGGTCGCCGGCCTGGTCAACGCCCTCAAGATCGTCAAGAAGGACATCCGCCAAGTCAAGGTGACCGTGGTCGGGTCCGGCGCCTCGGGCATCAACATCGCGCGCCTGATCATGGCCGCCGGGGCCAACCCCGCGAACATGCTCTCGGTCGACTCCAAGGGGATTCTCTCGCGCGACCGCGCCGATCGGGACAACCTCCAGGCTAAGTTCAAGGAGAAGTGGGACATCTGCATGCGGACCAACCCGAAGTGCAAGCAGGGCCAGATTCCCGACGCCATCAAGGGCGTCGATGTCCTCATCTGCTGCTCGACGCCCGGGCCGGGGACCATCAAACCGGAGTGGATCAAGACCATGGCCAAGGACTCCATCGTATTCGCCGAAGCCAACCCCATTCCCGAGATCTGGCCGTGGGAAGCCAAGGAAGCCGGCGCCCGGGTCGTGGCCACCGGCCGCTCCGATTTCCCCAACCAGGTCAACAATTCCCTCGGCTTCCCGGGCATCTTCCGCGGCGCCCTCGACGTCCGGGCTAAAACGATCACGGACGAAATGTGCATCGCCGCTGCCCTCGAGCTGGCCAAGGTCGCCGAGGACAAGGGCATCAGCGAGGACTATATCGTCCCCAACATGGACGAATGGGAGGTCTTCCCGCGCGAGGCGGTGGCCGTCGGCAGCAAGGCCATCGAACAGGGCGTCGCCCGCTTCAACTTCCCGGCCGATGTCCGTTTCAAGATGGCCGAGGAGACGATCCGCAAGGCCCGCACCGAAGTCCAGTGGATGATGAAGGAAAAGTTCATCCTCGACCCCGATAAATGATCAGAGCCATAGGCCGCTCCCTTCCTTGACAAGGAAGGGGGGGTGTGTTATATAGACACTCATTACGAAGGATAGGTGCAAGAACCGACATGACGACGACAGGTCGAAGCTCACATCGCGCCGGCGAGGTGGGCTCTTCTTCCTGGGGAGATGATCTAGCCCCGCCTTAGCCGTTCACCGACGAATCCCGCCTTAACGAAAGACCCGGCCCGCCCCCGAGGCGAGAGCCCGGGCGTAGTCGAAGGTTCAGTCGGAGAAGGGATGGAGGTGAGAATGGCCCAGAGGCCGCAAACAGCCACAAAATTTAAAATGTTCTCTATTCCCATTCCCATCAAACACTACCAAAAAGGAGGTAACATGAAACGTTTGATGAAACATCTGGCACTGGCTTTGACGGTTGCGATCCTGTTCGTGAGCTGCGCCAAACAGCCGACCCAGGAGCTCAACAATGCCAAGGCCGCGATCGAGGCCGTCGTCGCCGAGAAAGGCGATGTCTACGCCCCGGACGAGGTGAAGAAGCTCAATGACGATCTCCAGGCCGCCAACGACGAAATCGCCGCCCAGAGCAAGAAGTTCTTCAAGAAGTACGGCACGGCCAAAGAGATGCTGGTCAAGCTCGTAACCGACGCCGACGCCGTCAAGGGGCTCATCCCGGCCCGGATCGAAGAGGCCAAGAACAACGCCCTGACCGCCCAGAACGAGGCCAAAGCGGCCGTTGACGAGGCTAAGGCCCTTCTCGAGAAAGCCCCCAAGGGCAAGGGCACCAAGGCCGACATCGAGGCCATGAAGGCCGACCTGACCGCCGCCGAGACCGCCTTGGCCGAGATCCAGACCGCGCTCGACGCCCAGGACTACTTTGGCGCCAAGGACAAGGCCGTCTCCATTAAGGACAAGGCCGCGGCCATCAGCGAGCAGGTCAATCAGGCCATCGCCAAGGTCAAGGGCAAGAAGAAGTAACGAACTCGAAGCCTTGCGCCGAACGCGACTGATCGCAACGCTTGTCGCCGCCTTAATCGCCTTCGGTTGCAGGACAGGACCACCGGTTCCTCCAGAGGCCGAAGAGGCCTCAAAGCTCGAATTGTGCCTCTGGAGGGCCGGTGCTTCTGTTTTTGCCGCCGAAGATTACGACGGCTTTCTCGAGCGCCTCAGAGCCGCCCGGGCCGGCCTGGAACGGGAATCGTTTAAGCTCGGCTGGTTCCGTGACTATAAAACCGTCCGGGCCGACTTTCGCGCCGTCTTGACCCTGGGCGAAGACGTCCTGGCCCGGGTCGAAAAGCAAAAAAAAGAAAAGGCGGATTCGTTCGAGACTCAGGCCGAGGTCCTGGCCCGAAGGATCATCGAGCTCCAAGAAACCACCCTCCGCCTCAACGAGAAAGGCGAGGCCCGCCAATGCCTGGCCCTGGCCGAGTTGGCCATAGCCGAGGCCCGAGCCCGCAACGCTAAAGCCGCCTTCGAGGCGATCCCCGGCAAGCTCGAATCCGCCCGCGATTTAATCGCCCGCTCCGAGGCCGTCTTGGCCGCCTTCCTGGAGAGGTACGTGGACCCCGCTCAGGTCAAGATGTGGAAAAGCTGGGTGGGCAGGACCGTCGAGGAGTCCCGGCAAAGAGGAACGACGGCCTTCGTCGTGAACAAGATCGAGCGGACGATGACCGTCTACAAGGCCGGAAAGCCCTTACGGGTCTTCGACGTCGGCCTGGGGATGAACGGATTCTCGGACAAACTCCATTCGGGGGACAATGCGACCCCGGAAGGTATCTATAAAATCATCAAGAAGATCCCCAACAGCCAGTATCGTAGGGCCCTTCTCATTAATTACCCGAACGAAGAGGACCGGGCCCGCTTCGAAAAGGCCAAGAAAGACGGACGCCTCAATCCCGAGACGGGAATCGGAGGCTTGATCGAGATCCACGGCGGCGGCAAGGACACCCTGACCCGGGGCTGCATCGCCCTCGAGGACGCGGACATGGACGCCCTCTACGCCCTGGCGGTCGCCGGGACGCCGGTCACCATCGTCGGCTCCCTCGAAACCGACCATCCCATTCTCGCCACCGTCAAGAAGAAACTCCAATGAACGAAGGAATCCCAGTTTCGCCCTTCCCGGAAACCACGGCCTTTCCCGTTCCCCACGGCCCCCGGCCTCCTTCCCGCTGGAAGAAACCCCTCCTGGGCGCGGTCGCCGGCCTGGCCGCCTTGTTCATTATCGCGGAGATCGCCGGAATCATCCTGATGAGCCGGAAGATCGGGGCCGTCGAGCCGGCCGCCACGGCCGAATTGACCGAAAAGGACATCGCCCGCCTGCCGGCCAAGAAAAAGGATTTGGAGCGGAAGCTGGCCGGCCTGGCGCCGCGCGGCAGCTACATCGTCATCGACTCCGGACTCAACATCTTGACCCTGCGCAAGGGCGGCGAAATCCAACAGCAGGCCGTCGTCTCCTGCGGCAGCGGCGACATCCTGCAAGAGCCGAACGGAAAACGAAGCTGGGTATTCGATACGCCGCGGGGTGAGTTCGCCGTCAAGTCCAAGCTCATCGATCCCGATTGGATCAAGCCCGATTGGGCTTTCATCGAGGAAGGGGAGACCCCTCCTAAGAAGTTCGAGGACCGCGTCGACACCGGGATGCTCGGCGACTATGCCCTCGGCTTCGGCAACGGTTATTTCATCCACGGAACCCTTTATACGCGCCTCCTGGGACGGAACGTAACCCACGGCTGCATTCGGGTCGGGGACAAGGACCTGGAAGCCGTTTTCAAGGTCGTCCCGATAGGCGCCAAGATTTATATCTTTTAACAATGCGCGCGCCCAAGCTCGTCTGGCTGTTAATCGTCGGATCGGTCCTCGTCCCGCTCCCGATCAAAGCCCAAGACGCGGCCGACCGGGCGCGAGAGGTCCGGCGGCTGGAAACGGAGCTTTCCCTCGCCAAATCCCCGGCGTTTTATCTCGCCTTGGACCTCGAGGCTCGAAAGATCGAGCTTAAGGCGAGAGGAATGGTCCTGCGCGACTGGGCCCTGGATGAAATCCATCAATCCGGTTCAAGGGCCGCCGAGGGCGTCTACTCCATCTTGAAGAAAGCGGCGCGCTTCATCCCGACCCGCTTAAAAATCACTCCTGAAAAAGAGGGCGAGGAACAGATCGTCAAACCGGACGAGTCCAAGGCCAAGGAGAATGGGCAGGTCAAAGCCGAGGCGGGCCAGCCGGCGACGGAAACCTATGACCTCCAGGCCCTCGAAATCCGAGACATGCCCAGCAGCTTCGACCTGATTCTCGATTCGGGGCTGACGATTCAATGCCGTCCTCATAAAAAGGGTTTAGCTGCCATCCTGGCAAAGACTGGACGGGCCCTCTACCTTCCCCTCAAAACCTTGGTTCTGGCCGTCAAGAAAAAGCGCTTAGACATTATCGAACTGAGCACCAAGGATAGCAAAGAAGCGCAAGCTCTCTACTGGACAGTATTCGAAGGCCAGAAATTATTTATCCTAACTAATTAATAATAAACACTTAATCATCAATAAAATATTTCTATTTTAATATTGACAAAACAACACTCAACTTATATATTAATAATCAACTAAATTAGGAGGAAGATATGTCTAAGATCATTGGAATCGACCTGGGAACGACCAATTCCGTCGTTGCCGTTATGGAAGCCGACAAGGTGACCGTTATCCCTAACGAGGAGGGCGGCCGGACAACTCCGTCCGTCGTAGCTTTCACGCCAAAAGGGGAGCGCTTGGTCGGCCAGGTTGCCAAGCGGCAGCGCGTGACCAATCCCGAGAATACGGTTTATTCCATCAAGAGGTTCATGGGCCGCCGCTTTCGTGAAGTCAGCGAAGAAATCAAGCAGGTTCCGTTCAGAGTCGCTGAGGCGGACAACGGCGACGTCCGCGTCGAAGCCCTGGGCAAGAAGTACGCCCCCCCCGAGATTTCGGCCCTGATCCTTCAAAAGCTCAAGAAGGCCGCCGAGGACTATCTGGGCGAGAAGGTCGAGAAAGCCGTCATCACCGTGCCGGCTTATTTCAACGACAGCCAGCGGACGGCAACCCGCGACGCCGGCCGGATCGCCGGACTTGAGGTCGTCCGGATCATTAACGAGCCGACCGCGGCCGCCCTGGCCTACGGCATGGACAAAAAGAAGGATCAAACGATCGCCGTCTACGATTTCGGCGGCGGAACCTTCGACATCTCGATCCTCGAAGTCGGCGAAGGCATCGTCGAGGTCAAGGCGACCAACGGCGACACCCATCTCGGCGGCGACGACATCGATCAGCGCGTCCAGGACTGGCTCGTCGCCGAGTTTAAGCGAGAGTCCGGGATCGACCTGACCAAGGACAAAATGGCCCTCCAGCGGCTCAAGGAAGCGGCCGAGAAAGCCAAGATCGAGCTGTCGACGACGATGGAATCGGAAATCAACCTCCCCTTCATCACGGCCGATGCCTCCGGCCCCAAGCACCTTTTAATGAAGCTGACCCGGGCCAAGCTCGAGCAGCTGACCGACGACATGATCCAGCGCTCGATCGCCCCCTGCAAGCAGGCCTTGGCCGACGCGAACCTCAAGCCCGAGGACATCGATGAGATCATCCTGGTCGGCGGCCAGACCCGGACGCCCAAGATCCAAGACCTCGTACGGGAGATGTTCGGCAAAGAGCCCCACAAGGGCGTCAACCCCGACGAAGTCGTGGCCGTCGGCGCCGCCATCCAAGGCGCCGTTCTGGGCGGCGAGGTCAAGGACGTCCTTCTCCTCGACGTGACCCCGCTGACCCTCGGCATCGAGACCCTGGGGGGCGTCATGACCCGGATGATCGTCCGCAACACGACCATCCCGACCAAGAAGGCCGAAATATTCTCGACGGCCTCGGACGATCAGCCCAGCGTCGAGATCCACGTCCTTCAGGGCGAGCGCGAAATGGCCGGGGACAACCGGACGTTGGGGCGCTTCCATCTGGACGGGATCCCGCCCGCCCCGCGCGGCGTGCCCAAGGTCGAGGTCAGCTTCGACATCGACGCCAACGGCATCCTGCACGTCTCGGCCAAGGACATGGGCACGGGCAAGCAACAGGCGATCACGATCACCGGCCACAGCGGCCTCGACGAGAAGGAGATCCAGCGCATGGTCAAGGACGCCGATTCCCATGCCGCCGAAGACCGGAAACGGCGCGATGTCATCGAGGCCCGCAACCAGGCCGATCAGATGATCTATGGGCTCGAGAAGCTTCTCCGCGAAAACAAGGATAAAATCTCCGACGACGACGCAAAGCGGATCCAGGCCGAGATCGAAAACACCAGGAAAGCCCTCCAGACCGAAAACCTGGACCAAATCAAGAAGGCCACAGAATCCCTGGCCACCGCCTCCCACAAGATGACCGAGATGCTCTATCAGCAGGCGGGCCGTCAGCAGCAAGCCCAGCCCCAGGACAAGGGGCCCGGCCAGGGACACGGCGCGCAGGGCAGCGGAGGGCCGTCCTCCGCTGCGCCCGAGGACGAGGTCATCGACGCCGAGGTCGTGGACGAGGACCGGAAGAACTGAGCGGGCCCCCGGCGGCGACCGCTCCGGCCGGATGGTCCTTCCTGTCCGGACCGGGAGGCCGTGAAGGATGGACAAGGACTATTACAAGACCTTAGGGGTCGAACGGGCGGCCGGAGTCCAGGAGATCAAGAAAGCCTACCGGAGGCTGGCCCGCAAGTACCATCCCGACCTCAACCCCGGCGACAAGACCGCCGAGGCCCGCTTCAAAGAGATCCAGGAGGCCTACTCGGTCCTGAGCGATCCCAAGAAAAAAGCCCAGTACGACCAGTTCGGGTTCGTGGGGGATCGTCCTCCCGCCGCAGCTGAACGGCCCGACAGTTCCGGATTCGAGGGCTTCGACTTCTCCGGCTTCGGGACGACCTCCTTCCGGGACTTCTTCGAGAACCTGTTCGGACGCTCGGCCGGCCAGGCCGCTCCTCAGCGGGAAGGACGAGGGGAAGACCTCCTTTACACGATGAAGCTCGGGTTCGAGGACGCCGTCCACGGCGTCCAGACCCGGATCAAGCTCAACCGGATGGTCCGCTGCGCGACCTGCGGAGGCCGGGGCACCGTCCAGCACGCAAGCCGGCGCGCCTGCCCGACCTGCCGGGGGAGCGGCCGGAGCTACTTCCAGCGCGGGGCCATGAAGTTTTCGGCGAATTGTCCTGACTGCGGCGGGAGCGGCGAGACGGCCGGCGAGGATTGCCGAGACTGCCGGGGCGCCGGACTGGTCGCCAGGTCCGAGCTCATCAACGTCCGCATCCCGGCCGGCGTCGATTCGGGATCCAAGGTCCGGATCGCGGGCAAGGGGCACGAGGACCGGCTGGGCGGGCCGGCCGGCGACCTCTACATCCAGATCGAGGTCAATCCCCATCCTCTGTTCCGGCGCGAGGGACCGAACATCACCGCCAAGATCCCGATCACGGTCCCCGAGGCGACGTTGGGAGGGAAGATCGACGTCCCGACCCTTTACGGCCGGACGATGATCCGGATTCCGCCCGGGACGAAATCCGGGCAGCGCTTTCGTCTCAAGGACAAAGGCGCGCCCGTTCCCGGCCGGAAAGCCGTCGGCGACCAGGTCGTCGAGGTCACGATCGTCCCGCCCCCGTTCGCGGACCAGCGGGTCCGGGAGCTCATGAAGGAGCTCGCGAAGATCTCGGGGCCCAATCCGAGGGAATTCCCGGGAGGAGGCGACTGAGATGAGGAAGCGCAAGTCGACGAGGAGCCGTAGCGAAGAAAACCAGGCTAGCCAACCCTATTATCATATCTCGAGCGTCGCTCTTCGCTTTAACATCCATCCTCAAACGCTGCGCCTCTACGAGCGGGAGGGACTCCTCCGTCCCTCGCGGAGCGAGGGCAACACGCGTCTCTACACGGAGGAGGACCTCAAACAACTCGAGGTCATTCTCAACCTCATCCGCGAGCTCGGCGTCAACCTGGCCGGCGTCGAGGTCATCCTCAACATGAGGGAACGGATGAGGCAAATGGAGATTCAGGTCTCGGAGTTTTTAGAGTATATCCAGACTGTATACTTCGCCGGACGGGAGGACGAGTTCGAGAACCGGCGCAGGAGCCTGGTCAAGGTTTCGGCGACCGGCATCGTCAAGTCCGGGGAGCCCGAGGGTTCCTGAACGGGGAGGCCGGAGGCGATCCGTGGATTATCAGGACTTTCTCGATTCCCGAAACCTGCAGCTCTACTTGGACCAGATCGCCAAATTTTCCCTCTTCAGCGAGGAACAGGAGAAGGCGCTGGGGGAGCAGATCCTGAAGGGCGACAAGGACGCCCTCCGGATGCTCGTCGAGTGCAACCTCCGCTTCGTCGTCTCGATCGTCAAGCGGTACCGGGGGATGGGAATCAGCTTCCTGGACCTCATCAACGAGGGCAACGTCGGGCTGATCGAGGCCGCCCGGCGCTTCGACCCCAAGCGGGGGGTCCGGTTCATCTCCTATGCCGTCTGGTGGATCCGCCAGTCCATCATCCACGCCCTGACCCATTCCTCCCGGATCTACAACATCCCCCAGAAGCTCTCGGACCAGATCTCGCTCATGAAGCGAAAGAAGGAGAAGCTCAAGGCCGAGCTGGGCCGCGAGCCGGAGCGGGAAGAGATCGCTAAAAGCATGGGAATCTCGGCCGAGGAGATCGAGGACCTCGAGCTCCTGTCCGAGCGGAACATCTCCTTGAGCGATCGCTACGGCGAGGACGACCTCGAGGTCGAGGAAAAGATCAGCGATCAGGAACGGCCCTCCGTCGAGGACCAGGTCATCCATTCCTCGATCCAGAGCCAGATCCGGGAACTCCTGGCCGGGCTGGATGATAAAGAGGCACTTGTGCTAAAATTACGGTTCGGCCTGGACGATGACAGGCCGCGGACGCTGCAGGAGATCGGCAAGATTCTCAGCGTGACCCGGGAGCGGGTCCGCCAGATCGAGCAGAAGGCCAAGCGGAAGCTGGCCCAGTCGAACAAACTCCAGCAGCTCAGAGGGTACCTCAATTGACGCCCGAAACGATCTGTCCCGTTTGCCAGGGTAACCGCTGGGTCCTGGAGGAGTCCGGGGGCGCCGTCCGAGCCCGCCGCTGCACCTGCCAGACCGAGCGCCGAGGGCGGGTCCTCATCGAACAAGCCCGGATTCCGCGCCGCTACCAGAATTGTTCCCTGGCCAATTTCGACGGCCGGAACGATTCCCTCCGCAACGCCAAGAAGATCTCGGAAAAATTCGTCAAGAACTACCCCGTCCAGGAGGTCGGACTCGTCTTTCTCGGACCCTGCGGGGTGGGGAAGACCCACCTGGGCGTCGCCATCCTCCGCGAGCTCGTTGAGACGAAATCGGTTCCCTGTCTGTTCTATGACTTCCGTGAGATTATTCGCGACATCCAGAGCACCTTCAGCCCGGACTCGGCCTTGAACGAATCCGACGTCCTGGCCCCGGTCTTCGAAACCAAGGTCCTCGTCCTGGACGAGCTCGGCGCCAAGCGGACGACGGCCTGGGTCGAGGAGACCGTTTTCTACATCATCAACCAGCGCTACAACGCCAAGAAGTTGACGATCTTCACGTCGAATTACCCGGACACTGCCGAGGAGGAGGACGACGACCGGCGCGACGCGTTTTATAAAAAAGGGGAAGAGACGCTGATCGACCGGATCGGCGTCCGGCTCCACTCCAGGATCTACGAGATGTGCAAGATCGTCCGCATCGACGCCGAGGACTACCGCAAGATCGCCAAGCAGGCCAGCTACCGGTTTTAGCGGGGATGCGCTCGCTGAGTGAATCCTCTTCCTGAGCCTTATTGCTTTTTTAAAATCTCCATGCTATAGTCTGCAGCGCCTGCTCCTCGGTAGCTCAATCGGCAGAGCGGGTGGCTGTAATCATCTTGCAGCTTCCACGAGAAATCGTGGTTGAAAAATCGGGTGAATTCAGGGAAGCCTTCCCTCCGCCGGGAGCGGAGAAAGGTAATCCTGAGCCAAGCCCCGTCCCGAACAAAGTTCGGGACGGGGAAGGTGCAGAGACTAGAGCCTAGGCTCGTACTCCGGGTATGACCTGGGGGAAGCGCCCGACACCCTCCCCTCGATAATGCGAGGCGGGTGAAGAGATAGTCCAAGCCCAGAAGAAATTTTGGGGGCCTTGTAACCACTAGGTTGCAGGTTCGAGTCCTGCCCGAGGAGCCATTTTTATTCCCGCCTCTATCAGGTCAAAGATGACGGGGCCGTTCCTCCGCCGTCCGGCCTTCTCCCCCGTCGCCCCCGGCGATGCCGTTTTCGCCTGCTCCGCTCCGATTCCGGGCCGGACGGGACGGATTCCCGCAGAAGAATCTCGAAGCCCTCTCCCGGCCCGGCCGGGCGTCCCGTCCTGATCAGAAAACAGAGGCGGCCGGCCTGTCCAAAATGACTGCGCTTGGCCAGGGACCAGCGCATCCGGCCTGTCCGCAGGGCGCGGCCCATCGCTCCCAGAATCAACAAAATCTGGATGAAGTCGGCTTTGAGTTTCCGGGGCAGGGTCGCTTTCATCCCGGCCCGGTCAAAGGTTTCATAAAGGATGTTGTGGATGTCCCCCGGCTCGGCTCCGAAGAGCGGCTCGACCCATGGCCAAAAAATGAGCGAGTACATCTCTTCGGCCGCGAGCTTCAGTCCCGCCCGCCGGGACCTATCCTCGACGTCGAGGAGTCGATCGAGCCGGGCGTACAGAGCGGGGTTGGATTCGTAATCCTCGCCGGCCTTGCCCAGGATGATCCCGAGCAGCCCGCGGGTTCGCAGCGCTGCGAAGACGGGCCGCGTTTCATAGGCCAGATCTTTGTTGAGCTCCTCATATAAACGCGCTCCCGAGCACGCGGCTAAAAGCTCGCGCTGAGCGGGGATCTCCCGTTCGGTCGCCTCGTCGACCGTGAACCCGAGACGGCCCGCGTGGCGCAGAACCCGCCAGACCCGGACGGGATCCTCGGCGAAACGCTCGGCCGGATTCCCAATGACTCGGACGACGCGGCGGGTCAAGTCCTCGACTCCCCCCACGAAATCGATGACGACATCGTCGTCCGGGTCGTAAAACAGGGCGTTGATCGTGATGTCGCGCCGGAAGGCGTCCTCGCGGGGCGTCCCGTAGATCAGTTTCGGGTCGATCGGCGCGTCGGGCGAGATCTCCTCGCCCCGGTCGGGGATGCGCCGGAAAGTCGCCACTTCGATAATCTTCCCCTCCGGGAAACGGACGTGGGCCAGCCGGAAACGGCGGCCGATGATGAAACAGTTGGCAAACCTCTTGCGGATCTGTCCCGGCCGGGCGTCGGTGACGATGTCGAAATCCTTGGGGACCCTCCCCAGCATGAGATCCCGGACCGCCCCCCCCGTCAGATAAGCACGAAAGCCGAAGCGATGGAGGCGCCGGATGATCCCCAGGGCGTCCGGGTCGACCTCCCGGCGCGAGATCGGGTGGTCGGGCTTTTCGATGACCAGGGGCGATTCGGGGCCGTCCGGAGGGGCGGATTCGGCGTCGCCTGGATCAAGGACAGAAGGGGGGACGTCCCTGGATTGATCATCGCCGTTTGTCATCGGAGAGTGAATTGTAGGGTCTGACTCTTCATTTTGTCAATGAGGGCCAGGAATTTAAATTTAATTTTTTCTTCATACGGCCTTCATCAATTCTTAACGGAGATCTCCTATCATGCCCTTGAAATATTCCATGAAAGGAGATTGCATGAACATTCGGAAATCTATCCGAACCGCCTTAGTCCTGGCCGGATTACTGGCTGGATTAGGCAGCGGGCTTCACGCCCAGCAGACTTTCGGGACCACGATCTACTTCGACTGGACCCACTTCCTGTCCGACAACGGCCCCAAGACGACCGCGCCGCCCAACACGCCGAGCTTCAAGAACGACTTCTTCGCTTTCCGCCGGGCCTATTTCACCTACGAAAACAAGATCAACGACAACCTCAAGTTCCGCTTCCGCTTAGACGCCGACAACACGGCCAACCTGACCTCGGTCGATTCCGCTTTTAAAACGAAGAAGGACGACAAGCTCCGCCCCTTCATCAAGCACCTCTATTTCGAGTACGCCAACCTGATCCCCCGGTCCGTGTTGAGGGTCGGCATGACCGAGACCCTGACCTTCAAAGCGGCCGAGGATCGCTGGGGTTACCGGAGCGTCGCCAAAACGCTGGTGGACGGCTACAAGGACATCACGGGCGTCGAAATCGACGCGAGCTCGGCCGAGATCGGCGCCAGCCTGACCGGCTCCCTGATCAAGTACCTCCGCTACGGCTTCATGGTCAGCAACGGCGCAGGGTATGGCCACGCCGAAACCGACAAATGGAAAAAGCTGTCGTTCCAGGCCCAGCTCGTTCCCGTGGCCGGCCTCTCGATCTACGGCTACCTGGACACCGAAAAACAAGATAAGGATAAGGACGCCCTGACCTACAAGCTCGACGGCTACTTCGAGATGGTCAAGAACCTGGTCATCGGCGCCGAATACTTCGTCTACCGGAACGACCTCTACCTGGTCGGAACCGACCGCTATGACGTTTCGGGCTATTCCGTGTTCGGGCGCTATGCCATCACGCCCGACAAGCTGAACCTGTTCGCCCGTTACGACTCCTACGAGCCGAATTCCAAGGTCGACAAGGACCAGACGAGCCTGGTTATCGCCGGCCTGGACTGGGCGCCCTGGCATTCGAGCATCAAGTTCCAGCCCAACATCTGGATCCAGAGCTACCAGGACTCGGCGAAGAAGAACGACGTCATCTTCAACATGACCTTCTTCATGTCGTTCTGAGTCGGCGGCTTAGAATCAACAAGGCAGACAAGGAGACATCCAAATGAAAAAAGCAATGCTTCTGATCGCCGGCCTGGCCCTTCTCGGCGCGCTCCTCCTGGGCGCCCCGGCCAAGAAGATGATCCAGGTCAAAGGATCCGACACCATGGTCAACCTGGTCCAGATCCTGGCCGAAGAATTCATGGCCCAGAACCCGGGGACGGCCATCGCCGTCCTGGGCGGCGGCTCCGGCACCGGGATCACCGGCCTCATCAACCAGACCTGCGACATCGCCACCCACTCCCGCGAGTGGAAGCCGAAAGAGATCGATCAGGCCTGGGAGAAGGGCGTGAGCCCCCGGTTCTTCGTGATCGCCGTCGACGGCCTGAGCATCATCGTCAACGAAAAGAACTCCCTGAAATCCCTGAGCATGGCGCAGGTCGGCGCCCTCTACCGGGGCGAGGTCAAGAACTGGAAATCCATCAGCGGGCCGGATAAGGCCGTCTCCCTCTACGGTCGCCAATCCAACTCCGGAACCTACGTCTTCATGCAGGAGCACGTCCTGGGCAACAAGAATTACTCGACCGATATGAAAGAGATGAACGGCAACGCCCAGATCATCGAGAGCGTCCTCCAGGACGAGGGCAGCATCGGCTACGTCGGCGTCGGCTATCTCTACGACAAGGACGGCAAGATCCGCAAGGGCCTCAAGGTCCTGACCATCTCCAAGGCCGAGGGCGACGAGGCCTTCTCGCCCCTGGACAAGGCCGCCATCGACACCGGCAAGTACCCGATCGCGCGGCCCCTTTTCGAGGCCACGAACGGGAAGCCCTCCGGCGACGTCGCCAAGTTCATCGCCTGGGAGACCGGCCCCGAGGGCCAGGCCGTCGTCGAGCGCGAAGGCTTTTACACGATCGGCGCTCCTCACAAGGACGCCAACGACAAGAACTTCAAATAACTCTCCCAAACCCCACGGGCCGGGGGGCGGCCGCCCCCCGGCCCGTCCTTCCGTTCGGGTTGGGGGAGTTACAAGGGTGGGGGAGAGGCGCCAATGAACACACGCATCGTCCGCAGGAGGACCCGGAAGTCCAGGCTCAAGGAATCGGTCATCAAGGCCTTCTTTTTCGCCAATGGGATCATGGCCGTCCTCGTCCTCATCGGAATTTTCGCGCTGCTCGTCCTGACGGCCTTCCCCGCCTTCAAGGAGGTCCGCATCGGCGAGTTCCTGACCTCGACCCACTGGGATCCGACGTCGCCGGAGAAGGCCGAATACGGGATCCTGTCGATGGTGGCAAGTACCCTATTTGTAACGATCGGGGCGATGTTCCTCGCCATCCCGGTCGGCTTAGGGGTTGCCGCCTATCTCTCCGATGTCGCCCACTGGCGGGTCCGGGAGATCGTCAAGCCCATCGTCGAGATCCTGGCCGGAATCCCCTCGGTCGTCGTCGGATTCCTGGGCATCGTATTATTCGGCCCCCTGATCGCCAAGATCTTCAAGCTCGGCAATGGGCTCAACGCCCTTAACGGCAGCTTCCTGTTAGCCATCATGGCCCTTCCGACGATCATCAGCCTGTCCGAGGACTCCCTGAACGCGGTCCCGCGTTCCTACACGGAGGCTTCGCTGGCCTTGGGCGGCTCGCGCTGGCAGACGTTGGTCCGCGTCAAGATCCCGGCGGCCCTGTCCGGCATCATCGCCTCGTTCATGCTCGGACTGGGCCGGGCCATCGGAGAGACCATGACCGTGCTGATGGCGACCGGGAACGCCCGGTCGTTCCCCCATGGCTTCCTGAGCTCGGTCCGGACCATGACGGCCGGGATCGCCATCGAACTCGGGGAGGTCCCGTACTACACGACCCACTACTACGCCTTGTTCGCGATCGGGCTCGTCCTGTTTCTGATGACCTTCCTCGTCAACCTCGCCGCGGACCTCATCCTCCACAAGTACCAGGAGAGGGAGCAATGAAGAAGAAACGGCTCGCTCAAACGCTAGGGTTTCTCCTTCTCCGCGGCTGCCTCTATTTCGTCCTAGCGGTCCTTCTTCTCTTCCTCTACGACATCGGAAAGAAGGGCGGCGGATCCATTTCCTGGGAATTCCTGACCCAGTCGCCGCGCCGGGGCATGACCCAGGGCGGGATTTTCCCCGCCATCATGGGAACCTTCCTGGTGACGATCGTGACGGCGCTGCTGTCCGTGCCGCTCGGGATGTTCGCCGCGATCTACCTCAACGAGTACGCCCGACAGACGCGCCTGACCCGGATCATCCGGCTGTCCATCCGGAACTTGGCCGGCGTCCCCTCGATCGTCTACGGCCTCTTCGGCGTCATCCTCTTCGTCAACATCCTGAGGTTCGGGACCTCGATCCTCTCGGCCGGGCTGACCCTGGGCCTGATGACGCTGCCCTGGACGATCACGGCCAGCGAGGAAGCCCTCAAGACCGTCCCCAATTCCTATCGGGAGGGCGCGCTGGCTCTGGGGGCTACGAAATGGCAATCGGTCCGGACCAACGTCCTGCCCTATGCCGTGCCCGGCATGCTGACCGGGACCGTCCTGGGCCTCGCCCGGGCGGCCGGGGAGACCGCGCCCATTCTGTTCACGGGAGCCGCCTTTTACCTGCCCTACCTCCCTAAATCCCTGTCCGACCAGTTCATGGCTCTTCCTTATCATCTCTACATCATGTCGACCCAGCACCATGCCATCGACGCCGTCCGGCCGCTTGCCTACGGGACGGCCCTGGTCTTGATCGTTCTTGTCCTGGGGATGAACATGGCCGCCGTCGTCGTGCGTTACCGTTTCCGGCGCAAGAAAAGAGACTGACCATGTCCGAACAAGCCAAAATCGAAATCCGCGACCTGAACTTTTATTACGGGTCCAAGCAAGCCCTCAAGATGATCAACCTCGCTTGTCCCGCGAACCGGGTCACGGCCGTCATCGGGCCGTCCGGCTGCGGAAAGTCGACTTTAATCCGGACCCTGAACCGGATGAACGACGTCATCCCCGGCGTCCGGCTCGAGGGCCGGATCCTCCTCGACGGCGAAGATATCAACGTCCCCGAAGTCGACGTCGTCGACCTTCGGCGCCGGGTCGGGATGGTCTTTCAGAAACCGAATCCCTTCCCCAAGTCCATCTTCGACAACGTCGCCTATGGCCTGCGCATCAACGGCCTTCGGAACCCCCGGAGGATCGAGGAGACCGTCGAAAAGAGCCTGCGCGAGGCGGCCCTTTGGGACGAGGTCAAGGACAGGCTCCAAGAGAACGCTTTTGCCCTGTCGGGAGGGCAACAGCAGCGGCTGTGCATCGCGCGGGCCCTGGCGGTCGAGCCCGAGGTCATCCTGTTCGACGAGCCGTGCTCGGCCATCGACCCGATCGCGACGGCCCGGATCGAGGACTTGATTCAGAAGCTGAAAATGAGTTATACAGTGGTCATCGTGACCCACAACATGCAGCAGGCCGCCCGCGTTTCGGACTTCACCGCATTCATGATGCTGGGCGATCTTATCGAGTTCGACCGGACCGACAAGATCTTCACGAATCCGGCCAACAAGCTGACCGAGGACTACATCACGGGCCGCTTCGGATGATGGGGAGAGGCCCCGCGCCGGAGCACGGCGGGAGAGGACACCATGGAACGACACTTCGACGAGGAACTCAAAAATCTCAAGGAGAAGCTCCTCCGGATGGCCGGATTGGCAGAGGATTCGATCGCCAAGGCCGTCAGGGCCCTCAAGGAGCGCGACGAGGCCCTCATCCGCCAGGTCTTTGAACAGGAAGAGAAGACGAACCTCATCGAGATCGAGATCGACGAGATCTGTCTACGTCTGTTGGCTCTCCGCCAGCCGATGGCCGGAGACCTTCGCTTCATCACCTCGGCCATGAAGATCGGGAGCGAGCTGGAGCGAATCGGCGACCAGGCCGTCAACATCGCCGAGCGGACGGACGAACTCCTCAAAGTCCCCCAGCTTAAGCCCCTCCTCGACATCCCCCGGATGGCCGGCCTGGCCCAGGCCATGGTCGTGGACTCCATCAACGCCTTCGTCAACCGCGACGCCGATCTGGCCCGCCGCATTTGCGCGCGGGACGACGAAGTCGACCAGATCAACCATCAGATCTTTCGCGAGCTCCTGACCTACATGATGGAGGACCAGGCAACCATTCCCCGGGCCGTCGATCTCATCCTGATCGGCCGGCATCTGGAACGGATCGCGGACCACGCCACGAACATCAGCGAAGATGTCATCTACCTCGTCAAGGGGAAGTCCATCAAGCACCACATCGAGGAGCGGGGCTGTAAAACCCCTTAGATCGATGCCCCGCCCGGCCGGCCCTGGGGGGGAGAGGCCGCCGCTACCTTTTCGGCAGACGGACTTCGACGCCCGGGATAGCCTTAAGAAGGGGGACGACCCTGGCCAGCGTGTCGTCGTTTGAGTGATAGGGGTAGACGATGCGGGGCCGGAAGGCCCGAACCGCCTCCGCGGCCATCTCCGCCGACATCGTGTAGGGCGTCATCACCGGCAGGAAGGCGACCGCGATGTCCTTGAGGCCTTTCAGCTCGGGCGTCGCCTCGGTATCGCCGGCAAGATAGATCCGGCTCCCGGCCAGCGTCAGGATGTAGCCGTTTCCGCGGCCGCGCGGATGGAAGGGGACGCCGGGGCTCCTCATGCTGACGATGTTATAGGCGGGGACGGCCTCGACCTCAATCCCCTGGACCGTCGTCCGGTCCCCGTTCTTGAGGACGATCCCCTTGCCCAGCTTTTCGATGCAGGCTTCGGTCAGGATGATATCCGTTCCCGGTTTGCCGATGAGGGCGATCGCCGCCGGATCGAAATGATCGGAGTGCTCGTGGCTGACCAGGATGAGATCGGCCTTGGGCAGGGTCGCGTAGTCGCCCTCGCGGCCGACCGGGTCGACGTGGATGACCTTCCCTTGGAACTCCAGGATGAGCGAGGCATGGCCGATATAGCGGACGGCCAGATCGCCCAGGTTCGTCTTGATAATATCTTTGTCCGGGAGCCGAACGGCTCCCAAACCCCATGAGGAGAATATGATTAGAGCCAAGATCGTCTTCATAGCTTTAATTATAGCTCTTTACTTTTTTCGTTATCCAGACATAATTAGGGAGACAGACGTCGCCATGAAACCGCGCATCATTGCCGTCCTGGACGACGAGCCCGATATCGTCGAGCTCGTCCGGCTCCACCTCGAATCGGCCGGGTTCAAGGTCCAAGGATTCACGGCCCCCGAGTCCTTTTTCCGTTTCCTGGAGCGGACCGTCCCCGACCTCATCATTCTGGACCTGATGCTTCCCGGCACGGACGGTTTCGAGATCACCAAGTGGCTGCGCCGCCAAGAGCGGCTGGCCGCCATCCCCATTATCATCCTGACGGCCAAAGGGGAGGAAACGGACCGGGTCCTGGGCCTCGAGCTGGGCGCCGACGACTATATCACGAAGCCCTTTTCGGTCAAGGAGCTCATCGCCCGCGTCAAAGCCCATCTCCGCCGGCGCGAGACGCCCGAGCCCAAGCGAGCGATCGAGGTCGGCCGGCTTCTCGGCATCGACCCCGTCCGCCATGAGGCGACCGTCCAGGGGAAACCTGTCGAGTTGACGGCGACCGAATTCAAGATCCTCGAGCTGCTGGCCGGAAAGAAGGGCCGCGTCTTCAACCGCGACCAGATCCTGGATGCCCTCTGGGGTCATGACAAGATCGTCCTGGACCGGACGGTGGACGTCCACATCAAGAACCTTCGCGACAAGCTGGGGCCGGCCGCGGCCTTGATCAAAAATATCAGGGGAGTGGGGTATAAACTCGAAGAATGAGAAAATCTTTTTTCCTAAAAATCTTCGCGGCCTTCCTGGTGGTCGTCGCCGGGCTGTCGAGCCTGATTCTCGTCTATTCCTTTCAGACGATCCGGGCCCGCTGGATCGCCCGTGAGGCGGCCCGCCTTGAAGGTCTGGCTCGGGTCCTGGCGCCTCAGGTTCAACCTTTGCTGGGGGAAGAGAGGAGTCAGGACCTCGAAGCCCTCATCCGCCGGGCATCCGCCGAAGGTCAGGTCCGGGTCACCGTCGTCGATGCCAAGGGCCGTGTCCTGGCCGATTCGACGGCCGACGCCCGGACCATGGAAACCCATCATTACCGTCCCGAGATTCTCCAGGCTTTGTCCGGCGAGACCGGCGTCGCCCTCCGCCCGAGTCCGACCATGAAGGAGACCATGCTCTATGTCGGCGTTCCCCTCAAGGACGATGTCCGGATTGCCGGCGTCCTCCGGGTCAGCCTCTTCCTCAAGGATATCGACCGCCTGCTGTCCGCCCTCCGCTGGCGGATTTTCAGGCTGGCGGCGGCCGCCATCCTGGTCCTCCTGGGCGGAGCGTTCGTTTTTTCCAGGCACGTTTCCAAACCTATCCGGGATTTGACGGCGGCCTCGCACCGAGTCGCGGCCGGCGATTTCCAGGCGAAGGTTTATGTCAGGAACCGGGACGAGCTCAAAGACTTGGCTGAGAGCTTCAATGCCATGACCCTCCGTCTCAAGACGCTCTTCGCCGAGTTGGAAGCCCAGAAAGAAGAGCTGGGCCAAATTATCGGCTCGATTCGGGAAGGTCTCATGGTCATCGGTCCCGATGACCGGATTCTTATGGCCAATCGGAGCTGCCAATCCTTGTGCCGGATGGAAGACGTTATCGGCAAGTACTTCTGGGAGGTTGTCCGCCATCCGGGATTCCAGGAGTTGGTGGCCCTGGTCAAAGGGACCAAAAAGCCCGCGCTGGAAGAGATCCTCGTCAACGACAAGAGTTTTCTGGCCAGTGTCGTCTGGGTGCCGGCCCGGGAGCGGAGAATCGTGACCTTTCTCGACCTGAGCGAGGTCCGTAACCTGGAAAGAATCAAGAAGGATTTCATCACCAATGTTTCCCACGAACTGCGGACCCCGCTAACATCCATCAAGGGCTTCGCCGAAGGCCTGAATCCCGGGAACGATGAAACCAGCCGCCGCGCCGTCGGGATCATCCGGAAAAACACGGACCGGCTCATCGCCATCGTTCAAGATCTCATTGTCCTCTCCGGACTCGAGGAAAAAGGGACGGCCCTCGAGAGGGAGCCCGTCGCCATGCGCGGCCTCCTCGCCCGGGTCCTGAACGACTTTCAGCCTCGGGCTCGGGACAAGGGGATCGCCCTCGACCTCCACGCCGAGGAGGGTCTTCCCGAGATCCCGGCCGACTCGTTCCGGCTCGAGCAGCTTTTTCAAAACCTAATCGACAATGCCCTCAAGTTCACGGACAAAGGCCGGGTCGCCGTCGCGGTCCGCCGGGAAGGACGCTTCCTCGCCGTCGAAGTCCGGGACTCCGGGATCGGAATTCCCGAGGAGCATCTGCCTCACATCTTCGAGCGGTTCTACGTCGTCGACAAAGCGAGGGACAAGAGGTTAGGCGGGACGGGCTTGGGCCTGGCCATCGTCAAGCACATCGTCCTCCGCCACGGGGGGACGATCGAGGTCGAAAGCCAACCGGGCCGCGGGACGGCCTTCACGGTCCGCCTGCCTCTCGCGGCCTAATCGCTATCGGCCGCTGAGGGTTCGTCGGGTCGGGGGCGGCAGGCGGACCCTCAGCGGACGATGACGGACGCGTCCGGGTTCAGGGGGTTGATCCGGGCGGCAAGCGAAAACAGGAACGGGTAGCTCTCCTTCAAATGGCGGACATGATCTATCCAGATGGCCGTCATCTGGGAATAAGCCCTCTTCAAGTCCCCGCCCAGATGCTGGAGGTCGCTCTCGGGGAGTTCCCCGAACAAGGTGTTACGGAAGGAGAGTTCCTCGGCCAGATGAAAAACGGCCCAAAGAAGGTCCGTGAACGACTCATGCTCGAGGAGGCTGGGATTCTCGAGGAGGCCGACCAGGAAGTCCCGTTTAGCGGATAGGAATCCGCCGAGGTCGGCCAGCTTCCCCCGGTCGGGAATGATCTCGTAGGCAAAAGTCCGGGCCGCCTCGGCCGCTCGGGAGAAATCCTTCCGTCCCCACGGGGGGACGATCCGGACTCGGCCTTCAAGCTCGGCGGCGTTGGCGGCGAAGGTCAAGGACCTCTTCAGAAGTTCCAGTCCGACTTCGCTGAAAAAGGCCCCGATCACCATGTTGAGCTTGTCGAGTTTGGACCGCTTCTCGCGCTGGGCCAGGAGCCGCTCGAGGAGAAGAACGACGAGGAGGACGTTCAGGAATAGAAAGCCGATGTCCATGAGCGTGTAAAAAACGATGTGGCGGAGGTCACGGAAGATGAGATAATGGACGAGATAGGTTGTGAGCGAAGCTCCAACCAGGATCGCCGACAGAATCCAGAGCCAAGCATCTTTGCGTTTCATCCCAATCACTCGCTTTCCGAACTATCATACCAGCGGCACCCAGAGAATTCAAAAAGACCGGGCGTTCCAGTATAACAAATGGGTCATGAACATCAAGGACCTACAGAGGACGAGGCTCAACGGCCGGGGACATCGGATCGGCAACTAAATCCCTTCGGTTGACAGTCCCGGCCGCGACGTCGTAAAATATTGAAAAAAGAAGGGATGAACGGGGTTCGAACCCGGTCGCCTGATGAGTCTTGAAAAAGCGGTCGAGTATCTGCTGGCCAGGGGCCATCTCCCCATCCTGTACTGGCTCAAGAAAGACATCCTCTGCGTCCCAGCCGACCGCGAACTCAAGAACCTGGAGAAATACGGAGCCAGGATTCGCATCCTGGAGGAACAACTCCCGGACGGCTCGTGGAGGGAAAAGAGGGCCTCGGGGCCATCCGTCCGGGCATCGGGCCCGCCCACCTCGCCCGAGGTCCTGACCCTCCAGAACGTCTGCCGGCTTTATGATTTCGCCTGCGATGCCGAAACGGCCGGCCTTCGGAACGCCGTCCATTTCCTGTTAGGCACTCAATCCCGGGACGGCTGCTTCCGAGCCGGGACAAACGAGGATTACCCCTTGACCTTCCATGCCTTGAACCTCGAGATCCTGTGCCGGTTCGGATTCGACGGAGACGCGAGGGTCGAAAAAGGCTTTCGCTGGCTGCTCCGTCAAGGACGGGGGAAAGGCGAATGGCTGGCGTCACGCAACCGACTCGATGCCAAAAAGCCGATCGGGCCGACAGGGGATAAGACGCTTTTCTGGGCCGGGATGACCCTCCGCGCCCTGAGCGTCTCTCCGTCCCGTAGCGGGCAAAAAGAAGCTCAACGCCTCGGCGAGTGGCTTCAGGTACGCCTTCTGAAACCCGACGTTTCGCCCGATCCTCTCGCCAAGAGCTCCTGGCTCGAGATCAGCTATCCCTTCTGGTCGGCCGGACTTCTCAGCAACTTGGACACCCTATCCCGGATCGGGTTCAAGGCAGATCGGGTCAACATCCGGAAAGGGCTGGGCTGGCTTCTGCGCCAGCAGCGCCCCGAGGGCTATTGGGAGTCGACCCGGACTCGGGGAACGGCCGAAGACCACCTCTGGACGACGCTGGCCGTGCTGCGCGTGTTCAAAGCCTACGGGCTCCTCAAGTAAGAAAAATGAGATATATCCTCGGCCTCGGCTCCAACCTCGGAAACAAGCGAAGGAATCTGGCCGAAGCCGTCCGCCTTCTAAAGGCGCGGGGCGCCCGCGTCCTCAAGGTCTCCTCCCTCTACAGGACCCAGCCGGTCGGCGTCCTCGACCAGCCCTGGTTCATCAACATGGCCCTTGTGGCCGAATCCCGTCTGCCGCCGCCCCGTTTTCTCGAAATCCTCCAGGCGATCGAGCGCGAGATGAAAAGGCCGCGGGAACGCGACAAGAGCCCGCGCCTGATCGACCTCGACATCCTCCTGGCCGGACGCCGGATCGTCCGGACCGGGCGGCTCATCATCCCTCATCCCAGGCTGGCCGATCGTAATTTCGTCCTCGTCCCGCTTGCGGAAATCGCCCCGCGGGCCGTCCATCCCGTCCTGGGGAAAACCGTCCGGACCCTTCTCCGGGAGTCGAAGGACCAGTCTCAAGTTATCGGGGCGGCTTAGGACATCCTCATTTTGGCGGCGAGTTGCGTTACTGGGCGGCCGCCTCGAACAAACTGTTGAACAGCAGCTTAAAAGTCCCGTAGGGCTGGGCCCTGAACTGGACGGGAATCCCGAGCAGGACAACCCGGCCTTTGCCGAAGGGAACATCGAGGACGGCCGACTTTCGGGCGATCAGCCTCTCGCCGTGAATCCAGCCGCTCATCAGGAGATTGTCCGTGGCGAACCGGGCGGCGCTTTTCGGCTCCTTCTTGGCGTCGAAAGCCGGCAGGATCTCGAAAGCGCAGCTCTCCGAGAAGACGACGGCCCCTTCCTTGGGCATTCCGTAGGCGAGGGGTTGGGTCGCATCGAACTCGGCCCTCAGGATGGATCCGCTGCAGACAAAGTCATCGCGCTTGACGCCGTCCAGGACGTTCCGGGCCGACAGGCCGAACTGAGCAAGCGCGAACTTGCACATGGAATTGAGAAAAACGAGCGTCCCGCCCTGGTCGGCGAAGAGCTTCAGGTTCCGAACCCCGTTCACGGTCAGCCCGCCGACATACTGAGGGGGCATCGTCCCCTTGGCGAACCCGTCCAGCAGGAATTCCGGACTCCACATGTCGGGGATGATGATGACGTCGTGGTTGGCGTTCAGGTTTCCGGCCTTGACGTCGGCATCATGGATGGAGACGTAGGGGATCTCGAACTGGTCCAGGATGTATTTCGTCCAGCCCATGTCTTCGGAGGCGACCCAGGACTCATAGAGCGCCGCTCTGGGCTTCTTGAGGGTCCAGGTTTCGACGGAGGGCGGCTCGCCGAGACCAGTGATCGGGAGGGCCAGGTCGCGGGCCAGTTTCTCCATGAAAGGCGGAGACAGCTTGGCGCCCGAGGCGATCCAGGTCCCCTCGGGGAAATCCCGTCCTTGGGCCTTGAACGGCTTCTTGGCCCAGCGGACCTCCCCTCCGGCCTGGAAGATCCGGGCGGCCGCGATGAAGGAGGCGTTCCGCTCGTGGCCGATGGCGTAGGCCCGCCGGCCCGAACCGAGGATGCCGCCGGGAGCCGGCTTAATCTCGTCCTGTTTGTCCTTGGCGGCGTCGACCGGCGTGCTGGCGGGAACGGCCTTGACCCCGAATTGGTAGGGGAGAGTCCAGCCCATCATGTCGTAGGATTCAAACGGCGCCCCTTCGAATTTTCTCGTGGAGACGATGCCCTGCCAGAGGTCGGGATACTTCCGCAGATCGGGATATTTCTGCTCCTCGAAGACGTTCTTGAAGAACAGCCCGAACGGCTGGTCCATCGGGACGATCGTGGTCCCGGCGGGGTAGCTGATGCCGTCCGAGACGAAGCCCTCGCGGCTCTTATAGACGTCGATGCCGAGCAGGATCATCCGATTGAGAAGCAGCGCCATCGCCCCCGGGTCCAGCTGGTCCTGGGGAATGATCCAGGCGTAGGGGGGCTCTTTCCGGAATCTGTCGATGACGTCCGATCCCATCTTGTATTTGTTGAAGAGCAGCTCGGACCTGTATTTGGAGGCCGTGTCCAGGACGGATTTTGAGGCCGTCAGGCAGTAATCGACGGCGTCCTTGAGCCTCCACCAGCCGCCCTTCCAGGGGTTGGGGTAGAAGGCCGACATGGTCAGGTCCCGGTATTCTTTGGGATAATCCTCGACCGTGTAGAAATGGGGCGTCGCGTACTCGTAGAGGGCGGTCTCGGTCAAGATCGAAATGATGTTGTGGGAATCATGGACCTGGGTCATATAGCCGGGATACCAGGTGTCGAAGACGATCCGGGAGATGGCTCCTTCCTTGCCCTCGCCGTCGAAAGCGGCCCCCATGGCCGAACCGATCAGGTTTTGCCAGCGGACGATGAGGGGATGGACATTGGGGTTGGTCGGCTCCGAGTTAGGCGGCGTCCAGATCCGGGCCGGAAAAGGGGCCGTCTGATGATGGTTGTAGAGGATGACGGGCGCCCAGTCCTTGTCGACGAGGCGCGCCAGGTTCTGGGTTTCGACCAGGTTGGCAATGTAGGAGTCGCGGTTGTTGTCATGGCCCGCGTATTTGTGGTAGAGGCGGGGCATCCGGGCCACCTCATAGGGCGTTCCTAAATTCGACGCGTACCATTCGGCCAGCATATTCATCCCGTCCGGGTTGGCGTAGACGAGGACCAGGATGACGTCCTTGAGGATGCGGAGGGTCGTCGGGTCGGTCCCGGCGACGAGGTCGTAGGTCAGCTGGATATTGTGCTGAGCGGGGGCGCACTCGTCGGCGTGAAGGCCGCCGTCGATGTAAACGACGGCCTTGCCCTCGGCGGCCAGTTTTTCGGCCGCCGCCCGGTCAAGCCCTTCGACCAGGGATAGCTGCCGCATGATACCTTTGAAATGGTCCAGGGCGGCCAGGTTCTCGGGCGCCGAGATGACCGCGTAAATCATGTCCAGGCCCATCGAGGTCTTGCCGGCCTCGAAGAGCTTGATACGGTCCGAGCGGGCGGCGACGGCCTTCCAGTAGGCGACGGCTTGGTCGTAGTTCGCCAGGTGGTAGTCCTCGCCTACCTTGAAGCCGAGAACCTCCTCGGGCTTGGGGATGTTCTGGCCGCGGGCCAGGGTGACAGCTAAGATGCACAAGCCAAGGATCGCGATAGTCCGAACGTGTCCTCTCATGGGTTGATCATTCCTTTCCCTTGGGATTTAATCCGACCTCAAAACGCGTTCACGATATGGCGCAGGGCGGGGCGCGCTGCGTCCTCGCCGCAGTCGTCGATTGCGACAGCGCCGTCGACGACTACGACGTCGAACCGGCAGGGGACGCCCTTGATCCGATGGCGGACGAGATAGGCCTGGGCGATCCGCCGCAGCTGCCGCTGTTTGGCGGCGGTCACCGCTTCCTCGGGAAAGCCGAAGGCTCGGCTCATCCGGGCCTTGACCTCGACGAAAACGAGGACGGCTCCGTCATAGGCGACGATATCGATTTCGCCCCGCTGGAAGCGATAGCCCGTTTCGACGATCCGGAAGCGCTTGCCGCGCAGATAAGCGATGGCCGCCTTCTCGCCGAGCTTGCCCAAGGCATGGGGGGAGAGCCGCTTCGTTCCGTCTCGGCCGGACTCGTTGGCCATGGAAGCTCCGTCATCTCTCTCAAAGCTTGACGATTTTCCAGCGGACTCCGTCTCGCGTATCCTCCAGGACGACGCCGCGGCCGAGGAGCTCGGAGCGGATCTCGTCGGCCCGCTTGAAGTCCCGGGCTCGGCGCGCCCGCTCGCGTTCTTCGACCAGGGCTGCGATCTCGGCGGAGAGCGGCTCGTCCTTGGTTTCGGGCATCAGGGCCAGGACCCGGTCGAAGGAGCGTAGGCCGGCCCGGAGAAGATCGGCCTCCGCCCGGCCGACCTTGTCCCGGGCGATCAGGCTGTTCGCCTCTCGGATGAGCTCGAACAGCGCGGTCAAACCGGTCGCGATATTGAGGTCGTCGGACAGTCCGTCCCTGAACTTCCGGTCGGCTTCGGCGACAAAACGCGGGATGTCCCCGCTCCCGGCCTCGGGGAATGAGCGGTGGTCGAGCTCGTAGGCGAAATCCAGGACGCGCTGGACCGCGGCCTTGGCCTGGTCGGCCGCCTCAAACGTGAAGTTGAGGACTTTTCGGTAATGGGTCCCGATGAGCAGGAAGCGGACGGCCGCGGCCGGGATTCCCCGCCCGAGAAGGTCGTCCAGCGTATACTGATTCCCCTTGGATTTGGCCATCTTCTCGCCGTCCACGATGAGGTGGTGGCAGTGAAGCCAGTAGCGGACGAAGGGCTTCCCCGTGAACGCCTCGGACTGGGCGATTTCGTTTTCGTGATGGGGGAAGATGTTGTCGACGCCGCCGCAGTGGATGTCGAACGTCTCGCCCAGGTACTTCGAGCTCATGGCCGAGCACTCGATGTGCCAGCCGGGCCGGCCCGGCCCGATCTCGGTCTCCCAGGACGGCTCGCCCGGCTTGGGGGCCTTCCAGAGGGCGAAGTCCTGGGCGTTCTCTTTTTCATATTCATCGGCTTCGATCCGAGCCCCGATCCGGGAGGTCGTCTGGAGCTCCTCGCGCTTGATCTTGGACAGCTTCCCGTAGCCGGGGAACTTGGCGATGCTGAAATAGATCGAGCCGTCCTTGCGGTAGGCGAATCCCTTGTCGAGAAGTCCCTTGATGATCCGGGCCATCTCGGGGATGTGTTCGGTCGCGAGAGGATAGCGGTCGGCGGGCGCGATCCGGAGGGTCTTGATCCCCGCGAAGAAGGATTTGATATAGGGGTCCGTGAATTCGCCGATGGAGACGCCCCGGGCGCCGGCGTCGCGGATGATCTTGTCGTCGACGTCGGTAATGTTCATGACGTGCTGGACCCGGAACCCCAAGAAGCCAAGGAAGCGCTTGAGGAGATCCTCGAAAACATAGGCCCGGTAGTTCCCGATGTGGGCGGTGTTGTAGACGGTCGGGCCGCAGGTGTAGAGCCGGACCTCGCCCGGCAGCAGGGGCTCGAAGGGGACGACCTCGCCCCGCAGCGTGTCGAAGAGCCGGATCATGATGCCCTATTATGGAACCGCGCGGGCGGCGCCGTCAATAAATCCTTAATGTCTTCAGTCGTCCTCGGAGCGGTTGCGCCGCCGGATAACATCCCAGAGGCCGGCGTCATGAATACCCAGCTTGGCCGGGTCGAAAGACAGAGGCCGGCCGCCCCGCTTCTGGGCTTCGTAGTCCTTCAAGGTGGCGAGCCCGGCCTTGGTCAGTAGGAGGATAGCGATGACATTCAGCCAGGCCATCAGGCCGACGCCGATGTCGCCCAGCCCCCAGGCCAGCCGGATCGTACGGATGGCGCCATAGAACGTCATAGCCAGCAGGAAGACCCTAGCCAGTTGGATGGCGAGGCGGCTTTTCTTCTGGAACAGGTAGGCGACGTTGGACTCCGTGTAGAAGGCGTAGGCCATCAGCGTCGTGAAGGCGAAAAGGAAGAGGGCGATAGCGACGAAATGGCCGCCGAATCCTTGGATCAACGTATCGATTCCGCCGCTGCGTCCACACAGGGCTGGCTTCGATGCCGGGCAGGTTGTTGACCAGGAAGCCCCCCTTGCCGTCGGCGACGTTGTAGGTCCCGGTCATCAGGATCATGAAGCCGGTGGCGCTGCAGACGAACAGGGTATCCACATAGACCGAAAAGGCCTGGACCAGCCCCTGCTGCGCGGGATGGCGGACTTCCGCGGCGGCCGCCGCCTGAGGCCCCGTCCCCTGGCCGGCCTCGTTGGAGAAGATGCCCCGCTTGACTCCCCAGATAATGGCCGAGCCGACGATACCGCCGAACATGGCGTTCTTACCGACCGCCGAACTGAAAATAAGCGCCAGGATGGAGGGCAGGCGTTTGATGTCGAGAATGATGATGATGATCGCCATTAGGACATAGCCGATGGCCATGAAGGGGACCATCAGCTCGGCGGCCTTGCCGATGCGCTTGACGCCGCCGAAGATGATCAGCCCCAGCAAGGCGGTCACGGCGATGCCCGAGATCGTCGGTGTCAAACGAGGATAAACATTCTGGAAAGCGACGGCGATGCTGTTGGCTTGGATGCCGGGAAGGAGAATGCCGCAGGAGATAATGGTGATAACGGCGAAGATGACGGCATACCATTTTTGGCCCAGCCCTTTTTCAATGTAATAAGAGGGCCCGCCGCGGTAAACGCCGCCGATCTCCTCCTTCCAGACCTGGGCCAGGGCCGATTCGACGTAGGCGGAGCCGGCGCCCAGGAAGGCGATCATCCACATCCAGAACAGGGCGCCCGGCCCGCCGACGCCGATGGCCGTTGCGACGCCGGCGATGTTGCCCGTCCCGACCCGGCCCCCCAAGGCCATGGCGAACCCCTGGAACGAGGACACTCCCGACTTGGAGGAGGTGCCGACCCAGAGTTGTTTGACCATATCCTTGATCAGCCGGACTTGGAGAAATCGGGTTCGGATTGAGAAATAGATGCCCGCACCCAGGCAGAGCACAACCAAGGGGATGCTCCAGACATAGCTGTTGACGAGGTCGACGAGTTTTTGCAGGTCCAAGCTCAACCTCCTCGGGCCGGATTTAAGGGGAAACGCGTCGTCGAATGCGTCGTCCGTTCATTCATCATGCAGGAAGGTTCTATTCTAAGGAGATCGCCGGATCCGGTCAAATGAATAGATCCGGCTCGTCCCGAGCTCAAGGCCAGATTGAAAGCGATATCTTGAGGACGCCCCGCTCCTCCAGCGGGATGAACCGGCTGGTCGGGTTCCAACGCCGTTCCCAGTTCTTGTTGTAGACGACGTAGATCACGTTCCCGGGGGAGATCTGCCAGCGCAGCCGGGCGCTCCAGCCCAGTTCACGCGAGATATCGTCGTACTGGATATAGTTCATGAAGCCGATGTCCGGGGAGAGGAAAAAATCGGCCTTAGCCTGATAGACGTTCTCGCTGAAACGGCCCTGGGGGAGCCGACCCCGGACGAGGTTGGCATCCAAGGACAGGCTCAGGTAGCCGCGGTGCTTGAAGGTCAAGCCGATTTGGGTATCGTTGTAATGCCCCGAATAGAATTCCCCGAAGCCGGTATTCAGGTCGAGGACGACCGGCCGGTGGCTGGCCGTGCTGAGCTCGAGGCGGGCGCTCGTAAAATCATAGGATCCGGACGGCAGGACGACGCCCCGGGCGACCTCGAAGTCGTAGGGGAGGATGTCGCGATTAAGGTTGATCGAGAAACCGACCTGTTCGCCGCTTTCCGTCCTCAAGCTGAGAGGAGACGCCTGCAGCTCGCTTGTTTCAAGCCTCCCGGCCAAGTCCCAATAGAAATCGCCGCTGGCCTCGAAGAAGAGCTGCCGGATGAGTCCATCGAGAAAACCCGCGCCCGGCCGCGGCTGATATCCGACCCGGGCGAAGAACGTCTGGATGCCGCGCCGCATCATGTAGCCCATCCCCGGATCCATGGCTTCCCCGTAATAGGCGTAGGTCGTCTGGATGTCCCAGAGGTCGTTCGGATAGTTGGCCCGGAATCCGAAGCCGTGGTGGCGTCCATCCTTTAGATCGTTCCAATTGTAAGCCATCCAAGCGGCCAGCCAGAGATTCTTGTCGCCGCGGAACTTGGAGGTCGAGTAGGCGAAGTCCATTCCGAACAGGGAATTCCGCCCTCCGCCGGGGCTTCCGTTCGTAAAGATCCAGCCGACCTTGCTTTCGGCAAAGATGTCCTGGGTCATCCGGGCGGCCATGAAGTTCCGGCCCGGAAGGTCCCCGAACGAGTCGGTTTGGACGTCGAGGACGGCCAGGTTCGTCATGCCGATCTTGCCGTAGAGCTTGCTGCCGAAGATGACCGGGACCTGCCGTCCCCCATAGAGGCCGATCGATCGGCTGATGAAGGGGGTGAAGCTCACGCTCGAGCTGAAGTTGAAGATCTCGGACCCCTCCAGGAAGAACATCCGTTTTTCGGGAAAGAACAGGGGGAAGCGGGTCAGGTTGATTCTGCGCTCATCGGCCTCGGTCTCGGCGAAATCCATGTTATAGCTGACCACCCCCACGAAATTGGGGGTGAAATTTTTGTAGATGTCGAACCCCCCGTCGAGCTCCCGTTTCGAAGCCGCCCGACCCGTCTCGAGACCGCTCCTCAGATTGCTCGCCAAGCCGTAGGGCTTGAAAGTGATTCCCAGGCCCTGCCGGACGCCTTCGATTCCCGCCAGGGTGGCGGCCTCCATCGGATTGTAAAAGACGCTGTCCCGGTTGGTCCCGGAGAGACGGATGATCTCCTGCTTACGGGCGATCGTCCGTTCGACGTTGATGCCCCAGACGGTCAGACCCGGTTTGAAGGACAGGGTTTTGAACGGAATCCGGAATTCCGCGCTCCAGCCGTTTTCAAGGATCCGGCTGCGGGCGTCCCAGATGCCGTCCCAGTTAAGGCTGGCTTGACCGCCCGAGGCCAGGCCTTCGCCGCGCGCGCCGCGCGGGTTGACGAAGAAGACATAGGCGTTCCGTTTGTCCTGGAAAGGGTCGAGCAGGACGCGGACGAGGTCATCGCTGGGCAGCCCCTGCGGACCTCCATACGGGTGGTGGGTATCCCCGCCTCCGCTGTCATGGGCCATCGTGCGGGCCGCGATCCGGGCCGGCTCGCCGTCGGCGCAGAAAACGCCGACGTAGAGGTTCGCATCGTCGAAGAGAATCCGGATCTCGGTCCGTTCGGTCGGATCCTCGTTGGGCCGGGGTTCGACCATCCGGAAGTCGGAAAAGGGGAGGGCCGAGGCCCAGACGGAATCGGACAGGAGGCCGTCGATCTTGGGGCCGGTCTCGACTCGGACGGCCCGCAAGCCGGCCGCGAAGCCTGAGGGGGCCAGCAAGAGCGCCAGGCTCAGGACTGAGAGCATAATTCGTTTCATATCGGCCTTTCTGGAAAACAGGTTCAATCGACCGACCGGCCGGCAAAAGCCGATCTATTCTAATATGCCCGGGGCGTTTTTTCAACGAACCCGGCCCGCAGATTCCGAAATTGACCAGCCCCCGGGCGGCTTCTCATCCATGGCCCGGACGGTCGGATACCCCGCCGCGACCGGAGTCCGCCTCCTTCTCGAAGGCCGCATCCGAAGCAAGGGCGTCCTCATCCCGATCCAACCCGAAATCTACGGCCCCGTTTTAGACGAGCTTCGGAACCTCGGCATCATCTTCAAGAAACGGCGGGAGCAGGCTTGATCGGGCAAGTCCATTTTCAGCATAATTAATTTATTATTAATTAGTTACAGAAATCCCTCCGGGCGAGCGCAATTGACAATCTCCACCCGATAGTGCTATAAAAGATTAAGATTTCAGCATGAAAAACGCGACGCTCAAGGAAAAGGACAAGCAGGTTCTCAACCTGATCGTCGAGAACTACCTCAAGGTCGGCAGGCCGGTCAGTTCGGGGCTCCTCTCTCAGAAAAAAAAGATCCCCGATTCGCCGGCCACCCTCCGCAACATCATGGTCAAGCTCGAAGACCTGGGCTTCCTCCACCAGCCCCATACCTCGGCCGGCCGCGTCCCCACCGACAAAGGGCTCCGCTTCTACGTCAACCACCTCTTCGCGACCGTCCTCCATGACGGCGGACAGACGAGTCCCTTCGGGGACGAGTTCGCCCGGGAAAAGGGCGACTTCGACTCGCTCTTGACCAAGGCCTCCAAGGTCCTGGCCGAGCAGTCGGACAACCTCGCCTTCGTCATCTCGCCCCGCATCTCCAAGATTCAATTCCGCTATCTCCGCTTCATCAAGGTCGGCGAGGACCGGGTCCTGGTCATCCTGGTCACGACCTTCAACATGGTCTTGACCGAGGTCATCAAAACCGACATCTATTTCAGTCAGACCGAACTCGACAACGCCTCCGAGTACGCCAATCAGAACTTCCGGGGAAAGAACCTTCTCACCATCCGGGATCATCTGTTCCGGGAGCTGCCGACCTACCGCCGCCGCTACGAGCTCATCGTCAACAAGCTCATCAGCTTCCTTAAAACTTATTTTCTTCAGGAGGAAAAAGAAAGCCGGATCTTCTTCCAGGGCGCGGCTCGGCTCATCGACAAGCCCGAGCTGTTCGACATGGAACGGCTCAAGGTCCTCTTCCAGAACTTCGAGGAGCGGGCCAAACTGGCCAGCCTCCTGTCCGAATTCATCACCCTGGACCGGGTCAAGGTCCTGATCGGCTCCGAATCGAACGTCCCCGACATCGAGGACTGCTCGCTCATCCTCTCTCACTACGGAACCGGGAACCAGGTCCTGGGCTCTCTGGGCGTCCTCGGGCCCAAACGGATCCCGTATGAGCGGATCATCCCGCTCGTCGACGGCATCGCCAAGCAGCTGAGCCAGACGATCAGCCACCATTCTTAGAGAGGACGGCATGACCAAGAAGAAGCCCCATCCCAAGCCGGAGGCCGACGGCGCTCCTTCGTCCCCGGCGTCGCCGCCCCCTCCTCAGGAGCCGACTCCTTCCGCCCCGGCGCCGGAAGCGGCACCGCCCGCCCCCAAACCCGCCGAAGGAACGCCGGCCGGCCCTGCCGCCGGCCAGCCCGAAAAAGAGGGCGTCGAGGTCGTGCCGCTTGCGGGCGATGAATACGAGGAGCTCGGCAAGGCCTTCGCGTCCCTCGAGCACGATTTCCTTCGCCTGAAACAGGAACATCACGAGCTCAAGGATAAATATCTCCGCAAGCTGGCCGAGATGGACAACCTCCGCAAAAGGGTCGAGCGCGAGAAGGCCGAGTTTCAGAGCTTCGCCCTGAATACCGTCCTCAGGGACATCCTCGCGGTCGTCGATAACTTCGCCCGAGCCCTGACCGGGACGGCCGGCCAGGACGGGAAGAGCTTCCAGGAGGGGATGGAGCTCATTCACAGGCAGCTCATGGATTTTCTGATTAAAAACGGCGTCTCGCCGATCGAGGCTGTAGGAAAGGTCTTCGACCCGACCCTCCACCAGGCGTTCGACAGCGAGGAGGTCGAAGAGATCGCAGAACCGGTCGTCGTCGAGGAGATGCAAAAAGGGTACCTTCTCCACGGCCGGCTTCTGCGGCCCGCCCTGGTCAAGGTCCGGGTTCCCAAGAAGGGGGGATAACGACGATGGGACACATCATCGGCATCGATCTGGGCACGACCTTTTCCTGCGTAGCCTACCTTGAAGGTCAGCGACCGCTCGTCATTCCCAACCTCGAGGGGGCGCGGACGACGCCTTCGGTCGTGAGCTTCACGACCTCGGGCGAACGGCTGGTCGGGAACCTCGCCCTCCGCCAGGCCATCACCAACCCGGAACACACCGTCTTCGCCGTCAAGCGGCTCATCGGCCGGAAGTTCGAATCCCCGGAGATCGGCGAGGCCCGCAAGAAGGTCGGGTTCGGACTGGGGGCGGCCGCCAACGGCGACGTCCAGATCCTGATCGACGAAAAGGCCATCACTCCCCAGGAAATCTCGGGGATCATCCTCGACTACCTCCGCCGCTGCGCCGAACAGTTCTTCGGGGAGCAGATCAACGAAGCCGTCGTGACCGTGCCCGCCCACTTCAACGACCTGCAGCGCCAGGCAACCAAGGACGCCGCTCAGATCGCGGGCCTGGAGGTCCTCCGGGTTATCAACGAGCCGACCGCGGCCAGCCTCGCTTACGGCCTCGACGTCAAGAAGAACGTGACGATCGCCGTCTTCGACATGGGCGGAGGGACCTTCGACATCACCCTGCTCGAGATCCAGGACGGCGTCTTTCACGTCCTGTCCACGAACGGCGACACCTACCTGGGCGGCGAGGACTTCGACAACCGAATCGTCGAATGGCTCGTCGAGGAGTTCTGGAAGGAGCAGCGCGTCGACCTGACCCAGGACAAGCTGGCCTTGCAACGGATCAAGGAAGCGGCCGAACGGGCCAAGCGCGAGCTGTCCTTCACCCTGGAAAGCGAGATCAACCTCCCCTTCATCTGCTCGGCCAAGTCGAGCTCTCTCCACATCAAAAGGCTCCTGACCCGGGCCAAGATCGAGGAGCTGACCGAGGACCTCGTCAAGAAGACCCTGCCCTGCATCGACCGGGCTCTCGACGACGCCCGGCTGTCCCTGAATCAGATCCACGACATCATTCTCGTCGGCGGCCAGACCCGGATGCCCCTGATCAAAAAGACGATCGCCAATTTCTTCGGAAAGCCGCCCATCGAAGACATCAACCCCGATGAGATCGTGGCCATGGGAGCGGCCATCCAGTCCGGGATCCTGGGCGGAAAAATGGAGGACCTCGTCCTCCTCCTCGACGTGACGGCCTTCTCGCTCGGGATCGAGACCGAGAACGATTCGTTCGAGACCATCATCGAGAGAAACACGACGATTCCGACCAAAATCACCAAGCCCTTTACGACCGTCGAGCATAACCAGCGCCAAGTCCGGCTTCACGTCCTCCAAGGCGAGAGCCCGGCCGCCCACGAGAACAAGTCCCTGGCGACCTTTTATCTGACGGGGATCGAGCCGGCCCCTGCCGGAGTCCCCCAAGTCGACGTGACCTTCGAGATCGACGCCGACGGTCTGGTCCGGGTTCACGCCCGAGACAAAGTCTCGGGAAGCGAACAGCGCCTCGAGGTCAGGCCGTCCTCGGGCCTGACCCGATCCGAACTCCAGACGATCATCGAACAGCACAAGATCCAGGAGCCGAGCGGAACGAAAGATGGAAAAAAAGGACTACTATAATATTCTGGGCGTCCGCCGGGAAGCCTCGCCCGACGAAATCAAGAAAGCCTACCGGCAGGCGGCCCTCCGCCATCATCCGGACCGGAACCCCGGGAACAAGGACGCGGAGGAACGCTTCAAGGAAGCGGCCCAGGCCTACAGCGTCCTGGCCGACCCGGAAAAAAGGGCCGTCTACGACCGGTTCGGCGCCGACGGCCTGCGCGGCGAGGGCTTCGGCGGATTCCAGGGTTTCGACTCGTCGATCTTCGGCGATTTCGAGGATATCCTGGGCAATTTTTTCGGGTTCAGCTTCGGGGATCTGTTCGGGACGGGTTCGGGGCGGAGACGGGCGACGGCCCAGCGAGGCCGGGACCTGGCTCTCGAGCTCGAACTGACGCTCGAAGAGGCCGCCCACGGAGTCGAGAAGGAAATCCAGCTTGCCCGGGCCGAGCTCTGCCCGGCCTGCCGGGGGAGCAAGGCGGCGCCCGGGACCCGGAAATCGTCTTGCCCTCACTGCCAGGGGAGGGGACAGGTTCGCTATCAACAGGGCTTCTTCGTCGTCTCCCGGACCTGTTCGCGCTGCGGCGGGACGGGCGAAATTGTCGCGACGCCCTGCGCCGAGTGCAAGGGGACCGGCAGCCGCCGCCAAAAAAGGGCTCTGACCATCCGGATCCCGGCCGGGGTCGCCGACGGAACCCGGCTCCGGCTCCAGGGAGAGGGCGAGGCGGGCGACCGGGAAGACTTCCAGGGCGATCTCTATGTCGTGACCAGGGTTCGCAAGCATCCCTTTTTTGAGCGGGACGACCTGAACCTGACCTGCAGGATCGAGATCGTCTTCAGCCAGGCGGCGTTGGGGATCATGGTCGAGATCCCGACCCTGGAAGGAAACGAAACCCTCAAGATCCCGTCCGGGACCCAGCCCGGCGAGGTGTTCAGGATCAAGGGCAAGGGTCTTCGGGACCTTGACGGCCGCCGCAAGGGGGACCTGTTCGTCAAGGTCGACGTGCGCGTCCCCGAGGACTTGACCAAGGACCAGAAATCGCTGCTCCGCCAGTTCGCGGAATCCCGCGGCGAAACGCTCGAAGGAGTCGAGAAGGGCCCGGCCCAAAAGGCCAAGCACATCTTCCATTAGGAATGAGGTCCGCCCTTTGACGTCCAATCACTTCTTCGTCCTCAAGGACAACATCGCTTGGCCCGAGGCCTTCCTGGGGGGGGATCAACACCGCCATTTGAGCATCGTCCTCCGCTCCCGCCCCGGCGATGAAGTCTGGCTCTTCGACGAGAACGGCGCCCGCTACCGGGGCCGGGTTGAAGCCGTTGAAAAGGAGCGGACGGTCATCGGCCTCGTCGAAATCCTTCCCGCTTCGGCGGAGCCGCGCGTCAAGATCGTGCTGGCCCAGGCCCTGCTCAAACAGAAGCCCATGGACTTCATCATCTCCAAGGCGACCGAGCTGGGCGCGGCCGGAATCGTGCCCGTCGCGGCCGGCCGTTCGGTCATCAAGCTCGACGGCGGCTGGGAACGCAAGGCGGCCCGCTGGACGAGAATCGCCCGGGAAGCGGCCAAGCAGAGCCGCCGGGCCTCCCTCCCTTCGATCGGTCCTCCGCGCTCGATCGCCGAGCTGGGGGACCCGGCCGAAGCGGGGGAGGAGCGGTTCGTCCTGTCCGAAAAGGGCGATCCCCCTCTCAAGACAAGGCTGCTCGCGATCCTGGGGAAGGGCCTGCCGGACCGGGCCGTGATCGCGGTCGGTCCCGAGGGAGGCTGGACCGAGTCCGAAGAGAAGTCTCTCGGTTCGGGCGGATTTGAGCCCGTGAGCCTGGGCGGCCGGATCCTCAGGGCGGAGACGGCGTCGCTGGTGGCGATCGCCTTGATCGATCATCTCTGGAATCTCTGACATGTTTTTACAAGGGCAGAAAGTCGGAAAGTACGAGATCATCCGCTCCCTGGGGAGCGGCGGGTTCGGGTCCGTGTTCCTGGCCCGCGACACATGGCTCGACATCAAGGTCGCCATCAAGGTCCCCCACAAGCAGTCGGCCGAGCTGTTCAAGCTCCTCAAGGAGCCGCGCCTCCAGGCCGCCCTTAACCATCCCAACATCGTCCGGATGCTGGCCGCCGAGAAAGAGAACAAGGTCTTCTTCATGGTCATGGAATACGTCAAGGGTCCGACCCTGGAAAAGATCCTCGAAAAGGAAAAGGTCCTCGAGGCCGATACGTCCGTCGACTACATCAAGCAAGTCTGCTACGGGATCGACCACGCCCACAAGAACAAGATCATCCATCGCGACCTCAGGCCCTCCAACATCATCATTTCCGAGGAGGGGACGGCCAAGATCACGGACTTCGGGACCTCGGCCTGGCTCCAGAACGTCCCCTACGCTTCGACGCGGATCGGATCGCCCCCCTACATGGCGCCCGAGCAGTTCCTGGGCAAGGCGACCTACGCCTCCGACATCTATTCTATCGGCTGCATTTTTTACGAGATGATCACGGGCCGGCCGCCCATCTTCGACCCCGATCCGTTCAAGATCCTGGAAAAGGCCCAAGAGGGGAAAATCACGCCGCCCCGAATCAAGAACAGCCGGGTTCCGAAGGAAATCGACGAAATCATCATGCGCTGCCTGGCCTCCAAGACCGAGGACCGCTACCCCCGGGCCTCCGACATCGTCAAGGCTCTATCAGCCCTCAAGGGCAAGCAGACGCCCGGGTCGGAGATCGACGACATCCTCTCCCGGATTCGGGCCCGGGAACGGACGAACGCCGATTTGTGCTGGAACTGCCGACGGCCGCTGCCCCTCAAATCCCGGCAGTGCCCCCACTGCGGCGAGACGATCTGAGGACCGGGACCGGCCGGGCTGGAATCGACCGCCAGTCCGGCGTATAATAGACGCGCAGAAGAGGCGGACAGATCGATGGGACGTTCGATTCTTTCCCTAAGCCAGGCGGCCGGCGGCACGCCGCCGAAAAGGCCCGGAGGGATCTTTTTCGACGTCCACTGCCATGCCTTCAACCTCAGCCATGCCGGTCTCCTGTCCTTTCTCAACCGGTTCTTCCTCAACAACACGCTGACCTTCGAGGATGTTCTCCGGATGAGGCTCTTCCGGATCCTGAAAAAGTTTCTGAAAAGCCGCGAAAACGGGAGGCGCCTCCGGCTGAAGCGGATCATCCTCATCGGCGTCGGCGTTGCGATTCTATGTCTCCTTGGGTTGGGACTCGTCGGACTCAACGGCCTCCTGGCCGCGGCGCGGCTCCCGCTCCTGGGGAGAATCTTGATCGCCTCTCTGGCGGCGCTGCTGATCGTTGCCCTTCTACCCCTGATTCTCATTCTCCTCATCTGGCGCAAGAAACGGGCCCTGACAAAGGGCGCCGCCCGCGTCGTCAACCTTCTCTCCCTCATCGAGAACGACCTCGGGCGACAGTTTCTACTCTTGGAATTGGACATCCTCCGCTCGGATGAGCGGTCCCGCGGCCTCGTCGCGCGGCTGGAGACCAGGCCGGACAGCCGCTCCCTCTGCAAAAGCATCGGGGAGGAGTGGAGGAAAATCTGCCGCAGCCGTTTCCGCATCGGAGGCCGGGAATATCGAAAAGTTTTTTTGACGCCGCTGATGATGGATTTCAATTACAAGGGTTTCATATTCCCCCGGAAGGAATATCCCCAGATCCAATATCGCCTTGCTCCCAGGAAGTCCATCATCGACCAGCTCATCGACCTTCAATTCGGCATTCGCGATTATTGGAAGCGCAGCCCGTTCCAAGCGCTGGAGATCCATCCCTTCATGGGCCTCAACACCCGGAACTACGGTCTCGGCGCGGTCGGCGGCGTCCGTCTCGACCCGGAAGGTTGGGCGCGGAGCCGGGTCTCCCTCCGGAATCGCGTTTTCTACATCGAGGACCGGCATCTCCTGGCCCTCGTCCGGAAGCCCGAAGGAGGCCAGGCCAAGCGCTTGCTGAGCCTGGCCGCCGGCGCGGAGGATCGAAAAATCATCCTGAAGCTCATCGCTAGCTTCGATTCCGATTTCAGCCCCAAAAACAGCCTGGCCGTCATGCTGGACAAGTATTTCAGAGACTATCAGGACCGCTACGATCGGATCAGGGAATCGTTCGAGGCTTTCCGGGACGGGCCGGCTCCGCGGGCGCGGCTGTCCGCCCGGACGCCGGATAAAACCGACACCCGAACCATCGGCCGAGGCTTTTTCGCCGGTATCAAAGTCTATCCGCCGCTCGGCTTCGACCCTTGGCCGGATCCGGCCGAAGCCGACGTCCTCAGCGGTCCCCGCGAAAGAAGCACAATGCGAAGGCGCTACGCGTTCGAGCGCCGCAAAGTGGAATTTCTCTACGCCTTCTGCCAGAAGAAGGGGATCCCGGTCACGACGCACTGCGGGGACTCGGGATTTCAGGTCGAGGATCGGGAGCGATCATTAGCGTTCACCTGTCCTGACCGCTGGGCGAACGCGCTCCACGAATTCCCGAACCTGAAGCTCAATTTCGCTCATTTCGGAACCCAGGCGGAGGCCGGTCCCCGCCTTTGGATGCAGAGGATCATCGACCTCATGCGCGACTTCCCGAACGTCTATGCCGACTTTTCCTACCGGGGGGTCGATCCCGGCTACTACGACCGCCTGGCGGCCGTCCTCAGGGCCCTGCCCGTCGGCCAGGCCGGCATCGTCAAAACGCGAATCCTGTTCGGGACGGATTTCCTGATCAACCTCATCGATACGGGGTCCTATCAGGACTACCTGGGGACCTTCGTCGACACGAAGGCCCTAAGCCCCGAAGACAAGGTTCTGTTCAGCGAAATCAACCCGGCCCGATTCCTTTTTGGAGAGTCGGGGGGCCGCCGGATCCGGCTCCGTCCGGAAAAATGAAGATCGAATCGCCATCAGGTTCACCCGACTCATAGTCGGGAGAGAGCCCGTGGAATAAAGGGGGACGAAAATGGCTGTTTTCATCAGTTGTTTGGGCCCTTAAACGAGAAAAGGGCGGGGGTTTGACTTTCGGCCGAGGATGGGGTTAACATGAGTCGTGGTTCAGGTGGACATCCCCATTTCACGATTCGGCCGGAGCGAAGGAGTCGTCCATGAGCCCTTTTAATCCCGAGGCGAAGGTCTGGATGAACGGGACATTCGTCCTCTGGAAAAACGCCAATATCCACGTCGCCTCCCACGTCATCCACTACGGCACATCCATCTTTGAAGGTTTTCGGGCCTACGACACGCCGCGCGGCACGGCCCTGTTTCGTCTCGACGCCCATACCCGCCGTTTATATAATTCCTGCAAAATCTACAGGATGAAGATTCCCTACGGTGAAGAGGACTTCAACCGAGCCGTCGTCGAAACCGTCAAGGTCAACGGCTTCCGTTCCGGTTACGTTCGTCCTCTCGTTTACCGCGGCTACGGCGCGCTGGGCGTGGACCCGTCCCCCAACCCGGTCGATTGCGCCATCCTCGTCTGGGAATGGGGCAATTATCTGGGCGAGGGCTCCCTCGAGCAGGGCGTCGACGTCAAGGTCTCGACCTGGCAGCGGATGGCGCCGAACACCTTCCCGGCGCTGGCCAAGGCCGGCGCCAACTACATGAATTCCCAGCTTATCAAAATGGAAGCTCTCCTCGACGGCTACGCGGAAGGGATCGCCCTCAACGTCCGCGGCCATGTCAGCGAAGGAAGCGGCGAAAACATCTTCCTCGTCCAGGATGGGACGGTCTATACGCCGCCCCTGTCGTCCTCGGTCCTGCCCGGGATCACCCGCGACTCGGTCATGACGATCCTCCGCGAGCGGGGCGTTCCCCTCGTCCAGGACACGATCCCGCGCGAGATGCTCTACATCGCCGACGAGGTTTTTTTCACCGGGTCGGCCGCCGAGATCACGCCCATCCGCTCCATCGACAAGATCCAGGTCGGGAAGGGAGGCCGGGGCCCGGTCACCAAACTGGTCCAGGATGAGTTTTTCGGATACATCAACGGTAAGAAGCCGGACGTCCACGGCTGGCTGACCTTCGTCGCCTGAGGCCGCCCGCCCGGGAAAGGAGTCGTGGCCATGGAAATCGACGAGTTGCTGAAGATCGCCATCGAACGGGACGCCTCCGACCTCCACTGCAAGGCCGGCAATTACCCGATGATCCGCGTCCACGGAACGCTCATCCCCTTGACGACGTTTCCCCGCCTCAGTCCCGAGGACACCCAGGATCTGGCCGGACAGATGATGACGGACTACCAGAAGGCCCGGCTTCAGACCGAGATGGACATCGACCTCGCCTACAGCCTCCAGGGCTTCGGCCGGTTCCGCGGCAACATCTATCTCCAGCGCGGGTCGCTGGCCGTCTCGCTCCGGATCATTCCGCTCGAGATCAAGGCCATCAAAGACCTCCTGCTGCCGTCCGCCCTGGAGAAGATCTGCCTCTACCAGCGGGGCCTCGTCCTCGTCACCGGGACGACCGGCAGCGGCAAGTCGACGACCCTGGCCTCGATGATCGATTTCATCAACATCCATCGCAAGGAAAACATCATCACGATCGAGGACCCGATCGAGTACCTCCATAAGGACAAGAAGAGCACGATCAGTCAGCGCGAGGTCGGGATGGACGTCATCAGCTTCTCCCGAGGCCTGCGGGCAACCCTGCGCGAGGACCCCGACGTCATCCTGGTCGGCGAGATGCGGGACCTGGACACGATCGAGACGGCCATCCTGGCCGCCGAGACGGGCCACCTCGTCTTCAGCACCCTCCACACCCTGGACGCCCCGGAGAGCATCAACCGGATCGTCTCCGTCTTCCCGCCCCACCACCAGCGCCAGGTCCGGCTCCAGCTCTCGAGCATCCTCAAGTCCGTCATCTCGATGCGCCTCATCCCCCGGGTCGACGGCACAGGCCGCGTCCCGGCCGTCGAGGTCATGATCACGACGCCCTACATCTCGGAGTGCGTCCAGGACAAGGAGAAGACAACCCTCATCCGCGACGCGATCGCCGGCGGCGTCTCCCAGTACGGCATGCAGACCTTCGACCAATCCATCTACCAGCTCTACCGGGACGGCTACATCTCGTTCGAGCAGGGCCTCCGCTACTCCTCGAACCCCGACCACTTCAAGCTCAAGGTCATGGGGATTCAGTCGACCCTGGATATCGCCCTCGAGTCCATGGAGCAGGGCATGTCTCCGATCGAGCGCAAGGAAGGGCCGGCCATCGTCCCGATCGGGGAGGACGAAGCCTAAACGGCGTCTCCAAGACCTAAGAACGGAACTCCCATGAAATCCCAAGATATCCGCGACGCCTTCCTCCAATTCTTCGCCAAGAAGGACCATAAGATCGTCCCCAGCTCATCCCTGCTGCCCAAGGACGACCCGACCCTGCTGTTCACGAACGCCGGGATGAACCAGTTCAAGGATGTCTTCCTCGGCCTTGAAAAACGGAGCTATCGGCGGGCCGCCTCCGTCCAAAAATGCATGCGGGTCAGCGGCAAGCACAACGACCTGGAAACGGTCGGCCGGACGGCCAAGCACCACACCTTTTTCGAGATGCTGGGCAACTTTTCCTTCGGAGATTACTTCAAGACCGAGGCTTGCGTGTACGCCTGGGAATTGGTGACCGAGGTGTTCCGGCTCGATCCGGACAGGATGTCTATCACCATCTATGAGGATGACAACGAGGCCTTCCGCATCTGGAACGAAACGGTCGGGATTCCCTCCGGCCGCATCTTCCGGTTCGGGAAGAAAGACAATTACTGGGCGATGGGGGAGACGGGCCCCTGCGGCCCCTGCTCGGAAATCCACTACGACCTCGACCCCGGCCTCGAGCCCGGGGCGCCCCGGGACCTGATCGAGAAGGGGAGCGACCGTTTCCTCGAGCTCTGGAACCTCGTCTTCATGCAGTTCAGTCAGGACGGACGGGGCGGGATCGCGCCGCTGCCGTCCCCCTCGATCGACACGGGAATGGGGCTGGAGAGGATCGCGGCCGTTCTCCAGGGCAAGACCAGCAACTTCGAAACAGACTTGTTCCGACCCCTGATCGGCCGCGTCTGCGAAATGGCCGGCCGGGACTATCCCAGCGGGGGGGAGGGCGACGTCTCGGTCCGGATCATCGCCGACCACATCAGGGCCGTCACCTTCCTGGTTGGCGACGGGATCATGCCCGCCAACGACGGGCGCGGCTACGTCCTGCGCCGGCTCATCCGCCGCGCCTTCCGGCACGGGAACATCGTCGGCCTGGAGAAGCCGTTTCTCTACTTGCTGACCGGCGCCGTGGCCGACAGCATGAAGGACGCCTACCCCGAGCTCCTGACCTCGGCCCCCCATATCGCCAAGGTCTGCCTGTCCGAGGAGGAACGGTTCTCCTCGACGCTCTCCTCGGGGCTCCGCTATTTCCACCAGTACGCGGCTGAAGCCCGGCAGGCCGGAACGAATGTCCTGGAAGGATCCAAGGTCTTCAAGCTTTATGACACCTTCGGCTTTCCGCTCGACCTTACCCAAGACCTGGCGGCCGAGGAGCGGCTGGCCGTCGATGAGGCCGGTTTCCGGTCCGAGCTGGAGAAGCAGCGCCAGTTGGCCCGCCAGTCTTGGAAGGGCGAGGCCAAGCTCAAGGAGAAACGCGTCTACGAAGGCCTTCAGTCGCTCAAGGTCCTGTTCCTGGGCTACGAACTGGATTCCGTCCCCGACGCCGAGGTCAAGGCTTTGATCAAGGACGGACGGCCCGCCGACGAGATCCGCGAGGGCGACGAGGCCGAAGTTGTGTTGGACAGAACGCCCTTCTATGCCGAAGCGGGCGGCCAGGTCGGCGACAGCGGCATCTTTAAAAATCCCCGGTTCTCGGCGATGGTCGAGACGAGCACCGCCCCCATCGCCGGCATCATCAGCCACAAGGTCAGAGTCCTGTCCGGAAACCTGAGAACGGGGGATCGCGTTGAAGCCGCCTTCGACGGTCCGCGCCGGAACGCCATCCGCCGCAACCATACCGCGACCCACCTTCTTCACGCGGCCCTCCGCCAGGTCCTGGGCGACCACGTCAAGCAGGCCGGCTCGTTCGTCTCTCCCGCCAGGCTCCGCTTCGATTTCACCCACTTCGCGGCCCTGGGTCGGGATGAGCTCCTCCGGATCGAAACCCTTGTCAACGAGAAGATCTGGGCCGACATCCCCGTCGAGACTCGAGTCACCAGCCTCGAACAGGGAATCCAGGAAGGGGCGATGGCCATCTTCGAGGAAAAATACGGCGACGAGGTCCGGGTCATCACGATCGGGGACTTCAGCAAGGAACTCTGCGGCGGCGTCCATGTCGCCGCGACGGGCCAGATCGGGTTGTTCAAAATCCTCGGAGAATCGAGCGTGGCCGCCGGCATGCGACGGATCGAGGCGGTCAGCGGAGAGGAAGCCCTCCGCTTCGCCCAAGAGACGGACGGCCTTCTCTCGGAAATTCAGGACGCCTTCGGCTCCTCCCGCCAGGACCTTCCGGCCCAAGTCGAACGGCTCAAGGAAACGGTCAAGGACAGGGACAAAGAGCTCAAGGCCCTGCGGATGAAGCTGGCCGGGACCCGGGCTCCGGCGACCGAGGAAACGGTCCGCGAAGTCAAGGGCGTGCGCGTCCTCGTCCGGAAAGTCGAGGGGCTCGCCGCCGGCGAGCTCAGGGAGCTCTCCGATTCCCTCAAGCAGAAGCTCGGCAGCGGAGTCGTCATCTTGGGGACGGTCGAGGGCGCCAAGGCATTCCTGGTCGTTTCGGTCAGCAAGGATCTGACCGACCGCCTCAAGGCCAACTTGATGATCCAAAAAATCGCGCCTTGGCTGGGCGGGGGAGGGGGGGGCCGTCCCGATTTCGCGCAGGCGGGCGGGACGAATCCCGCCGGATTGGACCGGGCGCTCGAGGAGGGCACGGCCGTCATCGAATCGCTCCTCTGAGCGTCCTCCCCAAGATCACCCCTAAAGGGGATTGCCAAAGACGGCCGGTTTGAGCAAGAATAGAAGCGAGTCCGATGGACGAGAAGTCGAACCGAATCCCTCTTGCGGCAGTGCTGGCCTTCGGCTTTCTCCTCTGGGGGATCGCCGCGCGGCCGGCGGCGGCCGCCCGAATCGAGCATCCTCTCAAAAAGATCTACGATCCCATCGTCAGCGCCAGCGCCTACAAGCACAGCATACCGGTCGACCTCATCCACTCCATCATCCTGGCCGAATCCAACTATGACGCGGGCGCCGTTTCGGCTAAAGGGGCAATAGGCCTTATGCAGCTCATGCCCGAAACGGCCCGTGCTTACGGAGTCGCCAATCCCTTCGACCCGGCCCAGAACATCGAGGGCGGGGTCAAGTACATCAAGGACCTTACCAAGCTTTTCGATCGCTCGACGAGCAAGGTCCTGGCCGCCTACAACGCGGGGCAGGAAGCCATCAAGAAATACGGAGGCATCCCCCCCTACCGCGAGACGCTGACATACATCCGGCGGGTCATGGGCGTGGGCGGCTACCGGAAGTCCGTCATCTCGACCCGGACTCCCATCTATAAGTATTATGACGTGACCGGCTGCCCCGTCCTGACCAACGATTATATGCTCTACCTGGCCAACAAATCCCGCTGAAGCGGGAGCCGTCCCCTTAGCCCGCGTATCCCTTGATGACGATGTTCCGCGGCACGATCTCGAACACGGCCGGGAGCTCTCCCAGTTGTTCGCCGTCCAGTTCGAGAAGGACGGGCTCCGGGTCTTCGGATACTGCCTCGATCCGGCGTCCCCGTACGAGGCTGATCTTAGGATGGGAGAGATGGCTGCCGTTGATGAGCTTCCAGCCGTGGCGGCAAAATTCGAGGAACCTCATCCCTTTGACCAGGACGAGATCGAATAGGCCGTCATCGAGACGGGCCTGGGGGGCGACCTTCATCCCTTTCCCGAAGATCCGGCCGTTGGCCACCGCGCCGATCAGGTATTCGTCGGCGGGAAAGGTTTGGTTGTCGACCCGGACGTGGAGTCGTTTGTTCCGGTAGCGCATCATCGTCGTCACCAGGCATCTGACGTAGGACGAGGCGCGCCGTTCCATCCTATTCCGATTGACTTTAGCGACGACCTCTCCGCCCACGCCGAAGTCGGCGATGTTGAGGAAATAGCGCTCTTCGTCCCGGCCCGCCCGCGTTCGGTACGTCACCTTCCCGACGTCGATCGGCGCCGCGGGCCCCTCGGCGATGACCCGGAGGGCGCCCTTGAGGTTCATCGGGATGCTCAGGCTCCGGGCGAAATCGCAACCGGTCCCGGAGGGGACGATGCCCAGCGCGGCCTCGGGATTGATGGGCCGGCGGTCCTCGAAGAATCCGTTCCCGATCTCGTTGAGGGTCCCATCGCCGCCGACGCCGATGACGAGCTCGGTGCCGCTCTTGAGGGCGGAACGGGTGATCTCGATGGCCTCCAGGGGTCCGCCCGTGAACTCGCAACGGTATTCCTTGAGGAATCCCCGGAAGGCCTCCTTGATCTGGGCCCAGCGCTTCCGAGTCCGGCCCTGGTTCGATTCAGGATTGACTATGACCTGGGTCTTGAGGCGCATTGCCGGCTCCCGGAGGGATGGCGGTCTTTCGTCCGAAGAGAGAGACGCCGATGATCCCGCCCAGCGCGCCGAAGGCGGCAAAGAGAACGGCCGAGATGATCAGCCCGATTAGAAACCAGGCCATGGACGGCCCTCCCGCGGTGCTCCGCTCGAACCAGGAATCCCAGCCCGAGGGCATGTCCTGGGCGTACTTGGCGATCCGTTCCATCAGCCCCTTGACGAATTCGGCATTGATCGCCCTCATCGGAAGGCTGACCAGGGCTTCCACGAAGGCCGCCACCACGCCCGTCAGCATGCCGACGATGGCGCCGTCCCCGGGCTTCAGGCTCCGCGGGGAATCTTTAGCCGTGAGGTGGACGGCCAGGACGGCTCCGCCGATGATCCACAGACAGCAGAGGCAGCTCAGGATCGGAACGCCGGACAGGACGCCCGCGACCGCGCCGCCGATCAGGGCGGGTACCAGCATTTCCGGCCTTTGAGTGTCGGTCATCGTCTGTCCTCCTAACCTGCGGGTCTTTACCGCTCGACTATTTTAGGATGAGTGAAGGTCCGATTTCAACCCCGACCTTCGTTTTCCCCGTTGTCGAACCTGGCTCCAGGCGTCGACAAGGCCGGTTATGAAATAGAGGGGGAGCATGGTCCCCCAAATGACGGCCAGGCTGAACCGGAGCCAGGGAGATGAGTCCCAGAGGCGGACGACGGTCCCGGCGACATCCACGGCGACGGGGATGGAGATGAGAAGGAAGGTTCGCACGCTCGGAAGTCGGACCTCCCGGAATCCCCGCCGGAAGGGATAGATGATGAGCCCGGCGGCGAACCCGGCATAGACGCCGAGACAGCGTGCGCAGACCGCCATCGGAAACCCGGCGAGCCGGAAACAGCGGGACGGAATCTGATGGCAGAACGGGGCGAACAGGATATAAAAGAAGCCGCTCAACTGAGGATGGCGAACCTTAAGGAGCGGGGCTAATCCGACGGCTCCGAGAATGCAAACGATTCCCACCCAGGATAGCGTATAGACGGTGATAATGGCCGCTTTTCGGTCCACGTCAGCGGACCTTCCGCCAACGGAGGTAGGCCAAAAATCCGGCCAGCGCCAGGGCGTTAGCCGTTGGCAGGCACAGCCTCATTAAAGTTCCGTAAAGCGCCCGGCCGGTAAGGTCGAAAAGAAAAAGGGGCATCAGGGCAAAGCCGGCGGCCAGACCGACGCGGCCGGCCCGGGGGAATCGGCCGCAATCTCGGACGAGAAGGATGACGGCCGGGAGCCCCGCCAATAAGGTATAGTCCCAGCCGAGCGGGGATACCAGCGGGGTCAATAAAAGGAGCAGAAAAATCTCGAGAACGAGGGCCTTGGCCAGGAAACGGCCCCTGAGGACAAGGAGGAGGAAACCGAGGGCCAGGCCCCCGACCGCCCCGAGTCCCAGCGCGAAAGCTAATGAGTGATTCTCGATGTGCTTGGCCGCGCAGGCGAAAACCGAAATGTTGTCCTGAGACGTCAAGAGCTGCGGCGTCGAGACCGTCAGGCTCCGGATCCATTCCCGGACGACCAGAAGGTTGCCCCGGAATCCGTAATAGAGCCCGGGGAGAAGAAAAGACACGAAAAGGCAGGCGGTCCCGGCCGCCAAGGCCCTGAATTTCTTGCGCAGGAGGAAATAGGGCAGGAAGACAAGCGTGTAGGGTTTGAGGGCCGTCGCCAGTCCCCAGAGACAGCCGGCGGCCGTTTCGAAGCGCGGCCGCCCGTCGGCCTCGGCCCGGGCCAAAAACCGGGCCGCCAGCAGCATAAGAAGGAGGATGGAGACGTTGATTTGGCCCAACTCGAGCTCACGGAGGAGATACTTGCTCATGATAAGTACGGGAAGGATTCGGAGCGTCCAGGGCGCAGCGCCGTCGCCGACGACGAGGCGAAGGGCCAGATGAATCAAAGCGCCGACGGCCAGGAGGCTGAGAAACAGCCACACCGCTTTGGCCTGGGCCGGAGGGAAGACGGTCAGGGGGAGATACAAAAACGCGGCGGCGGGCGGGTATTTGAACTGGAAGTGGCCGTCCTCGCTCCGGTAGAGCGTCTCGCCCAGAGGAATCCTCCGGGCGGCCCGGACGTTGACCTCGAAGTCGACCATGCGGTTGTCGAGAACGCCCAGGACCAGGCAGGCCAAAGACAGCAGGAGGGCCAGACCGACCGCCGCCCACCAGGGAACGCTCCGGGCCTTCATGGAAGGTTTCAGGCTACTCAAGGACGCCCTCGATTGTCAACCCCTTGAACTCGTTCACTACATTAGTGACGCCTGGGGCTGAGCATGAGCTTTCAGCCAGTTTTGATAATATTCATACGGGGTAAGGTAATCAAGCGCCTGGTGGGGGCGGATATAGTTATAGGTCTTATTCCAATGCTCCAGCTGATGGTTGTGATCCTCCAAGCGGAGGGCGATATCCTCGACCTCATAGAACTCCTCCCGATGGGTCCGGTTCGACCGTTCCACATAAGCCTGGAGCTTCGGGGATCGAGGCGGGGTCTCAAAGAGCTTGATGCCCCGCTTCTGGCAGGCCTCCTCGAAGTGCTTCTTGAACTCCGCGCCACCATCAATCTGGATGGCCCGGACCGGGAAGGGAAACTTGCGCTCGAGATACTCCAGGACCAGGGAGGCCGTGAAGCTGGTCGCCCGTCGATAAGCGCGGGCGACATCCCAGCGCGAGATCAGATCCCGGGCCGTGAACTGCCAGCGCCGATCTTTACTCTCCAGTCGGATCTGGAGGGTATCCAGCTGGACCAGATCGCCCGGCGCGTTCACCCGATAGCCCGGCGGCTTGCGGATAGCATAGCGAGGCTTCCGGCGGCGCTTCCGGGCCGCCCGGGCCAACCGGACGTTCAGAGGTTCGACCAGGACGCCGCGCGCCTTGAGCCGCTTTAAAACCCGGCCCACCGTCGATGTCGAGACCTGGATCCCCTCTCGCCGTAACAGAACCACCAGCTTGTCCTTGCCCCAACGGGGATATTGATTCCTGAGTTTCAAGATGCGGTCAGCCACCGGCGCGGGGGTCAGCGGCGTTCGGACATGGATCGGCCGCCGGCTCTCCGCCTCCAGGGTCGTTAAGTCATAGGGGTCGATGCGCCGCCGCCAGCGGTAGAACGTCTGGGGCGAGATCCCGAAGTAACGGCAGGTCCGGCGGGCGTTCCGGCATTGCCGGTAATACTCGAACCAGCGCAGCCGCTTGGCGGCCTCCGCAGAGATCGTCCCCTGACGGACCAGGGACCGAATGTACTCAGAGCCAGGAATAATGGATCCATAGGTCGTGGCCGGCTTCATATACATGGCGACTCCTATCATAGCCCATAGTGTCACCTATGTATCTGAACGAGTACACCCCTCGACTTCCCGGCATGAATACCTGGGGCTTATTCGGGGTTAACCCTGAGCCGAGCTTCTTGTCCCCGCCTTTCAAGGCGGGGTAACGTCGGCGAACGGGTCAACCGGATTTCCATTTGACATCGTAATTTTATCTGTGTCAATATGAAGGCACTGTAGACCGGTACGATCCCCTTTTGAGGAGGGAGGATCCATGAGAAGGAAGGTCCTGATTGTCGTCGCTGTCGGACTGTGTCTGGCGATCTCCTATCCGTGTCTGGCCCAGATGTCGGCTCAAACGGTCGAATCCAACCGCATCCTGAACCAGAACCAGAACGGCGTCGTCACACTCATCGCCTACTCCTCCGCCAAATCGGAGATCGCGCGCGGTACGGGCTACGCCGTCAACGAGCGGTACATCGCCACGAATTACCACCTCGTCAGTCTCGCCGCCAGTATGGACGCCGTCAATATCAAGGGCAAAAAATTCAAGGTCGATGGGGTGATCGCCCTCAACCGGGAATTCGACATCGTCCTGATTCGGATCAAGGGGACGATTCCCGTCCTGACTCTGGGGAGCTCCGACGCATTGGCATCGGGCAACAGGATCTTCGCCATCGGATCGGATGCGAACTCAACCCTGGTCATCCAGGAAGGAACCATCCGGGATAACCTGGCCATGGGCGCGGGGAAGAACGTCTTCACCGTGAACTTGGACATGCCTGAAACCTTCTCGGGGGGACCCGTCTTCGGCATCAACGAACAAATCATCGGGATGATGTGCGTCCTGGACCGGGGATTGAAGTTCATGATCCCGATCAATGCGGTCCGGACCATGAGCCTTCAGGGACGGGTCGTTCCTCTCGAAGAATGGACGCCCGAAGACTACCTCATGAACCTGGACGGCGCGTACCTGGCGGGCCGGATCGCCTATTTCACGGACGATTCGGCGCGCGCCCTGCGGCATCTTGAGAAAGCGGCCAGCCTTAATCCCCAGCTGATCGACGCCCAGGCCTACCTGGCATCCGTCCTGGCCAAGAACAGGGACTTTCAGGGGGCGATCCTTGCCTACAACAAGGTCATCGAGCAGTCTCCGAACAACGTCCAGGCCCTTACCGGATTGGGCCAAGTCTACATCCGGCTCCAGCAGTTCAGCGAGGCGGTGGGCGTCCTGGAGAGGGCCGCCCGGCTCAACCCCAACGACAAGGAGCTCTACTACAGCCTCGGACAGGCTTACGAGCAGACCAAGGACTTCGTCAAGGCCGCAGACGCCTACGGAAAATACATCCAATCCCAACCCCCGGACGCCTGGACGGGATACCTGCAGCTGGGCCTTTGCTACATCGAGCTCAACCAGTACGACATGGCCATTCAAGCCCTGCTCGAGGCCGCCAAAACCCAGCCCCAGGACATCAAGACCAACTACACATTGGCCATGGCCTACCAGAAATCGGGTCAGCAGGCCAAGGCCGAGGAGATCTACAAGAACCTGGCCCTCCTCAACCCCCAGGAAGCCACCACCTACTACAGCATGATCGTCAAGATGTACGACGACGCCGGCAGCTACGCCAAGGCCGTCGAAGCGGCCCAGAAGGTCGTCGAGCTCACACCCAAAAACGAGCTGGCCGTCTACAACCTCGGCATCATGTATTTTAAGATGAACCGCTTCGACGAGGCCATCCAGTCCTTCCGTGACGTCCTGGCCATCAGGCCCAATGCCGCCGAGGCTTGGTACCAGATCGGCTTCAGCTTCTCCAAGCAGAATAAGGTCAAGGAATCCATCGACGCCTTCAAGCAGTACGCGACGATGCGCCCCGACGACATCTACGGCTGGCTCAATATCGGAGTCGGCTATATGCTGCTCAAGGACTTCGAATCAGCCCTCGAGCCTCTCCGTAAATGCGTGGAAATCAAGCCCGACTACGGAGTCGCCCTCTACAACCTAGCCATCGTCTACCTCAACCTCAACGATAGTTTCAGCGCTCGGGACGTCTACAACAATCTGGTTCGCGTCGACCCAGACTTGGCCGCTAAGCTCAAGAAACTGCTGAAATAACGAGGACACCGCCGGCGGAGAAGGGGAGGCGCTTGCGACGCTCCCGGCCTCGTTGACAAGGCCGCGGCCCTGTGCTATGGTAAGACTTCAGCTCCGATCCGCGCGAGTGCGTCCCCGTTTGATATGCTCAGGGTCCTCTCCCGCAGCCAAGAACGGGCAGGTGGCGGAATTGGCAGACGCGCTAGGCTTAGGACCTAGTTCCTGATGAAGGAGTGCGGGTTCGAGTCCCGCTCTGCCCACTCCAGACCCCCGAGAGCTGATGAATGCGCGCCAGAGGAATAAAGCTCCATGACGACCCCTAACGAACCTCAAAGCCGGAGTCAGGCCTTCCGGATGGTCGGCGATACGGGCCGGGAGCTGGACATCGAAATTCCGGCCGTGGAAGCCGGCCGGGAGTTTGAAGCGACCCTGGACCGGACCGCCGCCAGAGCCAAGCTCGACGGGTTCCGAGCCGGCCGGGCGCCCCGGGACATGGTTAAACGCATGCTCTACGACGACATCCGCCACTCCGTCATCGACGCCCTGGCTCCCCGGGCCGTCCATGAGGAACTGCGCGCCCGAAGCCTTTCTCCGCTTCAGCCTCCCGTCATCCACGACATCCATTACCAAGAAGGAGAGACCCTCCGCTTCACGGCCTCTTTCGAAGTCTGGCCCGATTTCGATCTGCCGGACTACCGGACGACCAAGGTCCGGAAAAAAGCCCTGCCCGTCGAAGACAAGGACGTCGAAGAAACCCTCGCCTCCCTCCGTCAAAGGGCGGCCGCGTATGTCCCCGTCGAGGACAGGGGCGCCGCCGAAGGCGACTACGTCGCGGCCGAGATCAAGGGCCGGGACTTGGCAACCAAGAGGTTCTTTCCGACCGAAAAGGCCGTTGTCATGGCCGGGCACCCCGACAATGAACCCTGGCTGAACGAGCATCTGACGGGACTGGGGATCGGGGAAGAGAGGACCTTCCAGGTCCGCTATCCCTCCGACCACCCCAACCGGAAGCTGGCCGGCAAAGAAGTCGAATACAGCCTCAAGGCGATATCCATCAAGGCCCAAAAGCTCCCCGAGCTCGACGACGATTTTGCCCGGAGCCTGGGGGACTACGCCGGCCTTGAGGACCTGAAAACACGGATCCGGAACGAGATCCAGTCCAGTCGGGACGTTCAAACCCGGCGCGAGGCGGCCGATGAGATTCTCCAGGCCATCGCGGACAAGGCGACCCTCCCGCTTCCCGAGAACCTGGTCCGCCATGAAGCGGAAAACGTCCTCAGAGAATTCGTCTCGACGCCGTCCGGCGAGCCGGCCAAGATTCGGCCGGCCGACATTGAGGCGCTCCGCGCCGAGGCCCTTAAGCGCGCCGAGCGTAAAGTCCGGAACCATATGATTCTCATGAAAATCGCCCAGACCGAGAAGCTGGCCGTGAGCGAGGAAGAAACGGACGACGAAATACGCCGCCTGGCCCAGTCTAATAATGTCCCTTTCCTGAGGCTCAGGGAGACGTTCGACCAGGAGGGACGGCGCGAGGAGCTTCAGACCAGCCTCCTCCTGAAGAAGTCCATTGACTTTTTAGCCCGGTCGGCTATAATGGAGTAACCAAGCCTTTGCCATGACTTTCATCCCCTTTGTCGTCGAGCAGGACGGGAGAAGTGAACGCGCCTACGATATTTACTCACGGCTCCTCAAGGATCACATCGTTTTTCTGGGGACCGAGATCAACGATGAGATGGCCAATTCCGTCATCGCCCAACTCCTCTACTTGGAGGCCGAAAAACCCGAGAAGGAAATCTCGCTTTACATCAATTCGCCCGGCGGAAGCGTCACGGCCGGGCTGGCCATTTATGACACCATGCAATTTATAAATTCTTCAATATCAACTATATGCGTAGGTCAAGCGGCCAGCATGGCCGCCGTCCTCCTCGCGGCCGGGACTCCCGGGAAGCGCTATTCCCTGCCCAACTCCCGCGTCATCCTTCACCAGCCGATCGGCGGATTTCACGGGCAGGCCTCCGACGTGGCCATCCACGCCAAGGAAATGCTCAGAGTCCGGGAGCATATCAACGCGATTCTCAACCGGCACACACGGCAGCCCCTGGACAGGATCCAGGCGGACATCGAACGGGACTTCATCATGACGGCCGCCCAGGCACTGGACTATGGTCTGATCGATCATATCATCGTCCGCCGGGCAGCCGGGGTGAATCCTTAGGATCTTTCACAGGGTCCCGACGGACTCAAACGAACATGGAAGGCCAACACCAGCAAAAACCGAATTCCGCCGTCCGATGCAGCTTCTGCGGCCGGGATCAGACCCAGGTCAAGAAAATGATCGCCGGCCCGGGCGGGATCTGCATCTGCGACGCCTGTGTCCAGGTCGCCCATTCCATCATCGTTTCCGACCGGATTGAGGACGAGCGGCGGGAGCGGGCCGAGCTCCTGACGCCCGTCGAGATCAAGCACGCCCTGGACGACTATATAATCGGCCAGGAGACGGCCAAGAAAAAAATCTCGGTCGCCGTCTACAACCACTACAAACGGATCAACCTGCCCAAGACGGGCTCGGACGTTGAGATCGCCAAGAGCAACATCCTCCTGATCGGACCGACCGGGACGGGCAAGACGCTCATGGCCCAGACTCTGGCCCGGATTTTGTCCGTCCCCTTCGCCATGGCCGATGCGACGACCCTGACCGAGGCCGGCTACGTCGGCGAGGACGTCGAAAACGTCGTCCTCAAGCTCTACCAGGCGGCCAAGGGCAACCTCGACAACGCCCAGAACGGCATCATCTACATCGACGAGATCGACAAAATCAGCCGGAAGAGCGACAGCCCCTCGATCACCAGGGATGTCTCGGGGGAGGGGGTCCAGCAAGCCCTGCTCAAGATCATCGAAGGAACCGTCGCCAACGTCCCGCCCCAGGGCGGCCGGAAACACCCCTACCAGGAGTTCATCCCGATCGACACCACGGACATCTTGTTCATCTGCGGGGGGGCTTTCGTCGGCCTAGATAAGATCATCGCCCAGCGCGTCGGCCAGGGGACGGTCGGATTCCGGTCCCAAACGGCCGGAAAGACGGGGAAGGCCCTCGAGGACCCCTACGGCGGGCTCATCCCCCAGGACCTCCTCAAATACGGCCTGATTCCCGAGCTGGTCGGGCGCATCCCGGTTGTCGCCACCTTCTCGGACCTGAACGTCGAGGACCTTATCCCGATCCTGACCAAGCCCCGCAACGCCATTATCCGCCAGTTCCAGAAGCTGTTCGAGATGGAAGGCGTTGAGCTCGACTTCACCGAGGAGGCCCTAGCCGCCATCGCCCGGAAGTCCCTGGATAAGAAACTGGGCGCCCGCGGGCTGAGGACCATCATCGAAGACCTCATGCTCGACCTTATGTTCCATCTGCCCTCCCGGAAACGGCCCCAGCGGATCATCATCACCCGGGACATGGTCGAGGACAAGGAGCTGAGCATCGAAGACCTGAAGCACGTCGTCGGGGAGTAACCATGCCGGACGCCAACGAACACGCCGAAGTCATCCGCAACATACCCTTGATTCCGCTCCGGGACCTCGTCGTCTTTCCCTCAACCCTGGTCCCGTTCATTATCGGCCGGCCTTCCTCGGTCCAGGCCCTGGAGAAAGCCATCGAGAAGGACGGGATGATCTTCCTCTCGGCCCAAATGGACCCCAACATCAACAACCCCTCGCCCAAGGATATTTATTCACTGGGGGTCACCGCTAAAATCATCCGGACGGCCAAGTCCGACGACCAGAACATGAAGGTCATCGTCGAGGGAAAGCGGCGGGCCAGGGTCATCGAATACCTGGCGACCATCCCCTTCTACCAGGTCCTGGCCAAGATCGTCAAGGACGTCGAGGACCACGGCCCCGAGTCCAAGGAGCTCCAGAAGCGCGTCCTGGCCCTGTTCGAGGAGTATCTCAAGGTCCACCAGAGCGCCAACGTGGACTCGATCGTGGCCGCCCTGAAGGACAACAGCCCGGAGAGGGTCTCCGACATCATCGCCTCCCATCTCTATCTCTCCCTGGACGAGAAACAGAACATCCTGGAAACGGTCAACAGCCTGGAGCGTTTGCGTCGTCTCAACTTCGTCCTGGAGAATGAACTCCTCAAACTCCGCTCCCGCTTCAAGCCCGAGATGCCCAAGGGAGCCCGCCGCAAGACGGCCATCTACGGCGACCAGGGCCAAAAGGTCTATCCGGCCGGCCTCAATTATCGGAAGGAAGACCAGCCCAACGAGGTTGAGGAGCTCAAGCAGAAAATCGCCAAGGCCGCCCTGCCGCCCGACGCCCAGGAGAAGGCCCATAAAGAGATCGAGCGGCTCGAAACGATGCCACCCATGTCGGCCGAGGCCACGGTCTGCCGCAACTATCTGGATTGGCTCATCTCCCTGCCCTGGAACAAGAAATCCAGGGAGAAACGGGATCTCAAGGAAGCCGAGCGAATCCTCAACGAGGATCATTTCGGACTGGAGAAGGTCAAGGAACGGATTCTCGAATACCTGGCCATCCGGCAGCTCGTCAAGCAGCCCAAGGGCGTCATCCTGGGGTTCCTGGGCGCGCCCGGAGTCGGTAAGAGCTCGTTGGGGAAATCGATCGCCCGGGCGACCGGCCGCCGCTTCGTCCGCCTCTCCCTGGGCGGCGTCCGGGACGAGGCCGAGATCCGGGGCCATCGCCGGACCTACATCGGCGCCTACCCGGGCCGGATCATCCAAATGATCAAGCGGGCCGGGACGAAGAACCCCGTCTTTCTCCTGGACGAGGTCGATAAAATGAGCATGGACTTCCGGGGCGACCCGGCCTCGGCCCTGATGGAGGTTCTCGACCCCGAGCAGAACAACGCCTTTCTCGACCATTATATCGACACCGATTTCGACCTGTCCCAGATCATGTTCATCGTCACCGCCAACCAGCTCGAGCCCATCCCTAGGCCCCTGGTCGACCGGATGGAGATCATCCGCCTTCCCGGCTACACCGAGGACGAAAAACTTCAAATTGCCAAGCGCTTCCTGGTCCCCAAGCAGATGAAGTCCCATGGACTCGCCAAGACCGCCCTCCGGCTGACCGACCCGGCCCTCCACAAAATCATCCGGGATTACACCAAGGAAGCCGGCGTCCGGAACTTGGAACGGGAGATCACGTCGGTCTGCCGCAAGGTCGTGAAGCGCGTCGTCACCAAGGGCAAGGACCACAAGGAAAAAGTCACGCCGCGCAACCTCGAGGCCTACCTGGGCATTCCCAAGTTCCGCCGCTCCGAGATCGACAAGAAAGACGAGGTGGGGGTCGCGATCGGGATGGCCTGGACAGAAACGGGAGGCGAGCTCCTGACCTTCGAGGCCACCAAGATCTACGGCAAGGGGAATTTCACCTTGACCGGCCAGCTGGGCGAGATCATGCAGGAGTCGGCCCAGGCCGCCTTCAGCTTCGTCCGGGGCAAGATCTTCGAGCTCAACTTCGCCCGGGACCTCCACAAAAACTTCGACATCCATATCCACGTCCCCGAGGGCGCCACTCCCAAGGAAGGCCCCTCGGCCGGGATCACGATCGCCACCTCGATCATTTCTCTCCTGACCGAGATTCCGGTCATCAAGAAGATCGCCATGACCGGCGAAATAACCCTGAAGGGCAAGGTCCTTCCCGTGGGCGGCATCAAGGAAAAGCTCCTGGCGGCCCATCGGGAGGGGTTCCGGGAGGCCATCATCCCCCTCGATAACCGGGCCGACCTCAAGGATATGCCCAAGGTCCTCAAGCAGGAGATGACCATCCACCTCGTCGAGAACATGGACGAGGTCCTCAAGCTGGCCCTGACTAAAGACCTGGCCTCGGCTCATCTGGCCAAGGGGCCCGGGCCGGAAGAGGCCGGCAAGGAGGCTTCCTCGAACGCCGGAGAAGGGGAGGGGGCGGATACGCCCGAACCTACTTTAACTCATTGATTATCAATTGGTTGTAAAGAATAGGCGAGCCGTCGGCTTCGTTTCCCGAACAAAGGACCGGCGTGTCTAAGCCGAATTCAGCGACAAAGAGGTAAAAGACATGAAAGAGTACACACTCCTCGAGCTCGAAGAAAAAGAACTGACCCAGCTGACCAAGGTCGCCGCGGGGCTCGGCCTGAGCGAGGAAGATATCAAAGAGGCGTCCAAGCACAACCTTACTTTCAAAATTCTCGAGGCCCAAGCCAAAAAGCAGGGCTTGCTTTTTTCCGAAGGCGTCTTGGAATGCCTCGAGGACGGGTTCGGTTTCCTGCGGGCGCCCGAGTTCAGCTATCTGCCCAGTCAGGATGACATCTATGTCTCGCCCTCCCAGATCCGCAAGTTCCAGCTGCGGACCGGCGACACGATCTCGGGCCACGTCCGGCCCCCCAAGAACGGCGAGAAGTACTTCGCCTTGATCAAGATCGAGGCCATCAATTTCCTCCATCCCGACGCCGTCATCGAGCAGCGGCGCAACGTCCAGTTCGAGCAGCTGACGCCGCTTTACCCGCACGAAAAGATCAAGCTCCAGGACGGGAATCCCAAGAACCTGAACGCCCGGATCATGGAGCTCCTGACGCCGATCGGCAAGGGGCAGCGCGGCCTGATCGTCTCGCCGCCCCGGGCCGGCAAGACGACCCTCCTCAAAACGATCGCCAAGTCGATCGAGAAAAACCACCCCGAAATCTACCTGATCGTGCTCCTGGTCGCCGAGCGGCCCGAGGAAGTCACGGACTTCAAGCGGAGCGTCAACGGGGAGGTCGTCGCCTCAACCTTCGACGAGCCCCCGGTCCGGAACGTCCAGGTCGCCAACATCGTCCTCGAAAAGGCCAAGAGGCTGGTCGAGCTTAAGCGCGACGTGACCATCCTCCTCGACAGCATCACCCGCCTGGCCCGCGCCCACAACTCGGTCATCCCGCCCTCGGGCAAGGTCCTGTCGGGCGGCATCGACGCCAACGCCCTCAACAAGCCCAAGAAATTTTTCGGCTCGGCCCGCAAGGTCGAGGAGGGCGGCAGCCTGACCATCATGGCGACGGCCCTGGTCGACACCGGGAGCCGGATGGATGAGGTCATTTTTGAAGAGTTCAAGGGCACCGGCAATATGGAGATCAACCTCGACCGGCGCCTGGTCGACAAGCGACTCTTCCCGGCCATCGACATCACCCGGTCGGGAACCCGCAAGGAAGAGCTCCTGATCGAGGAGGTCGACCTGAACCGGATCTGGATCCTCCGCAAGGTTCTGGCTTCGCTCGGCGAGGTCGAGGCCATGGAGCTCCTTCAGGAGAAAATAGGCAAGACCAAGACCAACACCGATTTCCTTAACGCCATGAGCAAGGGGCTTTGAGGAGGGGAGGGGCTCCGGTCAGGAAGAATCCCTCGGGCCCGCCCTCCGCACAAAAAGGGACAGTTTCGCGGAGAGCATCTCCAAACACTCGGAAAGGCCGAAAAACTGGATCAAGCCCAGGCGGGAAAGCTTCAAGCGGAGCGGCCGGGGAAGCGTCCGGGGCGTCAATCCTTTTCGGAGGGACTCGGTCTCCTCATCCTCAAAAAAGATTTTCTCCTCCACGGCCAATCCCCGGAATCCGGCGTTTTCCGGGCAGGCGTCCTGGCATCGCAGGCACCCGATCAGACAATCGATCCAATCGGAATTTAGCCAGGCGGGGAATTCCTGGGGCCCGCTGTAGCCGCTGTAGAAGGTCAGGCAGCGATCCTGGCGGAGCGGGAAGCGGTCCTTGCTGATGGCGCCGCTGGGGCACGCTTTCAGACAAGCCGTACAGCGCCGACAGCGCTCCATGAGGACGGGATCCCGCCAGATTTCATCCTCAGCCAAAGGCCTGTCCGAATAATAGCTGACAAGCATGTGATGGCTTCCCAGGTCCGGGAGGTAGCAGATGTTGTTGCGTCCGTAGAAGCCTAGGCCGCTGCGTACGGCCAGGAGCTTCTGCGGGACGCGGGCGAAGACGGCCCGCTGCCCGGACGCCTTAAGGATGGCGTTCAGTTCCGATTCGACCTTCTTGGTCGTTTCCCAGTATCGGATATAGGAAGGCGGCACCCTCAAACGAAGAACCCGGCCGTTCCAGCGAAAGACGATGACCGATGGAGAATGCGGAACGGCGGCGATCACGAGGGACCGAGGCTTGAGTTTTTTTGGAGGGCAAGGACATCCTAATATGCGGGCGTAAGAACGAAAAATGAGGTCGGAAAGCCCATCCTGGCTGTGGAGGGATGCGACCTCATCTTTCAAGTCTTTACGGCGATCGGCGCGAACCATTCGATGTCGATATCCGAAACCTTTGACCTGATCCACGGCGCTGTACCCTTATTTTTTAATGGTTCCCGTAAATCATAAGGGAATTTTCCACAGCTGACAAGATCTTAGGCATGGGTATATTCACAAGGAGTGAAAATCGCTATCTGATTTAGAAATAAGGCTTTGGCGAAAGCAGTAAAATAACGTCGCATAAGGATTATTATGTAAACTATTCAATTTTTTACCAAGACACCTTAAATAATTAATTCAATTTGAATAAGTGCGTTAGAAAACCAGTGTCAGCTCTCCGCCTTGAGCTTATGAATGATCTCTTCCAGCACATTGATGATTTCCTGGACCGTCGCGTTCTGCTTCTTGAATTCCAGCCTCAACCTGAAATCATCAGAATCCCCTGGAATATAATTATAGACGAAATGCTTGACCCCCGGCGACTTCCCTTTGATCTTCTTGGACAGCTCTCTCGTATCTTCCCGGGTTAATCCTCGCCTTGATATCTCGTAAATGAGCCTCTCCATGTCCGCTTCGGTCTTCAGCTTGGCAATCTCTAATATCGTGCTTCGGCTCGTGATCTTGTGGCTCTTCAGCATTTCCCTGATCTTCGGCGGAATCCGGCTTATCGAGATGATCTCCGTTATCGTCGATCGGGCTTTGCCCAGTTTCTCCGAGATTTGATTGTGATTATAGCTGTAAAGCTCAATGAGCGCCTTGAGTCCATCGGCCTCCTCGAACACGTCCAGATCCTTTCTCTGAAGGTTTTCGATGAGGGAGATTTCCATGGCCTCGTTGTCTTTTACGTCCATTTCGATACAGGGAATCTCTTTCAGCCCGACCCGCTTGGAGGCGATGAACCGCCTTTCCCCAGCGACGATCTGATACCGCATCCCGACCGGCCTCACGATGATCGGCTCGAGGATCCCCTTGGACTGGATCGAATTCATAAGCTCCTGGATGTTTCCCAGCTCGCTCCTCGCTTGTTGGGGGTTGGGGTCGATCCTCTCGATGTCGATCATCCGGATTCTCGGCCCGGCGCCGCGGGCCGCGATTAAATCGACAAAATGGGGGTCATGTCTCATATCGAGAGTTTCCGGCAAACCAGATCTTTTAGTTTTTTGCACGTTTGATCAACTCCTCGGCGATTTTCCGGTACTGCTGGGCCCCTATTGAATTCGGAGCATATGTGAATATGGATTCTTTATAGGCGGGAGATTCTTCAAGCTTGACGCTTTTGGAAATGGCCACTTTAAAAACCTTGTCGCCAAAGACCTTCTTGATCCTCTCTACGACATCCTTGGAAATATTCGTCCTCTGGTCGTGAAGCGTGATGACGACTCCCAAGATTTGAAGGTTCGGGTTGGCCACCTTTTTGACTTTTTCGATTGTCTCTAAAAGGTCGTCCGTCCCCTCCAAGCATAAATACGAGGATTGAATCGGGATCAATACATGAGAGGCCGCGACCAACGCGTTCAATGTGATGAGCCCCAACGTGGGCGGCGTGTCGATGAAGATGAAATCGTATTTATTCCTGATCGGCTGGACGGCTTCTTTCAGCCGAAAGTGTCCGTCGATTTCTCCGATCAAAGTCGGTTCGAGTTTCGCCATCGATATTTTGGAGTTGGCAATATTCAACCCCGGCACCGTGGACTGATGTATAACGCTCTCAATCCTGTCATTGCGATCCATCAAAACATCGTAGAGAGATTTTTTCAAATCCTGAGTATCACGAAGCAACGAAATCGTGCTGTGAGCTTGCGGGTCGGTATCGATCAGCAGAACTCTCTTGCCCATGAACGCCATGGCCGCGGATATATTCAGCGCTGTGGTTGTCTTTCCGACTCCGCCCTTCTGATTCGTGATCGCGATAATCAATGATGCCTCCCAAGGTTCTAAACACAGCTAAGATATAAAAAAAGCGGCTTCTTTTCAACCCCCTTCGCGAGATTCCAAGGACGCTAGTCCCCAGCGGGGATATCGAATTACCGCTTCGGGGACATACAGCGGCCTTGCAGTACTCATGGAGCCGTATCAACGGCTCCATGGGTGCAGCGGTTTCGCAGTGCACATGAACCAGAAACTGATCATGTGCGCGCTCCAACGCCTCCAAAGAGTAGATCCCACAGACGTAAGTCCGTTGAGCTTCCGCCCCATCGTATATCGAGCTTGAAATGTCGGCATGCCGACAATTCCCCTCTATCTGATCAAGTTTAGGATCATACTAAGCTATGAATTTTAAAGCTGCATACCTAAAAAGTATTTTAATTACTTTATTATCAATATCATAGAATTGCATATTGATATTTCTACTGCCCAGCGATAATCTTCCGCCAAATCAATCGCCGCGCAACGTTCTGTTTGAAACCCAAGAACTCCGGCCCCATTGCCCCGGATGCGAAAGGTTTGGAATCTGGCCCGGATTGTCTCTCGTCGCTATATTATCATATCTCGATATCTTAATATAATAGCATTAACCCGAATGCCCGCGCCCCATTTTCTCCTCAGGAACGCTCACGGCTTTGATAAATTTATCCGTTTTCGTTATGATAATGCGCGTCGTGGAAAGGCGACGAGAAAAATGACCGACATTCTGAGTCTGGCCCGCGAGCGAACCGTCCTCCTCGACGGAGGCTTGGGCACGGAGCTTTTTCGCCGCGGATTTCCCCAAGGGGCCTGCCCCGAAGCCTGGAACGTCGAACATCCGGACATCGTCCAAAAAATTCACAGCGACTACTTCGGAGCCGGCTCGGACGCCGTCCTCACCAACAGCCTGGGCGGAAGCTCAATAAAGCTCGCGACCTTCGGGCTTTCGTCCCGGGCCCTAGAGATCAACCGGAAAGCCGCTGAGCTGGCTGCTTCCGTCAGGCCTCAAGGACGCTTCGTGGGCGGCAGCATGGGACCCGTCGGGAAATTCCTCAAGCCGCAGGGAGATCTCGTCGAGGCGGACCTCGAGGCATCCTACGCCGAGCAGGCCCGAGGCCTGCACGACGGCGGGGCCGATTTTCTTCTCCTCGAAACTCACTACGACCTCAGGGAAGCGCTGTCCGCACTCAAGGCGGCCCGGCGAAGCACCCCCATTCCCGTTTTCGTGACGATGACATTTGACCGCAAGCCGCGCGGTTTCTTCACGCTGATGGGCGATAAGCCCTCCGCCTGTTTCGCCGCTCTCGAAGCCGCCGGGGCTTCCGGACTGGGAGCCAACTGTACCCTGGACAGCAAGGATATGGCCGACCTCACCGCCGTTCTGAGACCCCTGACCGCCCTGCCCCTGATAGTCCAGGCCAACGCCGGCCGGCCCTCCCTATCGGCGGAGGGCGTCGTCGCCTATTCTCAAGGCGTCTCGGACTATGTCCGTTATGTGCCAGACATGATCCGGAACGGCGCCAATATCATCGGAGGCTGCTGCGGCACGAATCCCGACTATATTCGCGCCATGGCCAAGATCCTCCAACCTTAATCCAGGTTGATGGCCTTCAAGATTCAAGTCCTGTCTCCCCTACCCCGGACGATCGAAGCCGAGGCCGGCCAGAGCCTGTCCCGAGCCCTGATCGAGGGCGGTATTCCGCTGAACGCTTACTGCGGCGGAAAAGGCCTCTGCGGAAAGTGCCTGGTCGAGGTCGTAGCGGGAACGCTTCCTCCCCCTCTACCCGAAGAAGCCTCCCTGTTGAGGCGAAAAAGCCCTGATTCCCCCTTCCGGTTCGCCTGCCTGCTTCCCGTCCGTAGCGACCTCGTCGTGAAGATTCCCACGATCGCCCTGATATCGCCCCTCCAAGGGCTGACCGAAGGGATTCTTGCTTCGCTCGACTTTGACCCGGCGGTCAAGCTGTTCCCTTTCAGGCTAGGACGGGATCAGTTGTCCCCTTCCCTCCTCGAATCGCGCGGGGCCGAGCTATTTAAGCTCCCCTTCAACGATGCCTGGCGTTCGTATTCCTGGCCCGTTCTCCGGGAGGCGATCCGGTCCGCCGGCAACGCGCCCGGGGATTACACGGCCGCGATTTACGAGGAGCGGATCCTTCTCGATGTCGCGCCCGGGGAGAACGCCGATACGGCCTTCGGCCTGGCCGCGGACCTGGGGACCACGACCGTTGTCATGGAGCTCGTCGACCTCGTCGCCGGCCGCATCTTGGGGAAGGCCATCGGGCTTAACGCTCAGGCCCGTTTCGGGGCCGACGTCATATCCCGGATCTCCCATGCTATTCTGGCCCCCGCTCAAGCCGAAGAATTGAGAGAGGCCGCGCTCGAAACGCTGTCGGACCTCCTGTTCCGGGTGGCCGCCGGCGCGAACATTCCTCCCCAGGCCATTTTCGACATCGTCGTCGCGGGCAATACGGCCATGAACCATCTTTTGCTGGGCCGGTCCGTCCGGTCGTTATCCGCCGCCCCTTTCGAAGCCGAATTCCGAACGCTGCCGCCCCTCGAGGCCGTCGCCTGCGGCTTCCCGGTCCAGCGCCGCGCGAAGCTTTTCATCTCCCCGAATATCGGAAGCTACGTCGGGGGCGATATCACGGCGGGGCTGCTGGCCACCGGGATGCTCGGCGAGCCGGGAAACCATTTGTTCATCGACCTGGGCACAAACGGCGAGATCGTCCTCAAGGCCGGCGATACGGTTACGGCCGCCTCGACGGCCGCCGGGCCAGCCTTTGAGGGCGCGAGCCTCAGCTGCGGCATGCTGGCCGTTCCCGGCGCCGTGGATAGGGCCGTCGGTCCGGACGGGGCCCCGCTCCTATCCACGATCGGAGACAGGACCGCGGCCGGCATCTGCGGGACGGGCTATGTCGACCTGCTGGCCAGGTTCCTGCGCGAGAGGCTTGTCTCCCGGAGCGGAGCCATCGCGGGCGGAAAAGCCTTCCTCCCCGTCGCCGAGGGGATCTCGGTCAGCCAGAATGATATCCGCCAGCTCCAGCTGGCCGTGGCCGCCGTCAGGACGGGCGTCGAACTTCTGCTGAGGCGAAACGGGCTCGCTCCCTCCGACCTGGACGGCCTCTATCTGGCCGGAGCCTTCGGCAACTACCTCAACGTCGAAAGCGGCCGGACGATTGGCCTTCTGCCGAAGATCGACCTCGGAAAGGTTCGCTTCGTAGGGAACACCTCCCTGGCCGGGGCCAGGGCCATGCTCCTTTCCCGGCGCGCCCGTGCCGAGGCCGTTCGGATCGCGGGGTCGATCGCCCACGTGCCGCTTGCCTCGGACGCCTCGTTCCAGGATACTTACATCCGGTCCCTGATTTTTCCGGGGACGGGAGATGCCGAGTGAATTCGAGAAGAAGGGAGACACGATGAGCGCCAAGGACGATCTCTTAGTTGGCATGAAAACGTCCGTCGTCGAGGGCAACCGGGCCGACTCCGAACGGCTGGCTCAGGAAGGCCTCCGCTCCGGCCTGGACCCGCTCGAGGCCATCGAGAAAGGCTATGCGGTCGGCATCCAGGAGGTGGGCGTTCTCTGGGAAAGGGGCGACTACTTTCTGCCCGAACTCGTGGCCAGCGCCGAGTGCATGAAGGCGGCCATGGCCGTCCTCGAGCCCACCCTGTCCGCCTCGTCCCGCGAGGCCAGCCGGCTGGGCAAAGCCGTCATCGGGACGATCGAGGGCGATATCCACGACATAGGGAAAAATCTGGTCGCGGCCATGCTCCAAGCCCACGGGTTCGAGGTCCTCGACCTGGGGGCCGACGTCAAGCTCGAACGGTTCGTCGAAAAGGCCGAAGCCGAGTCGGCCCGCCTCATCTGCGTTTCGGCCCTGCTGACGACGACCATGGCCAACCAGAAGAAGCTTATCGAGCTCCTGGGCGAGCGAAAAGTCCGTTCGAAGTACAAAGTCCTGGTGGGCGGCGCTCCCGTCAACCAGGCCTGGGCCGATGCGATCGGCGCCGACGGCTACGGCGAGAACGCCCTGGCGGCGGTCCGGGCGGCCAAGAAACTCCTGGCCCAAGGCTGAAGAATAGGAGCCGGCCATGATGATCCCCGCCCTCCGTCCCAAGCTCGAAGTCCTGAGGCCTGAGCTCATCAAGTCCATCATCGACGAGGCCCTGGCCCTGCTCGACAAGCAAGGCATCTTCGTCGAAAACGAAAATGCCTTGGCCCTTTTCCGCGACGCCGGCCAGCGCGTTGACGGCGCCGCCCAGAGGGTTCGCCTGTCGGAAAAACTCGTCCGGGACGCGTTGGCCAGCACGCCGTCCGAAATCCGGCTTTACGACCGGAGCGGAGATAAAGAATTCCTGGTCGGCCGGGACGAAGTCCATTTCGATCCGGGTTCGACCGCCATCACCATCCTCGACCCCGCGACCGGCCTTCACCGGAAGCCGGTCACTCCCGACCTCGTCCGCCTGGCCCGGCTGACCGACCTTCTGCCCCATTACCACTTCCAGAGCACGGCCCTTATCGCCGGCGACGTCCCGGACCTCGTTGCCGACAGCTACCGGCTCTTCTTGGCCCTCCAATACTCGGCCAAACCCGTCGTCACCGGGACGTTTCGGGTCGAGGGCTTCAAACCCATGCTGGAGATGCTGATGGCCGTCCGGGACAGCGCTCCGGCCTTGGCCGCCAAGCCCCTGGCCATCTTCGACGCCTGCCCCTCCCCTCCCCTCAAATGGAGCCAGCTGACATCCCAGAGCCTTATCGACGCGGCTCGGGCCGGGCTGCCTTCGGAGCTCATCTCGATGGGCATGACCGGAGCAACCTCGCCCGCGACCATCACCGGAACGCTTGTCCAGCACACCGCCGAGAACCTCTGCGGCCTCGTCATCTGCCAGCTGGCCCGGAAGGGGGCCCCGGTCATCTTCGGCGGGTCACCCTCGAGCTTCGACATGAGGAAGGGAACGACGCCGATGGGGGCCATCGAAACCATGATGATCGACATGGCCTACGCCCAAATCGGAAAAACGCTGGGACTTCCGACCCATGCCTATATGGGATTGACCGACGCCAAGGTCATCGACGCCCAAGCCGGTCTGGAAGCCGCTCTCGGCGCCGTTCTAGCCGCCCTGGCCGGCATCAATGTCGTCTCCGGACCGGGCATGATGAACTTCGAAAGCACCCAGAGCCTGGAAAAACTCGCCGTCGACAACGAGGTCTGCGGGATGGCCTACCGCCTCGTCGCCGGCATCGCCCAGAGGGACGATCCGATGGCCCTTCCCTTCTTTGAGGCCCTAAGCGCGTCCACCCAGTTCTTGTCTCTCCCCCATACCAGGCAGTGGTACCGGAAGGAGCACACCCTGCCCGGTCTCATCGACCGGGACACTTACGAAGATTGGGTAGCGTCGGGCCGGAAGACGATGGCCGACCGGGCGGCCGAGGACGTCCCGAAACGGCTTAAGGAAACGCCCCTAAACCTGGCCGATAAGAACGTCCGAAAGGAGCTCGAACGGATCATGCTCGGCGAGGCCCGAGTGGCCGGACTGAGCCGGCTGCCCGAGGTCTGATGGAAAAACGGACGTCCTTCATCCTGGCTCTCGACGAACGTAAGGTTCTGACCCGGATCGGGTTCAAAGGCCCGTCGAAGGACCTCAAGCCCTCGCTCAAAGAGGCCGTCGAAGATGAGAAACGAAGGGCGCTGACCCTCGTCGAACCGGCCGCGCTCTGGACCGTCATCGACTACGAAGAAACGAACAAGCACCCCATTTTCGCCGGAGCCGTCCGGGTCGCCCTCTGCCTGTGCACGATCGGCCCCGGCCTCGAGGCGGCCGTCGCCGAGCTCATGAAGACCGATGTCCTGCGCGGCCTCATCCTGGACGCCTTCGGTTCCCAAGCCGTGGCCGAGGTCTCGCGCCAGATGGGCCGCGACATCGAAGGACGGGCCCTCGAGATGGGGCTCAACCCGGGCAAACGTTTCGCGCCGGGCTATCGGTCCTGGCCGGTCGAGGAACAGGCCTTCATGTTCCATCATCTGCCTGGACACCTGATCGGCGTCCGGCTGATGGACTCCTACATGATGGTCCCCAGGAAATCCTATTCATTCCGGATCAATTTCGGCGCGGCCGCCGGCCGCGAGCCCGGTCCCTAATCGAGCGCGATCTCCTTGGGCGCCTTGAGGGGCTTCAGCTTGAACTCGTCCAGAGTCCGGTTGAGGTCGGGGATCCCTTTCAGGATGATCTCATTGAAGGCCGCGACGTTTTTCTCGACGAAGGCGGTCAAGTCTTTGAGCTGGTCGAGGTCGGTCTTGTCGGGCGCGGCGGGATACCCGACGATGGTCCCGCCCAGCGTCCCGACCAGCTGATTGAGAGACCCGCCCCGCAGGGCGAGGGCGCGTGAGGACAGCCCCATGAACTCCTTGGGCACGATTTCGTCCTCGAGCGGCTTGAGCGCCTCGTCGAACTTCTTGAAGGCCGCCTGCAGGGCGTCGGCTTTGTTCTCGGGCTTGTTGAGGGTCGGCAAGAGGGTTTCGTTGATCTGGCGCCGCAGGTCCTTGGCCGCCGTCGAAGCCAGGTTCATCTTCTTGTTAAGGATGAGGATTTGGGTCAGGGCCTCGGCCTGGGCCTTCCGGTCCGCCTCGCTGAAAACGAAGCGGGGGTCGGCCTTGACCGTCCCGGACGTCCGGGCCTTGAGATCACCGGCGCTGACTTCGATGTCGTAATCCCCGGGCGGAGCCGGAGGCAGGGAGAAAAATCCCATGGTGGGGGGCGTTACCTTCTTGCCGTCCGGCGTGGCCGGAACGACCTGCAGGCTCCAGGACTCCCTCTGGAAGCCGACTTTCTTGTTCAGGGGAATCTCGAACAGGACGCGGCCGGCCTTGTCGATGATCGCGATCTTGGGCTTCTCCTTGGGCTCGTCCCTAAAATAGGCCGCGATCCCCAATCCGGCCGGCGGGTTCTTGGCGGCGAAAGTCGCCTTGGAGAAACTCTCCCGGATGCTCCCGAAAAACCACTCGACGACGGGCCGGGGCGCGAAGACATGGATCGGCTCGGCCAGGACCGTATCCGATAACTCCTGGAGGAAGCCGATGTCGTCCAGAATCCAGATCCCCCGGCCGTGAGTCCCGATGATCAGGTCGTTGTCGCGGGGATGGACGAGGAGGTCGTTGACGGCCACCGTCGGCAGGTTCGAGGCCTTGAGATTGAGCCAGCTCAGCCCGCCGTCCCAGGAGCCGAACAGGCCGAACTCGGTCCCGACGAAGAGAAGTCTCGGGTTCTTGACGTCCTCGCGGACGACGTGGACCCAGCCGAAGGGGATGTTGGCTTTGATGGATTTCCAGGTCTTCCCGTAGTCCGTCGTCTTGTAGAGATAAGTCCCGTAGTCATCCATGCGGTGGCCGTCGAAAGAGGCGTAAGCCGTCCCCGGCGCGAAGCGGGAGGCTTCGATATGGGAACACCAGGTCGCAGGCGGCAGGCCCGGGATCTGGCGGACGACGTTCGTCCAGCTGGCGCCGTCGTCGCGGCTGACCTGGACGTTCCCATCGTCGCTGCCGCACCAAAGGACGCCCTTCTCGAGCGGAGACTCGGCAATGGTCACGATCGTGCAGTGGCTTTCGGCCCCCGAGTTATCCAGAGTGATCGGGCCGCCCGAGTCCTGTTGCTTCTTGGGATCGTTCGTGGTCAGGTCGGGGCTGGCGATCTCCCAGCTGTCGCCCCGGTCCCGGGAGCGAAACAGGAAGTTCCCCCCGGCGTAGATCGTTTTGGAATCATGGGGAGAGATTAGGATCGGCGCGTTCCAGTTGAACCGGTAGGGCGGCGCCGCGTAGGGGGCCGTGGGCCGAATTGTCTTGGCTTGGTTGATGGCCAGGCTGAACCGGCTGAGGCCGTTCATCTGGGAGTTCCGGTAGACGGTCGTCGGATCCTGGAGATCAACCTGGGCGTAAAAGCCGTCTCCACCCCCCACCGATATCCACTGGTCGTTGGTGATTCCGACCGGGTCGAGGCTTAAGCTCGGTCCGCCCCAGCTCCCGTTGTCTTGGAGCCCGCAGTAAACCCAATAGGGGTCACGAGAATCGACTCCGATGGCATAAACCTCGGCCAGATCCATGCTCTGGACGGGAAGCCAGTTCCGGCCCCCGTCATAGGAAATGTCGATCCCGCCGTCGTTTCCGTCCATGACATGAAGCGGATTGCCGGGGTCGATCCAGAAAGCATGGTGGTCGGGATGGATCCCGGCGCCGATCGGCCGGAACTTCTGGCCCATGTCGTTCGAGACCTGGAGCCCGGTCGAGAGGACGTAAACGGTCTTGTCGTCCGAAGGATCAACATAGATGCGGCTGTAATAAAACGGCCGGGTGTTGACCCGCTGGAAGGTCTCCTTGTCGCACATCCGCTTCCAGCTCGCGCCCCGGTCCTCGGACCGCCAGATTCCGCCGTCCTTATGCTCGATCAAGGCGTAGACGACGCCCGGCTTGCTCCGGGCGACCGCGATCCCGATCCGGCCCATGATGCCCTCGGGCAGGTCCTTAGTGAGCCGGGTCCAGGTCTTGCCGGCGTCGCTCGTTTTGTAGAGTCCGCTCCCGGGGCCGCCGCTGGAGAAATAGTAGGGCAACCGGCGGTATTCCCAGGCTGCGGCATAGAGAACCTGGGGATCCTGGGGATCCAGGGCCAGATCGGCAATTCCTGTGTTTTCATTGATATACAGAACTTTCGTCCAGGTCAGCCCGCCGTCCATGGTCTTGAAGACGCCCCTGTCCGGGTTGGGTCCCCAGAGATGGCCGGCGGCCGCGACGTAAACGATGTTTGGATCGCCGGGATTGATGATGATCCGGCTGATGTGGCGGGTGTCCTTGAGGCCCATGTTCTGCCAGGTTTTCCCGGCGTCCGTGGACTTGTAGACGCCGTCCCCGATCGTAACGCTGTTGCGGGAGGTGTGCTCGCCCGTGCCGACCCAGACGATGTCGGGATTCGAGGGGGAGATCGTCACGTCTCCGGCCGAGACCGTCGCCTCTTTTTGAAAAACGGGGGCCCAGGTCACGCCGTTGTTCTCCGTCTTCCAAACGCCGCTGGGGCCAATAGCGGCATAGATGATCCAGGGCTGCTTCTCGACGGCCTCGATATCTACCGTACGACCGCCCATGACGGCCGGCCCGATGTTCCGCCAGGCCAGCTTCTCGATGAGCGGCGAAATTTTATCGGCGCTCTGGCCGTAAAAGAAAATAGGGCCCGATAGGATGAGCATAACGACGGCCAAACGGCGCGCATTTTTCAGACAGCGCTGATTCATGGATGTGACCTCCGATCCGAGATTCGATTCAAGCTCTGAGGCAAACATAAAATGTTATTATAGACTACGGTCATTCCAAAAAACAGTTCATCCAGTCCGTCATTGTCTGTCGGCCGGAATTTCGTTAAGGTCGTGATTCGCTGACGCTATCCCGTGTTCATGGCCGCCGCCTCGCTGATCTGCCTAGAACTCCAATGATCCTGAAAACCTATCCGGGCCCGGGGACTTGCGTGCTATTCCCCCCCGATCTGCAGCAGCGCGATCCGGAAGGTCGGAGCCGTGATCCCGCGGTTGAGGTCGAGATCGCTCCCGACCATGTCGATCCCGTTCAGCATCTCCTCGGCCGTCCCGGCGATCGTCAATCCTTTGACCGGGAAGGCGACCTTGCCGTCCTCGATCCACAGCCCCGAAGCCCCGCCGCTGAAGTTCCCGTTGACGGGGTTGATACCGTAGCCGGTCACTTCCTTGAGCCAAAGCCCGGTCTTGGTGGCTTTGATGATGTCCTCGGGCTTCTGGCCGCCGGCCGCCATGTAAAAGGCGTGTGGCCCGATTCTTGGAATGCTCGAGTACCCGCCCCGCGAGGCGTTCCCGGTGCTCTTGACCCCCGCCCGCTTGGCAACGATCGTGTTGTACATGAAGCCTTTAAGGACCCCCTTGTCGACGATCGTCCGCTTCTGGGTCGGGACGCCCTCCCCGTCGAAGGGCGCGCTGGACAGGCCCTTGGCCATCGTGCCGTCGTCGACGAGGGATAGGAGGCCGGAAGCGATTTTCTGGTCGAGCTTGCCGCCCAGAAAGCTCGCTCCCTGGAGGACCCGTTCGCCGTCCACGGCCTGGAGGATGCCGCCCAGCATAGCGTAGGCGACGTCGGGGTCGAAGATGACGGCGGCCTTCTGGGTCTTGACCGGCTTGGCGTCGAGCAGCTCATAGGCCTTGCGGGCGGCGGCGGCGCCGATCTCCTCGGCCGGCTTGAGGTCGGCCCAGAACCGCCGCGAGCAATATTCCCCGCCCGAAGATTTCTGGTCGCCCTTCTCGGCCACGACCGAGATCCCAAAGGAACAGGCCGCCGACTTGTAGCTCTTGGCGACGCCGCTCGAGTTGGCCAGAAAAACCTCGCCGTCCCCTTCCCGGTACCCGGCGCCCGCGCTCTTGGTGATCCGGGAGTCCTTCATGGCCAGCTTCTCCAGAGTCTTGAGAAGCTCAATCTTTTTCTCCATGGGGACCTTGTCGATCGCCGGATCGTAGAGGCCTTCCACGGCCGTGACGCCCGCGTCGCCGGGCAGGACGTTGAACTCGTCGGGAGTCGTGATCTTGGCGAACTCGATCGCCCGGCCGATGGCATCCTCGAGCGAGGCCTCCTTGAAGTCATTGGAGCTGGCCAGCGCCATCCGGCCCTTGACGAAGACGCGAAAGCCGGCGCCTTGGCCGGCCGCTTCCTGGATCGTCTCGACTTGGCCGTTGCGGACCTCGATGCTCAGGTTCCGCCCCGTATCGATATAGACCTCGGCCGCGTCCGCGCCCTTCTTAAGGCAACTCTTGACCAGCCGCTCCGCCAGTGTCTTATAGTCCATGGTCGTCTCCTTCGCTCGGAGTCTCAGCCCCGAGCCCTGGTCCCGCCGACGTTGATGCCCCGGATGCGGACCGTGGGCTGGCCGGCCGTGACCTCGGCCGATTGTCCCTTGCCGCAGGTCCCGGGCCCGAAGTCCAGGTCGTCGGCGACGGCGTCGACGTTCTGGACGATCTCGAGGCAGTTGCCGATCAGGGTCGCTCCCTTGACCGGATTCGTCTTCTTCCCGTTCTCGATCAGATAGGCCTCGCGGCAGGTGAAATTGAAGACGCCGGTTGTCGGGTCGACGCTCCCCCCGCTCAAGGCCTGGACGTAAATCCCGCTCTTGGTCGCGGCCAGGATGTCGGCGGCCTTGTCCTTCCCGTTGGCGATGAAGGTGTTCGTCATGCGCGGGATGGGAAGATAGCGGAAGCTCTCGCGCCGTCCGTTCCCGGTCCGTTCCATGGCGAGCTGCTTGGCCGACAGGACGTCGGTCATGAACCTGACCAGAACGCCCTTATCGATAAGGACGTTCCGCTGACCGGGCGTCCCCTCGTCGTCCCAGTTCGTCGTCCCCCGGAAGTTGGGGAGTGATCCGTCGTCGATCATGGTGAAGACGTCGCTGGCGACCTTCTGGCCGAGCTTCCCGGTGAAGGCGCCGATCTTCTTGGCGATGTTGTCGGCCTCGAGCGGATGTCCGACGGCCTCATGGACGAGGACGCCTCCCCAGCCGTTCTGCATGATGACGTCCATCTTCCCGGCCGGCGCGTCTTGGGCGTCGAGCATGACGACGGCCTCGCGGGCCGCGGTCCGGGCGACCCGGTCGGGCGAAACGTCGTCGAACATCTCGAAACCGGAGTGCCGGCTGAGCCGTTCGCGGCCCATGTGCCGGGTGTTGTTCCCCTCGCTCAGGACCTGGACGATGAAGAACAGGAGGGGGAGCTCGTCACTCAGGAGGAGCCCCTCGGAGTTGGCGATCGTCCGGCCCCGGATTTCATCGTAGTAGCTGATGGAGGCCATCTTGATCCGCTTGTCGTAATCGAGGGCGGCCTGGTTGGCGCGCCTCATGACGTCGAGCCGCTTCTCGTCGGCGATTCCGGCCAGGGGGAGCTTGACCGTGATATAGATCGGGCGCGAACCCTCCCGGACCGGGACCGGCTTAGCGGCGGCGCTGCCCCGAGCGATGAACGAAGCGACCTCGGCCGCCCGCAGCATCGTGTCCTCGCTGACCTCGTCCGTGTAGGCGAAGCCCGTCTTATCCCCAGCGATGACACGGACCCCGGCGCCCTGGCTGATCCCAAACTCGGCGCTCTTGAACTTGGACTCCTCCATCAGGATGTTCCGGGAAATGCGGTGCTCGATGTAGACGTCGGCGAACTCCCCGCCCTTCTCCAGGGCCTTGGCGACGACCCGGTCCAGGACGGCCTTGTCGACCGCCAAGCCGGCCGCCGGAAGCGCGCCCGGCCCGGCCTTGCCGAGGAGCTCCTTCATCAAGGCCGGCGTGGCCGCCAGGGCCAGGCCGCCCTTGACGCTCATCTCCAGGAACTTACGGCGGGGAATGTCCCCGACGAAAAAGTCTCGTCCGCTCATCACGTTCTCCTTTCGTAATCCTTAAGTTTAGTTGCTTTTATGCTTGAGAGGGAATGATAAACAGGTACAAGGACGGTTTGATAATAGAAGTTTCCTGACCAATTCCGGAAAAAATTCATGAGATTTCAGTAAGGAAGGGCGAGGAACCGGGCCATGAAGAGGGTCGTCTGAGAGCCGGAGCTTATAGAGATGCTTATGGGAGGAACAGGCGAAGCTGATGGGGTGGAGAAGGCCGTCGAAGGGTCGAGCGGGCATGGTTCCTCTCTTGAGGAGAGCGAGACCCTGAGTCGGAGCGAAATTGGCTCGCTGGGACAATTTCGCGTCCTTCGAACCCCATCGGCTGCGCCTGCCTGGGGAAATCGCAGCGTTCCCTCGAATGGCCCGGTCCGAGCCCTTACCCAGGCGCCGAGAAGGATAGCTCGGAAAGGCTAAACCCTCAAAGGTCGCTGCGACCATTTCCCGATCCATATCAATCGCAAGTCGCCGCAAACCTTTACCTAAACTTAAATAATATTTCCTATATTTCACCACTTAAATCAACGCTTAGTCCAGGCTGAAGGTTGCCCCGGGACCGGGGATGACGACGTTTTGGCTGCCTTCCTTGCGGAGCTCGGCCGCCAGGCTCTCGAGGACTTCGGCGTCGCCGTGAACCAAGTACAGGCTGCGGAGCGGCTTCCGGAAATGGTTGGCCCAGTCGAGGAGGGCGGGACGGTCGGCGTGAGCGGAGAAGCCCTGGATCTGCTCGACCCGGGCCCGGACCGGGTAAGCCTGTCCAAAAATCCGGACTTCGTTCGTTCCGTCCATGATGAGGCGCCCCAGCGTTCCGCGGGCCTGGAATCCGACGAAGAGGATGGTCGATTCGCGGCGGGAAATATTGCGGGCCAGGTGGTGCTTGATCCGGCCGCCCGTGCACATCCCCGAACCGGCCATGATGACGCAGGAGCCCTTGATGGAGTTGATGGCTTTGGACTCTTCCATGGTTCGGATATACTTAAGGCCCGGGAAGCGGAACGGGTCGCGGCCGGCCCGGAACAGGGCCTTGGCCTCTTCGTCAAGCTCGTCGCGGTGCCGCTCATAGACGGCCGTGACCTCGACCGCCATCGGACTGTCGAGGAAGGTCAGCAGGGCCGGGATCCGCTTGGTTTCGAACAGCCGGCTCAGAAAGAACATCAGCTCCTGGGCCCGGTCCACGGCGAAGGTGGGGATGACGATGTTGCCCCCCTTCTCGACGGTCCGGTTGATGACGTCGGCCAGGAGGTTGTCGATCCGGTCCGGGTCTTCGTGAGCGCGGTCGCCGTAGGTGGATTCCATAACAACGTAGTCCGCCTCCTGGAAGGACGAGGGATCGCGCAACAGGGGTCTGTGGCTCTGGCCGATGTCTCCGGAAAAGACGATTTTCCTGAAATCCGGCGCGCCCCGGCGGCTCGTCTCGACCTCGATCATGGCCGATCCCAAGATGTGGCCTGCCTCCCGGAAGGTCGCGCTCAAATCCTTGAACTCGACCGGCTCATCATAGCCGACGGTCTCGATCAAGGGGACGACCCTCTCGACGTCCTCCGCCGTATAGAGAGGGACCTCAGGAAAGGGCCCCTGACGCCCTTCCTTCAAGTGGCGCTTCTTCTTGAAGGCGGCGTCTTCCTCGAGGATCCGGGCCGCGTCGTGGAGGACGATCGGGACGATCTCGGCCGAGGCCGGCGTCGTCAGGATCTGGCCCGCGAACCCTTCCCTGACGAGCTTGGGGAGGAGGCCGCAGTGGTCGAGGTGGGCGTGGGTCAAGAAGACGGCGTCGACAGCCTTGGGATCGAACCGGAACCGGCTCCAGTTTCTATCTTGGAAAGGCCGCTCTTGATGAAGGCCGCAATCCACCAGGACCCGCGCCGGGCCGGATTCGAGGAGAGAGGAGGAGCCCGTCACCTGTCGGGCCGCCCCAAAAAAACTTAGATGAGGCTTTTCCATATCGAGTTTCGACCTCTTTAACGGCCGCTATCCCCATAGAAATGATATTCCGACGACAGAAACCATACCCGGAATCCCTGTCGGACGGCCATGTAAACCTGTTCCCAGAAGACAAGCAGAATCGCTCCCAAGCCGCCGGCGAAAAGCCTCGACACGAACAGGAATAAGAACGACACGGCCAGGGACAGGACGCCGATGAGCAGGTAGAGACCCCAAGCCCGGATGAAGCGCCGCGCCAGGAAGCCGAAGGTCAGGACCGTGGCCCGGAACGCCTTCCGGCTCTGCTCGGCGACAAGGCGGATCTTGACGTAGTCGAAGAACATTCGGACGAGCGAAAAGAGCAATAGGAAGGCGAGGAGCCGGAGGTTCGAGGCCCAGAACGCGCCCCATTCGGTATGGGCGTTCTTGGACCAGGACTCGAACAGCGAGCCGATCAGACGGTAAACGAGGCCGAGGACCACAACATAGACCGGAATCGAGAGCAGGAAGACGCGAAAGAAACGGAAGAAATAGCGACAGCCGTCGGATAAAAACCCGGCCAGTGTCGTCCGCTCTTCCTTGGCCGCGATCCGGCCCAAGATAGCGCCGCTCGAGAAAAGGGCCCAAAGGGCATACAGGACGACGGGGATGAGAATCCAGCCCGACAGGCCGGCCAGCGCATCCTGATACTTGAGAACGATGTCCCCCAGCCAGAGCACGTCGATGCCCTTGCTGAGACGCTCCTCCAGGAACGAGCGGCCGAAACCGCTTCCGATCAGAAACGCAAAAGGAGCGACGGCCAGGAAAGCAAAGACAAGGTTGGCAAGCCAGAGGTAGAGAACGAGCCTGGATTTCCGGATGGTGATCTCGAAGCCTTGATGGAAGCTCTTCATCGTGCCCATGGTCGTCTCCTTGTCAGACCAGCCCGCCCAGGACATGGAGGACGTTCTGGGTCCAGAACAGGACCAGGCTCGTCATCCTCCACAGCCCGGTCCGGGACGGCTTGGCCTTGATGGAGTTGTTGGACAAGTTCGAATCCAGGAGCCAGCGAGTTTCGGGATCGATCCGGGCCGAAACGGCCTTGGCCGGCTTCTCGAACCGGAATTCCCGCCAGCGGGCCTGGCCGTCCCACGTCCGGGTTTCCCGGCTCCCGTCCTCGAAAACGACCTCGAGGGTCACCGGAAAATCCGGACCGACCTTGGCTTCCCCGAAGCGCTTGACCATGACCTCGGTCCGGAAGATCTTCGGAGCGTTCTTCTTTTGTTTTTTGAGCTCCTCGAGCTTCTTGGGCGTGACCTCGTCCTTCCGGCCATCCTTATCGAAGACGCCCAAATCGGCGACGGGCTTCTCCTCGGAGCGGAGGCGGCCCACCCCATAATCGAAGTCCAGCGTGTCATAGAGGAATTGCCCGAAGAACCAGCCCAAGTCGCGGCCCGACGTTTCCTGGGCGATCCGGATGAAATCCTGGGAATGGGGATGCCGGTAGCGATAGGCCATTTGGAAGGCGCGCAGGACGCGGATCATGACGTCCTCGCCCAACAGGCGCTCCAGGGTGTTGAGCATGGTCGACGTCCTCTGGTAAACGTTGAGAGCGTAGCTGATCCGGCTGTAGAAAAGCCAGGACGGCGTCAGGATCGGGTCGATTTTGACGACGCCGAGCCCGGTCGCCCGATCCAATTCGTAGTCCAGGTAGGACGGAATTCTGAACAGCTTATCCAAGGGGATCCCCCTGAGGTTGAAGGGCATGACGCCGGCCCCATAGGCTTTGGCGAGGACTTTGCCCGTCGAATAGGTGTTGATCCCCTCATCGAGCCAGGCTTCCTCGAATTCGTTGTTTCCGGCCAGGCCGTACCAGTAGCCGTGTCCGAATTCGTGGACGATGACGCCTTCGGGCGACCAAGCTTGGTCCGAGGTGATGGCTGACGTCCCGGCTGTGAACAAGGTCGGGTATTCCATGCCGCCGCTCCCGGTCCGGTAGGGCGGGTCGACCATGGTGATGGTCTCGTAGGGGTACGGTCCGTACCAGAGTCCGTAGTACTTGAGGGCCGCCCTCAGGGCTTTGAAGTGCCTGTCGATTTGAGACTTATGCTGGGGGGCGATGAGCAGGATCATCTTGACGTCGGGAAGCTTCAGCTCAGCGGCGGGCAGGCCGAGCCGGCGGGAAAGATCCTCGTACTCGGCCGCCGTCACTTCATCGGCGGCGATGAAGTCCCTCTCGACTTTGATGAAAGCCGGGTCGGCCGTCCAAGCGAAATCGTGGATGGCGGATTGCCGATAAGTATAGGTCGTCTTCTTCCCCTTCTCGTCGCGGGAGGCGGCCACCTGCTTCCCCGAGGCGCCGACGACGAAAGCCTCGGGGACCGTGATGTGGACGGCGAAATCGGCGTAGTCGGAGAAGAATTCGGAGTTTTCGTGGTAGGCGTGGCAGTTCCAGCCCTTCCCCTCTTCATAGACGCCCGGCTTGGGGAACCACTGGCCGATGAAGAAGCGGTCCTGGTAGTAGGCGGTCCGGGCGGCCCGGCGCGGAACCTTGGACTCGAATTCGATCTTGAGCCGGACCTCGCTGCCGGGGCCGACGGGCTCGGGAAGCGGGACGCGCAAGACCGTTCGATCGCCCTCGTAGTGAGCGCCGTCGGGCGAGATGAACTCCATGGCCGGTTTCAGGTCGCGGCCGTCGGCGAGCTCCATCCGGGCGATGTCGATCCAGCCCCATTCCCCTTCCTTGGGAAGAGGGCTGCGGGCGAAGGTCTCGCCCGCGGCGTCCCGGAAGAAGGCGCTCCGCTCGTTCATGAAGGCGTTCCAATAAAGATGGAACCAGATGTCCTTGACCTCGTCGCGGGTCGTGTTCCGCCAGGTGATTTCCTCGCGGCCGTGGAGCATCTTCTGGGCGTTGTCCAGTTCGACCCAAATCTCATAACGGAGGGGCAGGACGGGGCCGGCCGCGTTCAAGGCCGGGAGGAAAAGCCCGGCCCAAACCAGGCTTGAGATCGCGAGAATTATCCCGGATAGGGTTTTGTTCATCTAATCCCTCCTCAACTTACTCCGCCGCTCCTGGAGAGGGCTTCCTCCCATTGGGCGCGACGGGGGAAGAACATGAATTCGAGGATAAGCGACACGAATAGAAGGATGTAGAAATCCCGGACGAGCCCGGTAACGAAAAAGAGGATGAGCCCCAGGAGGGTGGGAATCTCGGCCAGGACGTAGGTCAGGACCGAAACCCGCATCAGGCGCATGAGGATTTTAGCGGGTTCCTCCCCCGGCCTGCCCCGAAGCTGGCTCCCTCTTAAGAACCGGATGAATATGATGAAGACGACGGCCAGCCCATAGATGAGGTAGCGCAAGGTCTGAACCTGCCCCAAGGGAATCTGGGAAAACCCATGGAACGGCTTCATCCGGGCGCGCAGGATCTCTACCAAGACTAAGTAGACAAGCAGGTTAGCGAGAATGGCGGCGCCGATGATGACCGTCCGTCGGAAAAGGAGTCTGGATTCTTCGACGGGCTGCACGGGTCCCTCCTTAGCGGAGATTGTACACGGGCCGATTATAAGCCAAGCGGAAGGGGATGTTCAACAAGAGAGGGGCCATGCCCGCTCGACCCATCGACGGCCTTCTCCATCCCATCGGCATCGCCTTTCGCTAGAAAACCAGCTCGGTCTCTCATGATGTTTCATTCCGTCTATGGATGCCTTTAAATGGTCTGACCCAAACTCGGCTTGACAAGTGCTGTCAAGCGAAGTTCAATAATCTCATCTAAATCAAGGAGGGGTATCGTGATTATCGAACCACCGAATTTGGCTTCAAGCCGCAGGGAATTCCTGCAGGGACTGTTTCCTGCAGGGGCCTCATTGTGTTACGACTGTGGCCTACTCTCGGCTTCGAGCAGGCTTCAGAACAATTCCCAGAACAAGCCTGCCAAACACAAATTTCTTGAGGACTCGGGCCTGACAATGAGAGAAGCCTTCAGGTTCGCATTCCTGTGGACTTACATCCCTATGATGCAGGCCCTAGCTGCTCAAATCGGACGAGAAAAGCTCGTCGCGATGGTAAAAGAGGCCACCGGTATTTACTGGGCTCAACAGGCAAGAGGCTTCGCCCAGCGGCTTCAAAAAAAGGATCGTGACGCTTTCTTCAGCATGGACACACTTGAAACAACCATCGACAACGCGGAACGCAGAAAACACTTCTGGTCACTCGCCATCACCACTCAGAGTATCGAGGACACGCCAAAATCATACGAAATGAAGGTGACCGAATGTCTCTGGGCTCAGACGTTCCGGGAAGCGAACGCAGGGGATATCGGCTTTGCCAGCATCTGCTATGGGGATGAAGCGATGGCCGCCGCCTTTGACCAGCGACTCAAATTGATACGAATAAAAGCATTAATGAAAGGCGACGATTGCTGCCACTTCCGCTGGGTCTGGGAAGGATAGACTATCTTGATGTGGTCTGACCAAAACTCGGCTTGATAAGTGCTGTCAAGCGAAGCTCAATAATCTCATCAAAATCAAGGAGGGGAAAATGAAGCGCATTGCTATTGCAGTCAGCGTTGTAGTCTTGGCCCTCGCCGTCGCCGTCCAGGCGCAAACCCTGGCACAGACAAAGAGCGGGGGCGTGGAACAAGAGCTGATTAAGCTGGAGAACGAGTGGGCTGACGCCTGGGTTAAGCGCGACGTCGCATTCTTTGACCGGATTATAGCAGATGACTATACGTGGACGTCCCCCGAAGGCATCGTCTGGACCAAGGCCCAGGACCTTGCACTCGTAAAGTCTGGGAAGGACGTGATTACGTCCTGGGTTCTCGCTGAGATAAAGGTTCGCGTTTATGGAGACGCGGCGGTGGTCACTGGCCGCAGCACGGTCAAAGAAACGTATAAAGGCGAGGATGTCAGTGGTCAGTATCGATGGACGCATACCTGGGTCAAGCGTGCTGGACGTTGGCAGTGCGTGGCCGGGCATAGTTCGGAGACAGCCCAGAAACAGAGCATCGGCGAACGAGCATAATTTGACACTCGCTGTCTGGTCAAGTATCGGTCATACCATTTTAAAGGACTGCCGAAAAGGATTAGAATGGTCCTTTGGAATCCGTGGAGGTCAAGGCCGTGAAAAAAATCGCCGCTTTCGTCGCCGCCCTCGTTTGTCTGGCCGCCTGGAGCCGTTCCGGCCAACAGCCGGCCGCCGAACAGGACGAACTCATCGTCAAGGCCCGGGCCATGGTCGCCGCCCTCGTCCGTGACGACTTCGCGGCGGCCGTCAAGGACTTCGACGAGACCATGCTGAAGCTCTCGGGATCCGACAAGCTCGCCGCGTTCTGGAAGGAAGTCCCGGTCCGGTTCGGCGAGTTCAAGCGGCAGACGGCGGCCCGGCGGGCCAAGGAAGAGCCTTACGACGTCGTCCTGGTCACCTGCGAGTTCGCCAAGGTCACCCTTGACGCCAAGGTCGTCTTTGACAAGGATAAACGGATCGCCGGCTTTTTCTTCGTCCCATCGCTCCCGCCGGCCGAATATAAGCCGCCCCTCTACGCCGACCCGAGCCTGTTCGAGGAGAAGGAGGCCACGGTGGGCGGGCCGGACTGGCCTTTGGCCGGCCTGCTGACCCTCCCCAAGGGCGACGGCCCCTTCCCCGCCCTCGTCCTCGTCCACGGCTCCGGCCCCAACGACCGGGACGAGACGATCGGCCCCAACAAGCCTTTTCGCGACTTGGCCTGGGGGTTGTCTTCGCGCGGGATCGCCGTTCTCCGCTTCGACAAGAGAACCAAGACCTATGGGGCCAAGCTCATCGCCGACCCCAAGCTCCTGGCGTCGCTCACGGTCCGGGAGGAGACGATCGACGATAGCCTGGCCGCCCTCGCCCTGTTGAGAGCGACGCCCAAGATCGCCAAGGACAAGGTCTTCATCCTCGGGCACAGCCTGGGCGGGATGCTCGTGCCGAGGATCGCGCTTTCGCCCGGAGCCGAGAGCGCCGCCGGGTTCATCATCATGGCCGGGCTGACTCGCGCCCTCGAAGACACCTATGTCCAGCAGATGACCTATCTCTTCGGACTCGACGGCTCCCTCTCCGCCGACGACAAGACCAAGCTCGAGGACATCAAGCAGCAGGCGGCGCGGATCAAGGCCCTGACCGAAGCCGATGCCGGAAAAGACGAACGATTCCTTAACGCGGCACCCGCTTACTGGCTCGACCTGCGCGGCTACATCCCGGCCGAAGTCGTCAAAAAGGTGTCAAAGCCCCTCCTCGTCCTCCAGGGAAGCCGCGATTATCAAGTGACGATTGAGGACTTCGAGAACTGGAAGAAGGCGCTGGCCGGGCGGAACGACGTCGAGTTCAAGCTCTACCCGAAGCTCAATCACCTTTTCATCGAGGGCAAGGGCATTCCGACCCCGGCCGAATACACCCAGCTGGCGGGGAGCATCGCCCTCTACGTCATCGAGGACATCGCCGCCTGGATCAAGCGCTGATCCGTTCTTCGATCCGGCCGCTCAGCCCTTTTTCCGCAGATAGACGTCTTTGGTCACGCGGCGGACGAGGAAGGGCTTCATCCGCTCGATGAACTCCTTGGGCCAGTCCCTCATCCGGCTCGTGAGCATCATGTTGTTCACGGTCGAGACATCGGAGAACTTCTTCTCGGCGATCAGGAAGTCCCGAAGCCCCCGCCAACGGGCCTCGTCCTCGTTTTTGAACGGAGCGGCCAGCTCATCCTTGACGGCGACTTGAAGACGGTGCCCGGGCCCGTCGAGGACATGGACTTTCTCCCGATCGGCGAAAGCTAGGACGGCCTCCTTGACCTTTCCCTGCTCGACCTCGACCGCGGCGATCTGGTCCTGGAGCTCCTTCTTCCGCGTCTCGAGCTCCACGTACTTGGCGACCAGGACGACGCCCGGGTCCTTGAGGTAGGCGTTGGGCTCGAGCGACTCGACGGCCTTGGGATGTTTCCACTCCGGGCAGATGACCTGGTATCCGCACCATTCGCAGAGGGCGCTCCGGTTGGACGGGAAGTCGGCGCTGGATTCGATCTCCCGGATTCTCCGGACGAGTTCCCGCTCGAGCGACTCAAGCTCCGCGGCCGTCCTCGACGACTCGACCTGCTTGTTGAACAGGAGATAATGCCAGACGAGCCTGGCCTTCTGCTTGGCTTCGGGCCAGCGGGTGGCGATGGCGATCTGGTAGACGGGGAGCTGGATGTCCGCGTCGGCCTCCTCCTGGGTCAGCAGGCTCCCCGAGGTCTTATAATCGTGGATCTCGAAGATCTTGTCCCGGTCGTTCCAGTCGAGCCGGTCCAGGACGCCGCCGAACTGGAATTCCTCGTCCCCGTCCTTGAGGCTGAAGGCGATCATCTCCTCGGTGCTGACGACCTTGGCCCTGTCGAACGGGCGGTGCTCGTCATAGTAATCCGACAGGCAGGCCTTCCCTTTTTTCCGGTAATCCTCGGCGGCCAGGTCCTTCTTGACGACCTTGACCGCGCCGCTGAAGTTCTTCTCCCAGATCTCGTCGTAGAGGGACAGCAGCCAATCCTTGGATTCGACCCTGCGGTTCTTGACCCGATCGTAGAGTTCCTTGAGGGATTCATGAACGCGCGAACCCATGAAGGCCTCGATCGTCTCCATCTCCGAGGGGAGCCGGTCGATGTAGCGATACTTGTACTGGAGCCGGCATTGGCCGAAGGCACCGATGCGGCTCACCGAATATTTGGCCGCCATCATCGTCTCCTTTCCGCTCCCATCGTTTCAGTCGACATGGAGCAGGAATCCTTTGAGATATTCGCTCTCCGGATGGTAAATGTTGACAGGATGGTCGGGGGCCATCCGATGCTTCTGGAGGATCTTGACCGTCCGGTCCGCCTCGCGCGCGGCCTGGAACAGGACCTGGCGGAAGAGCGCCTCATCCACGAAATGGGAGCAGGAAAAAGTCAGGAGGAGCCCACCGGGCGGGAGGGCGAGCATGGCCAGACGGTTGATATCCTTGTAGCCGCGGCAGGCCGGGATGACGTCGCTCTTCTTTTTGGCGAAGGCGGGCGGGTCGAGGATGATGAAATCGTAGTCCAGGTTCTTGCGCCTCAGGAAGGCAAAAACGTCGGCTGCCTCGAATCGGGCCCGGGACTCGTCCAGCCCGTTGAGGCGGAGGTTCCGCCGGCCGAGCCCGAGGGCCGGCTCCGAAGTATCGACGGCGTCGACCCGGAGAGCGCCCCCCTTGAGCGCGTAAACGGAAAAGGCGCCCGTGTAGGCGAACGCGTTCAGGACCCGGCGGCCCGGGCTGAACCGAGCGACCAGCCGACGCATCTCGCGCTGGTCGAGGAAAAAACCCGTTTTCTGGGATCCCTCGATCGCGACCAGGAAGCGGAGTCCGTTTTCGGCGACCTCGACCGGACCGTCCAGCTCGCCCTGAAGCGGCCCTTCGAAATCGTCGAGCCCCTCCTCGCGGCGCGAGGGCAGGCTCGATTTCTCATAGATGACGCGCGGCTTGAGAAGCCCCCTCAGGATTCCGAGAACGAGAGGCTTGAGTTTCTCCATGCCCAGGGTCGCGACTTGGAGGACGCAGACGTCGGCGTATTTGTCGACGACCAGCCCCGGCAGGCCGTCCCCTTCGCCGTGGACGACGCGGAAAGCGTTCGTGTCCTCGCCGAAAAGCATCCCGCGCAGGGCCCAAGCCCGCTCGATCGTCCGACGGACGGCTTCGTGGGGCGGTTCGGCGCCGAAGCTGACCATCCGGGCCAGGATCGAGCACTTCGTGTTGATATAGGCGTGCCCCAGAAGCTCGCCTTCGGCGCTCCGCACGGCCAGCAAGCTTCCTTCTTCAATGCCCGATGGAAGGTGCTTGGCGGCGCCGGAAAAAATCCAATGATGCCGGTTCCGGACGGCTTTGTCTTTGCCTTTATGGAGGACGAGGGCCGATTCGGTCATGAGGACGGCCCCAGAAGCCGGGAGACGATTTCGCGATCGGCCTCCGCGAGGTCGAATCGCCACAGATCCCCGGGCCGGACCCAGCGGATCTCATCATGGGAACGAAGCTTGAATTCGCCCGTCCGGTGCTCGACTTCGAAGGCGAGAAGTTCGAAGGGGCCCTCTCGAAAAACGCCCCGGCCGGTGGCGGCCAGCGGCCCCACCCGGACTTCGATATCGAACTCTTCTCTAAGCTCCCGCTCCAGGCATGTCTCCGGCGTTTCGCCCGGTTCGACCTTTCCCCCCGGGAATTCCCAGAGGCCCGCGCTCGAGATCCCGGCCTTCCGGCGAGCGATCAAGATCATCCCGTTTCTTCTGAAGAGGGCCGCCGTGACCTGCATCATAAGAGGCTCCCGGATCAGGATTATAAGACAAGGCCGTCTAAAAGGACACTTTTTTTCGCGGGCCGTCCGTCGTTGACTTCCCGACCGCATCACCCTATTATTATCGGCATGGGGGACGGAGGACGGCTTCAGGTCTGCTCGAGCTGCCGGGCGGAGAATCCCGACGACAGCCGCTTCTGTCGCCAATGCGGCGCGCCGCTCCCCCACCCTCATGAGACGCTCCCCTATCCCGTTTCCTCCGCTGAAGCGCACACGACGGCCGCCCCGGCCGCCGCGCCCCACTTCGCCCCCGGCGCCGCCTTCGGCAAGCGCTACCGGATTATCGAGGAGATTGGAAGCGGCGGCATGGGCCGCGTCTACAAGGCCGAGGACAAAGAGCTGGGGACGACGGTCGCCCTCAAGATGATCCGCCCCGAGCTCTCCGCCGACCGCGACGTCATCGACCTTTTCAAGAAAGAAATCATCCTGGCCCGCTCCATCTCGCACGAAAACGTCGTCCGCATCCACGACCTGGGCGAAATCGGCCGGGTCAAATACGTTTCGATGGACTTCATCAAAGGCGAAGACCTGAAGTCCCTGATCCGGCTCTCGGGGCCCCTCTCCGTGGACACGACCCTCCAGATCGCGATCCAGGTCGGAGAAGCGCTCCGGGCCGCCCACCGCAAGAACATCGTCCACCAAGACCTCAAGCCCCAGAATATCATGATCGATCCGGGCGGCCGGGTGTTCGTCACGGATTTCGGGCTGGCGACGCTCAGGGCCGCCGACGGGGCCGCGGGACCGGCGGATGTGGTCGGAACGCCCTTCTACTTCTCGCCCGAACAGGCCCGGGGCGCGCCCGCCGATCCCCGGTCGGACATCTATTCGTTCGGCGTCGTCGTCTTCGAGATGCTGACCGGACGGGAGCCCTTCCGGGCCGCTACCGCCGCCGAACTCGCCCGCAAACACGTATCGGAGCCCCCGCCGCTTCCCTCCCGCTTCAATCCCGCCGTGCCGGCGGCCCTGGAGAAGATCGTCCTCAAATGCCTGGCTAAAAAGCGGGAGGATCGCTATCAATCCTTCGACGAGATTCTGGCCGATCTTAAAAGGCTCGAGCCCGCCGGACGGGGCAGGGCGGCGCGGCGCTACGGCGGGAGACTCCTCTGGCTCCTGCCCTCGACTTTGGCGCTCCTGTTTCTGGCCGTCGTCGCCGTCAAGACTTTTCTCCCCAAAACGGAGCGCCCCGCCGAGTCCGCTCTCCGCTCGCCCCTTAAGAGGATCTCGGTCGCCGTCCTCGACGCCGTCAACCACACCGGAGATCCTTCGCTGGACTACTGGCGGGGGATGATCGAGGACCTGCTGTCCATCGACCTGGCCCAATCCCGCTACTTGGGCGTTCTGCCCGACGATCGGGTCAACCGGATCCTCAAGGACATGGGCCGCCTCGACGCCAGCGAGCAAGCGACCGATGTCCTCGACCGGATCGCCGGGGAGGAAGGCGTCGAATATTTCATCCTGCCCAGTTTCGTACGGGTCGGCGACCGGTACCGGCTCAGCGTCAAAGTCCGCAAGGCAAAGGGGAGCGAGATCTTGGACACGGCTTGGGTCGACGGCCAGGACCTGCTCGTCATGGTCGACGACCTGACCCGAAAGCTCAAGACGGCCCTTCGGCTGTCCCAGTCCGAGATCGCCGCCGACTACGACCGGGAGCTGGCCCAGATCTCGACGACTTCGCTCGAAGCGCTCCGCTACTACATGGACGGCAAGCGCCTCTACCTCGACGAGAAATTCCAGGAGAGCAACGAAACCCTCGCCCGGGCGGTAGCCATCGATCCGACCTTCGCCCTGGCCTATAAAAAAATGGCCGAGAACTACAACTACCTGGGCGACCTCAACCGAACCCGAGAGCGGATCGGCAAAGCGCTGGCGCTTCTCGATCACGTCTCGGAGCGGGAGCGCTACATGATTCAGGGATACGCCTCATATACCTTGGACGAGTCGCCGCAAAAAGCCGTCGAAAGCTATCGGCGGCTCCTCGAGTTTTATCCCAACGACGAGGAGGGGCACGTCCTGCTCGGCTCCATCTACAGGAATTCCGAACAGTGGGACGAGGCCGAACAGGAGTTCGAATACGTGCTCGACCTTAACCCGCGGTCCGAATTGGCCATCGAGAACCTGGCCTACATCGACTCCGGGCTGGGACGATACGACAAGGCCATCGGCCTTATCCAGGCGCAACAGGCCCTCTTCCCCCGCTCCCTGCTGCTTTCCCGGCGCCTGGCTCAACTCGACACGATCACGGGTCGTCTCGATCAAGCGCGTCAAGAGATCGATGACCTCCTCCGCACGAACCCCCAAGATTACAGTCATCTCGAACTCGAAGGGAATGTCCTTCAGCTCAAGGGCGATCTCCCGGCCGCCCGCTCCGTCTATGAACGGCTCCGGAACGGCCGAAATCCCTCCGGCCGCTGCTTAGGACGGTTCTGGACGGCCCATCTTCTCCTCCTCCAGGGGCGTTTCCAGGAGGCCCGGAACGAAGCCGCCTCGGGCCTGGAGGAATCGAAGAAAACCAACCAGATGCCCCAGACGATCAATTTCCGCCTTCTCCTTTCCCGTCTTGAGCTCGAGCAGAGCCATTGGGACGAGGCGGACGCCTCGGCCCGGACCGCTTATCAGACCGCCGACAAGATTCTCTACTCCCACGAAAAAAAGCAGGCCCTCCAGCTCGAGGGGCTTGCCCAGGCCGGCGCCGGCCGACTCGCTGAAGCGGAGCGGACCGCCGAGGAGCTCCGCGCCTTGCTCGACCGGACGGGCTGTCCCGCTCATTATAAATATTACGAGGCCCTCCGGGCCGCCATCGCGCTCAAGCGCGGCGCCGCGGCCGAAGCCGTCGGCTGGCAGGAAAAGGCGGTCGCCCGCTTATCCCAGCAGATCGACAAATTCGATGATCAAGCTTTATTCTTCGACGGCCTGGGGCATGCCTACGAGGCGGCGGGATCGCCGGCTAAAGCCGTGGCCGTTTACGAAAAACTCATCGCCCTGACGACCGGCCGACTCCGCTGGGGCGATTTATTCGCGCTGGCTTTTTATCGATCGGGCCGGCTCTACGAATCCGGGGGCGTCAAGGACAAGGCCGTCTCCGCCTATGAAAAGTTCCTGACTCTCTGGCGGCAAGCCAATGCCGGACGTCCCGAGCCCGCCGAGGCGCGGACCCGGCTCAACGCCTTGAGAGGGTCCTAGACGCCAAGAATTTCTCCCGCGCCGCCCTCAACGCTTTCGCGATCCGGCAAGTCCAGCGCGGGATCCGTCCGATCTCGCTCCCCGGCGCCGCCGCATCCAAGGGACAGATCGCGCAGTCCTCGACTTCGGGACAGGTCAGGCAGGGACCGTCCGGCGTCATGAACCGCGTCATGCGGAGCGAGGCATATCGGGCCGCGACCTCGGGATGGACTCTCTGCCCTGAACGGACGAACCGCTCGACTCGACCGAAAGAATAGGAACGGGCCTCCCGGGAGGTCGACCTCCCGGGGAAATGGTCGATGAAGAGGTGACAGCCCCAAACCGTTCCGTCCGGAGCGACGGCGATCCTGTTCGCGCCGCCGCCGCAGGCGAAAATTCCCCTCCCCCGGACCGGCCGGAATTCGGCCAGCGGAACGTGTCCCGTCTTTTTTCTCCATGCGCCGGCGAAGCGCCGGACCGCCGCCAGCTCATCCCCCAGCGCCGTTAGGGCGGCCCCGGACCAGGGCTCCAGGTTCGAGAAAGCGAGATGGATGTCTCTGACGCCGAGCTCATGAATAAGCCGCACGGAGCCGGACAAATAGCGGACGGTTTTTGGAGTGAACACGGAGTTCGTCTCGACCCGAATCTCAGGGGCGTCGACCAAGCGCTCCAGCGCGGGCAGGACCGTTGCCGTGCTCTCCTGTTCGCGGCCGACGTGCTGGGCAAGACCGTCGAAAGACACAAGCAAGCGAAATCGGTGATCGCGGAAAAACGCGAGAATGTCATCCGTGATCAGGCTGCCGTTTGTCGTCAGCCCGAACCGGATTCGGCGGCCTCCGTTCTTATTTTCCACGGCCGCGACCGCCCGGCGGATGAGGTCGAACGCGACGAGCGGCTCTCCTCCGTAGAAATGGATTTCGCTTCGGACGGCCAGATGGGGAAGGAAGACATCCAAGGCCCGGTCCAAGACGGCGGGCGTCATCGTCTGCCGGCCCCGAAGCTGATAGCAATAGGAACAGCGGAAATTACACCGTTCGGTCAGATAGAGCAGAAGGGTTGAGAATTCCATTCGGTCGCGGGGCGGCCGCGGCGGCCCTTCCAACGGAAATACTAAGCCGGGCGGAATATAGTTGACTCCATATTTCTTTATCGCCCGGCTAGTACTCGGGGAGCGGCAAGGATTATGCAAAATATATACTGCTCCCCGTAGTAACTATGTTTCAGATCAGCGCACGGTCCGGCGCGGCAAACTTCCCTGACACATGTCCCCGGCCTTCAGGTCGGCGAGATTGCCCACGGAATTGATAATTCCGCCGCAGGCTTTTCGCGCTTCCTTGTAAACCTTGAAGAGCGGATCGCCGGCGGGGGGCGCCTTGACTTTTTCCAGAAAAGTCGCGATGGCATCCAACCCCTTTACGAGCTCCGCCGGATAAGGATGTTCTGTGATCGGTCTTTTCGCCATGGAAACCCTCCTTGTCTCCGATTCCTCTGGACAGGCCGCGATCAGCCCGCCTCGCCCCTCAGCGCCGCGGAAGTCCGGTCGGACAGGGACCGCCTTTGTCTTTACACAAGAGCTTGACGAGTACGGCGCAGGCGGCTTCCGCTTTCAATTGGAGACGGGCCAGCGCGGGCGGCAACTCGATGTGAGCGGCCTTTAGCTCGCGCAAGAACGCATCAATATCCCCTAGAAGCTGCGCGACGCTCACCCGGTCACCCTTAGGATCGAATCTCTTGATAGGCATGCTCCCCTCCTTACAAGGATATCGTAGCAAAGACGGTCCTGGGAAATAAAGCGGTATTTTTCGCGTCAATCCTAAACGTTCAACCGCCTTTTTCCGTATAGGATAAGTGGGGACAAGCACGAACATGGCCGGCAGCGAACAAAACGTCGTCGAGGTCGAAAGCCTCCGAAAAAGCTACGGAACGGTGACCGCCGTCGCCGGCATATCTTTCGCTGTCCGGCGGGGCGAAATCTTCGGGCTGGTCGGCCCCAACGGCGCCGGCAAGACGACGACCGTCGAATGCCTGGAGGGACTCCGGCGTCCCGACGACGGCCGGGTCCGCCTTCTCGGCTGCGATCCTCAGCGCGAGGGCCGCAGCCTCAGGGAGCGGCTCGGCATCCAACTCCAGGAATCGGAACTCCAGGCCCGGATCAAGGTCTGGGAGGCTTTGGACCTCTACGCTTCTTTTTACAGCCGGTCCATCGACTGGCGACCTCTCATCGCCCAACTCGGGCTCGGGGACAAGGCCGAAACGCCGTTCGCCAAATTATCGGGCGGGCAGAAGCAGAGGCTGTTCGTGGCCCTGGCCCTCGTCAACGACCCCGACCTCGTTTTCCTCGACGAGCTGACGACCGGGCTCGACCCCCAGGCCCGGCGCACGATCTGGGACCTCGTCCGTTCGGTCCGGGACAGGGGGAAAACGGTCGTCCTGACAACCCACTTCATGGAAGAAGCGGAACGGCTCTGCGACCGCGTCGCGATCATGGATCGAGGCGGCCTGGTCGCCCTGGACACACCGGAAAACCTCATCCGCGGCCTGAACGCCGAAAACAGGGTCGTGTTCGTCCCCGATCCGGGCTTCGAGGCGCGGCTCCTCGAGTCCTGCCCGGGCGTCACACGGATCGAGGCGTCGGCCGGACGGGTCATCGTCTACGGCCACGGCGAGCGGCTCGTCGCCGACGTCGTGGATTTCATCATCGCCAAGGGCTTCCGGTTCCGGGACTTAAGGACCGAGCAGGCTTCGCTCGAGGACGTCTTCCTGGCCCTGACCGGCCGCGAGATCAGGGAATGAGGAGAGCGCGGATATGCGCGGACTCTGGAAGCTGACCTGGACCGAGATCAAGCTGTTCCTCCGCGAACCCTATTCGACCTTTTTCACCCTGGCTTTCCCGCTCATGCTCCTCTTCCTGTTCGGGTCCATCTACGGCAACAAACCGACGCCCTTCTTCAACGGACACGGCTCGGTGGACGTCCTCCTGCCCTGCTACGCCGCGCTCCTCATCGGGAACTCCGGGCTTCTCTCGATGACTATCTACATGGCCGTTTACCGGGAGAGGGGCGTCCTGCGCCGCCTCCACGCCACCCCCCTCAAGCCCCTGACCGTGCTGGGCGCCCAAGTCCTGGTCGTTTTTCTGATGTGCACGCTGGGCCTCGGCCTCCTCATCGCCGCCGCCAAGCTCGTCTACGGCTTGAAGTTCGCGGGCGACCCGCTTTCCGTCCTGGGCGCCTACATCTTGAGCTGCCTCGGTATTTTCGCGCTGGGGTTCGTCCTGGCCAGCGTCCTGCCCACGGCCCGGACCGCCCAGGCCGTCGCCATGGCCCTGTTCTATCCGATGATGTTCCTGTCCGGAGCGGCCATGCCCAAGGAAATCCTCCCGCTGACGATCCGGCGCGTCGCTCGCTTCCTTCCCCTGACCCACGTCGTCGATCTTCTGCGCGGATTGTGGCTGGGGGACGTGTGGAGCCGGCACCTGACCGAAGTCGCGGCCCTGGCCGGTTTGTTCGTCGTCTGCGTCGCCGTCTCCCTCAAGACTTTTCGCTGGGAATAGGCGGCCGCTGCCCTGTTCGGGTTTCGTCCCTCATGTGCTACAATAGCCGGACCATGAATCTGTCCATCGCGTTCCTCGCCTCCGAAGTCGCCCCCTTCGCCAAGACCGGCGGCCTGGCCGATGTGGCCGGGGCTCTCCCCCGCGCCCTGGCCGGAGCCGGAACCTCCGTCCGCGTCCTGATGCCTTTCTACCGCGAGGTCAAGAAGAAGAATCTTCCCGTCCGGAAACTCTTCGAGGACTCGATCTCGGACGGCATGGGCCGTTCCCTTCCTTACGCCGTCCATGAGCTCGACGAGGCGGGCGTTTCAACCCTTTTCATCGAGCACGACGCCTTTTTCGACCGCGAATTCCTCTACGGAACTCCGGCCGGCGATTATCCCGACAACGGGGAAAGGTTCGCGTTCTTCGCGCGCGCCGCCCTCGAAACACTGGCTAAAACGGGCAAGGCCGTCGACATCGTCCACGCCCACGACTGGCAGTCCGCCCCTGCCCTCGCCTATCTTAAATTCAGGTACGCCGAAGACTCGTTTTTCGACCGGACCCGGACCGTATTCACCATCCACAACCTGGCTTATCAGGGCCGGTTCGAAAAAGATATTTTAGGCAGAATTGGGCTTCCCGACAGCCTGTTCAACATGAACGACCTCGAGTTCTACGGAAAGGTCAACTTCCTCAAGGCCGGGATCCTCTACGCGGACGCCGTGACCACGGTCAGCCCCCGCTACAGCCGGGAGATCCAAACGCCCGAGTTCGGCTGCGGCCTGGACGGGCTCCTCCGTCAGCGGAGCGGCGTCCTCCACGGCATCCTCAACGGCGTCGATTATGCCGCCTGGGACCCCGCCCGCGACGCCCTCATCCCGGCCCGCTATGGCCAGGCCGACCTAGCGGGAAAAGCCGTCTGCAAAAAGGAGCTCATCCGGATGTTCGGCCTTCCGACCGCCGCGGCCGGTCGTCCCGTCGTCGGCGTCGTCTCCCGGCTGGCCGGACAGAAGGGGTTCGACCTCGTCGCGGACGCCCTCGACGAAATGTTCAAGCGGGACTTCGTGCTGATCGTCCTGGGCACGGGCGAGGACAAGATCCAGGAAGCCCTGAAGGCCGCTCAAAAAGCCCATCCCGACCGGTTCGGGCTGAGGATCGCCTTCGACGAGAAGATCGCCCACACCATCTACGCCGGGAGCGATATCTTCCTCATCCCATCCCGGTACGAGCCTTGCGGGCTGACCCAGATGTACAGCCTCAAGTACGGAACCATTCCCGTCGTCCGAGCCACCGGCGGCCTCGACGATACGATCCGGGAGTTTGACTCCGCGGCCCGGACCGGAAACGGGTTCAAGTTTGAAGCCTACGAGGAAGCGGCGCTGCTCGCTTGCCTGGACCGAGCCCTCGCTCAATGGAAAAATAAAAACGTCTGGAGCGTCCTGGTACGAAACGCGATGGCCGAGGATTTCTCCTGGGGGCGTTCCGCCCAGGCTTATCTCGACCTGTATCGGTCCGTAGCGAACGGTTGACAAACGATTTTCATCCGGTAGTTAATAGAGCCACATTCCGAGAAAGGAGGATCACCATGAGGGAATCCGTCGTCGTCATCGGAGCGCTGCTGCTGGCGGTCGTCGTCGGGGCCGCGCCCGGCGCCCAGGCCGCCACGAAATGCACCTTCTACGTCGTCCATGGGATCCCGGGCCAGGACGTCGGCAAGGCCGCCGACCTGCCGGTCGACGTCTCCTTCAACGGGGTTTATGTCGTCAAGGCCCTGAAATTCGGGAAAGTCTCGGCCGCCCTCAAGCTCGATCCCGGAAGCTACGGAGTCAAGGTCTATGAAGCGGGGATGGGTCCGGCCGCGGCCGCGACGCCGCTCATCCAGGCGACCGTCGCCCTGGCCGATAACGAGCAGGCCTCGATCGTCCTCCATCTGACGAGGACGGGTAAGGCGACTCTGACGAGATTCAGGGACGACCTGTCGAAGATCCCCAACGCCAGCGGCCGGATTGTCGTCCACGCGCTGCTGGCCGGCGCGGATATGGGCTATAGGTTCACGGACAATCTGTACGAGCATGGCCACCCCATGAATACGGTCGACTGGCTCCAGAACGGCAACAGAATCGCCATGGAAGTCGGCACGATGGCGGGATCCGCGTACACGCTTGAGATCATCGAAGCCAGTGAGAACGCGCCGACTTTCCTCAAGAAGGCTGTGACCGTCCTGCCCAATAAGGTCCAGCTGATCTACGTCGTCGGGACGGCAAGAACTTCGTCGATCGCCGCGCTCAACAGGGTTGCGGCCGTCAAATAGGCCGGGCCTATTGACCGGCCGGCCAAAGCCGGACCAGCACGACCCCGTGGCGCGAGACGACCGCTGAAAAGGTCTTTGTAAAAACGCCGACGTCGTTCTGCCGCCAGAGGTCGCGGACCTTCTGGGGATCCCGAACTCCAAGGTCCTCCCAGTTCGCGGCGATTTCGGCGGTCGACTGGCCCCGGTTGAACAGGCCGACCGCCTTGGAGCCGTCCGCCAAGTCCCTCGCCCAGACCTCCAGGTCGCCCGTCTTCGTCACCAGCCGGCCCGGCTTTCCCAGGGGGTCCTGGTCGACGTCGATGACTTCATCGTTGGTCAGGAGGTTCAGCGTAAACTCGTCGAGCCGCGTGATATCCCCGCTGAAAATGAGCGGTGCCGCCAGCAGGCACCAGAGTGAGACGTGGGTATATTGCTCATTGGGAGTGAGAGGCGTCCGGGCGGTCCCTCCCTTCCAATCGCTCAGCCAGCCGAGGAGGAGATAGTCCGGGTCGTTCCAGGCGCCGGGTCCTCCGTAACGCTGTAGATCGTTGGCCGCGTAGACGTCAAACCCGTCGCGGAAGAGCGCGGTCGGGATGCCCTCGAAGCTCCCGCCCAGGTCGTCGGCCGTCCGCCAGCTGTTCCCGCCGACCTCCCGCCCCCATTCCCAAACCTTGCCCATGCCGTACTGGCAGAGGTTGAGGACGATATCGCGACGCTGGCGGGCGAGGATGGGGCTGATGAGCCGGTAGGGTTTTTGGAGTTCGGCCGGGCTTTGATCGGTCGCGGCATCCCGGTAGGAGCACCAGTCGTACTTCAGGAAATCGAAGCCCCATTCGACGAAACGGGCCACGTCCAGATCCTCGTGCCCCCAGGCGCCGACATGGCCGGCGCAGGTCTTCGGTCCCGGGGAAGTGTAGATGCCGGCCTTGAGTCCCTTGGAATGGATATAATCGGTCAGGGCTTTCATATCGGGGAACCGCTTGTTGGCGTTAATCATGCCCCGCCCGTCGCGCGGCTCGCCCCGGAGGGTCGGATCTTCCGAGCCCGGCTTGACAGCCCAGCAGTCGTCGATATTGACATACTGGTAGCCGTGGTCGATCAGGCCGGTCGCGACCATGGCGTCGGCCGCGTCCCGCATGATCTTATCGGTCACGTGGTTTTCCCAAACATACCAGCTGTTCCAGCCCATATAAGGGGTCAAGGCCAGAGTATCGCCGCAGACGATCTTGAACTTTCTCGAAGCCGTGCCCAGCCTGTTGCCGGCTTTCAAGGTCACGGAAAATTCTCCCCGGCGATCGACGCGTCCCGAGATCCGGCCGGTCTTGGGATCAGCCCTGAGCCCTTCGGGCAGGCCCTCGGCCGCGAACGTCATGGGCCGCTCGCCCGTGGCCGGGATGGTGAACAGGAACGGTGAACCCGGCCTGACGCCGAAGATCCTAGCTCCGTTGATGCGGGGCGCGGGACCGGGCTTGGGGGTGAGGATAACGGCATCTTCGGCGCAGATCCCGATAAAAGACCACGCCAGCACCGCGGCCAGACACAGGGGGAAGGGCTTGAGTTTCATCCGGACTTTCTCCTTTGCTAATTCTTAATAGACAAAGCCTTGCTTCTGGTTTTTCAAGTAGACCGATACGATTCGTAAAATCGTGAAGAGGATGCCTCCGGACAAGGCAAGGGCGTAGAGCGCCAAGAGGATTGTGTTCAGGAGCGGAAGCTTTTTCGACTGGACCCAGGGAAATATCAAGTCGAACATGGTTTTGCCGAAAAAGATGATCAGCAGGGTCAGTCCCAGCGCAGACCGATAGATGTACGACTTGACGTTCGACATGTCGACCCGGTCGAGATGGGCCAGCGGATAGAGAAGCCAGGCAGCCAGGATCCAAAGAAAGATGGTGACGAGGACGGCGAAGCTTTTAATTGAAAGACTCCATCATCCCTTCGGGTTGTCGGCGAAGTGGGCGTGGGCGATTCGGAATCCATCCTCCGTTTTGATAATGACGAAGGTAACCGGCCCACGCTGGGCCGTCTCGGGTCCTTGGTCCCGGTCGAATCCCCAGGTCGCCGTGACAAGGAACGCCTGGCCCCTCCCCAGGTCCACAATCCGCGTGTCCTCAAGCCAGAGCCTGCTCTCCTGGCTCTTTCCGCCAGGCACGAACCCGAATCCCTGGTGATGAGCCCGCAGCGCGTCCATCCCCTGAATCAGGCCCCTTTTTTCGGAGGAAAAGTAAGAAAGCTTCTCGTCGCTCCAGAACAGCCTGTCGACCGGGGAGAGATCATAGGCATTCCACATGATCGCCCAAGCCCGGAGAAACTCCCGACATCGGCGGTATCTGAGTCCGGAGCGCCGGCCGCTCCCGGGACGCGCGCCATCCTGGAAATCTCGGCTTCCGCGGCGATCGTGCCGAAGGAGGCCCAGCCTCCTTCCTTGACGAGTTTCTCGAAGAGCTCGCGCGCCCGGCCGGCGTCTCCGCCGTAGAGGTACCAGTTTCCGAGCCCGTAGGCCTGGACCGAAAAATTCAGGCTCCGCTCCCTCTCGTTCAATCCGGGCGGCGTTTCCACAATAGACTCCGGCTTTTTCAGACCCATGTAAACGAGAAGCCTCTGGTGGTAGGCGCCGTTCTCGATAATGGCCATCTTCTTTCGGATGGGCTTGAGGCAGGCTCGGGCCTCATCTTCTTTTCCCATTCTCCGCAACGCCATGTAGAGCCAGTCGGTCGCGGCCGTGAGCAGGTCGTCGTTCTTGCTCCATTTCAGGCATTCCCGGTAAGCGTCGGCCGCCGCGGCGAAATCGCCCTTGAGATAGAAAGCCAGGCCGAGGTGGTACCAGATGTTGAACTGGGTGTTGGAGAGCGGCCGGCCCGCCCGGTTGGGAATGCCGTCGGGCTCGGGATCGAGCGGAATGGAGGCGGAAAGCTCGGCCGCCTTTCTGAGGTCGGCGATGGCCCTGTCGAACAAGCGGAGCGTTATATAGCGATGTCCCCGATGACGCAAGAGTCTAGCCGATGACGGGAACCTCTCAAGACCGTTCGTATAGATTTGGATCGCCTCGCGATAATAGCCCAGATAGGCCGTCCGCCGTCCGAACCAGACGGTGTTGGCTTCATTGGGATTGCGCTCGAATTCCGCCTTGGCCTTCCGATAGAGCTCGACCGCAGTGCTGTCCGCGGCCGGCGCGGTCAGCTTCCCGCCGAGGAGCGAGATCGCTTCGTATTCCGGCGCCGTCGGAAGGTCCTGGCCGGACCAAACCTGGGATTCCGCAAGGACCATGGACAGACCAATCAGGACCGTTGATTTTATAAGTCTAGGATACTTCAAGCCGCCCTCCTTCGTAGCGATCATTGTATGCTCCTTTTGAGCCCGGCTTCAAGTTATCGAGTGCCGGCCTTTCCCGCCAACAGGCCGGACGCCCAAGCCCAGGCCAGGTTGAAGCCTCCCCTCCTCCCCTGGACATCGAGGATCTCACCGGCCATAAATAATCCGGGACGGAGCTTGGATTCGAGCGTCTCGGAATCGACCTCGTCCGCGGGGATGCCGCCGCTCGTGAACTCGGCCTCGTTCCAACCCCTCGTCCCGATGACTTTGAACCGCAGGTCCTTGAGCCGGCCGGCCAGGAACCGGGCGATCCCGCCGTGATCCCCAGGCCGGGTTTGGGACGACTTATCCCGGCGTTCCCGGATCCACGATACGATGACGGCGCCGAATTTTTCCGGGATAATTCCGGCGGCCAACTCCCGGTCCGGCCATCCTTCGGCCGCCCTCCTCTCGAAGCGGGCCGCCAGAACGTCCCCACCCAGAAACGGAACGAGGTCGATGGCGATCTCGACGTCTTTTCGCCCTTCCCTGTTAAGCGCCCGGGACAGGCTCTCGCTGACGTCCAGAACGGCCGTCCCCGACAACCCGTAGGAAGCGAACAGAAGCTCTCCGTCCGACTCTTCGGCCCTCCGGCCGCCGATGAGGCTCGCCGCGCACACGCGAACCTTCTGCCCCTGGAGGAGATGGCAGAGTTTGTCCTTGACCACGACCGGAACGGCGCTCGGGATCGGCTCGATCAGCCCGTGTCCGAACGCGCGGGCGAGGCCGTAGGCGTTTCCGTCCGCGCCCAAGGCCGGATAGGATTTCCCGCCCCCGGCCAAGATGACCCGTCCCGCCCTCAGGCTCGAACCGTCCCGCGCCTTGAGCAGGAAGGCGCCGTCCTTCCAGCCCATTTCCTTTACGTCCCAAGACAGCCGGACCTCGACGGGCAGGCGCCCGAGCTCGAGCTCGAAGACTTTGAGGACGGAGGCGGCCTGCTGGGTCGCCGGGAAGACGCGGTCCCCTTCCGATGTCAGGGCCAAACCCAAACCGCCGAAGAATTCCTTGATCTCCGGTTTCCCAAAGCGTCCGAACACCGAACGGGCGAGACCGCGGCTTTCGGCCGTGAAGGACGAGGCGTCGAGTTTCTCGTTGAGAAGGTTGGAGCGGCCGCCGCCCGTCGCCAGGAGCTTGCGTCCGAGCTTGGGCATCCTCTCGCAGAGGACGACGGAGCCGGGTGCGCGACCGGCGCTCACCGCCGCGGCGAGACCCGCCGCCCCCCCGCCGACGACGGCCACGGACCGGGTGTCCATCGCGGAGTCTAAGCTCCGGCGCCGCCCCCCGCGGCCGCCGCCCCTTCCCTCAGGTAGAAAGCGGCCGTTTCGGGCGCGACCGGGTTGATGTAGAAGCCCGTCCCCCATTCGAAGCCCGCGACCCGGGTCAGGACGGGGATGATTTCCATGTGCCAGTGGAAGGTCCTCTCGATGTCGCTCTCACCATGGTTATGGACGGCCGGGTTCGGGGCCTGATGGAGAAATAGATTATAGGGAGGATCGGCCAGGATGGCCTTAAACCGCCCCAGCACCGTCTTCAAGGCGTCGGCCAATCCCTCCAGCTCCTCGCCGCCAAACCGGCTGAAATAGGCATCATGACGGAGGGGAAGGACGCGCATCTCGAACGGGAAGCGGGCCGCGAACGGAACTTTAACGCAGACATGGTCGTTGCGGTAGACAAGCCGGTCCTTGGCCGCGGTTTCCTCGCGGATGATCCGGCAGAAGACGCATTCCTTGAAACGGCGGAAGAGCCGCCCCGCGCCGTAAATTTCCTCCTTGATCCGTTTGGGGACGATCGGCGTCGCCACGATCTGCGAGTGGGGATGGCTCAGCGAGGCTCCGGCCTCCTTCCCCTTGTTCTTGAAGACCTGGACGTACTTGTAGGGGAGATCTTCCTCGATGGACCGGATCCGGTCCTGGAATACCTTGAGGACGGCCCGGATATGGTCATGGGGAAGGTCGGCCAGCTCCAGGTCGTGGTCGGGATTCTCGATGACGACCTCGTGGACACCGACGCCGTCCATCCAGGTGAAGAGGCCGTTATCCTGGCGGGCGGGCGCCGCTCCGCGAGTCAAGGCCGGAAACTTGTTGGGAACGACCCGGACGCTCCAGCCAGGCTCGTCCGGCCGCGTCCCGTCCGCCCGGAGGGCGAAGACCTCGGGCGGGGTCTTGGACTCGTTCCCGGCGCAGAAGGGGCAGAAGCCCCTGGCTTCGGCCGGCTTGGCCTCCGCCGCCTGGGCGGGCCGGAAATCGTCGGGCCGTTTGCTTCGCTCGGCGGCGACGATGACCCAGCGGCCGCTGATGATGTCTTTCCGGAGCTGCGACATGCCCTTAGGATCCGAGGAGCTCTTTGACCCTGAACTTGAGCTCGTCCAGGCTCGAGGACTTGACGACATAGGCGTCGGCGGCCCAGGTCATGAAATCGTCCTTGTAGCTTTGATAGGCGGAGTTGATGATGATCGGGATGTCCTTACGTTGCCCCATGACGTGGGTGATGAGCTCGATCCCGTCCTTGCCCGGCATCCGGATATCCGTGATGATAAGGTCGAACTGAGCGTTGCGGAGGGCCTCGAGGGCGTCGTCGGCGTCGTCGGCGACGGTTACGTCGAAGCCCTCCTTGGCGAGCTCCTCTTTGTAGAGCAGGCAGAGGTGTTCTTCGTCCTCGACCAGCAGGATCCTCTTTTTGGTCTTCATGAGTCCGCTCCCCTTTCCTCCTTCTTGAAACAGAGCCTGAATTCCGTCCCCTTTCCTTCCCGGCTGCGAACTTCGATCCCGCCGCCGCAGGATTCAACGACCCGCTTGACGAAGTGAAGGCCGAGCCCCATCCCCCGCTCCTTGGTCGTGAAGAAGGGCGTGAACAAGCGCTCCCGGTCCTTGGCGGAGATTCCCCGGCCGGTGTCCTTGACCTTGACCACGAACCAACGCGGGTCTGAAGCCATGGCCTGGAGATAGATCTTTCCTCCCTCGGGCGTCGCGTCCAGGGCGTTGTCGAGGAGGTTCCGGACCGCCTCTCCGACCTGAGTCGGATAGCCCATGATCCGGGGCATTGTCCGGGGAAGCCGGGCTCTGACGATGCGGCCCCGGCTCTTGGCCTGAAATCCCGGATCAGCGAAGGCGGACCTCAGGACCGGTTCCGGATCGAAGCCGGCCGCGGGCTTCTGCTCGAGCTTGAGGAGGTGGCCCAGCTTGTAGACGATGTCCTCGAGCCGCGTCGTTTCGGTCCGGATGATCTCCAGGTTGCGGCGCGACTTGCGCCGGTCGCCCTCGAAGCGGAGGAGCTGGTCCGTGAACCCGCCGATGGTCACCAGCGGGTTACGGAGCTGGTGGGTGACGTGCATGGCCATCTCGCCCATGGCGGCGAACTTTTCCATCTCCAGCATCCGCTTGTGCAGGGTGGCCGTGTAGATGTAGTTCCCGGCGATCAGCCCGCAGATCGCGGCCAGCTTGACGTCCCGTTCCGCGATCGGACTCCGGGTGAAGGCGTTGTCGAGGATGATTTCGCCCAGGGGCTCGTCCGCGACGACGAGGGGAATGCAGACGAAATCCTCGACGTCGATGACTTCGAGGAAACGCCGGTCCACCTCGGGTTCGCTCCGGGCGTCGCTGACCATGACGATCTCCCTGCGCTCAAGGGCGCGGGCCGGTATCCGGAGCCCGTTCTCGCCCAGCGGGAAGGACAGGCCCTTGATCCGGTCGCTCAGGGTCGCGCCCTCGCGGCTGAGAAGTGACCGGTTGTGCTCGACGATCTCGATGTAGCCGATCCCCGGCGTCGACAGGATCTCCCAAATCGAGCGGGCTTCCTCGGACGTGGCCGGCCCGAGCCACATCTCGGCCTTGAGCCGGTCGCCTTCGGCCCGCAGGAGCATGGCCCGGTTGAACCCGACGCCCGAGCCCGAGGTCAAGGCCGTCAGGATGACGAGCAGGTTATCCTGGAGGGAGAAAGGCTGGAAATAGCTCTGGGCGATGATCGAGAGGAGGACGAGTTCCTTGGGGGCGTCCCGTTCGATATCGCCCAGATAGAGCCCGCGGGTCTCGATCATTCAAGCTTCCAGCTCTTGGGGACGACCCGGATCTTCCCGGCGCTGAGCTTGAAATAGCGGGCGTCCTCCTTCTCATCGGCCCCGACGACGAATCCGTCCGGGATCCTGGCGAACTTATCGACGATGACGCCCTGGAGCCGGGCGTTGCGGCCGACCTCGGCGCCCTCGAACAGGATGGCCCCTTCGACCCGCGCCCCCTCGGCGACCTTGACGCCGGGCGACAGGATGGCGTCCTGGAGGAGGCTGTCCTGGATAATGCAGCCCGAGGATACGATCGAGCTTCGGACGGCGCCCTTGCGGATGAAGCTCGCCGGATACTGGGGCTTGTAGGTCCGGATCGGCCAGGAAACGTCCTGGACGACCAGGGGCGGCGCCGGACTCAGGAAGAGCATGTTGGCCTTCCAGTAGGCGTCGATCGTCCCGATGTCTTCCCAGTAGCCCTCAAACGGGTAAGCGAACACGCGGCTCTCGTTGATGAGCCGGGGAAGGATGTCCTTGCCGAAATCATGGCTCGAGGCCGAGTCCTTGGCGTCCCGGAGGAGGGCCTTGATCAGGACGTGGGTCCGGAAGAGATACACGCCCATCGAGATCATGGTCGTTTCCGGATCCCAGGGCGTCCCGGGCGGATTCTTGGGCTTCTCGATGAAGCGGAGGATGCGATTCTGGGCATCGCCCTCGATGACCCCGAACCGGCCCGCTTCGGAGCGGGGCTTGAGCTTGGCCAGGACGACGGCGTCGGCCTTGTTTTCGTTATAGAACTCGATGATGGGCCGATAGTCCGACTTGTAGACATGATCGCCCGATAAGACCAGGACGGCCTCGGGATTCTCCTGCTGAATCGTATAGATGTTCTGGAACACGGCGTCGGCCGTCCCCTCGTACCAGTGGTCGGCGACCCGGCCCTGGGCCGGAAGCGAGATGATATAGCCCTTGCTCTCGGGATGGAAGATGTTCCAGCCGTTGAGGATATGCCGTTCCAGGGATAGAGATTTATACTGGGTCAGCAGGGCGATCTTGCGCAGCTCGGAGTTGAGGCAGTTCGACAGGCTGAAATCGATGATCCGGTAGCTGCCCAGGAAGGGGACCGACGGCTTGGCTCGGTCCCGGGTCAGGGGATAGAGCCTCTCCCCTTTCCCGCCGCAGAGAATCATGACCAGGATCTTTTCAGACGATACGGCCATCGGGCGTCACGACCTCCTCGAACAGCCGGTCTTCGTTCTCCCAAACCCCGAGCAGGGCTGACTCCTCTCCGCTGAGGACCGTCCCGCGCCGGATCCAGCCGGCCAGGGTCGATGCCCGCTCGAAATGTCCGGCGGCCCGGTTCTCGGCGTAGTCGCGGGCCGACCAAGTCGAGATGAGAAAAGGCCAGTCGGAGCTTTCGAGCAGGAATTTTTCGCGGATGAACTGCCGCCAGAGCCGAGCGTCGCGGGGAGCCGGACGTCGGCTCAGGTCTTCCCAGTCCGCCTCGATCGCGTAGATCTTTTCCCAGATCCAGGATGTGTCCTTGTTGAGCCAGATCCAGTGGAAACCGCCCTCGCCCCAGGATCCTTCGGGAAGGGCGACCACGGTCCGGGCCGGAATCCGCTCCAGGGCGCGGCTCCCGTTCAAGGGCTTGACTCCGCTCTCCTGGAGTTTTTTAAGGACGAGATAGATCCATTCAGGCCCTTCGAACCACCAATGGCCGAAGAGCTCCGTGTCGTACATGCCGGTTATTATCCCGGACTCGCGTCCCTTGAGGGTTTCGTTGAGAAGTTGGACAAAATGGGAGGCATGGGCCTCAATCCGCTCCCGGGCCGAAGCCGGATCATAGAGGGCTTTATCGCCGAGGCCGGCCTCGCTCGAGGTGATCCGCCAGTACCTCATGCCGCCCGGAAAGTGCTTTTTATGGAACTCGAGGTACGCGCCGTCGCCCGGGTAGCCGAGGTTTCGGCTCCAGACCTGAGAGCCTGTGACCTCGTCCCGGACAAAGAAGGCTGTGTTCGAAGGGTGGGCTCGGTAAGGAAGATAGGGATCCTTGCCCGACTCCTCGCCCGGCTTGTACTCCCCCTGGAACTTCTCCCAGAGCAGGCCGAGCGCCGGGAAGCGGTCCGCGTAGACGCCCTTGGCCTGGCCGCCCTTGAGAAGGTGGCCGTCCACGTAGAAAAATTCCAGCCCTTCGGCCCCAAGGATTTCATCGACGCCGCGGCGATCATAGGGACGGGCCTCGCCGAAGGGAGGCTTCCAGGCATAGCCGGGGCGGTAAGAGCATTCCGGGATCCAGAATCCCGAGGGATCGCGCCCGAAGAAACGGCGGTAGGTGTGGATTCCTTGCCGGACTTGATGCCGGATGCTCTCGTCCCGGGAAAGGAGGGCGAAATAACCGTGGGTCGCGGCCGAGGTCAGGATCTCGATCGAACCCGCGTCCTGGAGCCGGCCGAAAGCCTTGATGAGATCCCCGCCGTAGCGGCCCAGGAAGTCTTCCAGGACTTTTCCGTACCATTTCTCCCAGAACACGGTCAGCCGGACGAGGTCGGCCCGGCCCGTCCGCTCGAAATAGACCCGGTCCTCGGCCGTGATCTTGAGCTTCATCCGGAGATAATCCTCGAAGCCCGAACGGAAAGACTCGCTCTTCAGCTGGTCGGCCAGGACTGGGGTAAGCCCGAAATTGACGCTGGCCGGAACCCCCTCGTCGGCCAAACGGTTAAAGGCGCCGAGAAGGGGCAGGTAGCTCTCGGCCGCCGCCTCGAAGAGCCAGTCCATGCCGTGTGGCCAGGAGCCGTGGGCCAGGACATAAGGAATGTGGCTGTGAAGAACGAGTGAAAAATATTTATCGGCCATGGCCGTCCTTAAGTATGATCTCCCTCGCGGCGCTGCCTCCCGCGCTCAGACTCAGCCGCCAGAGGGGAATGAGGCAGATGCCCTGATGGATTATATCATACCCGCTCTCGGACTGGGAAAGCGTCCTGAGGGGAAAATGCCAGAGGGCGTCCGGCGCCGAGGCTTCCCAGACAAGCCGGTTCATGAAGACGGCCCGGCCGCCCGCGGGCTCGAACTCGAACGGGAACAGCGAGACGTTCGATTCGGACGCGAACAGGACGGAAATGGCCCGGCCGGACAGGTTCTCGATCCGATAGGCGATCCGGATGATTCGATCGCCCGGGGTGATAGTCTTCGTCAACAAGACGGGCAGCCTGTCCTCTTCAACCCAGACCGAACCGCGCCGCGACAGGACGGCGGCCGCCCCAGCGAGGGTCCAATCATAGGGCTGGATGACGAAGTCGCCCTGCTCGCCGTAATCGACTCTCCGGAAGCTCTCCAGCGTCGTATCGGGATGCAGGAAATGGTCGAGGAGCGACAAGCGGGAATACCAGTCGGGGCGGAGAAGGTCCTCGGCCTCGGGAGGAACCCTGCGGCTGAGCTCGTGTATGCTTCCGCCTTCTTCGGACGGCGCTTGCCCATCGAAAGCATGGTAGGATTCCTTCCGCCGGGCCAGGACATCCGAGATGTTGCGGCTCGCCGGCATGAAGTCGCACTCGGCCAAGCTCCCGCCGTAAGCCGGCTTGAGGATGAGCTGGAAAGCCGGGCCGCGCCAGATGAGCTCGGGGCGTCCGTCGAGGTCGAAGTCGATCTCCTGCCAGCCCGGCGCCGGGGGAAGTTTTTTCTCGGCTTCGATCAGATGGCGGTAGGCGGCCTGGCGCAGGTGGGGCAGATAGAGACCGCCGAAAACGCCGTGCCAGTAGGGATCGTTGCATTGACCTTTATAGAGCTCCAGCTTCGCGCCGGCGGCCGCCGGATGCCGCTCGACCTCGGCCGAGACGAGGAGCATCCTCTTGTGGAGATGGTTCGCTTCGGGATACTTGAGGAAAAATTCGCGGAAGAATCCCCCACGCAGGAAGCGCCGGGCCTCGGCCGGCGCTTTGGCTTTAAGGTCCTTGAACGCCGCATAGTCCCGAGGCTCGAGGACCCACTCCATCATTTCCTCGTAGGACGCGGGCGGGAGATAGACCCTGCCGGCCGGAGCGGCCGCGTCCAGGTATTCGGAAAAGGTTCGGGTCCGGATCCCCTCGCGTTCGACGAATTCGAGGAACCGCCGTAGCCAGCCTTCCTCGTAAACCCATTTTTTCGTCCCGGGCCAGAGGCCGAACTTCTCGCCGTCGTCGCCCAGGATGGCCGCGCCCCCCCCGCCTCGATCTCTTCCAGGGCGGCTTTGACCTCTTCGAGGGGACGGAAGGGAATGAGATAGCGGAGCTTCTTGTCGATCGGGAAAAGATGGAGAGGGCGCCCCTCGTCCTCCGTGATGTAATGGGCGTGGATGTCGGTGACCCCCCCATCCGGAAATGCTCCTCGTCAAGAAGCGTGTAGGCGATTCCCCGCTCGGCCAGCGTCCGGGGCAGCTGGGGCTCCCAAACCCGCTCTGTCAGCCAGAGCCCGCGCGGCCGGCGCTTGAAGTTCCTCTCCAGGAAGTTGTTCATGAGCTCGATCTGGCCCGCCCTGTCCCGCTCGGGGATGACGGCCAGGATGGGTTCGTAGTAGCCGCCGCTCAAGAGCTCGACCTGGCCCCGTTCCGCCATGAGCTCGACCAAGGCCCAGCACTCCCTCTCCTTGTCTTTCATGCGATCCCAGAGGGGCCCGGAGAAATGGAGCGCGAACTTGAAAAAGGGATAATCGGCGACGGTCCGCAGGAAGGGAAGGTAGCAGTCCCGGAAGGCCATGTCAAAGACGTCGTCGAAATTCCCGACCGGCTGGTGGTTGTGGACGGCGAAGAGAAAGCTTAGATTTTTCATCGCGACCCGCCTCCGAGGCCGGCGTCGCGCCGGGCCTTGTCGAGATAGGAATGAAACAGGATGTCGAAGTCCGGCTGCTCGGCCTCGCCCGCCCACCAGAACCAGTCCGAGCCTTCGGCGGCGTAGACGGCCTCGCTCGGCCCGCAGGCCTCGCGGACGCGCGCCAGGAGCTCCCAACTCGCGTTCTTGGCGGGGTGGCCGGCCCACTTGGCGAAGCCTCCCAGCCAGGTTCCGGGGACGAGGTCCAACTCCCGGGCCGGCCAATGGCGGGCCAGGTATCGGCTGAACAGGATGGGTTCGATCCCCGGTGTCGTTAGAAGCCGCTCGTAAAGCCTTCGCAGGAAGGGAACGCCGTTGTCCTTGTAGGACTCCCAGCAGTTCTCACCGTCGAGGGCGATGACGCACAGGGCGTCCTCGGGGAGACCGTTCGCCTTTTCCGAGAGCCTGCGGACAAGGTCCTCGACGGCCTCGCGATCGTCCCATTTCTGGTAGACGAACCCGATGAGGTCCGAGAGCTCCCGCTCCCGGAAGAAAACGGTCAGCCCTTCGCAGGTATAAGGCCGGAAAAGCTCCTCGGGACGGCGCGGCTCGGGAAGGCTTTCCCAGAGGATATTCTCGTCCGTGACGGTGAATTGGAAGCCGGTGCGGGCGGCCGCCCGGCAGACCTCCCGGCTCAAGCCGCCTTCGGAAGGCCAAAGCCCGGCCGGGGCCGCGCCCATCATGCTCTCGAAATAAGCCCGGCCGTTCCGGAGCTGCGCTTCGCCGTCCTCGGGATAGCGGAACGCGAATCCCGGGCCGGCCTCGACGCCGGCGACGCCCAGATCGAAGACGAGCGGCAGGAGAGGATGATAATAAGGGGACGTCATGAGCTCGACCGTCCCCTTGCGTCCGAGGTCGCGGACGGTGGGGATGATTCCGCGCAGGATGGTCTCCTGGATGTCAAGGAGCTCATCTTTATCCCGGCCCGCGGCCGAGAGAGGATTGAAGCAGGAGCGCAGGGCCCTCATCTGGAGGAAGTCGGACCGCTTCTTGTCCGGCGCGAGCTTCCGAAGAATCTCGTTGTCTTCGGATGTTAAATCTTCGGGCTTCTTCCTGACGGCTTTGAGAAAGCGGTCGTCGGCGCGGCCTTCGGCGTAATCCTCGATCTGCTCCAGAAGGCAGGGCACGAAATTAAAGGCGCAGGGGAATTCGGCCTCCCCGACGATGAGGGCCATCTGATGATAATTCTTGGTTGCGTGGAAAAGAACCCAGGGCAGAAGGTATTCCCTCGTTTCGGCGTGACGGTAGATCGGCTGGTGGAAGTGCCAGAGCAGGGATAAATGCACGGCCCGATCGTCCTCGTTAAATTAAGATTTTTGAAGGAGATGCTTTATAGCACGGCGGCCCGCAGAATGTCAAACTACAGGCCCTGCTGGGCGATGACGTAGGCCGTGACGGCGAGGGCGATCGCCCCCAGCTCGAGCTCCCGGGGATGGACGGCGGCCAGGACGTCGAGGGCCGAATGGTGGTAATCAAAATAGCGGTGGGCCGCCACCGAGAGGCCTCCCATAATGGTCCCCCGCTCCGCCAGCGGCCCGACATCGACGCCTCCCCCGCCCGGGACGATGCCCGAAACCACCCCCAGGGACGCGATGAGAGGGCTCCATTTCTGGAACTTGCGGAAAAAGCCCGGGCTTCCGCCCAATCCGACGGCCATCGGCAGAAATCCGCCCTGGTCCGATTCGAAGGCGACAAGATGCTTCTCCCCTTTCCGTTCCGGAGCGTTCGCATAGAAGCGTCCTCCCGTCCCTCCGAATTCCTCGTCGATGAACAGGACGGCCCTGATGGTCCGCTTGGGGGCAAGCCCGACGGCCTTGATGAGCCGGAGGGCTTCGACGGCGTGGGCGCAGCCCGCCCCATCGTCATGGGCGCCCTGCCCCAAGTCCCAGGCGTCGATGTGGCCGCCGATCAGAATGATCTCCTCCGGCCGCTCCGAGCCGGGGATCTCCCCGACCAAGTTTGCGGACGGCACGGGACCGTCATCCCTGCAGTCGAGGAACAGCCGAACCGCGGCCTCGGGTTCCTCCCGCAGGATCCCGCTCAGGCGGTCCGCGTCCTCGGTAGCGACGGCCGCGGCCGGGATCCGTGGAACTCCGTCTTCGTATCGCATGAGACCCGTGTGGGGGTATCGGTCGCGGCGGAACGTCAATGACCGGACGAGCACGGCGACGGCTCCGCGCTTGGCCGCTTCGGCCGCCCCGCGAACCCGCTGGTCCGCGTCCGCGCCGTAGGCCCGGAAGGGTTCGAGAATGGTCCTATCCATGGGCCTGTTGAAGAAAATGATTTTCCCCCGCGCCCGCTGTCCCAGGCCGGCAAGCTCCTCGAAGGATTTGACTTCGACGACCGGCGCTTCGATTCCGGCAACGGGCGTTCCGACACTCCCGCCCAGGGCGCAGACGGCCAGATCACAGGCCGCCCGCTGCGGGGAAGCCACAAGGGAAGCGGTTTCGGCGCCGCGGACCCAGCGATTGACGGTCACGGGCTCGAGATGGACATTACTAAATCCGAGGTCGAGCATGACGCCGCGCATGTGCTCGAGGGCCGCTTCGGCTCCGGGGGAGCCGGTGAGCCTGGATCCGGCCGACTCGATCAGCCCTCTGAGCACGTCATAGGCTTTCTCCTCGCTAAGGCCCATCGCGAGAATCCGCCGGGCCGCTTCTTGGGGTGAGATCGCTTTGGCTGGACGGCCAGATACAATTAAGTTATTGATTATAATTAATATAAAAAGATAGGCGAGACTTCTCGAAATAACTCCGACCAGCGCTCCGGGACGACGGACGGCCATTTATATCTTGACCACGAAAGAGCTGAGGAAGTAGATGTCGGTGGGCTTGTAGCCGACCACGGGCTGATTATCGTAGGTAACCTGAAGGCTTGTCTTCAGGGCCAGGGAGGGGCTTATAGCCGCGGACAGCGAGGAGTAGGAATTGACCCGGAATCCCCTGAGGTCTTTGAGGTTGCTGAACATCACGCCCTGGATGGTGATCTGGGCCGTCTCCGAAACATTATAGATGAGCTTGTGGCTCATGATGGACGATAAAAAATTCGTCTTGCGCGTCGTCGCTTCCGAACCGGCTTGAGGGGACGGGACGACGTTATTTTCGCCGCCCCAGCCCAACGAGACCTCGGACGAGACATCGACCTTGTTGTCCTTCTTGATCCAGGTGTAGCCGCCGCCCGTCGTCACCGAGACGCGGGACATATAGCCTGCCGAGGTATTTCTCTCGACACGGGTCAGGCCGAGGAGGTAGGCCCGGGCGCTGAGCTGGCGATCGTACTTGACGTGGGCATAGTAAATGCCCGAGCGGGGTTGATGGTTGGAGCGGGAGTAAATGGCGCTGCCCTTGAAGTTCAAAGCGTTTTTTCCCAGGGCCAGGTTCTGGTCGGTGTCCACGCTGTAAGAAAGGTTCTGGTTGTTGCCTCTGGTGAAAAGCAGGGAAAAGCTCGTCGAGGAAAAATAGGGCTTGGCCTGCGCGGCCGGGGCCGTCGCTACCGCTTGCGCCGCATCCTGGGCGCGGAGACCGAGCCCGGCGACGACCAGGACGGCTGCCCCGAGCGCGATCCGCGCGCTAACCTTGGTCCTTTTTCGATTCATGGTTGTCTCCCGATCCTGAAAAAAAGCCAATTCCCGTGCTCGACTTTTTCGCCGGGCTTGGGCTTGAGTTTGATGAGGGCAAAGACGCCCTTGAGCTTTCGTCCCCGGAGCTCGACGACCCGTTTTCCGGCCGTGGTTACGAGCGGAAGATAGGTCCCCTTATCCCAGATCCGGACGTTCCCGGCTCCATACTCCCCTTCCGGGATGACGCCCTCGAAGGCCTCGTAGCCCAACGGATGGTCTTCGGTCTCTATGGCCAGGCGCTTCTCGCCCTCGGCCAGCGTCGGGACTTTGGGGATGGCCCAGCTCTTGAGGACGCCGCCCTCTTCGAGACGCAGGTCGAAGTGAAGATGGGATGCGCTGTGCTTCTGAATGGCGTAGGCCAACGCTCGACGCGATTGGGCGGAAGCCGTTCGGGTTCGGGAAGACTTGGGCTCGGACGTTTTTTTGAAGTCTCTCTTGGACTTGTATTCCTTCAAGCTCATGATCAGATCCTTGCCGAAGAACGCCGGCGCGGAACTATCTGTGGAGAAAACAGCGTTCGCAGTCGACCTCGCCCGGCCTGCGGGTGACCATCATGGACAGGCCGAGCTGGTCGGCCCGGTCGATGACCTCCTGGTCCTTGATCGAACCCAGGGGGTAGATGATCCCCTTGATCCCCTGCCGGGCGGCGAGCTCGACGACGTCCGGGAAGGGCATGAAAGCGTCCGAGGCCATGACGGTTCCTTCCGATCCGTAGCCACGTCTCGAGAGCCGGACGGCGTCCTCGGCCGAGTCGATTCGGGAGCGCTGTCCGGACCCGATGCCGTGAATTTTATCGGCCGTCGCGAGGATGATCGCATTCGAGCGGGTGAAACAGGCGACCGTCCAAGCGAACAGGGCCGCCCGGACTTCTTCTAGGGACGGCTTCCGCTTGGAGACGACATCCACGAACTCGGGCGAGACGATCCGGGAATCGAACCTCTTCTGGACCAGGAGGCCGCCCACGACCCGCTTGAGCTCGAGGCCGCCGTCGACGACCGGCTGGGCCGGCGAGGCCGTCATCCGGACAACTCTCAGGACTTTGCGGGTAGCCAGGATGCCCAGGGCGTCCGGGTCGAACACCGGGGCGAACACGACCTCGACGTTCCGGACGCTCTCGACGAGAAGCTTAGCCAGTCCGGCATCGACGGCAAAATTGAAGACGTCGACGCTTCCGAAGTTCGAGAGCGGATCGCACTTCCAGGCTTTTTCGAAAGTCTCCCCGGGAGCGTCGCCGGCCGCGACTCCCGACGGCATCTCGTGCTTGACCAGGACGCACAGCTTTCGGTTGCCGGTCACGACGCCGAGCTTGCGGATGATCCTGAGGCCGAGATCCATGTCGCCGACATTGATATAGCTGAGACCCTTGGTCCCTTCCTGAAGAACCTCGATCGCCGCCATGGTCGGACCCGAGGCGCCCTCTTCGAGGTAGAAAGCCGCCGGATAGCCGGGGTTTTCGCCGTAGCGCATCGAAATTTTCTTGACGAAGCGTCCGTCTCCGACGGCCAAGGTCTCCGGGAAGTCCTCCTTGACCTTGGTCGAGTACTGCTGGCGGGCGGTCTTCTCGGTCTTGTCCATGCTCTCAGTCCTTCCACTCATGGCGGTTGATGATGGCGACATCGGTCGCGCCGAAGCGATCATCCTCTGCCACGACGCAGGCCGCGGCGACCCGGACATCGGCGAAGCCCTTGGCCGGGGCGAGGGCGGCATAGAGGGCTTCGGCGATGTCCGCAGCCGTATCCCCGCGCAGCCCGACCTCGGCCGGCGGCCCGTCCCATATCGGAAGCGGGTTCCGGTTCGGCCCGGCGTAGGTCGCGATCATCCGGCCCTTCCCCGGATCGAGGGGAAGCTCGAAAACGAGCCGCCGGGCCGCTCCGTCTTCCGCCCGCCGGATGATATTGAGGGCGGCTCCGGCGCCGATATAATAGCAGCCGCTGATCCTGGGGGTGTAAATCGGCGCGTCGGGCTCGAACTCCCATCCGGCCAGAACGCGGGACAGAAACTCGCCGGCGCTCTCCCCTCCGGCCGCCGGCGCGCCGATCGTCTCGGTTTGGCGGCCGTTCGAGACCGCGAGTCCGCCCGGCCGGAACAGGACGGCCGGATAGACCAGAAGCTCCGGGTTCCCCTTCTTGAGGACCTCCTCATCGGTGGGCTTCGTCCAGATTCCCCGTCCGTCGCGCTCGAGCCTCCGGGCCTGGCTCGAGGGAGACCGGCCCGTGACCGCGTAGAGGACGGCGGGCCGCCCCGACCGGGTCAGGCCCAGGATGATCAGCCGCCCGGGATACTCCATCAAACTCAGATGCTCGAACCCTGCGCTCATGCACAACCTTCCGTCCGGAATTGGCCCTTCATTGATACCACAAGAAAAGGCGGGACTCAAGACCCGCCGGACGGTGATGAGGCGGTCCGGTCGTTGACTTTAGCCGAGATCGGAATGTATCATCCTGTTATCCGCAAACGTATTGGAATAATGATGAATAAGATCAACGAATTTCCCGAGATCATGTACCGGGACCCCGAATTCCTGGACTCCCTTGAAGGTCGGACCCTGCGGATCCTGAGCGAGTATCTCGGCCCGATGTCGAAGCTCGACCGGATGAAGATCAACAGCACGATCCTCTTCCTGGGGTCGGCCCAGGCCAATCCGGCCAACCGGGGATCGCTGTTGACCCGCTATTATTGGGAAGCCGAGGAGCTGGCCTATCGCCTCGCCAAGTGGGCTATCCCCCTCAAGCCGAAGGGGAAGAACTTCGTCATTTGTACGGGGGCCGGGCCGGGCATCATGGAGGCGGCTAACCGCGGCGCGGCCCGCGCCGGGGCCAAGACGATCGGGATGAACATCTCCCTCCCCCAGCCTCAGAATCCCAACCCCTACATCTCGCCCGAGCTGGCCTTCGCCTTCCACTATTTCTTCATGAGGAAGTTCTGGCTCGTCTACAAGGCCAAGGCCGTGCTCGCCTTCCCGGGAGGGTTCGGGACCCTCGACGAGTTCTTCGAGATTATGACCCTCCTCCAGACGAGCAAGATCTCCAAGAAGGAGCTTACCCTCATCCTCTACGGAGAGGATTATTGGCGCAAGGTCCTTCATCTCGACGTCCTGGTCGAGAATGGGGCCATCTGCGCCGAGGACCTGAAGCTGTTCTCCTTTTGCAGCTCTCCCGACGAGGCGTTCGCCCTCTTGAAAAAAAAGCTCAAGGCCCCATGAACAAGCCGGCTCTCCGGACCGCCCGGATTATCTGTTGGACCTTGTCAACGGCCGTCATCACCGTCAAGTAGACGGCCGAGGCGGCAGCGTCCCGCTCGGCCTTAACGGGCCGGGGCGAGCGGTGACTGCGGGCCGCCCGTCAACCCCAAGGCGAACAGGGACCGCGTTCCCCCGCTCCCCGAGAAGTAAATCATCCCGTTGGCGACGGCGACTTGGGTCGTCGCGTCGGCCTCGTGGCCCAGCGCGTAGCGGAACAGCCGTTTCTTGTTCGTTTCGCTGATGGCGTAGAGATTTGTGTCGGACAGGAAATAAACGACCCCGTTGGCGACGGTCGGGCTGAGGATGGCGTCGTAGCCTTGATACCTCCAGACCTGGGCGCCGTTCTTGACGTTGTAGGCGTACAGGTAAGGATCGGTCGGAACGTAGATGACGTTTTTGACCGGATTGCAGGCGACGGCCCCGGTGATGTTCGAGGTCGTAAAGACCTTCTGCCAGATGGCCTGGGGGGAGGTGATGTTATAGACGCAGAGAATGCACTTGATAGTCTCCGAATATCCGAACCCATTGACGTAAACGACAATGAGATTATCGTTGCAGATCGCAAAGCTCTGAATGTCCCAGCCCATGTCCGTCGTCGGCCGGGTGTAGTACAGCTCGACCTTTTTGGAGGCGGAGTTTATCCGGGCGAGCTTATCCATATCCATGTGGTTGACTTCAACGACGCCCCTGGCAAAGATCCAAGCTCCCTTGAGGAGGACATAATCCCCAATGAAGGGGACGCCGCCCATGGTTTTGCTTTTATACCAGAGGACCTTCCCCGACTTCCGATGCAGGGCGTAGAGCTTCCCCTCACTGCCGTAAGAGCCCTCGATGATGTAGACGATATTCCTCGTCTCGTCCACGGCCGGAATGACCTTGGACAGAGAGGAGATGTTAAAGCTGATCGGCGCCTGCCAGATTTTTTTCCCTGACGAAGCCTTGAGGCCGTAGAGGGAAGAGGGGTTGTTTCCGGCCAGATAGATCAAGGTTCCGTCGGTCGTGATCACGGGCTGGGAAGCCGAATAATTCTCGGAGATATCCGACTGCCAGACGAAGTCCCCCGTCTCCGCGTCATAAGCGGACAGATTCTGTCCCTGGGCCGTCGTGAAGAGCCTGTTGTTGTAGACGGCGGGCGATCCGTAGATGGACCTGGACCAGCCTTCTTCTCCGATACTCCAAGCGAGTTTCAACTTCTTGACGTTCTGAGTCGTGATCGTCTTCTCGAGCGCGGCGTAGCTTGTCAGCTGATCATCGTAGCCGAAATGCGGCCAGTTGAGGGCGGGAATCGCCGCCCGGCCGGCCAGGATCAGAATCAAACACAAACCGGCGGTGATGGAAAGGGATTTGATAACCTTCATTCTTCTCCTCCTTTAAAAGCCCGAACCGATTGCCGGGCCGGCGGACGACGCCACTCCCCAGGACGCAGCGCTACCCCCCGGACCTGCTAAAGCGTTTATATAATATATTGTCCGGACTTTCGTCAACCTTTTTTTAGGGAGGGGCGAAATCTTGTCGCGGGGCAAGAAAAGACATTATAATATCGCCAAGGTTTGCCCATGAAATGGCCACCCCGGATCAGCGATCGCGGCCGCAGACCGGCCGCGCTCTGGCCGGCCGTTCTTCTCATCGTCAGCGCCTGCGCCTGCACCCGGATCCGGGCCGACCTGAGCGAACCGGCGTCCCGGGGCGGCCACGCCATGACCGGCCTGGCCTCCTGGTACGGGCCCGATTTTCACGGCCGACCGACCTCGAGCAAAGAGATCTTCGACATGAACGACATGACGGCGGCCCACCGGAGCCTCCCCTTCGGGACTTGGGTCCTGGTCACGAATCTCGACAACGGCCGGAGCGTCGCCGTCCGCATTAACGACCGCGGCCCGTTCGTGGCGGGCCGGATCATCGATCTCTCCTATGCGGCGGCCCGGATGCTGGGCGCCGTCGGCCCGGGCACGGTTCCGGTCCGGCTCGAGCTCCTCGACCAGAGCGCCCCTCCCCCGCTCGCCGGACGCTTCGCCGTCCAGGTCGGGTCGTTCGCCGCCAAGGACAACGCGGAACGATTGAGGGAGAAATTGTCCGGACGGTTCGGCGAGGTCGACGTCTCGGCCTTCGCCGGCGCCGAACGGACCTACTACCGCGTCCGGATCGGAGCCCGGACCCGCGACGAGGCCGAGGCCCTCGCCCGCCGACTCTCCGACGCCGGCTACCCCGTTATGATCATTGAGGGAAATTGACTCCGGAGGTCCAAGCTTCAACCGACACCGTTGTTAAGAGGAGACAAATGAAAAAACTGATCGCCCTCGTCTTCCTGGGAATCCCCCTTGTCTTATCCCTGGCCTGCGTCGTCTCGGGGCCCCGCGTCGCTCCCCCCCGCCGCCCAATGAGATCGTCCCGGCTCGCCCCCACCCCGAATACGTCTGGACCTCAGGCTACTGGCGCTGGACGGGAGGACGCTACGTATGGATCGCCGGCAGCTGGGTCAAACCGAGGCACGGCTACACGTGGGTTCCTGGCCACTGGGAGCCTCGGGGCCCGCGTTGGATCTGGAGGCCCGCTCACTGGCGGAGGTTCTGAGTCGAATCGGGGATCAATCCCCCGCGGGCCCGGCCTCATCCTGAAAACGACCGTGGCTTCGCCGTCCACGCTGGATTGGTCGGGATGATAGGTTAATTGCGCGGTTATACGGACCCCCATTCTATTCTTTCTGCTTGTAAAGATAGGCGCCCTCGACGAGCCTGTTCTTAGCGCCGTCGTTCACGGCGTACTTATGCCCGCTCCAGATCGAGGCCGAGCCGTACTCGCCGTTCTTGGCGAGGGCGTAAAAGCTGAGCCCGAAGTTGGGGAGGCCGTCGGCGTCGAGGAGGTGGGGCTGATAGCCCGTCGTCTTGACGATCCGCTTGAGGGCCTCGAAGCAGGCCTGTTCGGGCGTCAGGCCCTGGCGCATGAACTCGACGACCGTGAAGCTCCCGCAGTTGAGGATGTTGGCTTCACCCCGCCCCGTCGAGCCGGCCGCGCCGACCTCGTTGTCGAGGTAGAGGCCGGCTCCGATGATGGGCGAATCTCCGACCCGGCCCGGGAGCTTGAAGGCCAGCCCGCTCGTCGTCGTGACGCCGGCCAGATCGCCCTTGGCGTCGAGGGCGACGCAGTTGATGGTGCCGTAGGAGGCGACGTAGGGCTTGAGCTCGTCGGCGATTTTATCGGACTTGGGCGGGAACCAGTTGTCGCGGTCCGAGAGGGTCTCCTTCCATTTGAGCCAGATTTCGCGGGACTTGTCGGTCAGGAGGTTTTCCTCCGGAAAGCCGTGGGCCTTGGCGAAGCGCAGGGCCCCCTCGCCGACCAGGAGGGCGTGATCGGTCCGCTCCATGACGAGCCGGGCGACCTTGGACGGATTCTTGATGTTCCGGAGGGCCGCGACCGCGCCCGCCGTGTGGGTCGGCCCGTACATGACCGAGGCGTCGAGCTCGACGACGCCGTCCTCGTTGGGGAGGCCTCCGTAGCCGACCGAAGTGTCGTTGGGATCATCTTCGATGATAGCGACGCCGGCGATGACCGCGTCGAGCGGGTTCGCGCCCTGGCGGAGAAGATCCATGGCCTTGGCGGTGGCCGGAATCCCGTTTCCGCTCGCGACGACGATCAATTTCTTTCCGGCCGCCGCCGGCTCTGCCGCCTTTTTAATCTGCCCTCCCGACACAACGCCCGGAACGGCCAGCAGGGAGGCGGCGCCGACGCCCGCTTTCAGAAAATCCCGTCTCGAAACCGCTCGTTTCATTCCGACCTCCTCAAGATTTGGTATGGACTAGGACTCTATTTTCAAGGCCGCCCGTCATTCCTCGGACTCGAGGAGGAGCAACAGGACGGCGTGATCCCCATCCGGGACCTCGAATTCGGCGGTCTTCCCCTCGAAGATTTCTTTCTCGCTGCCGTCGATCGAGAGCTGGTACTTGCCCTTTTTGAGGAGCTCGATCGTGACCTCGCGGGCTTCCAGGGATTTGATTTCGAAAGAGACCTCTCCTTCCGAGTACAGGAAATGGCGGAAGACGGCCCCGCCGTCCGCCTCGAGGATGTCCCGGCCTTCTTCCTGAAGCAGGGTCCCGGACTTGGAGACGGTGACGTCGTAGCGTCGGCCTTGGATTGAGACCCGGCTCAGGCGGCCCTTCCGGGCCGGGTCGAGGATGCCGAAGCGAAAACCGTCCCAGGGCGTGAAGTCCAGGTATTCCTCGAGGGCCGTCAGCGCGAAGAGCGGGCCCCGGACGGCGAAGCGGTCCCCTCCGGCGTCGCCGCTCCGGGCGTCGAAGGACTCGGGGCTGAGCTGGAAGTTCTGCCAGTTCCTCAAGAAGAGGGTCGCGCTCTTGTCCGCGAAGTCGGAGGCGGCGGCGTCGAAGCCGTAGGCCTTGAGGCCCTGATAGACGAGATAGTTGGCGACGGGCTGGATCGTGCCGCGCCAAGCGCCTTGATCCTTGAAGGCGATGTCGTCGCGGGAGACGGTCGGGAGGACCGATTCCCCCCAAAATTCGCGGGGATTGAGAAGATGCTTGAGCATCCGCAGGGCCCGCTTCTGGTCGGGAATCTTGGCCAGGAGCGGCAAGAAGCTCGAAGCGGCCTTGCGCGTCGAGAAACGGCCGTCCCAATAGCGGTCGAAGTAGAGCCCGTCTCGTTCGTTCCAGAGCTGGCGGTCGACGAGCTCTTTGACCTTCTCGTACTCGGCGAGGTAATCCTCGTAGTCTTGCTTGATGTTGAGGACGTTCGCCATCTGGGACAGGCACCAGGCATCCAGGGCGTACAGACAGTTGAGGTCGAGGCAGTTCACGGTTAGTGTCCCGGCCTCCTCGCTGAACAGGGCGTTGTCCCAGAGGGGGGAATCGGGCTGGCCCGACTCGATGCCGGCCCTCGCCTTGGGGTCGATCGATTCCTCCCAAGGCGGCAGCTTTCGGGGCAGGAGCTCCAGATTGGCGCCCCACTCGAGAAGGCCGTCGTTGTTCCCGTCCCGGTTCAAGGAGCCGTTCGGCCTGCGCAGCCTCCAGAAGGCATGCCATTTCTGGAGGCTGGGATAGGCGGCGCGCAAGAAGTCCATGTCGCCGACCTTTTCGAAAAGTTTAAGGACGAGGTAGGAGCCGACCGGAGGCTGGGAACGGTCCGGCGTCCCCGCCCCAGAGGCGGCGCGCCAATGGGGAAGGCAGCCGTTCGGGTATTGAGTGCCCAGCGCGGCCAGGGCGATGTCCGTGGCCAGCCGCGAACTCTCGACCGAAGCCAGCAGGGCATGAAAGAGCGACTCGAGGGGAAACATCGTCCAGAATTCCGTCCCGCCATCGGAGCGGGGCGCTCTGCGCAGCCGGGTCGCCGGCGTAAAAAAGCGTCGGCTGCTCGGCTCGAAAAGGGTATTCCAGAAGACGGTGTTGACGACGGATTCGGGCACGCCCCGGTAAGGCCCTTCGAGTTGAGTCCGGTTCTGCGCGTAGCGGACCTCCTCCTCGCCGAGGATGGTCTCGATCGTTTTCGCGTTCCTGTAGCGGTAGAGATGATTCTTAAGAATGCGGGCGTCCTCGCCGATGCCTGCCGCGAAATAGAGGTCGCGGCCTCTTCCCATCGAGAAGGCGACGACCGCTTCGCCGGCCTCGCCGGACCCGAGCGACTCGCCCTTGCGGTCGGTCCACAGAAAATAGTACTGCCGTTTGGGGTCCGCTATCTGCCCCTGGACCTCGCCCTCCGGTCCGATCGCATAGCCGCCCTTGAGTCCCCAGGGGAAGTAATGGACGAGATGGACCTCGACCTTCTTGGGACAGACGATCCGGCCGATGACGGTCCGTTCGTCCTGGCGCGACCATTCGAGGACGAGCGTCTCGGCGCGCGGCGAGGGCTTGATCAAGACGGGCGTCTCCCCCGTCTTGTGGTAGGGCAAGCCGAGGTCGACCCGGAGCCGGGCGTACTGTCCGTCCGGGGAATGAGGTCCGACCTCGGAGACCAGGTAATGGAAATCGGCTGCGTCGGCCTGGTCGTAATCGCGCTGGACGCGGATCCGGAAGGCGAAAGCCGCCTCCTTGGTGGGGGCGAAGACGAGGCCGGTCCAGACGGGGGCGTCGAGGGCTCCGATGGCAACGTCCTTCCAGGGATAATAGACCTCGGCACGGAGGATGGACAGGCAGAGAACGGCGGCCGCGAGGAGGGCGAGCATCAAGCGCCGACGTCTCATCATAAAGATAACCGCTTGCCAGGTTTGAACGATTCCTAATCTAAGACAAACGGCGGCTAAAATCAACCGACCGGTCCCGGCACGGCATTATCCGAAGATTGAAGAGCAGCCGCCGCCGTGATATATTGCGGTCCATGACGTTCGGATCAAGCCGATCCGACAGGAGGCGTCCATGAAATGGGTCCGGGCCGTCATGTCTCTCCTTATATCCGCGTTTATCTTCTGGGGGCTCAACCAGCGCCACGGGATGGTCCCGCCGGCCGGAAAGCTCCTCAACCCCTTCGCCGGATTCTGGCTCGCCAACGACCGCGTCGATCATCCGCCCGAGAAGCTCGCCCTGCCGGGGCTCGAGTCCGAGGTCCGGGTCGCCTGGGACGACCGCCTTGTCCCCCACATCTTCGCCTCCAATGACCACGACCTCTATTTCGCCCAAGGCTACATTACGGCCCGGGACAGGCTGTGGCAGATGGAGTTCCAATCCCTCTACGCGGCCGGACGACTCTCCGAAGTCATCGGCCCGCTCGGCCTGGAAGCAGACCGATTCAACCGCCGCTACGGCATGGTCTGGGCGGCCGAGAACACGGTCCGCGCCCTGGAGAGCGATCCGGCCGCGATGAGAATCATCGACGCTTATACGGCCGGCATCAACGCCTTCATCCGGACGCTCGGGCGCCGATCCTATCCGGTCGAATATAAAATTCTCGACTACCAACCCGAGGCCTGGACACCCCTCAAGTGCGCCCTGCTCCTCAAGTACATGGCCTTCGACCTTTGCGGCTACTATCTGGATCCCGGCCTGACCGAAATGAGGAAGGGCTTGGGCGAAGCCTACGTCGACCGGCTTTTCCCCTATGACGAGCCCCTCGTCGACCCCATCATCCCGCCCGGGACGAAGTGGGAGTTCACTCCTCTTCCCGCGCCGCCCCCGCCCCCGGAGACTTGGGCCGCCGCCCCGGGACAGGCCGCAGCCGTCCCGGCGCCCGAGGAGCCCAAATCCGACCAAGGAAGCAACAATTGGGCCGTAGCGGGGACGCGGACTCAGAGCGGCTTCCCCATCCTGTGCAACGACCCTCATCTCCAGTTGACCCTGCCCTCGATCTGGTACGAGATCCAGCTCAACGCGCCGGGCGTCAACTGTGCGGGCGTGTCCCTTCCCGGCTCGCCCTTCGTCGTTATCGGCCACAACGAGCGGATCGCCTGGGGCTTTACCAACGCCGGCTCGGATGTCCTCGATTGGTACGCGATCCGCTTCAAGGACAAGACGCGCTCCGAATACTGGTACGACGGCGCTTGGCGCAAGACCTTGAAGCGGACCGAGACGATCAAGGTCCGGGGCGGACAGGATGTCGCCCTGACTCTGATCTTCACCCAGCACGGCCCCGTCGTGCGCCTCGAGGGGGAGCCGCCCTTCAGCCAAAGAGACGTTCCGGCCGAAGCCTCCCTCCGCTGGCTGGCCCACGATCCCTCCAACGAGATCGGGACTCTCTACGCCCTCAACCGGGCGGGCGGCTATGACGAGTGGCTCAAGGCTATCGCCGGCTGGGACTGTCCGGCCCAGAACTTCATCTACGCCGACGCGGCGGGGACGATCGCCATCCGGCACAACGGAAAATACCCGCTCCGCTGGAAAGGCCAAGGCCGCTATATCCTCGACGGCTCGAATCCCGCCCATGTCTGGCAGGGATGGATTCCGCGTGACGACGTCCCGGCCGTCAAGAATCCCGAGCGGGGGTTCGTGAGCTCGGCCAACCAGAAACCCGCCGACGCGAGCTATCCTTATTATATCGGGTCGGACTACGCGCCGTTCGAACGGGGCGCCCGCATCAACCGGCTCCTTTCGGGAATGACAAACGTCACTTCCCAGGATATGATCCGAATGCAGAGCGACGCTTTCAACCTGCGGGCCCGGACGGTTCTGCCTGCGCTCCTTCCCCACCTCCGGAGAAGCGACCTCAGCCAGGCCGAACGGAAATGCCTGGACGAGCTAGAATCCTGGAATGACGAGAACCTGGCCGGCCTGATCGCGCCGACCGTGTTCGCCCAATTTTGGTCCGAGTTCAACGCCAAAACTTGGAACGACGAAAAAAGGGAGCCGATGAGAACGATGACCTGGCCCAACAGCCACATCCTCATCGACCTCATCCTCAACCATCCCGACGACCCGGTCTTCGACGATCGAACGACACCGGGAAAGGAATCCCTGGCCGACATCGCCTTCCTGGCCTTCCGGTCCGCCGTCGAGGAGCTCGTGAAGACGCTCGGCCCGCCCGGCCCGGCCTGGACCTGGGGCCGCTGGAAGGGGACCGACATCGGCCACCTGGGGCGGATTCCCGGCTTCGGCCGGATGGGGCTCGAGACGAACGGCGGCAGCGCCATCATCAACGCCTCGGGAAGGACCAGCGGGCCTTCCTGGCGGATGGTCGTCGAGTTGGGCCGCGAGGTCAAGGCCTGGGGAATCATCCCGGGCGGCCAGTCCGGCCATCCGGGTTCCCGATTCTACGACAACGGAGTCGACGATTGGGTCGCCGGTAAAATCTACGAGCTCGTCTTTCTGAAATCTCCGGATGAGCCCAACGACAGGATCGTCGCCCGGACGACGCTGGGAGGCCAGAAATGATCGCCGTCGTCGTTTGTCTGATCGGCATGCTCGTTCTCCAAGTCGTCACGCCTTACTGGTGGTGGGCCATGCTCGTCCCCTTCGCCTACGGCGTCGCGGGCGCCGGGCCGCCGAGAAAAGCGCTCGGCACGGGATTCGCCTCGGCAGGGCTCCTCTGGCTGGGGGGGAGCGTCTATTATTTTCTGACCGGAAGCCGGACGATCGCGCAGCGCACGGCGAATATGATCGGGCTCGGGAATCCTTGGCTTTTGATCCTGGCGACGGGCCTCATCGCGGCCGTGGCCGCCGCCGTCTCGGCCTACGCCGGCTACGCCGTCAAGACGCTCCTGAAGCGCCGTCCCGCCGGGAAGGAATAAACCGACCTCACTCTTCGGCGAAATGGGAGTACTTGACCTTGACGTCCCGGCCGTTCGTTTCCACCGTCACGTGGTAATGCTCGTCGGTCCGGAAGACGGTCCGGTCCAGCCTCTGAAAAAGGTCGACGACCTCTTTATGGGGATGGTGGAAGGGCCGGATATGGCTGCTGATTCCCAGGAGAGCCCCGCCGGGACAATTATCGACCCAGGGGGTCGTATGGGCCGGCTCCAGGAAAGTCCCGTTCACGGAGCCGTGGTGGGGGACCTTGAAAAACCGGGTGTCGGCGGGCAACGCTCCGATTTTTTGCCAGACCTCCCCTTCGGCGTCCCCGGTCAGAAGGAACGTCACCTGGTCCAAGGTGAGGGCCAGGACGACCGAATTGTTGTTTTCGTTCACCGCGTCGATGTTCTCCTCGCCCTGGCTATAAGGCGGCCAGAGGAATCGTCCCGTCGCCGGCCCGAAGGCGGGAAAGTCCTTGTCCGAGTTCACGGCCTCGTGGAAGCCGACGTTGTCGGAACGGTTGGCGAAGCGGATGAGCTCGGACAGGCCGCCCGGGGCGATGGTCTTCGGATACCAAAACGCTTTCGTCCCGTACTCCCTCATGATCTTCTTCAGCCCGTCGCCGTGATCGGCGTGGAAGTGGGTCAGGATGACGAAATCGAAGACCGGCTTGTCCTCGGGCAGCTGGACCTGCGAGCGTTCGAAGTACCGCTTCAGAAAAATGAACGATGAGCAAATATTCTCCTGGTCGTTGGAGTCGATCAGCCCGTAGCGGGGCCGGGGGGCGCCCTCGGTTTCGGCCTCGATAAAGATCGAATCCCCCCAGCCGACGTCGATCAGGGTCACCTTGAGCGTATTCATCGTCCCGCTCCTCAGACCGATTCCCGGTAAGTCAGGGCCCGGCTCTTGTCGGCACTATATTTGGCCCGGGCCGCCGCGATATGACTCAGGGACCAGTCGCGGAAAACCCGGGTCTCGATTTCCGAAAAACGAAGCGACCCGCTCGGGCCCGCGTTGATCGCGTCGAACGACGCCGGCGTCAGCCGGCCGGCCCGGAAACCTTGGGCTTTCAGGAAGAGCGGCGCGTCGATCCGGTAGACATCCCCCCGCGCGGCCGGCCTGTCTTCGAACAAGCCGGAGGGCAGCCAGACATCGTTGATATCGATGAAGAGGTCCGGGCTGGCTTCGATCGTCTCGAACAGGCCGTCGATCGAGGCCGGCGTGTCGAAGAAGGAGCGCCGCCGCGACGGCGCCGTAATGACGCCGGACAAGCCGAGAAGCAGGAACGGGATCCGTCGTTGTTTCAGCTCCAGGCACCAGGCGTCGGAAGGTCCGTCGGACTCGATCGAGAAATAGGTGCAGCGGATCATGGTTAAAGCCGCCTCCGCCTTGCGGTCGTCAAAGAAGACGGGGATCGAGCCGCCCGACCTCGAACCGAAAATCCGGAAAAGCTTTCCCTTCATCGCCCACCTCCCCGATTATCGCTTATACGATAGGTCCGGACCGGGCCCTTGTCAAGCTTAACGCGAAACGGGCCGCTTGGCCTCTTCCGTCCAAATCAGGACATCGGCGGGGCGGAGCGGGCTCTCGCCGAAGATGATCCGGGCGCCCGCCGGGATGGGGACTGAAACGGACTCGGACGAGTAATTGACCGCGACGAAGAAGCCGTCGCGCCATTCGACATAGAGGCCGGGCGGATAATCCTCGACCGCGACCCCGGCCCGTTCGAAAACCGTCCTCAGCAGGCGCCTTTCGAGCGCCCCGTCTTTGCTGTCGACGCCGATATAAGTGACGCTCCCCTTGCCCAGGCGCCGCCTGACCGCGGCCGCCTTCCCGGCATAGAATTGGTTCGCGTATTCGGCGAGGACCTCGGTCCCGGCGCCGGGGGCCGGCTTCAAGACGTCAGCCCAGGCGTTCCATTCGTACTCGGCGTCGCCCATTTTGACGAGTCCCCGGCCGTTCTCGAGGAGCAGATCGAAGAATTCGATGTCGGCGCCGATAAGAGGCAGGATCGGGCCCGCCCAAGGAGCTTCCCAAAGGTGACCGTTCCTGTCTTTTTGGCCGGTGCGGCAGGTTAAGACGAGATGACCGCCCTTTTCGACGTACGCTTGCCAGCGTTCGATAAGCCCCTTGTCGATGAGCTGGTAGGCTGGGGCGATCAGGAAGGGATAGCCCGCGAAATCGTCGCTTTCTCCGATCATGTCAACCGGCGCGCCCAAGGACTTCGCCGCGGACTGATATTTGAAGCGGTGGGCCCAGGTGTCCCAGAGGGCGGTCTCCTTGTGATTCTCGATGTCCCACAGGTTGTCGTGGCTCCAGAGGATGGCCGTCCTGCGCGCGGCCAAGCGGTCCGGCATCACGGCCCTGGGATCGTAGATCGACCTCAGCGTTTTCATCTCCTTGGCGACCCGGGCGTACTCGAGGCCGCCCCGGGACGGAGTGACCCCGTCCGGACCGACGATGCAGGTGTGATAGAGCTCGCTCCCGAAGAGCGGCTGGCGATATCGGTAGGTACAGGCGAATGAGCAGCCGCCCCCGAAGGCGTGCCAGAGCCACATCCTGACCGCGCCCGGCATCGGCTGGGGATTGATGCGAGCCCAGTTGATCTGTCCGGGCTGGAGCTCCATGACGCCGGTGACGCCTTTGATCGGCCTAAAATAATCCAGGGCCGAGGCAAGCCGATAAGGAGAGCCCAGCCGGAACCCGTCCGGTCCCAGCCCGTCCTCGCCCCGGATCGGGTACATCGTGAAGGCGACGAAGTCGAGGCGGTCGGTCCGGCGCGGGTCGGCGGATGAAGTCACGTTGATGTAGTTTGTCGTAACCCATTGCTCGGGCCGGATGTGTTTCTTGAGGATGTCATATTGAAGAAGCAGGAAGCCGGCCTGAAGGTCAGCCGTGAACCGCTTGAAATCGAGGACGGCATGGGGGCTCATCTCATCGCCGCCGAAGAGAGTCTCGTTGGGGATGAGGACCTGCTCGAACGAATCGTATCGGGTGCTCCAGAAAGCGCCTCCCCAAGCTTGATTGAGCCCGGCGATGGTCCCATATTTGGCCCGGAGCCATTCCTGGAATTTCCGGCGCGCCGCCGGGCTGTAGTCGGCCGGTGCTTCGGGCTCGTTATCGATCTGCCAGCCCCAGACCCGAGGGTCCTGGCCGTAGCGCTCGGCCAAGGCGTTGACGATCTTCCGGGTGTAGGAGACGAAGACGTCATCGGCCAGAGAACCGTTCGCCCGCGTCCCGTGCTCCTTGCGCCGGCCGTCGGGCCCGACGAGATAGATCTCGGGGGTCTTCTCCCCCATCCAGCCGGGCGGACAGGGCGTCGGCGTGCAGAGGACGACCTTGAGCCCGTGTTTGGCGGCGAGGGCGATCGCTTCGTCGAGCCAGCCGAAATCATAGCGGCCCGGCGCGGGCTCGAGGAAGGCCCAAGCGAACTCGGCGAAGTGCGTAAATTCGAAGCCCAGTCCGGCCATGTTCTTGAAGTCGCGCTCCCACTGCTCGCGGGGCCAGTGCTCGGGGTAGTAGTAGACCCCGATGGTCATCAAATCCTGTTTCGGGAAGAAGCGCTGGGCATCCCGGGCTTGACCGCTGACGGGGTCGGCTCCGGAGGCGATGACGGCGGCGGCGAAGACCAGGATTGCGGCGAAAACGCTCAGGGTGCTCTTCATGAAGACCTCCCGATCGGGCTATTGTATCCCGGACCGAAAATAACGGCTTTCTCTATTGAGATTCCGCCCCACGTTCATTATACTCGGCCGGGGCCTCCCGATGAACAAGGCTTTCGTGATGGTCGAGCCGGCCAAGGATTACGGCTCGACTCGGATCGAAAGCGCGGTCCGGAGCTGTTTTGGGTCTCTGGGGCGCTGGGGACTGACGGTCCGCCCGAGGTCGCGGGTTTTCGTTAAGATCAACGCCCTCTCGTCCCGGCGGAACCCGGAGTCGGCCGTCAACACCCATCCGGCGGTTCTGCGCGAGGTCCTTCGTTGCCTCTTGGAGCTGGACGCAAATCCCCTGGTGGGTGACGACGTCAACGCCGGGCGCGAAGATCCGTTCCTAATCCCCGGGCAGCGCGCCGTCTGCCGGGAGCTAGGCGTCCGGCTCGTCAACCTGCGCGAGGCCGGCTTCCGGGAAATCAAGATCGAGGGACGCCGCCTCCAATCCGTCTTTGTTTCACGCCCGGTCCTCGAAGCGGACTTTATCATCAACGTCCCCAAGCTTAAGACCCACTCTCTGACCGGGCTCACTTGCGCCGTCAAGAACATGTACGGCGTCCTCCCGGCCGGCGAACGCCTCCGCCTCCACCGGCTGTTCCCGATGAACGAGCCGTTTTGCGAGGTCCTCGTCGATATATTCGCGGCGGTCAAGCCTCACTTCCAGATCTGTGACGCGGTGACGGCCATGGAGGGCGAAGGACCGTCCGGGGGGCATCCCCGGGCCGTCGGCTGCATCCTGGCCGGCCGGGACGCGTTCGCCCTCGACGCCGTCGCCTCCCATCTCACCGGCATCCGTCCGCTTGACGTCGCCACAACCCGGATCGGGCACGAACGCGGGTTGGGACAGGGAGACCTCGACCGGATCGAAACGTCCGGCGTGTCGATTGAAGAGCTCCGCGTCCCGGATTTTAAACACTCCATCGTCGCTTTCTCGTTCTTGAGGAGACGGCTCCCCTCCTCCCTCTACGCCTGGGTTCAGGGCGAGCTGGTCATGACGCCCGAAGTCGATCCCTCCCTGTGCATCCTCTGCCGCGATTGCATGGCTATCTGTCCGCAGCGCACCATTCACGAGCGCGACGAGAAAGCCTGGGTGGACCCGAGCCGCTGCATCCATTGCCTCTGCTGCCACGAGGCCTGCCAGGCGCGGGCGATCCGGCTCAGGCGGACGCGATTCGGCGCTCTGATGGAGGGCGTCGCCTCGGCTTGGAGAATAGTCGCTCGGCTCCGCAGATAAGTGCCGAGGGACATTCCTTTTTTTTTGTGATAACATGAGGAAGGCCTTGTCAGGAGGAGATATGAACTTCGACCTATACTATAAGTCCCGCCAGGGCAAAATGGTCAACGTCCTCAAGGAGATCGTCCGCCTCGAATCGCCGACCGGAGACCGCAAAGCCGTCAACGCCGCTTCCGCTTATGTCGTGGACGAGCTTCGCAGGATCGGAGCCCGGCTCGTCCGCCTCCCCCAGAAGGAGATCGGCGACCTTCACATCGTCGAATACCCGGGCAAGCGGAATCCCGACCTCCACGACCAAATCCTGGTCCTGACCCACGCCGACACCGTCTGGCCCGTGGGCCAGATCCAAACCATGCCCTTCTACCTGACCGGGAATACGATCTTCGGGCCGGGCGTGCTGGATATGAAGGCCGGCCTGGTCATGATCCTGTTCGCCCTCAAGACCATACACGAGCTCAACCTGACGCCCGCCAAAAAAATCGTCCTCTTCATCAACTCGGCCGAGGAAACCGGCCACAAAGCCAGCCACGACGAGATCGCCAAGCTCGCCAAACGCTCCGACCTCTGCCTCTGTCTCGAGCCGGCCCTCCCCGGCGGCGCCCTCAAGCTCGAGCGCAAGGGTCGGATGGTCATCCGCCTTGATGCCCGAGGCAAGGCCGCCCACGGCGGAACGCCCGAGAAAGGCGTCAACGCCATCGAAGAGCTCGTGCGCCAGATCCAGCGCCTGGACCGGCTCAAGAAAAACGAGACGACCGTCAACGTCGGGGTCATGGGCGGAGGCGCCAAAGCCAATATCGTCGCCGAACAGGCCTGGGTCATCCTCGACATCCGGTTCTGGACGAACGACGACAAGGACCGGATCAAGGCTTATTTCCGGGAGCTCAAGCCGACCAAGTCCGGCGCCCACATCAGGCATACCATCGAAAGCCTGACCCCACCCATGGAAAAGACCAAAGCCTCGGAGGAGCTATTCCAGGAGGCGAGGCGGGTCGCCAAGACGCTCGGACAGCGGCTCAGGGGCGGCAAATCGGGCGGCGGTTCGGACGCCTCGATCGCCGCCAACCTCGGCGTCCCAACCCTGGACGGACTGGGCCCGGACGGCGACGGTATCCACGCCGGGGATGAGCATCTTCTTCCTGACATCGCTGGTGGATCGGACGGCCCTCCTGACCCGGCTCCTGCTGGAGTTGTGAGTTCCGCGCATCCATTCGGCTCCTTGTCGAGGCGCTCGGCCTCCTTCCGCAGCGGATTGACACCCGACTCGGTCCTTTGATAATGTGGACAAGGTGATGAGTTTTACACTTTTCATCATCTCCAAGGAGGAATTCTATGATTAAAAAATATTACCTGCTCTCGCCCGGGCCGACGCCCGTCCCGGACAACGTCCTGTCGATCGCGGCCGAGCCGATTATCCATCACAGGACGCCCGAATTTTCCAAGATTTTCATGGAGGTCACGGAAGGCCTCAAGTCCGTCTTCGGGACCAAAGAGGACGTCTACATCCTGACCTCGTCGGGCACCGGCGCCATGGAAACGGCCGTCGCCAACCTCCTCAGCCCCGGCGACAAGGTCCTGACGATCAACGGCGGCAAATTCGGCGAGCGCTGGGGGAATATCTGCAAGGCCTACGGCATCGCCCACAAGGAGATCGTCCTCGAGTGGGGCAAGGACTACGGCAAGGACCAGCTCGCCGCCGAGCTCAAAGCCAACCCCGACGCTAAGGCCGTTTTCTGCCAGCACTCGGAAACCTCGACCGGCGCCTACTTCGACATCCAGGGATTCGGCGAAGTCGTCGCCCAGACGAACGCCGTCCTGGTCGTCGACGGCATTTCGGGGACGGGGGCCATGCCCTGCCCGATGGACGAGTGGAAGATCGACGTCCTCCTCTCGGGCTCCCAGAAGTCCTTCATGATCCCGCCCGGGCTGGCGTACATCGCCTTCGGCCCCAAGGCCTGGAAGCTGGTCGAAACCTCCAAGTGCCCCAAGTTCTACTTCGACATCAAGAAGGCCAAGAAAAACCTGGCCGATAAGACGACCCCCTGGACGCCGGGCATATCGCTCGTCATCCAGCAGAAGAAGGCTCTGGACATTATCACGGCCATGGGCCTGGACAAGCTCTACGCCCATCACCGCATCCTGGCCGACGCGACCCGGGCCGGGGTCAAGGCCATCGGGCTGACACTCCTGGCCGATAAGCCGGGCAACATCCTGACCGCGGTCAAGACGCCGGACGGGGTCGATGGCGGCAAGATCGTCAAGACGATGCAGGGCAAATACATGGCCTACATCGCCGGCGCCCAGGACCCGCACAAGGGCAAGTTCTTCCGGATCGCCCACTTGGGCTACATGGGCGGGTTCGACGTCGTCACGGCCCTGACCGCCCTGGAGATGACGTTCAACGACCTCGGCTATAAATTCGAGACGGGCGCCGCGGTCAAGGCCGCCGAGCTCGTCCTCCGCGAGAACTGGGCTTGAGACATAGGGGGTTATCATGAAAAAAATCCTCGTCGCCGATAAGCTCGATCAGGAATCCCTGGACCGGCTCAAGGCAATCCCGGGTTTCGAAGTCACCGTCAAGACGGGTCTGGACGAGGCCGCCCTCGTCCAGACCATTCCCGGCTTCAACGCGGTCGTCGTCCGAAGCGCGACCAAGATCACGCGCCCGGTCATCGAGGCCGCCCAAGGCTTGGAGATGATCGTGAGGGCCGGTATCGGGCTCGACAACGTCGACGCGGCCGCGGCCAAGGAGAAAGGGATCAAGGTCGCCAACACGCCCGCCGCCACGACGATCACGGTCGCCGAGCACACCTTCGGGCTCATGCTGGGCGCCGTCCGCCAGCACGGCCAGGCCAACCTGACCATGAAGCAGCACAAGTGGGAGAAGAAGGCGTTCAGCGGGAGCGAGCTCTACGGGAAAACGCTGGGCGTCATCGGGATGGGCCGGATCGGACAGGCCGTCGCCGAACGGGCCGTCGCCTTCGGGATGAAGGCCGTCGGCTACGACATCATCCCCGTTCAGTCGAGCGTCATGAAGCAGGTCCCGCTCGACGAGCTGGTGGCCCAGGCGGACGTTATCACGCTCCACATCCCCAAGACGCAGGGCCCGGTCCTCGGCCCGGCCGAGTTCGCCAAGATGAAGAAGGGCGTCATCATCGTCAACGTCGCCCGGGGAGGGACGGTCGACGAGAAGGCGCTCCTCGAGGGGCTCGTCAGCGGCCGGGTCAGGGCCGCCGCCCTCGACGTCTTCAGCAAGGAGCCGCCCGAGGATTGGACGCTGATCGATCATCCCAACGTGACCGCGGCGCCCCACATCGGGGCCGCCACCGAGGAAGGCCAGAAGCGGGCCGGCCTCGAGGTCGTCAAGATCCTCAAGGAGAAACTCGCCTAGTAATAATTATCTTTGCCCGCTCCGGCTCTCAGACGGCGCAAGGCCTGTTTAAAACGGGAGCTGAAGCCTGCCCCGACTGAGAAGAACCAGTGCTGGAGCATGGATTTTATGTCGGACGAGCTTTTCGACGGCCGGCGGATCCGGATCTTAACGTTAATGGGAAGCCTCGAACGATCCAGGTCGACAACGGTCCCGAGTTCATCTCCAAGGATGTCGATCTGTGGGCTTACTGGAATCATGTGAAGCTTGACTTCAGCCGTCCCGGCAAGCCTACGGACAACGCTTATATCGAATCTTTCAATGCCAGGTTCCGGCTGGAGTGTTTGAATGAGCACTGGTTCATGAGTTTGGAGGACGCCCGGGAAAAAACGGAGGCATGGAGGCGGGACTACAGCCAGAACCGTCCGCACAGCTCACTAGGAAACGTGCCGCCGGAGGAATTTGCGACACGGAAAGGAGCCGCCGAAGCCGGAAAAATACGGCTCGAAGAGGCTAACAACGATGACTCACAAAATATTTTTCTAACCTAAAAAATGGACCAAACCAGGGGGCAAGTCCGAATGCTTGAAAACCTCACTACAGAGGTGGTACATTGAGCGGGGGTAGGTCAGTCCGGCCGGCGATACTATTCCATCGTGATCGGGAGGGGAGATTCATCACGCGGGGCGGCTTTTCACCACGTTATCTTAAGGAGGCGTGAGATGAAAAAGAGGATTTGGATGGTAATCAGTTTAATCCTTGCGGTTGTTCCCCTGTTGCTTCCCCTGGAAGGGGGGGGCGTTCTTACACCACTGGAGAAGTGGGTGGCGAGGTACAACGGGCCAGCTAACGGAAGCGATTGTGCAGCGGCCATTGCCGTGGACAGCTCGGGCAATGTCTATGTCACCGGACAGAGTATGGGTTCAGTCGGCAATTACGACTACGCCACCATCAAGTACAACGCAAACGGCAAACCGCTCTGGGCAAGAAGGTCCAACGGGCCAGGTAACGGCTATAATAGCCCGGGGGCCATTGCCGTGGACGGCTCGGGCAATGTCTATGTCACCGGAAGGAGCTCGGGTTCAGGCACCAGGGACGACTATGCCACCATCAAGTACAACGCAAACGGCGAACAACTCTGGGTCAGAAGATACAACGGACCGGGTAACAGGAATGATGGCGCCAGGGCTATTGCGGTGGACGGCACGGGCAATGTTTATGTCACCGGATCCAGCTGGGGCTCAGCCACCGATTACGACTACGCCACTATCAAGTACAACACAAACGGCAAACAGCTCTGGGCAAGCAGGTACAATGGGCCAGGCAACGGCTATGATAGCCCCGAGGCCATTGCCGTGGACGGTTCGGGCAATGTCTATGTCACCGGATGGGGCCTAGGCTCAGATCACACTGACGACTACGCGACCGTCAAGTACGGCGTAAACGGAAAACAGCTCTGGGCTAAAAGTTACAACGGGCCAAGTCACATCAGGGATCGAGCGCGGGCTATTGCCGTGGACGGCTCGGGCAATGTCTATGTCACCGGAAGTGGATGCTCAGGCAACTTTTACGACTACGTCACCATTAAGTACGGCACAAACGGCAACCAACTCTGGGTCAACGCATACAATGGGCCAGGCAACGGCAATGATGAGGCAACGGGCATTGCGGTGGACGGCTCGGGCAATGTCTATGTCACCGGAGCGAGCGCGGTCTCAGGCGTCATTTACGACTATGCCACCGTCAAGTACGGCGCTAACGGCAAACAGCTCTGGGTCACAAGATACAATGGACCGGCTAACGACGATGATGAGGCAAAGGCCATTGCCGTGGACGGTTCGGGCAATGTCTATGTCACCGGATTGAGCTGGGGCTCTGGCACCGGATACGACTATGCCACTCTCAAGTACGACACAAGCGGCAAACAGCTTTGGGTCAAAAGATATAGCGGGCCGGCTAAAGGCGAAGATTTTGCAGCGGCCATTGCCGTAGACGGCTCGGGTAATGTCTATGTCACCGGAGAGAGCGCGGGCTCGGGCGCCGGTTACGACTACGCCACTATCAAGTATTGATAATTGAACCGGTTAGGCTTATTAGCGCATAGAATTGACATCGCCGCCCGGCCGGCGATACTATTCCAGCGTGATCAGGAGGGGAGATCCACCACCCGGGACGGCTTTTCACCACGTTATTTTAAGGAGGCGTGAGATGAAAAAGAGGGTTTGGATAGTAATCAGCTTAATCCTTGCGGTTGTTCCCCTGTTGATTCCCCTGGAAGGGGGGCACCGCCTTGCCCCACTGAGGAAGTGGGTGGCGAGATACAACGGGCCAGCCAACGGCGATGATGTAGTAAATGCCATTGCTGTAGACGGCTCGGGCAATATCTATGTCACGGGGAGGAGCTGGGGCTCAGGCACCGATTACGACTACGCCACCATCAAGTACAACACAAGCGGCAAACAGCTCTGGGCAAAAAGGTACAACGGGCCGGTTAACGACGAAGATTTTGCAGCGGCTATTACTGTAGACGGTTCGGGCAATGTCTATGTCACCGGACGCAGCTTAGTATCAGGCTCCGGACCCGAAGACGTACCTATCTACGACTATGCGACCATCAAGTACAGCCCAAACGGCATACAACTCTGGGTCAACAGGTACGATGGGCCGGGTAACGGCGATGATCAGGCAACGAGCGTTGCGGTGGACGGCACGGGCAATGTCTATATCACCGGATCGAGCGGCAGCGACTATGCGACCATTAAATATAATCCAAACGGCAAACAGCTCTGGGTTAAAAGGTATAATGGGCCTGGTAATCAAGGGGATGGCGCAACGGCCATGGCCGTGGACCGCTCGGGCAATGTCTATGTCACCGGATCGAGCGCTGGTTTAGGCACCAGTTACGACTACGCCACTATCAAGTACGACACAAACGGCCAACAGCTCTGGGTCAGAAGGTATAACGGGCCTGATAACAACGGGGATGCCGCAAGTGCCATTGCTGTAGACGGCGCCGGCAATGCCTTTGTCACCGGACATAGTTTGGGTTTAGAGACCTATCAAGACTACGTCACCATCAAGTACAGCCCAAGCGGCAAACAGCTCTGGACTAGAAGATACAACGGCCCAGCGAACGGCAGTGATTATGCCAATGCCATTGCCGTGGACGGCTCGGGCAATGTCTATGTCACCGGATCGAGCGGGGGCTCAGTTCCCCATAACTATTACGATTACGCCACTATCAAGTACAGCGCAAACGGCCAACAGCTCTGGGAAAACAGGTACAACGGACCAGCTAACAGCTGGGATGAAGCCAGGGCCATTGCCGTGGACCCTTCAGGCAATGTCTTTGTCACCGGAGGAAGCGCGGCCTTAGGCACCTGGCACTGGGACGACTACACCACCATCAAGTACAACGCAAGCGGCCAACAGCTCTGGATAGACAGGTTCGATGGGCCAGGGAATGATGCTTATGACGAGGATACGGCAACGGCCATTGCGGTAGACCGTTCGGGCAATGTCTATGTCACCGGATGGAGCATGGGCTCAGGCACCGGTTTCGACTACGCCACCATTAAGTATTAACAATTGAACCGGATAGGCGGATTAGCGTAAAGAATTGACATCGTCGCCCGGCCGACGAGAAACGCCAGCACCTCCCGGGCGAAGATCTCCGCCAGCCGCGAGTCGTCCATTCGCGGGATCTCGTGGAAGACGCCCGCACTCATGAACCGTTTCCGGTTCATGAGTGCGGGCGAAGCGCCGCCTCGTTCAGGCCGCCCTCGGTCACCAGAAAATGGAGGTGGGGGTGTCAGGATGTGTTCCGTATGACAGTCCGGCAGCGGCGGATCCGGGCGAATCCGCACTTCGGATTGCCGCAGTCGAGATAGCGCTCGACGACCTCCTTGATGAGGGGAGGTCCGGGTGATTTCCGGCTCATCGGCCAGCGCTGACGGCTTCCAGATTGCCCGTCCGCGCTCTCCAGGTGTCCTTGATATGTTCCCAGCCCTGATTTATGCTTCCCAAAAGTGGCGAGATGGGATAATCGATGCGAAAACGCGTCTCCAACCGGCTCAACAGAAAACGAAATACCTTCTTTCTAGCCGCGCCGTCGCGGCAGCCGATATTGACCGCCCCAGCTAAAAGAATTAATATTTCAGCAAAGGGAACATCCGGGGTATCGAGGAAGGAGGCGTTCCATGAAAAGGGGATTTGTTTTTCTCGCCATCGCACTGGCTCTTGGGCTTTCCGCTCCGGCCGTGGGAGGATCCGGTTCCGGCTCCCTCATGCCGGTCCCATCCCCTTTCGGGCCGGCGCCGCTCTACTTTATCAGGAACCAAGGTCAGGCTGCGCCCGAGGCGCGTTTCTATGCGAAAACGAAGGATTATACGCTCTGGCTGACGAAGCAAGAGCTGGTTTTCGACCGGACGAACGGCGCGGCCTCCGGGCTTGTCTTTAAAAATATCAACTCGGATGTCGCGCTCTCAGCGGTCGACCCTTCGGACTACCGGATCAGTTATTTCTACGGCCGTGACGAGTCCGGCTGGATCACGGACGTTCCAACGTCGAGAGCCGTGCTTTATACCAATCTCTACGACGGCGTAGACCTCAAGGTCTACGGCACAGAAAAAGAAGTCGAATATGACTGGGTCGTCCGGCCCGGCGCGGACCCCAGCGACATCCGGTTTGCCTACGACGGAGCGCCCGCAACGGGAATCAACATCGAGGGAGACCTCGTCGTAAAGACGTCCTCGGGCGAGATCCGGCACCGGAAGCCCGCGGCCTACCAGGTCATCGACGGCCGGCAGGTGGCCGTGAAGGCATCGTTTAGGAACATCGGCAGAGACGAATTCGCTTTTGCGATCGGCGCCCACGACCGGCGCTTCGCCCTCATCATCGACCCCGTCGTCCTCGTCTCTTCGACTTACCTGGGAGGTTATTCAGACGATCTCCCTTTCTTTATCAAGCAGGACAATACGGGCGCGGTCTATATCTCCGGTTTCACCGCGAGCAAGGACTTCCCTCCCTACCATGTCAGCCAACCTCGGGCCGACGGGTTCGTAACCAAGCTTTCGCCCGACGGACAAAGCTTGATCTACTCGGACTTCTTTCCGGTTGGAACCGCCATGTCTCCCGTCCCGGCTCTCGCGGTGGACAAAAAAGGATCCGTTTATCTGGCCGGGACGACCACCAGCCGCAGTTTCCCGCTCAAGAATGCGTTCCAGACGACAAACAGCGGACGTGATGAAGCGTTTTTCCTGAAATTGACGCCGGACGGCAAGGGCTTGGTCTTCTCTTCTTATCTGGGCGGTTCTGGTTATGACGAAGGCAAGCGCATAGCTCTGGACGCCTCGGGCTCTGTCTATGTGGCAGGCGAAACAAACAGCATGGATTTTCCGACCCTAAAAGCCTATAAAAAAATCTCGAGGGGTAACTGGAACGCTTTCGTCTCCAAGTTCGCCTCCGACGGGAAGACCATGATCTATTCCACTTATCTGGGAGGCTCTAGCCAGGGGGAGTTAGAACTCCGAGGGCTGACCGTCGACAGCACGGGAGCCGCTTATTTATCAGGTGAGACAGAAGATAGGGACTTCCCCGTCCAGAATGCGTTCCAACCCAAATATGGAGGGGGCGGGGCAGATTGTTTCATCACGAAGCTTTCCCCAAACGGCGACCGGCTCGACTATTCCAGCTACCTAGGTGGGTCCAGCGCGGATGAGTCTAATGGGGTGGCTGTCGACAGCGCCGGCGCCGCCTATCTCACGGGGGCTGCGGAGGGCCCATTCCCCGTCAAAAATGCCTTCCAAAAAAGCCGGAAAGGCAACGCCGACGCTTTCGTCACCAAGTTCGCGCCGGACGGCAAAACCCTGATCTATTCAACCTACCTGGGTGGATTTGGCAAGGACTATGGCTTAGGGATCGCCGTCGATGAGAACGGAAACGCCTATATTACAGGATATACAACCAGCCCGAATTTTCCGATTAAAGATGGTTATCAAACAGTCCACAAAGGCCCAGTGGACGCCTTTTTAACCATCCTGGCGCCGGACGGGAAAAGTCTCATCGCTTCGACCTACTTTGGGGGCTCTTACCAGGATTACGGCTATAACCCAACGGTCGGTGCCGACGGGACGATCCTGATGGTCGGAGCGACGAACAGCCTCGACTTGCCGACCCTCAAGCCCTACCAGAAGTCGCTCAAAAACGGCTATGACGGTTTTGTCGCCAAGTTCAAGCTGAAGTCCGATTGACACATCAAGGAGAATCTTGCCTAATCAACTTCGCCCGTCCCCGTATTAATTATCATCGACTTTCTTTTGCTGAAGCGCGAGATAAGGCAGCCGGCTAGCTCGACCCCTCGAAGGCCTTATGGCGGGATTCGTCCGGTTAGAGTAAAATAGCTCGAAGGATTCGAACGATGGTTTATCTCGACAACAACGCCACGACGCCCCTGGACCCGGCCGTCGCCGACAAGATGTGCTGGTTCCTGCGGGAGCACTTCGGAAACCCCTCCTCCCTCTATCCGATCGGACGAGCCGTCCGGGACCTCCTCCAGGAAGCGCGGGAGAATATCGCCGGGCAACTCGGCTGCCGGCGAAGCGAGATCGTCTTCACCGGGTCGGGCACCGAGGCCGACAATTTTGCCATCTTCGGAATTCTCGATGCCCACCCCGACAAGAAAGAAATCGTCGTCTCGGCCATCGAGCATCCGGCCGTGTTGCGGACGGGAAATTATCTCGAGAAGAAAGGCTACCGGGTCGTCTATCTTCCCGTCGATCACTACGGGATCGTGGACCTCGACGCCCTCCGGGACGCCCTGACTCCCAACACGGCGCTGGTTTCCATCATGTACGCCAACAACGAGATCGGAACCATCCAGCCCATTAAGGATATCGTCAAGATCGCGCGGGATAAGGAAGTCCTCGTCCACACCGACGCCGTCCAAGCCTTCGGAAAGATCGAGGTCAAGGTCGGCGACTTGGGCGTCGACCTGCTGACCGTCGCCTCCCACAAGATCTACGGCCCCAAGGGCGTGGGCGCGCTCTACATCCGAAAAGGAACGGCCATAGGCCCCTATATCCATGGCGGTCACCAGGAAAAGGAGCTGAGGGCCGGAACCGAGAATACGATCGGGATCGTCGGGTTCGGCGAGGCGGCTCGGGTCCTGGGCGAGCGCTGGAAAAAAGACCGCGAGCGGATCGAGAAGCTGGCCGGCCGGCTCAAGGACGGTATCGAAAAAACCGTGCCCAAGGTTCATTTCAACGGCCACCCCGAGCGCCGGATCAAGAGCACGCTCAACTTCTCGTTCCCGGGCCTGGAGGGCGAGGCGATCCTGCTTTCGCTCGCGACCAAGGAAATCTATGTCTCGACCGGCTCTGCCTGCAGCGAGGGCTCGGAGGAAGTCTCCCCCGTTCTGGCCGCGATCGGGCTGCGTCCCGAGATCGCCCGGAGCTCGATCCGGATGTCGCTGGGCCGCTTCAACACGGACGAGGACGTCGCTATCGTGCTCCGGGAACTTCCCGAGATCGTCGACAGGCTCCGTAAAATCTCGTCCTTCGACCCCGAAATTTAGTATCTGATTCGCGAGAGGAATATCCTCCGGATCCCCATGAAAAAGGCCGCGTACTCCTCCTGCCGGAAATCGGGATAGGTCCAGTCGAGATATTTGATGCCCGACTTTGTGAACAGGAGCTCGAGATGGGCGTAGATCCCGTCCCGGAGCGGGACGCGGTGGGCAAAGTCCTTGGTCGTGGCCATGAACAGCGCCGAGGCCGTGATGAAGCCGGGATCGATGTTGACGACACGGCGCGATTCCCCCGCGGCGGCCCGGATCTCATCCTCCCAGGAGTTGGTCAGAAGCTTGATGTCGCTTAGGCGCTCCGGCTCCCCGGGCTCCTCGAAACTCAGAAAGATCCGTTTCAGCCCCTCCCCCATCTCCTTTTCGTAATAATCCGTCAGGCGGAAATCGAAGGCGGGGCTCCGAAGGTCGACCGCCCCGAGCCGGCCGACGAGCCTCTCCTCGGCCTTGGCTAAGATCTCGGGACGCGCAAAGATAATCCCGCAAATATATTTGACGGGAGAAAACGCCTTGGCTTCGGCCATCGGAGTCTTCATGTTAGGGTCAGCGCAAGGACAAGTCAATATTCGACTTGAAACAGTTCCGGCCCGGTTGCCGGCGGCGGCCGGCCTGGGCTACAATCCGATCAAAGGAGGCTCGGAGCTTTGATAAAAACAAGCATCGCCTGCAGTTTATGCGCGACAGGGCTCCTCATCATCAGCGGAGCGTCTTCACCCCTCTCGCGCGCTCTCCGTCCCCAAGCGGACGGCGTTTCCTGGCAGGTTCAGATCAGCGGGACGACGGCCGGCCTTCGCGGGGTCGCGGCCGTCAATGACAATGTGGCTTGGGCGAGCGGCACGGACGGAACCTTTCTAAAGACCGTGGACGGAGGCAAAACCTGGACGGCCGGAAGAGTCCCCGGCGCCGAATCCATGGATTTCCGCGATGTCGAGGCTTGGGACGCCGACACCGCCTGCCTCATGGGAATCGCCCGGCCCGCCCGCATCTTCAGGACCTCCGACGGCGGAAAGACCTGGACGGAGCGCTTCCACAACGACGCCGAAGGCATCTTCCTCGACGCGTTCGCCTTCTTCGACGCGACGAGCGGAATCGCCGTCGGCGACCCGATGGACGGCCGCTTCATGATCCTGATCACGGATGACGCCGGACTCACCTGGGAGCCCCTGCCCTTTCAGCACAGGCCCGAGGCCTTGGCCGGGGAAGGCGCCTTCGCCGCCAGCGGCACGTGTCTGACCGTCCTGGGACCGTCCACAGCGTGGTTCTGCACGGGCGGCTCCGCCGCCCGGGTCTTCCGATCCGGGAGCCGGGGAAGGTCTTGGTCATCGGCCGACTCGCCGCTCGGCGCCGGCACGGCCTCGTCCGGAGGATTCTCGCTCCTGTTCTGGAATGCCGAGGATGGAGCTATGGTCGGCGGCGATTATAAAAATGAACCCTCTGCGCTCAAGAACGCGGCCGTCAGCCGGGACGGCGGCCGGACCTGGAAGCTCATCGAAGCCGCCGCCCCGTCCGGTTTCAGGGAATGCGCGGCGATCGTGCCGGGCACCTCGCCGCCGCTCCTCATCGCCGTCGGACCGTCGGGGTCCGACCTCTCGCTCGACGGCGGCAGGACTTGGACGTCCATCCCCGCACCCTCCGGATTCCACGGCGTCAGCTTCTCAAAAAAAGACAGATCCGGCTGGGCCGTCGGCCGCAACGGTCTGGTCGCCAAGTGCGTCTTCCGGACCGATTGATTTCGAGTTCCCGTTTCCTTATAATGAGCCAATCATGGAGTGGGTTTATATCGAGGACATCGCCGGCCGCTACGGCCAGGACGTCGAGGTCCGCGGCTGGGTTTACCACAAACGATCGAGCGGCAAAGTCCGCTTCCTCCTCGTTCGCGACGGGACGGGCCTCATCCAGGGGACGATGGTCGGCGCCGACAAAGACGCCCCCCTCTTCAAGACCTTCGACGAGCTGACCCAGGAATCCTCGATCATCGTCCGGGGCAAGGTCCGCGAAGAGAAGCGGGCGGCCGGAGGGTACGAGCTCGAGATCCAGGATATCGAGGTCGTCCAGATCGCCCGGGATTACCCGATCACGCCCAAGGAACACAGCACGCCCTTCCTGATGGAACACCGCCATCTCTGGCTCCGCTCCCAGAAGCAGCACGCCGTCCTTCGGGTTCGGGCCGAGGTCGTCAAAGCCATCCGCGATTTCTTCGACGGCCGCGGGTTCCGGCTCATGGATACGCCCATCCTGACCCCGAGCGCCTGCGAGGGCACGACGACCCTGTTCGAAACCGAGTACTTCGACCAAAAGGCCTACCTCAGTCAGAGCGGCCAGCTCTACAACGAAGCGACCGCGATGGCCTTCGGCAAGGTCTACTGCTTCGGCCCGACCTTCCGGGCCGAGCGCTCTAAGACGCGCAAGCATCTCATCGAATTCTGGATGGTCGAACCCGAGGTCGCCTTCGCCTCCCTCGAGGATATTACCGAGCTGGGCGAGGACCTCGTCCTGTTCATCATCGAACGGGTCCTGGCCGAGCGGCGCGCGGAGCTTGAGACGCTCGAGCGCGATCCGAAACCGCTGGAAAGAGTCCGAAAGCCCTTCCCCCGCCTCAAGTACGAAGAGATCCTGCCCCGGCTCCAGGAGAAAGGCTCGACCATCAAGTCGGGCGACGATTTGGGCGCGCCCGAAGAAGCCATCCTTTCCGAGCTCTACGATGTCCCGGTCTGCATCAGCCATTTCCCGGCGGCGGTCAAGGCGTTTTACATGCAGCCGGCGCCTGACCGGCCCGACCTGGCCTTGGGCGTCGACTTCATCGCCTCCGAGGGATACGGCGAGATCATCGGGGGGGGCCAGCGCATCCACGACTTGGCCCTCCTCGAGCAGCGGATCCAAGAGTACAAGCTTCCGCGCGAGGCTTACGAGTGGTACCTGGACCTCCGCAAATACGGCTCGGTCCCCCACTCCGGGTTCGGGTTGGGCGTCGAACGGACCGTGTCCTGGATGTGCGGGATCAAGCACATCCGGGAGACGATCCCCTTCCCCCGCCTCCTCTACCGCATTTATCCGTAGAGGGTCATGCCCGGCTTTTTAACTTTTTGACAAAGTGTAGGTTTGACCCCGTGAAGAAAATGGAACGGACGATCGCGCTGGTCAGCTACGGCTGCGCCAAGAACCTCGTCGACAGCGAGGTCATGCTGGGGATCCTGTCCGGCGCCGGCTACGCATTCAGGGAGGACGCGGCCGACGCCGATATCATCATCCTCAACACCTGCGGCTTCATCCAACCGGCCCGGGACGAAGCCTCGGCGGCCATCCGCGATGCGCTCCGCCTCAAGAAAACCCGCGGCCCCAAGACGATCGTCGTCGCCGGCTGTTACGTGGAGAAAGACAGGCAGGCGCTCGCCGCCCTCTTTCCCGAGGTCGACGCCTGGCTGGGCGTCAAGGACTTCGACAGGATCGAGTCCATCCTTCGCGCCGAGCCCTACACGCCTTCGAACGCGACCTTCCTCTACTCCCACGACACGCCCCGCGTCCTCTCGACACCGCTCGGCTGGGCTTACCTTAAAATCTCGGAAGGCTGCTCCCACGCCTGCTCGTTCTGCACCATCCCCGCCATCAAAGGCCCTTACCGGTCGCGGCCGATCGCGTCGATCGTCGAGGAGGCCCGGGCCCTGGCCGCGCGCGGAGTCCGGGAGATTGATATCGTCTCCCAGGACACGACCTCCTATGGACGCGACCTCGGGCTCAAGGACGGTCTCGTCCGGCTCCTGGCCGCGCTCCTCGAGGTCCGGGAGGTCGACTGGATCCGCCTTCTCTACGGTTATCCGAACGAGGTCTCCGACGCGCTCGTCGAGATCATGGCCGAGCCTAAAATCTGCCGCTACCTCGACATCCCCTTCCAGCACGCCCATCCCGCGATCATACGCGGCATGAAGCGCGGCCTCCACGGCGACCGCGCCCTCCGTCTCATCGCCAAGATCCGCGCCAGGCTCCCCGGCGTCGCGATTCGGACCTCGCTCATCGTCGGCTTTCCGGGCGAAGGCCGCGCCGAATTCGAGGCCCTGCTTCGTTTCGTCGAGGAGGCCCGCTTCGATCACCTCGGCGTGTTCAGTTATTCCCTCGAGACGGGAAGCTCGGCCGCCCCGCTCGGCGATCCGGTCAAGAACGGAATCAAGCAAAGACGCAAGGACATCCTCATGGCGCGCCAAGCCGATATCTCTCTCGAGATAAACAGGGGGCGTCTGGGCGCCCGCCTCCCCGTCCTGTTCGAAGGGGTCCGGTCCGACGCCCCCCGCGTCCTGGTCGGCCGCGGGCCGTTTCAAGCGCCCGAGGTCGACGGCATCGTCGAGGTCGACGCCCGGCGGGTCGGCGATCCGGCCGCGCTCACAGGAACGATTCAGCCGGTTGAAATCGCGGCCGCAGATGTATATGATTTAAGGGGAAAGCTTATCGGATGAAGTTCGCCGCCAAGACGATCGCCACCTTCTTCGGCGTCGGTTTCATCCCTCTTGCTCCCGGTACGGTCGCCAGCGCGGCGGCCGTTTGTCTGTACAAATGGAGCTTACACCGCTTCGCCCTCCCCGTCTTTCTCGCCCTGATCGCCGCCGTCCTCATGGTCGGGATTTGGGCTTCCGGCCGGGCCGCCGCCGCTTTCGGACGGAAAGACCCCCGGACCATCGTCATCGACGAGGTCGCCGGACAGATGACGGCCCTCGTCCTTTGCCCGGCCGACTGGGTTCCGCTCCTCATCGGATTCGGCTTGTTTCGCGTCTTCGACATCTTCAAGCCCTTCCCCATCCGCCGTTTCGAGCGTCTGCCGGGCGGCTGGGGGATCATGGCCGACGACCTGGCCGCGGGCATCCTGAGCTTCCTTCTCCTCCGCCTTTATCTCATCCTGAAATAGGATTTTAGGAGTCGTCATGACTAAGACGATCCGGATTGAAATGATCGCCGTCGGCAGCGAACTCCTCTCTCCCTACTACCAGGACACGAACTCCCTCCATCTGACCCAGCGCCTGAACGAGCTCGGCCTCGATGTCGTCCGCAAGACGATCGTCGGAGACGAAGAAGCGTCCCTCGTCCGCTGCTTCCGGGAGGCGCTCAAGCGGGCCGACTTTATCTTCGCCATGGGCGGCTTGGGGCCGACCGAAGACGATCGGACGCGGGAAGCCTGGGCCCGGGTCCTGGGCCGGACGCTCGTCTTCCAGCCTAAGATCTTCGATCAGATCCGAAGGCGCTTCAGGCGGCGCGGGTTGACCCCGCCCGCCTCGAACCGCAAGCAGGCCTTCATCCCCAAAGGCGCCCGGATTCTGCCCAACAAAAACGGGACGGCGCCCGGCCTCTGGATCGAGGAAGCCGGACGGAAGATCGTCCTCCTCCCCGGCCCGCCCGCCGAGCTGAAGCCCATGTTCCAGGACTTTGTCTGGCCCCGTCTCCAGAGACTCCGCCGGGGTCATTACGTCCGCCGCGTCCTCAAGCTGACCGGCCTGGGCGAGTCCGTCCTCGAATCCGAGATCGCCGACCTCTATCCTAAGGACGACACTCTCTCGGTCACGACCCTGGCCATCCCGGGCCAGCTCGAGATCCATATCTACGGCCTGACGACCCGGAGCCGGCCCGCCCTCCTCCGCAAGGCGCGCCGGCTCGAGAAAGCGATCGCGGACAGGCTGGGCGACTTCGTCTTCTCGTCGAACGGCGAGAACCTCGAAGAGGTCGTGGCCGGACTGCTCAAGGGGAGGCGCAAAACGCTGGCCGCCGCCGAATCCTGCACGGGCGGTCTCCTCTCCCACCGACTGACCAACGTCCCGGGGAGCTCCGAGTATTTCCTGGAGGGCGTCATCGCCTACAGCAACGACGCCAAGACGGCCCGGCTCGGGGTTCCGCCCGCCCTTATCCAGCAGTACGGCGCGGTCAGCGCCCACGTCGCCAGGGCGATGGCCGAGGGCATCCGGCACCGCTCCCGATCTCACTTTGGACTCGCCGTCACCGGGATCGCCGGACCGGCCGGCGGAACCCCTCCCAAGCCGGTCGGCCTCGTCTACACGGCCCTGGCCTGGGATAACGGGACCCAAATCGAGAAGAACCTCTTTTGGGGCCCGCGTGAATCCATCAAGTTCCAATCGACCCAGAAAGCCCTCGACATGCTGCGGCGGCATCTCCTCCTGGCCGGAAAGAAGCCGGCCGTCCGCGCCCGCCGCCCCAAGGGAAGAAGGCTAAAAGGACAAAAGATATGAGGACATTCATCGCCATCGACCTCGATCCCGCCCTTAAGGAAAGGGTCGCCCTTCTCGTCCAAAAATTAAGCCGCGCCAATCCCAACGTCAAGTGGATCGGCTCCGACTCGATGCATTTGACCCTCAAGTTTCTGGGCGAAACGAGCGATGCCCAGGTCGAAGACGTCAAAACGACGCTCCAAGCCGTCGTCGGCCGGTATCATCCCTTCGAGCTGGGGCTCAAGGGCACCGGAAGCTTCCCGCCCGGAAGCCGTAACCCCCGCGTCCTGTGGGCGGGCTTCGAGCCCCGCGAGGAGCTCAACGCCCTCCAGGCCGACATCGAGGAGGAGCTGGCCCGGAAGGGCTTCCCCAAGGAGGACCGGCCCTTCCATCCCCATCTGACGCTGGGGCGGGTCAAATCGAGCCAGGACATCCAGAAGACCCTCCGCGAACTCGAGGGCTGGAAGGAATTCGAATTCGGCTTCATGGGCGCCAAGACGGTGACCTTCTTCGAGAGCACGCTCACCCCCGAAGGCGCCCGTTACACCATTCTCGGGGAATACCCGCTCGCTTGACGAGATGAAAATCGCCTTCGCCCTCTGCTGCTACCTTCTGGGCGCCGTCCCGACCGGCTACCTTCTGTTCCGCCTCCGCGTCCGCAGCGACATCCGGCGATTCGGAAGCGGCAACACGGGCGCCACGAACGTCCTCCGTCTCGAGGGCTGGAAGGCGGCCCTGCCCGTCGCCCTGGCCGATGTCCTCAAGGGCATCCTTCCTCCCCTGCTCGCCCTCCGGCTCTTCCAGGACGGCCGGCTCGCGCTCATCGCCTCGTTCCTGGCCGTGGTCGGCCACTGCTTCCCGGTTTACATCAAGTTCCGGGGCGGCAAGGGCGTGGCGACCACGATCGGCGTCCTCCTCGTCCTCGGCTGGTGGCAGCCGGCCGCGATCGCGCTGGCCGTGTTCGCCGGGACGATCGCCGCAACCCGATACGTTTCCCTCGGATCGCTCTTGGCCGCGCTCTCGATCCCGATCTCGGCGTTTCTCCTGAAACACGACGTCGAGTTCGCCGTCTGGGGAGTCGCCGTATTCGCCCTGATCGCGCTCTGTCACCGGGCTAACATCGTGCGGATCATCCGCGGCCGGGAGCGCAAGTTCGGCCGCCGCGAGGAGGCCCACCCCGCATGAAGTCCTGCGTCGTCGGCGGCGGAAGCTGGGGGTCGGCCTTCGCCCTCCACTTGGGCCGGATGGGGATCCCGACCCAGCTCTGGGTCCGGGAGGAAGAGATCCGGCACGAGCTCAGCGAGCGCGGAACGAACAGTCTGTTCCTCCCCGGCTTCGTCTTTCCGCCCCAAGTCACCTTCTTCAACGAGATCGCGGCCGCCCTGGAAGGATGCGAGATCGTCTTCGTGGCCGTGCCCTCCCAGTACTTCCGAAGCGTCTTCACCCTGATGGCTGCTCACTTAGGCCCCGCGCGGGGAATCGTGAGCCTGACCAAGGGCATCGAGGAGGGGACCCAGAAGCGGATGTCGGAGATCGTGGAGGAAATCCTGACGCCGGCCGGCCGGAGTCCGGTCGCCGCCCTGTCGGGCCCGAGCTTCGCCCGCGAAGTGGCCCAGGGCCAAGCGACGGCCGTCGTGGCCGCCTCCGAGGACGGCCCGTTCGCACGGACCGTTCAGCACCTCGTCTCGAACCTCAACCTTCGCGTCTACACCTCGCCCGATATCCGGGGCGTCGAGCTGGCTGGCGCCGTCAAGAACGTCATCGCCATCGCGGCCGGCATCTCGGACGGCCTGGCGGCGGGCCACAACTCCTCGGCCGCCCTGATCACGCGGGGGATCCACGAAATGACCCGGCTCGGATTGCGGATGGGCGCCCGGCCCGAGACGTTCGCGGGGCTGGCCGGGATCGGCGACCTCATCCTGACCTGCACGGGCGCCCTCAGCCGCAACCACTACGTCGGGTTCGAGCTGGGCCGCGGACGCAGCCTGGAGGCGGTCAGGTCCGGAATGACCATGATCGCCGAGGGGATTGTCACGACGCTCTCCGTCCACGAGCTGTCCGAGCGCCTCCGGGTCGAAATGCCCATCTGCGGACAGATCTACGAAGTCCTCTACCGCGGGAAGCCGCCCCAGCGGGTTCTCAGCGATTTCATGTCCCGCTCCCTCAAGAGCGAGCACGGGGACGTCTTCGGCCCGGACGCCGAAGAAAAGGAGTGAATGATGAGTTCCATGAAACCCAAGGCCCTCGTCCTTCTCCTGGCCTGCCTGCCTCTCGCCCTGTGCGCCTCGCCCCAGAAGAGGCTGGAACGGACTCGCGAGAAAGATCCCAAGTACCAGTACAATCTGGGCTCCTTTTATCTCAACAACAATGACATCGACCAGGCCATCCACGCCTTCAACCGGGCCATCGAGCTCGATTCGCGCCTCCATCTCGCCTACAACGGACTCGGGCTGGCCTACTCGATGAAGGGGAATCTGGCCGAGGCGGCCAAGGCTTTCGAAAAATGCCTCGAGGTCAGCCCTCAGTTCACGGAAGCGCGGAACAACCTGGGGATGACCTACCAGGAGATGGGCTATCTCGACAAGGCCGAGGATCAGTACAAGAAGGCCGTCGCCGACCTCGCCTATCAAACCCGGGAGATGCCCTACTACAACCTGGCGCGTCTCTACCTGGGCAAGGGCCTGAATGAAGCGGCCCTGGAGACGGACCAGAAGGCCCTTCTGGCCAACGCCAACATGGTCCTGGCCTACAACTTGAAGGGGATGATCCTGGAGAAGATGGACAGGCTCCCCGAAGCGATCACGGCCTATGAGGTCGCGGCCCGCAAGGTCCCGGACGAGGTCACCTTCGGCTACAACCTGGCCGTCGCCTGCTTCAAGAACAACGAGCGGGATAAGGCGCGGGAGGCGTTCGAGAGGATTCTGCCCAAGATCACCGACACGGCCATGCGCGACCGGGTCAACCAGTACCTCGAGCTCTTAAAATAGCCGAAGAAATAAGAAATAGGAAGGAGGTTCGACATGAAGTCCGAGATGTGGAGTCGACGAGCTTTTCTGCGCATGTGCGGGGCTTTGGGGACGGCCGCCTATTCGGCGACGTCCGGCGGCCTCGAGCGCGTCCTGGCCGCTTCCCAGACGGTCGCGGACCGAACGCCCGAGGAGGTGGCCGGTGACGAGTTCTACTGGAGGGAGATCCAACTCGCCTTCAAGCTGGACCGCACCTTGATCAACCTCAACAACGGTTTCACCGCCCCGGCCCCGCGGGTCGTGCTCGAGTCCGAGTTCCGGTACATGGAAATGATCAACATGTTGCCCGTGCACTATCAGGGAATGGTCGCCAAGAACGTCGAGACGATCCGCCTGCGCATGGCCAAGGAGTTCGGCTGCGACCCCGAAGAGCTGGCCCTGACGCGCGGCGCCAGCGAGTCTCTGCAGATCGCCCAGAACGGGATCGACCTCAAGGCGGGCGACGAGGTCGTCACCACCGAGCAGGATTACCCCCGCATGCTGACGACCTGGGACCAGCGCGTGCGGCGCGAGGGGATCAAGGTCACACGGCTTCAGTTCCCGGTGCCGACGACCCAGGATGACCTCTACCAGCGGTTCGAGAAAGCCATCTCGCCGCGGACGAAAGTCTTCCATTTCTGCCACGTCACCAATCTAACGGCCCAGATGTTCCCGGTGGCGCGGCTGTCCCGCCTGGCCCGCTCCAAGGGGATCGTCACGATCGTGGACGGCGCCCACGCGCTGGGGCAGTTCCCGTTTAAGCTGAGGGACCTCGAGTGCGACGCCTACGGCGTCAGCCTACACAAGTGGCTGCTGGCTCCAATCGGTAACGGCTGCCTGTACATGCGTCGGGAGATGATCCCGAAATTCTGGCCTCTGCAGGCGGCCCCTGAACAGCAGGACAACGACATCCGCAAGTTCGAGTCCATCGGCACGCACCCCTGGGCCATCCGGGCGGCGCTGGGCGAAGCCCTGGCCTTCCACCAAGCCATCGGCGGCGAGCGCAAGGCGGCCCGTCTGCGCTACCTGACCCTCCGCTGGGCCAACGCCCTCAAGAAATATCCGCAGATTAAGATCCTGACGAACCTAAGCGATCCCCCGCAGGCCTGGGCCGTTGCCGCGGTCAACATCGAAGGTACCGACGTCAGGGATCTGGCCAGGTTCCTGATGGACAAGTACCGCATTATCGCCGTCCCGCTCGTCGGAGGCGCCCCGCCCAACCAGGTCTTCGATTATCAGGCTCTCCGGGTATCGCCGAACGTTTACACGACGCTCGAGGAGATCGACACGTTCGTCATGGCCATGGAAGACGCTCTCAAGAACGGCGTCCCGTCCAACGATTCTCCGGCCGAAGCCGGCTGGTCGCTGGGCGGCGATTAGGCGGAGACGTTGGCTTAAAGGGAGGAGTCCCATGAAACGTTTTGTCGCATTGACCGTCATGACTCTTGTCGTCGTCTTCTTTGCTGGCGCCGCTATGGCCTATGCCCAGGCCTCTTTTAAGATTCCGTTCAAGTTCGAAGCCGGCGGCAAGAAGTTTCCGCCGGGCGAATACCGGGTGGCCCAGAAGGAAGACGGACAGATCGCCCTTCGGCAGGAATCGACCGGCCTGGAAGTCCAGGTCCCCTTCACCCAGAAGCTGGCCCAACCGAACCCGCCCATCGAGGAGCCCCAGCTTATCTTCCATGTCGTGGGAAACTTTGAGCCGTCCTACACGGAATACTTTACGGTCTATCTATTGGCGGAAGTCTGGCTGCCCGGGGAGGACGGCCTCCTGGTGCACACGACGAAAGGAGCGCACCAGACCCAGATCGTCAAAGGCGAGGCGGCGAAAAAATAAAATAGGGACGGATTACCGCTCCCAAGCAAAAGGAGTTTTGAGCCTCTCTTCGACCCACGCCTTGTTGATCCGTAGGTTGTATTGGTCGTGCTGCAAGGTCCAGTCCGGGTCCGGGTTTAATCCTAGCGCCTCTTTAAAATGTGAAACCGCCGCCGCCCGATTCCCGAGAAGATCCTGGATATTCCCCATCCAGATGAGGGCATTGAAGACGTCTCTCTTCTGCGAAGCCAGCTCTCGGCTTTTTTTGAAAGCCTCACAGGCTTCGGCGTAATAGCGGCCGTCGAAGAGGAGCATCCCGAGTTTAAACCAGGCACGGGGCGTTTTTATCCCCGTCGTTTCGGGGCGGCGGAGAAAATCGAGCGCGGCCTCCCCCGTGCCGGTCCATTCGAGGGCATCGATCGATTCTTCGATTTCAGCTGCAGTCCTGGGTACGGATTCCCGGACGAGCCCTAAGCGGTGTTCCGGGTCGAGGATAACCTCTTTAAGCGGAGCGCGGCTCCGGAAGCGAAGGACCGCGGCCCGGGAAAGCCTGTCCGTGGCCGCGGCCTGGCTCGAACCGTCCTTAAAGACCGCCTTGACCGGCACCGGCATGCGCACGGAATCCAGGCCGTACTCGACGCGGACCTCGCTCAGGTAGCCTCCCTCGGCTGGGGTCGAGGACTGAGACGCGACCCGGCATTCGAGGATTTTATTGGACCTGGCCCAGTCGTCGAAGAACCAGCCGAGATTCTCCCCGGTCGCTCCCTCGCAGAGAGCCCGGAAATCGCGCCAGCCGATGCGTTTGCCGGTATACTCCCGGACGGCCCTCCGATAGATCTCGCCGAACCTTTCCCTGCCCAAGACGGTTTCGAGGGCGCTCAGCACGGTAAATCCCTTGCCATGAATAAGGATGTTGTTCCGGTCGAACCTCTGGGCTTTAACAAGCGAGGGCGGGGCGTCCATCGTCGTATCGTTCCTGGCCTTCACGCCCTGGAGGTAGCCGTCGATGAAGCCCTGATACCGGTCCCAGCCGAGACCGCGGGCCTGCAGGTATTCCTTATCGGCCTCGATCCCCATGCCGATCATGAACCAGGCTTCCGTGAAATCGCCCAAGACGTCCCCGGACATGATCGACTCGCCCCAGTACTGGTGGCCGATCTCGTGGGCCGTGATCCATTTCCACCAGGCGGCCTCGGCCTCGCCCTTGTTCGGGTCATAGGTTTCTTGGCCGTGGATGACGACGATTCCCGAAGCGTACGGATAGCCTCCCCACGGCTGGGGCCCTCCCGGTATGATGCACAGGGACCGATGGGGATAGCCGCCCAGCCACGATTTATAGAACGGGATGATGTCGGCCGCCGCTTTCAGACAGAGGAGGGCGCAGTCCCTCCCCTTTTCGGTGAACAGGGCCCTGATCGTCACCCCGCCCGCCTCGGCCTCCTCGGCTTTGAGCTCGTTCGACAGAAAGACGCCGAAGTATGTTGTTACGAAGTCGTTTTCGTAATATCCGGTCGTGGGGTCGAACCGGCCGCTCACGGCGGCCTGATAGCCTTGGGGAATGTCCAGCTTGACCTTGAACGAGTCGCGGACCGGAAGGCCTTCCCACCACAGCCGGGGATACCAGCTCTTGAGGTGAATCTGGCCGTCATGGACGCCGGCCTTGGCGGTAAACTTCACTTCGAGACGAACGGTTTCGCCCGGCCTGACCGGCTTCGGCAGCTCCATCAAGAGCGGCGTCGTCATCGGCATGCTTTTTTCGGAATTTAGAATCTTGAGCGGCTCCCCTTTGATGCTTGCCTCGAAGGGCTGCGACGGTCCGAGCGTCCATTCGAAAGCCAGGACGGAAATCGGCCGGCTCGCCGTGTTGGCGAGAGCGATCGCGCCAGCTGTATCGACGGTCGCCGTTTCTCCGCTGATCCTGATTTTCGCGGCGAGAACGTACGAGGCCCCGGGCGGATCCTTCGGCATCCAATAGCCGGGGGTTTCGATGGAATCCTTGGCCGGGGAACCGTAGGATGCCCCGATTATGCATGTCGTAAGATAAAAAAACGCTAAGGGACGAACTGCTTTGAGCTTAAGCATTGGCTGACCTCTCTATGAATATTATAACGCGCGATCGTCGACGGGCGAAAGAAACAGATTTGTTTTAGTCGGCGAGGCGGCGGTCGACTCATGCTCCCAGGCGCCATAACCAGGATTCCAGCACACGCGATCCGGGCGAACCGCCAAGCCCCTTCCGGTCTCGGCTGGAAGGGCCTTTTTTTCTTCCGCCCTCCGTTTGATTTTAAAAAGGAGAGTGCTTAGAATGAGTGAGAATGAGAGACGGAGGAAATGCGATAAAGAGAGAGGAGGCCCTGGCCCAGTTCGAGGGTTTATCTCAAGGCCGACGCCGACTCTGAGCGGGCCGCCCAAGTCAAGGGATTCGTTGAATTCCTCAAGAAGAAATAGCGGAAGACGGATGGCTCAGATGAGTTCCGGGCGGCGGACATCCCTCGGGGGGGTCATTCTGGCCGCCCTGCTTGTTGTCTCCTTCCCGGCGTCCGCCGCGGCGGCCGGCCCGGGCAACGGCCGGAACCTTCTCCTTATCACCGTCGACACCCTGCGGGCCGATCATCTCGGCTGCTACGGATGCGCCGCGGTCCAAACCCCGTTCATCGACGGCCTGGCCCGGGACGGCGTTCGGTTCGAGCGGGCCTTCGCCCACACGACCACCACCCTGCCTTCTCACACGAACATCCTCCTCGGCCTCACTCCGCTCGCCCACGGCGTCCACGACAACTCCAACTTCATCGTCCGCCCCGAGTTCACGACGCTGGCCGAATGGCTGAAGGGGGCGGGCTACGCCACCGGCGCCGTCATCGGAGCCTTTCCCCTGGATTCCCGCTTCGGCCTCAACCAAGGATTCGACGTTTACGACGACAATTACGGCAGCCAATCACCCGACATGCTGTCCTTCGTGGAGCGGAAAGCCGAGGTCGTCGTGGCCTTGGCCCTCGAATGGCTCAAGGCCAGGGACGGGAGAACCCCCTGGTTTCTCTGGATCCATCTCTACGATCCCCATCAACCCTGGCAGCCGCCCGAGCCGTTTCGCTCCCAATACAAGGAGGACCTTTACTGCGGAGAAATCGCCTACACCGACCAGGCTCTCGGGAAACTCCTGGGCTATTTAAAGGAAACGGACCTGGAGCGGACGACGGCCGTCGTATTCACGGCCGACCACGGCGAGGGGCTCGGGGAGCACGGGGAGATGACCCACGGCTATTTCGCCTACAACGCGACGCTCCGGATCCCGCTCCTGATCAACGCGCCCGGCATCAAACCGGCTTTCGTTTCCGCGAACGTGGGGCACGCCGACATCTTCCCCACGGTCTGCGACCTTCTCAAGATCGACAAGCCCTCGGGGCTCTCGGGCGTTTCGCTCCTGCCCCTGATCCAAGGGAAGGAGGTCCCCGATCGGCCCCTGTACTTTGAGGCCCTCAACGCCTACTGCAACCGGGGGTGGGCGCCGCTCCGCGGATACATCGAGAGAAACGAAAAGTTCATCGACCTCCCCATCCCGGAACTGTATGACCTGGCCGCGGACTTTCCCGAGAAGGCTAATCTCGCCGAAGGACGCCCGCTCGACTCGTACCGGAAGCGGCTGGCCGATCTTCAGCAAGCCCTGTCCTCGACGCTCGAAAACATGGCCGCCAAGGCGACGGACGCGCAGACCCTGAAGAAGCTCCGGAGCCTGGGCTACATCGCCGCGACCCAGGCCCCTCGGAAAAAGACCTACACCGCCGCAGATGACCTCAAGACACTTCTCCCCTACCACGAAAAGTGGATGAAGGCCACGCTCCTCCGCGAGAGCGGCCGGCCCCGGGAGGCGATCGAGCTCCTCAAGGAGATCGTCACCGAACGGAAGGACTTCGACCTCGCCTTCATCTATCTCGCCAATTTCTATAAAGAAGAAGGTCGGTCCGAGGACGCCGTGTCCGTCCTCCGGGTCGCTTACGAGTTCAACCCGGAGAGCTTCACGATCATGACCGGGCTGGGCATCCGGCTCGTCGAGGTCGGACGGTTCGACGAGGCGATCGACCTCCTCGCCAAGGCTCTGGGCATCATCGACTACGATCCCGAGGCCTGGAACTATCTCGGCGTCGCCCTTTGGAATAAAGGCGACTACGACGAGGCGCGGAAAGCGTACCAACGGGCCCTTGCCCTCGACGCCAACGATGCCATCGTCTTCAACAACCTGGGGTCGCTCGACCTCTCGGTTTACTTGAAGACGCAGGCTGGAGGATCCTTGGACGAGGCCATTGCCGACTTCCGGAAAGCCATCGAGTTCGACCCCCATTACGCTTCGGCCTATAACGGCTTGGGAGCGGCATTCAAAATGGCCGGAAACCCGGACGGCGCGATCGCGGCCTGGACCAAGGCGGTCGAGCTCAAGCCCGATTTCGGCTACCCCCTCTACAACCTGGGACTGTCCCTCCTCGCCAAGGGCGATAAGTCCGGCGCCCTCGGCTACTTCACCCGCTACAAGGAGCTGAACTACAGCGTCCTCTCTCCGGAAGACAAGAAAAAGCTGGACGATTTCATCGAGCGCTGCCGGGAATGATCTCTGTCCCGACTCAGGGATGGCCCGGCCGGGAAGGATAAACAACGCGTATGACAAAGACACGAAGGAACGCCCGCCCGAGACTGAGCCGAAAGCCCTCGAGGCCCTCAAGGCCTCCCTTAAGCTGAACCCCGATCAGAAGGACATCCGCGACATCGTCGCTTCGCTGGAAAAAATTCCCTAGATCTTGCGCTCAGGTCCCTTCCTGCCACTCGGCCAGGTACTTTCTCTGCTCAGCCGTCAGCGTGTCGATCTTGACGCCCATCGAACGGAGCTTCATTCGGGCGATCTCCTCGTCGATCTTCTTGGGGACGGGAAAGACGCCCTTAGCCAGCTTCCTCCCCTCCCGCCTCAGGAACAAAGCGCTCAGGGCCTGGTTGGCGAAGCTCATGTCCATGACCATGGCCGGATGGCCCTCGGCCGCGGCCAGGTTGATAAGCCGCCCCTCGCCGAGCAGGCTGATCCTCTTCCCGCCGGCCAGCGTGTACTCGTCGACGAAATCCCGGACCCGACGCTTGGATTTGGCCAAGGCTTCCAGGGCGGGGATGTCGATCTCGACGTTGAAGTGGCCGGAGTTGGCGACGATGGCGCCGCTCTTCATGGCCCTGAAATGCTCGCGACGAATGATGCTCTTGTTGCCGGTGACCGTGACGAAGACGTCGCCGATCGCGGCTGCCCGCCCCATCGGCATGACCTCGAACCCGTCCATGACGGCTTCGATGGCCTTGAGGGGGTCGATCTCGGTTACGATGACCTTGGCGCCCCTGGCCCCGGGCCCGCAGGGCGAGCCCGCGGCCGCACCAGCCGTAGCCGGCGACGACGAAGGAGAGTCCGGCCAGCAGGACGTTGGTCGCCCGCAGGATTCCGTCGATCGTGCTCTGGCCCGTCCCGTAGCGGTTGTCGAAGAGGTGCTTGGTGTCGGCGTCGTTGACGGCGATGATCGGGTACTCGAGGACCTTGTGGCGGGCCATGCTCTTGAGGCGGATGACCCCCGTCGTCGTCTCTTCGGTCCCCCCGATGACGCCCTTGAGGAGGGCCCGGCGCTTGGAGTGGATGGTCGAGACGAGGTCGGCCCCGTCGTCCATGGTGATCTGGGGACGGCCGTCGAGGGCTTGATTGATGTGCCGGTAGTAGGTCCGATTGTCCTCGCCCTTGATGGCGAAGACGGGAATTCCGAAGTTCTTGACCAGCGCCGCCGCGACGCTGTCCTGGGTGCTGAGCGGATTCGAGGCCGTCAGCCGTACCTCGGCCCCGCCCGCCTTGAGGGTCTGCATCAGGATGCCCGTCTCGCTCGTGACGTGGAGGCAGGCGGCGACCCGGATTCCCTTGAGGGGCTTGGCCTTGGCGAATTTCTCCTGGATTGAGCGGAGGACGGGCATGGACTCGGCCGCCCATTCCATTTTGAGAACCCCGGCCTTGGCCAGGTTCAGGTCCTTGACGTCATAATTTTTCGGCATGGGAGATCTTCTTTCTCAGAGGCCGGCCTCTTTGCGCAGGATCTGGGCCTTGTCGGTCCGCTCCCAAGTAAACTCGGGGTCGGTCCGTCCGAAATGGCCGTAAACGGCCGTCTTCTTGTAGATGGGCCTGAGGAGGTCGAGGGACTTGATCATGCCTTTGGGGGTCAGCTGGAAGTGGGCCAGGATGAGCTCTTTGATTTTATTCTCGTTGATTTTGGCCGTACCGAAGGTATCGACCATGATCGAGACCGGCTGGGCGATGCCGATCGCATAGGCAAGCTGGACCTCGACCTGCTCGACGAGTCCGGCCGCGACGAGGTTTTTAGCAATGTACCGGGCCATATAAGAGCCGGAGCGGTCGACCTTGGAGGGGTCCTTCCCCGAGTAGGAGCCGCCGCCGTGCTTTCCAAACCCGCCGTAAGTATCGACGATGATCTTACGGCCGGTCATCCCCGTGTCGGCCAGGGGCCCTCCCTGCTCGAAGCGGCCGGTCCCGTTGATGATGATCTTGGTCTCCTTGTCGAGGAGGGCGGCCGGGATGACTTTCTTGATGACCTCCCGCTTGAGGTCGTCCCGAAGGTCGTCCATCTTGACCTTGTCGTTGTGCTGAGCGGCCAAGACAACGGCCTCGACCCGGCGCGGTTTCCGGGCGTCGTATTCGACGGTGACCTGGGACTTCCCGTCCGGCCGGAGGTAGTCGAGGATTTTGTCGCGGCGGACGGTGCTCAGCCTGCGGACGAGCTTGTGGGCGAGCATGATCGGCAGGGGCATGAATTCCTCGGTCTCCCGGCAGGCGTAGCCGAACATCAGGCCTTGATCGCCCGCTCCCTGCTCGTGGTCCGGCCTTTCATCGACGCCCATGGCGATATCCGGCGACTGCTCGTGGATGGCCGAGAGCACCGCGCACGTTTCGTAGTCGAACCCATATATGGCCTTCGTGTACCCTATGTCCTTGATGGTCCTGCGGACGACCTTTTGGAAGTCGCAGTAGCCCTTGGTCGTGATCTCACCGGCGATCAGGACGACGCCGGTCGTGGCCAGGGCTTCGCAGGCGACCCGGCTCTTGGGGTCTTGGGCGAGCAGGTCGTCCAGGACGGCGTCCGAGATCTGGTCGCAGACTTTATCGGGGTGGCCTTCCGTCACCGATTCCGAAGTGAAAAGATGCTTTCCTTCTTTGCTCATTCCTTTACCTCCATCGCTTTCTCGCCGAAACGGTTAAAAACGATAGCATAAACGTGCCATTAATTCAACACGACCGAGTTTTGAAATCTTGGTTTTATCATAGCCGAAGCCGATAGGGTGGAGAAGGCCGTCGAGGGGTCGAGCGGGCAGATAAAGAAAAAAGGGGAAGGGCGAGGGATGGTCGATGAAGAAGGCCGTATGAGCGGCGGAGCGGGCATGGTCTGATTTGGAGACACAATATCGATTTAAGAAAATCAGCATTTGTCCCCAAATCGGGAGCGGAGCCTCGAATCGAACGAGGATTCCTCGCCGGGGAATCCTAAGTGTGCCTTCGAGTCGACTATCCCGAGCCCTCTCGCCGGGGCAATTTCGCGTCCTTCGAGCCCTATACTCAGGGAAGCCCTGAGTACTAGAAGCCTCGTCGGCTGAGGTTGCCCGGGCGTGTCAACTCATATAACCATGTTACCGAAACGGTAGTCATTGCATCACCGAAAATGATACCGAAGAAGGATCGAGTTTTTTGTAAGGATCGACCTGGACAAGCCCCTTGCGTTTCTTCTCATACAGGGTAAAAAGTCTCTTCAGCTTCTGGTCGATCCGACGCTTCAAGTCGGCGGGATTGAGACTGCGATAGAGGTCGTCCAGGGTTTTGAGGGCCTCCGGGGGGAGTTGCCCCAACTCCCGGAGGATCCGATAGGGCGTCTGGGGCTTCGCATAGCGCCTGCGGGTCTTCCCATCGACCCGTTCCTTGCGCTCGAGTCTCATTACCGGCTGGAAGAAGTTCTTGAAGAGCCGCAGCTCGTTTCTGTATAGATCGTTTATCAGGTTCAGCTCTTCGGGGGTGTCATAGCGCAGGTAGCCCAGCGGCCGGCGGACATGGGTGAAGTTCTTCTGTTCGATATAGGCGTTGTCGTTCTTGCGATAGGGCCGGGACCGGGTGAAGGCCAGTCCCTCCTCCTGGGTGTACCGGTAGAGCTGATCGTTGATGAAGGCGTTGTCGTTGTCCGAGTCGATCCCCCGCCAGGTGAAGGGGGTCCTGGCCCGGATCTTCTTGATAGCATCGAAAATCCGGCCCTGGGCGCGGCCCATTACCGCCTCGCCCTCCCACCAGGTCGAGCCGATCTCCAGGGCGGAGAGGCTGTGGGCATACTCGCCGGCCGTCGAAGCCCCGCAGTGGAGAACCAAGTCCATCTCCAGGAACCCGACTTGGTGGAGGTCCCAATCGGTCATTTTCAGCGGGATCTTCTTGGCGATGAGATTCCCCCCGACCCGCCCGTAGCGCCGTTGGGCGATCCATTCGGTCTTCCTCGACTTCAGGAGGCGGTCGATCGTGGCCGGCGAGACCCGCCGAAGTTGCCGGGCGGTCTTCTCATCGACCTCAAGCTCACCCAAAGCGCGAAGCCTACCCAACTCCTCCTCGACCAAGGGCTTCAGCCTCTGGCCGCAAGGCCGATCGAAGATCTCCCAGAGCGTCTCTAGGGCCACCCGCACAGGCCTTCCGTACACCCGCCGTCTCGCCTTCCGGGGCCGCGAGTCCCCCTTAAGGAGGCTGGCCATCTTCCGCAGAACAGACTTGCGCGCCAGGCCCGTATTGCGGCAGTATTCGTCTAAAAGCGCGCTCTTCCCCCTTTTTCGGGCCCTGAGATACCGTCCCAAGAGAGCTTTCAGATACTGTTCTCGTGATCGCATGTCCATCCTATCCATGTCACCCTATCCTTTAGGAGATTTGGGTAACATTTTATATGATTCAACGGGCTTTCCTTCGGTAACATTTTACGTGATTCAATGCGCCGGGTTGTCCCCCGTCCGCGTTTTATGGTATGAATGAGACGTTGAAAACCGTGATCGAGAAAGGAATGGAGCGAAGGTTCCTGGGGGTCCGGAAGCTGGCGGGCGGACTCATCCTGCTTGCCGGGGCCGCTTTGCCCCTGCGGCCTCAGGCCAGGGTCTCGTTTCCGGTCACGACCTACGAGCTCCGGAACGGCCTCCAAGTCATCCTGGCCGAAGATCACAGCTTGCCCCTTGTCTCGGTCGTCGTCGCCTACCGGGTCGGCTCGATCCGGGAGTCGCCCGAAAAATCAGGCCTCGCCTACTTCCTTCAAAAACTCATGTTCCAGGGCTCCCAAAACGTCGGCCCTCTCCAGCATATCTCTTTCATCAACCGCGCCGGCGGCGACTTCAACGCGACGACCTCCGAGGAGTTGACGCTCTTCTACCAGACCGTCCCCTCCAACCAGCTCCCCGTCCTGCTCTGGCTCGAATCCGACCGGATGCGCTTCCTGGACATCCGGGCCGACTCCGTCGAGCGGGTCCGAGCCGGTCTGATCGAGGAGATCGTCGAGCGCAGGGCCTCCGAGCCGTACTGGGACAGCAACCTTCTTTTCGACCAAGTCCTCTTCCCTGACTTCGCCTATAGCCATTCGGTCATCGGGAGCGAGGAGGATGTCCTGGGCTTGACCATGGAAGACATCTCGGATTTCTATGCCGAGTACTACGCGCCCAACAACGCCGTCCTCTGCCTGAGCGGCGATATCCAGCTCCCCCGGGTCCGCGAGCTCGTCGCCCGCTACTTCGAGACTCTTCCCCGCGGGCGCGACATCCCAGCCCTCCCCCCCGGCCGGCCCCGGGAACGGAGGGGCGAGACCCAGAGCATCCGGAACTACCTGGCCCCTTCGCCCGCCTTCAACCTGGGGTTTCCGATCGCCGCCCCCGGCACTCGGGAGTATACTGTCCTGAGCGTCCTCGAATACATCCTGATGCGGGGTGAAACCGCGCGCATCCCTAAGAGGATCGTCCAGAAAGAACGCCTGACCATCGAGATCAACGGGGGCATCGAGCGGCGGCGGGATTTGGCCGCCTTCCGCTTCTTCGCCGTCGCCAACAACGACCTCATGGTCGAGCGCTGCCAGAACGCCATCCTGTCCGAGCTGGGCAAGCTCAAGACGAGCTTCGTCGGACAGGACGAGCTGGCCAAGGCCAAAACCATGCTCCGGATGGACATGGTCCGCCGGGTGGCCACCTCGCTGGATAAGGCCCTCTTCCTGTGCGAGTCCGTCCTGACCCAGCCCGGCTTCACGGACTTCACCGCCGAACTCGACAAGTACCTGAGCGTGACGCCCTCGGAGATCATCGGTCTGGTCAACCGCTATTTCAAGGACACGGACGCTCTCGTCCTCAACATCCAGAAATGAACGACATAGCCAGGGCCCGATCTCGCCTCCGCTGCCTGGGCATGATCTTGACGATCCTGGCCGGGGCCGCGGCGAGCGCGGGCCAGGAGAGGTTCAGGAGGGTCCAGCCCAATCCGGATCCGCTGCCCCAGCTCCGCCTTCCCTCGATCGAGACCCACCAGCTCAGCAACGGCCTCCTGCTAGCCGTTTGCAAGAGGGACCACCTCCCGCTCATGAGCCTTCAGCTTGTCGTCCTGGCCGGCGAGGCCCAGTCCCCCGACGAAGTGCCGGGGACGGCCACCCTCGCCGCGCGGATGATCCTGCAGGGGACGGATTTGATCTCCGCGGAGGACGTCCAAGCCCGGATCGAGGCTATCGGCGGCGAGTTCACGACTTCGACCCAGCTCGATTATTCTCAATTCACTTTCAACTTCCTCGAGGACTACCTGGACCAAGCTCTCCAAATCCTGGCCCCCCTCCTCCTCCAGCCGGCCTTCCCGAGACGCCAGCTGGACGTCGTCAAGCGGACGATGCATTATTCCCTTATGGAGAGGGCCAAGGATCCCGAGTTTCTGGCCAAACGCCAGCTCCTCAGGCTTCTCTTCCCAAAACATCCCTATCGCAAGGGCATCTTCAGCGAAGACGTCATCAAGGCCATCAGCCGGACCCACGTCCAGGCTTTCTACGACGCCTACTACAGGCCCAATAACGCCATCCTGGTTTTAAGCGGCAACTTGAGCCTGGCGACGGCGACCCAGAAGGTCAGCCACTACCTGAACACCTGGGCGGCCAAGGACATCAGCCGTCCCCCGGTCGCGCCGCCCGAGCCGAATCTTCAGGAGCGGATCTGCCTGATCGATAATCCCCAGATGAGCGACGCGACCCTCTCGATCGGCACCGTGGTCGGGCCGGCCTCGAGCCCCGACGCCCTCCCGCTCGAGGTCCTCAGCCAGGTCCTGGGCGGGACGCCGAGCAGCCGGCTGTTCATGAACCTGCGCGAAACGAAGGGCTATGCCTTCTATGCCTTCAGCGATCTCGAGCTCTTCAAGAACTGCGGCCTGTTCCTGGTCCGGGCCCGGGTCCAATCCAAGTACTGCGGAGTCTCGATTCGGGAGGTCCTCCAGGAGATCGCCGGCGTCGTTGAGGAGCGAGTCGCCTCCTTCGATATCGAGCAGGCCAAGAGCCGCCTGATCGGGAACTTCCCGCTCCGGATCGAAGCCTTCGACCGGCTGGCCGACCGGGTAGCCGAGATCAAGACCTTCAACCTGGGCGAGGAGAGCTGGAACCGCCATTACGAAAGCATCATGCTCGTCAACGCCGAGAGCGTTTACGGGGTGGCCCAAAAATATCCGCTCCGGACTCCGGTCGTCGTCATCGTCGGCGACAAGAACTCCCTCATCGACTATCTCCAGGACTTCGCCAAGGTCGAGGTCTACAACGCCAGGGGCGTCTTCCAGTACAACCTGACCCGAGGAGGACAAGAATGAAGCTCGTCGAGTGCGTCCCCAACTTCAGCGAAGGCCGGGACCGGGATAAAATCAACGCCATCACCCGGGAGATCGCGGCGACGCCCCAGGTCAGGCTCCTCGACGTCGATCCCGGCGAGACGACCAACCGGACGGTGGTGACCTTCATCGGGACGCCCGAGGCCGCCAAGGAAGCCGCCTTCAAGGCCGTCCGCAAGGCCGCCGAGGTCATCGATATGCGGACCCACAAGGGCGCCCACAGCCGGATCGGCGCGACCGACGTCTGCCCCTTCGTGCCGGTCTCCGGGGTCGCCATGGAGGACTGCGTCCGGCTGGCCAACGAGCTGGGCGAGCGGGTCGGCCGCGAGCTCGGCATCCCCGTCTACCTCTACGAGGAGGCCGCCCGGAATCCCGAGCGCCGCAACCTGGCCAACATCCGGGTCGGCGAATACGAGGGGTTGGCCGCCAAGCTGGCCCGGCCCGAATGGGCGCCCGATTACGGTCCCGCCGTCTTCAACGCCAAAGCCGGGGCGACCGTCATCGGCGCCCGCGAGTTTCTGATCGCCTACAACATCAACCTTAACACCCGCGATCGCAAGCTCGCCCACGAAATCGCCAGCGACCTCCGCGAGATGGGGCGGCCCAAGAAGGATAAGGACGGCAAGGTCGTCAAGGACGCCGCCGGCACGACCGTCATGGTCCCCGGCAAATTCAAGGCCGTCAAGGCCGTCGGCTGGTACATCGAGGACTACGGGACGGCTCAGATCTCGATCAATTTCACGAACTACAAGCTCTCGCCGGTCCACCTCGTCTTCGACGAGGCCTGCCGCCTGGCCGAGAAGCTCGGCGTCCGCGTCACCGGGAGCGAGCTGGTCGGTCTGATCCCGATGGAGGCCCTGCTCATGGCCGGACGCTACTACCTCGAAAAGCAAGGGAAGAGCGCGGGCTGGCCCGAGGAGGAGCTCGTCCGGGTCGCGGTCCGTTCGCTGGGGCTCAACGATGTCGCGCCCTTCGACCCCCGGAAGAAAATCATCGAATATCAATTCCAGGATACGGCGGGTTCGCTGTCCGGCCTCAGCCTGCGCGCCTTCGCCGACGAGCTCTCGACCGACTCCCCGGCGCCGGGGGGCGGAAGCGTTTCCGCCCTCTGCGGGGCGCTGTCGGCGGCGCTGTCCTCGATGGTCGCCAACCTCACGGTCGGGAAGAAAGGCTACGAGAAGACTCAGAAAGAGCTCAAGGCCCTGGCCGTCCGGGCCCAGAAGCTCAAGGACGAGCTGCTTCGCGCGGTCGAGCTCGACTCGGCCGCCTTCGCCAAGGTCATGGACGCCTTCAAGCTCCCCAAGGGGACCGAGGAACAGAAAGCGGAGCGGGAGAAGACCGTTGAAGCCGCCACCAAGGAAGCGACTCTGATCCCCTTCCAGGTTCTCGAATCGAGCATCGCCTTGATGAAGATGGCCAAGAAGGTCGCCCTCAAGGGGAATAAAAATTCCCTAAGCGACGCCGGGGTGGCCGGGCTGGCCGCCCAATCCGCCGGCGAAGGCGCCTACTATAACGTCCGGATCAACCTTCCCGGCATCCAGGACGCGGAATTCAAGAGCCGCATCAAGAAGCAGGCGGTCGCCCTCAAGAAAAAACTCTGCAAGCTGGCCGACGAAGTCCGGGCCGTCGTCGAGAGAGAGCTGCGCAAGAGCTGAACGGCTATCCTTTGTTCGATTCCCTTGCGAACATGTTTTGGAGGAACTCGGACGCTTTGTTTCCCATCGTCTGGTAATCGCAGGGCTGCTTGATATCCTTGCAGTGAAGAGGATAGTTCTGGGCCCACCAGGCGGTGTATTCCTTAACGAGACGTCCGCACTTATCGCGAGCCGCTTTGTCACTCCCCTTGGCGGCTCCTGCGAACAGACCGACGGCCATGACGCCGCCGGTTACGTATCCGCCAGTCCGGCATGGAGCCGGTTTGGCTTCCGGACGACGCCTGGAAAGCCTTGAGGTCCAGGGCGGCCAAGGCCCCCAAGCAGGCACAAGAGATTCCGAGAAATTCTCTCCGGCTACTTAACATTTTACACTCCCTTGTAAGAATCCATGACAAACCAGGCTTCAACCTAGGTTGAAAGCCCGACCCCCTATACCTGCAGCAAAGAATATGCCGGTCCAAAATCGGCGGAGCAAGATCCGCCTACTTGAGAGCCGTCTTTCTTCTTTTTAAAACCAGGATTGCGGCAAATATAAGGAAAGCGAGGAGGACGATGGCGCCCGAGGCCGGGAGGTCCAGATAAAGGGCGGCCGAGAGCCCGCCGGCAACAGCGACTGCGGCGACACCGCACGAGATCAAAATGGCCCCTTTGAAATCGGAGGCGGCCCGCAGCCCGGCCGCGGCCGGGATGACCAGCAGGGCCGAAACGAGCAGAACACCGACGACCTTCATCCCCAGGACGACGGTTACGGCCGCGAGCGCCGTGAGCATCGCTTCGAGCCGTTCGACCCGAACGCCCGAAGCCTTGGCGATTTCGGGATGGAAGGCCATGGACATGAGGGGCCGGTAGCGGACGATGACAATCCCGACGACGAGGATCGCCAATCCGGCCGACAGGGCGACCTCGGCGGGCGCGATGGCCAGGATCTCTCCGAACAGGAACCCGAACAGCGAAGCGTTGTAGCTTTTGGCCAGCGAAGCCAGGATGATCCCCAGGGCCATCCCGACCGAGCTCACGATGCCGAGGGCGGTGTCGCTGTGAACGCCCGCCCGCTCCTTGAGCTTGACGAGAAGGAAGGCCGCGGCCAGGGACACGGCCAGGGCCAGTCCGAGCGGGAGAAGGCGGACCCAGAGGCCGAGGGCGACGCCGGCGAAAGCGACGTGGGACAGGCCGTGGCCGATCATGGCGTCCCGCTTCAGGATCAGGAAAACCCCCAGGATCGCGCAGGCGATCCCGAGCAGGAGGCCGGCCGCGAGCGCCCTCTGGAGGAAACCCAAGGTCCACAGTCCGCCCATGATGCCCTCAGTGCCGGTGGGAGACGAGGTGATGGCCGCCCGAGAGGAGGTCCCGGAACGCCTGCGAGCGGCAGAATTCCTCGTGGGAGCCGTGATAGACGAGGCTCCGGTTGAGGCAGGCGACCTTGTTGACGTTGCGGTCGACGATCCCGATGTCGTGGGTGACCAGCGCGATCGTGATGCCCTCCTCCCGGTTGAAGCCGCCCAGCATGTCGTAGAAGTGCTCGACGGTCTCGGGATCGACGCCGGCCGTCGGCTCGTCGAGGAGCAGGAGGCGGGGCCGGTGGACGATGGCCCGGGCGATGAACACCCGCTGCTGCTGGCCGCCCGACAGGCTCCCGATCCGGCGTCGGAGATGCTCCTCCATTCCGACCCGGGCCAGAGCTTCGTGGATGGCCGCTTCTTCCCTCGTCTTTCCGGCCGCGTCCCAGGGATGGGCCGGGGCAGCCCGAGGGCGACGACTTCCCGGACCGAAGCGGGAAAGAACGGATCGATATGAGTCGCCTTCTGGGGGACGTAGCCGATCGCAGCCCGTTCGGAGACCTCGTCGACAGGCCTTCCCATGAGGAGGATCCGGCCCGCGTCCGGCCGAAGCAGGCCGAGAATGAGCTTGAGAAGCGTCGTTTTTCCCGATCCGTTCGGTCCCAGCACGGCCAGGAACTCGCCCTCGTGGATATCGAAGGACACGCCGCTCAAAACGCAGTGGCCGGCGTAGGAAAAGGAAACGGCCTCGACCGAGACGAGCGTCTTGGCCGAACGCTTCGGCTTAGCGATCTTGGCAGCCATCCAGCAGACTCCTGAGGTTGTCCTTCATAATATCAAGAAAGCCGCGACCCTGCCGCAGGTCCGCGGGGGAAGGATTATGGCCGGGGTTGAGCAGAAGCATCCGCGCCCCGATTTCGCGGCAAAGGGCTCCCGCCAACTTGGCCGGTTCTCCGACCTCGCGAAAGACGACGCCGATGTTTTTCGTCCTGGCCAAGCGAACGATCTCTGCCATCCGGGCCGGCGTCGGCTCGGCGTCGGGACTGAAGCCGTAGAGAGAAACCTGTTCGAACCCATAGCGAGCGAGCAGGCGGCCGAAGGCGGCGTGACCCGCCAGGATGACCGTGCGCTGCCGGCAGGAAGCAAGGCTGCGCCGGTAGAGACGGTCCAGGTCCTCGAGTCCCGCCTTCGCGGCGCGGGCGTTTTCCTGAAACAGCGAAGCCGAGGCGGGATCCATGTCGGTGAGAACGTCCCGGATCCTGTCGATGAGTTCGAGGTCCAATCCGAAGTCGAGCCAGATATGGGGGTCCTCGATGGCGGGCCCGGAATCCGCGTTCTCGGTCTTCGGCGTCAAACCGCGGCCGATTTCGAGGACGCGGAATCGAGGCCGGCCCAAGCCTCCCAGGACGTCGTCGACCCAGGGCTCAAGATGGAGGCCGACATAGATGAACAGATCGCAAGAGGAGAGCTTGAGGACATCTCCGGCCCTGGGCTGCCAGGTGTGGACCTCGGCTCCGGCAGGAATCAGAAGACTCGCCTCTCCCCTGTCCCCGGCGACGGCCCGGGCGAATTCCAGGAGGGGAAAGACCGTGGTCATGATCCGGATTCTATTTCCGACAGGAGGGGCCGTAAAGCCAAATCCAGCCAGGGCAGTTAGCAGAACAATCCCGATAAGAACTCCTGAACGCGCTCGACGATTCAGCCCTCTTTTCATCACAATCCTTTGTTCTTGGGTCATTACCCTTCACTATTCTACTCAAAAACAAGTGTCTGGCAATTCACAATAATCGCTCCGTTTCAATTATTGCGGACGCTAGCCATCGTTCTTGAATCAAATATTTCTTTATGTCATGATGTCCTCTCTGGGACGAATTCACAAAGGAGGCTCCGCATGCCGATAAATTTCAGCCAGCTCAAGCCGTCGCTTCTCTGGAAGCATTTCGGAAAAATCCTGACCATCCCCCACTGCTCCGGACACGAGCAGGCCCTGGGCGACTACATCCTGTCCGTGGCCAAGGCCGACGGACTCGAAGGGCAGAAGGACAAGGTCAAGAACGTCCTGGTCGCTAAGAAGGCGAGCCCCGGCCGTGAAAAGACCGCGGGCATAGTCCTCCAGGCCCATATGGACATGGTCTGCGAAAAGAACTCCGACACCGCCCACGACTTCGCCAAGGACGCCATCCAGACCGAGATCAAAGGGGATTGGCTCCAGGCCAAAGGCACGACCCTGGGCTCCGACAATGGGATCGGGGTCGCCGCCTGCCTGGCCGTCATGGAGGACAAGGACCTCGTCCACGGCCCCCTCGAGTTCCTGTTCACGGTCGACGAGGAGACCGGCCTGACCGGCGCCAACAGGCTCGAGCCCGGCGCCCTCAAGGGAAAAATGCTGCTCAACCTGGACAGCGAGGAGATCGAGACGTTCACAATCGGCTGCGCGGGCGGCGCGGATTCCGAGGTTTTCCTGCCTTTCGTTCGGGAGAAACCGGCCGGAGCAGCCTACCGGATCAAAATCCACGGCTACCGGGGCGGGCATTCCGGCCTGGACATCCACCAGGGACGCGGGAACGCCATCAAGCTTTTAGCCCGAATCCTCGACCGAGCCCGCCGCCAATCGGACTATGGACTGGCCGAGATCGAGGGCGGGAACAAGCACAATGCCATCCCCCGCGAAGCCTGGGCCGACCTCGTCGTCGCCCCGGACAAGGTCGCTTCGTTGAAGGCCGTCGTCGAGAAGGCGTTCGCGGAGATCCGCGTCGAATACCAGGCCGTCGAAACGGACGCCGCCGTCTCCTTTGGGCCCTCGGAGGACAAGCCGGCCGAGGTCCTGTCGGCGGCTTCGCGGAACGCGCTCATCAACCTTCTCCTGACCCTCCCCCACGGCGTCATCGCCATGCACCCCGAGATCCACGGTCTGACCGAGACCTCGACCAACCTGGCCATCGTCCGGACCGGCCGGAAGGAAGCCAAGATCCACTGCTCGAGCCGGAGCTCGATCGCCTCGGCCCTCGAGGCCGTCCGCGACACGATCCGTGCCGTCAGCGAGCTGGCCGGCGCCAAGATCACGCTCCTCGAAGGCTACCCGGGCTGGATGCCCAACCTGCAGTCGCCCCTGCTCAAGAAGCTCAAGGAAGTCCATGAGAAAGTCGTCGGCAAGGAGGCCGAGATCAAGGCCGTCCACGCCGGGCTCGAGTGCGGCATCATCGGCGAAAAGCACCCCGGCATGGACATGATCTCGTTCGGACCGACCATCGAGCATCCCCACTCTCCCGAGGAGCGCTGCAACGTCAAGACCGTCGAGGAATTCTGGACGTTCTTAACGGCGGCCCTGCGCGATCTAGCCTAAGCCGATCATTCGATCGGGCTCTCGTGGCCCTGGCTGTCGACGGCCGTTACCGTATAGGCGTAGAGGCCGGTGCCTCCGACATCGTAATCTCGGTAGGTGCGGACGGAGGCGCCGACCTCGTCGATCAACCGGTAGGCCGTCGCCGCATCTTGGGACTTTTTCCGATAAATTTTATACCCGACGATGGTCGCGATCGAGTCGTTTTCTGGATTCCCGTCCCATCGAACGTCCGTGATATAGCGGGTATAAAAGAGCGCCCGGTCGGCGTACGTTTCCCAGCGGACGTTCAAAGGAGGCTGGAGGTTCAAAGCAATAAGGGCGGCTTCTTTTGCGGCCTGGCCGTCCCGGTCGTCCTTGACCGTCAGGCGAAAGGTGTAGGTCCCTTTTATCGCATAGGTATGACGGACGACCCGCCCCGAATCCGCGGCGCCGTCGCCGAAGTCCCAGAGATAGGACACGATCCGGCCGTCCGGATCGTGCGAGGCCGAAGCGTCGAACCCGACGTCCAGCGGGCAGATTCCGGTCGAGGGCGAGAACTTAAATTCCGCGACGGGCGTAACGTTCGGTTTCAGGATCGTGATCGTCCCGGAGGCTTGTCCCCGGCCGCCGCGGTCATCGGTAACGATCAGCCCGATCTTGAACGTGCCGGCCTTGCGGTAGGCGTGCTTGACGACTTTGCCCGATCCCGTTCCTTCGTCCCCGAACGTCCAGTCATAGGCCGCGATCCGGCCGTCGGCATCTCGAGAGGCCGAGGCATCGAAGGTCACGTCGAGGGGCGTAACTCCCGTCTTGGGAACGAACGTGAAGCGGCCGTCCGGCGGAACGTTCGGCTTGGTGACCTCGACCGAGCGGGTCGCCGTCCCCTTGGCGCCCCGGTCATCGCGGACCGTGAGCCTCACCGTGAACGTGCCTATCCTGGTGAAGGCATGCCGGATGGTCTTGCCCTTTCCGGTCGTGCCGTCGCCGAACGCCCAGTCGTAGGCGACGATTTTGCCGTCGGGATCATAGGATGCTGAGGCGTCAAAGGCCACGGTCAAAGGAAAATCCCCCGAGGTCGGAGACAGCGTAAAATCGGCGACCGGGGGGAGGTTTTGCTGGGATTCGACGGCCCGGGCAAAGTAGATGTCGTTAGACGCGTCCCAGACGACATAGACGATATCGCCCGTGGGGCTGGCGCTGATGTCCGAGAACGTCGAGCCGCGGGAACCGGGCAGCGACTCCTCCCCTTTCCAGGCGCCTCCGGTCCGGATGTTGAAATTGATCGAGAAACCGGCCCGGTAGCTTCCGGTCTGCCAGCAAGCGAACAGGGTTTGTCCGCGGATCGCCAGGGACGGATAATGGAGGACGGTTTCCGAGGAAATCCGCTCCGGAGCCGTGAATCCGCCTCCCGTTCCCCGAGTGTAGGCGATGTAGCGAACCCCTCCCGCCGTCAACTCGGGCGACCAGACGACATTGGGGATATCGTTCGCATCGGCGACGACGATGGGGTGCTGCTCTTCATATCCGGTCGAGGGAAGCGCGCCGGGAGAGCTCCATGAAGAGCCGGCCGCGGCAGCCCGCCAGGCGTAAACGGCCCGATATCCTCCGCTCGTCCCCTCCATCCAGGTCAGGTAGACGAATTGATTTCCGAGGGCGATGTCCGTAAATTTCGACCTCAGGCCGGGAGCGCTGACAGCCCGGACATCTTCCCAGGCGCCTCCGACTTTGGACCGGGAGAAGACGGTCCCGTCCTCCGTCCACCAGGCGATATAGAGGTCGCCCTGGGGGCCGGCGGCGATCTTAGGCGTGTTCATGCTCGCCCGGGCCGTAGCCACCGCGATCGGGTTTTGCCAAGCGTCGTCGACGAACTGGGCCAGCTTGATGACGTTGCTTTCGATCCAGACGGCGTAGACTCGGCCCAGCCCGTCGACGTCAATGTCGCAGGTCCGCTCCCCGGAGGCGTAGACTTTCGAGCTCTGGCTTAAGTTGCGCGGTGTCGTCCAAGTTCGTCCCGCGTCCTCGGAGCGCGCGTAGAGGCAATCGCCCGTATAGTCCGAATACATTTCAACCCAGGCGACGTGGACGACTCCACGGGAATCGACGGCGATCCGGGAGCAGGTCGAAAACGTTCCCGGGGAGTTCGAGATGTTCGTAGCGGCCCCGGCTCGGGCGGCCAGCCCCAACGATAAGCCGAAGACCAATAAATAAAAAACTAAAGAAGGATTGTTTTTAAGTTTCATGGCTATATTATACTATCCCGGTAGGATTTGTCAAAACCTCGACACTCATACTAAGCCGTTTCCGTCTTAGTATGAGTGCTACAAGGCTGCCGTCGGCGAACGGGTCAAAAAGAGCGTACAGCCGCGGACCGGTCCGCTTGATATTTCTTTCCAATTCCCATAGCATGGATTCAAACTCCGAGGAGAGGAAGACCATGGGAAAAAGAACGCTTGGCCTCTTCATGATTATTTGCGTCGTATCGTTCGCGATCCAGGCCGGTTGCAAGAAAAAGCAAAAAGAGGAGGTTCGGCCGCTCGGCCCTCCCGTTGGCGACCTCCGGGTCCTATTCCAAAGCCCGCAAGGTCCGACCTCGGCCCCTCATGAAGCCGAGCGGATCGTCGTCATCTTCGACCGCGCCATGGTCCCGCTCGAGGCACTCTCGGACCTGGAGCCCTTCTCCCCGCTTCGGCTCAAGCCCGACATCCCCGGCACGGTCCGCTGGCTGGGGACGAAAACCCTGACCTTCACCCCGGACAAGCGATTCCCCTTCGCCACGGAGATCAAAGTCACCGTTCCGCTCGGCACCCGGTCGCTGGACAACTACGCCCTGGCCGCCGACGCTTCCTGGACCTTCCAGACGATCCGGCCCCGTCTCGCGTCCCACTATCCGGAGGGCGACGGGACGGCCGTCAAACTCGACGCCAAGGTCCTCCTCGTCTTCAACCAGGCAGTGGACGCGTCCAAGGCCCGAGACTTCATCGACCTCTCCGGGCTGACGCCGGACGAAAAGACGAAATCGCTCGGCTTCTCTCTCGACACGGCCTCGGCCGAGCTTCTTAAAACCGAGAACATCCAGGACGCCCCCTCCGATGTTCTCGTCCTTGAGCCCGATGCGGCCCTCCAGCCCGACCTGACCTATACGGTAGACCTCAAGGAAGGCCTCCCTTCCCAAGAAGGACCTCTCGGATTGGCCGAGCCGGAAGCGTTCCGGTTCGAGACCTATAAGACCTTCGCCTGGCTCGGCCTGGGCAATGACGGCGACATTCCCCCCAACGAACCCCTAAGGCTCCAGTTCACGAATCCGGTCGGCTACAAAGAACTCGTCGGTAAAGTCCGTTTCGAGCCCGAACTCAAGATCCCCGACTATTACCAGGAGTGGGACCAGGCAAACGCCACGCTCTGGATGACCCTTCCGCTCGAGCCGGAGACGGCCTATAAAGCCATGCTCGCGGCCGACATCAAGGACGAGTTCGGAAACGCGCTCGGCCGGGAAGTTGCGTTCGCCTTCAAGTCGGCTCCGTACACGCCCTATGTCAGCATGACGACCGGCCAGGGCATCCTGGAAGCCTACGGCGAGCTCAATTATCCCATTTACGCCGTCAATACGCCCTCCGTCCTCTTCCAGGCCGGCCGGATCGGCATGGAGGGCGTCATTCCGCTTTTGACGTCGGAAAAAGTCTTCTGGCAGGGTGAGAACTATGCCCCGAGCCCGGGACTTTTCCAGGTCTCAAGAGACCTCCAGCTCGGCCTTCCCAAGAACCAGCGCCGCCTCATCCCGCTTCCCGTCTCAGAGCTTCTTCCTGAAAAGTACGGCTTCGTCTTCATCCAGCTCGACACGGGATCCGAGGACAAGTGGAATCGCTACCCCAAGGCCTTCCTCCAGGTGACCGGACTCGGACTCACGGCCAAATTCTCCCCCGACAACGATACGATCTGGGTGACCGACCTCAAGTCGGGCGAGCCCGTCCCCGAGGCCGAAGTCGAAATCCGCGACGACGGGAACGTCGTTCGCTGCCGGGGTCGGACCGGCCCGGACGGGAAGGTCACGACGCCGGGTTGGAAGGCCCTCGGGATTAAAGTCGAGGACCGCTGGACCAAGCCTCAACAGTGGGTCTTCGCGACCAGGGGCAAGGACTCCGCCTTCCTATCCTCCGAATGGGGAGCGGGAATCGATCCCTACCGCTTCGCCATCGACTACGACTGGAATCCGCAGCCGCCCGAAGTCCAGGGCTCGATCTTCAGCGAGCGGGGGATCTACCGGGCCGGCGAGCCCGTCCATATCAAAGGGATCATCCGGACGCGGGAGAAAGGCGAATGGCGCCTCCCTAAGGTCCGGACCGTCGCCTGCGAGGTCCAGGATCCGTTCCAGAAGACGGTCAAGAAAGCCGACTGCCCGCTCGACGACTTCGGCTCGTTCAGCTTCGACCTTGAAACGGCCGAAGACGCGGCCTTAGGCTATTACCAGGTCGCCGTTATAGTCCCGAGAGAGCGGCCGTCCGGTCAGGAAACGACCATCTCGAGTTCGTTCCGGGTCGAAGCGTTCCGGCCCGCGGAGTTCGAGGTCCACCTCCGCTCCGCACGCGACTCCTTCGTTTTCGGCGAAGACTACGACGCCGAAGTCCGGGCGAGCTACTTGTTCGGCGGAGCCATGGCCGGACAGAAGGCTTCCTGGCGGCTCAGGCTCGATCGGACGTCATTCGCCCCGCCCGGCTTTTCGGGATACGTGTTCGGGAACGAAATCGAATGGGAAGGGGACGGCGAAGAAAGCCCCGGTTCGAGCCGGCTCCTCGGCTCGGGCGAAGCCGTCCTCGACGCCCAAGGGACGGCCCGGGTCGAGATCCCGCTCGTCCCCGAGAAGGAGAAGGATTCGGTCCTGGCGACCCTCGAGGCCACGGTTCAGAGCCCGAGCCGCCGCTCGATATCGAACCGGATCCAGACCGTCGTTCACCGGGGCGAATACTATATCGGCCTGAAACCGGCCACGACCTTCTTAAAAAAGGGAGATCCCCTCGGCGTCGACCTCATCGCCGCGGCGCCGGCCGGAGATCTCCTCCCCGATAAAAAGATCTCCCTCAAACTCATCAAACGGGAGTGGCGTTCGGTCCGCAAGGCCGGGGTCGGAGGCCGCTTCTCCTGGATATCGGAAAAAGAGGACACGACCGTCGAGGAGAGGGCTCTCGTCACCGAGAAAGAGCCTCTGCGGACGGAGTTCAAGCCGGAGAAATCGGGGCTTTATTACCTCGAAGCGGCGGGGACGGACGGTCTCAAGAACGCAATCACGACCTCGACGTCCTTCTACGTCACGGGCGCGGACTATGTGCCCTGGGAGAGGACCGACGACGACGCCATCGACATCGTGCCCGACCGGACGTCTTACGACCCGGGCGCCACGGCCCGCATCCTCGTCAAATCGCCCTACGAACGGGCCAAGGCCTTGGTGACCGTGGAGCGGGAGCTCATCCTCGAAAGCAAGGTCCTCGAGATCAAGGGCAGCACGGCCGAGATTGAAATTCCGATCAAGCCCTCCTACATTCCCAACGTCTACGTCTCGGTCCTCCTCGTCCAGGGACGGACCTCCGATTCGGCCGCGTCGGAAAACCAGGACCTCGGCAAGCCCTCCTTCAAGATCGGCTATGCGACGCTCGAGATCAACCCGGCCGAGAAACGGCTCAAGGTCGAGCTCGTTCCCGATAAGACGGCCTACAAGCCCCGAGACAAAGTCGAGGTCCGCCTCAAGGTCCGGACGAATGACGGGCTTCCCGCCCCGGCCTCGCTGACCCTCATCGCCGCCGACGCCGGCGTCCTCAACCTCATCGGCTATCGGGTCCCCGACCCCTTCGACGAGTTCTACGGCGACAAGCCCCTCTCGGTTCAAACCTCCGAGATCCGCCTCCACGTCGTCGGCCAGCGCGCCTACGGCGAGAAGGGCGAGGAGCCCGGCGGCGGCGGGGAACAGGCCGAAAAGGCCGCGCTGCCGCTGAATGAAGTCGAACTCCGGGGCGACTTCCGGTCCACGGCCTACTGGAACCCATCGATCACGACCGATGCTAATGGCGAAGCCCGGGCCGAGTTTACCCTCCCCGACAACCTAACGACCTTCCGACTCATGGCCATCGCCCAGACACGCGACTCGACGTTCGGCCGTGCCGAGACGGACGTCAAGGTCGCCAAGCCCCTCCTTCTCCAGGCCGCCCTGCCGCGGTTCGTCCGCGTCGGAGACTCGTTCCAGGGAGGCGTCGTCGTCCACAACATGACGGGTCAAGCCGGCGAAGCGACCGTCGAGGTCCAGGCCGAGGGAATCGTCCTCGTCGACAAAAAAGCCGTCCAGAAAACCTCCATCCCGAGCGGCGGATCGCAGGAAATCCTCTACCGCTTCGAAGCCCGAACGGCCGGCAAGGCCGTGTTCGGTTTCCGGGCTCAAATGGGCGCTGCGAGCGATGGGCTCGAGGCCGTCCTCCCCCTCAAGCCGCCGCGCGCCCCGGAGACCGTGGCCCTGTTCGACGAAGCGGCCCAAACCGCCGAGCAGAAAATCGCGATCCCCGACTTCGCGGCCGGACCGGAAAGCCGTCTCGACGTCCAGGCCTCGGGAACGGTCCTGTCCGGTCTCGCCGGGTGCGTGGACTATCTGACGAATTACCCCTATCTTTGCCTCGAACAGCGCTTGTCCTCGATCCTCCCCTACCTCGTCGCGGGCCCGCTCATCAAGGACTACGGGCTCTCCAAGCTCGACGCCGACGGCATCCGCGACCACGTCCGCGGCCATCTCAAGGAGTTCGTCCGCTACCAGAAGGACGACGGCGGGTTCGGGCTCTGGCCGGAATCCCGGCGGTCCTCTCCGTTCGTCTCCTGCTACGCGGCCTTCGGACTCCTGGAAGCCCGCGAGTCCGGATACGAGATCGACGGCCAAGGGCTCGACCGCGTCCGCGATTATCTCAAGAGGCTCCTCCGCCAGAAGTTCGACCCCGAGCATTATTATTTCGATGCCATGGTCTGGAACACGATCCAGGCCTTCGCCCTTTACGACCTCGCCCTTCTCGGACAGCCCGAGCCGGCCTACGCCGAAAAGCTCTTCAACGACCAAGCCCGCCTCTCGACCTTCGGGAAGACGCTCCTCCTCAAAGCCCTCTATCGCGGACGGGGCGCCTGGTCCTCCCAGGAGGCGCTGGTCCGGGACCTCATGAATAGGGTCAAGCTGACTCCCTCCCAAGCCCATTTCGAGGACGAGGAGGGCCGCGGCGGCGCCTGGATCTATACATCAACGACGCGGACGACGGCCCTCATCCTCCAGAGCCTTCTCGAGACCGGCCGGACCCATCCGCTAGCCGCTCCCGTCGCCCGCTGGCTGGTCGAGAAGGCCAAGATGAGCTCGCGGATCTCGACTCAGGACAACTTCTATCTTTTCTACGCCCTCAACGATTACGCTCGGCGGTTTGAATCGACGGCGTCGGCCGTCCTCTTCAAGATCCGCCTCGCCGGAAAAACAATCCTCGAAGGCTCGTTCGAAGGACGGCGGACGTCCGCGGCCGCCGCGTCCTATCCGCTCTCCGAATTTCCCAAGGGAAAAACCCTCGGCCTCGAGGTTCACAATGAAGGCGGCGGCCCCGTCCACTACGGCGTCCGGATGACCTACACCCCGGCGACCCCGTCCTCGCCCCGCGAAGAAGGGATGGCCGTCGCCAAGTCCATCCGGAGGCTCGACGGCAAGCCGCTGACGGATATCCCGGGCGGGACGCTCGTCCTGGTCACGGTGGAGGTCGCGCTTCCCCAGGAAGCTCACTACATAGTCATCGACGATCCGCTCCCGGGCGGGCTCGAAGCCGTCAACCGGACCTTCCTGACCGAAAGCGAGGAGGACCAGCGGCGGCTCGAGGAAGGCGGCGAGGAAGACGTAGCGAGCCCTTGGTTCGCCTTCAACCACATCGAGCTGCGCGACGACCGCGTCCTTCTCTTCGCCGACTGGCTGCCGGCCGGCGTCCACCGCCATCGTTACTTGGCCCGGGCCCTGAGCTTCGGGACATTCCGGATGCCCGGGACCAAGGCCGTGGAGATGTACGCGCCCGAGGTGTTCGGCCGGAGCGGAGAGTCGGAGGTCCGCATCGTGAAATAATCGGGTCATGCGACGCTCGAAAAAGATCATTGCCCTGGCCGCCGTGGCGACGCCGGCCCTCGTCCTCGCCTCCGTCTACCTCCCCTTTCCCAAAGGCCGCCTCGACCCCGCCCCGGTCGTGTCCCTGCGCATCGAAGACCGGAACGGCCTCCTTCTCCGCGAGGTCCTGTCCGACGAAGGCGGACGCTGCCGCTGGCTGGGCGGCAAGGACATCTCCCCCTTTCTCCTCAAAGCGACCGTGGCCGCCGAGGACCGCGGCTTCTTCATTCATCGGGGAATCGCGCCTCTCTCCATGCTCCGTGCTCTCGTCCAGAACACCCGCTACGGCCGCGTCGTTTCGGGCGCATCGACGATCACGCAGCAGCTTGTCCGGAATCTCGTCCGCGGCCGGAGGAGCGTCCCGGTCAAGCTCAAGGAGGCCTGGCTCGCCCTCCGGCTCGAAAACACGCTTTCGAAGGAGGCGATTCTCCTTCAATACCTCAACCGCATCTGCTATGGAAACCAGGCGTACGGCGCGGAGGCCGCGGCGCGTCTCTACTTCGATAAGCCCGCCTCCGACCTCAGCCCGGCCGAATCGGCCTTGCTCGCCGTCATCCCCCGCTCTCCGGCCGCCCTCGATCCGTTCCGTCGCCCCGCCGAGGTCAAGGCCCGCCAGGAGCGTCTCCTCGACGATATGGCCGGACTCGGGCTCATTTCGAGGGAGGAACGGGACAGGGCCCGGCGCGAGCCCCTTCTTGTCCGTGCCGGGCCGGAAGCTTGGCGCGCCCCTCATTTCTGCGACCATGTCCTGGCCGCGCTCCCGGACCGGGTCCGGCGCGAAGCCAAGACGGTCCGGACGACCCTCGACCTCGTCCTCCAGACCAAGGTCGAAAAACTCCTGCGGGGTCAGATCCATGCGCTCGAGTCGCGCGGGGCCTCGAACGGCGCCGCCGTCGTCATCGACAACCAAACGGGTGACATCCTCGCCTGGGCGGGCTCCAGCGACTACTGGGACGATCGGCACGACGGACAGGTCAACGGCGTCCTTGCCCTGCGCCAGCCCGGTTCCACCCTCAAGCCGTTCACCTACGCCCTGGCGCTCGAACGGGGTATGACGGCCGCGACGCTCATCGAGGACGCCGCCCTGGAGTTCGAGACGCCGGGCGGATTCTTCCGGCCCCGGAATTTCGACGGGACGTACCACGGCCGCGTCCGCCTCCGGACCGCTCTCGCCTGCTCCTACAACATACCTGCCGTCTCGGTCCTCCAATCCGTAGGTCCCGACCTCCTCTACCGGCGCCTCAAGTCGCTCGGCTTTGACAGCCTGGACCAGGGCCCCGGTTTCTACAGCGTCGGACTGACGCTCGGGAACGGCGAGGTAACGCTCCTCGAGCTGGCGCGCGCCTACGCGGCCCTGGCTCGCGGCGGGCGGTACCGGGGAGAGCGCGGCGTCCTCGCCCTCCTCGACCGGACCGGCCGTTCCTTCTCCGAATCGCGGCCGGAACGCCCGGTTTCCGTCCTGGCGTCCTTGCCCGTTTTTATCATCACGCACATCCTCTCCGACCATGACGCCCGCGTCCCGGCCTTCGGCCGCCGTTCCCCCCTCAATCTTCCTTTTCCGGCCGCCGTCAAGACCGGGACCTCGAAGGACTTCCGTGACAACTGGGCGGTCGGCTATACGCCTTCGTTCACGGTCGGCGTCTGGGTCGGAAATTTCGACGGCAGCCCCATGCACGGGGTGTCGGGCGTCGCGGGCTGCGGGCCGCTCTTCCGCGACATCATGCTCCTCCTCCATGCCGCGGAACCGGCGCCCGTCTTCGCGGAGCCTGCCGGACTCGTCCGTAAAAGGATCTGTCCGGTCTCGGGCGAGCTCCCCACCGCGGCCTGTCCCGGGACCATGGAAGAGATCTTCATCGAAGGAACCGAGCCGCATCGGCTCTGTTCCGCGCACGGTGGCGCCTCATTCAGAGTGAGAGCCGATGCCGCGTCCCCATCCGTTCCGGCCGGAAGCGTCGCCGACCTCAGGGTCGTATTCCCCCAGGACGGCGACATCTTCAAGCTCGACCCCGTCCTCAAGCGGGATTACCAGACCGTCACGGTCCGGGCCGGCAGCCCGTCGGCTGCGGCGCTGAGCGAGGTCGAATGGTGGATCAACGGCCGGCGCGCCGCTCGGACCGGGACGGCCCTCTCCTTTTTCTGGAATCTGCGGCCCGGTTCATATACAATTAAGGTCACGGCCAGCGACGGAGGCCGCAGGCTGGAGAGCCGCCCGGTCAAGGTCCAAGTCGTTGTCTGAGCGTCAAGGAGCGCGCGCCATGAAGCGGAGAAAGGCATTGGCCTTCCTGAGCGGCCTCGCCATTCTTAAGACAAAGCTCCTGGCCCGTTCCGCAAGGAGTAATCCGATGCAAGAAGAGATCAAGACCGACAAAGCGCCCAAGGCCATCGGCCCCTATTCACAGGCCATCGTCGCCAACGGATTCGTTTTCGCCTCGGGGCAGATACCGATCGACCCGGCCACGGGCGAGCTCAACACGGGCACGATCGAGGACCAGACCCGACGCGTCATCAAGAACCTGACGGCCGTCCTCGAGGCGGCCGGGACGTCCCTCCACAAGGTCGTCAAGGCGACCGTCTTCCTCCAGGACATGAACGACTTCACCAGGATGAATGCCGTCTACGGCGAATTCTTCAAGCCCCCCTACCCGGCCCGGGCCGCCGTCCAGGTCGCCCGACTTCCCAAGGACGTCAAGGTCGAGATCGAGGCCGTCGCGGTCAAGTAATGCCCCTCTACGAATTCCTCTGCCGCGCCTGCGGGAGGCGCTTCGAGCGCTTGGTCCGGATCGGCCGGGAGGGCGAGGTCCGCTGCGCGGCCTGCGGCTGTCCCGACATCCAAAAACTCTTTTCCACGTTTGGGATCCACGGAGCCGAGAAGGCCGTCTCTTTATCGTCCTCGGCCAAGGGCTGCGCGACCTGCTCCTCGAAGTCCTGCAGCACCTGCCATTAGGGCCCGGGCTCGGGGATGCGGACCGTAAGGATCGGCGTCGACACCGGGGGGACCTTTACCGATTTCGCCATAGACAGGGACGGCCGCCTCGCCGTCAAGAAGCTTCCGTCCACTCCCCGAAACCCGTCGCTGGCCATCCTGGAGGGCATTCGCGAATTTCTGGAGGGGGATGCTCCGGTCGAGATCATCCACGGCACGACCGTGGCCACCAACGCCCTCCTCGAGCGCAAGGGCGGCCGGATCGCCCTGGTCACGACGCGAGGGTTCGAGGACATCCTGGCTATCGGCCGCCAGGTCCGCAAGCGCCTCTACAGCCTGAGGGGCGAGGATCGCCGGCCCCTCCTCCCCCGCTCTCTCTGTCTAGGCCTGGCGGAGCGGACGGCGCCGACGGGCGCCGTGGAGAAGAGGCCCGAGCGCCGAGAGCTTGATCGCATCGCGAAAAAACTCAAGGCGGCCGGGGTCGAAGCCGTCGCCCTTTCTTTCCTTCATTCCTATGCGAACCCGGCCAACGAGAAAGCCGCCGCCGCCGTACTCGAAGGCCGCGGGCTGCTTCTCTCCGTCTCGAGCCGGCTCCTCCCCGAGCACCGCGAGTACGAGCGGACAGCCGCCACGGCCGTCAATGCCTACCTGATGCCCGTCCTCGACAGATACCTCGCCTCGCTCGAGACCGGAACGAGGGGGGCGAACCTCCGCATCATGCAGTCCAACGAGGGCACGATCTCGACGGCCAAGGCCCGGCGCGAGCCGATCAGGACGGCCTTGTCCGGACCCGCCGGAGGCGTCGTAGCCGCCGCGGCGATCGGCCGAAGCGCCGGGATACCCGACCTCGTCAGCTTCGATATGGGCGGGACATCGACCGACGTCTCTCTCATCGACGGCCGGATCCGCCGGACCCAGGAAAACACCGTCGGCGATTTCCCCGTCCGCATCCCGATGATCGATATCCACACCGTGGGCGCCGGCGGGGGGTCCATCGCCTCCCTCGACGGCGGCGGCTCGCTCCGGGTCGGCCCGGAGAGCGCCGGCGCGGACCCCGGCCCGGCCTGCTACGGCCGGGGCGACCTTCCGACCGTCACGGACGCCAACCTCGTCTGCGGCCGCCTCGACCCGGACTTCTTTCTGGGCGGCGCGATGAGGATCGATTCCGAGCGGAGCCGCCGCGCCGTCGCCCGGCTCGCCCGACGGATGGAAAAAACCCTGATCGAGACGGCCCTGGGGATCATCGACATCGCCAACGCCAACATGGAAAAGGCCATCCGGGTCATCTCGATCGAGCGGGGGCACGACCCGCGCCGTTTCGCCCTGTTCTCCTTCGGCGGGGCGGGCGGGATGCACGCCGCCGAGATGGCCGCCCACCTTCGGATGCCGCGCGTCATCGTGCCCCGCCAGGCGGGAGTGCTGTCGGCGCAGGGCCTTCTTCTCGCGGACGCCATCAAGGACTATTCCCGGTCGCTGCTCGCCCCCCTCGCGGAGCTTCCCCGGCGCCGGATGAAGCGACTCCTCGACGAGCTCGAACGCAACGCCCTTGGAGATATGCGTGAGGACGGGTTTCGCGAGAGCGAGGTCCGCTTTTTTGTCTTCCTGGATATGCGCACCCTGGGCCAATCCTATGAGATCACCGTCCCCTGGCGGCCGGACGCCTGGGACGCCGCGCGGATCGCGGAGGATTTCAGGAACGAGCATCGCCGCCTCTACTCCTATGACCACCCCTCAAAGGACGTCGAGGTCGTGGCGCTCCGTCTCAAGGCCGTCGTCCCCAGCCCCCGGCCCCGCTGGAGACGCGAGCCCGAGGGTCCCGCCTCGTCGAAACGGGCGCTGCGCAAGCGGCAGCCCATCGTCCACGGAAAACGTTCCTGGGACGGCGCGGTCTACAGCCGCGGCCTCCTCCGTTCCGGAAACCGGGTCGACGGTCCGGCCCTGGTCATCGACCCCGAGTCGACCAGTTTCATCCCGCCCGGCTACCGGGGCCGGGTCGACGGCCTGGGGAATCTCGTCATCGACAAAGGATTTTAGCGGCATGGAACGGATCGATCCGATCGAGCTCGAGCTCTTCAAGAACATTTTCGTGTCGATCTCGGAAGAGATGGCCGCCGTCCTGGGCCGAACGGCCCTCTCGCCCAACATCAAGGAACGCAAGGATTTCTCCTGCGCCCTGTTCGACGAACGGGGCGAGACCTTCGCCCAGGGGTCCCACATCCCGGTCCATCTGGGGGCGATGCCGCTTTCGGTCCAGGCGGCGCTCAAGGCCGCCCGGTTCGAGGAGGGCGACCTCGTCGTCCTCAACGATCCCTACCGGGGCGGGACTCATCTTCCCGACATCACCTGCGTTTCCCCCGTGTTCGTGGCCGGCCGGCCCCGCTTCTTCGTCGCTAACCGCGCCCATCATTCCGACGTGGGGGGGATGACCCCAGGCTCGATGCCCCTCGCCGTCGAAATATTCCAGGAGGGCCTGATCATCCCGCCCCTCAAGCTCGTCAAACGGGGCCGGGTCGACGAGGACGTCCTCGGCCTCATCCTCGCCAACGTCCGGACGCCCGAGGAGCGCAGGGGGGACCTCCTGGCCCAGATGGCGGCCAACGAGAAGGGAAAACGGCGCGTCGAGGAGACGGTCGTCAAGTATGGACTGGCCAAGCTCCGCCGCACGACCGGCCTCATCAGAACATACACCGAGCGCGTTCTGCGCAAAACGCTCCGCGGGATCCCGGAGGGCACCTATACGTTCAGGGACCGCCTCGACGACGACGGGGTCGGGGGGCGGCCGATCGCCATCCGGGTCGCCGTCACGATCCGCGGAGGCCGCGCCATCGTCGATTTCACGGGGTCCTCGCCGCAGGTCACGGGGGGCGTCAACGCAAACTTCGCCGTCACGATGTCGGCGGTCCTCTACGTCTTCCGATCGCTGGTCGAGGAGGACATTCCCTTCAACACCGGACTGATGAGTCCGCTCCGCATCAAGGCCCCGCTCGGCTCGGTCGTCAACGCCGTCTTTCCGGCGGCCACGGCCGGCGGGAACGTCGAGACTTCGCAGCGGATCGTGGACGTCCTGCTGGGCGCCCTGGCCAAGGCCGTCCCGGACCGCATCCCGGCCGCCAGCTCGGGGACCATGAACAATGTCGCCTTCGGCGGCCGCGACCCGATTCGGGGAACGCCTTTCGCCTACTATGAGACGATCGGCGGCGGGATGGGGGCGAGCGTCGAGCGGGACGGCCTGGACGGAGTTCACACTCATATGACGAACTCCCTCAACACGCCGATCGAGGCCCTCGAGGCTTATCTCCCGATCCGCATCCGCCGTTACGGACTGCGCCGGGGCTCGGGCGGCCGCGGACGACGGCGGGGCGGCGAGGGGATCGTCCGCGAATACGAATTCCTCGTCCCCTGCCGGGTGACGATCCTCTCGGACCGGAGGCGCTTTCGGCCCTACGGCCTCCGGGGCGGGACGCCGGGGGCGCCGGGCCGGAATACGCTCATTTCGGGCGGCCGGGCCATTCCACTTCGGTCCAAGACCAACATCCAGGTCAAAGCCGGCGACCTCCTCCGGATCGAAACGCCGGGAGGGGGAGGCCTCGGGCGTCCGGGTTGACCCGTTCGCCGAGGCTCAGGGTTACCCCTATACAAGCCCCCGCCTGATGGCCGGGGTGTCGAGGGGTTGACATTCAGGCGGCTTTAAAAATAATATAGCTATCACGGAGGATTCTTTCCTTCGGGGAATTTGATCAAGAGGAGGAGGAATGAAAAAAATTCTATATGTCTTTCTGGCCGTCCTCGTTCTTTGCGCGGTCGCCAGCGCTTCCGATGTCATCCTGATCAAGGTCAAAGTTCAATTGGCCAACGTCCGCACCGAGCCCAACCTCAACGCCCCGGTCGTGACGCAACTCAAGGCCGGGACGCTGCTCGAAGCGAGCGCCAAGAAGGGCGATTTCTACGAGATCGCGGTCGCCGACGAAAGCGGCAAGATTCTCTCGGGCTACATCCACGCCAACACCGTCGAGGTCGTTCAACAGGCCGCCGAGGAACAGGTCCAGGAACAACCCGAAGCCGTCCAGGAACAGGCCGTCGAAAAGGAGGCGGCCGAGCAAGAAGCCCCTGAAAAAGAAGCGGCCGAGGAGGCTCCCAAGCCCGAGGCCGCCGCGGCCGGTTACGAGACCTCTCCTTCAGGGACCGGAATCGGGTTGATGGCCGGCTATGCCATGCCCTCCGGATACGGCGGAGGCCTCGCCTACGGAGGAAACTTCACTTTCATGTTCTCGTCCAACTTCGGGATCGAAATCGCGGGCCTGCGCTTTCAAAGCACGGTCGACGAGCCGGCCGAGGCGGACCGGGAAACGGCTTTGAGTAAGGGGAAACTCAGCGTTATGCCCGTCCAGCTCAGCCTGATCGCCCGCTTCCCGCTCGGTCCTAAGATGATGCCCTATGTCCTGGCCGGAGGCGGTTATTTCCTCAACAGCTATACCCTCGACTCCGGCGTCAAAAACGATTGGGAGGGCCTGGGGTTTGTCATCAGCGAAAAGGTCGAAAACAGCGTCGGCTTCCACTTCGGCGCCGGCCTGGACTACTTTTTCACCCCCAAGCTGGCCCTGAGCGCCGTGGTCAAATACTGCATGTCGACCTTCAAGGGAAGCTGGAGCCTGAAAGAGACCGTCAGCGCGACCGAGGCCAGCGGCGATTTGAAAGACCTGAAGCTGAAGCCGTTCATCTTCGGACTCGGCCTCAAGTATTTCTTTTGAGATTAAAAGGAGCAATTCCCATGACGAACATCATCAAAAGAAATAAGCGGGTTCTCTTGGTTGTTATCGCCTGCGCGGCGGCCCTGACGGCGTTCCTCCCCTTGAAAGCCCGGGTCCAGGACGGCTGGCGGATTGCCAACCTTCCGCCCCTGGCCGACAACGCCGCGCCGGTCCATCCCAAGCTGGACGGCGCGCTGAACCGGGTCTACAACCTCTACTTGACCAAAGGCCTGTCCGGCGCCAAGGACTTCATCGGCCAGAGACGCATGATCGATATGGAAGGGGACCTCATCCGCGCCGTCGCCGTCGGACGGAGGCACGATCCGATAGCCGGCGAGTTCTTAACGACCCGGCTCCAAGCCGGCATCCTTCGCCTGGGCGGGCGCGTCGAAACATCGTACCGGGAGCTCGTCCAGTGTTTGGTCCCGATCAACGGCTTGGCCGCGATCGCCGACCTCCCCGACATTGAGCTCCTCAGGCTCCCCCTCAAACCCAGGCCGCTGGCGGTGACCGTGACCAGCGAGGGCGTTGCCAAGACGGGCGCCGACACATGGCAGTCGGTCAATCCCTACCGGACCTCGGGAGAGGTCAAGGTCTGCATCCTTGATATAGGCTTCGACGGCTACCAGAGCCGTATCAGCGAAGGCGAGCTCCCCAGCGACGTCACCGTCCACTCGTTCCGTTCGGACGGCAAGATCGAGAGCGGGACCGTCCATGGAGCGGCCTGCGCCGAGATCGTCCATGACATGGCCCCCGACGCCAAGCTCTACCTCGTCAACTTCAACACCGAAGTTGAGCACCACAATGCCGTCGACTGGCTCATCAACGAAGCCAAGGTCAACGTCATCTCCTACTCGGTCGGCTGGACGAACGCCGGAGACGGGAAAGGGACCGGCCCGATCAATGAAGATGTCAAGAAGGCGTCCCAGGCCGGGATCATCTGGGTAGGCGCATCCGGGAACTACGCTCTGGACCATTGGGAAGGAACCTTCAAGGACGGCGACCACGACAACTTGCACAACTTCTCCGGCGCCGACGAGATCCTCGACTGGTACGTCCCGGCCCTCTATTATGTGGCCGCCTGGCTGAGCTGGGACGACTTCGGGACCTGGGACGGGACGAACTACTCAGGCTCCAACCAGGACTACGACCTCTACCTTTACATCTGGACCGGTTCGAGCTGGAAGTACGTCGACAAATCCGTCAACGTCCAGAACGGGGGCGACTGGCCGACCGAATCCGTCGGCTATTGGTACAGCTACTCGTCGACCCGCTGGGGGATCGCCATCAAGAAAAAGAGCGCGACCCGGGCCTGCAAGTTCGACCTGTTCACGATGGGGAACACCAAGGCCATCGAATACAACGTCCCCGGGGGGAGCCTGAGCAGCCCGGCCGATTCGGCCGAGTGCGTTACGGTCGGCGCCACGGACTTTAGTGACGACTCTTACGCAACTTATAGCTCGCGCGGTCCGACCAACGATAACAGGATCAAGCCGGATTTCTGCGCTCCGACAAGGGTATCGACCGCGTCCTATGGGACCGAGGCTTTCAGCGGAACATCGTCCTCGACGCCCCACGTCGCGGGGGCCTTCGCCCTGCTCAAGGGGAAGCTCCCCTACAGCCTCAGCCAGATCAACACCATCCTCCAGGGGCGCGCCCTGGACCTGGGGACGGCGGGCAAGGACAATCAGTTCGGGATCGGACGGCTCAAGCTGACGAAGTAGGGCGGGTCAGAAGGATAAGCGGAGGCCGGTCCGGATAAAGAATCCCGAGAGGTCGATCCGGGCCGGCTTGACGTTCGACGACCGGGCGGGGTGGGGTTCGGCGTCGGCCAGGGTCCAGAGCGGATAATTTTTGCCTTCGAGCGTGTAGTCATAGCGCCAGAGGGTTTTCGTTCCCGACTCGGAATAATCGCCGTTCAGACTCTCCGATCCCTTCAAGGTCCAGGGGCCGCACGGGCCGGAGAAGCGGGCCCAGCGGCCTCCCCCGTCGAGGACGATCGAAAGGCCCTTGCCGAGCGCGAAATCGAGACCGAGGCGACCCTGGAGCCCGAGGCAGGTCCCGGATGCCCGCCAGGTCTCCGTCCCTTTGTCCGTGATCCAGAGGGAGCGGATCGTATAATCCCGCTCCCAGCGGAGCCTGGCAAAGTAGAGCGCGACGCCGCCGTCGGCGTGGGCGGACACGCGTCCCCAAACCGGAAGGCGGTAGGCCGCCGTCAGCGTCAAAGGCACCGCGCTCAAGACGGGCCTGACATTTTCCGTGGACTGGACGATCCAGTAGTTGTAATCGATTCCGCTCGACTTTTGGGCCCGGAGGTAGCCGATGCCGAGGGCCAGGCTGAAACGGGGAGAAAGCTCCGCTTCGACCTCGGCCAGGATGTCGAATCCGGCGGCCGGGCGGCGCAAAGATCCGGCGACAAGGTCGGCTTCGGCTTTGAGGAGATCGTTCAAGCCCAGGAGCCCCCGGCTGAAATCGCCTCCGTTGACGGACAGCCAGCCGCCGGTCAGACGGACGCCCCAGCCGCGAATTCCGGCGGACGACGCCGTCGCCAGCAAGGCCAGACCGAGGCTCACGGAATAGATTCGTCTTCCTGCGTCCATCACGGCGTCCTCCCTGGATTTCCTCGTCTCGAGTCTCAGCCCTTTATAGCGGAAGGGAGGGGGGCGTGTCAAACCCTCGACACTCATACTAAGCCGTTTCCGGCTTAGTATGAGTGCTGCAAGGCTGGGCTTGGCCAGGGTTAACCCTGAGCCGCGCTTATCGTCCCCGCTTTGAAAGGCGGGGCTCCGATTTTAAGCCCCGCCTTTCAGGGCGGGGTAGCGTCGGCGAACGGGTCAATCGGACCAGGCCGTCGGCCCCCCCGGGGGCGTTGAAGACCGTTCAGGTTGGCAGCCCCTCCCCTTTCTGATATAATTTTTGGGGAGCGGGAAGGAAAGGAACGTGCCGTCCATCAATATTCTTGTCGTCGAGGATGAAAAACTCGTCGCCAAAGATATCAGCAACATCCTGAAACACATCGGCCACCGGGTCGTTGATATCGTCACGACCGGCCAGGACGCTCTTCGCAGGGTCGAGGAAACCGGCCCCGACCTGGTCCTGATCGATATCGTCCTGAAGGGCGCCCTGGACGGAATCGCCACGGCCGGACTCATCCAGGAGCGCTTCAGGATCCCCGTCATCTATCTGACGGCTTACGCCGACGATACGACTCTGGCCCGGGCCAAGGTCACCGAGCCGTTCGGCTACATCCTCAAGCCCTTCGACGAGCGGGACATCAAGACGGCCATCGAAATGATGACCTATAAGGCCCGGATGGACCGCACCCTCCGTGATCGCGAAAAATGGCTGGCGACCATCCTCCGTTCGATCGTCGACGGCGTCATCGCCGTCGACGCCGCCGGCCGGGTGACTTTCATGAACACGCTGGCCGAGGTCTTGACGGGACGCCCCCTGGCCGAGGGGGCCGGTCAATCCATCGAGAGCGTCGTCCGGATCTCTCCGGAGCTGGGGACCTCCTCGCAGAGCGAGGCCCTCCTGACGAGCGGGGACGGCCGGCAATACACCATCGAATCGCAGACGTCGCCCATCCTGGACATGAGCGGCCAAAAAGCGGGATACGTATTCGTCTTCCGCGACATCAGCCAGCGCCAGAAGACCGAGTACGAGCTCCAGCGGAGCTGGGAACAGATCAAGAAGAGCCTATCCGGTATCGTCCGGGCCATCTCGCAGATGACCGAAATGCGGGACCCCTACACGGCCGGCCATCAGCGCCGTGTCGCTCAGCTTTCTTCCGCCATCGCCAAGGAGATGGGGCTTCACAACGACCAGGTCGAAGGGATCCGTCTGGCCGGGGAAATCCACGACATCGGAAAGATTCACGTCCCCGCCGAAATCCTCAGCAAGCCCGGCCGCCTGACCCCCGTCGAGTTTGCCCTGATCCAGACCCACGCCCAGGCCGGCTATGAGATTCTGAGGTCGATCGAATTCCCCTGGCCGATCGCCCAGATCATCTGGCAGCACCACGAACGGCTCGACGGATCGGGCTATCCCAACCGGGTCAAGGGACGGGAGATCCTGCTCGAAGCCCGCATCCTGAGCGTCGCCGACGTCGTCGAAGCCATGTCCTCGCATCGCCCCTACCGGCCCGCGCCCGGCGTCGCCAAGGCGCTGGAGGAGATCGACCACAACAAGGACAAGCTCTATGACTCCGATGTCGTGGAAGCCTGCACCGCCCTGTTCAGGGCGGGCCGTTTCGCTTTTGACGGGCCAAAACTCTCCTCCGGCGACCACTCGTCTTAGGCCCGGCCGTAAAACTCCTTCACCGTCGAAACCACGTAACCCTGCTGGTCTCGAGTCAGCTCGGGATAGAGGGGAAGCGCCAGGACTTCACGGGCGGCCTTCTCGGCGCGCGGGAAATCGCCCTCCCGGTAGCCGAGGCCGGCGAAGCACTTCTGAAGGTGGAGCGGCAGCGGATAATAGACCGTGGAGCCGACGCCCTTCGTCCGCAGAAACTCCTTGAGCTCGTCGCGCTTCCGGGCCCGGACGACGTACTGATGATAAGTGTGGAAATTCTTGACTCCCGAGCCGCGATAGACGGCTTTAGGAATCGCGATCGAGCCGTCCGCGACGAGCCCCTCCTCCTCGAAAGCGCGGTCGTAGGCGGCGGCCTTCTCGCGGCGCGCCTCCTGCCAGCGGTCGAGGTGCCCGAGCTTGACGCGAAGGACGGCCGCCTGGATCGCGTCGAGTCGGAAATTTCCCCCCATCTCGTCGTAGGTGTAGCGTTCCCGTTCGCCGTGGACCCGGAGGGTCCTGAGCCTGGCCGCGAGCGGTTCGTCGTCGGTCAGGACCATGCCGCCGTCCCCGTACCCGCCCAGGTTTTTGGTCGGGTAAAAGGAGAAGAACCCGCAGCGCCCGATGGCGCCCGCCTTTTTGACGCCCCGGGACGAGGGATATTCGGTCCCGATGGCCTGGGCGGCGTCCTCGATCACGGACAGGCCGCGGCGGCCGGCGATCTCCAGGATGCGGTCCATATCCGCGCATTGGCCGTAGAGATGGATGGGAACAACGGCCTTGACCTTTTCCGGGGACGCAGGCTCGGCCCGCCCGCCCAGGACGTCTTCGAGGCGGGCCGGGTCGAGGTTGTAAGTCGCCTCGTCGATATCGCAGAAGACGGGCCTGGCCCCGAGACGGGCGATCGCGCCGGCCGTGGCGAAGAAGGTGAAGGGCGTCGTGACGACGGCGTCCCCCCGGCCGATCCCGAGGGCCATCAGCGAGACGATCTGGCCGTCGGAGCCGGAGGAGACGCCCACGGCGAAGCGCGCGCCGCTGTAGGCGGCGACCTCTTTTTCCAGGGCCTCGACCTCGGGACCGAGGATGAACCCCTGGCCGGCGATGACTTCGAGGACCTTGCGGTCGATCTCATCCTTGATGGCCCGGTATTGAGCCTTCAGGTCCAAGGAGGGAACGTTCATGGCCTGCACTTTAGACAAATTCGCCGCCCTTGTCAACGCCGCCCGACTCAGCTCCCTTCGACCTTGCGGATCCGGGCTTTCTCGATTTGGAGACGCCCCTGGTAAGATACATAATTGAGGAGGATGAGGACGCGATCATGGCCGCTGAGCTCGCGGTTGAAGACGCCCCGGAGGCCCTTGAGCGGCCCTTCGCTGACCTCGATCTCATCGCCCGGCGCGGGCTTATCCCGGAACGTCCGAACTTCGATGAAGCCTTCGACTTCGCGGGCGCGCAGCTCCTCGATGACGGCATCCGGGAGCGAGACCGGTCCGGCATCATTCCCGACGATTTTTTTGACCCCCCGCGTGTAGTGGACGAGCTTGTACTGGCGGGGATGGTCGAAGCGGAGGAACGCGTAGCCGGGGAAGAAAGCCCGAACTCTCTCCCCTTCCCTGCAGCGCGGAAGGTAGAAATCAAACGAAGCCTGCTGGAAGAGACGCTCGACCTGGAACTCTTTTTTGGGCTTGAGGTTGAGAAGGAACCAGCTGACCATGATCTCAGTCGCCGATCCTGAGGCGCTTGTAGAATTCGGGCCGACGATCGGGGAGGAAATGCCGGCGGGCGGGGGAGCGGCGGAGCTCGGCCATGTCGCAGTCCGCGACCAGGATGGCCTCCCGCCCGCGCGGAGCGCGCTTGACCAGGGCGCCGTCCGGGCCAGCGATGAAGGACTCGCCCGCGAACTGGAGCGCGCCCTCCTTCCCCACCCGATTGGCCAGGGCGGCGAAATACCCGTTCTGGAAGGCGGCGACTCTGACCTCGGCTTCGAAAAGGCCCTTGGGCCATTCGTTCCAAGTGCCCGCTTGAGGGATGACGACGATCTCGGCGCCGGCCAGGGCCAGCCCCCGCATGTATTCGGGGAAATGCCGGTCATAGCAGATACAGACGCCGACGCGGCCGGCCCGCGTCGCGAAGACGAGGTCCGTGTCCTCGGCGGGCGCATAGTATCCCCGCTCGCGAAAGCCGGGCCCGTCCATGATGTGGACCATGCGGGTGACGCCGAGGAGCCGTCCGTCGCCATCGATGACCGGGGAAGAATCATAGGTCCGGCCCTTCCGTCGTTCGAAGAGGTTGAGGACGACCACGACGCCGGCCCGAGCGGCCAGGGACGAGAAACGGTCCGTGGTAGGCCCGGGGACGGGTTCCGCCTGGGCGAGGGCCGTGGCCGTCGCGCGGCGCCGGGGCAGGAAAGGGAGGAAGGCGAGCTCGGGAAAAACGATGATCTGGGCGCCGGAGCCGACGGCCTTTTCGAAAGCCCTGACCCCCCGCTCCAGGTTGGCGGTCTTGTCCCGGGAAGCCCGCCGCTGGATGAGCGCGATCCTCATGCGGATATCTTAGTCCAGCTTCCCATCCGCTTCAATCCCCTCCGCTTGAAGATCTGGTCGCTTTATCGTGAATTGGCCGTGAAAAACCGCTCCGGGGACTAGCGAGGCTTGTCCCCTTCGCGGGATCCCGCGGACACCAGTCCGTGGAGCTTCAGGGTCGGCCGCGATTAGCCGCAAACGGTGAGAAGGATGGCGTAGAAAATCCCCCCTCCGCTCATCGGGGCCGGTTATTGACGGGGCAGCCGGTCTCGTCTAATCTAAAAAAAGGGACAAAGGTTTTCGATCATGAAGAGAGCCGTTGCGCTCATCCTCGTTCTGGCCGCGGCCTCGGCCGCTCAAGCGGCCGCGCCCTCCCGCCTCATCGGAAAATTCGCCCAATTCCGGCCGTCCACGAATCCCCTCAAAGCCGACTACGGAACATCGCTGGGCTACGGCGGCGAAATCAACATCAGCCTTTCGAACTACCTGGACCTCTGGCTGGGCGCGATGTATCACCCCCAGCAGAACCACCTCAGCGCCGGCTCGAGGATCTCGCTGACTCCGATCGATGCCGGACTCAAGCTGAAGCTCCCCGTGCCGTTTCTGGGAACCCCTTACTTCGGGGCGGGCGCCGTCTATTGCACTTACACCGAGAAAGCGGCCGGCGTCGAATCCAGCCAATCCGGCCTCGGGTACTGCCTCCAGACCGGCATAGTCATCCCCCCCTGCACGGGCCGCTCCTGCAGCAATGCCCTGTTTTCGGTCGATCTTTTTCTGAACTACAGCAGCTGCGAAGTCGCCGTCGCCAACCGCACCCTCGAAATCGGAGGGCTCAGGATCGGCGTCGGCTGGGGCGTCGGTTTTTAGGCTCCGGTCCCCGTCGCCGCCTCCACGTCCGCGACCGTCTTGGGAATGGGTTTGCCCAGGACGCGGCGGCCGTCGGCCGTGACCAGGACGTTATCCTCGATCCGGACGCCGCCGAAGTCCCGGTAAGTCCCGGCTTTATCGTAATCGATGAAATCGGCGAACTTGCCGGCCTTTCTCCACTTATCGATCAGGGGCGGGATGAAGTAGATGCCGGGCTCGACCGTCACCACGAAGCCGGGCTCAGGCTCCCGGGCCAGCCGGAGATAGGCCAACCCGAACTGGCCGCTCCGCTTGAGTTTTTCGGTGTAGCCGACCAGCGCTTCGCCGATGTCCTCCATGTCGTGGACGTCGAGCCCCATCATGTGCCCGAGGCCGTGGGGGAAGAACAGCGCGTGGGCTCCGGCCTGGACGGCGGCCGCGGCGTCGCCTTTCATCAAGCCCAGATCCTTAAGCCCGGCGGCGATGACGCGGGCCGCTTCGAGGTGGACCTCCCGGTACTTAAGGCCGGGCCGGATGGCCCGGATGGCCGTTTCCTGGGCCCGCAGGACGATCTCGTAGATCTCCCGCTGCCGGGGCGTGAATCGTCCGCTGACCGGGATCGTCCGGGTGATATCCGAGGCGTAGCCGCGCGGCGATTCGGCGCCCGAATCGTCGATGAGGAGCCGCCCCTCGGCCAGGACGTTGCCGTAGCCGTGATTGTGGAGGACCTGGCCGTTGATGGTCACGATCGAAGGAAAGGCCGTCCGGCAGCCGCGGCCGAGCGCGATCCCCTCGATCCGGCCCATGATCTCATACTCGTGGATTCCCGGCCGAGTCATGGCCATGGCCGCCCGGTACATCTCGTGGGAAACGTCCAGGGCTTTTTCGATCTCGTCGATCTCCTCCTGAATCTTGACCGACCTCTGGGCGATGACGGCCCGGCGCAGCGCCTCCGAGGCCTTGGCTTTGACGTCCCTGGCCGGAATGCCCAGCCAGCCGCCGAGCTTGCGGGCGGCCTCGGCCCGGTAGGGAGGAAGAAAATGGATCTTCCGCCGCTTGGCCTTGGCCTGCTTGAGCGCCGCCTCGAGCTTGGCCAGGGGCCGGGCCGTCCCGACGCCGGCCAGGGCCGCCCTGTCCTTGACGGTCGGCAGATGGCCCATCCAGATGACATCCTCGAGGCCGATATCGTCGCCGAAGACGATCTCCTTGTCGCCGTCGATATCGACGAGTCCGGCCAGCCCGGGCTGGTCGAGTCCGAAGAAATAGAGAAAGGAGCTGTCCTGCCGGAAATGGTAGGTGTTGGCGGGATAGTTCATGGGGCTCTCGTCGTTCCCGGGGAACAAGACGAGGCCGGAGCCGAGCTGGGTCCTGAGCCGTTTCCGGCGTTCGCTGTAGATGCGGGCGTCAAACATGCGGGCCTCCTCGACGCGCGAAGGTTACGGTTCGCGGATAGATATACCAAAGGACCGGGAGGAAGGCAATGGGCCTTCTCCCCGCCTAAAGGGACTCGTGCTCCGTTCTCCGGATGATTTCATCCTGGAGGGCCTTGCCCAGGTCGACGAAATAGTCGCTGTAGCCGGCGACCCGGACGATGAGGTCGCGGTATTTATCCGGATGCTTCTGGGCCTCGCGCAGGACGGCCGCCGTCACGATGTTGAACTGGATGTGATGGCCGTCGAGCTTGAAGTAGGACCGGATGAGGTGGAGGAGCTTCTCGACGCCCGAATCGTCGCTGAGGACCTGGGGCGTGAATTTCTGGTTGAGGAGCGTCCCCCCGGTTCGGACGTGATCCATCTTGGACACCGACTTGATGACGGCGGTTGGGCCGTGCCGGTCGGCGCCCTGAACGGGAGAGACGCCCTCCGAGAACGGCTCGCCGGCCTTCCGGCCGTCCGGGGTCGCGCCGGTGACCTTTCCGAAATAGACGTGGACCGTCGTCGGCAGCAGGTTAATCCGGTACTGGCCTCCCCTCGTGTTGGGGCGGCCGTTGATCGCGTCGTAGTAAAGCTCGAAGACGCGCTTCATGATGCCGTCGGCATAGTCGTCGTCGTTCCCGTAGCGGGGCGTCTTGTTGAGGAGATACTGGCGGAGGCCTTCCCGGCCTTCGAAGTTGCGGCGGAGGGCCTGGAGAAGGTCCTTGAGCGGAACCTTCTTTTTGTCGTAGACGCCGAATTTGAGGGCCGTCAGGGAGTCCGTGATCGTCCCCAGCCCGACGCCCTGAATGTAGGACGTGTTGTAGCGGGCGCCCCCGTCATGGTAGTCGCGGCCCCGGGCGATGCAGTCGTCGATGAGAAGGGACAGGAAGGGCGTCGGGAGGTATTCGGCGTAGATCCGTTCGATGACGGAGTTCCCCCGGATCTTGACGTCGATGAAATGCCGGACTTGGGCGGCGTAAGCCTCGAACAGCTCATCGAAGGAAGCGAACGCGGCCGCGTCTCCGGTCCGGAGGCCGATCGTCTTTCCCGTCCGGGGATCGACGCCGTTGGCGAGCGTGATCTCGAAGACCTTGGCCAGGTTGAAGTAGCCGGTCAGGTTGTAGTTTTCGCGGCCGAAGACCCCGACCTCGACGCAGCCGCTCGATCCGCCCCTCCGGGCGTCCTCCAGGGTCTTGCCCTGGCGAAGGAGCTCCTCGACGATGAGATCGGCGTTGAAGAAGGAGGGCTGGCCGAATCCGGTCTTGACGATCTGGATGGCCCGCTTGAGGAATCGGTCCGGGCTGCGCTTGCTGATCTGGACCGAGGCGCTCGGCTGGAGGAGCCTCATTTCTTCGACGACATCGAGGAGCAGGTAGGTCATGTCGCCGACCGCGTCCTCGCCCTGGGGAGTCAGGCCGCCGAAATTGATCTGGCAGAAGTCCGTGTACGTCGCGCTTTCTTCGGCGGTGACTCCGACCTTGGGCGGGGCGGGCTGGTTGTTGAACTTGATCCAGAAAGCCTGGACGAGCTCGCGGGCCTGGTCCTGGGTCAGAGCGCCGTTCTCGATCCCCTTCCGATAGAAGGGCGCCAAATGCTGGTCGAGCTTGCCGGGGTTGAAGGAATCCCAGGTGTTGAGCTCGCTGATGACCCCCAGGTGGACGAACCAGTAGGCCTGGAGGGCCTCCCAGAAATCGCGGGGCGGCTGGGCGGGAACGCGGCTACAGACCTCGGCGATCCGGTTGAGCTCTTTCTTACGACGCGGATCCTTCTCTTTAAGGGCCAAGGCCCGGGCTTTCTCCGCGTAGCGCTCGGCGAGCCTGATCAGGGCGTCGGCGGCCACGGCCATGGCCTGGAGCTCCTCTTCTTTGCGAAGGGCCTCGGGGTCCCGGGCGAAATCGAGCCCGGCCAGGCTGCGCGCGATGTCCTGTTTGAAGTCGAGGAATCCCTTGCGATAAATCTTGTCGTCAAGGACGGTGTGCCCGGGCGCCCGCTGCTCCATGAATTCCGTAAAAACGCCCGCATCGTAGGCGTCCCTCCACTCCGGAGTCATCTCGTCCAGGATCTTTTCGCGGACGGTCTGGCCCTTCCAGAAGGGAATGATCCGCTCCTTGTAGATCTTGCGGGTCTCGGGGCTGACCTTGTAGGGGATCTTCTCCCGCGTATTCAGGATGTCGAGGTCCTGGAGACTATGGACGTTGATCTCGGGAAAGGTGGGCGTCGCCTTGGGGCCGGGCCCTCGCTCTCCGACGATGAGTTCCCCGTCGCCGATGGCGATCGCCCGGCGCTCGCAGAGGTATTTAAAGGCTAGGGCCCGCTTCAGGGGGACGGACAGGGTGGCCGAACGATGGCTTTCGTAGAATTCGGTCATGAGCAGGGCCCGTTCCGGGCTCAGGAACGGCTTCGCCCTCAAGCTTTCTTCGCGCAATCTTTTGATACGTTCGTTCATGGATCATTCTCCCGATCGGACTTCGAATCCGTACGACTCGAGCCGGGCCTTGACCCGTTGGAGGACCGCGGCGGATGGGACCGGGAAGTCCCGCCCTTCGCGGGCTCGGATGAGCCGGCGGCGCTTATCCTGGCCGAGGCGGTGGTAGGGCAGCAGACTGATCCGGCGGACCGAGTCGAGGGAACGGAGGAACTCGGCCGTCCGGCGGATGTTGTCGTCGTCGTCGTTGACGCCCGGTATGAGGGGGATGCGGACTATGATCACGGCCCCGGAGCGGGCCAGCCGCTTGAGGTTTTCCAGTATGAGGGCGTTGGATTCCCCGGTCAGCCGGGCGTGTTTCTTGGGGTCCATGACCTTGAGGTCGAACAGAAACAGGTCGCTGAGGGCCCGGACCCGCATGAGAGTGTCGGGGGGAACGAACCCGCAGGTGTCGACGGTCGCATGGATCCCGCGCGTCCGGCATTCCCTCAGCATCTCCTCGAGGAACTCGGGCTGGGCCAGCGGCTCCCCGCCCGAGAAGGTGACGCCCCCCCGCGATTCCTCGTGGAAAACGGCGTCCTTGGCGACTTCGTCCACGACCTCCAGGGCGGACATCCGGTGACCCGCGATTTCGATGGCCTGAGTCGGGCAGATCTCGGCGCAGGTCCCGCAGGCCTGGCACTTGTCGGGATCGACGCGGGGCCGCCCGTCCAGCTTGCGGATGGCTTTCTGGGGGCAGCCCAACAAGCACTCCCGGCAATCGCGCAGGCAGCGATCGGGGCGGACGACAAGCTCGGCGCCGGGACCCTGGCCCTCCGGATTATGGCACCAGAGACAGTGCAGAGGGCAGCCCTTGAGGAATACGGCCGTCCGGATGCCCGGTCCGTCGTGCAGGGCGTATTTCTTGATATCGAAGACGATGCCTTCGCTCATGTGTCCTTGGCCGGGGTTTTTCGGCCGCCGGCGCCGGCCGCCCCGGGGTAGTAGCGGACGATGAACCGCTCTTGGGTCCGATAGGACCAATGGACGTCGCGGATGAACCGGGCAGCGTCTTCGAAGCGGCCCTGGCGGAGGTGATCGAGCAAGTTTTCGTGCTCGCCGCAGGACGCCTCCTCCCATTCCTTGACCCAGCTCTCGGGCCGGGGAAAATCATAGAGCCGCTTCTTAAGATTGTTGATGATCTTGACGAGGGATTCGTTGCCGCAGGCGCCGAGGTAGCTGTTATGAAACTTGAGGTTGCGGTCGTAGTAAAGATCGAAGTTGTCTTCGGCCAAGGCCTTGCGCATGCCATCGCAGAGCTTTTCCATGCTCTTGATGGCGGCGTCCTTCAGGTTATCGCGCGACAGGAGCAGGGCGGTCGCTTCCAGGGCGCCTATGATTTCATAATAATTCTTGATATCCTTGAACCCCAACGGATTGACGATGACGCCGCGCCGGGGAAGGATGGTGACGAAACTCTCCATCTCGAGCTGCAGCAGGGCGTCCCGGAGAGGTGTCTTGCTGACACCCAGCATGCGGGACGTCTCGTCCATGTTGATCACGGAACCGGGCAAGAGATGGCCTTTGTGCATCTCCTCTCGGATATATTCGTAGACCTGCTCTTTCAGGGACTTGATATTCAGGAGCGGCTTCTTTCCTCCCGAGTTCATACTAACTCCTCCAAATCCTTGTTATGTAATATATCAGATATCATTGACCTTGTCAAATAACAAGGGTTTTAGCTTCATGTTCCCTCATTTGTCCTCCGATATTAGATATCATAAGAATTTTGAGATTATAAGATTCACCAAACTAAGTCAAGACAATCCATTTCTAAAAATATATAATTTTGCTGCGAAATATAAATACCGGTGGAGGTATTTTCATGCTTAAGGGAATCTCTCCTTTGCTGAGCCCGGACCTTCTAGCCGTCCTGAGCCGCATGGGACACGGGGATGAAATCGTTTTAGCCGATGCTCACTTCCCCGGCGAGAGCTCGAATCCCAGGGTCATTCGGGCCGACGGCCTCCGGATCGCCGACCTGCTCGACGCCATCCTGCCCCTGTTCGTCCTAGACGACTATGTGAAGGACCCGCTGACCATGATGGCGCCCGAACCCCGCGACACCCTCGACCCGGCCGTTGAAAAGTCTTTCCGGGATGCCGTCGACAGGCACGCGCCGAGAACGCCGCCTATCGCGAGGATCGGCCGCCGGGAATTTTACGAGAAGGCGCGGAGAGCCTACGCCGTGGTCATGACCGGCGAAACGGCCAAGTACGCGAACATCATCCTCAAAAAGGGCGTAACGATCTGAGAAATCAAGCGGCCTGAGTCAACCCTTCGACACCCATACTAAGCCGTTTTCGGCTTAGTATGATTACTGCAAGGCTGGGTAGCGTCGGCGAACGGGTCAAAGCCCATAGACGCAGGACCGTCCGGCCGCGGCGTAGATCGCGAGTTTTTCGGGCGGCGTATCGAAGAAGTGGTCCGAGAGGGACAGAATATAGCCGCCGTCTCCGCCGACCTTCTCGAACAGCTCCCGGACCTTGAAACGGATGAGGTCGGGAGCGCCGTCGTTCAAGACCTGGTTTTGATCCAGGCCTCCGATGAGCGCGAGCCGACCCCGGACCTTGGCGGCGAACTGCCAGGGTTCCTGGTTGCCTCCGATCGACGGCGGCGCGAGCGTCTCCGAGGCGTCGCAGCCGTTGGCGACGATGTGCTCTTCGATCCCGAGCGTCCCGCCGCAGGTATGGTAGACGATCCTGAATCCCAGCCCGCGCAGCGCCTCGTGGAGTCTGCGATCGTAGGGCAGGCAAAAAGCGGCATGGAGGGCGGGCGAGATCAGGGTCGAGGAAGCCGCTCCCCCGCCCGTCTCGACCAGGTCGAAGCGGGCGCCTTTCATGGACTCGACGAAGCGGAGCTTTTTTTCGAGAAGGATGCCCAGAAAGCGGTGGACCCAATCCGGCTTGTCGAAGGTGGCCAGGATCAGGTCGTTGGCGTCGGCCAGACAGCAGGCGTGCTGCCAGCAGCCAGCCTGATCTCCCCAGACGTAGCCGCGGACGATGCCGGCGTCGCCGACGGATTCCGAGAGCGCGGCGACGGCCTTGAGATCGCACTTGGGCACGGGCATGTACTTGCCGACGAGCTCGATGTCCTCGTCTCTTTTGACAAGATATTCGGTTATCCAGGTCGTTTGGAGATTCCCCTCAGTCTTCCAGGTCAGTCGACCTTCGGGCGTCGTGACCGTGTAGCGGACGATCCGGCGCTCGAGTTCTCGGCTCAGGACATCGGCTTCGATCCGCCATTCCCCGGTCGAGGTGACGGAAACGAGCGCTTCCTCCTTGGAGCGGCCCGCGTTTTCGGAGTACTGGACCTGCGCGTCCAGTCCGAACTTGACAAAGGCTTCGAGCTCGCCGATCCCCCCGAGGTAAGCGGCGAGATGGTAGGGCTGCCACTGATGGACGGTCACAGGCAGACGGTCCGGCTTGCCCCTGTCGAGGGCCGTAAGAAGTCTTTGGCGGGAGGTCATGGCCGTCCCTTCGCTCGTTTGGTCCGGACCGACAGGCTCCGGGCCGAGGGCGCGAGCGCGATGCCGCCGCGGGCCGTGCAGCGGAGCTCGCAGGGCAGCAGGAGGCCCGTCGCGAAAACGGCGTCCACGGTTTCGTCGAGCGGGATGGGATTGGCGTAGCCGCCCAGGACGAGATCGGCCGCGCCGAAAGCCGCCGAGGCCGCGGCGGCGTTCCTGGTATGACAGGGGATTTCGCAGAAGCCTTGGACCAGGTCGCAAACCGAGCCCATCGTATTCTGGAAGGAGATCGCGGCCGCGTCCAGGGCGCTGCGAACGCTCCCGCCGGCGGCCTCGACGACCGCGGCGGCGGCCATGGCCCCGGCCGCTCCGATCTCGACCTGGCAACCGGCTATTTCCGCCGCGAAAGTCGCCCGTTGCGAAACGACGAGGCCGATCGCGCCCGCCGCCATGAGGGATAACGCGACGCTCCGAGCGGATAGGGATTTTTCTTCGGCCAGGGTCAGTAGCGCCCCGGGGATAACCCCCGACGAGGCTCCGGTCGGCGCGGCGCAGACGACGCCGCCCGAATTCGAAGCGTGGAGGGCGGCCATGGCCCGGGCCGCCGCCCGCGCGTGCGGCCCTCCTATGGCCAGCCGGCCCGCGGCTTCGGCCTCGAGGATTCCACGGGCCGCCGGCCCGAGAAGTCTCATCCGGACGTTGTCGTCATCGAGCCCGCTGGCGACCGCCGCCTTCATGATCTCGTAGCGGGCCAGGATTTCGGCCAGAATTCGGTCTTCGTTAAAACCGAGGAGACGCGATTCGTAGGCCAGGGCCGTCTCGCCCAAGGACCACCCGTTCCGCTCGGCGCAATCGGCCATCCCGGCCGCATCGGAGAACAGGGCCTCTCCCCTCTTAACGAAGAAGAGCGGAGCGACCGTCCGGACGGCACGGACGCCGGAGAGCGATCTCAACTGATTCACAAACGTTTCATCGAAAGGCTTGTTGTTCTTGAAAGTCAGCTGAACCCCTCCTCGTCCCGGCGACCTGACGGTTTCGACGCGGCCGCTTGAAACGAGGATGCTTTCCTCGATTCCTGAGGCCGAGCCCGGATCGGCGCTGACGAGAAGGTCGAAGGACTTTCCATTCAAAGAGGCGGGATAGCCGTCGACCTCGCTGATAACGACGCCCCCGCCGCCGGTGGATTTGGCCGTCGCCGCCAATCCTCGGCCGTCCCTCGAACGAAGAACGATGCAGACTGTGTTGGGGTGATCGGCCCCCTCGAGCTTCTCGGTCCGGAATTCGACGGAGAGTCCGGCGTGCTCGGCCTTGCCGAGGGCGTCGAGGAAACGAACGTCCGTAATCTCCCAGCCCAACAGGCCCGCCGCAAACGCTCTGTCGGCGCCCTGCTCGCGAAAGGTCCGGGCGTAAGAACCAAGGGGGTCGAAGCTGAAGGCCGCCGACTCCGGAGCCGCCCCTAAAAGGGAGCGGGCCATCCGCCCGATGTGATAGGACCCCGCCGTGTGCGAGCTCGACGGCCCGCGCATGACGGGACCCAGAACGTCGTTGAGGATACTTAGAAATTCCATGGGCGCGCCGCCATTATAGCCCAATTCCGGGGGCGCGCGCTAAGCGGAGGGACGTTTATGATTCAGGCCCGCGAGGACGCTCTCGAGCTCCTGCACTTCGAACGGCTTCTGGATAAAGGCCAAGGGCTTCGTGGTCCACGCCCTGTCCATGGTTTCAGGATCGCTGAAAGCCGTCAGGTAAACGACCGGGATCCGGAAACGAGCCTGGATCGTCCGGGCGGCGCGGACGCCGTCGATCTTACCTTTCAGCCTGATATCCATCAGGATGACATCCGGACGGACCTTCCCGGCTTCCCTGATCGATTGCTCCCCCGAGGTCACGATCCCCAAAACGGTGTGCCCGAGCTTGGTCAGTATTTTTGTGATGTCCGAGGCGATGATAACCTCGTCCTCGACGATCAGGACCTTGACGCCGGACCCGTTATGAGGCGTCGCCCTCGGCGATCTGCTTTTGTTCAGACAGAGGGAGCCCATTTGTTTTCACGGATTTAGTCGTAGCAACCGGATAAAGATTGAAAGCCGGAATCCGAGCATCCCTCTCCGGATCTCGGGCTAAGAGAGGCCGAAGCCTCCTTTATGGGGGGAAATACGGTGTGTCGGATGGTAGCGGGGGCTGGATTTGAACCAGCGACCTCCGGGTTATGAGCCCGACGAGCTACCAGGCTGCTCTACCCCGCGGTGCCGAGTTTATTATATCAAAACCGGACCTCTTGTCAAAAGCTTTCTTGCCATCCCCTTCCAATTCCTTGACAAGGCTTTAACGCCCTTTCTATAATGACTCCACCTGATATGACTTCGATCCTCTTCCTGCTTCTCGCCCTGACAAGCGTCGGCGCCGTCCTGGCTATGCTCCTGAGCCGCCGCCAGACCTACGCCGCCCTTTTTCTCGTCTTGGCTTTCGCCGCCCTGGGCGGCATCTTCGGATTGCTCGACGCGCCCTTTCTGGCCGCCGTCCAGATCCTGATCTATGCCGGGGCCATCATGGTCCTGTTCATCTTCGTCGTCATGATGATCGACCCGCGCCGGAACCTTCGTTCCGAACCGAGGGCCTGGTTCCTCCCGGCGGCGATCATTCTTTCGGTCTCCCTCCTTGTTGAAATCTTCTGGGCGGCTCGCGGTACGCTTGTCCGGCTGGGCGAAGCCCAGGCCTGGTCGTCTTCGCCGGCCGAGATCGCCCGCCTCCTGTTCTCGAAATACCTTTATCCGTTCGAGCTCGCATCTCTCCTGATCCTGGCGGCTCTGGCGGGCGCCGTCGTCCTATCCCGGAAAAAGGACTCTCCGTGATTCCCCTGGCTTGGGTCCTCGCTTTGAGCCTCGTCCTGTTCGGGCTCGGCGCCGTAGGCTTCCTGATAAAAAAAGACCTCCTGAGCCAATTCATGTCCATCGAAGTCATGCTCAACGCCGCGGGCCTTGCCTTCGTGGGCTTCGCCGCGGCCTCCCGCGACCTCTCCGGCCAAGTCATAGTCTTCTTCATCATCACCGTGGCCGCGGCCGAGGCCGCCCTCGGTCTGTCCATCATCCTCCTCGTCTTCCGCAGGAAAAAGACGGTCCGGAGCGACGACATCCGGCTGATGAAAGGCTGATGGGATGAGCGCCTTGGCCCTCATTTTAGTCATCCCCGCGGCGAGCGCCCTCGTCCTCATCCTGGCCGGGAAAAAGCTCCCCCGCGTCTGGATCGGACTTCAAGCCTGCGGGGCCGTCCTGGCCTCATTCCTGCTCGGCGGCTTGATCTTAATCCGAAGTCTCCAGGCCGGATTACCGGACGGGGGCCGGATCGAAACGTTCTTCAGCTGGATCCGGGCCGGGGCGTTCGACGTCTCGGTCTCTCTCAGGCTCGACAGCCTCAGCCTGCTCATGATTCTCGTCGTCAGCGGCGTCGGTTTCCTGATTCACGTCTACTCGACGGGCTACATGGCCGGCGATCCGAGCTATGCGCGCTACTTCGGGCTCCTCAACCTGTTCGTGTTCGCCATGCTCATTCTGGTCACGGCCTCCAACCTCGTCCTGATGTTCGTGGGCTGGGAAGGCGTCGGCCTCTGCTCCTACCTCCTGATCGGGTTTTGGTTCGAGCGGGACGCCGCGGCCAAGGCCGGCCACAAGGCTTTCCTCGTCAACCGGATCGGCGACGCGGGCTTCATCATCGGAATCCTCTTCCTCCTCGTCACCGTCGGGAGCGGCGAATTCGAGGCCGTCGAAAAGGCCGTCGCCGGCGGAGTCCTGGCCCCGGGCTTGGCAACCCTGATCGCCCTTCTCCTCTTCGCCGGAGCCACGGGCAAATCGGCTCAGATTCCGCTCTATCTCTGGCTGCCCGACGCCATGGAAGGTCCGACCCCGGTCAGCGCCCTTATTCACGCGGCGACCATGGTTACGGCCGGCGTCTATCTTGTCGCCCGCCTCCACGTCCTCTACTCCTTCTCCGAGACGGCCTCCCTGGTCGTGGCCGTCATCGGCGGCCTGACCGCGGTCTACGCTGCGTCCATGGCGCTTGTTGAGAACAACATCAAGAAGGTCCTGGCCTATTCGACGATCTCCCAGATCGGATATATGTTCATCGGCTGCGGCGTCGGCGCCTACGCTTCCGGACTATTCCATCTTTGCACCCATGCGTTCTTTAAAAGCCTCCTCTTTCTCGGCGCCGGCAGCGTCATGCACGCCCTGGCTGGCCAGGCGGACCTGCGGCGCATGGGCGGCTTGCGCCGGGATCTCCCCAAGACCCATTTTGTCTTCCTGGTCGGAACCCTGGTCATCGCCGGAGTCCCCTTCCTGTCGGGGTTCTTCTCCAAGGACGCCATCCTGACCTCGGCCTACGCAAGCGGCCGATACGGGATCTGGGCCTTGGGCGTCTTCGCTGCTTGCCTCACCTCCTTCTACATATTCAGGCTCTACTTTCTCGTTTTCTGGGGAGAGTCACGGCTCCCCGGGCAAAGCCGGAGTCACATCCATGAATCTCCCGCCTCAATGACCGTTCCCATGGCCGCCTTGGCTTTTCTCTCGGCCGTCGCAGGATATATAGCGTTGCCGGCCGTTTTCGGAAAAAACGCCGATCTTCTCGGCCGATTCCTCGGGTCGGTTCTCCCCGCCTCCGAAGGAGCTCGTCTCACGGCCGGGGCGGAATGGCTCTTGATGTCCGGCTCCGTGCTCGCGGCCGCGGCGGGAATCGGCATCGCCTATATCTTTTACCAAAAAAATCAAGCGCTGCCGGTCCGTTTGGCTCACAAGCTCTCCGGCCCCTACCGCCTCCTGGCCCGCCGCTATTATGCCGACGAGGCTGTGGACGCCGTCATCGTCCGCCCGCTCCTTCAAGGCGCCCGGGCCGTTTACGAGCATTTCGACCTCAAGGTCGTCGACGGGGCCGTGAACGGGGCGGCTTCGGCCGCGGAATTCCTGGGCCGGACCGTTTCGGTCCTTCAATCGGGATTCCTCAGGGATTATGCCTTGCTCATTCTGGCCGGGGCCGCCGCGGCCCTGGCCGTCTTTCTATTCTGACCATGATACCGCTGTTGAGCCTGCTGACCTTCGCCCCGCTCGCGGGAGCGATCCTCATTATCCTCCTCCCCGGCCGCGCCAAGGGACTGCTCAGAACGACGGCCCTGGCGGTGAGCCTCTCCGTCTTCGCCCTGGCCGTCGTCATCTTTATCCGCTTCGACGGGATGTCCGGCGCCTACCAGTTCGTCGAGAAGAAGGCTTGGCTCGGCTACGGCATCCACTACAACGTCGGCGTCGACGGGATCAGCCTGACTCTCATCCTCCTCACCGCCTTCATCTTTCCGCTCGCCCTCCTCTCGGCCCATTCGGCGGTCGGGGAACGCGTTAAGGAATTCCTCGTCTTCATGCTTCTCCTCGAGACGGGAATTCTGGGCGTCTTCGTCTCCCTTAACCTTTTTCTGTTCTATGTCTTCTGGGAAGCCATGCTCGTCCCCATGTACTTCCTGATCGGGATCTGGGGAGGCGGCCGCCGCGTCTACGCGACCCTCAAGTTCGTCCTGTTCACGATGGCCGGGAGCCTCCTCATGCTCGTCGGCATCCTCGTCTTGTTCGTCCTTCACGCTAAGGCCACCGGCGTTTACTCCTTTGCCATCGCCGACCTGGAAGGGATGGTCCTCAATCCGAGGCTCCAGACCTGGCTCTTCCTGGCCTTCGGCCTGGCCTTCGCCGTCAAAGTGCCCCTCGTCCCCTTCCATACCTGGCTCCCCGACGCCCACGTCGAGGCGCCCACGGCGGGCTCGGTCGTCCTGGCCGCCGTCCTCCTCAAGATGGGTGCCTACGGCTTCCTCCGCTTCGGCTTGCCCTTCTTCCCCGACGCGGCCCGGCGCTTCCTTCCCGCGCTCTCCATCCTCGCCCTGGCCGGGATCATTTACGGCGGACTGATGGCCCTCGTCCAGAAGGACATCAAGGCCCTGGTCGCTTATTCGAGCGTAAGCCACATGGGGCTGATCATGCTGGCCGCTTTTTCGCTGAGCCTCGAGGGAATGGAAGGGGCCCTTCTCCAAATGGTCAACCACGGAATCAGCACGGGCGCTCTGTTCCTTGCCGTCGGCGTCCTGTACGAACGGGCTCATACGCGGCGCATCGACGACTTCGGAGGGGTCGGCCGCCTCATGCCCATCTTCGCGGCCCTGTTTCTCGTCAGCCTGCTGTCCTCGATGGGCCTTCCCGGCCTCAACGGGTTTACCGGCGAAATCCTCTGCTTCTTCGGCGTGTTCCGGGTCAGCCGCGGGCTGGGGATCGCCTCCGTCGCGACCGTCATCCTGGCCGCCGCCTATCTCCTCTGGATGTTCCGCCGCGTCATGCAAGGCCCCGTGACCAAAGACGCGGTCCGTTCGTTCAAGGACATCACCTTGAGGGAAGGACTGGTCCTCGTCCCGCTCGTCGTCGTCATGGTCTGGATCGGGATCGCCCCGCGCGTCTTATTGAGCAAAATGGATGCGTCGGTCGCCGCCCTCACGGCCAAACTCAAAGCCGGCCCGACCGCCCTCTCGGCGGAGCGCACGCCCGCATCAGCCCGCCCGATCGTAACGGCCAAAGCGCTCCCGACGGCCGCCTCCGAAGCCGGCGGAAAGGAGACGCGCAGGCCGTGAACTCCCTTCTGGCGGCCGCCCCCTTGATCGCCGTTTCGTCGGGCGCGCTCATCGCGCTTCTGGCCGACGCGTTCATCACGAGGACGAACAAGAGCCACCTGGCCGGCCTGTCCCTGTTGTCCCTCGCCGCGGCCATGGCCTTCGCGGTCATGTCCTGGGACAAGGGTTATCATTATTTTGGGGAGACGCTTCGCCTCGACAACGTCTCGATTCTTCTGTTCGGGCTCATCCTGACCCTGGGCGCCCTCATCGTCCTCATCGGCCTGAAGTCCCATTCCTCTCCCGCCCTGGTTGAAGGAGCCTTCTATCCCCTTCTTCTCCTCGCGCTCGCCGGGCTTATGGTCATGGTCTCGACCTCCGATCTTATCGTCGTCTTCCTCGGCCTCGAGGTCCTGTCCATCTCCTGCTATGCCCTGGCCGGACTGAGGATGTCCGATCCCAAGTCCAACGAAGCGGCCGTCAAGTATTTCCTGCTGGGAAGCTTCGCCAGCGCGTTCCTGATCTTCGGGATCGCGCTCCTCTACGGAGCGGGCCGGACGACGGATATCGCCTCGCTGGCCTCGATCGCCCGGACCGAACGGGGCTGGCTCGCTCTGGCCGGGTGGGCGTTTGTCGTCGTCGGCTTCGGCTTCAAGATCGCCCTGGTTCCCTTTCACGGCTGGGCCCCCGATGTCTACGAAGGATCTCCGACGCCGGTCACGGCCTTTTTCTCGGTCGGGCCCAAAGCCGCCGGCCTGGCCGTCCTGATCAGGATCGCGCTGGCCGCGTCGCCCGGGACATTGCCGGGCGCGGCCTTCATGAAGCTTCTGGCCGGACTGGCCGTCCTGACCATGATCGTCGGGAACCTGACCGCGCTGCGCCAGACGAACCTCAAAAGGCTGCTGGCCTATTCGAGCATCGCCCATTCGGGATATCTTCTCCTCGCCGTCCTGGCCCGGAATGGGACGGGCCTTCTCTTCTACCTCGCGGCCTATCTGTTCATGAACGTCGGCGCTTTCGCGACGCTCGCGGTTTTCTGTCGGAGGGCCAATGGAGAGGAGCCGGTCGAGCTCGACGATCTGGCCGGGATCGGATTCCGCTATCCTTGGATCGGAGCCTGTATGACCGTATTCCTGCTGTCCCTGGCCGGGTTTCCGCCCACGGCCGGATTCCTGGCCAAGTTTTTCGTTTTCAGCGCGGCCGTCCGCGAGGGCCAGGTCGGGCTGGTCGTCATCGCGGCCGCCGCGACGCTCGTCTCCGTTTTTTATTATCTAAGGATCGTCGTCATCATGTACATGGCGACGCCCAAGCGCGAGACGACCGTCGACCTGGAGAATCCCGCCCTCTATCTCGTCCTCTTTGTCTGTCTCTTGGCCGTGCTGGAGCTGGGACTCTTCCCCGGCAATTTCTTGGTCCTCGTCCGCAGGGCCGCGGGCGGGCTTTGAGGTTCGGGCTCCTTCTTATCCGGCCCGGCGGCCCGCTTTATCATGGTCCGCATGATGTCGGCCTTCTCCTCATCCTGATGCTCGATGTACCTGAACAGGTAGTAGAGCGTGATGAAGGTCGAGATGAGGCAGAGGACGATGACGACGAACGAGAGGCGGATGACGGTCCATTCCGGGTAGGTGTCCCCCTTGAGGATGTCCTCGAGGGAAAGGACGCCGAAGAGGACCGCGAGCCCGGCCAACAGAACCAGGGCTTCGCTGATCCTAGCCCAAAGTTTAAGCTTTTTCAACGGTCTAGTCCCCTTTCTCGATTGGCTTGTAGGACCGATGATAAAACACGCGGGGAGCCAAGTCAACCCTTCGACACTCATACTAAGCCGTTTCCGGCTTAGTATGAGTACTGCAAGGCTGGGTAGCGTCGGCGAACGGGTCAACTTCCCTCACCCCGTAGGACCGGCACCCTGCGTTCACGGAGGACCAGGATGAAGAGGAAAACGGCCAGGACCAGGGCGAAATGGCACTGGATGGAGGGGAGGACGCCCTGAGGCTCCCGGAGCAGGATCCGGACGGCCAGCGAAGGCAGAACGAATCCCAGGACACCCGCCTGAAGGTCGGCCAGATGCTTGCGGATGACCGGGTCCCGCTCGCCGGCCAAGCCGGCCGTCGTCCCGAAGATGAGGACGGCCAGGCCGGACTGGTAGAAGGCCCCGAACAGGATCTCGAAGGGCGGAGAGTGGAAGTAGCGCGCGATGACCATCTGGCAGACGGACTTGGTCACGCACCCCGGCTCGATAAAGATCCAGCCGATGATCAGGGCCGCCGCTGCGAACCAGATAAGCGGCAGAGCGATAAGTCCCCGGCGGCGGGGAGAAATGAGCTGAACCATCAGCCACAGGCCGAGCGGAGGCAGCCAGCTGATATCGAAATAGGCGAGGCGCGTGAAGAGGAGGTTGGCGGGGGCGGCGCAGACGGCGACTTCGGCGAACTGATAGCCGGCCAGCAGCAGAAAGATCAGGGCCGTCGGCATCAGGATCCGCTTCCGGCCGGGACTCGTCAGCGCGAAGGCGGCGCCCAGGAATTCGAGGATGCCCGTCACGACGGCCAACAACGGCGAGTAGCCGGATGGGAATATCATGGCGGTTTACGCGCCTCCTCGCTTGCGTTTTGTTCTTTTCTCAACTGAACGTAGGCCGAGGCCGAGGCCAGCGGGAGGGGCCGCATCCGGGTGCCGGAAAAATAGCGATCGATCGCCAGCCTTGCTCCCAGATCGCAGACTCCATTGTAGTCATCGAACACCACGATCCCCCCGTCCGACGTCCTTGGGATCGTAAACTCGCACGCCTCGTAGGTGCCCTGATAGAGATTAGCGTCAATATGGACAAAAGCCAAATGGAGATCGCGCGCGTTCAGTTTCAGGAACGTATCGGAAAACAATCCGGGGAGCACTTCGACCCGGTCATCGATACCGAGCGTTTCGGCCCTTTGCCGGATGATATCCACCTGGTTCTTGACGAGCGGAAATTCGCGCTCAAAACGAAAAGGATCATACTGCGAGGGGGCCGGCATTCCTTCGAATGTATCCAGCATTAAAACCTTCTGGGAAAGGCCGTTCATCTTGCCGAGCAACGCTATGAGGAGGGCGGTCGTCCCCCAGAATGAGCCGCATTCCATCACATCGCCCGGCGCCGATCTCGCCCGCCACCAGGCGCCGGCGAGCGCTTCCGCGCGAATCGGAGGCATCGAAAAACGCGCCCCGGTCTCGGCCAGACGGGCCAAGGCGGCCTGGAAATTCGGAGTCGGCGGAAAATTCGCATAGGTCCGCGTGCGGAACTCCCTCAAAGGATTGATCAGGACCATCGGATCCGACACGGGCAGCGACAGCGAGCGGCGCTGCCGGAAATAGCGAGGGACGGCCCACAGGTAGTATTTGAGGCCGAGCTGGACGGAGCGCATTATTTTTTTTGGGATGGAGGAGGCGTAATAGGCATCCTCGAAAACGTCGGCCACGTCCTTTGCCCGTTGCCTCAAAGTCCCGCCCGGATCATGTTATTGGCGCTGAAGGCAGTCTTCTTTTCGAGTTCTTTTCTCGTCTCCCGCTTTTCGGCCCGCCCTGATTCATGAAGATTGATCGCGAGGCGAGACTTACTCTATCGCCGGGGAGGATCGATGTCAACCCCTCGACTCCCCGGCCGAAGCTCCACGGACTAATGCTCATTGGAGCGCCAGTACTCATGAACCGTTTCCGGTTCATGAGTGCATGAATGCCAGGGCTTGTTCGGGGTTAACCCTGAGCCCACTCAGCCCCATCCCGTCCAAAAGGGCTGAGTACAAAAGTGTCGCTTCTCGTCCCCGCCTTTCAGGGCGGCACCCACGAACCGTTCCCGGTTCATGAGTACTGCAAGGCTGGGTGGCGTCAGCGAACGGGTCAAGAACGCCGGGACGCCTCGGCCACCTTCTTCGCCGGATAGCCCACGCTCTGGGCGAACAGGACGCGCTGTTCCGGACGCAGCTTGAATTCCTTGGGGGTATTCTCCTTGTCGCAGTTGTGGAACCAAGCCGCCAAGCCCTGCGAGGCGGCGAACAGATAGACATTCTGGGCGATGAGACCGGTGTCCGTAAAATAATAGGACTTCTGGACCTCCGGATCTCCGATCGACCGGTCCGGCTGCCCTTCCCCCACGACGTATCGGCCGGTATCCACGATATAGAAGATATTCAGGGGAGCGCTCGGGGCGGAGCGCCGGCCGGCCCTGGCCCGAAAGTCGCCCGAGACGACGGGCAGCAGACGGTGAGGAACCGCTTCATAGAGGTAAACCCCTTGAGGCAGGACGACGTAGAGGTCGATCTCTTGCGAGTTGCTGGCGGACGCGGCGGTTCGCCCCGGCTTTCCCATGAGTCCCGCCTCCGGGCGGTTCACCCCGAATGCCGCCCAGAGTAGATTCGAGAGCGTCTGGGGAGACAGCGGCTCGGGGCCGATCGTCCGGGTCGTCTTCCTGTCCTTCAGGGCGGCCAGCACGGACTTGCCGCCGTCCGTCTCCGGTTCGGGAAGAGTGATAGGCTGCAGCTCCTGCGCGGACCCTAAGGCGGGGACATTGAGCTTGGCGATGGCCGGCAAAGCCGCCACCGCGCCCTTGACGAATGTCCGTCGTTTCATCCGATCCTCCTTCATCCGATAGTCTCGCCGCTAAAAGCTCCCGGGCGCCGTGAGACCCCGGGCCAACAGGGACAGAATTTCCAGAAGATAACGATCATAGTTAAACAGTATAAAACCGCCCGTTTTTTGCTTCCGCGTTTCAAGAATCTGGACGATGACCCGGTCGACCGGAAGCGATTCGCTCGAAGCCCCGATCCCGGGACGGACCGGCACCCGGCCGCCCACCTGATGGATTTGACGCCGGACGGATTCGGCGAAAGCGGTCGAATCCGATGTATAGTCCATGGGCAGGACAAAATCGAGGTAGCCCGCGCGGACCCAGCTCAGCCAGTCCTGGCCGACCGATTCCCGGCAGTCCGGATAATCCGAGAAAACGGCGGCCGAGATCCGGACGGCCGGCTTGATCGTCTTGACGCGATCGTGGACGTCCTTGACCAGCCGCGTGATCTGCAGGCAGCGCCAGTCCCGATACTCCTGCCGGAGCGAGCCGCTATAACAGTCCATCGGCCAGTCGGAAACGGCCTTTCCACGGTAGGCTTCAAACCGCTTCCGGCATCCTCCGCAATAGCAGGTCGTATCGTCGGGATAGCGGATATAGTCAAAATGAATGCCGTCCACGTCATAATGGCTGACGACCTCGAGGAGCGAATCCCGTTCCAGGGCTTCGTTGAGGGGGTTCGAAGGGCAGAGCCAATCGACGTCGTTCCCGTAAGCATCGACTTGGGTCCGGTCGGCCGCTCTCATCTCGCGGATGAACGACGGCGGCGCCGAGAAAAGATTCCAGTCGACCTTCCAGACATGCATTTCCAGCCCGGCCGACCGGCAGGCGGCCAGACACTGGGCGACCTGGTCGCCATAACGGCGGAATTCATCCGAGCGGGGAAGAAGCTTCGACGGATAGTGGGCTCGACCGCCGTCCAGCATGTTTGGAAAAACGGCGCCGAAGCCGCTCCCCTTCAACTCCCGAGCCGAGCGCGGCCAATCGCCCGGCCAGACGCCCGTGCCCGTATGATTCCAAACGGCGCGGAACTCCCCCGTCCGCGGGCGCTGGCAGAGAGCATAGGCTTTGACAAGAGCCTCATGCGCGGCGAAGGCCGGGGACAGCACGGCCGGGTAACGTTTCTGGGCAAAGGCCGTCTTCGCGGTCGTCCATGAATTCTCGGCCGCCGCGAGCGCGTCTGCCACGTCCTTGGGGTTGAGACTGGCCGGGCCGAGCTTTGCGATCCCGGCATACGCCTGCTCGAAGCTTTTATAAAGGGCGACTTCTCCCAAGACGTCCAGGACCCCACGGGCGATGCCCGGGGCGACTTCGGGCGCATCGTGCATGAGCAGGGCCAGGATCATCTGCTGCTTCCCGAGCGGATCGTCCGTCAACAGAACATGCGACATGTAAGAGCCGTGAGGGCCGTTCAGCAAAGCGGGATAATCCAGGATTTTTCCGCTGTCGTCCTCCCAGCGGGCCAGGACTTTCGTGGCCGACTGCGAGGACGCTACGATCATGAAATTCCAAGACGCCTGCAAAACGCGCTTGGGCATTCCCGGCAGTCTCATCGTGAATGACAGGGCGCTGACTTCGGTCTCGGTCCAATCCGTCTGGTCGACGCCGAGAAGGTCCGTGATCCGGTCATCGATGTCGTAGAAGGCCCAGACCTTTCCGCCTCCGGCGATGAAGGTTCGGACGCGGTCGACCTCGCCGTCGGACAGGGCGCCGTTGTAGGGAAAGATAGCGAGCCGCGAACCGGCCAGACCGCCGGACTCGACATCCCCGTCGGAGATCTCGCCGAAAGAGACCTTGAACCGGGTCAGCCATTCCCGGAAAGGTCGGATGTACTCATCCCCCTCCTCATCCGATCCGCGGGCTCGCACGATCGTTACGGACGGGCTGTAGGCCCAGAGACGGTCCGCATAGATCACGGTATCTTGCGAAGTCGAACGCCAGGGCGAGAGCCGAATCGCGTCGATCCGATCCCATCCGGCCGGATCATCTTCCGTGGCGAAATCGCCCTTCTGGAAAACGAGCGTGTTCCAGCCGGAGCCCCCGATGTCCTGACTCTCGGCGTACCAGCCGAATTGACTGTGAAAATAGAGGGTCACGACATCCACGGGTCCCGGGTTCGAACAATACAGGCGCAGCGCGAAGCACTGATAGCCGCTGAGGTCAAGCGACACGGTCCGGTCCCAATAGCTGCGCTCGCGATCGGAGCCGGTGAAATCGCAGGGAAACACGCCGAGAAGCTGAGAGCCCCAGGGCCCGCTTTTCGCGATTTCGGTCTGCGGCGACCCCGGGCCGCTCTGCCAAGCGGCCCTGATCGCCGCCGCCGTCGGATAGCTGAAGGTATCTATCTCAAGGCCCAGGGAAGCGGCGGCCGAGATTAAAACGATCAGCAACCCGCCCAGCGGCGCCGCCCACGCCGGAAATCGATTCGATCCCTGAATCATGCTGGCTTAATCCTGCCGTCGTTATGATGCCGCGCGGCTCTATTTTTTTATACAGGTTGCCCGTGAGCCTGTCAATCTCCCGAGTTTTCTCACGGCGCCGGCCTGAATTGACAACCCTTTCTGTCTCGTTCTATCATCCGTTGGGATGAAAAAAGGCCAAGCCGTCTTCCTTGTCGCCGCTCTTAGGATCTTGGCATCGCCGGGATTCGCTCATCTCACAATCGCCCGGGGTGGAAAAGCCCTGGCCGCGGTGGTTGTCGCCGAAAAGGCCTCCGAAACAGAGCGCCGGGCGGCCTGTCAATGAATTATCGACTCGGCCTCGTGAATCCTACCGATAGGCCAGCCCAGATCTGGAAACCTTCATTGGGATGATAATAAGGAGTCAGGCCGAGACGAAACAGCAGGCCCCCTCGAGTCGTCAGGCGCAATCCCAAAAAACTTCCCCAAGTCAACCGATGTCCTCTAAAATTCTCCATTAAAAAGTAGTCATCTCTGTAGACAATAACGGGACCGATACCGGCCTCGAAGCCGCGGTCGACAAACGAAACCATCATCAACAGGCTGCCCAATCCCCCGCCTGCTCGAAGACAGACCTGTTCGTTCATCATGTATTCCACATTAAAGCTGCCGTAGATCCCGGTTCCCAAGGCCTCGAAATAGACTCCGCCCGCACCCTTGCGGGATTGGGCCGCAAAGGTGGAAACCGAGAGCGCCGCCGTCAAGAAGAAAATGAGCACGATCGGCTCCCCCGCGGATCCAAGCGAAAAGGTCTTGACTAGATTAAGTGCGCTTTTAGTCATAACTTCCCCCAAATATTTTTACTACGAATCTTCCCCGTCAGTCAATTTTTTTTATCCGGCTGGCCGAGGCTTGCGAAGAAGGTATCTGCGCTTGTATTTAAAGCCGCATGGAAATATCATCGGTTACAGGTAGGAGAGAATCATGGTCCCGATAAGATCCGTGAAAACGTTCGTGCTGGTGATCATCGCCGTATTGATCTTGACGACGGCCGGTGCGGCCCAGATCGTCATCGCCCGGGGCGGCCGAGCCGTCGCCGCGGTGGTTGTTTCGGAAAACGCATCCGCGACGGAGCTTCAAGCGGCACGGGAGATCGCTTTTTTCCTCCACATTGTGACCGGCGGCGACTTCGCGATCGTCAGCGCCGCCCCGCCGTCAAGGCCCAGGCTGCTCGTGGGAGAGGGCGCAGCCCGAATCGCCGACCCGGCCTTCGCGGCTGCGTCCCTGGCGCCGGAGGAAATCCTCATCCGTTCCGCCGGCGGCGATCTCATCCTCGCCGGCGGCAGCCCGCGCGGAACGCTCTATGCCGTCGAGACGTTCCTCGAAGACGTCGTCGGCTGTCGCTGGTGGACGTCGACGGCCAGCCATATCCCATGGAAGCCGACGCTGAATATCGGCCCCCTCTCCGTTCGCTATGCTCCGCCCCTCGAATACCGCGAACCCTTCTGGTACGTCGCCTTCGACGACATCTGGTCGGCCCGGAACAAGGCCAACGGCATTCGCTCCGGCGGAAACGACCTCTACGGCGGGAGGCATATTTACGAGGGCTTCGTCCACACCTTCTACCCGCTCATCCCCCCCGAGAAATACTTCAAGGACCACCCCGAATGGTTCGGCGAGATCAACGGGCGGCGAACGGGCGAGAACGCCCAGCTCTGCCTGACCAACGAGGAGATGAGGCGGGAGCTGGTCAGGAACCTCAAGGAGCGGCTGCGCCTCAATCCCAAAGCCACCATCGCCTCGGTCTCGCAGAACGACTGTTTCAATCCCTGCGCCTGCCCGCTCTGCCGGGCCGTGGATGAAGAGGAAGGGAGCCCGTCGGGCCTTCTCCTCCGCTTCGTCAACGCCGTCGCCGCGGACATCGAGGAGGAGTTTCCCGGCGTCGCGATCGACACCCTCGCCTATCAGTACACCCGTAAGCCGCCCAGGATCACCCGGCCGCGTCCCAACGTCATCGTCCGGCTCTGCAGCATCGAATGCTCCTTCAGCAGACCCCTCGACGACGAAACCAACAAGGCATTTTACGACGACCTCAAAGGGTGGTCGGCGATCGCCGACCGGCTGTTTATCTGGGACTATACGACCGACTTCTCCCACTACATCCAACCCCATCCCAACACCCGGGTCCTCGGCCCGAACATCAGGCTCTTCGTCCGGAACAAGGTCCGGGGGATCTTCGAGCAGGGCGCCTACCAATCCTGGGGGTCGGAGATGGCCGAGCTTCGAGCTTGGATGCTGGCCAAGCTCCTCTGGAACCCGACGCTCGACCCCTCGAAGCTAAGAGGGGAATTCATCAAGGGGTATTACGGCCGGGCGGCCGGCCGCATTTCGGCTTACCTGGACCTCCTCGACGGGGCCGTCCAGGCCGCCGGGGATAACATGGGCTGCTACTCGCCGCCCGATGCCAAGTTCCTATCCCTGGACACTCTCGTCCGGTCCTGGGATATCCTGAAGGAAGCTGAGGGCAGCGTCCGGGGGACGATCGAATACGCCAGCCGTATCAGACGCGTTCAGATGCCCGTCGTCTATGTCGTCCTGGCCAAATGGGATGCCCTCCGCAAGGAGGCCCAAGACCGGAGACTGGCTTGGCCGTGGATGTCCGGGAGGGCGGAATGGCTCGACTGGTTCCTCAAGGCCGCCCGGGCCGAGGGCGTCACGATGATCTCCGAGTGGCAGACCTTGGACGACTGGGCAAGCAAGGGCGGCCAGGCCCGCTGATTCTCAGGATCGGCCCGAACTCATTCGCGCGGGTCCAGCAGCGCACAATCCCGTCGAACCCCGCGAATCGCGGTTAGAACAATGATTAAAAGGCCCCACCCAAAGTACAGAATGTGAAGAAAGGCCACTGACCGGAGCAGCGCCACCTCAACCGTGATCCAAACGATCAAGATCACGCCGGCCGCTAACGAAGCGGCCCAACTCCAGTGAACTCGCTTAAACGGATTAAGCGCTTCCGGCCAACGCCAGCGCGGCCTCTTCCATAGAGCATAGGCAACGGCCATAGGAAAGATCCCGTTTAGGGAGAACAAAATAGCGCCCGGCATAAGAAAATTTCGGAAGGGGGAATATTTCAGCATGCTGATGGGCATCTTGAGCAAATGCCCATCAGGGGCAACCATCAACGCCCCGCCGCCCGCCAAGGCCCCCAAGCTTAAAAGAATCAGGAGAAGCATCAATAGCCGCACGACGGCGGGGCTGCGATCGCCGTCATTTTTCATTTCCGGACGCTCCTTATAACGGGAATTTTCTCCCTAAGAAAAAAAACGGCTGGAGGGGGACATAAGCCGAATTCTGTTCCCGCGTGAACGGGGGCGGTTATTTATCTGGCCGGCCGGTTGCCCGGACGGTCCTGCGGCCTACCCACCCCTTCGGACGGGCCGTCCTCGAACGGGGTCTCTTTGGCCTTGCTCCGGATGGGGTTTGCCGTGCGCCCCGTGTCGCCACGAGGCCGGTGAGCTCTTACCTCGCCGTTTCACCCTTGCTCCTCCCGGGCCCGGAGGCCCGCGAGGGGCGGTCTGGTCTCTGTGGCACTTTCCCCCGGTCGCCCGGAGTCGCCGTTAGCGACCATCCTGCCCTATGGAGTTCGGACTTTCCTCCCCCTCCTCCTCAGTCGGAGGAAGGAGCAACCGCCTCGCCCACTCCAGCCGTTTAAAACTTACCAGTTCTTATTCTCTTTATACAGGTTACCGCACGACGTGTCAATCGCCGCTGAGGGCTTCCTAGCGCGGACGGGATGGCGGGCATAATCCCTCAGGTCCGGCCGGCGTGCCGCTGATTGACTTCTATTTCCGGCTATGTTAGTTTTTTTTTATGGGGGCAAATATCAAAGCTATCGGCTTTCGGTCGTTTTCTTATTTGATCCCCATCATTTCCATCTCCTACGGAGGCCCCATGAAAAGAGCCATGGTCTTTTTCGGTTTGGCGTTGGCCGTCCTGGCGCCGGCATCATTTCCCTTCCCTCCAGGGCCTCCGTTCGATTCCCCTCAGGCCTATTCCTCGGTGCCCGATTTTGGGAGCATCCCCCTGCATTTCATCCCGAACAGCGGACTTTATGACGCCCCGGCCTTGTTCTATGCCAGGACATCCCGCTACACTCTGTGGCTGACGAAGAACGGCCTGGTGTTTGACGTCATGAGCCGTCGGGCTTCCGGCGCCCCGGCCGAGAGGAGCGTCTCGAGGCTTGAATTCCGCGGGACGAACCCCGATCCGGATGTCGTGGCCGCGGATCCCTCCGAATACAGGGTCAGCTATTTCGAGGGGAACGACCCCAGCCGCTGGCTAACGGGCATCCCAACCTCCTCGACGGTCGTCTATCGCGGGGTCTACCCTCGGATCGACCTTAAGATCTACGGAGTCGAGCGCGAAGTCGAGTACGACTGGGTCGTGAAGCCGGGCGGTGACCCGGCCCTCATCCGATTCGTCTACGAGGACGCGCAGCGGACGGACATTGAAAAGGACGGGAGCCTTGTCGTTGAGGCGGGGCTCGGCGGCTTCAAACACGGCAAGCCCGTGGCCTATCAAATAATCGAGGGCCGCCGGAGGACGGTCGAGGCCGCCTTCATGAAGGCGGGAAAAAACGAATACGGAATCAAGCTCGGTTCCTACGATAAATCCCTTGATTTGATTATCGACCCCTATATCATGGCCTATGCCAGCTACCTGGGGGGGTCGCTGACCGAGTCGGTCGGCGGACTGGTCGTCGACGGCGAGGGCGCCATCTATATCGCCGGTTATACCTCAAGCCCCAATTTTCCCGCTCCCTCCCGATCGGCCGCGGCCAGGAGCGACGAATTTGTCACGAAGATCTCTCCGGACGGCACCTCCCTTGTCTATACGGCGTTTTTAGGGATCGGAGCGATCGATAAATATTTCGAGCTGCCCGGGCTCGCCGTCGACGCGGCCGGAGCAGCCTATCTCGCCGGCATGACGGGATCTCCGAATTTTCCGGTCAAGAACGCGTTCCAGAAAAAATACGGCGGCGGACTCCATGACGGCTATGTGGCCAAGATCGCCCCCGACGGCAAAAGCCTCGTCTATTCGAGCTACCTGGGCGGGGACGGAGCGGACACCTGCCTGTCGATCGCCGTCGACGCCAAGGGCGCCGCTTATGTCACGGGCTATGGCGGGAGTTCGAACCTTCGCATGAAAAACCCCTTCCAAGAAAAGAATTCCGGCCTTAACGACGGCTTCGTCAGCAAGGTGGCCCCGAACGGAAAGAGCCTGGTCTATTCCACCTATATCGGCGGCACGCTCGACGAGTGGACCCAGGGCATCGCCGTGGACAGCTTCGGCGCCGCCTATATCGCAGGGCTCACGGAAAGCCATGACTTTCCCTTGAAGAATCCCTATCAGAAGGCCAATAAGGGTTCGGGCGACCTCTTCATCACGAAATTCGCACCGGACGGCCAGAGCCTCGTCTTTTCCACCTTATTGGGCGGGCCGGGCTATGACGAGGTCTTGGTCATCGCCCTGGGCGCGGGCGGAACCGTCTATATCGCGGGGCATACCGAGGGCGCCTTCCCGCTGAAGAAACCCTTCCAGCCGGCCCGCAAAGGCCCGACGGACGCGATCGTGGCCGAACTCGCGGCGGACGGCCAAAGCCTTGTCTTCTCGACCTACCTGGGCGGCAGCGGGGAGGATTGGTGCAACGGGTTGGCCGTGGACCGCGACGGGGCGGTCCTTGTGACGGGGGAGACGGGAAGCTCCAATTTTCCCAAAAAGGACGCGTGCCAGCCGATCAAAAAGGGGGACTATGACGCCTTCGTGACGAAATTCTCGCCAACCGGCCAAAGCCTCCTGTTTTCGACATTTCTCGGCGGGTCCGGCTCGGATTTCGGCTTCCGGATCGCCGCCGGCGTGGGCGGAGAGATCTATGTCGCCGGCCGCACGAACAGTCTCGGCTTCCCCCTCCTCAAGCCCTATCAAAAGAAATATGGCGGCGGCGACTACGACCTGTTCCTCTCGAAATACGACTCAATTTCGCGGACGAGATGACATGATTAGACGCCCGAAAGGGCCTTCCGTCGTCAGCGGCCCTCCCGCCCGGGGGAGCCGGGGCTCTCCTCCTCGTCCGAGGCGGGACCGCCCGCCTCTCCCATTCCAACCGTTATACTAATTCCTTACGGCCCTCATTTCTCATACAAGTTACGGCGCGGCCTGTCAATCTCTCTCATTGACCCGTTCGCCGACGCCACCCAGCCTTGCAGTACTCATGAACCGGGAACGGTTCGTGGGTGCCGCCCTGAAAGGCTGCACTCATGGCTTCCATAAGTGTCGAAGGGTTGACTCTCCACCCTGATCGGCATTATATTTTATTAATAAATGCCCGAAGGCGGCGATCTTACAGCCAATCGAGCGGGGCAGTGGGCCGTGGTTGAAGACTTTTCCTTGCCCGGCCCGGATGGAGAAAGACGGCCATGAAAAGCAAAACCACACGGCGTTCGAACGCAAGGGGGACGAATCGTCCGGACAACCGTCCCCGCCCCGCCGGGGGCGGCCCGGCTGACGCGGGCCGGGAGCGCAACCTGTTGAAAGCCATCCTCGATACGATTCCCGATAAGGTCTACTTCAAGGACCTCGACAGCCGTTTCATCCGAAACAGCTTGGCCCATGCGAAATCCTTCGCGGTCGAAGATCCCAACGACCTCATCGGCAAGACGGACTTCGATTTCTTCTCGGAAGAGCATGCCCGGCAGGCGTTCGAGGATGAGCAGAGGGTCATCCGAACCGGAAAGCCCTTGATCGGGATCGAGGAAAAAGAGACCTGGCCCGACGGCCACGTCAGCTGGGTGTCCACGACTAAGATGCCCCTGAAGGATGACAAGGGAGAAATCGTTGGGACCTTCGGGATCTCCCGGGACATCACGGCCCAGAAGGAGGCCGAACAGGCCATGATCCGCGAGCGCTATTTGCTCCATGCGCTCCTGGATACGATCCCCGATCATATCTACTTCAAAGACGTCGACAGCCGTTTCATCCGGAACAGCCGGGCCCATGCGAAATCCTTCGGGGTCGAAGATCCCAACGACCTCATCGGCAAGACGGACTTCGATTTCTTCTCGGAAGAGCATGCCCGGCAGGCGTTCGAGGATGAGCAGGAGATTATCCGGTCCGGAAAGCCCTTGATCGGGATCGAGGAAAAGGAAACCTGGCCCGACGGCCATATCACTTGGGCGTCCACGACCAAGATGCCCCTCAGGGACGAAAAGGGGCAGATCGTAGGGACGTTCGGTATCTCACGCGACATCACTCGCCAGAAAGAAACCGAACAGGAAGCCAAGAAGCTCACCGAGGCGCTGAAACGGTCCAACCGGGAGCTCGAGGAGTTCGCCTATGTGGCTTCTCATGACCTCCATGAGCCTCTTCGGATGATCTCGAGCTACCTTCTGCTTATTTCCCGGCGCTACCAGGCCCAGCTGGATCAAGACGGCCGGGAGTTCATCGGCTTCGCCGTGGACGGGGCCCAGCGGATGCAGGCCATGATCAACGACCTCCTCACCTATTCGCGCGTCACGACCCAGGGGAAAATATTTTCCCAAATAGAGCTCGAAGCCGTGTTGCAGCGCGCCCTGTTGAACCTCAAGGTCGCTATCGCCGAATCGGGCGCACGGCTGACGCACAACCCGCTGCCGGCCGTCAGCGGGGACGATCGTCAGATCGAGCGCCTGTTGCAGAACCTCATCGGCAACGCTTTGAAGTATCGCCGGCCGGACGTCGCTCCGGAGATCCAAGTCTCCGCAGAGAAAAGAGACTCCGAATGGGTCTTCGGAATCCGCGACAATGGGATCGGGATCGACCCGAAATATTTCGACAGGATCTTCGGCATTTTTCAGAGGCTTCATACCCGGGAGCAATATAAGGGAACCGGGATCGGGCTGGCGATCTGCAAGAAGACCGTGGAGCGCCACGGCGGCCGGATCTGGGTGGAATCGGAAGAGGGGAAAGGGGCGACCTTCTACTTCACGCTTCCGGTCCAGACCGAGCTAGCCTAAAAAGTCCCTCAAGGAAACGCGCTGTTCGGAGGCATCTGGCCGTCAGCGACCATCCTGCCCGCCGGAGTCAGGGCTTTCCTCCGCCTCTCCCACTCCGGCCGTTATTTTGATGCCGTACTGGTCTAATTTCTTATACAAGTTGCTGCGAGGGGTGTCGATTTCCCGGGCCGTCTGGGAGACGTTCCAACCGTTAGATTCGAGCTTGGCCAGGATGAAATCCTTCTCGGCCAGGTCCCTGAACTCCCGGAGCGTCTTGACGGCCTTGGCGTCCGGAAGAAGCACCGCCCGCTCGCCCGTGATCGTTTCGGGCAGGTCTCGCTTGCGGATGACGTCGCCGTCGGTCATGATGATGAGCCGCTCGACCAGGTTCCGCAGCTCGCGGACGTTCCCCTTCCAGGGGTATTTCATCATGGCCTCAAGGGCCTCTTCGGCGAATCGCTTGGGCCGGGCGTTGTTCTCCTCGGCGTAGTTCCGGCAGAAATAATCCGCCAAGATCGGGATGTCCTCCCTGCGCTCGCGGAGCGGGGGCGAGACGAGCGGGACGACGTTGAGCCGGAAGAAGAGGTCTTCCCGGAAGCGGCCCCGGCCGATTTCGTCGCGAAGGTCCTTGTTGGTCGCCGCGATGACCCGGACATCGACCTTGTTCGTCCGGCTGGAACCCACCTTCTGGACTTCGCCCTCCTCCAGGACCCGGAGGACCTTGGACTGGGTTTTAAGGCTCATGTCGCCGATCTCGTCGAGAAAGATGGTCCCGCCGTCGGCCTGCTCGAACTTGCCCGACTTTTTCTCGGTCGCTCCGGTGAACGCCCCTTTCTCGTGGCCGAACAGCTCCGATTCGATGAGCTCCTCGGGTATCGCCGCGCAGTTGACCTGGACGAAGGGCTCCTTGGCCCGGAGGCTCTGGTTGTGGATGGCCCGGGCGATGAGTTCCTTGCCCGTCCCGCTTTCGCCGAATAGGAAGACCGTCGCGTTGGTCGGGGCGATTTTCTGGACTTCCTTCCAAAGGGCCTGGATGAGGGGGTGGTGGCCGATGATCTCATAGCGCTTCTCGGCCTTCCGCTTGAGATCCTGGCATTCGCGGAGGAGCCGGTTCTGGGTCAGGGCGTTCCGGATCCGGAGCAGGACCTGGTCCCGGGACAGGGGCTTCTCCATGAAGTCGAAGGCGCCTAGCTTGGTCGCCTCGACGGCCGTCTTGACGGTCGCCTGGCCTGAGATCATGATGACGTCGGGGGCGTAGGGCTTCCGGCGCAGCTCCTGGAGAATGCCTAGTCCGTCCTTCCCCGGAAGCATGATGTCGAGGAGGATGAGGTCGGGCATCTCCTGGACGGCCAGCAGGTCCAGCGCGTCCTCTCCCGAGGAGGCCTCGACTACGATATAGCCCTCGTACTCGAGGATCATCCGCAGTGATTTGCGGATGTTCTCCTCGTCGTCGACGATCATGATCCGGGCCTTGATGTCATTTTTCATCGGTCTGCTCCGCAACCCCCGCTATTTTACCACAAATCCGCCCGGGAATAATTCCGGGGACCTCAGACCCGATCCGAATTAAGTCGTGTGTCCCCAGAATTATTTTACATGCGGCGTAAAATTATTTAACATGAAGGGGCAGGCCCAAGGAAACAAAATTGGCACGAAATCCGCATTACAAAGAACGGCGGGCCGGATGAAAGCGAGAAATAACTCGACCCTCCTTCCCTCCTCCTTCCTTTTCCTCGCCGCTTTTCTCACGGCCCACCCCCTCTTTTCCTCTCCGGCTGAGGTCAGCAAATTTTTCAGCCTCGACAACGGCCTGAGGATTTTCCTCCTCGAGAAGCGCGATGTCCCGCTCCTCAACATCGCGACGGCCGTCAACCTGGGCTCCAAGGACGAGACCGCGGAGACGAACGGCCTCGTCCACATCCTGGAGCACTGCATCCTGTTTCGGGGGACCGAGGCCCGCGCCGGGGGTGACGCGGGCCTCGGGGCGAGGAGCCACGGCGCCTACTTCAACGCCCATACCGATCAGGACCTGTCCCTGTTCGAGATTTCCCTCCCGGCCGCCGAGGCCGATTTCGCCCTCCGCCACCAGCGGGAGTTGCTGTTCAGCCTCGGACTGAGCCCGGAGGAGCTCGCGTCGGAGAAGGAGATCATCCTCGAGGAGCTCAGCATGCTCGAGGACGACGCTCAGAGGTACGCCGGATTCCTCGCTCAGCAGAGCGTATTCAAGGGACACCCTTACGAGAAGCCCATCTATGGGTCCCGGGACATCATCCGGTCCGTCACGGCCGACCAGGTCCTCGCTTTTTACAGGAAGTTCTTCGTCCCGGCCAACGCGGCGCTGGCCGTGGTGGGGGACTTCGACGTCGCGGATATGGAGGCCCGGGTCCGGGCCGCCTACGGCGATTTGGCCAAAACACCGTTCACGCCCGCCCATTTCCCGAAGGCGGCCCGTCTCGAGAAATCCGTCGAAATCAGCGAGACCCGGGACGTTCAAGAGGCGACCCTCGTCCTGGCCTGGGCCGCGCCGGACGCCGATAATCCCGATCAGTTCGCCATAGACGTCCTGACCGAGATCTGCGGCCGCGGCGTCAATCCCATGCTGAACAGCGTCCTCCGGGGCGGCCGCCGCGACCTGATCAAGACACTGTCCATGAGCTATCTCGCCCACCGCTACGGAGGCGTTACCTTCCTGACCATGACCCTGGAGCCGGGGAACGTCGCCGCCGCCAAGCGGCAGGCCGTCGATTTCATGATGAAGGCCCGGAACCTGAACTTCGCCAAGGACGACTATATGGGCGAGGACCGCCTGTACGTCTTCGATTTTCTGGGGAGCGCCAAGAACCAGATCCGGTTTGCGACCGAAGCTTTTCAGGAGAACGGCCTCGCCATCGCCCGCTCCCTGGCCAAATACGCCCTCTTCTCGGACAACACGGACGGTACGAACTACCTGGCGGCGATCGAGCGCTTGACGTCCTCGGACCTCAGGAGGGTCGCGGCCCGCGTCTTCAGCGAAGGCGAGTTCGCTTCCGTCGTCATCCTTCCCAAGGATAAACAAGGAGAACGGAAATGAGGGAGCGGACGGCCGGCTCGGCCCGGGCGAGTATCCTCGCCCTCCTGGTCGGGCTCCTGGCCGGTCCGGCTCTTCAGGCCGACGCCGAGGCCGGAGCGACCCTCCCCTCGCGCCGCTCGCTCGAAAGCGGATCGGCGCTCATTTATCAACGGGATACCGCCTCGGCGGTCACGGTCCTAGGAATAGTCATCGGCGGCGGGAAAGCGGCCGAGCCCGACGGTAAGCAGGGCCTGGCCCATCTCGTGACGCGGCTGTCGCTCGAGATCACCGATGAGGGCAAAGCCCAGGACCTGATGAGTCAATCCACCCGGCTGTCGACGGCGGTCGAGCAGGATTACGCTCTCATCCTCATCGAAAGCCTTTCCTCCCATTTCGAGGAAGCCTTGAAAACGGCCTCCGAAATCATCCTGGATCCGCTTTTCTCCGGCTTCCGGATCGATTTCATCAAGGAAGCCATGGCCCATCAAGCCAAGCTCGAGCAGGATGACGCGGTCCGGGCCGGCCAGCCGGCCGCTTTGAGGGCGTTCTTCGGCCCCGCCGGCTACGGCGCCTCGGTGTTCGGGAGCGAGGAAAGCCTCAAGGCCATCCAAAAGGACGATATCCGACGCTTTTACAGAGACCGTTTCAGGGCCGGCAACGTATCGTTCATCGCCGTTTCGGACCTCGAAGAAGCAACCATCGAAGGCTGGCTCCGAAAATATTTCGCCAAGCTCCCGGCCGGAAGCCCCTCCCCGTCCGATGTTCTTCCCGCGCCCGCCCTCAAGGAGAAAGAGATCACGCTCGACAAGGACGCCAAGCAGACCTTCGTCTCCTTCGCGTTCCCCCTCCCCATCCTGTCGCTCCGGACGTATGCGCTCGGCTCGCTCCTCGAGACGGGCTTGGGCAAAGGAGTCGATTCGAAGCTCTGGCCCCTGAGGTCGAAGGCCCGGCTCGCTTATAATGTCGGCGCCCGGGCGACGGCCGGCCGCGGCGGCGGCGTCCTCGAGGCTTACCTCGAAACCGACGCGAAGAAAACGAGGGCGGCCCTTGAAGCTCTCGAGACAACGCTCAAGGACTTCGCCGTCTCGGGATTCAGCGGGCATGAGCTCCAAATAACCAAGGGCTACGCCAAAGCCGATTTTCTCAGAGCCTATGAAGGGAAGGAGCCTCGCGTCAGGCTTCTAGCTTTCTGCGAGGGATCGGGCCTTGGGCTCGACGCTTACAACCGTTTCGCCGAACTGGTGGATGACGTCGGTCTGGAAGATATGAACGCCTTCTGCCGGAGCGTCCTCGAGCCTTCCCAAGCGGCCCGGATCCTCATCGGGCGCCTCCAATAGGCCCGGACCCGGAAGTTTGTTATTTAAAGTTGAAAAGTGGACAGTTTAAAGATGAAAAGTGGACACCTGGGTTACATTCCTCAAGAAGGAGGAATGTATGGAACAGGTTCACAGACGGTTCACGACCGAGCATGTCCGGAATCTCTTCAGGGGGTACACGGAGGGCCTCCTGGACCGCGCGGTTGTCGAAGAGGCCCTCGGCATCGGAAAGGCCCGGTTCTTTGCCCTTCTCAAGCTCTATAGGGAGGATCCTGCGGCGTTCTCGATCGCTTATCACCGGCGGTCCCCCGCGAAGCTGCCTCTCCAGGCCGAAGGGGAGATGAAGGGGGCGCTGATCGCCGAAAAGGCTCTCATCGAAGACCGGACCCTCCCGATCACCTCCTACAACTACTCCGCCATCCGGGACCGACTCCTCAAGCGGGGAATCAAGGTCTCGGTCCCGACGATCATTAGCCGGGCCAAGGCGTTAGGATGTTACAAGGGACATCCTCCGAAGAAGCTCCACGACCGGCAGGTCCTGACCACCGCGATCGGCGCCCTGATCCAGCACGACGCCTCTCATCACCGCTGGTCTCCTTACGCCCAGGAACAATGGGTCCTGATCAGCTCCCTGGACGACTACAGCCGCAAGCTCTTGTATGCCGACCTGGTTCCCCACGAGACCACCTGGGCCCATATCCAGGCGGCTGAGGCCCTGATCTGTCGCTATGGCTTACCTTTACAGTATTACGTGGACTCCCTGCGCGTCTTCCGCTTCGTCCAGAACCGGGACAGTTTTTGGAAGAAGTTGAACCTCAGGACCGATGACGTCGATCCCTACTGGAAGCAGGTCCTGAAGAGTCTGGGCGTGGAGATCATCTATGCTCTCTCGCCCCAGGCCAAGGGCAAGATCGAGCGCTCCTATCGCTGGCTTCAGGATCGGATCGTGCGGACGGCGGCCCTCGAAAAGCTCTCCACCCTCGAGGAGGTCCGCCAGGTCCTCCAAGAACGAGATGCATCGCTATAATCGACTCCAAGTCCACGCGACGACCGGCGAGATCCCCGATTATCGCTTTGCGAAGGCTCGCAGGGCCGGCCAGTCCCTCTTCCGCCCCTTCCTCGTTCCTAAACCCTACCACGCCTCCAAAGATGTCTTCTGCCTCAAGGAAACGCGGGTGGTCAACCCCTATCGACGCCTCTCCTTCTACAAACAGGAAATCCCGATTAAGCACGTCCCCCCGGGCGAAGAGGTCGACCTGCACCTGGTTCCTAACCTCGCCAATGAGACCGTGGAGATCCGAGTCTGGTGGCACAACTCAATGGTCGCCTCCACTAAGTTCCCGATTAAGGCTTTTCCACGTGTCCACTTTTGAAGTTTAAAGTGTCTACTTTTCAACTTTTCCCAACACCCGGACCCGGAAGTTTTGACAACCATTTGCGTCTAAACTAGGATAGAGGTCTATATAAAAAGGTCGCCTAAGATCGCGCCAAAGGAGGATCGATCGAATCCCATGAACGATAAGAGCGCTCAAGGCAAGAAACGAGGAAGACGAAGGGCTATTCCGCTGTTGCTCCTCCTGCTCGCCGCAGCGGCCCTCGGCGCGGCCGACGATGAGGTCCTGACCCTCGAATCGGCCATCCGGCTGGCTCTCAGCCGTAACGAGCTGGCCCTGCAAGCCGACCAGCGGCTCAACGCTGCCGAGGCCCGGATAGGCCAGGCGCGCGCGTATTTTCTGCCTACCCTAACCGGAACGGGCACCTATACCCGCCGGCCCTTTGAGGTCAAGAGATCGGTTGGCAACTCTCAGATCGTCGTCCAAAGCCTCAACGGCATCGCCGGGGTTGCCTTGCTCAACTTGACGATCTTCGATTCCCGGAGCCTTCCGACTTTGCTCCAAGCACGCTCGGACCGAACCGCCGAAAGGTATGCGACGGTCGAGGCCAAGCGTCAACTGGCCTTCGAAGTCGGCAACGCCTTCCTGACGACGCTCGGCGTGGATCAGGTCCTGGACGCCGCCAAGCACCGGTTCGAATACGCCCGGCAGGCCCTGGAGGCCGCCCGGGCGCGCTACGCGGCCGGGCTCGTCTCGGTCAACGACGTGACCCGGGCCGAGCTCGAGTACGCGACGGCCGAAATGGGGATTACTCAAGTCCAAGGCCAGGTCGAGACGACCTATCTCCAGCTCGGCAATCTCCTCGACGAAAAAATCACGGCGGGGCGGAAGCTCCAGATTCCCGAATTCCTCCTCCAGGCCGCCGAGATCGAGCAGACGGCCGTCGAGGACCTCATCGCCCAGGCGCAGGACCGACGCTTGGATTTGACCTCCCTCCGCTGGCGAGCCAAGGCCCTGCACGCGTTGACCATCGAACCCCTGCTTAAATGGCTGCCCGCCCTGTCTTTCAACGGTCAGTATCGCTACACGAACGAGGCGGGCCTGACCGGCCGGAGCACGAACTGGAACTTAGGGCTGACCTTGACTTGGAGCGTTTTCGACGGCCTGGCCCGGAACTCCGAATACTCGGAACGGAAGGCCAATGCCATCCTGTCCGACCTCGAGGTCCAGGCGACCTTGCGGAAGGTTGAGCTCGACGTCCGCGACGCCTTTGTATCGCTCGAAAACCAGAGGGCGGCCCTCAAGCAAGCCACGGTCGCCGACGAGGTCGCCAAAAGGAACGCCGCCGAGACGGCCGAGCTCTATCGTCAGGGACTGAGCACGGCCCTTCAGGTCGCGGACGCTAACGTTCGCCTCTTCGAAGCCGAAGTCGCACTGGTCCAGGAGCGCTACGGCCTCGCCATCGCCTACCTCAATCTCGAAGCCGCACTCGGATTCGATCCGTTCGGTAAGGAGCCCCACCAGTGAAAACACAACACCCCTGGATCCCCTTGATCTTGACGCTGGCCGTGAGCTTAGCTTCCGCCGACTGCAAGAAAGGCCCGGCGGGGGGCGGCGGCGAGCAGAGAGCCTTCGACCGGTCCAAGATCACTTTCCCGGTTGAAGTCCAGACAGTGGAACTTCGCTCGCTCGTCTACACCGTGAACGCAGTGGGCTCCGTTGACGCCTTTGAGAAAGTCCAGGTCACGGCCCGGGTTCCGGGCGTCGTGGACCGGGTCCTTTTCGCCGAAGGGAACTACGCCAACGTGGACCAGATCCTGGTCGAGATCGAGCCCGAACGTTATCGTCTGGCCGTCGAAGCGGCCCAGGCCGCCTACGACAAAGCCCTGGCCGCCAAGGCCGACGCCGAGGCGGGTCTCAAGCGGCGCGAAACGGTCATCACCCAGAATCCCGGGCTGATCCCGGGCGAGGAGCTCGAGACCTGGCGGACCAAAGTCCTGCTGGCGGCCTCGGATGTCGCCCAGACCAAGTCGTCCCTTAATCAGGCCAACCTCAACCTCCACGACGCCTATGTCCGGGTTCCTTTTTCGGGCATCCTCCAAACGCGGACGGTCCAGACCGGACAGTATGTCGAGACGGGAACGGTCCTGGCCACCCTCGTCCGGCGCGATCCCATGCTTCTCCGCTTCAAGGTGCCCGAGCGGGACGCCGCCCGCTTCCGGATCGGGATGAAGGCCCTGTTTAAGGTCAGGGACAACACCCGGGACTACGGCTCCCGGATCGTCCACATCGCCGCCGCCGCCGACGATGTCACCCGGCTCGTCGACGTGACGGCCGAGGTCGACAACATCCGGGACGAGGCCCTCCGGCCCGGCTCGTTCGCAGAGATCACGGTCCCGGTCAGCAGCGAGCGGAAAGCACCGGTCATACCCCAGACGGCCATCCGGCCCAGCGACAGGGGATTCCTGGCCTATGTCGTCGAGAACGACAAGGCCGTGGAACGCATCCTGAGCCTGGGCATGAGGACGGCCGACGGCCAAGTGGAGGTCCTCTCGGGCCTCACGCCCGGCGAGACTCTGGTTATCCGCGGCGGCGAGGCCTTGCGCAACGGGGCGCCGGTCCGCCTGGGGATGGCCAAGCCGCAAGCCAAGCCGGCCGTCAATCAAGCCACGAAATAGCAGTCGCGTGAGAGGACGTCTTTCATGAACCTGACAGAAACCTGCGTCAAAAAGCCCGTCCTGGCCTGGATGCTGATGGCCGCGACGATCGTCTTCGGCCTCGTGGCCGCGTCGCGGATCGGCATCAGCCAGTTCCCGGACGTTGATTTCCCGAATATCTCAGTGTCCGTCGTCTGGGAGGGCGCCGCTCCCGAGGTCGTCGAGAACGACATCGTCGAGCCCCTGGAGGAAGCCCTCGTGCAGGTGGAAGGGCTCCGGACTATCACCTCGTCCTCGCGGATGGGCTCGGCCAACATCACCATCGAGCTCGAACTCTCGCGCAACGTGGACCTGGCCCTCCAGGACGTCCAGACCAAGGTCTCCCAGGCGGCCCGGATCCTCCCCCGCGATATCGACCCCCCGGTCATCTCCAAGTCCAACCCCGAGGACCAGCCCATCATGATGGTCTCCATGGGCGGACCCTACCCGGCCCGAGTGATCAGCGACTACATCCAGTACGGACTGAAGGAAAAGATCCAGACCATCCCGGGCGTCGGCGAGATCACCATGATGGGCGTCCAGACGCGAAACGTCCGCGTCTGGCTGGATGCGGCCCAGCTCGACGAAAAAGGCCTGACGGTCAGCGACGTCATCCAGGCCCTCCAGCGGGAGCACATCGAACTGCCGGCCGGCCGGCTGGAGACGTCGGGGCGCGAGGTCAACGTGAGAGTCCTGGGCGAGGCCATGGACCTCGAGACCTTCCGCCACATCGTCATCCGCGAAATCAACGGCGCGCCCATCTACCTCAGCGACGTGGGCATGGTCGAGGACGGCTTCGAGGACGTCCGGCGCATGGCCCGTCTGGACGGCATCCCGGCTCAGGCCATCGGGATCAAGAAACAGCGCGGGGCCAACGCCGTGGCCGTGGCCCGGGCGGCCAAGGAGGCCATCGCTCAGTACCAGAAGACCTTGCCGGAAGGGATGCGGATCAGCGTCGTGTCCGATTCGACCACCTTCATCAAGGACTCGGTCAAGGAGATCCAGCTCGAGCTCTTCCTGTCGGTCATTCTGACCGCGCTCGTCTGCTGGATGTTCCTCGGATCGTTGTCCAGCACTCTGAACGTCATCCTGGCCATCCCCATGTCTCTCATGGGAACGGTCGCCATCATCTATTTCCTGGGGTTCACTTTCAACACCTTCACCCTGCTCGGACTGGCCCTGGCGGTGGGCATCGTCGTCGACGACGCCATCATGGTCATGGAAAACATCTTCCGCCACCGGGAGGGCGGCAAGGGCCTGGTGGCCGCCGCCCTGGAGGGAACCCACGAGATCGCCTTCGCCGCCCTGGCCGCCACCCTGGCCGTGGTGGCCATCTTCGTCCCGGTCATTTTCATCAAGGGCATCATCGGACGGTTCTTCCTCCAATTCGGCATCACTCTGTGCCTGGCCGTGCTCCTATCCTACGTCGAAGCCGTGACCTTGGCTCCCGCCCGCTGCTCGCAGTTCCTGAAGACCACCCGCGAGGGACGAAGCCGGATGGGCCTCCTTGTGGATAACAGCTTCCGCTGGCTCGAGAGGACCTACGCCAGGGTTCTGCGGGTCGGCCTGCGCAAGTCGGGTTTGGTCCTGATCCTGGCCGCCGTCCTCTTCGTTGTCTCCCTGGTGGTCATGACCCGCATGCCGTCCGAGTTCGTCCCCTCCCAGGACCTGAGCCGGCTCATGATCCGGCTCACGACCGCGGTCGGCTCGGACCTGACCGAGACCGACAAGCTCGTCCAGAAGTGCGAGGCCATCGTCGCCCCGAAGCCGGAAGTCAGCCAGATCTTCGCCTTCATCGGCGGCTATGGGGGCCAGGTCAACGGCGGCAGTCTCTTCGTCAGCCTGGTCCCGCCCAAAGAGCGCAAGCTGACCCAGGCCCAACTCTCGGCCATTGTCCGCCGGGAACTCAATTCCATCCCGGGTGTCCGCGCGGTCCTGCAGGATCTTTCCCAGCAGGGCTTCACCGCCCAGCGCGGCTTCCCGGTCGAATTCTCGGTGCGCGGTTCCGACTGGGACAAACTGGTCTCGGTCAGCCAGGACGTTATGGCCAAGCTCCGTGAAAGCGGACTGGTCGTAGACCTGGATACGGACTACCAGCTGGGCATGCCCGAGCTGCGCGTCTTCCCCGACCGGGCCATGGCCGCGGACGTCGGCGTCTCGATCGACGACGTGGCCACCAGCCTGAACGCCCTGGTGGGCGGACTGCGGGTGGGCAAATATAGTTCCGGCGGCCGTCGGATCGACGTCCGGCTCAAGCTCATGGCCTCCCAGCGCTCTCGGCCGGAAGACATCGCCCGTCTGCAGGTCCGGACGCGATCAGGACAGCTCGTGCCTCTTTCCTCCCTCGTGACCACGGTCGAGCGACCCGCCCTCCAGGCCATCACCCGCCGCGACCGCGAGCGGGCCATCTCGATCTACGCCAACGTCGCCCCCGGGCATTCCCAGAACGAAGCCATCGGCTTCGTCGAGACCATGGCCAAGGACCTGCCCGTCGGCAACCGCATCGTCCTCGGCGGGGCCAGCGTCGCCTTCCGCGAGTCGATGGGCAGCCTGCTCTTCGCCATGATCCTGGGCATCGCCATCGCCTACATGATCCTGGCCTCGCAGTTCAACTCCTTCAAGCACCCCGTGACCATCATCACCATCCTGCCCCTGTCGATCGCCGGCGCCGCCTTCGCCCTCCTGGCCACGGGACGGAGCATCAACGTCTTTAGTATGATCGGTCTTTTGCTGCTCATGGGGATCGTCAAGAAAAACTCGATTATTCTCGTCGACTACGCCAACAATTTCAGGAACCAGGGTTTCGACGCCAGGACATCCATGGAGAAGGCGGGGCCGATCCGGTTGAGGCCCATCCTAATGACGGCAACGGCGACCCTGATGGCGGCCATCCCTCCCGCCCTGGGCCTCGGTTCCGGGTCCGAGATCCGCACACCCATGGCCATCGCGGTTATCGGCGGCCTGGTCCTGAGCACGATCCTGAGCCTGGTCGTCGTGCCGGCCTTCTACGTCATCGCCGACCGGCTGGGCGGGAAACGAAAACTCAAAAAGGCGGAATAGGATTCCTCATTCAAAATCGGCCGGCGGGAAGAAAAAAGGACCTGTTTCGTCTAAAATATGAACTATCGTACAGGAGGTCTGAGATCATGAAAAAGCCGTTCATCGCCGTGTCTTTGATCCTGATTTTGGCGCTCTTCTCCGGGGCCCAACAGGCCCAGCCCCAGCAACCGAAGCCCGAGGACATTCTCAAGAACCTGGTCACCGTCGAGACACCGCTGGCCGTCCCCGACGCCCTGAAGACGGGATTCGAATCCATCACGGCCAAAGACTCGATCACTCTGCTCTCCTACTTGTCCTCCGACCTCATGGAGGGCCGCGAGACGGGGACGCGCGGCTACCAACTGGCCGCCGAGTATGCCGCCTCGCTCCTGTCCTTGTGGAAGGTCAAGCCCCTGGGAGACGCCCCGCGGCCCCAGGGATTCGGCCGCTTCAGCCCGCCCGCCCCCGGGGCTCCGGCCGCTCCCCCCGTCGAGAAGACCTACTTCCAGAACATCATCTTCAAGGAAATCAGCGACGCGGCGGCCGAGATGACGCTTGAAGTCCACAAGGGCGATCTGATCAAGACCCGCGTCTACCAGGCCGGGGTCGATTACGCGAGCATGTCGTCCACTCCCGAGACCGTCAGCGCCCCGGTCGTTTTCGCCGGCTACGGAATCACGGAGAAGACCGTCGGCTACGACGATTTCAAGAACCTCGACGTCAAAGGAAAGATCATCCTCATCCTGTCCGAGGCCCCCGGCAAGGACGACCCGAAGTCTCCGTTCCAGGCCACTAAGGAGCTCAAGGACAAGTACTTTCCAACCTTCAGCCCGATGCAGATGATGAGGATGGGCGAGGGTTTCAGCAAGATTCGAGAGATCGCCAAGCTCGGCCCGGCCGCCGTCCTCCAAGTCCAAAATAAGGGCAAGGACGCCGACATCTACCGCTCCCTGGGCGATCCCCGCCCGACGAGCGACGACCGGCCCATCATCAACCGCCCGCGCCGCCGTCTGCTGGTCCCGGGCACGGCCGGCAACATGCCCTGGGAACGCTCCTCCGTCATCACGATCACTCGCGAGATGGCCGACGCCGTCCTGGAAGGGAGCGGCCTCAAGCTCGACGACCTCCAGAAGAAAATCGAGACGACCTACAAGCCGACCTCGCTCGTCATCCCCGGGACCCGGCTGACCCTGACGACGACGGCCAAGACGTCCCTGGTCAAGGCCATGAACGTCCTCGGCATCATCGAGGGCACGGACCCGGTCCTAAAGGATGAGTTTGTGTTCATCGGCGCCCATCTTGACCACCTGGGCGCCTTCGGCGATTACGTCTTCAACGGGGCGGACGACAACGGCTCGGGCTCGGTCGGCGTCCTGAATATCGCGCGGGCCATGGCCCTCAGTCCCCGGAAGCCCAAGCGCTCCGTCGTCTTCGCTCTTTGGACGGGTGAAGAGGAAGGCTTGCTCGGCTCCCGCGCCTATGTCATGAACCCGGCCGTACCGCTGGCCAAGACCGTCGCCTACTTCAACCTGGATATGATCAGCCGGCCCTACGACGAAAAATCCATCCAGCGGATGGCCTTCATGATGAACGTCCCGGCCGGCCCGGACCTCCTCAAGAAGATCCACCCGGCCAATTTCCTAATCCTCAACTTTGCGGCCGGAGCCGGACTGGCCGAAGCGCTCCGGGCTGCCGATCAGTACGTCGGCCTGGACCTCTACCTCCGCGAAGCCCAAGCCCAGGAAGGCCGCGGCATGGGCGGCTCGGATCATTCGTCCTTCGCCGGCGTCAAAATCCCCTGGCTGTTCGCGATGGCCTCGATGACCGATGATTATCACCAGACGAGCGACAGCGTCGAAAAGGTCAGCGGGGACCTGATCGAAAAAACCTCGCGCCTCGCTTTCGCCACCATCTACGGCCTCGCCGACAAATAGGCTCGGGATCCGAATTCGGGCCGGCCGGTCGGGCAACCTTTCCGGCCGCCCCTGCGTCTTTTAGGGGTGTAGTTTCTTAGCAAGGAGGTTGCCGTTATGACCGCAAGAACTCGAATCGCAGCGATCGGCTTGGTCTTTCTCCTGGCCGGCGGAGGCGCTTTCCTCCGCGCCGATTACCAGGAGGAATTCGCCAAGACCGTCCCCCTCAAGGCGGGTGGCATCTTCAGCCTCGAGAACGTCAACGGGCGGGTCTCCATCTCCACCTGGAAAGAAGACAAGGCCGAGATCAAGGCCCTGAAGGTCGCCGAACGCGACAAGGAAGACCTCAAGGAGGTCGAGATCGTCGTCGAGGAGAAGGCCGGGGTTGTCAGCGTCAAGGCCGTCTGGCCGAAATACAGCCATAACCTTCGCGTCTATGTCGATTTCGACGTCCGGGTCCCGGAAGGCGCCCTGCTCAAGGGCGTCGAGACGGTGAACGGCGATGTCCATGTCACCGGGCCCTACGGCGCCATCGACGCCGAGACGACCAACGGGACGATCGAGGCTTCCGACGCCAAGGGAGATCTTGACGCCGAGACCACCAACGGCGATATCTTGGTCCGCGGCGTCGAGGGCCGCGTCAAAGTCGAAACAACCAACGGCTCCATCCGGCTCGAACAGGTCCGCTTCGCGGGCGGCCTCGAGGCGGAGACGACCAACGGCGGCATCACCCTGCGGCTGGAGGACCCGGACAAGGTCAACGCCAACCTCCGGGCCGAGACGACCAACGGTCACATTTCCTTCGACTTCCCGGTGACCCTCAAGAAAATGCGGAAGTCGCCCCACGATCTGGAGGTCGAAATCGGGCAGGGCGGACCGCTGATTTCCCTGTCCACGACCAACGGCTCGATCACGGTCACCCGCTGACCCGAAACCGCATTTCCGCATCGGGGGGGAGGCCGTCCGCCCCCCCCGGTATTCATCCGCCGAGATAACGCCCCGACCTCGCTCACCGCTCTCTTTGGAGCTGGTCCCGAATAGATAGAGGCCAGGGAGTCCTGGCCTTGAAACTAAACGATCGAAAGGGGGGATAGGAGGGAGAATCAGGAGGTCATTCGCTCATCGTCCCATTAGACCTCCGACTCGGCCCGCTTATTCCAGGTTGGTTCTTCTAGAAGACCGGAACACCCGGACCGGAGAAAAATATGATAGAATAAATGTGTTCATGAGCCTCGATACGACGACGAACAAACCGCTCAAATTCGGGGTCAATCTGGCCGGCCTCCTGATCGCAGGCTGGCTTCTTTGGCCGTTCTACAAGATCGACGCCTCCGACTATGCCCACGCTCGAGCGAATGTTTATCGCCTGGCCTTCGGGCTCATGATACTGATCATGTACTTGGGGAAGCTGACTTTCGACGTCCTCGCGCCCCAGGGACTGGCCCGGCGCGTCTCGAATCTCAAGACGGCCGGGCTTCTCCTGTTCGGCCTGCTGATCACCGCCTTCATCATCTATGTGGTCATCCAGGCCGGAGCCCTCTTCCTCCAGAACGGAGCCAGCCAGGATACGGTTCCCTTCTGAAGACAATTCACACATCGTTTCCATTCCGCTTGGACCGCTTGCGGGTTTCTCCGCTCTATGATATATCTGCCCGGTATCCTTACGATGAAAACGCTGCTTATCGTCAATCCCGCCGCGGGGCACGGCCGGGGGAAAAAATGCTTCGAGCGGCTGGGGCCGCGGCTCGGGGACGCGATTCCGGGACTCATCGTCCGGATTTCGGAATATCCCGGCCACGCCGTCGAGCTTGGGCGACGGGCGGGCGAGGAAGGGTTCGAACGCCTGATTCTCCTGGGGGGCGACGGCACGCCCTTTGAGGTCGTCAACGGCCTTTATGCCGGCGGACGTCCGGAGACGCGTCCCGAGATCGGCCTGATCCCGGCCGGGACCGGGAATTCCTTCGTCCGCGACTTCGGCGTTCTCAGCGCCGATCAGGCCCTCGACAACATCCTGGCCGGCCGCCGCCACCTCGTCGACCTCATCGAGTTCGAGCATGAGTTCGGCTTCGGAACCGCCCGGCGCTATGCCCTGAATATCCTGGGCGTCGGCCTCATCGCCGATATCCTCCAGCTGACCAACGAGCGCCTCAAATTCCTGGGCGCCGCCGGGTACAGCCTGGCCGTTCTCCTCCGGTTGGCCAAAGGCATGGCCAACCGGATCGAGATCGAGACGGACGGCCGCGCCCGGACGGTCGCCGACAGCGCCTTGGTCGTCTCCAACTCCAAGTACACGGGCGGCAACATGATGATCGCGCCGGGCGCCGACCTCTCGGACGGCCGCGCCGACCTCGTCCTCTTCAACCGGGTCAACCGCCGCGAGATCGTCGCCATCTTCCGGGGCGTTTTCTCGGGCCGCCATACGGCGCACCCTAAAGTCGAGGTCCTCCAGGCCGCCCGGATTTCCGTGGCCGGAACCCCTTCCCTGCGCGTCATGGCCGACGGCGAGCTGCTGGGGATGACGCCGCTCCGGCTCAGAGTCCTCCGGGGCGAGCTGACCATTCTGGTATGACCGGCATCGGCGAACGTCTCCGCTCCAATCTCCTCTGGGGTGCCGCCCTTCCCGTCTTCGCGGCCTCCTGCGTTTGTCTCTGGCTGGCGTCTTTCGTCCTCGGCGGCCGCGCTCTGGAACGCCTGCTCAAGTTTTTATGCCGGCTCGTCCTCTCCGTATGCGGCATCCGCGTCCATGTCCGCGGCGCCGAAAACGTCCTCCCCGGAAGGCAGTATATCGTGATGATGAATCACGTCAACTTCTTCGATCCTCTGGTCCTTTGCTCGGGCTTCCCGGGGATGGCCCGCGGGGTCGAGGAGGAAAGCCATTTCCGCTGGCCGGTCTACGGAGCGACCATCCGGCGCCTCGGCGTGATCCCGATCAGCCGCAGGGACAGGACCAAGGCCGTCGAGAGTCTACGGCGCGCGGCGGTCTGGATCCGGTCGCGTCCGGATTATTCCTTCGTCATCCTTCCCGAAGGGACGCGGACCCTCGACAACAAGCTGAGCGAATTCAAACGGGGAGGGTTTCTGCTGGCCTTGGAGACGGGCTTGGACATCCTTCCCATCGTCCAAACAGGGGCCTTCCGGATCGCCCGCAAGGGAAGCCTGCTCATACGTCCCGGCCGGGTCGAGCTGACGATAGAGCCGGGCGTGTCCCCGGCCGGCTATACCGGGGATAAGGTCGCCGAGCTCCTGGAGCGCGTCCGCGCCGTCTTCCTGCGCCGCGCCGAAGGCTGATTACCCCGCCATCTTCTTGTATTCGGCGAAGCGCCGCTTGGCTTCCTCGGCCGCCTGCGCGAACAGAACCTTGGCGATCTCGGGGAACTGCTGGGTCAGCGTCCGATAGCGGATTTCGTTCTTGAGGAAGGTCTGGTAATCGAGCTTGGGTTCCTTGGAGTCGAGGATGAGCGGGTTCTTCCCTTCCTTGATAAGCTGGGGGCTGTAGCGGTAGAGGATCCAGTAGCCGGTGTCGACGGCCAGCTTCTCCTCGTTCTGGGTCTTGGACATATCGATCCCGTGATTGATGCAGGGCGAGTAGGCGATGATGAGCGAGGGCCCTTCGTAGGCCTCGGCCTCGAGGAAGGCCTTGATGCACTGGGCGGGGTTCGCGCCCATGGCGACCGCGGCGATGTAGACGTAGCCGTAGGACATGGCCATCCGGCCCAGGTCCTTCTTCCCGGTCTTCTTGCCCGAAGCCGCGAACTTGGCGACCGAGCCGGTCGGGGTCGCCTTGGAGGCCTGGCCGCCCGTGTTCGAGTAGACCTCGGTGTCGAGGACGAGGAGGTTGACCTTCCGGTTCATGGCTAGGACGTGGTCGAGCCCGCCGTAGCCGATGTCGTAGGCCCAGCCGTCGCCGCCGATGCACCAGACGCTCTTGTCGACGAGGTAGTCGGCCAGCTCCTGGACCTTGGCCAGGGAAGCCTTGAGCTCGGCCACCCCGGCTTTGGCCATGGCGCCGGGCAGGGCCTTCCGAACGGCCAGGGCCGCGGCCTTGGCCTCGTCGCCGGTCTTCGTCCAGACGGCCTTCATCTTTTCGGCGGCCTGGCTGAGCTCGGGCGTCGTCCCCAGCGCCAGGGCTTTCTCGACGGCCTCGCGGAGCTGGGACCGGTGTGAATCGACGGCCAGCCGCATCCCGAACCCGTATTCGGCGTTGTCCTCGAACAGAGAGTTGGCCCAGCTCGGGCCTCGGCCGTCCTTGTCCTTGCAGTAGGGCATGGTCGGGAACGTGCCGCCGTAGATCGAGGAACAGCCCGTCGCGTTGGCTACGATCATCCGGTCGCCGAAGAGCTGGGTGGCCAGCTTGACGTAGGGCGTCTCGCCGCAGCCGGCGCAGGCGCCGCTGAACTCAAAGTAGGGCATCAGGAGCTGGCTGCCCTTGACCGTGTCGCGCCGCGTTCCGTCCGTGACGTTGTCGGGCAGGGCCTGGAAGAAGGTCCCGTTGAGATTCTGACCGGCCGCCCGGGCCTCTTCGATCGGCTGGAAGGCAAGGGCCTTGGTCTTGGCCAGGCAGCTCTCGATGCAGCTCCCGCAGCCCTGGCAGTCCTCGATGTAGACCTGGACGCGATAGGCGAGGTCCTTGTCGTTCTTAGTGTTGGCTTTGAGTGTCGTGAAGGTCGCCGGGGCCCCCTTGAGGTCGGCCGGGGCGATCTGCTTGGCCCGGATCGCCGCGTGGGGGCAGACGAGCGAGCACTGGTTGCATTGGATGCAGTTCTCGGCGATCCACTTGGGAACGAAGGGCGCGATTCCCCGTTTCTCGAGCCGGCTCGTGCCGGTCGGCACCCGGCCGTCGTCGGGCATCTTGGAGACGGGGATGGTGTCCCCCTTGAAGTGCATGATGGGATCGATGACGCCCTTGGTGAACTCGTCGGACTCGTCCGGGACGAGCTTGGGGACGGGCGCCGATTTCGTGATCTTGGAGGGGACGGGGACCTCTTCGAGGCCGGCGGCCGCCCGGTCGACGGCCGCCCAGTTCATCTTGACGACCTCCTCCCCTTTCTTGATGAAGCTCTTGTGGATGGCTTTCTTGATCAGCTCGATCGACTCCTTCTCGGGAAGGATGCCGGCGATCTTGAAGAAACAGGCCTGCATCAGGGTGTTGATCCGGCCGCCCAGCCCGAGCTCCTGGGCGATCGCGAGGGCGTCGATGTTGTAGACCTTGATCTTCTTATCGATGATCGTCCGCTGCATGTCCTCGGTCAGGTTCTCGAAGACCTCGCCCGCCTTCCAGCTCGAGTTGATCAGGAAGGTTCCTCCCGGGCAGATGCCTTCCAGGATGTCGTAGCGGCCGATGTAGGACGGCTCATGGAGGGCGACGAAGGTCGGTTTGTTGACGAGATACTGGGACTGGATCGGGCTCTTTCCGAAGCGGAGGTGGGAGATCGTGACGCCGCCCGACTTCTTGGAGTCATACTGAAAATAGCCCTGGGCGAAGAAGTCGGTATTCTCGCCAATGATCTTGATCGAGTTCTTGTTGGCGCCGACCGTTCCGTCCGAACCGTAGCCCCAGAATTTGCAGCTGACGACCCCGTCCGGCTCGGCGTCGAGCTGCGGGCCGAGAGGGAGCGAAAGGCCGGTGACGTCGTCCTCGATCCCGACCGTGAAGCCGTGCTTGCAGGCGCCGTCCAGGTTGTCGTAGACGGCCTTGACCATGGTCGGGGTGAATTCCTTGGAGGACAGGCCGTAGCGGCCGCCGACGACCTTGATGGTCCGTCCCGACAGGGCCACGGCTACATCCAGGTAGAGCGGCTCGCCCAGCGAGCCGGGCTCCTTGGTCCGGTCGAGGACGGCGATTTTCTTGACGGTCGCGGGGATCGCCGCGGCCAGGGCGGCGGCGTCGAACGGACGGTAGAGCCGGACCTTGACGGCGCCGAGCTTGGCGCCCCGTTTGTTAAGGGTGCCGATCGTTTCCTCGATGGTCTCGGAGCCGGATCCCATGGCGATGATGACCTTATCCGCGTCTGGAGCGCCGACGTAGTCGAAGAGCTTATAGGGGCGGCCCAGGGTTTTAGCGACTTTGTCCATGGACTCCTGGACGATGGCCGGCGCCGCGTCGTAGTATTTATTGATCGTTTCCCGTCCCTGGAAGTAGACGTCGGGATTCTGCTGTCCGACCTTCATCATCGGCTTCTCGGGGTTGAGGGCCCGCCCGCGGAGATTCTCGAGGTAGCGGGGCTCGAAGAGCGAGGCCAGCGTCTCGTAGCCGACCAAGTCGATCTTCTGGACCTCGCTCGAAGTCCGGAAGCCGTCGAAGAAGAACAGGAAGGGGACCTTGGACTTGAGGCTGGCCAGGAAGCTCACGATGGCCAGGTCTTGGCATTCCTGGACCGATCCGGCCGCCACGAGCGCGAAGCCGGTGTTCCGGGCGGCCATGACGTCGGAGTGGTCGCCGAAGATGGACAGGGACTGGCAGGCGAGCGAACGGGCCGAGACCAAGAAGACGGTGGGCAGCATCTCGCCCGCGATCTTATGCATGTTGGGAAGCATCAGCATCAGGCCCTGGGAGGCCGTGAAGGTCGTCGTCAGGGCCCCCGCCGAGAGGCTGCCGTGGACCGCGCCCGAGGCGCCCCCTTCGGACTGCATCTCGACGACGTTGACGGGCTGGCCGAAAATGCTCTTGCGGCCGTCGGCCGCCCACTGATCCGCCATCTCCCCCATCGTCGAGGAGGGCGTGATCGGGTAGATGGCCGCCACTTCCGAGTAGGCATAGGCGACGTGGGTCGCGGCTTCGTTGCCGTCGATGGTTTTAAAGTGCTTGCTCATGGTAGGACTCCTTGGCCGGTCGGGTCTTTAAAAATCCAAACAGTTCATTATGCTCATTTCAGGGAAAATTTCAATAAAAAAAGCGGCTTCAGTCCTTGAGCTCGGTCCGTCCTTCCAATGCCTTCTTGATCGTCACCTGGTCGGCGAAGTCGAGGTCCGAGCCGACCGGAAGCCCCATGGCCAGGCGGCTCAGCTTGGCCCCGGAGTCCTTGAGGAAGCGGACGAGGAAGAGGGCCGTCGCCTCGCCCTCGACGGTCGGGTTCGTGGCCAGGATGATCTCGCGGAAGCGGCCCGTCCGGACTCTGTCCAAGAGACGGTCGACCTTGAGCTCCTCCGGGCCGACGCCCTTGAGGGGGGCGAAGGTCCCGAGAAGGACGTAATACCGGCCGTGGAAGGCGCCGGTTTTTTCGATCGAGGCGATGTTGAAGGGCTCCTCGACGACGCACAGGACGTCGTCGCTGCGGGAAGGATCCGAGCAGATCGCGCAGGGATCGACGTGGGTGATGTTATTGCAGCGGGAGCAGTAGAAGATGGACCGCTTGGCGTCGCGGATGGCCTCGGCCAGCCGGTCGCCCTCCTCGGCGGGCAAGCCGAGAATGTGGAAGGCGATCCGCTGGGCCGTCTTGGCGCCGATGCCGGGGATGCGGCGGAGCTCCTCAATCAGACGGTGGAGGGGCTCGGCGAACTCGAACATCAGAACATGCCCGGGATCTTGAGGCCAGCTCCCAAGCTCCCCAGCCGCCGGGCCATTTCCTCGTCGGCTTTGGCGGCCGCGTCGCGGACGGCGGCCACGATAAGGTCCTGGAGCATCTCGATGTCGTCGCGGTTGACGACCTCGGGGTCGAGCCGGATTCCAAGGATGTTCTTATGGCCGTCGATGGTGACGACGACCATGCCGCCCCCGCTCGTCCCCTCCAGCCGGAGCTCGGCGAGCTCCTTCTGCATCTTTTCTTGCATCTCCTTGGCGGACTGGAGCATCTTCTGGAGATGTCCCAGGTTCTTCATATCAGTCCTCCTCCTCGGGCTTGGTCATGGGCTCGACGGCGACGACCTGGGCTTTGAAGGTCGCGTCGAAGGTCCGGAAGGAGGGATCCTTGAGGGCCGCCTCGAGATCGCGGGCCTTCCGAATCCGATCGCTCCCGGTATCGCGGACCGGAACGGTCCCCTCCCCGCTCCGCTCCCGGGGAGGGGCCGCCGACGACGGCGGTGACGATCCGGCCCGCGGGTCGGCCGGGATATGCTCGCGAGGGCCGGGGCCGCCGGCGCCCGGGGACGTCGGGATTGAAGCCCCGGATCCGGCGACGCCCAGCTCCAGCTTGAGGCCCTCCAGCTCCTCGAGCAGCTCCCCGAGGGGAACGATTCGCCGGAAATGACTGAGCCGGATGAGGGCCGTCTCGAAGCTGATCCGGGGGTGGGACGAATACTTGAGCGCGGCCTCGCCCTGCTGGAGGGCGATCAGGAAGCGGAGGATATCCTCCACGCCGACCTTTTCGGCCTCGGCCCGGAGCAGGGCCAAATCCTCCTCGCCCAAGGGGAGAAGGTCGCGCGGGTCGGGCACGATCCGGACCAGGAGCAGGTTCCGGAAATGCTGAATGAGCTCCTTGTAGAAAGCCCGGAGGTCGTAGCCCCGGTCGATGACGGTTTCGACGAGCGGGAAGAGACGGTCGGAGTTCTCGCCGATGACGGCCGTCGAAAACTCCAGAAGGAGCCGGCGGTCGATCACCCCCAGGATTTCCTTGAGGGCCTCATCCCCGACCTCGTTTCCGCAGAAGGCCACGGCCTGGTCGAGCAGGCTTTCGGCGTCCCGGAGGCTCCCCTCCGAGGCCTCGGCGATCAAATGGAGCCCGGCCGGGGAGACGGCGATGCCCTCCCGGGCGGCGATCGAAGCCAGATGGTCGGCCATTTCCTTCTGGCCGATTTTGCGGAACTCGAAGTGCTGGCAGCGGGAGACGATCGTCGGCGGAACCTTGTGGAATTCGGTCGTGGCGAAGATGAAGACGGTCGAGGGCGGCGGCTCCTCGAGGGTCTTGAGGAGGGCGTTGAAGGCGGGGCCGGTCACCTGGTGAACCTCGTCGATGATGACGACCTTGGACCGGCTCTGGATGGGCTTATAGCGGACGGCTTCGCGCAGCTGGCGGATGTCGTCGATGCCGCGATTCGAGGCGCCGTCGATCTCGAGGACGTCGAGGGCGCGGTCTTCGTTGACGGCCGTGCACGACTCGCAGACGTTGCAGGGGGTCGGGGTCGGCCCGTTGATGCAGTTCAGGGCCTTGGCCAGGATCCGGGCCGCCGTCGTCTTACCGACGCCCCTCATCCCGGAAAAGATATAGGCCTGGGCGACCCGGTTTGATTTGATCGCGTTCTGGAGGGTCTGGACGATCGATTTCTGGCCGACGACCTCCTCGAAGGTCTTGGGCCTGTACTTGCGGGCGAATATCTCGTAGGGCATCGAACCTTGACTCCGGGTTGGGGAGTTATATTAGCACATTTCCGGCCCAAAACAAAAACGGGGCTTGGGACAGGCTCAGCCGATGGAGTTCGAAGGACGCGGCGGCTCGGACCAGGCCATTCGAGGGCACGCGGCGATTTCCCCGGCGAGGAAATCTTGCTCGCTTCGAGCCTCCGCTCCCGCCTTCGCTTCGCTCGGCGGCCCGTGCCCGCTCCGGCTCTCAGACGACCCTCTTCATGGCCTGGTGCCTCGCCGACCTCGACATGAGAATACCCGATCGACCCTTCGAAGGGCCTTCTCCGCCAAATAGTCCTAATCCTACCTTGATGGAACAAGCAAAGGAAAATGATTGAGATAGCTCCCGGTGACGTTATAATATGGAAAACGCTACAGAACTTCTGATGAGCCATAAGTCGAGCCTCCTCCATGTCCACGCGGCCGTCGTATTGTTCGGGCTGGCCGGGCTGTTCGGGAAATGGCTCGCGCTCCCCCCGACTCTCATCGTCCTGGGCCGGGTCGTGTTCGGGAGCTTGGCGTTGGCCGTCGTCCTCCTCGTCACCGGCCAAGGATTCCGGGTTCGCACCGGCCAGGACGCGCTCTTATTTCTCCTTCAAGGTTTTATCCTCGCCCTTCACTGGGTTCTGTTCTTTCGATCCATCCAGATCTCCTCAGTAGCCGTCGGGCTCCTATCCTACTCGAGTTTCCCGGTTTTTACGGTCCTCCTGGAGCCGGCCGTTTTTAAGGAGCGCCTGGACCGCCTCAACATTCTGATGGCGGGAATGTGCCTGGGCGGCATCCTGCTCATCGTCCCCCGCTTCAACCTCTCCGACGCGACCGTGCGCGGACTGGGCTACGGCCTGGGAGCCGGCTTGACTTTCACGATACTGACCCTCATCAACAGGTTCCAGACGTCTCGTTACGGGAGCCTGGAAATAGCGCTCGGCCAGGACTTGGCGGCCGTTCTCTTTCTCAGCCCTTTTCTGCTGACTCCGCGTCCCGTATTCTCGGCCCGGACTCTTCTGCTCCTTGCCCTCCTGGGCGTATTCTGCACCGCTCTGGCCCACACCCTTTTCATAGGATCCATGAGGCGGATCAAGGCTCAAACGGCGGCCATCATCAGCTCATTGGAGCCGGTCTACGGAATGGCTGCGGCCGCCTTCCTTCTCGGAGAGAGATGGCCCCTCCGCACGATCCTGGGAGGGGCCGTTATTCTCGGGACGACGCTGATCGTGAGCCGGCGGGCCCGGGCGCGCGGCGCCTGAGCGCGCCGTCGGCTTCAGTCCTTTTTAAGCTTCCGCTTCTTGACCTTATCCTCTTCGGCTTTATGCCGTTTGTCGAGCTCCTCTTTCTCGGCTTCGTGGCGCTTCTTGAGCTCGACGACCTTGTCCTGGATTTCCTTCTCGATTTTCTGCTTCTCCGGCTCGCTGGGCGCCTTCTTGACGTCTTCTTCGACCTTCCTCCTCATGAGGCCGAGCTCTTCCTCTTGGCTCCTCTCGAGAAGGCGGGTTTCGTCCCGCTGGTCCTCCTTGAGCTCGTCCTCCTCGGAGAGGAGGACTTTCCGGTCGCCGCGCAGAGGCCGGTTTCTGATCTCTTGACCCGCTTCTTCCTTGCTGATGACGCGCCGCGGCTTGGCCTGGTCGTTCTTGAGGAGCTCGGGGCGGTAGATCTCGACCTCGCGCGGGCCGAGCCGGGCCTGTCCGGGCTGCCGGGCGTCCCTCAAGTCGTACTTGACGACTTCGTTCCGGGTCGCGCGCCGGATCTGGTCGATATCGATGCCCTCGTTCACGATCCGGCTGTTGCGATAGACGATGTTCGTCTTGATGACGGTATAGTGAATGATCGTGATGTTCCGCTCATAAGGAAGGACGTAGCGTCCGAGGTCGGCATCGAGGAAATAGCGGCCGTCGATGAAGAGCCAGTAATAATCCGGGACGTCGTCCACGTAAATCATGCCGCCGCGCCAGGCCGCGCCCGGGGGAAGGGGCGCCCATCCGTAATAGAGATCGCCCCAGCGCCAGGCGACCCAGGCCGGCCCCCAAACCGTGTCGGGAACCCAGAACCAGCCCATGTCACGGTCCCAGCCCCAACGGCCGTAGTGGAAGGGGATCCAGCCCCACTCGAAGGCCGAGATCCAGGTCCAGCCATAATCGGTCCAGACCCAGCGGCCGTGGGTATAGGGACGCCAGCGATAGGGAACGCCCCGCGGAACCCAGACGTTGCCGAAGGGCGCGTTCCAAACCCAATCGCCGTACTCCGAGAGATAATCGTAGAAATAGGAGATGTCACGGTTGCGGCCGTAGCTGTAATCCTCGCGGTCCCGAGAGGTCGCCCGCTGGGGACCGGAGTAGTCGTCCCTGGGGACATAGATGACGCAGCCCGCCAGGAACAGGACAAGGATGACGGCGATCCAGATCATGCGTTTCATGGCCTTGTGCCTCCCTGCTTATCGATTCTCATAGACTTCACAATTTATTATATAGCAAAAGCCATGCCAAATGATCTAGGGGAAGAATTCAGGGGAGGAAGAGACACGGAACCCGGCGCTGTCCTCCTTGGAGGACAGCCAGCTGTCCGCACGGCCACAGAATGCCCGGACGCTTTTTTATCGAACCGCTATCGTCAGGCCGCAAGGTCCTTGAAGACCTTTTTAATCCGCTTGAAGGCCCAGTTGAGGTCCTTCTCGGAAATGATGAGCGGGGGCGCGAAGCGGATGACGTGGTCGTGAGTCTCTTTGCAGAGCAGCCCCTCGTTCTTGAAGGCTTCACAGAAGCGGCGGGCGCCGCCGGCCTCGGGATGAAGCTCGATCCCGATCAGCAGGCCCCGGCCCCGGACTTCCTTGATGTGTTTGCTCTTGATGGTCTTGAGCTTCTCCATGAAGTAGGCGCCCTGGGCGGCCGCCCTGGCGACGAGATTCTCCTCCTGGATGACCCGGATCGCCTCGCGGGCGACAGCGCAGGCCAGGGGATTCCCGCCGAAGGTCGAGCCGTGCTCGCCCGGCTTTAAGACGCCCAGGATCTCCCGCGTCGAGCAGACGGCCGAGATCGGGATACAGCCGCCGCCCAGCGATTTCCCGATGACGACCATGTCGGGCTTAACCTCTTCATACTCGCAGGCGAAGAGCTTCCCGACCCGGCCCAGGCCGGTCTGAATCTCGTCGGCGATGAACAGGACATTGTGCTTGGTACAGATGTCCCGGACGGCCTTGAGGTAGCCGGCGGGCGGAATGAGGATTCCGGCCTCAGCCTGGATGGGCTCAACGATGATGGCCGCCGTGTTGGGAGTGATGGCCGCCTCGAAGGCCGCCGCATCTCCGAAGGGGATGATCTTGAATCCCGGCGTAAACGGCCCGAAGTCCCGGCGATAGAGGGGCTCGGTCGAGAAGCTGATGAGGGAGACGGTCCGGCCGTGGAAGTTGTTCGCGCAGGCGATGATTTCGGCCTGGTCCTGTGGAACGCCCTTCTTCTGGTAGGCCCATTTGCGGGCCGTCTTGACCGCCGTCTCGACGGCTTCGGCGCCCGAGTTCATGGGCAGCATCATCTCGAACCCGGTCAGGTCGCAGAGCTCCTTGTCGAGGAACGGGAGTTGGTCGTTCCGGAAGGCGCGCGAAGTCAGGGTGATTCGCTTGGCCTGCTGGACGAGGGCCTTGATGATCCTGGGATGACAGTGGCCCTGGTTGAGGGCCGAATAGGAGCTCAGGAAGTCGAGATACTTCCGACCTTCGACGTCCCAGACCCAAATGCCTTTCGACTGGCTGATGACAACGTCCAGGGGATGATAGTTATGAGCCCCGTATAGGTCCTCGAGAGTGATCAGGTCTTTGCTGTCCATGCGACGCTCCCTCCAGGTCTCCGCGACGGCCGTCCGGCGGGTTCATTATTTCAAGCTTGGCGGAGAGGGCGGGATTCGAACCCGCGGTACGCCTTGCGACGCACACACGCTTTCCAAGCGTGCTCCTTAAGCCACTCGGACACCTCTCCACGTCCATAAAATCAAGGATCCGCAGTGAAGGACTAAGCTATCAAAAAACCGGAATCAGGTCAAATGCGGCTCGGCCCAGGCCGTTCGAGGGCACACTTCGATTTCCCCAGCGAGGAAATCTTGCTCGCTTCGAGCCTCCGCTCCCGATTTGAAGACTAGCGTCCCCAAATCGGACCATGCCCGCTCCGGCTCTCAGACGACCCTCTTCATGGCCTGGTGCCTCGCCGACCTAGGAAATAGAATGCCTGATCGACCCTGCGTAGGGCCTCTTCACCCCAGCGCCTCTCGCTATATGGATATGGATGATATCCTTGAGGAGGGCGGCGGCCGCGCCGCGCGGGTCGGACTTGCCGCCGCTGACGGTTACCGCCCCCATCGTGTCCGTCGTGAAGGTAATGCCCTTGCTCGTGTCCCGTACCCCGAAAAGCGGATGTTCCGGCTCCAGGACGGCCGGGCCGACCCTGAGCGTCCAGCCGCTTCCCGCCTCGGCCTTTGAGCAGCTGCCCAAGAGCTTGACGGTCCTACCCTGCCCGGCCACGGCGCGAATGACGGTCTCGCTCTCCGGGCCGATCCCGTCGACCCGGACTTCCCCGAGGTCGAAAGCCGTCTCGAGCACGGCATTGGCGATGAGGACGAGCTTGCAGGCCGTGTCCCAGCCCCCTACGTCGAGAGACGGGTCCGGCTCGGCGATGCCCTTGGCTTGCGCCTCTTCAACGGCGCGGCCGTAGCTCAAGCCCTCTTCCATCCTGGTCAGGATGTAGTTTGAGGTTCCGTTGAGAACCCCCTCGATTTTCAAGACCTCGGCTCCGGCCAGCGACATGACCCCGACATCCAGCGTCGGCAATGCGGCGGCCGTCGCAGCGCTGTAGCGGATCTCGACTCCGGCCCGCCGGGCCGCTTCCTTGAGACCGGTATAATCCCGTACCAACGGCCCCTTGCCCGCCGTCGCGACGTTCCAGCCCTTGGCCAGGGCTTCGCGGATGATGCCCAGGCCCGGCTCTCCGCTCCGGATGGACGAGGGCGTGCAATCCACGAGCACTCCGGGCCTTCCCTTTCCCAAGACATCCGTAAGCGTGGTCCCCTTCGCCCAAGCGCCGGGCCGGGCGGTCGGCTCCTCCGCCTCCGCGGCCAAGGAAGCGCCGTCCAAGCCTCCCTGGGAATAGAGTATGCCGCTCTTCCTGACGATGGCGACCAGCCTCAATCGAAGTCCATAGCGGGACCGCAGCGGCGCCGCTTTCTCGGCCGCGATCCGGGCAAAGGCCCTGCCGACGTGGCCGAAGCCGGCCAGAATGATCGCGACGTCCTTATCGTTTTCGGTCATGGATCGTTTCCCTGTCGCTCTTCCCCCGAGCCAGCGAGGCGAAGACCCCCAAGAAGCAAAGAAAGGCGAAGACGATGAAGGCGACTCTCAGGCTGACCAGGAACCGGCCGTAGAAGGCCGGGGTGATCCGGGCTTGGCCGATGGCGACCGAAAACAGCATCATGACGATCGCCAGACTCAGCATCTGCCCCACCAAGCGCATCGTCCCCAGCGTCGCCGAGGCGACTCCATAATGCTTTTTCTCGACGGAGCACATGACGGCGTTCGTGTTCGGAGACGAGAACAGAGCGAACCCGAAGCCGACCAGCAGCAGGCCGGCGACGATGGAGGCGAGCGCCGTGCCTTCCGTCACGAAGGCGAAAACAAGAAGGCCGAGGCTCGACAGGGCCATGCCCGCCGAGGCCAGGATGCGCGGGTCCCTACGGTCGGAGAGCTTCCCGGCCAAGGGAGAAAAAGCGGCCATGACGACGGGTTGCGCGACCAGGACCAGGCCCGCGGCCTGGGGGCTCATCCCCTTGATATATTGGAGATAGAGGCTCACCAGGAAGCTCAAAGCCGACGTGGCGCAGTAGTTTATGAGGGCGGCCAGGTTGGAAAAGCCGTAAACCCGGTTCCGGATCATGAGCCGGACGTCGAATACGGGCATGGCGACCCTTTTTTCCAACACGACGAAGACCACCGCGCCGACTGTTCCGGCCAGGGTCATTCCGATTCCCAGGCCGGTAGGAAGCCGGGAAAACCCGAACATGAGGGCCAGGAGCGTCAAGGCAAAGAAAGCCGACCCGGCCAGGTCGAACGTCTCGCCGCGCGCCTCGGCCCACTCCCCTTTGAAATGCCAGGCCACCAGCGCGATGATCAGGAGGCCGATCGGAACCTGGGTCCAGAATAAGCTCCGCCAGCCGAAATACTGGGTCAGGATGCCTCCGACGACCGGACCGAGCGACAAGCCCAAATAGACGGCCGCCGTGTTGATTCCCAGCGCCCGGCCTCGTTCGCCGGGCGGGAAGACCGAGGTCAGGAGCGCGACCGCCGTCCCGAAAATCATGGCCCCCCCCAGGCCTTGGCCGACCCGGAAGGCGATCAGGATCGCGGCCGAGGGCGATAGGGCCAGAACCGCCGAGGCGACCGTATAGATCACGATGCCCCAGGCGAAGATTTTTTTGCGGCCGATGAGATCGGCGAGCCGGCCCATCGGCACCAGAGATATGGCGGCGGCAAGTATATAAGCGGAAGCCACCCAGCCCAGCCGGACGGCGTTCAGGGAAAATTCCCGTCCTATCGAAGGGAGGGCCAGGTTCAGGGACGAGCCCATGAAGGGCGTCAGAAACGAAGCCAAGGCCGTAATGATGAGGGCCGAGCGCCGGGTCAGAGCCAGGGCCGGCGACGAAACTGGCGGAGAGGGCGGGATTCGAACCCGCGATTCCGATTGCTCAGAATAACGGTTTTCGAGACCGTCGCCTTCAACCACTCGGCCACCTCTCCGCTAAACGCCATATCATATCATATTTGACAAGAGCCGTCGCCGTTCAGGAGGACGAACGGCCGGGGCGATGTCTTTTCGCCTTGAAGAACTCCTTGAGGGCCCGGCCGCAGGCAGGGGCGAGGATCCCGCCCCGGACCTCGATGCGATGGTTGACCTTATCGAACGGAAAGACGAGCGCAGACTCTACGGCTCCGGCTTTGGGATCGGGCGCGCCGTAGACGATCCTCCGGATCCGGGCCTGGATCGCGGCGCCCAAACACATCGCGCAGGGCTCGATCGTGACATAGAGGTCGCAGCCGGCGAGGCGGTAGTTGCCGGTTCGCCGGGCGGCCCGCCGTATCGCGACGACCTCGGCGTGGGCGGTCGGATCCGTAGCGCCGATCATTCGGTTGCGGCCGCGGGCGATAATCCGGCCTGCGGAGACGACGACGGCGCCTACCGGGACTTCATCCTTCCGGCTCGCCTTGATGGCTTCGGCCAGCGCCGCCTTCATGAAAATCTCATCCCGATCCATGGCGGTCCTTCGAGGGCCATTGTATCGTCCGGCCGGCCGGTTTTCAACCCGGGGACGGAGCTTTACAGCCCGGCCCCCCTCGCCTTAAACTGGGGAGGATTCCATCCCGGGAGACAGTCATGGACCAACTTGAATGCCTCTTTTGCAGCAAGGCTTTCGTCTACGATCCCTTCTCTCCTTTCTGCCCGGACTGCCGAGAACCGCTCCTCGTCGCCTCGCCCAAAACGCCGTGCGCCTTTCATCCCGATAAAAGCCTGTCGCTCGAACGTTTCCGGGAATTCCTCCCCCTCCCCGAGATCGACCCCGGCCTCAGCCTGGGCGAAGGCTCGACTCCCCTCCTCGCCCTCGGCCGTCTCTCGAAGCGCTTCGAACTCCCCGCCCTCTACGCCAAGAACGAGACCATGAATCCGACCCAAAGCTTTAAGGATCGGGGAACGGCCGTCGCCGTCCAAAACGCGCGGCGGCTGGGATTCAAGCGGATCGGGACGGTTTCAACCGGCAACATGGCGGCGTCGACGGCCGCCTACGGGGCGCGGGCCGGGCTGGAGACTTTCGTCCTGCTTAAGGACGGGACGCCCGAAGAAAACATCCTGATGGCCGGGGTTCATCATCCTCATCTGCTCGTCATCGAGGGCGATTATGGGCGGCTCTTCTATGAAAGCCTGTCCCTGGGCCGCAAGCATCGGATTTTCTTCATGAACTCGATCGACCCCTTCCGCATCGAAGGCTACAAGCTTACCGGCTTCGAGATCTTCCTTCAGCTGGGAGGCCGGGTCCCCGATTACCTCGTTGTGCCCCTCAGCTCGGGCGGGCATCTCGTCGGGCTTCTCAAATCCTTCCTGGAGCTCAAAGAACTGGGGTTCGCGGACCGGATCCCCGTCGTCGTCGGCGTTCAGGCCGAGGGTTGCGCTCCTCTGGCCCGGGCCTTTGCGGCCGGAGCGTCCCGTTTCAGCGTCTTCGAAAATCCGCGGACGATCGCCCACGCTATTTCCAATCCCCATCCCCCGGCCGGGGCTCTCGTCCTGAAGATGATGAAGGAACGGGGAGGGCTCATCACCGCGGTTTCCGACCGGGACATGCTGGAAGCCCAGGAGCTCCTCGCCGCGGATGGCCTGTTCTGTCAGCCCGACTCGGCGACGACGCTGGCGGCGCTCATTAAGCTCGGCCGGACCAAGGCTCTCGACCCCGACGGCGCGGCCGTCCTCGTCATCACGGGAAGCGGCCTCAAGAATCTCAAGGTCTTGGAAGCTTCGCGTCTGCCGCGGCGGAGGGTGACGCTGGCGGGATTGGCGGGCGCCTTGGCCGGAAGGACGGCCGAGGTTTAAAGGAGGGGCTCGCCGGCCTTCGAGCCGGCGTTATCGTCCGGAAGCGGCCCTTTCTGCTGGAGGATGAAGCGTACCTTCTCCTCGAACTCGCGGGCTTGGACGGGCATGAAGACGACCAGGTCGTAGCTCAGCGTGTCAAGACGGTCCTGGTCGATTTTTTCAAACTCCTTGCGGACCAGGACGATGCTCATTTGGGACCAACGGGGATCCGTCTTGATCTTTTCGCAGAGATCATAAGCGCCCGCCTTGGGGTTGTTGAGGTCCAGGATCACGGCGTCCGGCCGGAAACGGTCCATCTCGGCCGGAGCTTCCTCCCCTTCGTTGATGATGGAGAGCTCGAAATCCTTGTGCCCGAAAGCCATCCGGACGACCTTTTGAGTCAACCCGTTCGGCGTGACGAGAAGAAGCCTGTAACGAGAGAGGAGAGTCGGCGTGGGCTCGGCAGCGGGCTCGAAGCTGGGCTCGGGGCCGGGCTCGGGAGTCCGACTCGGCGCGGGCTCGGACGGGAGCTCGAAATCCCATCGGAACTCGGGCTGGGAAAGAGGCTCCGGCTCGGGCGCCGGCCGGGCCGGCGGGGCGGGCCGCTTGGCCTCCAGGATCTCCAGAGCCGGGAACGCGGTTCGCAGGGCCTCGGTTTTGCCCTCCGGGCGAGCCGGCTCCGCGACAGGCCGAGCCGTCTCCCGGACGGGGCCTCCGAACCAATCCGTCATGAGGCTGCCCAAGTCGTCGGCCGCATAGTGAGACCGGCCGTCTTCGTCCAGGAACCTCTCCAAGTCCTCCCTGAGGTCTTCGACCTTCTGGTGCCTGTTCCGGGGTTCGTACTCGAGGGCCTTGAGAATGGTCCTTTTCAGCGAATCGGGGGCTTCGAAACTCCGGGGGATGACCGGGATGACCTGACCGAGAAGGATCTTGCGGAACACGGCCGGATCCAATGTCTTGGGGAATATCGGTTGTCCGGTCGCCATTTCATACAGCAAGGAGCCGATCGCGTAGATGTCGGTACGGCCGTCGACCGGCTCGCCCCGAGCCTGCTGGGGAGAGAGGTAAGAGATCTTGTTGCGGAACGACGCGGGAACGGCCTGATAAAGCCTGAGGGCCGTCCGGAACAGGCTGAAATCCGTCAGCAGGACGTCCCCCTGAGGAGTCAGCAGGACGTTCGAGGGCGCGATGTTCCCATGAATGATGCCGAGCGGGATGCCGCCGGGTCCGGGAGTCGCGAAAGCCGACTCCAAAGCCAGGCAGACCTGGGTCCCGATATAGGCGAGCGCGGGAAATGGAATCTGGCGTTTGCGGGTCTTGGCGACGTTCAGGATCGCCCCGGCGTCCGTTCCTTCGATAAAATCGAAGACGAGAAAGCCGTACTCGTTGAGCTTCCCGAAGTCGAGCATGGGAACGATGTTGGGATGGGACAGCCTGGCCAGCAGCCTGGCTTCCTCGAGGAAGACGGCCATGACGTTCTCTTTCTTGAACTGGAGGCGGATCCGTTTGAGGACGCAGGGCCGTCCGTTCTGGCCTTCGGCCCGTTTGGCTTTGAAGGTTTCGGCCAAGCCGTCGTAGCCCAGCTTTTCGACCAGGATATAGCGGCCGAATTCGGGCAGGAACTCCGGCCCGCCATCGAGCCCGTCCGGGGATCCCGGAGGCGAGGACCGGTTTCGCCCCTTCCGTTCCAGGTCCGAGAGGATGTCGGTCAGCTTGGACTCGATCTCATCGGAGACGCCTTTGTCCTTCTTCCGGGAGACGTGCCCATCGCGGAGGACATCCGCCTTGAGCTCGTCGATGAGCTGATTCACCTTTTTGTCGATATCTTTCATCATGAGCCGCGCTTATCCATTTCGCGCCGGATCGCCTCCCCCACGATCCGCGTCAATTCGGGATAAAGACGCTCGAGGACGCGGGCGCTCAGCGACTCCAAGCCCTCCTCGGGCGGTCCTGAGACGGCGGCGGGCATGTCCGCCGGAGACGCGCTGGGGAGCGAAGCCGGCGGCCCCGCCTGGGGAACGGGCTGGCCTTCGGCCGGAATGGCGGGCGGGGGAGGAACCTCCGGCTCGATGCGGATGATATCGGATGCCGCCGACCGGGCCGCTCCGGCGCCGGGGGCGAGGACCATCAGGCAGAAATCCTGGGCGTTGGCCACGAAGAAGCTCAAGGTGATCCGGAGCTTCCGGTCCTCGGTCCGGAGCGAAACCTCCTTGATCTTCTCCAGCCCCAAGGTTTCTTGGACGCTGTGGATCGTCTGCTGGAGCGGGAAGGCGAAGGCGGACAGGACCTCGGGATCGTACATTTCCCCCCGGGCGTCGACGACCAGGCCGTCTCTGTCGACGACGACGGCCTGATGGAGCTTCCCGTCCCGAATCATGTCTTCGACCGTCTTGGAGATGAATTTCACAGCCTCGCCTCCTGTTCCAGACGCTCCAGCAAACGCCGGACCATGACGATGAAGGACTCGCGGAGGTTGATCCCCTTGAGGGCGCTAACCTCGAAGGCCGGGTAGCCGTTGAGCCCGAGCAGCTTGCCCAGTTCGTCGGCCGGGTAAGTGTCCTCGAGGTCGATTTTATTGTAGAGGACGATGATCTCGGACTGGCGGAGCTTTTCGATGTTATCGAGGTAACGGTTGAATTCGACGACGAATTCCCGGTTGTGCTCGAGCTCCTTCTTCTGACAGTCGACGACGAAGAAGATGCCGTCGGCGTCCTCGAACAGCATCCGGCGCGTGCTGAGATAGTAGTCCTGGCCGGTGGCCGTGAACAGGCGGACGACGATGTAGGTGCTGATCTGGATCGGGGTGAAATCGAAAAGGAGGGTCTGGCCGAACGAGGTTTCGATGGACTTGATCTCGCTCGTCATCTTCATGTCCTTGGGGATGACGTTCTGGTACAGCCACCTCAGGCATGTCGTCTTCCCGGCCAAGGCCGTGCCGAAGAAGAGGATCTTGAAGTAGATCTTGCTGCCGTAGGTCTTCACGAGCCTTCCTTCTCGAACCTGGACAGGATGTCGGCGATGCTCCGGCTGTCGGGAAGCCGGAACTTCATCTCCTTGACCATCTCCTCGCGGATTTCCATGGTGTCCTGCATGATCTTGGTGATGGCGTCGATGGCCCGCTTGGCCTCGAGCCGGATCATCCCGATGTAGGCGTTCTTGCCGGCGATGATCGTCAGGAGACCCCGCGGCATCCGGTTCTGGCAAAGCTTGAGGTCCCCGTACTCGACGATGATGCTGTCGAGTTTTTGCATGAGCTCCGTTCCGACCTGGGCGTAGGAGTTGTAGCAGGCGGCCAATAGGGCCCCCAGGTCCTCCGATTTCATGTCGAACTGGCCGGCGACCTCTATCGGAATGCCGTCGATGTCGATCAGGATGACCCCGACGACCTCGGGCACGCGCTTCATGATCCCGTCGATGATTTCTTTGATGTTGGCCATGATTCCTCTTTCCGCGCGTCAGGGGGCCGGAGCTTTCCCGGCGGTCTTCAACAACTGATCCAGCGATTCCTCGACTTTGAAGCGGACCATGAGCGGGTTGGGTCCGGCTTCCAGGACAAATCCAAAGACGATGGCGTGAACGCAGACAAGGATATTGACGTGTCTCGTGTTGATTTCGATGTACTTGAGGGGGCCTGACCGTAGCGCCCCGCGCGGGATGCTCCCGACCGACTGGACGACGCGGAGGAAGTTTTGGGAGGGGAAGTTGATGTCCCGGTACTTCGCATAGCCGACCAGGTCCCCCCCGTCGAACAGGACAGCCAGGTAGAGCTCCTTGACGCTCGACATCTCCTTGAGAAACTCGACGATCTCGGGGACCGTTTCCCGGATATAGGGGGATAGATTCATCCGCCGTTCCTTGGCCCCGATGGCCAGGATCTTGGCCAGGGTCCGCTCCCGGACGTTGAGCATCTCGGAGACATAGGACTGGGTCAGCGAGCCGGACGATTCGATCTCGTTGAGCATGGCCTGGAAGGCGAGGTGGACCTCGCTCTGCTTGAGCTGGACCTTGAACTCCTTGACCCCTTCGCTGTTGTCCCTCATCTCCTGGATGAGCCGCTGCTCAATGAAGAGATCCTCGGGAAGAGGGTCCAGGAAATACAGGGTCCCATCGGCGAAGGAAAAGACGTCCTTGACGCGGAGGGAGTCGTCCTCCCACTCCTCCCGGGTGTGGCTGGTCGTCGCCATCCAGCCGAGGGGAAGGACGGACAGGACGCTTTTCAGGATGGCGGGCTCGGCCGCGAAGTAGATGAGCTGAATCGGCGGAGCGCCCAACTCCTCTTCCGCGAAGGACAGCTCGAAAGCCTCCCGCTGGGCTTCCGGCTCCTTGGTCTCGATCAACTTGGCCCCCTTGATGTAGCGGGCGTCCTTGGGGATAGCGCCGCAGAGAACGAACGTCCGGTACTGGGGGATATTATACCTCCACAGCGATAAAAGGCTGTTGGCGGATTCGACGTTCGGGGCCTGGATGACGATCCGATTCCGATACCAGATGGCGGCCAGCAGGGCGGCTTCCCAATTCTCCTGGAGCTTGGTCATGACCTTTCCTTCCCCGGCGCCGGGAGCATGAGGGCGTCGAAGATCTCCTCGAGGGCGGGCGTGACTTCCTTGATCAGGATCTTGGCCAGGCCGACGTTGAGCTTCTTCCGTCCCAGGAGAAGGACGTGAAAACCGCGGTCGGGATGCTTATGAATGAGGAGGATGCTTTCCTGCCATTCGACCTGCATCTGATTGAGGTCTGCGGCGCCGGCGCTGATCGCGACGGCATTGGCGGCATCGATGATATCGGCGATGGAGACCAGGACTTCGCTGGGCGGCGATCCTTCGAACTTCGAGAAGAGGAGCGTTCCGTCCGGGCCAAATAGGGCGAATCCCTCCTTGTCGGCCAGGTAAGAGAGACGCTCCAGGACGAAAGCCAGCTTGGGGCTTTGGATGATCATGGTTTGGTCCCGGCCGGTCCGGGAAGGCTCTTATGTCCCGTAATAATCACGATATCCGCCTTGAGCTCCGAGACTTCCATATCCTCCAGCCCGATCGTCCGGGAGGCGTCGAGAACGGTCCGGCAGCCTCTATCCCGGGCGAAGCCTAAAAGCGCCGGCGCATCGTTGACCGCTCCCGCTGCATTTGAAGCGTGATTGAGAACGGCCACCCGGGGAGTCCGCTTCTCGACGGCTTCCCGCCAGAAGATCCTCACGGACCCTGCCTTCGACGTTGCAGGGAACGATCTCCAGCTGAACGCCGTTCCCCGCGAACCGGTCAAGGGGCCTGAGGACCGAATTATGCTCCAAAGCCGTAGTCAAGACAAGGCCCTTCTCCGCCGCCACCTCCTCTGCCATGCCGGGGGGCTTGGGAAAAGACGTGGCGGCGTTATTCAGGTAGACGGGAGCGCGCTCGGGAACGGACTGAATCCCGTCCTCGCCCAACGCACGGCCTCCCTAAACAAATAAAAAATAAATTTAAGTGCTCAGATCGTATCGTATTTATCCGCTCTGACGACGACGAATTCGCCGTAGGGATCACCCTTTTCGATGCCCTTGACCTGCTTGGCCCGGAACGTGACAGCGGCCATTGTCCTTCTCATTTTGGGGGGATCATCCCGTGAGGGCGTCCTCGAACTTGTCGACTATTTCAGGCAGGATGACGTTGAGCAGGAGTCCGGTCGCGATCTTCTTGGTATCGACGAAAAGCCCCCACTGGTACCCGTCCATGGGGATGATCAGAAACATCTTCGAGTCCGCCAAATCAACGATGTAGTACCTGCCCAGGAGCGGGAAATTGCTCCCCTTCAAGGACTTCGTCAAAAAATTCGTGACCTGGTTGAAGAGGGCGCAGGCTTTGGGCTGGGAGTTGATTCCGTAAATGCTCTGCCCGTCCGCGGATGAATAGATATCCGTGGAGAGAATGCCGTCTCCCAGATCCTCCTTGAGCTTGTCGACCGCTTCTTTCATTTTCTTAATGTTCATAAGTTTCCACCCATATCTGTTCTCGGAAATCGCGCCTTGGACTTCGGAATTAGCGCTTCCTCGCCTTCGTTTCCACCTCCTCAGCGCTGAAGTTCTTCGTTTCATCCATGAAAAAACGGCCTTTCATTGCTTCGCTCTTCTATTTTTGGGTCCCCGATCAAGGGGGTCAATCACCCCTCTCGGTGAATTCAGGGGTGAAATTCTCCTCTTTGCCGATGAGATTTCGACTCCGCCGGCATCCCCCTCCCTCCCCCGAACGTCTAACCCTTGGAAACCCGAAATCCGGGTTCGAGCCGGGTGCCTGATCAAGCTTGGGGCCGGAGGCTGATGAAGGTCTGCTCCGGGCTTTCCTCGTACACGAGACCCGTCCTCGGATAGAAGTAGAACCGGTTAGCGAGCCCCAACGCAAGGAGAAGGACGGCCATGACGGGGGAAAAAGACGGCGAAGCCCTGGGGATTGCGGAAAAGGGATGCCTCCAGCCGGGACACAAGAGAGACGAAGATCAGGAATCCTCCCAGGTAGACGAACCACAAGAACTGAAGGCGTTCCTTGCCCGGAAGCGAAGAACAGGCAAAGGGGATTTTCGGGAAGCGAAGGAAGAAAAGCCCCTCGAGAAAAACCGAGATCGACAGCCCGAACAGGGCGTGGAGAAGGGCGTTCGTCCAGCCCCAGCTGAACAAGGAGACGGCCCCCACGGCCAGAAACAGGGGAACCAGGCCCAGCCAAAAAACGGCTTTTTTGAGCCCGCTAAAATAGTGTCTGTGGACGGGGTGCTCGGTCAGTCGGAACACCCAAATCGCCTCGGGCGCGACTGGACTGGCCGTCAAGACCCTCAGTCCGGCCAAGAGAAATAAGGACATGATGATCGGGGCGGCCAGGAACGCTCCATGGGGAGGGCCCGGCGACCTCTCTTGGGTGCCGGCCCAGGAGATCAGGATGAGAACGAGGGCGACGGGCACGGACATCGTCGCCGCCGCCATCCACTTGTGACGCGGGCTCCGGGCCAGGGTCCGGCCGAAGAAAAAGAAGACGGCCCTTTCCACCGGATTCCTTAGGGCGATCGCGCTAAAGGCGCGTGCCAGCAGGCTCCTGACCCCCAAGAAGAGGGGCCGCCGCGTGGCGGCCTCCTGGGATTTGACGACTTGGCGGCGGTAGCCCGCCGCGAAGACCAAGGAGAACGCCCCCAGTCCGGCGGCCAAGGCCAGAGCTCCGTAGAACGCCAAGGCTCTGAAGACGGGGTCGGGGTTTCCGAGGAGCCGTTCGTAAAGGCCCGTAAACCACATGGGCGGGAAATAGAGGATGATCGTTGACTTCCGATCGGCGAGGCTGTTCAGGAACTCGAACATCCTGGGATTGCCTAGCGTGTCTGAGATGAGCGAGAGCAGAAATACGACGAAAAAGATCAGGAGCAGGAAGCGCAGGGTCATCGAGACCAAGCGGAAGAGCCCGGGGCCGAGGACGGCCATAAGGAATCCGACCAGGACCGCGAAGAAAAAGAAGGTGAAGATATTGGCGGCCAGGCTGCTCAGAAGGTGGACGAAGAACAGGCGCACCGTGAAGGCCATTCCGTGGGGCTGCCACTGGGGGAGGTAGATCGCGAAGGCGAAAACGGCCAGGGCGTTGGCGATGAGGGTGAACAGGCCGACCAGGAGGACGAACGAGGACAGCTTGGACCAGAACAGGGTCCAAGGGCGGACCGGGAGCGGCATCAAGTTCTGGAAGTCCTGGCGGCCCAGAAAGAGGATGTCCCATTCGACGACGACCAAGAACGCGGTCAAAACCATGAGCAAGCTCAGCAGATAGCACTTTTCGAGCCAGGATTGTCCGGCGTCGGGAACGAACATGTACTTGAAGAGGATGCTGTTGGCCGTATGCCCGACCAGGGCGGAGACGACGGCCGAGGCGGCGATCAGCTTGAGCTTCATCTCCTCCTCAAAACCGACGTCCTCGTTGAGGAAGAACCGCCTGAAGAAATGCCGGGTCAGGACGACGAACGGCCGCAAGCCGGCCGGCGGAGAAGGCCATCGGAAGGGGAAGCGCGCCATGCCGCCTCAGGTCCGCATCATGGTCTCGGCGAGGCGCCGGGCGACGAGTTCGGTGTCCTCGTGGACGACGAGCTGGCTGAAGATCTCGGCGAGGCCGTTGAGGTTCATCAGCCGCCGCAGCCCTTCGACGGAATCGTCGGCGACGATCGACCCTTTGTGGATGATGATGACGCGGGAACAGATCTTTTCGGTGACTTCCAGGACGTGGGAGGAGTAGATGACGACCTTGCCCGCGGCGGCCAGCCGCTTGACGAGGTCCCGGACGACAAGGGCCGTCGTCACATCCAAGCCGGAGAGGGGCTCGTCGAAAAGAAGAACGTCGGGATCGTGGAGGAGGGCCGCCGAGATCAGGATTTTCTGCCTCATCCCCTTCGAGTAGGAAGCCAGAGAAGAGTGTTTGTCCTCGTCCAGGCCGAATAGCTCCAAGAAGCCGCGGACCTTGTCCCTCAGAACTGATTCGGGGATCATCCGCAGCCGCCCGACGAGGAAGAGGTAGTATTGTCCGCTCAGGTGCGGATACAGCTCGGACTGCTCGGGGACGTAGCCGATCCTTTTTTTGTAGGCGTACAGGTCGCGCCGGATGTCGCGCCCTCCGAACAGAATGGACCCCTCGCTGGGGTCGAGGAGACCCGCCAACATCTTGATCGTCGTCGTCTTGCCGGCGCCGTTCGGGCCGAGGTAGCCGATGACTTCCCCGGGCCGGGCCACGAAACTCACGGCGCGGACGACCGGAAAGACGTGATAGGTCTTGGTGATTTCCCTCAATTCGAGTGTGGCGTCAGTTCTCATTGTTGTTTCTTTCCTAAGCAAATTACATGCCAAGCCCGGCAGACTTAAAGCCGGGGCTTCGTTCATTCTCAATAAAAGCTCTGTAAAGTTATTTTACGGACTCAAAAAAAAGGCACCGCAGCATTGCTATTGTACGATCGCCCTGAATATGCTAAGTCTGAAGATCGAATCCCGGTCCGGAGGCTAATCGATGTCCCACAAGGCCGTTGTCGCGATCATGATCACTGCGCTCGGTTTCGGAATCCTCGCCGCGTCCGCTTGTTCGCGTGGAGGCGTGACCGAAGGCCGGCCGCCCGCCCCGGCTCCCTGGCCGACCCCTATCCCCTGCCGTATCCAGAACGGGGCCAATCCCGACCTCTTCCTGATGGCGCTGGGGGAGGTCGGCACGCCGCTCGCCGACGGCCGCTTCGACCCGGCCCGGGACTTGGTGACGCTCGCCGACGGCCGCGAGATCCCGAATTACTTTAAAGACGAGCTCGGCGTCAAATATTTCCGTCCCCTCGACAAGTCCGTCTTCCCGCTGCCCCCGTCGGGCTGGTGCTCCTGGTACTACTATTATCAAGAGGTGAGCGAAAAGGTCATCGAAAAGAACGCCGCCTGGCTGGCCGCCAACCTCAAGGACTACGGCGCCGTCTACTGCCAGATCGACGACGGCTGGCAGGGCCGCGGCCACGGCAGCAACGACAACCGGGATTGGACGACGATCGACAAGCGCTTCCCCATGGGAATGGCCGCGCTCGCCCAAACCATCAGGAACCTGGGTCTCAAGCCGGGGATCTGGCTGGCGCCGCACGGCCAGAGCAACGCCGATGTCGTCAAGCGTTGGAACGCATTCCTCCTCGGCAGGGACGGCCGATCCGCCTCCTCGACCTGGGAGGGCGATTATCTGCTCGACCCGTCGCGGCCGGAGGCCCTCGCCTATCTCAGGGACCTCTTCAAAACCCTGGCCGAGAGCTGGGGGTATGATTATTTCAAAATCGACGGCCAGCCCATCGTCGTCGAGGAATATAAAGCGAAGCTTGCGCTCATGAAGAACCCGGCCCGGGATCCTGAAGCCCTCTACCGCCGGACGCTCGAAACCATCCGTGAGGCCATCGGACCCGGCCGCTATCTCCTCGGCTGCTGGGGCGTCCCGCTCGAGGGCGTCGGCCTCTTCAACGGCTCGCGGACGGGCGGCGACATCGTCCTCGGCTGGGATGGATTTGGGGTGGCCCTCGACGCCACCATGAATTATTACTTTCTCCACAACATCGCCTGGTACTCGGACCCGGACACCATGCTCCTCCGCTATCCTCTGACCCTGGATCAGGCCCGCGTCTGGGCGACCCTTCAGGGGCTGACGGGCCAGGCCCTGTTCTCGAGTGACGCGCTTCCCGACCTCCCCGACGAGCGGGTTGAGCTTTTGCGCCGCGTCTTTCCGGCGGTCGACATCCGGCCCATCGACCTCTTCCCGGCCGGCCGCAACAAGAAGATCTGGGACCTCAAGGTCAGCCATCTCGGCCGCTCCTACGACGTCGTCGGCTGTTTCAATTTCGATGAAACCAAAACGGCCGGGGTCGAACTCCTCTGGAAAGATCTCGGCCTCGACAAGGATGCTCCGGTCCACGTCTTCGATTTCTGGAACAGGGAATATCTTGGCTGCTGGGACAAGGGATTTTACGTCCCGCTGGCCCCCTCGAGCGTCCGGGTCCTGACCCTTCTCGCGGATAGGCCCGAGCCCCAGCTCATCTCGACGTCCCGCCACATCAGTCAAGGCTGGGTTGATCTCGTCGAATGCGGCTACAACGCCGAGGAGATGGCCTTCAGCGGCGAGAGCCGCGTCGTCCGCGACGACCCTTACGAACTCCGCTTCGTTTTCCCGCGCGGCGGCCCCGGCTTCCGGATCCTGTCCGCGGACGCCCGGGCCGAGGAAGTGACTTTCAAGAACCACGGCCGCTGGGCGACGGTCACCATCCGCCACCCCATCAACGCCGTAGTTCCCTGGAAGGTCCGATTCGAGCCGGCCGTCTATTACGATTTCCCGGTCCGCGCTCCCTCCGGACTCCGGGCCGATATCAAGGGCTTGAACCGGGTGGCCCTGAGCTGGGATTCAAATTATTATCTCAACGCCGGATACGCGGTGAGCGTCGACGGCGCCCAGCGTTTCATAACGCCCGTCAATCGCTGCGAAATCTCGCTCCCCGATCCGGGCGCCGAATACGAAATCAAAGTCGCAACGGCCTGGCAGGATGGAACGGTCAGCCCCAAGACGGCGTCCGTCAAGATCAGGCCTCTGGACGCGGCCGCGCTCGAGGTCTTCCTCTCCGAACTCGACCCGGCTTCCGCCTCCTGCGGCTGGGGCGTCCCTCAAAACGATCGCGCCGTTTCCGGGGCCCCGCTCCGGATCGATTCGACAACCTATCCGAAAGGGATCGGGACGCATGCCGTTTCGGAGATCGTCTACAATCTGTTCGGCCTGTTCGGCTCTTTTGAATCCGCCGTCGGAATTGACGCGGCGAGCGAAGGGGACAAAGGCTCGGTCATGTTCGAAGTCTACGCCGACGGGAAGCTCCTCTGGACGAGCGGCCTGATGAAGAAGTCGACCGGCGCCAAGACGCTCATGCTCGACGTCCGCGGCGTCAAGGAGCTCCGTCTCAGGGTCGGCGACGGAGGGGACGGGATCGACTACGACCATGCCGACTGGGCCGGCGCCCGCCTCCTGCGCTGAGCTTGCTATTTCAGGTCCGGATCGCCGAGGGCCATATAAGCGGGCGCGGCGCGGCCGTTTCGCCGCAAGGCGGCGCTCAGACGAGTCCTCCGCAAGCCGCGGACTAGACCTTGATGGGCGTGATGATCAGCAGGAAAGTGATGAAAAGGAAAATCAAGGTCACCAGCGGAAAGATATACCAGGCGGCCCGGCTCAGCGCCGACGGCTTCTCGATGCGCCCGGCCTTGGCCATCCGGTCCTCCCAGGGCGCGCCGGCCAGCGCGGTCAGGGCGAAGCTGGCCGTGAGCGGCGGCCCGGCCGCGGTCCTTCCCGCATACAGAACGAACGCCGTCGTGCCGCCCAGGACGATCAGAATGGCCGGCCCATAAAACACCCAGGTCCAGGTCTTGAAGGGAAGAGCCGGGGCCGACAGGAAGGGCCGGACCACCGTCCAGGCGATCATGCCTAAGAAGAGAACGTAGCCGGCGACCGTTTCCGGCACCGATCTCCTCGCCGTTTCAGGGCTCGTCTGCAAAAGCTTCGCGGGCCCGGATTCCATCGCCTGCAGCCGCGCTTCCCCCGCAAGTTTCCAGCCCGGGACAAAGCAGACGGCGGCCAAAATCAACCCGAAGACCGAGGGCAGGAGGGAGGCGGCCATGGCGGAGGCAACGGCGGCGATCCCGCCCTTGCCGGAAAGGGATATATCGTTGAGAGCGTTGACGAAACTCAAGACGCTGGCCAGCACGCCCATCATCCAGAAATTGCGGGCCATGGAGTCCCAGAACAAAGCCGAGGTCCGGACCGCCGGCCGGACGGCCGTCCCGCCCGCCGCGTGGCGGAAGGCCGCGGCGATCTCGGGCACGGAGTAGCTGATCAGGGCCAGCGCCGCACCGCCCAGCAGCACCAGCAGGACACCGTAGCCCCGCATGAAACCAGAGAACCGTCCGAACACCACGATGGCGGCCGCCAGAATGGCGAAAGCCAAGATCCTTTGCCAAATCTGAAATGTTTTTTTTGTTTTCAAACTTTCTGACATCTTAATCCCTCCAAGATTCATGAGAGGTCCCGAGGCCTCTCGGGCCGTCCCGACGGGCCTCGCTGCCGCCCCGAGCCGGATCCGGTCGGCGGCGACGGTCGATTCCAGGAAAACCGGGCCAGGAGAAGGACATCTTCGACAATCCCATCCTTCCCGGAAGAGGGCCGGGTTATCCCGACTTCGGCCGGCAACAAAGATACCGGGTCGACGGACAACCTGATCATCCTCCGGTCCGCCGAATCCGTGAATAGGAATTCCGCCCTTCCAGGATCGAGCGGCTTTCCGCTTCCAAGCGGGCTCCATTGTTTTTCGATGCGATCGGCGAGCGAATCCGGCGTCAAAAGCCAAGCGCATTTTGAAGCGCGTCCTCGGCCAGGCCCGGATGGCGGACGACACGCCAGATGGACTTCATCATCTGCGGCTCGAGGGGCGCGACGAACCGTTCGTAGCGGGCTTTATCATCCATTAAGGGATGATCCAAGGCCGAGTCTTGAGCGTCGAGGCCGGCTCCCGGGATGGCCTCTGCGATGGCCGGAAGGCTTTCCATGGCGTCTCCCGCTTGAGGTACCGTAAGAGCGGGCGGCATTGTTTACAGGACGGGCCGAAAACCAGCATCCCCATAGAATCCCTGACCGCTAAAAGCGTTCCGATGACTGGGAGGTCAAAATGAACATGACATCCAAATTCCCGATGACGGCAGCCCTGTTCGCTCTTTCGATCGTGCCCGTGCTTTCGAGCTTGGATAAGCCGGCCCTCGGCGCGAAAATCAAGGAAGCCGCCGTCGTTTTATTGAACCCGGCCTCCGAGGCCGCCAGCCTGGAAACCGCGTTCAAACGGCTCGTTGAAGTCGTCGACACGGCCGCTCCGGAATCTGGCTTTCCGGCCGAGTTCGGCGCCAAGATTAATAAGGCGCGGCAGGTTTTCGCCTCGACGTCAATTCTGAATCCGGCCGGGCTCAACCTTCTCCGCGAAGCTTATGCCTCCATCAACGGCGGACAACCCTTCCGGTTCCCCGAGGGGCTGACCGGACTCGCGGCCATCCGCGCCCATATCGAGAAATTATCGGAGAGCGCCCTGAAGAACTTCGAGGCGGGACGAACGGGCGCGTCCGTCAAATCCATTCTTGAGATCCTCATTATGATCGTGACCCCCGTGGAAGCGCCGGAAGGAGTTTGATTGGGGTCGGACCGACACGGAGCCTGTCGCTGGCCGCACCGGCCCTCCTTCAGTGACATCTCGCCTAATCCCAATCGCGGAGTTGACAATCGCATTCCATCACGTTAATAATTGAGAGCATGGGCAGGAGGATCATATGAAAAAGTTTTGTGTTCCGGTCCTATGGGGAATTTTGTCTCTGACCCTGTTCGCTCACGAAAACTCTTCCCCCTCGCCCGGCTTCAATCCCGGCCTGCTCGCACAGGATAAGGCCGCCTCCTGGTCCTCGCTCGGACCCTATGGCGGGGACATCCGGGCCATGGCCGTCAGCTCCCAAAACCCTTCTCAGATTTGGGCCTTATCCGTTACCAATCCGTCGCTCATCGGGAAAACGACCGACGGGGGCGCGACCTGGAATATCGCCTCTGTCAGCGCCGAATGTTTCTACGACCTCAAAATCCATCCGGTGACCGGCGTCCTCTACGGACTTAGCGATACGGCACTGTACAAATCAAGCAACGGGGGCACGACCTGGACTAAGTTCAAACTGGGAACCAACCAGCACGGGTTTTGGGGGCGGCTGGCCCTCCATCCCTCAAATCCCGACATTGTCTATATCGGCGGCTATTATCAGAACGCAAGCTCCAAGAATAACATGGCCTTTTTCAAGTCCGCGGACGGCGGCACAACTTGGAGCGTTAAGACCTTTGAAGATGCCTCCAGCGACGGTCTGCTCAACGGCATCGCGGTCTCCCGCTCAAGCCCGAATGTCATTTACGCATTGGGCTACTTCACTGATTCGCAGGGCCGATTTAATGTCCGAATCTACAAGAGCGTCAACGATGGAGTCAGCTGGATCGGCCAATCCAACCCCGAAGACCGGTTGTTCCGCGACATCGTCGTCCATCCCACCGATCCCAATAAAGCCTATCTTGTGACGGAATATCATGTCTGGCGGACCTCCAATGGAGGGAATACCTGGACTCCAAACAACGGTTCCGCCGGCGGCTATGTCCTTGCTCTCGATCCCTCCTACCCCGATACGCTCTACGCGGGGTATTACAACACGGTCTACCGAAGCCTGAACGGCGGAGCGGACTGGGAGCAGTCAACTTCGGGAGTCTACGGCGATGTCTTTGCCATCACGGTCCTGACCGATAAGGTCCTCTGCGGGTCGTTGGCGGGGATCTTCGCGACCCAGTCCGGAGCGGGAACCGGCCTCACTTCCTGGCCGACCTGGACGGATTCGTCCAACGGACTGAAAGCCGCTACGTTGAAATGCTTCGCGGTCGCGCCCTCCTCCCCGAATACCCTCTATGCCGCAGTTTATGCCCGGGGGGTCTTTATCAGCAAGGATTCCGGATCAACCTGGGCTATGCTGCCCTACTCCTCCGCGTCCAGTTTTTTCAGCCGGCTTGAGGTCCATCCGTCTCATGCCAACATCGTTTACGGCCTCTTCTACGTCTCGGGAGAGGACTCCCTTTTTAAAACCGCGGATGGAGGCAAGACCTGGACGAAGCTCGTGTCCGCCGAATGCGAAGATTTCGTGCTGAGCCAAAAGAATCCCGGCCGGATCTTCATTGCCGGGACGAGCTCGGTCGGCTCCCAATATTACATGGCGCTCCACCGGTCCACGGACGGAGGGGCGAAATGGACGCACATCAAGATCTCCTCGACGGCCGGGAGCTGCGGGTATGCGATCGCTCTCGACCCCAAGAACGACAATGTCGTCTATGTGGGAGGAACGTCCGCAGGCGGAGGCGCGGCCCTCTTCAAGTCTTCCGACATGGGAAAGAAATGGACGAACATCACGGGGGATATCCAGGGCAAAATCGTGGACATCGCGGTCGATCCGACGACCTCCGACCGGATCTATGTCGCGAGCATGGGCGGCCTTTTTAAGAGCGAAAACGGGGGGAGCACCTGGAAGGCCGTCCGGAACGATTCCATCTGCTGCCTCTTTGTTCATCCGACCTCGCCCAAGATCGTCTATGCGGTTCAAAACTCGGGCAAGGGGATCTTCGTGAGCAAGAACTACGGAGCGACCTGGAGTTCCTTCAACCAGGGACTCATCTACAAGATTGTTGTAGCCCTGGGTCTCGACAAGAAAACCGACACGCTTTACGCCGCGACCTACGGCGCCTCGGTCTGGAAACGAAAAATATAAGCGTCCGCTTTCCTTGAATAGAAATGCGGATTTGATAATTTTTTGATTTGCCCAAAAAGGCAAGGGCTTTGCCTGTCAACGGATCGCTCCTGCGGGCCGTATTCTGTTTATGGCCGTATTTCATCGCTCTTTCGCAAGGGAATTCCCATGAAAAAGATAATCATCCCCATGATGTTTTGTCTCGCTCTCTCCAATAGACTCTCCGGACAAATCCCAGACCTGGTCAAGAATGAAGGCATCACGAGTCCAATGCACCGGGCCCATATCGGCGAAGTCACCTTCATGTCCAATCCCATCCCGGTTCAGGACTATCGGGAATCGGATTTTCTGAAGATTTTTGAATTGAAGGAAAATTGCGACTTGAATATCCGGACGTTCATGGGAAACTCCCTGACAAACTATCTGCATCAGTTGGCGCCCGAAATGAGCGCGGAGGAACTGAATAAAATCGGCAACTATCAATTTTCGTTCACTGTCGACGGGGCCCTGGTTTACACCGAAAACCTCAATCCGGGCGCGGGAGGCCTCGAAGGCAAGAATACGCAAACCGTTTTCCGCGTCCCTTTGATCAGTACCACGGAGGAAGATTCCTGGGGCCGTTTTCTCTGGATGCGGTTCATGATTAGAGGGGGCGAGGATGTCTTGACGGAGGGAAAGCACGCCTTGAAAATCGAGATCCGGCCGTATATTAAGAATCCGGACCTGAAGACGGGGGAACTGATCGCCGCGGGGCACATTATCCTGGATGTCGTTAAGCCCAAAGTCGACGAGGCGAAGATCGGGCCGCAGCCCATCCAACCCGGCAGTGGATGGCCGATCTCGAACGACCTCTACGACAGGGAAAAGATCCGGGACCTCAACCGGAAGATCGCCCAGAAGGATTTCAAGGACATCACGAGCCTCGTCGTTATCAAAGGCGGGAAGCTCTTGATCGAGGAATATTTCAACGGGGCGGATAGAACGACGCTCCACAATACGCGTTCCGTGGGAAAAACTTTCACCTCGGCGCTCATGGGGACCGCCATTCGGGACGGATTCATCAAGGACGAAACCCGGACCCTGGGGGAATTTTACGACCTCAAGTCCTTCGCCAACTTCTCCCCGAAGAAAAACGCCGTCACGCTTAAGAATTTATTGACGATGAGCTCGGCCTTCACCGGGTCGGACCTGGACGAAAACTCGCCGGGAAACGAAGAAAAGATGTACCCGACATCGAATTGGGTGAAATTCGCGCTGGACCTGCCGATGGACGAAGCCAAGGAAAACGGGAAGCAATGGGATTATTTCACGGCCGGCGTCGTCCTGCTAGGCGATATCCTCGACAAATCCGTCCCCGGCGGGTTGGAGCGATACGCCGACAAGCAGCTATTCAAACCTTTGGAAATCACAAGATACGAGTGGCAATATACGCCCCAAAAGGTCGTGAATACTGCGGGCGGCCTGCAGATGACGTCCCTGGACTACGCCAAATTCGGGCAGCTCTATAAAAACGGAGGCCTCTGGAACGGCGCGCCCGTTCTGCCGAAACATTGGGTCGAGAAGTCATTTCAAAAATATCTGAAGATCCCCAATAATGAAAACGGCTTCTACGGGCTTTTGTTCTGGAACATGACCTACAAAGTGAACAGCCATCCGTGCGAGACGTTCTATTGCACGGGAAACGGCGGCAACAAGATCTTCATTTTCAACGACCAGCCCCTGGTTATCGTCATCACGGCCACCGCCTATGGCAAACCCTACATGCATCCCCAGGTCGATAAGATGATGGAAAGGTACATCCTGCCCGCCGTCTTGAGGTTGAAAACGTAGGAGTGCCGTTCGCTATTTCGCGTCGGGTACATGCTGCAGGAAATGCAGAACGTCGTCGTTGAACAACGCCGGGTCCTGGAGGAAGGAGAAGTGGCTCACCTCCGGCTGGAGCAGCAGGCCGGCTCCCGGGATGGTCGCGGCCATGAACTCGGTATTCTCGCGCTTGATCGCCTCGTCATGATCGCCGTCGACGATCCAGGTCGGCGTCTTGATGCCGGCGAGCCGGGCCTTGGTGAAGCTGGGCTGGGTCGCCCACATCTTGCTGAGCTGGTTGAGGAAGTCGTTATACTTGGTCGGGGTCGCCGACAGCATCTCGTACTCCTTTTCCGCCCGGAGGAAAAAGGCGTTGAAGACGTCGCTCTTGCTGATGTCGGTCATGCCGCTCGGGTCCGAATTAGCGGCGAAGGCGAAGAGCTTGGTGATGCGTTCGGGATGGCTGATGGCGATATCGAGGCCGAGGATGGCGCCGTCGCTCCAGCCGACGATGGCCGCCTTCTTGATCTTCAGAAAGTCCAGCAGCGCGACCACGTCCGAGGCCATCAAGTCATAGCCATAAGGCTGGTCGTTGCGCGTGCTGCGGCCATGACCGGGGCTGTCCATGACGATGACCCGGCAGTGTTTGTCCAGGGCGGGCACCAGGCTGCCCCAGTAGTTGGAATTGGCGAGCCCCCCATGGAGCAGGATCACCGGCTGGCCCTTGCCGAACTCAGCGTACCAGATCTTAACACCATTGACCGGCGCATAGCCGCTGACCGAGGCCTTGGGCAGGGTCGGGGTGGGCGGCAGGACCATCCATTGGTCCTCGGCGCGGGCGATAGCGACCGCTCCCATGAAGGCTAGAACACAGATGACGGGACCACGATGGCGCATCGGAAACCTCCCTTTTTTTATGAAATTGCTTTTTCCGGGGCATGGTGAAAGACCGCAGCGGTCCGATGACGATCTCAAGAAGCTCCGAAAAAACGGATTCTTCCCTTCCGGGTTTACTGGCCTTCCATGGTGAATTCCCGCATATCGAACCAGAATCCCAGCCCGGACACGGAGTCCATCTCGGCTTGGACGATGGCCTTATGCCCCTCCTCGATCTCGACGAAGCGCTGGAAAAGAGCCTGCCCTTCGGGCGGAAGCTCCTTGACGACCGAGGCGTAGAACCGGCTCGTCTCGACCTCGACGTCCAGGGCCTTCTTGAGGAGGCGCACCTCCTCTTCCCGGGCCGCGACGACGACCTTGCCTTTGAGGGTCCGGACGCCTTCCTCGATGCGTTCCCGGGACGGGATGAGCGTGTTCAGACCCTCGACCTTGACCCGTCCCGTCATCTTCCATTCCTTGAGCCGGGATTCGAGGTACTCGACATGCTTCTTCTCCTCCTCGACCAGCGTCCGGAACACCCTCTGACCGATCGGGTCATTCGACGACCGGACGGCATCCTGGTAGACCGTCACCACTCTGTTTTCGTACTGGAGGGCCGTCTTGATGGCTTCTTCGATTTCCATTCCTTTCTCCTTGACCAATATTTCAACGATTATCAGCGGATGCCGAAGTGAAAGGGCGTCCGCTCCTCGCTCCGATCCGTGGCCGGGGGCGGCTCGGGCGAGAGGGCCGAGATCTCGGCCCGGAGCTCAGGCGTCATCGGGATGTCGACGGAGGCGACCGAGCTCCGGAGCTGCTCGATGTTCCGCGCCCCGATGATGGGCGCCGTGACGGCCGGGTTGCTTCCGACCCAGGCTACGGCTAGGCTCGCAGGGTCGAACCCGCGCGACCGGGCGAGCTCGACGAAGCGGTCCGCGATCTCATAATTCATATTATCGCCGTATCGCGTGACATAAATCTTGTTGCTCACCAGGCGCCCCGCGGCGGGCTTCTTCCCCACCCCATACTTCCCGGCCAGGAGGCCGCCGCCGAGCGGGCTGTAGGGAATGACGGCCAATCCTTCGGCCTGGGCCATGGGAAAGATCTCCGTTTCGGCCTGGCGTTTGACGAGGTTGTACATGGGCTGGAGGCAGGCGAAAGCCTCCAGGCCCTCCCGCCCGGAGATCCCCAGCGCCTTTTCGACCTGCCAGGCGGCGAAGTTGCTCGCCCCCGTATAAAGGATTTTTCCCTGGCGGAGGAGGTCGTCCAGGGCCCGAAGCGTTTCCTCGAGCGGGGTTGCGTCGTCGAAGCGATGGATGAAGTAGAGGTCGATCCGGTCGGTCGCCAACCGGCGCAGGCTTCCCTCGACGGCGTACATGATATGGCGGCGCGAAGCCCCCATGGCGTTCGGGTCCTGGCCCGCCGCGAAATAGACCTTGCTGGTGATGACGACTTCCTCGCGGCAGTCCTTGATGAGCCTGCCCAGGATCTCCTCGGACTTCCCTCCGGCGTAGACGTCGGCGCAGTCGAAAAAGTTGATCCCCTTGTCGCGGCAGTACTTGAAGAGCTCGGCCGAAACCGACTCGTCGGCGTCCCCGCCGAACGACATCGTGCCGAAACAGAGGGCCGAGACCTTGACGCCCGTCCTGCCCAGGAATTGATAGTTCATACCGATCATTTTATCCGCATCGTTGCGGAGAAAAAAGTGTATTAATTAACTATTTTATTATCATTTAATTACAGCAGCCAAGCCGCTGGAAAAACTTGATTTCGGGCGGCTTTTCCTGTATATTAAGCGCTCCTTTTCGGGTTATTCAGCCGCCAAGAGCCAAACCCACCGACGCTCATTCCGTTGGCATCCTTCATAAGCCCATCCGAAAAGACAATAAACTAGGGATATTTATCCATGACAAGCGACATCGCGACCATGCGCAATATCGGTATCAGCGCCCACATCGATTCGGGTAAAACGACGCTGACCGAGCGGATCCTATTTTACTGCAAGAAGATCCACCGCATCCACGAGGTCAAGGGCAAGGACGGGGTGGGCGCGACCATGGATCACATGGAGCTCGAGCGCGAGCGCGGGATCACGATCACCTTGGCCGCGACCTACGTGGCTTGGGCCGATCATTCCATCAACATCATCGACACCCCCGGCCACGTCGACTTCACGATCGAGGTCGAGCGATCCCTCCGTGTCCTCGACGGGGCCGTCCTCGTCCTTTGTTCGGTCGGAGGCGTCCAGTCCCAGACGATCACGGTCGACCGCCAGCTTAAACGCTACGACGTCCCCCGGATCGCCTTTATCAACAAGTTAGACAGGGTCGGCGCCAACCCGGTCAAAGTCAAGGAGCAGCTCGTCGAGAAACTCGGCCACAACGCCGTCCTGATGCAGATCCCGATCGGGCTCGAGGACCGGCACAAGGGCGTCGTCGACCTCATCTCCCGGAAGGCCTTCTACTTCGACGGCGCCGACGGCGAAATCGTCCGGGTCGAGGATATCCCGGCCGAACTCGCCGCCGAAGCCAAGGCCCGCCGCGAGGAGCTGATCGACGCCGTGTCGATGTTCTCGGACCGCCTGCTCGAGGCCGCGCTCGAAAACCGGATCACGGACGACCTCATCCACGAGGCCGTCCGCAAGGGGACGGTCGTCCGCAAGCTGACGCCCGTCTTCATGGGCTCCGCCTACAAAAACAAGGGCGTCCAGCCGCTCCTCGACGGCATCGTCCGCTACCTCCCCAGCCCGGCCGACGTCGAGAACTGGGCCCACGACAAGGAGGAAGAGGGACGGAAGGTCCCCCTGCGGACCGACGACGGCGCCCCGACGGTCGCCCTCGCCTTTAAGCTCGAGGACGGCCCCTACGGCCAGCTGACCTACATCCGGATCTACCAGGGCCATCTCGAGAAGGGCGACGAGATCGTCAACACCCGCTCCGGGCAGAAGGTCAAGGTCGGGCGCCTGGTCCGGATGCACGCCGAGAGCATGGAGGATATCCCGAGAGCCGGAGCGGGCGATATCGTCGCCCTGTTCGGAATCGACTGCGCCTCGGGAGACACCTTCGCCGCACCCGGCTTAGACCTGGTCATGACCTCGATCTATGTTCCCGAGCCCGTCATCTCGCTGGCCATCACGCCCGTCGATAAAAAGGCCCAGGACCGGATCGCCAAAGCCCTCAATCGCTTTACGAAGGAGGACCCGACCTTCCGGACCCACGTCGATCCCGAGTCGCACCAGACCATCATCCAGGGCATGGGCGAGCTCCACCTCGACATCTACGTCGAGCGAATGAAGCGCGAGTACAAGGCCGAGGTTTCGACCGGGATGCCCCAGGTCGCCTACCGGGAAACCATCGCCCAGCGCGTCGAGTTCGACTACACGCATAAAAAGCAGACCGGAGGCGCGGGCCAGTACGCCCGGGTCATCGGCGCCCTCGCACCGCTCCCGGGCGGCTCGTTCGAGTTCGTCAACGAGGTCAAGGGCGGCCGCATCCCCAGGGAATTCATCCCCGCCTGCCAGAAGGGATTCCAGGCCGTGCTCCGCAAGGGCGAGCTGACAGGGTTCCCGGTCGTCGGCGTCAAGGTCGTCCTGACCGACGGAGCGGCCCACGAGGTCGATTCCTCGGACATGGCTTTCCAAGCGGCGGCCCAGGGCGCATTCCGCGAAGTCTACCGGAGAGCCAAACCCCAGATTCTGGAGCCGATCATGAAGGTCTCGGTCGAGGGCCCGTCCGAATTCGCCGGGAGCGTTTTTGCCTCGATCAACCAGCGCCGGGGCATCATCGTCAGCTCGGTCGAGGACGGCCTGTTCGCCCGGGTCGATGCCGAGGTCCCCCTCAGCGAGATGTTCGGCTACGCGACGGCCCTCCGCTCCCTGACTCAGGGCAAGGCGGAGTTCACCATGGAGTTCCTCAAGTACGGGAGGGTCCCGGCCGCCAAGGCCGAGGAGCTCGTCGCCCAGTACGAGGAGAAGAGGCGCCAGGGCACCTCGAAGTAGGCCGAACGATGGGAACGAGGAGATGACGACATGACGGTTCAAACCGAATTCGCGCGGAGAAGCCCGATCCGGGACATGGAACGGCACATCCACGGCGGCCTGGGCAAGGGGAACCTCGGGGTCCTGGCCTCTCCCAAGGGCGTCGGAAAGACGGCCTGCCTCGTCCACATCGCGACGGACAAGCTCTTCCAGGACAAGCCCGTCATCCACGTCTCCTACGCGAGCCGGATCGACTACATCATCACCTGGTACGAGGACATCTTCCGGGAGATCGCCGGCGCCCTGGCGGCCGAGCCGCCGCTCGAAGTCCACGACGAGGTCGTCAAGAACCGCGTCATCATGAACTTCAAACAGGAAGGGACGCGGACGGAACAGGTCCTCAAGAGCTTGGAGGCCATGATCACGATGGGGCGCTTCGCGGCGGACACGGTCATCGTCGACGGCTACGACTTCTCGCTGTCGCGGCCCGAGGACCTCCTCAAATTCCGGGAGTTCGCGGGACGGCTCAGCCTCGAGATCTGGTTTTCGGCGTCGCTCCGGGGCGACGGCCCCCTCTGGGACGATACCGGGACGCCCTTCCTCCTCAAGGATTTCCTGCCCGCGATCGACGTCCTGATCACCCTCCACGCCGAGCCCGATCACGTCCGGCTTCGCGTCGTCAAGGACCGCGCTTATCCCGCCGCCGGGAACCTCCCCCTCAAGCTCGATCCCAAAACGCTGCTCATCGCCTGAGATCGAGCGTCGGCCTCCTCCCCTCCTCTCGAATTTCGATAGGAGACCCGGGTCCCGCCCCGGGAATCCGTCCCTCATCTTTCGGCGCCATCATTGAGTCAACCGGGAGATTCGGCTATGATAGCTTCCGGTCAACCCAGAAAGAGGGACGGGATGAACGTATCAAAGAACGCAGGGCTGTTTCGCCAGACCAGCCTATCTATCATGATGGCGGCAATCACCGTTTCTTCTTTGGCCGGACAAATCATTGAGAATCCTAAAAAGCCGCCCAGCCCGAACGCGGGGCGCATCGTTGCGCTCAAAGAGGTCCAGCGGATCGGGGACGAATCCGGAAAATTTTTCTTCGTAGATCCTTTCGGAGTATTCGCCGGCCCGGACGGCTCCGTTTACGTCCAGGAATATAAGCAGTTTTTGAAGTTTGACGCCCGAGGGCGATACGTCGGGAACCTTCTCAAGAAGGGAGAAGGGCCAGGAGAAATCAACGATAATCTGACGGACGTCATTGTCGGGGACAACGACATCCTGCTCTATTCTTCGAATAGTCTCAAGCTCGTCCGGATCAGCCCGGACGGCCGCCTGCTCGATGACAGAAGGTTCGGCCAAGGCCAATTCGGAAACTTGCTGGGGTTCCGGAACGGCCGCTATTTTTTTCTTCGCTGGGAGATCGGGGAGACCCCCCGAATCAACGGAATCGCCGAGACCAACTACCGCCTCATCATCGTCCCGGAATCGGGCGATATCATCCCGACCCCGGTCTTGATGCCCATGACCGTCGCGAGAGAATTCGGCCCAAGACGCGGGAGCATATCGAGCATTTCCCGGCTGACCCTGGTCCGGGCGGACGACCGCTTCGTAGCCCTCTTCCATTCCCCGGACTATCTCATCAAGCTGCTCGACCTCGAAAGCGGGGAGATCGTCCGGAGCTTCCGAAGGGACTATGACCGTGTCCGATATGACTACAAGCCGCCTAAGGATTATCCCGGTGAACTCATTCCGAAATATCACAACGACCTCTGCCGTCTCCTCTGGAGAAACGACCGCCTTTGGGCTGTGACCTCGACGTTCGACGCGAAAAAGGGGATCCTGGTCGATGTCTTCAGCCGAGACGGGAAGTACCTGGACAATTTCTACTTGCCGCTCTTCAAGATCCGGAAGAACAACCCCCAGTACTACGCTCCGATGGCCGTCCACGGGGATTCGCTCTACCTCCTCGAAGCCGACGAAAACGACCTCATCTCTCTCATCAAGTACGAAATCAGCGAAGAAACGGATTCGGGTTTCCCCTCCGCCGAAATGACGAAGCGCTGATTGAATTGAATTGAGGTGGCCATGACGAACAATCGTTTCCCCATTGCCTTCTCTCTGGCCTTGGGTCTTTTCGTCGCCGCGATTTCCTCGGGCTTGCGCTCCGAACCCGAGGGAGCGGTCACCGGATGGAAGGCGGTCGGACCGGACGGCGCCGATATCCTGGCCCTGGCCGAGAATCCCTCTGACCCGAGCGAAGTCTATGCGCTTGCCACCACGAACTATGGCCAGGTTTTCCGATCTCTGAACGGCGGAGCGAGCTGGAGACGGACGGCCTGGATCAACGATTTTATCTATGACCTGGCTTGCGACCCCCGGAATCCAACGAACATCTACGTGCTGTGGTTGTTCGGCGTCTATAAATCGACCGATAAGGGACTCACCTGGACCAAATATACGTTTCAGACCCCCCATTATTCGTACGGCCGCATCGCGGTCTCTCCCAAAAATTCGAGCGTCGTTTATGCGACAGGAACGTACGTCACGGACGAGTATTCTTGGAAAACCTGCATGGCTCTCTTTAAATCCAACACCGGCGGCCGGACCTGGTCCTTTAAGCTCATCACCCCCAACTCCACCCAGGGTCAGGCGCGCGCCCTGGCCGTCGACCCCGGCCAGCCCAACACCCTCTACGTCGGAGGCTGGTACACGACCGATGTCAATCGGCAAGGACTGTTCAAAAGCACGGACGGAGGGACGACTTGGACCGAGATAACCGGCACGATCGGCGAAGAGCCCAAGGCCATCGTCATCGATCCTTCGAATACGTGCCGCCTCTATGTCGGGACGACCGCCGGCGTCTACGGTTCCTCGGACGGCGGGCTGACCTGGATTAAGGGCAAGAAAATCGGGGCCGCGACCGTCCTGGCCGTCGAGCCCTCCGATCCTCAAGTTCTCTACGCCGGGAACGGATCGACGATCTACCGCTCCGCCGATCGCGGGGCGAACTGGACCGCGCTCCACGCCACGGTCTACGGGTCGCTGTCCTGTTTCTCGCTGTCATCCGGGCGAATGTTCTACGGGTCCAGCGGGGGGATCTATCAGAGCACGGACAAAGCCGCGACTTGGACCTCGAGCTATAAGGGAATCAAGGCCGCCAAGATGGGACCGCTGGTCGAATCGAAGGCCGCGCCGGGAACCCTGTTCGCCCTCGTCCCTTCGCTCGGGATCCTGAAGAGCCCGGACCTAGGCGCGAGCTGGGCCAAACTCCCCGATTTCGAGCGGGGCCAAGGCGTCACCCGGATCGCCCTTCATCCCACGAACCCGAAGATCATCTACGCCCTGGCGGGCGGACCGCTTCTATCGGCGAACTCGAAAGCGGACCCGTCGCCCTCCGTTTACAAAACCCTCAACGGAGGGACGTCCTGGAGCAAGGTTTTGACTGGGATGTTGGCCGATGTGGAGCTGAGCCAGAAAAATCCAAGCCGGGTCTTCGCGGCCGGAAAGGCCGTGTCCGGGTCGAGCGACGTCATGGCCTTGTTCGCGTCCGTGAACGGAGGGAAGACCTGGACGACGCATACGGTCTTTCCCTACGCCAACACCCATGTCTATGATCTCGCGGTCGACCCCACGAACGACAAGATCATCTATATCGGGGGGGATCAGGGCATCTACACGAAGCTCTTCTTAAAATCCACGGACGGCGGCGCGAGCTGGATCGACCTGTCGTCGGGCTTGCCCGGCATCCCCGTCGGGACTTTGGTCTTCGACCCCGCGAACTCCCGGCGGCTCTACAACGTCCACTCGGCCGGAACCTATCGCAGCGATGACGGCGGCGTCTCCTGGACGCGGCTCCTCATCCACAATTTCCAGGCCGAGGCGATGGTCATCGACCCGTCCTCTCCGAGCACCCTCTGGGCCGGGGGCTATTTGGGCGTCCGGATGAGCGTCGACTCCGGACTGACCTGGTCGGATATCACCGGGAACCTGCCCCTGAAATACATCCCCAGCCTCGCCTTGGATGCGAAGAACAGGATTCTCTTCGCCGGCACCTACGGCGCCAGCGTCTACAAGAAAGCGCTTTGAGGCGTCTCCTGCCCCCTACCGTCCGGCCGACGCCTTGACAGGGATTCGCATCTCGTCCTAAGATCACTCTGTTACCCCGAACGCTTAGGATGGAGGGATCATGGCCAAAATACAAGCCTACTGCGGGCTTGATTGCGGAGAATGCGAAGCGTACATCGCGACTCAGAAGAACGACCGGGCCGGACTCGAAGCGGCCGCGAAAAAATGGACCGAGCAGTTCGGCGCTAAAGGCATCAGCGCGGATATGTGCGTCTGTGACGGGTGCCCGTCGGGCAAAAGAATCAGCACGGCCCACGCCAAAAAATGCGGCCTCCGACTCTGCGCGTCCGCGCGCGGAGTTACGACTTGCGCTCATTGCCAGGACTACGGCTGCGAAACGCTGAAAGGATTCTTAGCGTTCGCGCCGGTCCTCAAGGAGAAACTGGAGGCGATCAGAAAAGAGCTCGGGAAATAAGCCGAAACGAATCCGCGGGCTGTTGTCAGCGGACGAGCGACAGACCGTGGCCGGCCGGGAACCCCGGAAGCGAAACGGGCAATTTTCCCTTGGCATCCGACTCCCCGAACAGAATCCGGGCGGCGATGGGCTGCGTCTGCGGCGTATTGCGGTACATGCAGAGGTAAGCGGCCGTTTCCGGGAAATGCCTCAGGAAGTAGGGGCTCCCGAATGAGACGACGACGGCCGGTTTCCCCGCCCCGATCCACTTCTGGATGAGGGTGATATGTTTGGGCTCGAGGTCGACGGTCCCCTTCCCGGCACCGAGCCTGGAAAAGAGGGCGAACACGGCGATGTCCGCATCCTGGGCTCGGGCCAGATCGATCGTGAGCGAATCCCAGCCCGTATCGGCGTCGGCCAAGAAAACCTGAGCGCCGGGGCGCCTCTTGACGACCTCGGTCGCGAACGGCCGTCCCGCGTAATAATCGCCCGGGTCGCTGCTCAACGCGAAGACGGCGAGTTTCTTGTCGGGAGCGAGAGGCAGAACGGCCCCCTCGTTCTTGACGAGGGTCGCGGCGCTCTCGAAGGCCTGCCAGGCCCGGTCGAGTGACGCCTTGGGGGCGATGACGCGCGGCAAGGCCTCGACGTCAACGAAGCGGTTCTTGAACAGGCCGAGCTTGGCCTTGACCGTCAGGATTCTCCGGACCGAATCGTCGATCCGCGCCCGCGGGATTTTTCCGGCCCGGGCGGCCTCGATCAGCGACGCGACGGCCTTGGCGGGCTCGGGCGGAAGAAGGAGGATATCGACGCCCGCCAGGAGCGCCCTGAGGGAGGCGTCCTCGGTCGAGAAGCTGCTTGTAACCCCCGCCATTTCCAGGGCGTCGGTCACGATCAGCCCCTTGAATCCGAGCTCCTTGCGGAGGACCCCGGTCAGGATGGGTTCGGACAGCGTCGCCGGAAGGTTGGGCGTCGGGTCGAGCGCGGGGACGAACAGATGGGCGGTCATCACCGCGCCGACCCCGGCCGCGATCGCTTCCCGGTAGGGGGCGAGCTCGACCCGGTCGAGCCGGGACCGGTCGGCGGCGATGGTCGGGAGAAGGCTGTGGGAATCCTGGTCCGTGTCGCCGTGGCCGGGGAAATGCTTGGCCGTGGCGATCATGCCGTTCTCCTGGCAACCGCGGATAAAGGCCTTGGCCAGCCGCCCCACCAGGGCCGGGTCCTCGCCGATCGCCCGCACGTTGATGATGGGGTTGTCGGGATTAATGTTGACGTCGACGACGGGCGCGTAAGTCATGTGGATGCCGAAAGCCCGGCCTTCGACCGCCGTGATCTTGCCCATGTCGTAAGCGAGCTCCTCGGACCCCGCGGCGCCGATGGCCATCAGCGGCGGGAAGAGCGTCGCGCCCGTGACCTGGTTCCCGGTTCCCCGCTCGAAGTCCGAGGCCATCAGAAGCGGGAGCTTGGCCAGCTTCTGGAAGTGATTCGTCAGCGAGGCCGTCTCCAAGGCTTCTCCCCCGAACAGAATGAGCCCGCCGATTCGTTGGTTGATGATGAGGGATTCGAGGTCCTTGACGGAACTCGCGTCGAGGTTGGTGAATTCGCCCGTGTAGCGGCAGGCCACCATCTGGCCGATTTTGTCCTCGAGCGTCATGCGGGCCAGGGTCTTCTCCACCCGCTTGGCGTCCACGGGCAGGAAGCCGGCTTTCGTTGTTTTAGCGGCCGGAACACAGCTCATCGCCGACACACCCAGGCCGATGGTCAGGAGCCGGAGCCAACGAGCGCTTGGCAGCTTCATGGAACCTCCTCGTTCCGTTCGGTTCTATCTTCCGGCCTATTGTATCCGATTCGGGACGGGAGGTGCCACCCTCGCTTGCGATTTCTGATTTCGTCGTTCGCCCATACGTATGGAATAAGACTCGGCTTCAGCAATCCCCTTCGCAGGATTCCACGGACGTAATTCCGCGGAGCTTCAGTAAATAAACGGCAGCAAACGACATGTTCCTCGCTTGTATTCCAGGTAGTCCGATCCAAATTGATCGATCAACGCTTCTTCTTCGACCTTCATTCGATGAAGCATCGCCAAGCTGACGGATATCACGATGATCCCGAGGCTCATCCAGTTATTGAGCGACAGGCCGAAACCGGCGAATGATACCAAGGAACCCAAATAGGCCGGATGCCGGATCGTCCGGTAGAGGCCCTTCTTGATGATGACATGTTGATCTCGAATCGTCACATCAACGGTGAAGAATCTTCCCAAGGTCCATATGGCATAAAACCGGATCGCCATTCCCGTTAGGATCAAGAAGAGGCCCATATAAGGCACCGTCATATGCCGCGAGATCGGCATACGGGAAAAACGAGAAAAGACAACTCCCAAAGAAACGGCAAGACCGATCGTAATCCAGATAATTCTTATCGATCCTTTATCCCGACCCTTCTGATCGCCAGGATCGGACCTGAACAATCTATTGAGGGCTATTTCTGAAATGAACCACAAAGACTGAACGATGATAAAAATTCTCATAACGAGAATCCGACGTCAGCGACCTTCACTCATCGATTTTCCTTTTTTTGCCAAAAAACCAGAGGAATAACTCCTCCCTTGCGATTTCCGATTTCGACGCCCACCCTCGCAGACAGAATGAGACTCGGCCTGGGCGTCCGGAGAAATTGGGGAAATAGATGTCTGTCACCAATTTTGGCATATTTTATTGAAGAGACGGTGCGTTCACTCGATGATGTACCTAAGGATGAACAGCGCCGAGAAGAGGTAGATGAGCCAGTGGACCTGCCGTCCCTTCCCGGTGACGAGCTTGAGGAGCGAGTAGGAGATGAACCCGAAAGAAATGCCCTCCGTGATGCTGACCGTCAGCGGCATGATGACGATGGTCAGGAAAGCCGGAATGGCTTCGGTCAGATCATCCCAGTCGATCGAGGTCACCGACTTCATCATCAGGTAGCCGACGATGATCAGGGCCGGCGCGATGACGGGCCGGAGGACCAGGCCCTTGGCGACGTATTCGCCCGAGATCATGGCGGCCAGCGGCGAGAAGAACAGGGCCGCGATGAAGAGGAGGGCCGTGAAGACGTTGGCCAGGCCGGTCCGCGCGCCCTGGGCGATCCCGGTCGCGCTCTCGATGTAGCTCGAGACCGTGGATGTGCCGAGGAGCGTCCCCTCGACCGTGCCGATGGCGTCGGCCAGGACGGCCTGATTGGCCCGGGGGAGCTTGCCGTCCTTGAGAAAGCCGGCCGGCGCGCTGACGCCGATCAGGGTCCCGACGCAGTCGAACAGGTCGAGGAAGAAAAAGACGAAGACGACGGTCAGCAGCCCCGTGTTGAAAGCGCCCGCGATATCGAGCTTGAGGAAAGTCGGGGCGAGGCTGGGCGGGGGGGCGACCAAGCCATGATACTTCACGATTCCGAGAGGGATCCCGAGCAGGGCCGTGGCCAGGATCCCGATTAAGATGGCGCCCGGCACGCGGAGGGCCATCAGGACGGCGGTCAGAGCCAAGCCGGCCAGGACGAGGACGACGGGGCGGCTGGCCAGGTCGCCGATTCCGACGAGCACCCCCTGGGCGTCGACGACGACGCCCCCGTACTCGAGGCCGACCAGGGCGATCAGAAGCCCGATCCCGACCGCGATCGAATATTTAAGGGCGTCGGGAACCGCGGCGACGACCGTCCCCCAGATGCCGATGATTGAGAGGATGATCTGGATCATGCCCGAGATGAAGATGGCGCCCAGGGCGACCTTCCAGGAATAGCCCATGGTGCCGCAGACGATGACGGCGAAGAAAATGTTGTGGCCCATGGCCGGAGCTTGGGCGATCGGATAATTCGCCAGCAGGCCGGTCAGGAGGGTCGCCAAAGCGCTGGCTAAACAGGTCGCGACCATGACCGCGCCCCGGTCCATGCCGGCCAGGGACAGGATGGCCGGCTGGACGAAGATGATGTAGGACATGGTCATGAAGGTCGTCGTCCCGCCCAAGAGTTCCGTCCGGACGGACGTATGGCGCTCCGAGAGCTTGAAGAAGCGGTCAAGCCGGTTCATCAAACGTATCTCTCCGTGCCCGATTTCCGCATCCCATCAATAGCGGACGAGATAAAACACGTCCACATCCGGGTGGGCCTTCTTGATGTTGGCCTCCCCCTGCAGGAAACTGAGCTCGACGACGGCCGCGAAACCGACGACGGCCGCCCCGAGCTTCCGGACGAGGTTGATCGCGCTCGTCGAGGACGATCCGGTCGCGATCAGGTCGTCGACGATGAGCGCCCGCTGGCCGGGCTTGAGGGCGTCCCGGTGCATCTCGAAGTGCTCGACGGCGTATTCGTTGGGCGCTTCGACCGAGACCGTCTCGCGGGGAAGCTTCCCCTTCTTGCGGATGATCGTCATCCCCAGCTTGAGCTCGTGGGCCAGGGCGGCCGCGAACAGGAAGCCGCGCGACTCGATCCCGACGATGATCTCGGGCTTCCGTTTGCGGGCCCAGGCCGCCATCTCGTCGATGACGTACTTGAAGGCTTTGGCGTCCTGGACGATCGGCGTGATGTCCTTGAACCCGACGCCGGGCTTGGGAAAATCCTTGACCTCGAGAATGAATTGTTTCAGGTCGATGGCCATTCTCCGTCCTTTCCCGTTGGAATCTTCCTCATTATAAAAAATTCCGGGGACACATACCATAATTCCTTTCCGAGCTCGGCGCTTGCCGCCCAAATCAGGGCAAGGATCCTCGAATCACGATGCGGCGAACGTCGTCGGCGTCCACCTCGATCGAGACACGAATACCGTCGAGCCTGAACGGGATTTTCTCGGCCCACTCGACGATGACGACTCCTTCACCGATAAAATCTTCCCAGCCCAGGTCCTCGACCTCGCGGCCCTTGGCGAGCCGATAGAGGTCGATATGAAAGACGGGGCACCGCCCCTGATAGACATTGATAAGGGTGTAGGAAGGGCTGCAAACGCGGCCGGCGTCCTCAACGCCCAAGCCAGCGGCCAGCCCCTTGGCGAAGATCGTCTTGCCCGCCCCGAGCTCGCCGAAGAGGAGGACGACCTCGCGGCCCTGGAAGCGCCGCGCCAGCCCTTCGGCCAGCCGGAAGGTCTCCTCCTCGGTCCTGGTCAGGATGTTTCCGGCGGCCTTGGCTCTGGCTGGGCTCATTCGAGCGACTTCAAGGCCCGCGGCAGGAACTTGGCGAGGTCTCCCGCGCTCAAGGCCTTCTCCCCGTTTCGTTCGGCAGCCAGGTCTCCGCACAGTCCATGCGCGTAGACAGCCGAGAGAACCGCGCCCAGCGTGTCCTTCTCCTGGACGATCTGGGCGGCGATCATGCCGCTCAGGACGTCGCCCGACCCGGCCGTGGCCATGCCCGGGTTTCCGGTCGGGTTGACGAAGACCCGCCCGTCCGGCGCCCCGATCAGGGTCCGATATCCCTTGAGGACGAGGTGGACGCCGTGCTCCTTGGCGAAGGCCGGAACGATCTCGAGCCTCCGATCGAGGACCTCTTGGGTCGAAAGTCCGGTCAGGCGCGCGAACTCGCCGGGGTGCGGCGTCAGGACGGCGGGCTTGGGCAGCGCGTTCAGGATATCGAAGCGCTCGGCGATCGCATTCAGCCCGTCGGCGTCGACGACGATGGGAACCTTGACCTTGGGGAGGAGCGACAGGACGAATTCGGCCGTATCGGGATGGGTCGTAAGCCCCGGTCCGACGAGGAGCCCATTCTTTCCCTTGAGGAGGGCGAGCAGCTTGGGGACGGCGGCGGCGGCGATCGTCCGCTCCGGCGTCTCGGGCAGGGGCTCGGTCATGAGCTCATCCATCGTCTTCGCGATCGCGGGGAGGGCGCTCCCGGCCGTCGCGATCGTGACGAGCCCCGCGCCCATCTTCAACGCCGCCTTGCCGGCCAGGGCCGCGGCGCCCGTCTTCCCCCACGATCCAGCCGCGATCAGGAGATTCCCGTAGCTCCCTTTATGGGTGTCTCTTTTTCGCTTTTGGAAGAAGATCGCGATGTCCTTCTTCTCGACGAGGTCGAGCGTGAGGCCGGGATCCTCGAACAGGAAATCGGGGACGCTGATACCGGCGACGATGAGCTCGCCGACCCGTTCGGCGGCCGGCGGGAAGATGTGGGCGATCTTGGGCGCGGCCAGGGTCACGGTCAGGTCGGCCCGGACGCTGGGCCCGTTGACCTGGAAGGTGTCCGAGGAGAGGCCCGACGGGATATCGACGGCGACCTTGAAGGCGCGCGACTTGTTGATATCCTCGACGGCCCGCGCGTAGAGCCCATCGAGCGGCTTCAGGAGTCCGGTCCCCAAGATCGCGTCAATGATGACGGTCGCCCGCATCAAATCGCGCCGATTGGCCTGCCACAGCTCGGCCGTGGAGACATCGATGATCTCAAGGCCGATCTTTTCGGCGATCTTAAGGTTCAGGGCCGCGTCGCCCCGGATTTCGTCCTTGGCGCCGAGAAGAAAGATTTGGGGAGAGGCGTCCAGGTTCAAGAGGTGACGGGCCACAACCAGGCCGTCGCCGCCGTTATTGCCCTTGCCGGCCACGACGACGAAAGTTTCCTTGCCGAGGTCGGGGAACCTCTTCCGAATCGCGCGGACGACCTGGAAGCCGGCGTTCTCCATCAGGACCGGACCCGGGATGCCGATCTCCTCGATCGTCTTCCGGTCGATCTCTTTCATCTGGGCCGTGTTCAGGATCTTCATCGTATCTCTCCTCCCGCCGCGAAACCCATTCTAACAAATCGGGAAGCTCAATACCATGTTCCGGCCTCGTTGAGACCGGTGCCCGAAGCCCTGAAGCTTCACGGACTTGCGTCGGTGGGATCCCGCGAAGGGGATTGAATTCAGCGCCTATTTATGTTAGTTTTGATCTTACTTTCCCGAGATTCCAAAGGAGGTTTTCATGAGCATCCGGATCGGTATAAACGGGTTCGGCCGGATCGGGCGGAATTTCCTGCGGGCGGCTCACAAGGACGCGGACATCGAGTTCGTGGCCGTCAACGATATCACCGACGCCAAGACGCTGGCCCATCTCCTCAAATATGACTCCATCCTGGGACGCTTCCGCGAGGACGTCAAGGCCACGTCCGACGCCATCGTCGTCAACGGCAAGTCGATCAAGGTCCTGGCCAAGAAGGACGTCGCCGAGCTTCCCTGGAAGGACATGGGCGTGACCTACGTCATCGAGTCGACCGGAAAATACACCAAGCGGGCCGACGTCATCAAGCACATCGAGGTCGGCGGCGCCAAGAAAGTCATCGTCTCCGCTCCGGCGACCGACCCCGACATCACCTTGGTCATGGGCGTCAACGAGACGATGTACGACCCGGCCAAGCACCATATCCTCTCCAACGCCTCCTGCACCACGAACTGCCTGGCTCCCGTCGTCAAGGTCCTCCACGAGGCCTTCGGCGTCGAACGGGGCTTCATGACGACCATCCACTCTTACACGAACGACCAGAAAATCCTCGACGCCCCCCACAAGGACCTGCGCCGGGCCCGGGCCGCCGCGGTCTCCCAGATCCCGACCACGACCGGAGCGGCCAAGGCCGTCGGGCTCGTCCTGCCCGCGCTCCAGGGCAAGATCGACGGGATCTCGATCCGGGTTCCGACCCCCAACGTCTCTCTGGTCGACCTGGTCGCCGTCCTCAAGACCAAGACGACGGCTAAGGCCGTCAACGAAGCGTTCCGCAAAGCGGCCGCCGGCCCCCTCAAGAATATCCTCGACATCACCGACGAGGAGCTCGTCTCGGTCGATTTCATGTCCGATCCCCACTCGGCCATCGTCGATGCGCCGTCGACCAAGGTCATCGACGACAGCCTGGTCAAGGTCCTGGCTTGGTACGACAACGAGTGGGGCTATTCGGTCCGCCTCTACGACATGCTCAAATTCATCGCCCGGTGACGGCCATGAGATTCGTCGAAGAGCTGGAATTCAAGGGACGGACCGTCTTCCTCAGGGTCGATTTCAACGTCCCCCAGGACGAGACGGGCGCCGTCCGCGACGATACCCGGATCCGGGCCTCGCTGGCGACCATCAACTTCATCCTCGAGCTGGGCGGCCGGCTCGTCCTCGCCTCCCACTTGGGACGGCCCAAGGGCAAGGTCAATCCCAAATACAGCCTGGCCCCGGCGACGCGCCGACTGGCCGAGATCATCCCCAACAAGGTCGTCCAGGCGCCCGACGTCATCGGCCCCGAGGTCGACCGCCTAAAAAGAGAGCTCGCGAACGGCGAGGTTCTTGCCCTGGAGAACCTCCGCTTCTATCCCGGCGAAGAGGCCAACGACGCGGGCTTCGCCGCCGAGCTGGCCCGGGGCATCGACATCTACGTCAACGACGCCTTCGGCTCCTGCCACCGCGCCCACGCTTCGGTCGACGCCCTGGCCCGCCTGGTCAAGGTCAAGGCGGCCGGCTATCTCCTGAAGAAGGAGGTCGATTATCTGTCCCGGGCCGTCCGCAATCCGGCCAGGCCCTACGTCGCCATCCTGGGCGGCGCCAAGGTCGAGGACAAGATTCCCTTCCTGGAAAACCTCATCAACAAGGCGGACAAGATCCTCATCGGCGGCGCGATGGCCTACACCTTCTTCAAAGCCCAAGGCTACGATGTCGGCAAGTCCCTGGTTGAAGAAGATAAGAAGGAGATCGCCCTGGCCATTCTCGACAAGGCCCGGGCCAAGAACGTCAAGCTCCAGCTCCCCGTCGATCACATCGCGGCGGCGGCCGTCGAGGCGGGGGCCGCGACCCAAGTCGTGAGCGGTTTTCCCTTTCCGGCCGGCTTGATGGGCGTCGATATCGGGCCGAAGACGATCGCGCTCTTTGCCGAGGCCATCGGCCGGGCCAAGACGATAGTCTGGAACGGACCCATGGGCGTCTTCGAGATCGACGCTTTCGCAACCGGGACCATGAAGATCGCCGAAGCCGTGGCCGCGTCCAAGGCCGTTTCCATAGTGGGCGGCGGGGATTTGGTGGCAGCCGTCCACAAGGCCGGCGTCGCCGACCGGATCTCCCACATCTCGACCGGCGGGGGGGCCTCGCTCGAGTACCTCGCCTATGAAACCCTGCCCGGGATCGAGGCTCTCGATTCGTGAGGCGGCCGCACCAAGACCGGAGGCTGATATGAAAAACGCCCGAATACGGCCGCTCTTGGCCGGGAACTGGAAAATGCACTTGAGTCTGTCCGAGGCCCGGGCTCTCGCCTCGGCGGTTGCCGCCTCCTCCCGGGAGCTCGCCGAAGCCGATATCGTCCTCATCCCGCCGTTTACGGCCCTGGCCGAGGTCCGCAAAGCCCTCGAGGGAAGCTCCGTCGGACTGGGCGGTCAGGACCTGTTCTGGGAGGATAAGGGCGCCTTCACCGGGGAAATCTCGGCTCCCCTCCTCAAGGATGCCGGCTGCCGATATGTCGTCATCGGCCATTCCGAGCGTCGTCAGCAGTTCGGAGAGACGGACGCCTCGGTCAACAGGAAGACGAAAGCGGCGCTCCGGGCGGGCCTCTCCCCGATCGTCTGTGTCGGGGAGACGCTCGAGGAGAGGGAGGCGAGCCGGACGATGGATCGGGTTTCGATCCAGGTCCGGGACGGCCTGGACGGATTGAGCCGCGAAGAAATGGCCGCCGTCGTCATCGCTTACGAGCCGGTCTGGGCGATCGGGACGGGCCGGAACGCGACTCCGGACCAGGCCGAGGACGTCCACCGCTTCATCCGGGGGCGGCTCGAAGAAAAATATGGAAAGCCGACGGCCTCCTGTGCTATAATTCTTTACGGCGGATCGGTCAAGTCCGCCAATACTTATTCTTTGCTTAAGGAAAAGGACATCGACGGCGCTCTGGTGGGAGGGGCGTCTCTCGAAGCCGGATCGTTCGTCGAGATCGTCCGAGAAGCGATTAGAGGTCGGAAGGAAAGACAGTGAGTTTACTAGTCACTCTTCTTCACATCGTCGTGTGTTTCATCCTGATCGTGGCCGTCCTGCTTCAGTCGGGAAAGGCGGCGGACCTGGCGGGCGCCTTCGGCGGCGGGGGAAGCCAGACCGTTTTCGGGCCGCGGGGAGCCGGAACGCTCCTGTCCAAGGTCACCACTATCTGCGCCATCATCTTCATGTTCACATCCCTGGGCCTCTGGATCATAAGCGGCAAGGGCGGCAGATCCGTCGTGAGCGGAGTAGCGACTTCCAAACCGGCGGCGACCGAAACCAAGAAAGAACAGACGCCCGCTCCCGCCCCGAGCCAAGGGCAGAAACAGCCCTCCCAGGCTGAGCAGAAACCCCCTGCCTCAGTCCCGGAAAAGAAATAAACCAGCCTGAATGCCGAAGTGGTGGAATTGGCAGACACGCTAGCTTGAGGGGCTAGTTCCTGGTAATCGGGAGTGGGGGTTCGAGTCCCCCCTTCGGCATTTCCCGTCGCCTTATCCGAGACGGAAGCAACAAGCCGGTCCCTGTCGTCGTATTCAGCAGAGAGAGTTGCCAGGAGCCAACGGGTTTCGGTAATATAATTGTAAAGCGACTTTACGGAATATCCGTCTGCGCTGAGGGAGGTTATCTGAATAGTGTCCTGCACACGGCGCTCTTAGGGTCGACAGAAGGAGGCTTAATCATGGCCAAATCGCGATTGATGAAGCTAACGATTCCTATGTTAATCATGTGCGGCCTCATTCCCGGGATTCTGCCCGGCGCGCCGCGCTCCGGCCAGGACACCTCTCCTTCTCCGGCTCGTCCCATCGAGATTCCGGTCCGGATCAGCGGTCCGGACGGACAGTTCATCGACTCCCTGACCCTGGATGATTTCGTCCTGTCCGAAAATGGAGTCCCCCAGAAGATCGACGGCTTCTATCTCGTCAAGGGCCAATCCATCCTGAGCAAGGCCGGAACGCCGATCGAGAATCCCCAAGTCGCCCGCCATTATTACCTCATGTTTCAAGCCATCGAGTACGACCCCAAGCTCGCCGAAGTCGTCGATACTCTGTTCCGGAATCTCCTCCGGCCCGGGGACACCATGACCTTGATGACGCCCGCCAAGGCCTACTCCTTGACTCCCCAGGCGCTCGCCGCCAAGCCCAAGGACGTCCTGTCCAAGGAAATGAACCAGATTCTGCGCAAGGATATCCAGATCGGCGGCTCCGATTATCGAAGCCTTCTGCGCGACCTCAAACGGCTCGTCAAGTCCATCGAGGGCGAAAACTCGGCCTTCGACCCCGAGATGGAGACGGATACGACGACGACGAGCGCGGTCGGACTCGAGGTCCTGCTCGAGCGCTACCGGGATTCGCTGATGAAGATGGAGGACCTCCGGCTCATCGACGAGCGCAAAATCCTGAGCTTCGCCCAGGCCCTCAAGAACCAGACCGGCCAGAAGAACGTCTTCCTCTTCTACCAGCGGGAATTCCGGCCCGAGATCAACCCGACCTTCCTCAACACGATGATGAGCCTCTACCAGGATCAGCAGGAGGTCCTGTCCATGCTCATGGAGCTGTTCCAGTTCTACAAGCGCGAGACGACCTACAACCAAGACCGGATCAGCCGGGCCTTCGCCGACGCCTCGCTCATGTTCAACTTCATCTTCATGAATAAAGAGTCCCAATACCTGTTCGGGGCCGATATGAAGGAGCAGTCGGAAGACGTCTTTTCGGTCTACTCCCAGGTGGCTAAGGCTACCGGGGGACTGTGCGAAACGGCCCCCAATCCGGCGGCGAGCTTCAAGAAAGCGGTCGTTTCCTCCGAAGATTCCTACCTTCTCTACTACACGCCTTCCAACCCGGCCAAGGACAAGACGTTCCGGAGCGTCACCGTCGCCGTCAAGAGGGCCGGCGTCACGGTCTCCCACCGCCTGGGATACTACGCTTTTTAATCCGGGCCGGCTCTATCCCGAAACGATCGGAATCGTCAACGGCAGGGACCCCCTATCCCGGAACCAGAAATAGTATTCCTTGACCAGGTCGATATGGAGATGAAAAGAGCCTTTCTCCGCAAGCGAGGGCAGGCTCAGATTCATGATGACCTCGTCCCCCGGTTTCATATCGCGGGGAAGCGAGAAGCGGAGAGGCTTCTCCGGTCAGATTCCTGCCGTCTTCGGCCGTCAGCCAAGCTCCGACCCTGACCCGGTGGCTCCGCGACGAATTTCGGTACCAGGTCGCATCGCCCTCGTTTCGGACATTGAGCGAAACCGCAAACTCCGAGCCCGGACCGACGCGGGCCGGAGCGCGGACGACGTCCCAGCCCGCCCTGAATAGGAATGGTTCCGGCGGCGTATCGATCTCCTCCCCGATCAAAGCCTGGCCGCTTCCGGCCGGATCGCCCGGCTTGAGGAGAAAGAGCGAAAGCGAGGTGAAGATGGTATGAAAAAACCGGAGGACGACATGGGGAGTCCGATAGACCTCATGAGGAAAAGCGATCGGCGGGAAGGCGAATTCCTCTTCGATCCCGAGGTCCAGGGGCCCGGACAGGGCGAACCCGGCGTCCCGGATGAGCTCGACCAGGTCTCCGATCTTGAAATAATCCCGTCTCCATCCCAGACGGTTCACGATCAACTCCGTGGTCAGCGCCGCGACTCCGCCGGGCTTCAGAACCCGGTTCATTTCCTTCAAGGCCCGCAGCTTGTCGGCCCTCCGGCCGAAGTGCTCCAGCGAGGAGAGGGAAAATACGATATCGAATGATCGATCCTCGAAAGACAACTCCGTGGCGTCCATTCTCAGGACGCGGAGGCGGTCCTCCGGATAGCGGAAAGGGGCGTACTTGTCGGGATGGACAAGGACGTCGGAAACGCCCTCTCCGCCGAGATAGCCTCCCTGGTAGAGGTCGGTCGCATAGACCATCTTGAGCCTGGTGGCGAGAAAATACATGAGCTCCTCATGCCCGCAGCCGACGCCCAGGGCGACGGCGTCCGGAGACAGCCTATGCAATGTTCTTAAGCCGTGGATGATCTGGTTGAATTCCCAGATCTTGCGATGGAAGATATTTTCGGCGGGGGGAAAAAGCAGGTCCGAGAATCCCCTGGCCCAGGAGGCGTTTCGGCCGTCGGCCAGGCGGCAGAGCTTGTTGAGAGCGATCGTGTCCGTCGGATAGGAGGAAGACGGCTTGACCTCGACCGTATAGCGATCGAAGGGAGCCATGAACAGGGAATAGGCCCGGTTCCCCCAAATGAGTTTGACGGCAAAGTCTCTTAGAGACACGGCGCGCTCCTCGCCCTTTTCCCTCGGGGCCCGGCCTCCGCCTTCAGCTCCGGCTGGCCACCCAGAGGGAAAAGTCCGCTTCGGACATGGCCCCGGTCGCCCGGCCCCGCTCAGCCTGCTTGTGGACGACGATGAAGGTCGGGACGGCCTGGACGCCGAAGCTCGCGGCCAGCTCGGGATGCCGGTTGATGTCGACCTTGGCGACCATGAGATCCCCCGCCCTCCGCTTGGCCAGCCGCTCCAGAATGGGCGCCATCATATGGCAGGGCCCGCAGGTCTCGGAGCTGAAGTCTAAAAGAATGGGCAGCCGGGCGCTGTTGATGAGGACGAACAGCCGGTCCGGCTTCAACTCCAGGACGGTCCCCGGAGCGGGCAGAGGGGTCTTGCATCGGCCGCAGACGACCTGCTTGTCCAGGGCGTCGGCCGGGAAGTTATTGGTCGCGCCGCACTGAACGCAGCTGACCTTGATTTTATCGGCCATGTCCGCCCGGCCGCTAAGGGCCCTTCTTGGGGAAGGGCGGTATGGCCGGGATGTCCTGCCCCTTGGTCTTGAGCTCCTCGAGGATGACCTCGATGGCCTTGGTGAGCTGCTCGTCGATTCCGGCATATTCCTTGGCCGGGTCGTTGTCGACCCGGATATCGGGCTCGACGCCGCGGCCCTCGATGATCCAGTCCTTGCCGTCCTTGCTGTAGGGGGCGAATTCGGGCTTAGTGAGGACCCCGCCGTCGAGGAGAGGCAGGCTTCCCCTGATCCCGACGACACCCCCCCAGGTCCTCTTCCCGATGAGCTTGCCGAGTCCCATCGTCTTGAACCGGAACGGGAAGATGTCGCCGTCCGAAGCCGAGAACTCGTCGATCAGACAAACCTTGGGACCGACCAGAAGATCGGCCGGGTCCGGCCCGGGGATCGTGTTCCGGGCCATCTCGACCATGACCATCTCTCGGCGCAGCCTCTCGATCAGCATGGATGAGACACTCCCGCCGCCGTTCCCGCGGACGTCGATGATCAGGGCCTTCTTGCGGAGCTGGGGATAGAAGTGGCGGACGAACTCGTTGAGCCCGCCCACGCCCATATCGGGGACGTGGATGTAGCCGACCAGGCCGCCGGTCGCCTTGTCGACCTTCTCGGCGTTGGCTTGGATCCAGTCCTCGTAATAGAGGTCGTTCTCGGTTTCGATCGGGACGACGACGACCTCGCGGCTCCCCTGCTCCTCGGGGACGGCGTTGACCTTGAGCTTAACCTGGCGGCCCACCGTGTTGACGAGGGCTTCGTAGACGTCCCTCAGGCCGTTGACGGGCTTCCCGTTGACGGCGATCAGGTACTCTCCCTCCTTGACGTTCACGCCGACCTCGGTCAGGGGCGAACGGAGGACGGAATTCCAGTTAGCCCCGCGCAGGATATGGCCGATTTTGTAATATCCCGACGCGGGGTCCCGCTCGAGCCGGGCGCCCAGCATCCCGGTCGCGATCTTGGGCACGCGGGGCAGGTCGCCGCCGCCGACGTAGGTGTGCCCGGAGCTGAGCTCGCCGATGAGCTCTCCGATGACGTAGGTCAGGTCGGCCCGGTGGTTGGCGGCCTCGGCCAGCGGCTCGTAGCGGAGGCGGAGGGCCTCCCAGTCCACGCCGTGCATGTTCGGGTCGTAGAAGAAATATTTCATCTGCCGCCAGCACTCTTCGAAGATCTGGCCCCACTCCTGACGGAGGTCGAGGACGACTTCCATCTTGCTAAGGTCGAGCTTCTCGTCGAACTTGACCGGGCCCTTGGGCAGGTCGATGATGGCGTAGCTGCGGTCCTTGGCGACGAGCATCTTCTTGAGGTCGGCCGAAATTTCATAGCCGTCAACCGCGCCCAAGTCGGTCTCCTTGAGGTCGGTCAGGCTGTACATCTTGAGCGATACCGCCGTGTCGCGGTCGCCCCGCTTGAGGTAGTAGACCGTGTCGCCGACGACGGCGACCGGTCCGTAGTTCGCCACCTCGATGGGCAGGGCGAGGATTCGGTTCTTGAGTCCGGCGCCGTCGATCTTGACCGTAACGGCCGCCGGGACCGCTTCCTCTTTTTTGTCCTTGTCCTTATCCTTGCCGGCGTCCTTTCCCGCCTTGGCCGGCTCCTCCTTCTTCACGGCCACCTCGTCGCTCTTGGGCTCAAAGGGAGACTTCGTCTCTTGGGCCAGGGCCAGCAGGTAGATGCGCGACATGGACAGGTAAGCGTGGTTCCACTCGGTCTGGCTGAAGATGGGATTGTAATCGCGGTCGGAAACGAACACGACGTACTTGCCGTCCGAGGAGAAGGCCGGACTTCCGGAATTGTACCAGCCGTCGGTTGCTTCGATCTTCGTTTTCGAGTCGATGGCGTAGAGATAAATCCTGTTCATCGGCTCGGGCATCGGCCGGGTGTAGACGATCCAGCGGCTGTCCGGGGACCAGGCGTATTCGCTGAACTCCCAACGCTCGGCCTTGTCGACCTCGACGACCTGCTTGGTCTGGACGTCGACATACAGGAGCCGGAGCTTCTTGTCGGCCCAAAGGATTTTCTTGCCGTCGGGCGACCAGAGGATCTGGTACTTGTAGGTATCCCCGTCCGCGGTGAGCTGCTGGGCGGGGCCGGAGCCGTCCTGGGGCATGATCCAGACCTCGTCGCCGCCGCTCTTGTCGGAGAGATAGCCGATCCATTTTCCGTCCGGCGACCACTTGGAGTTCCGCTCATGGATGCCCGGCGTCGCGGTCAGGTTCCGGGTATTCCCGAACTTGGCCGGAACGGTGAAGATGTCGCCCCGGGCGCCGAACAGGGCGCGCTTGCCGTCGGGCGAGATCTCGAAGTTGCTGACCTGGTCGCCGACCTTGAGGAGCTTGGTCCGGCCCGCCAGCATATCGTCGGCGATGACGATCGGGACCTTCTCGGTCTTTTCGGCGGCCAGGTCGAAGCGGTAGATAAATCCGCCGTTCTCGAAGACGATCGACTGCGGCCCGAGCGAGGGGAACTTGATGTCGAAGTCCCTGAAGTCGGTCAGCTTCCTGGTCGTCCTGCCGGCGAGGTCGTAGACATAGAGGTTCATCCGCCTCGCCTCATCCCGGTCGGACAGGAAATAGATTCTGTTCCCCGACCACATCGGGATGATGTCGAGGGCGGGATTGTCGGTGATGTTCTCGACGGCCTTGGTCTTGAAGTCATAGATCCAGACGTCGTCGGCCATGCCGCCCCGGTAGCGCTTCCAGGTCCGGAACTCCCGGAAGATGCGGTTGTAGACCAACTTCGCGTCGTCGGGGGCGAAGGAACAGAAACCGCCCCGCGGCAGGGGAAGTTCGTCGGGCGTTCCGCCCTCGACCGGGACGAGATAAAGCTGGCCGTTGAAGGAGTTCCATTCCCTCATCCGCGAGCGGAAGACGACTTTCTTCGAATCGTGGGTCCAGCCCATGACGAGGTTGTTGGGGCCCATCCGGTCCGAGATGTCGTCCCGGGTCAGGACGGGAGTGAAGGTCAGCCGCTTGGGGACGCCGCCCCCGGCCGGGATGAGGTAGACTTCCCGGTTCCCGTCGTATTCGCCCGTGAAGGCGATCCACTTCCCGTCCGGGGAAAAGCGGGCGAAAGCCTCATAGCCGGGATGGCTGGTGAGCTTGCGGGCGACGCCGCCCGCCAAGGGAACGATGTAGAGGTCCCCGGCATAGCTGAAAGCGATCTGATCCGCGGATACGGTCGGAAAGCGAAGGAGCCGCGTTTCCGCAGCCGGAGCCTGGGCTTGGGCCAAGGCCGGCCCGGCCATGGCCAGAAACACGCAAAGTATAAGGACGAGTTTATGTTTCATAAGACCTCCTCTGAACATAAGGGGCTTCACTATAACAAAAAAAATGACCATGGACAATCGCGCTGTCCGCTATTTTTTTGTTTTCAGGAGGAGCGCACGGCGTTTGGCCGGGGGAAATCTCTCGATGGCGTAGCGGAGGGTCGTCCGGGGAATGCGGGGACCGTGCTTGAGCAGGAAGGCCTCGAGGGACGCCATGTCCTGCTTCCCCGCCTCGCGCAGGAGCCAGCCGGCCGCCTTGTGGATGAGGTCGTCTTCGGAGTCGAAGTGGGACCGGGCCATTTCATAGACGGCAGCCTTGAATTCGGGGCGTTTGGCGAGCTTGATGAAAGAGACAAGGGACGCCCGCCGGACCCAGCGGCTGGGATGGACAGCCCAGGCCTTGATCTCCCTCCTGAGCTCGGGATAGGCGGTCAGCAGAGCCCCGCCCGCGTAAGGGCAGAGGACATCGACCGAAGCCCAATTGTCGAGATAAGAAGCGGCCAGCCAGTCCTTGATTTTGTCGAACAGGTCTCGGGGAAAGGACTTCTTGAAGCGCAGGAGGATGAACGCTCCCAACGCTTTGTATTCGAGCTCGGGCCGGGGAAAGACGAGGTCGCAGAGTTTCACGGCGTCCGCCGCCGTCCAGGTCCCCTTGATGTCGTTGTAAAGGCCGGTGACGATCGCCCCGATTTCCGGGGAGGACAGCCCGAACAGCTTGACCCGCTCCTTGAAATACTTCTGCCCTTGAGCCGCCCTGGCGGGATCGGCCTTGGACTTGAACAGGTCGGCCGCTTTTGCGGCGACTTCCTGGGCGGACAACTTATACCGATCCATGCTTGCCTCCTCTTTAAGCCTCAGACGAACGCGGAAAAAACGCTGTTGGCAACAAGCCAGCGTTCTTCCGGTATGGAAAGGCGGTCTTCCTCGACCGTAAGCCACCCCTCCTCCGCCAGCTCCCCGATCGCCTCCCGGTACCGTTCCCTGATATCGACCCCGAAGCGCCTCCGGATATCCGAGGGGCGAATCCCTTCCCGGAGCCTGAGCCCGAAAATGACGGCCTCGGCGGCCAGGCGGCCGGGATCGAGGCTGAGGACCTCAATCTTCGGATCGCCGCCGTCGGCCAGGGTCCGGCTCCAGTCATCGACGTCCGCCCTGTTGCACCATCGCCTATGTCCGAGATGAGAGCAGGCCGAGGGGCCGACTCCGAGAAACGGCTCGTAGCGCCAGTATTTGAGATTGTGGAGGCAGCGCCGGCCGGGCCGGCTGAAGTTCGAAATCTCATAGTGCTCGTATCCGAGCCGGGATAAACTCCGGCACAGCCCCGCGTGGGCTTCGGCGACGGCATCGTCGTCCGGGGGATTCTGCCGGACGACGGCTTCAAAAGGAAGCCCCTCGACCTCCTCGAGAATATAGACGGAAACGTGGTCGGGAGCGAGGCGGCTGACCCCATCCAGGATTTCGGCCGCCCGGCCGCCGCCTTCGCCCGGAACGCCGATCATGAAGTCGAGGTTGATGTTGTCGAATCCGGCCCGGCGGCAGGCGTCATAGATGCCGATCGCCTCGGAGGACGAATGCTCCCGGCCCAACGTCTCGAGAATGCGGTCGTCAAAGGATTGGACGCCGAGGCTGAGCCTCGTCACCCCGGCGGCCTTCCATCCCCGGAGGAGGAGCGGATCGAGACGGCCCGGATTGGCTTCGAGCGTGAATTCCCGGAACTTGGCCCTCAAAGCCGTTGCCAGATCACCGGCCAGCCTGGATATATCGTCCGGTTGGAGAAGGGACGGCGTCCCCCCGCCCAGATAGAGGGTGTCGAACTCGAGGTCCAGCCCGGCCCAGCGGCCGGCCTCCGCGGCGATCCCTTCCTGCCAGCCCCTCAAGCGCCTTTCATCGTAGGGCACGCTCAGGAAATGACAATAGGGGCACTTATTTCGACAGAACGGAAAATGGACGTAGAGGCCCGCCGATTCCATGGGATGCCATGATAATAGAATCGGGCCGGCCGCGGCAATCGGGAAAAAACCGCTCAGGTCATTCGTAGGCGATCACGGCGCCGTGGAAGCGGAGCCGGTCGACCCCATCGTAAAAAACGACGTAGAGGGCGTACGAGTAACGGGTGTTGTCGACGACGGCGTTGGCGACCGTCTTATCCTCGACGATGCGCCGATCGATGATGCAGGGGACGCCCTCGGTCGTGGTCATGGCCATGGTCTGGAGCTTCCCGGTCGCCAGGTCATGGCGCATGAGATTCACGACCAACTCCTGGTTGGCGCCGCAGGCATTGTCCGTGTAATAGACGGTCAGGCTCTTAACCCGAACCCCTTGGGACAGGTTCAACGGAACGTAGGCGTAAGAATTGACCGGGGCCGACAGGTTGTTAGCGAAGTAAAAAGCATCCGAGTTGGACACCCAGGGAAGGGCGTCGTTCTTGAAATCGGCCGGCTTGAGGGCGGTCGGGGGGACGGACAGAGACCTGAGGGTCGCCGGGGCCGCGCCCGCTCCGCCGGCCGAGGCCAGAATCGAGACGAGACCGAGGACGGCCGTCAAGACTATCTCAAAACGTTTCATGTTAATTCCTCTAATTCCTATAGATTTTGTAGTTATAATACAGAAAGGCGGGGGCGCTGTCAAGGGTATCGGGCGGAAGCTCCGTTAAAGTGCGATGGCTTCGGTCTCGAAATTCTCGGTCAATGCGATCATCCCGGGAGTCTTCCCGAACTTGCGGACGTAGTGAACCTCGATGTCCTGGCTCAGGCCGTCCAGGATGTTCTTGCGGGCCAGGACCACGGCGCAGCCGCCGAAGCCCGCCCCGGTCAGCCGGGCCCCGCTGGCACCCGAGGCCCGCGCCGACTCGACGATGAAGTCGAGCTCGGGGGCGCTGACCTCGTAGTCCTCCTTGAGGCTCCGGTGGGATTCAAAGAAGAGCCGGCCGACCTGCTCCAGGTCGTCGGCCTGGAGGGCCTTGACGGCCTCGAGGACGCGGCCGTCCTCGGAAACGACGTGGGCCGCCCGCCGCCGGACCGTCTCGGGCAGACCGTTTTGATAGCGGGCGAACATTTCGGGGTCGACGTCGCGCAGGGCTTTGACGGCCGGGGCCTTGACCTGGAAGTAGCGGACGGCCTCGTCGCACTCGGCCCGCCTTTGGTTGTAGGCGGACTGGGCCAGCTCGCGCTTGACCCTGGTGTCCACGATCAGGAGACCGTGCTTGGCCAAGCGGAGCGGCACGTTCTCGTAGGCGAGGCTCCGGCAGTCCAGGAACAGCGCGTGGTTTTTTCGTCCCAGCCGGCAGACGAATTGATCCATGATCCCGCAGTTGACTCCGACAAAGGCGTTCTCAGCTTTTTGGGCAAGCAGGCTCATCCGGACCGGGTCGAGCCCGAGCCCGAAGGCTTTGTCCAGGCCGTAGGCGGTGGCGACCTCGATGGCCGCCGAGGAACTGAGGCCCGAGGCGATCGGGACGTCGCCGTAAACGACGCCTTCGCTCCCCTTGAAATCGACCCCGGCCTCGCCGAGGACCTTCATGACGCCCTTGAGGTAGTTCGACCAGTGGTGCCCTTCGCTCCGCTGGATCCCGGCCAGCTCCCACGACGATTTCTCCATGAAGTTCAGCGAGTAGAAGATGCAGCTGTCGTCCGTTCGGGGCCGGAGGCCGATATAGACGGCCCGGTTGATGGTCGTCGGAAAGACATAGCCCTCGTTGTAGTCTGTATGCTCTCCGATGAGGTTGACCCGGCCCGGCGTCCGGACCAAGATCATGCCCTCCGCGCTCTCGAATTCGCGCTTGAAGACCTCGATGATCTGGTTGTAGATCACGGCCTGGGTTTTATCCGGCATTCCCTCACTCCTCGGCGGATATCAATCCTATGATCCGACACGCCCCAAAATAGCATCCGACGCGGAGGGATGTCAACTCGGAACGGAACCTTCGCCGGGCGGCTTATGGACCTGACGATAATTATTTCTGCGCGGAGCCGCCCCTCCGATTCCGCCCCTTGACCAGCGCCACGACGATGAGCAGGGCGCCGACAAGAAGGACGACCCCGCCCCAGATCAGGTTGACGTTGAGGCCGAAGGATTTCGCGTACTCGGAAGGGTTGCTCAGGAGTCCGTAGAGGACGAGGACGACGCCGTAAAAGACGAGGAGCCCGCCCAGCGGAATCCTGAGGTCGAGGAAATGGAACTTGCCGCCGCTCTTTTCGGTTTGATCCATGATCGTCTCCTTTCAGGATCCCGCGCTTACCAGAAGAGGAGGTTGAGGATGAAGGCCGCCACCAGCACCGCCGAGCCCCAAACCTCGGGCCTGAGCAGGAATCGGGCGGCGGCCTTGGCCTTGGGCGAGACGCCGTAGACGAGGCCGGCCAGCTCGCTCACGGGCTTCTTCCGCGTGACCAGGCTGACGCCTATCGTCACCACGAAGTCGGTCGACCAGGCCCACCAGGCCTGATAGAAATTGGCGCCCATCTCGCTCGCGTATTTGATCGTTCCTGTCTTATAAAGGGCGTAGTGGCCGGCCGCGGCCAGGATCCCGGCCAAGAGCCCGCAGAATCCGCCCTTGGGGCTCGCCCGTTTCCAGAACATGCCGAGCAGGAAGGTCGCGAACAGCGGGGCGTTGAAGAAAGAGAAGATGAGCTGCATGTAATCCATCAGGTTGGGGAAGCCCTGGACGATGAAAGCCGTCCCGACGCTGAGGACGATCCCGACGACCGTCGTCCACTTCCCCATCAAGAGGTAGTGCCGGTCGGGCATGCCCTTTTTGATGTAGCTTCCGTAGATGTCGTAGGTCCAGACCGTGTTGAAGGCCGTCACGTTCCCGGCCATCCCCGACATGAAGCTCGCCAGCAGCCCGGTGATGGCCAGGCCCAGGAGGCCGTTCGGGAGGTAATGGGACATTAGCAGAATCAGGGCCGAGTTGTAGTTGGGAGTTTGTCCGGCCGCCTGCTGGAATTGGGGCAGCACGGCCACGGCCAGCAGGCCCGGGGTGACGACGATGAGGGGGACGATCATCTTAGGGAAGGCGGCGATGATCGGTGTCCGGCGGGCCGCGGCCAGGTTCTCGGAGGCGAGCGCCCGCTGGACGACCAGGAAGTCCGTCGTCCAGTAGCCGAAGGACAGGACGAAGCCCAGTCCGAGGACGACGCCCAGCCACTCGATCCCGAGCGGATTGGCCGATGAGCTCCCCAAATTCTTCCAGGCGTGGAGGAAGGACGCCGGGACCTTGGCGATGAAACCCTGGAAGCCGCCGACCTCTTTCAGCCCGAGAAAGACGATCGGGAGCAGGCCGAGCCAGATCAGGAAGAACTGGATGACTTCGTTGTAGATGGACGAGGACAGCCCGCCCCAGAAAATATAGAGGAGAACGACCAGGGCCGAGACGAGGATGCTCGTCATCAAAGACCAGCCGAGCATGAGCTTGAAGAGGAGGGCCATCGCGTACATCGAGATCCCGCTCATGAGAAGGGTCATGATGGCGAACGAGATCGCGTTCAGGCCGTGGGTGGCGTTGTTGTAGCGACGCTTGAGATACTCGGGGACGCTTTTGACCTTGCTTTCATAGTAGAAGGGCATCATGAAGATGCCCAGAAAGACCATGGCCGGGATGGCCCCGATCCAGTAGAAATGGACGGTCAGGATCCCGTACTTGGCCGAGTTGGCGACCATGCCTATAATCTCCAGAGCCCCCAGGTTCGCGGACAGGAAGGCCAGGCCCGTGATCCAGCTCGGCAAGGAGCGGCCCGACAGGAAGAAGTCTTCCCCGGTCTTCATGTATTTTTTCAGGCCGTAGCCGACGAGGACGGTCACGACCAGGTAGCCGACGATGATGAGGTAATCGACGAGATTGACGCTGATGGGATTCATGGGTACCTCCTCCGAGGCGTTCTCCGGCCGGGGCCGATTATAAAAACAATCGGGAGATAAAGCAAGCCATCCCGATTGACAGCGGGCGCATGGCTGACTATCCTGTGATCAGATTGAAGGACGGGATGGTCTAGGGAGGACCTCATGAATAAGAGCCTCGGTCTATTTTCGCTTTTCGCCTCGGTCGCGCTGGCCGCCGCCTTTCTCTTCTCCGCCCAGGCTCTGGGCCAGGATGGGGGCCAGGCCGGATGGCTCCGCGTTTACGGAGTCAAGGCCGAGGAGATGCAGGTCCTCAAGGGGCCATCCTTCATGGCCGGATTCCTGGTCGGGACGTCCGTAGTCACCGCCGCGGACGGAAATTTCCTCGTCGCCGGATATGTCAGGGCCTACGAGGGCCATCCCGTCGAGCTGGCGGTTTTCAAGATCGACCCGGCCGGCACCATCCTTTGGTACAAAGAGTATGCTCCGCCTAAGGGCCGATTTCCGGGGACTCCGTCCTTCCCCAGGGACCAGTGCGGATGGGCTCAGCTTGTGCCGCTCAACGACGGCGGCGCGCTCGTCGCTTTCGGGTCGGTCGTCCTCCACATCGAAAAGAACGGCAGGCCCGCCGAAGCCATCGAACTCAGACCGGCCGGACCGCCGGGAGACAAGGAGGGCTCCTCTTTCCTCCTCAAGAACCTGATATCGCTCGGCGAGCGCGGATTCGCCGTCGCCGGCGTATACACGCCGCCGTCCATAGCCCATAAGTTCGCCTCCATCTTCGCGGCCCGCATCGATTACAGCGGCGAGATCGTCTGGGCCCAGAACTATCCCGGCCTCGAGCCCTGCGAGCAACCTTCTCTCCTGGTCTCCCCCAGCGGGGCTTGGATCATCGGCAGCGAGCCCAAAGCCATCGCCGGGATTAATCCTAAAACAGGAGAGGCCGTCTGGGCCTGGACCGTGTTTCATCAGCCGTTCCAGCGCGGCCTCAAGGAGCGCCCGGACGTAGGCAGGCTTCTTCACTACCGCAGCCTCAGCCTGGCATCCAATGGCGATATTATTTTCAGCGGAATCTACGACCTCTCCTGGTCAACCTATAGGGCGCCCGCCGCCCTCCTCGCGCGGATGAACCCGGACGCGAGCGGTTTCAAGTGGATCGAGCGGGTTCACAGCACGGGCCACGGCGGATTCAGCGCCGTCAACGCCGTTAAAGCCGTAGGCGAGGATTTCTATCTGGTCGGGACGTCGACCGAATTCGGCGCCTCCGACATCTACATGAACAACAACGTCCTGGCCGCCAAAATGAGCGGCAACGGCGCTCTTCAGTGGATCCGCTCGATCGGAAAGAAGAAGCTGTCGACCGCCGAGTCCGAATACTGCAACGAGATGGGAAACGCTCTGGCCTTGACGGCCGACGGAGGCCTGATCCTGGCCGGCGCCTCGAACTCCTTCGCCCACCCCGATCCCGGCTTCCACATGGTCATACGCTGGACGGAAATGCACTATGACCTCGTCCTGGCCCGGATCGGGGCCGGCGGCGGAATCGCCAACCTCCCGGCCGGCCGTTACCCGCGAATCCTGAGTATCGCCGATCCCGGCGATCCGAAAAAGGTCGATGTCGTCAACCCTCCCATGGGAGTCCAGAGGCTCGACCTCAAGTCCGAAGAGCTGACGGCCGAAACGAACAGGCTGGCTTACTCCTCCCTGACGGGCGAAATCCAGACCCAAATCACAACGTCCGGGACGGGGACGGGCGGAGGCGCGGACTCCCTCACTCCGGTCGCCGATTTCAAGCTGCTGCCGCCCCCGTCCGAAGGCAGCCCGCGCGTTCTGTTCGACGCCACGATTTCCAAAGCGTCGGAGGGCGCGACGATCATGCGCTATGATTGGACCTTCGGAGACGGGAAAACGGGAACCTCGGCTAAAACCTGGCACCAATACCCGAGCGCGAACACCTGGGCGGTCGGCCTAACGGTCGTTGACAGCAAAGGGCGCGAAGCGAGCGTCACCAAGCAGGTCGTCGTGGGTTGTATCGTGCGCGGCAAGGGCATCCCGCCCGCCTTCGCCTCCGGGACGAAGGCGGATTACACGATCGAAGTCGTGACTGGAGACGTCGAGGACGCCGGAACGGACGCCAACGTTTACATGGCCCTTTACGGGAAAGAGGATGCGAACGGCCAGCGCAACGCCAGCGGAGACATGTACTTGAGCCCCAGTTACGAATCCGCCTGGAGCTCGAATATATTCGAGCGGGGCCAGAAGAATACTTTTGTGATTACGGATCAGTGGAGCCTCGACGACGTCGATCACATGATCCTCCGGCATGACAACCTCCCAGACAAACCCGGCTGGTACGTCCAAGGCGTCAAGATCACCAACAACACGACCAAGGCCGAATGGATCTTCGTTCCCGACCAATGGCTGGCCGACGACGAAGGCCCCGACCACAGGACCTGGGGAAAGTTCACGCCGGTCGAACCGTATCCGGCCGGCATTCTCCTCAAAGGCAAACCGGCCAGCCACGGCCTGAGCGCGGCCAGCGACAATGTCGTCATACTTGAAAACGGCCTGACCGAGTTCTATTTCACGACCTGCGAGAAAGGATGGTTCACCCAAGTCTTCTACTCGAGCGGCGTCCTGCTGGGATCCAGCTCCACGGACGGTTCGGGTCCGATAATCTTCCCCTATATCAAGAAAGAGCAGTGGGGCGTCAAGTGCGAGACGAGCAAGATCGCCAAGCCGGAATCGTTCAGGGTCCAGATTGGCGATAAGAAGACCCTGGTCTGGGTTTTTCCCAATAACTGGAAGGGATACGAGGAAGAGGCCCGCAAGATCGCCCTCCTCTACCCGCTCCGCAACGAGACCAGCGTATTCAGCTACGCGAGTACAGCCAAGACCTTCCTCCTCGGCCAGGTCAACACGGAGACCTTAGAGCAGATCCTGCTGCCCATCCTCGACTACGGGACGGCCGCCCTGGGGATCTTCGGAGATATCCCCGACGAACGTCTCAGCTGGTACCTGGAAAACAACACGGACAAATACACCCAGTACAAGGTTCTCAAGGTTACGGCCCAACTCCTCAATAAGGTCGAGACCGACCTCAAGCCGGTCGTTTCCGCGTTCTTCGATTTGATGGATACGTTGTGGAAAGCCAAGAATTGGGCCGAGCGCCTTCCCGACGTCATCGGCATCTCGGCCGACGCGCCCAACGCCAACGACCTCCTCAAGCAGCTTGCCGACAACGACCAGAATTTCAACCAGATTATTTACATATTCGCCGGTCTCAAGACAAAATTCGACGCCCTGGTGACGGCCGTCGGCGCCAACAATCCCTCGACCGCCCGCAGCCTACTCGAGGACCTCCGGGATATCGCGGTCGGACCCAACCCGAAAAGCGAGTCCCAGACCAGCCACCTCCTCCACTACGGAGACTACGGGATCACTAGAGCCGGATCGGATACCGCCCACGACTATCCGCTCGCCCTGCTCCTCATCCTGGAATTCAACAATATCAGGGACTGGAGGAACGGAGGCCATCCCTACCTGAATTCGGCGTGGAGCAAGGAACAATCCGACATGAGAATGACCCTTCCGAATTACGTGCCGCCCTGGAATCCGGTGACCGCCACCCGAGCGGCGCTGGATTCCTTCGCCCCGATCATCGAGAACATTTCCAACATCGCCAGCATCTTCATCGATACGGCCCTCTGCGTCGACGACAAAGATCCGCAGTGGATGAACTGAGGCCGCGGAAAGCGGAATCGGAAGGAGCGCGCCCGGAGGGATTTGAACCCCCGACCTTTGGATTCGTAGTCTACAGCCGCATTGCAGCTTGCCCGCACAATGTTTTCCTATAATCCGTAACAAAAGCACCGAACTTCATCGCGGCGCCGCCGGTCGCCATGACGCCGTGGCCGTCGTCGGCGTTCGCAGTGATCTCGAAATCAGATACCTTGAAGGGCCACCGGCCGACTAGCGATGCGGGGGCGGCGAGGTCCGGGTCTTCAGGCTTCGCCCGACCGGGCGACGAGCCGCCGAGGAGGCAGGTTTTTTGAGGGTGACGGTGTCCTTCAGAAAGAGGATGTTGTCGCCGAGCTTGGCATCCCGGAACTGTTCGAACCTATCTACGTAGGCGCCGATGTACAGGTAGACCTCATCATTGTAGTAATAGAAGCTCTCCGGTATGGCCGCCTGCAGAGCGTTAACAGAGATGCTCATCGTCGTTTCGAAGGCGCCGCCGGGGGCGATAGCGGGGACAGTCGCTTTGGACAGAAAGAGATCGTCGTCGGTAATCGCATCGTCCAGGGACGCGTACAGCCAAACCAGCGTCGGACTCGAGGCCACGCTTCCGCCGTTCTTGATCCGAACGGTCGCTTTGACCTTATCCCCGGATTCCCAGATGAGTTTGGGCAGGCTCAACGAGGAGACCTCGAAATCGAATTTTCCCGCGGCCGGCAGGGGCGGCTTCAAGACAAAAAGGCTGTTATAGTGTCGAAAGCCCTCTATCTGGTCGAGGTTGAGGGCGGCCCCGGGATCCTCTCCCCCGAAAACTGCCCAGGCGCTCCCGCTCACGTCATAGACTCCGGCCGATGCGCAGAGAGAACGACCGCCCTGGGTCAACAGCGTCCAGTTCGCTCCGTCCCAGCTCCAAGTGTCGTTCAGATAGACCCAGCGATAATTGTAATATTCGTTGTAGTTGTTGGGATCCCGACAGATCCTGATCCCTTCCGTGAGGATGACACACTGCCGGAGGGCATCATAGAAAAGCACATGATAGCACCTGGCCTGCGGCCAATTTCCGGCGGCGGCGGATGCGGTCGGCTTGGCCTTAGCGGACCAAGTTGTTCCGTCAAATTCCCAGACCGTGTCAAAGAGAGGGGGCCACATCCGGCTATATTCCGTGCCCTCTCCGCCGAACAAGACCAGTACGCCCCTTCGGGCGTCATAGGCCATAGCCGTGCCAAAGATCTCCCCGGATTCAGGGGAAACGGTCGTCAGGATCTGTGTCCAGGTTTGGGACTGCCACTGCCATTTAAAGGTCCTACAGTCCCGGCTGACCAGGATGAAGGTGCCTAATTTCGGATAATAAGCCATGGCTCCCGACGTCGCCGGGCCGTTGAGGGCCGCCTGGGTCCATCTCTGGCCGTTATAAGTCCAGGTGTCCTTCAGTGCTTGCCATTGGGAGTCCCAGCCGCCGTGGAGGACGACGACCTTCACCGCTTCGTCATAGGCCATCGAGGGGGACCGTCTCGCCGATGGTCCGCTCACGGCAATCTTCGTCCACCCGTTTTCGTCTCGCTCCCAGGTATCGTTGAATAACTTCAGGCTCACGCGGCTCGAGTCGGCTTCTCCGCCGAACAGCACCAGCTTCTTTCTTGAGGCATCGTAGGTGAGACCGTGGCGAGCCCTCGCGTCCGGAACGCTTAGGCTGATCTGAACCCAGCCATTATTCTTGAACGCCCAGGTGTCCGACAGGATAAGTGCCGTTCCCCGCCATCCCCCAAAGAGGAGGACCCGGTCCTGCTCGGAATCGTAGGCCATGGCGGCTCCGGCCCGGGCCGACGGGCCTCCGCTCGCGATCTTGCTCCACTTACCGGCCTTGAATTGCCAAGTCGCGCCCAGGAGAGCCGTCCCCTTGAGGCCTCCAAAAAGAACGACCCGTTGGCGAGCCGAGTCGAACGTCATGCTGGGCGTATTCCGCGCCCCGGGGTTCGGGCCAGCGATCTTGGTCCAGACGTTCCCCTTCAGGGCCCAGGTGTCGCTCAGATCGGCGGCGGCCAAACCTCCATAAAGGATGAACTCCCGGCGGACGGAATCATAGACCAGGGCGTGCTTCCATCGGGCGGGCGGAGCCGCGGCGATCGTCAGCTTGGTCCAGGCACCGTTCTCGTACTTCCAGGTGTCATTCTCAAAGCCGGCGGCGGAACGTCCGCCGAAGAGGATGACGGCCTTGGATTCGCTGTCGTAGGCCATGGCGGCTCCCTCGCGCGCGGAGGGGCCCGCCGTCGCCGAGGCCTTGACCCAGCCGTTCTTGAAGAGCCACAGGTCGCCGCAGAGAATCCCGTAGGCCGCTCCTCCGAAAACCATCATTTCGCCCCTGGCCGCATGAAAGCAGGAGGCGAACCGGCTCCGAGCCGAAGGGACGGGGGCCGACGGCCCGGCTGAAAACCGTTTCCAGACTCCATTTTGGAAAATCCAGGTGTCCTGATGGGCGCGGCCGTAGGCGATGCCGCCGAACAGGATCATACGTTTCTGCCCGGCGTCATAGACCATGCCGCTATCGGTTCTATCAGACGGAGGAAAAATGAGCTTCCAAGGCCCCTCTTGGCCGAGAAGAGCCAGGGAGGCCGAATAAACCATGGCGGTCAAGGCAGCAACCCTCCAAAAAACAAGACGAGTCTGTTTTGTCGAATTCATTTTTTTCCCTCCGTGAAGATACCATGACACGCGTCTCCGGCGGTTTGGATCGAAAGTGACCTGCCCCCGATCAATGTGCCACCCCTGCATTGAGGTTTTCAAACCATTTCACCTCCGGCGCTGGCGGCTTATAGCCCATAGAATTGTACAGCCTAAAGTTATTGTATTCCTGTCGCCAGCCCTCGACAAGAACCTTTGCTTCCATCTGCGTTCTCATTCCCACTGTGTCACTTTTGTGTCACCTATTTGCATTATTCCATACAAACAATGCAAACGGCGGGAACAGTAAAGATCCCCGCGGCAAGCCGCGGGGATCTTTACTGATAACCTCCACTTTGATCATATCATCCCCTTCACGCTTGGCGGCTCTTCTCTGGTGGCTGAGAATATTCAGCTTCTATGTGCGCGGCATAATATCGCAAAAAAAGATAAGATCGAATAAATCGAGAGAACGGTCACAATTTGGTCACAATCCTCTCTTAGTGGAGTTGCCCCTCCCCTGTTTCTGATTGATATTATAGGAGATCTAGGGTGCTTCCGGCGCGAGGGCGTTGGAGGGGGTATCTGGACTTGCCCTGGGTGTACTGAAATTATATCCAGAAATCGATATTCAGCTGCCTAGCGCCGAGCTCGGTGGTCTGATATGATCACCTTTCAGGTTCCGTAGCCTAGCTCCATATTGGAGCATAGAGGAAGGCTAGCGCGAGAGCCAAACGCCGAACCGGCAGCTTGTCATTTGAAATTCTTTACCGAATTGGCTAAAATTAAGCCCACCTGAATGCTGGTTGTCGGCTGAAGGCTTAAGGTTTAGCAAAGACAACTATGACTAGCTCACGGGAGGTCGCTCTGATGCATTTTCAAAAAGTCAATGTCGGGTCTCTGATGCTTGGGGTCTTGCTGGCTTTTACGGCCGGAAATGGCTTCAGTAACGCCGCGGCGCAAATCAGCTCAGAAAAATGGTTATATTTCAAGTTCAAGTCCGGACAGTTTTTTCGATATGAGATGAAGTCGGAGAGGGGGCTCAAAGGCTGGCTAAGCATCAAAATCGAAGACGGGAGCAACGGAGTCTTGAATGTGACTCTTGCCGGGAACTGGACGGGAGAGTTTTCGGAAACCGCTAAGCTGAAACCGGGCATGTCGCCTTTTGATCTCGTCTATGCCTTCAAGAACGCCGAGATCTCAAATGCCGCAGGCAGCCTTCTCAACATCGACGCCGTAGTCGTTGACAATACGATGTGGAAGGATGGTTTTCACTGGGCTCAGGGCGACACATCCATTGACGTCAAGGGCGAGAAGGAATGTGCCGGGATCAAAGGGCTGCTTGTTGTTTACGGCAGCAAAGTCTTTGGAAGGGTTCAGAAAAGAACCTACGGCGTGAATTCCGATCTCCCCCTTCCTCTTTATGCCGAGGTTCCTGCGGCCAACGATACCTGGACTTACACATTGGTGGAAAGAAAATAGATTTAAGAAACCGACAAAACCGCTATTTCCGTTTCTGACATCAACAGGTAATCTCAGCGCCCCCACTGTACGGGGCGCTGCATGGTAACGCCCATTTCGTCGATGATATCCTGGGTACTGTCCCTTTCTCTTGCTCAAAATGGACCTCATCCCTTAAAAATGGTCCGGACATGAAGAAGTACGGGGGGCTGGGCGTCTCGGAGCTGCGGCGGCTGAGGCAGCTTGAGGAGGAAAACCGGCAGCTCAAGCGCCTGGTGGCGGATTTAACGCTCGACAAGCCGATGCTCCAGGATGTCCTCTCCAAAAAATTCTGAAGCCAGCTCAGAGGCGGGAGCGAGTGGTTGCTCTCGAGGAGGCCTATTGGGTGAGCGAACGGCGGGCCTGCCGGGTCGTCGGGTTCTGCCGTTGACAGCCGTACGTCCCACCGGTATCGCTCGCACCGCAGAGACGACCGGGCCCTGCGGCAGCGGATCGTCGAGATCGCGGAGACGCGCGTTCGGTACGGGTATCGGCGGGTCCATGTTCTGCTTCGGCGCGAGGGCTGGCGCGTCAATCATAAGCGGACCTATCGGATCTACTGCGAAGAGGGGCTTCACTTGAGGAGGAAACGACCTCGTCGACATGTCTCTGGAAGCCGGCGGATGGCGCGGCCGGAAGCTGACCGTCTCAACGCCTGCTGGAGCATGGACTTTGTCTCAGACAGCCTCTTTAACGGCCACCGGTTCCGGGCCTTAACGATAGTCGATAATTATAGTCAGGAGTATCTGGCCATCGAAGCCGGCCAGAGCATGACGGGCGCGGAAGTCGCGGCTGTCATCGAGCGGCTGGTGAAGGAGCGGGGCGCTCCGGACCGCATCCAATGCGACAACGGCAGCGAATTTATCTCAAGGGCATTGGATAAGTGGGCGTATGAAAACGGGGTCATGATGGACTTCTCAAGGCCCGGTAAGCCTATGGATAACGCGATGATCGAGTCGTTCAACGGTTCATTCCGGGACGAATGCTTGAACGTCAATTGGTTCTTGTCGATGGAGGATGCCCGGGAGAAGATAGAGAAGTGGCGAATGGATTACAATGAGTTCCGGCCGCACAGTTCGCTCGGAGACTTGACGCCGAGGCAATTCGTTGATACATACAAGAGAAGCTTAAAAAGCCAAAAAACTCCATTTTTGGCTGGACCAGTTTTCGGGTGAGGCGCCCATTCCAAGGTCTTTCTCATCATACCTGGACCGATCTTCAGGGGGCAGGTCAGTTTCGTATGTTTTTTTCGTAGGAGGCCGGCACGGAAATGCTTCTCGCCTTAATAAGCTCTTCGGCGCCGTGGCGAGAGATTGTTCACATCTTAGCGAGGCCTATGGTAAAAATATTTTTTGCGCCTTTCTCAACATGAATCTTAGTCCTCTTTGTCTGATATCCTAAAGAGCTAACTTGTATTTCATATTCTCCTGCAAATCCTTTAAAGACAAATTTTCCATCGCCAGAAGCTGCGCCTTCCCCACTTGTAACCCAGCTTCCCAATAAATCCCGTAGCCTAAAAAAGGCTTTTTTCGGCTTCAAGTATCTATCAAATAATCCAACGTTAGCATAACCGTTGTTTGGATCATCAAAAGTCGCGAGCCAGATGACGCCAAGACAGCTTGGCTTACTGAAAGCTAGAGTGTAGAGATAGCGGGCATAAGCTGCTTGGGCTTCTTCACTGAGACCATGCCAATACCACTTGGGAATCAGGCCACAGCCAGGTTTATAGTATTTTTTATCCGATTCCTTCAAAGGACCGGACGGAAGCCACGCTTCCGATATGAAGTAAGGCTTCTTTGCGGCGCCATAGTAGTCTAGGATCTGGCTTAATCTCAACATATCAATTGGCGGATAAGCAGTGCCGTAATATATTTCTAGGCCTAGAGCGTCATAATCTACCCCTTTTTGCTTCAACTTCTCATCGAGCTTCAAGCCATAGGGAACAGAAGAAATGGGTATGTTCATTGGATTGTAGGCGGGCCATGCGATCCATCCCAGGTTGAAGTATAAAGTCGACTCTGGATTGGCTGTTTTCCCGGCTCTGTAAATGCCGGCCATAACCGATACGAGCCCTGCTTCGTTGAGGTCGGTGATCTCATTGAACCAAACAGCCTGTTCTGGTTCGTTGAAGACATTCCATAGCCAAATTTTTTGTTTAAAATGCGAAATTAAATCGCGCACGAATTTCTGAGCGAGCGCCTTGAATTCCTCGACATTTCTTCCTTTAGCATTCTCCGGTTCAGAGGCGCTTCCTATCCACACCAGCCCGCCATCGGCAACGAGACTCTTCAATCCCGCCCTGGAAATCTTTTCATACAGCCAATCATTGGAAGAAATATCCTTGGCCAGGACAGTCCAGGGGAGTTCAATATGCATATAGTTGAATCCCGCGCTCAAACAATCTAACAGGACCTTTTGATAATCATAATCGCCAAAATACCAACCCCCGACATATCCTCCGCCGAAAGCGAAGTCATGCGATTTTTGATCATATTGAATCTTGAAATCCGGGATTCTTTCCCCTGTTCCATCGACGGCAACAATCTTAACATCCAGCTTTCTGTACTTTTCGATATCCTGCTCTGCCGATTTTAAGGCTAATGATTCCTTAGCTTTCAATGTATTCGTCAAAGATTTATAGGCTGCTTGTGATATTAATTTTTCGTCTCTGCAAGACATCGATTCACTTGCCATCGCGCCAGCGGCAGCGATCAAGGAAGACACATCATGGAAAAAAGCATACCCCTTTGACCTATATTCATTATATAAATCTCGCAATTTCCGCGACTCTGTCTTAGCAAATTCAGCCACGATATCCAATGTCAGGAGTTCCGATTGATTCACGGCATATCCCGCCCCTCCATTATCCGCCTCCAATATCACGGAGCCAACAGAGGGAACTTCCCATAAGCCAAGGATCTTCACTTTCATTCCTACAGGAATGAGCATGACAGCGGGATTCTTGTCTGTCCCATCTTCCCATCCCCAGAAAACCGGCTTCAGGCTCCCCTTCTGACTATGGATATCATTACCATAAGGCTGTAAATCAACGGGGAATATGCCAAAACATGATGCATCAAAAAAGTCTTGCCGATACATGAGGTTCCCTTTAGGGTCAAGGCTCTTAAGCCAGATCGTCCCGGCTTTTCCCAAGATAAAATTGACATTGGTGACATGAGTCACGGCTATTTTTCTATCTTGCTGCATCCAAGTTGAAGGTAACCGAACGTTCCCAATCTGTATGACGGCACCAGGCTCAGCGCTGATCCAATAGCTATTTTCTTTTGTTACCGAAATTTCATACCTGCCATTTTTATCCGTATATCCAAAGCCAAGTTGCGCCCCATTCTGCACTGAAGTCACGCCAATATAAATACGCTCTATTGGCAAACCCATCGGGTCCGTTACCCGACCTGTTATCTTAATTTTATTAATGGCTTCAAAGCCGGCCAATAAATCATTATTTGTAAGATTAGAAATCGCAGGTCGATTATGACCGATAAGCATAAAAGGAACGATAAACAATAAGCCGAAACAATTACGCTTCATAGAAAGCCTTCCTTGCCCTTGGCTATGATATCCTGCTATTTCGCGTCGAAAATCTCATCACGCCGCTTTTGGATAACTTATATCAAGGCTCAAAGCCTGTCAAGGACGGCTCGAGAGAACGGAGAGACGGCGATGATGAAAGGCATTATTCAACTCCAGACTCCCCTTTAGGCGAATATAATTGCTTATTCCCGGCTGGTCTAGTAGCTTTATAGACTTCTCCCCATGTAACGCCGGTGTAACAGATTGTGCCTAATCTCGCTTAATCTTGGCTAATGGTGCTTAAAGGGATTCAGAGGAAAACAAGGAAAAAGGAGCGCGCCCGGCAAGATTCGAACTTGCGACCTTTGGATTCGAAGTCCATCGCTCTATCCACTGAGCTACGGGCGCGCATTGAGTCTATCTTATTGATTTTAATTAAATGGCTGTTCTTGACTCGTCTCATCGCCGGGTGGCTCATTCTTATCAATTCTTTGCGCTTATCAGACTAATCGGTTCAATCGTTAATACTTAATGGTCGCGTAGTCGTAATTGGTGCCTGAACCCCAACTCGTTCCGGCGACATAGATATGGCCCGAGCCGTCTACGGCAATGGCCTCTGCTTCATCCCTGCCCTTACCGGGCCCGTTGTACCTTTTTGCCCAGAGCTGGTTGCCGTTTGTGTTGTACTTAACGGTGGCGTAGTCGGTCCCGGTGTCTGAACCATAGCTATGTCCAGTGACATAGACATTGCCCGAGCCGTCCGCGGCAATAGCATATGCAGAGTCATAACCATTTCCTGGCCCGTTGTATCTCTTGACCCAGAGCTGTTTACCGCTTGTGTTGTACTTGATGGTGGCGTAGTCATAATCGGTACCTGAGCCTTTGCTCGTTCCGGTGACATAGACATTGCCCGAGCCGTCCACCGCAATGGCCGATGCGTCATCAGAGCCGTTATCTGGCCCGTCATAGTTTTTTACCCAGAGCTGTTTGCCGTTTGGGCTGTACTTGATGGTGGCGTAGTCGTATGCAGTCCATGAACCCCAACACGTTCCGGTGACATAGACATTGCCCGAGCCGTCCACCGCAATGGCCTCTGCGTAATCATTGTTGTCTTCACTGTCACCGGGCCCGTTGTACCTTTTTGCCCAGAGCTGGTTTCCGTTTGTGTTGTACTTGATGGTGGCGTAGTCGGTCCCGGTGTCTGAACCATAGCCATGTCCAGTGACATAGACATTGCCCGAGCCGTCCACCGCAATCGCTGTTGCATCATCATAGTTATGACCCGGACCGTCGTACCTGCCGACCCAAAGCTGTTTTCCGTTTGTGTTGTACTTTATGGTGGCGTAGTCGTAATCGGTGCCTGAACCCCGGCTATGTCCGGTGACATAAACATTGCCCGAAGCGTCCACTGCAATGGCCGATGCGTAATCTTCGCCGTTACCTGGACCGTTGTACCTTTTTACCCAGAGCTGGTTGCCGTTTGGGCTGTACTTGATGGTGGCATAGTCGCGAACGAGGCTTGAGCCCGAGCTCGAACCGGTCACGTAGACATTCCCCGAACCGTCCGCGGCAATGGCCTCTGCGTAATCATACCAGTTACCTGGCCCGTTGTACCTTTTTACCCAGAGCTGTTTGCCGTTTGTGTTGTACTTGATGGTGGCGTAGTCGTAATGAGTGCCTGAGCCCCAGCTATGTCCGGTGACATAGACATTGCCCAAGCGGTCCACCGCAAGCCCCGATATCCAATCTTCGCCGTTACCTGGCCCGTTATACCTCGCCACCCACTTCTCTTGTTGGGCAAGGCCGTGCGCCCTTCCCAAAGGAATCAACAAGGGGACACAAACAAGAATTGAACTGATGGTGATCCAAACCCTCTTCTTCATCTCACTCCTCCTTAAAGCCTCACCATTCTTTTATCCAGAAGGCATCGGCAGGACGCCTCTTGAGCTTGGCGGGCGAGTTGCCCCTTCAAGGGCGTGGTGAAAGGCCGTTCCGAGCGCTAAATCTCCCCTCCTGATCACGATAGTATAGTAATGCCGCCACATAGTTCTATTCAAGTGACGAAAACTTGTGCAGAAAAAATTGACGGGATTAGTGACGTGTTCAAACGGAATTACCTAAGAATACCTAAGACTATTTAAGACAAATCAACGTTCTGATATTCAATGAATTAAGGCCATTTTCAGGGAAAAACAGGCTAAAGTGTCTTACAGCTTAGATCGGATTCGAAGTCCATCGCTCTATCCACTGAGCTACGGGCGCATCCAGGAGTACAATCTTATCTCATCTGGCCGAGCGACCTCAAGAGCGTCCTGATGGACCTGCCCCCGCTCAATATCCCACCTCTGAAGTGAGATTTTCGAGCGTTTGGGTGGCAGGTCAGCAATTGTAATCCTTTTTTAATATTAATAATTTAGCGTGATTTCTCTTATCTATTCATTTGGCGGCATGAACCGCTATGACTTGTGGAATACGTTTTCTTTTTCCTCCCCCTGAAATCCTTATTGAACTAGAATCTTGAACAAGCTGATGAGCAATATAGAAACCATCAATAATCGGCATAAAGAAAAGGGCACGGCCAAGAAGTCGTATCCTCTCCTCATGTTGAACGAGTTGAACTCCCCACGCATGATATGAATCGCCGGAATCTAATAAAACGTACCCTCCAGATATCAACCGATCACAGATACGAATTGCTATCTCTGCATTAGTATTCGAGACCTCACAATGAAAATCTAAGAAATTTAGATGTCTATATTCACCAGATTTTATCTCAACTTTTGACTTTAAGCCTATCGAATACTGGCTATTTCTTTTCAATAGCTTACTAAGCTCGTGTTTCAATATTTTATCTCTCGTAATTTCAAGATCTTCACCTGACCCCTGATGATATAGCGCCGCGTCAAACAGGGCGTTATTAGATTGACCTTTTTTCAAACAGGTCAAGAATATACTTTCCCAAAAAGGAATTCCCATCTCTTTTCTTGTCTTAAGAGCTTCGTTAATTATTTTCACCTCGAAAGTGCTCATTTTAATTCGCTCCTGTACGTTTGGAGGAGCCTTATAAAAACTTATTATGACTTTTTCTATCATTTCATTACAGCTTACCACTTTTTCAAATGCCTCAACTGCAGACATCCCTACCTTTATGCCCATATTCTGTATAGAGCTTCGCCTTGTTGCAGACATGACCGATATTATACAGGGCGTACTGCGCCCTCTATGCTTCGAAAACAATCATAATTAAACTCATCCATTCTACGGCGAGGATCGAGGTGTCTAGTAGAAAGGATTGCTCTTCTTGGATCAATCGGTTTCCCGGGAAGATTTTCCTTTACTCCATCCACTATTAAACAGCTTATCCGTTCAATTCCATTACGAAAACAATATAAAACGCGCGTATTGCCCTCAATGGCAATTTTATGTGTACCGTGTATCTCCACTACTGGCGGAGTTACTGTTGAAACCATATCGTTTCCTGAGAATACGCCCGCAACCTCAAACAAAGGAATACTTGATGACTTATAGCTTTCTACTAATAAAGCTATTTGTCTATACTTGTATGCACGAATGTATTGTGTGATAAGTTCGATATCAAATACCGATAATTCACCGAGTTCTATCCTAACATCTCTTGATGAATACTGGCCTACATTCCTCTTCAGTAAATCAATAATGCTATTTTCATTTAAAGGCCTCAAAGCTAATTTAAAAGGCGTTTTTTTTGAAAACATTCCTGAAAACTGATCACATACGGTAGCAATAATTTCTCTATGAATTGATCCTATATACGCTGTTGCCTTTGGCGCGTCTTCTGTTCCCCTATTATGAAAAACAATAGCAACATCTCTATTATTGTCTTCGCGCCGAATAAAGTATCCGCTCATAAGAATATCTGGTTGCTCTTTCACTTCCACGCCCAGTGAAGTTAGGAGATTTCTTCTATGTTTTTCACGAAGGGCCTTCTCGCCTGATATTGATATTGGTTTAACAATAACGTTCACTTTCGTGCCATTTGCAAGCCAACGATAAACGGAAGGAAATAACTTCCAAAACCATTCGGTGTCTGGTTCAACTATATATATTTCTTTTGAGGGTTCGATAGATGATCTAACCACAGTATCAAATAGCTCGTCTTTGTCCCAACAGGTTATTTCATTGTTGGATGAGTTACGAATTTTCACATCCTCATTTTTTACAAAATCTTGCATAGCTTGATATCCAGAGGTACTTAAACGACTGATATCTTCAGATGTAATTTTGTTAAAGTCTGTCGCACGGGTAGTCCCAGTAGGAATTGATACTACATGAACATCTCCTTTAATTGCTATTTGAAGTTCTGTAGCTCCAGAAACAAGTGTTGTCACTAGCCTTTCTACGAATGAATTTATTGACCATTCCCAGTTTCTCGCCATTTCTTCTTCAAGCCTGAAAGCAAGAATCCGTCCCCCTAGTGATACTCCAGGCCTCTGGTCCGCATCAGCATAAACAAATGATGGAAGATTGCTCAGCATCCCCCCATCCACATAAAGATTTGTTCCCACGTGTACAGGCTGGAAATAAATTGGGATAGAACAAGAACATCGAACCGCAAGGCTCACACTCTCATTAGGAGTCTCTTCTGTTCCCCAAACCTTCGCCTTCCCTGCAACAAGATCTGTAGCAATGATTCTCGTCGGAATTAATAGATCTTTAAAAGTAATAGGCCCTGGGATAGAGGGGATTAATTTTGATAGAAGATCATCCATTAGTTTTTCTATTGGTTTTGAAGAATATATCCCTCCGTAAATGATTACTTTTCCAAATCCATCGATGAGTTTTATCTTCCTAAGTAAAAAGGATCTCAAAAAATGGGCAATTATTCTTATCCATAATCTTGATTCGAATTCATATTTCTCGGGCTTTGCGAGTAAACTTGAAAAACTCAAATTACTAATCGTATTTTTCAGAAGTTCTGGGGTTGCTCCCGCACCTACTAAAGCTGCCAAGATAGAACCGGCAGATGTTCCAGCGACCTCAGAGAAGTATATTCCACTTTTTATTGCAGCATCATATGCTCCGATATGAGCGGCAGCTCTGCATCCTCCGCCCTCGAATACACCTCGACAGGCATCAAAAAAAGCAGTTTTTGGAATATCATGAAGCGAACTATTATTCTTTGGCATTATATCCCCCAACCATATAACCTTACTTTGAATTTTTAGCATGAAATTGAAAATAAATCAATCATTGTTCAAACTTCTAATAATATGATCATTTTAAGGACCTCATCCCTTAAAAATGGTCCGGACATAATGTGAGTTTTCTGGCAAAATCTCTGGGAGGAGGTTTTGCCGATGAAGAAGTCGAAGTTCACGGAGGAGCAGATCGCGTTTGCGCTCCGCCAAGCCGAGACTGGGACACCGGTGGCAGAAGTTTGCCGGAAGATGGGGATCTCGGAGATGACGTTTTTCCGGTGGAAGAAGAAGTACGGAGGCCTCGGAGTTTCGGAGCTCCGTCGCTTGAGGCAGCTCGAGGAGGAAAACCGCCGGCTCAAGCGCATGGTGGCGGATCTGAGCCTCGAAAAACAGATGCTCTAGGATGTGCTCTCAAAAAAATTCTAAAGCCAGCTCAGAGGCGGGAGCGAGTGGTTGCTCTCGAGGAGGCCTATTGGGTGAGCGAACGGCGGGCCTGCCGGGTCTTCGGGTTCTGCCGTTGACAGCCGTACGTCCCACCGGTATCGCTCGCACCGCAGAGACGACCGGGCCCTGCGGCAGCGGATCGTCGAGATCGCGGAGACGCGCGTTCGGTACGGGTATCGGCGGGTCCATGTTCTGCTTCGGCGCGAGGGCTGGCGCGTCAATCACAAGCGGACCTATCGGATCTACTGCCAGGAGGGGCTTAATCTAAGAAGGAAACGCCCTCGTCGTCATGTCTCCGGAAGCCGGCGGATGGAACGGCCGGAGGTCGAGCGTCCGAACGCCTGCTGGAGCATGGATTTTGTCGTCGACAGCTTCTTTAACGGCCACCGATTCCGGGCCTTAACGATAGTCGATAATTATAGTCGGGAGTGTCTGGCCATCGAAGCCGGCCAAAGCATGACGGGCGCGGAAGTCGCGGCTGTCATCGAGCGGCTGGTGAAGGAGCGGGGCGCTCCGGACCGCATCCAATGCGACAACGGCAGCGAATTTATCTCAAGAGCCTTGGACAAGTGGGCGTATGAAAACGGGGTCATGATGGACTTCTCAAGGCCCGGTAAGCCTATGGATAACGCGATGATCGAGTCGTTCAACGGTTCATTCCGGGACGAATGCTTGAACGTCAATTGGTTCTTGTCGATGGAGGATGCCCGGGAGAAGATAGAGAAGTGGCGAATGGATTACAATGAGTTCCGGCCGCACAGTTCGCTCGGAGACTTGACGCCGAGGCAATTCGTTGATACATACAAGAGAAGCTTAAAAAGCCAAAAAACTCCATTTTTGGCTGGACCAGTTCTGGGGTGCGGCTCCCTGGGTCGGGCACTGGTCCGCGGGAGACGCCTTCGATTCGTCGCTTTCCCCGGACGAGGAACTCTTCGGCCCGGACGCCTTCGAGGGGGAGGCATACTGTGCCCATGCGCACGCGTGGCCCCTCTACTGCTACTACCGGCTGCGTGAAGCGCGCTGACGGCGGTCGGCCTGCGAGGCCCGTCTCGCGGGCACGGTGGGAGGCCGTCACCGTCGAGACCGGTCTCCGGGCTTGCATATCGCGTGTTGTCGCGGATTACGTGTGCGTTATTCCTTGGTCGTGATTTTCGTCGCGAAGTCGAAGCGTCCGGCTTCTCGCCCGGCCAGTGCACCCAGGGCAAGCGTAATCATCTGAACCGGAAGAATTTCAAGAATCGGTTGTACGGCAATGGGAAGATCCGGCAACACACATGGAGAAATATTTGATCGATGACTTACCAATTCGGCTTTCCCACCGTGCTCCCGAATGTCCTCCAACAGACTCTCGTTAAGCTTCTGCGCTTTACGATCGCCCCCAAAAATGAGCACAAATGTTTCCTTGCTGAGCATCTCCAGCGGGCCATGGCGAAATGCAGCGCTGCTCAGGCCTTCTGCCGCAAAGTGTGCCGACTCTTTCACGATCAGCGCGCCAGTGCCAACGGCGGACAGAGAATTGCCGCGTCCCACAAAAAACAGGTGGCGGACCGCTTCGAGCAAGCCCGCAAACTGCTCCGCATAGCCGCGCCAATGAGATAGATACTCGTCCACCTCTTGGGCAGCACACTGCAGTTCCTTGCGGCTTTTTCGCAGGTCCCGGTTGGCAATTACATCTGCTAGCCACTGCAAAGCCATTAGGCTGGACATGTACGTCTTACAGGAAACAGAAAACTCGACTCCCGCGCGCGTTAGAATCAGAGCCTCCGCATTTCTTGCCAACGGGCTGTCTTGTGTATTGGTCACGGCGATCACGGGAGCCTTGCCCCGATTCACGCGCAACAGCCGGACAATCTCCACGCTCTGTCCCGATTGCGAAACGGCCACCACAAGATTTTTGGAGTCAAAGAGTCGGCTCTTGTAATGCACCAGCTCCGAGGTTTCCACCATGAACGCAGAAAGACCCAGCTGAATCAGTTGGTTGTGTAAAGGATGAAGAGCATGAAAGGAAGAGCCCATGCCGGTCAGGACGATCGATTTAAAGCGCCCTTTGTAGATTCGCCCAGCAAGAGACTGAAGGGGTTTCGATTCTTCGAGGCTTGCTAGGGTGTCGAACAGCGCCTGAGGTTGCGCAAGAATGTCTCGCAGATACTGGCCTTCGGTAATTGTGAACTCACTGGGCATGAGGCTCTCCTGTCGGAGCGAAGCGGTGATACCAGACGCGAGCCGCGCCGATAAGGTTGGCGTGCTCGCCGAGCGAGGCTAAAGCTATTTCCGTTTTTTCGTGAGGAACGTAGCGGCAACTGGCAGCAATAATCCCCCGAATATTATCGAGAAACAGATCGGCGCTCTTCATCACACTGCCGCCCAGAACAATCGCGTCTGGCACATACAGCGTAACGAGGTTCGCCACTCCCAACCCCAGATAGCGTCCTTCGTTTTCGACAGCACGCAGCGCCCACTCATCTCCGGTGCGCGCAAGGTCGCAGATTTTCTTCGCACTCAACTCCGTTCGGTGAACGTACTCGTGTGGGGCATTGCGCTGGATCCAGCTCACCATAGCCGGTCCAGCCGCCAGAGACTCCCAGCAGCCACGGAATCCACATTCGCAAACAGGGCCGGAAGCGTCAATCAGGTGATGCCCGATTTCCGGATGCGATTGGTTGACTCCTCGATACACCCGGCCGTCGAAGATAAGCCCAACTCCTATCCCGGTGCCGACGGTCACGTAAATGAGGTGCGATTTGTTGCGCCCTGCTCCCCAACCGGCTTCACCAAGGGCGGCGGCGTCCGCATCGTTTTCAATCGCGACGTCAACCTTAAATTGATTGTGAAGATCGCGAACCGGGTTTTCACCGCGCCAATCTGGAAAGAAATTTACATCGCCAATCTCTCCCGTCAGCGGGTAAATCGGGCCTGTGGAGCCGATGCCGATTCCGGAAATACGCTCTCCCGTCGACAACTCAATCTTTCGCAGCAAGGAGATTACCCGTTCAATTGCAGCCTTGTATCCGGACTTCGCATCTGTGGGGGTCTCAAATCGTTCCAGTATTCGGCCGTTGGAATCAACGCCACCAACGGCAATCTTCGTGCCGCCTATATCAACCCCCGCAATCATCGAAAACGCTCCGTGCCGCGAATTGGCCTGAACATTACTGTTTCCATTCGAAAATCACGGCATCAAATGGTTCAAGCCTGCTCTTCCAGGTGGAAGATTGCAGTTGCAGCGAAGTTGGCACAGTACCGGTAACCGTAGAAACGGAGCGCAAGTTCAGCGAGGACGTAACAGAAAATTCCTGGGCTTTGGCGCTGTGGTTGATCGCAACTATATACCCGCGATGATCACCACTTAACACCGACAATTCTATCTCCGGGCAATCCGCCTTAAACGCTGGCTTCCTGCCCGTCCAATCGCGAAAGGCCCCGTACAGCCGATACGTTTCTTCCGGTTTGTCAAACACTGCAGGCGTTTCCGCCAGATAGTGTTCCAGAGGATAAGCGCTCAACAAAGTCTTACCGGAACCAATTTGATTCGTAACCAGCGCCGGATGACCGTCCTGATCTACCGCAATCACCTTGCCCGTGCTCACTTCCAATATTGTTCCCCAGGATTGGATCGACGAAGACGGCAACGAGTAATGAAGTGTGTCTCCCGGTTTAAAATCGCCGAACGGCTCAACAAATTTCAAGGTCACTTCCGAAGTAATCGCACGGTCCACCATCCGCGCCCCAAACAACGAATCCATCTGTGGAACCGCTCCGTCGGCAGCCAAGGAGGCATATAGAAACCCGCCATTATCTACGTACTTCTGCGCCTTCTCATAAAAATCGCTGTGCACATGCGTCAGAAAAGGGTCACCGGTACTCGTCACCGGCGAGGGGAGAAAAATCATCGCGTGCTTGCCCCAATCGGAATACTCTCGCGGGAAATCCGCTTTCAACCCTGCGCGCCGCCCCAGCACGAACGAGGAAAGCGCCGATCCCATCAGCCAATGATTCCCGGAGTTGCCGTCTGGCTGTGTTTTTCCAGGAATTGCGTCCCCATCTGCGATTGAAAGATACGGCGTTACCTCCGGGCCGGTCAGCCCGAAGTGCGAGAAATCTCCATGTGTCTTTGCCCATTCATTCGGGATGATGATGCCGATGTCAGCAGTTGCCGGTGAAAGTCCGCTCAGATCGAGCTGCCCAACTACCTTCGCAAATTTCTTGAACTCTCGAGCCAGTGGCTTGTCTTGCCGGTCCCACGTAGTCATTCCCCATCCGGTTTCCTGCGGCGTGCGCAGATACGGCACCTTATGAAATTGTTCCGGCGAAGCATCCGTATAACACCACAGGTCAACCCCGATACTTCCCGCACCGAGCCCGGAATATATTTGCGCCCGGTCATATGCCGCCACTCGCTCAGGCGAAAACTGCGCCGTCGACGCGCCCATTTCGTGAATCATCACCGGCCGTCCCGCTCCTTGGGATAGGGCGATCTCAAATGCGGCTCCGTATGTTCCTCGCGCAGATAGGAGTGCGTCCGGGAATAAATCCGTAACGTATAACGTAAATGGATGAACACTAAAGAAATCCACCGAACTCGCGATCGTGTCCGCTCGGAACGGACCGTGTGTCACTTCCTGCCCGCTTGTTCCCACCACGAGCGGGTGCATCTTGTCGTGTTTTCGAATCCCATCCGCAATCAGCCGCGTCCAGTTAATCGCCATGGCATCCGTCGTCTGCCCGTCCACGATCCAGAACGGTGGTTCATCAGTGAGGTCCCACGCGATAATTCCAGTCTCATTGCCATACCGCCGACCGAACTCTTCTGCGAAATTCGTTTCCAGTCGCAACATCTCCGGATCAGCATGCGGATGCCGTCCATGCCGCCACGGAACATCCCAATACGCCTCTCCAACTTCACCACCGATGAACAAGCTGGGATGTAAATAGATTTTGTATTTGTGCGCAAGCGAAACGAGATAGTCCAGCTGTTGAAACGCCACTGGATTGTAATCGCCGGGCCGCGGCTCGAACCACGCCCACATCACATCAAACCGCGCAACGCTGTAGCCAAGTTCATGCATCTTTGCGAAATCCGCTTCGATGTCCTTGGGATCCCACTGCACTGGCCATTGCATCGCCGCCTTTGCGGGCACCCAATGTGCGCCAACGGGCAGGAAGCGTTTCCCATCGGCGGAAAAATATGTGCCATCAAGATGAACTTGCGGCAGCTTGGCGGTTGCTTGCGCCTTTGCATTTTGCGCTGTGGCCGTCAAAGCAGAGGCGAACAGCGCACATGCGGCCAGGAAGCCATTGAGCCATGCATGATGGTTTCGGTTCATTTGAAATCTCCAAGAGGAAAACTGCAAATACTTCCCTCAGAATTTAAATCGCACGGCGATCTGCTCAGGCGACGCCGAGACGCGCGAGCCGCGTCTCGAGGTCGGCACGCAGCCGTTCTTCCGCGTCGCGGCGGACTATCGACGTGCGCCCCTCGTAGCCACCCTCGTCGAGCATCGCGGCCGTCGGCAGATACTCGATCGACCCGCCGGTGAGGCTTACGGTTACGAGGTCGAGCTTCGGGTGGGCTGCACGCAAGGCCGCCGTCGTTTCGTACGGGATCTCCGTGTGCATGAAGGCGAGCGTCGCCCCCCCACCAAGGGCCAGCACGGCGAGGGGCAGCTCCACTGACCTGCCCCCATTCAATGTACCACCTCTAAAGTGAGATTTTCAAGCATTGAGGTGCTCCCGTCTCATGCAGAAGCCCATGCTTCATAGGGCTGCTTTTTCCACTGTGTCACTTTTGTGTCACCTATTTGCATTATTCCATGCAAACAATACAAACGGCGGGAACAGTACGAACCGCCCCGTTTCTACGTAAGTCGCTAATTCTTCAGTAAGTAGCTGACAATACCGGGCTTAGTCGAAAAAGCCCATTTTTCTTCCTGGAGGATTTTAAGTCCCTCCTCGGGAAGCCGGAAACCGTTTAAAAAGAGGCGTTTTCAGTTGACGGCCTCCGGCCAGGGACGATTCAGGGACGAAGCGGAGTCGTAGTTCAGCAGCTCGATTTCGTGCGCCATGAAATCCGGCGCAAGATGGGCGTAGCGGAGCGTCATGCTGATGGTTGAATGCCCGAGAATCCGCTGGAGCGAGATGATGTTGCCGCCCTTGGCGACGAAGTTGCTGGCAAATGTGTGCCTGAGATCGTGAAACCGGATTTTTCGTAATCCCGCGCTTTCAGCCGCTTTCCTCATCTCCGACCTGAAGTCGATGGTATGCATGCGTCCCTTTTCGTCGGGGAACACGTGCTCGCTATCGCCACACTTCAGGCATTCGCGAAGGATGGGAAGCAGCCGGGAATTGATGGGCACGTATCTCAGGCGCTTGCTCTTCGTTGAGCCGCTGCCGCTCCTTTCAACCCGAATCATCCTCCTTTCGAGGTCCACGTCTATCCGTCTGAGGCCGACGATTTCGCCGACTCTCATGCCGGTATAGACAGCAGTGCTGGCGATGGGCAGGAAGTCGGGCGGACAATTGCGAAGGAAAAGCGCTACCTCATCCTCGCTGTAGTAGTCGAATCCCTTCTGGGGCTCGCGGAGCTGCTGGACCTGCTTCATCGGGCTGGCCGACAGGAATCCCCACCTGACCGCGTCGTTGAACATCTTGCGGAGAATCGCGAGCGTCCTGTTGATGGTCGCGGGCCGAATCAACAGCTCCCTGCTCTTCTTGTACTCGTCGACCATGCGCGGCGTGATGTAGCTGGCTTCCCTGTCGCCGAAATACGGAATCAGGTGCTTCGCAAGCCGCTCCCCGTTCTTCCGGTACTGGGACGGAGCATTGGAGACTTTCGAATAGTTTTCGAGCCAGTACCGGGCAAGCTGCCCGAAGGTCATCTTCCTTTTGACCGGGATGTCGAACCGGTCGTGAAAGATGTCCGCCTCAAACTTCCGGAGGGCTTCCATCGCTTCCCTCTTGGACCTCCCTACCATTCTCTTGTGCCTCTCGCCTCTGATAACGAAATTGACGTACCACTTTCCGTTATGCCTGAAAATGGTAGCCATTTGCTATTTGAGGAGAGAGTCATCGCCTCTTATTATATCAAACGAGCTGGCCTTGAGCCATTCGTCGAGGCGTGACTTTGAGAAGCGGAGGAACCTGCCGATCTTGACGTAGGGAATCCTGCCGAAGTGGACCCATTCGTAAAGCCGCTGGCGCTTAATCTTCAGGAGAGCGCAAACTTCCTCGGGCGTCAGCAGTTCCGCGAATTCGACTCTCTCGCCTTTCATCTTCGGCCCCGGTCATCATAAGCTCTGTTATGATGATCCCTTTTATCCCGTTTCTCCTATCTATTTACTCTGTTTTGTTCCTGTCCATCCTCGCGCCGATCTTCCCCGGCGAGACGGTGGACAAGACCACATGTCCTTCATCCATAACGATGACGCTTCTCATCGGCTTCCCGCAGGTAGCGTCTATAAGGAGGCCCTTTTCCCTGGCCTCCCTGACCATCCTCTTTATCGGGGCGGATTTCGGGTCCGCCACCGCAACGATCCTCCGGACGGCAACCAGGTTCTCATAGCCCACGTTGACCGAGTTTCCGGTTTCTTTCATGGCTTCTCCCTTGTCCTCATTTGGGAGGGCCAGGTTATTCTTTTCTCTTTTTGTTTTAATTCGATTTTATTCAAAATGAACCGATTTTCCCCGGTTTGAACGGATATCAAACCTGAGCTAATTCTAGCTTTCTTATTCTTACAGCGATTTGCTTTTGCGAGTCGCTGGTCATAAGCTCGAATCGTCGAGCTGTCATCCCCATAGGGATAAAAAAACATGCTATTTGAGCGGGTTTTAATCACTGGTTTTTCCTGAGTTTTCCAGTGCCTTGCCTTGTTTCGTCTTGCTGAAGGAGTCGCGGTAACTCGTGATGCCTGCCTCCTGGCATTCCATGATTATCTGGCTCATGCGGAGCTCTTTGAGGCGCGAGTCCCTGGCGTCCATGAGCAAGGCCATTTCTACGTCGCGGACGCGGCCTCCCTTCTGGGCGCACACCGTCTCCCTGGCCTCTTGATGCGCTTCGATTTCGTTTCGCAAAGAATCGAAGGATTCAGCGCTCGGCAGGGCGATATTGATGAGCGACGGCGACCCTTCCCTTGCCTCAGGCCGCGTCGCGTCGTTCTGCTTGCTTTTCTTCTTCGCATTCCTTTTTGCCTCCCTGATGATTTTGCCGAGGCAAGGATTGCAGAGGCGGAAGCTCCTGCGCCATAAGTTATCCTGGAAGCGGAAGCATAGGTGCTTTATGCCCTTGGGTATGGGAGCGCCGCATGATCTGCACTTGGCCTCCCTCTTTGCGGCCTCCACGTAGCGCATGTATTCATTGGGAGGCAAGGTCTGCCTCCAGCTCTCGTTGAACCGATTTTCCGTCATATCGAATACCTCCTTCTTGTCGGCCCTGTGCCTGCGGAGGCTTATCTTCTTTCTCATGCTCGCTTCCCTCGGCTGGAGCCGCGAGCGGAAGCCGAAAAGAAGAATATGCCGCCGCGGCATGCTGTCCGAACTGAGGAGGTATGACGGCAGGTCGTTCGGCGCAAAGAATCTGGAGGCATGCCAGGCCTTCGAGTTGTCATCCCCACAGGGATAAAAAAACACGCGGCTTAAGCTGATTTCAATCACTGTTGTCTGCCTTGGCCTGGAATCTTTTTAAGGTTGTGATGGTGTGGAAGCCTTTGTAATCCTCCAGGTTGTCTTTTAGCGAGCTTATGTAGGCTTCCTTGTCATTGAGCTCTGCTTGCAGGGAGTCTCTTCCCTCCCTGATTTCCCTGATGTATCTGTCGCGCACTTCGAGCGAGCTGCGCAGGATAGCCACGTCCTTCCTGAGCTCGTCCTCGATGTTCGGGTATGGCGGAGCGAGCGAGGGGACAAAGGCGCTGGATAGCTCGATCGTGCGGACGCTGCAGCCCTCGGCTGGCGCTTCTCTTAAATCCATGTTCGAGCGGTAGCCGTTCATAGTTTCACCTCCCTATGGCTTTCATGGACCATAGCAATCACTCCTGTCGAGCCCGTGGTCCCTGCAATACAACTGCAGGGTTTCGTAGGCATACGCAGCCGCGGTCTCGCTGCCGAACCCGTTTTTCTCGTCCAGCAGGAAGCAGAGCCGCCACAGCGTCCTGGAGACGCTAGGCTTTTTGCTGAAGAAGAGCGTAAGCTCATGCCAGAGCCCATAGCTCTTGCGCTTTCTCACGCGGTCTTCCCAGCTCATACTCTCGCCTCCTTGTTCACATAGGGGATATCGCATCTTGTTATCTCCCATACGAAGGGAGCCAGCGACATTATTTCGCGCTCGGAGAAGTATCCCCATTCGGGGCATGTGCCAATGACGAAGCCGAAGAAGTAGCCAGGCTCGACCTCCTCGACGGCGAACCAGTACCAGCCGCTGAAGGATTCCCAGGCCCTGATGATGGGTTTGCCATTGATTTTCCCGTCGGCGATTATCACTGTGGGCATAGCATCACCTCACGCTCCGCTGCTTTCCTCAAGGATTTCTTCGCCATGAAGTATCTGGACCGTCGGTATCTTACGGCCCTCTTTCCAGTCAACGGTCAGATGAATCGCCAGCTTCTTGTCTTTGCGAGGACCCCAGAATACGGCTACGGCGATTTGCTTATTACCCCTGCAGGTAAATTGTTTTTGCCGAGTGTCGCTAATGCCTTTGAGGAATAATCTATCCTGGATGTCGCTTCGGGTTGTCATCTTGGACACCTCCCCTTTTTAAATCGCTCAAGCGAGCCGTCGAGCTGCCTTTGCTTGCACTGCGCGAGCAAGTGAACTAAATTCACGTCTTTCGCTTGCATAGCACTCACCTCCAGCGGAATGTTGGCGCTGCGAGTTAATCTGCCGCGCTTCGCTCTGAAGGCGTTAGGCAGAATTATCTTGCCAGCCAGAAATGTAGCTGGGGTGAGTGTGCCCTGGCGGAAGACGCATGGCCGTTCACTTGCTGACCAGAGCAAAGGGCATGTCATGCTGGCCTCTCGGAGCTCCATGGCTTGAGGTGGAGGAGATCGTCAAGGACTGCGATTTTAGCTTTCATATTCATAGGCATCTTCATGGTTCTGTGCCGACTTTTCATCATCTTCATCTTCGAAGCCGTCGTCCTGCCAGCAGGATTCATCTTGATCGCCGGCGCGGGATTTTGCCTCAAGCTCGTCGGCCAGCCGCGCAAGCTCGGCTTGTTCCGCTTCCATCTCGCGCCAGACCTCCTCCCTGTGGCGCTTCTCCTCCTGCAGACGGGCGAAGGTCTCGGGATCGAAGTTCTCCGGGTGATCGTCCCAGGTGTCGTCAAAGTAGCCGCGAGATTCCAGGTCCTTGAATTTGTACCAGCAGCGGCGGAAACCTTCGTCTTTCGGATGCCAGACCGCAAAGCGCTCGCATTTGAGGCAGTCGATGTACGGGACTTCCCTGTCTTGCTCTGGGCAGAGGACTGGCGGCCCAACGACGGTCAAGCCAGAGTAGCGCCTTCCGGGGAGCGGCGGCAGTACCACGCGCCTCGGCATGCCCACTCGGTTGAACATTCGGCTTTGAGGGATTCTCACAGGAGCTCTCTCACCAGGCTGAATTTCACTCTTGAAAGCTTCTCCCAGGGGACCGCCTTGTAGACCGCGTCCTTGGCCTCGTTCTGGGAGGCCTGGTTCTTCGTGACTATGACGACCTCGCTGAATCCGGCTTCAAGATCGCGCAACGCGTTTTCCGCGACGTGCGGATTAGCGGGTTCGAGCTCTATCTCGTAGGCGACCGCGCCTTCGGGTCGAATCTCCGCGACGTCTACGGCCTTGCCGTTGGCTTCATGCTCTATCGCCACGGTCTTTCCTGCTTTTTTCAGCGCTTCGGCAAGGAGGTTCTGCAGGATCACGTGCTCGGTCGAGCCCCTCCCGCGCAGGCGCACTTTTTCGTAATCTACGCCGACGAATCGAGCGCCTTCTGGCCCGAGGACGGCATAAGTCTTCGGATTGCCGCGCTGGCCGAGTGAGAGCTGGCAGAGCTCTATGAGGCCCTGGCGCGCCATTCCGTCCGCGATCTTCCGGGCCAGCCAGGGCGAGACGTTCCCCATGCGCGCATAGAGCTCGGAGAGCGTCATCTTTCCGGCCTCAACGAGCAGTTTCGCTATGCCGGTCCAGATCCTATTGGGCTTCTGTCCAGTTGGCCTGCACTTCTCCCAGGGAAGAGGCTTTGCGTTGGCTTCGTTTGACAGGCTTGCCTCCTCTCCTAGCGGTGCATAATCAAGCGAAGCAAGAACCTCTTCAGAATGGCGTTCTGCATCCTTGTCCGAAACCTGCTCGAAGCTCAGCATAGGGATCTCGAAGAGAACGGGCTCGGGATAATCGGCCGACTGGAATACGCACTGGCGCTTTGGAATTACCGGCAAGAAGGCGGCCTGCTCCTGCATAAGGCTCAAGCCCTGCGCCATGCGCCAGCCGCATTTGCCGTTTACGAGCCGCATGACGAAGCGGTTGTTGACGTTCGCAAGGAGCGGATTCGGAAGCTCGCTCGGCACCTGGTCGGAATAGATGAAGCCGACGCCCCGCTTCCGGAACGTGCGGGCGCTTCCGAATATCATGCCTTCGCCCAGGTCATAGCGTTCCGAAAGGCGCTCGTTGAAGAGCTTATGCGCCTCCTCGATGACGACAAGCATGCGGAGGCCGGAAAAAGCAAAGCGCTCCATATGGCTCGAAAGACGGAGAAGCTTGAGATAGATGTAAAAGTTGCGGATGTCATCGCTCACGCCGCCAGTCCTGAAGACGACGGTCTTGCTGGCGAGCGCGTCCAGGTCATAGCCCCGCCTGCACACGAGCGTTTTTTCCAGGTTGGCGGCCAGGCTCCGGAAGCGGTTTACCAGCGTTTCATGGAATCCAGAAAAACGGGTGCCGGGCTTGAATTCAATGCGATCCAGCGTCGCGACCAGATCCGTAATAGTGGGGTAGTTAATCCCGCCGTCGAGGACGCCGTTATTCGCGTAAAGCCCCCGGAGAATTCCGTCAAGCAGGTTAATCGAACCGTCGCGGAAGAAAAAGACCTCGCGGCAGAGGTTCTTTAGCCTGCCTAGCCATTCACTAGGGGCGATACCTGGCGGCGGCTGGAGGAAGTTGTCCCTGTCCAACGCTGGCGTCAAGACGAGGAAACGCGCCGGGTCGACGTGCCTGAGCAGGACCTTGTACTCGTTTTCGGGGTCAAATATCCAGGCGTGAATGCCTGCAGCGGCCAGCAGGGAAACGAGATAACGAATTAGATACGATTTTCCGCTTCCGCTGTGGCCGACTACGAGCGTGTGTTCGCCAAAAGAGCCGAATGGAATTATGAGCTTCCTGACCTTCTTTTCTCCCAGAATAATGTCGCCCGGCGAGATCCCGTCCCCGGTTATCTTCCCGGACCCTAGGCCAAAGACCGGGAGGTCATATAGGGCCAGGCCTTGTTTTTTCAGTTCCCTCAGAAAGTGCCTTTTATAAAGCGGGATTTTGTCTGGATTCCGCGCGGCGCTCTCAAGGCATTTGATGATATCCGGCTTCTCGATGCCGATCATTCCGGCGATGGATTTGAGCTCTTCAAACCAATAGTCAGTCATTCCTTTGGAGACACCTTGTTAAGGAATCCGATTATTGCGGGCGCGATTACGGCGGCTCCGATGACGACGAACATTAGAAGGATCGAGCCGCCCACTCCGCCGTATTTCGCGAGCGAAATGCCGAAGGCAAGCCCGATACCTGCGCCGACCGCAAGGCTGAAAACGGCGCGGGCATGCCTGGCCAGGAACCGGAAAAGCCCGGCGAGGAGCGCAATCACGATCTCGATAAAGGCGTACATCAGCTTTTCCTCCGCAGCGAAGCGCGGACCATCCCCGGCAGGCCGCACGTGCGGCATACTCGAACGCCAGGCTTGAGGATGCTTTCAGCGCTGCAGCCAGGGCAACAGATTCTTCCGCACGAAGAGCAAGCAAATTTGCCGGATTTCGCGTCGGCCTCGCATATCGTTGCCGTGCCGCACACGTGGCAGATAGCGCCCGTCGCTCCGACATGGCCGCAATCGTTAAGGCCTTTTTCGACTTCGGTCGTCCGGTGAATCGTCCCTTCCGCGTCCACGCCTTCGACGTGCACTGTCCTCGCGACTTCGCCGGTCTCGGAGACGCGCCTGCCGATTCTTTCTATGGTAGTTTTGATTTCGTCCGGAGCATTCTTTCCCATGCCTGCCTCCTTTCCGGCGCTGTTCCTAGCGCCAGAAGCCGCCGCCCGCGTCCTCAATTGCCCTGATCCCGAAACGCCTGGCCGCCTCCCTGGCCTCTTCTATTTCCGATGGGGACACCAGCCGGTTGAGGCCAGGATCGGTTTTCGTCTTCCAGTCCGGGACAAAATTGTCTATGACGCTGAGCCATATTTTTTCCCTGTATGCGCTCAGCTTTTCCAGGCCTGGCTTGTGGCAGCATTCCACGTGTCCGGGAAGGATGAGCATCCTGACGATTGCCTTTGCTTCTTGGCTGCATATTTGCCTCATGCCTTCCTCCGCGACCTCGACGTAATTTCCCGCGCCAGACAGCCTCCTAGCGCATGAGCTGTTGCCGTACTTGAAATCGGTCAGCCATACATCGACGACGCCGTCGAGCAGTTTGTAAAGGACCGGGCTCGCATAGCCGTTGTCGTTCATCACGACGGGGAGCCGGAACGAGAGCGGAGCGGCGTTGAGGGCTTCGAGGATCGCGCAGGCCGACTCGTCAGGGTTCCCTCCGCCAAACTCCAGCGAAGCTGCTCTTGAAAAATATATGTCTGAAGCGAGCACTGCCCAGAGTCCGGAATCCAGTCTCCTTATTGGCTTCGGAGCGTAGCTTTCCCTGGCCTGGCAGAAAACGCAGTTCAGGGCGCAACCCACAAGCCTAACGGTAGCGCTTGGCGTGATGACGGCCTCTTCCGCGATGTGGACGAAAGGCTCGTCGTAGTGAGCGTCTGGCCCGAGGCCGCAGCGACCCTTTCCCTCGAACCTGTTAGCTCCGCAATTCCTGCCGCACAGGCCGCAACGCTCAAGCTCCCTTCTGGCCAGCTCGATTTTCAGGTCGAAAAGGCTAAGGCCTCTCCCGTCGTCTGGTCCCTCCCCGCCTTCTCTGATCGCGCCGTCATGCAAATCCCACAACTTGGAAGCATCGAAATCCTGTATCGTTTCTGGATCAGTGGCCTGAACGGAAACGCGCCTGGCCCTCTGGAAAGAGGGCACGAAATCCAAAGGAGGAGGAATGGACTGAATGCTGAAATCAGGCTGGAGCCTCGTTATGACCGGAAGGCAGTCGAAGCTCGGATCGACCATGAACAGCCTTCCGTCCTGCGTCAGGCTGCACTTGATTTTTCTGCCAGCCATTTCAGTGCGCGCTCTTGCTCCGGACTGCCTTCGCTTCTCTTTCGTGCTTTCCCTTGTCAAACAAGCGAGAAATAGTGTCGAATTCGGTCGAAGTCGGGGGCAGGGCTTTCCGCTCCTCGAAGCTCGCTCCGAGCATCCCTTCGAAATTTCCCCTCGGCGCTAGCAGGAGATTGACGGCCGGTCCGGGAAGCGAGCTGTACCCTTCCTGTTCCATCTCGAAGCCGGTCTTCTCTGCGGCTTCCCCGAGAAGACAGAGAGTCGCAGCCTGCTCAATGCTGAGGTTTCTCTGGAGCTCCCGGATGATTTCGCCCTGGAAAAGCTTGCCGGTGATTTCCGCAAATCCGATTGAAACGGGCTCAAAGGCCATGCCCAATTCGGGAGCCGAATGATCGAAAGCGACCCCTTCGAGCTCAAGCCGCCTGACTGCGGCTCCCAGGCCTCTGAGGAATTGGTCCATGTTGCGGACCGGAAGAGCAATGCTTCTTGACATGTCAGTCTACCTCCCTCGTCACGGAATATTTTTTAAGGCGTGCGCCCGCCTTTTCGAAGAAACCCTTCCAGAAAGCCTTCAGCGCCGCCCAATAGGACGGCGACTTGTTGTTCGTCAGCACTCCAAGCACGAAAACGTCGACGTTCCTTAGCGGCGGGATCATGCCTCGCTTCTCCGCCACTGCTAGCAGATCAGAGACGTTCAACCGTTCGGGACTCTCCAGGTCGAGCTCCTTCGTCGCTTGCCGCATGTCCGAAAAGACGATCAGCCGCTTTTCCTGCGCGCTCCCGTCCTCAAGGAAAATTTGCGCGATTGCGAGCGCTCCGATGACGTCGGAATTCGTGAATACGGGGTTGAGGTCCCTGGCTCTCGCCCGCCATTCGCTAACGAGCGAGGCCCTTTCCTCTTTCAGCCTTTCCTTGAAGTAACCCGGTTTCAAGCCGGTCCTTCCGCTGAGCAGTATCGCTGGCTTGCCGAAGCTTCTGTCGGTAACGGCCAGGACCGCAATTTTCTCGCCTGGCCCGGCTGCGTTCAGGCAGGCCTCAACGGCTTTCGCGTTCTTTACGCATTCGTCCTGGCCAACGGACTTCGTGAGGTCAACGATGATGACCGTATTTTTGCCAAGCTCCTCGCCGAAGGCGCGGCCTGCTGCGAGCGAAAGCAGGATGGCAAGAATGATTATTATGGGAAGAGCAATCGCCCACTTCTTCTCGCCTGACAATTTGTTCGTAGTCGCCTGCCGCGCCCAGATGGCGAATTCTGCGCCGATGATCTTCGGCCTGTTCCTGCGCACGTTAATCTCCCTGTCCCTCGCAATCATGTTCCGTATTTCCCGCTGCTTTCTTCTGTGCGCCCTGACTTCCGGCGAATAAAGCCACTCGACCACGCGAAAAAGCGTAAGGCCCGCTGCGAGCTCGACTCCGAGCGCCAGCATGGGGAGCGCGATGGTGAGAAGCCTCGAAGTCGTCTGATAGAAGGATTCGGAGGCCGTTCCCAGGGTCCGAAAAAGCTGGCCTCGGACGATGCCGAGCTGGACATGCGCGATCAGAAGGCTCAGCAGGGCGACGCCGGAAAGGCTCACGAGGACCCATTTTTTCGCGTAATACGCGGTAAGGAAGCCGTCCATCATCAGGCAGGTCGCCAGGATGATGCCGAGCGAGGCGAAGTGCGCCTTGATGCCGATCTCGTAGGGCTCGAAGGTCAGGAACATGAGCGCATAGCTTGCGAGGACCAGAAAGACAAAAAGGAAGATGCCGAATCTTGCCCTGACAACCGCGTGTTCAAGAACCCATTCGGGCTTGGCTTTTATCCTGTTCAGCCAGGCATCAATCATCGCTACTGCGTCCTGCGATTTGCGGCCATCGACTTGCGCTTCCCTGATGCGCGGCTCTTCTTCGAGCTCTATCTTCCTTTCGAGCTCTGCGCGGAGCTTCTGAACGTTTTTCCCGCTTACTTTTTTTGATCCAAGGATGTCAGTCCAAGGATGTTTTATCATCCGCTCCTCCTTTCGCTCGGCCTCGCTGATTGCGCACATTTCTCGCATATTTGACCAGAGGTTTTGTACTTGTCGGTTATACGCTCCATGCAGATGTAGCAGCGCTCCCGCTGGCACAGGAGGCATGTTCGAAGGCACTTGTGGCAGAAGACGCTATTACACAGCAAACAGAAACCGAAATGTTCGAGCGTGTAAGGAAGCGAGCGCATGCAGCCTGGGCATGTTTGCATGAGCACGATTTCAGGGAGCTCAGCGGGTTGAGGCATTTGCGAGCGCCTTTTCGGTTTCGGCGATCTTTTCGCTTTCTGAGAAAACCGACTCATCTTCGCACTCCATATCCAGGCTTCTCGCCAAGGCAATCATTCGGCTAAAAGCCATATCTCTCCATACCTCGCATCTAAGCTTTGCTTCGATGGCCACTAACGAACCGTTCATGTCAATCTCCTCTGTTTGAAAGTGAACCATATGCGGCTTGTCTATTGGTATCGGAGAAACCTCGGATTTCTGAGAGGTTTCTGAAAAGGATTTAAAGACTACCGAGAAGTAATAATCATGGCTTATATCGAAGCGAGGAAATACGGAATAAGCGGAGTCTTTATAGACGGATATATGCCTGTTTTTTCTGAACTAAGAAAGGTCGACTGGGACCGTGCGCTTGAACAGACGTTCTATAAATTTCCTTGGAGACGTGACCAATTTAGCAAGATTAGAAAACACCTTGAACCAGGCTCAAGAGATTATGGTCCTTTTGTAAGGTCGGCAATATATGCAAAATTAATCGACAATGTCAGGCTAGGCTTCTGTCAATATACAAGCAGGCCAAAATGGCCGTGCGATCACTGGTTCCATCCTTCCAAAGGACTAATGGGCATCAAATATTGTTTTTCTGCCAATTTGAACATGAATCCAGACGAGGTTGATGCTATATTCCATGCTGATGCGGAAACTGAAAGGGCGAAGGGAAAAGGAGAATATGCCTGCAATCTAATCGTAATCGACCGACGCCCCGACACTGGCTGTCGGGTTTTTAAGGAATGCAACTATCATTGGATGGAGTCTCTTAAGTTCGAGCCAAAAAGAAAAAAGGACCATTCCAACTTTAGAAATGTAAAAAAACTAGCTATGCAACTTCTAATTGAATCAATGATAATGATGGATAGCGAATATTTCGAAGATCATCGGTTACGTGATTATTTCAGGTAATTCTTCAATTAAACAATACTTCACATTATCGGGCAAAAATAATCTATATCCACTCCATCTTACAGTAACAATGAATTTTTTTATTTCGGGACAGTGTTTAATAAGAGCAGACTTACATTGTTGGACATCATTGGTTCTCTCAAATTCCCATCTATTCCATTCCTCTAGATCCGTTTCCGCAGCATTGTGCATAGCTTCGTATAATTTCCTATACGACACGTTATTCCCGATATTCTTTATTAGGCACGTCAAAAGTCTTCTTTCCTCAGGAAACATTTTTTGGGGAGTATTTCTCTTTATTAAATATTCACCATTCTTTTCATCCAGCCAGATAAATAACTTAGATTTGTCGATTTCTTTCTGCTCACTATATTGAATCTCTGTAAGTGGCTTGCCTTTTTTTTTATCATGAGAATACATCACATACTTTTTCTCTTCTTCCTCTTCAATAACAGGAAATCTTCCAATATTTTTCAAATCCTCTTTTATCATGGGGACAGCAAGCCTGATGGTCTTCAGAATCAGCCCTTCAGGCAAAGACTTTCCATACTTGGTAATTGTCTCTTCTATATCAGCATCCTGAACTTGGCCCTTGAACTCCGCAAGCCTAAGCCACACCAATGATATCAAAGCGATAACTTTCGGCGTTTGAAGCCCCGCTACATCCGCTTCATCTAGGAACTGCAATTCTTTCGCAAGCTTCGCTTTATATTCTCGCGCTTCCAGCAGCTCTGCCGGGGATTCTCCCCTTTCCGAGATTTCCTTCTTAATTATTTGCCAGATGCTACCGAATAGCTCTTTCTCTTCCGGAAGGCACTCCTCTACGACCTTCTTGCTGAGAGAATAAACAGCAGAATTACCTGAGTTCGAGGCGTTCATTTCACAGGCTCTCAATCCTTTTTATTCTCTGCGCCAAAACCGGCTGCGAGTAGCCCAATAATATGTCCCCGAAGAAAAACTCGTCGGTCGCTAAGAGTTTATAATAAAACTTGCTGATTTTCATCAACCTTGTTTTGCCATTCCGCCCTTTGAGCGCCTCCTTTCTCAAAGCTTGGTTCAACAAGATTGTTTTAATTAAAGCATTCTTCAGCGCTTCTTTATCCTCCGTAGCCCGGACACAAAACCTGTCGGCCTCATATTCCATTGCTACAAAATCGAAAAGCGCAGTGAGAAAATAATTGGGCAGCAAGGATATGCGAGAAAGAATCTTTGCCAGGAACAGCTTCCTTAGCCCCTGCTTCACGTGGCCAAGCTCGTGAGTAACCAACGCCATTATCTCATTCGCATCGAGTTTTTCCAATGCCTCGTTGCTGAGGTAGATCTTAGGGGTTTTCGAAAATAGGCCGCATTTTACTGAAGACTCTATCAGGGTCGATTTCATGATTCTGATCTTCGCTTTGCCCAAATTGCATTCCCCGGATATTTTATCAATATTGTTTTGAATATTCGCCGGAACTTGCCGCTTTGAATCAAGCCTGAACCTGCGCCGTTTAAGCCTGACATATGCATTTGCCACTATCTTGGTAACTCTCCTCCCGACCAATAGGATAACCGGCAATGACAGGGCAAGCAAATACGCTTTTGATAGAATTATGAACAGGCCCTGGTGCTCAATTTTGAGCGCCTCGGCCAATATCATGAAATTCGCCGGAATCCAGGAGAACAGAATTGCCGCTTTTTCCAAGATCAGGGTCTTGCCAGAAAGTGCGTAGCACATCGCATCGACGCAAATAACCGTCGCTGAATAGGTAACCGGAATCGCTATCAGGTAATCCAGCAAGACAACCGATTTATACAGTTTTCCTCCCCGGCTCTGAGTAGCCGATACGACGGGCGCTCTTATGTTGGTAACTTCCTCTTTGCCAATCGTCGCTTTCCAGTCCTCCGGGATCTTTATTAGCGCTCTATAATTGGAGGACAAGAGCCATAAGGAAAGCGCCATTGCGGCTATGAATATCGATGCTATGAATAAAATTGCATGCCTGTATATCATCCTGCTGCTCTTCTTCATTTCGTTACTGATCGTCCGCTTAACCATCTCCACGTTGGAATGCTCTATGTTATCCAGACTTCTATCCAGGGCCGGCTTGAAATATATGGGGTTAATTATTTGTTTCAAAGAATACGACCCTGGCTCTACTGAATTAACATATCTGACGAATATGGCAGAATTCAAAAAATACAGGGCAAAAAAAGACAGGATGATGAATAGACTTGCATTGAGCCACTTGAAATTGACTTCTATTACCTTCATCCTCCAAAAGAGGTAAACATCTCTCCGGACGATTTTCCGCAGGCAACCATGCAAATAATGAACAATCAGGAAGGCAGTGACAACAATAAATAATGCCTTGAATTGATACATGAATGCCAAGCACAAAAACGTCATTATCCCATTAATGAGCAATGACACGTTCAGAGGAAGGAATGAGGCTTCAACCGGGGAAAGCAATTTAACGTCGAATTTATTTCTTAAAAACATTAGACTTCTATTTTCCGCCAGCTTAAGCCTATTGCTGAATACGGTGATATCTTTCCTAACCATCAGGGCCATAAAGAACAACGCGCCAAAAAACAAAATCATATCCGAAAAATATACTATTTTATTAGACAAGGAGTCCTGAAAAAGCCTAAAACACTGCAAAACTAAAAAGATGAAAATGCAAATTTTTATCAACAACCCACGCTGTTTATTTCTGCTAGGCAATGCTTCCGAAGATACCAGAGTATCGTTGTTGCTTCGGCTGAACCGGAAAGAAAAATCAATATCGAATTTATCTATTCCTGCCTGTGCCTTAATCCTTGATTCGGGACACCCATGGTTTATTGCCTTTTTTACGGCATTTTTCGCATTTATCGAAGCTAAGAAGTCTTCAGCCGCCTGAAGCGTCTCTTCAACGCTTGCCTTAACAAGAAGAATGGCCATTATAAATATCCTGGAGCTTTTTCAGCAGCTCTTCCTAAGCCATATGTCGCGAAAGACAATTACCCCCTCCTTTCTGTCGGGCAGTTAATTTTTATCTTATCAAAAATATGCTTTGACAAAAAGCTGATTAAATTAAGGGGGTCATCCGCATTCCCTTTACAGGCTATTGTTTTAGCGATAACATTCTCTTGGGAATCGGGATGATGGAAATCAAGCAGCCGCCCAAAAGGTTCTATCTTGACGACAATCAATTCACCTTCACGGAGAAGCTCAGGTCCAGGGAGATTTATATCATAGGAGGTTTTTCGGTTGACTTCCAAAAGGAAAGGGAACTTGAGCAGGAAATAACGGCGGTAAAACAACGATATGGATTCGAGAAAAGGCATCCTGTCAAATGGAACATCAAAGACCTTAAAAAGTATTACGCCGAAAAGAACGAGGAGCAGTTTTTCGACAATCTAATGAAGGCATCAGATAAGATCCGCTTTGAGCTGTTGGATATCCTTTCGATGGAACGGTTCAATATCGCGGTTTTCGTCTCCGCTATCGTTCGCCTGAAGAGGAAGGACAAGCCAGCCATTTCGTATCAGCGCTGCCTTACCAACCTGCTCCAGAGACTGGCTATGAACGTCGGTATTACAGACGATTGCCACGCAGTTTTCCTGGATTTCTTTAAGGAAGACTCGTCAGAGATTGCAGCCTGCTACTCTGATGGCTTCCATTTTGGAAAGGACCCAGAAGGAAATCCCTACACGGCAGGCTCCCTGGCGGCTAAGGGCTTCTCCCAGTGCCTGTATTTCGGAAAAACCATTTTCAATCAATTCCTGCAACTGGCAGACCTTGTGACCGGCTGTTCAAAAGATTTCGTCGAGTGCTGCTTGAGGAAAAAGGATTTTGGCAGGGTATGCAAATTCTTCCCCCTGGTCATGCCGCGGTTATGGAAGGAGCCGGGGACGGACAGGCCGTTCAGAAGGGGCCTGGTGATAGCCCCGCCCGAATATTATAAACCTCTGGAAGAAGGCTACGCCCAAGTTCTCAGCGAAATCGAAGAGGTCCCCTTCTAGAAAACCAGGCTTGTTCTTATCCGCCATATCCGCATCCCCTCCATTGCCACTTAGGGAACGCCTCGGATAAGACAGCTTTTCTTCAAACGCAAAGGCGCAGGTTGGCCCTAATTATGGCTGACACTCTGCGCATATGGACCTGAAAAGCGTAGTACTCAGATACCGGTCTCCACGGTCAGGCAATATCACGACTATTGTGCCATGATGCATGTCCCTTGCCACATGCAGTGCCCCTGCCACCGCTGCGCCACTTGACATGCCAACGAACAGACCTTCCCTCGTGGCAAGCAACCTCGCCATTTCAAAAGCCTCATCATCATCAACGGTTATCTTCTCGTCCAAGGCCCTGGGATTATAGATTCCGGGAACAGCAGATTCTTCCATGTTTTTCAGGCCCTGAATCTTATGCCCCTTTTTTGGTTCGACTCCGATAATTTTTACTTGTGGCTTTTTTTCTTTCATGTATCTTCCCACGCCCATGAGCGTTCCCGTCGTTCCCATGCCAGCAACAAATATGTCAATTTCTCCCTCGGTCTGGGAAAATATCTCCGGTCCCGTTGTTTCATAGTGGGCAAGGACATTGCTCTCGTTCTCGAATTGATTGGGCATGAAATACTTTTCCGGTTCTTCATTGAGAATTTCGTGGGCTTTCCTGATAGCCCCGTCCGTTCCTTCCCCGCCCGGAGTGAGCACGACTTCCGCGCCAAAAGCTTCAAGAATCCGGCGTCTTTCTAAGCTAACGCAATCAGGCATCACAAGCCTGACTCGATATCCCTTAGAAGCTCCTATCATTGCAAGTGCGATGCCTGTGTTTCCCGATGTGGATTCGAGGATTGTTTTGTCTTTGTTAAGTTCTCCTGATGCTTCTGCTTTTTTCACCATGCAATAAGCAGGGCGGTCTTTGACCGAGCCTCCGGGATTGCATCCTTCCAGTTTGCCATAAATCTTAGTCTTCGAATTTATGTTTAAATTAACCAATTCGGCGAGTGGCGTGTTACCGATGGTATCCAATACGCTGTATTTTTGCATTTGCCATTTACTCATCTTCTATTTTCTGTAATTTCTCTTATTGCCACGACCGCCTTGTAAGCATCTTCCACTGTGTTATAAAACGCGAAGGAAGCCCTGACTGCTCCCGGAATCATTAACGGTCCCTTGGGAAAGCCAACATTCAGCAAACCCGTCCTAATTTCATGAGCCAATCTCGGCGCGCCCAAAAGCTGTGAAGTATATATGTGCGCACAGAAGCATCCATCCCTCATGCTTATGCCATGCCTGTCTAATTGCTGCGCAAACTCTTCGTGATTTCTTCCCATGGCGGCATTGTTAAAGGTCACTACTGCGGTTCTGTTTTCAAACTCCCTGGGACCGTAAATTTTTATGCCCCTTATTTTCCGCAATTCCCCGACGAAGTATTCTCCGAGTTCCCCATCATGCTTTTCAATTTTATCCATTCCGATTCCTTTCAGATAATCGACTGCGAAGCCCCATTCTATTGCGCCTTCCAAATCCTGGGTGCCTGGCTCAAACCTCTTATGGCCGCCTGCGTAAGCGGTAAACCATTTCGAGACCAAATCAACCGCACTTCCGCCGCTAATGTTGTTGCCTACGTACCTTTCGCTTCTTTTATTGACGAAAATCGCTCCGATGCCCATGGGTCCGTACATCTTATGGGAGGAAATTCCTGCAAAATCCACGTCTAAATCATCCAAATCAAGCGGCATGTGCCCGGCTGACTGGGCCATGTCGAGATATACGAATCCTCTGTCTCCCAATATTTCTCTGATTTCTTTCACAGGATTTATTGCCCCGGTGACATTCGAAACGTGGACAAGATTGAGCAATATCTTCCCCTTTCCCCTTTTCGATACAGCTCTTTCAAGACAATCCAGTCTTAATCTTCCCTCTGGCAGAGAAACGGGGATAAAAAGAATCTCTGCCCCGGCTCTTGCGGCAATATTCCTTGCCGTCAATATCTGCGAATTATGCTCCATGTCCGTAAGGATAAGAGTGTCCCCTTTATCAAATGGAAATCTGGCTGCTATAAAATTTGACGTATCGGTTGTTCCTCCAGTAAAACCAATAACGTAGTTATCCGCGTTGAAAAATTCCCGTATTTTTTGCCTCGCTTCTTCGTTTCTTCTCTGATATTCAGCCGCTTCCCTGGAATTCTCTGAATGATTGCTTCCTCTTATGTGAGTCTTTCTGTATTCGTGCATCCTGTCTTTGACTGATTGGGGCTCCTGGCTTGTTGCCGTATTGTCCAGATAAATCCTGCTCAATGCATCGAACAAAGGAAAATCTTTCCGTCTGATCTCATGAACATCCGGAAGCAGTCCTGGGAACAAATCAAATTCCGCCCCTTCCGCAAGAATCTTAGGCACGTCTAAGAGCCCATCTCTCCCCACGTAATTTTCCAATTTTCTTCTCAGCATCTTGTGTCTCGCCTGCTCTGATACCTTTGTATTTTTGGCTTCATTCGCCCGCGCATTTTTCTATTTAAAAGCTTTCACTCTAACTATGAACTGGTTCAATTGTCGAGTATGCGTATAATAGACAACTGAAACGGCTAAGGATTTCGGGACTATGGCATCAAAAGAAGCGCTTCTATCTCGAAGCAGAGAGCCTCAGGTTAAGTATCTGGAAAAAGAAGAGGTCTACCGGCTATTCATGTCTATAACCGGAAAGAATTATCGCGACAAGGCCATGTTCGATTTGATATACCGGCATGGACTGCGAAGAATTGAAGCAACCTGGCTTAGGAAAGACTGGGTACACAATGGCCGGATTTGGATTCAGCGGGCAAAGAACGGCGTTTCTCAGGAGTACAATCTCCATCCTGCCTCGGAAAAATTGCTGGAATTGTATCTGGCGCAAAGAGGAGAAGACGGCAATCCGTACCTCTTCGCTAGCCGGGAAAGCGGAAACGCCCGCCCGATTTCAAGCGGTCTGATTTATTACCTTTTCCAAATATACGCGGCCAGAGCGGGTATCGCCCCCGAGAAGCGTTTCGTTCATATTCTTAGGCACTCCATTGCCGTCCATTTATTGAATGCAGGATGGGATCTATGCGACGTCCAGGACCAGCTCGGTCAAAAGGACATACGAAATACGGCAATCTACGGAAAGGTCTCGAATAAAAGACGAGACATGCAGTTTCAGAAACTGCTCAAATCAAACGAGATCGCCGACACTCTGTCGGGGACTTGAAAACTATCGGGGCATTATCGAGTTGACGAATCTACGCAAAAACGTTAACTCAAGTCAAATATATTAAATAATCAACTTTAAGGGGCTTTTTCCGTTTGACATTTTATCATATTACAATTTATCATCTCTAGCGATGGGACGAGGCAAAATTGGCGCGGGAACGCTCATCTAGGCGGCACAGAAAAAAAGGAAAATAATATGGATTTTATAATGCTTTTGGCCACAGTCTTGTTTGTTAGTACTTCGGTATGGTTATGGCGTTTCGCTATGGCCCAGATGATTATGCTATCACTGGATACATCGCTCGCTCCTAATCAGAATATTGCTGCATCACAAATGCCCAACCTAGGGTGGTATAGATCTATACTAAATGTCATTAAGAAACTGTATCGCAATAAAGTTTATTTATTATTGAAAACATTTCCGTTCATAATATTTATTGGAGGCAATATTTATTTTTTAATATTCAAAGGCCACCTTTGGATGTCAAGTTCTAACTCGATTTTGTCATTATTAGCATTTTCAATACTCGCTTTTGTTCCTAACCCTTTTAAAGATCGAAAACAAGATCGCAAGATTGCAGATTTAGAACTAAAGACATTTAAGAAATATAAAGAAGAAGAAACTGTGCGATATGTTGGCCAGGCTATGTTGCCCAAAAAGGTTTATGAAGAGGATTCACATAATATAACTGTCAATCTAAAGCCTTCGTTCAATATGCCTTCGAAAGATCATAATAAATTTTGCGTTCGAGATAACAAGAGTGGCAAATCATTTGTTATACAAATTGTTAAAAATAGCAGGTTGAAGCAATTTATTGAGATTGAGCTTTTAGCTGCTGGATTTGAAATTGATGGAGAAAAGAAGCAGCAACAATCTTTTAGTATGAAGACATTGTCCTACTGTTGGAACTGCTATTTCCCAAACTCAGGCAATCACACGCTCAGTTTAATTATAAGACTGTTAAGCCCATCTAAAGCCATTGAAGTTGGAGCCATACAACATAGCATAAAGGTTGCTAAACTGGACAACCTAACAAAACGTCAGGTTTGGTTAATCGCATCGCTAGCTGGTTTAGTATCGGGTGGGCTAACAATTGCTGAAGTATTCCGTCGGCTGGGCTTATGGTAAAAAGCAAATTGAGCTTTCCCCCGTTGATTGGACAATAAAGAGGAGGTTTGAAGGTGCATTCTCGGCCCGCCCGTCTTGATTATTCTGGCCATTCTGATGCCCAAAAGCAATTTTTCGCGGCAGCCTAGAAAAATCGGCTTCACCACTTGACCCAGGAACGACGATCTCGACCAGGTCCATATCAAACCCTTGGCTACAAATCGGCCTTTTGCTTTTCTGGGAGGCCAAAATCAACCGCATGTGGATAGAATCATCGCTCACCTCAAGCTGACGTTCTTCGCCGAAAAACCTCCTCCGCCCCGGGTCGCTTATCAAGAAATTTGAGTGGCCACCGAAGCCGGCAGTGAATATTTTTCATGGTCCTCTCCTTGCCCAGCGGTGAGGTCCGGGTAATTTGCGGCACTTTATGCGCCTCGGATGGCTTTGCGGACATACCTCGTGCCCCCAAGCCGTTCTTGACATCCTTTTTTGTTATGATTTTTACTTGCTCACCATGGTTATATAAGAAAATGGGAGCGAAAATGCGCCCTCGGCCAGTGCCGCCGAAAACCAATTTCTTATATTTTCAATCGTTCAAGGCGACGAGCTAGCAATTTAAGAGAAGGTTCCTTTATCTTAAGCGCTTCATTGATAGCCTTCTGACGTAAATTATCTGCATTGGAACTATTAGCTAACAATTCCTCTCGAGCGAGGTAAATCATAGCACGAGCCTTTAGCCATGGCTGTGATTCTTTGTAGGCGATTTGTATAGCCTTATGATATAAATCTCTTCCTTCATTTGGCCTACCTGAACGATATTCTAACAACCCAGAAGTAGCCAAAGCGCAAATTTTAGTTGACAAGGGACAGCGGCTTAAATCAATTTTCGATAATGCTTTCTTAGCTTCCTCCAGTTTGCCTAGGTGGATAAGACTAAATGCAAGGTTATTTAATAAAGTCGGCTCCTTAGGAATAATCCTCAGTGCGGATTCGATTATCTTAGTACCGGATATGTGGTCCTCAAATATTTCACTTGTTAAAAAAGACATATGAATATAAGGTCTTCTAGAAAATGGTTCATCAGAAAGCCAAAATCGAGAATGTTCAAGAGATTTTTTCCATTTTCCTTCAAAGTAGGTCATTAAGGCTTTAGCTTCAAATGCACGAATTGGATCAAATTTCTTTTCAAGCAGATCCTCAATCGTAACATACCTAGTTGCCCAAACAGCCTGAGCCAATGCATTATCGTTTGGTTTCTGCAATGAAAAAGCGAAGAGCTTTTTTGCCTTCTTGGAATTTCCTTTCCAGAGTTCCACACTTGCTAAAGCACTAGACAATTCACAAACTTGAAAGGGATCAAGCGATCTGCCATCAACAATTCTCATGCCAGGCTTTATAAGCTTTGAGCTCTTTTCAAGAATCGAACTAATAGCAATTTCTGTTGCCATGAGCCATGGATCATGCTTAGTTATCTCCGCGTTTCTTAAAAGATAGTGTGCCTTTTCAGGCTGGTTTAGATGAAGCTCAAGGCGAGCTGCACTTCTTAGAATGTAACGATTTAATGGAGCAAGATAGTATGCAATTTGCATTGCTTTTTTGGCCTGCTCCTGTAAACCAAGTATTGTGTACAATCTTGCTAGATCTGCCCATACAAATGCATTGCGTGGTTGATCAATTCTTTTCTTTTTCATCCGCCTTATTGGCTCATATAAGTCACGTCTATCTGCGGAGATTGGAGCTTGCAAACTATCTTCTAAAGGCATAGGAATCCGCAGCACCTTGGCTGCAATCGACTTTGCTGCAGTGGAGGAGCCTGAATCTGGCTCTAAAACAAACTTTGCAGCGTCAATAGCCAACTCTGGATGCCCCATTACATAAGCAACTCCGAGAAAATCAGTTGCGAACAACAACGTGCGATTGTTGGTCCACTCCTCCTTTTTTTTTAGTATAAATGAGTCTGGCGGCAATGCAGAAACTAATCGAGTCTCTGTGGGATCTAATTCTCCTGATTGAAGCGCTAGCTGAAATTCCCGCCAGCGAGGGACTATCCTGCGTCGAGTGTTTTCAATATTAACTGCCATGGCTTATGCTTGCTAATAATCCTAATTCGGCACGTTTACCAAGGCGATCAAAAAGAGAGATATATCGCTCAAGGCTGTAGGGATTTGAATGACCCCGCCGATTATATGGATGGCCTCGTAATAGCGGATCAGGCTCGCAGAGCTGCTCTATTGTCCTTATCATCTCTTCTTGGATTTCTGGAGGAATCGATTTTTTTATTTCTTCTAATGCTTTCCCAAACGCATCCCTTACATAAGGTAGAACCTGCCGATAATCTAGCGGCCATACTTCCCAAATATGTTTTGGATGAAGTTTGTCTCGAAGTATAGCCGTCATCTGGATTCCGCAAAAGAAAAAAACCACCATGCTACCCATGAGATAAAGATCGCACCCATATCGCCGACATTTCCAATCAGGTTGCATTTCTCCGTAAAGTAGTTCTGGAGGAGCATAAGATTTTGCTCCTGGTATGCAATATTTGGAGAAAGGAGAAGTAACTTCTAGGCGTTCAGCTCGCCCCAAGTCTGCCACCTTCATTTGATCTCCCTTAAAAACGAGTACATTTGATGGCTTTAAATCTTGATGAGCTATGCCATGACCATGAAGCTGCCAGAGACCAACGGCGATATGATGTAGGGATTTGAGTATCCATGCGAGGTCGAAAGCTTGTGCTGCTTTGGGGTGAGAGCGAATATCCCCTTCAGCCAGATCGAAGATTAAGAACTGCACTGCGTAGGCTCCTCCGGGCAGCTCTATCTTTCCCTCATCCAAAGCTGTGACGACACGACTCATCTTTTTTTCTCTGCAACGGGCTAGGATATCTCTCTCAAAGTTGAACGCTTCGGTCATCGCTTGAAATGCTCTTGCTGGATCTGGGGACTTGAGCGCCTCTGAGAAGTCTAATGCCTTCAGGAAAGCTTTTTGTCCTGCTGAGTTTTCAATGATATAACCAACTGAGAAACTCATTCCTGTGGCTCTCTTTGGACGGATAAGCTTTTCTATTACTTTCCAATCATCATTTACTATTTGACCAGTTAACTCGTGAGCTGGATTCTTAATCGATATGTTATTTTTCATCGGACATAAATCTCATAAGTAATAAGATAACATGATGATGTGATGCTCCTCCTCCCGACGTTTATAATAGACTTCCGGTTGGAAATTTATTTTTAGGAGCTGCACAGATGAATTATGCCGGTATTGACCATCATCGTCAATATTAGAAGTTCTTCATTATATGTCCAGCTAATGATAACGTTTGAATATCAGTATTATCCGCATCTCTTCTACGTCCAGTTTAATACGCTGCAATTCTTAATTCCCATCTATTTCTTGGCGGTCTTTATGCCTAAAAAGCTTGAGCAATTTGATACGGAGAAGGATGAGTGGTACAAACAGCCGAGGCTTTACATAGATACGAAGAGCCTTGCCTATTCTCTTTACGAGGAGGGAACGGAGTTTAAATCCTTCCTTTCCAGGGACCTATCGAAAAAATTCGTCGATGGGCTTGATTCGCTTCTCGACAACGGGAATAGCGAGAAAAAGGAAAGACTGAAGAAGCATAACGGCAACGGCTCTGACATGGGCGCGCTGCTAAAGTCGAACGGCAAGATTAGGAAGCCGGTTATAAGCTTCTTCTCTGATAAGGCGCGGGTCCTTAGGGAAGAAATAGAGAAAATAAATCAGGACATGGAATCCAGAAAGGTAATACACAGAGAAACGCAGCAAGACGTTTTTGCTGATTCGAAAGAGATCAAAAGGCTTCTCCAAGAAATCTCGCTGTATTCGCCTGGGACGAAACACTCGATTGACCTGCGACGCATCGAGCTTGAGCGGGAGATGCTCGGCCTGCGGAAGGAATTGAGAATTTCGGGTCTCTCACTATGGAAAGATATCGTAATGCTCCGCCGCGAGCTCAGAGAAATAATCTTCGAATACCAGGCGCTAAAGCGCATGGCGGAGCTGGTCGAGAACGGAGGCGGGGCGCATGGCGTTTCAGGATGAGATCGAATCCCTTTTTCGCAAGCTTAAGCCGGTTCTGGGGAAGGATATCGATACCCTGTGGCTGGCTTACAATACTCAAACCGACCCGCGTTCGAGGGCAGAGATCGTCGGGATTCTGTTTTCCCTAGCTTCAAAGTATCTTGACGAGACATACGACAAGAAAGTTCTTCTAAGCCTGCCGGAGAAGGACAACATTTCTGGGGAATACGAGCTCGGAAGGGTCGTTTACGGAGACCAGGAATATCATCCCTTTGGCCTACGCGAGAACGAATGGCTGAGGCACGTCGGCATATTCGGGACGACCGGCTCAGGGAAAACAAATTGCGCCTTTGTTCTTCTCTCTGTCCTACAAAAGATGAAGAAGCCTTTCCTTATCTTTGACTGGAAGAGGAATTATCGAGATCTTGTCGTCCTCGGCGATTTCTCCAGCCTGAAAATCTATACAATTGGCCGCGATACCTCTTCTCTCTTCTTCAATCCCCTGATTCCTCCTGCAGGGACGAAGCCGCAGGAGTGGCTGAAAAAGGTGATTGAGGTCATGTGCCATGCTTATTTCCTCGGCGAAGGCGTAGCTTTCCTCCTGCAAAAAGCGATTGACATGGCATATTCAGACTTCGGAGTTTATTCTGATTCGCCAGACGAATATCCGACTTTCAAAGACGTGCTTGCAATTCTTGAAAAGATGGAGGTCAAAGGCAGGAAGGCGCTGTGGATGGACTCGACGCTTCGAACGCTTGGCGTACTCTGCTTCGGCGAATTTGGCCGCGTCCTGAACGTGAGAAAGCCTTATCCGCTTGCCAATTTGTTGAAGGAAAATGTGATTCTGGAGCTCGATGCGCTGACGAATTCCGACAAGACGTTTTTCATCGAGGCGCTGCTGCTGTGGATTCACCATTACAGGCTCTCGGAGGGCGAAAGAGAGGTTTTCAAGCACGCGATTGTCATTGAAGAAGCTCATCACATCCTGCTTCGTAAAAAGCAGGAAATGACAGGAACGGAAGCGATAACGGACATCATCCTTCGAGAGATCCGTGAGCTCGGCGAAGCGATAATCCTGATTGACCAGCATCCATCGCTTATTTCTCTGCCGGCGCTTGGAAACACATACACGACCATTTGCTTCGGCCTGAAGCACAGGGCGGACATGTATACGATAAGCGAATCATTGCTTCTCGAAAAGGACCAGGTCGATTTCCTGGGCCAGCTTGAAACGGGCCTGGCCATCGTCAAGCTCCAGGGCCGCTACTTCAAGCCCTTCCTTGTGCGCTTCCCTCTGTTTCCCATACGGAAAGGCGTCGTTTCCGATTCCGACCTTCTGAGGCGGAATGGAAGTCATTTGCAAGAAAGCGAGGTTGTCAGGCTCAAGCGCGGCCTCGACGGGCTTGTCAGGTCGCTTGAAGGTTTGGTTAATAAGGAGGGGGCGGAGGTTGTTTTAACTGAAGATGAGAGGCGATTCCTAGCGGACATCGCCAGAAATCCGATATCGGGCGTCGTTGCACGATATGCGAGGATAGGGATAAACAGATATCAGGGAAATCATATCCAGGGAAAGCTCCTTGAGAAAAAGCTTATTTCCTGGAGGCCTGTTGCCACCAGGAAAGGCCGCCTAAAGGTGTTCGTGCTGACGGACGAGGGGAAGAAAGCGATTCCCGACGTTCGCGTCGAAAAGGTCTTCCATAAGGCTGGAAGTTTCGAGCATGAGTCGGCGAAGCTTAAGGCCGGCGAGCATTACAGGCGGAAAGGCTACGCCGTGACCTACGAATATAAGCTCCCTGGCGGGCGGGCGGTGGACGTCGTCGCTGAGAAAGACGGGAAGAGGATAGCGATAGAAATTGAGACGGGCAAAAGCGACTCGCTTTATAACATCAGGAAGGATCTGGAGGCGGGGTTTGAGGAGGTGCTGGTCATCGCACTCGATAAAAGAACGAAGGATTCAATTGAGCGGGACACGAATAATCTCGATATTACTTTCCCACATCGCAAAAAGGTGATTATTGCGTCTGAAACCGTTGTTCAGAACTTAATCTGACATTGTCCTTACAGCAGTCTCCCTTACCCCGGCTAATCGCGCAGAAATCTCGTTCACGCATCGACCTAACCTAATCGGAATTGCCTTGCCTTCTTTAAACTTCACTAGCGCATCTCTATCGTCTCGATATTCGTTTAATTGTGAGTGATCTTTGATATAGCTTTCTAAAACTAGGCAATAAGGCGCTGCTTGTCTGTTATCCACATCTAGGTCGGCGAGCTTTTCAATAGCATGAGCCAAATAGTTTATCAGTAGGCAGTGTTCTTGATCGCCAACGAAATATACGTCGCCTTCCCCCACTCCAGCCCTCGCCTGAAAACGGAAGGGATCTTCAGAAATTGAATCCAGCATAAGCAGATGATACATCGAGAGTGCTGTCGAAAACATGCAACCTGAGAAATTATCGAAATAAGCGGAAAGCTTGTCGCCCGCATTTTCTTCTTTGGGTGAAATCTTGCCCCCGAACAGAATTGACCAGTTCTTGGGGACTGCGGTAATCCGCTTAAACCATTCATGGTATTTCCTCAGGACGGGAGAGGAAATATTCCTCGTCAAGAAATCCAGAATATAGGAACTCTTCTTAATGTCATAAAAAGATATATGACTCCGGGGACTTTCGTATCCCATGACATTTCGCTGATGAGCCAAGAAATAAGTGAAATCGAATTTTCCAAGCAAAGCCCTGTTCCATAGACCCACTTCGTCCAATATCTTTTGAAGAGTGCCTATCAGCACGTCGTCGGCAGGCACTTTTTCTCTAAGGGCGCATGACTTTAGCTCATGCATAGAAATTAAAAGACTTTCCAACTCCTTAAGCATTGCGCTCTTAGAAATTCCCGGTTCGGGAAATAGCTTCATCTGCCTGGAAAACTCCATAGTGAGGAGCCTAATGACCTCCCACGTCTTCAACAGGTAAGAGGATACGCCTTCAACGAGATCGTATAGAATCGAATCAGGCGGAAACGTGCGCACTCTAGCCAATAAATTCTTCCTCAGTATTGATTTTATGCCACTTCCCAAGCGCTCTTTTATCAACCCCGAACTTTTTAGCAATGCTATTTTTTCTTTGAGCGAACCGACGGTATCTGTTATTTTCTTATCCGTCTCTTGTTTGCGTCTTTCTATGGTTTCCGGTTTTTGAGGCCGCTCAAGATAGAACGTCTTCCTTACGTAATCGTATATATCGCTGGCTATTATCTCCAAATCGCCTATAAGAAAACTCATCCCGCCATCGTCATTCCTGAACATGTCAATAAATGTCAGGTTGGAAAGCCCTCCTTCGGTTTTCCAGATGTCGATTAATTCGGCGATTGTGCTTTCGTATTGGAACAAGTACGCCTTTGTTCTGAGAATGTCGATTTTGTTCATAAACCTATCAGTGTATGTAAAAGCTGTTCCATCGCCAGTGGTTTCCTTGTCATAATAACGTGATTCGAGCGATTCCAGAACGAGAGGAGGCCTTTCTACGACCAGAAAATTGGGTTGCCATAGATTGACGGAGCCTCGCCGGAAGATCTTGGTATCCATGTATTCTATGGATACATTCAAAATATTTCGAGAAATGGAGAGCATTTTCTCTACGGCACCAAGGGGAACTTTCTTCTCTCCCTTCAATCTTTCCGATGTATAGGAAGTCAGTGCAATGAATTCGGTAATTTGATTTTCCATTTCTTGTCGCTAGAGATAAAGACGGACGGTGCCCGCCTCCGACATCCTGTAGCTTCTCTTGGCCTCGTGTGCGCCATTGCGTTGACGAACATCAAACATCGGGCTGCAGTACCCATAATCATTCAGAACTTCGACGCCAATCGAAACCTCAAGCCGAGATCGTCCTGTTTGCTCCGTCAGTTCCCCAATATCTCTTCCGACAGATTTCCAAAAGTACAGATTCTTTTCAGATTTGTTTTCCTCGCGATAGTTGGAATCAAGGACCCGCATGAGATCCTTTGTCAAAGATTGAATGTCATCCGGATAGACAGCATCGCCGGTTGCATCGTCCTTTAATAATATAACATTCGCCTGATTATCTGCACTCCCCGCATAAGACTTCCACAAGCTTTCCAATTCGATGGCGACGCGTTTTCCGAAATATTGTTCCAAACGGGGCATCTCCATGCGGAAGTCCGTAAGAGCTATTCCGCACTTGCCTATGTCCGAGATCAAGTTCCGCGCCTGCCTTAATCGCGTAGAAAGCGAGAAGCTCTCATAGAGATTCCTCGTCTTTACTTCTCCGTCTTGCCAGGGTTTTGACAGGATTTTTTCGGATTCTCTCCAAAGCGGATCAGAAACGCTAAGGTCGGGAGCGATGAGCAGCGAAGGGAAGTATTGTGCAGAAATCCTCATCACATGCCCGCTCGCATCTACATTGAAGCGAATCTTATTTGAGCATGAATCCCTCGCGATTCTAGTATCCACTTCAGGAGACCAGGAGGGATAATGCACGCTCCAAGTCTTGCACATGGGGTGGCGCTTATACTCTACGACGTAACCAGCGTATTTCGATATATCAAGAAGCGCCTCTGCACTATCGTTATCTCGCAAGTAAGCCGAGAATAAAAGGTGATCGGGATTCGACGGCCTGAACTTAAGTGAAAGCTGTGATAATTCCTCTATGAGATTCTCAAGTTGCTCTTTCTTCAGAATCGTCGAGAAATTTATGCCGTCTATGTGTCTATATTCCCTAGCTTCTTCGCTGTCGAACAACGCAAATGCATATTTGCCTACGTCGCTCAGACCTTTTTTTGCTAAGTCGTTGGCGAGTGCATTTATCGTTTTACCTGTAAAAACCGCATCGTCGATGATTGCCGCCCTTTTTCCATTAATTTCTTTTGGCTCAAGGAAATCAATGGCTCTACTATACATAATTTTCGGTCTTGAATGATCTAGAGACGAAATTACTTCATTGAGAACGAGCGCTCCCTTCGATTCAATCGGGATAATGAAATCATAATTTTGGGATAGTACCTCTGATTCCAAGAACTCCTTGAACTGAGGAAAAAGCTCCGACATATTCATTGAAATATTCCCTTCGTTTTATAAAAGCATATTCTCCCGCCCCGTTACTGAAGTGGACACTGATGTCTAGATTATCCAACGATTTAGTCGTTGTCAAGAACGGCGTCCCGTCCAGGCACGATAAAAGCCAAGACGCTCAGAATGAGCTCTCTGTTCGGGTCGTCCGGTTGACGAAGGACAAAGCGGAATTCCGTCTCACCCGTCCTGCCTACGTCTCTCTTATAGCAAGCATGAGCCCGGACGACATCGGGTATTTTCGCTAAAACGTCGCTAAACCTCTTCCCCCGGTAAAAAAGAATGATCGCCGTCTTAGTGTCCCTCCAGCTTGCGTAACCGAGGATTTGATCGATGGTTTCGGAAAAGGCTTTTTCGCCTTTCCAGAATTTGCACTCTGCGATGAAGGCATTCCTGCCTTCGTGCCTGATAAGGATGTCGGTTTTGCCGCTGTAATTAAATGTTTCGCCCGTTGCGGCGCCTTCATATTGGGCGTTGAGCTGGATGAGAAAGTGCTGGCGCAAATCTTCTTCCTTCATGCCCTCAAAAGCGCTCGGACTCCTTTCAAGCACCAAAGCCATGTTCTTCACGATGGACAGAATGTTTTCGTATTCGGCCATTTCCAGGGCGGGCTCTGGAGCAAACGGCTTGCTTGTTGCCGTCGGCCTTGCTATTCTTGGCTTTCTCTTTACCTCAGGTATAGCATACGTCCTAGGCATGTCTTCACGCTTCCTGACGGGAATGCCAAGTTTCTCTACCAAATCGAGGTCCTTTAGTATCTTCCGCTTGCGCAGCCTGAATGCCTCCCGTATGAAAGGCTCAAACTCTTTGTTGAAGCCTTCTATGTTGCTCCTGACCCAGCCAAGATATTGCTGAATGTCGCTGATCCTTCTTGATATCTCTTTTCCCAGCTCCTCGGCGTTCGGTTCAGTTTGCTGATAAACGAGGCACACTTCCTGGCCGACGACTTCTCCTCGCGGAGGGCTCATGGTGTAGGGGCTCGGAGTATATTTAAAGAACGTGCCGTCTCCGCTGAACGGAACCGAAACAGTCAGCGTGACGCCTTTGACATAGCACGGACGGCTCCTGTCAAAAACGGCTCTCATCCTGTCCTGGCTGACGTCGATGTCCACGTCGGAGGGCGCAGAAATGCACTTGTTATCCGGGTCGAGGATTGGGGGTTCGATCGAATACTTGTCCGCAAAATGCCTGACGAAGTCTTCCTCGCTCGAATTCAGAAGAGAGTTCGTCTCGATGGCCTCGACTTCTTTCTTTGCATGCTCCTTGACCGCCTCAATATAATCCCTCAATTCCCCATGGCCATAAAATAGAAGCTCCTGCATTAGATGCCTCTTGCCTAATCTCATTTGAAAGATAGCAATATAAACGATGCGAGTCAATTTGAAACATGCTGCATTCCCGTCTTCAGATAGGTGCCCCGGATGCCGGCGGCAACTTTATAAACCCGCTTGACCATAATTTAATCAATTATTCTCGCTAGCGTTCCGCAAGGGACGTTAGAAAATATCCGCTATAGCTTGACGAGGGCTTGGAATGGACAAAGTCGCGGTTTTCATTGACAACGGCTATTTCAAGAAGATACAGGACCATTTCAAAACGAGGGTAGATTACGAAAAGTTCTCGAACGAGATAGTCGGCCCCGGTTTCGAGCGGTTCAGAACCTACGTATACGATTGCCCGCCGTATCAGTCCAATCCGCCCATTCATGAGCAGTCGGTAATGAAGTCCCAGTTCGACTCGTTCAAGTACAACATATCCCGCCTGCCCAGATTCGAATTCCGGACGGGCAGGCTCCAGCTCCTCAGGGATTCGAACGGGAACGTCATCATGAATGAAAACGGTTCTCCGGAATTCAGGCAGAAGGGGGTCGACATGGCCCTCGGCATCGACACAGCGAAACTTTCAAGCAAAGGTACGGTGCAAAAGATCATCATAGTGGCCGGAGACAGCGATTTCGTCCCCGCCATCATAGCCGCCAAATCAGAAGGCGTTCTCGTCACCCTATATTATTCCCAAATCGGCTACATTCACGACAGCTTGTACGAAGCATGCGATGACCGGATAGAGTTAACGAAAGCGCTGTTCGAGAAATGCAAGCGATAAGGCGCGTTCCCGGCGTGCCGAGGCCGCCGCGGACGTTTGCCAGATTAGGCGGCTTTTTTCTTGCTTTCACCAGGGTAGATTGACCTCAATCGACGAAGCGTCCGGCAGCCTGTCCCCGACTTTCGGAGCAAGTCTATCTCCGAGGTATCTTTCTACGCCGTCCTTCTGATGGCTTGGGACGCTCGCCCAGGTAACAAAAAGACCCAGATTCCTGAAGGCCAGAATCTGTGAATCCTGTCTATGTTGTGCGATTCTATCCCTGATGACGCCCTGCCCTGCTCTGACCGTATGCGACGGATTCCCCCCATGCCAGATGACGTAAACGCCTTCCATGCCGTCGAAATGATCGTTAGACAAATTGACGGTGAGGAAGTCGCACCATGACTCGCCAGTGCATTTAATCCAATTCAAAGTAATCGGCATAATGTCCCCTTTAAAAAAATGTGCTTACGAATTAAAAAGCTCTACTTCTTTCCCTTATCCGGCTTCTCCGGCGGCTTCCTTGGCGGAGGAGGGGGCACAAAGCCTTTCTTCTCTGGAGGCTCCGGTTTCTTTGGAGGTCCCGGAGGCACGTAACCTTTCCTGATATCTACTTTTTTATCTTCCGACATGTGTGCCCCCTTCATTAAGCGAGGGTTCTGGGGACAAAAGCCTCCCTGGATTTTCGCCAGTATCTTTTTCTCTTCCGACATGCTTTACTCTCCTAATGCGGCATGTTCTTGGATACGAAGACCACGAGGAGAATCACTCCAAGAATGAAAGCCGCTATCGAAGTTATGTTCAGGCCGAGCGTCCACTGGGCGGCTTTGTTTTTTTCGCTCTCTCTTTTCTTCCCGTCGAAAATCACTTTCTCCAGGATTTCGATTTGCTTGCGACAGGCGCACTGACTGACCAGGAAAGAAATCAACGTGGAGAGCAGGCTTGTGCCGAAGCCCGCCCATGCGACCAGCAGCCAGGCGAATGTACCCTGCCTAATGGCAGGGACGATTTCCTTGACAAAGGCGAGGGAAAAGCCGAATGCGCCCGCGGCGAGCGTCAGGATGGTCTTGTCGAACTTATGGGTTTCTTCGGCCTGTGATTGGATGAGCTTCGCCCGTTCATCGAGGTAGACCTTATATTCGTCTTCCCGGCTTCGGTTCTCTTCGCACATCACCTAACCCGAAAATAACTATAAGCCGCCTCTTAGCCGATGTCAATTTTATTTAGAAATAAGCTACGCCTTCTTCCTCCCCGTTCCCTAATGGAAAGCAAGAATTTGTGCAAACGCAATACGATAGGCTTTTTCCAGCAGCTAATAAAATGAGCCGATCTTAAAACCTGTTTGGAGCCGAATTGTTTTCTCTTTATGTTTAAACATTTATATAGTTTTTATCGGCATTTCTGGCATTCCGTATAAACAAGGCTTAAAACGCTTTCGGTCAACATATTTTCATGCCCGGCGAGGAAAGGATCATAAAAAACGCGGAAATGCTGAACGACGCGTACCTCATCGGCAATCCGCTCGCAAGGGATTTCCAGCTAAAGGAACTCACATCGTGCCTGCGTCCCGCGCTCGAAGGGAAAAAGCCCGCGCATGCCTGGCTGTACGGAAGGCCTGGGACCGGGAAGACGCTGGTCGCGAAATTCGTCCTGAGAGAGCTGAGCAGAGAAGGACTTCTGGGCGGGATATACGTCAACTGCTGGGAGAACAATTCCTATTACGCGGTTCTCGACAAGCTCGTCCGCGAGCTCCGCATCCTGGGCGCGGAGAAGCTCAATACGGCGTTCAAGCTGGAGCGCTTCCGTAATTTCGTGGGGTCTCGCCCCTTCGTCATCGTCCTCGACGAGGTAGATCAGGCCAGGCGGCTGGAAAGGGACGCGCTTGTCTACAATCTCTGCGGCATCGGCAAAGTGGGGCTCGTCCTGATAAGCAATTCCGCTGACGCGTTCCTGGCGCTTGACGACCGGATAAAATCTCGCCTGAACGCAATGACCCTGGAATTCGAATGCTACAGCCCAGGCCGGCTCATGGGCATTCTCCGGCAGCGCGTCGAGCTTGCGCTGGCAGCCGGAACCGCGGACGAGGCGGTGCTGTCCAAGGTCACGGCGCTTTCCGAGGGCGATGCGCGCATGGCCTTCAAGATTCTAAAACAGGCGGCTCAAAACGCGGAAGCCGATGGTTCCGCGGCGATTGGCATGGACCACGTCATTTCGGCCCATACGTCTGCCAGGGAAATCAGGAAAGATGCCCTTTTAGCCAGGCTGTCGTCTCACCACAGGCTTCTTTACGACCTGGTGCGGCAGAAGGGCGAGGTCAATTCCGGCGAACTCTGGGAGGCTTATCTGGCCGAATCATCGCGCTTGGGGCGGCCGGCCATCGCTCTGCGCACGTTCTCCGAGTACATGAATCGGTTGATCGAACTGGAGCTCGTCCAGTGGGACCGGGCGCTGGTCAGGGGAAAGGTGAGGGTGTTTAAGCTGTCTTAGTATGTTATATTATTTATAAGAAAATAATGCCCAAAAAGAATATACCTAATAAATTAATTATTTCATTTATTTTTTCTTACTTTAAACTATTGGCAATGGCTTTTATCATCTATTTAGTATGTATTATTACTTTATCAACTATACTTGCGTATAAATATGAAGAATTTGTATTAAAAAAAGAATCACTCTTATCATTTTATTTTTTGATACCATTTAGTCTCGGAGTACTTATTGAACTTAATAATGAGAAATATAAAAAATCGATTTCATTAATTTACGGATATTTATTGGGATTATTTGCTGGAATATCACTTGCAGCATCTATTCTTTATGGATTTATTTTTGGAATAATAATATTACTAATTTTTATTCTTGGGAAACATATAGGTGGTTTTTGTCAGAGATATTTTTTTAAGCCGATACATACCTTTATTAAACCCTATATTTCATCAATATTGTTTAATTTAAAAATAATCATTGGGTATATTTTTCTTTGCACAATAATTTCCTTCTTATTTGCCTTAGTCTTTGCTCAATTGCAGCTTCATAATTCATGTAATTTTGGCTCCTTAGCTGGCCTTTTTTCTCATTTCATCAATTCATTTCTCAACATGATATCCTTTGGAAATATAGGAATTAAGGCAGATTGTGAAGTAATTAGTAAAATTCATCTTGTTCAATATTTCATTTTTTCGCTAGTGACGATAATATTTGGAATTTTATTAATCAGGCCAAAATTAAAAACACAGAATTAAGCAATATTATCTACCTAGACTGCTTCAATTTCCTATAATGAATTCTTTTCTCAGAGGAAGGTTCATAATTTTATTGCCTTATCTAATTTAGTCCGCTGGGACCGGGCGCTGGTCAGGGGGAAGGTGAGAGTGTTCAGGCCAACAGACTGACCACTTAGCACTTTCTCGGTTCTTTTTAATATAATTAAAGACGGAAATAAATGAATCCGTCAAGGGGACATAAATGAACAATCATTCAAAAGACGCAGATTATCTAGATAAGATAAGACAGGCTCATGATCACGCTCTTCAGGAAAAAGAAACGATAAAGAGAAAGATTGAAACCGCTATTTCCGATATAGATGTAATTGAATTACTAGCGCATATTGCATTTATCTCACAATACGTTCCCGAGAATGACCACACTATTAATCAGAGTATGCGGGAATACCCTTCTCTGCATTATTTAGCCGGGTTATCCTTGAAACAGCATCTCGTTAGCACAAGGCCTCCGGAAAATCGGGAGGTCGAAGCCATCTCAGAAGACGTCAACCGATATTTCATTTCATATATGCAGGATATAACCCTACAAAGCTTTAAAAAAGAAAAGGCATCAGACGAGGACGGATTAATCCTTCAAGCTAGAATCCAAAAAATGTTACGGCAGACAAGTGCGATGATGTATCCGTTCCAAGTAGAAACCCTAATTCATGGCTTATTCTCTCAATTTGATGAGTATTTCTTGACAAAGGCTGGCTTCAGAGCGTCCACGGCCCTAGAATTCGGTACGAAAATAATCAAGCGGTATGAAAGGATGGCCAATAATAGATATGAAGAGGTGGGATCAGCAAGAAAGAGGGCCGCTGAAGAATTAAAAGATCCTGTCAAAGGGTCAGCTATCAGAGCGACTATGGCCGATTCTTTATCAGATGAAGACTTGCTAACTTCCTATACGGCCTTCTTATTGTTCACTAACATCAAAGAAATGTTTCTTTTCAATCCGGAATTGCTATGTAGGGAAGAAGGTATTTCGGATTCGTCAGAATTCGCCAATTATGTGAATGCTCTAAGTTGCGAATTCGGTTCAAATCAAGATTTTAATGATCCGCTTGATAGCAACATCATATCCATCAAGCCATTCATTAAGGTAAATGGCGACGCCTTTTTTGTTCCAATATTTCAGGACTTGATCCATAATCTTCCGCTTATTCTGGAATCCCTCCTTGAACAAGATAAGTTAGCACAATCAGGGATCTGGCAGAGATACCAATCTAGCCGAGCTAACTTTATCGAGGGCCGAATTTGCGATTTTCTTTCCAGGTTGTTTCCCAATGCAAACATATTTAGGAATGTAAAATATGTTTATCAGGGGAACGAATGCGAAGCGGATATTATCGTCCTTTATGACAACAAAATATTTTTAGTTGAAGCAAAAGCGGGCTCTTTTAGAGAACAGGCGCAACGTGGAGGAATCGAAAGCCTAAAGAAGGACCTAAAGAAACTGATCGAGGAGGCATATCAGCAAGGGAGGAGGACAGCCGCTTATCTAAAATCAAATGAAATCTCGACTTTTTCGTATTCCCAAGGCAATAAGATTTTGGAGATTAAACAAAACAATCAGACCACATTCATCATAGGGGTTACTCTAGAGCCCCTCATGAGCCTCGCTATCGGCTTGAAGAATCTTAGGTCGTTGGGGCTTTTCATTGAAAATGAGTATCCGTGGTCAGTTCAAATCAATGAACTGGATTTAGTTACGCGCCATCTTCCTTCTCCGACTATTTTTATTCACTACTTAGAAAGCCGTCTTCGGGCCATAGACGAAAATGTTTTTCATGCCTACGACGAACTTTCGTTTCTTGCCTGGTATCTCAGAAAAGGGAACTTTTTAGTTCCATATGACAAGGACGACAAACAGCCAAATCTTTTGGAGATCGGGTCCGATTGGACAACGCCCTTCGATGAGCATTATCTCTTTGGTAAGGAAAAGCCGGAACTAGACATCGAAGATGATTTGCTAAAAATCATACGCATCTTAGAATATCTAAATCCGATTGGCTACTCGGACATCGCAAGCGCGCTCTTAGATTTCGACCATGAAGCAAGAAGACTAATCATCGCGAAGATTAACGACTTAATATCGTTATCGAAAAGCGACCGGGAACCTCATGATTTTTCCGTAATCTATAAGGAAGATTTGGATACCGGCCTTAGCTTCATGACACTTGTAGGGAGAGACGGATTAAAAGAGCGTCTGGGCTCCTACTGTGCCTTGAAAAAATACCAAACTAAAACAAAAAGATGGCTCGGATTAGGACGAGATGTTCAGGATGACAGATGGTTTGTAAATGATTTCGCTTATTTCAATTTTCCTTGGGAACTCAATTCAAAAATGGACGAATTGCTCCGCGCTTTTCCCATGAGGGATAAAAGCACATAATTCTTTATTCGCACAAACCGCATCCTCCCTCCTCAATCCTTTTCTTCCCCCCTGCCTTCCTACTTCCCATGGATTACAGAAAACTTGACGAGCTCCCCGCCTGGGTCAAGCTCGTGAACAGGCTTCTTCATGGCCAGGAGACTCTTGAAGACGTCAGGCCATACAGGGAGGCGAAGGGATGAACGAGATCCACATTCTGGATATAAGGATTATTGGAGCTGGAATAGTTTTCATAGCCTTTGCGCTGATCGTGGTTGCTGGATTCGCGCTCGGCCCTTATCTTGAGGTGGTTTCTCCTTACGATGGAAAGCTTTTGATAATTGCATCTTCGATTTCTCTTGGGGTCATGATTGCCACTGCCTGTTTCATAATCTACTCTATGTTCAAACGCAAAGAATGAGCTTCTTCTGAAAGCTTTATAAGCATAAAAGGCAATATATAAACAGACCTACGGCGCTACATTTTACGTTGCTGGCTCAGTCCCAGCGTAAAACGCATTGTGTAGCGCTAAGGTATTTAAAAACCAGAGGGGGTTTGATACCTATGATGCGCCTCGATGCACATAAGTACAAAGAAAGAATTGAGCGGTTTTTTGAGAAGCTTGAAGACAGTCCGATGAATGAAGAAGACAAGAAAATCCTCGATAAATATAGAGATTACCTCGTTTCTGAGGGGATAACCTTAGGCAGGGTGGCCAAATACCTCCACGACTTAAACAAAGCTTCAGGACTCTTGGGCAAAAAGTTCGGAGAAGCGGATGAGGGGGATATCAGGACGATCGTAACCATTTTCGACAAAAATGAGAAATACTCTCCCTGGACAAAGCGCGATTTCAAAATAGCCCTTCGTAAATTCTACACCTGGCTGCGCGGGACGAAGACATATCCTCCTGAAGTGGCTTGGCTGCGGGTCCATGTAAAGATCAGGAACACCAAGACGGCAGAAAACATGCTCACAGAGGAGGAGGTAAAAAAGCTTATTGATCATGCGCCTGGCGCTCAGGAAAAGGCATTCATTGCGACGCTTTACGAAAGCGGCTGCAGGATAGGAGAACTGATTTACCTGAAAACAAACCAGGTCAAATTCGACGACTTCGGAGCTCAACTATTCGTGACGGGCAAGACGGGCTTCAGAAGGGTGAGAGTGATCGCGTGCGTCCCCTATCTCATCGAATGGACAAACAAACATCCGTTGAAGCACGATTCAGAAGCGTACCTCTGGATAAATAGAAAGCTTGAACCTTTCGATTACAACGGGATAGCTCAGACGCTTTACCGCATCGCAAAAAAGGCGGGCATCAAAAAGAACGTAAATCCCCATAACTTCAGGCATTCGCGGGCGACCTATCTGGCGAATTTTCTGACCGAAGCCCAGATGAAAGAGCATTTTGGATGGACGCAGGACTCGAAAATGGCGGCAGTCTATGTCCATTTGTCCGGTCGAGACGTGGACAAGGCTCTTCTGAAGGTCTATGGAATCGAAAGCGCTGAACAGAAGAAAGAAAGCATTTTCAAACCGAAAGAGTGCGCCCGCTGCCGCCTCTCTAATCAGGCAACCAACCGCTTCTGCTCCCGCTGCGGCCTCCCCCTGGACGAAGAAGCCAAGGCCGAGGTCATGAGGAAGGACATGGAGCGGGAAAAGGCGGACCAGGTGCTGGACAAACTTATCGAGGACCGGGAGTTCAGGGAGATGTTTGTACAAAAACTACAGAATTTTAAGCGGCTCTAGTTAATCTACCTTCTTTTTTCCCAAATAAGGAAACCCGCAAAAAAAACAACGGACTTTTTCTGTCCAATCTTCGCGTATTTTAATCTTCCGCTTGCAACAGGGCAATTCAACTATTTCCATATCATTTGTTTCGGGAGAGATCCAAGGCTCCTCCATTTTCATTTCTTGCGCATCAATTTTTATTGAAAATAATCCAGACGAAGACCCGCCGAAATTTCTCTTCAACGGCCTGATAAGTTCTTCGTTGATTATTCTATTCGCTAGGTTTTTCGCAAAGACGCCGATATAAGCCATTTGTTCATCGGTCCACCAATTACTGGCCGCGGACACTTGCCCGCAATAAGGGCAGAAGAATTCTGGCTCGGGCTTTCCACCCTCTTCTTGTTTAACTTCATCAGCTTTATTATCGAGCATAAAGTTCTCGACTCCCTTTTTAGCCAGGTTTTCGAGTTCTTTCTCATCAAGCAATACTTTGAACTCCCTCCGGCATAAAGGACACAGCCTGCGGAAAAATCTTTCATCGTCCGTAGGAAGAGGAACACTCATTTCAATGTGGCTCATTTCCCGCTCCTTTTATTTGTACAAATCGCCTTATTATTGCGGTTGCCAGGCTTGAAGATATGTTAATGGCCAACTCCGCTATATATGCCGATGTCTGGGGCGGGAATTTCCCTTTTCCATGTGCGTCTCCAAGAACGTTTCGCAGACCCCCGAGATTGGTGATTAATCCCGTCAATGCATTTAGAACACGGGTCAGCTCTTCGCTTGCATCTATCTTATCAAAATCAAGAAGTGCGCGAGTGGACTTCCATAAATCAGATAATTGTTTCTTCTCAGGCAAAGGCCTCTTGCATTCGTCATGACAAATTCGCATCGTACTTTCGAGACAGCTTATGCTCCGAGTTACCGCATTTTCGAAATTTCCGTCCCTTATGGCCGTTCTTGCTTTCTCAATGTCCTGGAATGCGGCGAAAAATCCATGTTTTTCGAAGAGTCCTCTCGCTGTCGTCACGATTTGTCGAGTTGTTTCGGCGGTCGGCAATTCGCATTTTTTACAATAATCTAGATTCGTGTCTCTACGCCGTATTTTGCAGAATAGGTTGTGAATGTGATACGCGTTATGCCTCCAGATTTGAATACTGGGAGTGATCGCGTCACAACCAACTTCTCTATATACCTTGCCTACGGGACATTCAAGGCAAATCTCCGCTGATACTTCGTTCGTATTGTGCTCCCCGCCGGTCTGTTTGGCCGCTCTACAAATCAGCGTCCCCATTCCGATTTCTTGAAGATGGCAACTTATGTCGTCTTGCTCGGAAGGTCCCTTTTTCTCATCAGTCATTAAAAGCCCCTTTAATTGTTAATTCATACGGAATTATATTCGTTTTCTCCCGTTTATTAAAGCCTCTTTAAAAGCATAATCCGCATTGCTTCTCGGCCAGACTTTAAAAGAGGTCTGTCAATCGGCATACATGAATTCGGCGAATCCCCGGAAGACGGTCGCTTTCGCCTGTCCAGGCTGCCTGACGACATTCCATCTTTATATCTGGGAAATCGAGGAAGGCGCTCCGAAATGTAACTACTGCATGATCCCCCTTGAGAGGGTGAAGAATCGGAGGTGAAGGATGAATCTCAACGAAATGAGTCATGAGAGGCAGGTGGGCTATCTGCGGTCGGTTTTGAGGTCGGGGAAAGGCACTCTGACGGGCTTTATGGCGCTGTTCGCGTTCCGCCATCATCTCGCATCGAAGCATTCGCCCGACTTCTCGCAGAGCCCGGTGCTGCGCTGGTATCTGGGCCAGCTCGCGAAGGAATACATCAAGCGCTACTACGCTGAAGCGAAGAGCACGCTGGAGAACTTCGCCGAGATCGGCCTGCTCGAAGCGAAGGGCGACGCCGAAGAGGTCCAGAGGGAATTCCGGCTGAACGAAGCTTTCTTGCCTGCCCTTCAGGAAGTGCTCGAAGAGATCTTCGGCAACGAAACCGTCGCAGACGCAGTCGCCAGGGCCAAATACTACAGGGACCCTGCCTCGGCAAAGGAAAGGCCGCATGCTCGGAAGGATTTCAAGAATGCAGAGGTGGGAAAATGAAGGGCGAGATCGAGAAAATCTGGAAGAATGCGACAGCCGATGGTAGAAAATACAACGTCTTGCAGATAGGCGGCGTGCGCTATTCGCTTTGGGAAGGCGACTACCTGGACAAGCTGAGCGAAGGCCAGACGCTCGAATTCGACTTCCGCGAGAGCGGCGACTTCAGGAACATCAGCAAAATCTACGACCCGGCGGGGGCCAAGAAACCGAGCGAGAACGACGCCCTGCCGCCGGAGCCTCCAGCAAACGACAATCAACAGGGCCAGAAGGCGCGCCAAATCGTGAGGATGAGCAGCCTGCGTTCGGCCAGCCAGATCCTGAACGGGTCGAGAATCCCTGCCGGCGAGCGCGCCGAGAAGACGATAGAAATCGCGAAGAAGTTCGAGAAGTACATCGGCGACGAGGGCTTGGCGGACCTCGAAGATGAAAACAAGCCATAGGCTTTCGGAATTCGTGAAGTCCCTCGGACGATATGGACGGCCTGAGCCAGGCGAAGAGCTCTTGACCGAATATGGAAAGGCAAGGGTTTTGCGCGTCGTTCCCTATGAGGAAGTCGTCGAAGAGATGAGGAGAGACCTCGTCGCTAGCAAGGAAATCGAGCGCTTCGATTTGCGCGCCGAGCATTTCCTCGGAAAGAAGGACAAGTATTTCGAGGCCGAGCTTGCATATCCCGACGGCGAAGTCGAACGAATCGACTGGAGCGAATACCTCGCCATGAAAAACAAAGGAAAAGGGTGATTTTACGGTCGCACACGAAAAAATCAGGTTAGGTGATCAGGAGTTCGCGGTCAGAACGAAGAAGGTTTATCAAAGAGACCTTACCTCAGACTGTTGGTCCGTCCAGGTTTGGGGCCTCCCCTACTGCTCGGGCTTCGGGAACCCTGAGGCGATGTGCGAGTTCCTGGCGACCGAGGAATGCGGAGGATACGGCGTCAGACGGAAGATCCTCAGGGGCAAATACCCCCTCCACGGCCTTCCTGACGCATCTTCGGGGGCCGGACCGTAGGGTGTGGGGAGTAGAACCATGAAAAAGGCCCGCATTTTCGTCCTGGTGAAGAATTTCGGGGGCGTCAACCACGACGCCGAGCTTTACTCCAGCCTCGCGGAGGCCAAGCGCGGCTTCGCCGAGTATACGGGCTTCGGCTATTCCAGAGAATATTGCGATCCCTGCTCTCCCAAGTACTCGGAAAAATTCAGCGAGACGAAGCTTTTCGAGCTCGATATGCCGGATTTCCTCAGGCCAAGGCGGACAAAGCAAAAAGGGTGACTTATCTGGAAGGCGAGTATGAGAACGGCGGCATAAAGTCGATAAGGCAGAGGAGGCAGCGCAAGGACTCGTATTTCGACGGCTACGAATATCGCGGATACAAGGTCAAGACTAAGCTGGCCATCGAAGGACGCAGGGAATACAAGCCGCTGAAGCTTTCGAACTCTTCAGACGTTTTCGGCGCTTTCAGGAAGCTTCACGAGGCGGACAAGGAGAAGTTCTATTCCGTTCTCCTCGACACCAAGAACAAGGTCATAGGGGTTGACATGGTGAGCCAGGGCTCGCTGGAATCAGCTCCGGTCGCTCCCCGAGAAGTTTACAAGGCCGCACTTCTCGCATCCGCCGCTTCGGTCATATTCATTCATTCCCATCCTTCGGGCGAACCCGAGCCTTCCTCCGCCGACATAGAGCTCACCCGCCAGCTCAAGCAGGTCGGCCAGCTTATGGGCATCCAGGTGCTCGACCACGTGATCATCGGGCGCGGCAAGTTCTACAGCTTTGCGGACAAGGGGGAATTATGACCGGCGGCCTGCACGAAGTCCGGGTTCGCTTGCCCGGATTTAGGAGATACAAAGGATATTCCGACCTGATTGATACTTACTGCTGCTCGGCTACGTCATGCTACTATGTCGAGTTTCCCGCGCTCGGATACGAAGGCTACTTCCAGAAGTCGGACGTTGAAGTCAAAGAGGTGAGAATATCGAGTTCAGAAAAAAAGAATTGTCGGTTGAAGAAACGATGAAGCGCTATCCCAGGCTGACGGCGCATGTCATAGCCGAGTCGCTCGGCTACGCCACTCCATCGTGCGCTGCACGCATTCTGAAAGACGCGAGGGAGAGGAAGGAGAACTACTGCGAGTGGATCGACGCCTGCTACGGCGGCGACCCGCTTCCTGCGGTAAAGAACGCGATAAGGAACAGGCACACGCACAGCGGTTTCATGGCCGAATACAAGCTCGCGCTGGCGCTCGTGCGGAAGGCGCTCGAAACAAGCGACGAGCCGGTCTTTGCGAGCTGGTTTTAATGAAGAGAATCAATCTGACTTTCGACGATATCGAACCTCTAGAACGAGCATTAAACAAATACGCTTCCATGGGAAGCGGCCTAGTCTTTTACAAGGGCGAAGGCTGGGACTGGAGGATGGCCAGGTATGCCCTGGAGGACTTGAAGGCGCGCAGGGATGGAGAAAAGGGACGCTGAAATTCCCTTCATGGCGAGCCGGTTTTATAGCGAAAGAGGTGGGAAAGTGACAAAATTCGATACGGATGGGAAGCATTTATATATCGACGGCAAGAAGGTCCTGCGCGGCTGGGAGTCGTTCTCTGGCTGGTACTGGTTCGCTACTGAAAAAGCGAACGAGCAGATGAGCGACCTGGGCGACGGCAAGCCGGTCAAGGACACGATTTATTTCGGCCTGGTCCAGGGTCTTGAGGAGGAATGGGGCTACTTCTCCCAGGCGGAAATCGAGAGCCTCAGGCCGAAGACGTGGGAAATCCCGAAGAAGAATTTGCCTTATTCGGGAAGACGTAGCAATTAATGGTTTTGTTCATCTTTTTATGTCCATGTTGAAAACATATCGATTATAAAGTATAAGTTTTACTAGAATATCGGAGGTAGGGTTATGCCAGATAAAACGAGCCTGAAATTAGATAATCCTGATATTGGGAGGATCCCAGTTGGCAAGATTTCTTTTGAAAAATGGAATGTGAGAACTCTCGACAGAAATAAAGGTGTAGGGGAACTCGCAGAGAGCATTCTAAAATATGGGCTCCTGCAGCCTATAGTAGTGATTGAAGAAAAAGCCGGGTTCGAGTTAATTATTGGCCAGCGCAGGCTTCTTGCTTTTAAAGAACTAATCAAACAAGGCCACAGCCAATTTAAAGATATTCCGGCAATAATACTTCACAAAAAAGCAGACGAAGAAGATCTAAAAATTCTATCCCTATCCGAGAACATCCATAGAGTCGAACTAAATAGAGCGGATATTGTAGAGGTTGTTAGCTTCTTATACAAGAAATACAACAAATCAGCAAAAAAGGTATCGCGGCTTCTCGGCAAGAGTGTATCCTACATTTATGAACACCTTAAAATCCAGGATGCACCCACAGAAATCAAGCAAATGCTGGCATCTAGAGAATTGAGAAAAGAAGACGTCAAAAGACTAATGGAGGTTGCCGCTGACGATAAGAATAAAATGCTCGAATTAGCGAAAGAAATGAAAAGCCTTACTGCTCCCGAGAAGACAAGGCTTGTTGAAATAGGGAAGAAGAAACCGCAAATTAAGTCGAAAGACCTTATCGAGGAAGTAAGAAAACCGAGAATCGAAGAAAAGGTTATTGTCCCCTTGACTCCCGAGCTGCTTTCAGCACTTGATAATGCAGTGAAGGCAATCGGTTTAAGCAGAGAGGAAATCGCCAGAAAAGCACTAGAGGACTGGCTTGATAATAAAGGATATCTCAAAGGGTAATAATGGAAATTAAGTCCCTTGCGAAGATTGGAAAAGGAACCAGACGCAAATATAGAGACCTTGATTTATTAGACGTTTCAGAAGAAATCAAATCACTCTACCTCTCATTAAGATCGTTAAGTAAGGTCGCCGAATTAACCAAACTTTCGCCAGAAATGGTTAGAGAGTTCCTGCAAGTGAATAAATTAGACCCTCGCGTAAAGCATCTGATAAAAAAACGGTTCATAAATAGCGTTGATATTGCCTATCGGCTTTCAAAATTAAAAAAGGATGAACAATACATACTCGCAAAATTGCTAATTAAGAACGACTTCACAAGCAAGGACATCAGAAACATTGTGAATTTTAAAATCGACAATCCCCAGATCAGCTTAATAAGAGCGACTGAAAGGGTTATCCAATCGAAAGACAAAAAACTATTCGTTGGCTATTTTGGAATTGAAAAAGATGTTTTTGATAGCCTTTCGCGGCTCCCGAATAAAAAAAGATCCAATGAAGATATTATTAAATCGTTTTTCCTTGAGATCGTTACAGAGCCCTTTCTGGTCGATTTTGAGCTTAATGGGAGAGTCGCTATTATTAGAGTCACAAGGGAAGGATTATCTAAACTAAGAATAAGGGCGAGGCTCCTCCGCATTCCTCTTAAGCAAATCGCAAACAGACTCGTTGTGCAATATTGTAGAGGGCATAATTTATGAGTATGAACAGGGCCACTGCCGTATTGGCGCAGGAACTTACAGAACTGCTAAGCAAGTCCACTCCTTATTCCCTTTCTAGCCCTTCTTTCACGAGTCCAACATTGCATGACTTTGTTAAAGGCCTCATCCTTTCTACAAATATCGTCGATTTCATCGAAAGACACCTTCCCAATGGATTCAGGGCAGACTGGGGGCAGGTAATTGACACAAAGGATGGAAACATTCTTTCGAAAGAATGTGACATAATCATATACGAGGGCAAACCTCATAAGAGAATTAAGAATAGATGCATGGACTTTGTTTTAGTAGATAAGAATAAAGCTCGCATCGTAATACAGGTTAAAAGCAGTATTTCGGTCGTAAAACCGGAAGATAAAGACTATTGCAGGGAGCTAAAAAAGTTTGTGCCAGAGATATGGTTTCTGTGCGAAGCCTGCATCGCTTCAAGCGATAGACGAATAGTTAAAATAAAGCGTGACCTACAGTCTATCGGCTACAACCGATTTTTTTATTTCTATAAGATTAGAGATAATCCCATAGAAAGGGACATCGCGTATAAACCCTTCCTCAAATTTATAAACCTGATAAAGAAACTTAAGTAGTGGTTACGTATGCATAAATCGAAGATTAACAATTCAAATAAAAGGAAAATTAATGAATGGTGGAAGTCCATAGGTGAATCATTTGTCAATATAAAAATAAAAGGCCTCAGAGTTAAATGCCCGTCCTGTAAAGAAACCGGAATAATTATCACTAGATGGATTAAAGGCCCGAAACAAAAGCCTGCTTATGTATTGCATCTAAGAAGTAAGAAATTCTGTAGAATAACCCCCATTCAGTATCATAATTTGAAGAATAATATTTCTTTATTTGAGAGTGACATAAAGAACATATTGAATAAGCGAAAGTCTTTTGTTCTATTCAGCGGAGGTAAAGACAGCTTGGCAACTTTGGCTTATCTGAAAAGTCTCACGAACGGATCAGGAAGGCATATTGCAGCTATTTATGTTGATACGACAGCAGGTCTCCCTGAAAACACAGAATATATAAAAAAGGTCTGCAGATATCTTAAGGTAAAACTGAAAATAGTAAGGCCAAAGGTTGATTATTTCACCCTCGTAAAAAAGTGGGGAATCCCAAGTTACCGATATAGATGGTGTTGCCGGGAACTAAAAATTAAACCGATTGAGGATTTTCTAGCTACCATCAAAGAACCAAAAGTAGTTTTTGATGGCATAAGGGCCGTAGAATCTAGGATAAGAAAAGAATATATTCCTATTTGGTATCATCCTAGCTTCAAGTGCTTGTCTGTCAGTCCGATTTTCAATTGGTCTGATCAAGATGTAATATCATATATAAATAGCAATGGCATTCCTAAAACCATATTACATTCGCTTGGTTCTTCTACTGAATGTTGGTGTGGAGCTTACAAAACCGAGACAGACTTTAGGAATTTATATGATTTGAATAAGGTTATGTTTAAAAAATTAGCGAGAGTTGAAAAAGAGAACAAAAACCGATATACATTTCTTTATAAAAAAGGTCAAAAAATTTCCCTTAGAATTTTAGAAAAGAAGATTCTTAACGAAAAAAGGCAAGAAGCAAACTAGCTTTTTCCCAAAACCAGCGGTAATCCCCTCTTTCCCGCAGATTGACTATTCGCTTTAATCCCTATCTAAAAGATCTAAACATTGACACCTTGGTTCTCATAAGAACCCCAATGATAAGCTTCCTGGTCAAGGAGATTATAAAGCGGCATCAGATCTTCTGCTTGTATTTTCTTTCCCGAAATCACTGACAACAACTTTGTATCTAACTCTACTCTTAGCCCTTTACCCTGGGTTGCTTCCTTAAACTGGTCTTGAAGAAGAGGAAATTTATCATTCTTTATCTTGTCATAAAACTTCCCAAGCTCGTCTATATCTTTGGAGCCGATTTTTGTTATGTCAAGCGTTAACAATTTTTCCAGTCTTCCTTTTTTCATGCCTGTCCAGGGACCTTCCGTGACTTCAAGTTCTGACATTAAAAGCAAAAGTCCCGGAGTGGAATTAAGCCATAAAGCGAAAATTTTACATGCATCTTCCGGCGTTATCTTTTCTAAGGTCGGTTTAATTGACCACCAGACATTCGAAAGGACGGGTTTTGTACAATTGAGTGCAATCAGCGGAGTTGAATTCAAACGAACTCTTTCGGCGATAATAAGGTTGCTCGAAGCTTTTATTATGGTGTTCATATCCATGCCAGGCTTTGGGGCTAGCTTTGTGTTTGGCTGAATCTCTATCTCGTTCATTTCTTTCAGCCTCCCCCAAACGCTATAGATTAACCCACCCTTGTCTACGACCTCGAAACTATCATGGACTTGGTGCCTGTCTGGCCCGACTTTAGCAATTGAATCAAGACTTGTTAAATGCAGATCGATTTCTTTTTTCCCCGGCAACAGCAGTTCTTCTCTCGTGCGCATCGCATAAGCAATCTTAGTAATCTCAGGATTTGCAAATGCAATTATCCTGCCAAAATTATCTACATTTTCTTTTATGATTTCACTTTCAACTGAATACAATTTAGCAACAACCTCTCCATCATTTCTTATAGTCTGAGGCCAGGCATTTGGATCCGAGAATAAATCATATGCTTCTGTTTTTTGGGCTGCATTGAAATTACTAATAATCTGTTTTGAAAGCACAAGAGACTCAAAAACGTTACTTGGTTTTCTGTGCAATACTACAAGTATAGTTTTTCCAGGCTCTTCTTTTTCTTCTAATTTTCTTGCAACGAAAAGGCATTCGCTTAAATCAGTATTCTCGCTGAAATTATAGCTTTTAGGTTCAGCACTAACGATAATGTATTCAAGATGATAACCGCCTTGCTCCCACTCTTTTCTTTCCCGTTCTGATGACAGCAATGCTCTAATTTTTTCCCATGAATCTCCTGAGAGCAAGTTTCGTGGCAAGACAAATGCTATTCTTCCTCCTTTTTTAACATATTTGTCCGCAAGCACAACAAAAACCGCCCCGAGCCCTGCTTGTCCTATACCTTCGAATCCATATTTTTTCAGCAGATCGGACAAGTTCTTCTTCATCAATTCCCGTAGCTTTGTATTCTCAACATGGCCGAACATAAGATTATCTCCGCAAGAGCGTGCAAAAGGAGGATTCATAATAATCAGATCAAACATCTGGGGATTTAATTTAATGGATTCAATTTTACGTTCTTTTACCCCAACTCTCACTGGCCCCCTTTCATCGCCGTACATTATTTTGCTTTTTAGAACCTGAGATCCGCCAGCAAGAAAATTAATGCTGCCCAAATCACCTCTTTCTCCTATGGGAAGGACATAAATGTTGGTTTTATCAAAAATGGTTTCTGAATTATGCAAAGCCAAAGTGACAGTGGCAATATGTGCTGCATAAAGCATAACATCAAAACCATAAATTGAATTTTCAATCAAGTTCCTATGAAGGGTTTTCGTATCAATATCCTTGTCCTTTTCCGCAGAGGCTATTATGTGTTTATCTTCTATCGCCCTATAGGTCGCCGAAAGAAGAGTCCCCGACCCGCATGCCATATCTACGACTTTCAGACATTTAATTTTATCGGGGTCGGTCCAGTCAATCTTTCCCCAAAGCGATTCTTTCGTATCAAGGCACAATCTCGCTAAAAGCCACGCCGCAGGGACGCTCGTATAATATGTAGCAAGATGCTTTGCGATTTTTTCAAAAAGTAGTTTGTGATAAATCCTCCCCATAAGGTCGTGCTTGAGCAAAGCTTTTCCAGCAGCAATGTAATATGAAGTCTTTATCACTTTTTCCATTGCTATTTCAGCGACATTAGGCAACAAATCTAGCATTAGACCGGAAAGGACAAATACTGGTTCATAGTCTATCTTCAAGGCTTCTTCAAAGCTTCTTTTAAGAGTCGATATCCAGGTCTTTTCCTTCTTTTTTGTTTTATCAAAACCCGTAAGTCCGCTTTTGTCGGAAATTACGTTATAGAATATCGAAGCGTCTAGAAGAACCAGCATTGCCATCTTTATTGTTCTAACTCGTTCGTCCCCATTTTTTGGCTTGGTTACTTCCATTACTTCGGCAAGTCTGTCAGTTAATCTCTTGACAGCATCATCTGCACCTAATCTGTGAATAATTTCTTCAGTTGCTTCATTAATCGTATTGTTTAGTTCGTCAACGGCCTCAGTTAAAATGTCGGCGGATACAACTTCATTAATAGCAGATCTAATGATTTTGCCAAGACTATTTACATCAACCTCTTCCCAGCTAATTTTCTGTTCTGGCTCGGACCTTCCGGGAATCCAGATTGCCACTTCATATTTTGATTTTTTTAGAATCGGCTTAAGCTCATTCATCGGGGTAAATAGCTTATCCGTCTTTGCAAGATGATAAATAACCCCGATTGAAACGTCACAGAGGCCTTCTCTCACTCTCTTGCTACATTGATCCGCAAGCTCGTTTCTTGCAGTCTGTTTTGGAAGCTTACCTTCGAGTATTACTTTTACGCCCTCTAAAAGCATAAAAACGTCGGGTTTTCGAATATCAGTTTTACCCTTCATAACTAGCTCGCCTGCTCCGACTAAGCCATGTTTCGTTAGTAATTCGGCGAGCATTACATTCAATGCTGGTTCGCTATATTCCATATTTCCCTCTTAATTATCCTTTAGATATCTTCAGCTCAGGTTTAATAAAACTTTATCAGAACGCCTTAAATCTCTCAAGCACTATGATTTTGAGAAATTCAGAGGCTTTTTGCGTCTATGTAACTGAGGCGAACATCCCGCTCACGCGGTCTTTTTCGTAACCGGGAGGCCAGGGGAAACCCGGCCTCCGCCCGCCTCACTCCCTTCAATTGGCCAAGTCTAAGCAGAATTTCGCTCTTGTTTTGATTCTACGTGTCTTTTTTGGCAGGGCCGAAGGCTAAGACCGGCCAGAAACCTGATAAAGCGCTGCTTTTAGGCCAACTCCCGGAAAAACAAGTCCCTAGAATGCCCGCAAGGCAATTTTTTCAAAGCGGTCAAGGCAACTTGCCCTAGGGATGGGGCCCGAATCGGGCTTACAGAAGGTCCGCTGACCCGATATAGCGGACCAGAGACGCCAATTCGCAGCTATCCTTGGGGATATTCATCTTCACTGGACTCGGTAGTCGCTGGCTTTGCGAAAAAACCACTTTCATTCCGAATCTCCTCCATTCTCTTTCTGATGCTCTTCCCTCCATTCAGGCATATAGAGATAATACAAATCAAACGAATGTCCAACTCCTGGTTTGCTTTGTTCCGTGGCAATTCCGACAATCGTCTTGCAGTCCAAATTCAAACCTCTCGCTATAAAACAACGCACTCCGAGCTCGGCACGTCTATATTTCCTTTCAATGGTATGAGGCAAGGCGAGCAAGACATAAATTATGCCAGAGGGAGAACGTAACATTCGAGCCCTCACCTTGTTCTGTGAGGACAGAAGAATGAATTCACGGAACAATTTCCCAAGGATTCTTCGGCTAAATCTATCTTCTCGGGCCATGGTCCTAAGAATAATGTCTCCATCGTCTGGCGAACTGCTGAATTCAAGATTTCCCTTCAATACGTCTTTTGCAATATCTTCAATTACATCGTCCCATAAATAGCTTATCTTATCTTCTTCTATTTTCCTCTGATATTCTGGCTTTTTCGCAAAAGAATCCCATAACCCACCTTCTATATGGACAACATCATAATTCGCCGGAAGCTTTTTCCCTGAGTGCAAGTAGAGTGCCAAGAGGTTTTCTTCTCCTGCCAAAAAAGGCGTTTCTTTGCCGGCCATATAAAACTCCTCTTTTGCTGAGAGGTAACTGATAAAATCTAATATCGTATCGAGCTCTCGAAGGATTATGCTAAAAGACATCTCATCCAGAACATGAACGAATCCTTTTCCAAGATCTCCGTATATCATGGGGACCTTATCTTTGCTACCCAAAGCGACGACCACACGATGGAATTTCCGCTCATGTTCAGCCGGAAGCCTTAATTCTCGACTCCCGTTACTTTTTATTAGATGACTGGCCTTCTTAAGCCATCGTTCCGCTCCGTAAACCTGTTTGGCGGACTCCTCTATGGCCTTGCGATTCCAGCGCTTCCAGTCTATCTGAATATCCTCACCTTCCGTTACGTTGATTTCCTTCACGCTAAAGACAACGATATCGGGTTCACAGACTATAAGAATGTCGCAGAGTTCTTTCCCGTTTTCCCTAGGGGGATTGGCATGGCTCCATAAAGACAGAAATGTTTCTTGGCAGATATGAAAGACAAATTCTTCCGACTTGTTCTTCATTCCATCGTTATCTCTTTACATATTCGTTATAAATTGCTTCGAGTTCCCCGTTAAGTGCTTCCATGTTCTTCTTGATAGGCTTCAGTACCGACTCTGCGCTATTTGCTCCAATTTTCCCGCTTTTTAAATCAGTTTCTAACGAATCGAGACTTGCGCAAACGCTCTTGGCCTGACTTGACAGATGCCCTATTCTTTTGATTGCGTTTTTCATTTCATTTACCAGCTTTTCATCTTTTTTATAGAAGTGATGCGAAATGAAGAATCCTATGATCCCGCCAAGTATGACGCCTGCTACTGTCGAAGTCATTGTTATGGCTAGCGCGCTCATGGAACCCTCCTAAATCTTATAGGAAATAATAGGCTCTTCTGTGATATATCGCAAGGTCTTCCTTATTGACTTCGGGCAATATTTTCGTCTACGCACACTTCATAAAGATAAAATTTTCTCAGCGGAGATTCAGGTTTCCGCCTGTCTCATCAAGAAGAACTCTTGAATTTTCAGAAATATGATACAATGCATATGGCTTTCTTGAGCCGGCTGGGGAGAGCCCCCACCTTGATGGTTCCCATCAAAACCCCCCTTTTGCTGACAACAGCCGGCATCTTGGGCATCGAGAAAGCGACATGACTTTCCAGAATTCCAGGGACGTTCCAGGGACGAAGCCATGCCAAAACAGACCAATTTTTTCTGCTTACGCCTGTCTTGGCCTAAATTGTTCTGTCAGCGATAAGTCAATCGTATCAGAGATATAAGAGGCAAAGAGAATGCCGAGGGCCGGACTCGAACCGGCATGGAGCTTACGCCCCGAGGGATTTTAAGTCCCTCGTATCTTTCAGGACAGACCTCTCCCCGTGTAACGCCGGTGTAACAGATTGTGCTAAAACTCGCCTACTTCGGACTAATGGTGCATAAAAGGAAACAAGCCAAACCCAAGGGAAATCAGGGGAAGAAAGGAACTTAAGGCTGGCAGCGCTACGGGGATTCGAACCCCGGTCTGATGGCTGAGAACCACCGCTTAGGCCGTATTGGAAGCGTTTCAGCGTTCGACACGACAAAAAGTAAACGATTTGCCGGCACTCGTCGGTTTGACTTGGCTTCCTTCCTAAGCCATAATCGGCAGCGTCCCAGGAGGAATCCGATGCCTAAAGCCCTCGTTTCCTATTATTCAAGGACGGGAAATACCAAGAAGATGGCCGCCCGGATCGCCGAGGTGCTCGAGTCGCAAGGCCTCGAGGTGGACCTGAAAACGGTAGCGGACACAGCCCCGGCTGATCTCCTCGGCTACGACTGCATCGTCCTCGGATCCCCAACTTATTACGGCTCCATGGCCTGGGAGATGAAGAAGCTTCTCGACGAGAGCGTCAAGTTCCACGGGAAGCTCCGGGGGAAGGTCGGCGGGGCTTTCACCTCTTCGGCCAACATCGGAGGGGGCAACGAGACGACCGTCCTCGATATCCTCCAGGCGCTCCTCATTCACGGCATGGTCGTCCAGGGGGATCACAGGTTCGACCATTATGGCCCTGTCTCGGTCGGCCGGCCCGACAAGAGGTCGCTCGACTGTTGCGAAGCCCACGCCAAGAACCTGGCCGCCCTAACAAAAAAACTTTTCTCTTAAATTCTCGACGCCCCGCCTTGACGGGGGGCTGTGGGACGCCCGCGGCCTACGCGAGGGCGTTGGAGGGGGTATCCAAGCGCTTTTGCATTATACTGGACCGATTTGAGGGGGGCAGGTCAATGATCAGTCCCAAACTTACTTGACATCTCATTGCGTTGTGATGTATTCGATCATTTAGGGGAAATTCATTCTGTGTGTAAACACCCACTCGGCTGACACAGCATAAAATGGATTTCCGTTAAACTATTACGGAAAAGAAGGTGAAGCATCCCCGTTATCCCAACTCCAAGGCTTCCCCACCTCTAGAGCGGAGGGCATGGCTTTAGTTGACATATTTGCACAGGAGGCAAAAATGATCAAGAAAGCTTCGGTACTTTTCATTTTTTTGCTTTTTATCCCCTACGGCAACACAGCAAGCGGACAGGATCTTAGGCTTCCCTATAAGGGTCAAATCTGCAGTGATGACGTTGCATTTAGCATCTTTAGCTTATGCAAAGGCCCTGCGGGCTATTTTTCTATTGAAGACGCAAAGAATCTTACTAGCACCTTCAAAGCGGACACGAAGGGTCTGGGCACCGCTGCGTATTTCACCATTAAAAATGAAGCCAACAAGAGTTCGGCTATCATGGCGATAACAAACGGGTTGGGACCTGCGGCGCAATTTTTGACATCAAACGTGAATACCTTTGGAGACACGCTTTTATCCGAGACCCAAGGGCGCGGGAGTTCGGCCGGGCATTTTGTCACTTCGTCAAATAAAAATATATTTGTGACACTTCGATCAGAAACTTATGGACGGGGGCCGGCAGGCCAATTCGCGGTATTCAATCCCGATAGCGATGCGAATGCGCTCATTTCCTCAACCGCAGGAATCGGTCGGGCTGGAATATTCACCTGCTACAATAGAGATAATTGGAGCCCGGCATTTCAAGCTTGGACCTCGGGGAAAGGAGCTGCTGGCTATTTTCAGATTGAAAATCCAAATAACATATTTCCCGCTGTTTATGGAACTTCAAGTGGTTTAGGAAATGGTGTGCTTGGCAGCAGCACCGGCTCAAGCGCTGCAGTCCGTGGCTATGCAGATGGCGAAGGGAGCTCAATTTATGGGTATAAAATAGGTAATGGTAACGCCGGGACCTTCATAAATGGAGATGTAAATAACGAGTCTCCCGCGCTCCGAGTGGAAAACCGTGGGGAGCTTGGTACAGCTGCGATTTTTGAAAACTCAGCTGCAGCCTGGACCGATAGACCTACGATAGCAGCTATTAACAGAGCTGGTGGTCCTGGTCCGGCCGTGGCAGGATTGTTCTTTGGCTGGGTTGTGGTGCGGGGAAATTTACGTGCAGATAATGCTGATTTTTGGAACCTTGATGTTTATGGCACACTCACAAAATATTCGGGGAGTTTCAAAATCGACCATCCCTTGGATCCTGAAAATAAATACCTCTACCATTCATTTGTAGAAAGCCCTGATATGAAAAACGTATACGACGGAGTTGTCGCCTTGGATAAAGCGGGCGAAGCTTGGGTGAATCTTCCTGATTATTTTGAGGCTTTGAACCGCGATTTTCGCTACCAGCTCACTCCCATTGGTGGGCCCGCCCCCGACCTTCATATTGCGGAGAAGATCTCAAACAATAAGTTCAAAATCGCCGGAGGCACGCCCGGCTTGGAGGTATCCTGGCAAGTAACGGGAATACGGCAGGATGCTTATGCCAAGGCTCATCCGATCATTCCGGAAGTCGAAAAAGAAAAAGAGAACCGTGGCAAATATCTAACACCCGCAGAATTTGGGAAACCGGATGAGTTAGGAATACACCCTAAGAAACGCGATCAAGAATATGTCAACAAGATATTGACACAATTAGAGAAGCAAAAAGAAACTGATAAGAAAGATATTGACAATTTATCTAAGGCCTTAAAGCTCCTCAAGGAACAGGGAAAAGTTTCTGATGCAGTGCATAAATGATTATGGAACCGGCAGAAAGGCAGAGATCCGACTGCGTGATCGTCTGGCGCCTCGGCCCGTAGTAGCGTAACCCGCTCAAAGACACGGGACGCCGGGGGGCTTCTCCGCCACGAACGGCAACTTCAAGTGTCCGATGATCCGGTCCCCGGCGGCATACTCGGGGATAAAGGCAGCAACCTTCATTCGGCCGCTACATTTGGGACAGGGCATCGGGTTCACCTCATAGGCCTTCCGGATCATGGCCGTCTAGCCCTTTAGGAATACCGTTGGCAGAGAGACCAACTTGTGACCAAATTGTGACTATCCCCGGTATATTTCCATATAATTTGGTACACCTCCGTATACCTAGAAACAAGTCATAAATTGTAGAAAAGACTGACTATTACTTTATAATGAGGAGGTTAGGGAAACCGGCCGGATCGGATTCGAAGTCCATCGCTCTATCCACTGAGCTACGGGCGCGCCGGAGGCGACGCACGTAAAATCAATAGGATTCTTCCCGATTCCCGGGATGAAGTCAACCCCTTCTACCTCCAGTCATCAGGCTGCACTCACGGGCCGTTAGCACGGCTCCATGAGTACAGGCGAAGCGCCGGGACTATATAAGGGTAGTCCTGAGCCTTGCGAAGGGCAACTCCCCGAAGCCACGGCTTGAATGCGGTCCTGAAATAGAAGTCACAATTCGACCAAAATATCCTTCTGGAGCGATGCCGTCTTTAGGGGGGCGTGCTTATGATCCTGGCCGCCGCGATGATCAGGGATGAAAATACCGTACCTCAACGCTCCCGCACATCACAGCTCCTGGTCTTTCCAGGCCCCGGTGTATATCGCGGTGCCTTTGCATTCCTGAAGAACGACGTGACAGATCCGCATTCCCGGCGTCAGCCTTATCTTATTCCGTCCGGCGTTGTAGATCTCCAGGATCTGCCTGTTCGAGATCCCCGGAGCCAGGAACGGGGCCGCGATATGGCTCATGAGCCCGATCCGGGCGAATCTCGAGCGCGAATTCAGCCAGCCGCACACGTCCCCGGGGAGAGTGATCCTCTCCTTCGTGATCCCGAGCACCAGCTCACCCGGCTCCAATAGATAGCCGTCAGTGATGTCCATGAGCTTGGCCAGAGTTTTGTAGTCTATGTCGGCCCTCGTGATGTGCTGGTCGCTATTGAAGACGCGCAACTTGTTATCCAACGTCAGATCGATCGACGCGGGGCCGACGGCAGCCTCGTCATAGGGCTCTATCCGGATCCTGCCCTCATGGATCTGCCGGAGAATTTCGGGTTTCGCCAGGATCATCTTGAACGCTCTCTCAGGCTCATCATCGAGACCCTCCTTGACCGGAATGCGCGCCGGTCGTGCCATCTTGGCGACGGGGCGCCGGAACGAGCATCATATGCAAAACCCGAGGGTATTTCAACGGGGAGGGGTCTGCCTTCGCCGCCCTTTCCTCAAGAATATAATAGTCACAATTTGGTCACAGGATGCATCAGCCGGGGAAGAGCCTCCCCTACTTCTTATTGATAATGCAGGGGGATGAGGGGCTGTACCGGCGCAAGGACGCTGGAGGGGGTATCCAAGGATCTTGTTTGTTATTTCTTCAGCAGTATCTTTGAAGAATACGGAGGAAGGGTGATGCTGCCGCTGACAGCATGATCATCCAGGTCGTATAAGGTTCGCTGCAGGGCAAATTTCTTTGTTGAATTTGTTTTATTGATAAATATCAAATTACGCTTCAATGGGTCATCGTACAAGACTTTGACTTTCTGTAGGCAGATATTATCCAGCCAGTAATCCGGCGCATTCGCGTTGACATCATAATCTATGCGAGCAGGGTCAGTCCTGTAAGTGGGCGTAAAAATTATCCTATGGTCTTTTCGTTTTGAATCGACAAAGACGGTTTTATGCATTTCTAAATTCCCATAGGTTGTTGCGTCCCTTGTTTGCACGTCCACTGTGCCGGGCGCCAGAGCAATCGTGCTGAATGAGAGTTCGTATGCTTGCCCCGCCTCTAGGCCAAAATAGTTATGATTATTGCAGGCGACGCCATCATAACAGTGCAGGTGCCAGCTTCCATTGTTTAATTGATCGTTGATACCCCAGGATGAAGTGCAAGTATTGGTGGGCGACCAGCACGCCCAGCCGTCTATATTAGAATTAAAATCTCCATTCACAATGAGGTTGCCGCTTTCTATATCTATCACGGAATAAGCATTCCAGCTGACATGGCTGGACTTGGCGCTCGCATCTTTTAGGGCCTTCCACTGACTGACCGTATACAAGAGATAGCGGTTGACTTTGTTCTTTTGGCTTATTGTAGAAATAGATAATTCATTGTAGGGGCTGCAATAATAGTTACCGGCATAAGTCGCGAAATCCAAATTCCTGTTCTCCCAATTGGTAAGCATCAAGGGATAACTATCTTCATCCACAGAATATAATATATTTTTCACAATCGTATTGTTTGATACGGGAGTCGTGCTAATACTATCCTGGCTCATTAATATCGATCCGCCTTGGCAGTTAAATAGCGTATTTCCGTTGATCGTATTGTTGATACTGTTGTGCAGAAAAATGCCCGCGGCCGCGCAATTGACGACGGTATTATTCTGGATAAGAGCATTGCCGCTGCCATCGTCCATATAGATCCCGTCCGCACCACCAGTTTTGTCCGGCGTAGCCTGATAATTCCCGATTCCATTTTGGATAACATTATTGCGGATAACGCAGCCTGTCCCATTACGGTTGATATGGTCGTTATTACTCCAGGTATAAATGGCGGCGCCATCGTCGGTGGTCAGGCAAAACTTATTTATCAGATTATTTTCAATCCGTGTATTCTTTGAATATTTCAAACCACAATAGCCGATGCTATCCAGGCTATTAAAACTGATATTTCCATTATCGATATCGCCTTCGATCTGCATAGCGTAATAGCCAATCTCATCTTTGGTGGCCCTGCCTGCATATAAGCCGATACGCTTTAATGTATTGTTCTGAACAATGATATTCTTACAATCCCATGTACTTATCCCCATTCCGCAAATATCCGTAATGATATTATTTTTAATGAGAACATTATCAACGCTCTGAAGAAATATAGCTTTTGAATAGATCGCATTGAAACGGCATTGCTGGATAGAAATATCGGTATAACCGTAATCCGCATTCACTCCATTGACCTGCTGGTGCCTGAAACTGATATGGCTGATGTGGATATAGCTTACGTGCTCTATATTAATTCCATACTCGTATACGGAAGCTTCTGATGAACTGTTTGAAGGCAAAGAAGCTGACCACAGGTAGAGTTCTTGTTGTGATGGATTGAAATAAAATTCACCGGCCGTATCTAAGGCTTCCATTTTATTGCTTAAGAAATAGCCCCAGCCGTTTGTAAAATCATATTCTATCGGGTTGGTCATGGTGATATTGCCATCGGCAAATGACTCCACTTCGTGTTCGCCATATTGCCAGCGTACCATGCGGTTGTGAAGTGTGGCGCCGTTCCAGTATCCCTTCGTTTGCGTTAATTCCGCATCGTAAAAGCCCTTTTTGCCGTTGGCCTTGTCAATCGTTAAAAAGCCACTGTTGGGATAGCGCGCGGGCAGGCACAGCGTACTGTTATAAAAAACCATTACGGGATTTATCTTCAAGGCAGCTTTATAAATCTTGCCTTTGTGTAGTGACCAGTTGTTGACATATTCACTGCCGCTGATTACAGGTAAAGCGCCATTGCCATAAGAGGTGATGATGATGGGCTGTGAGGCAGTGCCGGACTGCTTAATATTCAACTGCCCACGAAATGTATCGCCGCGCTTAAATAATATATTATCTCCTGGTCTCAATGCGATCGTATTAAGTTTAGCAATTGTTTTGAATGGCGTCTTTGATGAAGTGCCGTTGTTGTGATCGTTGCCATTAGCGGCGATATAATAATCTGTTGCATAGGCTTGCAGGGATGCAGCAAGAAGGAAAATGAAAACCACAATTTTTTTTATGAATTTCCATTTATTCGGCACCTGTTCATCCTCTCCTTAAAGCTCGGAATTTATGCCTTCCATCCCGAGATGATGCTACTCTCGGCCGCGCGTCGATGTCAAGAAATCCTCGGAACGGCCAAGAAGAGTATACTTGGGGCGAAAAACCCTCCTGGACCGACTGAAAGATGATAGACTCCAGCTTCCCTTGATAATAGGATGATCAATTGTGCCCAAATTGTGACTGTCCTCGGTATATTTCCATATACTTTGGTATACCTCCGTATACCTAGAAATAATTCATAAATTGTAGATAAGACTGACTATTACTTTATTTTGAAGAGGTTAGGGAAACCGGCCGGATCGGATTCGAAGTCCATTGCTCTATCCACTGAGCTACGGGCGCGCCGGAGGCGAGGGACGGAAAAGCAACTAGGATTCTTGAGGTTTACCTGCTTGGAGCGGCCGGAATATTGGGGTTGTTTTGGCCGGGTGTTTATTGTTCAGCGTCCGCTTTTTTCCTTCGCTTAATAATATTTTTTGAACCGATTCTTTTCAAGACCGGCATTACAACAAAGAATATTCTGGGAAAGGCCATGACCGTCCGGGCCAAAACACCCATGCCCGAAGGCACCACGATCTCCGGTTTCTTGCTGTCTGCGGCCCTGAGGATCGCCGAAGCCACCTTTTCGGGTTTCATCGCCTCTCCGATGAAGGAGAGCACGGCCTCGTCATGAAGAAGCTCATAGCGCAGCTGGGCCGTTTCCACGGAATCAGGACAGACCACGGTCACTCGAATCCCGGTTTCCTTCAGCTCGGCCGCCAGGGAAAAAGAATAACCCCGGATGGCCGCCTTGGTGGCGCTATAGACGGCTTCGCCGGGCATGGGAACGATTCCGCCCAGGGAAGCCACATTGATGATCTTCCCGGAGTTCTGTTTCTTCATGACGGGCAAAACAGATCGGCAGCCATGGATATTCCCCATGAAGTTGACGGAAATCTGCTGGTGAATTTTCGGCCAGGGGATGGTCTCGGCCCCCCCGGGATGGACGACGCCCGCGTTATTGACCAGGATATCGATTCGACCATAGCGCTCGAGGACCTTTTCGACCATCGTCCGCCAGGACTCGGGATCCGTCACGTCGTGCTCGATCCCCTGAGCCTCGATCCCCTCTTTTTTCAACTCATTTTCCAGAGAATCGAGAGGTTCTTTGCGGATGTCCGCAAGAATAAGGACGGCCCCCTCTCGGCCCAGGCGACGGGCCGTGGCCGAGCCGATTCCTCCGGCCGCTCCGGTGATGATCACGACTTTGTTTTTGACCAACGGAGTCCTCCTCTAGTAAGTTATTTCGGCCGCGAGCCTGTTCGACAACTCGCTTTTAAGGATTTTACCAAACCTGACAAGAAAATATAAGAATCCAGAATTTCGCAAGCCTGTAGGCTTCGACTCCGCTTAATTTAACGGGAGGGGATAGGGGAAAACGGGAATCTGGGGTGGTGGAGCTGATGGGACTTGAACCCACGACCTCTTGACTGCCAGGGGAACAGTCACAATTTAGTCACAATCAGCTTCTGAGGTCAGCATCCCTCCCCTCTTTTCCTTAATAATATTGGAGATCAAGGGCGCTGTGGGCGTGAGGGCGTTGGAGGGGGTATCCAATGACTATAGAGGGCGACAATCTCGAAATTGGCGGTGATCGTCTTGGGACCGTTCATCGTTATCTTCAAAGGATTCTGAAGGCTGGAGATGCTGCCGCTCCAATTCCGAAACTTGCAGCCGGCTTTAGGGAGGGCGCTCAGGGTGAGCTGGGTTCCGGCCGGGACATAAAAGACGCCAGCCCCGAGATCGGTGCGCCCGTGCGTATTCGCAGCGATCGTGAGCTTGTGGAAACGCACGCCCCCCTTCTGTCTCTCATAGGCGCCGATATCCGTTACAGCCGTGCCATCGCCGTTCCCGTCCGCGCCCCGGGGATATCCGGCCAGATCGAATGCCCCCGGATCCGTTCCGCTCGTCGCCCCCATGTCGATCGCAGGAGAGGTGGCGTGGAGACTGTAATCCGTCTGCGCCGGAGCGACAAACTGGGGCGACAGATAAAAGTTCCCGTTGCTCCCCCGATATCGCGCGTCTCCGAGGATACAATTTCGGACCAGGGCCGGCCTTTTGGAACCGACGATCCGGTCGTTATTCCGGTTTTTCCAAAGGATGGTGTTGGCGATTTTGATGCCGGAAACGACGTTTCCGAAACTGTTGTTATTGTTTTCGATGTTGATGCCGCCCGCCCAATCCGTGGTTTTCCCGTTCTCGACCAAGGTGTTGTTCAGAAGCGTAACGTCCCTTACGATATTATTGTCGCTGTTATCGAATCCGCCCAGCAAAACCATGCCCGCTCCGTCGTTTCGGGCGATCAGGTTATTGGCAAACTTGATCTTTTCGACCGTGTTATTCTTGGCCTTAAAGGATGCGCCCTGAATCTGAAAGCCGTTGAAGACGCAATTCAGGATCTTGTTCCGGTTGATGAGGACATCGTCGATGCCATTGTCGTGGCCGGACATGGAGCCGCCGACCAGCATGATCGATCCTTTTACAACGATATTTCCCTCGATGGTCGCGTGAGAGACGTGATTATCCTTGGCGTCCTTTCCCACGCCGCCGAGGACCTCGATCCCACAGTCACCCTCGGGGTTCTGAATATAATTGTTCCTGATGAAGAGGCTTTCGATTCGGTTTCCCTGGGATTTGGAGCAGTTGGCGCCGGAGATAAGGATGGACGTGCCCTTGTGACCCCGGATCGTGTTGTCCAAAATCTCCAGATCGGAGATGACGTTGTTTGTCGCGTTCGGCCGGGTCGCGGAGGCGAAGATGGCTCCGGTGTTGTTGCTGTTATTGGAAATCAGATTACCCCGGATGGTGATGTTGGCGATCCGGTTGTTGGAGTTGGTCGAGGTACCTATCGCGGTGTCGATGGTGATGCCCCAACTCCCGTTGTTGACAAGGCGGTTCTGGAGGACATCGATGTGATTGACGACCCGGTTCGAACCCGAAGCAGCGATAGAGATTCCCGACCATCCGACGGTGATCGTGTTTCCGAGAAGGGTCACCCGTTCTACCCGCGACACGCCATCTTCGGCGAAAGCCGCGACCGTAATCCCGGTCCATTCGATATCCCGGATCGTGAATCCGGCGATCGTGACGTCGGAAGCCGTGATCCAAAAACAATCATGGGCCGTTCCCTGTCTGCCATCGAGGGTGATATCCGGCTTGCCGTCGTTGTCGATATCGCCGTTGATTTTCAGACCACCCTTTGTCAAAGCCGGCAACCCGTCGGAGACGGAGATGGTGGCGCCCTTCAAAGACGGATCGAAGCTGATCGAAAGGGATTCCACCGCGGCATTGGCCGCGAGCATAGCTTCCCGGAGCGAGATTCCATCAGGCCCCGGGTCGTTGACCAGTGCGTCCGGACTTGATGTGTCCCCGTTCACCGTGTCGCTATTGTTTGTAACGCGCAACGAGCTCACTTGGCTGGCCGGCGCGAAGGAGAAGAAAACGAGAATGCCTATCCATGTCGATATTCGGAGCTGGAGGGACATTAATTCATGATATTCCCGGCCGTGCGGGGGTGTCAAGAAATCCTCGGGACGGCCAAGGCGCGATTATCAGGAAATAAACCTTCCTGCGCCGCCCAAATTACAGCTGACTTATACTCCCCGTGATCATGAGATGATAATTGTGGCCAATCGGATTCGAAGTCCATTGCTCTATCCACTGAGCTACGGGCGCGCCGAAGGCGAGGGACGGAAAAGCAACTAGGATTCTTCCCGATTCCCGGGACGAAGTCAAGCTAGACTTAAATCCAGTTCAATTTATTTTGAGCTTCGCGACGAAAGCGTCCGTGTAGCCGCCGGCGTTCCCGGCCTGGTACGGGTTGAGGACGGGCAGGTCGATGCTGTTCGTGAAGCCCGTCAGGAAAATCCCGCCCTGGGCATCCAGCTCTAGTCCCGAAAGCGCGTCCGAATAGGACCCTCCGAAGAGCGTGGAAAAGTACAGGCTCCGCCCGTCCCGCGAGAAGGCGGTCAGAAAACCGTCCCAGGTCCCCGACTTAGCGGCCTTGATGGCGTTTTTGACCGGGAAATAGACGCTGCTCGTCTCGCCCACGACATAGGCGCGCCCGTCGGCGTCGACCTTGAGGTCAAACGGAATCTCCTCGCCTTCCCCTCCCAGGTAGGTCGCATAGACGAGGGTCTTCCCGTCCGGACCGACCTTGGCTAAGAAGGCGTCGGCGGCTCCCGACCGGTTCTTGCGGAAAGCGTTCTTGACCGGGATGGTGCCGTAGGTGTATCCCGTTATATAGGCCGCGCCTTGGCCGTCGACCGCGACCGAGCAGCCGAACTCCATATTGGGACCACCCAGGTAGCTGCAGTATTCGAGATCGCCTCCGGACGGCGCCAACTTGAGGATGTACGCGTCGGTAAAGCCGCCGCCGTACTTTTTCTGGAACGCGTTCTTGACCTGCAGGTTCAAGGTGCCCGTCGACCCGATCGCGTAGACGGCCCCGGCGGCGTCGACCTTCAAGTCCGCAATCGAATTGTAGAACCATCCGGACAGGCCAAGATCGTTCTCGTAGACCTTGGTCTTCCCATCGGCCTCGAGCTTCAGGATAAAGATGTCTGCCCCGCCGCCGATGACGCCCCGGTTGACAGGACCCCTGAACCCGCCATTGCCCTTTAGCCCCCCCAGGTAGAGAGCGCCCTTGGCGTCGACCGCCAGGGCCTCTACGGATTCCTGAAACGGGCCGCCGAGGTACGAGGAAAAGACCAGGCTTTTTCCGTTGGGGGCCAGCTTGAAGAAGAAGCCATCCATCCATCCGCCGCCGTATTTCGGCTGGTAGGCGTTTTTGACGGGGAAATGCTCGTTGTCAGTCATCCCCCCGAGGTAGGCGGCGCCCGACGGGTCGACTTTGAAGAGCGCCGCGCCGGAGTGCAAGAAGGTGTCGATGTTAACGCCGTTGAGCGGCCTGCTCCGAAGCGCGACCGGATCGGCCAGGACGCTTTCGGTCTTGCTCGCGGCCCCGATAAATCCCCAGAACCCGGCCGGGAAAAATGCCGAATACACCAGGCTCTTGCCGTCCGGCGCAAGCTTGGTGATGTAGGCGTCTATGCGCGGCTTATGGGCTTTGTTAGGGGGAAAATCGATGCTGTCCGTGTATCCCGTGACATAGACCGCGCCGCTCGGGTCGATGCCGATCCCCCAAGCGTTGTCCATGGTTCGGCCGCCAAGGTAGGTCGAAAAGACGAGGACTAACGGATCGATCACGAGCTCGCGGCCCCGATCATAGGGGCCCAATTCGAAACCGTAAGCGCCGCCGCTCAGGGGCCGGAACGCCGCCTCGACCTCGACGTGAGTTCCGTCGACGACCTGATAAGCGCGCGGCTTCTGGTGCTCGAGCTCGCCCGCGGCGGATTTGACGACAATCCCGCCGTCCCGATCGAGGCGGGCCTGGACGTTCCCCTCATAGCCGAACCGGATCTGACCCGGATCGGAGCCGGGCCGGACGATCCAGTCGTACTCGACCGTCTTCGCGGTCCCAAAGACCTTGAGGTCGACACCCTCATAGACACCGCGGTAGAAAACGCCCCGCGACGTCGGGATGCCGGTGTGCCAGTCCGTCTCGTCCCGTCCGTCGAAATAGCTCACATAATAGTCCGCCGGGTCGACAGCCCGGACCTCCACACCCGGCCGGACGTTCTCGAGGATCATCCGTGCCCCGTCGAAGAGCAGCTCGCGCCGGGTCAGCCGGAGCGTGTAGGCCGGCGTCTTGGCGTAATAAAGGGTCTCGGCATCGGTCTGCCCCTGGTTGGCGATGAAATAGAGCGGGACATCGCCGAAGCCGGGCTCGGCTTGGACCGGGAGCGTCTGTCCCGGCCGCGCCGTCGAGAGCGCCGCGACCAGGAGCAATAGACCGAGCGAAGCTGGGATGATAAGCTTTTTCATGCGATCCTCCTTAATTCCTGAAAAATTTTTCTTTTTTAGAATTTTATCGCCATTCCCTTCGCCATGTCAACCCCTCGACACCCATACTAAGCCGTTTCCGGCTTAGTATGAGGTAACATGATAGCGGAACGCACCTCCCTGACGAGTAACGCTGTGATACATTACTCGATGAATAAGAATCTCATAAGGAGGTGCGCGGCAGCCTTGCAGTACTCAGGGCTTCCATGAGTGATGTATTTTATAGGCGTAGACCATCACAAGCAAGTCTCGGTGATGACCGTCTTGGACGAGGATGGCCGGGAGCTGAGAAACGGTCGAGTGCTCAACCTGAGGAAAGAGCTGGGACGATTCCTGGAAGGATACCATCCGTTTACGGCTGTAATAGAGGCTGGCCGGTCGTCGTACGTTATGGCGGATCTCCTCCGGGAACTGGGCGGCGAGGTGAAGATGGCGAATGCGCTTCAGGTGAAAGCGATTGCGCATGCCCGGATCAAGACGGACAAGCGCGATTCGAGGACGCTGGCCATGCTTCTGCGGGCAGGGCTGATTCCAGAGATCTATCAAAGGGAGGAGAGGAACCGGCGGGCGCAACGGGTGATGAGGATACGGGCTTATTGGACGCGCAAGCAAACGGAAGTCAAGAACAAGATCCGGGCGCTTTTAGCTCAGCAGAAAGAGGAAGTCCGGCTGGAAGTGGAAAAGCGGGAAGGGGGACTCTTCAGGACGAGGGGGTTGGAGTTTTTGACCAGGTTGTCGCTGGAGGGCCAGGACAAAATGGTTTTGGACGACCTGCTCCAGGGATACAAGGAGGCCCAAGCTCATATCAGGAAGTCGGACGGACTCGTTCGTGTCCTGTATGGCGAGATCGAGGAAGCCTCTCGCATCGACAGCGTGCCGGGGTTTGCTACGACGTTGTCGGTCTTGGTGGCGGTCGAGATCGCCGACGTCCGGCGATTTTCCAGGCCGGCGGATCTTCATTCCTACGCCGGGGTGATCCCTTCGACCTACTCCTCGGGAGAGCGGACGGTTCACGGACACATCACCAAACAGGGGAACGCTTGGCTGAGATGGGCGGCCCTGGAAGCGGTCTATCCGGCGATCAAAAAAGACCTTGGGCTTCGGACTCTCTACAGCCGGCTGGCCAAAAGGAAGGGCCCGAACGCGGCCAAGATAGCGGTGGCCCGCCGGCTCCTGACCATCGTCTATCGAATCCTGACCGAGAACAGGACCTATATCCCAGACAGGATGAATCCCTCGGCTGCCTAGAGCAGTACTTAACGGACTCGCGAGAGTCGCGTTCTCTATGAGGTTTAGGAGCCGAGACCGGATACTACAGTGCGCTCATAGGCGCGGATAGAAGGGTGGTTCAAGAAACCGAGGCAGCCATGAGGAGAAAGAATAAAAAAATGGCTTGCGGGGCTTGCGTTCCGCCATCATAGAAGTACTGCAAGGCTGGGCTTAGTGTCGGCGAACGGGTCAAGATAGAGCAGGGTTGTTTTCTCGGGCCGAGGTGACGATGGCCTCCCGGACGGCGTCCGTGACGATGGTATGGACGGAGACGACGTAGATCCGGTTCAATCCTTCTTAAGCTTCGCGACTAAAGCGTCCGTGTAGCCGCCGGCGTTCCCGGCCTGGTACGGGTTGAGGACGGGCAGGTCGATGCTGTTCGTGAAGCCCGTCAGGAAAATCCCGCCCTGGGCATCCAGCGCCAGTCCCGAAAGCGCGTCCGAATAGGACCCTCCGAACAGCGTGGAAAAGTACAGGCTCCGCCCGTCCCGCGAGAAGGCGGTCAGAAAACCGTCCCAGGTCCCCGACTTGGCGGCCTTGATGGCGTCCTTGACAGGGAAATAGACGCTGCTCGTCTCGCCCACGACATAGGCGCGCCCGTCGGCGTCGACCTTGAGGTCAAACGGAATGTCATCGCCTTCCCCTCCCAGGTAGGTCGCATAGACAAGGGTCTTCCCGTCCGGGCTGACCTTGGCCAAGAAGGCGTCGGCCGCCCCTGTCCGGTTCTTGCGGAAAGCGTTCTTGACCGGGATGGTGCCGTAGGTGTAGCCCGTCATATAGGCCGCGCCCTGGCCGTCGACCGCGACCGAGCCGCCGAAATCCATGTTGCGACCGCCCAGGTAACTGCAGTATTCGAACTCGTCTCCGGACGGCGCCAGCTTGAAGATGAACGCATCGGTCCAGTCGCCGCCGTACTTTTTCTGGAACGCATTCTTGACCGGCAGATTCAGGGTGCCGGTCGAACCGACCGCGTAGACGGCGCCGACGGCGTCGACCGTCAGGCCCGAAAGCGAATCGAAGAACCATCCGGACAGTTTCAGATCCTTCTCGTAGACCTTGGTCTTTCCATCGGCCTCGAGCTTCACGATATAGACGTCTCCCCCGCCGCCGATGATGCCCCGGTTGACGCGCGGAGAGATGGCCACATTCCCCTTTTGCCCCGCCAGGTAGAGAGCGCCCTTGGCGTCGACCGCCAGGGCCGCTAGGGATTCCTGAAACGAGCCGCCGAGGTACGAGGAAAAGACCAGGCTTTTTCCGTTGGGGGCCAGCTTGAGAAAGTAGCCGTCCTGCCATCCGCCGCCGTAGGTCGGCTGGTAGGCGTTCTTGACGGGGAAATGCTCGTTATCGGTGGAGCCGCAGAGATAGGCAGCGCCCGACGGGTCGACTTTGAAGCGCGCGGCGCCGGAGCCCGCGAAGATTGCGATGGCGGGGCCGTTGACCGGCCTGTTCGGAAGGGGGGCCGGCTCGGCCAAGGCGCGCCCGGTCCCGCCCCCGGCCAGGTAGAATCCCCAGAAACCGACCGGGAAAAACGCCGAATAAACCAGGCTTTTACCGTCAGGCGAGAGCTTGGTGATGAAGACGTCCATTCGCGGCTTCTGGGCTTTATAGGGCGGGAAATCGATGCTGTCCGTGTATCCCGTGACATAGACCGCGCCGCTCGGGTCGATGCCGACTCCCCATGCGTCGTCCATCGTCCGGCCGCCCAGGTAGGTCGAAAAGACCAGGACAAGCGGATCGATCACGAGCTCGCGGCCTCGATCGTAAGGGCCCACTTCGAATCCGTAACCGCCGCCGTCCAAGGGCCGGAATGCCGCTTCGACCTCGACGCGAGTTCCGTCGACGATTTGATACGCGCGCGGCTTCCGATGCTCGAGCTCGCCCGCGGCGGATTTGACGACAATCCCGCCGTCCCGATCAAGGCGGGCCTGGACGTCCCCCTCATAGCCGAACCGGATCTGATCCGGATCGGAGCCGGGCCGGACGATCCAGTCGTATTCGACCGTCTTCGCGGTCCCAAAGACCTTGAGGTCGACGCCCTCATAGACACCGCGGTAGAGAACGCCCCGCGACGTCGGGATGCCGGTGTGCCAGTCCGCTTCGTTCCGGCCGTCGAAATAGCTCACATAGTAATCCGCCGGGTCGACGGCCCGGACCTCCACACCCGGCCGGACGTTCTCGAGGATCATCCGTGCCCCGTCGAAGAGCAGCGCGCGCCGGGTCAGCCAGAGCGTGTAGGCCGGCGTCCTGGCGTAGAACAGCGCCTCGGCATCGGTTTGCCCCTGGTTGGCGATGAAATAGAGCGGGATGTCGCCGAAGCCGGGCTCGGCTTGGACCGGGGGCGTTTGTCCCGGCCGCGCCGTCGAGAGCGCCGCGACCAGGAGCAACAGACCGAGCGAAGCTGGGATGAGAAGCCTTTTCATGCAATCCTCCTTAACTCCCGAATAATTTACTTATTTTATTTTATAGCCATTCCCCTCGCCACGTCAAGGCAGGGTATGCGGAGGTATACAAGTTGAAGTATCGGGCAATTTATTCGCGACTTTCCACCGTCAGCCGAACGGGTCAAGGGGTGACCCTACGGCGAGTGGGCAATTAGCCCTCTCCGAGAGACGATATGAGAAGAAATCATCACGATAATCATCCAGGGCGGTGATTGTTAGATCCCTCCGCCCACCCTATTATGACAACCGAAGCGGGCAACACGATGAACGCAGCCGAATATGAACGTCAAGGATTAGGAGGCAACCTCTCCGCCGGGCCGGTCGGCGAAGAGTTGGCTCGGTCCGTGAGGAGGGGAGATTTATAGCACGGAGCGGCCATTCACCGCGCTGCGGAAAAAGCAAATTCTTATACATTTTATTTTCCGATCGTTGTATACTAACTGTAATTCGGAAAAGGAGCAAAGTCATGAATCGTAAAAATGTAGTCCTCTTTATTTTCATCGGCTTGATGCTTATTATGAGCGTCTCCGCTACCTTAGTATCACAAGAAAGGATAAAACATCGTTCTTCCGGCAGAGACGTCTTGCTCCTGGAATTCCTGCTAGACCACAATGAAGTTCAGCGCCGGCACGTAAGAAATTCTTCTTCAAGAACCTCACTTGAGGCGTCAGCCACCGCCGGAAGCTATACATTTTTGAGGAAATGGGGCGTTTTTGTCGGTGGCGGCAACGGAGAATTGTCCGGTCCTCGCGTAGTAGCCGTCGATAAATCCGGTATCGTCTATGTCGCTGATACCTACAACGACCGCATTCAGAAATTCAGCAGCAGCGGCAAATTTATCGCCAAGTGGGGTTCCTATGGCACGGGAAACGGACAATTTAATTTTCTTTGCGGTATAGCCGTCGATAAATCCGGTAACGTCTATGTCACTGATTGCAACAACGACCGCATCCAGAAATTCAGCAGCAGCGGCAAATTTATCGCCAAGTGGGGTTCCTATGGCAGAGAAAACGGACAATTTAATTGGCCTCGCGGTATAACCACTGATATCTCCGGTAACGTCTATGTAGCTGATACCTTCAACAACCGCATCCAGAAATTCAGCAGCAGCGGCGTATATTTAGCCCAGTGGGGTTCATGGGGCACAGGAAGTAAGGGACTTCAAGCTCCTATGGGTATAACTATCGATAACTCCGGTAACGTGTATGTGGCTGATACGGGCAATCAGCGCATTCAGAAATTCAACCTTAACGGCGTAAATCTCATCACGTGGGGTTCATCAGGCACGGGGAACGGACAATTTAATCAGCCCTTTGGGATAACTGTCGACGCCTCCGGTAACGTCTATGTCGCTGATCGCGGCAATGACCGCATCCAGAAATTCAGCGGCAGCGGCAAATATTTAGCCCAGTGGGGTTCATCAGGCACAGGGAACGGTCAATTTATGGCTCCTTGGGGTATAGCCGTCGATAAATCCGGTAACGTCTTTGTAGCTGATCCCGGCAACAACCGCATCCAGAAATTCAACAGCGCCCATGTTTTCATCGCCAAGTGGGGTTCGCCCTGGGTAATTGGAAATAGCGAATTTTATAGTCCACAAGAAATAGCGCACGATAGTTCGCAAAATATTTATGTAGCCGATACTGGAAATAATCGCATCCAAAAGTTCAACAGCACCGGCACATTTCTCGCCAAGTGGGGCTCTTCTGGCACAGGGAACGGTCAATTGAATGCTCCTACCGGCATAACCATCGACAGCTCCGATAACGTCTATGTAGCTGATGCCGGCAACAACCGCATCCAGAAATTCAGCAGCAGTGGCGCATATTTAATCCAGTGGGGTTCCTATGGCAAAGGGAATGGTCAATTTTGGTGGCCTGATGCTATAAATGTCGATAACTCCGGCAACGTCTATGTAGGTGATGCCGGCAACAGCCGCATCCAGAAATTCGACAGCAGCGGCGCATATTTAGCCCAATGGGGTTCCGATGGCACAGGGAACGGTCAATTTAATGGCCCTGATGGTATAACCACCGATAACTCCGGCAACGTCTATGTAGCTGATTGGGGCAACAACCGCATCCAGAAATTCAGCAGCACCGGCGCATTTATCACCAAATGGGGTTCATCCGGCACAGGAAACGGACAATTTGATGGGCCTGAAGGCATAACTGTCGATAGCTCCGGTAATGTATATGTAGCTGATCTCAACGACCGTATCCAGAAATTCAGCAGCAGCGGCAAATTTATCACCACGTGGGGTTCATTAGGCTCAGGAAACGGACAATTTCGATTTCCTTTGGGTATAACTGTCGATATCTCCGGTAAAGTATATGTAGTTGATGTGACAAATAATTGTATACAAGTATTTACCAAGGGAAAATAGGAAGCCTGGGCGACGCTTTAATAAGGAGCGGGATGATCGAGATGAAGAAGAGGGGTGGTCTCTGCGTGGCCTTAATCCTATTAGGAGTCACGCTGCTGATCCCCTGGGGAGAGGGGCGTAGCCTCGCGCCCGCGGAAAAGTGGGTGGCGCGGTACGACGGGCCGGATCAGGCCGAAGATTGCGCTAAAGCCATTGCCGTGGACGCCAATGGCAATGTCTATGTTACCGGATCGAGCGGATACTACAGTATCTATTACGGGAAAGCAGACGGCACCGATGGAAGGGACGACTATGCCACCGTCAAGTACGATACGAACGGCAAACAGCTTTGGGCAGCAAGGTATAATGGGCGGCTTAACGGCTGGGATGAGCCAAGCGCCATTGCCGTGGACGGCTCAGGCAATGTTTATGTCACCGGATATAGCATGGGCGCGAAGTCTGACTATGCCACTATCAAGTATAGTAAAGATCCCCGCGGCAAGCCGCGGGGCATTAGGAGCGCAGCTTCAAGGCCAGCTGCGCAGGCCCTTGCTCCAGTTCTCGGTGACTGACGATGTACTTCGCGATCACATCCCTCGTCATCCGGTCTCCGACCGTCCTTGCGAAATATCCGTCCTCCCACACTTCCCCGCCCCACAGCTTCTTTTTCAAGCCCGCAAACTCGCGAAACAACCCCCTCCCACTCATGCTCTTTATGATCCTGACGACCTCCCCGATCGATCGCGATGGCGGAAATGATACTAGCAAATGAATATGATCTTCGGTAATTTCCATCTCGATGATTTCAATATCGTACGATTCGCAAATCTCTCCCACGATCTGTTTCGCTCGTTCCCGGACTTCCACCCGCTCGAAAATCTTCTTCCGGTACTTCGGACACCAGACCAGATGGTAGGACGTGTCGTAGACCGAATGACTCGTCCGTTTCAGCGTCACCCATATACTTTACCACACTCCCGAGCAAGGGCCTTTGTGGATAAGGGGGACTTTCCGGTCCCCCTTATCACCCCCTCGGCAAGGCATACATTCCACCCCGTGGCAAGCCACGGGGCAGCCTGTAAAGCTTTCGTGCAAACGGCAAAGAGCTTTGGGTCCAAAGATATAACGGGCCTTATGGGGATCGTTATGATCAGTCCAAAGATCAGGCTTGTGCCATTGCCGTAGACGCCAAGGGCAATGTCTATGTCACCGGGAGCAGCTCGGACCCGCAATCCTATGATGACTACGCCACTATCAAGTACGACCGCAACGGCAAACAGCTCTGGGTCAAAAGATTTATCGGGTCCATAGAAAGCGGTCAATATGCAGATTCCCATGCAACGGCCATCGCCATAGACGGCTCGGGCAACGTCTATGTCACCGGATATAGCGCGCGTTCAGGCGGCGATTACGTCTACGTTACCATCAAGTACAGCACAAACGGCGACGAGCTCTGGGTCAGCAAATATAAAGGGCCGAATGGAGGCGATGGTTTTGCATCTGCCATCGCGGTCGACAGTGCGGGCAACGTCTATGTCACCGGAGAGAGCCCGGGTTCAGGCGACAATAACGACTTGACAACCATCAAGATTAACCCAAACGGCAAACAGCTCTGGGTCCAAAGGTACTTTGGGCCGCAAAAAAAACAATCCAATGCTTCCACCGAACCGACATGCTTCATTGCCGTGGACGGCTCGGGCAACGTCTCTGTCAGCGGGACGAGCCAGCGTTCGGGCGCCAGCTGCGACTATGCCACCATCAAGTACGACACAAACGGCCGACAGCTCTGGGTCCAAAGGTACGACGGGCCGACCCAACGCGATGACCGCCCGAGCGATGTGGCCGTAGACGGCTCGGGCAATGTCTATGTCACGGGATGGAGCAAAGGTTCAAGCTACTCCGATTGCGACTATGTCACCATCATGTACAGCCCAAACGGCAAACAGCTTTGGCTGAAAAAGTATTGTGGGCCGGGCAACGGCCATGATGCGGCACACGCCATTGCCGTGGACGGCTCGGGCAATGTTTATGTCACCGGAGAGAGTCAAAGCTCGGGCGATTGGTGGTCGTATTCAGATTACGCCACCATAAAATATTAGATAGCTCCGATCCCGAGGCCTAGTTGGTGATCTTCACCTGATCCACGAATCCGGTGTCCAGGCCCGCCGAGCCGCTTGCGTTGCGCTTGAACTCCCACTTCACGACGTGATCGCCGGCGCCGATATCGAAGGTCTTCGGCTTCCAGACGCTGATGCCGCTGAGGGTTGCTTTGGCCGTCGCATCCACATAAAAGCCGAGCTTGTCCCCCTTCTCGGATGAGGTCTTCCACCAGAATGAGATCTTCGCGGGGCCCTGGACGGAGATCGACAGCCAGCTTGACTGGTTGTGACCGAGGATGTCCGGCCGCGCCGCGTCCACGCCGTCGTGCGTCTCGGACGTCTGCCCGAGCCAGGACTGCGAGCCGCCGGTCTGCCAGGCGCCGGACTGGTCCAGGGCGGAGGGGAGCGGGACCCCGGGCCACAAACCAGGGGCCGCCTGGGCCAGCCTCAGCTCTGCCTCGTTGAGCGTGGGATTGATATAATAATACGAGAGGAAGGCGCGCCCGTCCGGGCCGAGCGCCAGGCGGCAGTCGCCGGAGCCGGTGGTCCCGGTCTTCTTGACCTTCTCCGTGACCCAGGCTTTTCCCACCTGCGCCCCGAAGACCAGGTTTAAGGACATGTCGCCGTAGGCCGCGGCAGGCCGGCCGTCGCCGCTCAACATGAAACCTAATTGGCCCGGCACGCCCTTGGCGATCGAAGCGACCTTCGACCAGCCGCCCGCGGAGAAGCTCGCGTAGCGGAGAGCATTGTTGACGCCGTCCACCAAGAGGGTGGCGGCTACGTGAGGGTTGCCTGCGGCGTCGAGTCTCAGGTAAGTCGCTCCGTGGTAGCAGTTGTAGGGCTTGATGGCATCGACGTTCGTCTTGCTCCAGACGGCTCCGTTGGTCGACGTCGCATACCTCACGATGTCTGCATACCATCCGTCGATGATGATCCGTTCGTCCCCGCAGACGTAGGCCGCGTGAGCCCGTCCGGCGCCATCTATGGCGAGCGATACCGCCGCGCTGTCTTCCACTTTATCGTAGGGCCCGCCGGTGCTGACGTCCGTGATGACCCAGGCCTTTCCGTTCAAGGAGGCGTATCTTAATCCCACCTCAAGCGTGTCATCGTAGAACACGGTATAGAAGATGTGGGGCCGGTTCTGGCTGTCAAGCGCGATGGCGTTTTGCTCGCCGCACTGGAACTTCTGGTTGCCGTCGACGACCTGGTTGGACCACGTCGCGCCGTTATAAACGGCGTACATGAGCCGCTTGGCGGCGGCGTCGAAGTAAGCCACGTGCGGCGTTCCGGAGGCCGCGAGGGCCATCGAGATGGTATGAACCCCGTCGGAGCCCCAGCCGGGGTCATTTGCTATTTTCGAGAACTTCCAGGCACTGCCGGTCCAGGCGGCATAACGGTAGGTGTCGTTGCTTTGCGCCGTGTAGGCAAGGCGCGGAAGGCCGTTGGCGTCCACACAGAGCGCATGGTCGGCTCCGGGGATATTCCAGCGCTCTACCAGCGCGTCATGCCAGGTCCCCTCCCAGGCCGCCCGCTCCGGCTGGGATCCCGCCCCCATTCCGAAGAGCGCCGCCAGCAAGGCCATGAGGCCGATTCCCAAGCGGAAGCCCGAAGGCGGCCTCTTGCTCCGACGGCTCGCGAAGAGCTTCTGGCCAATCCATCCGAAAGAATTCGACGATAAAGCATGCATGAAAGCCTCCCGTCTATTGAAGGATTCCGAACGACGACTCCTCATTCCCGACAATAGGATTTTCCTTGCCAACTCTGCGCCGACCTGCCGGGCGGAGAGGTTGCCCCCTACTCCCTGATGTTCACATTCGGCTGCGTTCGTGATATTGCTCTCTTCGGTTCAGAATAGGTCGGGCGGAGGGATCTGACAATCACCGCCTTGGATGATTATCGTGATGATATTTTCTCCCCTCGTCTCTCGGAAGGGGCTAATTGGCCACTCGCTGGAGGGTCACCCCTTCCAGAGACGAGGGAAAAAGCGAGGGATGCGGGACATGTAATCACGATAGGATGGGATGCGGCGCACGAGGTCGACTTCTTCCAGACGCGCCTGGACAAAGACGTAGCCCACGCAAAGACCGCAGGCGACGAGAGCCGGAACGGTGGGATGGAGGATGGCGCCGCTGAGTATTATGAGGAGGAAACCGGAGTAAATCGGATGTCGGGTGTGATTATAGATGCTTTTGATCACGAGCTTGTCCTGGGAGGTGGGTCGAAAAGACCTCATGCCCAGCAGGGCAAGCCCCCAGATCATCGGAATCAAACCAATGGCAATCAAGACCCAGCCCAAGATTTGGATCGCAGGATTTAGAGCGTAGAGATGAGGGGCGGGTTTTCGAAAGGCCAGTATCAGGCCGATGACCCAGACGGGAATGCCCAGGATATTCCGCAGGACAAAGGTGGCCGCGCGGCCGCCTCTCTCGCCTAAACGGCGCGCATAGAAATCCGTGAAAGCGCTGGCCCAGTTGAAAAGAAAGCCGATCAATAAGGGAATGAGGAAGATAGACATGCCTTCGACCCCCAAGTCCGGTCAATGACTGAGTCTTGGCTCCTATTTATATTAACGCAAAGTGGGATGATAGGTTTAGAGAAGAATTCAAACTCACGCCAGCCGCCGGCGGATAAAACAGCGAATTGAACCGGGCGGATAAATTAAGATGCATTGACAAACTCCTGGCTATTCTATACTATTACTATAGTGTTTATAGGATTATGAGGAATTAAATTGAAGTTCGATTATAAAACCGTTTTAGTTGTCCTGGCTTGTGCCGTGATTCTAAGCGGGACGTTCAGGCCCGGCTATGCTCAGACGACCGTCCAGTCCCTGTCCGTTTCCCCGAGCGCCCTCAGGCCGGCTTCCCGTGCCGCCGCCGACTTGGACTGGTTCGGGACCCAGACGGAGTTCTACTTCCTCAACCTCGATTTCGCAAACCGCTACGATGAGGAAAGCTATGCGCCGCTTTTTCTTCCCGACCGGGCGCGGATCAAGTCCCTGGTCGTGCATTACATGGACCGGGGCTGCGCCCAGGCTCAGGAGCTCTGGGTGACTCTGGTCCGTCAGAACATGGCGAGCGGGCTGGTCCAGAAGATGGCCGAAGTCACCAGCCGGGGTCTCAAGATCGATCCGACCCGGAAAACGCTCGAAGACGCGACGATCGACAACGGCCTGGTGGATAACCGCCGCTACTCCTACAGCCTCCTCGTCAAATTCAATTACATCAAACACGACCGGGTCCGTTTCCACGGCGCCCGGATCGTCTACGAATGACTTGAACGGCCGCCGAATCGGCGGACCTTGACATCGGCGCGCGGCTGGCAATATTATTCCATCGTGATCAGCAAGAGAGATTCGGCGCTCGGAGCGGTGGAGGGGTGAATTAGAAAAGAGTGGCTGACACGACAGAATGCTCCAGATAGGACCTAGAGACGGACCCGTTTCGCAAGAGGGGCACGTAGCCGTCATTATCGTCAATTACAACGGGGGGGACAAGATTCTGAAATGTCTCCAATCGCTTGAACGTCAAACTTACCCCAATTTTAAGGCAGTGGTCGTCGATAATCGATCCAGGGACGGATCGCTCGAGGCGGTCCGAACGCGGTTTCCTCAAGTGAGGGTCATCGAAAACGATACCAATGCCGGTTGGGGCATTGCCTGCAACGTCGGGATTGAAGCCACGACAAGCGAATACGTGGCATTGCTCAATAACGATGCCTATCTTGACGAACGCTGCCTCGAAGAAATGGTGCGGTCCATTCAACTCCTCGAAGACTACGGCTCGTGCGCCAGCAAAATTCTTCTCTGGGACGACCCGGCTAAGATCGAAGTGGCCGGCTTGGTGATCTATCGAGACGGGCTGTCCGTCGGGAGGGGGCGCTTGCAGCCGCCGGATCGCTACAACGACTTGGAGGAAGTTTTCTGCGCCAACGATTGCTGTTGCCTGTACCGCCGAGAAATGTTGAACGATATCGGTCTCTACGATCCCGATTTTTTCATCTATGCGGATGAGACCGATATGGGCTGGCGGCATCAGTTGGCCGGATGGAAATGCATCTACACGCCGAGGGCGATCGCCTACCATGCTCATTCAAGCGCGGCCGGGACCTATTCCGATTTCAAGGCCTATCATGTCGAGCGCAACCGCATCTATCTGTGTTTGAAATACTTTCCAATTCGAATGCTGATCGCCAGTTTCTTCGCGGCCTACCGTTACGGCTGTCAAGTCTGGGCGGCGCGCAAAGGGCGGGGTTCGCTGGCGAAATATCGTGAACACTCTTCCCTGGGCCGCGGCTTGAGGCTTCTTTTCAAGATCCATCTTGACGCATTCCGAATGGCGCCGGTGATGCTGCGGCGGCGGCGAGACTACCGGTCCATTCGCCGCATATCGAACAACGATATTAAGGCCTTGTTCCGCCGTTATGGAATCACGGCGCGTGAAGCGGCGCGTTATGAGTAGGCCGAAGGAGTTTGGAGGATGGCCATGATCCAGATTTTCTCGAACACGCTGGGGGAGGAAGAGCTCCAAGCCGTCGCGGAAGTATTCAAGACCAAGTGGGTCGGCAAGGCCAAGCAGAGCGACGAATTTGAGCGCGAATTCGCGGCGCATCTGCGCGTGCCCCAAGTCCTGCTGCTCAACAATTGCACGGCGGCCATTTACGTGGCGCTGCGCGCCCTGGGCATCGGTCCCGGCGACGAAGTCATCATCTCAACCGTCAATTTCGTGGCCTGCGCCAACGCGGTGATTGATCTGGGCGCCAGGCCGGTGTTTGCCGATGTCGATCCGCGGACCCTCAACATCCTCCCCGGCGAGATTGAGCGGTTGACGACCAAGCAGACGAAGGCCGTGATCATTCTGCACTACGGCGGGCATCCCGGCCCGATGGATGATATTCGCGCCGCCTGCAAGGAGGGCATCGCCATTGTCGAAGACAGCGCCAACGCGATCAGTTCTTCCTACAAAGGCAAGATGTGCGGGACGCTCGGCGATGCGGGATTCTTCAGTTTCGATGCCATGAAGATTTTGGTGATGACGGATGGCGGCGCGCTCTACCTGCGCGATGAGGAAGCGCTCCAGCGAGCGAAGATTTACCGCTACTTAGGGCTTGCCCCCAAGACGACGTCGGGCAAGGATGCCCTGGGGCAAAAGGAAACGCGGTGGTGGGAGTATGAATTGGCGTCCACCTCCGGACGCTTTATTTCGAACGACGTCATGGCGGCGATCGGACGGGTCCAATTGAAAAAGCTGCCCGGTTTCATCGCGCGGCGCAAGCAAATCTGGGAATACTATCAGCGCGAACTCGCCCGGGAACCGGGTCTCGTCTGCCCGCCCGAGCCGCTGCCGGATACGACGGCATCGTATTATCTGTACTGGGTCCAGCTGTCAAAGGGCAGGGACGCGCTGGCACAGTATTTGGCGGACAACGGCGTGTACGCGACCTTTCGCTATTTCCCCCTGCATCTGGTGAAGTATTACGGCGCCCGCTGCGAATTGCCGAACTCGGAGTGGGTCAGCGAGAGTACGCTCAACCTGCCCTTGCATCAAAACCTGTCGGACGATGATGTCCAAAAGATCGTTGAATTGGTCAAGCGCTTCTTGACGTCCGGGAGGCCGCGATAATGACGGTTCCCGACGTCAACAAGGCCGAAGCGGCTCTCCGTTCGGAGGGATCCGGATGGGTCAAGAATGAAGGCGAGGGATTGCGCTGGGCGCGGCATTCCGACCTTCCGTGTATCGTCGATATGGCGATCGAGGCATTCGAGTGGTCATACGATGCCGCGCGACTCCAACATCTGTGGAGCGAAAAGCCGGAATTGAATATTTTTGTCGTTCTGGAGCACCAACAGGGGGTCGTGGGCTTCATGGAAGTGTTTTGGAAAAAAACCAAATGGCGCCCGCCGACGGGAATCCCGATGAAAATATGGTTTCACGAATGGCTGGCCCACAAGCTGCTTTGCGACCGGCGTTACAGCAAGGATGGCCCCTATATTTTCCTGATCGCACGCCATTCCGCTGCGCCAAGAGGCGTCGGCGCCATGATGGTGAGAGAGCTTCAGAAGCACCATGATGTTGTCTCGGTTATGTACGACCGTAGGAATAGACAGTTGGACGTCTACTATCGGGACTTGGGATTCTCCGAACGAAGAAATCCTCTTCCGTTGGCCCTGGGGCGAATGATCGATCGCAAGTATGTTTATGCCCAGTGGCGCGCAAACGCGAATCCAAAATGACTTTGGATTGGAACCGTCTGTTGACTGGAGGACTGGAATTTCAAGGAGGAAGACCATGAAAAAGCTGGCGACTGTACTGGGAATTTCTTTTTTAGCCGTCTTGACCGCGGCCCTGGGGTGCGGCCTTTTCGCTCAAGCTACAACGAAATACCTTTCGATCAGCCCCGGAACCTTTAGGCCCATCAATTGGGACCAGATGGCCGTGCTGATGTGGTCCGGCACGGACGACGAATTCAATTTTGATACCGGCGCTACAGGAGTCTTCGAGGCCGTCGCCCCCGTATATCTGCCTCAGGGGGCCATCATCAAAAAGTTGACGGTTTACTACACGGTCAACGGCACGCACTCGAATGACTTTTTTGATGCCGTTCTCACCCGCCGTAAATTGGCCACGGGGGGGAATGGAGCCTTAGCCAGCATGACAACGCAAGCGGTCTCGCCTTCAAACGTAAGAAAATATGCCGAGGTTTTGATCACAAAGAATAACAAAGTCGACAATCAGAACTACAGCTATTCTATCAGGCTGTTCTTCCATTCAGGAAACATTTACGTAAGATTCAACGGGGCTGTGATCGAATACGAATAATCTTTCAAAAGAAAAAACCTTACTTCATAAGCTTCGTGACGAAGCCGTCCCAGTAGCCGCCCGCGTAGCCGGCCTGGTACGGATTCAAGAGAGGAATGTCCCGGCTGTTCGTATAGCCGGCCAGATAGATCCCGCCCTTGCCGTCGATCGCCAACCCGGAAATGGCGTCCGAGTAGGATCCCCCGAAGAACGTTGAAAGGACGAGGCTCCTCCCGTCCGGCGTGAACACGGTCAGGAAACCGTCGGTCGTCCCGGTCCTGACGCTTTTATAGGCGTCCTTGACCGGGAAATACTGGCTGTAGGTCTCCCCCGCCACGTAGGCCCTTCCCTCCGCGTCGACCGCGAGGTCGTAAGGAGTGTCCCAGCCTTCCCCTCCCAAATACGTCGAGTAGACGAAATCTTTTCCGTCCGGGGCGATCTTAGTCAGGAAGGCATCAATCCCGCCCTTTCGGGTTTTCCTAAACGCGTTTTTAACGGGGAAGTTCCCGAAGGTATAGCCCGTCAGATAGGCGGCGCCCTTGCCGTCAACAGCTACCCCGGTTCCGGAGTCCATGTTGGGTCCCCCTAGGTAGCTGGCATAGATGAAGGAGTCCCCGGCCGGAGCCAGTTTGACGATGAAAGCATCCATCCATCCGCCCCCGTATTTTTTCTGAATGGCGTTCTTGACCGGGAAATTCAGGTCCGCCGTCGTGCCGACGGCGTAGACGGCTCCCGCGCTGTCGACAGCCAAGTCGGCAATATTATTCATCCGGCCGGACAGGCCGAACTTCTTGGAATAAATCTTGTTCTTTCCGTTGGGCTCAAACTTCGAGATGAAGATATCGCCGTTTCCTCCGATAGCCGGCCTATTGACGGGACTATCAGCAATAAATCCGAAGGTGCTCACCCCTCCTCCCAGGTAAATTGTTCCCTGGGAATCCAGAGCAACGGCCGACAGGGTTTCCTCTCCCGTGCCGCCATAATAGGACGAGAAGACCAGGCTTTTTCCGTTGGGAGCCAGCTTGAGGAAGAAGCCGTCCTGCCATCCGCCGCCGTAGGTATCCTGATAAGCGTTTTTGACGGGAAAATGTTCGCTGCTGGTGCTGCCGACGAGGAAAGCGGCCCCCGAGGGATCGACCGTGAATCGGCCGGCTCCCCCTCCCTCGGACATAATAACCACCAAGAAGGAATTGAGAGCGCCCCTGCCCGCGGAGCCCGCCTTGGCAAAGACGCCTTGATTCCCGGCGTTATTTCTCAGGATCATCATCCCGAAGCCGACGGGGAAGAAGGCGGAATAGACCAATTGCTTGCCGTCCGGAGAGAACTTGGTGATGAACGCGTCCCCTCTGGGAAATTGGGCCCTGACAGGGGGAAAATCCATGCTGTCCGTGTAGCCCGCAACATAGACGGCTCCGGATGCGTCCACGGCGACGGAATTCGCCTCATCGTAGTCTCGCCCGCCCAGGAAGCTCGAAAAGACGAGGACCAGGGGGTCGATGACAAGCTCGCAATTCCTGTCATACGGCCCCAGCTTGAAGCCGTAAACGCCGTCGCTAATCGGAATAAAGTTTATCGCAACGTCCGCTTTCCGCCCCTGGATGACCTGATAAGCCGTCGGCTTCCGGTGCTGGATCTCCCCCTTGTCGGTCTTGACCACAAGATTCCCGTTCCCATCCAGCCTCGTCACCGTGTCTGCCGCATACCCGAACCGGATCAAGGTCGGATCGGCGCCGGCCTTGACGATCCAGTCGTACTCCACAACCTTACCGGTGCCGTAGAGCTTGAGGTCGATCCCCTCGTAGAGCCCTTTATAAAGGGCCGCCTTCGAGGTCGGGATCCCGGTATGCCAGTCCCGCTCATCTCGTCCGTAGAAGTAGCTTACGATATAATCCGTCGGGTCCAACGCCGATACTTCGGCATCGGACCGGGCGCCCGGAAACGTCATCCCGGTTTGGTCGAACCGGAGCCCCTGTCGAGTCAGCCACAGCGTGTACTCGGGCGTCTTGGCGTAGAAGAGAGCTTCCGGGTCCGCCTGCCCTTGGTTGGCGATAAAATAGAGCGGAACCTGACCGAATCCGGTCTCGGGCCTGACCTGGGAGGCCTGTCCCCGCCCCGCCATTGAAACGATAGCCGCCCAGAGCGCAAGGCCGACCACGGAAAAGACAACGATTTTTTTCAAGCGATCCTCCTATTCCCGACTCAATTCCTTAATGTTTTATCTTATATTGATTTTCTCCTCCCTGTCAAGCGAAAGCCCGTTTGGGACGTCGCCAAGCCCGGACTCGGGAATTCGGTCCAAAGACGCGACGATAATGTATTGCCAATTTCCCGCTTTTTTTGGTATCGTATGATACTCGAACCGAGCGGACGACGCGCCGCGGCGGAATTCGTGGAAATATTTTGCAGGGAGTGCCGATGAAAAAGACGCTGGGCGAGGCTTTCACCAAACCCAAGATGTTTTCCAGGAGCAAGCTGTTCCGGACCAAAACCCTGGACCAGTGCATGGAGGACTCCGAACGCCCCGAGTATCAGCTCAAACGGGTCCTGGGCCCGTTCCAGCTGATCCTGTTCGGGATCGGCGCCATCATCGGCGCCGGCATTTTCGCCACGATCGGGACGGCCGCGGCCGGCGACGCCTACCGGCCGGGCGCCGGACCGGCCTTGATGGTCTCCTTCGTCATCACGGCCATCGTCTGCAGCTTCACGGCCCTCTGCTACGCCGAGTTCACCTCGATCGTGCCCATCTCCGGCTCGGCCTATACCTATTCCTACGCGACGCTGGGCGAGATCGTGGCCTGGATCATCGGCTGGGACCTGATCATCGAGTACGCGGTGGGCAACATCGCCGTGGCCATCTCCTGGGCCAACTACTTCAAGACCTTTCTCAAAGGGTTCAACATCATCGTCCCCGACTGGCTGTCGATGGACTATCGGACCGCGGCCAAAATCGTGGACTCGGCCGGGGTCAAGATCGTCTACCGCAACGCCCCCCACGTCTTCGGCTTCCCCATCATTTTCAATTTGCTGGCCGTCGGGATCGTGACCGTCATCACCATCATCCTGGTCTGGGGAATCCGGGAGAGCGCCCGCTTCAACGCCATCATGGTCGGGATCAAGATCACCGTCCTGACCTTCTTCATCATCATCGGCTTTTTCTGGGTCAAGCCGGCCAACTGGACGCCGTTCGCCCCCAACGGCTGGGCGGGCATCAGCGCCGGGGCGGCCATCGTCTTTTTCGCCTATATCGGTTTCGACGCCGTCTCGACCGTGGCCGAGGAGACACGGGACCCCAAACGCGACCTTCCCATCGGCATCATCGGATCGCTCATCGTCTGCACGATCTTCTACATCGTCGTCTCGGCCGTTTTCACCGGCCTGATCTCCCATCCCGAACTCAAGCTCAAGCTGGCCACCGAACAGGCCGAGCCCCTGACCATGGCCCTCCAGCACGCGGCGCCCAATTTGGGCTGGGCGGTCGGCATCGTGGCTTTCGGTTCGGTCATCGCCCATACGGCCGTCCTGCTCATCTTCCAGCTGGGCCAACCCCGTATTTTCTTCAGCATGTCCCGGGACGGCCTCCTTCCCAAGACCTTCAGCCGGGTTCACAAGCGCTTCCGGACTCCCCATGTCGCCACCATCCTGACGGGCATATTCGTGGCCGTGTTCGCGGCCGTGGCCAGTATCGACGAGATGGTCGACCTGACCAACATCGGAACGCTGTTCGCCTTCATCCTGGTCTGCGCCGGGATCATCGTCCTGCGCAAGACCGACCCGACGAGACCCCGGCCGTTTAAGGTGCCGAGCGGTTGGCTCTGGAGCGGCCTCATGTTCGCCGCCCTGGCCGTGGCCATGATCTTCTTCATCCCGGGGTCGCCGATTACTAAGATCATTGTCCTGGCCGCGGCGGCCATAGGTTTCTCCGTATTCCGGAACCATCTCTTCCCCGTCCTGGGCATCCTGTCCTGCCTGTATTTGATCTTCTATCTCCCGCCCACCTCCTGGTTGAGGTTCGCGGCCTGGCTCAACTTCGGCTTCCTGATTTACGTCGCCTTCGGTTCGATCCACAGCCGTCTGATGTCGAGCGACATGAAAAAGCGAAGCCCCGAACATCTGGCCTATACGGCCCGGCTGGGAGTCATTCTCCTCATAATCGGCGACGCCATGCTGTTCCTGATGCGCGGATTCGACCTCTACCGCACGGCCCAGAGGAGCCTTGGACAACTGGCCGGCTGGGAGCGGTTCACGACGGCCCTCCACCAAACTTTGCAGGCCAAGCTCTGGCTGGAGATGTCTTGGTTCCTGGTCATCCCCCTGGCCTTGAACGCCCTGGTCCTCTGCCCGCTCATCATACGACGGGCATCCCAGGCCAACAGCCAATCCGAAGCCGATCAGCGCTCCCGGGGGGCTTATTATGTGGCCGCCGTCGTCGCGGTGCTGAGCCTCATCTACCTGGCCGCCGTGATTTTTTAAACGGGATCGCAGCCCCTCGACGGTTAGACGGTTAGAAGGATAGGGCGATAATGTTCAGAGATACGGTCTATCTGATCCTCGGCCAGTCCGTCCTGGTCGGCTCGAGCTATGCCGTCCATATCCTGGTCGCCCGGACCCTCGGCCCGGCCGATTACGGCTTGTTCGGCGTTGTTTTATCCATCCTGGCCGTTTTCGAAGTCTTCCTGGCCCGAGGCGTCCGCGACACGGTCACCAAGTACGTCGCCGAATGCCCGGACCGGGCCGGAACCATCCTCAAAAAGGGATTCGCCCTCGAGTCCGTCCTGGCCGGCGGCTTCTTCGTCGTCTTCCTAGCCTTGGCCTCTCCCCTGGCGGCCCTCTTCCATGACCCTCGTCTCCTGACTCCGCTCCGGATCGCTTCCCTGGCCATTCTGGCCATGTCGGCTTTTTCCCTCTTTATCGGCTATCTGAGCGGGGTGGGCCTATTCGGTAAAAACTCCCTGTCCATGATCGCCCACGGCGCAGCGAAAGTGGCGGCCGTCACGGCCATCCTCTTCCTGGGCGGCGGGATCAACGGGGCCATCGCCGGCTACATTCTATCCTTTCTGATCGGCACCGCCGTCGCCGCTTGGTTCGTATCCGAAACGGAACGGCCGGGCGGCTTCTTCCCGATTTCGCTGATGATCCGGTTTTCGACGCCTCTCATCCTGTTCGCGGCCGCCTCGACCCTCCTCCTGAACCTCGACATCCTGTTCGTCAAGGCCCTGGTCAGGTCGGCCGATGAGGTCGGCTACTATATTTCCGCCTCCTCCCTGACCAAGGCGCCCTACCAGGTCCTGTTCGCATTCAGCTTGACGCTCCTTCCGGCCGTATCGAAGTCCAGCGCGGCCGGAGACGCGGAGCGGACGGCCCTTCACATCAGGCAGTCCTTGCGGTTCCTGCTGCTCCTCCTCATCCCCCTCTGTTTTATGATGAGCGGGCTCGCCCGTCCCATCGTCGAAATCGTCTACTCGGACGCGTTCCGGGCGGCCGCCGGCCCGCTCCGGATCCTCATCTTCGGGATCGGCTTCATCTCCCTTTTCTACAACCTGGCTTCGGCCATCACCGGGAGCGGCCGCCCCAGAGTCGCCTTGGCCATCGCGATCGGAGCCCTGCCCCTGGCCGCGATCCTGAACATCCTGCTCATCCCCCGCTATGGATTGGAGGGGGCCGCCATGTCCACGACGGTCGCCTGCGGAGCGGCCCTGGCCGCAAGCGTCATTTTCCTAAGAAGGACGGTCGGGCCGGTCCTGGAAGTCCGGACTTTGCTGAGGATCCTCCTCGCCGCCTCGTTCATCCTGCCGGCCGGAGCGCTCTGGCCATACACGGGCTGGATCTCCGTACCCTTCGCCCTGGCTCTCGGCGCTATCTACCTTGTACTTCTTCGAGTCTTGGGCGAGGTCGGGCATGAAGACTGGGTTCTCGTCAAGGATGTCCTCTCCCGTCTCCGCCTCCGGCGAACCTTCTAATCGCCGCCGGGACCGCGATGCTTTACACGCCCCCGACCGGATGTTAAGATGGCCGTCGGATGTTGTTGAGGATTGTTTTATCCTTATCTCCGCTGTTGCTGCTGGCGTTCCGTCCCTTGACCTCCCATATCTTCTTGGGCGATATCCGGCCTTGGCTTTTCCCTTTGGCCGTCGCGGGCGTCCTTTATCTCCAGGCCGTCCGGCTCTCGCGTCGCGCCGCGACATCCTCGATCCCGGCCCTCGGCAAAGCCCAAGCCGTCTGGCGCCGCTTCCTGGACGCGCCGCCCCAGAAAACGGCCTTTCGTCTCTTCCTGATCGCCCTCGCCGTTTATTCTCTTCTGCTGTCCGGCGCCGTGGCCCCGGTCCAGCCGTTCACCGGGGACGAGCCCCACTATCTTCTCATCGCTAAGAGTATGGCCCGCGACGGCGACCTTAATCTTTACCAGGACTATGAGGAAGAGGCTTACCGGGAGTTTTACCCCGGCCCGCTTGACTCGCACGCCTCCCCCGGGAAAAAAGGGCCCGATCATATTTATTCCAGGCATTTCCCCGGGATCTCCTTGATCGTCGCGCCCTTTTACGCCCTGGGCAGGCTGACGGGAAATCCGCGCGCCCTCATCGCGATTGCGCGCTTCCCGATCGCGCTCCTGAGCGCCCTCCTGGCCGCACTGTTCTTCCTATTCGTTCTCGACCTCGTGCGGGACCGATCGATCGCGCTCCTCGGCTGGGGTCTGTTCGCCCTGACGACCCCCTTGATATTCTATAGTCAGGTCATTTACTCCGAGGTTCCGGTGAGCCTGATCACGCTTTTTATCCTGCGCAAGGTCGTCCTGAACAAAGACCTATCCGCGCTCTCGCTCGGCTTGGCCGGCGCCGGGATCGGGCTTCTGCCTTGGTTCGGCATCAAATACCTCGTCCTGGCCGCCGTCGTTTTTCTCGCGGCCATCGCATCGATCTGGACGTGTTCGTCAAGAAGGATGAAGGACGCCGTCATCTTCGCGGCGCCCGCCGCCGTCCTGATGCTGCTCCTGGCCGCCGGGCTCTGGTCGCTCTACGGAAGCGTCTCCCCCGCCGCCGTCTATCATGGGAGTCTGGCGGGCCAGGGCGTCCTGAGAATCCGCCTTTTCAAGACTCAAGGGTTGGAGTTCTGGAACCATCTTTTAGGCATTTTTATCGATCAGAGGATGGGAATTCTCATGTTCAACCCCGTCCTCCTCCTGTTCCTGCCGGGGATCGTCCTCGCGGCCAGGAAGCGGCGGGCCGAGACTCTCTTGCTCCTGACGCCGTTCTTCCTGTGGACGATCTTCGAGTCTGCCGTCCGCCCCTGGGGAGGCTATTGTCCGCCCGGCAGGCCGCTCCTTCCCGTCCAGGGAGTGATGGCGGGATTCGCGGCCGTAGCGCTCGCCCGCCGTGACGGAAAAACTCGCCGCATTCTGGGAGGCGCGCTGATCGCCGCCACGGTTCTGATCACGCTCGTTTGCTTGAGGAACCCGATGCTGATGTACCACGCCAACCTCTCGGAAGAGGGCGGACCGAGCGGGACTTACAGTCAGATCCTCTCCTCGGCTAAAATCCTTTTCTTCGACGCGACGCCTTTCGTCCCCGCCCTCTCCAACCGGACGGGCCGGATCTGGCTTCCGGTCCCGTTCTGGCTCGTCGGCTTGGGGTTCGCGACCTGGCTCTGGCTGAGGCGGGGAAGACGTCCCGCCCGCGGCCCGCGGCCTCTTTTTGTCCACGCGGCCGGAGCCTTTCTCTTATCCCTGTTCGTCCTGGCCTTCTCGTTCTTCCGGGCCGGCCTCGACGCCGACCGCTCGTTCGAGATTCCGGGCGGTCGCGTCTTCTTTCAGGACGATAATACGCAGGGGCCCGAGCTGGGCGGATTTTGGACCAAGGGACAAAGTCGGGCGGCCGTCATCGTCCGGACGCCAGCCCCTGCGACGGAGATCTCGGTCGAGGTCTCGAGCGCCGTCTCCGGGTCCGTCGAGGTGGAGGTCGGGCCGACCCGGAAAACGGTCCGGCTCGAGGAAGGAAAGCTCAAAGCGGCGCCGGAGTCGCAGCCGCCGGTCGGTTTTCCCTGGAGGGGCGGATATCTCTACAAAGTGCGCATCCTGGCCGGAAGGACATTCATCCCCCACGAGCTCAATCCGGCCAGCTCGGACGGCCGGACACTGGGCGTTTTTGTGCGGATCAGCGTCGTCCGCTAGAGAATCGCCCGCTGGCGGGTCGCCCGCGATTTTCAGACGATGAGAGTCCGCGTGATCTTGGCCACCAGGTTCGCGGTCGGGTCGGGGCAGCGAACGTACTCGGTCGTCACGCCGTCGGGATCGATAACCTTCTCATAGGGAGTCCCTTCGTATTTCCAGGGAAGGATGACTCCGTATTCGAGAATCCGGACGAACTCGTTGAGGCTGGCTCTCAGCCAGGGACAGATCTTCCCCCAGTCTTCGGGATACTTGAAGGTGTCGCCCTTCTTGTGGCACCAAGTGTCGGGGCGAGCTTCGTAGATCTCGATATCGATCTTGTACTTTTTCCGCTTGGGCGGCGGAAGGGGCGGGGTTTTATCCGTTTGCTGGGGCCTGACCAAACCCGGCGCGGCGGCCAAGCCGGCGACGCCGCAGAACGCCCGCTTGAAGAATTCCTTACGTTTCACGGCTCCTCCTCTGATGAAAACGCTACTGATTCAAGGATCAAAATGAAATCTTCAGCGCGAAGGCGTATTCGCAGGGTTTCCGGACGGGGAGATCGATGCGGAGTCCGTCCTTGCCTCGGCTCCATTTGAGCTCATCCGACCGTCTTTTCATCAGTCGCGCCGGACCCGAAGCTCGGCATGAAGGCCAAAAGCGCGAGCGCCGGCCAGACCCGATTCGACTGCCATTTCGCCATAGAAACCTCCTCCTGACGATGCCGATCAGAAGGATTTTTCTTCGGCTATTTCTGTTGGGCGAGTTCCAGGGATCCGGACTCGCCGCTGGGATCGCTCCAGGTGCCGACGAGCTTGCCCTCGGTCAAGGTCAGCTCGATCGAAATCTCGGAGCCGTCGTTGATGGCGAAATTGAAGGTCACTTTGTTGTCGTTGAAGGCGAAGCCGTAGATCTCGGCTTCGGTCACCAGACCCAGGCTGTCGGAGATCTTGCCCTTATAACCCGCCTCGGCCTTCTCCAAGGTCATGGTCACCTCGTCCGTCTCGCCGGACGGGACGACGGTCTTCCCGCTCCAGGTGCCGCTGAGATCGGCCGCCTGGGAGGCCGAAAAGATGAGGGCGCACAGAAGCACTGCGACCGCCACAAACAGGAGAATGAACTTCTTCATCCAAAGGCTCCTTTCCAAGCTTCAATTAATATATAAGACGGATCTCCTTCCCAAAAAGTTGCGAGTTTCATGCCAAGCTCTGACTCCGTTGGGGGGATGCGGCGATAATAATCTTTACACTCCCCTATCTGATCCTTTACGCCTTTCCTGACGGGGTCCGCGCTAAAAAAGGGGACGGCCTCCTCGGCCGTCCTTCGTCGGTCAAGGCAAACAGAAAAGGTCGTCCTCGTTACAGGTCGAAATGGAAGCGGATGGTGAAAACGGCGCCGATCCGGTTCAGGTTGATCGAGGCTTTGCGAACGCTATTGACGCCCGAGCCCGAGGGCGCGTTTTCGCTAATACCCAGGGTCGCATAATCATGGTTGTAGTAGTTCGAATGCCATTTCCAGTAATAAAGATTGCCCTTTTCACTGTCCGAGCTGGTCGTCGTCTCGTCGTACCACCAGCCGAGGAGCTCGTGCCAATAGCGCGTGTGGGAGCTGCCCTGGTAGTTCATGTCGCCGTGAAAGCCGTTGAAATTGACCATCCGGCCGTAAACCTCGAAACCGACCGAGATCATCGGGGTCAAGAGCATTTCGAGCCCGGCGCCGCCCTGAAATCCGATCTTGTTGCACTTGGCATCGTCGGTCGTGGTGGCGGTCGCGTCAATGGTTTCTTTTTGATTGTAGTAGTACCAGCTGTCGTAGCTGTAGGAGTAACTTAGCGTTTCATTGCCGCTGTGTTTGAGCTTGGCCATGTAATAGCCGAGCCCCGCGTACGCGACGAAATTGAACTTGGGCGAGAGCGGCGTCTGGAAATGAAAATTTAAGGTGATCGGGACGGCCGAACCCTTAAAATCGTGCTTGATCGTGTACGTTTCTGTCTCGATGTCGGTACCCCACCAGTAACTTCCGCTGCTGCTATAATTGAGGGTGTAGTCGCCCTTCTTGTTGGCGATGACATAGCCGACGCCGAGCCCGACTCCCAGTTTGGGGGTGAGGTTGAGGATGACTTCCCCTCCGAACTCGGGGACCAGGGACAGCTTTTTCCAGTTGAAAGTCGAGGAGGAATAATCCTCTCCCGCCCAATCGTCGGCATAAGCCTTTTCGCCCAGCCGATACTTCTCGAGGTCTCCGGCTCCGTCGAGAAGCATGGCCGCTCCGCCGCTGAGCTTGAGGCTTAACTTAAGGGCCGCCGCGCTCGGGGACGCCAGGACCGCGACCAAGAAGGCCGCCAGACAAACACACCCTAATTTCTTTTTCATCCGCTCATTCTCCTCACAAAAAAAGGCGCCCAAACTATATAAAAAAACGGAAGAATTTGTCAATACAAACTCGTTTGACCGGCTGCCCGGTTTTGCATACGATGAATGCGTCATGCCGATCGCACGTCCGGATTTCTACGACATCCAGGAGTCGCAACGGGCCAAGACGTTGGGCCTGTTCGCGGTCCTCCTCCTCTTCTATGTCTTTGCCATCGGCCTGAGCGCCCTGGCCCTTCTCTTGAGCTTCGGACTCCTCGTCACCGGCGCCGTGTCCCTGTCCGGACCGTTCCTGGTCAAGTTCGGCCTGGCCGTCCTGGCCTTCTCGTTCCTCATCGCCGTCCTTCATTTTCGGGACGCGCGGCGTTCCGGGGCGGCTTACATCCTCAAGCGTCTTCAAGCCGCTCCCCCCGAGACCGGCGACCGCTATCATGTCCGGTTCGCCGATACCGTGGACGAGATCAGGATCGCCGCGGGACTCGCCCGGGTCCGGCCCTACATCCTCCCCGCCTTCGCCGTAAACTCGCTGGCTCTCATCGAGGCCGACGGAACCCCGGCCGTCGTCGTGACCGAGGGACTCTTGGCCGATTTCGCGCGGGACGAGCTCCAAGCCGTCGTCGCCCACGAGCTGGCCCACATCGTCCGCGGGGACGCCTTCTATCTGACCTTGGTCTGTTCGCTGGCCAACCTGTTCGAGCGTTTCCGCGAGTCCCTCGAGCCGGACCTCGACGAGCCCCAAGACGGCCGCGACGGCTCGGGGCGGGGCGCCGGACCCCCCATCCTCATCTATGTCGTCGTCGTCATCTCTTCGATCATCATGAAGCTGCTCAGCACCCTCATCAGCCGGGAACGCGAGATCCTGGCCGACGCGGCGGCCGTCGAATTGGGGCGCGATCCCGCCTCCCTGGCGCGCGCCATTTATAAGGCCCATCTCAAGAATTCCTTCGTGGGCGATTTCTCGGCGAGCTACGGCCCCCTCTTCATCGTCCCCCCCGCGCCCGAGCCGGAGTCCGAGGGCTTCTGGAGCCGGCTCTTCTCGACCCACCCTCCGGTCATGAAGCGCGTCAGGCTGCTGGCGGCCATGGCCCACAAGAGCGGCGCGGACATCATCCATCAGGTCACGGAGGAAGCCGGGGAAATGGCGAAAGCCAGGACCGAGCTCCATGCGAGCGGCGGCGGGACCCCGGAGAGAGGGCCGGATGACGCCGGGGACAAGGTCTGGCTTATCCGAACCCCGCGCGGCCTGTGGGAAGGCCCGTTCAGCCTCGAGGAGCTTTTATTTCAGCCCGGCTTCACTCCGCTGGTCAGGATCAAAGACGAAGCGGAGGGCATCGAGGCCCGCGCCCGGGAATTCCCGGCCGTCCGCGACGCCCTACGAAACCTGAACCGCCGCCGGCCGGTCCGGGAGGAGCGAGCCAACGCCTGTCCGCGCTGCCGCACCCCGCTCGGCGAAGTGTTCTACGAGGGCGTCGCCGTCAAAGCGTGCCCATCCTGCGGAGGGAAGCTTGTCGACTCAGGGGCGATGGACCGGATCCTGGCCAGGCGTGAGGTCGCGTTCGGAGCCGATCTTGTCTCCAAAGCCCGCGCCTTCCAGGAGCGTTTCATCGAAAATCCGACGGGGACCCGGAAGATCGGCGAGGCCCAAGCGCGGCCGGCGTTCGTCTGCCCGGGATGCGGGTACCGAATGGCGCCACGGCCCTACAACTATCAGTACTTCGTCCCCGTCATTAAATGCCTCTCCTGCCGAAAAATCTGGTTCGACGCGGACGAGCTCGAGATCCTCCAGATCCTGGTTGAGCGAAAGGGCCGGCCTTAGCGGCCCGATCCGTCGAAGATCAACTCCAGGGCTTGGTAGCGGGAGTGAACCAGCTCGACTCCTTTCTCGATGGCCGGTCCGGACCCGGCGGCGCAAGCTTCTTCGAGCTTTCGAGTCGCCTCCAGGAGCTTACCGGCGGCTTCCTTGTAGACGTCGGCTTTGGATTCCAAGCGCTTGGAGAGAGTCGCCTTGGTCACGGCTTCGGCTTTGAGCCTGAGGTCGGCGGCCACGGCCTTGATCTCGCCGTATTTTTTATCCGGCAGGTATTTATGGACGATGACGTAGAGGACCTTGTGAAACTCGTCGACCTCCTTGAGGACGGGACGGATGTCCCGGACGAGCATCTCGTACCTGGCGTGAAGAGTTTCGGCCGCGTCGAGAAGGGCCTGATCGTCGGTCCCGGCGGCCGCCGTTTTATAGGCCTCGACCGATTTCTTGAACTCGGCGACGCCGGACGTCCACTTGGACTCTTTATCCCTCAAGATGCCGGGGAGTTTGGCGGTATAAATTTTTCCGGCCAGTGTCTCGATCTCTCCGACGAAACCGCGTAGGGCCGCGACGTCCTTGCGGGGATAGGCCTCGTGCCAGATCGGATAGATGATCTCATGAAATGAGTCGAGCTCGGGGACGATGCTCTCCGTTTCCGAGGATTCCTGCCCCCGTGCGAATCCGGGCGCGTAGACGGCGAGGATTAAGAGGGCGGCGGTCGCTGCGATGACGGCTTTTTTTACCACAGGCTGACTCCTTTCAGCAATTCCCGAAAAAGGGAATACTTTATACACTATTCCTTTTCTAAAAATCAAACGATGGTGCCGGCGGCAGGGCCGTCGCCGCCAAGGCAACCCCAAACGTAATCGCCGCTCAAATTCTTGCGCTCCGTATGGCCTGACCGGGAGACCGGAGAATCCCGTTCCCCGCCGCTATTGCTGTTTAATATAGAGCTTGACGGTCTTGATCTCGTAAGGCTCGAGGGTCAAAGACAGCGAGGTCCCCGAGCCGAGCGACTTCCCGCCCCCGGCCGGCCGCTCGATGAGGTCGGTCTCGACGGCCTCGACCGGCCAGGGGAACTCCAGCCGGGCCTCGGTCTTTTCCCCGAAGGTCTCGTAGAGCCTGACGACGATACCGCGTTCGGCGTAACCCATCTCCTTCTTGAGCGCCGAGAGGACGACGTTATCGGGCCCGACCCGGATGAAGGAATGGACCGGGGGGAGCGGGCCTCCGTGGACCAGGGGCGTCCGGACGATCAGGGGATTGTTGAGCTCCAAGGCCCGCCGGATCGTCCCGGCCTCCTTCCAAGTTCCCGGGTGGGGATAAAGCGAATAGAGGAGCTCATGCCGTCCCCGGTCAGCCTCCGGGTCGGGCGAGGTCGCGCCGTGGATGACGGAGAGCCTCAGGACATTGTCCTTGACGTCGAATCCGTACTTGGAATCGTTGAGGAGGCTCAGGCCGTATAAGTCGGACGCGTCCGAAAGGTCGATCCAACGCAAAGCCGGCACTTCGGTTCCGTCGGTCGGGCGGCCGACCGAACCGTAGGGAATCTCGAAGCGGGCCGTCCCGTTCCGGACGTTGGCGGGAAAAGCCGCCTTGATCATGAGGTTGCGCTCCTGCCAGTCAAGCCGAACCCGGCAGTCGAGGCGCGCCAGGCCCCGGTAGAGGATGAGGTCCTGCTCGAACAGGGAGTTCCGGAAAGGGCTCCGGACCCGGACGACGGCCCGGACCGGCCCTTGCTCGACGACCTCGACCAGGGCGGCCGTCTCGCCGATCCTCCCGACCGTCTCCTTGAGGCCGAGCTCCCAGGCCGACATCGACTCGGGCTCATCGCGGATCGCTTCCAGGACGTTCCCGGCTCCGCCCAGGACTTCGCGGCCCGAGCGCTTGTCGATCAGGCTCGTGATCCAGCCGGAGGCCGGATCGAGGGCGACCTTGAAGATCTCGTTCTCGAGCTCGGAGGACGTCGCCCGAACGGCGGGCGCCGCCGCGCTCTCCGAGGGCGACACATGATAGAGCCGGTACCCGAAGGACGGAACGGATTCGGCGATGAAGACAATGCGGAACACCGTGAAGTGGTCCTCGGTGCGCTTGTCGAGGACCTGGACAGGGACGTCCTTTCCTTCGCTGTCCGTGATCCGAACCGTGCCGGGCCAAGCCTGGGTGGCCTTGGCGTCGGGAGAAATAGCGACTTCGGCGAAAACCGGGTCGGTCCTCTCCCAAAAGAGAGGGTTGGCGACGAGAAGCGGGCTTCCCGCGCCTCGCGTGTCGATCGCGTTCGAGATCGTCTCCAGCGAAAAATCGAGCGCCCTTTGGGCCCGGGCTTGGGCCTCGGAGTAAAACTCCCGGACCTCGTCGTAGACGGGGCCGATGCTCGACCCGTCCAGGATGTCGTGGAACTGGTTGCGCAACACGATCTTCCAGGCTTCATCCAGGTCCCGCTCCGGGTAGTAATCCCGGTAGCCGGACGCGACGGCCAGGGCCGAGAACCGCTCCGCGGTCAGCAGGAGGCTTTCGGAGCGGCGGTTGTTCTTTTTGACCTCGGCCTGGGTCGTATAGCAGGCCGGAAAAGCGAAGTTCAGCTCGCGGCTGACGACGGGGAAACCCGCCGCTTGCGAAGCGATCTTCTTGAAATAGGCCTCGGGGACCACGAATTCGAGCCGGGGCTGGCTCGGGTCCGAGCGGAGCCTTTTAATGGCCCCGACATCGCTGTCGCGGGGGCCGCCGCCGTGATCTCCCGCGCCGTAAAGGAGCATGAAGTCTTTGACGGGCGTGTTTCGCGAGGCGTCTCCAAGGATGTCCCGGACGCCGTCCTTGAGGTCGACCAGATACCAGCCCGGAGGCACATAGCCCAGGACCCGAGACCCGTCTTGGCCCTCCCACCAGAAGAAGTGAGTGGGCCGGGGATCCGGAGGGCAACGCTCGAAGACGTAGGAATCGAGGCCGGCCCTTTTAAAAATCTGGGGCAGCTGCCAGTTATGGCCGAACGAATCGGGATTCCAGCCGACCTTGACATCGATCCCGAACTTGTCCAGGAAATAGCGTTTCCCGTAGAGAAGCTGGCGGGCCAGGGATTCGCCGTCGGGCATGTTAAGGTCGGGCTCGACCCACATTCCGCCGACGGGCGCCCAGGTCCCTTCCTTGATCTTGGCGGCGATGCGGCGGAAGAGCTCGGGATCCGTCCTTTCGACGGCCTCATAGATCGCGGCCTGGCTCTGGGCGAAGGTCAGTCCGGGAAGCTTGTCCATCTGGCCCAGCGTCCCCTGGAAGGTGTGGGTCGCGATGTCGGCAACCGTTTCTTCCCAGCGCCAAAGCCAGCTCAGGTCGATATGGGCATGGCCGACGAGATGAGCCGTGTAGGAACGGGGATTAACCAGGGCGGGGGGAGTTTTTGCCGCCTTCTCGTCCTGTCCGGCCCCGAGGGGGGTCAGGACGGTTAGGACGGCGGCCAAGACCGCGCAGAAAGAGAAGATTATCGGATTGCGGGGCTTCATGGCAGAGCCTCCTTGGAAGGAATCGGTTCAGGCCGGACCATATCCCGATTATACTCTGAATCCCCCGGCCCGCTTCAACAGGTCGTGACGGCGAGGCCTTCGTCGCTGACGCGGAAATCGAAGAAGCGGGCACGGTCGTTGGGCGGTTCCCCGTCCAGGCCGGCGCGGATGGAAGCGGCGTCGGCGGCCGACTTAGCTATGAACAGCAGGAATCCCCCGCCGCCGGCGCCGAGAATGGTAGCGCCGTGGGAGCGGGACCGAGTCCGGTCCAGAATCCTTTCGATGACGTCGTTGGTCGAATCAGGGTCGATCTCCTTTTTGAGCGCCCAGGCCGCCTCGATGAGTTCGCCGAAACGGGCAATGTCCTTGGCGGCCATGGCCTCGACCATCCGGGGCGGAAATCCGTGTATCTCGCGGAGGACGGCCAGCCCGGTCCGATCGCGGTCCAGGTAGCGGCCGACGACTTCATGGAGGATGTTCTTGGCGAGCCGGCGCAGGCCCGTATAGTAGAGCAGAGTCCGGCCGCCGTTCAGGACCGGATCCAGGACGTCGGGAGGAACGAAATGGAGGCGGGGGTCGGGGACCATGCCCGGCCCGGTCGTGATCATCTTGACGCTTCCGACCGCGCCCCCGACCTGGTCTTGCCAGCCGCCCCCGGTCGTCAGCTCCTGCTCGAGCCTGAGGACCTCATGAAAAAGTTCCCGGGAGGTCAGGCTCCGCCCGATCATCCGCCGGATGACCGCGATCAGGACGGCCCCCATGATGCTCGAGGTTCCCAGTCCGCTCCCGCTCGGGATGGCGGCCAGGGTCGTTATTTCGATGCCGCCTCCGAACAGGCGGAGCATGCCGTCCAGTCCGCGGGCCGACGCGGGCCAATCCGACGCGTCGGGGGCGAATCCGGAAAGGGCCAGCGCCGCCTTGGCCAAGCCGAACGCGCTGGTCGGCTTCCGGTAGTCGAGAAGCTCGTCGAGACCGCGGATGACGATCCGCTGGCCGTGGTCGATCGATCCGATCCGGATCTCCGTTTCGGGAATGACGCGGGCGTAGGCGTGGATGGGAGGCTGCCCGTTGAGCGTCACGGCCGCATTGAGGACGCATCCGCCGTTCTCCAGCGTATAGGGCGGCGTATCCGACCAGCCGCCGCAGAGGTCGAGGCGTGCCGGCGCCCGGCCCCAGATAATTTCATCGGAGCGGAGGGCGCTCCGCGGAGGCCCGGTCCGCTTGTCCCTGCTGAGTACGATGGCGCGGCTCATATTCTCGAAAGCCGCCTCCCGGGCCGAAGCCCCCCAAGCGGAGGGAGTCGGCGATCCCTCGAACGCCAGCCCCAGCGAGACGAGCCAAGCCTTCTCGGCCTCGGTCAGGCCGGCCCCAACGTCCGCGAGGAAGGCTGCTCCGCCCGGAGCGTTTCGGAACGCTGCCAGGACCGCCGATCCCGCCGTATGAAGGATCCTGGACAGTTCGAGCCGCTCGACGTCGGTCCGGCGCTCTTCGCCCCCGAAATGGCGGAAGGCCGCCTTCAGCAGCTCTCGGAACCAGCCGCTGCGCTCCTCGGGGGGCAGGTTGGCGAGGATCCAGGCCAACTCGAGAGCGGAAAACCCGCTATCGGGCCTGAAGATGCGGTCCAGGGAGCGCCGCAGCCCCTCCGATCTCGCCACCAGCCGCCGGGCGTGAAAATCCTTCTGGGAGACGAGAAGGGCCATCTCGGAGAAACTGAAGCGGTCCGCGGAGCGCCAGGCTTTCTTTTGCTCCGGGGTTGCGCCGGACGGATCGAACATCCACAGCCATTCCCGGAAATCGGCGTGGCTGAGGACGGCCGGAAAGAAACGGCCGTTCCAGACCTGGCGCTCGGCGTCCGGAATGGCCGGGTCCCAGACATCTCGGACGGAGGCGTCCAAGGCGGTCAGCCATTCTTCAAGGAGGAGGCCGGCCAGACGGGCACCGGCCGCGGCGGGAACATGGAGGACGTCGTTCGTGCCGTAGGCGCGCACGAACCAGACCTGATCCCCATTCCGGTCGCGGCCCGGAAGGATATCCAGGACGGCCTTCTCGGGAAGCTCGAGATCTTCATCCACATCAACGCCGCAGACAACGTCGTCCCCGCCCAAGCGGAGGGACGCCCGGACCCGGCAGCCCTCGACCCAGGAGTTGGAACCAACGACCTCTCCTCCGTTCCGGATGTCGGTGTTGACGGCGAGGCAGGTCTGGCCGGCCGAGAGCGCGCCGTCGCGGCGGAGAAGGTCCAGGCCGCTGGTGATGAGCTGGCGCGGCGTCCCGAAATGAAGGAATCCGCAGCGGGGCAGAAGCTCGACCGAAAAAGGGACGCGGGACATGATATCGAAGATACGCTCCAGGACGGGCGTCTCGAGGCGGGCGCCGCAAGCCCGGACGGCCCGGATGTAGTCCCCGCGGTTCGCCTCCGTTCCCATGGCGCAGCAGACCTCACGGTAAAAATCGAGCCCGTCGGCTTCGATCGCCCGGGCAGCGGGTCCGCCCCAGACGAGGACGCCCGACGGATGGGCTTCGACGTCGCAGAGCCCGATAAGCGCGACGGCCGCCGCCGCATCAAGGCTCATGACGCCGATATCGAGGACGGACTGGCCGTGGCGTTGGATGGCCCGCTTGGCCTCTTGCTCGGCGGGGCTAGGCTTCTGAAGGAAAAGCCTTACGTGCCTGCCGTCCGGGTCGAGGCAGAAGACGCCGTGGCGGCTGGCTAAATCGGGCGATGCGTAGCAGCCCAGCCCCGTCGTCCCCGCGCGGGACAAGTCGACCAGGGCCGCGTCGAAATCGAGGAGGACGTCTCCGCTGGTGACGACGACCTGGCCCCGGCCGGACTCGCCGGCCGGAAGGCTCAGGTAGACGGGAAGCAGCCTATCGAGAAGCGTCAGCCCCAGGGCCCGGTCCGACTCGCCCGGTACGGGTATAAAGATTTTTCCACAGGCTCCATAGGCCGGGATCCGCTTGGAATCCCCCCCGGCATGAACGATCAAGATCCGGAGGCGCCGAAGAGTCTCAAGCCAGGCGGCGGGATCGAGCCGCCGAGCATCCGAGAGGACGATCTCACGGCCCAGGATTTCCAGGAGGCAGTGGATTGTGCTCCCGCCGCTCCCCACCCTCCGTCCGTCCGGATCGGGTACGGCCAGGACCCGGGTCGTGCCCGGGATGAAGCCGAGCTCTTGCCGGAGCCGAAGCTCTTCGCGGTAGGCCGAGGCTTGGCGCTCGTTCGCGGCCGTGACGAGGAGATAGTCCCAGGCGCCGGTCCTCACTTGCGGGGGGCCTCGACCTGGGACTTGATCCAGGGGTAGGTCCGGGACAGCCCGTCCCGGAGGGAAAACCGGGAATTCCAGCCGACGGCGGCGATCCGGTCGGCCCGGAAATTGCGGGCCTTGACGCCGACCGGACCTTCAATATGCTTGACGGAAACGGTCTTCCCGGCGATCGAGGCGATCGTCCGGACGAGATCGTTGACCGATACGTACTCGCGGCGTCCGATGTTGACGCCGTCCTCAAGGTCCGAACCCATGAGCAGGATGATGCCGTCAAGGAGGTCGTCGATATAGGTGTAGGCCCGCATGGCCGTTCCGTCCCCCCAGATCTCGATCGTCCCGCCGTCCTCGACCTCGGCGATTTTGCGGCAGAGCGCGGCGGGCGCCTTTTCGCGGCCGCCCCGCCAGGTCCCCTCGGGACCGTAGGTATTCTGGAAGCGAGCGATCCGGACAATCATGCCGGTGCGCCGCCCATAGGCCATCGCCATGCGCTCGGCGTAGAGCTTTTCCCAGCCGTACTCGTTGTCGGGTAGCGCAGGGTAGGCTTCCGCCTCGCCGAGCTCGGGTTCGTCGGGCCGCATATCCCGGTAGACGCAGGCCGAAGAGGAAAAGAAGTAGCGTTTGGTACCGGCGTTCGCCGCGGCCTGTGTCATATGGATGTTGATCAGGGCGCTGTTCCGCATGATCTCGCACTCGGCGGCGTGGATGAATCCCATCCCGCCCATGTCGGCGGCGAGCTGGTAGACTTCGTCGAATCGTCCGCCCCGGGGCGCCGCCAAGGCGGCGCGACAGTTCGATTCCTCCCGGAGGTCGAGGAGGAGAAACTCATCGGCCGCCGTCGCGGAGAATTCGGGCCGCTTGATGTCCGCGCCGCGGACCCAAGCCCCGTCTTTCTTGAGACGCTTGACAAGGTGACTTCCGATGAATCCGCCCGCTCCGCAAACAAGCGCGTTCTTGCTCATGCTTGCAACCTTCCGTCAGGGATGAATGCGGAAGGTTTTATACCACAGACGAGGGGCGAGTTCAATAAAGCTCATCTCAGCTGAGAGGTGCACTGGGGACAGCGCCTGGCCTTGAGGGCGATGACGGACAGACAGAAAGGGCACTCCTTGGTGTCGGCCGGGGGCGCCGCGGGGGCCTCCTGCTTCCGGCGCAGCCGGTTCACGCTCTTGATGACTAGGAATAGGGCAAAGGCAACGATCAGCAGGCTGATGATTTTGTTGACGAACAGGCCGTAATTGAAGGTCACGGCGCCCGCCGCCTGGGCCTGGGCGAGCGAGGCGTAGGGTCCGGCGATTTTGCCCGCAGCCAGGGTGACATAGAGGTTGCTGAAATCGACGTTGCCGAGGAGGAGCCCGATCGGCGGCATCAGGATGTCCGCTACGAGCGACTGGACGACGACGCCGAAGGCCGCGCCCAGGATGATGCCGACGGCCATGTCGATGACGTTCCCCCTCATCGCGAATTCCCGAAATTCCTTAAGCATGACGGTCTCCTTTTTTCAAAGTTGGTTATCAGGCGACTATTGTAAATATAGACCTATCCAATGTCGGAAGTCCATCCTCAGAAGTTGCCCAGGTCGTCGACGGCCTTCGGTCAGCGGTTCCGGGCTTGCGCCGGGGGTGGCCTTCCACTATATTAATAGGCTCGATCCTAGAAGGAATCTTAGAGAGGAAACGCCCATGTCGAACAGCCGCCTGCGAAGATATTTGATAATGCCGGCCCTGTGCCTCTCGCTGCTGGGCATCGGCCGGGCTCGGCTCTCCGCCCAGGACCTGCCGGGCAAGGTCGTCACGACCGGATGGCTGGCCGCGAACCTCAATGCCGCCGACCTCCGGGTCCTGGACCTGCGGACCGACATCCGCGACTACTGGGAATCCCATATCCCGGGCGCGGTCTATATCGATCCGATGGTCTTCCGCTGGACGGAAAAGGCCGTCCCCGGCAAGTTCATGCCCGCCCAAGCTTTCGCCATGCTCCTCGGCGAGCTGGGGATCAAGGAAACGACCAAGGTCGTGATCTACTCGGAGAGGAACAACTACAAGGCCACCTACTTGATCTGGGCCCTCGATTATATCGGTCACCAGAACGCCGCCCTGCTCGACCGCGGTTTCGACAATTGGCGCAAGGAAGGCCGGGCAACGACCCAGGATTATCCTTCGATCTCTCCCCTGCCCTACCGCTTGCCGGCCTCGCTTAACGAAGATGTCCGGGCGACCCTGGACGACGTCCGGAAAGCCCTCGACGGAAGCGCCGTCCTCATCGACGCCCGGCCGGCCGAGTTGTTCTCGGGGGATAAGGGAACCTGGAAACGGAAAGGCCACATCAAGGGCGCCCGGAACCGGGGCTGGGCGGCCGACCTCAACGAGGACGGTTCCTGGAGGCTTCCGGACGAGATCCGGCAGGCCTACGAGGGCCTGGGCGCGACGTCCGACAAGCTCATCATCGTCTATTGCGGCCAGGGCCAGATGGCCTCTATGACCTATGTGACCCTCAAGTATGTTCTCGGCTTTCCCCGGGTCCGGCTCTATGACGGAAGCTACAGCGAATGGTCCAGCCGCGCCGACCTTCCGGTCGAAGCCGGGCCGGACCGCTGATCGTTCCGGGGATCGGCGGCCATGGATGCCATCCGCGTCGAAAACCTCACCAAGAGGTTCGACGACGTCACGGCCGTCGACGGGGTATCGTTCAGCGTCCCGGTCGGGGAGCTGTTCGGCTTGCTCGGCCCGAACGGGGCCGGCAAGACGACCATCATCAACATGCTCTCGACCCTGCTGGCGCCGACCTCGGGCCGGGCCGAGGTCGCCGGCTATGACGTCGCCGCCCGCAAGGACGAGGTCCGGCGCAGCATCGGGATCGTCTTCCAGGAGCCGGCCCTGGAGAATAAGCTGACCGGCCGGGAGAACCTCGAGTTCCACGCCATGATGTACGGGATCGGCAAGGCCGAGCGGCGGGACCGGATGGCCGAAGTCCTCGACCTGGTCGAGCTCGGCGATAAGGCCGGAACCCTGGTCGAGAAGTATTCGGGCGGCATGAAGCGCCGCCTCGAGATCGCCCGCGGCCTCATGCACCGTCCCCGCGTCCTCTTCCTCGACGAACCGACCCTCGGCCTCGACGCCCAAACCCGCCGGCACATCTGGGACTATATCCGGAAGCTGAACAGGGAGGGCGGCGTCACCATCATCCTGACCACTCATTACATGGAGGAGGCCGATTATCTCTGCGGCCGGACCGCCATCATCGACCACGGCAAGTTCGTGGCCCTCGACGCGCCGGATCGGCTCAAGGACATCCTGGGCGGCGACGTCGTCTCGCTGGAGATCGAAGGCGATCCGTCCCGCCTCGTCGAAGCTCTCGACCGGACGCCCTGGATCAAGACCTCCAAGCGGCACGACGGAGTCCTGAGCCTGACCATGGAGAAGGGCGAGCGCCGTATCCCGGAGCTTATCAACAAAGCCCAGGCCCTGGGCCTGACGGTCGCCTGCGTACACCTCCACAAGCCGAGCCTCGAGGACGTTTTCATCCACTTCACGGGGCGAACCATCCGCGACAAGGAAGGGGGGGTCGAGGAACGGAATCGGATGATCATGCGGAGCCACCGCCGAGAGCCGCGCGGAGGACGATCGTGACCGGCGCCACCGCCGTCTACGTCCTCTGGCTCCGGGAGATGAAGCGCTTCCTCCGGGCCAAATCCCGGATCGTCGGCGCCCTGGCCATGCCCCTGTTCTTCCTGGCCTTCCTGGGGATGGGGTTCAACCGCATGGCCATCCCAGGGTTGGGCGGCGGCGTCCGCTACATCCAATTCCTCGTGCCCGGAATTCTCGGGATGAGCCTGCTCTTTTCCTCGACGATGGCCGGGCTGTCCGTTCTCTGGGACCGCGAGTTCGGGTTTCTCAAGGAAATCATGGTCGCGCCGGTCAGCCGGGTCTCGATCGTCATGGGCCGGATCGCCGGGGGGATGACGACGGCCCTCATCCAGAGCGTCCTCATCCTGGCGATTTCGTTCCTCCTGGGGTTCAAGGTCCTCAGCCCGGTCAAGCTCCTGCTCGGCCTCATGTTCATGCTTCTCATCGCCGTGACCTTCATCGGATTCGGCCTCATCTTCGCCTCCAGGATGCGGGACATGCAGGGGTTCAGCATCGTCATGAATTTCGTCATCTTCCCCCTGTTCTTCCTGTCGGGCGCCCTCTATCCTCTGGCCAACCTCCCCCGCGCCGTCAGGATTCTCGGCTACGCCGACCCGCTGACCTACGGCATCGACGGGCTGAGGGGGACGCTGGCCGGCGTATCGTCCTTCCCGGTCGCCCTGGACTTGGCGCTCATGGCGGGATTTTCGGTGGTGATGATCGTCCTGGGCGCCTACTTCTTCGAGACGAGCAAGAGCGTCTAAACAGATCCCTTCGCATCGCGGCCTCCGCTCAAGGCCGCCGAGCTTGACAAACGCCGATTCCCTTCCTATCCTTTAATATAGCCGCGTGGCAACTCGCTTGCTCTTCGAACCGCCGGCCTAATAAATAAGGAGGGAGAGATGAAAAAGATTGTCCTGATTCTGGTCGTCCTTTTGAGCATCGCCCTATTCAACACGACGGGACCCGCCGCGGGCCGATATCCAATCCCGGCCGCCGGTTCGTCTGCCCCTTCTCTCGGCCGTCCCAACCTCAGCCCGGAATTCGGGACGATCCCGCTCTACTTCATACCCAATCAAGGCCAAGCCGGCCGCGAGGTCTCGTTCTACGCTAAGACATCCCGATACATGCTGGGGATCAGCCCGGAGGGATTTGTCTTCTCGGACGGCCGCTCTTGCTCCAGAATGACATTCCCTGGGATCGGCCGGAATGCCAAAGTCAGCGCCGTCGACCCGGCCGATTATACGGTCAATTACTTCATCGGGAACGATCCGTCGCGCTGGCGAACCGATATCCCGACATCCAAGGCCGTTCTCCTGGACGGCCTCTACCCGGATATCGACCTCAAGGTCTACGGGATCGAACGGCAAGTCGAATATGATTGGATCGTCGGGCCGGGCGGCCATCCCGAGGCGATCCGGATGGAATACTCGGGCGCCGGACAGGCCCGATTGGACGAAGACGGGAATGTGAAGATTCCGACTCCCTCCGGGGTTCTGATCCAAAGGAAGCCCATCAGCTATCAGGTCATCGATGGGCGTAAGATCCAGGTCGACTCCCGTTTCCGAAGGACGGGCCCGGAATCATTCGGAATTGAGGTCGGAGATTACGACCGAGGCCATCCCCTGATCATCGACCCCGTCGTCCTGGTCCAATCGAGCTATCTGGGAGGAAGCCAGTATGATGACGCCCACGCCCTGGCCGTCGACGCCGACGGAGCCGTCTACGTCGCCGGATCGACGGAATCCCTGAATTTCCCGACCAAGGCGGGGTTTGATAAATCCTTCGGCGGCTCTTATGACGCTTACGTCACCAAGTTTGCTCCCTCCGGGACGTCCCTCGTCTATTCCACATATCTCGGAGGCGGTCTCAGCGAACATCTCTATGGAATCGCCCTGGACGGGACCGGCGCCGCCTACGTCACGGGCTCGACTTTGAGCCCCGGCTTTCCCACCAAGAACGGATACGATGATTCGTTCAACGGTTTGGAAGACGGCTTCGTCACCAAGCTAAACGCCAAGGGCAACGGCCTCGTCTTTTCGACTTTTATCGGGGGGTCCAACACGGATACTCCCTTTGATATCTGCCTCGACAGCCATGGCGCCGTCTACATCGTCGGCTGGACCAAGTCCTCCGGATACCCGACTAAGAACGCCTTTGATGCAACCCACAACGGGACTTATGACGCTTTCCTGACCAAGCTCACGCCGGAGTGCGACGACCTGGTCTATTCGACTTTTCTGGGCGGGACTTGGCAGGATTGGGCCTACGATGTCGCGGTCGACAGCCGCGGATATGCTTATGTAGTCGGATCGACGGAATCCAAGAACTTCCCGGTCAAGAACGCTTATGACGCGACCCAGAACGGCCAGAACGACGCCTACCTGACGAAATTCTCCCCGACGGGGAAATCGTTGGTTTATTCGACTTTTATCGGCGGCAGTAGAAATGATTCAGCCTTGAGCATCGCGATTGACGCAAGCGGCGCCGCTTATATCACGGGAGAGACGGTCTCCCCCAATTTTCCGATCAAAAAGGCTTATAAAAGCGTTTACGGCGGTAGCTATGGAGACGGCTTCGTCCTCAAAATGGCCGCCAACGGAAAGGACCTGGTCTTCTCCACCTTCCTCGGCGGATCCGGCTACGACAGCGGGATCAGCCTCGTCTTGGACAGCGCGGGGAATATCTTGGTGACGGGCCAGACCGAATCCCGGGATTTCCCGATCAAAGACGCCTATCAAAGCACTCACCGGGGGGGCGTGGTGGATGCTTTTCTTACCAAGCTGAATCCCCAGGGCAACGCGCTTGTTTATTCCACTTTTCTCGGCGGCGGCGGGAGGGATTGCGGGATGGACGTCGTCACGGATTCTTCGGGCGCAGCCTATGTCACCGGATTTACGAGCTCTCCCAATTTCCCGATTCGCGGCGCTTACGATCCTTCCTTAAACGGCAAATTCGACGCCTTCGTCGCCAAGTTGACCGATTCCTTGACAGAGGCGAAAAACACCAAACGGAGCGGCCCGCCGGAACGGTGATTGATCGGCGGACAAGGGCTCGGATGCGGGTGGCGGCGTTTATGGCCGGTCAAGGCTTGCGGACGGCGCAGGCGATGAGATAGCCTTGTCGCTTCAGGAGGCGGCTCCGCCGGTAGAGCCAGGCGAAGGGCGCGATGAGAGGCCACATCAGGACCGAGGCGGCCGGCCACTTCACATGAAGGGCGAGGTCGAACATGCGCAGCCAGCCGGGCATGAACAGGATCCCGGTCCGGGCCCGGATTTCGAAACCGGCCGCGCGAAGCATGGCCTCCAATTGGGCCATGGTGTAGGAATCCTCGTAGCCGTAAGCATAAAGGCCCAAGCCTTGCAGGACCGAGACCATGAGCGGCCTCAGGAAGACGTCGGCGCGGTTGGGAACTCCGATGACGGCCAGGCCTCCCGGCTTCAAGACCCTGAAGCACTCGGCGATGGCCGCTCGGGCCTCAGGGACATGCTCGCAAGTGCCCATACTGTAGAGGGCGTCGAACGTCCCGTCTCGAAAGGCGATGGCGCGCACGTCCGAAATGACGGACTTGAGGTCGACTCCCCTCGATTTGAATTGGCGCCGGGCTTGGTCGAGGATCGGCAACGAAATGTCCATCCCGACGGCCTCGGCTCCGCGCCGGGCGCCGGCCCATTCTAGGATGCGGGTATTCTTGGCCTCGTCCCAGAGGTCGGTCTTGAGGATCTTCTTTCCGCTTAAATCCCCCAGATAATCATCGAACAAGGCCTGTTCGCAGTCCCGGTAGTATCGCGTCGAGGGCGCTCCGAAAAAGGGCGGGATATCGCCGCCGGCCGTCTCCCAAAAACGACGCTGGGAGCCTCGGCCTCCCTCGCCTGCCTTCATAGACCGAGGAGTATCAATTTCGGGTCGTTGCTGTCAAGGCCAAAATGGCCCTCCTTCCGATTGACCGCGCCAGCGGCGCTCCATTACAATGGCGGCGGCAACAACCATGGCCATCAGGGATTTGATCGATCACTCCACGCGGCGCCGGTCCGTCCTCAAGGCCCTTCTGGCCGGGGCGGCACTCCCCTTCCCCCTGATCAAGATCGCTGAAGCCCGGCAGGCCGAGCCCTTCCGGATTGTCAAGGACGGCATGGCCTACCGCCGCTTGGGGAGGACCGGGCTCAGGGTGTCCGAGATCGCCCTGGGCGGAAGTCCCCTTCCGGATTGGGACCTCCTCCTCCGGCTTGCCGAGCGCGGCATCAACTACATCGACACGTCCCATGCCTACGACAACGGGAACAGCGAACGCATGATCGGACGGCTGTTCAAGGCCGTCGGACGGGACAAGGTCGCCGTTTGCACGAAGTTCCACGTCGAAGGGGCTTGGAGCGAGAAAAGCATCGTCGCTTCCGTCGAAGGCAGCCTGCGCCGTCTCGGCACGGACGTCATCGATGTCCTGGCCATCCACGGAGCGGAGAATGCGGACGACCTGACCGACGAACGGCTTCTGGCCGCCTGGGACAAGCTCAAGTCCGGAGGCAAGTTCCGGTTCCGGGGATTATCCTGCCACTCGAACCATCAAGCCGTCATTTCCCGTGCGATCGACTGCGGGCTCTATGACATGGTCCAGCTGGGCTACAACGTCTTCGACATCCAGGAAACGGAGAAGGATGTCAAAACCTACGGGGACTACGCCGGGGAGAGCGGTATCGGGGCGCTCATCGAACGCGCCCACGGCCGCGGCGTCGGCGTCATCGCCATGAAAGTCCTCAAGGTCGGAGGTCGAAGGCAGGACTTGGCCGCGATCCAAACCGGAGGCATCTCCCTCATCCAGGCCATGCTCAAGTGGGCCTTGGCAAACGAAAAGCTGACAGCGGTCGTGACCGAGATCCTGAACTACGAGCAGATGGAGGATGACCTGAACGCCATCGGCCGTCCCCCCACGGCCGCAGAACGTGCGACCCTATTCGCCCACCTGTCCGCCTCAAAGAAGGATTTTTGCCATATGTGCGGGCTGTGCCGGGCGGTCTGCCCGGCCGGCATACGAACCACCGATATCCTCAGGGCGCTGGCCTACGCCGAAAGCTACGGCAAGGACCAGCGGGCCCGCCGGGAATACGGGGAGATACCCTCCGGCAAGTCCGCGCCCGCCTGCCGGGATTGTGGAGCCTGCGAGAACGTCTGCCCCTACGGACTTCCCCTCAGGCAAAAGATCCGCCGGGCCGAAGCCCTTCTGGGCTGAGACCGGCTTAAGACCCCGTGACCCGCGGAAAAACCGAGATGCGGAGCCGGGCGCATCCCATCGGAATGAGCGTCACCTCCTCGGCCGGCTCGGCGGAAAAGACCGGCCCGGCAGGGAGCTTGCCGACCATTTTGCCTTCCGCTTTCCAGCCGGGAAGCCGCCGCGCGGTGGCCTTGAGGACGAGAGGGGCGGAGTCCGGAGTGAACGGCTGATAGGCCGGGGCGGCTTCTCCGGCGACCCGGATCGAATCCTCGGGCCGGGCGGGATCGACGATGAGCCCATAGTTCCAGGGCGTGGTCGGAAGGATTTCCCAGGCCGGCCAATCGTCCGTCCCTCCATAGCGCTTCCATTCCTCTCCGATTTTAAGGGAATACCAGAGCGGGCCGCGCCTGACCGAGACGGCGTTTCCGAGCGTCTCCCAGACCTTGACCTCGATCCTCTGCGGGAATTCGAGGCCGACCCGATCGCCGTTCTTCCATGTCCGGTTGACGACGACATAGCGGCCGGCCTGGGCGTCGGCCGCCAGGTCCCGGCCGTTGAGGGTAAGCTTGGTCCCGCCGGCCCAGTCCGGGATCCGTAGGTAGAGGGGGAAGGCGACGGGCTTCGCCGTCCAGAGCGTAAGATCCACCGCCCCGGCGAAGGGATAACCCGTATCTTCGGCGATGGTGACCTCGGTTCCGTCTCCGGCTTTGGCCCGAACCTGGCAAGGCGCATAGAGAGCCGCGGCCAAGCCGTCGTCGAGGGTCCCCATCCAAAGATGCTCGGCGTAATAAGGCCAGCCGAAAGCGACGTTGTGCTGGCAGCAGCGATAGCTCCAGGGGTCGTAGGAGACGAGCGTTCCTCCGTTCTGAAAATCATGCTCGCCGCTCGCGTCGCAAGAGATGAGGTTGGGCGCGGTCAGGTAGTGGAGCGCCTTGAAGTCGGGCGTGAGCGCCGCGGGCAGGGAATTGAAGGCGATCTCCTCGGTCCGGTCGAGGTAGCGGCCCTCGCCCGTGATGCGGGCCAGGGATTCGTCGCTGAACATAAGCTCGACCATCGTGCAGGTCTCGGCGCCTTGGCGGGGATCGCCGTGGCCGGGCCTGATGTTTTCGTCGGCGCCGAACATGCCGCCCGGTTGCCGGCCGTAAGCATCCATGATCGAACGGTAGTTCCGCTCGACGGCAGCGAGAAGCTCCGGGTCCTGCGACTGCTGAAAGAAGACGCCCGGCTGGCGGATGCCCATGGCGATGTTGACGCCGTGGTAGAATTCGCTCTCCACCCAGTTTTGATCCCGCTCGGCCGAGAGGATGGGCGATGTCCAGTCCGAGGTCCGCTCGAAGAGGCGCTTGCCCAGGTTGAGGAGCCAGGCTTCCCCCGTCCTGTTGTAGAGCCAGTAGACGCTTTCGAGGTTGTCGCCGCCGCGGAGCTTCTGCCAACTGCCGGGCAGGAGCTTGTCGACGGGGAGGTCGAACTCGTAGCGGAAGTACCCGGTTATCAGGGGGAGGACGCGATCGTCGCCGGTCGCCTCATAATAGCTCTGAAAAGCGAACAGCATGACCATGTTGGGCCACAGGTCGAAGTTGGCTTTGTTCCCGGCCGGCCCGAAATAGCCGTCCGGCTGCTGGGAGCGGAGGGCCACCTCCAGCCAGCGCCGGGACCGGGCGATGATATCAGGATCCTTGAGGACATAGCCAAGGTCGCCGTAGCCCTTGAGCCAATAGGGCATCTCCTCCCATCCCTTGCCCTTGGGATCGATCCAGCCGCTGTCGGACTTGAGGAACCGGCTGATGTCTTCGAGCCGGCCCGTGAATCCATCGCGCATGAGCTGGAGCTGGCTCGCCAGCCAGCCTTTGGGATCGATCGCCCCGATCGGAAGCTTGATGAGCGGAGCGGGCCGGAGCGGCGGCCGGTTTGACACATAGAAATGGCTGGCCCCCTCCAGGGGAGGGGTCGGGACGCTCTTAACGGTCGAGACCATGGTTGCCTCCATGGAAGCGGAATAAGACAGGATGAGCAGGACTAAGAGAACTCCGAAGATCGCTTTGTTTTTTCCGGTCATGACGCCTCCGGCGAATCGCTAAGACAGCCTCTTGATGATATGCCAGCCGTATTTGGAATCCTTGGGATCGTGTTCGGCGAGGCCGATGCCGCCAACCTTGAGCCGGAAAGAGACGTCGCCGAAGGCCTTGACCATCTTGGCCCGGGCGTATTCCTTTTTGGCGGCGTCGGGAGCGATCCCGAAGTTGGACAGGCTGTAAACCCCGGGATACTCGTCGTCCGTGAATTGTTTGACGAGGGCGTCGAAGTCCTCTCCCTTCCTGGCCCGGGCGTAGAGCGCGAAGGCGAGCTCGCGGGCCTCCCGGAGGGACCGGGTGACCTTGGCCTCGGGGATTGACCCCTGAAAGGCGATCAGGATGTGCTGAACCGTGACCCGGTCGGGGGCCTTCCGGGAACAGGCGGCCGGACCGAGAACGGCGGCGGCCAAAAGCAGGGCGGCCGGAATCGCTTTTCGGAAAACGGAAGAGCTGATCATTTCAACCTCTCTCATCGAATCCCGGGGATCCGGGGTTTGGAAGCATCAGGCGGCCGCGGATATAGCGAATAATGGCGGCCGCGATATTACGGACGAGCGCGTCCGGGACGCCGTCGATCGCCCGGGATTGGAGCCGAACGTCGCAGGATTCGTTGACGTAGTCGATGACGATGAACCGGCCGTCGGGCGCCAGGGCGATCTCGGTCGAGAAGAAGCGGAGCCGCGAAACCCCGGCGATCCGGGACACGACCTCGAACAGCGGCAGGAGGCCAAAGCCCTCGACGTCTTCCGCCGAGAGCTCCCGGTAGCGGTGGGTCAGGTCGTCCCACCAGGCGCACTGGACGAGCCCGCAGCTGTAGAAGCCCCGGAACCAGAAACGGCGGCCGTCGCGCTCGAGGGGCCTGACTTTTTCCTGGACGAGGTACTTGTCGTCTCTGTATTCGCGCCTGGCGCCGAGGACGTCCTCGATTGAGACGGCGTTCTTGATAACGCCGATGCTCCCGCCCGTCGTGTTGGCGGGCTTGATGACGAAGGGCCGACCCAGGCGTTCGAGGTTGTCCGCGGCGATCTCGACCGCCTCGCTTCGGCTGAAGGGCGGGAGGATGACCGTGAACGGGGTCTGCAGGCCGGCCGTGATGAACTCGAGATGCATGGTCGCCTTGTCCGACGCCCAACGCAGGCTCTCGATCGGGTCGATGACGTCGATGCCGCGCCCGGCCAGGATTCTTTGGAGCGGGAGGAAATCGGGCGTCGTCGACGACGCGCGGTCGAACAGGAACCGGACGGCGAGCTCGCCGGACTCGAGGCCGGCCAGGACGGCGCCGAGTCCGGAGGGAGGGATGGTCAGCGTCGAGAGCCCGAAGCCTTGAGCCTCTTCCCGGCAGAGGGCGATGAAATCCGCGTCGTATTCCCAGTCGTAGGCGAAGGCCAAGTCGACCGTAGTCATGTTCGGGGCCATTATAGCACAGGCGGCTTTAGCCCAGGACCCGGACGAGACCCAGGCTGAGGTACAGGACGCCGGCGATGACGGCCGCGAGCTGGGCGATCGCCCGCAAGACGGGGTCCCGGGCCAAGCCGCCGGCTCCGGCGAGAGGAAGCAGAAAGACCGACGTGACCAGGAAGAAGACGGCGAAAAAGACGAGGCCGTAGCCGGGTCGTCCCGCCGCGATGACGTCGGTGAGCGCGGCCAGAAAGGGCGGGCAGAGGTTGAAGCCCATGAACAGGCCGAGGACCAGGGGCGTTCGCGCCCGGCCCAAAAGCGGGCCCAACCTCCGGCACAAGGCCAAGCCGGGGAAGCCGCGGACGAGTCCGAAGATGATCATCATCAGACCGATCCCGATATAGGGAATACCTGCCAACCCCGGGGGGAAGCGGCCCTGCAGAAGCCCTCCCGCCGCGCCGGCCGCCAGGCCGACCAGGAGATAGGCCGCCAACCGTCCGGCCACGAATTGAAGGAACGGGGCCCAGCGGGCGGCCGCGCCCTTCCTCTCCTCGGCCAGCAGGACCGGGAGGAGGACCGGGGCGCACGTCCCGAGGCAGAGGAGCCCCGTCGAAAGACCCAGGACAAAAGCGCGAGCGGCCGCCTCGAATAGGTTCATCGGTCAGCCCTTCGGAGCCGAACCGCTATTTCCGGACGTCGCTCCTGTCGAGCTGGAGCTCGCCCGTCGCGCTGAATCGGCCTTCGCGGAGCGGGATCTTCCGTCCGACTTTTTCCACGAGGCCGGATCCAAAGGCGAAGAACAGGATGGGGACGAGCAAAACGAGCAGGACGGCGATGAAATAGATCAGCCTGATTCTGGCTGTGACGAGAAACGCGCGGATGTTGGCCATGACCACTCCCCTTTCCTATCTCAAGAGCAGCGAGCCGGTCCTGATGAAATGAAGAAGCCTGAGCAGGCTCCCGGCGACCATCCCTCCGGAGATGATCCCCCCGAACAGGAGCGCGGCGAAAACGAACAGGCTGTCCGGCCTGAAGACCTCCCGCCAAAATTTCCCTTTGGCGGCCGCCCCGGCGTCCCCCCGGAGGGGCACGCCCAGCAGGGAGTACTGGATGGCGCCGCGCGGGCAGACCTCCATGCAACGGCCGCAACGAGTGCAGCTGATCGAGACCTTGTGCTTGGCCAGCGTTTCCTTGGTGATGGAGAAGGTCGGACACTCGCCGACGCAGGCGGCGCATTGGTTGCATTTGTCCTTATCGACCCGGACCCGATAGGGATTGATGAGGCCGGCCAGGGATTGGAACGCCCCGAACGGGCAGAACAGCCCGCATTGAGTCCTCCGCTTCATGAGCAGGGGCAGGATGACGACGAGTCCCAGGAAGAGGCTGATGAAAAGCCCGGTCTGGATCCAGATCAGGAAGTTGACCGGCTTGACGAACTCGGTCACGGCCTTGAACGGACAGAACCAGGTGCAGTAGACCGGCTCCAGGGCCAGGAAGGCCCACAGGACGATGACGGAAAGGAGGGCGAAGGGAAACCAGCGGAGCTTGGGGTTGAAGTTTTTGGAGGACAGTCGCCGTTTGGGAAGAAGCTTGGAGAAAAATTCGTCGAGCCCGCCGTAGAAGCAACCCCAGCTGCACCAGCCCTTGCCGATCGTCACGGTCGCGCCCAGCCAGAGGAAGAGCATCGGGAAGAAACCGAGGTTGGAGAAGAGCTTGGTCGGAAAGATCAGGACGCCGTAGACGAGGCCGGGAATGACGAGCATGGGGATGGTCAGGTGGCAGAGCGGCGTCGAAAGGTTGGCGATGTCCTGCCCGGTCAAGGCCAGGTGGCCTCGCTCCTCCAACAGCATCGGGATGAATCCGACGACAAAGGCCAGGCTGTAGACCGAGAAGAACAGAGACCGGTAGCGGGAAACGAAGCCGGTCCGGAAGATGAGATAGCCCAAAGTGGTCAAAAAGACAAGATAGACGGCGCTGGCCGCCATCATCCGGGGATTCCTCTGGTTCCCGCCGATCAGCATGAAGGCCAGGAACAGAAAGAGGAGGGCTGTCAGGAAGATGGACGCAGCGCGCGAGTGAGAGTTGATGAGGTCTCTCATGGTGTTTTGACTCCTTCCGCACCGAAACTCACTCGGATCAGGACGATCTCGGGGCGGCTCCCGGTCCGGATCGGCGGGCCCCAGGTCCCGACGCCGCAGGAAACGTAGTAGTGGGTCGCGCCCCTCCGCCAATAGCCCCAATTCTGTTCGTAGACGCTCTTGTTGATGAGGTTGAGCGGGAAGAGCTGGCCGGCGTGGGTATGGCCGGAAAGCTGCAGGTCGACCCCGTTCGCCTCGGCCTCCTCGAGGCGGAAGGGCTGGTGGTCGAGCAGGATGACCGGCCGCCCGCGGTCCGGCGAGCCGAGGACCTCGGCCAGGCTCTTCCGGCTCTGGCCGAAGCGGACGGACGTCGGATCCTTCCGTCCGGCCAGCAGGAACGCGTCGGCAACCAGGACCGTTTCGTCCTCGAGGACCCGGACCCCGGACCGCCTTAAGTATTCGATATTCTTGACGATCCCCCCGTAGTATTCATGATTCCCGCTGACGGCGTAGACGCCGAGCGGAGCTTGGATCCCCCGGAGCGTCGCCGTCATCTTCTCTTCTTCTTCGGCCGGGACGCTTTCGTCCACGACGTCCCCCGGCAGGAGGACGATGTCGGGACGGAGGCCGTTGATCATGGATACGATCTTGGCCAGCCTGGAGTTCCGGATGATCGTCCCCAGGTGAATGTCCGAGGCCATCACGATCCGGAGGCCTTGGAGGGCGCCGGCCGGCTTGGGGATGGCAACGTCCAACGTCCGGATCCGCGGCCGGAGGGCGTTGAGGTACCCCCAGACCGCGATGAGGAGCACGGCGGCGGCGACTCCGGCCAGCACCCCGGCGCCGGCCCGGGCGGGATGACGGCGGACGAAGGCGGGAAAGATATGGAGGAGGCGGTCGGCGAGCCTGAGGATATCGACGAGGAGAACGAAGAGGAAGCCGTAGAGCATGATGGCGAAGTAAAAAGACCCGACTTGGAGAAGGACGCCGCCCGCCGCCGCATGGAGACCGCGCTCCAGGAAGCGGCCGAGCGGATAGGCGAGGACGAGGATCAGAAACACGCCAAGAAAACTCCAACCCGGAAGTCCGGCTCCGCTCCAGGCCTGCCAGCCTCTCCGGCCGATATAAAAATTGACCAGCGTATAGATCGTCAGGGCTACAGTCAGGAAAATGATCAAAGTCAGACTCCTCATTGGGCCGGACGCTTCAGTAATCGGGGCGGTTGAACCAAGCGATCTCGGCGAGCGGCAGCCTTTTCTTCTCCTTGGGCGGCTTCGGCTCATGGTAGCCCATCGCCATCAGCGCCATGACCTTGTAGGATCGCGGGACCTTGAGAAACCTGCGGGCCTTTTTATAATTGAACCAGCCGATCCAACAGGTTCCCAAGCCGAGCTCCCGGGCTTGAAGGGCGATGTGCTCGCCGGCGATGCCGATATCGATGGAGAGGTAAGGAATCCCTTGGAGGACGCTCCCGATCCTGTCGGCCAGGAGATCCGGCTTCCCCAGAATCACGATCAGGACGGGGGCCTGGGCGGCGAACATGGTCGTCTTGTAGATGCCGCTGAAGACCTCTTTGGCGAAACGGTCCTTGAGTTCGGGATCGTCGATGACCAGAAACCGCCCGGGCTGGGCGTTATGGGCGGAGGGCGCCATCCGGGCGGCCTCGAGACAGGCCGTGATCTTTTCCCTATCCACCGGCGTCGGAAGATAGTGGCGGACGCTCCTCCGCGCCTCGACGAGATCGCGAAAAGCTCCCATGGTCCTTCTCCTGATCAGCTCATTTTTGCGGTCCCAAACGCGCCGCCCGGTTCGTCGCTCATTTAATAAGGAAGAGGACGGTCTGGCGCCCGTCGAGGAACCAGGGACCGCCTCTCGTGAAAGCGGCGTCTTCCTCGAGCGCGATGGTGACCTCTTGGCCGCCCCAACCCGGAACGGAGACTTTCGTGTTGAGCTCGATGGAATAGCAGGTGTCGAAGGCGAGGGGGTAGTCGCCTTGGCCGGGGACTCCGCCCTGCTTATCCCAAAGCCCGATCGTCGGCCCCGCCGCGTGGCCGTGGACGCCGAGCGGGTGGGTGTAGATGCTCGGCTTGAGGCCGGCCTCCTTGGCTCTTTTCAGGGCGGACGCTAAAACCTCGTTGCCGGTCCGGCCTTCCCCGAACTCGGCGAGCAGAATGTCCTGAAGGCGGTTCCCGGCCGCAAGAGCGGTCTTCAGCCCCTGGGGAGCGTCCTCCTCGCCGGGTCTCAACACGTAGGCGTGCTCTTGCTGGTCGGTCTTCAGGCCCAGGTAGTCGATGCCCATATCGCAGTGGAGGAGGTCGCCGCGGCGGATGACCGGGTCCTTGCCGTCTTTGTCCTTGGGCCGCTGGATGGAAATGGAGGGCGGGAACCAGGTTTCGAGCTTGAGGGCTCGGATCCGTTCCCACATCCACCACTCAACGTCTTCGGCCGTCGTGACGCCCGGCGTGATGACGTCCGGCGAGAACGCCTCGGCGATGATGGCGTGGGCGATGGCCGTGATGTGGGGATAGACCTCGAGTTCCTCGGCCGTGCGCCGCTCGAGCCAGCCCACGGCCAGCCTCTCCGCGGAACCGATCCGGCCCGCCCATTCGGGACCGAGAGCCTTCAGGAAGCGGGCTTTCAGGGAGGCCGTCAGCCCGTCGCCGAAGGCGAAGATCTCCGATTCGTCGATTCCGATCCGCTTCGGGTTCCTGTCTTTGACGACCCGGGCCAGGCACTCCCATTGATCCTGCTTGTCCTTGTCCGGCTGCCAGGCCGCCGTATAGAGAGTCCCGATCGGGTAGCGGCCGACCACGATCTTCTCCACCCCCTGGGCGCCCCTGTCGAAGAAGACGAGCATGGACAACCGCCGGGCCGAGAGCGAATTGGCCGGGACCAGGGTCAGATAGACGGGGTCTTCGTTATACTCCTGGCAGATGACGACCCACATGTCGAACTTCTCCCGCCGCATAATCTCGGGAAGCACGGTATCGAGGCGGGCTTTGAGCCATCGGTCTTGGACGGCCGCCCGGTCCTTGAGGGGCAGGATGGAGGGCGTCCACGCTTCCGCGCGAGCGGACTGAAGCCCGGCGCAGACGGCCAGGATGACGAGAATGGGAAGAAATTTTCTCATCGGGTCCTCCGTTAACCATAGAATATAGACTAAAACGCGGTCCCCGTAAACTCGGGATTGAACTTAGCGCCCAAAATTTCGTATACTAAGAAGAGTCAAGGAGGCGTTATACCATGAAAAAAATCGTCATCTTCGTCCTGGCATTGACCCTGGCCCTCATCCTGCTGATGTCCTGCGCCAAGAAAGGCGGGGGGGTCACGGGCGAAGGGCTGTTGGCCTATCTCCCCAAGGCCACCAACGGCGTCATCGTCCTGGATCTCAACCGGATCATGAACACGGACGCCGCCAACAAAGCCATCAAGGAGGACAAGGCCGTCCAGAAGTATCAGGAATTCATCCAGAAGACCGGGATCGACCCCCAGAAGGACATCCACTTTGCGGCGATCGGTCTGGCCGGCGACCTGACGGCCAAATCGGCGGAGGCCGCGGTCGTCGTCAACATGACTTACAAGAAAGACGACCTCATCGCCAAGATCAAGGCCGAGGCCAAGAACCTCCAGGAGTCGACCTATAACGGCGTCACGCTCTACACGGTCCCCGAGGGCGAAGGCAAGAAGCAGGCTTACCTCGCCTTCCTCGATGCCTCACTGGTCGCCGGTGGCAGCGAGACCTCCATCAAGTCCGTCATCGACGTTTTCCAGAACAAAGGCGAGAGCGTCCTGAAGAACGAAGCTCTGGCCGGAATCCTCAAGGGCGTTCATAAGGACGCCATGGTCTGGTGCGCTTTCTCCATCCCGCCCCAAGCCATGGAGATGGCGACCTCCCAGAGCCCGATGCTGGCCAACCTCAAGGGCCTCTACGGCCTGACCATGTTCTTCGACTACAAGAACAAGAGCCTCATCGCCGAAATCAAGGGGCTCAATAAGGACGAGGCCAAGAACAAGGAAATCGCGACCATGCTCGACGGGCTCAAGGCCATGGGCGCCATGGCCTCGACCAAAGACCCGAGCCTGGGCGAAGTCCTCGACAAGATTCAGATCGCCTCGGGCCCAACCGACATCACGATCTCGGCCGACATCCCCGAAGACCTCCTCAACAAGCTCAAGGCCAAGGCCGAGGAAAAAGTCCAGGGCATGATCCCCAAGAAGCCCGAGGGCCAGCCAGAGACGCCGAAGGAAGAGAAAAAATAATCGACTGAAGAGCGGATCAACGGTTCGTTAGATATCGAACTCGGAGGGCGGCTTTCCCTCGAAGGCCGCCCGTTTTTCTGAATATCCCCATGACCTCCCTCAAGAACAGTGAATAAAAGGGGCAAGGAAGCAGCCGCCTCCTGTCCGCCGGTCACCATCGAGACTGATTATCCTCGCTTGTCAAAATTCATTTTTTTCAATATCGTATCAAGCATCAGAAAATGAAGGAGTATTGCGCATGCCCAGACTGAGGAAACGGACGGCTTTCCTTCTTCTCGTTTTTTCCGCCAGCTTCGTGATCCCCGTATTCTCGGCCGCCCAAGACCGGCTCAAAACGTATCCGGGCTACGAGCAGTATCAGAAAATGACGAAAGAGATGCCGGGCGCGGCCAAGCTGGGGATCCTGCAGCAGCCGGCCTGGAAGGACGGCGGGAAAGCCCTCGAGTACAGCAAGGACGGCAAAATCTGGCGGTTCGACGTTAAGACCAAAAAGACGACCGAGCTCGGCCCGGCCCCGCCGCCGGCCAAACCCCAAGGCTTCGGCCGCCCCCCCGGAGCTCCGGAACGGGGCCGCCAATTGGCGGAGGCGATTTCTCCCGATAAAAAGCTCAAGGCGTTTTACCGCGACCGCAACCTTTGGCTGAGCGACGCGGACGGCAAGAACGAGTTCGCCGTCACCACGGAGGGCAGCGAGAAAGCGCGCCTCAAGTTCGGCTCGGCCAGCTGGGTCTACGGCGAGGAGCTGGACCAGACTTCGGCCATGTGGTGGTCGCCCGACGGCCGCAAGATCGCCTATTACCGGTTCGACGAGAACCCGGTGCCCGACTATTTCCTCCAGCTCGATCAGACCAAGCTCTATAGCCGCGCCGACATCGAAGCCTACCCCAAGGCCGGCCAGCCGAATCCGATCGCCGATCTGTTCATCTACGACCTGGCCGCCAAAACGACCAGCCGGGTCGATGTCCGCGACGGCAAGCCGTTCGACGACGCCGTCGTCGGGCATTATGCCTATTCCGTATCCTGGTCGGCCGACGGAAAGGAGCTGCTCTTCAACCGGACCAACCGGCGCCAGAATATCATGGAGTTCGTCGCGGCCGATCCCGAAACGGGACGCTGCCGGGTCATCATCCGCGAAGAATGGCCGTCGAGCTGGACCGAGAACTCGCCCTCCCTGGTCTACCTCAAGGACAACCGGCGCTTCATCTGGGCCTCGGAGCGCACGGGTTTCAGAAATCTCTATCTCTACGACCTCGGCGGCAAGCTCCTGGCCGCCCTCACCAACCATCCCTTCGAAGTCGCCAACATCGTCAAAGTGGACGAGGAAGCGGGCTTTCTTTATTACATGGCCCGCGACGGCATGAATCCTATGATGATGCAGCTCCATCGCGTCAGACTCGACGGCAAGAAAAACAGACGTCTGACCGATCCGGCCTTTAATCACGCGGTGGGCCCGGAGGCCATCTCGCCCGACGGCCGCTATTTCGTCGATACCGCCCAGACCCACGACCAGCCTCCGGTCACGCGCCTCGTCGACGCCAAGGGAAAAATTGTCGCCGAGCTGGCCAAGAGCGACCTGACGAAATTCAAGGAGCTCGGCCTCAAAAAGGCTGAGTTGTTCAAGTTCAAATCCGCGGACGGCAGCCGCGATCTCTATGGCATCCTCAGCTTCCCCTCCGGCTTCGATCCCGATAAGAAATACCCGCTGCTGGTCAGCGTTTACGCCGGTCCCGGCTGGAGCGGCGCTTCGGAGCGATTCGCGACGCCCAACCCGATCGCGGAGCTGGGTTTCCTGATCGCCTCATTCGACACGCGCGGTTCGGCCGGCTGGGGCAAGAAGGCGATGGACGCCATTTACGGGAAGCTGGGCGTCGTCGAGATCGACGACCAAGCGGCGGGAGTGAAGTCGCTTTGGGACCGTCCCTACATCAACAAAGAGCGCATCGGCATCTTCGGCACGTCCTACGGCGGGTACGCTTCCGCTATGTGTCTCCTCCGTTACCCGGATGTGTTCGCGGCGGCCAGCGCCGCCTCGGCCGTGACATCCTGGTATCAGTACGACAGCATCTACACCGAGCGTTACATGTGGATTCCCCAGGAGAACAAGGACGGCTATGAGGCCGGCAACGCCATAAAGTACGTCGACAACCTCAAGGGCCGGTTGATGATCTATTACGGAACGGCCGACAACAACGTTCACCCCACCAACGCCATGCAGCTCATCCAGGCGCTCCAGCGCGTGGCTAAAAGCTTCGAAGTCCAGGTCGGACCCGACGCCGGCCATTCCGGACTCCGCACCGAACGGATGATGGAGTTCTTCATCGAGAACCTCGTGTTGCGCTGAAATCCCGGGCAGGATATAAGATCGTCCTGCCGGCAAGGAATATCGGGAGGCCCGCTCAGCTACCAGGCCTGACCGAGGCCGGAGAGGAGAGCGGCGAATACAGCAATACCGTCCCAAAGGTTCTTAAGGCGGATGTTTTCGTTCGGGCCGTGCTGGTTGTTGTCGTAGTTGGCGATCGGAAGCCCCAACACGGGGATGCCCAGCACGTCGGCAAACATCTTCATCGGCACGCTGCCGCCGAGCGCCGGCAATCGGAGCGGCGGTTCGCTCAGGGCGCTTCCCAGAGTCCGGGCCACCGCAAGGCCGAAAGGATCGTCGAGCGCCAGCCTGTAGGGGGGATAACCGTCCTCCCACTCTAGCTTGATGAGCTTAGGGAGCTTGATGCGCTCATCCGGATTCGGATCTTTTCGAATGATGTGAAAGCCTCGGGCGGCGATGTGCGCTTCGACCAGCTTTTTCACGGTATCGGGGTCCTGGTCGGGCACGAGCCGGAAGTCGATCGAAGCCCGCGCCTGGGCGGGAACGGCGTTGGCAGCCTTGGCGCCGACGGCGCCGGCCTCCAGCCCTCGAAAGTTAAGGGCCGGCATCAGGATGCGGCTCGCCAGGCGGGCATTGCCGGCTTCGCTCCAAGCCAGCCCGTACTCGCGCCGGAGCCTGGCATCGATGTCGGGCAACTCCGCGATGGCCTTTTGATCGGCCTCGGAAATGGGGCGGACCCTGTCATAGAATCCTTCGATAAGGATGGCGCCTTCTTCGTTGCGCATGCCGGCCAGCAAGCTCGCCAATAACGAGATCGGGTTGGGAGCCCAGTTTCCGTAGTGGCCGCTGTGGAGGGGATGGTTCGGCCCATAGACGGTCATTTCCAAGCCCATGCTGCCCCGGGCCCCGAAAGTGACCTGCATCCGGCCGGTCTGGTCCACGGGTCCGTCGCAGATAAACATGGCATCGGCGCGCAAGAGCTCTCGGTATTTTCGAAGTAGCCCTTGGAGATGCGGGGAGCCGGCTTCTTCCTCGCCCTCGAACAATAATTTCACGTTGATCGAAGGCAAGGATGATTCGGACTTGAGGAAATCGACGGCCGCGGCCAGGGCCATAATGGGGGCCTTATCGTCGCTCGTCGAGCGCCCATAGAGACGATAATCACGGCCCCTATCTAAGGTGACGGCCGACGGGTCGATGATCTTTCCCCCATCCTCGAGCCGCCCGTCTCTCAGCGCGGGTTTCCAGGGATCGTCTTTCCATTGGGCGGGATCGACCGGCTGGCCGTCGTAGTGCGCGTAAAAAATAACGGTCCTCTTCGCCCCGGGCTGCGCTATTTCTCCATAAACAAGCGGCGGGCCCCCCTCCCCTTCCAGGAGCCGCGCCTCGACTCCTCTCCGCCGGAGCATCACCACGATGGCCTCCGCGTTGCGCCGAATGTTCGGTCGGTCGGAAGCGATGTTGGGGATCGATAGAAGCTCGGAATACTCCTTGAGAATGGACGCGCAGTTTTTATCGATGAAGGCTTTGACCATCAGGCCTTGATCGGGGAAAGCCGGCGGCGCCGCGAGAGCCAGAGCCAATAACGAGCACAAAGCCAAAGCGCGAAACAGAGCCGGACGTTTCATCCCGCGACTCCTCTCTTAAAATGGGGTCAAACCTACACTTTGGTAAAAAGTACAAATTTGCACTTAGTGACAAAGTGTAGGTTTGACCCCAAGACTCCTCAGTCTTCGTAGATGTATTCTTTGTAATGGAAGAAGAGGGCGGCCAGGGTCAGGAATCCGGCCGTGATTAGGATCAGGGTCAGGATCGAGACCGGCCAGGCGGTCGGCTCGAGGCGGAAGGTCAGGAAGGAAAAACGGCCCCGCGAAGTTATAATCCTGGGCAGGAGCGACTTAAGATAGTGGGCGATGGCGAAACGCTGGGTCGAGCCCGGAAAATATTGAATGACGTTCTCCCAGCCAAACGAGAACAGCAGCCCGACCATGATCGACTTTTTAAGGAATGTCCCCAGGAAGGTGAAGAAGCCGCCGTAGGCCAAAATCCCCAAGGTCAGGACGCCGAGGTAGCGGAGGAGGACCAGCCAGGTCTGGGCCTCGCCCAGCCTTTCGAAATTCAGGATCAGAAAACAGGCGATGAGGCCGGTCCAGACCATAGCCGTCACGATGAGGGTATAGGCCGCGTATTTCCCGATCAGGATGGCCGACTTGGGGACGGGACGGGTCACCAGATAGGTCAGGGTCCGCCCTTCGACCTCCTCGGACGTCACCGACGTCCCGAAGAAAAGCGTCAGGATCAGGACCAGGAACTGAAGGAAGAAGGTCATGATGACGTTGGTGAACAGATGCATCCCGTTGAAGCTGCCGTCCCCGCCCACGGCCTGGTTGAAGCGAAAGACGGTGGCGATGACGACCGGGATGAGCGAGATCAGGAGGAAGGCCTGGGTCCGCCGCGTTTTGCGGCCGTAGAAGGCGAAAAAACCGAACACCTCCCGGATCGTTTTCATCTCACGTCCCCACCAGATAATCGAAGACGGCCTGGAGGTTGTCGTCGGGCGAGGTGATCTCCTCGACGCCCGCCGCCGGCTCGGCCGCGTAACGGGTCAGCCGCTCGAAGAAGCGCTCCCGGTTCGTCGTCTCGAACAGGACCATATCCCGGTTGTTCTCGAAATGGACCTTGAGGACGTAATCCTCCCCGACGAAATGGGCGGCCAGCGCCCGCGGCGCCGCCGACCGGACGGCGATGATGTGGGGGTGGGCGTCGATGAGGTCCCGGATGTAATGGATATCCCCCACCGCCAGGATCTTGCCCTGGTGAATGAGGACGATGTTGGCCGTCAGGGCTTCGATCTCGGGCAGGACGTGGCTCGAGACCAGGACGGTCCGGCCTTCGCGGCCGAAGTCCTTGATGAGCCGGATGAGCTTCCGCTTACCGAGCGGATCGAGGCCGTTCAGGGGCTCGTCGAGGATGACGACCTCGGGGTCGTGGGCGATGGCCTGGGCGAACTTGAGCCGCTGGCGCATGCCGCGGCTGTAGCTCCGCACGACCCGGTCCTTATCCGAGAGCAGCTCGACGATCCCCAGAGCTCGCTCCGTCCGCGCGGCGATCTCGGAAGGATTATAGCCCTGGAGGCGGAGGAGGTTGGTCAGGAACTCCCTGCCGCTGAGCTCTTCGTAGAAGGCGTCCTGCTCGGGGCAGAGGCCGATCCGTCCGAAGGCCCGGCTGTTGTTGCGGACCGGCTCTCCGAACACGGACACGGACCCGATCGACGGCTTGAGCTGGCCGGTCAGGAGCTTGAAGAAGGTCGACTTTCCGGCGCCGTTCGGCCCGAGCAGGCCGGTGATGCCGGGACCGATCGAGATCGTGACGTCGCTCAAGCCGAGGACGTTCCCATACCACTTGGAGAGCTTGGAGGTCTCGACCACGGCGCTCATTTGATGACCTCGACGCCCTTGACGCGCTGGCGGAGGACGAGGGCCGACACCGCGCAGATGGCCAGCAGGATCAAGAGGGAATAGAGCCAGGGGACGGCGTAGGGGGCTTTGACGTTGAAGAAGGCGGCTCCGACCTGCTGGAGGTTGGCTTTGATCGAGAGGAGGGCGAAATAGGGGCTCCGGAACGATTCGTAAAAAATTCCGAACAGGACGTCGGAGAAAATGTAAATCGTGAAGAGCAGAATGGCCGTGTAGCGGCGGTTCTTGCTGACCGAGGAGATCATGAGCGTGTAGAAGGAGAAAAAGGCCGTGACTAGCGCGCTGTAGCCGATGACGGACAGGGGAATCCAGGGATAGGAGGCCAAAAACCGGAAGCTCCCCGCAAAGATAAGCTTGCAAAGGACGAAGACGAGGCCGGGGACGACGGTGACCAGCGACAGGAAGAAGACGAGGATGGCCGCCTTGCCCAGGAAGTAATCCTTCTTGGTCAGGGGACGGGCGAAGTAGAGCTGAAGGGCGTTGTGGCGGAGCTCGTCGGCGATGAGTCCCGACCCGGCCAGGACCATGAGCATGAGCATCATGAACAGCAGGAAATCGCCGGCGAAATAAGCCCGGAAGAAACCGGGATTGACCTCGAGGAAGGTCGGGGTCCCCTTGATCATGACCTTGAAGTCCTGGATCTTCTCGGAGGCATAGATGCCGACGAGAAAAGCGAAGGCCGGGGCCAGGGAGACGAAGAAGGAGAACTTAAAGAATTTCCGCTTGAAGGCGAGCCGGATCCCCTGCCGGGTGATCGGCGACCAGGGGCGGCGCCGCTCGAGGAGCTCGCCGTCCCAGTGGCTGTAGCCTCGTTCCGCGATCCCCATCAGTCGACTCCGACGGCTTTGGCGAAGACGTCCTCGAGGGACGTCTGGCTCTTCAGGAATTGGCGGACCTGGAGGCGCTCCTCGGCCGCGGCCTGGAAGATGACCCTCCGGTCGAGGCCGGGCGGCATGTAGACCTTGAGGATCATGTCCTCGGTCTCCTCGACCTTGCAACCGAACCCTCGGATACGGTCCAAGAAGCGGGCCGGTTCGCCCTTGACCTTGAGCTCGAACAGCCGGAAGCTCGTTTCGCGGAGGTTGGCCAGCTCGCCCTGGGCCGCGACCCGGCCCTTGTTGAGGATGACGACGAAGGCGCAGATGGCCTCGATGTCGGACAGGATGTGGGACGAGATCAGGACCTGAATGTCTTTCTTGGAGGAAATGTCCAGGATGAGCTCCAGAATCTCCTTCCGGCCCTGGGGGTCGAGGTTGCTGGTCGGCTCGTCGAGGAAAAGAAGCTTCGGATCGTGGACGATGGCTTGGGCAAGCTTGAGGCGCTGCTTCATGCCGGACGAGTAGGTCTCAAGCTGGCGGTAGCGGGACTCCCCCAGCCCGACGTAGAAGAGGACGTCGTGGGCCCTCTTCATGGCCTCCTGGCGGGGCATGCCCGAGAGCTCCCCGAAATAGGCCGTGAAGGTGACGGCGTCCATGCCCGGGATGAAGCAGTCGTTTTCGGGCATGTAGCCGACCCGGCGCCGGATGAGGGGCTGTTGGGTCCGGATGTCGTAATTGAGAACCCGGCCCTCGCCCCGGTCGGGCCGGAGGAAGCCGAGCATGATCCGGAGGAGCGTGCTCTTGCCGGCGCCGTTCGGACCGAGCAGGCCGACGGCCCCTTCTTCGAGACGGACGTCGACGCCGTCAAGGGCCCGGACCTTGCCGTAGCTGAATCGAATATCTTTGAGCTCGATGCTCATGCTATAACCGTCTCTAATAAACTACGGGAATCGGGCCGGTAAAGTTCAAGGAAGGACCTTGGTCCCCGCTCCCTGGACGAGGGCCCGGAAGGTCTTCTCGACCCGGTCCCAGTTCTCCTCCCGATCCAGGGCCCAGAACCGGCCGATGACGGTCACCAGGTCGCCCAGGCCGATCCGGCGGCATTCCTCCTCGACCTTCTCGACATAGAAAGCGCCGCTCTCGGGCTTTTCGCCGCGGCGGCCGATCAGGGCATGGATGTAAATGCGCTTCATCCCCTGTTCGCGGGCCATCCGGAGCAGCGCGAACAAGTGGCGGAGCGTGCCGTGCGAGCTGTAGAACGAAACGATCCCCAGCAGGTGGAGGGCCGCGTCGCGCCGGCGGGCGCCTTCCATGGCCCACAGGAACGCTTCGTTCTTGAAGAAAGATCCGTCCTCGATGGACTTGTCGATCTTGACCCGGTCGAGGAGGATGCGGCGGCCGGCGCCGATATGGAGGTGGCCCGCCTCGGAATTCCCGACCGTGCCGGCCGGCATCCCGACGGCTTCCCCGAACGATTCGAGCAGGGCGTGGGGGAAACGGGACCAGAGCCGGTCGAAGTTCGGCGTCCGGGCTTCGGCTATCAGGTTCCCCCGCCGATCTTCGCGCATCCCCCAGCCGTCCATGATCAGGAGGAGGACGCGTTTGGGGGAGGCGCCCGAAGGACTGGCCGCATCCGGAAGGATCATGGTGCGCCCTGTCATCTCGGCCGCGGGGTCAATTCCGACGAGACCGAGGACGGTCGGGGCGATGTCGGCGAGCTCGCCCCGCTCCCGCGTCATGATCCGTTCGGGCTCGGGGACGGCGAAATCGCAGAGGATGAAAGGGACGGGATTCTTGGTGTGGCCCGTGTTGACGGCGCCGTCCGGGTAGAGCCATTCCTCGACCGTGCCGTGGTCCGAGGTGACGATGAGAGTCAGGCCGGCGGCGCGGGCCGCGGCCTCGATCTCGCCCAGCGCCGAATCCACAGCCTCGACGGCCCTGAGGACGGCGGCTTTGTCCTCGATGTGGCCGATGACATCGACATTGGCCATGTTGGCGATGATGACCCGATAGGCCTGGTCATGGATCTTGGCCAGGACGGCCTCGACGACGTCCCGAACGCTCATTTCAGGCTTCTCGGCATAATTGGAGACGCCCTGCGGCGACGGGACGACGACCCTCTCCTCGCCGGCGAAAACTTCGTCGCTCTTGCCGTTCAGGAAGTGGCCGACGTGGATGGCCTTCTCCGACTCCGAAACTTTGACCAGGCGGAGGCCGGCGCCCGTTACGACCTCGGTCAGGGTGTTCTTGACCCTCCCTTCGGGCGGATAGGCGACTTTAACGGCCAGGCGCGGCGCGTACTCGATCATGGTCGCGAAATCGAGCTCAGGCCTGGGATGGACGGGAAAATGGCCGAACGCCGGGTCGGTCAGGGCTTCGGTCAGCTCGACCTCGCGCTCCCCGCGGATATCGTAGAAGATGACCGCATCGCCGGCGCGGAAACGGCCGATCGGCCGGCCCGTTTCGTCGCACTTAACGATGGGTTCGAGGGCTTCGTCCTCCTGGCCGGCCGCATAGGCGGCTCGGATGGCCGGGGCGAGGGAACGATACTTGATTCCGCTATTGTCCATGGGAACCTTCAAGCCTGGCGAAAATCGGTCTATTAATATATGAGCCCGGCCGTCTGAAGTCAAATCATCGACACCCATACTAAGCCGTTTCCGGCTTAGTATGAGTGCTGCAAGGCTGCTCCCCGGCCGAAGCTCCACGGACTAATGCTCATTGGAGCGCCAGTACTCATGAACCGTTTCCGGTTCATGAGTACTGCAAGGCTGGGCTCCGATTTTTAGCCCCGCTTTCAGAGCGGGGTAGCGTCGGCGAACGGGTCAACTCGGAGTGACCGCCTCCCCCCGTTCTGTTATAATTTATTCATTATTACCAAAGGAGGCGCCATGAAACCAAAAATCGCGGTCGCGGTCCTGAGCGGAATCATCTTGGTCACTGCGGGGGCCATCGGAATCCTCCAAGGAGGATCGCCCTCCCTCCAACAAGAGAAGGTCCCCCTCGTCAAATTCGCCGGGGTCCGGTCCTCGGCTTATGGCATCAAGCCCTTTCCCGAGCCCCAGGAATGGATCAAGGCCATCTCGACCATGGGCGGCTATTTCCCGGGATCGACGCCGTGCGCCGTCTGGATCGTCGGCCATCTCAGCCAGCGCCGGAACTGCAAGCTCGATTTCCCCTCGGAGGGAAAGAGCTATCCCAACGTCGAATTCCTCGACTTCGAGAAGCATGAGCGCTTCCTGAGCGAGTTCGACAAGGCCGGCATCAAGATCTTCCTCCAGGTCGAGCCCGCCAACGCCGACATGAAAACGCTCATCGACCTCGTCCTGGGCCGCTACAAGAGCCATTCCTGCGTCATCGGCTTCGGGGTCGATGTCGAATGGAACAAGGAGGCCGATTTCCCGGAAAGAGGCGAGAAGGTCAGCGACGACGTGGCCCGGCAATGGGAAGCCTGGGTCAAGTCTCACAATCCCAGCTACCGGCTTTTCATCAAGCATTGGGATCAGCTCTGGATGCCGCCGACCTACCGGGGCGACCTCGTCTTCGTGGACGACAGCCAGATCTTCAAGGGCTTCGACGAGATGGCCGCGGAGTTCGAGGCCTGGGGGAAGTCCTTCGCGTCGAATACGGTCATGTTCCAGATCGGCTACAACTCGGACAAGCCCTGGTGGCAGAAGATTCCCGACGCGCCCAAGACGATGGGAGAGGCGATCGCGCGCCGGATCTCCCAGGAGTGCGGGATCATCTGGGTCGATTTCAGCCTGCGCGACGTCCTCCCTCTGAAGTAGGAACGGGACGATGCCGTTTCGTCAGGATGTTCGAATGAGGGCCGTTCGCGCCCTCTTCCTCTTTCTGCTCGTCGGCGCAATCATCGGCGGTACGGCGGCCGAAGCGCGCCCGACCGGGAGCCCGGACCTTATGATCGGGGTCAAGATCTATGAACGCGCGGGGGACTTCCCCGAGCTCTTCCGGGACTGGCGTTCGCTCGGGATCAACACGGCCTTCGTCAGCGCGGCCCTGGCCTCGAACCCCGAATTCAGGGGACTGGCCAGGACGAACGGGATCGCCTTGTTCATCATCCTGCCCACCTTCCAGAACCCCGAGGCTTTGAAAGAAAGACCCGACCAGGCGGCGATCACCTCCGAAGGGAAACCCGCCCGCGAGGAATGGGTCGAGTTCGTCTGCCCGTCGCGAGAGGATTATCGGACGCGCCACGTTGAATACGTCAAAGGCCTGGTCCGCGATTGCGACCCGGAAGGCATCAGCCTCGACTTCATCCGCTATTTCGTCTTCTGGGAGAAGGTCTATCCGGACCGAAGCCCCGGCTCTCTGCCCCAAACCTGCTTCTGCCCCGTCTGCCTCGAGCGGTTTCAGAAAGAAACGGGCATCCGGATTCCCGGGGATCTTGCCGGAACGGTCCGCCAAGCAGAATGGATTTTAAGCCGCCATCTCCGGGAATGGACGGAATGGAAGTGCGGGATCGTTGCCTCGCTGGTGGAGACCTTGGCCGGCGAAGCGAGGCGGATCAAGCCGGGGATCAAAATCAACCTCCATGCGGTTCCCTGGAGGCGGCGGGATTTTGACGGCGCCCTCCGGACTATCGCGGCCCAGGACCTGGCCCGGATCGGCCGATCGGTCGACTATATCTCGCCCATGTGCTACCACCACATGGTCCTCCGGACGCCGGACTGGGTCCATTCGGTCGTCGAGGATTTCGCGGGCGAGGTCCGAGTGCCGGTCATCCCCAGCATCCAAGTCGGCGAAGCTTATATCGATAAGCCTTTGCTTCCGGAGGAATTCGAGGCGGCTCTCGCCGAAGCCCTGAAACCGCCCTCGCGCGGGGTCGTCTTCTGGAACTGGGATGCCCTGGCCCGGTCTCCCGAAAAAAGGGAGATCGTCAGACGATTCGGAACTCCCGCGAAGTCGCCTCGATAGGCTCCAGCTTCCTGGGAAACCGGTCCCAGTAGTGGCCGAAGTAGCGCATCCGGTAGGTCCCTAACGGCTGGTCCTCGGGAATAAGCCATTCGATCGTGATTATGGAAGCCCCCCCGGCGTTTTTCCAGCGGAACCATGTGCCGGAATCGGCGTCTATCGCCATGGTCGACCAGGAGCCTCCCTCCTTGCGATCGACGGCGAGGTAGGTTCCTTCCGTCCTCAAGTCGTTGTTGGGATAGCCTCCCAGGAAATCCACTGAGACTCTGTCGCCCCGTTTGTATTGCTTTTTAGCGTCGTGCATGAGATCGCCGAACGTCCAGCCCGGGATCCTCGAGTCCGGAGTCCGGCGCAGATTGAGGATCTTGAGCTGGTCCCTGCGGATCGGGAGAGGCGCCGAACCCGGATCGACCGGCCGGCCTTCCTTTAAAGCTTCGGCCAACCGGGCGTACTCCTGGAGGTAGGCTTCGAGCGTCCAAGGCCCGAACAGGGTCGAAGCCCCCTCGTAGTGCTGCTTGGCGTACTCCTCCCGCGTCGTCGTGTAGCTGCTGTAGGCGTTGGCGTAGGTTGCGACGACCACGGGAAGCTCCGCTCCTGCGCCGAACACCCTGCGGATCTTGACCTTCAGCCTCCATCCCGCCATGGCCGTCATTTCGCCCGGATGGGCGACCAGGACGAGTCCGCCGATCTTGATGATCTGGAGGGGAAGGATGGAAGGCGCCAGGGGGACTCCCTTGAAGCGGGCCAGCCCCATGTGAAGGAGAATGGGCTTCTCGGCATGGCCCTCGACGTAGCCGGGCGGCAGCGCATTCTGGTCCGGCCAATCCACGCCCAGGATCAGGGGAAAAGCCAGTTCCATGATTTCGTTGATGAGCGCGGCGTTGCCCACAAAATTCGCCCGGGTCGTCCCTTCCCCCCAGGCCTGGATGTTGAGACCTTTGGAATCCTGCTGGCTGCCGTTGACCATTCCGTAGCCCAGGGCGGCCGGCCAGGTCCTATTGGCCGTCCCGGGGACGGGGCGGTCGCTCATGTCCCTAAAAGCGTGAAGGGATTGGATAGGTCCGTCCAGCTCGACCGCCACTGATCCGAATAATTCCTCGGCTTTCCGGAATTGTTTCCGGCCCGCCTCCAAAGCCCTGTCGAGGTCGTGGATGCCGTCGGGAAATCCCGTGAGGTTCGGGGAATTGTCCCCGCAGCAGGAGTTGGCGAAGGCGGCGACGACGCCCGGATGCTTTTTTTCAAAAAATTCTTCGGCGTAGCCCTTGTTGTCGCCCGAAACAAGATGGTTCGTCTCGCCCAGGTTGGTGGGATGGCAGGCGAACCAGTTGATCGAGCCCAGCGGAGCGCCCGTCTCCCCGACGAACTTGAGGAGGACCATCTCGGGATCGATATCGTAGACGCAGGCCCGCCTCTCCTCCTCGGGATTGTTTAAATACGCGGACAGTGAACGGTTGAACGTGCAATCCAGGAGGTTCCCCCTGGCCAGGAAAACCTTCCCGGGGGCCAAGGACAGATGAGCCTGGAAGATCGATCGGACGATTCCGTCCACGATGGCGTTGAAATTCATATCGTTGAAGCCGCGGATGGACGCGTTGTAGACGAAATAATGGGAGTAGCCGCCCGGCCCGCTGTGGGTGTGGGTGGCGGCGATCAATAGGTTCTCCTCGGTGTAGAGCGCCTTCCCGCCGCTCTGGAGAGACGCCTCGGTCTTGAGACGCTCGACCACCGCCGTCTTGACGGCCAGAGAACACATGCCCAGATCCGCCGAGACGAGGGCGATCCGATTTCCCCTGTTCGCGTCCTCGATGATGAATGTCCGGGCGTAGAGCCGGCTCTGGAGACCCTCCCCTTTTTGGAAGAGGTTCGACATGCCCATGAACCCGAGCTCGGCGCTCGGCCCGGTGATGTCGGCTTTCCCGACGCCTATCCTGAAACCCATTCGTCCCCCCTTTCTTAAGCCTGGATGTAGGTTTTTCCGGTCGTCCCCTTCAACCCGTTAAGGATCTCGTTCATATCCTGATCGTCCCAGACCGGCTCCCTTTTCTGAAAGCGGAAAGGGAAGTCATGGCGAAAGGCTGAATTCAGTTTGAGCAGCGGCCGTTGTAGCCAAGAGCGAAAAAGCCAGGACCATCGCAAAAAATTGGACTGACTCGTTTCTCGTTATTTACCTCCTGAGGCCATTTGAGCCTATTTTCCCGATTTTTTTTAGGAAATTGCTTTTTCCTGGGCATGCTGAAAAGCCGTTCCCCGCGCTGAACCTCCCCTCCTGATCACGATCGAATTATATTTCCAGCCGCGCGGGGATGTCAAGATAGGCCAAAAGCGACACGAACGTCGGCTTGAGGTGACGGATGATCCTGTCCGCCGCGGCATAATCCGTGATTGAGGACAGACCATCGGGTCGACTTCGTAAGAGTTTATTGAAGATGCAGGCGCCCAAGGGTTGACATCGTCTTGAACAGGTTCTGACACAATATCTCCGTCGACGTAAGGCCGCTCGCCTGCGCAGGGGGAAGGGCATAGAGATCGTAGGTATCGGGAGGCACGGGCAAACGGTAATGACCCTTAGCATCCGATATAGTAATTAGCCAAACCCAATCGCCCGGCTTGTTGCTGGCAGCCGCACCTATCTTGCTGAAACCGATGGTACCCGATTTGACGATCTTCTTCCTCGCATCAGTGACTTTGCCCGAAAGCACCACGCCGTTCTGCGCCACCAGGTTGAACATTTTATCAGAGGCGGGCATCACCAGATCGAAAGACGTCTTGGTGGCCTTTCCCTTATATCCAGGATTCATTCCTGATAAATAGGGCAAAAAGACGAGTGTAAAACTTCCCTTGAGAAGATAGCCTGAATACGTCCCATTCATGACGATAAACTGCATGATGAACATGCCTTTGACATAGGGATTACTTTTCTGGAAGACACCCAAGACGCCGCTCAATCCAATATTTCCCGAATCTTTAACGGTCCCCCAGATCTTGTAACCTTTTGGCGCTTTGATGTTCTCGACTGTATCCTTGGAAATCGTGACTCCGTCTGTTTTGAAAGTCATGGGGATGGGTTGCATCGTGCTGCTATAACCCAAAAGCGGCATGAGGATGAGCTTGTAGCTTCCGGCGGGGACCGCCATCGCATATTTCGTCGAGTCGAGGCCCGATCCGAACTGGGCGGCAAAGATCGTCGAATTCGCGTTGCCTGAAGGGAATGCCATCAACGTGCCCGTGAACATGCGGATCGTCCCGGACGGCGGGTAGACCTTTCCGCTCATGAGATAGCCATTCTTGAGTTTGATCTCCCCCATATTCGTGTCGTTAACGATAGAGACGTCCTTGACCGTTGAAGGCACGAGCCGAGAAAATGTGGTCGGGTCGATGGATGTGCTCAGTGGCGGCGTGATGTGAACAGAGTAGCTTCCCGCCTGGAGGGGTAAAGAAAACTTGCCCGTGGCATCCGTCGTGGTTTCCCATACGTCTCCGATGTTGGGATTAGGAACTTGTGCAAAGGCATTTTTGAGCGGAACGCCCAGGGCATCTTTTACGATTCCGGAAAGAAAATATCCGTCCGGAAGCGTGATGTTCAATGCCTTGTCACTGATGATCTTGACTTTCAGCTTGTGGAATTCGGTCGTTCGTGATTGAGCCGCGATCCCGAGTTGCGCGATAAGAAACGTCAGAATGAGCGCACCATAAATGGCCTTTTTCATTTTTTCCTCCTTAATTATTCCACGCGGCGACCTTATCCCCGCCTCTCGCCTGACAACATCACATGATATGACCAGGAATTTCGTTTTGGCCGCTGCAATAATCTTCTTTCTTTCAATCTTGGATAGAAAAAGCTAACTCTCGTATAAAAAATAGCACTCTGCATCTGAGGCTGTCAACATAATGCATATCACTCAGGGCAGATCCCTGCCAATATTATAAGAAATCAAAACATTAGGAACGCCTGCAGCGATGTATTCGCTGCGCGCTTCGACCATCTGGCGTCAACGCTCGTTGACCATGCCTAAAAGAGGGATTCGGGGAAAAACTACATCGCTCTCCTGTAAACGACGAGGCACTTTTTGTTTTCTAGGGCGACCCACTTGAAAACGGTGTTTCCTTTTTCCTGGAATACGACGATGTCCAACGGAGAGGGGAACTTTATCCCATCGCTGAAAGCAATATTCTCGTAGCTGAAAAGGGCGTACTTCTTGCCGTCGGCGCTGGGATAGAAGGAACAAGGATTGATCCAACTGGTTTTAAAAAAGGGCGTCCCGTTTATATAAAGCTGTCCGCCGACCTCATAATAGAGGTCGTTGCCGTTGGCCGGGTACCAAAACGAACCCGAGTCAAAGTCTTTGTTGAAAGGGCCGAACTTCTTTCCATCGATGGTATAAAGAAACGTGGTGTTATCGTTCTCGTTCAACTTTTCGGGAGGTATCGAAGCCGCATTTTCCATTTCGCCCATAGTGAGAGTTCCCGTGCACACCACGGCGGCGTTCTTGCCGTTGGGGCTGAACTTGAAATCCACGGGGATGCCCCCGAACGAGGTTTTACGACCGTCGCTGTCAGCGAACCACGCCCGGTCCTTGTCGCTCGCCGTGTAATAGGCCCGAGCTCCGTCCGGGGTGACCCGGCTCGAGAAAATGATGAGATGGGGCCCGAACGTCTTCCCGCTGAACTGAAGTATCTGTCCTCCTTTACCGTCGGAATCGGTCGAGACAACCATGTCTTCCGGAGCCGGCTCCGGCTTATACTCGGCACAATCGCGATTCCTTTCACAGGTTTCTTTCTTGCCCTCATAGGCCGCCTTCATGGCGTCCTCCAGCTTGGCGAACGGCCCTTGCTTCTTGCCGTCCCTGAAAACAAAGAACGGCCCGTTCTCCCCTTTGCGGATGACCAGGACCACGTCCTCGCTATCGGCACAAACGGCGATCTTACTTTCGGCCAGCATGATCTCTTCCCCCGGCTCGAGGCAATAGGCAACGCTCCGTCCGACGGGCGGTTGCTGGGCGGACGACACGGCCGCAAGAACGATCAGTCCGGCGAAGAAAACCATGGCCGACGCGGTCAGTTTTCGATTCATAATTTCCTCCTTGGATTTATTTGGCGGCGGGAACAAGGTGACTTCTGAAATAATACGCCGCCACGTCCCCGTAATTATAACGAGTCCCGGCAAAGAGCAACTGGATGTGAAACCTCCTAACCTCCATCATTTTCCGGAGAAACTTTTCACCCTGGGCAAAACCGGCGTTGTAGGCGGTGGCATAGAAACGCAGTTTCTCAAGATCCGTGGCGAAGTCAAGCTTCACGTACAACTTGTCCATCACCATCATAAAAAGCCGGAGATAACTCACTTGCCAGCGCAGATCATCGAGCCTGAGCACGCGCTCGTTGCGCAGTTTTGGAGTCACCCCGGATTCAAAGGCCGCGATCCCCGCGACCGACTTCTCGTCCTCGGAAAAGAGCAGGTTGTACTCTCGCTCGACCTGCTCTGCGAATGTCGGCTTCATCTGGAAATGCCCGACTGAGAAGTTTGCGTATTGCTGCCCATACTGGACATATAGAACTTTGAGTGCTCGCACCTGGATCTCGTCCTCCAGGGCCCGGAAACGGATGATCTCTGGAAACACCACGGCCAGGGCGATCCGGGTCTCTAATAGAGGAAGCCGAAGCGAGTCAGCGATCCAGGAGTTCCGTCGCAGGAACTGCTCGGCATCCGAGTACTTCGCGCCGAAGATTGAAGCATAGTCTTCTCCCGCAGAAAAAGATGATAGAACCAGGACAAGGAGAGGGATTCCGGCGAGTCTCCAGGCCCGCCCCGCCGGGCGGCCTCCAGCTGATAGATTGTCCATCAGTTTTCCTGATCTTGTGGCCAGTCCTTGAGAATCAACGCTTCACATCGCCATACGACTCTAAAGCATCGGGCCGAACGATGTCAATGAACTTATTCACTGCATTAGTGCCGACTTGAGCGTAGATTCCTTTAGCCAAAGCTGATAGTGCTCATTGGGCGCTGATCATAAAGGGTGCTGCCCAGGCTGATCGACAAGTCACGTACCTTTCAGCACGGCCAGCCGCTTCCTGGCATGCTTAAGCTCGGGATGACAGGGTCGGCATCTTTATTGCTCACTTCTCCAATCCGATCTTCTTCAAGATCATCTCAAACCTTGGGTCGTCCCGGCCGCGCAAAGACGATAGACTCCCGCTCCCAGTGATCACGAAATAATATTCCAAGTCACGCCCCAGGCGTCGTCATCCCAGTCGGCGTTTGAGAAGCGAGAAAGACGCGGCCAGGAGGAGTCCGGCCGTGCCGCAGCCGAACCAGAGGGCGCTCCCTCCGAAGCGGCCATAGACGGCGGTCCCGAGCACGGGCCCGATGATGAAGGCCAACGAGAAAGCGAAGCTGAAGAGCCCCAGATATCGCCCCCGGCTTTCCGGACCGGCGCGGCCGCTGATGAGCGACGTGAACAGCGGCATGCTCAGCATTTCGCCGAACGTCCAGACGGCCACCGTCATAGCCGCATAAACGAAACCTCGTCCGAGAGGAATCAGGCCGAAGCCAAAGCCCAACAGCAGGAAGGAGATGTTGATCATCCGGGTCAAGGGATATTTCCGGATGGACTCCATCAAGGCCATTTCGAGAAGGACGATCATGACGGTGTTCACCGCCAAGAGCCGCCCGATCGCATCTTCGGCCAGGCCGTAGACGCTTCGCATATAAAGGGGGAAGGTTGACAGGAGCTGGATGAAAATAACCCCAAAGCCGATGGTGACGAGCATAAGGCCGAGGAAGGGTCCGTCTCGCCAGGGCGAACGGCCGCAGCCGACAGCTCGGACCTCTTTCTTTTCGGCGATCCGGAGACCGCTCTCGGCCTTCGGCCAGATCAGGACGAACAAGCCTGCCGCGGCCAGACAGGTCAGCCCGTCGACCCAGAACAGGAGCCGGTAGTCCCGCAGGGCGAGTAGACCTCCCACGGCGGGACCGATTGTCACGCCTAAATTATTGGCGAGACGGTTGAGGGCGAATCCTTTGACCTGGAGTTCCGGCGGACAGACGCGGGACATGGACGTGGCGTTGGCCGGATATAGGCAACCGGCGAAGAGGCCGAAGACTAAAAGGGCCGGGAGGACTAATGCCGATGACCGGATCTGGCCGATTGCGATCAGCAATAATCCGGACGAGGCCAGGCTGAGCTTCTGGACCGAAGTCGAGCCGATCCGATCCGACAGCCACCCTCCCAGATAGGCTCCCCCTAGAGACCCAACGCCATAGAGGCTCAGCGCCCGCCCCGCCTTAGCCGCGGAGAAACCGAGCTTTCGCGTAAAGTAGAGGCTCAGGAAAAAGATGACCATGGCCCCCGCGGCGTTCACGAGGTTGACGGCGAACAGAATCCAGGCTTCACGCGGGAGCCCGGTGTAGGCCCTGCGGTAGGTGGCGATGAGGTTCTTGAGCGGATTCATGCGATACTTCGGCCCATTGTATCAAAACTGCATCCGGAGAGGTCAAATCATCGACTCCCCGGCCTGAAGGCCGGGGCTTGTTCATGATTAACCCTGAGCCTCGCTCTCATCCCCGCCTTGAAAGGCGGGGCTTGGCATCGGCGAACGGGTCAACCCCTCGACACCCATACTAAGCCGTTTCCGGCTTAGTATGAGTACTGCAAGGCTGGGTAGCGTCGGCGAACGGGTCAAGCGCCGCGGGAGGAACCGGGCGCCTTTCGTCCGGCCTTCTTGAAGGTCAGCGAGATGCCGCTCGAGCTCGAACGGTCGATCCGCGTCTCGGCGTCGGGCAGTCGCCCGGCAGCGCCCAGGAATTCCCGGATGCCGTGCATGAACTCGAGGTTGAGGACGTTGTGGGCGGCGAAACAGCCGCCGGGCGCGACTTTGGGCCAAAGCAGTTCGAGATACCTCTTGTACCACTCCTTATCGGCGTCGACGAAGATAAAGTCGAACGGCCCGGCCAGCCGGGGCACGATCTCATGGGCGTCTCCGAGCTGCGCGTCGATCAGGCCGTCGAGGCCGGCCTTTTTGAAATTGGCCACGGCCGTTCCGTGACGGCCTTCGTCGATCTCGATGGTCGTGAGCCGTCCCCCCGTCTTGCTCAGGGCCCAGGCGATCCAAGTCCCGGAACGCCCCGTCGAGGTTCCGACCTCGAGCGCCCTGGTATAGCCGCGTTCGACGATGAGGTCGAAAAGAGCCTTGCCATCCTCTTCGCGGATGTTCTCATCGTGCCAGCTTCGCCGCTGCGAATCGAGAAACGCCCGGACCTTCTCGTCCAAGCTCGGCCCGGACTGGATCGCCCCGGCCGGACGGATCATCCCCGTCAATCCCCATCCGAAAAGAACGGCCAACGAACCCGATAGGATTCTCCATCTAAGGGCGCCGCGCGTAAACGTCATGTCCCTTCCTCGCTTTCCGCTCAGAATTGAAACCCAAGAATGGAATCGGGGTCGACCCTGGCATCGCAGATTTTAACCCCCCAATGGAGATGGGGTCCCGTCGAGCGCCCCGTCGAGCCGACCCGCCCGATCGGGTCGCCCTTCCGGACGGCGTCGCCGCGCTTGACGAGGAGCCGGCTGAAATGGCAGTAGAAGGTGAACACGCCCAGGCCGTGATCGATGACGACCGTGTTCCCGGCCAGGTAGAGCTCGCCGGAGTAAACGACCGTCCCGGCGTTCGCGGCCCGAACAATCTCGTTCGGCCCGGCCTCGACGTCGACGCCGGAATGCAGGGATCGGGGCACGCCGTTGTAGATCCGCAGCTCGCCGAAATTGGGCAGCGCCTTCCCCGGATGAGGAGGCTCAAACGCGCCTTCTCCCAGCCAGGCGGGCGTCCTGATCCCGTAAAGCTGAGTCAGGAGCTCGGCTTCGCGACGGATCCGCTCTTCGGCTTCGGGCGGATAGAAGACGTACTCGTCCTTGACCGTGAGCTTTTTCCTGGCGAACCGCTTGGGCAGGATTTCGACCGCCCGCTTCAGGGAGAGCGGGCCGCGGTCGTCCGTCCGATCCTCGACCTCCAATTCGTAGCGGCCGGGCTTGAGCGCGGCATCGAGCCCGATGAAGGCCAAGCCGGTCGCGGGATTCCCCTGGACATCGATGGGATAATCCCGTCCCAGAAAGCGGACGGTCGTTTTCAGCCCGGGGGGATTGTCGGCAAGCCGGACTAGGATCGCTTCGCCCGGCTGCCAGGAGCGGAGCGTCAGTTCGAGATTCGCCCCGGACGGGGTCTGGATAACCGTCGTCTCAGAGCCGGCAAGAACGAACGGCCCGCCGAGCATTGCGCCAAAGATGAGTCCGGAGACGAAGCAACGCCCTATCCTCAAGCCTGCTCCCCTCGCTTCAGGAGCCGTCCCGGCAGCCGGCCGGTATGCTCGCCCTTCTCGATAACGACGGCACCGTTGACGACGACGTATTCGACGCCGATCGGATATCGGGCCGGCTCCGTCCAGGTCGCCCGGTCGATGATCTTGGCCGGGTCGAAGACCGCGATGTCGGCGGCCGCGCCGGGCTTAAGGATGCCGCGGCCCTCCAGCCGAAAGCGCCGGGCCGGAACCGAAGTGATCTTGCGGATCATCTCCGCGAGCGGCAGGAGCTTTTCCTCCCGGACATACTTGCCGAGGGCTCGGGGGAACGTCCCGTAGAGCCGCGGGTGAGGCTTGCCCTTCCCAAGAATCCCGTAGGGCGCGACGGCAGCCCCGTCCGAGGCCACGCCGACGAGCGGATGGGCCAGAATTCGCCTCAGGTTGTCCTCGCTCATAACGAAGGTGATCATCCCGACGCGCCCCTCTTCTTCGATCAGAAGGTCCCTCATGAATTCGTAAGCGTCCTTGCCGGCATGGGCGGCCGCCTCGCGGACGGTCTTTCCTTCAACCCAGCGGTTCTTCTCGGTGTGAACGGACGACAGGAGAATTTTATCCCACGATCCTAGGCTCTTTTCAGCCTCGGCCAGGGCCGACCGGAGCTTGTCCTGAAGGGCCGGGTCTTTGAGGCGCGCGATGAAATCCTCGGTCCGGCCTTCCCTCGCCCACATCGGAAAATAGAGGCTGAGGCCGGTCGCCCCCGCGATGTAGGGATAGCGATCGCAGAAGACGTCGACGCCCTCGCGCCGGGCCGCCTCGATCTTGGCGATGGCCTGGTCGAGCTTGGGCCAGTTCCGGGGATAGCCGATTTTGAAATGGGAGATCTGGAGCGGAAGCCCGCCCCCCCGCGCGATCGCGATCGCTTCGTCGATGGCCTTGAGGACCTCGTCCTCCTCGTCCCTCATGTGGGTCGCGTAGAGGCCGCCGTAGCCGGCGGCGACGCGGGCGAGCCCGATGATCTCGTCCGTATCGGCGAAGCTTCCCGGCGTATATTCGAGGCCGGTCGAAAGGCCGACGGCGCCCTGCTCCATGGCGCGGGCGGTCAGCGTCTTCATGAGCTCGCTTTCGGAGGACGTCGGTTTCCTGTCGCTGAAACCCATGGCTGCGGCCCGGATCGTGCCTTGTCCGACCAGGGTCGCGTAGTTAAGGGCGGTCCCGCGCTCGCGGAGGCGGGCGAAAAAGCCGTCGAGGTCCTGCCAGCTCAGGTCGAGGTCGTATTCCTCCTTGAGGGCTTTGGCGTCGTCGGCCCGGGTGATATCCGTGACCGGGAACGGGCTGCCCCCGCAATTACCGCTGATGAGGGTCGTGACCCCCTGCCGGATGGCGCTTTCGGCCCTGGGATTGACCAGGAGTTCGGCCGCGGTATGATTGTGGGCGTCGATAAAGCCGGGGGACACGGCCAGACCGGAGGCGTCGATGACGATTTTGGCGCGCGCTTGAGCGAGCCTTCCCACCGCCCTGATCTCCGATCCTGAGACGCCGAGGTCGGCCGAGACGCCGTCGGCGCCCGCGCCGTCATACACCGTCCCTCCGCGGATGAGGAGGTCGAATTCGCCGCCCTTCACGACCTGGGCTCGCCCGATACGGCCTCCCGCGCCCGCCCCGACCCCGGCCGCCGCTGCCGCCCGGGCCGCTCCCTTGATAAATTCCCGCCGTGTTATTATTGCCATCGGTCCTCGTCTTTCATGAAGATCATAACAAAAAAGGTGACGCTTAACCATGTTAAGCGTCACCATTTTATTAAATCGGGAAGCCGGAGACGGATGGAATTTACCAGGACAAGGTCAGGGTCAGGGAGCGGCGTTGTCCGGTGAGCTCAAAAGAGAGATCGGCGTTCTCGAGCAAGGTGGGGCTGATCCGAGGCTTGGGACAGTTGAGGCGGCAAATCTTCTTCGCCGTGAAATAACCGAGGGCCGAACCCAGGAAAGCATCCGACGCCCAGTGCTTGTTGTCGTGGACGCGAGAGATCGCGGCCAGGGCGGCCAAACTGTAGGCGGCCGCGTCGACGACCGGACTTTCGCTTTGATCGGCGATCGTCGCGGCCACCGCCCAGGCCGACGCCGCGTGGCCGGAGGGCATCGAGTAATAGGCGCTTCGCGTCGAGAACGGCTTAAAGCTGCGATCCCCCTCGTGGGCATCGGGCCTGGCCCGGCCGATGGCGAACTTGGAAACAAAAACGATCAACGCCGCGGACCCCAAGCTCTCCAGGCTTAACAGGGCCGTCCGACGCCAGGACGGCCGGCCCGCCCCTTCGCCGGCCGCGTAGACTCCGAACAGAACCGTCGTCAGGACGAGGCCGTCCCCGAAATTGGAGATGAATCCGTAGACGTCGTTCGCGGTATCGCTGCGATGCTTCTGGGTCCATTCCTGGATCTCGCTATCGGCCGCATAGAGGACGAGCCCTCCTCCCAGGATCGAGGCGAATGTCCAGAGGTCCCGGCCCTTCCAGCCTGCGGGCGACTTGCAGACCTGCCCGAAATCCTTGAAAAACTTCTTGAGTGTATCCTTGTTGATCCGGTCGATCTGGTCCGACGACGAAGAGGCCTGGGCAGAGAGCCTCCCCGGAGCCGCGAAAAGAATAAGCGCCGTGATCAGCACGGAAGCCGTTAGCGTCTTCCTCATCGGCTTCTCCCTTCCATCATTTTTTCAATGGCCTGAATGGTCCGTTCCGTCGCGCCCGACATGGATGCGAGGAGAGCGGCCGCCCTCTGGCCCATCTCCCGGAGCGCTTTTTCGTCCTCGAGCCGGAACATCCGGACGAGGTCCTCTTCGCTCTCAACGACGCGGGCCGCTCCATTCTTGATGAAGGCTTCGGCCAAGGCCGCGAAATTCCTCGTGTACGGCCCGAAGAAGACCGGTTTTCCATAAAAAGCCGGCTCGAGAAAGTTATGCCCCCCCCAATCGACGATGCTCCCGCCCACGAAGGCCGCATCGCATAAGGCATAGAAGCGGGCGAGCTCTCCGATGGTGTCCAGGATGAGGACATCCCATCTGTCGCCCGGCTTAACCACGGTCCTCCTGACGCAAGCCAAAGAGAGAGATTCGGCTAGACGCTCGACCTCTCCCGCCCGCTCGGGATGGCGGGGCGCGACGATCAGAGCGGTCTCGCGGGAAGTCTTCCCGGCCTCGGCGAACGCCTTGAGAAGCTTCTCCTCCTCACCTTTCCGGGTGCTCCCTGCCAGCACGACTTTTTTGGCGGGGGGAAGGCTGAGGTCTTTTTTGAGACCGGCTATGTCGCGGCCGTCGAGGGCGGGAAGGTGGACCTCGGTTTTCAGGTTCCCGGCGACCTCGATTCGGGCCGGATCGATCCCGATGCCCGCGATCCTGTCTTTGTCCAGTTCGGTCTGAACGAGAAAACGGTCGACCGTGCCGAGGACGCGGCCCGTCAGAGCCTTGAACCTGAGGTATCTTTTATAGGTGCGCTCCGAGATCCGGCCGTTGATCAGGAGGACTCCTTTCGTCCGGCGCTGGGCTTCCCTGAGAAGGTTGGGCCACAGCTCGGATTCGGCCAGGACGAGGATATCGGGCTTCAAGCGGTCGATGACGCGGCGGACCGGGCCTCGGAAATCAAGCGGGACGAAGAAGATCGGGTCGGCGTCTTTCAGTTTCTCCCTGGCTTGGCGGAGACCCGTGCCGGTCAGGGAGGAAAAGGCGATCTCCCAGCCGGGATGCCTTTTCTTGATCTCGCGGATGAGATACTGGAGAGAAAGGACCTCCCCCACCGAAACGGCGTGGATCCAGACGGCGGGCCGGGAAGAAGTCCTTGGGGGGAGGCTGAGGCCCAGCCTCTGGCGGAGGTGAAGCTTGTCCTTCTTGATGAACCTGAGCTTGAACCAATAAAAGGGCCCGTAAAAAACCAGGGTTAGGAAGAGAAGGGACGAATATAAAGAATAAAACACGTCCCGTTGACTATACAAAAATTAGGGAGCGGGGTCAAACCTCGATCATTCCCGGGAAGTGCTTCACTCCATGCGATTTCCGGAGGAGGGCCCCGAAAGCGGGAAGAAGCGGCTATATTTCGCTTGCAGAGCGAGCCGAAAACTGATATAGTGCGCATCCTGGCGATTCGCCTGGGCAACCCCGGACATAAGTACGGAAAGGATTGGCCATAGATGGCTGACGAAAAGAAAGACAAAAAGGACGCCGCCAAGGCTGAGCCGGCCCCTGCCGCCGAAGCCCAGAAGAAGGCCGACCGCAACCCCAAGGTCAACAAGATGACCCTGGCCGAGGTCGAAAAAAAGATCGAAGAGGTCAAAAGCGGGCAAGGCGGGCTCCTGTCCCGGTACGCCAAGCAGCTCATCCGGCGGCGCGATTTATTGAAATCCAAATAGGCCCGGGCGTCCGGATCGAGCCCTCGTCCCCGGAGGGACGTTTTTTTCACCCCGCGCCTCGTCCATTGAGGACGGGATCGCGCTTTCTTTGAGTCCCGCCCTGGCAAAGATCGGAGGGGGGCGACCCGGCTTCGCCCGGATTTACATTTCAGGCAATTTTTGATAGCATAAGAACGAAAAAATTAAGGAGTATAAAAAGCGTGAGTACGAAGGAAGACAAAACGAAGCTCATCAAGGACAACCAGGTCCATGCAACGGACACGGGCTCACCCGAGGTCCAGATTGCCTTGATGACCGAGCGCATCAACACGCTCATCCACCATTTCGAGACCCACAAGAAGGACCAGATTTCCCGCCGGGGTCTCATGCAGGTCGTCGGACAGAGAAAGCGGCTCCTGGAGCACCTCAAGAAAGAGGACATCAAGCGCTACGAGCAGCTCATCCAGAAGCTCAACATCCGCAAGTAACCGTCCCCCCTCAAAGGAATCATCATGTCACACATAATCAGTCTTGTCATCGGACATCGTCCCCTGACCATCGAAATCGACAAAATCGGTAAGCAGGCCGACGGCTCGGCCCTCGTCCGCTACGGCGAAACGGTCATGTTCGTCACGGCGACTTCCAAGAAGGAAGTCAAGGAGCCCAAGCCCTTCCTGCCCCTGATCGTCGATTACCGCGAGAACACCTACGCGGCCGGGAAGATCCCGGGCGGCTTCTTCAAACGCGAGGGCCGGCCCTCGGAGCGCGAAATCCTGGTCGCCCGCCTGATCGACCGGCCCATCCGTCCCCTTTTCCCGGACGGCTACTTTTTCGACACCCAGGTTGTCGGCCTCCTCCTTTCGGCGGACCTTGAGAACGAGCCGGACACTTTGGGCGTCATCGGGGCCTCTGCGGCCCTCTATTTTTCGGACATCCCGTTCACAACGCCCCTGGGGGCGGTCAAGATCGGGATCGTTGACGACCGCTTCGTCGTCAACCCGACCGGTCCCCAGCTCGAGACGAGCCCCCTCAACATGACCGTCGTCGGGAACGAGAAGGGGATCATCATGATCGAGACCGGCGCCCAAGAGGTCGAGGAGGCCCGGATCATCGAAGCGCTCAAGATCGCCCAGGGGCCCATCCAGGAGATTATCCGGGCCCAGAAAGCCCTGTTCGCCCAGCTCGACGTCAAAAAGCGCGAATACGCGGCCTTGGCCCTCGACCCCGAAAAAACGGCCCGGATCGAGGCCCAGATCGGCGGCGCCCTCAAGGAAGCCTTCCTGGCCAAGCCCAAGAAGGCCAGCGAGAATCGCCTGCGGACCATCCTCAACGACCTCGTCAAGGATATCCCCGCCGAGAACGAGGACGAGATCAAGAAAACCAAGGAGATCTATTATCAGGTCCAGAAGAAGGTCGCCCGGGACTTCATCCTCAAGGAAGGCCGCCGGCCCGACGGCCGGGCCTTCGACGAGATCCGGCCGATCACGATCGAGGTCGGGCTCCTGCCCCGGACCCACGGCTCGGCCCTGTTCACCCGGGGCGAGACCCAATGCCTGTCGACCGTGACCCTGGGGACGTTCGAAGACGTCCAACGCATCGACGGCCTGGGAGAGGACTCCGAGAAGCGGTTCATGCTCCACTACAATTTCCCGCCCTTCAGCGTCGGCGAGGTCGGCTTCCTGCGGGCGCCCGGACGGCGCGAGATCGGCCACGGCGCGCTTGCCGAAAAGGGCATCCTGCCCGCCGTCCCCAAGGACGCCTCCTTCCCCTACACGATCCGGATCGTTTCCGACATCCTCGAGTCCAACGGCTCGTCCTCGATGGCGACCGCCTGCGGCGGCGTCCTGGCCCTCATGGACGCGGGCGTCCCCCTGTCGATGACGCCGGCCGGGATCGCGATGGGCCTGGTGACAGAGAGCGACCGGGTCGAGGAGCGCTACGTCATCCTGACCGACATCCAAGGTCTCGAGGACCACTTCGGCGACATGGACTTCAAGGTCGTAGGGACCGCGAAGGGCGTCACGGCCCTCCAGCTCGACCTCAAGGCCCCCTACATCACGATCCCCATGCTCGAGGAGGCCCTGGCCAAGGCCCGGGTCGCCCGGCTTCAAGTTCTGGAAAAGATGAAGGCCGTCCTGCCGGCGCCCCGTCCCGAGATCTCCCCCTACGCCCCACGGATCATCATCCTGTTCATCAACCCAGAGAAAGTCAGCGAGGTCATCGGACCGGCCGGCAAGATCATCAAACGGATCATCGCCACGACCAAGGCCAAAATCGACATCGAGGAAGACGGCAAGATCATCATCGCCTCCGTCGACATGGAGGCCGCCGAGAAAGCCCGGAAGATGATCGAGGACATCACGGCCGAGGCCGAGCTGGGCAAGGTCTACAAGGGCAAGGTCGTCAGGATCGAAGAGTATGGGGCCTTCCTCGATATTCTGCCCAACGTCCAGGGCCTGCTCCACGTCTCCGAGATCGCCCACCACCGGATTCGGAGCGTCCGCGACGTCCTTAAAATGGGCGACGTCTTGGACGTCAAGGTCACCAATATCGACGAGGACGGCAAGGTCCGGCTCAGCAAGAAGGCCCTCGAGGAGCCGCCGCCCGGGACTCCCGAAGGCGAGGAATCCGCGCCGGGAACCCAGCCCTCCGGCCCCCCTCCCTATAAAAAGAGACCCTACAGCCGCGACCAAGGCAACGACAGGGGCCGCGACCGGCGTCCCCGAAACCGCTATTAATCTGGTATAATAAGGGCAAGAGAAGGCAACGGCCATGAAAGTCCGGCGCCCGGGCCGACAAGGGTTCACTCTGACCGAGATTATGGTCGTCTGCGCAGTCCTGGCCATTTTGGCCGGGGCCGCCCTGCCCGTCGCCAAGACGGCCGTCAAGCGCGAGAGGGAGATCGAGCTCCGCCGGGACCTCCGCCTCATCCGGGACGCCATCGACGTCTACAAGCGTATGGCCGACGAGGGCAAGATCGAAATCAAGGACGAGACCAAGGGCTACCCGCCCGACCTGGAGACGCTCGTCAAGGGCGTCGAAATCCAGGAGGATTCGAGCAATCAAGGCAATCAAGGAAGCGACGAATCCGCCAATTCCGGCGATACCGGCGATACCGGCGCATCCGAAGCCGGCAAGAAGACGATCAAGTTCCTGCGCCGCATTCCTAAGGATCCGATGACGAATTCCACGGACTGGGGGTTTCGGTCCTACCAGGACGCCCCGGACTCGACGGTCTGGGGAAAGGAGAACGTCTACGATGTTTACACTAAGAGCCAAGCCAAGGCCCTGGACGGTTCCAAATACCGGGACTGGTGATCGGGAGGCAATCCGGCCGCGCCCCCTCCGGGGATCGCGGGGATTCACGCTGATCGAGATCATCATCGTCTTCACCCTGATCGGGATCCTGGTCGGGATGGGCATTCCTCAGTACAAGTACGCCCGCAAGAAGAGCACCGAGGCCGTCCTCAAGGAAAACCTGTTCCAGATCCGGAAGGTCATCGACCAGTACTTCCAGGACAAGGGCAAATACCCGGCCACCCTCCAGAGCCTGGTCGACGATCAGTATTTTCGCCGAACCCCCTTCGACCCGATGACGGGCCGATCCGACACCTGGAGGCTGGTCCGGGAACAGCCGGCCAAGGGCGAGATCATGCCGGGACAAGAGTTCGGCGTCATGGACCTCCACTCCTCTTCGGACGAGAAAGCCATCGATGGAACCCTTTACAGCAGCTGGTAAACGCGCCCCGGCCCGGCCGGGCCGGGACCGGGCGGCCCGCGGCTACGTCCTCATCATGCTCATGATCGTCGTCTTCGCCCTGAGCGTCGGCGCCCTTATCGCTCTCCCCATCTGGCAGACCCAGGTCCAGCGTGAAAACGAGGAGGAGCTCATCTTCCGGGGCAAGCAGTACGTCGAAGCCGTCCGGCTTTACCAGATGAAATACCCCGGCAGTTTCCCCCAGTCGTTCGAGGAACTCGTCGAGGAAAAGTGCATCCGCCGTCTCTACAAAGATCCGATGAGCAAAGACGGCGGCTGGAACGTCATCCTCCAAACCTCAGGGCTGGAAGAGGTCCAGGAAGAGAACGCGCCCCAGAAAGTCCTGGTCGCCCCTCAGAGCGCCCTGTCCGCGATCGATCTTCCCGCGATCCTGGGCGTCGTCAGCGCCTCGACCCGGAAGTCCGTCCGCATCTACAATAAGCAGACGAACTACGACAAGTGGCTGTTTTACTACGGCCAGGATCCCGAGAAGCTTCCCCAGATCGTGGTCTACGGCCAGGAAGAGAAGCCAAAGGACTGAAGCCGGCGCCATGACCTCCGTCCTGATCGTCGCCGGAGAGACGTCGGGGGACCGGCATGCCGCCGGGCTCGTCCGGGCCTATAAAAGGCTCGATCCCTCCGTTAGGTTCTTCGGGACGGGCGGACCGGCCCTGGAGGGCGAGGGCGTCAAGCTCCTCTACTCCGTTAAGGAGCTGGCCTTGGTCGGCGTCTTCGAGATCCTGACGGCCCTTCCCCGGGTTAAGCGGATCTTCAACCATATCGTCAGGGAATGCGAGGCGCGCCGGCCGGCCGCGGCCGTCCTGGTCGATTCGCCCGATTTCAACCTGAGGCTGGCCAAGGCCCTCAAGAAGCGCGGCGTCCCCGTCCTCTATTATATCAGCCCCACGGTCTGGGCCTGGCGCCGGAGCCGGCTCAGGACCGTCAAGGCCAACGTCGCGAAAATGCTCCTTATCTTCCCGTTCGAAACCGAAATCTATCGCGAAGCGGGCATCCCCGCCTCCTATATCGGCCATCCCTTGATCGAAAGGATCAAGGTCGAGCTCGGACGCGAGGCGTTCGCGCGGAAGTTCGGCCTCGACCCGAAGAAGCGGATCCTGACGCTGCTCCCCGGCAGCCGGCGGAGCGAGTTGAGCTTCCACATACCCGTCCTGGCCGAAGCCGCCGCCCGTCTACGGGATGCCCTCGGCGCCCAACTCGTCCTGGTCCTGGCCAAGAACCTCGAGGAGGAATTCCTGAGGTCGCTCCTTCCGCCGGGCGGAGTGGACGCGCTGACCGTCATCCGGACCCGAGCCTACGAAGCCATGGCCGCCTCCGACCTCGTCCTCTCTTCCTGCGGAACGGCAACGCTCGAAGCGGCCCTGGTCGGGACGCCGCTCGTCGCCTTCTACCGGATCTCGCCCCTCAGCTATTTCTTTGGCCGTCCCTTTGTCCGGGCCAAGCAGTATTGCATCGTCAATATTCTGGCCGGAAAGACCGTCGTCCCCGAACTCATCCAGAAGAAATTCACGGCCGACAACCTGGTTGCGGAGACGCGGCGCCTCCTCGATTCCGAGGAAGAGCGCGCGCGAATGAAGACGGCCTTCGCCGAGATCCGCTCCCTGCTCGGCACGGAAAAAGCCTCAACGAACGCCGCCCGGGAACTAGCCGCCCTCCTCAAACGGTAGCTTCGTTTTTTCCTGGTTGAGGTTTAGCTCGTCAAAGCTATATTTTGATAATAGGACCCGAGCCTCGCCGGCGCGGGAGTCAACGCGGGGGATTCCAAGCGGACGACAAATCGGATACTATGGCTCCGGCCGTTATGGGAGGCGCCGATGGACACGAATGCCTGGATCAAAGATTTTCCGGGAGCGGTGACGGTCTGCGATGCGGAAGGCCGGATCGTTGCCATGAACGACCGAGCGCTTGAGGTATTTGCGGCCGACGGCGGGGCGAAGCTCATCGGCACCGATATTCTCGACTGCCACCCCGAACCGAGCCGGTCGAAACTCAAGGGGATGATGGACGAACGCCGAACGAACGTTTACACTATTCAGAAGAGCGGGAAGAAAAAGCTGATCTTCCAGGCTCCTTGGTTCGTGAAAGGGACCTACGCCGGTTTCGTCGAGCTGTCGCTCGAAATCCCGTGGGAGATGCCCCACTTCAATCGCGACAAATAAAATAACGATACAAGATCACATCTACCGCGTCGTGAATTGAGTTCCCTCCGGACTGAATCCGCCAAATCCCGGCAGGTCGGCGGACTATCCCCCGGTCATAATTATATTGCAATAAAAAAAAGGAATCCTATACTATTCGTTGGTAATGAAACAACGGAGGTTATTATCCATGCTTAAAAAGATCTCGATCGCGCTCGCGTTAGGTTGTCTTCTCGGCACGGCCGCGGCTCCATTCCTCGACGCCGCGCAGGCGGCGAAGCCCGACTTGAAGCCCGTTGAAATCAGTCTTGAACGCCAGTCTCCCGCAACGGCTCCCGTCAGCGTCCAGGTCACGGTCCGCATCCTGAATGCAGGAGCTTGCATAAAAAATACCCATTTTCGACTCGACCTCCTTTGGCGCCCTCGTCCCGACGGCTCCTGGTCCAAGCTCAAGGAATGGGACTGCCCTCCCCTGTGTTCGAACGCCGAAGGCGCCGTTCAGACAACGGCCGACCTCCCCAAGGCCGGCTCCTATGATTTCAAGGCCGTCGCCGACGCCGGGGACGCCGTTGCGGAATCGGACGAGGCCAACAACACGATCGAGGCCTCCCGCGACATCGCCGCCGAAGAGCCTGGCCCCGCGGCCGGCGACCCGCTCCAGAATCAGCGAGATCAACAAACGCCCGCCGAGCCCAAAGTCAACGCCGGAAACCTCGAGATCGTCGTGACGGCGACCCGCATGGATATCCCCCTCAAAAATAACCCGGCCGCGACGACCGTCGTCGAGACCGCCCTTCTCCGCAACATGCCCAGGACGATCGCCGCCGACGAAGCTTTCAAGCTCGTGCCCGGGGTCAAGGTCGACAACCAGGCCGATGGGGAGCGGGTCCATCTCTCCATCCGGGGCCAGGGCATCCTGACCGAGCGGGGCACGCGCGGCGTCAAGACGCTCGTCGACGGCATTCCCCTCAACGATCCCTCGGGCTTCGTGGCCGACTTCTTCGATATCGATTGGGCGACCGTCCGCCGGATCGAGGTCCTGCGCGGCCCGGCCGCGGCCTTTTACGGCAGCGGCTCGTCGGGGGGCATCCTGAATATCCTGACCCGGGACGGAAGCTCGGCCTGCGCCGCCGGCAACGGATTCCTCAGCGCCGGATCCTTCGGATTCGTCAAGGGGCTGGCCGAGGCCGGAGGCACGACTGGGCCGTTGAACTACCGAATCTCGGGATCCGGCCTCTCGGGCCGGGGTTACCGCGATCATACCAAATACTGGGCCGACAATTTCTACGGCAAGTTCCACCTCAAGGCTGCCCCCGCAATCAAGCTGACGGCCGTCCTAGGCTGGACCGACTTTTTCAACGAAAACGCCGAAGGCCTCAACCTCGACTGGTTCAGCGCCGACCCGAGCAGCCTGCGCCGCAAGGCCAATCCCGACGCCTACAAATTCAACGAATACCAGAGGACGAGCCGGGCGACGGCCGGCCTGACGGGAACGATCAGCCTGGGGGCGAACTGGGACTTGGGACTAACCGCCTATTTCCGTCACACCAAATACAAAGAAGCCGTCCCCTCCTCGCTCATCCACCGCTCCTACGACACCCCCGGGTTCTCGCTCCAGGTCAACCATCGCGCGGGCGAAGGCTGGCTCAAAAACCATTTGAGCGTCGGAACCGATCTCGCCTGGCAGACCCTCGACGAATTCAAGCATCCCAACCTGGGCAACGCCGTCGAGGGGCCCGAACTTCTCTCCGACCAAACCATGAGCCAAAGCGGGGCGGGCGTCTTCGTCCTGGACCGCGTCGAGCTCGGCGCGCACTGGGGCCTGTCGCTGAGCCTCCGTTACGACAAGGTCGGCAACACCCTCGACGATAAGTTTCGAGCCGGAGGGATCGATTTCTCGGGCGAAGCCGACTACGAGAAGGCGACGGGCCGGGTCGGACTGACTTGGAATCCCGCCTCCGACCTCGGATTCTACGCGAGTTGGGGAACCGGTTTTCTGCCTCCCGGAACCAAGGAACTCGTCAACAATCCCTACGCGCTCGGAGGCTTCAACACCCGGCTCGTCTCGGCCACATCGAGGGGCGAGGAGGTCGGCGCCCGGGGCTCGGTCGGAAGCTCCTTCGTCTACGACGTCGCCCTCTTCCATCTCGCCACCGATCATGACTTCGGCCGCTACCGCATGGCGGCGCGGCCTCTCGAGACCTTCTACGGCAACGTCGGCGCGACGACCCGCTACGGACTGGAGACGTTCCTCGGCTGGTATCCGATCGAACCCTTGGCCTTGAAACTGGCCTACACCTATTCCCGGTTCAAGTACGATTCCGTCCAGACGCTGGACGCGGGGGTGACCTACACCAAAACCTGGCTGCCCAATTCCCCCCAGCATCAGATCTATCTCGACGGCGAGCTCAAGATCCTGCCCGAGCTGACGGCCGGCGCCGCCCTGGAACACCTCAGCTCCTGGTACGTCGACGCGACGAACCGGGTCTTCCCGAACGGATACGGCCGCACCGACCCTTACACGCTCGTCCACGCCCGGCTGAGCTATCGGTTTAATCTCGACGGGAAGCCCTTCGAGATCGTCCTCTCAGGCCGGAACATCTTCGGCGTCGAATATTATGGATTCACCGAGCCCGATCCGGACGGAAATTCCTACCAGCCCGCGGCGACGGCGGAATGGACGCTCGGGTTGAGGGTCAGCCTGGGCCAGCAATAGCCCCGGCCTCAGATTTTCTGGAAGAGCTCGCTGCCGATGCCGCTGGCCAGAAAGCGCTCCTTTTTATTCGCGAGGAGCTTCTGGGTCCAGTCCGTCAGGCCGCCGTCGACGAGATGATCGTAGATTCCACCCTTCCGCCCCGCGATCCGGATATTGAAACAAAGCCCCGTATAGTACCCGACCCCAGCCCGCCGGCCGGGATCGAAGGCGAACGAAGCGCCCGGAAAGCGTGCGGCCAGCGCGTCTAAGACTTCCCTCTTCAGGATGTCCGTATTCCTGCCGCCGAGGTCGGTCAGGAGAACCTCGACTTTGCCCGCCGCCGGATCCTCGAAGTCGATGATCCCGTGGAGGAGCGACAGGTAGAAACCGATGTGCTCCCGCGCGTTCTCGGTTTCGAAGGCCAAGCCTCCCGTGTCGCGCCCCGCGGTCACGAGGCAAAAGACCTTGAAGTGGGCCGTATATTTCTCATCCAGGAGGGGCTGGGCGCGGACGTGCCGGTGGCTCGCGCATAATTTCGTCGGGGCACGGAGGTCGCCGCTCCGGCCGCGGAGATCCCTACGCCGCAGGGCGCATTCCAGGGCCAGGACGTTGGTCGCGTCGGCGACCAGCTCGGTCGCCCGGAGGGCGCCCACGATGTTGTTCTGATTGACCGGCGCGACGGCCGCGCATGTCCCCAGGGGGCAGAGCGGCGAAAGCTCGACGGCTTCGAACCCGGACGGCAACAGAGAATAGGCTTTGAGGTCGAATTTCGCGAACACGACGGGATCGATGACCGAAGGCCGGACGAACCGGTTTTCGCGATAGGCTTTGAGAAGCCCGGCCGGCGTGACCGTCCTGGCCCGACGCGCATAGATCTCGATGAGCAGAGACTGGAGGTCGCTGGCCGAAAGGCGCTCGGCCAAGATGTCGACGAGGCCGGTACAGCCGGTCGCGCCGACGATCCGCTCGAGAAGCTTTTCGTTCACAACTCCGGCCCCCGGAAAGACGGACAGGACCCCGCGGCTATCGGGCCGCGTTTTGGAGCATGACCCGCATCGTTTCGTAGCCTACCGTTTCGCTGACGGCCTCGACATATCCGGTTTGGACGGCGCTGGGGCTCATCAGGGCGTCCTTGATCATGAAGGCGTTGAAATCCAGGTCCAGCGCGCCGTGGTAAGTGGCCAAGACGCAGCCTGTGGCGCTGAGCCCGCAGAGAAAAACGGCGTTGACCCCCTGATCGCGCAGGAGTTTCTCGAGTCCGGTCTTCTTGAATGCGTTGGGAAAGTTCTTGACGATCTGAGGGTCGTCGGACTTGACCTCGATGTCCTGGGGAAAATCGAAGTCCTTCGTCCCGGCCGCGGGCCCGTAGCCGGGATCGGTATGATGGACGCGGATGACGGGGCAATGGAAAAACCGGAAGAGAGAGATGGAGCTGTTGATCATCCAAGTGACCTGGGTCCGGTCCTTGGGCTCCATCAGGGGCAGGAAGGCGTTTTGAATGTCGATGATGAGGAGCGCCGGTTTCAGCCGGGGCGGCGCCGCTTGTTGGACCGAAGCGGACGGCCCGGCCAGGGCCGCTATTAGGAGCGCGCTCATGACGATCGAAACCGTGAGTCTTTTCATGGAACCTCCTTACGATATCTGGATTTCGGCTCGACCGCCGCCCTCCCCGTACAGGGACCTTTATAATACCCGTCGAGGGAATCTGTCAACCCCTCAACCCCCAGCTATAAGGCGGGGCTGTTCGGGATGACACTGAGGCTCTGCGAACGTGTCAATCCCCTTCGCGGGATTCCACGGACGTTAGTCCATGGAGCTTCAGGCGAGGCGAGAGAGGCTCAGCGCCCGGCACGCTCGGGAAGTACGAACTCGATCCGGTCCGGAACTTTGAGCTTATGGGTTCGAGCGCTTCCGGCCTTGAGCTCGAGGACATACAGCGCGGGCAGCTCCGGCCCGTAGGAGGGACAGGGATCCGTTAAGCAGGGCGAGACGTCCTCTTCGATATGGATGATCCTCCGCTCCCGGTCGAGCCAGAGCATGTCGAGCGAAATCGTGCAGTTCTTCATCCAGAAGGAATGGATACTCTCTTCTTCAAAAACGAACAGCATGCCCTGGTCGGAGTTGATCCGCTCCCGGAACATGAGCCCCCGCATCCGCTCCGCATCGGTCACGGCCAGCTCGGCCGTGATCGAGGCCCCGTCGGGCAGGAAGACCTTCACGAAGCGGGGCCGTCGCGGCGCTTGGGCGCAAAGGCTCACCGCGGATAGGGCGAGGATAAGGACCGTTTTTTTCATGACCGCTCCTAACATGTACGCTAATCCGGGCCGGAAATCAAGGGAACAAACCGGACCGAAAGGAGCCGGGTCCGCTCGAATCCCCGTTGGGTCCGGACGATCCGGACAAGCTCTTGGGATATGGATCCGATAGGGATGATCATCCGGCCTCCGACCTTAAGTTGGTTTTCCAGGGCGGCCGGGATCTCGTCCGGGGCCGCGGCGACGAGGATGGCGTCGAAAGGCGCTTGCTCGCTCCAGCCCAGCGCCCCGTCTCCGGACCGATAAACGATATTCCGGTATCCCAGCCCTTCGAGCGTTTCCCGGGCGCGCCGTGACAGGGATTCGATGATCTCCACCGTGTCGACCTCGCGGACGATCTCGGCCAGAACGGCCGTCTGGTACCCGGAGCCCGTCCCGACCTCGAGGACCTTGTCGTCTCCGCCCAGCGCCAAAGCCTCGGTCATGAAAGCCACGATGTAGGGTTGGCTGATCGTCTGCCCTTCGCCGATGGGCAGCGGTTCATCGCTATAGGCATGGGGTTGAAGATTGGCGGGGACGAAGACATGGCGCGGTATCTTTCTCAGAGCGGCCAGGACCTTTTCGTCCCTGACGCCGCGAGCGGCGATCTGGGCCTCGACCATGCGGAGCCGTCGCCTATCGAAATCGGACGCCGCGGCGGATGCGGCTTCCCCCTTTAGGCGCTGGCCGGCGCCCCGCTTCAGCATCCGTCTCAGCGGTCCTATGGGGGCCACGGCCGTCCCCGGCCGGCCTCAGTAGGCCTTCGCGAAATAGGCCCGGTCGACGGCCGGCTTCCCGCAGGCGACGCAAGCTCCGGCGGCGGCATTCGCGCCGGCCTCCCCAGGAATCACCCGAATGGTGGCCATGGTCTCGTTCTTGATCTTTTCCTCGCAGTCCTCCCCGCCGCACCAATCCGCGATCACGAAGCCGCGCTTCGTCTCCAGGATCTCCTTGAACTCCTGGTAGCTTCGGGCTTCCCGGGTGTTCTCTTCCCGGAAGCGAAGGGCCCGGTCGAAGAGGCTTTTCTGGATTTCGGCGAGGAGGACCGGCAGCCGGTCCTTGAGCGAGCCGAGGGCGATCGATTCCTTCCGACGGGAATCGCGCCGCACGGCGACGGCCGTTCCCGCTTTGACGTCGCGGGGTCCGATCTCGATCCGGAGAGGGACGCCCCTCATCTCATGTTCGGCGAATTTCCAGCCGGGCGTGTACTCCTCCCGGGCGTCAAGCTCGACCCGGAGGCCGTACGATTTGAGCTCCCGCTCGACCTCGCGGGCGACGGGAAGGACCGAGGTTTTCCAGTCGCCGAGCGCGATGGGGATGATGACCGCCTGGACGGGCGCCACGTTGGGCGGGAAGGCCAGCCCGGAATCGTCGCCGTGCACCATGATCAAGGCGCCGATCAGCCGGGTCGTGGTGCCCCAGGAGGTTTGCCAGACGTATTGGAGGGCCTGGGCGCGATCCTCGAATTTAATATCGAAGGCCTTAGCGAAATGCTGGCCCAGGTTGTGCGAGGTCCCCATCTGGAGGGCCTTGCCGTCCGACATCAAGGCCTCGATGGCGTAGGTCATCTGGGCCCCGGCGAATTTCTCGCGGAGCGACTTGCGTCCGGCGATGACCGGGACGGCCAGCTCGGTCTCGCAGAACTCCTTGTACATCTCCAGGATCTTCAAAGTCTCGGCCTCGGCCTCCTCGGCCGTCTCGTGGCAGGTGTGGCCCTCCTGCCACAGAAACTCGGTCGTCCGCAGGAAAGGCCGCGTCACTTTCTCCCAGCGGACGATATTGGCCCACTGATTGATGAGGACGGGCAGGTCCCGCCAGGATTTGATCCACTTCGAATACATGTGGCCGATGATCGCCTCGGAGGTCGGCCGGACCGCCAGCTTCTCCTCGAGCTCCTCCTTGCCGCCGATCGTCACCCAGGCCACTTCGGGCGAGAAGCCCTTGACATGCTCGGCCTCCTTCTGAAGAAAGCTCTCCGGGATGAATAGCGGGAAATAAGCGTTCCTGTGGCCGGTCGCCTTGATGCGCTGATCCATCAGCCGCTGGATGTTTTCCCAGACGGCATAGCCGTAGGGACGGATGACCATCATGCCCTTCATCGGCGTGTAATCGGCGAGTTCGGCTCTGCGGATGATCTCGACGTACCAAGCCGAGAAATCCTCGCTTTTAGCGGTGACCTGCTTGACCAAACGCTCCTCTGGGCTCAAGGGTTGACTCCTGGGGTGGCTGTACCGGCAAATTTTAGTCGCCCCCCCGGAGTTTGTCAAGAAAAGGGGGGTGAGGCCAAAACGGCAGTTCCGGACGGCACCTCCCCGCCAAGGGGCCCGGAAGGTGACAAAAATAAAAAAAAAATTCACCCCTGATTTCACCCTGGGGGGTGATTGACCCCGCAGGAAGGGACATGGCATTGTAGGCACGATTTGAGCAGGGACTTTAGACGAAGGATTCGATCATGCTAAGGAAATCTTCCAGCAGCGATGCCCTTAGGCTGGGCGCCCTCGAGACGGGATTCAAACTTCCCCTGGCCACGACCGTCGAGGGGCAGGACGCCCAGGGCCGGCGGTTTCGGGAAGACACCAAGCTCTCCTACATCAGTCACCAGGGCGCCTCGTTCCTCCTCAAGAGCTCCATGACGATCGGCGCCAAGGTGAAGCTGATCATCGACCTTCCCCCTAGGCTTTCCGAGGACAAAGACCTCAAGCTCGCCATCCACGGCAAAGTCGTATTCGTCGAAGCGGGCGACCACGGGGAGGGACGCCTGAAGATTTCGGTCCGCCTCGAAAGCAAATACATCATCAAGCCCGAAGAATAACCCCCGACACCCCCCCAGGGGTACCGTCCGGAGCGATCCGGGGTTAGTCCATATCACCCTCCAAATCACCGCAAAGAGGGATTGTCGAAGGAAGCCGTCTGTCTCATAATCAGCCTCTGCGATGAATCGAGTGAAAACTGCCGAAAAATCATCCATCCAAGGCGCGACCGAAGAGGGAAAGAGAGAGCGGTCCTTCGAGCTCTCTCTTTCCGCTCTGGTATCGGGCCGGGACGTCCTGGATCGGGAATTCGAGGAAGAAACCTATATCGTCTCCATCAGCGCCCGGGAGGTCCACGTCGGGCTGACCTCGCCCGTCCAAACCGGTGCCAAGCTCCGGCTCAGCCTCCAAGTCCCCCAAACCCTCTACTTGGAAAAAGGACTATCCCTGGCCCTCTCGGGGACCGTCGCCCAGGTTCGGCCCGAATTCCCCCTGTCCTCGAAACGCTCGGTTTTACTGCGGCTCGACCGCCGGTTCCGGATCGAGCATAACTGATCCCCCCCACCCCGGCCGATTTCGCCCCAAAAAGAGACATGCGATCGTTCTTGACAAAAAGTGTCCATTTATATAAAATTTGCCTAAAAATGAAGAAGATAGCCAAAAAAGACACGGCTGCTAAAGGGGAGACGGCCAGCAAGAAAGAACCCGCGCCCCCCAAGGCCAAACCCGTCGTCAGGACCAACGGACAGGTCCAGGTCCTCGTCTTCTGTCCCTCGGACCTGATCCTGGCCGGCATTCTCAAAGCCCTGGAACCGGACGCCGCGATCGAGGTTCTTAACATCGAGAAGAACACGATCGATATCTTCATGGATTCCATCCGGAAGCTCCGGCCCGAGGTCGTCCTGTTCGCTTCGATCGAGCCGCTCCCCAACATACGGGAGATCTGCAAGGCGATCCGCGAGCTGGCCAAAGGCCAGAAGACCCAGCTCCTCCTGCTGGGCAACATCCCCTCTCACGAGGAAGTCGTCGGACTCATCAATTCCGGGGCCAGAGGTTACTTCGACCTCAACGACCCCCTCAGCCAGTTGACCGAGGCCATCCGGATCGTCCAGAAGGGAGAGATCTGGCTGCCCCGCGACAAGATGTCGAGCATCATGGACCGGATCATCTCGGTCGTCGGCCGCGACATGAAGGAAAAGACGCTCGACCAGCTGACGCCGACCGAATTCCAAGTCCTGCGGCTTATCGGCCAGGGCAAGAGCAACGACGAGATCGCCGAGGTTCTGTTCATCAGCAAGAACACCGTTCGTTCCCATATCAAGAGCATCTACGCCAAACTCGATACGCACAGCCGTCTCCAGCTCGCCCTCTACGCGATTAACTCAGCCCTCTTCTAAGGACGGTCGGGGGATCCGACGAGGACGCCATGACAAAAAAAGCCCCGGCCAAGAGTTCTTCCAAGAAGACGAGCCTGCTCGTCGACGATTCCCTTCACAACCGACGGCGAGAGTGGCGCCTCGACCTTCCCTTGGTGGTCGTCGTTGAAGGCAAGCTCCCCCGCGGCAACAAATTCCGCGAGCCGACCCAGCTCGAAAACATCAGCTCGGGCGGGGCTTATTTCTGTCTCGATTCGGGGATCATCGTCGGGTCCAAGCTCAACCTCGTCATCGACCTTCCCAAAAGGATGACCAAAGGGAGACGGGTCAAGCTCATGGTCGGCGGGACCACGGTCCGGCTCGAAGACGTCGGTAAAATGGTCAAAAAGCAGGGTGTCGCCGTCCGTTTTTTTAAACGTTATCGGTTCCTGCCTCCCAACCCCTCCTCCCCTCCCAAGCGGGCGGGAGGCTAGGGACCGTGCTGACCGTCGCGCTTACGGGAGGAATCGCCAGCGGAAAATCCGTCGTCGCTTCCATCCTGGGCGACCTCGGCTGCTTCATTCATACGGCCGACGCCGTCGCCCGCGAGCTCATGGCGCCGGGAGGGCCGGCCTTCGCCAAGGTCGTGGCCCGCTTCGGCCCGTCCATTCTCGCCCTCGACGGGTCGATCGACCGCGCCCGGCTGGGGGCCGTCGTTTTCGCCGACGCCTCGGCCCGGGCCGCCCTCAACGCCATCGTCCATCCGCTCGTGCTGGCAAAAAAAAAGAAGGTCATGGCCGCCCTCGAGCGGGACGGCCGCACCTCCATCTACGTTTCCGAGGCCGCCTTGACCGTCGAGGCGGGATTCCAGGCTTACTTCGATACGGTCGTCGTCACGACCTGCCGGCCCGAGATTCAGCTCCGCCGGCTCATGGACCGAGATGGGATCGGCGAGGAGGAGGCCCTCCGCAAGATCCGCTCCCAGATGCCGGCCGGGGAGAAAGTCAAGTTCGCCGATCACGTCATCGACACGTCGGGGAGCTTGGCCGAAACGGTCGAGCGGACGGAGGAAGTCTGGCGGGCCCTGGTTCAAGCCGCCGCTCTCAAGGAAAAGCCTAAGCGCGCAGGGCGGCCGCAAAGAGAGGGATCAGCAGCTCGTGGGGCCCGACAAAGTAAAACCCCCGGCCCTTCTCGCCGACGGGGCGGCGGACGACGTTCTGGTAGGGCCGGTAGTGATGGATGAAATCGAAGACGGCCGTTGAGAAATTCTCGACCTTGGTCCCTTTGTTCCGGACGTAGTTGAGAGCTTTGAGAAAGACCTCGGGCAGGATGACGGCCGAGCCGGCGTTGATGAAGACGCCACCCTCCCCCAGCCCCTCCAGGATGCCGCAGAGCAGGAAGAAATCCTGAAGAGACGTCTTCCCCAGCGCCTCCCCGCTCGCTTGGGGATGGACATGGATCGTGTCCGTTCCGAGCGCGACGTGGACGGTCGCCGGAATGCCCTGGCGCTGGGCGGCCGCGAGCAGGCTGAGATCTTTGTGCGGGAAATCGGAGGCGGCGATCATCCGCCCGACGGCTTCGCCCAGACCGAGCCCGGCCCGGGCGCCTTCGTTGATGGCGCGGTTGATGAGCTCGCCCGTCTCCCGGGCCATCCCGAACCGGCCGTCCCGGATCCGGTCCTCGACGTCCTCCGAGGTTTGGCCGGCGAAGGCGATCTCGAAATCGTGGATGACGCCTGCGCCGTTGAGGACGAGGGCCGTGATCCAGCCTTCCCGGATGAGGTCGATCAGGACGGGGCTCAGGCCGACCTTGATGACGTGGGCGCCCATTCCGAAAACGACGGCCCGCTCCCGGCTCCGGGCGCTCCGGACCAGACCGCAGAACTCACGGAGGTCCTTGGCGGACAGGAAGTCGGGAAGGTTGGAGAGGAAACGGCCGACCGTGTCCTGGGAGGTCGAGGAGCGGGCGAACTGCCCGACATGAACCTTGCTCGGCCGCGAGCGAAGGGAATAGGTCTTTAATCCCTGGCGGGCGGGCGGGCGGACCACGGCCCCGCTTTGGGTCTGAAGGCTCGACTCCGTTCGGCCCTTGTTCGAGGCGCCGCGGCGCCGCCGGATAGTCTTGGTGGTCTTCGTAGTCTTGGGCATGGTCGGGATCGGACGGCCCGGGTCGGCCGTCACTTGTTGGCCAGGTGCTTGAGGTCCTGGCCGGAGCGGAATTTTACGCGCCGGCCTTCGGCGATCTTGATCTGTTTACGGCGGCGGATGTCGCGGCCGAAGCCCGTCTTCTTGGCCACGACCTTGAAACTGCCGAACCCCCGGATCTCGATTTTCTCGGACGCGGCCAGCGCGCGCTTGAGGGCGTCGAGGATGGTCTCCACGATCTGCAAAGACTTGGCCCTGTTCAATTCGGTCTTCTTCTCAATTACAAGGGCGATGTCGTTCTTGATCATGGGAGAACTCCTCTGCTCCGCAAAACGTAGGCACATAATAATTAAACAAACACCCTAGAAAAGTCAACCCCTCGACACCCATACTAAGCCGTTTTCGGCTTAGTATGAGTACTGCAAGGCTGGGTAGCGTCGGCGAACGGGTCAAGATCGCCGCCGTTTCGGCGCGGTCGCGTCGGCAGGCGCGGAGGAGACAGACCGGGCGTTATCGGTTGACTTGAGATCGGGACCTTTCTATAATCAAAGCAAGGTGAAAAAGTTTCCGCTCCTTTGGCTGTGGCTGGCGTCCGCCTCGACGCTTTCAGCGGGGACGGTCCTCCGCCTCGACGTCCAAGCGCCCATTCATCCCATCAGCTCGGAGTACATCCGAAACGGCATCGCCCGGGCCGAGCGCGACGGCGCCGCCCTCATCATCCTCCGCCTCAACACCCCGGGCGGGTTGGACTCGTCGATGCGCGAGATCATCGAACGAATCCTGGCCTCGCGCGTCCCGGTCGCTGCCTACGTGAGCCCGAGCGGGGCCCGGTCGGCCTCGGCCGGCTTCTTCATCGGCGTCGCCTGCGATCTGTTCGTCATGGCGCCGGGAACGAACACGGGGGCCGCCCATCCGGTCGGGATCGGGATCGGCGGCCAGGCCATGGACAAGACCACGGAGGACAAGATCACCCATGACGCGGCCTCCTACATTAAAACCCTGGCCGAACGGCGCGGCCGGAATGTCAAGATGGCCGAGGACGCCGTTCGCAACAGCTTGTCCTACACGGAGAAAGAGGCCCTGGCCGGCAAGCTGATCGATTTCATCGCCGCCGACGAGGCCGAGCTCCTGGCCCGCCTGGACGGTAAAACGGTTCGGCTCTTCAACGGCGAAGAGCGGACCCTCGGCCTCAAGGACGCCCGGATCGTGGACCTGCCCATGTCGTTCCGGCAGAGGTTTCTGATCACGATATCGAACCCCAATTTAGCCTACATCCTGCTCATGCTGGGACTGCTCGGCCTCTACTTCGAGTTCGCGAACCCGGGCGCCATCCTGCCCGGGGTATTTGGCGGCATCAGCCTGCTCCTGGCCATCTTCGCCTTCCAGATCCTGCCCATCAACTACGTCGGCCTTCTTCTCATCCTGCTGGCCGTCGCCTTTTTCGTCCTCGAAGTCAAGGTCCACAGCTACGGACTGCTGTCGGTGGGAGGAATCGCCGCCATGGTCATCGGATCGCTCATGCTCATCAACGCCCCCATCCCGGAAATGAAGCCGAGCCTGAGCATAATCATTCCGGTCGCCCTGAGCGTGTCGGCGATCGTCATCTTTCTCGTCTTTCTCGTCGTCCGCGCCCACCTCCGGCGGGCCGTCACCGGTCGCGAGGGGCTGCTGGGCGAGATCGGGGAAACCCGGACCGAACTCTCTCCCGAAGGCCGGGTCTTCGTCCACGGCGAAATCTGGAACGCGGTGGCCGACCGGCCGCTGGCCAAGGGCGTCAAAGTCAAAGTCATCGAAGTCCTGGATCATCTCAAGGTCCGGGTGACCGAAATTTAGGGCCGAAAAAGGAGGCATGTCATGGTCTTTTGGCCGCTGTGGATCGTCGGGTTTTTCGTTCTTTATATTCTCAATTCGATCAAAATCCTGAGGGAGTACGAGCGGGGCGTCATCTTCCGTCTCGGCCGCGTCCTGCCCAAGCCCAAGGGGCCGGGCATCATCCTCGTTTTCTCGCCGATCGACCGCATTGTCAGGATCAGCCTGCGGCTCATCACGATGGACGTCCCGCCGCAGGACGTCATCACCAAGGACAACGTCACGGTGAAGGTCAACGCCGTGCTCTACTTCAGGGTCATCGACCCGCTCAAGTGTGTGATCGAGGTCCAGGATTACATCTACGCCACGTCCCAGCTGGCCCAGACGACCCTGCGCAGCCTCCTCGGTCAGGTCCCGCTCGACGACCTTCTCTCGGAGCGGGACAAGTTGAACGCCCGCCTCCAGGAGATCATCGAGCAGCACACCGACCCCTGGGGCATCAAGGTCCAGCTCGTCGAGATGAAACAGGTCGACCTGCCGGAGAACATGATCCGGGCCATCGCCAAGCAGGCCGAGGCCGAGCGCGAACGGCGGGCCAAGGTCATCCACGCGGACGGCGAATTCCAGGCCGCCGACAAGCTGGTCCAGGCCGCCGACATCATTTCCCGCAACCCCCAGGCCCTCCAGCTCCGCTTCCTCAGCACCCTGACCGAGATCGCGACCGAGAAGAATTCGACGATCATTTTCCCGCTTCCCCTCGAACTCCTCAGGGCCTTCACATTTGACAAAAAGGATAAATAGAAGTAGATAGAAAGTGATATGAGCAACAAGGACTACCGCGAGCTTCAGGTCTCGAGCTCCCATCTCGTCGTCATCTTCATCGGCATCCTGATCATCTGCGGGATCAGCTTTCTGCTCGGCGTCAACGTCGGGAAGAAGAAAACCCAGCTCCAGGGCCAGACTTCCCTCCCCTCCCCCCAGGTCTTGTCCAAGGTCCAGGACCAGAAACCGGAGCCGAAACAGGCCGGGCCATCCTTGAAACCGGAGGCGGCTCCGGGCCGGACCTCCAAGCCGGCTTCGGAACAAGCCGGAGAAAGCGGCGGGGCCAAAACGCCCTCCCAGGCCAAGGAACCCGCTCCGGGACCCGCTTCCAAAACCATCGAGTCCGCGAAGCCAAAGCCGGCCCCCACGAAGCCGGCGACCGCGTCGCCGACGACGTCTTCAAAAATAACCCCGCCCCCCCTGACGGCGGCCAAGGGGACCTTTTCCATCCAGGTCGCCGCGTTCGAGAAGCGCGAGGACGCCCTTCAAGCCGCCAAGAAATTCGACGGCCAGGGCTATATCTGCCGCGTCCTCGACCCCTTCCCCGGCGACCGGATCAAATACTACCGAGTCAGGATCGGCGCTTTCAAGACCCGAGATGAAGCTCTGGCCGCCCGAAATAAGTTTCTGACGACCGGACACAAGAGCGATTATTTCGTGGTCCAGAATTGAGGCGGTCGGCGATCCTCCTTTCTCTGCTCGGCGGCGCCCTGACCGCGCTCAGCTTTCCCAAATTCGGCCTGTCCTTCCTGGCCTGGATCTCGCTTATCCCATTCTTCTTCGCCCTCCAAGGACGCCGACCCCGCTCCGCCTTCGGCCTGGGCCTCGCCGCCGGCGCCGTCTTCTACGGAATCCTGCTCTACTGGATCCCGGACGTCCCGGCCCACTACGGGAACATGTCCAAGGGCTTGAGCTTTCTCATCTACATCATTCTCATCATCTTCCTCGGCCTCTTCTGGGGATTGTTCTCTTCCGTCTATGCCGTCGCGGGCCGCGCCTTCCCCCGCTGGGCTTGGCTCCTCGCCCCTATCATCTGGACCGGGTCCGAATTCATCCTGAGCCGTTTCTTGACGGGGTTCCCTTGGGGGATCCTCGGGACGAGCCAATACCAAAATCTCCCCCTGATCCAGGTCGCGACCCTGACCGGGGTCTATGGGATCTCCTTCGCCCTCGTTCTATTCCAGGCGTCCTTCGTCCACTCCATAAGATACGCCGTCCGCGCCCCCTTCTTCGTAGGATTGATTGTCCTGACCGGCCTGCATCTCGCCGGAACTTTGAGCCTGAAAGAGACGCCGCGCGGACCGGAAGCGTTCACGGCGGCGGTCATCCAGGGGAACGTCTCCTCCGACATCTACTGGGACGCCGTGCCCGAATCGGAAATCAGCGATCTCTTCAACCGCCATCTCGACCTGAGCCGCCGGGCCCGCGAAGCGGGCGCCGACCTCATCCTCTGGCCCGAGTTCAGCGTCCCCCTCTGCTTCAGCTGCCCAGGCCAGCCCTACCGGATGCTCTCCGACGGCGTCCGCGGTTTCGTGGCCGAGACCGGGGCCACCCTCGTGGTCGGCTCCAACGAGACGGGCGGAACGCCCCGGGACCCGACTTATTTCAACACGGCCCTCTGCCTGGGGCCCGACGGCTCCCAGTCCCAATATTATAAAATGCACCTCGTCCCCTTCGGCGAGTACACACCCTACAAGAGAGTCTTCGGCTTCATCGAAAAAATGACCCACGCCATCGGGGACATCACGCCCGGCCGGGATCAGGTCCTCCACCGCTACAAGGGAATCCCGTTCGGGACGCCGATCTGCTACGAAATCGTTTTTCCCGACCTCGTCCGCCGTTTCGTCCGGAAGGGCGCCGCCTTTTTAGGCACGATCACCAACGACGGCTGGTACGGGAAGACCTCGGCGCCCAGCCAGCACTTCGCCCAAGCCGTCCTTCGGGCCGTCGAAAACCGCCGCTTCCTGCTCCGGGCCGCCACGACCGGGATCAGCGGAATCATCGATCCCTACGGCCGGATCCTGGCCCGGAGCAAGCTCCTGACCCAGGACGTCCTGGTCGGCCGGGTCGTCCCCTCGACACGCCTGACTTTCTATAGCAGCTACGGCGACGCGTTCGCCGTCCTTTGCTTGACATTAGCCGGCCTCTCCCTTATCCTGGGGGTCCTCAAACACCGCCATGAGAGACGCCACGATCGAGTTTAAGGCCAGGGTCGCGGAATTCGAAGCGGCCTTCCAAAACCTCCTCATCAAGTACCAAGACGTCCGAGGTTTTCTTTGACGTCGACCGCAAGAGGTCCGAATCCGCATCCGTCCAGGAGGATTTGACCAAACCCGAGGCCTGGCAGGACCAGAAGAAATTTCAGTCCCTCCAGCAGAAGAAGAAGCGCCTCGACCGAGAGCTCCAGTCCTTCGGCCGGCTCGAATCCAAGAAGCAGGACATCGAAGTTCTGTTCGAGCTGGGCCGGGAGGGCGAGCCGGTCGATGAGGACCTCGCCAAGTCCCTGGCCGAGTTCGGCCGGCGTCTCGATGAAGCCGAGCTCCAGTCCCTGTTCTTCGACGCCGACGACGCCCTCAACGCCATCCTGACCATCCACCCCGGAGCGGGCGGAACGGAGTCCCAGGACTGGGCCTCGATCCTGCTCCGGATGTATCTCCGCTACGCCGAACGCAAAGGCTACAAGTCCGAAATCCTCGACCATCAGCCGGGGGAAGAGGCCGGCCTCAAGAGCGTGACGGTCCGGGTCGAGGGCGACTACGCTTTTGGAAACCTGAGCCAGGAGTCGGGCGTCCATCGCCTGGTCCGGATCTCGCCCTTCGACGCCAACAACCGCCGCCACACCTCCTTCGCGGCCGTCTTCGTCTACCCCGAGATCTCCGACGACATCGAGGTCGCCGTCAACCCCGATGACCTCCGGGTCGACACCTACCGGTCCTCGGGCAAGGGCGGCCAGCATGTCAACACGACCGATTCGGCCGTCCGGATCACCCACCTGCCGACCGGCATCGTCGTCCAGTGCCAGAACGAGCGCTCCCAGCACAAGAACAAGGCCGTCGCCATGAAGATGCTCATGTCGCGGCTCCATGAGATCGAGAAGAAAAAGAAGCACGCCAAGATCGAAAAGATGGAGGACGCCAAGTCCGACATCGCCTGGGGGAACCAGATCCGCTCCTACGTCCTCCATCCCTACCGGCTCATCAAAGACCTCCGGACCCGGCTCGAGACGGGCGACGTCGACAAGATCCTCGACGGCGACCTGGACGATTTCATCAAGGCCGCCCTCGTCCAGAGAAAGAAAGAAACGATCGCGGCGGCCGGGGAGCGTTGATCCGTGCACCTCAAAGCCGGGCAGATTCTGGGCCACTACCGCCTCCTGGAGAAACTCGGGGAGGGCGGAATGGGGGTTGTCTGGAAGGGTCGCGACCTCAAACTGGACCGGGACGTCGCCGTCAAATTCCTGCCCGAGGGCTTCGCCCAGGACGCCTCGCGGCGCGCCTTCTTCGAGCGCGAGGCCAAAGCCGTCGCCGCCCTCCGCCACCCCAACATCGTCACGATCTTCGCCGTCCTGGAGGCGGAGGGGACCTACTTTTTCACGATGGAATTTGTCGAGGGCGATCCCCTTTCCAAACTCATCGTTCCCGGGGGAGTCCCCTTCGGCGGCTTCCTCAAGATCGCGGTCCCCTTGGCCGACGCCGTCGCGGCCGCCCACGAGCGGGGCATTATCCACCGCGACCTCAAGCCCGGAAATATCATGATCGACCGGGCGGGCGACCTCAAGGTCCTCGACTTCGGCATGGCCCGCTTCCTCCAAGCGGGCCCCGTCCTGGCCGAGGAGGACAAGGGCGAGACGGCGACCCTGGAAAACGTCATCACCGGCACCGTATCCTATATGTCCCCGGAACAGCTCCGGGGCGAAGCCCTCGACCACCGGACCGATATCTTCTCCCTGGGGCTCATCCTCTACGAGCTGGCGGCGGGGCGCCATCCTTTCCGGGGAGCGACGCCGGTCGAGACGATCGCCGCCGTTCTCAAGGACAAACCCCGGCCGGTCATCGAACTCAATCCCAGCCTCCCCGAATTGCTCGACCGGATCCTGGAACGCTGCCTGGAAAAGGACGTCCGGATGCGCATCCTGTCGGCCTCCGAGCTCCGGGACGAGTTGCGCTGGCTCGGCGAGGAGAACCGGGCCGTCCGCGCCGGGGACGTGCCGTCCATCGCCGTCCTGCCGTTCACCGACATGAGCCGCGAGAAGGACCAGTCCTACTTCTGCGACGGCATCGCAGAGGAGATCATCAACGCCCTCTGCCGCGTCCAGGGACTCCGGGTGTCCGCCCGGTCGGCCTCCTTCCAGTTCAAGGATTCCGGCGCTGAGCCGGGCGAGATCGGGCGCCGCTTGGGCGTCGAAACCCTTCTCGAGGGCAGCGTCCGTAAGGCCGGCAACCGGCTCCGAATAACGGCTCAGCTCATCGACATCGCCTCCGGATACCACCTCTGGTCGGAATCCTACGACCGCGAGCTCAAGGACATCTTCGAGATTCAGGAGGAGATCGCCCGGAGCATCGTCCAAGCCCTCCGCATCACCCTGACCCCCCAGGAAAAAGGGGCCTTGGAAATAGCGCCCACGCGCCACGTCCAAGCTTATGACTATTATCTCAGGGGAAGGAGCTTCTATCATCGCTACGGCCGGCACGACATCGAATTCGCCCTTCAGCTTTTTTCGCGGGCGACCGAGCTTGACTCGGGCTACGCCCTGGCCTACGCGGGACTCGCCGACTGCTGGTCTTTCATCTATTTGCACGCCGAGCGAACCGACACGGTCCGCCGCCAGGCCGAGGAAGCCGCCCGGCGCACGATCGAACTGGCCCCCGACTCGGCCCAGGCCCAGGCATCGCATGCTTTGGCCATGTCGATCAGCGGCTCCAATCAAGAGGCCGAACGAGGTTTCGAAGCCGCTATCCGGCTCGACCCCGAATTATTCGAAGCCTGGTACTTCTATGCCCGCCATGTCTTCGGCTGCGGCGATCTCAAGAGGGCGGCCCGCTACTACGAACAGGCCATGCGGGTCCGGCCCGGCGATTACCAGTCTCCGCTGCTGGTCGCCCAGATCTACGACGACCTAGGCCGGCCCGAAGAGGCTCGGGCCTCCCGCCGCCGCGGCGTCGACCTTGTCGCCGAGCGCATCGAGCTTCATCCCGACGACGCCCGGGCACTGTACATGGGCGCCAACGGCCTAGTCGCCCTGGGCGAGAAGGAGCGGAGTTTGGCCTGGGCCCGCCGGGCGAAGGCGATCGCGCCCGACGAATCCATGGTCCTCTACAACCTGGGCTGCATCTACTCCCTGGCCGGCGAAATCGACGAAGCCATCGAATGCCTGGAGCAAGCCGTCGCCCTCGGCATAACCTACACGGGCTGGTTCGAGCACGACAGCAACCTCGACCCGCTCCGCTCTCATCCGCGTTTCCAGGCGCTCCTGGCCAAGCTCGGATAGCGGAACCGCCGTTTTGACTTACGCCTGGAGACATGGTATAAAATTTTTCTTATTCCATGGACGACTCAGAAACCATCTCCACCGATAGCGGCGGCTTCCCGTCGCGAAAAGCGCGGCTGCTTTTCCTCAGAAACAACCTCGTCTTGTTCGTGCTCCTGTTCGGGCTGTGGCTCCTGATGAGCGGGCACTACGATTTCTTCCACACCTCGATCGGCTTCCTGTGCTCGATCCTGATTGTTGTCCTCAACGCCCGCCTCAATAAGTATTTCTTCATCCAAGACAAACTCTGGGAATGCGCGCCCCTCCGGATCGGACGCCTTCTCTTCTACATTCCCTGGCTCATCTGGCAAATAGTGATCGCCAGCCTCCAAGTCGCCGGCGTCGTCCTGCGCCGCCGGATGCCGGTCAATCCTTCTCTCCTCCGCTTCAGGACCAAGCTCCCGACCCAAGCCGCCCGGGTCATCTTGGCTAATTCGATCACCCTGACGCCCGGAACGATCACGCTCCTGCTCGAGGGCGACGAGTACCTGGTCCACTCCTTGATCGACGCTTCGCATTCGGGCATCGTCGACGGGACCCTGCCCGGGGAAGTCGCCAAGCTCTACGACCGCAAGCCCCGCGACGTCGTCTCCGAGGTCGAGATCCTCAGGCGAATGAGGACGATCTGATGGACAAGTACTTTGTCTACCTCGGCGTCGTCCTGACCGTCATCATCCTCATCCCCCTCTACCGGGTCCTGCGCGGCCCGACCCTCTTCGATCGGATGCTCGGGGCGGGTGCGGTCGGGACCAAGACTATGGTCCTCATCCTGGTCATCGGTTTCATCTTCAACCGGGTCGACATGTTCATCGACATCACCCTGGCTTACGCCATCCTCAACTTTCTTGGCACGATCGCCATCGCCAAATACCTCCTGACGCTCAAGACGAGGGGGAAACCGTGACGCTCCAGTTCATCTTGGCCAACCTCGTCGTCACGGCCGGCGCCTTTTTCCTGCTCATCGGGAGCGTCGGGCTGGTCCGGCTTCCCGACTTTTATTCCCGGGCCCACGCCACGGGCAAGAGCGACACGCTGGGCGTCATCCTGGTGACGCTCGGCCTCGTCATCCACCAGGGCCTGACCCTGAACGGCGCCAAGATCATCCTGATCATGGCCTTTGTCGGCCTGACCAACCCGACGGCGACCCACGCCCTGACCCGGGCCGCCATCCGCTTCGGGCTCAAGCCCTGGTTCCGCAAGGCCGGCCCGCAGGGGAAGGAGGGCTGATGCACTGGGAGCTCGAGGTCACTCTGTTCGTGTTCCTGGTCGGCACGGCCCTCATCGCCCTCGAAAGCCGGAACCTGCTCACGGCCGTCGTCAGCCTCAGCGTCTTCAGCTTCCTGTCGGCCCTCCTCTATGTTGCCATGGGCGCCGTCGACGTCGGCTTCACCGAGGCCGTCGTCGGGGGCGGGGCGAGCGGTGTCCTGTTCGTAGTCACCGTCTTCAGAACGTCAAGAAAGAGTAAAGATTGAAAGTCCTTCGCTACGTCGTGCTGATCCTGTTCGGAGGGGTTCTGATCCTGGCCAGCCTGAACCTTCCCGACCGGGGCGATCCCTATGCCCCCCTCAACCGGGACAAGAGCGCGGCCGGGACGCCCAACGCCCCCTCCTACTACATCCGCAACCCGGAGCGGGACGCCGCGACGCCCAACATGGTCACGGTCATCCTGGCCGATTACCGCGGCTTCGACACGATGGGGGAAGAAACGGTCATCCTGACGGCGGGCCTCATCTGTTTCCTGATCCTGCGCCGTGGGCGGTCCAAGGAAAAGCGTCCATGATGCGCCGCGACGACGATATCATCCTCAGCCTGGTCAGCCGGACCGTATCGCCCTTTATCATGATCTTCGCCCTCTACGTCATCTTCCACGGCCACTACAGCCCCGGCGGCGGCTTCCAGGGCGGGACCATGCTGGCGGCCTCTCTGATCCTGGTCCGGCTGGCCGCGGGGAGCGATCTCGCCCAGCTCCAGTTCCCCCGTTCCTGGGGGACGCCGCTCGGCTCGGCCGGCGTCCTTATCTATTGGGGGACCGGGTTCGTGTCCATGCTCTGCGGCGGCAACTTCCTCAACTACGCCTTCCTCCCGGTATCGGGGCTTCCTCCCTACCACCGCTACCTGGGCATCCTGTTCATCGAAGTCGGGGTCGGGCTGGCCGTCATGGGCATCCTGACGGCCATCTATGACGACCTCCTGGAGGGCCGGCCCCATGACTAGGCTTCTCCTCGGCCACTACGGCTATTGGTTCGTCTTCCTCCTGATGACCCTCGGCTTCTACGGCATGGTCGTCAAGAAGAACCTGGTCAAGAAGCTCATCGGGATGAACATCTTCCAGGTCTCGATCATCATGTTCTACCTGTCGAGCGCCGTCAAATGGAAGGCAACCATCCCCATCGTCGATCGGGCGATCGGAACGGTCGACACGGCCCGCTACATCGACCCCCTCCAGCACTGCCTGATGCTGACGGCCATCGTCGTCGGCGTAGCCACCAGCGGCGTCGCCTACGCGCTCCTGATCACGATCTACAAGCGCTACGGGACCCTCCACGAGGACGAGCTCGTCGAGCGGATGAAACATGACTTGGATATGGAATAACTCGCCGGCCCTGCCGGTCGTCCTGCTCCTGCCGACGGCCATCGCCATCCCACTTTTCGCCCTGATCGAGCGCCGGCTCGCCCGCGTCCTCGCCCTGACCGTGTCGTTGACGACGGTCGCTCTGAGCGCCCTCAATCTCTTCAAGGTCCTCAGCCTCGGCCCCATCCATTACCGCATGGGCGGCTGGCCGCCGCCGATCGGGATCGAATACGTCCTCGACCCCCTGTCCGCCTTCGTCCTTCTCCTCATCAACGCGATCGGCTTTCTCGTCCTCGTTCATGCCAAGCGGGTCGTCGAGCGGGAGGTCCCCGAGCCCGCCAAGCACGTCCCCTATTACGCCGTGGCCGTCCTCATGCTCTGCGGCTTTAACGGGATCGTCGTCACCGGCGATTTCTTCAACCTCTACGTCTGGCTCGAGATCGCCTCCCTTTCCCTCTACGGTCTCATCGCGGTCGGAAGCCGCAAGGCGCCCGTGGCCGCCTTTCGCTACTTGATCATGGGGACGATCGGCGCCTGCTTCTATCTCCTCGGGCTGGGCTTCCTGTTCACGATGACCGGAACCCTCAACATGGCCGACCTCAAGGCCATCCTGCCGGCCGTCGGCCACGAGCCGGCGGTCGTCATCGGTCTCGGCCTGATCGCGGCCGGGATGGGTCTCAAGATGGCCCTCTTCCCGCTCCACGGCTGGCTGCCAGACGCTTACACCTACGCGCCCTCCTCCTCGTCGGCCCTCATCGCGCCGCTCGGAACTAAGGTCGGGGCCTACGTCCTCATCCGCGTCCTGTTCTTCATCTTCGGAATCGGCGCCGTCAGCAAGGGCATTCCCCTAACGACGGTCATCGGTTGGCTGGCGGCGGCCGGCATCCTTTACGGTTCGATCATGGCCATGGCCCAGACCGAGCTTAAGCGGATGCTGGCTTACAGCTCGATCGCCCAGGTCGGTTATATCGGGCTGGGCATCGGTCTGGCCAACCCGCTCGGGCTCATCGGCGCCGTCCTCCATGTCATGAACCATGCGGCCATGAAGGCCCTCCTCTTCCTGGTCGCCGGGAACTTCCGGACGAAGCTCGGGCATTCCGACATCAGCCGCCTCGACGGATCGACTCGGCGCCGGATGCCCTGGACGACGGCAGCCTTCACGGTCGGAGCCCTGTCCATGATCGGGATTCCGCCCCTGGCCGGGTTCTTCAGCAAATGGTACCTGGCCTTGGGCGCCGTCCAGAAGCGGCAGTGGGTGTTCCTGGCCGTCATCCTGTCGAGCAGCCTCCTCAACGCCGTCTATTTCTTCCGGGTCATCGAGAAGATTTATTTCGGCCGCGCGGAGTCGGATGAAAATCAGGCCCGGAGCGAAGCGTCTCCGTCCATGCTCGTCCCCGTCCTGATCCTGGCCGCGGCCCTCATCGGGCTGGGAGTATTCAACGCATTCATCGTCAAGGGCGTCATCGAAAAAATAGTCACGTCGGTCATGTTTTAGCCGGAGATCATGGAAACGACCTTTCCCTCGCTCATCCCGCTCCTGGCCGTGGCCGTCTCCTTGGCCGCCGTCCCCCTGATCCTGCTCAGCTCGAACCGGCCCAACCTCCGTGAATCCTGGACGCTGGCGGCCGCCGTCGTTAAATTCGGGCTCGTCCTCGCCCTCCTCCCCCAGGTTCTGGCCGGGCGAGTCGCCGAAACGCGTCTTTTCGAGCTGGCTCCGGGCATTCGGCTGGCGCTCAAAGCCGATCCGGCCGGAGTCTTCTTCGCGCTGGTCGCATCGGGACTTTGGATCCTGACCTCAATCTACAACATCGGATACATGCGCGGGTTGGACGAGCGCAAGCAGACCCGTTATTACGCCGCGTTCGCCGTCTCCCTTTCGGCGACGATCGGCGTCGCGTTCGCCGCCAACCTGCTGACCTTCGTCCTGTTCTACGAAATCCTGACCGTAGCCACCTATCCTCTCGTCGTGCATAAGGAAACGCCCGAGGCCGTCCGGGCAGGCCGGAAGTACCTGGTCTACACGCTCTCGGCCGGAGTCCTCCTCATCGCGGCGACGGCCTTGACCTGGCAGACGGCGGGGCGCCTCGAATTCGTCCCGGGCGGCTTCCTGGCCGCGACGGCCCTCTCGGCCCGGACCGTGAAGGCTCTCTTCATCCTGTTCCTGGCCGGGGTCGGCGTCAAAGCCTCGATCATGCCCCTCCACGGCTGGCTTCCGACGGCCATGATCGCGCCGACGCCGGTCAGCGCCCTCCTCCACGCCGTCGCCGTCGTCAAGTCGGGCGTCTTCGGCGTCATCCGCATCACGGGCTTTGTCTTCGGCCCGCGCCTGATGGCCGAGCTCGGCCTCGACGCGATCCTGGCCGGGTTCGCCTGCGCCACGATCCTGCTCGCCTCGCTCTTGGCCTTCCGCGAGGATAACCTCAAGCGCCGGCTCGCCTATTCGACGGTCGGGCACCTCTCTTACATCGTGCTCGCCTCCACCCTCCTCGCGCCGGCCGCGCTGGCCGGCGGCCTTCTCCACCTGGCCTTTCACGCGACCCTTAAAATAACCCTGTTCTTTTGCGCCGGCGCCGTTTACGTCAACCTCCACAAGGAGCGGGTCAGCGAGCTCGACGGCATCGGCAAGGTCATGCCTTGGACCATGGGCGCTTTTACGATCGGCGCGATCGGCCTGGCCGGCATCCCGCCCCTCAACGGATTCGTCAGCAAATGGTGCCTGGGACTGGGCTCGCTCCAGGCCGGCCGGGGTTTCGTCCCGGCTCTGCTCATCCTCAGCGGACTCCTCAACGCGGGCTATTTCTTTCCGATCGTGCGCAGGGCCTTTTTCAAAGAAGGATCTTTTCCTGAGAACGCCGGGGAAGCGTCCCCGGCCTTGGTGATTCCCCTGCTGGCGACGGCCGCCCTGTCGCTCGGGCTCGGCCTTTATCCCGACCTCTTCTTCCGTTTCTACCGACTGGCCGCGGCCGCGGCCGCGAGCGTCATCGGAGGCTCAAGCCTATGATATCCGCCGGCGGAATGATTCCTCCCGGCCTGATCACTGCGGTCGGCGCCGTCCTCGTCCCCTTCCTGCCGCGCCGGTTGAGGTCCTCGGCCTTTCTGTTCTTAGGCCTGCTCGCCCTGGTCCTGGTCTTTGCGATTCCGGACGGCACGGTCAGGACGCTCCGAGTCGTGGATTACACACTCGTACTGGTCCGGATGGACGCCCTGAGCCGGGTGTTCGGGACGATCTTCGCCCTGATCGCCCTTGCCGGCGGCATCTATGCCTTCCACCTCAAGGACGCCGGACAGCAGTCGGCCGCGCTCCTCTACGCGGGAAGCGGACTGGGCGTCGTCATGGCCGGGGACCTGTTGACGCTTCTTGTATTCTGGGAGGTCATGGCCCTCGCCTCAACCTATCTGGTCTGGGCGCGCCGGACCTCCGATTCGGAACAAGCAGGGACCCGCTATCTTTTAGTCCACCTCTTCGGCGGCGGACTTCTGTTCGCCGGCATCATCGTCCATTTAGCTCAGGGAGGAACCCTGGAAATCGCCCGCCTCGCGCCGGGAGCCGCCCCGGGTCCCTGGCTCATGCTGGCCGGAATCGCCCTGAGCGCGGCCTGCCCTCCCCTTCATGCCTGGCTGCCGGATGCCTACCCGCGGGCGACCGTGACGGGCGCCGTGTTCATGAGCGCCTTCACGACCAAGGCCGCCGTCTATGTCCTTCTCCGCGTCTTTCCCGGCTGGAAGATCCTCATCGTCCTCGGCGTCATGATGACGCTTTACGGCGTCGCCTACGCGATCATGGCCAACGATATTCGCGGCGTCCTCGCCTACCACATCGTCTCTCAGGTCGGGTTCATGGTCGCCGGAGCCGGAATCGGGACCGAGATGGGGATTAACGGCTCGGCCGCCCACGCCTACAGCCATATCCTTTACAAAGCGCTCCTGTTTATGGCCGCCGGCGCCGTCATCGAGGCGACCGGCCGCTCGAAGCTGACCGAGCTGGGAGGGCTGGCCAGGGCTATGCCCAGGACTCTCGCCCTCTACATGATCGCCGCCTTCTCAATCTCCGGCTTTCCGCTCTTCAACGGATTCATCAGCAAGTCCATGGTTCTCGGCGCCGCCAAGGAGGCCCATCTTCCGCTGGCCTGGGCGCTGATGACATTAGCCTCGGCGGGCACGTTCTTCAGCGTCGGGCTGAAACTTCCTTACTACGCCTGGTTCGCGAAGCCGCAGGGGGCGAAACCCAAACCGCTTCCCAAGAACATGGAGATCGGGATGGGGCTTGTCGCGCTCCTCTGCATCGGGTATGGAATATTTCCCGGCTTACTCTACCGTTTTCTGCCCTATGCCGTCTCTTACAGGCCTTTCACGGTATCCCATCTCGCCGAGGCCGGTCTTCTTCTCAGCCTGACCTTCCTCGCTTTCTGGCTGCTTAAAGATGTCATCAGGCCCAAAGAGAAAGTCCTCCTCGACCTCGACTGGTTCTACCGGAGACCGGCCGGGGCGGCGCGCCGAATATTCGTCGACGGTCCGGGCTCGGTTTTCGACTGGACCGAGAGGGCGGCCGGGAGAATCGTTCGAGGAGCGGTGGCCTTCGGACGAAACCCGGCCTCGATCCTGACCCCGGGAAAAGCCGGGGGCTCCTACTCGCCCGACCTCTACCGCCCGATGACCCAAGCTTTGATCATCCTCGTCCTCGCCTGTTTCATCATTCTAGCTTTGGCCGGGCTGTTCGGATAAGAAAAAAATTTGAATACCAATCATCGCGTCTCAGGAGATAATTTTATGTATTACATTCTGTTCTACAAGACGGTCGACAACTACGTTGAAAAGCGCGCTCCTTATCGGGAGGAGCATCTCGGCTATGGCCGAGCGGCGCACCGGCGCGGCGAGCTGGTCATGGGAGGCGCTCTCTCCGAACCCGCGGACGGCGCCGTGCTGGTATTCAAGGGCGAGAGCCCGGCCGTTACGGAGAACTTCGCCAAAAACGACCCTTACGTTAGGAATGGATTAATCGTCGAATGGAAAGTTCGTCCCTGGACCGTCGTCATCGGCGGCTGATGGACGGCCTTGAAAAGTCGGCGGGGAGCGTGTATGATGAGGCTCGATCATGAGCGAAGAAGGCAGAACCGAAGAAGGTCAGGGGTTCCTCCCCCCGGTCGAGTTTTCGACGATCGTCCTCCCGCTCTACATCCAGGCCTCGATTAAGCTGGGCCTGATCGAAGACCCTCAGACCGGGAAGACCGAGGAAGACCTCGACTTCGCCAAGCGGCTCATCGACGTCCTCGACCTCCTCAACGACCGGACCAAGGGCAACTTGGAAAAGGAAGAGGAGGTCCTGCTCGGCTCCTGCCTCCAGCAGCTCAAGATGAACTATCTCAAGAAATCCAAGATCATCTCCCTCTGAAGGCATGGTCCTCATCACCCGGCCGTCCCAACTTACCCGGAGCCGTCGCTTGACGGCGGTCGCCATAGGAAACTTCGACGGCCTTCATCTCGGACACCGGCGGGTCCTGAAGACGCTCGTCGAGTCCGCCCGCCGCGGCCGTCTCCGGCCGATCGTCCTCACTTTCTCCCCGCATCCCGAAAAGGTCCTGGGCGGGAGGGCGATCCATATGATCCAGACCCTGGACCGTCGCGTCGATGGAATCCGCTCCTCCGGGATCCCGGACGTGAGAATCATGGCCTTCAACCGGGCCTTCGCCGGACTCCCGGCCGCCCGCTTCGCCGAAGAGATCCTCGCCCATCGGCTCAAAGCCCGGACGGTCGTCGTCGGCGCCGGTTTTCGCTTTGGGAAAGGACAGGAAGGGACCGCCGCGGCCCTTGCGGCTTGGGGAAGGCGGCTCGGGTTTTCAGTCAGGGCCGTTCCGTCCCTGCGCAAAGACGGCGGCCTCGTCTCGAGCTCGCGGATCAGGCGGCTTCTCGAGGCGGGCCGGATCGGCGAGGCCAATCGCCTCCTCGGCCGGCCCTACGAAATCGAGGGTTGCGTCGTCCGGGGGCACGCCCGGGGCCGCGCGCTCGGGTTCCCCACCGCTAATATCCGCACGCCCAACGAGATACTGCCGCGGGGAATTTTCATCGCCAAACTCGTCCTGGGACGTCGGGAGCTGCCCGCCCTGGCCTACATCGGAACCCGGCCGACCTTCCGGGAAACGACGATGGAGGTCGAAGTCCATCTCCTGGGCTTCCTGGGCGATCTCTACGGCCGCGCGGTCCGCGTCCTCTTCCTGAGGAAGCTCAGGGACGACCAAACCTTCCCCCGCCCGGAAGCGCTCGTCCGCCAGATGGCAAGGGACGCGGCGGCGGCCCGCGCCCACTTCCGGCGCTTAGCTTGACTTTTTCCCTGAGATATAGCATTTTTAGGACTCCGAACGTCGGCCGGAGGGGCGCCTTCGGTCCCGGCAACGCTCCGAGGAGGACGGTCATGGACGACAAAGTCAAAGCCAAGGTCATGGACAACAACAAGATCCGGCGCGCCCTGTACCGGATGACGACCGAGATCATCGAGCGGAACCGGAACCTCAAGAACCTGGCCATCGTCGGGATCCGGACCCGGGGCATCTACATCGGCAAGCGGATCGCCCAGCTCATCAAGGAGTTCGAGCGGGTCGAGGTCCCGGTCGGCGTCATGGACATCACGCTCTACCGGGACGACATCGGCGAAATCGAGAGCCAGCCCGAAGTCCAGAAGACCGAGATCGAATTTTCAATCAACAAGAAAGACGTCCTCCTCGTCGACGACGTTCTGTTCACGGGCCGAACGATCCGGGCCGCCATGGACTCCCTGTTCGACCTGGGCCGGCCCCAGACGATCCAGCTCCTCGTCCTGGTCGACCGCGGCCACCGCGAGCTTCCGCTCCGGGCCGACTACGTCGGCAAATTCCTGCCGACCTCGCGCCGCGAGACCGTCCAGGTCCGGCTCAAGGAGATCGACGACAGCGACGAAGTCCTGATCACGGAGCCCGCCGACCTCAAAAAATAGACGAAGAGGAGACCCCTTGGAGCTCAAGTCCAAACACCTGCTGGGGATCGAGACGCTGGAGCCTTCGGAAATCCGGCTCATTCTCCAGACGGCCGATTCCTTCCTCGAGATCTCGACCCGCGAGATCAAGAAGGTCCCGACCCTGCGCGGCAAGACGCTCATCAACCTCTTCTACGAAGCCAGCACCCGGACGCGAAGCTCGTTCGAGCTGGCCGGCAGGCGGCTGAGCGCCGACATCCTGAACTTCAGCAGGCAGTCCTCGTCCGTCGTCAAGGGGGAAACCCTCCGGGATACGATCCTAACCCTGGAGGCGATGCGGCCGGACGCCATCATCATCCGCCACGGCTCCTCGGGGTCGGCCTACTACCTGACGACCTTCTGCCGCTCCCACGTCATCAACGCCGGCGACGGCCTCCACGAACACCCGACCCAAGCCCTCCTCGACGCCTATACGATCAGGCAGGAGAAGAAGTCCTTCAAGGACCTCAAGGTCGTCCTGTGCGGGGACATCCTCCACAGCCGGGTCGCCCGCTCGAACCTCCATTGTCTGAAGAAGCTGGGCGCCGACCTGACCCTGTGCGGCCCGCCTACCCTCCTCCCGCCCGCCTTCGGGGCCTTCGGCGTCAAGATCCAGCACGATTTCGACAAGGCCTTGGACGGGGCGGACGTCATCATGATGCTCCGCATCCAGCTCGAGCGGATGCAGAAGAGCTTCTTCCCCTCGGTTCGGGAATACCACCGGCTCTACGGGCTGACGGCCGAACGGGTCGCCCGGGCGGCCAAGGATGCCATCGTTATGCACCCCGGCCCCATCAACCGCGGCGTCGAGATCGCCCCCGACGTCGCCGACTCGGCCCAGTCCCTGATCCTCAGGCAGGTCGAGAACGGGGTCGCCATCCGGATGGCCGTCCTCTACCTGCTCTTAGGAGGCAAAGAAAGTGAAAGTGTTGGTTAAAAACGGGCGGGTCATCGATCCCGTCTCCGGCATCGACGAGAACTCTGGACATCCTGATCGACAAGGGCAAGATCGCCGAGCTCAAGCCCCAGATCAAGGCCGAGGATGTCAAGACGGTGGACGCCGCCCGGCTCGTGGTCGCGCCCGGATTCATCGATATGCACGTCCATCTTCGCGAGCCCGGCCAGGAGCATAAAGAGACGATCCGGACCGGAAGCCGGGCCGCCGCCCGGGGCGGTTTCACGACGATCTGCTGCATGCCGAACACCGTTCCCCCCAACGACAACCGCGGCGTCACGGAGTACATCCTGTCCGAGGCCCGCAAGAGCGCCGTCGTCAACGTCCTTCCCATCGCCGCCATCAGCAAGGGGCTCAAGGGCGAGGAGTTGGCCGACCTGGCCGACCTGGCCGCGGCCGGAGCCGTCGGCTTCTCGGACGACGGCAAGCCCCTCGCGAACAGCCTTCTGATGCGCCGGGCCCTCGAGTACACGCTCCCTCTCAAGCCGCTCGTTATCGACCACTGCGAGGAGCGGAGCTTGAGCGAGGACGGCCATATGCACGAGGGCTTCTGCTCGCACCGCTTCGGGATCCGGGGCATGCCCGCCGCAGCCGAGGAGATCATGGTCGCCCGGGACATCATCCTGGCCGAGCAGGCCGGAGCCCGTATCCACATCGCCCACCTGAGCGTCAAGGGCGCCGCGCGGTTGGTCCGGGAGGCCAAGGCCCGCAAAGTCCGGGTCACGGCCGAAGTGACGCCCCATCACCTTGTCCTAACCGACGCCGCCCTGGAGAGCTACGACACGAATTTCAAGATGAATCCGCCCCTCAGGAGCGAGGAAGACGTCGAGGCCCTGCTCGAGGCCGTCAAGGACGGGACGATCGACGTCATCGCCACCGACCACGCCCCCCACGCCGCCGAGGACAAGGACCAGGAATTCGACCTGGCCTCCTTCGGGATCACCGGCCTGGAGACGGCCGTCTCCGTTCTCCTCGACCGGCTCGTCCACAAGAAGATCATCTCGCTCGCCCGGCTCATCGAGCTGTGCGCCTCGAACCCGGCCCTCATCCTAGGCCTTGAAGGTAAGGGACGGATCACTCCCGGGGCCGACGCCGACCTCGTCCTCCTCGCCCTCGGCAAGGAGATCGTCGTCGAAGCCGGCGAGTTCCAGTCGCTGGGCCGAAACAGTCCTTTCATCGGCTGGAAGCTCAAGGGGACGCCGGTCATGACGATCGTCGGCGGACGAATCGTCTACCCCTTCGCCTGACCATGAATCTTTCGGCCCTGGAGAAAAAGCTCGGCTATATGTTCCGGGACAAAGAGCATCTCTTCCGGGCCTTGACCCACAGTTCCTTCGCCTACGAGGCCCCCGACCGGGCCGCCGGCGACAATGAAGTCCTCGAGTTTCTGGGCGATTCCGTCCTCGGCCTGGTCGTGGCCGATTTCGTCTGCGCCGCCTACCCCCACCTGTCCGAGGGCGAGTTGTCCAAGCTCAAGGCCTCCGCCGCCAGCACCCTCGGCTTGGCCGAGTTCGCGCTTAAGGTCAAGCTCGACAAGCTCGTCCTGCTCGGCAAGGGCGAGGAGAAGAGCGGCGGCCGTAAAAAAAAGACGATCCTGGCCGGCGCCTTCGAGGCCGTCATGGGCGCCCTCTACATCGACGGCGGCTACGAGTCGGCCCGGCGCGTCCTCTGGCCGATCCTGGAGTCCTCGTTCAAAAAGCTCAAAAACAAGGACATCCTGATCAACAACTACAAGTCCGCCCTCCAGGAGCACTTCCAGAAACAGGATTGGCCGCCGCCCGTCTACCGGACCATCGAGTCGGCCGGCCCCGACCACAAGAAGGAATTCACGGTCGAGGTCGGACTCGGGGAGCGCGCCCTGGCCAGCGCCAGCGGCCCCTCCAAGAAAGCGGCCGAACAGAATGCGGCCCAGAAGGCGCTAAAGAAAATCTGGGGCCGGAAGATCAAGCCCCTGTCCCAGGACATCTTCTTCTTTAAGAAGAAATAAGGGCCGTCCGGCAAACCCATGGCCAAGTGTTCCCGCTGCGAGACGAGAAAGGCCCGGCGCCGCTGCACGGCCTTGGGGAGCGACATCTGCAGTCTGTGCTGCGGTCGGATCCAAGGGAAGGACATCCATTGCCCGCCCGGCTGCGAGTATCTCGCCCAACATACGCCTTACCAGGAAAAAAAGGTCCTGGAACGCAAGGCCGTCCCGGCCGCCGGTTCCGCCCGGCGCAAAAAAGAGGCGGCCCTGGATGAACGGATGAAGTGGCTCCTCTTCTCCCTGGAGGCGATCCTCAAAGAGATCGCGGACAGGAGCCCGGCTTTCCGCGATAAGGACGTCCTCCTCGCCTGCCAATACGCTAAGGACAAGCTCGCCAAGGGCGAACGCCGCCTCATCCTGCCGGGTGAAATCCATCGGCCCGGGAACGCGGCCGGGGAGGCCGTTTACCAGGCGGTCAGCCGCTGCCGCTTCGAGCGGACATCCCTGATCGTGGGCACCGCCGAAGCCTACACGTCCGAGGAGCAAACGGCCGCCCTCGATGATCTCATCCAGACCGTCAAATCCATCGCCCGGGATCAATGGGAAGGCCGGACCTTCCTTGACCGGCTGAGTGAGCGGTTCGACCGGATCGGCGGGCTCTCCGGCGAGCCGAAGCTTATCAAGCCCGTCTGATTCTTCAAAGGAGGCTCTGATGACAGAAGAAACCCCGGTCAAGGCTTACGGTTATCGCTGGCTGGTCCTCTTAGCGTTCATGGTCATCGGAGGCATGACCCAGGTCCTCTGGATCACCTTCGCTCCCGTCACCAGCGCGGCCGCCGTATTCTACCACACCTCGGACCTCATGATCGGCCTGCTCTCGATGAGCTTCATGATCGTCTACATCATCGTCGTCCTCCCCTCGGCCTGGGCGATCGACACCTGGGGGTTCCGCAAAGCCGTCGGCTTGGGGGCCGCCCTCACCGCCGTCTTCGGCCTGACGCGCGGGATTTTCGCCTCGAATTTCACCGTTGTTTTCCTGTCCCAGGTCGGCATCGCCGTCGGCCAGCCCTTCGTCATCGGCGCCATCACCAAGGTCGCGGCGCGCTGGTTTCCCGCTAAAGAACGGGCCACCGCCTCCGCCGTCGGCACGCTGGCCCTTTACCTTGGTCCCCTGGCGGCGATGCTCCTGACGCCCTTCTTGGTGTTGCGCATCGGCCTGCCGCACACGCTCCTAGTTTACGGCGTCGCCGCGGCTGCGGCAGCGGTCCTGTTCCTGGTCATAGCCCGCGAGCATCCCCCGACGCCGGCCGGTCGGGACGAGCGCGTCCTTATGTTAGAGGGGCTCAAGTCCATGCTACGCCAGCGCGACTTCATCTACCTTCTGATTATGTTCTTCGTCGGGCTGGGCATGTTCAACGGCGTATCGACCTGGATCGAGGACATCATCCGTCCGCGCGGGTTCACCATATCTCAGGCCGGCTTGCTGGGCGGGCTGATGCTCGTCGGCGGAATTATCGGCGCCGTCATCATGTCCCTCATTTCCGATCAGTCCCGGCGCCGCAAGCCCTTCCTGGTCCTGGCCCTGGCCGGTCTCCTGCCCGGTCTCGTCGGCATGACCTTCGCGACCAGCTCCTGGCTGCTGTACCTTTCGGGCTTTGTCCTCGGCTTTTTCCTGCTCAGCGCCGGACCGATCGGCTTTCAATACGCCGCCGAGATCACCCATCCCGCCCCGGAGGGGACCTCCAACAGCTTGCTGCTGGTCATGGGACAGATTTCCGGCATCATCTTCATCCTGGCCATGGATGTCTTCAAGAATCCGGCCAGCAAGGCCATGACGACGTCGCTCTTGGCCCTGACCGTCATGACGGCCGGATGCGCCATGCTGGCCACCCGCCTACCCGAGTCCCCCATCTCTCGGGCCCATCCGGAAAAATAGGCCCGCCCAGAAATCGGGTTTATCAAGGGAGTCGGGGTTGCGGATTCCGGGGCCGCCCCGACTTAGGTGCTGAGGAGCGATTCGACGAAGCGCAGCGAGGGGACGTTCCCGCAGACGATTTTAATGACGGCCGTGATCGGGACGGCCAGGATCATGCCGGGGATCCCCCACAGCCATCCCCAGAAAAAGAGGGAAAACAGGACGGCCAGCGGGCTGAGGCCCAGACCCTTCCCCATCAGCTTGGGCTCGACGACTTTACTGACAATAGTGTCCGAAGTCGTGATAATGAGCAGGATCCAGAGCGCGGGCCAGATCGACCCGAACTGGAAAAAAGCGAACAGCACGGGAAGGGCATTGGCGATGATCGAGCCGATGTTGGGGATGTAATTGAGCAGGAAAATCAGGAACCCGAAGACGATCGCGAAATCGACACCGAACAGGATCAGGACCAGAGTGGCGGAGGCCGCCGACAACAGGCTGATGATCGTCTTGATGGCCAGGTACTTCTGGACTTGACGGTCGATCTTGTCCATGACCTGGTTGATCGTCCGGGCCCGGGATTTGGGGAAGGAGCGGTCGACCTTGACCTTGATCTTGCCGCGGCCGGCCAGCATGAAGATCAGGAAAATAAAGATCAGAAACAGGTTCGAGATGAAAGCCACAAAAGAACCCAGGGAAGCGAGGAGGAACGAGCCGATTTTATTGATGTCCAGGGCCCCGATCATGGCCGTCGGGTCCCACTTGACGTGCCATGCCGTCATCCGCCCCTTGAGGTACTCCAGAACCCCGTTTATCCGGTCCCCGTATTGGGGGAGCTGGGCGCTGAAGGTCTTCCCGCTCGAGTAAAACATGGCGCCCATCAGGTACAGGGCCAGGAAGAAGAAGAGAACGATGACCACGATGGCGACCGCCTTGGGAATCCGAAGGCGGATGAGGGCATCCAGGATGGGCGACAGGACGAAGTAAAAGAGGAGGGCCAGGCTGGAGGGGAAGAGGACGGGCTTGGCGATCCTCAGGACGACCCCGGCCAAGAAGACGAGGATAAGGACCAGGGAAACGGTCAGGATCTTATTATCCTTCATGATCGGCCGGAGAAGGGTATTATAGGGGAAAAAGGAAGAAAAATAAAAGCGGGGTGAGTCCCCCCGGCCTAAAAATCACCCGGGGATTCACCTTCAAAGGCGATGGACGGCCCGGGGGATTGCGTTATCCTATGCCTGTTCCCGAGGAGGCGGGCGCCGTCCGGATTTCATTCGCCGGCGGCTTCCCCGGGGAAGAGTGAGAAGGAGGAGACCCCCATCATCCATCGATCCCCGGCGGCCGAGATCCTTCATTTGAACCGGCTTATCCGGGCCTGCGGAGACGTCCATGAGCTCATCAGCAAGAAGACGGACGCCCACGATCTGCTCTTGTCGGCCGGCCGGATTCTCAAGGCGGGAATCGGATTTCAGATAGTCCGGTTTTTTCTGAACGACGATAAGGGTCGGCCGCACCCCCTGTCCGAAGCCGGCGGACTGGGACCGGCCGGGGCGGCCCTCCGCTGCGGACCCCCAGACTGCGTTAGGGCCGCCAAAACGGCCCGGGAGAAGATCTCGATCCCTCCCCGCTGCCGGCTCGCTCCCGTTCGGAGCAAGGCGTGGTCGCTCTGTCTCGCGCTCGGCCACGGCCCGCTTGCGTTCGGCTTCATGTGCGTCGTCGGACAACGGGAACTATCCCGGTCCGGGGACAACGACGTCGTCAAACTTCTCAAGGAGATCGGCCGGGACCTGGGCTTCGCCATCCGGAATATCCGCCAAGAGGACCGGCGCCGGAGGGTCGAGGCCGAGCTGACCGCTCTCAAAGATTTCCACCAGAACATCGTGTCGAGCCTGGCCGAGGGCATCTTGATCGAGGACGCCAAGGGGATTATCGCCTTTCTCAACCCCAGTCTGGAAAGGCTCCTGGGCTACCGGGCCGAGGAGCTCATCGGCCTGCATTGGACGAAGATCGTCCCCGTCAAGGAGGTCCAAAAGATAGGTCAGAAAGTCCGAGCCCGCAGGACAAAAACCCTCGAAATCTATGAAGCCCGCGTTCTGACCAAGGACGGCCGGGAGATCCCGGTTTTAATCGGGGCCCAATCTCTCTTCGAACGGGGCCGCTTCAACGGCGTCCTTTCCGCTTTTACGGACATCTCCGAGCTCAAGCGAGCCGAGGAAGCTTTCCAGAAAGAGGCCAGCAAACTCTCGGCCATGATCTCCGGGATGCAGGAGGGCGTCGTCTTCGCCGACGGCCAGGAGCGCGTCGTCGAGGCCAACAGCTACTTTCTGCGGCTGTTCCGGCTGCGGCGCAATGAGGTCGTCGGCCGCAGCCTCTGGGACCTCCCGACCGGGATCGACCAGACCCGGCTGCGGGCCCTCATCAAGGGATTCAAGGCCGTCCCGACCGCGCCTCCGGTGACCGTCCAGATACCCCTGGCCGGGCTCGAAGCGGCCCTCCGCCTTCAGCCCGTCCTCCGCCATAACGCCTACGACGGCATTCTGCTCAACCTCATCGACGTGACCGAGCTCGTCCAGGCCAGGCTCCAGGCCCAGGAGGCCAGCCGTGCCAAGAGCGAGTTCTTGGCCAACATGAGCCACGAGATCCGGACCCCGCTCAACGGGATCCTGGGCATGACCGACCTCTCGCTGGGGACCGTCCTCCGCCCCGAACAGAAAGACTATCTCCTCTCGATCCGCTCCTCGGCCGATTCCCTGATGACGGTCATCAACGACATCCTCGATTTCTCGAAGATCGAGGCCCGCAAGATCGACTTTCAACGGACCGCGTTCCGCCTGGTCGATTCGGTCCGTCAGGCCGTATCTTCGCTGGCCCTGGAAGCCCACCAGAAAGGGATCGAGCTGGCCCTGGACACCGATCCGAACCTGCCCGCCGCCGTCATCGGGGACGCCCAGAGGCTTCGCCAGGTTCTGGTCAACCTCGTCGTCAACGCCGTCAAATTCACCGAACGGGGCGAAGTCGTCGTGACCGTCCGGCCGAAATGGATGGATAAAGACAAGGTCCTTCTGGAATTTTCGGTCAAGGATACCGGGATCGGCATCCCGCTCGAGAAACAAAACACGATCTTCCAGCCTTTCGTCCAGGCGGACGGTTCTTGGTCCCGGACGTATAAAGGCACCGGCTTGGGGCTGTCCATTTCCTCCCAGCTCGTCGAGATGATGGGAGGAACGATCTGGGTCGAAAGCAAGGCCGGTCAGGGCAGCACGTTCCGGTTCACGGTTCGCTTCGACCTCCCCCGCCTCAGAAAAGCGCCGCCCCAGGACGCGTCCGGCCGGATGCTCAAGAACAAGGTCGTCTTGGTCGTCGACGACAACGCGGCGGCCCGGCGCATCGAGTGCGGCCTCCTCTCCCGCTGGGGTCTGGTCGCCCTGCCCGCCCCCGATGGAGCGACGGCCCGATTTCTTTTAAAGGAAAAAGTCAAAGAAGGCCTTCGCGTTCCACTGGCCCTCATCGACGCGGGCCTGCCGGACGGAAACGGATCAGCCTGGGCCGTCCGACTCAGGAAGATCCCCGGCTTGGCCGGCCTTCGCGTCATCCTGCTCGCGACGGCGGATATGTCGGGCGCGAACGCGGCGGCCGGAACGGGAATCTTCGCGTCGCTGGTGAAGCCGGTCGATCCCGCCGAGCTGCGCAGGCTCGTCGTGGCCGGACTGACGGGCCGCTCCCGGCCTTCCCTGAGGGCGGAACGGAAAGATGGCCGCCGGGATCGGACGGAGACGCGGAGCCTCCGCATCCTGCTGGCCGAGGACAACGTCATCAACCAGAAAGTGGCGGAACGGATGCTGGCTCAAAGGGGTCACGCGGTGGCCCTCGCCTCCGACGGCCGTCAGGTCCTGAAGCTCCTGGAGAAGCACCGTTTCGACCTCGCCCTGATGGACGTTCAGATGCCGCATATAGACGGGTTCGAAGTCACCGCCCTGATCCGACGCCGGGAACGGGCCGGCGACGGCCATTTGCCGATCATCGCCTTGACGGCCTACGCCCTCAAGGGCGACCGGGAACGCTGTCTGGCGGCCGGCATGGACGGATATCTGGCCAAGCCGCTCCATTCCGAGGATATGTTCACGACGATCGCCAAGGTCATGGCCAAGGCGCGAAAGGGGACTCGCCATGCTTAGTGAAAGACCATCCGCACGCGTCTCCAATCCGGAAGCCGCCGAGCGGATGACCGTCCTCATCGCCGACGACGACGTCCTGGCCGCCAAGGTCTTGGAAAAAACGCTCAAGAAATGGGGCTACGACGTCGTCCGGGCCAAGAACGGCGAGGAGGCCTGGGAACAGCTCGAGAAGAAGAGCTTGCGTCTCGCCATCCTGGACTGGATGATGCCCAAGCTGGACGGCGTCCAGCTCTGCCGGAAGGTCCGCCGCAAGAAGGGTGCGACCTACACCTACATCATCCTCCTGACCGCCCGGGATTACTTCGAAGACATCATCAGGGGACTCTCGGCCGGCGCCGACGATTATATGACGAAACCCGTCAACCTCCTCGAGCTCAAGGCCCGGCTTCAGACCGGCCTCCGCATCCTCGAGCTCGAGGATAAGCTCCTCGAATCCCGCCAGGAGCTCAAGGAGATGGCCGCCCACGACAGCCTGACCGGACTCTGGAACCGATCCTCCATCCTCGAATTCCTGGAGGATGAGCTCGAGAAGTCCCGCCGGGAGCGGAGCTCGATCGGCGTCATCATGATCGACGTCGATCATTTCAAGAGGATCAACGATACCTTCGGACACGCCGTCGGAGATCAGGTCCTGAACCGGATCGCGGACTGCCTCAAGACCAATATCCGCCGCTACAATAAGATCGGCCGCTACGGGGGGGACGAAATGGTCGTCGTCCTTCCCGATTGTCAGAAGGACCACCTCGAGAAGATCGCCGAACGGTTGCGCGCCTCGGTCGCCCGCCATCGCTTCAAGACCGAGCCGGGAGCCCTCAAGGTGACCATCTCCTGCGGAGGGGCCTCCTCGGAGAGCTTCCAGCACGCCACCCTTCGCCAGCTCCTCCAAGCCAGCGATCGCGCCCTGTATGAAGCCAAGGCCAAGGGCCGGAATCTCGTCGTCCTGTTCAAGCCGGGCCGGGCCAAGAGGCGGAAAAAGAAGGCTTGACGGCTTGATGAAAAAACCGGAGCCGCCCCTCCCCTCTTGGGACGAGAGGGCGGCATTGCGCGCGGCGGGGGGGAACGCCGCGTTCCTCGACGAGTTGATGACCCTCTTCCTCAAGGACGCCGCCAAAGGAGTCGCCCGCATCAAAAGTCTGGCGCGCGCCCGCCGATTCGAAGACCTCGAGAAAGAGGCTCACCGGCTGAAAGGGGCTTCCTTGACTTTGAGTCTTCGGAGTCTGGCGGAGTCGCTATCGGCATTGGAAGCGGCGGCCCGGGAGGGAAAGGACCGCTCGGTCGCCTCGAGCGCGGAACGACTCGCAACCGAACTCGACGCGCTCCGCCGCTTCCGGGCGGAAAGAACGAAACGCCCTCCGGATTCGACGGCCGGCCGTTCCCGAAACGTCAAACGCCCGGCTTGATCTTGTAGACGCCGGCACCTTGGGTTCCGGCGTAAAGCGTCACCCGATCAAGCGGGTCGAAGACAAGCGATCTTAACATCATGTCGGGGCAGAGCCCGGCGCTCATCAGAGTCCAGGTTTGACCGCCGTCCCGGCTCCGATAAACCCCGAGGTTCGAGACGCCCGCGTAGAGATATTGCGGATTCTTGGGATCGATCGCGAATGCGTCGATATACCTGCAAGAGGGCAGGCCGTCGTTCATCGCCGTCCAGCTCGCTCCGTGGTTGATGCTTTTGTAAACACCGTATCCGGCCGTCCCCGCATAAAGGATGCCGCTCGGATCGGCGGTAAGATTATAGACGTTCGTATCGGCCATCCCCACCGGTTTCCAGGTCGAGCCGGACGCGGTTCCTTTATAGACGCCCTGTGCGGAGTAGACAAAGACGACGCCCTGAGCCGAAGGGTCGAAAATCAGGCCGCCCGGGGACTTGGATTTAAGCCCCAGATAGGCCCAAGAAGCTCCGCCGTTCACGCTCCGGTAGATGCCCTTATTGTGATAGACGGCGAAAACCCTGTCCGGTTGGGCGGGGTCGATGGCGACGCATCCGCAATAATAATCGGGCAGGTTCAGCTTGGTCCAGGTCGCGCCTCCGTCCGTAGTCTTAAAAACGCCCTGGTATGTGGTTCCGGCATAAATGATCTTCGAGTTCAAGGGATTAATGGCAAAGCTGGCATAGCTCGCGCCCTTGCTCAGGGGGGGAACCACCAGGCTGCGCCAGGAGGCGCCTCCGCCCATGCCCTTGAAAAGGTCGAAATCGCTGCCGACATAGAGGAGCCCTTTCGTCTTTTTATCGAAGGCGACCGCCATGATCTTCTGGGCGGCCATCCCTTTGTTCACGGCGGTCCAGCTCTGGGCGCCGTTTGTGGTCCGGAAGACGCCATCGAAGCAGGTGCCGAGATAGATCGTGCTCGGGAGAGATCGGGCGACGGCCAAGTTATAGATTCTGAGGGAAGCCAGCCCCGTATTTTGAGAGGTCCAGGTCGCGCCTCCGTCCGTGCTCGCGTAAAATCCCGTATCAAAGCTCCCCAGATAGACGGTGCCCGAAACCTTGGGGTTGAGGGCCAGGCACCAGGGATCGAAGTCCAAACCGATCTGAGTCCAGGTCGCGCCCGCGTTCTTGCTCTTATAGAGTGCGCCCGACACGGCGTAGAGGGTGCGAGAATCGAAGGGATCGAGGGCGACGGCCTTGGTGTCCGAGTTCAGGCCCAGGGAGGCCCAGGTCGCGCCTCCGTTCGTGCTCTTGAAAAGCCCAAGGCCGCCGTTGACGCCCGCATAGACGACCTGGGGATTGGAGGGGTCTATGGCCAGGCATAGGACATTCTGATTAGAAAACGCGGTGTTGAGCCAGACCCAACTCGTCCCGCCGTTGGTCGTCTTGTAGATGCCGTATCCCTGCGACCCGGCGTAAATCGTCTTGGAGGAGCCGGGGACGACGGCGATCGCCGAGATAGTCCTTTCACTGAGCAACGTGCCGTTGAGGGAGACCCAGCTCGTGCCCATATTCGTGCTTTTAAAAATGCCTTGTTTCGTCCCCGCATAAACCGCGCCGGGATTGCTCTTATCCACGGCAAGGCACCTGGCCTCGGGCCAAACGACGCCCCGGCCGACGGGCTGCCAGGACGCGCCGTTATTGGTGGTCCGGAAAACCCCTCCATACCAGGTCGCGCAGTAAGCGGTTGTCGAAACGGTCGGGTGGACGGCCAGGTCGGCGATGAAACCGCCGGTCGGGCCGATCGATTTCCAGGCCGGGGCCCTGTCGGCAGCCCGTACGGGAGCTATGGCAAGGCAACACAGCAACAGGCAGACGGACGAAACCCTTACGATTTTCATTGGGATATCCTCCTCAACGGTCAATCGCCGCTCTTTCCTGAGTACTTTAGATATTATCGAGGGATTTTGTCAACCGCTTTCCGGATCTCGTCCAGGAACGCTCTTCCCGCTTCTTCCGAGACTCCTTTGCCCCTGATCAGCCCGAACAGGAATCGGCCCTGTCGTCCAAGGTACTGATCGTCGCCCGACGCTCCCCGGAGATGGACGTCCTCCCCGAATTCCGTTTTCGTCCAGCGGTTCCTGGTTTGAAAATCCAGGTACTGCTTAAGCATGCTCTCGACCTCTTCCGGAGAAGCGGCGGCGACGATGAAGCCGTCGAAGGCGGCGCCCTCCGGGCTGTAGCTCGCGAGATAGCCGTCATGAAGAAAGCCGAAGCCGAGGACGTTGCGGAGGATGAATTTTTCGCTGTTGGCGACGAGGCCGCGGCGCGGGAGAGACTGGAGGAGAGGCGGAAAGCCCTCGGGCTCCGCGGAAGATTTAGCGATGATGTCCCGAGCGAATCCGAGGAGCGTGGCCGAGCCGTCCCCTTCGCAATCGAAGCAGAGGAGCTTCACGTAATAGCGGCCGTGGAGAAAATTCAGGACGCCGTCCTCCGCGTAGCCCTGGCTGCCGACGTCGAGGAAGCGGCTGTCGGGAAAACGCTCGGCGCCGTAGATGCCGAAAGCGTTCAGGGCGGTCCCCATATCATAGATTTCGACGGTGACGGCGGCCTTGGAGGCGTCGGCGGCGTACTGACCCACGACAAGCTCCTTGAAGTCGTAGCTCAGATAGGCCTCGGCCCCGCCGTCGATATATTCGAAGAGGTTCTCGGGCCCGAAGGTCCGCGGCTCCTCGCCGAAATGCCAGCCGGAAAGGACCGGAAGGAGCCGGTTCAGGACGGCCGAGGAAGACGGGAGAGCGGCCGCGAACGAAACGGACAGGGTCAGCACGGCCGCGAAGGGAACGAGTTTCTTTATGAAGGTCATGGTCCGACTCCTTGGGGCATCGAGCCCGGCTCCTAATGTACCCTTGTCCGCGCGCGTTGACAAGTCTCGGGGACAAGAGTAATTTCGTAATGGAATGGCCAAGCCGAAAGTCGTCGTGGTCAAGGCCCGGGGCGTCCTCGTCGGCTCGGACGAGATCGATGGGGCGCGCCTTCTGCGCATGTACGAGCGGGGCCTGCGCGCTCTGACCGGCGCATCCTCCCTAGCCGAAGGTCTGCGCCGGTTTTTTGCGCCGGCCGACCGGGTCGGGATCAAGGTCAATACGATCGGAGGTCGGAAGCTCTCGACCCGGCCCGAAGTCGCGCTGGGACTGGCCGGAGTTCTCAAGGGATCTGGACTCTCCGAAAACAACATCCTCATCTGGGACCGGACGAACCGCGAGCTCAAGGACGCCGGCTACGGCCTCAGCTTGGGATCGAACGGCTTTAAGATTTACGGAACGGACACGGACGGGGCGGGTTACGACGACGAGCTCTACTCGCAGGGCAACATCGGGAGCCTGTTCGCCTCGATCCAAAGCCGGTTCGCGACGGCCTCGATCAGCCTGGCCATCCTCAAGGACCATGGCCTGGCCGGCGTCACGGCCGGGATGAAGAATTACTTCGGGGCCATCCACAACCCCAACAAGTACCATGACTCGCACTGCGACCCATTTGTCGCCGAGGTCTTTGCCGCGCCCAAGGTCAAGGACCGCCACCGGCTGACCGTCCTCGACGCCCTCGTCGTCCAGTTCCACCGGGGACCTTCCTTCCATGCTCAATGGGCCGACCGGAGCGAAACGCTCGTTTTCGGGACCGACCCGGTCGCGACCGACGCGGTCGGCTGGCGGATGATCGAACGGCTCCGGGCCGCCAAGGGTTTGCCCTCGCTGTCCGAGGACGGCCGCGAACCCCGCTATCTCCTGACCGCGGAATCGATGGGGTTGGGCAAGGCGGACTCGGCCGCGATCGAGGTCGTCGAGGAGGAGGCCTAAAGATATGAAAAGACGCCAATTCCTCCAGACCGCCGCCGGGACGGGGCTTGCGCTCGGGTCCCAGGCCGGCCCTTTTCTCCAGGAGCTCTGGGCCTTCGGCGAAACGGCCAACCTCTCCGAGGTCGAAGCCCGCTTCTACAAAAAGCTCCCGGACCGGGAGATCGAATGCAACCTCTGCCCCCGGAACTGCCGGCTGGGCGACAAGGAGCGCGGCTACTGCGGCGTCCGCGAGAACCGGGACGGCACCTATTACACGCTCGTCTACGGAAAGGCCTGCTCGGCCAACCCCGACCCGATCGAGAAGAAGCCCTTCTTCCACTTCCTGCCGGGAACGACGGCCTTCTCGATCGCCTCGGCCGGCTGCAACGTCAACTGCAAGTTCTGCCAGAACTGGGAGATTTCCCAAGTCCGGCCCGAACAGATCCGCCACATCGACCTCCTGCCGGCACGGGTCGCCGAGGCCGCCCGTCGGATGAGCTGCGCCTCGATCGCCTACACCTACTCAGAGCCCATCGTTTTCTACGAATACATGTATGACTCGGCCGTCGAGGGCCGCCGGCTCGGCCTCCGGAGCGCCGTCGTCACGGCCGGCCATATCAACCCCGAGCCGCTCCGGGAGCTCCTCAAGGTGGTCGATGCGATCAAGGTCGACCTCAAAGCTTTCCGCCAGGACTTCTATGCCCGGTACGTCCGGGGCGAGCTCAAGCCCGTCCTCGAGGCCATTAAGATGATCGCGGCCAGCAAGGTCTGGCTCGAGATCGTCAACCTGGTTATTCCCTCCCTCAACGACGATCCTGCCGACCTCCGCGACATGGCCCGCTGGATCCGGGACGAGGCCGGGCCCGACGTTCCCCTCCACTTCTCCCGATTCCAACCCATGTACCTCATCAAGAACCTGCCGCCGACTCCGATCTCGACCCTGGATAAGGCTCGGGCGGTCGCCCTGGAGGAGGGACTCCATTACGTCTACGTCGGCAACGTCCCGGGCCATCCGGGCGAGAACACGAATTGCCCGAGCTGCGGCCGGCGGCTCATCGAGAGGTACATCTTCGAGATCCGCGCCATGGAAATCAAGGACGGCCGCTGCCCGTCCTGCGGGACCGTCATCCCCGGCATCTGGAGCTGAATGGCGCGCCTCCCCGCGTTTCTGCTCGGCGGCCTGGCCACGAGCTGCCAGATCATCCTGCTCCGGGAATTCGCCGCCCAATTCTACGGAAACGAGATGACCTACGGGCTCGTCCTCGCCTCTTGGCTCCTGTGGGGAGGCGTCGGCAGCCTCCTCGGAAATAGGCGGCGGATCAGGCCCGAGCGAATTCCTTACGGCTATCTGGGTCTGGTCTTGGTTTTTCCCGCCGGCTTGGCCGCGCTTCGCCTCTCCCGTTTTCTTCTGGGGATCCTGCCCGGCGAGCTGGTCGGCCTCGGCCCGGCCCTTCTTTTTGCGCTGGGGTTGGCCCTGGCGACGAGTCTCCCGCTCGGGCTTCTGTTCGTCGCGAACGCCCGCCGGCTGGGCGGCGACGTCAGCCGGGTCTATCTCCTCGAATCCCTGGGCGCGGCGGCGGCCGGCCTCGTCCTTCATTTCATCCTCGTCCCGCGCGTCTCCAACTGGACGGCCATAGCCGTTTTCGGGACCGTGCTTGCGCTCCTGACGGTCCTTGCCTTTCCGAGCAGAAAAACCATGGCGCTCGCCCTCGCGGCCGTCGGCGGCCTGGCCGTCTTTGCCCTCATGGACGGACCGAGCCAGAGGCTCGAATGGAAGCCGTTCCAGCTCGTCGAGTCCCGCGACACTCCTTACGGGAAGCTCCAGGTCGTCCGGGCGGCCGAGCAGGTGACGCTCTATTCCAACAAGCTCAAGGTCTATTCGTGCCCGGACCCGGCCTCAGCCGAGGAAGCGGTTCATTTCGCTCTGCTTCAGCGGCCTGCGGCAGAGAGAGTTCTGCTCGTCGGCGGCGGCGCCGGCGGAGACCTTAGGCAAATCCTCAAGTATCCGGGAGTACGGATCGAATACGTCGAACTCGACCCGGAGATCATCCGCCTGTCCCAAAAATACCTCCCTGCAGAGGAGCGCAAGGCGCTCGCCGATCCCCGGGTCCGCATCCACGCCGAGGACGGTCGCGCCTTCCTGGGAGGGACGGGCGGCGTCTTCGACGCGATCCTCCTCGACCTTCCCGAGCCGGCCACCGCCCAGGTCAACCGTTTCTACACGCGGGAGTTCTTCGCCTTGGTCCGGGTCCACCTCGCCCCGGAAGGCGTCTTCGGCTTCCGGGTCCCTTCCGCCGAGAACTACATAGGACGAGAGCTTCAGGACTTTCTGAGTACGTTGCGGACGACTCTGCGGTCCGTCTTCGCCGAAGTCGAGATCGTTCCCGGCGACACGAATATCTTTCTGGCGTCGGAGCGGCCGCTGACCATCGACCCGGACGAGCTGGGACGGAGGATCGAGGCGGCCGGAATCGAGAATGCCTTCGTCCGGCCCGCCCTCCTTTCAGTCCGGCTCAGCCCGACGCGGAGGACCTATCTTGAAGAGTCCCTCCGTGGCGCCGCGCCCCGCATCAACTCCGACCTGCGGCCCCTTTCCTATTTTTTCAGCTCGGTCCTGTGGAGCACGCAATTCCGCGGCGTCGAGGCCCGGCTCCTCGAATCGCTGGCCCGGCTCCCCTCTTTCTGGCTTCTCGATCTGCCCCTGATTCTGTTCGTCGCGGCCCTGGCCGTCGTTTGGCGCCGCCGGAGCCGGCCCGGCATCTTCCTCATCCCGGTCGCCGTCATGGGGCTGACCTCCATCGTCTTCGAGATCGCCGTCATCCTGGCCTTTCAGGTCTACTACGGCTGCGTTTACGGCCGGGTGGCGTTGCTGCTGACTTCATTCATGGCCGGGCTGGCCCTGGGGGCGACGGCAGGGCGGGCGCGCAGAGAAGCCGCAATTCAAGATATTTTGGTCTGCCAGGGAGGTTTCCTTATCCTTCTGGCGGCCTTTCTCCTGATTTTGATGAAAACGCCAACGGAAGCCGTTCTGTTCGGGCTTCTGCTTGGCTTCGGGTTCCTGAGCGGATTGCTATTCGTCGCTGCAAACCGGCTGTATCTAAAGGGCGGGGACCGCTACGGAACCGGCTACGGTTTGGACCTTCTCGGGTCGTTCCTGGGCGCTTTGGCTGCTTCCTCGGTTCTGATTCCCCTGGTCGGGATGGACAGGCTCATCACCTATTTGATTTTGGCGAATTCGGCCTGCTTTCTATTCCTTATTCTCGGCCGAGTCGCCAGCCCCGGGAATCGTTGACGGACCGGCCTTCTGGAAGGGTTTGAGAACCCAGAGCTCGAAAGAAAAGAGGAGGGATCATGAAACGGAAAGACTTTATCGCCTGGAACGCGGCGCTCCTGGGCGGCCTGGCCCTACCCCTGAGGGGCCGGCCGGCGGCCTCGATCGAAGACATCGGCGCGGCGGCCGCAACCGGCGACGAAGATGTTCTCTGGGACGTCCTCCGCGACCAGTTCCTTCTGGACCCCGAATGGACCTTCCTGAACTTCGGCGGTCTCGGGGCCTGCCCCCTGCCGGTCCTCAACAGCCTGGTCGAATGGAACCAGGTCGAGGAGCGGGCCCCCAGCGCCGGACACGATGAAAAACTCTGGAACGGGGTCAAGCAGAAGTTGGCCAAGCTCCTGGGGAAATCCTGCCGGATGGAGGACCTGGCCCTGATCGGAGGCGCGACCGAGGGAGTCAACATGATCGTCAACGGGCTCCCCCTCAAGAAGGGCGACGAGGTCATCACCTCGACCCACGAGCATGTCGCCGTCAACTCGGCCCTCCTCAATCGGATGCAGAAAGACGGAATCGTCATCCGGCTGTTCGAGCCGGACTTGACAAGCGGGCAGGGCAACGTCGACCGCATCGCCAAGCTCATCAACGGCCGGACTCGGCTCATCTTCATCAGCCACGTTACCTGCACGACGGGACAGCGCTTCCCCGAGATGGAAATCGGCCGCCTGGCCAAGGAGCGCGGCGTCTGGTTCGCCCTCGACGGCGCCCAGGCCCCCGTCAACGTCCCGTTCGACATCGTCGACTGCGGAGTCGACTTCTACACCTGCAGCACCCACAAGTGGGTCATGGGACCGAAGCGGACGGGATTCCTCTATGTCCGGCAGGGGTTGCTCGAGACGCTGCGGCCTCAGACCCTGGGCGGCGGGAGCTCCGAGCGTCAGGATATCTGGAAGAAGGAGCTCGTCTTCTATCCGACCGCCCAGCGCTACGAATACGGGACCCAGAACGATGCGCTTTTTTACGCCATGGGCAAAGCCATCGACTTCGTGCAGGCCATCGGCCCCGAACGAATCTGGACCCGCGGCCGCGCTATGGCCGACCGTTTCTATGAAGGGCTTAAGGACATCCCGGGCGTCGAGAGGCTCTCGCCCGAGGAGGAGGCCTACCGCTCCTGCATGATCGGGTTCAGGATGAAGACGCACGAATTTACGGCCGTCAACGACCACCTTGCCAAGGACAAGATCCGTGCCCGGCCGGTAACCGAAGGCAAACTTAACTCGATCCGCGTTTCCTTCTTCCTCAACAACCGGATGGAGGACGTGACCAGGATCCTGGATTCGCTCAAGAAGCTGGCCGCCTGAGGAATCGGCGACCGGAGAGAACGATGCCCCCTATCATCCGAGTCCTCATGACGCTCATCCTGTCTCTAGGCATGTCCTCAATAATGCGGTCTGGATCCGGGAATGCTGCATCGGAGTTCGTCCCGGAAGCGGAATTTTACGGCACCGGGACATGGGACGCCGCGGCGCTCGGGAACCATCGGGCCGTCCTACGGGTCGAAAGGAAGGCCGACGCCGTTTTCGCCCGTATCCCCTGGCGGCGGCGCGACATCAATCCCCAGGATAAAGCCGTCCTGGTCTACGACGCGGCGACCGGCAACCGCATCCTCAACGTATACCGCGCAAACATCAACCGCGAGTTCGGAGATATTATCTTCCAGCCGCAAACCGTTCCGGGCGACTATGACTTATACTTTATGCCCTACAAGGCCGAGGGCCGCAACTACCCGAAAGTGACCTATCTCGCTCCCGAATCAACCGCAGACGCCTCATGGCTGACCGCGAACAAGCTCGGCCCGGAGCTATGGACGGAAGCCCGGGCTCGCCTGCTGCCCGCCGCCCGCCTCCTCCAATTCCAGTCGATCGACGCCTTCCATTCCTTCTATCCGATGGAAGTCATCGCGACCCGCGCCGAAACCGACGCCCTCCTCGCCAAGCACGCCGGCGCCGACTGCCTCGTCTTTCCCGAGAGCCGGGAGTTCCCGATACGGATGTCCCGTGACCTCCCCTATCGCTGGGTCGAACGAGGTGCGCCCGCTATCGTCCGCGGCCAAGCCGACAAAGGCGAATACTACGCGTTCCAGGCGGGGCTCTGGGCGGCCCGCAAAGGGATCGAAGACGTCGCAATCCGCTTCTCCGGCCTGCGCCGAAAGAATGGAGCGGATCTTATTCCCGCCTCGGCCTTCACCTGTTACAACCTTGAAGGGGTGGACTGGAAAGGGATTGATTTCAAGCGGACCTGCTCCGTCCCCTTGGGACGCATCCAGGCGCTGTGGATGGGCGTCCAGATCCCGGCCGATGCCGTTGCCGGCGCCTACTCGGGCGACATCATCATCGCGCCCAAAGGGATGGCCGAGACGAAGATCGGGATCGAGCTTGTCGTGACGGATAAGGTCCTTTCCGACGCCGGCGATAGCGAGCCGCTGCGTCTATCGCGGCTCCGCTGGCTGAACTCCCGGATCGCCCTCGACGACGGGATCGTGAAGCCCTACACGCCGCTGGCCGTTTCGGGAAGCACGATCGGCTGCCTGGGACGCGAGGTCGGGCTCTCGCCGTCGGGATTCCCCGAGAGCATTCGGAGTTTTTTCGCGCCGGAGGTGACGCAATTGCGGACGACGCCGGCCGAAATCCTGGCCGCGCCCATCTCGTTCGCGATCGAAACGGCGTCCGGGGAGGTCCTCCGCTTCAAGGGGAACGGATTCCGGATCACAAAACGGGCCGAGGGCGCTGTCGCCTGGGAAGCGGAAAGCCGCGCCGGCGATTGGACGCTTTCCCTGAAGGCCCAGATGGAGTTCGACGGGTTCGTCGATTTTCAAGCCGTTCTCTCCCCTGCCGCGGCCGTTGATGTTAAAGATATCAGCCTCGAAATCCCGGTCTCGCTCCCCGTCGCCAAGTACATGATGGGGATGGGCGTCAAGGGCGGACTCCGCCCCGCCGAGCTTCAATGGCGCTGGGACGAGACCAAGAATCAAGACTCGCTCTGGGTCGGCGACGCCCACGCCGGGCTCCAGTGCGCTTTTCGCGACGAGAATTACGTCCGGCCGCTCAACACGAACTTCTACCTCCTCAAGCCGCTCCGGCTGCCGCCCTCTTGGGCTAACGATGGGAAAGGCGGATTCCATTTCAAGCCCTCTTTCGACGGCCGCACGCTTCTCATGACGGCGACGAGCGGGCCGCGCGAGGTTCGGGCCGGCGAGCCTCTCCACTTCTATTTCAGCCTCCTCCTGACCCCTTTCAAGCCCCTCGATACCCGCGCCCAATGGTCCACCCGCTACTACCACGCTTTCAAACCGCTCGACGAGATTCAGGCGGCGGGCGCCAACACGGTCAACGTCCATCACGCGACGGAGATCAATCCCTTCATCAACTACCCCTTCCTGCGGCCCGCCGAAATGAAAGCCTACATCGACGACGCCCACGGCCGGGGGATGAAGGTTAAAATCTACTACACCGTCCGAGAGCTCTCGAACCGGGCCGCCGAGCTCTTCGCCCTGACGAGCCTGGGCGGCGAAGTCCTGATCGGAGGGCCGGGCGGCGGATTCTCCTGGCTCCAGGAGCACCTCGAGCCCGATTATATCGCGGGCTGGTTCGTGCCCGAGCTCCAGGACGCGGCCCTGATCACGAGCGGAACATCCCGCTGGCACAACTCTTACGTCCAAGGCCTCGACTGGCTCGTCCGCAACGTCGGGATCGACGGCCTGTACATCGACGACGTCGCCTTTGACCGGACGGTCATGAAGCGGGTCCGCAAGGTCCTGGAGCGGGGACGGCCGGGCGGGGCGCTCATCGACCTCCACTCGGCGAACCAGTACAATCCCCGCGATGGATTCGCCAACTCGGCCAACCTCTACCTCGAACACTTCCCCTATCTCGACCGGCTCTGGTTTGGAGAGTACTTCGACTACGACTCTCCGCCCGATTTCTGGCTGATCGAGGTTTCGGGAATCCCCTTTGGCCTGATGGGCGAGATGCTCGAGAAGGGCGGCAACCCCTGGCGCGGCATGCTCTACGGGATGACGGCCCGCCTGCCTTGGGCCGGAGATCCACGGCCCCTCTGGAAGTTCTGGGACGCCTTCGGAATTCAGGACACAAAGATGATCGGCTACTGGTCTCCGGACTGTCCGGTCCGGACGGGCCGTCCCGACATCCTGGCCACGGCCTACATCAAGGACGGGGCAACCCTGGTTGCGGTCGCGAGCTGGGCCAAGGCGCCCGCCCGCTTCCCGCTCATCATCGACTGGAAGGCCCTTGGACTCGACCCCCTCCGGACCCGGATGGAAGCGCCGGGCATCTCCGAGTTCCAGAAGGAGAAAAGCCTCCCGCCCGGCGATTTCACGGTCGTCGTCGAGTCGGGCCTCGGCCGCCTCTTTATCCTCAGCGAGAAATAATTCCGGGGACACACGACTTAATTCTTAAGTATAAAAAGGAGTCGTGCGAATTAAGTCGTGTGTCCCCGGAATTATGCCCAGGGAAATGCAACTTTGTGAGGACGGCCCGAATTCTATATAATGGCATCTTATGTTCGAACCTTATACCGAGCTGGAAAGGCCTAAGCTCCGCGCGCCCGGCGGTTGGGTGGCCGCGGCGCTCGCGGCCTCCTTGGCCTTCCACGCCGCTCTCATCGTCTGGATCGCCGGCTCCCACGTAACGATCAAGATCTTGGCCTTGCCGTCCGAGGTTCAGGAGGTCCGGATCGTTCCCAAGATCCCGATGGAAAAACTCGTTCTTCCCAGGGCGGTCGCGCACGCGATCGTCGGGTCCACCGTTTCGGCGGAGACCGCTCCCTCCGCCCCGGCTAAGGCTTCGGGATCGGAAACCGCCGAACCCGGACCGGGTCCCAGGACCACTTCGAGCGCGCGGGTCCCCATGATCAAAAGCGGCCCCTCCGGCCCGCCGCCCTCTCCCCTTCCCGAAATCCGGCTTCACCTCGGCTCTCTCTCGGACGCGCGAGGGATCTCCGATTTCATTCTCGTCGTCCCCGCCCCGGGCCAGAAAGGAACCCCGGGGAAAACGCCCTCGGCGCCGCCGGGCAAAGAGGTCGAAGACCTTTGGGCCTATCTTTATCCCGAGATCCCGGGCGTAGGGGGAGCGGTCGGCGGCAGGGGCGTCGGCCGCGGCCGCGCCGCCGCGCGGCGCGGCTACGGCGGGCAGCGAGCGGGCGCCGTCATCAGCGTCAAGGACCCGGCCCTCATCGCCTGGGCCGGAGCGGCCCTGTCCGTCATCATGACCCACTGGAATATGCCCTCCGACCTGCGGACGACGGAGCGGATCCGGGTCGAAATCACGGCCGTCATCCTGGCGTCGGGAGACGTAACTTCGTTCCATATCCTGAGCTCCTCCCAAAACATTCCCTTCGACCAGGCGGCCCTCGAGGCGCTGCGGGCGAGCGTCCCCTTCCCCGCTTTTCCGGAGGCGCTCCCCTACTCGAGCATCGAAATCCGGTTTCTGTTCGAGAACAATGGCTAGGAAAGCTCTGCTCGCCGCCGCGCTCCTCTGCCTCGCCCTCTTCGGCTTGTGCGCCCCGGCCGGGGCGGACTGGAAGCAGGATATCCGAAACAAGCTGGGCGCGACGCCGGACTACGAGGCCGCCCGGCAGCTGCTGCTCGACGCCTGGCCGAACATCGCCGATGATGATCGCGCCTCGGCCGCCCTACTCCTTGCCTACGTCTTCTCTCGATTGGGGAAGCCCGAAGACGAATGGACCTGGATCGAATCCTACTTCGAGACCTACGGCGAACGTCAGAACCTCTACACGTTCCTCGACGACTGGTCCCACCAGGCCGTCATGAGCTATGTGACGGGTTGGGCCGTCCGCTACCCCCGGGTCGTGGACATTGCATTCGCCGCCGCGCCCAACGCCCCCACCTCCAGCCCGCCCCGCGAGCTTGCCATGGGCGTGGACATGGCCCGGGAGGCCTACTTCAAGGTCAGCGACGACCGAGGACCCCTCGTCGGCGGCCTTTTCCATAAAGGCTGGAACGTCCTCGCCATCAAAACGCCCTCCTTCGAGCAGGCGGGGACCATCGTCTACAATATGGACCTCAAGGCCGGAACGATCTCCGTCCGCAAGAAGATCCGACTGGACGTGGACCTCATGGAGGAGGAGCCTCCGACGGCCGTTCCGTCCGACCAGCAACCGCCGGCCGGAAAGGGAGCCGCCTCGGCGGGAGAGCCCGATCTCAAGACCAGAGGCTACACGCTGTCTTTGTACCTGGACGATCAACTCATCCTGTCCGGGACGAAATTCCCGACCCGGACCGCGGACTACCACATCAACCTCCCGCCTCTCTTCCCGGACGGATACAAGCCCTGGCTTCCGCCGAACCGGCAGACCTCGATGGTCACAAATTCGACGTCGATCCTGAGCGCCATCGGCCTGATCGCCGACCTCATCAAGGGCATTCTCAGCAAGAAGAAAAAGCAGCCCGCCCTCCTCAAAATCCCCAAGACCCGGGAACGGTCGTTCGCCTTCCTCCGCTACGACAAGGCCGGAAGGGCCCGCGAGGTCCGCGTCCGGCTGACCCTCCAGTATTAAGACTTTGACTTGACACGGCGACTTGATATATCTTATCGAAAGGGCCTTGGAGGAATGGGATAGGGAAGGAGACCTTCATGGCTGAAGTCAAGATCGAACGAAGGACCTGCGATCGCTTCCGGGTCCCCGGGGCCACGGCCTGCTACCAGAGATATTCCACCCTCATCCCCAAAAAGGGTTTCGCCGAGGAATTCTGCCCGGTCATCGACCTCAGCCGGGGCGGGCTCCGTTTTCTGTCCCAGAAGCAGGTCAAGGTCAAGCAGAAGCTCTCGCTCGACGTCACCATTCCCGGGGAGAGATCCCCCCTCCTTATGTTCGGGATCGTGCGCTGGGTCGGATTCAATCCGGGCAAGAGCTATAAATACCAAGTCGGCATCCAGCTCAATCCCTACGGCGACAAGAAGGGTCAGAATTCGTCAGAGACGCTGGCCAGGCTGACCGCCATGGAAGAAAAGTACCGGGCCAAGCGGACCGCCGGCGCGACCGAGCCCAAAGCCTGAGCGGCCTCGGCTCATTACACCCCAGCCGCGCCACCCCACTTTTTCTTTAATGAAGCCGGAAGAGACGAACGACCGCTTCAGGCCTTGGGCTTGATGTCGGCGCCTTTTTCGCTCTTCTCGCCCTCGACCACGATCTGGGAGTAGTCCGCGACCTCGAGGAGGAGACGGGCGAAGGCCTGGAGCAGGCCGAGTCGGTTCTGGCGGAGCTTCTTGTCCTCGGCCATGACCAGGACCTTGTCGAAGAAGGCGGCCAGCGTCGCCTGGATCCGGAACAGGATGGTCTGGGCCTGCCCGAAATCGCCCCGGACGATCATGGGCCGGACGTTCTCCTCCATGATCGTGACGCTCGAGTAAAGCTCCCGCTCCGCCTTCTCCTCGAACGCATCGGGATTGACCTTGGCGGCCGGCTGGTTGCGGAGGATGTTGTTGACCCGCTTGGCCATCAGGATCATCGGCTCGAACTGGGGGCTGGCCTTGAGCTTGTCCAGGGCCTTGACCCGGAGGAGGGTGTGGTTGAGGTTCTCGAGGCCGGGAGCGAGCGCGGCGTTGACGAGGTCGTAGCGGAAGCCCATCCGCTCGTAGATATAGCGGAGCCGTCCCGCGAAGAACTCAAGGCAGTCGGCCTTGACCTCCTTGGCCGGCCGGGTCAGCCGGTCTCCGTAGACGGTCAAGACTTTGTCGAGAAGACGGGGGAACGAAAACGACAGCTTCCTGTCCAGGACGACCTTGCAGGCTCCCAGGGCGTTGCGGCGGACTCCGAACGGGTCGCTTGACCCGGTCGTCTGAACGCCGACCCCGACGACGCCGACGATGGAATCGACCTTGTCGGCCAAGGACAGGACCGCGCCGGCGAGGGCCGCCGGTGATTCGTCCTCGAGGCCGACCGGCCTGTAGTGCTCATAGATGGCCTGGGCGACGGCCGCCGGGAATCCTTCGGCCCGGGCGAATAGGCCGCCCGCCTTGCCCTGGAGCGAGGGGAACTCTCGGACGAGCTCGCTGACGAGGTCGGCCTTGGAGAGTTCCGCCGCCTGGACGACATCCTCTTTGGCGCCGGCCGCCTCGATCTTGTCGCAGAGATAGGCGGCGATTTTTTTGAGCCGCTGGGTTTTATCGTCGTAGCTTCCCAGCTTCTCCTGGAAGACGACCTGCTTGAGGCCCGGGACGCGCTTGCTGAGCGGAACCTTGAGGTCCTGCTCCCAGAAGAAACGGGCGTCCTCGAGCCTGGCCCTGAGAACGCGCTCGTTCCCCTTGACGATCAAGGACGAAGCGTCGCCAAGGGCGTCGGCTACGCCGATGAAATAAGGAAGCTGCTTCTTGTCCCGAACGACCGAGAACAGGTGCTGGCCCTCCCTCATGGCCGTGCTCAGGAGCTCAAGGGGCAAGGCCAGGTAATCTTTTGAGAAGGAGCCGAGCACGACGCAGGGATATTCGACGTCATAGACGAGCTTGTCGAGGAGGGCCTGATCGGGATGGAGCTTGGCCTTGAGGGGTTCGAGCTGCTCCTCGACCCGGACCAGGATCATGGCTCTGCGCTCTTCGGGATCGATGACGACGCCCCGCTCTCTCAGGCCGGCCTGATACTCGGCGAAAGACCGGACGGTCAGAGTCCGTGGGTCGTGAATCTTGTGGCCGATCGTCGAGTCGCCCGAGGCGATCCCGGCCGTTTCAAAGGCGACCGTCTTCCCGCCGAAAAGGCAAAGAAAACCCTGGATGGGACGGGAGAAGCGGAAGGCGAGCGAGCCCCAGCGCATGGTCTTGGGAAAGGACAACGAGGCGACCAGGCCGGGGAGGAAGGACGCCAGGATTTCCGCGGCCGGCTTTCCGGTCTCGGCCTTCCTGCGGCCCACGTATTCGCCCTTCTCGGTCCGGACGACTTCGAGCGCCTCGACGCCGATTCCTTGAGACCGGGCAAAACCGAGGGCGGCCGGCGTCGGCGACCCGTCCGGCGCGAAAGCGACGGCCTTGGAGGGGCCGACGACGATCCGCTCCTTGCTCTCCTGGGACTCGGCCAAGTCGGCCAGAACGATAAGCCTCCGGCAGGTTCCGAAGGTCTTGAGGTCGCCCGGGGCGACATGGGCGCTGGCGAGCTCCCGCCGCAAGCCGTCGGCGAGCTGCTCGAGGCCGGTCCGGACGTGGTCCGGCGGCATCTCTTCGGTCAGGATTTCGAGGAGGAATTCCATCAGGACCCCTCCCCGACCGCCGTGAAGCGCCGGGCGATTTCGATGACGACGGCCCTGATCTGGGCGATCAGCTTGACCCGCTCGGTAACGCTGATGGCGCGGCGGGCGTCGAGCAGGTTGAAGGCGTGGGAGCACTTGAGGCACATGTCGTAGGCCGGCAGCAGGAGGCCTTTCTTGACCAGGGCGCGGGCTTCATCCTCGGCGAAGGCGAAAATCTTGTGGAGCTTGGCGACGTCGGCCTGGTTGAAGTTGTACTCGGAGAACTCCTTTTCCTCGCGGAAGCGGAGGTCCCGGTAGGTCACGTCCGCCGACCAGTCGAGGTCGTAGATGTCCTCCTTGCGCTCGAGGAACATCTCGAGCCGTTCAAGTCCGTAGGTGATCTCAACCGGGACGGGGGCGAGGTCGAGGCCGCCCGCCTGCTGGAAATAGGTGAACTGGGTGATCTCGAGACCGTCGAGCATGACTTGCCAGCCGACGCCCCAGGCTCCGATCGTGGGGGATTCCCAGTTGTCCTCGTCGAAACGGAGGTCGTGCTCGCCCAGGTCGATCCCGAGCGAGACGAGGCTCTCGATGTAGAGACGCTGGATGTCGGAGGGCGAGGGCTTGATGATGACCTGGAACTGGAGGTGCTTCTGGACCCGGTGCGGGTTTTCGCCGTAGCGGCCGTCGGTCGGCCGGCGCGAGGGTTGGACGTAGGCGACCCGCCAGGGGCGCTTGTCGAGGACGCGGAAGAAAGTGTCCGGCGTCATCGTCCCGGCCCCGACCTCGAGGTCGTAGGGCTGGGCGAGGTAGCAGCCACGGCCGGTCCAGTAGCGCTGGAGGTTCATGATCAGGTCTTGGAGGCTCATCGGAGACTGGTCTCCCTCCCTACTCCGCCGGCGTCCAGCGCAGGATCGGCTTCTTGGCGGCCCTCGTCTCGTCGAGCCGCCGGACGTAGGAGGCGTGGGGCGCGGCGCGCAGGACGTCGGGCGTATCGCGGGCTTCGCGGGCGATCGTCATCATGGCGTCGACGAAGGCGTCCAGGTCGCGCCGGCTCTCGGTCTCGGTCGGCTCGATCATCAGGGCGCCGTGGACGATCAGGGGGAAGGACATCGTCGGCGGGTGGAGGCCGAAGTCGATCAAGCGCTTGGCGATGTCGATATTCTTGATCCCCTGCTCCTGCTGGAACTTGTCCGAAAAAACGCACTCGTGGAGGGTGGGCGTCGCGTACTTGAGATGGTAGATGCCCTCGAGGCTCTTGCGGATGTAGTTCGCGTTGAGGACCGCTATCTGGGCGATTTCCTTGAGCCCCTCGGGCCCGAGGGTCAGGATGTAGGCGACGGCCCTGAGGACGACCCCGAAATTGCCGCAGAAGCTCCGGACCCGTCCGATCGTTTGGGGACGGTCGCTGTCGAGGACGAGTCCTTTCTTGGTCCGCGTCACGACCGGGATCGGGAGGAACGGGATGAACTCCTTTTTGACGCCCACCGGCCCCGAGCCGGGGCCGCCCCCGCCGTGGGGGGTCGAGAAGGTCTTGTGGAGGTTGACGTGGAGGACGTCGACGTTCATGTCGCCGGGCCGGGCGATGCCGGTCAGGGCGTTGAGGTTGGCGCCGTCCATATAAAGGAAGCCGCCCTTGGCGTGGACGATCTCGCCGATCCGGCAGATGTCGGCCTCGAAGACGCCGAGCGTGTTCGGGTTTGTGACCATGAGGGCGGCTACGTCCTCGCTCATGAACCGGCTGAGGTCCTCGAGGTCGATCATTCCGCGGTCGTCGGATTTAATCTGTTGGACCTTGTAGCCGCAGAGGTGGGCGCTCGAGGGGTTCGTGCCATGGGCCGAGTCGGGGATGAGGACGATCCGGCGAGGATTGCCCCGGGCCTTGAGGGCGGCCCGGATGAGCATCATCCCGGTCAGCTCGCCGTGGGCGCCGGCGGCGGGGTGGAGGGTGAAAGCGTCCAGGCCGGCGATGGCGCACAGGAGCTCCTCAGCGGTCTTGAGGACCTCGAGGCTGCCCTGGACGAGGTCCTCGGGCGCCTCGGGGTGGCTCCGGGCGAAGGCGGGCATCCCGGCGATCTTCTCGTTGACCTTGGGATTGTATTTCATGGTGCAGGAGCCCAGAGGATAAATTCCGAGGTCGACGCAGTAATTGGCCTGGCTGAGACGGGTGAAGTGGCGGACGATTTCTGGTTCGGCAACCTGGGGGAATCCCTCGATGCCGGTCCGGACAACCGCCTCCCGCAGCGCGTCCGGGGCGGCCGGGACATCGAGCTTGGGGAAGCGGTACGGGGTCTTGCCCTTATCGCTGAGCTCGAAAATGAGCGATTCGCGGATCATCGGAGCGCCTCCCGGAGGGCCTTGACCAGGCGATCGATATCGTCCTTGCGGCGCATTTCGGTGACGCAGATGAGGACGGCGTTCTTGAGCTCGGGATAATCCCGGCCCAGGCCGTAGCCGCCGACGATCCCCGCGGCGCGGAGGGCCGTCTCGACGGCGGCCCAGTCCTTCCCGAGCTCGAGGACGAACTCGTTGAAAACGGGTCCGCCGAATCTTAGATTAACTCCCTTAAGGCGGCCGAGCTCGTTCAGGGCGTAGCGAGCCTTGTGGACGTTCTGGAGGGCCCATTCCCGGAGCCCCTTCTCGCCCAGGGTCTCGAGGAACATGGTCGCCCGGACCGCGCACAGGGCTTGGTTGCTGCAGATGTTCGAGGTCGCGCTCTCGCGCCGGATGTGCTGCTCGCGTGTCGAAAGGGTCAGGACGAACCCCCGTTTGCCGTCGACGTCCACGGTCTGCCCCGCGATCCGGCCCGGCAGCTGCCGAACGAAGTCCTTGGCGCAGGCCATGAACCCGAGATACGGTCCGCCGTAGGAGAGCGGCATCCCGAAGGACTGGGCTTCGCCGGTCACAATGTCGGCGCCGAGCTTGCCGGGCGCTTCCAGGATGCCGAGCGAGGCCGCCTCGGCGACGACGGCCACCGACAGGGCCTGTTTCCCGTGGGCCAGCTCGGAGAGCGCCTTGACGTCCTCCACGACGCCGAAAAAGTTCGGGGATTGGAAGACGACGGCGGCCGTCCCGCCGTCAATCTTCTTGGCGAGGTCGCCCAGGTCAGCCCGGCCGTCCGGGCCGTAGGCGAACTCGACGGCTTCGACGCCCAGGTTCTGGATGTAGGTCCGGATGACATGCCGGTACTGAGGATGGAGCGTCCGCCCGACGAGGACCTTGGTCTTGGCCTTGACGCGGTGGGCCATCAGGACCGCTTCGGCCGCGGCGGTGGCTCCGTCATAGAGCGAGGCATTGGCGATGTCGAGGCCGCTGAGCTGGCAGATCAGGGTTTGGTACTCGAAGACGATCTGGAGCGTCCCCTGGCTGACCTCGGGCTGGTAGGGCGTGTAGGGGCTGACGAATTCGCCCCGCGAACTCAAATAATCCACGACGCTGGGGATGAAGTGGTCGTAGGCCCCGGCCCCCAGAAAAGAGAGGTAGCGGTCATAGGCGTTCCGGCCGCCCGTCTTCTCGAAATGAGAAAGAAGCTCGGATTCGGCCAGGGGACCGGGGACGGGAAGCGGCTTGCGCAGCCGGATGGAAGAGGGGATGGACTGGAACAAGTCGTCGAGGGTCGGGACGCCGACCTTGTCCAGCATCTCCTTTTTGTCTTTATCGCTGAGAGAAATATAGCTCATACTCAGTGCTCGAGTCCGGCCAGGTATTTTTCATATTCGGAGGCTTTCATCAATCCGCCCAGGTCGGCCCTGTTCGCGAGCTTGAGGCGGAGGATCCACCCCTTGCCGTGGGGATCCTGGTTGACGAGCTCGGGCCCGCCCTCGAGGTCGGCGTTGACGGCGACAACCTCGCCCGCGACCGGGCAGAAGACGTCGGAGACGGCCTTGACCGACTCGATCGTCCCGATTTTCTGATGGACGGCCAGCTTGGTCCCGACGGAGGGGAGCTCGACGTAGACGAGGTCGCCGAGCTGCTTCTGGGCGAAGTCGGTGATGCCGACCAGACCCTGGCCGCCCTCGACCTTGATCCACTCGTGGTCCTTCGTATAGTAATAATCCGGATACATGCGATACCTCCTTAGGTCTCTATCTCGACGGCGCGGGATTCCCGCTCAAGCCTTTTCGGGTCTCTTGTAGAACGGCGACGGGACGACCTTGGCCCTGACGCGCTTGTCCCTGATCCCGACCTCGAACTCGGTCCCGACCTCGGTCGCCTCGATCGGGAGATAAACTGTGCCGATCGCCTTCTTGAGGAAGGGCGCGAAGGTCCCCGAGGCGACCTGGGACACCGGCTGCCCCTTGACGAACACAGGATAATGGGGCCGGGCGATGCCTTTGTCGACGACCTCGAACCCCACGATCTTGCGTTTGAGGCCCTCGGCCAGCTGCTTCTCCAGGACGTCCTTGCCCAGGAAGTCGCCCTTCTTGAACTTGACGATCCACTTGAGGTCGGCCTCGAGCACGGTGGTCGTGTCGTCAATATCGTTCCCATAGAGGGGGAGCCTGGCCTCGAGCCGGAGCGTATCCCGGGCGCCCAGGCCGACCGGGAGGATGCCGAATTTCTGCCCCTCGGCCAGGATGGCTTCGGCGATCTTGTCGGGCTGGGCCGAGAGCGTGTAGATCTCGAACCCGTCCTCGCCCGTGTAGCCGGTCCGGGAGACGAGGCACTCGACGCCGGCCACCTGGCCCGGGGCGGACCAGAAATATTTCATCTCGGCCAGGTTGATCGGAGTCAGAGGCTGGAGGATCTCCCGGGCGCGCGGCCCTTGGAGGGCGAGCTGGCTCCAGGCGTCGCTGGCGTTCTCGACCTTGACGTCGAAGCCTTTGGCGTTGTCCCGGATCCAGGCGAAGTCCTTGTCCGCGTTCGAGGCGTTGACGACAAGGAAGTAGCGCTCCGGCCCCAGGCAATAGACGAGCATATCGTCGACGAACGTCCCCCGCGGAGTCGTCAGGGCCGTGTACTGAACCTGGTTTGGGGCGAGGCGGCCGGCGTCGTTCGGGGTGAGGTGCTGGACATAAGCCAGGGCGTCCTTGCCGGTGATAGCGATCTCGCCCATGTGGCCGACGTCGAACAGGCCGGCCCGGGTCCGGACGGCGATGTGCTCGTCGATGATGCCCTTGAATTCGAGGGGCATTTCCCAGCCGAAAAACTCTATCATTTTCGCGCCGAGCTTCTTATGGAGGGCGTTCAAGCGCGTCTTATTCATATCGTATGATTCCTCTTAATCAAGGCGAAATGGAAGCCTTATAATATAACGACGTCCCCGGATTTGCAAGTCGCGGCGGGAAGCCCATCGAGATCCGATTCGTCCTCGGGCGAAAGATAGGGTATGATGGAGGGCGAGCAACGATGTTCCTGCTAAACGAGCTTATCTTTTTTTCGCCGCTCATCCTCTATGTCTACATCCGCGTCAGGCGGATCATCATCGCCAGGACCGGGAAGGCCGTTTGGACCGCGGTCTTTCTTCTTCTCATCCTGGCATTCCCCGCCGCCGAATCGCTCTCCCATCGGGGGGCGGGCGGATGGGCGAGATATCCGCTGATCGCCGGCTATGACGCCTGGCCCGTGCTGCTCTATCTCGTCCTGACCGTCATCCTCGCCGACATCGCCGTCGGCGCCGCGCGGCTCCTCGGAATTCTTTCGCGCGACGAGGTCCGCTCTCCCCGCTTCCGGGCCGTCTATCTGTGTGTCGTATTGGCCCTGCCCGTCGCGATCGTCGGCGGCGGTATACTGAACTTCAATCACCTCCGCGTCAAAGACTATGCGATCGAAGTCCCCCGCAAATCCTCGGACCTCAGGGAACTCAAGATCGCCTTCGCCGCCGATTTCCACCTTGGGGACAGGACTAGCCCCAGCTTCATGGAGACCTTCATCGCCAAGGTCAACGCGCTGGACCCCGACCTCGTGCTGATCGGAGGCGACGTCCTGGAGGGCGACCGCCGGGACGAGGACCTGGCCCGATACGAATCCCAATTCCGGCGGCTCCATTCGAGATACGGAGTCTATGGGGTCCCGGGCAACCACGAGAGATACGCCGGAGGAAGGGACGATTTCTTCGCCAAGGCCGGGATTCGGCTTCTCCAGGACGAAGTCCTCAAGATCGACGGGGCGTTCTATCTGGCCGGGCGGAACGACGCCCGCTCCCGCGGCCGGAAGTCCGCCGCCGAACTCTTGGCGGGAACGCCCGACGATCTCCCCGTCATCCTGCTCGACCACCGACCGACCGACCTCGACAACGTCAGCCGGACGATCGCCGACATCCAGCTCTCGGGCCACACCCACTACGGACAGCTGTTCCCGATCAATCTCATCATCAATCATCGGTACGAACTCAGCTGGGGCTACAAGAAAAAGAATCGAACGCATATCTTCGTGACCAGCGGCGTCCAGCTCTGGGGCCCGCCGGTCCGGACGGTGGGCGCCTCGGAAATCCTCTCGATTCGGGTCGCTTTCCGCGAGCCGTAAGGAATGCGATGAAGAAAGCCTCGCGGACGGCAGGCCCGCCGGCATCTCCCCCGCCCCGGAAACCCGCCGCCATCGAAATCAACGACAAGTTCCGGGCGGCGCTGGACTTGATGGAGGCCGGCGACCGCCACCTGTTCATCACGGGCCGGGCGGGAACGGGCAAATCGACGCTCCTCGAATATTTCCGGGACACGACGCTGAAGCAGATCGCCGTCCTGGCGCCCACCGGGGTCGCCGCGCTCAACGTCCGGGGCCAGACCATCCACTCTTTCTGCCGCTTCAAGCCGGACATCACCCTGGATACGGTCAAGAAGCTTCCGCCAAGCAGCCGGGGCGGCCGGGCTGCTTTTAGAGGCGACGGCTCAGCCGACATCTACAAGCGCTTCGAAACGATCGTCATCGACGAGATCTCCATGGTCCGGGCCGACCTCCTCGACTGCGTCGAGAAATTCCTGCGCCTCAACGGCCCCAACCCCAAGCGGCTCTTCGGCGGCCTGCAGATGGTCTTCATCGGCGACCTCTACCAGCTCCCGCCCGTGGTCACTTCGGTTGAGCGGGCGCTTTTCGCCGGTCCCTACGAAACGCCCTACTTCTTCTCCTCCCAGATCTTCCGGAACCCCGCGTTCGCCATGGAGTTCGTCGAGCTGGAGAAAATCTACCGCCAGAGCGAGGAGGATTTCATCGGCCTGCTCAACGCCATCCGCAACCGCTCGGCCACGGACGCGGACCTCGGCCGCCTCAACGAGCGCTGCATCCCGGATTTCATCCCCCCCGACGACGAGTTCTATGTCACCCTGACCAGCACCAACGACCTGGCCTTCGAGCGCAACCGGGACAAGCTCGCCCGGTTGCCCGGCCGCCCCGCCGTTTACGAGGGCCTTATCGCCGGCGAGTTCGAGCGCTCCTCGCTGCCCACCGACGAGCGCCTCGAGCTCAAGATCGGCGCCCAAGTCATGCTCCTCAACAACGACTCTAAAGGCCGCTGGGTCAACGGCTCGATCGGCCGCGTGGCGAAGATCGTCCGCGTCAAGGGCGAGGATGACGTCGTCGTGGTCGAGCTTCAGGACGGCCCGACCGTGGACGTCCTGCCCAACGCCTGGGAGATCTTCCGCTTCGGCCTCGACCCGGACACCCGGACGATCGTCTCCGAACCGATCGGCTCATTCACCCAGTATCCGCTCAAGCTCGCCTGGGCCATCACCATCCATAAGAGCCAGGGCAAGACATTCGACCGGGTCGTCATCGACTTCGGCCGCGGAACCTTCGCCCACGGCCAGGCTTACGTAGCCCTCAGCCGCTGCACGAACTTCGAGGGCTTGGTCCTCAGGAAACCCATCCGGCGCGGCCATATCCGCCTGGACTACGACATCGTCCGGTTCCTGACGCGGACGCAATACCAGAAGGCCGACGAGAAGCTGTCCTACGCGGCCAAGGTCGCGCTGATCAACGAAGCCATCAGCGAGGGCCGCGACTTGGAAATCCTGTATCTCAAGCCCGACGACACCAAGACCCGGCGCCGGATCCGAGCCGAATCCATCGAGATGTTGGACTTCAAGGGCAAGCGGTTCGAGGGCGTCGTGGCCTATTGCTACAAGCGCGAAGAGCAGCGCCATTTCCGCATCGACCGGATGCTGGAAGTCAAGGTGCTGTGAAAATCGAGAGCCGCCATGCTCGATAAAGCCAAACTCAGAAAGGTGTGGCTGTGGATTGCACTGGCCGCCGTCCTGGCCTTTGTGGCGCTAACGGCCGCCATCCTCCTGACCCTTCCCGACGTCTCCGGCCTCAGGAACCAGAATCCCTCGACGACGGCCCTCATGAAGTTCCGCCAGGATCAAGCCCGCCAAAAAGGCGGGGCCTACTCCGTCCAAAAAGAATGGGTGGATATAGACAAAGTCCCGGAGCTCCTCAAGGAGGCCGTCCGCATCACGGAAGACGCCTCGTTCTACTGGCACAAAGGAATCGACCTCGAAGAACTCAAAGAGTCTTTCAAACGGGACCTGCGCGAAGGGAAGTTCGCCCGCGGCGGAAGCACCATCACCCAGCAGCTTGCCAAAAACCTCTACCTGTCCCCCCGAAAGAACCCTCTCCGCAAGCTCCGGGAGTATTTCATCGCCCGCCGCCTGGAAAAAGCGCTCGGCAAAGACCGGATCTTCTCGCTTTATCTCAACCTCATAGAGCTCGGCCCGGGCATCTTCGGGGTCCAGGCCGCCTCGCGCCATTATTTCGGCAAGGACGTTTCCGAACTTTCCCTGGAGGAGATCGTCCGCCTGACCGCCGTCATCCCCCGCCCGGTCACGACCGACCCGCGCGCCTCGGGAAAATGGCTCAACTGGCGCTGCCGCTATATCCTGGGAAAACTCAGGCTCTACGAAAAGATCGGCGAGGACGACTATCAAACCCTTCTTGGGACGTTTCAATAGGTCAGTAACGTTAATCGCCTTTGGCGGTCTAAGAGGTCCGTTCTGAGTTTCATAAGAACAGGAGCACGGACAAGACCGTTCCGAGCACGACAACCCAGAGAATGTCTGCTTTAAGGAGCAAAGCGACAAGCGCCCCGCCGGCGAGCAGAAGATGGGATATATCCCAATGGACGTTCAAGGCAAAACGTACGGTGACCGTCAAGAGCAGCCCTACAAAGGAACACAGCACACCGCCGATGATTTTATTGAAAGCGGGCGAAGCACGCAGACGGTCGAAATAAGGAGAGACGCCCACCACGACCATAAAAGAAGGCAAGAAGATGCTGACGGTGGCGACGACTCCGCCGAGCGGGCCGGCCAGCAGATAGCCTATGAATGTAGCGGTAATAACGATCGGCCCCGGCGTCACCTGTCCCAGAATAATCCCGTTCATGAACGTTGGGCCGTCCAACCAATGACGGACATGGACGATTTCGTGCAACATGAGAGGCACCGAAGCGAATCCGCCGCCGAAAGCGAACAGATCTATCCTGAACAGCAGGATTGCAAGGCTGAACAGAGTCCGGTCGAACAGGAAAAGCGCAAGGACGCCGATGGCGTAGACCGACAAGATAAACAAGATAGGCCTTACGGAAGGCGGGGTTCGCGGGGAAGGCTGAGGATGGATGGGCTTGGCTTGTTGGGGTTTGACGAGCGCTAATCCCGCCGCGGCGGCCAGTAGAATCACCAGGATTGGGTTCAGCTTGAGGGCGAACAATGCCGCCGCGCCGCCCGCGATGGCCAAGGACGTTCTGTCCCTCAAGGTGGTTTTTCCAAAAGACAGCGCGGCATTGGCCACGATGGCGACGATTATCGCTTGAAGGCCGCTGAAGGCCGAAATCATGATGGGAAGATCGTGAGCAAAGGAGTATACGGCGGCCAACGTCATCATTAAAAGAAAAGCGGGAAGGCCGAAGCCGATGAAACTCGCGCTCGCTCCGACGATACCCCGCAGTTTCAACCCCACATAAGCCGCCGTCTGCATGGCGGTCGCGCCGGGAATCATTTGACAAAGAGCGACGCCATCGTTGAAGGTTTCGGGGTCGAGCCAGCGTTTTTTTTCGACCGCCATTTTGCGGATATAGGCGACCATGGAGGGGCCGCCGAAAGCGGTCGCACCCAAGCGCAAGAAGGAAGTGAATATCCGCCCTAACGATGGTTTCAGAGCCGCCTCACTGGGCCCGACGCGGCTAAGCGTTCCGCGGCCCTAAATATTTTCCAGTTTGTCCTTATCGGGGAGCTTCGGGAACGGCGCGTGAGGCTCCTGCTGGTACCAGAAAGCCACCGAAGCGATATCGTCCTGGAGAGGCAGGTAGCGCCCCCCCGACATCCAGCCCAGGGCCTGGATCGTGACTTTGAGATTCGTTTCGAACCTAATGGGGTCCATGATGTGCCAGCGGTAGAGGCCGAAGCGCTGTTGGACCTGATAGTGCCCGTCGCCGCGGATGACCTGGGGCAGCCCGCTGTAGGGCGTCGTGAATTCGTGGTACTGGATGGAGCCGTCGGGCGCCTGGGCGTCAAAATCGTAAGAGCCGCAGAAGTAGTCCTCGGTCCCCGTGCCGCAGATCGTCGGAAACTCCTTGTCGCCGTCGATGTAGAATTTGATCTCGCCCTCGCCCCACCAGCCGTTGTTGTTGACGCCCCAGGCCAGATAAGTGCCGACGTATTGTCCCCAGCCTTTGACGCCGTCCAGGATTGTGTAGACGCCTTTATAAGGGAGGGGGTTGACGCGCCGGAATTGGGCGTGGAAATAGGCCGCGTCGGCCGGGACTTCGGTTTCCGTGTAGTTGATCTGGTAGTAGATCGAAAACTTGTCGTCGGCGATGTTCTCGAGCGTGATCTTGAATCCCTTACGGAAGGGCATCTCCCAGTAGCAATTGAAGGCGCTCCCCGGGTTGACGCAGACGGGAAGCGAGGAGATCTGGGCATACTGGCCCCAGCCGCAGGCGAAAAAGTCGCCCAGGGGGCATTCCACGGACGGCTCGGTCTCGCCGTCCCAATAGAAGCGGATGATGGCGAAACGCCAGGTTCCGGCCGGGGTGCACCAGATCTGTTGGATCGCGCCCGAGCCCTTAACGTCGGCCATAACGAAGGTCTCCTTGGGCTTGAGCGTGACGTAAGGCGAGACCTTCCAACCCTGGCCGAGATCCCGGGCCGCGTTCTTAGCCGGGCCGTCGACGGACATGCCCGCCTTGCCCTTTTCGCCGCTGAAATTCTCAGGGCTGACGGACCGCGTCTTGGCGTGGGACAGCCGGGACAGGTTGCTCAGACTCATTGAGAGACCCTTAAAGGTCTTTTCGTCCTGCTGACCGGAGCCGAGCGCAGCCAGGGTTGAAACGAGAACGGCCGTGACCAGGAATCCCAGGGCCGCCCTGAGCCAGGGTGAGACCCGCCGTTCCGAGCACGCTTGTTTCATCATATCCTCCTCCTTTAACGGGTTTTATCACGGGTATCGGTTCGATACGCCGATCGCCCCATTGTAATCCTTCTGAATTCCGAGACACAAGATAAAAGGAGGATTATCCGCGGTCCTCCGTTTTCGCCCGGATATATTTATGTTCAGTGCGCAGCGACCAAACCGCCCATGCCGCGTATCCGAGTGAAGCGGGGCACCCGATGTAAGATAGTAAAAACGGGACCGTCGCGGTCCCGACCACAAACGGCCAGTGGTACACGAGTCTGAAGAGATGGAAGATCCCGACGAGGAAAAAGATCGCGCCGGAGACGATGAAGTAAAGCTTGTGAGCTAGGATAGAACCTCTACGGCGTCGAGCCTTCCGGAACTCAAGTAACTCCACCGGAGCGCCATTGTCCACGATCATGGCCGTTCTGACGCCTTCGGAAGGCTCGCTCACTTCGCCGAGAAGCCGCTTGCCCTTGATTTCGGCATCAAGATTGTCTACTTCAAAGGCGACATGAGGGACCGTCCTAATCAATTCCGAAATCGGGCTGTCGAGTTCGAAGCGCATCCACTCGATGCCGTAGGGACTGGTTTCGAAACCGGACACATATATTTTGTATGGCTCAAGATACCGTTCTCCGGGCTTGGGCTTGTCAGTGGGAATGCCCAGGTGATGATATCGCCATCCCTTGGCGGCGACGGCGGGCGGTTCATCATCATTTCGACGAGCTTGTGGCATGCTTTTTCTCCTTTGGTCATGTCCGGCACCTTAAGCCGCAATAAGCGATCATCTCTTTCATGGGTTAGTGTGCAGGATTATAGTATTAGCTCATATTCTATGACTTCCGGAACCAGGCTGTCATCTTTCTTAATAATCGACTTCATTTTGAAGCCGATCGACGCGTACATTTTTTGTGCCGGTTTGAAGAACTCGATATTGCCTGTTTTTGCAATGATCTTTGATGGTTTCATATTTTTAATAATATCTATTCCTAACAGCAACTGCTCCACGCCTTTGCCGCGACCCTTGAATTTCTCGATAATGCAATTATGGCCTATTTCTACTGAAACAGGCATATTCCTCGGGTCCCATGACATAAATCCAGTTATATCCGTATCATCCAAAGTCAAACCCTCGACTCCCCGGCATGAATGCCGGGGCTTGGTCAGGGTTAACCCTGAGCCGCGCTTCTCATCCCCGCCTTGAAAGGCGGGGCTTAGCGTCGGCGAACGGGTGACAAACCCACAGACATTCATGAATGAAAGATTGTCGAAAACGAAGGAATCGAATTCCTGCCAACTATCCCTGTAGAGTTTCGATAATTCTTGGGATGTGGAATACGCGTCAAGAAGCAGATTGAATAGCGTTCCTCTTTTTGTTTCGGAGAAACGTTGTATCCTCATAACGCAAGGATTGACTTCAAATCCGCTCCCCAGGCCTTCGCCCGCTCCAGCTCTCCGTCGCGTAGCGGGCCGTATTTCCCCTTCACGATGAAGCGCTGAGCCTTCGCGATCGGCCGGTATCCCGCGCCCTCCAGCCCGCGAGCAATCGCTCCCGTGGCGCGCCCGGGCGAAATCTTAAGTCGGGTCTCGAACACCGCCGACCGGCCGCTCCCCTTGGGGAGCGCGTCAAGCCAAGAGCGCATCGACGGCTGCGAGAGGTCGGGCGCCACCCGCTCCCTTGCCGCGCTCGCGCCGATCGTCTTGAGCATCTTGTCCGTCGGAAGCCTGAAGCCCAGCACCGGAGCTCCGGCCACGATGAGGTCCGCGCCCGCTATCGCCGCCCCCGTGGCCTGAGCGGTCGAGAGCGCTTGCGCCCCGGCGCCGATTCCTTCCACGATGGCGCGGGCGACGGCTGCGGTGTTTCCCCAGAGAGATTCATACACGACGATGGCTCTCATGGCGTTCACCTTTCAAGGACCATCTTATCTTTTTAATTCTTTAAATTCCAGATATCTCCTATATTTCGTCCATAAGCGAGAGCGAACTAAAATACGTCGTGAGCATCAGTCGTTGACCTCTCACCGCGGCCAGCGCTATACTTCAGCCTAAGTGAGGGTTTAGGAGAGAGAAATGTCTTATCAACGGCTAACAGGTTTTGCCATCCTGACTTGTGCTTTCGCCGCGGTCCTGGCACTCGCGTCCGACCTCCGGGCCGCGACCTATTATGTCGCGCCCAACGGCAACGACAAAAACCCCGGGACATCGTCCAAGCCCTGGGCAAGCCCGGCCTACGGGTCGCGCCGGATGAAATCGGGCGACACGCTGATCATCCGGAAAGGCCACTACATCATCAGCGTCTACGACGACGACATCATGTATCCCCCTCGGGCACGTCGGCCGCCTGGACGATCATCAAGGGAGAAGACGGGGCGCGTCCCGTCATCGCCGGCCGCGACGACCTATTCGCCGCCATCAACCTCGCCGGAAAGAAATATATTCGGGTCGAAAACCTGGAGATCACCCACGACGATCAAGTCAGCGGAGAGAAGCTCTACTTCCGGACCGGAATCACAATCTCCGGCGCCCCCTCGCGCTCGATCGTCCTCGAAAAGCTCTATATCCATCATGTCGACGAGGGCGGGGTCGACATGCAGGATGTCGAGGACATCCAGATCCTGAACAGCCGGATCGAGTATTGCGGGTTCGGCGCCGTCGGGGGGCCGGAGGGGACGGCCGGGGGCATCCGGAACCTTCTCATCCAGAACTGCACGCTGTCCTACGGCGGCCATTACTACCGGGGCGGAAACGGCAAGGACCGGCCCTATGACCGGCCGGACGGGTTCGGCATCGAGCCGTCCGACGGCCCGATCCAGATCATCGACACGCGCGCCGAACACAACTACGGCGACGGGCTGGACTCCAAGTCGAAGAACACGACGGTGCGGCGATGCATCGTCGCCAACAATTCCTGCGACGGGGTCAAGTTCTGGGGCGACAACAGCGTCGTCGAGAACACGCTGATCTACGGGCGGGGCGACGGCAACTCGACCACGACGCCCTGGGCCGCGATCGTCATCGGCACCAACCAGGAGGACGCGACCTTCGCCGTGACCAACGTCACCGTGGACGATTATCTGGGAAAGAACTATTTAATCTATGTTCAGTACGACGAAACCGCCCATATCAACCTCAACATCCGAAATACCATTTTCCGCGGCATGGGGACCAACTGCCCGATGTTTATCGGGAATGCGGGCGAAGTGACCCTTAAGGCGGATCACAACCTGTTTTATCTGCCGAAGAATGCGATTATCTTGAGCCATGGCGGGAAGGACTATACAAAGGCCAACATCAAGTCCTTGGGCGCGGGCAATCTATACGGGGATCCGAAGTTCATGGCCCCCGCCTGGGGGAAAACCGGCAACTATCATCTGAAGAGCGGCAGCCCGGCGATCAATCACGGGACGGCCGTCGGCGCGCCCAAGAATGACCTGGACAAGAAAAAGCGCGACACTAAGCCGGATATTGGAGCTTACGAATTCGTGACGAACGGCCGGAAGTAGACGATCGTTATTTTCTCAGGGCCTCGATCTTTTCCGGAGTGGCCAGGATGGCGCGGACGACATCGACGGCCAGGTAGGCGACGACGAACCCGATATAACTCAGGAAAGGCACCAGTCCCGACAAGACGATGATCCGGCCCGTGTACCATGCCCTCTTCCAGTCGGCCAGGAGACGGTACTGAGAGCCAAAGATTCCAAAGGCGTCAATGGCCAGCAGCACAAAACCGGCTACGATCCCGATCCCGAAAAGGATCGGGACTAAGCGCATGAAGCCCTTGATGAATAGAACGATGATTCCGATCGCCTCCTGGCCGGCCGAATTCTTGCCCCCCGTCTCGGTGGATACGGTTTCCGGATTGAACACGACGATGGCAAAAAGCTCGAGCAGGATGAAAAGGGCCGCGCCGGCCAGAATGAACCGGATTCCCGCGCCCTGGATCGACCGGATCGCGCCCAGGACGATCGCGATCAGGCCTCCGATGACGGCCAAGAGCCCGAGGCAGTCGTGGAAGGCCCTGGAGGTAAGCGAGCTGGGATTGTTCTCGATCAGCGAGTCCCCGGTCGTAGCGAAACGGTGGGCGGCGTACTGAACGACAAGGATGAGAACGACCCAGGCGATTCCGTAAAGGAATGCGGAGAAAGAGTCGAGGCGAATGGCCACGATGAGCGAGAAGATAAAGCCGAGAGCCGCGGCGGCCAGAAGTCCGACATGGCCGATCCGGAATATCCAGCGGACGGCGAAATCCAGAACTTTGCGATTGAGCAGGTCTTTGGTCGAAGCCAGGACTTTCTCCAGGACGGCAACACCCCACAGCCGGACAGCCTTCGTCTTGTCTTGCGTCTTGTCTTGCGTCTTGTCTTGCTTTTTTTCTTGAACCATTGTTCCCTCCTAAATGTGTTTCTATTATACGTCAAGCGGGATCACGGCGGTCAATCCCACTTCATATTTATGCCTTTCAACATATTTTTTCACTCGATAGTATTTAGTTCCAGATACCTTATCTTCGGACGGCGCGCACACCAGACCTAGTCGGGGCCGGAAACGCGCAGCATGAACGTCTGCCGCCCGACCAAAGCCGGGCTCCATCGCCGCGGCGGCTGGAGGAACACTTGGGTCAACTTCGCGAGCAGCACGGACACAGGGAGCTCCCACCGTGAGATCGGGCGAAACCCAAAGTGGGCGAAGTAGCTCGGCTTAAGAGTGGCGAGCCATACACGGCTTATGTTAGCCTGGCCGGCGCGGGCGAGGCTTGCCTCCACCAACAGGCGACCGATCCCTCGCCCTTGCGCGGCGGGCTGGACTGCCACCGAAAGGATCTCCGCAAGATGCGCCGCATATTGATGCAGCGCGGCGCAGCCAACCATCCGATCAGAGCTGTCGCGTGCCACCAGAAAGTCGGAGAGCCGCATCTGGACGTTGGCCGGTGAACGCCGAAAGAGCGAGGGATCGGCCTGATTGGCCCGGAGGACGGCCACTATGTCGTCGACATCGCACTGAGCAGCGGGGTGAACCGTGATGGTATCAACCATGGTCCTCTATCCGCTGTTGCCTAACAATGATTATACAGACTGTATAAGTCGAGTCAACGCCCATCGCCAAACCTCCGTGTCCTGAGTTGGTTATCTAACGTTAAGGCTCGCCAGCAGTCACGCCTTCTCAGGCCATCCGATGAAGCCTGTTGTTAAAGCTTTTTCTCAATGAACCCGATTGCAAGATCAAGCTCCTCAATAATGCGCGGACGTACTTTTGGAATAGAAATCCATGTTGCTTTCAACGCTTTCAACATACGCAATGAATAGGGGTAATAACGCTTGAAATTGCGGAGTTCGTAAATGATGGCTGCTTGGCGATCTACGAACATTGAACCACCTTCCTTCTCCGGTTCAACGAGTTCCTTAACAAGCTTGTGATATACTTCAAATTCTTTCCAGTAACGTGTAGCTCTGCGCTCAATGTGAAACTTGTAGATACCGAAACTAAAAGCAACAGCAGCGCCCAAGGCGCTCATCTGAGTACCATAAAGTTTAAGCAACTCTAATAATGCATTCATTGGCTCTCCAATAGGCTTTAACGGCTAACCTAACCGGCGCACCGCAGAGCTCGAGCACTAGAAAAAACCCGAGGACGCGTTCGATTGAGCAAATTGTTCGGCGAAATTTACATGAATTTTCTTCGCCTGAATGCTTGGACATCCTCTCTCGATAGTTCGAACCACTCACCGCCCTTTCTCTTAGCTTCGAACCGCCCATGCCAGTATGCCTCAATGCCGGGCGGATCGTCTGTCTTTATACTATGAATTATTCTCGCAGGTTTGGGAAGTTGTATCCCCAACTCGTACTCTCTTCTTCCAAGGGAATTGCTTCTGCCAATCTTGTAGTAACGCCCAGATTTCATAAGGTATACGTACCCGAAAGTTGGCGTAGCCGGTGAGCCTTGACCTGGCCTCGAAGTACCAGCTGCGGCCGAAAGAGGGCTGCATGTTTTGATGACATCTTCATAGCCGATCCTCGCAGAACAGTACTCTACTATTTTGTTAGCCAGCTCCGCCTTGTTTCCGAGCCGTTGGAAGGTCTTTTCATTGGGAAACGTCTTGTCAGTCCATGTCTTCAGTCTAAGCTCGTTCCGAACGGGGAAGTGACCCAATTCTCTAATCAAGAAGATAAGTCGCTCAAGCAACCACTCCTGGTTATACGATTTTTGCATCGTGTTAGGGGAAAAACCGGCTTCACGAACCGCGTCGCTCCATCGAATCCAGTACTTTCCGGACCAATCCGATTCCTTAAGGCCCGTTTCCGCCTCAAATCTTTTTTTTCCGAGAGGCTGGCCGTTATTCTGTTGGGCCATTCGTACTATTTCATCGAGAATGTGTTTCTTTTCCATATCATTAGCTATGTCGCCGAACGTGCGGCATCAGCGGCGGCGTGTAGCGCCGCCCGCTGCATGCCATTGTTAGGTGGCGTGGCTTCTACTTCTGGTTCGCCTGGATCCACTTGCTGACATCCTCTGGCATTCCATACCAAGCAGACGGCGCTGGAGACACTCCTACATAGAGCTTGTCGTTTGGATCCAGTGCTTGCCGGAGATGGTCCCGGACCTGCACAGGTGTTGCGTTGGCATAGATCAGATATGCGGAGCCGCCAAGGCGCGCCCAACTCGGGTAGGTCTTGATGAGCCTGATGAGCCGCTCGTAGTTCTGCCCTGGATTGATGAGGTCATAGCTGATAATCAGGATCTGGTTCATGCTCGACACCCCAGCTCATACATCTGCTTTGCTATGAGGGACACGAGCTTGATGCAGTCCTCGGCGTCCTTCTTATTCACAACGTTCTCCTTCGGCGGGTTCTCAGTGAGATTATAATCTCCACGATGAGCAATTGCGTGACGACGCTCGGTGAACCGGTTGAGGTCCTCTCGCAACTTGTCTTCATTCAACTGAGCCTTGACTGCCACCTCATGGAAAACGTCATCGTAACCCACGATGCTGAGCTGCTCCTCGATGTTCTTGGTACCCTGGAATGAGCGCCGCTCAAAATCGCCACGAAACGCCTTCTCGACTCTCTCGAGGAGGTCGTCTTTCCGGGCAGCATCGATGAGGACATCGTCCTTAAGAAACTTCTTGATCTCCGCGGATAGGGCTGCAGGCAGGGCGACCGCCTTCGAAGCAAGCAGGGTTCTTGTTCGAGCGATGACAAAATCCCGGACGAACGCGTCGAGCGCGGAGATGGCAAGGACAATCGCTGCCCGGTGGGCGTCGGAGGTGTACTTCTCAGGCTTGCCGGCTTTACCGTGGACAGCTTCATGGAGCTTGACGAGGTTCCTAGCTCTCTGAATGCAGAGATCAAAGATGTTATACGAATTGAGTGCCCTCTCTACCGACGGCGTGGGCGCGAGCATAGCTTTCGTCTCGGTGGCCTTCGGGCCTCCGGACTTCCCGAGGCCCTTGCCTTTCGCTTCGCGCGTCCTGTTCAACGGAGACGTCACTTCTTCCGCCACCTAACAATGTTTATATCGATCCAGATAATACCCCAGACATGGTATCGATTGCCATATAAGATGCCTTCGGAAAAGGCCGCGGTTCGTGTCCAAAGTGAATATCATCTTATCCGGCCCTTTCGAGGAAAGGGTAATACCGGCGCGACGGAAAGTCAACATATTGTAGATGCCGGCGAATTTGTTATAATGAGGCGCCGCAAATGATATCTTTCAAAACCGCTTTAAAAAAAAAGATTTACGAAAAGCTCAAGACTGCTTATCCGCTCGCACTCTCAGACATCGATCTCAATCCCGCGCCGCAGCAGAAGCTGGGCGATTACGCCATGGCCTTCCCCTTCGCGCTGGCCAAACAGCTCAAGCAGCCGCCCCGCAAGATCGCCGAAGCCATCGCTCCCCTCCTCTCTGGTCTCGAAGGCGTCGCCAAAGTCGAAGTCGCCGGCGGCGGCTACGTCAATCTGTTCCTAGATCGGGTTGCCTTTTTTTCAGGGGCCAGGCGCACAATCGTCAGCTCCGGCCTCTCGCCCCAAGAGCGAAAGATCATAGTCGAGCACACCAACATTAATCCCAACAAGGCCGCCCACATCGGCCATCTCAGAAATGCCTGCCTGGGCGATACCCTGGTCCGATGCTTGAAATATTCGGGCGAAACCGTCGAAACCCAGAATTACATCGACGACACCGGCGTCCAGGTCGTGGATGTCGTCTTCGGATTCATGGAGCTCGAGAAGAAATCCCTGGCCGCGGTCGAGGCCCTCTCCGGGAAATTCGACTTCTACTGCTGGGACCTCTATGCCCGGACGGCGGCGTACCTGGCCGAGCATACGGAGGCCCAGCCCCGCAAGACCGCGATCCTCAAGAGAATCGAGCACGGCGAGGGCGAGGAAGGGTCCATGGCCCGCCACGTCTCGCGGCGGATAATCCAGGCGCACCTCGCCACCATGAAGCGCCTCGACATCAGCTACGACGTCCTACCCTGCGAAAGCAGCATCCTCGGCCTCGAGTTTTGGGAAAAAGCCTTCACGACCTTGAAACAGCGGCAGGCCATCTACTTCTCGGCCGAGGGAGAAACAAAAGGCTGCTGGGTTATGAAGCTCGAGGACGAGACCGACAAGGAAAAGATCATCGTCCGCTCGGACGGGACCGTGACCTACGTCGGCAAAGACATCGCTTACCAGCTTTGGAAGTTCGGGCTCCTCGAACGGGACTTCCACTACGAGCCGTTCCAAAAGGATAACGGCCATACGCTTTGGATCACGACGACCGTTCCGCATCCGGGGGAGCCCTCGTTCGGCGCCGCCTCCAAGGTCTATAATGTCATCGACACCCGGCAGTCCTACCTCCAGAAGGTCGTCTACCAGGGGCTGCGCTCCCTCCACTTCGACGAGCAGGCCGCGAAATCCGTCCATTTCTCCTACGAGATGGTCGCCCTCTCCCCCAAGAGCCTCAAGGAGCTGGGGATGGAGCTCGCGGCCGAGGACAAAGACAAGACCTTTCTCGAGGTTTCGGGTCGGAAGGGGTTGGGCGTCAAGGCCGACGACCTCCTGGACCGGCTCGAAGGGAAGGCCCGGGCCGAGGTCGAGAAGCGGAATCCCGACCTCCCGGTCGACGAAAAAACGGCCATCTCCCGCCATATCGCCTGCGGGGCGCTCCGCTACTTCATGATCAAGTTCGCCCGGAACTCGCTCATCATCTTCGATTTCGAGGAAGCGCTGAGCTTCGAGGGCGAGACCGGCCCTTACCTCCAGTACACGCTCGTTCGCCTCAACAGCATCTTCCGTAAGCTCGAGGAGCGGGAGGGGATCAAGGCTGACGATGTCGGCGGGCGGGGTCTATTAGCGCCCGCGTCCCTTGCGGCGCTCTCCGAAACTGAGGCGGGCGATTTCTGGGATCTCGTGTTCTACGCCTCGCAATTCGACGAGGAAGTCCTCCGCTCCATCCAATCGCTCGAGTTCTCGCACCTGGCCAAGTTCACCTTCAACCTCTGCCAAAAGCTCAACGCCTACTACCATGTCTACCCCGTACTAAACGAGGAAAACAAGGAGCTTAAGGATATCCGCCTCCTGACGATCCACTATATCCGGGAGACGCTGAGGAAGGCCCTGGATCTTATGGGCATCCCGGCGCCGACGAAGATGTGAATTCTGGGGACACGCACCAGAATTCAAGAGAATTCTAGAGCATGTCCCCAGAATTCGAATATGTCCCCGGAAATCGAACATGTCCCCGGAATTCGACGATTACTTCTTATACTCGTAGGCGCCGATATCCGGGTTGGTGCGCGTGGCGCCCGTGATATCGTAGGACACCGTGTAGGCGTCGATGGCCTTGTCGATCAGCGGAGATCCCGCCGTTAAGGCGTAGGAGCCGGACTTAAACAGTGGCGCCACGGCCAGGTTGCCCCCAGGTCGACATACGTGCCGAAAATCGTCCCCTGGGTGTTGCCGAAAGTATCGTTTCCGCCTAACCTGGCGTGTTTGCTGGACTCATCCAGGGAAATGCCGCAGCTAGCGTTCGAGCAGAAGATGTTATTGGCGACCAGGCTCCGGTCTCCCCCCGACGTATCGTTTCCCTGCAGCGTCAATCCGTGCCACCCCCCGTGCGAGACGGTGTTGAAGGCGATCGTGTTCACGCCGCCCCCCGAAGAGATGCTGGTTGTTGTATTATTCGCCAAAAGATTATTGATGACGGTATTTCGGGTCGATTCGAGAATCAGGGCATTTTCATTGGCGATAAATCGGTTGGAATCTATCGTGGACTTCTCGACGCCTTGGAGGCTCGCATAACCGACAAGTCCCCGGATGTTGGACTGAAAGGTATTCGCGCGGATCGTGCACTTGTCGGTTCCGCCATAGCGCGCCCACTGGGATATCCCCCACATGTTATTTTTAAATGTGTTATTCTGAATCAGGGAGGCTGAGATGCGGATATTCCCCGCCGGAGCGGCATAGATATTAATACCGACCTTATTGCCGCTGAAGGTGTTTTTTTCCACGGTGCACGAGGCGACGGACACATAATCAATTCCGGATCCGCCGGGGACCGAAAACAGGCATCCGGTCACCGTTTCAGGCGCTCCCGCCCCGGCCCCCGAAAGACCGATCGGCGTCGTCGCCTTGAAGAAGGATTTCTTAATAATCGGACGGCCTTTGCGGACTATGAGTGAGGAGACGACTGCCTCCCCTTTGAACTCGACGTTGTCAAAGGTGGGGCTGCCGCTGACGATATCGACTTGGTAGCTGCCGCCGTTGAGGAAGGTCATCGATTTGACAGCCGTGTTCGTGGGCGTCGAGGCCTTGACGTCAATCCTCAGAGACACAACCGTATTGAGGCATTTCAGAATCGTCTTGCCCCTGCCGGCCCCGACGATGATCAGCGGGTGATCGACATTGATCCCCGTATAGAGCCCTCCGGGCGAAATGTTGAAGTTTCCGGAAGCCAGCCTGATCGTATCGCCCGCGGCCGACCTGGACTCGACCAGGGTCCTGAGATCGCCGGGGTCCGCGGCGCTCGTCCCCGAGCCCGTCGCGCCCGGCGCGGCATACCAGGTCGCGGCCTCGACCCGAACGGCACCGGCGGCTAGCAAGATTGCCGCCAGAAACAGAATAACAGTGGATGAAAATATACTCCCTGAATATCTCCTCATAGCTCCTCCTCTCTCAATAGCTTTTCTGGCTCAATTCGCGGCCATGCTATCACACTGAAGACCGCACCGTCAACGTTCCACTAAAACCCCCCAACTATGTTTATTTCTATCATAATCAATAAGATAGACGCTTTTCGGGGCAGGGGCCGCTTCTGTGCTTTCGACACCGTTCAAATCGGTGACAGACACCAAATTCCAGAGAATTTGGGAGTCAGTCATCGAGTCTCGGCTGCAACGCCCGTAAGGTTTCGAGAGTTAACAATTTCTTGGGCAAGGCTTTGTCTGGAGGCCCGAGTTTGGCTATAATAGCCACTGTTTTACGCAATGAAGAGAATTCAGGGGACACGCGCCAGAATTCGGACACCGAAGAATTCCGGGGACACGATACCGAATCAAGAGATTCGGTTCATGTCCCCGGAATTCGGCAATCCCCCTGAATAACCATGAAAGGAGGTTTTGGATGATTGAAGTGGCAGGACTCACCAAGAAATACGGTGACCTGCTGGCCGTTAAGGACCTGAACTTCAAGGTCGACAAAGGCAAGATCTGGGGTCTCCTGGGTCCCAACGCGGCCGGCAAAACGACGACGATGCGGATTCTGACCGGGTTCCTCCCCGCCACGGACGGTAAAGCCGTCGTCGCGGGCTACGACGTCTTCGAGCAACCCAACGAAGTCAAGCGGATCACCGGATATCTCCCCGAAGTCGTCCCCCTCTACCCCGAGATGACGGTCGCCGACTATCTGAAGTTCGTGGCCGAGATCAAGCAGGTTCCCGCATCGAAGAAGAAAGCGGCCATGGACAGGGCCGTCGAGGCCACCGAGCTCAAGGATGTCCGAGGACGCCTGATCAAGAACATCTCGAGAGGCTTCAAGCAGAGGGTTGGGATCGCCCAGGCCCTTATCAACGACCCCCAGGTCCTGATCCTGGACGAGCCCACGATCGGCCTCGATCCGGCCCAGATCATCGAGATCCGCAAGCTTATCAAGTCCCTCAAGGGCGAGCACACCATCATGCTCTCGACCCACATCCTGGCCGAGGTCACCCAGACCTGCGACGGAGCGACGATTATCAACGAGGGGAAGCTCATGGCCTCGGGGACGCTCGACGAGATCGCCGCTTCGGTCAAGGTCCGCGAGGGCGTCGTCCTCAAGCTCCGCAAGGGAGGCGAGGAAGCGGCATCCCTAATGCGCAAGGTCGCCGGCGTCGATAAGGTCGGACGCTCCGACAAGGAATACACCATCGAGTGGTCCATGGGGCAAGACCCGCGCGAGGGCCTGGTCCGGCTGGCCGTCGACAAAGGCTGGGGCCTCATCGAGATGCGCTCCCTGGCCATGAACATCGAGGACCTCTACCTCAAGATCGTCTCGGGAGGGACGGCCCAATGAACAGCATCTGGACGATCGCCAAGAAAGAGATCAAGACTTACTTCAGCTCCCCGATCGCCTACGCCGTCATCTTCGTCTTCTCGGCCCTGGTCGGGTTCTTCTTCTACAGCATCATGTGGTGGTTCAACTCCCAGGCCATGCAGATGGCCCAGAACCCCACCTACTACCAGCAGCTCAACATCAACCAGATGGTCTACTCGCCGCTGTTCGGGAACATGAGCATCATCCTGCTCTTGATGCTCCCGCTCCTGACCATGCGGCTGTTCTCGGAGGAAAAGAGGAGCGGGACCGAAGAGCTCCTTTACACCTCGCCCTTGAGCGTCTGGCAGATCATCCTGGGCAAGTACCTGGCCTCGCTCATCGTCCTGCTGACCATGCTCGGGTTGACCGGGATCCTGTCCATCTTCACCTTCGCCTACGGGAACCCCGAGCTCCTCCCGCTCCTGTCCGGCTACCTGGGCCTGTTCCTGATGGGGGCGGCCTTCATCGCGGTCGGGATCTTCTTCTCGTCGCTGACCGAGAACCAGATCGTCTCGGCCATCCTGACCTTCGGCGCCCTCCTCCTGTTCTGGGTGCTCAACTGGGCCTCGTCCTCCGCGGGCGGGGTCGGCAAGAGCGTCCTCGACTACCTGTCCATCTTCCAACACTTCGACGACTTCACCAAGGGGATCGTGGACACGACCCACCTCGTCTACTACGTGAGCTTCGCCTTCCTGGGTCTGTTCCTGACCCACTCCGTCATCCAATCCCGCCGCTGGAGGTAAGCCGTGGACAAGATCAAGAACAACCTCAATTCGATCGGGCTGACGCTCATCCTGGCGGCCGTCGTCGCCATCAAGATCTGGCCCTATAAAAAGATCATCCCCGTCGTCCTGGCCGTCCTGGGGATCGCGGCCCTGGGCGTCTACATCGCCCTGAACCTGTCCTCGCTCAAGAAGGGCTTCAAGCGGAAATCCTTCCTGTACTCCTCGAACCTGGCGCTGGTCATCATCCTGGTGCTGGCCATCGTCGTCCTCTTCAACGTCATCCTGGCCCGCAACCACCACCGCTTCGACTTCACCCAGGCCAAGCTCCATTCGCTGTCCGACCAGTCGGTGACCGTCCTCAAGGCCCTCAAGAATGACATTATGGTCCGCTGCTTCTTCCGGGAGGGAAACTACGGCCGGGCGGCCATGGAGAACGTCCTCAAGAACTATGCCTACCATTCGAACAAGATCAAATACGAATTCATCGATCCCGACAAGAACCCGGGCCTGGTCAAGCGCTACGACGTGACCCAGGACGGGACGTCGATCTTCGAGGCCGGCGATAAAGAGAATCGGATCACGACGACGACCGAGGAGGACGCCACCAACGCCCTGATCAAGGTCACCCGGGAACGGAAGAAGACGATCTACTTCCTGGAGGGGCACGGCGAACACCCGATCGATGGCAGCGACGAGATCGGCTATTCGAACGCCAAGGGCGAGCTCGAGAAGCTCGGTTACGAGGTCAAAAAGCTGGCCTTGGCTCTGGCCGACAACTTCCCCAAGGACTGCGCCCTGCTCGTCATCCCCGGCCCCTCGAAGGACCTCCTCCCCAACGAGATGGAGACGATCAAGAACTATCTCGAGACGGGCGGCCGGGTCTTCTTTATGAGCGACCCCGAGACAGCGACCGGCCTCATCCCCTACCTCCGCCAGTTCGGAGTCAAACTCGAAAACGACCTCGTCGTCGACACCGTGTCGCGCCTTCTGGGCGGCGACTACTTCATGCCGGTCGTGACCGAATACGACTACCACGAGATCACCAAGAATTTCCGCTACGCGACCTTCTTTCCGTTCGCCCGCTCGGTGGACGCCATGACCGAGGGTAAGCCCGAAAGCGTGACGCTCACGGTCATCGCCAAAACCAGCCCCAACGCCTGGTCCGAGCGCGAGCTCGACAAGAAGGAAGTCACCTTCGATAAGGATAAAGATAAGCAGGGACCCATCCCGCTCGCCGTCGTGGGCACGGTCAAGAACAAGGCCGAGGAGAAGAAGGCCGAGGAGCCCGAAAAGAAAGAAGAAGCAGCCGGAACGAAGACCGAATCCAAGACCGAAGTCAAACCCGCCGCAACAAAAGAGGAAAAGGCCGCGGCCGCGCCCAAGCCCGAAGAACCCGCCGCGCCCAAGGGCGACGGACGGCTGGCCGTCTTCGGCGATTCCGATTTCGCCTCGAACCGCTACTACGGCATGTCCGGCAACGGAAACTTCTTCCTGAACACCGTCAACTGGCTGACCGAGGAATCCGACCTCATCTCGATCCAGCCCAAGACCCAGAACCCGCGGACGATCGAGCTCAGCCCGTCCCAGGGCCGGCTCCTGTTCTTCGTGTCCGTCGTCCTCATTCCGCTCCTCGTCCTCGTCCTGGGCGTTTCGATCTGGATCAGGAGGCGAACGCTATGAAGTCCCGGACTCTGCTCATCCTGTCCGCGATCGTCCTCGTCCTCGTCGCCTACGTCTATTTCTTCGAGTTCAAGGGCAAGGCCGCCCGCCAGGAGGCCAAGGAGAAAGCCGCCAAGCTCATCGACGTCTCCATCGACGACGTCCAGGCCGTGACCTTTAAGAAGCCGGACGGGACGATCGCTTTCAAGAAAGACGACAAGGGGACCTGGTCCCTGACCCAGCCGTTCGCGGCGAACGCCGACGAGTCCGAGGTCCCGAACTTCGTCGACAGCTTCGCCGGCCTCACCCCCGACCGCACGGTCGAGGAAACGGCCAAGGACCTCAAGCCCTACGAAATCCCCAAGCTGGAGATCACGCTCGAGCTCAAGGGCGGCAAGCCCCCCGTCAAACTCCTCGTCGGCATGGAGAATCCCCTCGACAAGAGCTTCTTCGCCAAGAGGGATGACCAGGCCAAGGTCGTCCTTCTCAGCAGCTCCCTCAAGAGCTACCTGGACAAGACCGTTTTCGACTTCCGCCAGAAGGACGTCTTCAAGTTCGAGCCGGACAAGGTCAAAGCCGTCGCGCTCAAGGCCAAGGACGTCGCCTGGCAGGCGGAGATGAAGGACGCCGACTGGTTCCTGTCCAAGCCCTTCGCGGTCATGGCCAAGAAGACGTCGGTCGAGAGCGTCCTGAATTCCCTCTCCGAGCTCAAGGCCAAGGCGTTCGTCTCCGAGGACAAGAAGCCCGACGAGGTCCAGAAGTTCAAGCTCGACAAGCCCGACTACGAAGTCCGCCTCCGGATGCCGGCCTCCAACCAAGAAGTCGCCTTTGCCCTCCACAAGCTCGAAGACAAGATTTACGCGACGACCTCGGCCTCGACCAAGATCGTCGAGGTCGAAGGCGCCGTCCTGACCGACCTCGAGAAGAAGCCCGACGATCTCCAGGAGAAGCAGGTCGCCGTCTTCAACTCCTGGGAGGCATCGAAGCTCGTCCTCAAGAAAGGCGGCGTCGCGCTCACGGTCGCCAAGGACAAGGACGAGAAGTGGCAGTTCGAAGCGCCCTTCAAGGGCCAGGCCGACGGCGACAAGGTCGAGACCCTCATCCGCAAAATCGAGAGCCTCGAGGCGGCCGGCTTCGTCATCCCGCCCGTGGTCCTCAAGGACGACGGGCTGGCTTCCCCCCAGGCCGACGTCGCCGTTACCGTCAAAGAGAACGAAGCCGATGGAAAGGTCAAGGAGAAAGAGGTCCGGATCCTGGTCGGACGGGAGGACGCCGAGAAGAAGCAGGTTGTCGTCAAGAACGCCCGCCTCGACTACCTGTTCTGGGTGGACTCGGAATTTCTGAAAGAGTTCCCGGCCAAGGTTGAGGACTGGAAGCCCGCCCCGCCCGAGGTCAAGAAATAATTCGGGGGACACACGACTTAATTCCCCATTTCGGACTGGCGCGGCACGAGTCGGATCGATGCTTGAACAATCGGCGGTTAAGTCCGGTTTACGAGCCGGACTCCTGCGCTGGTATCGCGCCCGGCGCCGGAAGCTCCCCTGGCGTGGGACGAAGGACCCCTACCGGGTCTGGGTGTCGGAGATCATGCTCCAGCAGACAACGGTTCAAGCCGTTATCCCCTATTATAAAAGGTGGATGACGCTTTTCCCCGACGTCCGGAGCCTGGCCCGGGCTCCGCTCCGCAAGATCCTCAAGGCCTGGCAGGGCTTGGGCTATTACCGGCGCGCTCAAAACCTCCGGGCCGCGGCGAAGATTATCATGGAGAACCACGGCGGCCGACTTCCGGAGGACCGCGACGCGATCTCGAAACTCCCCGGCGTCGGCCCCTACACCGCGGCGGCCGTCCTCAGCATCGCCTACCGAAAGCCCTATCCGGTCGTGGACGTCAATGTCCGCCGTCTGATGATGCGGGTCCTGGCCATACGCGGAGAGCCCATCTCCAAACATGACGCGGCGATCCTCGGATTCCTGAGCGCCGTCATATCCCAACGGAATCCCGGGGCCTTCAACCAGGCCCTGATGGAGCTCGGGGCCCGGATCTGCAAGCCTCGAAATCCGCACTGCCCCCGCTGCCCGGTGCAGTCCCATTGCTCGGCCTATCGAAAAGGGCTCCAGGAGGTCATCCCGCGATCAAGAAAGACCGAACGCGCCAAGAAAGTCGAAGCCGTCGTCGCGGTCGTCGAGCGCGAGGGGCGCTACCTCATCCGCAAACGCCCCGAGCAAGGGCTCCTGGGCGGCCTGTGGGAGTTCCCGGGCGGAAAGCGGAAGCCTCGGGAATCCCGTCTGGCCGCCCTGCGCCGCGAGCTCACGGAAGAGGTCGGCGTCCCTTCGCATGACGAGAAATTCCTGGCCAAGGTCCGTCACGCCTACACCACGTTCGAGGTCGACCTCTACGCCTACCGCTGCCGGCTGGAGGGCGATCCGGACCCGCGCCGCGGACCCATTAAATGGGTGACGTCTAAAGGGCTCCGCTATTATCCGTTCCCTTCGGGGAGCGCCAAGATCATCCGGCACCTCGAGAAGTCCGGCGAGACCTGAGATGGAAGCCGTCTACCGTTTCGTCGCCTACGGCGAGGACATCGTCCCCGAGCCGGGCGTCCTCGTCCTCGACGTCGGGATGAAGACCGTGCCCGGCGTCATCGACCACCACCATCCCGGGGCCGAGCCCGAATGCGCGGCCTCGCTCGTCGTCAAGCATCCCGACCTCGTCCTCGGTCACGACCTCAACCCCCTCCGCGAGATCGTCACGCACCGGTTGCCCGACTTCGACGCCCTGTCCGCGATCTTCCTGGCCCTCCGGCTGCTCGAGACGCGGCGGATCGACCCGGCCATGGAACGGCTGGCCGCCTACGCTAAGATAGTCGATTCGGCTTCCCTCCCCCCCTCGATCGACCTCGGCGCGACGCCCTACTCGATCCTGCGGGCCATGTTCGCCGGCCGCAAAGGGCCCGAGGAAGCGGCCAACGAAGCCCGCGTCGGAGAAGGCCTCAAGTTCATGAGATTCCTCCACGCGAAGGCCCAGGAGGGAGAGGATATCCTCGAGAACCGGCGCCTTTTCGGCGGCATCGAACGCTATGAAAGGGCCCAAAGAAAAATCGAGGAGGACCATATTCACTACCTCAACGACGCTCGACGCAGCCTCCAGATGATGCTCAGGTTACCCCTGGCGTCCGGACGGAGCTCGAAGGACGTGGACGGGCTCATCGTCCGCAAGCCGAGCTCGTTCCTGCTCAAGGAATGGGCCCGCCGCGACCGTGAGAATTCCCCCGGCGGTAACGGATTCGCCTTCCTGATGACGAATTTCCTGGAAACGAGATACATCCTCGGCGTCGACCCGGGGAGCGGGGTCAACCTCAAGGGACTGGCCGACCTCCTCAACCGGCGGGAGGCCGAAAAACGGCGCGAGGCCGGACGGCCCTTCACGGCTTGGTACGACGGCAATTGTCCGTTGTTCGACTTCCGGATCATCGACTCGCCCCAGGACCAGACGGCGCTCGGGTACGAGGAAATCCTAGCCCTGCTCGCCGAATTCGGAGGCCGGGAATAAAATGCGGGTTTCAACCATCTAATGGTTGTTGGAGTACTCGTTTCGCGCGAATTCACGCTTATGGACCAAGGCGAACAGGAGTTGCTCGATAGAGCCAGGCAGGGCGACCGCCGGGCCATGGAAGAGATCATCGTCCGCTATGAACGGCCGGTGGCGGCGACCGTGACGGGCATTCTGGGCTACAGCCCCGAGGTCGACGACATCGGGCAGGAAACCTTCGTCCGCTTTTTCCGGGCGATGGGGGGCTTTCGCGGCGATTCCCGGATCGGGACCTACATTATCCGGATTGCCATCAACCTGTCCCGGACCGAACTCAAGCGGCGGAAGCGCTATGCCGGCTGGCCCGAGGCCGAAGTCCCGGCCGGCGACGACGCCGTCTCGGGGCGGCCGGCCGCGGAGAGCGACCGCGACGCCAAGTCGATAGTCCGGGACGGGCTCCAGAGGCTCGAGCCCAAGTTCCGGACCGTTCTCGTTCTTCGCCTGATGAGCGGCTATTCGACCCAGGAGACGGCGAAAATCCTGCGCCTCCCCCAGGGGACCGTCTTGTCGCGGCTCTCCCGGGGCCAGGCCAAGCTGAGGGAGATCATCACGGACTTATCCTCGCGTCAATAGCATTAATATTATGCCGAGAGAAGGAGAGAGAGAGATGGACAAACGGATCAAAAGGCTCCTCCTCCGGTCCCTGGAGGGCCCATTGAAAAGAAGGGACCGGCTCCGCCTGGACGGGGCCTTGAGGGATTCCGAGGAACTGAGGCGGTACCGCGACGAGGCCGACGCCCTGCGGCGGGACCTGGCCGCCGGCGCCGCCGAATCCTTTCGTCCCGGATTCCCGGGCCGCGTGCTGGCCAAGCTCGAAGCGGACAGGATCGAGGACGACCCCCAGACCGTCCACTACAAGAGATTCAAGGCGGTCTTCCGCCGCTTCGCCTGGGCCGCCTTCCTCATCCTGGCCTTCCTGATCACCTACAACCTGGCTCACAGCGAACTCGTCCCCCGCAACGAACTTCTCTATGCCTGCGACCAGACCGTCGGCGAGTTCCTGAACCTTCCCGTCTTTTAGGGAGGAGGCAACGACAATGAGCGCTAAAGCTAAAATCATTCTTCACATGGGCGTGATGTTGATCATCGGCATCGTCATCGGAGCCATGCTCAACCGGGCGATCGTCCAGAAGCATATCCGCGACATCATGGAGATGCGGGCGGCCGGCCGGTTCGTCCCGGGCATCCAGGGCCTCCTCGACTCGACGACGCCCGAACAAGCGCCGAAGATCAAGGAGGCGTTCGAGAAACACCGGAAGAGCCTGGCCGAGATCCACGAGCGGTTCGGCCGCGAGATCCGGACCGCCATGGACGATCTCAAGAAAGAGATGGAGCCTCTTCTGACTCCGGAACAGAAAAAACGGTTCGAAACCATGCTCCCCGGCCCCCCCCGTTTCCTTCGGGGAGGAAGAGAGGGTTTTCGCATGGGAGGGCCCCCCTTCCCCGGCGGGTTCGGCATCGAATGGTTCAAGGACCGGTTGAAGCTTTCCGACGATCAACTCGCCAAGATCAAGGACATCTTCAGCCGCTACCGAAAGCCGGTTGGGCCTCGGCCCGGCGGGGAGCCGGGTCGGGAGCCGGCCTACCTTGAGAGGGACCTTTCGAAAATGGAGGCCGAGGTCGAGGGCGTGCTGACGGAAGAGCAAAAGGTCATCTTCCGCCAAATGCGGGAGGAGCGGCGCAGGCCGCCGTTCGGGGAAGACCCCCCGCCGCTTCCGGAATGATTTTCGGGAGACGCCATGAGCCGGAATTCATCCCCTCGCCTGAGCAATATTTTACCGGCACGTCGGGCGGCGGCCGCGCTGTCCTTCGTCTGTCTGCTGGGCGCGGCCGCCTGCGCGGCGTCACGAACCTATCAAGTCGAAAGCCTTTGGCCGAAAAACCCGGTCCTGATCGACGGCAAATCGGATGACTGGCGCGGCGCTCTCGCCTTCGTCGGCGAGGGCGAGTTATCCCTCGGTTTTTATAACGACGGGGATAACCTCTACCTGTGTCTCCTCGTCGCCGACGAGATGTCGCGCGAACGGATCATCAGAAGCGGCCTGATGGTCTGGATCGATCCCCAAGGCGGGAAAGCCCGGACCTTGGGAATCCGCTATCCGGCCGGGCCGCCGGCGGGAGGCCCTCCCGAAGAATCCGAGACGGAACCGACGGACAGACGTTCCGGCCGGGAGAGGCCTCCCGACCGGGAGATGGGACCTCCCTCGGAAGGCGCCCTGGACGAAATCGAAATCATCCGCTCCGGAAAAAACGAACCGGAGCGTATCAAGCTCGACCAGGTCCACGGACTCGAGGTCAAGATGGAAGAAGCGAGCGGCCTGCTCGTGTACGAGCTTAAGATCCCCCTTCTCGGCGACGGCCAGTCCACCGTGTCGATCGGGGCTAAGCCGGGGGCGACCGTCGGAATCGGGCTTGAAACCGCCGAATTCAAGAGGCGCGGGCGCGACATGATGGGCCCCGGCGGGATGCCTCGGGGCGGAGGGGGGATGTCTCCCATGGGAGGCCGCGGCAGGTTCGGAGGGCGCATGCCCGCCAATTTCGACTTCCCCAAACCGCTAAAAATCTGGGCCTTCGTCAAGCTGTCGTCGGGGGCGGGCGCCCCCTCCGCCGCCCTGATGTCCCTGGAAAACTTGGACTGACCGGAGCTTCCGGACGGCTTGTTCGAGGACGGCCGCGACCGCGGCCCGATGGGATTGAAGCGTCGAGGGATCGTCCGTATATTCCATGGTCGACCGGACGATGGAGCCCGGAATGACAAGGAGCGCCTTCGCCTTCCTGACGAGATCCGGGGCGAGGCCCAGCCGTTTAAGGTCGTCGGCGGCCTTTCTCAGCATCCAGAAATATTCGTAGTCCTCGATCCCCTCCCGGATAAGCTCCCAGCGAATGGAGGGCGTCGGCCCTTCGATCCGCGTCCGGCCGTCCTTCCAGGCTCGGGGCGGATAGACCAGGCGGCCGTCGCCGTTCCCCCACGTCCCGGCGACGCCGTCCTCGAAGTTATAGCTCATCGGATCCCGCCACGGATCTTGATAATCGGGAGGGGGAAAAACGGAATCCTCGGTCCAATAATTCGTCGACCAGTAGAGATCCCCCTGAAGGCCGAAGCGCCAGGCCATCCAGAAGCGAATCCTGTGCTCGATCCCCGGATGGTCGATGAAATTATTCGGATAGGGCGCGGGAGGCCAGGTGCAGACATACCACCAAACCTCCTCCCCGGCCGACTGCCGTTGTTTGGCCCAGCCGGTCTGGAACATATCCAGGGTCGGCGACCAGATGTCGACGCGGCCGGCGAACTCCGGCTCGTACTGCTCGGTCAGGAGCCGCTTCAGCCGGGAATCCATCCGGTGGAGCATGTCCATGCCCTGGACCACGATCGGATACGTCTCCGGCTCGGGCTCGTCGTACCAGTAGGCGTAGGCCCGGTCCAGCCAGCCTTTGGCGGCGAGGTGATCCGTGATCGCGCGAAGCATCCGTCCGTAGGCTTTCTCGTAGGCCGGCGTCCCCCAGGCGAGGCCGAGGAAGCTTTCAAGGCTGTAGCGCCCCAGCGCGCCCCAGCCGAAATAAGGCAGCGGCAGGAGAAAGGAATCCGCGCCCAGATCCTCCAATGCGAACCGGGCGGCCTTGTCGAAGCGCGTAAAATCAACTTGGATGGCGGCCCGGTCCGGCGTCATTTCGAAATCCCCGTTAACGATTAGGTTGGCCCCCGTCCCGTTCTCCCGCAAGCTGATATCGTCGAACCAGGTCCGTCCCACGAGCTCGCCGGCATCGGTCCAACGACGCGCGTAGAGATAGACCCTGAACGAGGCCGCCCGCGGAGAGACGGCCGATGACGGGATCGAGGCCGAGCCGGACTGCCAAACGCCGTTCCCCGTTCTCTCGAAGTCGAGGTTCCAATAGGGAATCCATTCGTCGTTGCGGTCGTACTGATCGACCGCGACCAGGTAGTCGTGAGCTCCGTCCGTGCGCGCCCGCCAGGAGATCGTGTAGCGCGACCCGGCCCCGACCGCGACCGGAAGGTCCGATCGCGTCGAAACGGCCTCATCGGTTCGATCATCGCGGACCTCGAGGACTCGGTTCACGGAGCCGGGAGAGGCGGGATCGGTCCGGATGGTGCCGTCCATCCAGTTCCAATCCGGCAAGGACACCTGGACGCCGTCGTCCCCGAAGGGATCGTAAACGCTGATCCGATGCGACGCGAAGTCGCGCAGGTACATCCTCAGGACTTGCCGCCTGTCGTCGCGCCGTCCCCTGAGATTGTGGTAGCGGTCGATCGCGCCTAAGTCGAGGCCATAGGCGGTCCTCACGTGCCGCTCCTCGGGCATGTCGAAGTCCCAGACGCGGAGGCGGAGCGGAACGTCCACGGCGGCGGCCGCGGCAAACCGGAGCCGGAGCGTCCCGCGGTATTCGCCGGCCGGGGCCGAATCCGGCACCCGGACATCGAACCAGAGAGGCTGCTGGCGGCCGGCTTCGAGAGCGAGGGGCGGCCGGAGCAACGGAAGAGGGTCCGGGGTCTCGCCCCGGAAATAGGGAACGTCCGTCGGCTTGGTTACGTTCAGATAGGCGACCTCGCGGGTCGTGAAACTCGCCCCGGGGATAGTCGATCCGGCCGGGCCGTTCAAATCCGAAAAGGCCGCACCAACAAGCGTGTCCCCACCTTGGGGCCAGAGGATGACTTGAAAAGGCTCGGTTTCGCCCCGAGCGGCCGTCAAATGGACGAACGAGACGCCGGGGGCCGACGCGGCCAAAGTCGCATCTCTCCTAACCTTCTCCTCGACCGGAGCCTGCCAGAGGCGAACCGGGCCGCTCCGGCGGATCCAGCGTCCCCGCACGGTCGTATCCGGCTGCTTCTCCTCGAGCCGAATATCGTCGAACCAGGCTTGCCCGGTCCGGTCTCCGGATTCCGTCCAGAGGACGGGCCTCAGGACGACCCGGATGGACTTCGTATCCGCGTTGAAGGCAAAGACGGGCAAGGCAAACTTCGTCCAGGACTTCGAGGTCGGAATGGAAAAATCCTGGTTGTTGCCGCTGATCCAGCGTCCGGCCCCATCGTACTGGTCGAGGCTGACCAGGGCCAGCTGGCCCTCGGCCGCGCCGCGGGCCCAGACCTGAAGAAGATAGGTCCGATCCTGAGCGACGGCGATGAGATCGGCCGTCCAGGCCGCGATATCGCCCGCGGGGTCATTGTCATCGACGCGGAGGCAATTTAATCCCTCGTGGGGATTCGTCCGGTCGATGATGCCCCCCTCCCATCCGGTCCGTCCTTCCTCGAAGCCGCCGTTGGTCACGAGATTTTGGGATGCGAATAGGGCCGCCGACGCGATCCCCAAGAAAATCCCGGCCGCCCTGACGGCCCGAGCGAGCGGGCGTCGCGGGTTGCCGAATATCGGCCGCTCCGTCCCCATTTCGAGTGAAGAATAGCCCCCGTCGCCGGGACTGTCAATCCCGCAACGGCCTATTTTTATTGACATCTACGTATCCGACGAATAAAATTGCGGCCATGGGGGTCGCGATCTCGGCCAAGCGATCCGATGCGTTATTGGGGCCTTGAAAAGATAAAGATGTGGCCGGGAAAGGAGGTTCCGTGATTAAAATCATCCGCGTTTCCGCACTGGTTTTGGCGGCGCTCTTACCGTTGACGTCTTTTTGCGAGACGGGTTCGACTCTCGCGTCTCGGCATGCCTATACCCCCGTCCCGGACTTCGGGCGCATCCCTCTTTATTTCATCCCTAACCGGGGGCAGCGAGATTCCAGGACCCTTTTCTATGCCGCGACATCGCGCTACACTCTGTGGCTGACCGAACAGGGCATGGCCTTCGGCTCTTCGCGGCTCGAATTCCCGGGCGCCAGCTCAAAATTGAAAGTCGTCGCGGCTGACCCTTCCGACTATCGAGTCAGCTACTTCGAAGGGAGCGATCCAGAGCGCTGGCAAGCCGGCCTTCCCACGTCGGCGGCAGTCCTCTACCAAGGCCTCTACGACAGGATTAACCTCAAGATTTACGGCGTCGAGCGGGAAGTCGAGTACGACTGGATCGTCGAGCCCGGCGGCGATCCGGGACGGATCCGGATGGCCTATCGAGACGTCCGTAAAACGGGGATCGACCGGGAGGGAAACCTCGTCGTCGAGACCGCCTTGGGCGAAATCGCGCATCGCAAGCCCGAGGCCTACCAAGTCATCGACGGCCGGCGGATCGCGGTCGAGGCCGCCTTCAAGACAATCGGAAAGGACGAATACGGCTTTCGGGTTGGAACATACGATCCGGCCCGCGACCTCATCATCGATCCTTACGTCGTAGTCTATTCCACCTATCTGGGAGGGTCGCTCTTTGATAGATGCTCGGGATTCGCTATAGATACCGCAGGCGCCCTTTATATAGCCGGCTATTCGGAGAGCGCCGATTTCCCGGCATCCACTTCGGCGAACGGGGCAGCGGCCAGAAACGACGATTTCGTGACAAAGCTATCGCCTGACGGACAAAGTCTCATCTACACCGTTTTCCTCGCGGTCGGCCAACCTCAGGAATTTTTCGTTTACCCGGGACTCGCCGTCGACGCCGCGGGAGCGGCTTACCTCGCCGGCACGACGCAAACCCATACCTTCCCCGTCAAGAATGCCTTCCAACCCAAGTTCGGCGGCGGCTACCTCGACGCCTTCATCACGAAAATCGCTCCCGACGGCCGAAGCCTCGTCTACTCGAGCTTCCTGGGAGGTGGCGAAATAGATGCCTGCGGATCCGTCGCGGTGGACGGAAAAGGCACCGCTTACATCGCGGGATACACCTGGAGCAGCGATTTCCGCGTCAAGAACGCCTATCAAGCCAATACCGCAGGCGCGTTGGAGGCCTTTGTCACAAAGGTGGCCCCGAACGGAAAGAGCCTGGCTTATTCAACCTATCTCGGCGGATCAGGTCATGATGAGGGCTGGGGGATCGCCGTGGACAGCAGCGGCGCCGCTTACGTCGTCGGCACGACGGAAAGCGCCAATTTTCCGACGAAGCACGCCTATCAAAAAACCTTGAAGGGCATGGGCAACCTCTTTGTCACAAAATTCGCCCCGGACGGGAGAAGCCTCTCTTATTCCACGTTCTGGGGCAGTCAGAAGTACGACTATGCGGCCGCGATCGCGGTGGATGGCGGCGGATACGTCTATGTCTTGGGCTATACCTACGGCAACATCACCATGAAGAATGCGCTCCAGCCGGTCCGCAAGGGTTCGGATGACGTCATCCTGGCCAAGTTCGCTCCGAACGGCCAAAGCCTCGTTTTCTCGACCTATCTGGGAGGATCGGCATCCGACTGGAGCAACAGCCTGGCCGTGGATAAGGACGGAGCGGTCTATGTCACGGGCGGAACCGGGAGCTACAATTTTCCCAAGAAGAACCCCTGCCAAACGGCCCTCAAGGGTAAGTATGATGCTTTCGTGACAAAATTCGATCCCAGCGGCCGGAGCCTTGCCTTCTCGACTTTCCTCGGGGGGGCTTACCAGGATTTCGGAATCCGGACCGTTGCCGGACCGGGCGGAGAGATCTACGTCGCCGGCTACACGAACAGCCTCGATATCCCCGTGGTCAAACCCTATCAGAAAAAGTATGGCGGCGGGGAAGACGATCTTTTTATCACAAAATATTCCTCTGGGGCCCAGACGGCGGGCCGGAAGCGACGCTGAGCGGACTAGGAGGATTGGCGCCGGCGCAGCGGCTCTCAGGTCAGGTTGAGGCCGCGGTGCTTGGCCGCGATCGCCTCGGCTAAATCGTCGAGCGCCCTGAACTCCTTGTCTCGCGGATAGCCCTTAGCCAAGACGGGCGGCAGTATCTCGACCTTAAGATTCGGGATGAGGGCCGCGATCTGCTCGACCGGCTTGGCTGCCCAGCCGAACGACCCGATGACCGAAGCGAACTTGAGCTTGGGCCGGAGGGCGTTGGCCAGCATCGCGGCGTAGGCGACCTGGGGATGAGCGCCGACGTGGACGGCCGGCGTCCCGATGACGACCGTGGCCGCGTCGACCAGGCTCATCGCCAGCTTCCCGATATCGGCGCCGGCCATGTTGAACTGTTGGACCCGGACGCTCCGCTCGACGAGCGCGCCGACCAGGCGCTCGACCATCTTGGCCGTGCTGCCGTGCATGGTCACGTAGGGAATGACGACCTCGTTGCGCGGCAGGTCGGAGATCCACTCCTTGTAAGCGTCGATAATGAGCGAGGGGCGGCCGTAGACCGGGCCGTGGCTGGGGGCGATGAGGTCGATCGGCTTCGCCTCGACCTTGGCGATATTCCCCTTGATCGTCGTCCGGAAAGGCATCATGATCTCGGCGTAATAGCGCTTGGCGTCCTCGAGGACGTGGGCCTCGTCCTTGACCAAGGGCTCCGAGGTCGCCGCGTGCGAGCCGAAGAAATCGCAGCTGAATAGGATCCTGTCCTCGCGGAGGTAGCTGCACATTGTCTCCGGCCAGTGGACCCAGGGCGTATAGATGAACTCGAGGATCTTGCCGCCCAGGTCGAGCGTCTCGCCGTCCTTGACGACCCGGATGCGCCCCTCGGGAAGGTCGAGGTGGTCGATGAGCATCGGCTTGGCCTTCTCGGAGCAGAGGACCACAGCTGTGGGATATTTCTGCAAGACCTGGGGGAGGGACCCCGAATGGTCCTGCTCGACATGATGGGAAACGACATAGTCGATCGCGACGATCGGCTCGAGCTGTTCCATGAGGACGTGGAGCATGGTCGGCTCGACGGTGTCGATGAGAACCGTCTTGTCCCGGCCGCGGACGAGGTAGGCGTTGTAGCTCGTCCCGTCGGGGAGGGGGATCAGCGAATCGAACAGGCGCCGGTCCCAGTCCACGGCGCCCATGGCCAGGACGTTGTCGCGCAGGGGTCTCGGCTTCATGGCTCGTCTCCTTGGAATCGAGATCGATCGAACGATTGATTTTACCATATCTTCTTCGGTTTTTCCGCTTGATTTTGACATGGTCCGGGATTAACATTGAATCATCGGAAGGAAGGAACCATGAGAAAAATCTTTTTAGTTGCTTTCATCCTTTCGGCTGTCTTTGCCGTCGGCGTCGGACAGGGTCAAAAAACGGACCCGCCCGCCGTGGGCCTTGATCCGAATTTCGGGTCGCTGCCTCTGACTTTCATTCCCAACCGGGGACAGGTCGAAGCCCCGGCCCTCTTTTACGCCCGAACGTCGGCCTACACGCTTTGGCTGACCGAGTCCGCCCTGACCTTCGAATCTCGGCAAACCGCCCGGCCGCCGGCCCCCCCGCTCTCCGTCCGGGAAGCGACCCGGCTCGAGTTCGTGGGCGCCGCCCCCCATCCCGTCGTCATCGCCCAAGACCCCTCTCCCGGCGTCGCTAATTTTTTCCTAGGCAACGACCCGGCACGATGGAAGACGGGACTGACAACGTCCCGGGCCGTCCTCTACCAGGAGCTTTATAAGAATATCGACCTCAAGGTTTATGGCAGCAACCGAACCGTCGAATACGACTGGATCGTGAGGCCGGGAGGGAACGTTCGGGACATCCGGTTCCGGATAGCGAGCGACGCTCGTCCGTCCCTCGATAAGGACGGGAACCTCGTCCTGCGTGCCCGTCATGGAGACTGGGTCCAGCGCCGGCCGACCGCCTTTCAGGTCATCGACGGAAAGCGGAAAGAAGCGCGGGCGGAGTTCCGGATGGCCCCCGGCGGCTCGTTCGGCCTCGCCGTATCGGGCTACAATAAAGCCTATCCCTTGACGATCGACCCGGTCATTTCCCTCATGTTCTCGACCTTCCTGGGCGGGAGCAAGAACGAGAGCGGCCGCGACCTGGCCGTCTCGGCCAACGGAAACGTCTTTGTCGCCGGCTATACCGATTCCTCCAACTTTCCGGTCAAAGCGGGCGTCAGCCTCGTCCCGGCCGGATCTCAGGACGTTTTCGTGACCAAGTTTGCCGCCTCGGGCCGGGACCTGATTTATTCCACCTACATCGGAGGCAAGGGATCCGACCGGGCCTTCGGGATCGCCCTTAAGGAAGGGACGGCCTATATCACCGGGTCCACCAACTCCCAGGACTTCCCCGTCAGGAACGCCTTCCAAAATGCCGCCGGAGGGAGCGGGGACGCCTTCGTGGTCAGGCTTCATCCCAGCGGCGGCGTCCTCGAGTATTCGACGTACTTGGGCGGAAAGGGCACGGACGCCGGACAGGACATCGCCGTGGACGGCGAGGGGGCCGCTTACGTCACGGGATTCACGTCCTCGTCCGATTTCCCGCTGGTCTCCGCGCTGGATTCGAAGATCGCGGGCCAGGATGCTTTCGTCAGCAAGCTCGCGCCGACCGGGGCGTCCCTTGTTTATTCGACTTTCCTGGGAGGACTTGGCCAGGACGCGGGCCAGGGGATCGCCCTCAACGATCAGGGCGCGGCTTTCATCGCCGGTTCGACGACCTCCAAGGATTTTCCGGTCCAGTACGCTTATGACGGGAACTACAACGGAAACGGGGACGCCTTCGTCACCCGCCTCTCCCCGTCCGGCCGTTCCCTGACCTATTCGACCTACCTGGGCGGCGCGAACGCCGACGTCGCCTACGGAGTCGCCTTAGATAAATCCGGGGCCGTGTATGTCACGGGCCAGACGGATTCTTCCGACTTCCCGGTCAAAAATGCCTACGACGGAACCCTAGACGGGAAAGACGCCTTCGTGACCAAGCTCGCTCCGTCGGGGAAAAGCCTCGGTTATTCGACCTTCCTGGGAGGCGCCAAAGACGACGCCGGGCTGGGGATCGCCGTCCAGACCGACAACACGGCCTCGGTAACGGGGTTTACGCTGTCGTCCGACTTCCCGACTCTGGCCAGCATCGACAATACTTATAACGGCAACCAGGACGCCTTTCTGGCCAAAATGACTTCAAGCGGTTCCAAGATCGTCTACTCGACGTTCTTGGGCGGCAACAAGAAGGACACGGCCTACGCGGTCGCCGTCGACGCCAAAAAATTCAGCTATCTCGCGGGCGCCACCCTCTCGGATAATTTCCCGGTCCGGGCCGCCTTCGACGGGGTCTGGAACGGCGGGGAGGACGCGTTCGTCGCCAAGTTCGCCGACGTCGACATGCAAATCACGAACGTCCGCATACGCTACTTCGGAATGCCCGATGAAGTGGATGTCACCGGCCAGAACTTCGGCGATCATCAGGGCGCCAAGCGGCTCCTCTGCGACGGCGTCCCCGTTCCTCTCGACAAGACGCTCTGGTGGTCCAACAATTCGATCAGCCTGTGGACAAGCGGCTGGCTGTATCCCGCGATCTACTGGGACCATTTCTACACCTTCGCCATCCAAGAAGGCACGACAGTCATCTCCAACACGCATACCCAGAGGTTCCTGATCCATATCGATCAGGTGACGCCCGCTAGCGGGGCGACGGGAGCCACCATCGACATCTACGGATGGACCTTCGGGGCCACTCAGGGATCGAACGTCCTCAAGCTCGGCTCCTATACCTTCTCCATCGTCAGCTGGGGCAACACCCATATCCAAGCGCAGGTTCCGGGGAATCCCGCCGGGAGCTACAACATCTATATTCAAAGAGGGTCGGACATCATTTCGGACCTGTATCCTTTCACGCATCTGTAACGGGCGGATCGGCCTCGGGAAGGGGACGCTTCCCCTTCCGCGGCGGCGCCCGCGCTCGCGCTCAAGGGTTCGGGCCGGGTTCGGCCGGCCTCTTTAAATTTTTTTCGCGCCTAAGCATATCCTGTGCCAACCCGGTCATCCCGGCCTCCGTCTAAAAGAATATGGAGTCGAAATGAACCCTGGCGATGATGCCCTTCTGGCCGACCGGCTGTCCCGGGGCGATCCCGCCGCCTTCAGGGAGTTCCTCGAAAGCCATAAGAAGCCCGTCTACGGCCTGGCTTACAGGATGACGGGAAACCATGCCGACGCCGAGGATATCTCCCAGGAGGTGTTCGTGAAAATCTTCCGGTCGATCGGGACCTTCGACAAGACCGCTAAGCTGAGTTCCTGGGTGTACCGGATCACCGCGAACGCCGCCATCGACCACCTCAGGCGTAAGCGGCTGGTTCCTGCCGATTACAGGAAAGTCAGGATCGACGACCCGGCCCAGTTCGCGGCCCGCTGGGAGGTCGTCTCGGGACGGAACCCGGCCCGGGAGGCCGAATCCCGGCTGCTGGGCCTGAGAATCGAGAGCGCCTTGAAGGCCGTCTCCGAGAGGGAAAGGGCCGCCTTCATCCTGCGGCACTACCATGACCTTGACCTCAAGGAGATCGCCGAAACCTTGGGGGTCAGCCCGGGCGCCGTCAAGAGCTACCTGTTCAGGGCCATCCGGAAACTCCAGAAAACGCTGGGATCGATCGATTCCACCCGGACGACGGAGGCCGCCCATGATTAAATGCCTTTGGTTCAAGAAACGGTTTGTCGAAGCCCTCTACGGAAAACTTCCCCCCCGGGACCGGAAAGCCCTTGAGGACCATCTTTCCTCGTGTCCGAAGTGCGCCGCCGAATACGAGGCCGCCGCCCGGACCTTGAAAATCATGGACCGGCACGAAGTTCCCGATCCCGGGCCGGAGTTCTGGGACGGCTATTGGACGGGTTTTGAACGCCGCCTCGAGCGCGAGCGACGGGGCGGTCCGATTCCCGCCGCGGCGAAAACAGCCGGCCGAGGCTTTCTGAGCTTCGTCCCCAAGTGGGCTTGGACGGCGGCGTCGGCGGTCGTCCTTCTTGCCGCTGGGGCGGCCATCGGCCGCTTCTTCCTGGGCCGACCCGTCTCGACCGTCCCGAGGGCTTCCCAGGATAAGGGGGGCTTCGTATCCTATGCCTCCCACGACGCGCTGATCGACGGCGCCTCCCGCTACCTCGACCGGTCAAAGGTCCTTCTGATCGCCCTCGTCAACCGGGACGCCGCCGACGACCCCGCCGCCCTGGACCTCGTCCGCCAAAAAAGAGTTTCGGACCAGCTGATCAAAGAAGCGGCTGTCCTGAAAAGAGGCCTGGAACAAAGCGCGGGGCCGGAGGACCGGCGGCTGGCCCGGCTGATCTCCGACCTGGAGGTCATCCTTCTCCAGATCGCCAACCTCGAATCAAAGAGCGATTCATCGGCCGTCGACATCATCAAACTCGGCGTCCAGAATCAGGGGCTCATCTTCCAGATCAACCTCAGCCAAATGCGGCTGGACAAAACCGCCGGCGCCGGGAGCCGGGGCGGCGGATCCGCCTTTCCCAAGGTCAAATCGGCCGTCTAAATCATGAATAAACGGAGGTCATCCATGTTTCGCAATGCCGTCAAGCATCTTTTCGGAATCGCCCTTCTGGCCGGACTCGGCCTGGGGCTGTCCGCGGCCGTCCGGCCCGTCCCCGGCCCGGCCCCGGCCGACATCCAGACCGACGACGCCAAGGCCTACCAGCAGGCCTACAATTTCATCCTGGCCGAGAAATGGACCGAGGCCGAGAAGGCCCTCGCCGACTTCCTCAAGGCCTATCCCGAAAGCCGCTGGAACGACGATGCCCGTTATTGGCAGTGCTATCTCCTGGAAAAGAAGGGCGCCTCGCAGGAGGCCGCCTTCAAGTGCTACAAGTCGTTCATCGACGACAATCCTTCCAGCGAATGGGCGGACGACGCCCGGGCCAACCTGGTCCGGATCGGCCGCACCCTGGCCGCGGCCGGCCGCCACGAGTATGAGGCCGTCATCGAATCCATGCAGAAAGACGAGGACGAAGAGGTCGCCCTGGCCGCCCTCTACGCCCTGGCCGACCGGAACGACGAAAAGGCCCGGGAGACGATCATCGGCCTTTACGACCAAAGCACGAGCCGGCGGGTCCGTTCCGAGATCGCCCGCATCCTGGCCGAGGATGAATCCTCCCAGGCCCTGGCCAAGCTCAAAGAAATCATCCTCAAGGAGCTCGACGAGGAGATCCGCCGCGACGCCGTTGAAGCGCTGGGGGACCGCCGGGATTCCTCGGATTTCCTCCGTCAGATCGCCGCTTCCCCACGAGACCGCGAAACCCAGGAAGCGGCCATTCGCGTCCTGGCCGATCAGAACGATCCTCAAGTCATTCCCATCATCAAGAAGCTGGCCACCGGCGCCGACCCCTCAGCGGAGACCCAGGTCGCGCTCGCCCAGGAGGCCGTCGAGGCTTTGGGCGAGATGAAGGGCCCGGACTCGCTGGAGGCCCTCTCCCAGATTTTCAAGGATGTCAAAACGACCGAAATCCGCGAGGCCGCCCTGGAGGGGCTGGCCGAGCGAAAGGACGGGCTGAGCCTGACCGCGCTGCGCGATCTGGCACTGGCCGACCCGGACGAAACGATCCGGAGCCGGGCCGTCGGCTTCATCGCCGAACGCAAGGGAGCGGAGGCCTTCGCCGCTCTTAAGGACATCTTCCAGAAAGCCAAGGAGGAAGACCTGCGCAGCTCCGCCCTGGACGCCATCGCCGAACTGGGCGGGGCGGGAGCCGTCGACTTCCTTCTCGACATCTCCATCAACCAACCCGACGATAAGATCGCTCGCGAGGCCGTCTCCGCCCTGGGCGGCCTGGAGAAGGCGGACAAGGAAAAGCTCTACGTCGAGATCTACCGGAAAGCGAAATCGGCGGAGGCCAAGCGAGAAGCCATCTCCGACCTGATCGACGAAAAGAAGGAACAAGCCATCGACTTCATCCGCGGCCTCCTCAAGGACGAGCCGGATCCGGCTTTGCGCGAGACGGCCGTCGACGCCTTGGGCGAGATCAAGACCGACGCTTCGGTGGCCATCCTGCTGAACGTGGCCAAGAACGACAAAGACCTCTCGGTCCGGACGGCGGCCGTCGCCTCGCTGGGGGAGATCAAAACTCCCAAAGCCCGCGAGGCCCTGATGGAGATCCTCAGGAATAAAAACTCCGACGGCGCCCTCTGAGGGAGGGATCCGTGCTCCGTCGCTCCCTGTTTCCGATTCTGGGGGGCGTGCTCCTCACGGCGCTGGTGGCGGTCGAGGCCGCCCCCAGCGCCTCCCTTGTCCTGCGGCATCCTCGCCCGGAATCCCCGCTCCCGGAACGGATCGTTTGGGCCGTCGCTGAAGCCAAACGGCTTTCCCTCAAGGACGGATTCTGGATCGCCTACAGCTTCCGCCGGCTCATGGGCGCGCGCTCCTTCATCGGCCGTTTCGAAAGTTGGCCGCGGCGGGACCGGCCGACGCTTGAAGCGCTCATCTCCCCCTCCCCGCCTCCGGCGAAGCCCGTCCCGGACGAAGAGGTTGTCAGGCGGGCGGCCGAGGAAGCCCTGGCCCGGTCCCGCCCGGGGCGGGGTCCCGAGAGGAAAATTTGGAAGGACCTGGGCGTTTTGATGAAATATCATTCTTCCGCTGACGGGGGTCCGGTCGAAGTCTCGCTCGGCAATCTCTCGCTTCGCTTCGACCTGGAGGGCCTTCCCTTGTTCTGGCTGGGCCCCGCCCGGGACGATGACAGCGTTTTATATCTTACCGGACTCTACGACCGGATGCCCAGCGCCGCGTTGAGAGGGGACGTCCTCGACGCGATCGGACTTCATGACAGTCCGGACTTGGTCGTTCCGTTCCTGGATAAGGTCCTCAACGGCCCGGGGCGGGACGCGTTGCGCGGGGAGGCGGCTTCCTATCTGGGCGAGCAGCGCGACGAGCGGGCCGTCGTCATCCTGAAAAGGGCGGCCCGGACCGACCCTTCGGCCGAGGTCCGCAGCCAGGCCTTATCGGGACTCGCGGAGTCGGAGATGGAATCGGCCGAGGACGTCGTCATCGATATCGCGCTCCACGCCGGGAATAGGCGTCTCCGCGAGGACGCCCTTTCAGCGCTTGCCGAAATCGCCTCCCGCAAGGCCGTGACGGCGCTGGACGAAGTCAGCCGCGACGACCCGGACAGTGAAGTCCAGGAGAGCGCCGTGGACGCCCTGTCCGAGCTTCCGGCGGACGAAGGGTTGCCGCTCATCATCTCGATCGCCAAGACCCATTCCAATCCCGCCGTCAGGAAGGCCGCCATTCGCGCGCTGGGCGAAAGCGGCGACATCCGGGCCCTGGAAACGCTGATTGTCCTCGTCAAAGGCCGGTCATAATCTAGAACACGCCATCATCCGGCGGAGACGGGGGGGATGAGCCGGGCTTGAAAAACCTCGGGACGTGCGGGTTGAGTCCGATCAGCCACCGATAGTCGGACAGGCCGGTCTTTTCGGCAAGCGCGTCCGCCGCGACGCCCGTTTCTTTCCTGTTGTCGATGAGGACAACTTCGTCTCCGATTCGAACCGACCGGTCGTCTCCGAGATCGACCATGATGTGGTTCGAGGTCACGGCGGGAAGGACGGGATAGGTCCTCTCCCCGATCAGGACGGCGCCCTTGCCGCCCGCCCCGGGCGGATATCCGTCCGAGTAGCCGATCCCGACCGTGGCAACGCGCATCGGCCTTTCGGCTTTATAAACGCGGAGATAGGAGATCGTCTCGCCGACCGCCAGGTCGTTGATGAAGGTCACCCGGGCCGTCAGCCGCAGCGCGGGCCTCAGCCCGAGGGCGTCCTCTTTGCGCGTCCGGGCGTTGGGATAGTATCCATAGAGCGTGATGCCGGGCCTGATCATATCGAGACTGAACTCGGAGCCGGCGAAGAGGGCGGCGCTGCTGGCCGCATGCCGGAGACCGACGTCGATCCCCCGCTTCTCGGCCATCGCGCAGACGTCCAAAAATCGCCGGAGCTGCTCTCGGTCGAACTCGGGATCTTCCGTGAAAACCGTCGAGACGCCCTTGATCTTGACGTGGTCGAGGCGGGCGGTTTTTTCGACATAGGGAAAGGCCCTGTCCCAGGGGATTCCGAAGCGATTCATGCCGGTGTCGATATGGACATCGACCGAAGCGGTTCGGCCGGCTCGGGCCGCTTCTTCCTCGAGGAAGAGGACGTCGTCGGTCGAAACGGACTGGGTGATGCCGTTCCGGACGATCTCCGGCGCGTCGGCCGGGCCGATCGGGCCGAAGTTCAACACGGGACAGCGGACGCCGTTTTCGCGGAGCCGGAGGGCTTCATCCAGCTTCCCGACCATCAAGGCCTCCGCTCCGCGGCGCTCGAGATAAGCCCCCACTTCGACGAGACCATGGCCATAGGCGTTGGCCTTCACCACGGCCATAATCGGAACATTCGCCTTACTCCTGACCCGGCCGAGGTTCCAGCCGATAAGTCCGAGGTCGACCTCGATCCGGGGATCCAGGCTTCCACGGCCGTAGGTCCGGCCGGGCTCAGGCGGAAATTCGGGGCTTCGGGAAGGGAGGGACCCGGCCCGTCGCGGTCCCCGCAGCGCCCAGGCCGATCCCAAGCCTCCCGTTCCCAGGGCCTCGAAGAACGCCCGCCTTTTCATGCGCTATATTCCTCTCGTCAGCGGGGCCGCTTGACGAGCCGGATGTCGTCGATCCAGACCGTTCCCTTGCCCTGGATGGTCAGATAGAGATTGACCCGGTCCGGATTCTCGCCCTTGTTGAGGTTGAAGATGGCCTCGGCCGCTTTCCAGCCGGTCGTCCCGGTCACGGTCTTGTGGAGGCCGCGCGAGAAATATTCGCCCTTTCCCGGGAAACCGACCCACATCTCGAGGAAAGCTTGTCCTTCGAGTTTCTCGGCGCGGAGCTTGGCCTTGTAGACGAGGATGGCGTTCTCGACGTCGATATCGCCGATCTTATAGAGCTGGACGAATCCCGGGAGATCGGCCTTGATCCTGAGCGAACCCTTGCCGTCGCTCGAGGCGTTCCGGTCGAACTCGACCCCGTAGGGCGCGACGACGCCTTCAAGGCTGTCGGCGGGAAAGCGCATGAGCTCCTTTTCAAATAATCGAGGGAGGTCGGCGCAAAAGGCCAAGCAGACGATGGCGGTCAGCGTACCCCCCCATGCGGCCAAACGATTTCCCATGGCGAGCCTCCTTGGCGATCCGTTCATCTCACGAAGACTATGAGGAGAAGCAGAAACAGCGCCGTCGTCAAAGTCCCGGCCAGGATAGCCTTCCCCCAGCGGAGCGTTTGGACCGAAGCCAGGGCCCGCATGTTCAGCCACCAGAGCCAAACGGCCCCCAGGACGTGATAGCCGAGAAAAACCGCCTGCCAGGGCCCCGGCGCGGAGACGAGGTCCACAAACTCCCGCTGCCCCAGCCCTAAGAGCATGAGAACGGCGATAGCCGTCTCGAACAGCCAGACAAAGAGAAGCGGAATGCTCCAGGCAAGGGCCAGCGAAGCCGCCGTCGCCCGGAACGTCCCTTTTCCGCCCAGGACCCATCCTAAGGCCTTCGCCGCGGCCGAGACCAGGAGCCAGCCGATGACGACGAGCGGCAGGATGAAGGCCATCTCCCAGAAATGATAGTTCTCGGGGGCGAGCGGGATGAAGAGGGGAACCATGGGCAGGGACCCGGCCAGGCCGAAACCGGCCGCCGTCAGGGCATACAAAACTCCGGTCAGGAGGACCATCCAAACCGTTTTCCGGAGCGGCTTGGGCTCAGCGCGCAGTTGCGGAAAGGTCCGCCCGGGACGGACGGCCGCGCCCAGGGCGTAGGAACCAGCGCCGGGGCATAGCTTTATATCGGTCTTCTTCTTTGTCATCAGTAGTCCGCCAGGCTCTTGGTGGAAAAATTGGGATCGCTGGTCAGGTTGACGCCGAAGCGCTTGAGGCCCGCCTCGTAAGCGACATTGACGGGGTGTTTGAGGGGCAGGTTCCAGATCGGGAAGGTCTCGAACTTGGCGTAGCCCGACGACAATCCGCGCTTCCAGTCGTGGTAGAGCTGGGACAGGCAGGTCGCGAGCTTGCCGCTGCCGGGTCCTGGTCCGGTGACGATGACCAGGGGCTTACGGCCGGGGATGTACTCGTTGGCGCCGTAGCCCTGGTCGGAGACGATCATATCGATGTCGGTCGGATATCCTTTGGTAAAGGCGTGCATGTAGACCTTGATGCCCCGGCGCTCGAGCTTGTTCTTGAAGATCGTGGCGGCCGGCTGGTCGTCGAAGCGGGTGATGACCACGCCCAGGACGTTCAGCCCCCACTCGGCGAGATCGTCGATCATCTTGAGGGCGTCGACGTCGTAGGTGATCCCGAAATCGGCCCGGACCTTGCGCCGCTCGATGTCGCCGGAGTAGATGCAGAGAAGAATATCGGCCTGGTCCCTGAGCTCGCGCAGGAGCAGCATCTTGACGTTGGGGTCGTAGCCGGGGAGGACGCGGGCCGCGTGGTGGTCGAACATGAGCTTCCCGCCGAACTCGAGGTAGAGCTTGTTGCCGAAGCGCCGGACGCGCTCGAGGATGGAGGCCGTCTGTTCCCGGAGGTAGCGCTCGTTGTCGAAACCGGGCCGGATCGTCACTTACCCCTCCCGGTCAGAAGCTTGAAATCCTCGATCAGGCCGTAGGGCCGCAGGTCGTATTCGGACCCGGACGGCCGCCCGCCCGGAGGCGATTTCTGGAAATTCGAGGGCCAAGCGCTGCCGACGGGCGGGCCGTTGTGGTGGGGTCCGAGCAGGTTCTTGAGAGTCCCACAGACGACGACCTCGACCTCATGAATGCCCGGCCCGAGCGCGGTCCCCAAGTCGAGCTCGTAGGGCGGGAATGCGATGAGGCCCGCCGGCTTGCCGTCCAATCGGACCTCAGCCAGGGCGCCCTGCCAGCGGCCGAGCTTGACCTTAAGACTCGCCTTATTTGCGCCGGATTCGGGAATCCGGAATGTTTTTGTATACCTCACCCGATCCGAGTAGAACGGCCAGCCCTGGTCCGACCAAGCGCCCAGCCCGAGCGGCGCGGCGGGCTCGAGCCCGAACCCCTTGTCCCGGGGAACGGCCCGGAAAGGGCCCCGAAGGTAGACGGGCTCGAGTTCGCTATGGATGGTGAAAGGACGGGCCTTAAGGACCAGCCGGTTCTCGCCCTCCTTCAGGAACGGTCCGACCGCGAATACGCCGAAGGCCTTGTCCAGCCACCAGCGGTTTCTCTCGGGTTCGATGGCCCGGCCGTTGACGGAAACCCGGAAAAGTCCTGGCCGCTCGACGACGGCTTCAACCGACCTCAGGTCCGCCCCGCGGCCGGTCGTGAAACGGAATGTCGCTTCGAAACCCGAATCGGCCGGGAAACGGTCCAGGTCCAGGATGTTCGTCTTGTACTGGACGGCGCTGTCCCAGGGGTTTCGGTTCAGGCCGTTCCGGCGGAAGGTCCTGAGCTGGGCTTCGTAGAAATAGAGGTCCTTGTCGGTCTTGCCGTCGAGGGTCAGGTCGCAGAAATCGAGCGTCAGGGCATTGGGCTCTAGGGCCTCGACCTTGACCTCCCCTTCGGCCGCGAGCTCACTCCACTCGGGAGGCGTCTCGGGAGAAGCCGGCTTCGAGGCGGCTTCGTCAAGGACGCAGAGGAGAAGGCTTCCGGCCGGAGGAAGATCATAGCCGACCGTGAGGTTGTCGCCGTCCCGGGCCGCGGGCCGGGCGCTGACCGTTCCCGTAAACGGATCCCAGGCCTCCACGCTCCGGCCGTGCATGACAAAGGTCCCGGAGGCGCTTCGGTCCGGGCTCGTATTGGCCAGGAAGACGAGGCAGGCGTCCTTGAGATGGCGCCTCTGGTGGAAAAGGAGGCTTGAACCGTCGCGGTCCTGATTGAAGACGATGCCCTGGGGATTGAGCTTAGCGATCGACTCAGCGGCTCCGGCCGGAGAAGCGACGGTCCACTGCCGCTCGTAGCGGGAGGCGAGTTTCCCCATCCGGTCCGAAGGCGTCCCGTCGACGAGGCCGGGAGGTTCGCCCAGGCAAAGGACTTGACCTCCCCGGTGTAGATAGTTGTCAAGGAGGTCGGCCGTCTCCGCGGCGAGGTTCTCCATACCGGCCGGAAGTACGACAAGCTCGTAGCGGCACTCGCCGATCGCCAGGGCTCCCCCACCGACCTCGGCGCGGCCTTTCAAGACGGCTTCGGCCCCCAGGTCGTATTCAACCTGGGCCGCCTCGAGGCCGAGGACCAAGTCCTGGAAGCTGCGGCCGAGCTCGTCGAGACGGGCCGAAGCTTTCTCCGGCGAATAGTACATCCAGGCCGTGGTTGTCGGTTCGAGGACCAGGACCCGGTTGACCTGCCGTCCCTTGACCATCGCGACCGAAAGCCGGCCGAAGTAGTCGGCCAGGAGGCTGTAGTCGGGCCACCAGGGCTCGTGGTAGGAAAAGGACAGCGGATGGTCGCGCTTGCGGGCGCCCATGATCGTCATGTAGGAAAGGTGCTGGGTGAGAAGGTTGACGCCCAGGGCGTATTCCCAATCGCCGATCCGTTTCTGATCGCAAAAGGTCAGGTCCCAGCCGCTCGCGCCGTAGGTCTCGGACAGGGTCCGCGCCCTGCCGAGCTGGTTGGCGATACTTCGGATTTCCCGGACGGCCCGGGCGTTCCCGAACTGGGCGTGAGGATCCGTCTGATAATCGTTCATCAGGATGTCGACCCCGGGAACCTGGGCGTAAGCGGCGAGCGTCATACTATCGGGGACGGAGCGCGGGATCGGCCACTCGTGCTCCCAGTAATGGCCGGTCAGGGCGAGGTTGTTGGCCGTGCAGTAATCGTAGTAAGGAATCGCCCAGTTTTCGACGAACAGCTCGAGGAGGGTCTGGTAGAAATTGTGGCGGACCCGCTTCCAGTCACCCCGCTCCTCAAACAGGGACGGCAGTCGGAGCCTGAGGTCGTAGCCCCAGCGGGATTCGAACCGGTCGAACAGGGCCGGCGTATAGTTGACGACGTCCTCCCCCCCGGCCGGAGAGATCTCGGCTTCGTCCTGGAAGGTGCCCGGTACGACGCCGCCGAACTCGGCGCCGAAGGCGCGCTTGTAGGCGTTGAGGGTCACATCGAGGAAGGTCTCGGTGATGTTTCGTCTCATCAGGTCGACATAAGTGAATCCCCCGTACCAGGGACTCGGCTTCTGGGGATCGAGGTCGAAGACGAAATACTCTCCGGGACCGAGGTCCTCCCGGCCCGCCCGATTCGTCACGTCCTCGAAGCCGGCTCCCGAGGCGCGCAGAATGAGAAGGGGCGGAGTCGGGAACGGCGCGGGGAGCGCCGCGTAGCGCTTCATCCGGAGGCCGGTCCGGACGGCATCCGGGATCCGGGCCGGGACGTGACCTCCGGCGAACCCCGACGGATAGGAGTTTTCGTCGTAGATCCAGACTTTTATCCCCAACGCCTTTCCCCTCTCGACGGCGTGGCGGAAGAGGCCGAGCCATTCCTCGGTCAGGTAGGGCGTGATCAATCCCGGCCGGGGATGCACGAAGACGCCGCCGATCCCCTTGGCCTTGAAGTCGGCCAGCTCGTCGTCGATGGCCGCATCGGTCACCCGGTCGTTCCAGACCCAGAGCGGCGCGCTCCGGAATTCGGCCGGCGGATCCTGGAAAGCGGCCAGGACCTCGGCGCGGGCGTCCCGCGATAGGGGCCCGCGCGCACAGCCGACCGATCCGGCCGAGATCAGGGCGAGAAGGAAGAGCTTCAAGAGCGGGCTTAGCTTCAACGGAGTCCTCCTATTACTAGAACTAGAAAAGGATGGGAGCCGGGATCGAGTTGAGTAGCTATGGCTGGGGGCATCACGGCCGGAAGAATGTTAAAAGACCTCCTCTTAAAAGTCAAGGCATGGCGACAGCCGGGGAGATCCCGGCGCGACTGAAGCGACCCCTAATAACCCAAAGGGGAGCAAGATCGGGCCGGGATCTTCGGATCGATGCCCTCGGAATAGGGAATTTGAGCGGGTTTCTGCCAGAACAATCCCTCATCGTTGATGTAAACGATCTTATTTCCTCTTTTGGTTGTTTCGGGTTCTTGCAGAAGCTCCTCGCGATACCCGTCGGGGATCAATTCGAAATACACCTTGTTCGCTTTCGATTGTTGGTCGAACAGGCTGTCCTGCGGACATCGAATCTTGAAGATGAAATCCGATAGGAACCAGATATAGTCCGCTCCCTCGATGAAGTTCCTCAAATTCGCCCAGGCTTTCGCGAAGCGACTTCTGCCGGTGTCCACGGCCTTCACCGCCAAATGTTCGCCCGCTATCAGACGGCTTCGAATTTCCGCTATCCCCAGAATGTTTCCCTTTTCATCCGTCACATAGACACCGAAATCCGGGTCCATGAGAATCCATTTCCCAAGCGTGCGCGAGTAAACCGACGTGATGAAATGGCTTTCATCCTCCTCGTTCGAATGGGGCAAGAGGTGCGTCTGGCGGGACGAGAATCCCATGGCGAGGAAAACCTCGTTCAGGATGACCGTCTTCATGTAACAATTGATCAGCATGTGTTCGACTTTCGCCAAACGGATTAAATTGAACGCGTTCAACTCCTTCGGGATTTCGGGTTCATTCGCATGCCCGGTCAGTTGATACACCCAATTCGTCAGGTTGATGATACGATCTATTTCGGAACCCTGGCCGCCGACCGTTTCCAGATCGTACCTGTCCCGCAGTTTTCCGAGATTGCCATCCGTTGGAGCGGCGTAATGGAAATTCACGTCGACGGGATAGCCCGGCCGCTTGGCCGAGAAGGCAGGGTGCTTTTTCAAGAGGCCCGCCCATTGCCTTCCCATAGATACATTTTGGCTGCGATTGTGAGCCAACGGGATAACCGCCAGCGCGGCCCCAATCGCCGCGGCCGCAACCGCCGCGGCAGTGATAATGGCTTTGATCCTTTTGGTTTTCAGATGCGTTCGAATTTCGCCTCACCCTCCCGGCTTCGGGTCCATGGAGTAAGACGAGACCAGAAAGGAAAACGTTGACAACCGGCGCCGCGCCGGGCAGGCGCTCTTTCGGTCAGCGGTCGCTGACGACGACCCGGTTCCGGCCCGCGCGTTTGGCCGTGAGCAAAGCCTCGTCCGCGGCCTGAAGGACGAGGCCGCCCGTCCGGCCGTGCTCGGGGAACATGGCGACGCCCAAGGAGAGCGTCACCGGCCCGAGCGTCTGAGCGGAGAAGGGGACTTGAAGCAGCTCGGCCTGCTTCACGAGCAGTTCGGCCCGGGAGACGACGATCGAGAGAGCGGCGCCGGGCATGATCAGGGTGAACTCCTCGCCCCCGTAGCGGCAGGCGATGTCCTCTCGGCGAACCTGATCCTGGAGAAACTTGGCGATGGCCTTGAGCATGACGTCCCCCGCCTCGTGGCCGTAGTTGTCATTGAAACTCTTGAAGTGGTCGATGTCGATCATGATGACGCCGAGCGGCAGCTGGGCCCGCGTGGCCCGGAACATCTCGCGCTCGAGGGTCTCCTCCATGTAGCGCCGGTTGAACAGGTCTGTCAGGGGATCCCGGATGGACTGCTGGACGAGCTTCTCGCTCAGGCGGAGGTTGCTGAGACCGAGCAAGATCCGCTCCCTGAAGTTCGCCGCGAGCTGGACCTTGAGTCTCCGGGCCAAATCGGCCTTCGAAACGGGCGCGGCCGTCATATCCTCCATATAGAGGAGTCCCATCATCTGGCCGCCCGAGATAAGGGGTTCGCAAATGTAGCCGGAGGGCGTCCGGCCGGCCTGCTCGACGTGCCGACAGGGAAGTTGGGATGAAGGGTCATCCATGACATAGGCTTTCCCCCGGCGCAGGCCCCAACAATCGTCCTCCACGATGAAGTCCTGCGCCGGAGCCGCCTCGCCCCAGCGGGCGACCGTCTCGAGCATGTTCCGGGACGCCTTGAAGATATAGAGAGCGCCGCTGGTCTTGGGAAACAGCTTCTGGGCGAACTGGACGGTGTACTTGTAGATTTCGTCTTCTTGTTTGCAGCTCTGGAAGGCGTCGTATAACTCGCTGAGGAGCGTCATTTCCGTCGTCCGCGCCTCCAGCTCCTTGACGCTCAGCTTGAGCCGTTCGTTGGCCTCCCGGGTGGAGGCTTCCATCCGCTTCCGCTCGCTGATGTCGGTGAAGACGCCCAAGCTTCCGGCGAAGGCCCCGGCCCGATTGAAGCGCGGAATGGCCGAGAGAAGGAGCGTGCGGCGCTTCCCGTCGGCCGACGTGATATCAAGCTCATAATTCGTCTTCTGGCCTTGTTGGCGGGCCTTGGTCTGCTCCCGCATCAGCGCGAACTGGTCGGCCGTGGTGAACTCCTCCAGGCCGCGGCCGGCCAGCCGGCCCTCGGACAGCCCGAAAATCTCGTGGGCGGCCGCGTTGGCGAACACGAATTTCTCGTCGGGCCCTACGATCCCAACGCCCTCTCCCAGAGATTCGACCATGCTCCGGAACAGCTCCTCGCTATCGCGGAGGGCGTCGGCGACCGTTTTCATTTCCCGGGTTCGCTCCTCGACCCTCTGCTCGAGGGTCCGGCGGGCCGTTTCGAGGCGGTCGACCATGGTGTTGAAGGACCTGGCCAGCTCGCGCGATTCGTCCCGGGAGGAGATGTCGGCCCGCCGGGTCAGGTCTCCGGCGGCGATCTGGCCGGCGGTCTGGGCCATACGGCGAAGGGGTCGCGTGATGACGGTGCTGATCAGGAAGACGGCGGCGAGCCCGATGACGAAGAAAGCCAATCCGACCAGGGTCAATGTCCTCTTGAGGTCCGCGACGAAATCGTAGATCTTCTTCATGGAAAAGCCAAGGTGGAGATCGCCCATTCTTTTAGCGTTGTAGACGATCGGGACTCGGACGCCGTAATCCAGCCCGTCGGGCGAAATCGCGGCCCGTTCGATTTCCAGGTAGCGGGCCCGGAGGGCGGCCTCCAAGCCGTAGGAGGCCGACGGCCGATTCGAGCCGTCCGTGATGACCAGGTAGTCCAGGTCGGGGTTCTTCCGGACGCTGGAGATGACTTCGTCGATCGTCGGCCGGTCGTTGAGGTAGGCGGCCGGGGCCAGGCTGTAAGCCGTCATCTCCGCGATGCTGATCGACTTGTCCTCGATGTCGCGTATGGCCTGCATCCGGACATAGCGCGGGCCGATCAGGACGATCAGCAGGCTGAAAGCCAGGACGAGGGGCATCAGGACGAGAATGAGCTTGATGTTGATCCGGCGGGGGACGATGAATGAAAGCGCGGATATGACTCTCATTTATTCCTCGACTAGGCGAACGAGCCTCAGCAGCTTTGAACTGAAGTCGGCCCCGGCCAGGCGGGCGCTGGCCAGGTTGACCAGAATCTCGGGCCTGTCCTCCTTGATATCGAACCCGACCGAGACCCCCGCGGCGATGTACTCGGGGACGCCCGTGAAGCTCAGGACCCGTTTGGCGTTGCAAACGGGGATAATGGCCCTGACGTCGAACGCCCGGAGGGGCGCGATATAAAGGATGTCGATCCCCTCGCGGCCGAAGATCTTGGCCAGGTCGTTCGGATCTCCGAGTTCGATGACGACGGCGCGGACCGGCAGGTCGTTCCAGGGCGACGCCCCCGAAGTCCGGATGGCGTCGAGGAGGGCGTCCTTGGCGACGATGGATTCGCGGACGGCCGTCTGGTAGGCGATCCCGATGACGATCTCGGTGCCGACCCGGCTCCGGAGATTGCGGTCGAAGGTCAGGACCTTGATCAGAAGGTCGTACTGGAGATCGGCCGGGATGGTCATCTCCTGGGCCCGGATGAGCGGCCCCAGGAGCAAAACAAAAATGAGAACGCGTAAGGGCCGCATCTTAGAAGAGGTTCTCCTCTTCCTGCCCGAGGGCCGGGACAGACGCCAGGATCCAAGTTCCAAGACCAAAGACAAGGGGTGCCAGCGTCCAACGGCGAATCGGAATCACTCCTAATCTTTTAATGATAGCGAAAAAGGCCGGGTTAGACAAGCCGAGCGGAAGAGAACTGGCGGAGAGGGCGGGATTCGAACCCGCGGTCCCGGTTTAAGCCGAGACAAGCGCTTAGCAGGCGCTCCTGATCGACCACTCCAGCACCTCTCCGCGGCCTGAAAAGCGGTGCTATTTTAGCATGTTTCGGGCGGGAAGCAAACGCGCCGTTCTCTGGCGGAGGGAGAGGGATTCGAACCCCCGTTCCGGGAACCCGGAAAGCGGTTTTCAAGACCGCCGCCTTAAACCACTCGGCCATCCCTCCGCAGCGCTATTGTACTTGCCGGCCGGACCGGCCGCAAGCCCGAGGCCCATCCCCTATAACGGGCTAGGAAATCCGGTCCAGGCCGTCCATGTAGGGACGGAGCGCCTCGGGAACGACGACCGAGCCGTCGGACCTCTGGTAGTTCTCCAGGATGGCGCTGACGGTCCTGCCCACGGCCAGCCCCGATCCGTTCAGGGTGTGAACGAACTCGGGTTTGGCCTTGGGTTCGCGCCGGAAGCGGATGTTGGCCCGCCGGGACTGGAAATCGCCGCAGTTCGAGCAGGAGGATATCTCCAGGTAGCCGTTCCGGGACGGCATCCAGACCTCCAGGTCGTAGGTCTTCATGCTCGCGAAGCCCATGTCGCCCGTGCAGAGGGCGACGACCCGGTAAGCCAAGCCGAGACGCCGCAGGACCTCCTCGGCGCTCGCCGTCAGCCATTCGAGCTCGTCGAAAGACGTCTCGGGAAGGCTGAAGATCATCATCTCGACCTTGTTGAACTGGTGCTGGCGGATTAAGCCGCGGATGTCCTTGCCATAGGACCCGGCCTCGCTCCGGAAGCAGGGCGTGTAGGCCGCCAGGCGCTTGGGCAAGACGGCTCCCTCGAGGATCTCGTCCCGGTGGTAATTCGTGAGAGGGACTTCGGCCGTCGGGATGAGATACCAGGGGACGCCCTCGATCTTGAAGAGGTCCGCGGCGAACTTGGGAAGATTCCCCGTCCCGGTCAGGCTCTCGGCGTTGGCGATGAAGGGGGGGAGGATTTCCTTGAAGCCGCGCTCCCGGGTGTGGATGTCGAGCATGAAATTGATCAGGGCCCGCTCGAGGCGCGCCCCGGGTCCGAGGGAGACGGCGAACCGGGAGCCGGCGATCTTGGCGGCCCGCTCGAAATCGAGGATCCCCAAATTCGCGCCGATGTCCCAGTGGGCGAGCGGGCTGAAATCGAAACGGGGGGGATCACCGGAGCGCCGGACCTCGACGTTCCCGGAGGCGTCCTTGCCGATCGTGACGGAATCGTGGGGCGGGTTGGGTATGACGAGCAGAGTCAGCCGGATCTCGTCCTCGATGCGGCGGAGCTCGTCATCGAGGACCTTGATCTCATCCCCGACGCCCTTCATCTCGGCTATGATGGCCGAGGCGTCCTTCTTCTCCCGCTTGAGCCGGGCGACCTGTTCGGACGCCTGGTTCCTCTTCGCCCGGAGATCCTCGGCTTTGCGCAGGGTGTCCTTTTTAGCCTCGGACAGGCGGACGAATTCATCAAGATTGATGGGGAGGCCGCGGGAAGCGGTCTTGCTCAGGATGAGGTCCTTGTTCTCCAGGACGAACTTGGGGTCCAGCATGCCCGAATTATAACATAAGAGGGCGACGCCTTTGGAGGGCCGCCTTGTCCCGCGCCGAAGAGCCCCCCCTCGCGCCGGGTTGACTCCCCCGGAAGCTTCCCATACAATTCCTTCGTGTCGCCTCGATCCGAATTCAAAGGGTACGTCCAAGTCTACACCGGCGACGGCAAGGGCAAGACGACGGCCGCGCTCGGCCTCGCCTTGCGCGCCGCCGGCCACGGCTTGGGGACCTACATCGGCCAGTTCTTGAAAGGCCGGCCGACCGGCGAGACGAAGGCGGCCCGGCGTCTCTCCCCCCTTCTTACCATCGAGAGGTTCGGACGCCGGGGATTCGTCCGGCTCGACGGGGACCCCGACCGCGAGGACATCGACCGGGCCAGGCGCGGACTGGCCCGCTGCCTCAAGGCCATGCTCTCGGGCCGTTACCGGATCATCGTCCTCGACGAGGTCAACGTCGCCGTCGATCTGGGCCTCATCCCGGAGCGGGATGTCCTCGCCTTCCTCGATCGGAAACCGGCCGACGTGGAGGTCGTCCTGACCGGAAGGTTCGCGCCCCAGGCCGTCGTGCGCCGGGCCGACCTTGTGACCGATATGAAGGAACGCAGGCATTACTCAAAGAAAGGCGTCAGAGCCCGGACGGGTATCGAAAAATGACGCGCGATTAGAAGCGCCCATGGATAGAGGTAAATTCGAAAAGCTCGTCGAAGAAGCCATGGCTCGGGTCCCGGATAAATTCAAGAAATACATCGAAAACGTCACCGTCATCGTCGAGGCCCGGCCGGCGCAGCTGACTCTGCGGGAGATGAACGCCCCGCCCGGCCGAACCCTGCTCGGACTCTACCACGGCGTCCCCATGAAGCATCGCGGCCCTTATTACGGAAATCTGCCGCCCGACGTCATCGTCATCTACCAGGAGCCGATCGAGGAAATCTGCCGGACCGACGAGGAGATCAAGAAGAAGGTCCGCGAGGTCGTCCTCCACGAGATCGGCCATTTCTTCGGCATGAGCGACCGGGAGCTCAGGGAGATCGAAGGCGACGACGAATGGTAACGCAGCCGACCGGCCAGGAGGTCTTTTGACATGAAAACCCCGTTGTTCGGAATCTTCCCGGCGCTGACGACGCCCTTCTCGGGCGACGCCGTCGCGCTCGACCGCTTCCGGGACAATATCCACAAGTACAACGAATACAGCCTGTCCGGCTTCGTCGTCCTGGGTTCGACCGGGGAGTGCGTCCTCCTCTCGGACGAGGAATCCGAACGCCTAGTCCGGACGGCCCGCGAGTCGGCCGCGGCCGGAACGAAGGTCATCGCCGGGACGGCCCGCGAATCGACCAAGCTCACGATCGAGTTCACCAATCGCTTGGCCGGGCTCGGGATCGATGCCGCCCTGGTCCGCCCGCCCGCCTATTACAAGTCCAAGATGGACCGCGAGGCGCTCCGACAGCACTACCTGACCGTGGCCGACCACAGCCGCGTCCCGGTCATCGTCTACAACATCCCCCAGAACACGGGGATCACCCTCGAGACCGCTCTCGTCGTCGAGCTGGCCGCCCACCCCAACATCGTCGGCCTCAAGGAGAGCGGCGGCAACCTGGCCATGATCGCCGAGGTCCTCCTCATGGTCAAGCCGGACTTCAGCTATCTGCTCGGCTCGGGGAACGTTTTTATCCCGGCCCTGGCGCTGGGCGCGAGCGGCGCGATCCTGGCCGTCGCCAACGCCGCGCCGGGCCTCTGCGCGGAAGCCTACACCCTTATTCTGGAGAAAAAGCTGGAGCAGGCCTTCGAGATCCAGAAGGCCCTCATCCCGCTCAACCGGGCCGTGACCGAGATCTACGGCATCGCCGGCCTGAAATATTGTCTCGACCTCCAAGGATTCCAGGGCGGGGCGTGCCGGATGCCGCTGGCCGACGTGCCCGAAAAAGGCAAGGCCGAGCTGCGCGGACTCCTCGAAAAGCTCGGCCTGCTGCGCTGAGCGGGCGGCTCTCGGGACCTTTTTAGAACATGCCCCGGGGCGGCGCGTTCGGGTCGAAAAATTTCCTGGGCAGCTTCTCGTCCCGCATGGCCGCGTTGTAGACGAACGAGGCCATGATCGTCGCCGCCTGAATCAGGTCCCCTCTCGAAACATGGTCGTAAACGTCCATGTTGGAATGATGGGTAAGCGTGTCATATTCCAGGTCATCCTGGATGAACTGAAACCCCGGCAGGCCGACCCCGTCGAATGACAGGTGGTCCGTGCCGCCCGTGTTGCGGAGCGTCACGGTCGCCGCCCCGAGATCGGCAAGAGGCTTCAGCCATTCTTCAAAAATGGGGGCCGCCGCGACGTTGCCTTGGGCGTAGATGCCGCGTATCTTCCCGCTGCCGTTGTCGAAGTTGAAATAAGCCGACAGCTTGTCGTATTCCGGCTTTTTCTCTTTTTTGGCCCGGTCGTAAAAATGATTTTTGACGTACTCCCGCGAGCCGAAGAGTCCCTGTTCCTCGGCGTCCCACATGGCCACCCGGATGGTGCGCCGGGGCTGGACGCCCAGGGCCTTCAAAATCCGGACGGCTTCCATGGCTACGGCGCAGCCGGCGCCGTCGTCCGTGGCCCCGGTGCCGGCATGCCAGGTGTCGAAATGGCCGCCCAGCATGACAATCTCGCCCTTGAGCTTCTTATCGACGCCGGGGATCTCGGCGACGACGTTCGTGCCCTGCGGATCGTCGTCCAAGAAACGGGCCTGGACCTCGATCTCGATCTCAACCGGAACTTTCAGTTTCAGGATGCGGACGATCCGGTTGTATTCTTCGACCGAGACAACGACCGAGGGCAGAGGCTCGCTGGCGCCCTTCATCTGGGACCCGCCGCCCTGGACGAAGACCGTCCCGTCCTTTCCCCGGCTGGGCTCGAGCAAGACGGCCGCCCCTTCATCCTTGCAGAACTTGGCCAGCGCCATCTGAAGTTGTTGACGGGCCATCATCTCCTGAATGGTGGGCGCGCCCGGCGGCAGGGCGCCCGGCTCGGGAGCGAGGACGAGCTTCCTCAACTCATCATCCGACTGCCGGGCGGCGGCCGGGTCGAACGAGATCGTGGGCGGCTGTTCCCCGCGGGTCAGGATGATGGCGTCCTTGACCTTGCCCTTGTATTTTTCGAGTTCCTGGACCGTCTTGACGTCGACCAGGACGGGATTTCCCTTGACGACTCCGTTCGTGCCGGGAGTCCACGCCTTGGGATAGGCGATCAGGGGCATGTACTGGGGAGAGATCATCGCGCCGTAGAACTTCTGAAGCTCCCAGCCTCGGCCGAACGTCCCCCACGGTTCCATTTTGGCGTTTGCCAGGCCGAGCTCCGTGAGCTTGCCCACCACCCACACCTCGGCTTTGCGGTATTGGGGGGATTCCGAAAGGCGGGGGCCGTAGACATCGCTGAGATAGCTCAGGTAGTCCATGACCTTGGAATTCTCGAGACCCTCTTTACGGATGCGCTGGACCATTTGCAAATCCACCTTTTCCTGAGCGGCGATTTGAACCGTGACCATGAGAACCAGGATGACGACGGCAAGCCAACGCCCTGCTGAATTCTTATTCACCGTTTCCTCCTTAATCATTTGGTATAGAGAGCCCCCTCAGGCTCCAATTTTGCCGCGGATGACGGTAATGGAGGCCTTCGGCAGCTCGTAGACGGTCTCCGTTTTTCCGGCGATGTGAGCCTTGACGGGGGGACCGTCCGGTTGCGCGTAGCCCTTAGCGCCGTCGGGGTGCCATTCGAATTGGCCGGCCCCGAACGTGATGAAATCCACCGATCCCGAGAAGAAGCGATCACGCTTCGCGTCCGCGTCATGGAACGCGATCCTCAGGGGATGGGCGTTTTCGCGGTCTTTATTGATGAGGAGCAGCGACCACCGTCCTTCGGGACGCCCAAGGGCATAAGCCGTGACCAACAAATTCCCGGCGGCGTCTCGCACGTCGCTGGAAGCGCGGAAAACCCGGTGGGGCGCATCGACGGGCTGGACCCACTCCAGGGAGACGAGCCGCGAGGCAAAGTACTGGGCGTGGTATCCTTTCACCCGATAGTCCGCGTCCACGTTGAATAGGCCGAACGTCCCCCACGAGTCGTTGCATCCGGCCCGCAGCGGGGACGGCAGGTAATGGAAGAAATAGCTGGCGTCTCCGCCGGCCGTCAAGAACGCCCCGGTGTAGTCGGCGAACCAAAGACCTCCCAGGATATCCACGAACGTCAGGCCGCTTTGCCAGGAAAGGTTGACCTCGGTGACGAACATCGGGAGATCCGGCGGCAGCCCGTCGTCCCTCCAAACTTGAAGGATGTGGCTGATCAGTCGGGGCTCGTTGTAGAGGTCGTCCCAGGTCGTACGGCAAGGATCGTAGGGATAATGTTCAAAAGATAGGAACGCGAGGTCGTTCAGGCGTCCGCGCTCCTTCAGGTAATCGATGAACCGGCCCAGCCAGGAGACCCTTCCTTCCGCGTCCGGCCAGACCTCCACGTCGCTGTTCACGCCTTCGAAAGAAGGTCCGCCCAGCTTCAGCGCCGGGTCGACGCGGTGAATGGCGGCGGCGAACTGAAGGTAGAGCGCGCCGTAGTCTTCGGGCAGCATGTACTGCCCGTCGGGCTCTTCTCCCAGTTCGACATAGGAGACGGGATATCCGCGCTTCTTGATATAGGCCATCTGGGCCGCGGCGTCCTCGGGCGTGGAGTAGATCATCGCCACCGGAACCATCGCCGGAAGGCCGCGGGTGACGCCGCAGGTGTAGAACAAGTCGAACCCGACCTGATCGCCAAGTTTTTCGTCGAGGTCGGAAGCCTCATGCCAGGGATCGACGGAAGAGCAAAGCGTCGCGGTTTGTCCCCCGTCGGGAGAATGGCGGACGAGGTCCCGGAATCCGCCGTCCGCGGACAGGGTCCCGACGGACAATTCCCGGATCGCGTAGCCCGCGCTGTCGCGGGGATCGGCCGGACTCGACCCGAGACTCGTATAGGAAGACTCCGTCATCCAAATGCGGAGGTGCCTCGCCGGGATCGGTTCCGAAGCCAGGGGCAGCGTGACCGTGCCGCCGCGGCCCTCGGTCACCCTTCCCGTCGGGAACGTCTGCCAGACGCCGCCGGTCGGAGCCTCCAGCGGATCGCCTTCGCCCGTCCAGAATTGAACTAGGTAGCTCCGCGCGTAGGGCTCGGCCCAGTCGATCCTGACCGCGCCGACCTCCGTTTTTTCTCCCAGGTCGATCGTCACCCATTGAGGGTGAAGTGCGTCGTCTTCTCCGGTAAATGCCCGGGTCAGATAAGGATTGCTCTTCCAGTAGGTGTCGAGGCTGCCGTCGGTCAGCCGGGAGTAGCCGCGCTCGGTGCCGCTGTTCCGCGTGAAGCCGCGGCGAGGGAGAGGGTAAGCGTAGGAATGGCGGATCATCTCCGCGGGTTCGGAGCTGCCCGTAAAATACCCTCGGCCCGCGGGATCGCTCCAGCTGCCCCGGGGATTCCAATGCCATGCTTCCACGTGGAGCTCGGTATTCTGGCGGTAGGATACGGTCTGCCAGCCCGCGGACAGGATGTATTTCAGAAAAGGCTCGTTGAGCAGGATATCGGCGGCTCCGGGCCTCAGCCGGTCGACGCCGGCGCCTAACGCTCGCACGGGGCTGAATGTGTTCAGGACGTGCGAGGGCGTGGAATCGACGACAACCCTGGGCACGACTTCCCTGGCCGGGCCGGCGTTCTTGGGCCATATAGCCGTTCCGAGGCCGCAAAGACAAAGTCCCGCGAGGGAGAGGTTCTCGAGAAGCCGGGCCGCGCGCCGAGGCTTCTCCGTTTCCGATCCTTTCCAGGCGCCGCTGACAGCGATCATGAAACCTCCTCGGCTTTTTTTTGCCGTCGGAAATGATATGTCCGATAAGCGAACGTTGTCAAACCGGATCGGCCGGCCGCGGGGCCGGAGCCATCGACAGCCGAAATCATCCGCGGTGCCGGCCTCACTCGGGGCAAGGTGGATTTGCTTTACTTAACAGACGATTCTTGAGAATATAAAATAACGAACGTCCGATAAATTCATCATAGCGAGGTCATGGAATGAAACATTGGGTCGCCGGTCTCTGGGTCATCTGGGCTCTGGCTTTCTCCTATTCCCCCGCGCAGGACAAGGCCGTCAACGACTGGGAGAATCCCCTCGTCTTCGACATCAATAAGGAAGCCCCCCACGCGACCTTCGTTCCGTTCCCGGACGCGGAAGGCGCTCTCAGAAATAATCCCAAGAGCTCGCCTTACTACGTTTCCCTCAACGGGCCCTGGAAGTTCGCCTGGGTCGAAAAGCCGGCCGACCGGCCCCTCGATTTCTGGAAGCCCGAGTACGACGCGAGCGGCTGGAAGGAGATCGCCGTCCCCTCCAACTGGGAATTCCAGGGATACGGCACTCCGATCTACGTCAACATGAGCTACGAATGGGTCAAACCCCCGGCCCACCCCGACCCGCCCCATATCCCCCACGATTACGACCCGGTGGGCTCCTACCGCCGGACTTTCACCCTTCCCGATGGATGGAAAGGGATGAACGTCTTCATCCACTTCGGCGCGGTCAAGTCCGCTTTCTATATCTGGATCAACGGCCGCAAGGTCGGCTACAGCGAGGACTCCAAGACGCCCGCCGAATGGAACATCACCCCTTACCTCAAGCCCGGCGAGAACGTCGTGGCCCTCGAGGTCTACCGCTGGTCGGACGGCTCCTTCCTCGAATGCCAGGACTTCTGGCGGATCAGCGGCATCGAGCGGGATGTCTTCCTCTACGCCGCGCCAATCATCAGGATCCGGGACTTCTTCGCCCTGGCCGGGTTGGACAAGACCTACACGGACGGGACGCTGGCCATCACGGTTGAGCTCAAGAATACGGCGCCCAAAATCAACTCGGGTCGCCGCGCGGTCGAAGTCCGGCTCTACGATAAAGATGGGGCCGTGATCTGGAAGAACGAGAAGCCGATCCCGCTCAGGACGATCGGCGCCAAGCCGGTCGTCCTGAGCGGGACGATTCCCGCCCCCCGGAAATGGACGGCCGAAACGCCGAACCTCTATCCCCTAGCCATCCTTCTCAAGGACGAGAAGGGCCGGACGATCCAGGCCGCCGGCTGCCGGATCGGATTCCGGACTTCGGAGATCAAGGACGGCTTCCTCCTCGTCAATGGCGTCCCGGTCCGGCTCAAGGGCGTCAACCGCCACGAGCACGATCCTTATACGGCCCACGTCATCTCCGAGGAGTCGATGCGGACGGACCTCGCCCTGATGAAAAAATCCAACATCAACACCGTCCGGACCTGCCACTACCCCAACGACCCGCGCTGGTATGAGCTCTGCGACGAATACGGCCTCTATGTCATCGACGAAGCCAACATCGAATCCCACGGGATGGGCTACGGTCCCGAGAGCCTGGCCAAGGACCCGGCCTGGGGGCCGGCCCACCTCGACCGGATCCGGCGCATGGTCGAGCGGGATAAGAACCATCCTTCGGTTATCATCTGGTCGATGGGGAACGAGGCCGGCGACGGGATCAACTTCGAGAAAGGCATCAAGTGGATTCACGGCCGCGACACATCGAGACCCGTCCACTACGAGCGGGCCGAGCTCGGGGCGAACACGGACATCTACTGCCCGATGTACTCGTCGCTCGAGGAGCTCGAAGCCTACGTCAAGACGAAGCAAGCGCGGCCGCTCATCATGTGCGAATACGCCCACTCGATGGGGAACAGCACCGGGAACCTCCAGGAATACTGGGACGTCATCGAGAGCCACGACCAGCTCCAGGGCGGTTCGATCTGGGATTGGGTCGACCAGGGCTACGCCAAACGGGACGCGAAGGGTGATCTTTTCTGGGCCTACGGCGGGGATTACGGTCCGCCCGGGACGCCCAGCGACAGGAATTTCTGCTGTAACGGCCTGGTCGCTCCCGACCGGACGCCCCATCCCGCCCTCTGGGAGGTCAAGAAGGTCTATCAATATATCAAGTTTAAGGCGGTCGATCTGGCCAAAGGCGAAATCGAAGTCCGCAACGCCTACGACTTCACGAACCTCGACCGGTTCGAGATCGTTTGGGAGGTCGAGGCCAACGGGGCCGTCGTCGCCTCGGGGACGGTCACGACGCTGGATCTGCCTCCTCACAAGTCAACCATGATCAAGCTCGGCCTGCCGGCCCTTGAAGCGTCGCCGGGGACGGAGCGCTTCCTGACTATCCGCGCCAAGACGCGCGAGGCGTCCGGTCTGCTGCCGGCCGGCCACGTCTCCGCGCTCGAGCAGTTTCCGCTCTCCGCGCCCGTCGCGTTCGGCGCGGCCAGGCCCGCGCCGGTCAAGCCGCTCATCCTGACCGAGCAGGGAACGGCCGTGACGATCCAGGGCGGGAACTTCGCCGTCCGTTTCGACAAGGCGACGGGGATGATGACGTCGTTCATCTTCCGGAACCAGGAGCTTATCCGGCGCGGACTCGAGCCGAATTTCTGGCGGGCGCCGACCGACAACGACTTCGGGAACGAGATGCCCGGCCGCTGCGCCGTTTGGAGGACGGCCGGGGACGACCGGACGCTTGAGTCTTTCAGCGCCGAACAAACCGCCGCCAGTGAAGTGACCGTCTATGCCGGTTACATCCTTAACAAGGTCTCCGCTCGGGACTTTATTCGCTACCGGGTTTTATCCAGCGGCGAGGTCATGGTCGAGCACGCTTTCAACCTCGAGCCCGGCGCCGCCCTTCCCGAAATGCCCCGGGTCGGCCTGAAGCTCGCCCTGCCCTCCGAATTCTCTCGTTTTCAATGGTACGGACGAGGCCCTCAGGAGAACTACATCGACCGCCGCACGGCGTCCTTCGTCGGGCTCTACGAAGCCAGCCTGGCCAAGATGCTCATCCCCTACGTCAGCATCCAGGAGTACGGCACGAGGACGGACGTCCGCTGGGTCACGTTCCGCAATGCCGAAGGCTTCGGGCTGGCCGCTTACGGGATGCCCGTCGTCGAGTTCTCGGCCCTCCCCTACACGGCCGAGGACCTGACTCAAGAGCGGCGCGGCGAAAAGCACCCTGTCGATATCGCCAAGAGAGATTTTATCGCCGTGACGCTCGACCGCGGACAGATGGGCGTCGGGGGAGACGATTCCTGGGGGGCGAAACCTCACCCCCAATACATCTATCCCGCAAAATCCTATTCTCAGAGCTTCCGGCTCAGGCCGGTCGCGCCGGGGGACGACCCCTTCATTTTTTGACGATCTCGACCCGGCGGTTCTTGGCCCGGCCGTCCTCGCTCCTGTTGTCGCCGACCGGTCGTTCCTGGCCCCAGCCGACGGCGGTCATCCGGCCGGCGGAGACGCCCAGCGCGGCGACGGCATTCAATACAGACTTGGCACGGCTCTCGGACAGGGTCTTGTTGGCGGCCGGCGTGCCCACGTTGTCGGTATGGCCTTCGATGCTCACCTTGAGATCCGGGTTCGTCTTAAGGAGCTCGGCGATTTGCGCGACGATAGGCTGAGACTCGGGCTTGATGTCGGCCTTGCCCGTATCGAAGTTGATGTAGAGGGCGATGAATCCGTCCTTGTTCAGGGCGTCGAGCATCTGGTTGGCGGTAACCTCCTGGACCATGGCCGCGATCTCGACGATGGTCAATTTATAGACGGCGCCGTCGTTGTAGATCACGACCGAGATCCAATACTCATGGCCGGACTTGACCAGCCGGGCGGTCAGGTTAAGGTCCTCGTCGAGGAGGATCTCCCCTCCCAGCGACTTGACCGCGTTCCCGTAGTTTCGGCGGACCTGGAAGACGCTCGGCTTGGAGGCGCCCTCCTGCAGCCGATAGTCGATGGCCGTCTTGTTGCCCTCAACCGTCTTGGTCTCGCTGTTGGGCAGATAGAATTCGACCGAGTCGTAGTCGGACTCGCACTCGCTGATGTAGAAGCCCTTCATCCGTGAGAACATGGGATGGTCCTTGCAGTTCTCGGCGTCCTCCTCCTGGGCCCAGGCCAGGCATCCCAGGACAAAAAAGGCGGCCAGCAGGATGCCGGCGCTTTTCAGGAAACGAGCATTCATGACAACCTCCCTTTCGGCCGATTCATAAAAAGGCCGTGCACCCCGCTTCGACCGCTCTCTCCCTGCGTGCGCCCGGCCGCCGGCTCGGGCGAGGCTGACTGCCGCACAAGACACCGTCCCGCTACCGTTGCTCCCTTCCGGGCCTGGCGGGGTTCACAGGAGGCGCTTTGCGCAGGGCCCCAACCGTCAACGCCGCTGCACCAAGCCACTGCCAGACAGAGGGACGGCCTCGGCGGGGGATTCGACCCCACTGGAGCGGATTGTGGGCTACAGGGCACCGCTGGCTCCCCGTCTAGCACGGCCTTATTTATTACCTCTATTTAAAAACGATAACCGACCCCGGCCCGGAACATGATTCCGTCCCAGAAGCCCGCTTCGGCGATCGCGGACAGGCCGCGGACGATGTCGCCCTTGACGCCGATCCCGAGGTGGAGAAGGACGAAGATGTTGGGAATGTTGAAGTCGGTCTCTTCCTCGGCTTCGGTAAAGGTCTTGACGATGGTGTCCTCGATGACCTTCTGCTGGGTCAGGTACTGGAACGTCCCTTTCCAGGCGTAGCCGACGTTGCCGTCCAGGACGGCCAGTCCCAGGCCGCAGCTGAAATAGGGCGTCACCCGCCAGGAGGGCACGATCTCCCAGCGGAAGCTCAGGTTCGTCGAGAACGGGCGCGTCTCGATATAGCCGCTGGAATCGACTTGGGACGAGCCGCCCGGGGCGTAGGTCTGCTTGACCGGGCCGGAGATCATGAACTTGAGATGGGTCTTCTCGAAGGACAGCTCGAGGCTGAAGCCCCCTTTCCGTCCTTTCGGATAGAAACGGACTCCGAACCCGTAGTTGGAGCCGCTCGAATCGAAGGCGATGCTTTCTTCATACCCGGTCTGGGCGAGAAGCGGATAGGACTTTTGGAGTTGGCCGAGGACTTTTTTCCGGATCTCTTTGGCCAGGTTGTCGGTGACGTAGGATTCGAAGAGGCCCTTAACCGGGTTGATGCTCCAGGAAGAGAGATGGGCTTCGATCTCCCACTTCTCTCTCCAATCGGTCTCGCCCAGGAGCCTGAGGCCGGTCGCCGGCTGCGTCTGAGGAGCGGGGGGAGTCACCTGCTTGGGAGGCTCCTGGACCGGGGCCTGGACGGGGGCTTGAACCGGAGGGGCCGCCGGCCGAGGCTCCTGCTGAGCGGGTTCGGCCAAGGCCGCCCGCTCCTTGCGGACATCCATGAAGAGAAGAACGAAGGACTCGGGATAGATCCGGTCGATGGGCTCCTTCTGGGGGTCGTATTCCAGCGTTTCGTTGAGCCACTTGCGGGCGCTGTCGCGGTCGTTCAGCGAAAAGTAGCAGATGGCCAGGCCGAGCGAGGCCCGGGCGAGCTCCGCGCGTTCGAGCGAAAGAGTGGTGATTTCGAAATAGTTCTCGAGGGCGGTCGCGAAATCCCCCCGATCGAAGGCGGTATCGGCCGCGCCGAAAAGCCGCCCGACCCGTTCCTGAGCCTGCGTTTTTTCCTGGCCGACCAGCCCGCCGGCGAGCCAGGCGCAGAGGAGGCCGGCCGCGATCAAGGCCAGCGCAGGCTTGGGAGCGCGATGTCCGTCCATACTCACCGTCCTTTCACGGCATCCCAGACAGGGTACGTGAATCGTCGGCGGCTGTCAAATCATCGACACCCATACTAAGCCGTTTTCAGCTTAGTATGAGTACTGCAAGGCTGGGTGGCGTCGGCGAACGGGTCAAATAACCGATGGCCCCTGCGGTCGCCAACCCGTGAGAATTGACACGCCGCCGAATCGACCTATAATAAATAAAGTCGAATAGAGAGGTATGGCTATGCTTTTTCATGATTCCACTTTTTTTCTTTTAATACCGCCCCTCATCCTGGCCCTCTATGCTCAAGCCAAGGTGCGGGGGACCTACGCCAAATTCAGTCGCATCATCGCCTCGTCGCGGATCACGGGCGCCGAGGCCGCCCGCCAGCTCCTCCAGACGGGGGCGGCCGGAGACGTCCCAATCGAGAAGATCCCGGGCCAGCTCAGCGATCATTACGACCCGCGCAAGAAGGTCCTGCGCCTCTCGGCCGGCGTTCACGACAGCAACTCGATCGCCGCCCTGGGCATCGCCGCCCACGAAACCGGACACGCCCTCCAGCACCACAACCACTACGGACCGCTCTATCTCCGGAACGCCATCTACCCGGTGGCCAATATCGGGTCGACCCTCGCCTTCCCGCTCTTCTTCATCGGGTTCCTGATGAGCCGCCGGGGACCGAGCCTCTTGATGGACCTGGGAATCTTCCTCTTCGCCGGCGCGGTCGCCTTCTCGATCATCACGCTTCCGGTGGAGTTCAACGCCTCCAAGCGGGCCATGGTCCTGCTCGAGGAGCGAGGCTTCCTGAACAAGCAGGAGCTGGGCGGGGCGCGGGCCGTCCTCTCGGCGGCGGCCTTGACCTACGTCGCGGCCACGGCCATGGCGGCCATGCAGCTCCTCCGTATGTTCATGCTGCGTCAGTCGCGCGATTAGCGATCGGGGCCAAGCCTGCGCTTTGCCGCAGAGCGCAGGCTTAGCCCCGATTACGATTATGTCTCTTGGGGGGCGACTTTGAACAGTTTATCGCCTTTATGGACGGGCTCGGCCACCTTCATGGCCACTTCCGCCCCCGGCCCGGCCGAATCAACCTTCCGATGATCGATCTCCAGGGAAGCGACCGGCTGGGTGAATTCCCTGGCATGCCCCGCGATCAGAATCGTCTCCCCGACCTTCAAATCGCCGCTGAGCTGGACGACGGCCACCCCGATATGGTTGAAATAGTGGGTCACCTGACCGATGCAAACGTCCATCGCTCCCTCCTTGACAAAGCGCTGGGGAAAAGCCTTCCGCTACAAGAACAATATATCCGGCCGAAGGCCTAAGTCAACCCCTCGACACCCAGGGAAACCATGAGTACTGCAAGGCTGGGTAGCGTCGGCGAACGGGTCAACCTTGCCTATTCACGGCCTTGACAGGGCCTCATCCCGGGTGTAGAAAGATGTCTTGCCCTTGCTCCGGACCCCTCACTCACAAGGAGGTTTCGATGAGAATTCCATCCCCATCCTTCAAAGCCATTATCCTTCTTCTGTCGCTTCTCTTGCCCTTCGCCGCCTCGGCCCAGACGCCGCCCGATCAGTTCCTGGGTCACCAGGTCGGCGCCGACCGCAAACTCGCCGACTACGGCCAGATCAGGGCCTACTTCGAAAAGCTGGACCAGGAGTCGCCCAAGCTCACGCTCGTCACGATCGGCGAGTCCGTCCAGAAAAGGCCCATGATCATGGCGATCATCACGGCCGAAGAGAATATGGCCAAGCTCGACGCCTACCGCGAGATCGCCCGCAAACTCAAGGAATCGCGCGGCCTCTCGGCCGACGACGCCCGCCGCCTGGCCCACGAGGGCAAGGCCATCGTCCTCATCACCTGCAGCATCCACGCCTCCGAGATCGCGGCTTCCCAGATGTCGATGGAGTTCGCCTACGACCTCGTCACGGGCAGGACGCCCTTCGATGCCGCCGCCGTCCTCAAGGACGTCATCATTCTCCTCGTTCCCAGCCACAACCCCGACGGCAACCAGATGGTCGTCGACTGGTACCGCAAGTACCTGGGGACCAAGTTCGAGGGCGGCAACCTGCCCTGGCTCTACCACGTCTACGCCGGCCACGACAACAACCGCGACTGGTTCATGTTCAACCTTCCCGAGACCCGGGCCGTGACCAAGGTCCTCTACCACGACTGGTTCCCCCAAATCCACATCGACGAGCACCAGATGGGCTCGAACGGCGCGCGGCTGTTCATCCCGCCCTTCATGGATCCGCCCATCCCCAACGTCCAGCCCCTCCTCTGGCGGAGCGTCAACCTGTGCGGCGCCAACATGGCCTACGACCTCCAGAAGAACGGCAAAAGCGGGGTCGTCCACGGCCGGAGCTTCACCGGCTGGTGGATCGGCGCCTGCGACGACACCTCCTGGCTTCACAACACGGTCGGGATTCTGAGCGGAATGGCCTCGGTCCGCGCGGCCACCCCCGTCTTCATCGAACCCGGCGAGGTCCAGAGGGATTATGTCAAAAAGCAGATGGAGTTCCCCGATCCATGGCCGGGAGGCTGGTGGCGGCTCCGCGACATCGTCGATTACGAGCTCACCCTGTCGATGAGCCTGGTCAATACCGCCTTCCTCCGTAGGGAGGACTTCCTGTTCAACTCCTACCTGATGTCCAAGAACAGCATCGAGACGCACGACAAAAGCCAGCCCTACGCCTTCGTCATCCCGCCCCGCCAGAACGATTACCTGACCATGCTCAAGATGATCGACGTCCTCATGTTCGGCGGCGTCGAAGTCTCTAAAGCCCAGTCCGATTTCATCGCCGACGGCAAGCTCTATCCGGCCGGATCCTATGTCGTCCTGCTTACCCAGCCCTTCAAGCCCTATGCCTGGGCCCTCCTCGACAAGCAGAAATATCCCGACCTGCGCGAGTATCCCGGCGGCCCGCCCGTCCCGCCCTATGACAACGCGGGCTGGACGCTCCCGCTCCAGATGGGGGTCGCCTGCGACCGGATCGAGGGCGCGTTTGACGCCAAGCTGGAAAAGGTCGCCAAGGTCGAATACCCCCAGCCGCCGGCCGGGCAGGGCGCCTCGGCCTGGTTCGCCCTCGACTGCCGGACCAACGCCGCCTACCCGATGGTCTTCGCCCTCCTCAAGGACAAAGCCGAAGTCTACCGGACCAAAGCGTTCGTCACCCGGAAAGGGACCGAGATCCCGGCCGGAAGTTTCATCGTTAAGAACACGGCCGAGGTGAAAAAGGCCCTGCCCGGATTGGCCTCGAAGTACATCATGGCCGTCCTCGACCTCGACGACGCGGCCGACATCGACAAGGCCCCGGTCAAGTTCAACCGGGTCGGCCTGTACCAGTCCTGGAAATCCAGCATGGATGAAGGCTGGACGCGCTACGTCTTCGACGACTTGGGCATTCCTTTTACGTCCCTGCACAACAAGGACTTCAAGGTCGAAAAGGGGAAGAAGCTCGACCTCAAGGCGAACTACGACGTCATCATCTTCCCCGATGAGAACGCGGACATCATCAAGACCGGAAAACCCGACCCCAACTCCCCGTTCGCCCGCTGGATAACGCCCATGCCCCCCGAATACGAGGGCGGGATCGAGCAGGCCGGCGTCGACGCCCTCAAGGCCTTCGTCGAGTCGGGCGGAATCGTGGTCGCGCTCAACGGGGCCGGCCAGTTCGCCATCAAGGAGCTCCAGGTGCCGGCCCGCGACGGGTTGGACAAGGTCGAGCCGTCCAAATTCTTCTGCCCGATGTCGATCCTCAAGCTCGAGGTCGACAACACGACGCCGATCGGGTACGGACTCTCCAAGACGACGCCGGCCGTATTCTCGGACAGCCCCGGCTTCGAGACCCGGGTCCCGCCCAACGAGTGGGACCGCAAGGTCGTGGCCAGCTATCCGGAGGAGGACGTGCTGATGAGCGGCTGGCTGCTGGGCGAAGACGTCATCGCCCGCAAGGCGGCCGTCGTCGACTTCCAGTACAAGAAAGGGCGCATCATCCTGATCGGGATCGTTTCCCAGAACCGGGCCCAGTCCCACGGGACTTACAAGTTCCTGCTCAACGCGCTCCTCTACCCGCAGAGCTGACCGCGGCCGGAATTCGTCTTCTAGTCGTACTTGATCTCGGTCTCGACCGTGAAATATTTATAGTTCTTATAGATGACGGAGATTCGGGCGTTCACGAATATCTTTCCGTCTTCATCGGCATACGCCTGCTCGCTGAAATTCCGGCTGGGAAAACGCAGCCCGTTTTTCTCGAAGCCGTATTCGGAAAAAGCGCTGACCTGGGGGACGGCGTTGTGGGTCTTGGCCCACTCTTCAATGCTCTGGAAGTTCCCGAGCGACTTCTGGTCCCAGACGATCTTCAGGACGCTGCCGTCGTCCTCCTTGATCCAGACCCTGCCCCAAGGATGCGGCTCACTGAGCCGAGGCCCCGGCACAGCCTCGATCACCACCGCCTTTTCCTTGTTGAAGATCTCGTCCCCGACAATTTGATATTCTAAATAAGCTTGCCAGGATTCGCTCAGCAGCCCGATCGGCCCGAAGAAGACATTCTCGTACTGGAACATGGCCGTTTTCAGCGTGGAGTCCCGGCTATCCGCCTTCTTTCCGTTGACCGCTAAAAGGTTTCTTTTTTCCTGGGCCGCCTGATTCTTCCGGATGAATTGATAGTCGTACAAATAGACGTCGGTATGGGGGGACCAATAGCGTGAAAACTCCGTCACTTCCTCAAGGCAGACGAAGTCGAGCGCGGCCCTATCCAGGCGCCGGCAGTAGTCCTCCGATTTTTTCAGGATCGCGGCCAGCCTCGGCTGGTCGGCGTGTGGATGGGGAGTGAGCCGGAGGGAGGACACGCAGACTGCCGCGGCTAGGATGAAGACCTTTCCGGCGAAACTGCGGGCCATTCTCCCCCGTCCATCGGAAATAATAGGGGGCCGTCCTGTATCTGTCAACCCCTCGATTCCCCGGCCATCAGGCCGGGGCTTGTATAGGGGTAACCCTGAGCCTCGGCGAACGGGTCAACCCCTCGACACCCATACTAAGCCGTTTTCGGCTTAGTATGAGTGCTGCAAGGCGGGGCTAAGGGTCGGCGAACGGGTCAAGCCGCGATCGGCGGCGGCCTGGCCTACAACTTTTTCGGCGCCGCCGGCGTTCTACTCCGCATCCGTCATCCCGCGGCGCTGGACATTCAGCGTTCCAGAAATTACTTCAGAAACTCCGCCGCGAAGGGGGAAGCCTTGATCATCCGGCGAGCTCGCGGATCCGGTCGAGGTCCAGCTCGCCCTTGGCCCCCCAGCCGCGCACGCCTTCGGGAATTTGGGGACGGAACCGCTCATACAACGAAAAAGCGCGGACGGCTAATTCTTGAGGCTCCCAAGCGCGCGAAAGCTCTTCCATGGCCCGCCGAACGGATGGAAGCGCCTCTCCGAATTTGCCCTCGAGATACCTCTCGACTCCGTCGGGTTCGACCGGCCGGCTTCCCTCCACGGCACGGATGCCGTGGTCGGTCTTTAGGGCGGGAAGAGGGCGGCCGAGAAGCTCGAACCCAGAACATCTCTCCCGGCCGGGCTCTCTTCGGAGGAGCGGTCTCGGGCCGCTCGGGCGGCTTGTAGATGCCGAGGCGGCGCCCCTTGGACTGGGCGTTGAGCCCGGCCAGGACCTTGCCCAAAGAAAGCGACGCCTCACGGTTAAAGCCCAGCCGCTCGGCCACCACGCTGGCCCACAGAGTCAGCACCGGCGCTCGATTGACTTGGACGACAACGCGTGCCATCCGAATCCGTTTACTCGATGCCTAATTCTTCCAGGAACTGGTTCGAGAATAACAATAAGAGGAGCAAACGTCAATTGACACCTCCTCTCATCATGATTTATTATCCCAGCCGGCGGAACGTAGGTCCCTTCCAGGAGAAACAAAAATGAAAAAAAGCGCGACTTCTAAACAACCGCTTGGACTCATCGGAATCATCGTCTTAGCGGCCGTTATCTGCGGTCCGGCCCGGGCCGCGGACAACGCCCGCCGCGTCCCCACCGTTGACGATCTCCAGGCGCTGCAATCGCCCGGACGGGCCGAGATTTCTCCCGATGGCGCTTTAATCGCCTACACGTTGACCGAGACGGATCTTACCAAAGATTCCTACCTCACTCACATCTGGTTGGCCGAAACGGCCACCGGCAAGCGCTTCCAGCTTACCCGCGGCGACAAATCCTGCAGCAGCCCCGGCTGGTCGCCCGACGGACATTGGCTGGCCTTCACAAGCGACCGCGCCGGCGATAAGAGCCAGGTCTTCATCATCAGCCCGACGGGGGGAGAAGCCATCCAACTCACTAAAGCCGAGAACGGCGTTGGGGACTTCGGATGGTCTCCGGACGGCCGGATGCTGGCTTTTTTAGCCGCCGAGCCGGAATCGAAAACCCTCAAGAATCGCAAAGACTATCTGGGCGATTTTGACGTCGTGCATAAGGACTATAGCTACGTCCAGCTATGGACGGTCGATGTCGCCGAGGCCCTGAAGAGCCCGCAGCCCGGACGGCAGCGGACAAAAGGGACCGGCTTCAGCCTGAGCTCTTTCAGCTGGTCCCCCGACGGCGGCAGGATCGCCTTCAGCGCGACACTCAACCCCGACCTTATTCAAGGGGGCACGGAGGATGTCTATGTCCTGAACCTGGCCGATGATTCGGTCAAGAAGATCGTCGTTCAGCCCGGCCCGGATTCCTCGCCCCACTGGTCTCCCGACGGTGGGAAGATCCTTTTCTCGACCTATCTGGGCCAGACCCGTTTTTATCCCCTCGTTTCCAGGCTGGCCGTCGTTTCCCCGGACGGCGGCCCTGTCCGGTCGCTGACCGACGGCTTCGATGAGGACCCCGGGTTCGTGGCCTGGACCGCCCAGGGAATCTATTTCTCGGCTCTGCAAAAAACCGCCTCCCACCTATTCCGGCTCGACCCGGCGACATCGCAAATCGAGCGGATCAGCGCGCCCGACGATTTTCTCGGGGATTCGTTCTCTCTCAGCCGCGATGGAAAACAGCTGGGCTTCATCGCCGCCTCGGCCGTTTCGCTTTCCGAAGTCTATGTCTCGGGCCTGCCCTTCAAGCCGCGGCGCCTGACCGATCTGAACGAGCAGACCAAGTCTCTTATTCTGGGAACTCGCGAAGTCATAACCTGGAAAAGCAAAGACGGCGTCGACATCGAAGGCGTTTTGATCAAGCCCGCGGACTTCAGCCCCGCTAAAAAATACCCCTTGTTGTGCGTCATCCACGGCGGTCCCACCGGCATCGACCTTCCCGACCTCCTCGAGTCCGACAGGTACGTTTATCCGTCCGATATCTGGGCCGCCCGCGGCGCCTTGATCCTCAAGGTCAACTACCGCGGCAGCGCGGGCTACGGACAGAAATTTCGAGAGCTGAACTATCGCAATCTGGGCGTCGGCGACGCTTGGGACGTCCTCTCCGGCGTCGACTATCTTATTCAAAAGGGGTGGGTGGATCCTGGGCGCATGGGCTGCATGGGCTGGAGCCAGGGCGGATACATCTCGGCCTTCTTGACGACGTCGTGCGACCGGTTCAAGGCCGTCTCCGTCGGCGCCGGCATTTCGGACTGGGCGACCTATTACTACAACACCGATATCACTCCCTTCACCGTCAATTACCTGGGCGCCAATCCGGTGGACGACCCGCGCATCTACCTGAAGACCTCGCCCATGTCCTATATCAAAAAGGCCCGGACGCCGACCCTCATCCAGCATGGGGAGCTGGACCGGAGGGTCCCTATTCCCAACGCCTATGAGCTGAGACAGGGCCTCGAGGACCGGGGCGTGCCCGTGGAGATGATCGTTTATAAGGGCTTCGGCCATGGGATCCGAAAGCCCAAGTCGAGGCGGGCCGCCATGGACCACAACCTGGCTTGGTTCAACCATTATATTTTCGGCGATCCGAAGCCTGATTTTGCGAATCCGTCGGTTCCCGAAAAGACGGATCAACCGACCGGCGCTTCGACGGCGCCCGAAGCCAAGAAGGGATTGCTTTTATATTGATCCGCAAGGACGGAATCGGCGCGGCGCTTTCGGCAGCGATCATGGCCGCGGCCTTCTCGGTGGGCGGGTGTTCCCAAAAAATAGCGGATCGAAACGCGGGAAGACCCGGGTCCGCTCAAGTCCGGACTCCGGCGATCGTCCTCCGTGAGGATATTTTCGTCACGGCCCCCTTCGCCCAATGCCATGCGTCGACGATCGTCGAAACCGGATCGGGCCTGGTCGCCGCCTGGTTCGGGGGCACGGCGGAGGGCCATTCGGACGTCGGGATCTGGCTGTCCCGCCGGGAAGGCCGCGGTCCTGGCCGCAGCCTTCCCGGCAGGGCGGCCTGGTCGCCCCCCGTCGAGGTTGCCTCGGGCGGCCGGACCGGGGAAGATAGCCAGCCTTGCTGGAATCCCGTCCTCGTCAATCCTGAGGGCGGGCCGCTGCTCCTTTTCTATAAGGTGGGACCTTCCCCGTCCCGCTGGAGGGGAATGACGACCTATTCGACGGATGACGGCCGGACCTGGGCCGAGCCGCGAAGTCTGCCCGATGGGATCGTCGGCCCGGTCAAGAACCATCCCCTCGAGTTCCCGGACGGGATGATCCTCTGCGGGAGCTCCACCGAGCAGGACGGATGGCGCGTTCATTTCGAACAGACCGGCGACAAGGGACGGAGCTGGCGGCGGACTCCTCCCATCAACGACGGCCGGCTATTCGGGCTGATCCAGCCGGCCCTTCTGCGGACCGGCGGCGACGGGGTTACGGCCCTGATGAGGAGCACGGCGGGCCGCATCTATTACGCCCGGAGCGCGGACCGGGGAGCGACTTGGTCAAAGCCGGAAGCGCTGGATTTGCCGAACCCGAACTCGGGCATCGATGCGGTGACTCTCCGGGACGGACGGCAGCTGCTGGTTTTTAATCCGGTCAGCCGGGGCCGAAGCCCGCTGTCCGTCGCTCTCTCCGAAGACGGCCGAAACTGGACCCAGGTTCTGATCCTCGAGGACGAGGAAGGGGCCGAGTTTTCCTACCCGGCGATCATCCAGTCCAAAGACGGACTCGTCCACGTCACCTACACCTGGAAGCGCCTGAGGATCAGGCACGCGGTCCTCGATCCCGGCCGCTAACAAAAGAGCGGAACGGGATAATTCGAAGATTGACAAAACCGGGCGCGCCGGGAACAATGGGAGAGAGGCGGCCCATGAAAACAGCGTCTATCGTGTTCATTTCAATCGCTCTTCTGGTCGCGGGGACGAGCGGCGCCCAGACCTCCCCCCGGCCGAAAATGTTCCTAGTGGTCACCTTCGACGTCGAAGACTACATCTCGCCCGCGTCCGAGCATATCGACGATATCCCCAAGTGGCTGGCCGAGATCATGTCGGAGGAAGGCGTCACCGGGACGTTCTTCGTCATCGGCGAAAAGGCTCGCTCGTTGGAGAAGCGCGGACGAAGCGACGTCATCGAGGCCATGGCCCGGCACGATATCGGCAGCCACACGAATCTCGGGTCCATCCATCCCACGGTCACGGAAGACCTGGAAAAAGCCGATTGGCCCGGCGGCCTGCGCCGGATGCTCGACCGGGAATCGGCCGGCTTCAAGGACCTGGAACGCATTTTCGGCAAGCCCGTGACGACCCTGGCCCGCCACGGCGGGTCCTACGGACCGCAGCTCGTCTGCGCCCTGGGCCAACTCAAGGCGGGCTATGTGGGATCGCCAGTCTCGCTTCCCGGCACGAACGTCGTCTGGTATGCGAACGCCTTGAATTTCTCGGGCCAATACGACGGGTTCGACGAACTCTACTACCGCGACGACCTGTTCGAGCCCGTCTTCGACAAGCTGAGGGCCGAGCTGCCCGAAATCGCCCGAACCGTCGATGCGATCGCCCTGTTCGGCGGCCATCCGACCAAGATCCGCGCCGAAGAATTCTGGGATCTCAATTTTTATGACGGTAAGAATCCGGCGCCGGGCGATTGGAAAGCGCCCCGCCTGCGCCCCCTGGAAACCATGAGAACGGCCCTGAAGAATTTCCGCCGCATGATGAAATACCTTAAAAGCAGGGACGACATCGAGATCACAACCTACGGGTCCTTGATGAAGCTCTACGGGCGGCAAAAGGAGTCGATGACCGGGAGCGAGCTCCGCGAAATCGCCGAGAGCACCCTGGGGGCCGAGTCGATTCATCCGACTCAAGATTTCTCTCCCGCCGAGGCCTTCGCCGGCCTCGCGAGATCGATCGCCGCCCGCCAAGAGACCGGCACCCTTCCGCGGGACCTCCCCGCGGTCCGGCCGCTCGGACCCATGGACATGCCGCCGGCTCAGCCCGAAATCGCCCGTCTGACCCTGGACGACGTCTATCGGCTGGCGCGGGAGGCGGATGAGCAGATCGACGGGACCGGCGCCCTGCCTTCTTCCCTGAGGATCGGAAACGCGCGCATCGGGACGGGCTCCTTATTCGCCCTTTTCTGCGCCGCCTATCTGGACCTGAGCTCGAACAAGCCGAGGGCGGAATATGACGTCCCCGCCTTCGATCCTTATCCCAAAAAGAACGAGACGGATATCATCAAGCAGGTCGAGGGCTATAAGTCCTGGCCCGTCCATCGCCGGGACCTCGACATGGCGAAGGTCGTCGAGTTTACGAAGCTCCAGCTCTGGACGCTGAAACCGGCTAAGATGTCAAATCCGACGATCGATCATTGACGAGGAGGGATCCGATGAGCCGGCCGGTCGCATTCATCTCGTTATTTCTCGTTTGGACGGCGGTCCTGTCGCTGGCTCGGCCGGCGCCCGCCGCGGCCGAAAGCCTCGATCGCTTCAAGTACGCGGGCTCATTCGATCCCGCCTTCTCCGCGATCGAGACATCCGGCCGGTTCAACGGCTACACGAACTACTGGCACAGCCTTTTCTGGAAATGGTCGCAGTACGGCAACCTCTATCTCATCAGCCAGCCCGACATTCCCAAGTCCATCGCCCAGAGCAAGCTGGATATAGCCGAGGAGCTGGGCGTGCCCGGGCTCTTCCTGGCGGAAGGCTTCCTAAGCGCCTATCTCGAAGGCCCCGTCCGGGAATTCGAGGATCCCGGCCCGGACGCTCTCGAAAGAACCCTGGACCGCAAGGACGCCCTCGTCTGGGTCAAGCCCGGAACCGCCCTCGGCCAAAAACTCCTGGGCCGGTTTCCCGGCGCGGCCCCATGGAGAGAGGCCCTCGGCAGCCACCAGCTCAACGCCCGGGATTTTCACGACGTCCGGGCCTTTCATCTTGTGAGCGGCCCGCGCCGGCTTTTCGTCATCGTGACGGATGGCGACGATTGCCGCCGCCGTTTCCGGGATTTGCTGGCCAACCTCCGCGGCGTCCTGGACCGCTACGACCTCCACCGCGGCTGGTTCGGCACCGGGACGCTCCTCCACAGCGTCACCTGCTTTCCCGGTCATCCGCTCGAGGTTATCGCCAAGGGACTCAACCAGGGCAACGACTGGTTCACCTTCAGCGGCTACATGGATTACTTGATGAAGGACCAGCTGGCGGCCTGGCTGGCCAAGGTGGGCCTCGACGTCGTCAGCGACGTGGGCACCGGCAAGGCCACCCACAGCTTGGGAACGACCGCCTACGGCCTGCGGAGCTGGGACGGCCTCAAGATCCAGGACATGCCCGGCGAAGAGGAGTGGATCAAGTTCGTCAAGGACCGGCGGGGCTACATATTCCGGCCCGTCTACGCTCCCGATTGCGACAAATTTCATTACGACGGCGTTATCGCCGTCGACGGAACCCAGAAACACATCGACGAGGAAAACGTCCCCTTCATCCTCCAGACGGGCATGATCCGGGAGGAAGCGCCCGCCTGCATGGTCCTCTTCACGAAGAAAGGCGGCGCCCTGACGCGGGACGGCATGTGGGAGGCGATCCTTTCGCGGCGGGCCGTGGGCGTCCTGCCCCAGGGAAGCATGCTGGGACCCGCAATCCTTGCGGAGCGCGCTCCAGATGCTCCTCCTCGACCGCGTCTTCCTCGAGGACTATTTCAAAGACAGGATTCGGCTCGAGGCCGTCATGGAAAACCGCGAGCTCGTCGTCAGGGCGGCCAATCTGGGCGGAGCGTCCGTCGAAGGCCGGTTCGAAGTCCGGCCGGCGCCTGAGCTCCGGGTCAAGAGTCGGCCGATGGACGCCGTCCTGCCGGCGCGGACGGAGCGGACGTTTCGGTTCGCCGTCGAGCCCACCCCGGCCGCCCTGGCTCGGGCCAACCCTATCCTGGTCGAACTCGTCTGGAAAACCGGCCGGAAGAGGACTCTGGCCGTCCTCGACCTTCCGCCCGCGATCTCGGTCCATCGGCTCCTCTACGGCCAGGAGCCCGAGGTCGTTTATCCCGTTTCCATCCATAATTTTACGGGCGGGACGGAATACCCGGTCGCCGTCAGAGTCTATTCCAAAGACGACCCGAAGACCATCGTCTTCGAGACGAGCCGGACCGGGAGGGCTCGCCCGGGCGAACACGAGACCCTGACGTTCCGGCTGCCGCTCAAGCCGGGCTCGTACTCGGTCAAGGTCGAGGCTCTGGGCGTCGGCAGCGAGACTCAGCTCGGCGTCGGGCCAGCCTCGGGCAAGGCCTCGGTCACGGAAATCGACCTCGACGGCGACGGCATCAACGAATACCGGATGGAGAACGGCCGGGTCCGCGTCAGCCTGCTGCGCACGGGCGCCCGCATCATCGAGGACATCGTCAAGGACAAGAACGACAACGTCCTCTTCAAGCTCTGGCCCGAGAAGGAGGACACGGACAAGCGGCCTTTCCGCGAGCGCGGCTTCTACCCCTACGGCGGTTTCGAGGACTTTCTCGGCCAGGCCTCGATCGAGACCCATAAAGTCTACGACGCGGAAGTCGTCCGAAAGGAAGGTCCCTTCGTCCAGGTCAGGATGGAGGCCGATTACTACGGCAACCGGCTGGAAAAGATCTTCACGCTCTACGGGGATTCGCCGCTCGTCGAGGTCCGCTTCGCCCTGGAGTTCCGCAACCCCGAGCTCCATATGCTCGGACCCCAGCCCATCCTCGAGCTGGGAAAGAAGCACTGGACCGAGGACGTTTTCGTCGTTCCTTCGCTCCAGGGAAGACGCGAAGTCCGGATGCGCCCCGAGGAATACTTCGGCGAAGTCTTCTTCCTCAAGGAAGGCTGGAACGCCGGCCGCGACACGGTCGAGGACGTCTCCTTCGTCGGCGCCTTCCCGGTGAGCGAGCCCGAGTTCCTCCACATGTGGATGAACCACCCTTCCAACGGCGAGTCCCATCACTACTACGCCGAGTTCCAGCCCTGGGTCCCCATCTATCAGAAGACGGTCCGCTATTTTTCCTATTACTTGTGGGCGGACGCCGGCCCCTGGGAAAAGGGCCTCGAGGAACTCAGGGCAAGGAATCTGATCACTTCGAAATAGCCGCTTCGTCACCGCTGGCCGGGATCAAGTTCTGAGACGGCCCTCGGCTCGCTATTAGAAGATTTTTCCGGGATTCAGGATGGCGTCGGGATCGAAGACGCGCTTGATCCCCTTCATGAGCTCGATTAGAACGAGGTCGGTGGATCGCGCCAAGTAATCCTTCTTGACCAGCCCGATCCCGTGCTCGCCCGAGACGACGCCGCCCCGGCGCCGGCCGTCCTCGTAGATGGCGGCCCGGACTTTCTCGAACTTGGGCCGCCACTCCTCCTCGGGAATTGGGACCATCCGGTTTCCCCCGCAGCGAACTTTCATGATGTGGGTATGGACGTTCCCGTCCGCGGCGTGCCCGAAGGTCGGAAGCCAGATATCGTTTTCGAGTCCGATTTCATGGACGCGCTTGACGTGGCCGGGAATCTCGGCCCGGGGGAGCGAGATGTCGAGGATCTCGACCGTCCCCGACTTGATGGCTTCATAGATTTTACTCCGGATCTGAAGGACCTCGTCCTGTTTCTTGGCCGTGTCGGCGATGTAGACGTCGATCCCTCCCCTCTCCATACAAACAACGGCGACCTCCTCCGAAAGGCGGTCCATCTCGGCCTCGGTCGCGGCGTCGAGGATGATGAGGAGGTCGGTCGTGCCCAGGCTCGAGGGCCAGTGCAGGCGGAGATAATCCTCGGTGATCCGGATGACATCCCTGTCCACAAACTCGACGGCCAAGGGGGAGATGCTCCGTTGGAGGAGGATGGGAACCGTCTCGATGGCCGAGGCCAGGTCCCGATAGGGAATGATGAGCGAGCGGGTCAGCTTGAAGGGCGGCAGAATCTGAACGATCGCCCGGGTGATGACGCCCAGCGTCCCCTCCGAACCGATCATCAGGTGGAGGAGGCTGTAGCCGGAGCTCGTCTTGACGTACTTCCCGCCCAGCCGGACGATCTCGCCCCTGGGCAAGACGACCTCCAAGCCGCGTACGTAATTACGGATGACGCCGTATTTCACGGCACGGCTGCCGCCCGCGTTCGTGGCGATCAAGCCCCCGATCATGGCGCTCTCGTCGCCCGGGTGGGGCGGGAAGGCGAAGCCCCGCTCCTCGACGGCCTTCACGAATTCGCCGAGCGTGACGCCCGCCTCGACCACGGCCACTTGGTTGGCCGCGTCGACCTCGACGACCCGGTTCATCCGCTCGAGCGAGAGGACGATCCCGCCCTCGACCGGGACGCAGCCTCCGCAGAGGCCGGTCGCGCCGCCCCGCGGCGTCACGGGAAAGCGCTCGCGGTTGGCGAGCCTGAGAACGGCGGCCGCCTCCCCGGTCGTCCGGGGCTTGACGACGGCTTCGGGGAGACGGGCGATCTCGCGGAGCGAAAACTCGTCGTGCCCGTAATCGACGATCCGTTCCGGGTCGACGAGGAGGCCGCCCTCTCCGACGATCCCGGTTAACTCTTCGAGGATGACGGCCGTCAGTTTATTGTACATCGCACGCTTCTACAGAATAACGGCGCGGGGACGGCAACGCAAGAGAGCCTAATACCTCCAGCTGGCGAGGTCGGCGCCGGCCGGGGCCGTCTTGAGAATCCGCTCGACGATCCGGGGGATGAACATCTGGTGGTAGCGCAACCTCGAGATGTAATTGGGTCGGGTGTGGTCCCCGTTCCAGCAGTGTTCGGCCCGGTCGCCGTAATCGACCTCGCCGTCATAAGGAGGGTCCGCGGCGCTTTTCAGGAAGTCCTCCATGAAGTAGACGGCGTTGTTGAGGTAGTAATTATCCATGTCCCCGCAGTAGATGTGGATCTTTCCCCTGAGCTTGGGGCCGAGCGTTTTCCAGTCGCGCTCCAGGATGTAGCGGAGGTCGCTCCTCTCGCGCCAGTAGGCGGCCACCGTCGGATCGATCTCGCCCGTCAGCTTGTCCCAGATCGGCTTGGGGTAGCCGTCCTCGCCGACCGGCCCGAACACGGCCTGCCAGATGTCCCATTGATCGCCCGATCGCGATCGGTTCCCCAGGACGAACTCACGGCGGTTGGTTTCTTCGAGAGTGGCGCCGACTTCCCCCAGATAATTCCGGAGCCCGGGCCGCGGCGTTCTCTTCCAGAGGCTGTCGACGTAGTAGGCGTTCTTGTGTTCGTAGATGTTGACGATCGTGTAGGCGCGGAAATCGATCGGGTCGGGGCAGGCAGCCCAGCAGCCGTTGTAGTCGTCGGGATAGAAGATCTGAGCGGCCAGCGACTCCCAGCCCCCCGTCGAACCGCCGTATAGAAACCGGGCCCAGCCCTTCCCGGTCCCCCGGTACTTCTTCTCGATATAGGGAATAAGCTCGTAGGTGATGGCGTCGCCGTAGGGGCCGAGGTTCGCCGAGTTGACGGCGTAGGAGTCGTCATAATAAGGATTGGCGTGCTGGATCATGACCAGGATGACCCGCGGAAATTCCTTGGAAGTCCAATCCTTGTAGAATTGATAGGCGTATTCCTGCTGGATTTTATTGTAGCCGTGGATCCGGAACCGCTCGCTGTAATCGGGCTTGAGGTCCGGGTCGGGAGGCGTCTCTCGGAAGCCGTCGAAGGTGGCGGGGAAGTGGCCGTGGTTGATGACGAGCGGGTAGCGGGCCCCGGGATGCTCGTCGAAACCCTCGGGCAGCAGGATACAGGCTCCGAGGTCCATGGGCCGTCCCCAGAACTCGGACAGGAGTTTGCTCCGGATCTTTTCGTGTTTGATATATTTTGTGTCCTGGGGAGGCGGGATGGGAGGGATTTCCTTGTCGAGCACGACGGGAATGATCTCGCCGCGTCCGGGGTCGTAATCGATCTTCCGGGGCGTGCTGATGAGGTTTCCGGGCGCCGTGTTCCAGCGCTGTCCCTCTCCCCTGTCCATGGGGAGCTTCACGGTGTGGCCGTCCGCGCGGTGGAAGGTCTCATAACGGTGGAGGAGGGCCTGGACCCAATACTCTCCGCGCGGAACATCGAGGAGGCTTTTCAGCGGATAGCCGAGCGCGGAGCCGTCGATGACGGCGGCCTGGCCGGGCTTGAGGCCGTCCAGGTCGACGCCGAAGACGAGCTGCGTCCCGGCGCCGTCGCTGATCTGGAAGCGGGGCTCGCTCGTCGGGTCGGTCGAGATCATGAGGAGGAGCCGGCCGTCGAGCGGCTCACAGCAAACCGTTTCGGGGAAAGAAATATTGAATCGGGGACCTGCCGCCCGAGCCGCCGTTTGGGCCGAGCCAAGGGCCGGGATGACGACGAAAAGGACGGCGGCGGCCGCAGCGAACGCGGGGCCAAGCCGGAAATATTTAGGGCTCATGTCGACTCCTCCTTTGTCCGGGTCCGGCCGGACCGGCCGCCCGGTCATAGACCATTAGACACCGGGCGCGGGAGGGCCGTCAACTAGACGCGTTCGCCCCGGCGGAACTTTGCCCCGAAATTGTCCAGGATCACGTAAACCACGGGCACGACGACCAGGGTCAGGATGGTCGAGCTGATCAGGCCGCCGATGATGGTGAAGCCGATGGCCTGGCGAAAACTGGCGCTCGCCCCCAGGCCCATGGCCACCGGGATCATGCCCAGGATCATGGCCATGGTGGTCATGAGGATCGGCCGCAACCGGGTCGAGCCCGCCTCGACGATGGCCTCGGACAGCTTCGATCCCCGCCGGCGCAAGACGTTGGTGTAGTCCACGAGCAGGATGGAGTTCTTGGTGACCAGGCCCATGAGCATGATCAGCCCGATGAACGCCACCATGTCGAAGAACTTGTTGGCCAGGAGCAAGCCCAGGACGGCGCCGATGACCGACAGGGGCAAGGCCAGCATGATGACGAAGGGTTGGATAAACGAGCCGAACTGCGAAGCCAGGATCATGTAAACGAAGATGATCGCCAGGAACAAGGCCAGGGTCAGGGAGCTGAACATTTGCCGGCTCATCTCGACCTGCCCGCTGTACTCAAAACTCACGTCGCTCGGAAATCGGGTGCCGGTCATCATGGCGCTGGCTTTTTGGGTGATCTCGCTCATGGCCCGGCCCTTGAGGATGTTGGCCGAGATGCTGATGCGGCGGGTGCGGTTGGTGCGCTTGATCTGGGTCGGTCCGTTGACGATTTTAAGCTGGGCGACCTGGTCCAGAGTGATCGATCCGCCCCGCAGCGTGGGAAGATAGGCCTGGCGGATTTTGTCCAGATTGTCCCGAACGTCCTCCGAGGCGCGGACGCGGATATCGATAAGCTTCTCGCCCTCGCGATATTTGGAGGCCAAGTCGCCGTCGATCAGGGACCTCATGAGAGAGGCCACCTGAAAAGTCCCCGCGCCCAGCCGGGCGGCCCGGTCGCGGTCGATTTGAATCTGGATCTCGGGCTTGGGAGGTCTGTTGTTGCTGTTGATATCGACCAAGCCGCTGATGCCCTGCAGGCCCCGTACGACCTCGTCGCTGGCCTTGGTCAGATGGCCAAGGTCCGTCCCCTTAAGGTCGATCTGAATGGGAAGCTGCTGCATCGTGGAGAAAGCGGCGCCGCCCATGGTCTGGGCTTCCTGGAAGGTGATGGTCGCACCGGGAATGCCGCTGAGCATGGGCCGCAGGCGGTCCTGATAAGCCTGGGCTTCCTTAGTGGGGAGGTTCAACTTGACATTGATTGTGGCGACGTCCGATGCGCCGTCGGTCGTACCCACGATGGCGGCCAGGTTCGTGATTTCTGTCTGCTGGCGAAGAATCGCTTCAATCTTCCGGACGATCCGGTCGGTCTGGTCCAGAGAACTGCCCGAGGCGGTTTGGACGGACAGGTTGAATTCGGGCTGCTGGCCATGAGGGAAGCCGCCCGTTCCGACCAGGGTAAATAGGTAGGCGCTCATCGCAAAGACAACGATCGTGATGAGGACCATCGTCTTGCGGTGGCTGATCGCCCAGCGCAAAACGGGGCGATAGTTGTTGCCCAGCTTTTCATAGAATTTGGAGACAAGGCCCTCGAAGCGCGAAGCCAGGGTCTTCCGGCCGCCCTTTTCGGCCTTCCTGAAGAAGTAGGCCGAGAGCATGGGCGCGAAGGTGAAGGCCTCGAACAGGGAGATCAGGACCGCGGCCGCCACGGTCACGCCGAACTGGCGGAAGAATTTCCCGGCGATGCCCGCGGTGAAGGCCACCGGCAGGAAGACGGCCACGATGGTCAATGTGGTGGCCATGACCGCCAGCCCGACCTCTGAGGTGCCGTCGCTGGCCGCCTGGCGCGGGGACTGGCCCAGCTTGTCCATGTGGCGGAAGATGTTCTCCCGGACGACGATGGCATCGTCGATCAGCAGCCCGACCGAGAGGCTCAAGGCCATCAGGGTAATGACGTTGACCGTATAGCCCAGGGCGCTCATGACGGCGAAGACGCCGATAATACACACCGGCAGGCCAGCAACGGTGATGATCGTATTGCGCAGGTCGCCGAAGGAAAAGAGGACGACCAGGCCGGCGAACAGGATACCCAGGATCAGGCTTCTGATGACCTCGTCCCGGGAATTTTTGATCATGACCGAGGTGTCGACGGTCGGCCGGATTTCGAGGTCAGGGTTGGCGGCCTCGATGCGGGCCAGGGTCTTATAGACCTGGTCGGCCACCTTGACCGTATTGGTCCCGGACTGCTTCTGAACGACCATGGAAATATCCTCCTTGCCGTTCAGACGAGAGATCGTCCGCTTAGTCTTGTAGCCGTCCTTGACCGTGGCGATGTCCTTGAGGAAGACCGGAGTGCCGGCAACCGTGGCGACGGGGATATCCAGCATTTCCTGGAGGCTCTGGAACTCGGCCTTGGTTCGGATCAGAAAGTCCTGGGACTTCTCGGTCACCCGGCCGGCGGGAAGGTTGAGGTTTTCGCCCCGGACGGCCTGGCTGACCTGGGTGATGCTGATGCCCAGGGCGTTCATTCGATCGAGGTTCACATCGACCTGAATTTCCCGCTCCAATCCGCCGATGATGTTCACCGCGCCGACGCCGTCCACCTGTTGGATGAAGGGCTGGATATGATCCTCGATATAGGTCCGCAGCTGGGGCAGATTCATCTTGTCGCCCTTGCTCTGAACGCCGAAGGATACGACCGGCGCCGCCGACGAGTCGAACTTGTCGATGATCGGCTCAATGATCTCCCGGGGCAGGGTGTTGCGGATGGCCGCAACTTTTTCCCGGACCTCGGTGGCGGCCAGCTGGGCGTCTTTCTCCAAGACGAATTGAGCCACGACGATCGAGACCCCTTCGGAGGACGTCGAATAGAGCTTGTCCAAGCCGTTGAGAGTGCTCAGGACGTCCTCGATGGGCTTAGAAACCTGGGATTCCATTTCCTCGGGTCCCACGCCGGGGTTGGCCACGGTGACGGCCACGATCGGCAGCGTGATGTCGGGCATCAGGTCGACGCCCAGCCGGGAATAGGACAGGCCGCCGATGACCACCAGGGCGAGGATGATCATCGTTATGAAAACGGGCTGCTTGATGGAAATATCGGCAATTCTCATGGGCGGCCGCTCCTTATTTCTGTTCCGTCGCGGAGTCGATGATCTTGATCTTATCCTTGTCGTTAAGCTGGCCGGCTCCGGTGGTCACCACCCGCTGGCCGTCCTTGAGCCCGGCCAGGATCTCGATGACGTCGCCGGCCACGGTCCCCACGGTCACCGGGGCGAGGAGGGCGCGTCCGCCGTCCGCCAGAAAGACGAATTTTTCGCCGGCCCGCTCGACCACCGCGGTCAGGGGCACGACCAGGGCCGAACGCTTGCTCTCCAGCCACTCGGCCTCGGCGTACATGCCGGGCTTGATCCGGTAGCCGGGATTGGGCAGGGTCAGTTCGACCTCGACCGTCCGGTTGACGGAGTTGGCGATGGGACTGATGTTGGTCACCCGGGCCCGGAAGGTCTCGCCCGGGTAGGCCTCCAGCGTCACGTCGGCGGCCTGGCCCATCTTGATGAAACGGATCTTCTTTTCGTCGACGGCGGCCACGGCCTTGACCTTGTCGATGTCCACCAGGGTCATCAACGGGACGGCGGGGTTCACGGCCGCGCCCGGATTCTGAAGAAGATGAGAGACCACGCCCTTGACGTCGCTCTTGACCTCGAAGTCCTTGAACTCAAACCCGATCTCGTCGCGGCTGACGACGGCCACGGTTTGGCCGGGCTTGACGACGCTGCCCAGTTGGACCAAGTTTTGGGTGATCTTGCCCATGACCTTGGAATAAAGGGTGATCTCCGCCGTGGCCTGGACGTTGGCCGAGGCGTGGATTTTTTCCGTGATCTCGATCGTCGACGGCAGGGCGGTCTCGACCGGCACGACCTTCTCGACCACGGGCTGGTTGGCCGCGGCCTTTTTAGCCGAGTAGTTGACGTAGGCCCGGTAGCCGATGAAGGCCGCCAGCGCCGCCAGGATGAGGATGATGATGACTTTCTTCATGGTGGATCCCTTTTTCACTCGTAGATTTTTTTGCCCACGGCCCGGTCCAGGTTATAGCGGGCGAGGATATGGTTGTAAAGAAGCTGGAGATAGTTGAGTTTGGCGGAGTTCAGATTGTTCTGCGACTCCACGTAGTCCGTGGCGCTCATCAGGCCCTTTTGATAGCGGTCCTCGGCGATCCGGAGCGCGTCCTCGGCCTGCTTGATCTTGAGCTTTTCGATCACGATCTTGTCCTCGATCGTGCGCAGGTCGGACAGGTTGGTTTCGATCTCCATTCTGATCGTCTGCTCCAAATTCTTGCGCTGAAGGTCGATCGTCTTCAGGCCGGACAAGCCCTCGGCCACCAGGGCGTTCGTCCGGAAGCCGTCAAAGACCGGGAAGCTCAAGGTCAGTGAGGCCATGAAGTTGCCCTTGATCTGGTTGATGTTGGGCAGGTAGCCGTTCCGGAAATCATAGTTGAGGCCCAGGATGAGGCTGGGTCTGTTGGCGGCCTTCTCGATGTCGATGCCCAGTTGAGTGATCCGGGACTGGTGGGTCAATTGCTCGAACTCGATCCGCTGGGCGCGGGCGGCGGCCGTCAAGGCCCCTTCGTCCGCGTCTAGAGGCGTGTAGTCCACCTGCCCGTCCGGGTCGAGGACGGCGTCGGCCGGACGCCCGGCCAGGATGTTGAAGCCGATATTGAGCTTGCGGATGTTGTTCTCGAAGTCCAGGCGCTGGCCGTTCAAGATGCTGATCTGGACCTCCAGGGTCGAGGTGTCGAAGCTCGAGACGAGACCGGCCTTATAGCGCTCGGTCATGATGTCCCGCTTCTGCTCGAGCAGCTTGATGTTGTCATCCAGGACCCTTATAGCCTCGCGGAGGAAGATGATGCCGTAGAAGATCGGGGCGACCTGATAGGATACGATCTGCTTGGTCATGTCCAGGCCGTCCTTGGCTAGCTCCACCCCGGTCCGGCTGAGCTCGATCGATTTTTGGATGCGCCCAAAGGTGAAGAGCTGTTCGGCGGCCGTGGCCCGGAAATCATAGTTATTGGGAACCCCGAACTTGGCCTTGTAGGTCTGGCCGAAGAAGGAGATCTCGAACTGCTGGACCAGGGTCATCCGGGTGTAGGTCCCCCCGATGTTCACTTGGGGGAACAGTTGGCTCTTGCTCTCGTCGACCTTCAGCGCCGCCCCGGCCACGGATTCGCCGGCGATTTGCAGAGCGGGGCTGTTCCGGAGGGTCAAGTCGATGCATTGCTTGAGGGTCAATTTGTCCTGGGCCCGGAGGCCGGATGCGGAGACCAGCAGGGTTGCGAGCACGGCGATGGTCCTCGTTAGGATGGGTGTCATGGGTGCGCTCCTTGAAAAACCTTGCTCTATCAAGCCGGCATTTTGGCGGATTTCCTGTCGTGCCGGACCAGAATGCGAACCAAGGACTCGATGGCCCGGACCATGTCCCGGCGGTCCGCCCCGTCGAGCCTTTCCAGAAATTCCTTGATATTCCCCATCAAGCCTTGCTCGAAGTCCTTGATGGCGGCCCGTCCCCGCGGCGTTATGCGTAGGAGGACCTTCCTCCGGTCATCGGGGGCGTGCCCGCGCAGGACGAGGCCGTCCCGGACCATCCGGTCCAGGAGCTCGGACAGGGTGTTCTTCTTGACGTTGAGGCTGGCCGAAACGTCGGTCGGGTGGTGAGGTCCACAGCATTCCAGGCACTTCAGGATGTGATAGCGGACGACGTTGGTCTTGGACTCGGTCTTGGCTTCCAGCGGGCGAACAGCGACAGGACCTATCCGGATGATGCCGTGGAAAAACCCGGTCAGCGTCATGACCTGGGACGAGACCCTGGCCAGTCGCTCCATATAGTTCATGGAGTGAATATATCGTATCACGAACCATTTGTCAACCCCTCAACTCCCCGGCATGAATGCGGAGGCTTGTTCGGGGTTAACCCTGAGCCTTGCTTCTCGTCCCCGCCTTTCAGAGCGGGGTAGCGTCGGCGAACGGGTCAAGAAGCGGGAGCACAATATCTTCTACCAGGGGAGGCGCGAGAATCTCAACGAATGCTGCGAGCTATTTCGGCCAGAAACTTTTCGATGTCCTTAAGCCCGGTTCGTAGAATATCCCCGACAACAGTATAATCGATCTTTCCGTAATCGTGGGCGAGGATGTTTCTGAAGCCTACCATTTTTGACAACCTGATTGCCAAGCCTTCGGCAATCACCCGCTCTTCCAATAAAACGGAAAAGCTCTCGCTCATGGTCGCGGGCTTACGAAAGCCCCTAAAGGCTATTAGCGCATCGGAAAGGTCGATAGCCGCTTGGACGGCTAAATAAAGGTAACGCTCAACCGCGCCTTTAAGGTCGATATCCTTCTCGATATCTTTCGGCGCAATCTTCTTGTATCGCTCCAATATCTTAAGGTATTTTTTCACCGCGCTTATCTTGTTCTCGATAACGGCTTTGGTGGTCATGCCTTATCTCTCGCTGGTCAAATTGTAGCGCAGGAGCATCTCTCGAAAATCGAAATACTCATGAAGGATTCTCGGCTCGACCAAGACTTTATAGGGCTCGCGCTCGAAAATCAGATGGCCGCTGGTGATGATGAGGTATTTCATTTCCGAGTTTTCTAGGTCATTGATTATGACCACATCGACGCCATCCGTTTTAAGCAGGCGGCTGATTTCGCCCATGAGCCGCAGCCGGATGTCGGAGACTGTTTTCTTCCGCCCGACTTGGACATAAACGGCGAAATCGTAATCGCTCAAGGGGCCGGCCTTGCCCTCGGCCCTCGATCCATAGAAGTAGACGAGCTTAACCTCCCGAATTTTCTCAAAGATTTTCTTGAGTTCCGATAATTCCCTGTTTTTCATGGTTGGAGGCGAATCGCTTGCCGGCCTGATCCCGACAGACCGCGAATTTCATTAGAATAGTAGACTTGCCCGCCAAAATTGTCAAACCGCTTACATGTGAGCGCCGGCTTGAACGGGTCCCTGCGGCAAGAAGGTAAGCTCCCCCCCGGCCGCCGGCCCGCGACCCGGACCGTCAAGAAGAACCGGGTCGGACGCGCGCCGGGGCCGAGGGGCGGAGGGATGAGAAAGGTTGCGTCAGCTCGTCTTCTTTTTCGCCGTCCAGGGGGCGGCGCCGAAGTCGCCCATCTGGACTTCGCCCTTCATCGTGTCGCCTTCGACCTTGCCCTTATAGGTCGAGGTCATCTCGCCCCGGGGGGTCGTCCTGGTGATGGCCCACTCGATGTCCTGGCCCTTGACCGTGCCGGTCCCGGTCAGCTCGTCGCCGCGGAAGCTCGTCATCTTGACCTTCAGGTTCTCTCCAGTCTGCTCGAAGACGACCGGCGAGGTCCGTTCGCCGCGCGGGCTCTGGGTCGTCAGGTCCCAGGTCCCGCTGACGTTGACTTCTTGGGACGAAAGGGGAAGAACCGCGCCTATCAATCCGAACACCACAGCCGCGATCAGAATTCGTTTGAACATATCTTTCTCCTTTGTCACTATCCATTAGACGATCGAAGGCCCAATTTCTTCCGCCGTTGTTTTTTCTAGGAACCGGGTATAGGATTAATACCTACATCATGGAGGACGGGATGAAAAAAAGGATCATCGGGCTACTGGCGCTTTTACTGATGGCGGCACTCCCCTCGCCGGCCGCGGTGCCTGACGAAGTCTTGCCCCGTACCATCCTGGGGATCTTCGGCGGGATGGGGCCCGAGGCGACGGCCAACCTCTACCAGATGATCATCGAGATCACCCCGGCCGCCAAGGACCAAGACCATGTCCCGACGCTCATCTTCAGCTTCCCTCAAGTCCCGGACCGGACGACGGCCATTCGGACCGGGGACCGCTCCATCGTTCCCTACCTCGTCGAGGGGGTGCGCCTCCTGGAGAAGGCCGGCGCCACCCTGATCGTCATCCCCTGCAACACGGCCCACTACTATTACGACGACATGCAGAAAGCGGTCCATATCCCGATCATCCATATGATCCGGGAAGCGGCGCTGGAAACACTCAAACGCCACCCCGGGCTCAAGGCGGTTGGGCTTCTGGCCACGAGCGGGACGATCGCCTCCGGCCTTTATGAGAGGGAATTTCGCGACAGGGGGGTTGCCGTGATCGTTCCCGATGAAGGGCAGCAGTCCGACCTGGTCATGCGCTCGATCGGGCTCATCAAAGCCCGCCAGGATCGGGACCTGTGCCGGGAGCTGCTGGGCCAGGCCGGTCGCGATCTCGTCCGGCGCGGCGCCCAGGTCATCGTCCTCGGCTGCACCGAAATTCCCCTTGCCTTCGATCCCGCGACGGTCGACGTCCCGGTCGTCAACGCCAGCCGGGTCCTTGCCGAGGCCGCCCTTCGCCTCTATCAGGAGCAGGTCCGCGAGCGGGCGTCGGCCAGCCGCTGATTGTAGAATAGCCTTTTCCCCGGTCAACTAAACGGCCCCGATCTCCGTCTAACAGATGAAAATGGCGATATAATCCCCTGTAAGACCCGATGGATATGGACGAAGATCAAATTATCGCGCGGTGCCAGGCGGGCGATCTGGCCGCCTACAGGCAGATCTACGACCGCTACAGTCAGCCCCTCCTTCGCACGGCCCTGCGGCTTCTGGGCCGTCCCCAGGAGGCGGAGGACGCCGTCCAGGAGACTTTTCTCAAGCTCTACAGGGGGATCTCGGGATTCCGGCGGGGAGCGCGTTTCAGCACCTACCTGTTTCAGATTCTCAATAACGCCTGCATCGATATGCTCCGTAAAAGGAAGCCCCAAAGCGATTCCGTCGACGCCGAAAGGCTCCCGGTCGCCTCGTCCCACGAGCTGGGCCACAGCCTGACCCAAGCCGTCGAAAGCCTGCCTGCTAAGATGAAGGCCTGTTTTATCCTGTTCGCGATAGAGCAGTTTTCTCAGGAGGAGGCCGCCGACATCCTGGGCGTCGACGTGGGAACCGTAAAAACGAACGTCCACCGGGCGCGAAAGAAGCTGAGGACCTGGCTCGCCGCCGGTCCGGCGGGAGGAACGGCATGAATTGCAATAAATTCGAGGCTTATGAAGAGGGGCGGATGACCCGCTGTGAATTCGCCGATCACGTCCGCGAATGCGCGGCCTGCACGGCATCGGCCGCCCTTGACGGCCGTTTGGACAAGGAATTGACTAAAATGAGAGAACCGGTTCAAGCTTCGGGACTATGGGAGCGCATCGAGGCCGCGCTCGCCAAGGAAAAGGCCGCCGCTTCCGCCATGGAAGAAAGACGTCCCGCCCGCCGCCCGACGGTCGCCGATTTCCTGAGACGCCCCCGGCCGATTCTCGTTGCGGCCGGCGCCGCCGCCCTGGCCATTCTGATTCTGGGGGGAGCTTATCTTGTCTTCATAAAACCACTCTCTTCTCCTGGAATCCTAGCCCAACGGGCCCTGGCTCAAGTCGAGCTCAAGGAAAAGGAATATGCCGACGCCATCGCAGCCCTCGAAAAACAGGCCCGTCCCAGGATCGAGGCCATGGATCTCCAGATGATGTCCCTGTATCGGGACAAGCTGGCCACGATCGATTCCCAGATCGAAAGGTGCAAAGAGGCCTTGGCCTCAAACCCGGCGAATGCCCACATCCGGTCTTACCTGCTGGCCGCGCTTCAGGACAAGCGGCAGACCCTGACCGATGCGCTCGGATCGATGAATTGAATAAAACGAAACGGGAGGAACATATGAAACACAAAGTCCTTGCTGTTCTCGGCGCCGCGATGATTTTCCTGGCCGCCGCCTTCGGCGCGGCCGGCACTGAACGGTCCGGCCTCTTGGGAGACAACGCTAAAAATGTCCAGACAAAAAAATTCGCGGCGGGCACTCTGGCCCCGGGGAAATCGCTCCGGGTGGAGCGAACCCAGGCTCAGCTGACGATCTCCGGCTGGGACAAGAACGAGATCGCCGTCGAAGCGTTTGTCGAGGTCGGAGACTCCGATCCGGACTCCGTCAAGGAATTCCTGGACAACACGACCCTGAAGCTCGAGCCCGAGGCCGGCGGATTCGTCCTCCGGCTGACGGCGCCCTGGGACTGGGAGAAAGGCCGGGGGGGCGTCCTTAAAAAACTCGCCGACGCCCTGCGCAGCGGCCGCTGGAATATCTCTTACGCGGCCCGGATCGATATCCACGTCCCGGCCAGCCAATCCCTGAACGTAAAAAATCAATTCGGGAATATCACCGTCGCCCGCGTCAGCGGCCGGATCGTATTGAACAACGAGTCCGGACAGCTCCAGGTCGAGAACTGCGGCGGCGAGCTCAAACTGGATAACAGCTTCGGAGCGGTCAGGGTGACGGGCTTCAAGGGGCCGGTCGACATCCGCAACGAGAGCGGAGAGGTCCGGGCGGAAAACATCGCCGGCCGGGCCGGCATTCGGAACAGCTTCAAGGACGTCCAGTTCCAGAAGATCGACGGGCCGCTCGTCGTGACGTCGGAAAGCGCCGGCGTCACGGGGTCCGATGTCGGCGGGGACTGCCGGATCACGTCGTCCTTCAAGGTCATCGACGTTCGGGGCGTGCGCGGCAAACTCGAAGTCAACGGCGAGAGCTCCGAAGTGACCGTGGACGACGTGTCCAAGGACGCCGTCATCGACAGCAGCTTCAAACCGGTTAAGGCGACGAACATTAAGGGCGGGCTGAGGCTGACCTCCGAATCCGCGGCCGTAACGGCCAAGGGGATCGAGGGCGACGCCTGGATCAAGAGCTCGTTCCAGACGATCTCGGTCACGCGGGTCAAGGGCCACCTGACGGTGGAGGGCGAATCTTCGGCCGTGACGCTCCGCGATATCGGCGGGGACGCGGCGGTCAAGTCCTCCTTCAAGGACGTCGTCGCGGCCGGAGTCGGCGGATCGCTTGAGGTCAGGTCCGAGTCGGCCAAGGTCGTCGCCTCCGACGTCGTAAAGGGAGCGTCGATCGTGACCTCGTTCAACGGCGTCGAAGCCCATCGAATCGGCGGCAACCTGACGGTCGAGGGGGAATCTTCGAGCGTCCTGGCCGAGGACATCGGCGGCGCCGTCGATATCAAGAACTCCTTCAAGAATGTCATCCTGCGGCGGACGTCGGGATCGATCACGGTCCTGGGCGAATCGAGTGCGGTTGACGTCGACGTGATCAAGGCCCTGCCCGCAGGGAGCCTCATCGATATCAAGACCTCTTTCAAGCCGATCCACCTGACCCTTCCCGCGGCGACAGAGGTCGAGGGCACGGCTAAGACGGAGTTTGGAAAAATCACCACGGATTTTCCGGTCTTCCTCAGGGACTCCGGCAGCTTCGAAGGACAAGCCGTCAGCTTCAGCAGTCTCAAGGAAGGAGTCTCGCCCAAGGTCGAAACATTCGCCGATATCACGCTCCGCACCCGCAAGGGAGGAGTCTGGCTCAAGCTCGAAACATCGGCCGACATCACGATCAAGAAAGAATAAAGAATAAGGGGGACGGTCTGCGGCCCTGCCAGAGATCTGCGGCTCTGCCCGGGGGTTGACTCCCTCCTAGAGGAGCGCCTTAAAAAAGAAAACGGTTCTCTTTGACAGTCGGCGCTTCCATGAATTAAAATGCGTTCACCAGGAGGGATATCCATGAAAAAACATAGCGTCTTGTTGGCCTTGATCATCGTCTTTGCGGCCTTTGCCCTATCGGGTTTTGGACTGGGCCGGGCCGAATCTCCCGATCGCGCCGCAAGTTGGAAGCCGCTCGGCCCCGAGGGGGGAATTATCGTAACCTTGCAGGCCGCCAAAAACGATCCCAACGACATCATCGCGGCGGTCCTAACTTACTATGACGGGCCCAATTTCTTCTACCAGACTCGCGATGGAGGAGGCTCCTGGCAGAAGATCGGCAAAGTGGACGGCAATATCTATGACGCCAAGCGCTCGCCTTCCAATCCTTCACTCCTCTATGCGCTGGGCCGAGACCGGTTCCATAGGTCCACGGACCGCGGGAAGACCTGGACGTCCGTGCTTTTTGATAGAAAATTCTACACGTTCGGCGATATCGCCATCGACCCGCGGACGCCGAGCCGAATCTATCTTTCGGGAAGCTACACCTATAAATCCTATTACTCGTGCATGGCCGTTGCCAAGTCCGGCGACGGCGGGGCGAACTGGACCTATTATCAGGTCTTTCCGACCTCGAACACGGGCCAAGCTTATCCGATCGCCCTCGACCCCCTCACGCCGACGACCGTCTATCTGGGCGGGTATAGCTACTCCTCCGGCGCCACCAAAAATTATGTCTGCAAGAGCAGCGACGGCGGCGCGACCTGGACGGACATCTCCGGATCGTTCTCGGATATGCCCAGAACCATCGTGATCGATCCCGTGAACCCCAAGAATGTCTATGTCGGGTGGGACAGGGCCCTCTACAGGACAACGAACGGCGGCAGGACCTGGCTGAAAGCGCCCTCGAAATATTATGCTTACGCGCTGGCCATCGACCCGGCCGACCCGAAAACCGTCTACTCCGGCGCCAATGACCAGATCTTCAAGACGACCGACGGCGGCAAGACCTGGAAAACGTATTCAAACGGATTCCTGGGCATAGCCCTCTGCTTCACATTCCTGCCCAACGGGCTGCTGGCCGGGACGAACTGCGGTATCAACGCCAGCTCGGACGGCGGCGTCACCTGGCGCTCCTCCTATTCGGGAATCGCCCAGGCTCAGACCTCGGCGGTCGCGGTCGCTCCATCCGCCCCGCAGACTATCTACACGGCCGTCGATGGCGCCGGCCCGTTCCGCAGCGCGGACGGCGGATCCAGCTGGGTCATGACTCACGGCATCCGCCGGAGCGCGATGAGCGATATTCTCGAAATCGCCGTCAGCCCGAAAGACCCCAATATCCTTTACGCGGTCTATTTTGAAGAGGACTACGAAGGGCCCCGCCTCTATCGCAGCGTGAACGCCGGCAATACCTGGACCAGCATTTTGAAATCCCCCGTCTCTCATGTCCAAGCCCATAGCAAGAGTCCCGGCTATGTCTATACGGTCGGCACGACCAAGTCCAGCGGCAAGACCGTGATCGCCCTCTACGCCTCTCTGGACGGCGGCGACCATTGGATCATAAGCCCCGTCCCGAACAGCTGGGGGAGTTACCCCTATTCCTTTGCCTGTCATCCGACCGATCCCAAAACGGTCTACATCGCGGGCGTCCGCACGGACAACTACCGAAGCTTCATTGCCAAGACGACCGACCTGGGGGCCACCTGGACCCTGATGAGCTACAGCAGCCATTCCTACGACTATCCCGATACGATCGCCGTGGATCCCAACAATCCGAAACGGATTCTGGTCGGAACCTGGCGCGGAATCTACCGGAGCGAGGACGACGGAAAGACTTGGTCCCTGAAGGGTGTCAGCAAGAATGCCAGGACCATTCTGTTCGACCCCGCGACGCCGGGCGCCGTTTACCTCGGATGGTCGAACGGCGTCATGCGCAGTCTCGACGGCGGGAGGAACTGGCAGACGTTCAATCAAGGCCTGATGGTCCTCTATGTCAACGGCCTGGCGCTGGATTCGGCCGGGAAAATCCTCTATGCGGCGACCATGGGAGGCGGCATCTGCAAGAGGAACCTCTAAGCGCTGCGGGGACCGAACTGAAACCGCCTTCGCTTTTTTGACACTCGTCCTCGACTTTAATTAAGATAGTCCTTAGAGGTGGATGTCCATGAAAAAAACGGTCGTCTTTTCGGCCCTGGTCCTCGCCGGAACGTTGGCCCTGTTCGGGCTCCAGCCGGTCCGGCAGAAATCCCCCGACGGCGCCGCGGGCTGGAAGCCGATCGGGCCCCAGGGTGGGGACGTCGCCGCCCTGGCGGCTTCTCATCAGAATCCCAAGGATATTCTGGCGGCGGTGGAAACGGGTTGGTACGGCCCCTCTTTCGTTTTCAGGTCTCTCGACGCGGGGGCGTCCTGGTCCAAGATCGCCAAGCTGGACAAGCTGCTGTTCGACCTGAAGCGGGCGCCCTCCGACCCATCCCTCGTTTATGGAATCTCCAGGGACCGGTTCTACAGATCCGCGGATAACGGAAAGACCTGGACGACGGCCGTCTTCGAGCGAAGATTCTACACGTACGGGGAGATCGCCGTCGATCCCCGCGCGCCCAACCGGATTTATATTTCCGGCTCCTATAATTACAAATCCTACAAAACGTGCATGGCCGTCGCCAAATCCAACGACGGCGGGACGACCTGGACGATCCAGCAGGTCTTCCCGACCTCCGACACGGCCCAGGCCTACGGGATCGCCCTCGACCCCCTCAAGCCGACGACCATCTATCTGGGCGGATACGCCCAGATCTCCGGCGATACCAAGAGTTATTTCTGCAAAAGCACGGACGGCGGCGCCGGCTGGACTGATCTCTCCGGCTCGATCACGGACATGCCGATCGCGATCGCCGTCGATCCGCTCCATCCGAAGACGATCTATGTCGGCGCCGAGCTCGGCCTGTTCAAGACGACCGACGGCGGCCAATCCTGGACGAAGTACCCGTCGAAGTACTACGCCTACTGTCTGACCATCGATCCGGACAATCCGAAGATCGTCTATGCCGGCGCCGGGGCCCGGATCTTTAAAACGACCGACGGCGGCGCCTCCTGGAAAACCCTCTCGACGGGTCTCAGCGGCAGCGTCTTGAGCATCGTCCTCCCGCCCTCCGGCCCGCTGGCCGCGACGAGCTGCGGGATCTCCGCCAGCGCCGACGGCGGACAAACGTGGCGCGCCTCTCAGACCGGAATTGAGCAGGCCCAGACCTCGACCGTCGCGGTCGCGCCGTCCGCCCCGCAGACGATCTACACCGCTCTCGATGGCGGCGGGCCGTTCCGGAGCCGGGACGGGGGCGCCAGCTGGGTCCCGGGCCGCGGGCTGGGCGAGGGCATTTACAATTACATCGAGAGCCTCGCCGTCCGTCCCGACGCGCCCGACGTCCTCTACGCGGTCTATGCGGGGGAAACGGCCGGCAGTGGCCTCTACCGCAGCTTGAACGGCGGGGACTCCTGGGCCAAGGTCACGAATATCGGAATCCGCAAGATCGCGGTTCAAAAACGGTTCCCCGAAAACGTGATCGCCATCGCTTCGGTCAAGGTCGACGGCAAGTGGGTCATGGCCCTCTGCGTCTCCCAAGACGGCGGCGACCATTGGACGACGCATCCGGTCCCGGACGATTGGGCCAGTTCACCTTATTCCCTGGCCTGTCATCCGACCAACCCCGATATCATCTATCTGGGAGGCGCCCGCGGGGATAACGGCCGCGGAATCATCTTCCGGACGACCGACGGGGGAGAAACCTGGACTTTGATCAGCTACACCGGCCATTACAGCGATTATCCCTACGCGATGGCCGTCGACCCCAACGCGCCGAGCCGGATCATCGTCGGAACCCAGCGCGGCATCTACCGGAGCGAGAACGGCGGCCAGACCTGGTCCCTGCGCGGGATCGGCAAGGCCGCCTCGAGCGTCGTCTTCGACCCCAAGCTGCCGGGAGCGGTTTATCTGGGCTGGTCGAACGGCGTCCTGCGCAGCCTGGATGGCGGGCGGAACTGGAAGCCCTTCAACCAGGGCCTGGAGGCCCTCTACATCACCGGCTTGGCAGTGGACTCTGACGGCCGGATCCTCTATGCCGCGACCGCGGGAGGCGGAGTCTGCGCGCGGAAACTCTAGCCCGGCCGGGGAAGGGTCCCTCGGATTGACAATCTTCGCCAGGGGATGATATCGTTATCAGGAGAGGGGTATTTTCCGTCGATCGGATAGACATCACCAGGGAGGTGGCTCATGAACGCGACGGTCCAAAAAATCCTGGGCGTCCGGGCGCCGGAACTCCTGGCCATCGGCGTCTTTGAGGACTTGGGCGCGGACGACAAGAACCGGAAATCGCTCGAGGCCAAGATCGGTGAGCTCACCGGCCGGGCCCAGAATCTGTCTTCGAGCGAGATCCTCTGGTCTCAGCTCCTGCCCTTGATAGCGAGGGCGCGGTCGGCCGCCGATCAAAAGAACTGGAGCGGGGCTTGGCAAGCCGTCACGGAAGCCTCGGTGCGCCTGAACCGGGCGATCGAGAGCGAGAACCTCCGCCCCCTCCGGCTGAGGCTTCTCGTCGTCCCGGTCGTCTGGTGCCTCGTCCTTTACCTCGTCCAGGTCCTGCTCGGCTTCGTCCAGGCTCGCTACGGCATCCTCGGCTTCTTCAATCTGGGCTTTTTCCGCTATGTCTGGTTCGGCCTGTTGGGCGGGACGACGATCTTCCTGTGGGGCATCGTCAAGCATTCGAGCGAGATGAACTTCGACGGATCGTTCCTGATCTGGTACCTCCTCAAGCCCCTGCTCGGAGCCATCATGGGATCCGTCATCGTCCTGTTCGCGCTCGCGGGATTCCTGGCCCTCAAGGGCGACGCGGCCGCCGCCGGCCGGACTCCCCTCTTGATTCTGGCCTTCATCGGAGGGTTCAGCGAACGCTTTTTCCTGAGGCTCGTCGACCGGGTCATCTCCTCGATCTTCGAAGGCGAGGGCAGCGCGGCGTCTCAGCTCGAGATCGGAGGCGGCAGCCCGACCGCTCCGGCCGGGGGTAAATAGGACGCCAAGCGGACGACACGGCGAATCCGGGCCCAACCGGCCGTTTTCCTTGAGCGCCCGCTTGCCAAAGCCGGGCGGGACGCTTATCATACCTTTTTCTTGACAAGTTCAAGAACAGCCCCGACAAGGATGGCGCGCGATGAAATACGATTTCGACCGAATTCTCGACCGGCGGAACACCGGCTCCCTCAAGTGGGATTACGCCGAGCGTGTCTTGGGAGTCAAGGACGCCATCCCGATGTGGGTTGCAGACATGGATTTCCCCGCCCCCCAGCTCATTATCGATGCCGTCAAGGCCCGGGCCGAGCACGGCGCCTACGGCTACCCGCTGACACCGCCATCCTATTGGACGGCCATCCAATCCTGGATGAAGACGCGGCACAACTGGGACGTTCGGAAGGAATGGCTCTCGAAATCGCCCGGCGTCGTCCCGGCCCTAAGCCTGTGCGTTACGGCCTTCAGCCACCCCGGCGACAAGGTCGTCGTCCAAACGCCGGTCTATTATCCTTTCTACTCGGCCATCAAGCACAACGGCCGGCGCATCGTCCGCAACCCGCTCAAGATCGAGAACGGCCGCTTCGTCATGGACTTCGAGGACCTGGAGCGGAAGATCGATTCCCGGACCCGCCTCCTCATCCTGTGCAGCCCTCACAACCCGGTCGGCCGGGTCTGGCGTCCCGAGGAGCTCGTCCGCCTGGCCGAGATCTGCGTCCAGAAGGACCTCCTGATCGTTTCGGACGAGATCCACGCCGACCTCGTCTTCAGCGGCGCCAAGCACATTCCGCTGGCGACCCTGGCCGAGGAAATCGCGAAGAGGACGGTGACTCTGACGGCGCCCTCCAAGACGTTCAATACCGCCGGGCTGGCGACGGCGGTCGTTATCGCCTCCAATCCTAGGCTTCTGAACCTGTTCAACATCGAAGCGTCCAACGCCGGCCTCGCCTTGGGCAACATTTTCGGAATCATCGCCCTGGAAGCGGCCTATACGTACGGGGCCGAATGGCTCGACCAGCTCCTCCCCTACCTCGAGGAAAACGTCGCCACCGTCCAGTCCTTCCTCGAGGCGCGGATTTCCAAAATCAAGCTCATCCGGCCCGAGGGCACCTTTCTGTCCCTCCTCGACTGCCGGGGACTCGGCCTGGACCCGAAAGCCCTGAACGACTTTTTCCTGCGCAAGGCCGGCGTCTATTTCGACGAGGGAACCCTGTTCGGCGACGAGCTGGCCGGGTTCGTGCGGATGAACTTCGGCGCGCCCCGCTCGGTCCTGATTCAAGCCCTGGAGCGGATCGAGCAGGCTGTCAACGGCCTAAGCCAACGGCCCCAACCTTGACTTGAACCTTGATTTGACGCAAGATTTGATTTGTCTCTTCACAGGGTACCAAAAGGAGGTAAATCGTATGCCCTCAAAAAAGCTTTTATTCCGCGCGGTCCTGATCACGGCTTTCCTCGTCGCCCTGAGCCTCGCCGCCGGGGCCCAGTCGTTCGACGCGGTCAAGGCCCTGATCAAGACCCACACCCTGGGGAACGGCATGAAGTTCATCGTCTTCGAACGTCATGACGCTCCCGTCGTCTCCTTCCACGTCTACGCCGACGTCGGGTCCGCCAACGAATCCTACGGGATCACGGGCATCTCCCACATCCTCGAGCACATGGCCTTCAAGGGGACGACGACCGTCGGCACCAAGGACTACGCCGCCGAGTCCAAGGTTTTAGCCGAGGTCGACGCCGTCTACGACGAGCTCGCCCGGGAAAAAGCCCGGCCCGCCCCCGACGCCAAGAAGGTCGAGGAGCTCCAGGCCAAGTTCACCGACCTCGAGGCCAAGGCCAAGGAGTACGTCGTCAACAACGAGTACTTCGACATGATGATGCGCGAGGGCGACCAGGGCGTCAACGCCTACACCTCGAACGACGCGACCCAGTACATCAACAGCCTGCCCTCGAACAGGGTCGAGTTCTGGATGGCCATGACCTCGGACCGCTTCCTGAACCCCGTCTTCCGGGAGTTCTTCAAGGAACGCGACGTCGTCATGGAGGAGCGCCGGCTCGGCCTGGAAACCCGTCCGATGGGAAAGCTCATGGAGGACTTCGATGGCGATCGCCTTCAAAGCCCACCCCTACCACCACGAGGTCGTCGGCCACATGTCCGATCTCCAGGCACTGACCCGCCGGGACACCAAGGCCTATTTCCGGAAGTTCTACGGGCCCAGCAACCTGACCGTCGGGATCGTCGGCGACGTCAAGCCCGAGGAGGTCTTCAAGCTCGCCGATCTCTACTTCAGCCGCATCCCGAGCGAGCCCAAGCCCGAGGGCGTCCGGACCAAGGAGCCCGAGCAGTGGGGCGAACGCCGGGTCGCCGTCCAGGCCAAGTCCCAGCCCTATCTCCTGGTCGGCTACCACATCCCTGATTCCAAGCAGCCGGACGCTCGGGCCATCGAGGCCCTGGCCAATATCCTCGGCCGGGGCCGGTCCTCGCGGCTCTACACCTCGCTGGTCAAGACCAAGAAGATCGCGATCGCCGCCCAGTCCTTCAGCGGATTCCCCGGCGATAAATTCCCCAACCTGATCGCCGTCATGGTCGTCCCGGCCGCCGGCAAGACGACGGCCGAATGCCTGGCCGCCCTGGACGAGGAGATCGAGAAGATCAAGACGGCCTCGGTCAGCGAGGAAGAGCTGACCAAGTTCAAGCGGGCGACCATCAAAGACCTCTACGACCAGATGAAGGACAACGCGAACCTGGCCGCCATGCTGACCTACGCCGACGTCGTCCTGGGCGGCTTCGACAAGGCCTTCGAGCAGCTCGAAGCCGTCAAGGCCCTCAAGCGTCGACGACGTCAAGCGCGTCGCCGCGACCTATCTCATCGTCAAGAACAGGACGATCGGCGAGATCGTCCCTGAAAAATAAGGCGCGCCGAGAGGAACATCATGAAACAGACACGGATCGCAACCAAGCTTATCGCGGGCCTCGCCCTGCTGACCCTCATCGTCGGCGCCGGTATCGCCCAGAAAGCTCCCAAGGACATATTCGCCTTCGGACCGCTCAACCCGATCAAGATGCCCAAGGTCGAGAAGGCCACGCTTCCCAACGGGCTGCGGCTGTTCCTGGTCGAGGACCCCGAGTACCCGACCATCGATATTTGGGCCATGGTCCGAGCCGGGTCGGTCTTCGAGCCGGCCGACAAGATCGGGCTGGCGGCCATCACCGGACAGGTCCTGCGCACCGGCGGAACCGCGACCAGGACCGGCGACGAGATCGACAAGGAGCTCGAGACCCTGGCCGCCCGGGTCGAAACCAGCATCGGCCAGACCCAGGGCTCGCTGAGCGTCTCCTGCCTCAAGGAGGACATCGACAAGGCCTTGGCCATCCTGGCCGACATCCTGATGAACCCCGCCTTCCGCCAGGACAAGATCGACCTGGCCAAACTCCAGCAGAGGACGATGATCGCCCGCCGCAACGACGACATCGGCCAGATCACCCGCCGCGAGTTCAACAAGCTCATCTACGGTAAGGAAAGCCCCTACGCCCGCCAGACCGAGTACGCCACGCTCGACGCCATCAGCCGCGACGACATCGTCGCCTTCTCCAAGGCCTATGTCCATCCCAACAACACCTGGATGGCCGTCTGGGGCGACTTCAAGGCCAAGGACATGCTGGCCAAGATCAAGGCCGCCCTGGGCAAGTGGCCCAAGGGGAAGGCTTCGACCGCGCCCTGGCCGGCGGTCGCCTATCAGGATAAATATACCGTCAACTTCATCGACAAGCCCGACGTCAATCAGTCCAACGTCATGCTCGGGCACATCGGGGGCCTGATGAACAACCCCGATTATCCGGCCCTGAGCATCATGAACTTCATCCTGTCCTTCGAGCGGATGTTCAAGAAGCTCCGGACCGACGAGGGCCTGGCCTACAGCGTCTGGGGCGCTTACGGCGCCGGCTATGTCTACCCGGGCGTCTTCAACTGCGGCATCCAGACCAAGAGCCAATCGACCGTCTACGCCATCGACCTCATGATCAAGGAGCTCAAGCGGATCGCCGAGCAGGAAGTGACGGACGAGGAGCTGGCCAAGGCCAAGGACGGCTACCTCAACGGCTACGTCTTCGAGTTCGACAGCCGCTCCCAGATCGTCAACCGGATGATGATGTACGCCTACTTCGGATTCCCGCTCGATTTCAGCGAGAAGGTCAAGCTGGGTGTCGAGAAGGTGACCAAGGCCGACGTCCTGCGCGTGGCCAAGAAATACCTCCGTCCCGACAAGGTCCAGATTTTGGTCGTCGGGAAGAAGGAGGATTTCGACAAGCCGCTCTCGACGCTGGGCGAGGTCAACGTCGTCGACATCGCCATCCCGCCGGCCAAGAAATAGCGAATCTGCGAATATGCCTATGCATCGGGCGGCGCTCATTATTCCGATGGCGGTGCTGCTAGGAGGTATCGCGGTTCCACGATCCGCTCACTTGAATCTCCCGCCTCCGGCCCAGTCCGTCTTCATCCGCGTCAACCAGGTCGGCTATCTTCCCGGGGACCCGAAAGTCGCCCTCGCCCTGACGAACACTAACTTGGCCGGCCGGACATTTCGGGTGGTCCGGAAAAAGGACGGAAAAACCGTTTTCAATGGGTCGGTCGGCCGTGATCGCGGCGCCTACGGGGCTTTCGCCCACCTCTATGAGCTCGACTTCAGCGGCCTCGTCCAGAAAAACAGATACCGCCTGGACTTGGCCGGAGCGCAATCCCCGTTTTTCGAAATCGGCACGGCCGCCTATAACCGGCTCCTCGCCTTATCCCTGAAATTCTTCCAGGTCCAACGCTGCGGCGACACCGGCCCGAGCCGCCACGGGCCCTGCCATCTCAAGGACGGAAGGGCCGTCGACGGACCGGCGGCCGGCGCGCTTCTCGACGCCGCGGGGGGCTGGCATGACGCGGGCGACTACCTGAAATTCCTGATCAACACGGGTTTCTCGACCGTCGTCCTGCTCTCCGCCTACGAACAGAACCCCTCGGCCTTCGCCGACGGCGACAAGAACGGCACCCCGGACATCCTCGACGAGGCGCGGATCGGCGTCGACTGGATCCGCAAGCTCTGGGATCCCCAAAGGAAGATCCTGTACTATCAGGTCGGCGACGAGAGCGATCACGACCGCTGGCGGATGCCCGAGGCGGACGCGAACCTGCCGCCGCGGAAGGTCTGGGCCTGTCAGGACGGCCGGGGGGCGAATGTCGCGGGGAAGGCCGCCGCCATCCTGGCCCTGGCGGCCTATATCTGGGACCAGCCCGCCGCGTCCTTCCGTGACCCGGTGCTGGCCGAGGCATATCTCACGGCCGCGAAAAACATTTACGCCTTCGGAAAAACCCGGCCGGCCGCCCAATCCAGCACTTCTGGTTTTTATGTCGAAGAGACCTGGAAAGACGACCTGGCGCTTGCCGCCGCGGAGCTCTACCGGGCGACCAAGACCAAACAGTATCTGAGCGAAGCCCGCGCCTACGCCGCATCGACGGGAAGCGTGAGCCTCCTCTACTACTCCGATCTCTACCCTCTTGCTCGCTACGAGATCGCGCGCCTCGATCCGACCTATCTCGCCGAGGCGGTGTCCCTCCTCGCGGCCGACCTCAAGGACGCCAAGAGATGGGCCGACGCCGGGCGCTTCAGGGCCGGCCTCGAGTTTTTTTACTGGGGATCGGCGACCGACATGTCGAGCATCGCCCTCGAAGCCTTCTGGCACGAAAAGCTTTCCAACAGCAAGACTTACAGAAAGATGGCCGTGTATCAACGCGACTTCGTCCTGGGCGTCAACCCCTGGGGAGTCTGTTTCGTGAACGGCGCGGGGACGACCTGGCCGCGGGCGCCCCACCATCAGGTCGCCGACCTGACCCATTCCCAGCTTACCGGATTCTGGGACGAAGGCCCTATCCGCAAAGCCGACTGGGACCCGCTCGGGATCGTCATCACCGGGACCGACCCCTACGCCGCGTTTCAGGCGTCCGACGCGCTCTACCACGACAACGTCGAGGATTACGGGACGAATGAGCCGACCATCAACGCCAATGCGGTCGGGATGGCCTTGCTCGCCGCGATGCTCGATCACTGAAATGGCCCGTAACCGTTCCTCGTCGAGCACGATTTTCCTCTCGGGCATCTTCATCGTTCTGTTCGCGTTCCCGGGCTGCGCCAAGAAAACCGCTCCGACGAGCGGGCCGGAGCCGCTGGGCGTATTCGAGAGCCACGGCGATATCGGCGCCGTCGAACGGGCCGGGTCGGCGGCTTACGACGGGCAAACCCAGGACTACCTGGTCGAAGGCTCGGGCGCGAACATGTGGTTCGGGACCGACGAGTTTCAGTTCCTGTGGAAACGCCTTAAGGGGGATTTCATCCTCAGCGCGCGGATCGCCTTTATCGGGAAAGGCGTTGAGGCGCACCGGAAAATCGGCTGGATGGCGCGATCGACGCTCGAACCCAGCGCGGCCCACGTGAGCACGGTCGTCCACGGCGACGGACTGACTTCGCTCCAGTTCAGGAAAACGCCGGGCGAAGACACCGGCGAAGTTCAAATGGCGGTCAGGGATGCCGATCAGATCCAGCTCGAGCGCAGGGGCGACGGCTTTATCGCCTCGGCGGCCCGATTCGGCGAAACGTATGTCAGCGAACGGATTTCAAATGTCGCGCTGGGCGAGGAGGTCTATGCGGGCCTTTTCGTCTGTTCCCACAACGCCAAGGTTTCGGAAAAGGCCCGCTTCTCCAACGTGCGGCTGATCATCCCGGCGCCCGAGGGTTTCGTTCCCTACCGGGACTTCATCGGCGGCAGCCTGGAGATCCTGGACGCCCTGAGCGGGGACAGGAAAATCATTTTCGGGTCGCCTCGCGCGCTCCAGGCCCCCAACTGGACGAGGGACGGGCGCGCCCTGATCTATAACATGGACGGGCTGCTCTACAGGCTTGACCTGGCCGGGCGGGCGCCCGCCGTCCTGGACACCGGATTCGCCAAATCCAACAACAACGACCATGTGCTGTCCTTCGACGGCCGGACGCTCGGGATCAGCAACCACAGCCCGGAGGACGGCGACGAATCGATCATCTACACGGTTCCGCTGGAGGGCGGAATCCCCGCCCGCGTGACGCCCAAGGGGCCCTCTTACCTGCACGGCTGGTCGCCCGACGGACGCACCCTCGTTTACACGGGCGGCCGGGACGGCGAATACGACGTCTACAAGATCGCGGTGGAGGGCGGCCAAGAAACTCGGCTGACCGACGCAAAAGGGCTGGACGACGGTCCGGAATATGCGCCGGACGGGCGGTTCATCTACTTCAATTCGAGCCGAACCGGCACGATGCAGATCTGGCGCATGAAGCCCGACGGGAACGGACAGGAACGGGTCACCTTCGGCGCGCTTCAGGACTGGTTCCCGCACATCTCGCCCGACGGCCGCTGGATTGTGTTCCTGTCGTTCGGGAAGGATGTCGATCCGCAGGATCACCCTTTCTACAAGCAGGTCTATCTTCGGATCATGCCGGCGGCCGGAGGGGAGCCCCGCGTGATCGCCTATGTTTACGGCGGGCAGGGCACGATCAACGTCCCTTCCTGGTCGCCCGACAGCCGGAAGATCGCTTTCGTCAGCAGCACGGACTGAAGGCCCCGGCTACCGGCCCGTTACTCGCCCGAGAAAAAAGGAAGTTAGCGGTTGTATTTGGCCAGCCAAGCCGCGATTTCATCGAATACGTTGCGGCGCTGTTCCCACAGGGAAGGAAAATGCCCTGAGCCGGGATAGCTGACCATGCGCACCGTCTTGCCGCGCTCGGCCAGGAGCGCGTAGAACTCGAGCCCCTGCAGCATGGGCACGCGAATGTCGTTGGCGCCGTGGAGAATGAGGAGCGGTGTCGTCACTCGGTCCGCGAACATGACGGCGGAAAACTTGAGGAAGGGCTCGACGCCCTTCTCCTGCCAGCGCTGATCGTAATCAATCTGCTGGACGTCGCTGGTCGGGATGAAACTGAGCCAGTCGGTGATCCCGGCGCCTTCGATCGCGGCGCGATAGCGGCTCGTCCGGGTGACGGTCCAGGAGGTCATGAATCCTCCGGCGCTCCAGCCGAAGATCGCCAGCCGATTCGGATCGGCCCACCCCTTCGCAATCGCGTAATCCGTCGCGCTGTCCACGTCCGAATAAGCACGATCGCCGAAGTGCTGATAGATCGCGTTCAGGAAATCGGTGCCGTAGCCCGTCGAGCCGCGGTACTGCGGCTGCATGACGACATAGCCCAAACCCGCAATGGTCCGGGCCCAGCCGTCGAGATAGAGAAAATCGTTCCCCTCCGGACCGCCGTGCGGCAGGACCAGAAACGGACACGGCGCGCCCTCCCGATATGCCGCGGGGAAAGTTACGATGCCCTGGAGCTTTGTCCCGTCTCGGGCGGTCCAGTCGACCACCCGGACCGGGCCGAGCGCGATCGTCGCCAGCCGCTCGTCGCCCTCCGAGGTGATTTTGACGAGTTGCCCTTTTCGCCCGACGACCACGTTGTTTCCGTGCTCAGGGTCCCCCACGAGGACCGCGAGCTGCTCCGGAGCTCCCGCCATTGTCGAAAAAACGGGCGTGCCTAACACGCTCCCATCCGGCCAGATATACGCGGGCGTCAGGAGGCCGTCCTCGAAAACATCGATTTCCCCCCGGACGCCGCGGGCCACGAAGACCCAGACGATTCCCCGGGGATCGCCGACAAGACCTAAAGCCGAACCGGCCAAATCGGGCGTCCGGTCCACGGGCCGGCCGCCGGCGACGGGGACGGTCCAAACATGGTCGGGCGTCAGGACTTGCGTGGTCGTGCTGAGAAAGGCCAGTTCATTGCCTCCCACCGTCCAGGCGATGCCTGCGGCTGCGTTGGGAACTTCCGCGACGCGCCGCGCACCCGGGGCCGCACAGATATCCAGGGTGGAGTGGACAAAATGACAGCCGAGTTTGGGCGTCTGCGACAACGCGGCGATCGTCGAACTGTCCGCCGACCATGAAATTGCGGCGATGTTCTCAAGGCCGGGACACCACCAACGGCCTTCGGAGCCGTCGCTGCCGACGACGTAGAGGCTGGATTTATCGTTTTCAACCACCATGCGCGTTTCGGCCAAGGCGTCGGGAGGACGAGGGTCGGCCAGCAGGGCGAAACGAGACCCGTCCGGAGAGAGGGCGGCCGAGCGGATGCCGGAGGGAAGCGCTATGATGACCGTGGGTTTGTCCGTCGCGAGAGGCACCACGGCCAGTTGGTTCCGGTGCTCGACTTCGAGCGTTCCGAATAGGGCCGCGCCGTCTTTCATGAAACCCGACGGACTAAAATGCTCCGGGAGAGTCAGCTTGCGCGGGTTCGAGCCGTCGACGGCGACGAGGTGCCACTCGCGATTGGTGGGCCCTTTCGCCCCGCCGAAGGACACTCCGTAAAGAATCGTATCGCCGTCGGGAGCGATCGCAATCGGGCGGGCCGAGCGGAGGGCGGCCATATCCTCCGGGCCAAAGGGATGCTTTTCAGCCGCCTGGATCGCCGCGGCGCTCAAGCCGACAAACAAGGCCAGGAAAATTCCGCACGCTATCTTTTTTCTCATTTTTTCCCTCCCCTTCCTGTTTTCAAAATGACAGTTTGATGTAGTTTTTCCCAGGGAGGTGAGGCCTTTATCAATAGGCCTCGACCTCGGCCACGAGCTCTGCCATGAGTTCCTTGACCGTGACAATCTTGTTGACCCTGTAGGCATTCTCACCGCAGAAAATAAGGCCATGATCGACATCGCCGATACAAGCATTGACGAGAGCCAGGGCTATGCAGTATTTAGCGTTCAGAACATCACACGTGCTCAGGCATCGGTAGGGACAGCGAATGTCGAGCTTACCCCGCTTTTCCACGTCCTTGATGAAAGCATTCCGGATGGCTCTTCCCGGCAGGCCGACCGGGCTCTTGATAATGACGATGTCTTCTTTTGTTGCGCTGAGATAAGCCTGCTTGAATTCGGGAGCAACATCGCATTCGATCGTGCCGACAAATCGGGTTGCCATCTGGACTCCGGACGCGCCGGCCAGGAGCATTTCAGCGATGTCCTTGCCGGTAAAAATGCCGCCGCCCGCGATCACCGGGATTTTCTTCCCGTATTTGTCTTCATAGGCCTTGACGGCCTCAAGGACTTCGGGCAGGAGTCTTTGGAGCGAATAGTCTTCGATCCGCTCGAGCTGCTCCAGGGAAAAGCCTAGATGGCCGCCCGCCAGAGGCCCCTCCAGGATAATGCCGTCGGCCGTCCGGCCGAAACGCTTATCCCAGGCCCGCAGGACCAATCCCGCGGCTCGCCCGGAGCTGACGATGGGCACGAGATTAACGGAGGGATCGTCCGCCTGTCCGGGAAGCCTGAGCGGAAGGCTCGCTCCGGCAACAATCATTTTTATCCCTTCCCGAACCATGGTGCCGATCAAATCATCGGCATTGCTTAATACCCCCATAACATTCACGGCCAGGAGGCCGGTCGTCAGGCTTTTCGCTTTGCGGATCTCGGAGGCCAGCGCTTCTCGAGACATCCTTTCATATTCGTATTTCGAAGCTTCGACGTCTCCCAGGCCCACGCTGGCAATGGTTCCTATCCCCCCTTCATTGGACACCGCCGAAGCCAGAGAGGAAAGAGAGACTCTCACCCCCATGGCGCCTTGAACAATCGGAAGCTTCGCGGTCAGACTCCCGATTTGAAGTTGAGGAATTTTCATGTGTCTCCTCGGTATCGGCTCAGAACCAGGCAGGCGTTCCCCCCCCCGAAGCCGAATGAGTTTGTCAGGGCGGCCAAAAGATGAACGCTCTCCGCTCCCTGAGTCACATAACTCAGCGGACATTCAGGGTCGGGATCCTCATAGTTGATGGTCGGAGGAATAATTCCAGTAAAGACGCTCAGGGCGGTGGATACCAGCTCCACCGCGCCGGCGGCCGCCATGAGATGCCCGATCATGGACTTGATCGAGCTGATCCTCGGGCATTGGGCCCGCTCGCCGAAAACGCTCTGTATGGCCGCGCTTTCGGTTTTATCGTTCAGTACGGTCGAGGTTCCATGAGCGTTAATATGCCCGATATCGGCCAATGCGATCTTGGCATCCCGGAGCGCCAGGTTCATAACGCGCGCCATCCCGTCTCCGGAGGGGTCCGGCGACGTGATATGATAGGCATCGGACGTGTTCCCGTAGCCCGCCAGCTCGGCATAGATCCTCGCCCTGCGCCGCAGGGCGAGTTCAAGCCTCTCCAAGACGACGATTCCAGCCCCCTCGCCCATTACAAATCCGTCGCGATTTCTATCAAAAGGCCGACTGGCTTTGTCGGGACGATCATTTCTTTTTGACATCGACCGCGTCGCGCAGAATCCGCCATAAGCCAGGGGCGTCAGGCAGGCCTCGGAGGCGCCTGCCAGCATGATATCGGCATCGCCTCTTTGGAGTATCCTGAAGGCATCTCCGACGGCATTAGCGCCGGTCGAGCAGGCAACGGAAAGCGCCGACAGGGGGCCTTTGAATCCATAATTGATGGAGACCGCGCTCGCGCACATGTTAATTAGCAATTTGGAAACAAAAAAGGGATTCAATGACTTGGGGCCTTTGTCCCGGATCAGCGAATAGCCATCCTCGATGGTTTCAGACCCCCCGATTCCGGAGCCGATGATGACTCCGGCCCGGTCCCTATCGAAAGCCGCGAGGTCCAGGCCAGCGTCACGGATCGCCATGCCCGCGGCCGCTAAGCCGAACTGGGCGAATCGATCCATGCGCCCCGCGGCCTTTTTATCGATCCAGTCCTCCGGACGAAAATCCTTCACTTCAGCGGCCATCTGAGAGGAAAAAGCGGAAGGATCAAAACGGCTAACCTTCGCCACGCCGTTCTGTCCGGACGTCAAGCCCTTCCAGAAATTTTCAACGCCGATGCCGATCGGCGTCACGACTCCCATCCCTGTGATCACGACTCTGGCATCGTTCATCGTTGAGCTCTCAGCGGCGGAAGTCGGCGCCGATGAACTTGAAACCGGCGACAATTCCCGTCCGCCACTACTCCCATAAGAAATCACCTTGACGGCGGCAGGGGGCCCGGCTATCTCCGCGTCACTTCGTAATGACCCAGCCGTATTCTTTCACCTCGGTTACGGCGATGGTGGTCGTAGCGACGACCTTCGCGTCGCTCTTGCGGGAGGCACTGTACTTATAGGAGCCAAATCGAACCCTGGACACCGTCTGGCTGACCTGATCTCCGATATCGCCGAGGTATACGTCGTCTACGTATATCTTCAGGATCTCTCCATATCGATTCGTGATTAGGACGGTGGCGGGCCCCGGAACGGTGAGAGTATAGGAGGTGCCCACCAGGGTATCAAGAGTCGTGGAATAGACCAAGTCCCCGGTATCCGACTTTTTGGCCTCGAACAGGTGTGAGCCCTGGCTGACGTTCTCGACCGAGTCGCTGGCTCCGTCGGCAATTGCGAACTCGGACGCCCCGTCCATGGTGATAGCGACGGTCGCGCCGCACTGATTGGCGATCAAGACGCTGGTTGCGACGCTCGTGGTGGTGCTCGCTTTCTTGCAGCCCATTAAGGAAAGGCAAAGAATCCCCGTCAACGCGCCGGCCACAGCCGCGACCTTTCTTCTTGGTTTTTTCGGCCTCGACATTCGCATCTCGCTTTTTCCCGTGATTTTTATCTCGGGACCTTTTCGGTCCGCGATCTCTTCCGACCTGATATAAATTAACATATTGTCCCTCTGACTACAACTCGATATCGAGCCGGATCGTTTCCCGGTTCGCCCCGCCAAATGCCCCGGTCCGGCATCAAATTGTGCAACCGTACGGCGGGGGAATATGTTAAAATAGTATGGACTGGATCAGAGGCTGAAAGGTGCAACGGCCATGAGTCATCGCAAAAAAGTCCAACGAACAGGATTTCTGGTACGGGCGCTCCCCCTGCTTATCCTGCTCCTTTCCGGGAGCTGCAAATGGGGACCCCCCGATTATTCCCTGACCGTCATCGTCGAAGACGGAGTCACGGGGACTCCGGAGGCCGGAAAGTATTCCTACCAGGAGCTGACCACCGTACAGCTCAATTACACCCCCGTCAACCCTCTCAATACCGTCGAAGTGATGCTCAACGGCGACACCCGGAAAACGGGGGTAAGTTCCCTCATCATGTATGGCGACGGTTACCGGCTGACGGCCCGATTAGTGGATATTCGCGGCTCTTGGAAAATCACCCTGACCAACACGGATACGTCGATCGGCGCGCCGGATCCTTTCGTCATCACAATCTCGGGCCCTGATCTGGCGTCCGGGACCTTTAGCGACGGCCGGGGATATCACGGGACCTGGTCGGCGACGGCCAGCAGCCTCACCCTCGCTTATTGGGATTGGAATTTCTACGTTTTGAGCGGGACGGTTTTCAATATGGGGTATAGCTCGGGGACCTTCAGCGGAGCGGGGCTGACCGGGACCTGGTCGGCGACAAGACAAGACTGAGCATGGCCGTTCGGCCGCTGCCGGACGCCTGATTGCGGCCGCGGTCAGCGCCGGAAGTCGGCGCCGATGAACTTGAGACCGTCGACGATTCCCGTCTTCCAATACTCCCAGCTGTGGGCGCCGTCCCGGACGCGGAACTCGTGGGGGATCTTCCGATCGTGGAGCACAACGCTCAAGGCGGCGTTCCCCTTGAACAGGAAATCGTCGTCCCCGCAGTCGATGTAATAGCGAACCTTCATCCTCCCATCGATAGGCCCGAGACGCCGCGGAATTCCCGATCGGGACGGGTCCGGAGGGTCGAGTCGATGCGCGGAATGAACTCTTGGACGAACATGTCCTCGAAGCGGACCTTGTTCTGATAGTCGTTGATGTACCAGGTGACGCCCCCGTCGGGCATGGCGATGATCATGGGCGGGATCTCTCGGGCCGCGATGGCCCGGTCGGCCGCGAGATGGATCTCGCCGAATTGGACCCAGCCGGATTCATCGTCCGTGTAGCCGTGAAGGAGATAGACGACGGGATAGCGGCGGGAGGAGGTCTGGTAGTCGGGCGGAAGATAGACGGCGTAATTGACTTCCCGGCCGAGGACGGCGCTCGTGAAATGGAGTCCTTCCAGGACTTGGCCTTGGTTGACACATTCTCCGGACGCGAGCGCTCGAGCACCTCCAAGGAAGCCAATCATTGCCAGGACGACGGCACTAGCGATCTTGGCTGTTCGTATCATTTGATAGAGACCTCCACTTTGGATTCGACCGTGAAAAACCGATAATTCTTGTAGCGGATCACGGTCCTTGCCCTGATGAAAGGCTCCTTGCCGGCCTTGAGATAGGCTTCTTCCGTGATATCGAGGCTGGGAAAACGGAGCCCGTTTTTCTCGAAACCGTACTCCGTGGTCGAGGTCATTCGGGGCTCGGCCTTGAAGCTCCGCGCCCGTTCCTCGATCTGCTTGAAGCCGCCCAGGGTTGACTGGTCCCACTCGATCTTGAGGACGGAGCCGTCGCTCTCGCGGATCCAGGCCTTTCCGTCGCAATGCCTGCCCTCCATCCCCGGACGCATCCGGGACTCGAGGATGACCGCCCGTTCGCCGCCGACCGCGTCCTCGCCCGCGATCCGGAAATTGCGCCGGGGCCGCCAGTCCTCCCCCAAGAGACCGATCGGCCCGAACAGGACGTTTTCGACCTGTACGGCGCTGGTGAGGAGGCCGTCGTCTTTCACGGTTGCCGCTCGGCCGTTTATTAGGAGCAGGGTTCGGGCTTCTTTCTTGATGATATCCTTCCGGATGAACTGGAAATCGTAGAGGTAGCTGTTCTTCTGGAAAGGATTTTCCGGATTCTCGGCGCCAGCAGGCCATTCCCGGGAGTGATCGATTTCCTCGGTGATCTCCTCGAGACAGACAAAATCCAGGGCCGCGTTTTCCAGGCGTTGGCAGTAGAGGGCCGTTTTGCCCAGGAGGTTAATGAGCCTTAGGTTGGCGTCTTCCTTTTGGGAGGCGGAAAGGAGAATGGGAGCTGTCGCGGGAGACTCCCCGGCCGGACGTACCGCGTCGGATAGCGTTCCGGGGGACCCCGGCATCAAGCCGACGGCCAACAGGAGCCAAAAAATGCCCATGATCCTTTTTGTTCTGAGTTTAGGCGCTTGAAAAGGGAAATGTCAACCCCTCGACTCCCCAGCATGAATGCCGGGGCTTGTTCGGGGTTAACCCTGAGCCTCGCTTCTCATCCCCGCCTTGAAAGGCGGGGCTCCGATTTTAAGCCCCGCCTTTAAGGGCGGGGTAGCGTCGGCGAACGGGTCAAGAAGACGAGACGAGAGAAGGCTCGGCGCCATCGCCGAGCTGTGATCGCAAGCTCAGGACGATCTGAACTCGCCCCTTGAATTCCTCGATGAAGCCGGTGACGGCGACCTTACGGCCGACAAGAGACCGGAGCTCGGCGTCCGGAATGGGCGGCGGCGCCGGAACGAAGACCTCGAAGTCCTCGCCGCTCCGCAGATAGAGATAGTTTCTTTTTTCGTAAATGTCCCGGCAGACGAATTCGACGGTCGCGATCGAACCCAAGCGCGAGCGCGCCTCAGCGGCTCGGATGGCCGGCCAGGCATCTTTCCGCCACAGCCCTTTTTCCAGGCGCCGCGCCTCCCGTTCCGCTTCCCGGAATCGGGACTTCATATCCTCGCGGTAGGGATACTTCGTAAACGCGTGCGCAAAGCCCTCCTTGACGATGAGCTCGTTGAAGAGCGTCCCGTCATCCAGGACGATATAAGCCAGGGTTCGGCCGTACGTGTCCGTTCCCTCCCAGTCGTAGGTCATCCGCACGCTTTTTTGGTAGAGATGATAAAACGCGAAGCGCCGGGCCATATGGGCGAAAAACAAGACCTCTTCCCGTTTGTCGTCCATCTCGGGAGAATCGATCCCGATCAGCCGGACCCTCCGCTCCTCCCCCGTCCCGAGCCGGACCTCGATCGTATCTCCGTCGTAGACGCGCGCGACGATCGCCGCATCCTCCCGCTCCATCCTTCGGATCGAAGGATTGGATTCGGGAGTCTGCCAAAGGCAGGCGAGAGCCAGGCCGGAGACAAGCGCCTTGGGAAGAGGTCCCCTAGTTATTCTTCGACCCGCCACCTCGATTTTTCCTGCTTCGGCTTATCCTCGATGGCCGCCGATTTCGCCCGGGCCCCTCATTGTCCCTAAGCCGCGGTTTTGATTTGATAGACGACGAAAGAGAAATTGTCCTTGACGTATTTTAGGGTACTGAGGTCCGTAAGATAAACAAAGAGTTTACCCCCCATGCTGCTGGTTGTGGCCAAAATGGGTTCATTGGCAAGGGTCGTGGCCACGACGACGAAATCACGGAAGCTGAAATCCGAAGCGGGGCCTTTCAATTTGATCTGCCAGCGACCGGCCGTGAAGGTCGCCTTGACGATATTGTAGTTCTGTTCGATAGATCCGTCTTCGTTGATCTGTCCGGCCGCCACGACCGCGACCGTCGTCGCTCCGTTGATGACCTGGTCGAGACGCGCCCGCGTTTTACCCGCCCCGCTGTCCGAAGACAGGAAAAGCGGAGCTGCCGCAAGCGCGATTATGAGCCATAAGAACGTCCTGACATCGGCCTTCTTCTTCGTTTCCATCATCGAGTCCTCCTTACCCGTGATTTTTAACATAGCCCTTTTGGGATATACTGGGCATAATTCAGCGTCATCTCATAAACGACTTGACCGCTTCGACGATGTGGCGGGCGCTGATGCCGTATTTGTCGAGGAGCTCATCGGGCTTGCCCGAGCGCGGAAGCTCCCGGACCGCGAGGTGGGCGAGCTTCGCCCTCCCCGCCAGCGCCGCGGCTACGGCATCGCCCAGCCCACCGCCAGCGAAATGGTCCTCGACGACGACGACCTTCCCGCCGGCCGCGGCCGCTTCACGCAGGAGGGTCTCCCGGTCGATGGGTTCGACAGAATAGGCGTCTAGAACGGATACGCCGATGCCTTCTTTTTTCAACTCCTCATAAGCCTTAAGAGACTCGTGAACCGTGATGCCGGCGGCCACGATCAGCACGGCGTCTCCCGCCCCTTTCTTCAGGATCTTGGAACCTCCGACCGGAAACGCTTCATCCTTTTTATAAAGAAGCGCGGTGGCCGGGCGGGTCGTTCTTAGGTAGGCCAATCCCTTGTGCTCCGCCATCGCCCGGACGCATCCCTCGGCGGAAAACCCGTCGCTCGGGTAAAGGACGGCACAGCCGGGCACGGACCGGAACAGACTCAGGTCTTCGAGCCCCATCTGGGACGGCCCGTCCTCGCCGATGCTGACCCCCACGTGGGAGCCGCACAGCTTTATATTTGAGAAGGAATAGGCCGCCATGCGGATTTGGTCATGGGCCCGCGTCAAGAAAGCGGCGAAGGTGGCGATATAAGGCAGAAATCCTTTGGCGGCCAAGCCCATGGCCATGCCGACCATGTTCTGCTCGGCGATGTAGGACTGGAACGACCGCTTGGGGAAGGCTTCAAAAAACTTGTCGGCGTAGGTTGAATTCTTAACGTCGCCGTCGATCGCAACGACGCCGGCATGAACGCGGCCCAGCGCGGCCAGGGCGTTTCCGTAGGCGAGACGCGTCGCGATCTTTTCTTTATAATCGGACCTCTCGAAATCCGTCCGCCCCTCCGGTTTGGGAGGCGTGACGGCTTTGGGCTTCCGCACCATCTTGGCCGCATCGACCTCGGGCATCGGCCCGAGTTCGGTCAGGGCTTTTTCGAGCTCGTCCTTTTTAAGGGGCTTACCGTGCCAACCGTTGCGGTCTTCGATGAAGGAGACGCCCTTCCCTTTGATCGTCTTGGCCAGGATGACGGTCGGAAGGCCATTTCTCCCCGCCTTCTGCAAGGCCTCGAGGATTTGAGGAACACTGTGACCGTTGACGGGCAAGACATCCCAGCCGAAGGCTTTGAACTTGCGGGCATAGGCCTTGGCGTCATGGCCGTGCATGGTGAAGTCGGACTGGCCGAGCCGGTTGATGTCGACAACCGCGACGAGGTTCCTGAGCTTGAGGTTCGCCGCGGCGTTGGCCGCTTCCCAGACGGATCCCTCGGCGCACTCGCCGTCGCCCAGGACGGCGAAGGCGCGGCCGGGCGATTTCCCCAACCGCATCGCCAAGGCCATGCCGACGGCCACGGACAGCCCCTGGCCCAAGCTTCCGGTCGCCGCCTTGACCCATTCCATGCGGGGCGTCGGATGGCCCTCCAAATCGCTCGTGATCTTGCGGAGGTTGAGAAGATCCTCCTTGGCGATAATCCCCGCCTCGGCGTAGGCCGCCCAGAGGATGGGCGCGGCGTGCCCCTTGGACAGGACGAACTCGTCGTTGGCCCAGCCCCGGGCGTCTCGGATGTCGTACCTCATCTCGGAGAAAAACAAGCAGGCCGCAATCTCGGCCATGGACAAGCAGGTCGTGGGATGGCCCGACCCGGCCTCGGTCGTCATGCGCAGGCTGTGGATGCGGAGCCGCTTGGCGACGGCCTCGAGAGCTTGGACCTTGTTCATCGCGGAACTCCTTTCCGGGGCGGCTCGGCCATCGGATGTTTAAAGATATCGAAACTCCACGGGAAAGGCAAGCCCGCCAAGTCACTTGATTTATCCGCCGGGCGGGTGCTAAATTAACGAGGGGGAGATTAATGCTGAAAAGGGCTTCCTCGAAATCCGGTTCCAGCATCGAGCTTTGCTTCGCCATCTTGGGCTTTTCTCTTCTCTCGAGTTCTTTTTCCGCGGCCCAGGTCGAGACCCAGGAGCAACTTAAGCACGAAGTCACCGTGACTTTGAAATTGGTTCAGGTTTATGTCCTGGATAAGTCCGGAAGCGCCGTCGCCGATTTGACCAAAGCCGACTTCGAGCTTTACGATAACGGCCAAGCCAAGCCAATTACGGATTTTGAAAAACACGACTTGTCTATAAATCAAGTTCCGCAAGGCCCGCAACCTTCCCTTCCTACCCCGCCTGTTTCGAAAATGAACCGGAAGTTCTTCTTGTTCTTCGATTTTGCCTTCAACAACAGGGCGGGGATCTCGAAATCGAGAACGGCCGCGCTGAATTTTCTTGACACCCAGGTCCGTCCCGAAGATGAAGTCGGAGTCCTGTCTTTTTCGGCCAGAAAGGGGCTAACCCTCCACGAATATCTGACCCTCGACCACGCGAGAATCCGTCAGGTCGTCGCGGGTTTGGGACCTAGCCAATTCCTGGGGAGAGCCTGGGGGATCGAAAGCGAGTGGCTTAAAGATCATCTGAAGTTGGATGAAGAGCTTGGCGCTGGGGATATGACACAAAGAATTGCCGGGGCCGAACAATCGGTAGTGAATAATGAAGCCGTCGGCTTCGCGTCGCAGATTTCCGAGCTGGCGAAGGCTCTCCGAAACATTCCCGGCGTTAAAAATATCATCCTCTTCTCCTCCGGCATCCCGAATTATTCCCTATACGGATCGCAATACGTGACGAACGAAATGGGAGACCGATGGGGGGATGCCTCCTTACGCGACCGCTACACCGGGATGTGTAAGGAACTGGCGGGTTCCAACAGCACGGTCTATGCCGTCAACGTCTCCAGCGCCGGGTCCGCGCCTTTCGAAGAAAAAGATCTAAAAGGCGATGAGGCGCTCAGGCAACTGGCCCGAGACTCGGGCGGCAAGTATTTCGACAACATCAACAGCTACGAGACTATCAACCGGACCATTCAGAAGGTAACTGGGACCTACTATGTGCTGGGATATTACATCGACGAAAAACGGGACGGCCGTTTCCACAATGTCCGAGTCGAAGTCAAGAAGAAAGGCTGCTCCGTCTACGGACAGCAAGGATATTTCAATCCGAAACCGTTCACCGAATATTCGGAAAACGAAAAGCTTCTTCATATCATCGACCTGGCCTTGGCCGAGAACCCCCTATTCCAGGCCCCGACCGAAGCCCCCGTGACGGTTCTGCCGGTCATGGACAGGGGGAGGCCGGCTATCCTAGCCTTCCTCAGCATTCCCCGTCGGCTTGCGGCGAAAGCCCTGGCGAACAACGCCGAGGCCCTTTGCCTGATCTTCGACGAGAAGGGGGATACGGAGTCCATCGTTCCGCTGAGAATCACGAACCCCAATCCGGAGAAAGAGTTTGTCCAACTCGTATTTGCCGTCCCGGCGCGGCCGGGCCGCGTTGTTTGCCGGATAGCCCTCTGCAACATGGAGACCGGGTGCGGCGTCAGAGGAATACAAACCATAACAGTTCCGGAAGCTCGCGAGGCGGCCCTGTGGCTCGATCCGCCTCTTTTCCTAACCGACCAGAGAAACGAGGACATTTACGCATCGCCAGGGACGTCGCTTGAAAACCTCTATGCTTATGATCCGCGAGAGTCTTCCCCATTGCTAGGAGACCTGCCCGCCGGGACGAAGATATTACGAGCGGCCCTTCGGGTCACATCACTTAGGCCGAATTTCGAGATCGAGCTGACGGCGCAGATCATGGAAACGGGCGGGACGAGTCCGCGGCCGGTTCCCGTGGCCATCCTCAAAGAATTCACGGATGGTCCGACGAAGAAGCTCCTCATCGATTTGGCCCCGGGCGATCTCAAACCCGGAAACTATTTGCTCTCCCTGGTCGCTAAGGAGAAAGGCGGTCAAGCGGTTGCTCAGACGGCCGCAAAGATCACCGTGAAATAGTCCTCGATAAAATAAACACGCCCGGCAAGCCCGTCGCGCCGGGGTCAAGCGGGCGGATTGACCCCGCCCCCCACAAGGATTATCATGATATCGTCATGGACGCCGTAAAACTCCTGCTCCTCGCCGCCCGACTCGAGTCCAAGGCCGGAGTATGCTATCAAAGGCTAAGCCTGCTCGCCGCGCAGGACGGCGCCGTCGCCCAAGATCTGAAGATTCTCTCCAAGGAGGAGGCCGTCCACGCCAATAGCCTGAAATCGGCGAAGATGTACGCGGTGGCCGACCCCGGCTTGTTCAAACCCGGCTCTTTGGCTCCCGAAGACATCATAAATTACATCCAGCTCGCCGAAGACCTCATCCGGGCCGCCGAAGAGAAGACGGTCAATCTCGCTCAAGGACTGAAGAAGATCCAAGCGCTCGAGATTCTGTTCGAACAAGCGCACTTGGCCACGCTGGCGAACGTGACCGACCCCTCCCTGCGGAAGCTGTTCCAGGCTTTGTCCCAAGGAGATAAGAGCCACCGCGAACGGCTGAATAAAATCCTCAAGGTTATAACGCCGAAAGAACGTTCCTGACGGAATAACCGATACGCGTCCGGGACCGGGCGGACGCGCTCTTAAATCTTCAAGAACAGCTTCTCGTACAAGGCCAGGGCGTACTGATCGGTCATGCCCGCGATGAAATCGCCGGCGCGAACCTCGAGCGAATCTCCCTTGGGATAGTCCTTGACATAGTCGGCGGGATGGGCGAGGACGTACCCGTAGAGGTCGGCCACGATCTTTTTGACCTTCTCGTGCTCCTCGAGCGCCCTGGCGCCGAAATAGACCTTCTCGTACAGGAACTCGCGGAGCTCAATGACGGCCCGCTTGATCCGGCCGCTCAGCGCGATCCGCTCCAAGTTCAGGGCCAGGCTGGCCTCCACGACGTCCATGACCATCCGGTCGATCCGGTTGGCGTGCCACTTCCCCAGGATCTTGACCAGCGAGGCCGGGATGTCCTCCTCCCGGATGACCTCGGCCCGCAGGGCGTCGTCGACGTCGTGGTTGACGTAGGCGATGATGTCGGAGACGCGGACGATCTGGCCCTCGAGCGTCATGGGCAGGTCGATCAGGTCGCCGTCCAGGATCTCGCCCCGCCCCTTGGAGTGTTTACAGATCCCGTCCCGGACCTCGAAGGTCAGGTTGAGCCCCTTGCCGTCGTACTCGAGCTTCTCGACGACGCGGAGGCTCTGCTCGTAGTGGCTGAAGCCGCCCGGCAGAAGCTCGGCCAGCATCTGCTCCCCGGCGTGGCCGAAGGGCGTGTGGCCCAGGTCGTGGCCGAGGGCGATCGCCTCGGTCAGGTCCTCGTTGAGGCGGAGGGCCTTGGCGATCGTCCGGGCGATCTGGGAGACCTCGAGGGTGTGGGTCAGCCGCGTCCGGTAATGGTCGCCGAAGGGGGCCAGGAAAACCTGAGTCTTGTGCTTGAGGCGGCGGAAGGATTTGGAATGGATGATCCGGTCCCGGTCGCGCTGAAAGGCCGTCCGGAGGGGATGGGGGGCCTCGGCCCGGACGCGGCCCCGGGTGCGGGCGCTCAGGCAGGCTTTGGGCGAGAGGATCTGCTTCTCGACCGCCTCGAGCCTCTCCCGGATGGTCATCATGATTCCTTTGCTTTACCCATAAATTCAGATACTATACTCGGATCTAATTCGCTTTCGTTTGCTTTAACAAATTCTTTTAATTTACGTACTGCTTTAAAACATCCGTATATTTGGGGGTTTTCAGACGCTATGCTTATTATTTCGTTCATCTGAAGAAGAGAATATTCATCTTTGTAATCTAGTAGTAAATCTATGGTCACTTTTGCCCTATCAAAACAATCACTGTCCTTAAATACACTAATTAACGAATTTAGGAAATCTTCTTTCAAGTCATCTCGCAAGGAAATTAATTGTGCTATTTTCTTGCAGGATTCATATAAGTTTTGGTCATCTATTTTGAATGCTTGTATTCTTGATATAAAGCCATATGGATCTTGCGATATTTTCACGGGGATAATATATATTTTTCTTCCTAAAACAAAACCTACCTCTTGCGATGTCCAATCTGATAATTTGAACATTTCAGTAAGGAGAGCAATAAAAACATCGCATGATTCTAGCTCTCTGATAATCACCTTTTCCCAATCTGCTGTCGGCTCTATATCTTCATGCGCCAAGAAAACAGATAGACCATATTCTCTTTCTAAGTAGCTTTTTATTTTCCCTGCTTTTTCTTTATATTCGTGATGATGAGAAACAAATATTTTCATTTTTTGCCCAATCTTGAAATATATTATATCGCAGAAAAACACAGAATTTCTCTATAAATTGTAAGCTTATTAATTCATTAATTTTCTAATAGGGCACTTTAAAGGCACGCTTAGTTCAAGCCCACCTACATCCTCGAAAATAATCGGCATGTATCTGCAAACCGCCAGTGAAGGTTGGAACAACCCCTATCTCTTTTGTGATTTCATGGAAATTCAGTTAAATTAAAGCTTTCATTTCTAATAAAAGGTATAATAACAATTGAAGTGGGGGAAAGTGTAGCTTCAAAATGGCATCTAATTTTAATTACAGGAAATTCCATTCATCCTGGCCCCCCAAATAAATATTGACAAACTTGAAGAATGAATAACATCACGATGTAGAGCACATAATGTGAGTGACAAAGAGAATATCGGCCTACCTATATCGCAACAAAAACCAACTGTTCTTACAGAGAAACAAAAATGGATTGCCAGCCATCTAGATATATTAAATAGAATAGATAGTTTTTGCCCTGGCGCTATTCCTCCATCAGATCTTTATAAGGGTGCGCTACAAACTATGCTTCCTGAGAACCGTAAAACTAATCCTGATTGGATGGCTCAATCCGCTCATTCTTTTAGAGAAATATTATATGGGATACAGTTTGTAAAAAAAATAACAAATAGGAAAGTAATTGCGGATGTTCTCAAAGTCTATCAAGAAGAAAAAAGAGCTGCTGAGTTGGCTAGCAAATTATTCAGCTTATATGAAGTTTTTACTCATATTGCACATCATTTGGCCGATAGTAATAGGGAAATAGGCATAAGAAAAGCTCTCGAAAGCCTAGGAATTGTTGCGGACAGATTTCCAATAATCGATGAACAGTGTTTCGAAAGACTCGTAGGTCTTCTTGAAAGTATTTGGATTCAATCGATACCGCGCCAGCTGAATCTACATGAACAAATTGATTCAATAATAAGAGCTTCCCCAGAAAAAACTAATAAGGGCAAGTTGCGCCTCTGGCTATTTTTTAATCCTGATGCTCGAAGGTATTTTTATTCAAAAGCTGATGAAAATTGGCTTGATTGGTTATGGGCGAATGGCTTTCTCAACATAATTAGGGATAAATCAGAGGACCCGTCCCGATATTCTTATCAAACTCCAGAGTTGGACTATCTAACGAAAGTTGCTTCTAAGCTACCGAATAGAGTGGCAGATATTATTCTTTCTTTTTCTATTTCGCCTCATAACTTCAATCCCGAAGTTATTGATCGTTTTTTAGGGATTTGCCAAAAGTTGCCTGCAATTCAGTTAGCCCGCATTGTCAATAAGATCCGAGATGAAAAATGGGTATTTCTTATGGGGAAATTTAACCGCTGGGGGTTTGAGTATGAAGAAATGATGGAAATTCTCGCTAATGCACGAGATTATTCAAGTCTGCTCATTCTTGTTGAGGCAATATTAGAAGTACGCTCCAAAGAAAGCATATCTGAAAAGGATACCGGACTCATTCCCGATTATCCTTTTTACTTAATCGACCTCAGCAAAACTAAGATATTTGAGCGTCTTGTGGAAGTTGATGATGCGGCTGCGGAGCAAGCGCTCGGCCTTATAACCCGAGTAATTAGAAATATCTTAAATCTCGGTGAAACCAAAAAATACGATATTTTTGATATTAACGATAACTATATTCTATTAAATGTTGATTTTTTTACAGTTACGATGGATGACGCAATGAATAGGTCATATCGAGAAGACATGATTGCCCTTGCGGCAACCATAAAGATACTAATACAAAGAACAATTGGCTCAAGATGCAATGATCGCACAGCAGTGAGACTCCTCTTTGAAAAGTACATTAAAACTCTTCCAAATTGTCAATCTATGTGGCGGTTGAGGCTTTTTGCTTTAAGTCTTTGTCCGGATGTATTTAAGAACGAGCTTCGAACAGCATTCTTCAAAATATTCGATTTCGAAGAACCCTTTGCATTATTGCGCGGAGCAGAATACAAATGGGCAGTCAAAAAAACGTTTTTAAGCTTATCCGTTGAGGATCAAAGAAGCTATGTCTCACAGATATTTTCGTTGTTTTGCGATAAAGATATGAAGTCATGGAAAATAAATTCCGGTTGGAGTCTTCTTTCCTGTTCTTTTAATGGTCTTACCGACGAGGAAAAAGAACGGGCAAAAGATATCTTCGGGCGCGACCTTGATCCCAATTATCAGCCAGAGGCAAGCATAGGTAAAATTAAATTCGGCCATATTAGCGCGAAAGCTCCGATTGACCAAGAAGCGCTTTCGCGAATGTCTATACTTAGCATTGTAGATAATTTAAAAAAAGACTGGACGCCTGATAATTTAAGAAAACAAGACAAAGAACAAGATATCTTTAAGCCTCTTAATGCGGAAGGCCTGGGCAACTTGATTAAAGCCGATATATCAAATAGACCAAAGGATTATATTTCGAATGCTCCGCTTTTTTTTGATCGATACAAACTCGATCCTCATTACACATACACCTTGCTGATGGGCATATATGAATTGCTACGCGGGAAGATTTTCCCAGATAATATTGATTGGAAGGGTATAATTTATTTACTAATAGAAATTGTCGATTCTTCAGAAACTCAAGAATTCGATCACAGCTCATATGAGCGCCAGATAACAGGTACGTGGTTAGTAGCGTGGGATGGAGTACATAACGCAGCAGCCGATGTCCTTCAATTACTTTTAGAAATAAGGGTTGATCAGCAAGGAATTGACATTTCTGTTTATAGAAGTGAATTACTTAAAATACTTGCTTATTTACTACATTATCCTGATCCAGAGCCAGAAACAGAATTGAAAAAGATAGACGAAATCGAGAGAGACCCGCAAACTGGAGCTGAACGCCATACAGGATGCGATCCGTATACTGCCGCTATTAACTCAGTTAGGGGATGCTCGTTCCAAGCGTTTGTTAGTTTTGTTGAAAAGGAAGAAGCATTAAAGCCCGAAAATAAGGCCCCAATATTGCCACCCGATGTGAAAGAACTTTATAAGAAATGCTTAGATGCTGAAAAAACGCAAGCCGTAAGATTCCTTTTTGGCTATTATTTAGCATTTTTTTATTTTCGAGATCGAAACTGGATTCGTGAGCTTTTTCCCCGGATATTTCTAGTTGACGAAGAGAAGAGTGATCTTTACTTATCAGCATGGGAAGGATATCTTTCGTGGAGTACTCTTTATAGTGAGCTATTTGATGTGCTTATGGATTATTACAAGCGGGCAATAACATGGGACCCAGATCGATATTCTCAAAGAAGATATTCCAAAGATCTTGATATTGGCCTCGCCGAACACTTTGCCTTAGCTTTCGTTTATTATGCCGATTTTAGCTTTAGCTCTAATTTATTTAAACTATTTTGGGAGACAAAGAATATAAAACGACATAAGGAATTTATTTCATTTATCGGCCGTTCTTGTATTTCCCGGGATAAAGCAAAAGAATGGATTGAAATCAACAGCATAGATATTGATAAATTGAGAGCGTTCTGGGATTGGGCGCTGGAAAATTGCAGCGATTCCGAAGTGCTCAGAGGATTTTCTTTCTGGATAGAGGCGGAACAAAATATTTTTGATCATAGATGGCTTGCCGAACGTGCTAGACTTACCCTAGAAAAAACGGGCGGCGAGGTGGAATGGGATCATGGTATTATTCAATCTTTGCCTATTTTAGCGGATAGCGCTCCTGAAGATACCATCCAAATTTCAAGGCTTTATCTGGCTGGAGCTAAAGGATTAATCTGTCGCCGCCCATGGCTTCCAGTAGGGGAAGAGCTAATGGGAGTTTTTAAAAAGCTTTATGATAATCCAACTACTAGAGAAGAAACCATTAAGCTAATTGAGGAATTGCTTCCGCTTGGCAATGGGCAATTTTGGGTACTTAAAGAAATAGTCCAAAAACATTGATCCGAAACGGAATTGCGGTTAAAGGCAATTGACAATATCTTATTTAGATAATTGCTTTTAGAAATAAGGCCTAGTAAGCACCGTTTCAACTCCTTGAAAAAGATCGGCCTTTACTTCATAATAAATAGCTTTAAAACGGAGGACACAGAGACGCCCACGAACGGTCCGACGCCTTCCGCCGCGGGGCCGGCCCCGCCGGGCGAGTTCCTGGAATTTCAAAATGTCTCCAAGCGTTTCGGGGCCATCCGGGCCGTCGAGGGCGTTTCGCTGGAGATCAAAAAGGGCGAGATCTTCTCGCTGCTGGGCCCGAGCGGCTGCGGCAAGACGACGATGCTCCGTATCGCCGCCGGGTTCGAGCGTCCCGACGCGGGTCGCGTCCGGCTCGACGGCCAAGACATCACCGAACTCCCCCCCAACAAGCGCCGCATCAATACGATCTTCCAGAGCTATGCCCTGTTCCCCCACATGACTGTCTGGGACAACATCGCCTACGGTCTGCGGGTCGCCAAGAAACCGAAGGAGGAGATCGAGGCCGAGGTCGATAAAATGCTCCATCTCGTCCGGATGACGGACCAGGCCCGCAAAAAGCCGGATCTGCTCTCCGGGGGCCAGAAGCAGCGGGTCGCCATCGCCCGGGCGCTTATCAACAAGCCCGGCGTCCTCCTCCTCGACGAGCCTCTGGCCGCGCTCGACCTCAAGCTCCGGCAGCGGATGCTGATTGAGCTCGACATCATTCACGACGAGGTCGGGTTGACCTTCCTGTACGTCACCCACGACCAGGGAGAGGCCATGAGCCTCAGCGACCGGATCGCCGTCATGGAAGAGGGACGGATCGAGCAGGTCGGGACGCCGGCCGAAATCTACGAAGCCCCGCGGACGAGCTTCGTGGCCGCCTTCATCGGCGACACGAACTTCCTGGAGGGCGAGGTGGCCGGCCTCCAGGACACCGAATACTGCCGGCTGCGGATCGAGGGGCTCCCCGAGATCGTCTGCTTCAACGATAAGACCATCCGGCCCGGGAACTTGGTCTTCCTCAGCATCCGGCCGGAAAAAGTCCATATCTCGAGGGACCGGCCGGAGGATGCACCCCTCCGCAACATCCTGCCGGCCAAGGTTGAAGACGCGATCTATCTTGGCTCGATGACCAAATACTGGGTCCGGGTCCGGGACCTCCGGATCCAGGTCCTCCGCCAGCACGCCCGCTTCTTCCTGGACGAGAAACCGATCCGCTGGAAGGACGACGTCTGGATCTGGTGGCACGGCGACGACGGCTTCATGCTCGAACGCTACCGGGAGAGGGACGAGAGTCTGATCGCCGCTCCGCCCCAGGACCTGGGGGAATCGCCCGAGGACGAAGACAAAGGCTGAAGACGGGAACCGATGAGAATGGAGATCCGCCGCAAGCTCCGCGAAGTCCTGATCACCTCGCCGTCTTTTATGTGGTTGACCGTCCTGTTCGCCCTGCCGACCTTGTTCGTCATCGTAATCGCCTTCCGCCCCGCTAATCCCTACGGAGGCGCCGGCCGCGGATGGACACTCGAAAACCTGAACCGCCTGGCCGACCCCAACTACCTGGAAATCATCTGGCGGACGCTCTGGATCAGCGCCCTGACGACGGTGCTTTGCCTGGCTCTGGCGGTGCCGATCGGCTACGTCCTGGCGCGGGTATCGCCGAAGTGGCGCAACTTCTGCCTGATGCTCGTGGTCATCCCCTTCTGGACCAATTTCCTGATCCGGATCTTCGCCTGGAAGGCCCTCCTCCACCCCGAGGGGCCGGCCAAACGGCTCCTGGTCCTTCTCGGACTGGCCGGGCCTCAAACGTCTCTTCTCTACAACTCCGTCGCCGTCATCCTCGTCTCGGTCTATACCTTCCTCCCCTTCACCATCCTCCCCGTCTACGCCGCGGCCGACAAATTCGATTTTCAACTCCTGGAAGCCGCCCGCGACCTCGGGGCTAAGCCTTGGCGGGCCTTCCGGACCGTCTTCCTGCCCGGGATACGGCGCGGCCTGCTCACGGCGCTCCTATTTGTCCTGATCCCGTCGCTGGGTTCCTATATCATCCCGGATATCGTGGGCGGGCCGACCAGCGAGATGCTCGGCAACAAGATCGCCCAAAGGGTCTTCAACGACCGGAACCTGCCCCAGGCCGGCGCCCTTTCCGTCGTCCTGATCCTGTCGGTGGTGGCCCCGCTGGCGGTGGCCCTATTCCTGGAGCGGAAAAAAGAGAGACCGGAGTCCATCCTCTAATGAAACGCAGCCGGATGCCCTTGGCGATCGCGATCGCCGCCATCCTCTTCCTCTATCTTCCGATTGTGGTCCTGGTCGTCAACTCGTTCAACGCCTCGCGCTTCGGCGGCGGCTGGCGGGGGTTTTCCCTCGTCTGGTACGGCCGCCTGTTCCACGAGCCGGAGATCTGGCAGGCCGCCCGGACCACCCTCATCATCGCCCTGGGCGCCACGGCGCTTTCGGTCCTCCTGGGGACGACGGCCGCCCTGGCTCTTCATCGCTACGCCAAGAGCCGCCTCCAGCGCGCCCATTTCGCCCTGATCTACATGCCGCTGGTCATGCCGGAAATCCTGATGGGGATCAGCCTGTTGATGCTCTTCGTGTCGGCCGGCCTCCCGCTCGGGCTGGGGACCATTTTTCTGGCTCATGTCACCTTCTGCCTCAGCTTTGTCGCCATGGTCGTCCTGGCCCGGCTCCAGGATTTCGACGAGTCGGTCATCGAGGCCAGCCGCGACCTCGGCGCCGGCGGCTGGACGACTTTCCGCAAAATCCGCCTGCCCCTGCTCGGGCCGGGGATCCTGGCCGGAGGCCTGCTCGCCTTCACCCTGTCCGTCGACGATTTTGTCATCACCTTCTTCGTCGCCGGCCCCGGCTCTACGACCCTGCCCATTCGCATTTACAGCATGATCAAGCACGGTTCGCCCCCCCTCATCAACGCGCTGTCCACGATCCTGCTGGTCGTGACCTTCGTCGCCGTGGCCCTGAGTCAGCGCCTCTCCCGCCCCAAGGCCAAGGAAGCCGCATGAAGATGAAGAGAGGCGGGTCGATGGCTCTCGTCTTAGCCGGGCTCATGGCGGCCGCCGGCTGCGGGAAGAGCCGGCCCGCGCTGAATATCTATACTTGGGCCGATTATATCAACCCCGACATCGTGGCCCGCTTTGAGAGAGAGCACGGCTGCCGGGTCGTCATCGACACCTTCGACTCCAACGAGTCGATGTACGCTAAGCTCAAGGCGGGCGCGACCGGGTACGACCTGCTGACGCCCTCGAGCTACATGGTCAGCCTGATGCACGCCCAAGGGATGCTCCTGAAGCTCGATCACGCGCTGCTCCCCAACCTGGCCCAGGTCGATCCGGACTATCTGGCCAAGGCCATCGACAAGACCATGGACCATTCCGTGCCCTACATGGTCGTCAACACGGTCATCGCCTACCTCCAGAGCCGCGTCCCGGATTTTGTCCCATCAACCTCGATGTTTGGGCGCGCCGACCTCAAGGGCCGGATGACCCTTCTCAACGACATGCGGGAGACGATCGGGGCCGGGCTGAAAAGCCTTGGCTACAGCATCAACACGAGCGATGAGCGGGAACTGGGCGAAGCCCGGGACGTCGTCCTCCGCTGGAAGAAGAATATCGCCAAGTTCGAGAACGAGCAGTACAAGACAGGATTAGCCTCGGGCGAATTCCTTCTCGTCCAGGGCTACAGCGGAGACATCATCCAGATCCAGAAGGAGAACCCGGACGTCAGGCTGGCCGTCCCGCGCGAGGGGACGGTCATCTCGGTCGATGACCTCGTCATCCCCAAGACGGCCAGTCAAACGGCCTTGGCCCACGCCTTCATCAACTTTCTCCACGAACCGGCCGTCGCCGCGGCGAACTCGAACTTCATCAAATACCTCTGCCCCAACACGGGCAGCTACCCCCTGCTCGGCCCGGACCTCAAGGGCAACCCGGCCGTCTTCCTGAGCGCGGAGCTTCGGGCTAAAAGCGAGATCCTGGCCGACCTGGGCGCGGCCAACGCCCTGTACATCAAGATCTGGGACGAGATCAAAGCCGCCAAATAAGCCGCCCCCTCCCCTATTATCCTGGATCGAGAACGGCAGGGGGAGGACAAACGACCTCCATGCTTTCGCCTTTTACCGCATGGGGAAACCGGATTTTCCACGAATGCAGGAAATATCCTGTTTCGCCGGGAAGCGCGGCGTGCTCATCATCTTCACTGTCTGCACGAGGTATTCCCCCCGCTTGATAGAGCGGATCACCCACCAGGGGGAATCCCGCGTGGCTGAGATGGATCCGGATCTGATGGGGACGTCCCGTGGGAATCGTCACTTCGAGGAGTGTCGCATTCTCGTCGGGGAGTCGGCGGATCACCCGGACATGGCTTATAGACGGCCGGCCGCCGGGACGATAGGCGTGGAGGGTTGTCGGACGCCGATACGGGACAGGCCCGATCGGCGCGTCGACCGTGAACGTGTCCGGCATGGCCGTTCCGGAGGCCAAGGCCAAATACACCTTACGGATCCGCCTTTCAGACATGGCGGCCGCCAATAATCGCGCGGTTCGGGCGTTGCGGGTGAAGAGAATCGCCCCGGAAGTGCCGCGTCCAAGCCGATGAAGCGGCGAACACGCGGCGCCATAACGACGCCGCGCCAGGTGAAGCAGGGTGTTTTCCAGAAACATACCGCCGGGAAGAACGGGCAGCCCGGAGGGTTTCGCCAGAACCAGGACATCCCCGTCTTCGAAGAGTGTCTCAAAATTCCGGGGAGCTTCGGGTTCCTCCCAAGGAAGACGATGGTAGCTCAGGCGGTCGCCCCGAGTCAGGGGACGGTCCGGCAAGGGCGGCCGTCCATTGAGCAAAACCTGCCCGGCCCGGATCCGCTGCCGCCATGTCTCCTCGGTCGAGTGGGGATAATGACGGGCATAGAAAGCCGCGACCGAGACGCCTTCGTCCGGCTCGAGCACGCGATCCGGATAGAGATAGCCGTTATTTTTCATGATATCCGGCGGAGCAAGTCCTAGCCCGCTTTCCGCTCAAGCCTTGGACGCATATTCGCCCGTACGGGTGTCGACGCAGATGACCTCTCCGGTCGACATGTATTCGGGGACCTGAACGACCAGCCCGGTGGACAGGGTGGCCGGCTTCGTTCGCGCCGTGACCGACGCCCCCTTCACGGACGGCCGCGTGTCCATGATCTCAAGGTTGATGAAGGTCGGTATCTCCAGCCCGAGGACGCGGCCCTCAGACGATATTGATACCAGCCCTTCGAGGCCCTCGGTGAGATAGGGCCACTCCTCCTCGATCTCGTCCTTCGTCAGCGTGAACTGGCTATAATCCTTCAGGTCCATGAAGGTGATGCTCGACGCATCGCCGAACAGGTACTGGACCGGCCGCTTCTCGAAATCGGCCTCGGCCAGGATGTCGTCGCCGCGCAGGGCCTGGTCGACCTTGCGCTTCGACTTCAAGTTGCGGAAACGGATCTTGTACAGCGTTACCGCCCCGCGGGCCGAGGGCGACTGGACCTTGATCGTTTCGACGACGTGGGGGTCGCCTTCGATCCTGACGACGTCGCCTTTCTTCAAGTCGGATGCTCTGATCATGGGACCGCCTCGATGGTCTTCCTCTAAGTCAGGCTTCCATTATTCTATTTCCAAATCATTTTATAGACAATGAGCTCTTTATACGTTGCGGGTCTTCTTCAAGTCCAAGCGCCGGCTCCTCGGAGATTGCGGATTAGCTTTCACCCCCATTTGCTTTTTCTGGTAAGAGAGGGCGGGACGGACGATCGGGTCGAAAAGAACCTTGTCAAGGATGATCATTTTCCTTATAATTCACTCAATGTTTCCGTAGGAGACGGATCCCGGAGACTCATCGGATTGTCATCCGAGGAGACCGTCCTTACGACCGGATCGATCCCATGAAGTACAGGCCGGAAGGCAACGCGACCCTCGAGGCCCTGGCCAATGCGGACTCGTTTACGGAGTGGATGTTCGAGCAGGTTCGTCCCAATCTCGGGGGAACCATCCTGGAAATCGGGAGCGGCCGGGGGACGTACAGCCGAAGAATCCTCAGAGATTTCCCGGGCAGCCATATCATCCTCAGCGACATCGATAGCCAATACGTGGAGCTGCTGAGGGGCGATCTCACCGATCCACGGCTGACGATCCTCCGGATCGATATGGAGAATCCCGAGGACTTCCGGCAGATCAAACGCCCCGTCGACAGCGCCTTCGCTTTGAACGTCCTCGAACATACCCGGGACGACCGGCGCTCCCTCCAGAATGTCTACGACATCCTGCGCCCGGGCGGCCGGTTCGTCGTTCTCGTCCCGGCCCACCCTTTCCTGTTCGGGGTCATCGACCGGAGCATCGGGCACACGCGCCGTTATTCGAAGACAGAGCTGCTGAATTCGGTCCGGGGGACGGCCTTTAGGGTCAGGTATCTCTTCTTTTTTAACGCCCTCTCCGTCCTCGGCTGGTTCATTGCCGGCCGCGTCCTGAAAATGACCACCGTCAGCCCCTGGGCCGTAGACATCTATACCCGGATGATCCCCATCATGCGGGTCATCGAAAAACAAATTCTGCGTCGTCGTGTCGGGCTATCGCTTGTCGCCGCGCTCGAGAAATAGATCCAAAACCAAACGGATCGGCCGCCTGGAAAAGGACGGCCGTTGGTATAACACTCCTCTTTTTGCTAAAATACGGCACGAAGATGAAGAGGATTCGGCTGAGTTCATGGGATTCATGAAGAAATATCTGTCTCCAACTCTGAGCGTTTTGAGCTGGATCCTGTTCGTCCTGCTCATGTTCTATTGGTTCAAGGATAACATCCCGCCCCTGAAACCCATCCCGGGGAGCCCCCTCCTTCCGTTTCTGCTCCTCGGGGCCGTCGGGCTGGCCCGGATCGTCCTGTCCTTTCGAAACGGAACGCTCTCGATCCGGTTCAGACCGGAACGGACGGCCTGGATCCTCGCCGCGATACTTCTTCTCGCCGTGCTCGTCCGTTTCCCCTTTCTCATCCACGGCTCCGGGATCCTCACCAGTGACGATGCCATCCCGGCCCTGATGGGGAAGCATATCGCCGAAGGGAAAGTCCCTCCGATTTCTTACTACGGACAGCTCTACCTGGGCTCGACGACGAGCCATGTCTTCGGCCTGGCCTTCAAATGCTTTGGGTATTCCATTTTCGTCCTCCTCTCGACGACCCTGCTCTTTTATCTGGGATTCATAGCGGTTCAGTTCGTCTTCCTCAAGGAGATTTTTTCTCTTGAGTTCGCCGTCGTCGCCGGACTTTTCTATTCCCTTCCCATCGGGGATTTTGACCGAGTCAGCATCGGCGATACGGCCGCCTACCCCCTCGTGCTTCTGCTCGGGGCCACCCTCCTGTTCCTGTCCTATCGGATCGCCTGGAAGAAGGAGGAACGCTGGCTGGGCCTTTTCGGATTTCTATCCGGCATCGCCTTTTGGACTCACCAGGCTGCGTTCGGCTGCATCCTAACGGCCTGGCTGGCCGTCCTCCTTTGGCGGAAGCCGAGCCTGAAAAGAATGGCCGTTCTCATTTGTTCCGCCCTGGTGGGTCTGTTCCCGCTCCTGATGCAGGAAGTCTATGATCGCTTTCATATGGCCCGGTTCCTGACCGCAGGTAAGATGGAGCCGCCCAACCTGGACAAGCTTGCTCACATGGTCGATTATTTAAGGAAACTCCTGTCATCCTCGAGACATCCTTTGGCCTTCTTTTTTGTTCTTCTCCTCTTCGCCGGGTTTGGGATTCTGGTCGTCCAGGCTCTCCGCAAACGAGAAGACCAGCCCCGGGCTCTGTTCGCCCTTTTTTTTGCGCTGTTTTTCGGGTTGTATCTGTTCTCAGGATTCAGCAATAGAGATGCCATTCGCTATCTCTATCCTTCGTACATCTGCCTGCCGATCCTCCTCTTCGGCGGGCTTTGGCTCTTCCGGTCGCGCTGGAAGGTCTATGCTTCCGCCGCAATCCTCTTGCTCCTCATTGTCAGCAATGGACAGAGAGCCCACTCTCGCTACATGACGATAAAGAGCGACAGCCTTCACCGTCGTCAGGTTGTTGCGGCCATGGAGGCTACCGGCGTCAAGTACTGGCAGGCGAACTATTGGGCGGCCTACGCGCTCACGGCAATTGCCGGGGAGAAGGTCGTCGTCGATGCCTATACCGTGACCCGCTATTATCCTTACCACCTGGACTATTTCAACCAGGGCCGGCGCGGAGCCTTCGTCTTTCTGAAAGATGGGCCAGAAACATCCAGAGCTTCGGCCTTGGTCGAACTCCTCAGGAGCCTGGGCGTCCCATTCCATGAAAAGGATATCGACGGGACCCGGCTCATATACGGCCTGGAAAGTCAGGTTTTCAACCCTCCTTTATTAGATGGCTTCATCAAGGAAATTCCTCCGCGCCTGCCGACGGTCAGGCTCGAAGAGACGAAAATGGCCGAGGGATATCTCCGTCTCTCGTTCAGGACGGATCCCGGCGACGAGCCCGCGCCCGGTTTTCAAGTCCGGACCGGGATCCCCCCTTTCAGTTCCCAAACGAGGAACCTGAGCCCTAAACCCGAGGACAACCGGTTCAAGCTCGCTCTTCCCCAGAAAGAGGCCTTTACGGCCGTCTATGATCTCGAGTACTACGGGCTCAAGATTCCCGCCTCGGTCCGCACGATTTCCTTGGGCCTTCCCACAAAGAGCGCGGTCCTGAGGAATGATCGGATCGTCTTTCTGACCGGCATCGGCCCGAGAACGACTTTCTTCGGTCCTGAGATGAAGGTTCTTGAGAAGGAGGTCCGGATCGAGCTCAACCGGCTTAGGAAAAAGAGGATGAAAGTGAGGCTTGCGCTCTTTTCTCCCCTGGAATTCGAACACACCTTCTGGTACGGCCATTATGCTCAACGACTAAAAATCTTCATTAATGGAAATCTCTGCGCCGAAAAAACGCTTCATGACAAAGATAATCTCATCGAGATCGATATCGACCCCGGCCGGATTCTGCCGAACCAGAACCTCATGACCCTGGTGTTCGACTATCATCTCCCGCTGATATTCGCCCCTCTGTCGATGACGGCCTGCCTTCTCGAATCGATCGCCGTCGAAGAGGACCGTTCGTAGGGCCGAGGACGGTTCGGACTCCAATTCGAGACCGAGCTCTTTTCCTCGTGCGTCTCAGGCTCATGGAACGACTTTCACCCCCAATTGCATTTTCTGGTGAGCGAGGGCGGGGATGACTCCTCCTCAAACTCACTTTTGTCGCGGACAAGCCCCCGCCCTCCAGCGCAGCTTTCCAGGAATATTTGATGGCCGTATTATCCATGACGATGGAATGAGGAAAAAAAGCGCAGGGACGCTCAAACCCGAATTCGCGTTAGCGCCGGTCCATGGCCAGGTGGCATAGGTAAATCAACTTGCAGGTGATCTCAAGCGCCTCCCGGGGTGAAGCGGCGGGCAGATCGGTCTTAAAGGGCTTGGTCAGCCGCTCATCGAAGATGGCCTGCGGGAACCACTCCCGGAGTTTTGCGCTGACGATATGGAAGTTGGCCGGGACGGAGGAGGTCAGCCGGGGGCCTAGGAAAGCGTAGTCGATGTGGTTCGGGGACATCTCGATGCGGGGATGGGGGGATCTCCTGTCATAAACCTTTACGAAGTCATCCACTTGGAACGCTTCTCTGCTGGACTTTTTCGTGACCCGGCGCATGATGGGGAATCCTCCCATCAGCACAGTCGCCGGCACGTTGATCTTGATCTTCGTGGTTGAAATCTCTGCTCGCGTATGACTCCGCATCCTTCCCTTCAAAATCAAGAATATGTCGCCGGTCTCGACTTTCGATTCTCGGCCAATCTTGTCACGGAATAGGACTTCTCCCTCTCCGGGTTTCAAGGTATGCGCCACGAAGCCGGCTGAGTGGCTCCGAAGCTCCGAATCCCTGCACACGAATGCGACAAGACCCGCATCCCTGATGTTTCGAGCGATCGAATTCGCCCGGTCGATATCGGTGTCGTGAGCGATGATTCGAGGAATGTCCCCGGCCAGGAGAAGTCGCGTGTCAAAGATCTCCTTGCCCACGAGCGAAGCCACCATCTTCGCGACGTCGGCATCGAGGGATTTCGGGGGAACGACGGCGACATGAACTATCTCCGATTGACTCATTGGTGCATTTTTCCCCTCTCAATGTACCATCTGTAAAGTTAAATTTTCAATCTTTCGGAGTGAACTCCGTTTCCGGTCCATTTTCCTGGCAAGTTTAAAATTATAAAGTTGCCCAGTGAGTCTGAGCCTACTTGTAAAAAAGCCTGTTTTTGCGCCAAAAAAAGTTGAAAAGGACCCAAAAACGCTCTTAAATTGTCGCCATTTCTATTGATATTAATTAGATAGTTCGGTCCGACCCCAAATAATTTTTCAAGATTCCCATTTGCCGCGAATCGGACTAAAATGAGAACAATGCTTTGATTGAAACGGGTTTCCCTCCGGAGGCATCATGACACTCAAGAAAAAACTGACCTTGGGCTTGGGGTTCTTGTTCCTCATTATCTTTGTCCTGGTGATTTTCTATTCGTATTATATCGGCAAGCTCTCGCAAGACGCCGAGAACATCCTGAAAGATAACTATAAATCCCTGGTCTACTCCAAAAACATGATCTCGGCCCTCGAGGACATGCGGACGGCCATCGGCAGCATCGTCTTCAACCCGACCGACGATAAAAAGACCTCCGACTACTACCTGAAGCTCTTTGAAGCCGGCAGGACCGAATTCGAGAACAACCTCAAGTCCGAAAACAGCAACATCACCGAGATCCATGAAAGGGAATATGCGGCCACGATCAACCAGGGTTATGCTTTGTACGCGAACCTCTGCCATCGGATCGTCAAGGGGGAGGGAGGCCGCGCCCTGTATTTCAACGAAAACCAGCCGGCCTTTGAAACGCTCAGGCATGCCATCAACTCCATCAACGATATCAACATGCAGGCGGTCGAGCGCAAGAGCCAGATGACGAAACGCGATTCGGCCAGGATCATCGACCTCATGGCTGTCATAGGGATCTTCTGCCTCATCCTGGCGTTCGTCTATTTTTGGTACTTCCCGTTCTACATATCCAATTCGATCGCCTATCTCTCCGGCAGGATGAAGGAGCTCCTGAAGAAGTCCGATATCATCCTCGACATCAAGACGAACGACGAGACCTACATCATTCTGCAGGCCATCAACTTGCTGGAAAACGAGCTGGACGGAAAGGACAAAAAGAAGCATTAGAAATCGAGAGCTGGGATTTTTGGGCCGGGCCGCCCCCACGTTAGGAATTAGACTGACTCTCCAATATTAAAATCCCGTTCGGACGAACAAAAATCCCGGATGTGACTTTCGCATGGCAAAGCGAAGAGAGGTATGGGATGGTAACGCCGATGATATGATGTGGAATACGAGTCAGGGAGGTCAATCATGAGGAATTTGAAAATCGAATCAGCGGGCGGGCAATTCAAGGGTATCGGGCTGACGCTCGCACTTGTCTTTATAGGAAGTTTCATCGAGGGGCAGGCGTGGGCTGGAAAGACGGCCAAGCGTCAAGACCCGGCGGCGCGAGCGATCATCGCCGGGAAAGCCGTGCCGCAGACGAAAAGCGCGGAATCAGGGGCCGACTCGACAGGTGTCATCGACCTTCCCAAGGCCGCGTCGGCACCCGCCATCGACGGCAAGCTCGATGATCCTGCCTGGGCTTCCGCCAGGAAATTCACGGATTTCGTGACGCTTCATCCGATTGCCGGCCTCGCGCCATCGGAGAAAACCAAGGTCTTCCTCACCTATGATGCGCAAGCGATCTATGTCGGTTTCGAATGCTCCGACTCGGAGCCCTCCAAGATCAAAACCGGCGCGGGCGAAGTCGACAACCCCCGGTCCGACGACTGGGCCGCATTCTGTCTTGACCCCTACGGCGATGCCCTGGGCGCGTTCTTTTTCATGCTGACTCCCGCCGGCATCCCGACCGATGGAACCCTGGCCACGACCGGGTCCCCATCTCCGACGTTCAACACCAAATGGACGAGCGCGGTCCGTCTCAGCGACCGCGGCTACACGGCGGAAATGGCCATACCCTGGGACAGCATTCCCCACGGCGGACGCACCGACGCGGTGATGAGCTTCAAGGCCGCGCGCTTCATCAGCCGGAAAGAGGAGGAGGACGACTGGCCGCGAATCGACCCCGAGCTCCAGCCTCACCTGTCTCAATTACGGAAGATATCGGTGGCGGGCATCGCGGCCGGCCGGCCCGCGACGGCGCCCATCATGGACGTCATGGATCGCTATCGCGGCAAGGTTGAAGCAAGCCGGCGGCACGACACGAGCACCATGAACGGCAGGGCCGCGGCCTGGGGGGACGCCTCGGTCATCGATTATCTCATGTTTCCGTCGCACGCTCTCAAGGCGTCGCCTGAGCCCTACCGCTTCAAATCGCGGCTGGAAACGGCCCGGGTCAAGTCCGCGTTCGAGGGGCTGACCTATCTCGACGGCCGGCGGGTCGGCGACCTGGAGGACCTGCTCAGGCGAACGCTCTCGGCTTCGTTCATCGTGATCCGGGACGGAGCCGTCGTCTATGAAAACTATTTCAACGGATACGGCCGCGATTCGATGTGCACCTCGTTCTCCGTGGCCAAGTCCTTCGCCTCGACCCTGGTCGGGATCGCCGTCGCTGAGGGCAAGATCGGGAGCGTCGAAGATCCGATAACGAAGTACCTCCCGGAGCTCAAGGCGCGCGACCCCCGCTTCAAGCCGATCACGATCAAGGACCTCGTCTCGATGCGCTCCGGGCTCCGCTATAGCGAGGACGACCGCTACCGCGATAACGAGATCACTTACATAGCGCCCGACCTGAGACAAGCCGCGCTCCGGCAGACCGAAGTCGTCGAGGCGCCGGGCGGCCGCTTCCTCTACAACAACTACAACCCGCTGCTTGTGGGGATGATCCTCGAGCGGGCCACGGGCCGGAGCGTCGCCGCCTATCTCCAGGACAAGCTCTGGACGCCGCTCGGCATGGAGTTCGACGGCTCGTGGAGCACGGACAGCGAGGCGAGCGGCTTCGAGAAGATGGAGAGCGGGATTAACGCCCGCTCGATCGACTTCGCCAAGCTCGGTCAGCTCTTTCTTGACGAGGGTCGGCGGGGAGGCACGCCGATCGTCTCGGCGCGCTGGGTCGCCGAGGCGACCCAGCCCGAGGGCAAGCGTGTTTCGCCCGAGGGCGCTTACTACGGCTATTTCTGGTGGGGGCTCAAGAGGGACGGCGGCAAGAGCGATTTCTTCGGGTTGGGAAACAAGGGCCAGCTCCTTTATGTCTGCCCGCAGAAGAAGCTCGTCATCCTCCGCAACGGGATCGAATACGGGATGCCCTCCGAAGTCTGGGAGCGCCTGTTCTACGATTTCGCCTCGAAATATTGATGGAGGACGCTATCGGCCCTCACGACTTCAGAGGCCTTGGGAGAAACGAGATGAAAGCTGCGACGATCGCCTTGCACGCCGTGCTCACTCTAATCCTATCGGCCTGGCCCGCGTTCGCCCAGGACCCCCAGGACCCATCAGACCTAGGGGGTCGGACCAAGTTAACATATTGATATTAAATAAGCTAAATGCGTTTTAATGCCGTATTTCTTGCTTGAATTGATATTTCGGGGTCCAGAAAAGGAGAAATAAAGAGGTTCTTACCGCCTTGAAATCTCCCAATTTCTCTGATACGATTAAATTCACAATCTTCGATCGCCGCCTCAATTCCATATCTGTGTCGAGCCGAGATGACAAAAAAAAATATCCTCGCGCCTCTTAAGAAGATCCGGGTCAAGGCCTCCCTGTTTGTCCTCCTGCTCCTCGTCTCGACCTCCCTCGCCTTCTCCCTCATCACCCTCCGGATCATGAACCGACGCGTCCTTGACGAGGTCAGCAAGCGGGCCGAAACCCTCTGCCGGGGCACTGCTTCTACGGCCGGCTATACTCTCATCTCCCAGGACCTCCTGGGGCTCGACAACATCGTTTACAGGATCAAGACGTCCAGCCCCGATATTGTGTACGTGGCCATCGTCGACCTGGACGGAAAAATCCTGGTGCACAGCGACACAAAAAGGACGGGCGAACCGTTCCGGCCGGCCGCCGGCAGACTCTTGCGCAAGGCCGCGGACGGGACCACGATCGTCGAGATCACCGGTTCAATACGGGGGCTGCTCGAGGTCCGGACGCCAGTCGTTTTCCTAGAGAAGCCCCTCGGCTCGGTCGTCCTGGCCGTCAACAAGGCCGTCCTAATCGAGGCCCAGCGGGAGGCCAGGAACAGAATTCTCTTGGTCTTCGGCCTTCTCCTCCTCGTTGGTGTGGCCAGTAGCGTCCTGTTGACGTCGGTCCTGACCAAGCCCGTCCGGGAACTTTCGGCCGGAGTGGCCGAACTCAAGGAGGGCAAGCGAAGACGGCCTCTGCGGGTTTATTCCCAGGATGAGCTCGGCCGGCTGACCGAGAGCTTTAACGACATGACGGCGCTGATCACGGCCCAAAAAGACACTCTGAGCCGAAATGCCCAGGACTTGGAAGAGGCCTACGTCTCGACGGTACGGGTGTTGGCCGCAGCTATCGACGCCCGGGATACTTATACCCTCGGCCACTCGACTCGGGTCGCCCAGCTCTCGCTGGACCTCGGCCGGGGCCTTGACCTCAACCCCGCCCAGCTTGAGGAGCTTGAGATCGCCTGCCTTTTCCATGACGTCGGAAAGATCAAGATCCCCGATTCGATACTCCTCAAAAAGGGCAAACTCGACACCAGCGAGCAGCGGGAGATGATGAGACACCCCGAATACGGCGCCGAGATTCTGTCCAAGGCCCGGTCGCTGCTGAAATACATTCCGGCCGTACGGCACCACCATGAATGGTATAACGGCACCGGCTATCCGGACGGGTTGAGCGGCCCAAAGATACCGTTGGCCGCGGCCATCATCTCCCTGGCCGATATCTATGACGCTATGACCTCGGACCGGCCGTATCGTCGCGCTCTCAGCGATGAGGAAGCTCAGGCCGAGATCGCTGGATTGGCCGGAAAGCAGTTCGACCCGGAGCTGGCGGCCCGGTTCGTTGACCTATTGAAAAGAAGACGCCCGATGCCGTCCGCGGGCCTGGTGAATAGCGGATGAGTGCCAGACTCGTTAGATTGCTCCTGGTCGCCGCCGTGATCGGGCTTTTCCTCTTTTCCTGCGCTCCCCCCCAAAAGCCCAGCCTCAAAGACACGGCGCGGGCTCAGAGGCGCCTCGCCAGGGACGATATTAAAGGGGCGCTGGATTCCTTCGCTGCGATCGCCAAGCGCTATCCAGACGACAAGGTCGTCCTCAAAAAATATGCCGCAGCTGTCGAAAAGATGAAGGCCCGGGCCGACAAGTGGTTCACAGAGAAAGATTTCGATGCCGCCGAAAAGACCTACTCCCTCCTCCTCGCGAATTTCCACCTCTTTATAGGGTTTGAAAAATCGCTGCCGTTCGGGCCGGGGTTCCTGAGCCAGCGTGTCCTTCAATGCCAAGAATATTCGAGCGAGCGGCGGGCCCGCCAGGCGCTTGCCGAGGGCGACTACCTGAAGGCGCTGGACGGTTTCAAGGTCCTGCCGCCGGAAGTCCTCCGAGATCCGGCTTTATCCCCCGGTCTGCGGCGAATCATGGAAGAGATCAAGGGTTTGGCCGATAAGGCCCTCGCCAGGAAAGACTTCGTGGCCGCCGGCAAAGGCTACGCCGTGCTCTGGCGAGAGTCCCCGATGGCCCAGCAGGCCGGTCTTTCTCTCTCGTTCTCCAGGGATGACCTGGACGAGGGGGTGAAGGAGTGCCGCACTCAGCTCACCCGGGAGGGCCTGGACCAATACAGAAAGGGGAACCTAAAAAAAGCCATCGTCATCTGGCAGGGCCTGCTTCAGTTCGACCCCGATAACGCCGAGATCCGGAAAGCCGTCGATACGGCCACCGAGCAGCTCAAGAAATTAGGGGACAGCTGAAAACAGTTCGTCAACCTTCATCCCGCCCCCGTTATCCCCAATCCTTATTTCTGCATTTCGACCGGAATGGCCAGGGGCTTGCGCGGCAGCATCTCCTCCCGCATCGCGGTCTGATAGACGAACGCGGCCATGACGATGGCTGATTGGACAAGGTCTTCCGGAACGCAGTGGTCGTAGACGTCCTGGTTGGTGTGATGGAGCGCCGGGAAGTAGTCGATCGGATCCTGGATGAACTGGAATCCCGGGATGCCGACATAGTCAAAAGGCAGGTGGTCGGTCCCCTCGGTCGGCTGAAGCGCGATCGTCGTGACCCCCAGGTCCCGCAGCGGCTTCATCCACTCCTCGAAGATCGGCCGCACCTGGAAATTTTCCTGGATGTAGATTCCCCTGATCCTGCCCGAGCCGTTGTCGTAGTTGAAATATCCCGAAATCTTGTTGTAGTCGGGTTTGGCGATGATTTTCTTGGAATCGCCGAGCGGGCTCCTCCAATTTTTCTCGTAGGCCTCCCAGTCCGGCTTTTCAAGGGTTTTTTTGTCCGTGTCCGCAAAGTGCTTGACAACATAACCGCGCGAGCCGTAATAGCCCATTTCTTCACCCGTCCAGAACGCGGCTCGAACGGTCCGCCTCGGTTTTATGCCCAGGGTCTTGAGGATGCGCATGGCCTCCATGGTCACCATGCAGCCGGATGCATTGTCGACGGCGCCCGTGCCTCCGGCCCAGGAATCGAGGTGCCCTCCGAGCATGACCAGCTCGCCCTTTTTATCCGTGCCGGGAATCTCCGCGACAACGTTGTAGCCCTCCCGATCCTGATCATAGATCGTGCTTCTGATTTCAATCTCAAGAGTCACGGGGACTTTGAGGTCAAGGACGCGGCAAATCCGGGCGTAATGTTCAGCCGACATAACGATCTTCGGGCTTTGACCCGGCGTTTGATTGTCCTTGCCGTCGCCCCGGTAGGCATCGACATGGACGGTGCCGTAATCGCTCCGGCCCGGAGGGCTGGATTCGACCAGCACGCCCACTCCCTCGGTCCTGTAGAATTCGACGAGCTCCTCCCATTTGACTTCCGGCTTCGGCTGTTCTTCCCCCGGTTTTATGGGGATGGGAGTGTCGGCGAGTTCCTTGAGGTCCTGTTCGTCGAGGCGATGGGCGATCGGCTTGAAGACGGGAGGGGTCGGCCGCGGCTGCTGGGTGAAGACAATAGCCCCCTTGAGCTTGCCCCTGTATTTTTCTAAATCCGCCTTGGTCTTAATAATAGCGAGCATGGGCTGCCCGGTGATCTTGCCTTTTGTGCCCATGGTCCAGGGGACCGGATAGGCAACGATCGGAAAATACGAGGGCTCGGTCATGTGGACGGAAACATACTCATTAGACCAGCCCAGGCCGAACTCGCCGCACGGTTCGACGGCGACATTCTCCATTCCGTACTCTTTGAATTTCGCGACGGCCCAGTCATAGGCTTTTTTCATAGCCGGCGAGCCGGGAACGCGCGGGCCGATCACGTCGGTCAGGTAGCTGAGATTTTTCATGATCTGGGAACGATTGACTCCTTCTTCCCAGATGCGGTTGACCATTTTTGTGTCGGCCCTATCCTGCGGCGCTTGAGAATAAGAGAACGAAAATACAAAAAGTGCCAGAAGGACTCCCGCGGCTAATAGACGATGCGCTTTCATCCGAGTTCCCTCCTACCTAAATATTAGGCTTCTATTATAATTTTCTTTTAGGATAGGGGGAAAGGTTTTTTTTGCAGGCGCGCTTCCAGGAGGGCGATGATCCGTTCGGAAAGGTTGCGGCCGATCTCCATGATCAGGAGAAGCGGGACGGCTCGGTCCCGCCACCCGTCGTCTCACGTCTCCTCATGGCATCGAGGATGATCAGGGCGTTATCCCCGTAGACGTTGTTTTTATTATTGGTGACGCCGTGCTCTAGGGTGAAGACGCCATCCTGCCAACGGAACAGCTCCGCCAGCGCCTCCTCACCGGACAACACCCCTTGGATGACGTACTTGATCTTCCCCGCCTCGACATAGATCCTCCCCTCCTGGTCGCTGCTCCTCACCATGACCAGGACGGTCTTGACCCCATAGTCGAGGACCTGCAGCAGATCGGGAAGAAGGAACTCCTTCAGGTTGCCCACCACCCCGCCCCGCTTCGGCACCGGAGAACGATCCTTGTATTTCTTTGTCCTCTTGAAGAGATTCTCGATCTTGACAACGAACTCGCCGAGCTCGTAGGGCTTGGGTATGAAGTCGTCCGCGCCTATCCGGTAGGCCTTGATTCGGTCGGCGGCGTTGTTGCCGGTGGAGAGGAAGATGAACAGAGTCTCCTCCAGATCGGGATTGTTCCGCACATACTCCAGCAGCTTGTGGCTTTCGCGATCCTTAAGGACCAGTTCCGAGACGATGAGGTCGGGATCCTGTGTCCCCGCCAGGCTGATGCCGTCCTCGACGTTCCGGGCGGTGATGACTTCATAGCCTTCCAGGTCGAGGACTATCTTGAGCCGGGCCAGGTTCTTGATGTCGTCGTCCACCAGGAGGATTTTGAGCGAGCCTTTCTGCAGCCGGTCCGAGAAGTGCTTGCGCGCCACCTCCAGGAAGACCTCGACTACCTCCGGATCGAACTGTATCCCGGCGTTGGCGTTGATCTCGCGCAGGGCCTCCTCCATGTGGAACACTTGCCGATAGGGGCGGCGGGAAATCATGGCGTGAAAGGCGTCGACCACGGCGATGACCCTTGAACCGATGGGGATTTCCCGCCCCTTGAGGCCATCGGGGTAGCCGTTGCCGTCAAAGCGCTCATGATGGTGCTTGATGATGGGGAGGATATTCCAGGGGAAGGGGATATCCTTCAGCAACTCGCAGGCCACCAGGGGGTGATTCTTCATGGCATCCTGCTGCTTGTCGTCGAGGCCGCTCTTCTTCCAGAGAATGTCCTTCTGGATGCCGAGCTTACCGATGTCATAGAGGGAGGCGGCAACCTCGGTGGCGCTGACGATCTCCGGAGGGAGTTTCATAATCTCGGCTATCTTGGCGCTGCAGGTGACAATAGACTCGATGTTCCCTTTCTGGAAGGGATCTTCCATGTCCAGCAGCGACTGGAAGATGTTGGCCACCTGGACGAGGCTTTTCTTCAGCTTCTCCTTCTCGGCGACCTCCTTGCGGCTGGCAACCGTGGCCTGGGCTTTTCCGGTTAGGATAGTGCGCAGCAGCGCCCCAGAGACGACGAAGTCGGAGATCCCGAAGGCAGATACATCAGCCTGAGTACGGATGCTCTTGAAGTTGGTGACGAAGAGCAAGGTATCGGGAGGAATCTTCTTGACCAGCTCCTCCAGGTATTGATCAGGGCTCATCCCCCCCAGGAAATCACCGGTGGGCGAACCCTGAATAATGACGATGTCGTAACCGCCCCCGGTAGCCAGAGCTATTCCCTGCGGGACTTTATCGGCGTATTCCACCGTGCCCACCTCCGGCGCCATGTTGGAGAAGAGGAACCGGAGTATCCCGTTTTCGTCATTGACGATGAGAAAACGAGCCATAGTGCCTCCCTGGTTTACAGGATTTTCCTTTTTCCGCAGCGTGGAGGATGCCCCTCCTTTACGAGGAATCCCCGCTCTCAACCACGCCTTAAATATAATACGGGCCGGGGCCGGCGTCAAGGACCCCTCGGGGCAGCCAAGAAAAGGTTCTTTGGTAAAGGATCGCCGAATCGGGGCGGGTGCGCGCTAGAAGCCCCGGCTCAGCTCCGGCGGCGCCTCGAATCGGGCGGGCGGCGCGAGCGCCCGTCGCGGCGCTGCATGTGCGGGCGATCCGAGCCGCCGCGCGTCGCAGGGGGATTTTCTTCGAGGTCCGGCGGGACGAGCGGGGCGTGGAATGTCTCCTGGTAGAAATCATCCAGCAGCATGGCCAACAGAGCGGTCTCTTCGCTCTCCTCTTCCAGGCTGCGCGCCAGCGGCAGGAAACGCTGCATGCGCTCGGCCTTCAGACTATCGCGGCTGCGCAGGCGCGCTTCCAGCAGGGCGATGATCCGTTCGGAGACGATCCGCTCGACGTCTTCGTCGCTGGGCAAGGCGCGTTCCTGGATGTTGATGCTGAAGCGTTTGGCGATGCTCAGCAAACCGGCCCGCTCCATCCCGCTGACCAGCGTGATCGCAGTGCCGCTGCCGCCAGCCCGCCCGGTGCGCCCGGCCCGGTGAATGTAGCCTTCGGGGTCTTCGGGCGGCTCGTATTGGATGACGTGCGACAGCTCGGGCAGGTCTATTCCCCGCGCGGCCACATCCGTCGCCACCGGAAAGCGCAGCGTCCCCCGGCGCACCCGATCCATCACCTTTCCGCGGTCCGCCTGGGACAGATCGGAGCTCAAGCCGTCGGCATCATAGCCGAACCGCTGCAGCACAACCGTCACGTATTCCACCTGCGCCTTGGTGTTGCAGAAGATCAAGGCGGAAGGCGGATTCTCGGCTTCGATGATGCGCACCAAACTGCGGTCTTTATCCATGCGGGGCACCGCGTAAAAGACATGCTCGACCTCGGTCACGTGGATATGGTCGCTGCTCAGGTTCAGAAAACCCTGCTCATGTAGGAATTGGCCGGCCAGTCGGATGACCTGGGGCGGGAAGGTGGCCGAGAACATAAAGGTGCTGACCCGCCGCTGGGGAAGGTAGGACTGCACGCGTCGCATGTCGGGGTAGAAGCCCATCGAAAGCATGCGGTCGGCTTCATCGAAAATCAAGAAGGTCAGCTGATCGAGCGTCAGGGACCGCCGCAGCAGGTGATCGAGGATGCGCCCCGGAGTGCCGATCACCAGGTGCGCGCCGGCCTTGAAAGCCGCCAACTGTTGGCCGTAACCGACGCCGCCGTAAACGGCTATGTTGCGAACACCGGTGGTACGGCCCAGGATTTCGGCTTCGGAAGCTACCTGCAGGGCAAGCTCACGGGTCGGCACCAGCACCAGAGCCTGGGTGGCCCGTTTTTCCGTGTTGACGAGCTCCAGGATCGGCATTAGAAAGGCGCCGGTCTTGCCGCTGCCCGTGCGCGATTGGATCATCATGTCGCGCCGGGCGAAAAGATAGGGAATGGCCTGGGCTTGGACCGGCATCAATTCCGACCAGCCCGCCCGGGCCGCTGCTTGGCGCAGCTTTTCGGGCAGGCCGGCCAGGGTAGCCGGCGGAAGCACGTCCGCGTGTTTTTCAGGTTCCTTAACCATTCGGGTTTCCGCTTTCCTTCCAAGAGTTAGTTTTCATTATCGCTCATTTGAGCACTGAAGCGCAAACCCGCGCGCAACCGCTCCTGCACGCCAACCTCGTCTGGCTTTCCGATTTGAAGTGTATGAGGAACTTAAGCCTGAGGCCCGCTTAAGGTCTACCAGTAAGGAAACCGCCCATGAAAAAGCCGAATCCCAGGACGGATTCACAATGGGGACACGAGTACATGATTTCTTTTTTGACTACGCCGGATACCTCTTTGTGCACTTCTTCGGTAAATTCAGCAGATTCTCTTTTGGTTTTTTCCAAAGTGATCGCTTGTTTGCAATACGGACATTTTGCCATTTCTCTCTCCTTATCTGTAATGCTCGGACGAACGGGTCATAATTGCCGGGCGAGCGCCATGAGGGCTAAAGACAAAGCAACGGCCAAGGAGGGTTCGAGGAACTTGATCCTGAGTCTGAGGCCCGCCGCTTTTTCACCCGCCCAGATCCCGAGCGGCACCGAAATAAGCGAGAGCCCGACCGCAAGCGGCGCGTAATACCAGGCGAGGGGGATGCTCGTCCCGGGCGCCAGACAGGCCGCGATTCCCGTCACGGACTTGACTAACGGAAAAGAGCCGGCCGCAGCCAGGGCCGCCGAGCCTCCCCAAACCGCCCGGCCGGCCGTCCTCTTTCCGAGCTTCCCCGCCACGACCGCGGCGACCACAACAAACGCCGCTCCCTCCAGGACGAAGGCGAAAATGGGGTTGGCGATCGCCCCATCCCGGAGGGGCAAGGACAGAAGGAGGGCGTCAAACATCTTGAAAAGAGCGGCGACGGCGACGAGCAAGGCGACGCTCCAGGCATTTTCCGTGGCCGCCCAGGCCGCGGCGATGAAGAACAGCGCGACGCCCGTCATCAACGAGCCCGACATCTTCGAGGCGCAGGCGTGAAGGGCGGCTCCCAGCACGCACTCCGAAAGCCCCCAGGCGGAGCCGAGGATGACGACGGTTCCCAGCGCGTTCACGGCGTTTCTTTTTTCCATTTTTCGCTCCTTGGTCCCGCCTACTTCGCCGCGCCCTTGGCCATGGCGGCTTTGACCCGCTCCGGAGTCATGGGCAGTTGGTACAGCCTGGCCCCCGTCGCGTCAAAGACGGCGTTGGCCAGGACGGCGCCCATGTTGATAATGGCCGGCTCCCCGCCTCCCGACGGCGCGAGGTCGTTATTCTCGACGAGCACGGCCTCGATCTTAGGCAGCCAGGAAAAGCGCGGGATCTCGTAGGTGTCGAAGTTGAGGTCGCTGATCTCTCCGCCCTTGAAATGAACCTCTTCGCTCAGGGCGTAACCCAGCCCCATGGTGCAGCAGCCTTCGATCTGGATGATCGCGCCTTCGGGGTTTATGACCTGGCCCATGTCCTGGGCGCAGACGATCCTTTTGACTTGGACGCTTCCCTCCGTCTTGTCCACTTCGACTTCGGCGATAGTGGCGATGTAGGTATCCAGATAATTCGAGCAGACGATCCCGAGGCCCCTCCCGCCCGGCAACGCGGCCGGCATCCAGCCGAACTTTTCCGCCGCGGTCCTTGAGGACACGCTTCATCCTCTCGTCGGCCAGGTTCCTCATCCGGAACTCGAGGGGGTCGGCGCCCGCCTTCGCGGCCATGATGTCGATCTGGCTCTCGCGGGCGAAGACGTTGGTGTTGGAGCCCGGCGCCCTCCAGGCTCCGACCGCGAAGGGATGGCCGCCGGCCGCGGCCGCGCCCCCGCCCCACTCCCCTCGCGAGGCCGTGCGGTGGTGGGGGATATTGTAGAACTGGTCCGCGCTCCTGGAGCCGGCGAAATAAACCGAATAGTCCCAGAGGACGATCTTCCCCGCGCCGTCCATTCCGGACCTGATCTTGACCACGGCCGCCGGCCGGAAGGTGTCGTTGAAGAACTCGTCTTCCCGGCTCCAGGCGACCTGGACGGGCTTCCCCGTGAGCTTCGCCAGCATCGCTGCCTGGACGGCCTGCGTGTTCAAATTCTTGCCGCCGAACCCTCCCCCGACGAAGGGCGCGATAACCCGAACATTCCCGGGCGGAAAGCCCAACGCCTGGGCGATCTCGTCCTTGGCCCGGAAGGGCGATTGCGTCGAGGGCCAGACCGTGGCCTTGTCCCCCTCGATCTTGGCCGTCGCCGTGTGGGTCTCGATTGCGGCGTGGGCCACGTAGCTGTTGAGATAGGTCTCGTTGAAGAGCGCGGCCGCGAGCGCCTCGCCCTGTTTGAGGTCGCCGCCCTCGGCGATAACCCGGGCCTCGGGCGCGATCGCAAGCAGGTGCTCGAAGATCGTCTTGTCATCGAGGTCGGATTTCGGGACGTCGTATTCGGCCTTGACTAGGGCGAGCGCCTCTATCGGCGGCGTCCGGATGTTCGTGGAGGACGGCGACGAGGTCGCCGTCGCGGACGACCTTGACCCCGGGGATCTTTTCGGCCGGAGACGTGTCGAGCGTCGTGAGCTTCGCCCCGTGGACGGGCGGCCTGAGGATTTTTGCGTAGAGCAGGCCGGGCAGGCGGATGTCGCCAGCGTAGAGGGCCTTTCCTGTGACTTTTTGGAGGGCGTCCCTGCGAAGGACGGGCTTGCCCATGACGGCCCACTCCGCGACCGGTTTGGGGGACGGCTTTTGGGCGAGCTGACGTACGATCCTTTTCCCGGCCGCAAGCTCCGCGTAGCTGACCTTGTTCGCGGGGCGGCCCTTCTCCGAAACGACACCGTCCTTGACGGCGAGCTTGTTCGCGGGAACCTTGAGCCTTTCCGCGGCCAGCTCGAAGAGGATGCCCCTGGCCTCGGCCCCGGCCGCCCTCAGGGCGGGGCCGAAATAGCGAGTAGTCCTGGAGCCGAACGTTCCCATGTCATAGGGACAGAGGTCCGTGTCGCCCAGGACCATATCCACGGAATCCAGCGGGATGTCCAGCTCGTCGGCTATCATCTGGGCCAAAGACGTGATCACGCCCTGGCCCATCTCGATCTTGCCGGCGAAGCAGGACACCCGGCCGTCCTCCCCGACCCTGAGATAGGCGTTGAGGTCCGTCGGGATATTCGGGTCCGCCCTCCCTCCGCCGCCCTTCCTGAAGAAGGGCTGCTTCGCCCCAAGAGACGGCGACGACGATCCCGCCGCCCATGAGCTTCATGAAGTCCCGGCGCCGGATCGAGCTATCCTTTATATATATATATTCGTCGAGCTCATCATTTTTCATGGCGGGCTCCTTCCGTTAACGTCCCGGCCGCATCCTGGACCGCTTGGACGATGCGGGTGTGGGCCCCGCAGCGGCACAGGTTCCAATTCAGGGCGTCCGCGATATCGCTCGGAGCAGGCTTCGGGATTTTTAAGGAGCAGACTATAGGCCGTGAGGATCATGCCCGGCGTGCAATAACCGCACTGCAGGGCGTCGTGCTTCATGAACGCTTCCTGCAGGGGATGAAGACGGCCGTCCCGGGCCAGGCCCTCGATCGTCAGGACCTTCTTACCCGCGACGTCCTTCACCGGAACGACGCAGGAGCGGACGGCCTCGTCGTCGACGATGACGGTGCAGGCCCCGCACAGGCTTTTACCGCAGCCGAACTTCGTCCCGGTCAGCCCGAGGTCTGTCCGCAGGACCCAGAGGAGCATGCGCTCCCCGTCCACGGACAGGCTCACGGGCTTGCCGTTCAAGATGAAACGGATGGTTTGATCCATGACGGCCTCCCATTCTCTTGATGGAAAGTTAGCACTTTCGATCGAGGATGTCAAAAGCGAGATAGCGGGCGGAGCTTTTCATCGGCGCCGGATTGTGTTAACTACTTATGGTAAGAGGATGAGGGAATGAAAGACATCTACTTGAGCGTCGCCGCCAGGCTGGCCAAGAAACAGCGCTTCGCCCTAGCCGTCATCCTCGGCGCCGAAGGCTCGGCCCCACAGGGGGCGGGCGCGGCGGCGATCTTCTCCTCGAAGGGGCTCAGCGAAGGCACGGTCGGCGGAGGCGCGCTCGAAGCCGGCATCCGGAAGAAGGCCGTCGCGGCCCTCGGGAAGGGCCGTCCCCTCGTCGTGAATTACGTCCTCAAAGGGGAAAGTACGGCCGCGGACACTCCCATCTGCGGCGGAAGGGTCCGGGTCCTCATCGACCCTCGCCCCGGGAAGGATAAGGATGTCTTTAGCCGCCTCAGTCGGTCGCTCGCGGTGAATGAGCGGGGCGTCCTGATCACGTCGGTGCGCAGCCTCTCCCCAGAGAGGGTCGTCCTACGGCGGGACTGGATCGAGGCCGGGTCGAGATCCCCTTTTGACCGAGACATCGTGAAAGCCTTGTCCGGCGGAGAGCCCCGGCTGGCCGTGTTCAGGACCGAGTCCCGTTCGAGCCGACTCACAGAGGAGTATCTTTTTCTGGAACCCGTCCTTCCCCCGGCGCGCCTGGTGATCGCGGGCGCGGGCCATATCGGACGGGCCGTTTCGCATCTGGGCCGGCTCCTGGATTTCGACGTCACGGTCATCGACGACCGGCGCGAGTTCGCGAACAGGAAGAACCTCCCCGACGCCGACCATGTCGTCCGGGCCGATATCGGGAAAGCTTTGCGGGCGTTCCCTTTCTCGCGGGACACTTATGTCGTCATCGTCACGCGGGGTCATGCGCGCGATGCCGACGCCCTCCGGGCCTGCTTCCGTTCGAAAGCCGGCTACGTCGGGATGGTGGGCAGCAGGATCAAGGTCGCGCTGATGCGGAAGGAATTCATCGCCCGGGGTTGGGCGACGGCGCGCCAGTTCGACCGCGTCCACTCACCGATCGGCCTTCCCATCCGCTCCAAGACCGTCCAGGAGATCGCCGTCAGCATCGCCGCCGAGCTCGTCCTGGCCCGCCGCGAGATCCGGGAAAGGAAAGGGAAGGGCGCCGGCAAATGATCTGGGCCGTCGTTTTGGCCGCGGGGAAGTCGGAGAGGATGGGGAGCGCCAAGCTCCTCCTCCCGATGGGGAGAAGCACGCTCATCGAAACCGTCATCGGCGGCATCCTGCGCTCCCGTCCGGACGGCGTTCTCGTCGTTTTGGGGGCTGACCGGGAAAAGCTCGAGCCGGTCATCGGGAAATACCCGGTGCGGACCGTCTTCAATCCGGATTTCGAACAGGGCATGTTGTCATCTGTGAAGCGCGGATTCGAAGCCGTCCCGCCCGACGCCCGGGCCGTCCTCGTCTTCCTGGGCGACCAGCCGGCTCCCCCGGCTTCGGTCACCGGCCGCATCATCGACGCTTACCGGAAGACGGGAAAGGGAATCGTCCTTCCGGCGTATCGGGGCCGGCGCGGCCACCCCGTTCTCATCGACGTGAAATACCGCGGCGAGGTCGCGGCCCTCGATCCGTGGATCGGATTGAGGCAGCTTCCACACGCCCATCCGGACGATGTCCTCGAGGTCAAGGTGAGGACGGAGGCTGTTCTTAGGGACATCGACACGCCGGAGGATTATCGGGCGCTCTTGAAGTCATAAGCCCGCCCCCTCCGGGCTCATTAAGGACATTTCTAAAATACCCGCTTCCAAATGCCGCCGAACCGGGTCCCGGCATAGAGGGTCCGGCTCGCCGCGTCGATTTCCAGCCACTGGGTGTTATAGACGGTCAGGCCACCGCTGAACCACGACCAGGTCAGGCCGCGGTCTTGGCTGTATTGGATCCCCGAAGGGTCCCCTACAAAGACTTCTTTGGGGTTATTTTTATTAATAGCGATGGCCTCCGCATCCCAGAAGTCTCCGGTCTTCGCCCAGCTCGCTCCGCCGTTCCCGCTCCGAAATACGCCGTCCCAGGTCCCGACGTAGACGATGTTCGTGTTCACGGGGTCGATAACGATAGTCAAGGGGTGAGCCTGAGTCGGCACGGCGAGCGCTGCCCAGCTCGCGCCGCCGTTCGTGCTCTTGTAACAGACGGGGATATCAGCCGCGGTTTGGCCCGTGACATAGAGAATATTTCCGTTCTTGGGGTCGACGGCCGCCGCCGTGGCGACGCTGTCGTCATCGTTCCGGATCTTGATGCTCGTCCAGCTCGCGCCGCCGTTTTTGCTGACATGGAGCCCCATGTACTTCGGGCCGGCGTCGACGCCGCCCACCTGTCCGGCGGCTACGACGGTGTTAGGGTCGGCGGGGCTCAGCGCGAGATTTTCGCAGTTGTGGTGAAGAATGTTCTTGAAGGATACGCCGCGGTCCGCCGACTTGTAGACCTCGTCGGGGCCGCTGCTCCCGGCCAGGACGTAGACCGTCTTGGGATTCGTGGGATGGACGGCGAAGCGGATGACCTCGTCCGAGAGGTAGAAATCCGGGCCCTTCGTCCAGTTCGCGCCGCCGTCACCGGACTTGAAGATTCCGTAGGCGTTCGCCGCCGCGTATATATTCAGCGGCGCCGAGGGCGCGAGCCCGAAGGCAGGAACATCCGTCGCCCGGATCCCGGCATGGCTCGACTTCCAGGAGACGCCCGCGTTCGTGCTTTGAAAAATCCCAGCCGAGGTGGCGGCATGGACCCGCGGCCCCCGGGCCAGGATCCTGAGGCCCTTCCCGTAATATCCGCTGCCGTAAAGCTTCCAGGTCTTTCCCCCGTCCGCGCTCTTGTAACAGCCCTTGTCAGTCGCCGTGGAGTTCAGGTTCCCGGCGTAAATGATGTTGGAGTTGGAGGCGTCGATGGCCACGGTGTTGGCAGAGAAGTCGCTGGACGGCGAAACCTGCGCGCTCCAGGACGATCCGGCGTCGCTCGTCCGAGCTACGCCGTACTGATGGGCGACATAGGCCTTGTTCGCGTCCTTGGAGTCGAGCGCCAGTCCGAAGAGTTGACCGCCGCCGTTCTCGGGGTTGAAGACCGCGGCGGAGGTAACGTCCTTCCAGTCCCGGCCGCCGTTGGTCGAGACGAAGACGCGGGGAATCCAGACGTACGAGCCGGTCTTGCTGAAATAGCCGCAGAGAAAGACAACGTCCGGATTCTGCGGGGAGAAGGCGACGTCGCAGACGATACCTCTATATGAGGAGGCTTCGAACTTCTGGACAGCCCATGTTTTGCCGCCGTCGGCGGATTTGATGAGGGCCATACAGGTGCTATAGGAACCGGAGCTTTTGGCATACGTTCCTGAGGCGATCAGGATTTTCGAGTTCGTGAGCTTCACGGCAAGCCGGCCCTGGTTCACATTAAATCCTTTGGGGAAATCTATTTCGCTGAATGTCGCGCCCCGGTCCGTGGATTTGAAGAAATGCCAGGCCCCTATGACGTAGACCGTATTCGAGTCCAGAGGGTCCAGGACGATGTCATAGAGGTAGTCTGTCAGGAGAGCGGTTCGAGTCCAGGACTGGCCGTTGTTTGTGGAGCGAAAAACCTGGCCCGGGTAGCCCATGGCCACGGCATAGAGCTCTTTGGCCGACTTGGAATTCCGCGTTAGGCCCTTGATCTCGCCGCCGTAGGGACCGATTGCGGTCCAGGTGCCGGCGTCTTCACGCACCGCGACGGCCGGGGCCGTTACCTGTGCGCTCCATGCCTGAGCCGGACCGGGCCAGGGGCCGATAAACGCGGCTGCCAAAACCAGAGCCGGCACCAAGGCTAAAAGCGAAACGATGTTTTTTTTCACGATGCCCTCCTCAAATGACGAGAGTCCCCTCGTCCAATCAGTCGAATAGTTCTTGGACTGTGTTGAATAATAAAGGGCAGGGCCGCCCGCTGTCAATCTATCCATGAACTTAGTCGGTCAATTTGTTTTGGGCTTGCGCTATGATAGAATGGATAAGGTTGACGGCAAGGGTGGAATTGAGATACGTTCGTGACAAAGGAAGGACTGAGGGCTGAGGCAGACCGATGACAAAGACGATCGCCGAAAACGTCCGCGCCCTTCTGGCCGACCTCCCTCCCGGCGTCGAGCTGGTGGCCGCCGCTAAAACCCGGACTCCCGAGGAGATCCTGGAAGCGGTCGGAGCCGGGATCAAGGCCGTCGGGGAAAACTACGTCCAGGAGGCGGCCGCCGCGATCGCCGTCGTCGGCCGGGGCGTCCGTTGGCATTTCATCGGCCATCTCCAGACGAACAAGGTCAAAAAAGCGGTCGAGATCTTCGACCTCATCGAGACCGTGGACTCGGTCGAGCTCGCCGGCGAGATCGACAAGCGCGCCGCGGAGGCGGGCAAAGTCATGCCCGTCCTCGTCGAAATCAACAGCGGCCGCGAACGCCAGAAAGCGGGCGTCATGCCCGAGGAGGCGGAAGCCTTGGTCCGCGAGATCGCTCCCTTCAAGAACATCCGGCTCGAAGGCCTGATGACGATGGGCCCCTTCGAGGGGAATCCCGAGGACGCCCGCCCCTACTTCCGGGAGACCAAGCGGACTCTCGAGAACCTCAAAGCCCTGTCCATCCCCGGCATCGAAATGCATCGCCTCTCGATGGGGATGACCAATTCCTTCAAGGTCGCCGTCGAAGAGGGCGCGACCATGGTCCGGATCGGAACTCTCATCTTCGGCCCGCGGCCGTAGGCCGGCCCGGCCGGAAAAAAACGAAGGCCAAGGAGGGCCGATGAAAAGGCTGTCGACGTCGGCGCTGATCGCGCTGTGCGCGATCGTCGGAACGCTTGCGGCCGGACCGCTCCGGATGACTCTGCCGAAAGCCCCGCTTGCTTGGAGCGAGCTGGGACCTTCGGGCGGCGATATCCGGGGGATCGCTTTCAACCCCCTCAATCCAAAGGAACTCTGGGCCGTCTCGAAAAGCGGCCAGGTCTTTAAAACCGCCGATTCTGGAAAGACCTGGATGCGGACGGCATTCCTGGCGGACGAGCTTTTCGATATCGCCGTCGCGCCGAGCCGCCCTTCCGTCCTTTTCGCGCTCGGCACGGCCGCCCTGTTTCGGTCGGCGGACGGAGGGCGGACTTGGACGAAGCGCCCCCTTCCGTCCGGTGGTCACGGCGATGAGGGCCGTTCTGGCGGTCAATCCCAAGGCGCCTGACACCGTCTTCGCCGCGGGCAACATCCGTTCCGGAAGCTCGAAATGGATGGCCGTCTTCAAGACGACGAACGGCGGTCAATCCTGGACGGCGACGAAGCTGGCCGCGACCTCCCATGATGGAACCGCCCGCAGCGTGGCGGTCGATCCCATCAACACATCCACCGTCTTTGTCTGCGGCGGCTATGAGGACACCAAAAAGTATTACATTTTCAAGAGCGTGGACTCCGGAAAGACCTGGCGTGACTTTACGGGCACGGTCCAGGGAGCCCCTTACGAGCTCATCGTCGACCCGGCCGACTCGGCTAAAGTCTATGTCACGACGACCAGTCGCTTTTTCCAAAGCCATGACGGAGGCAAGACCTGGCAGGACAGCGGCGGGGACGGCTTCGGCAGCACAATGGGATTGAGCGCGACCAGCCCCCGCGTCCTGTTTACCTGCTTTGACACCGGCTGGGTCTACAAGAGTCTTGACGGCTATAACTGGACCCACCTCAAGACCGGATTCTATGGGGAAGCGCGGCGGTTTGCGATCGTTCCGGGCGAAATTCACCTCGCCTCGATTTCGGGCCTCATCAGGAGCGTCAACGGCGGCGTGACCTGGACGTTGAACCAGGAAGGGATCACAGCGACGCGGATCGCGGCGGTCGCCCCGGCGCCGTCATCTCCGAGCCTTCTCTATGCCGTCGCCTATGACCAGGGCGTCGCCAAAAGCGCGGATGCCGGCCGGACCTGGAAAATCGTCTGGCCTATTTACGGCTGCGAATCCATCCCCAGCTTATCCGTCCATCCTAAAAATTCGAACCGCCTGCTGGTCCTCCTCGAATCGGGCTGAACGAAATTCTTTTACGTCTTCAGGTCTGAAGACGGCGGGAAAAAATGGGCGAGAGTCCTGGACGAGCTCAGAATCCGGGATCTGGCCAGGGCGGCGAACGATCCCGAGCACATCGTCTGCTGCGGCGAAACTCTCGACGACCCAAAATATCCAATGGCCTTATTCGCCTCACGGGACGGAGGAAAGACCTGGACGAAGATCCGCATCACCTCCGTGAGCGGCTGCGGTTACGCCGTCGCCCTGGACCCCAAGGACAGCCGCCTCATCTTTGTCGGCGGCACGAAACAAAGCAAGGCCGCCCTGTTCAAGACGGACGACGGCGGGTCAAGCTGGCGCGAGATCACGGGGCCGATCAAAGGGACCGTTGCCGAACTGGCTCTCGATCCGCGGACTTCCCAAACGATCTACGCCGGAACCGCCAACGGCCTGTACCGAAGCCAAAACGGCGGCCAGGCCTGGGAGCGGACGGCCAAGTTCGACGTCCGCGCGATCAGGGTCGACCCGAACTCGCCCGACCGGATGTGGGCCGGCGGCGAAGACGGCCTCTTCGTAAGTTCCAACGGAGGGACGACCTGGACGTCGGTCCCCGGCCTCACGATCAATAAAATCATCTGCCTCGAGTTCGATCCCAAAAAAGGCGTCCTCTACGTTGGGACGGACGGGGGCGGCCTGTCCATGGCGGCCGTTCCATCCGCGGCCGACCCGGCCGCACGAGGGCGATGAACTTATTTCAGCGTAAAGGTGCCCGATGAAGAAGTTTTTTAAGAATCGTTCGCTTCTCGTCGTCGGGGCTCTTATCCTGGGACTATTCCTCGGCCTCGGAAACTGCAAAATCTCGCTCGGCCCCGCACCGGCCCTTCCCCACCCCAGCCCCCATCAGGCCTATTTGAAAGCGCTGACGTCCATCCCGCCCCGAAACTCCGGCGGCCTATGGCCTTTTTACAAGGACGAATTCGGGCCCGCCCTCCCCGACCGGACCGAGTCGGAGATCGACCAGATGGCGGACAGGGCCAAGCGGCTCAAGGAGGCCGGGTCCCAGTACATCGGGCTCTGGATTCCCTGGGGCGAGGTCGAGCCGGAGCCGGGCCGGTTCGAGTTCGGGAAATTCGAGCGGCTCTTTGCCGCGGCGGTCGCGACGGGCCAGAAGCTCGAGATCAACCTGGCCAGCTCGATGTACCCAGCCTGGTTCTACGAATCGGCCCTCCGGCCCGATTCCGGCGCGAATATGCTCTGGTTCTGGAACGATGCCGGTCCCGTTCCCGGCGCGGCCCCGGAGATAGCCCTCGGGACGCATCATCAATACCAGCCGAGACGCGTCCAGTCCCCGCCCCTAAGTCTCTGGGCGCCGCCGGAGGTCAAGGCTTACCTTAAAAGGTTCGTCGACCGGGCCTTCGATGACCTGCTCGATAAATGGGCGCCGGCGATCCTCTACGTTCAGTTCAGCCTGGGACGCCTCAACGAGCCGACCTACCCGGACCGTGAGCACTTCTGGTGCTACGACCGCAGCGCCGTCGCGGATTTCAGGGCCCGGATGGAGGCGAAGTACGGGACGATCGAGCATCTGAACGAAGCCTGGAGGACGAATCATCCCGATTTCTCCACGATCGGACCGCCCGTCCCTCCCTTCAAAGGCGTCAACCCCATCCACCGCATGGAATTCTTCAACTGGTACCGGGACTCGAAACGGCGCTGGGTCCTCGAGGCAACCGGCTGGATCCAGTCCCGGCTGAAGCCGTGGCAGCGGAACCTTGTCTATGTGGCGGGCGGTTCGGGCGACGTCGACCTCGCCGAACAAGGACAAACCTATCTCGAGCAAGGCCCCGGCCTGGATTGGACCGATTGGACCCTCGCCCCCGCCGTCAAGGACACGATCCGGGCCATGGAGGATAATTTCTGGATCGTAAGGAAGGCCAAGGAATTCGGCTGGGCCCTGCAGTACGCGGGTGTGGCGGGGTTGAGCGAAGCGGAGGAGTTGGCCCTCTGCAAACATAATCCGGTCTGCCGCGAGGTCCCCCGCTACGCCGAGTCGATCGGCTTCACGGGCCCCATCTACGCCCAGATCCCATTCCTGAGGAAGGACTTCCGGCAGCCCGAGTTCGTCGCCGAGCAGATCTATACCTACGACGCGGGCTACCACGGCCTCCACTGGACGAACGACGAGAACTTGTTCGGTCCCCAGGACGGGGCCCGCCTGCAGTCTCTCGAGCGGGCCTGGCGCAACATCCAGCTCTATTTCGGGACGGACGCCCAACCTCCGGCCATCCTCGCGGTCCAGGAGCAGGTCTCGGGCCGGACGGCCGAGGTCAGGTGGACGACGGACGAGCCGAGCGAAGGATTCGTCCTCTACGGCCTGTCGCCGAGCCGGCTCAACCGGCTGTCGTCCCTCGACGCCCTCGCCGCCGATCACTCCATTTCGCTCGAGGGGCTGGCCGAGAACGCGACCTACTATTACTCGGTCTTTGCAACGGACGCCTTCGGAAACTCCTCGGTGACCCCCGTCAAGTCCTTCGCCGTCCGTTGACGTCTTTACGCCGGCCGCTGTCGCGCCTATAATCGGACGGGATCGAAAGGAGAAAATCATTATGAAGAAAACCCTTTGGATCACGCTTTTAATTACGGCGGTCTTGACCCTCGGGATCGCGACGGCCCAGGACAAGCCCATGACCGCGGACCAGCAGAAGGCCGTCGAAGCCTACCTGAAAATGGGAGCCGTCGGCCCCAACCACGAATTCTTGAAGACCTACGCCGGGGAATGGGCGATGACGACGAAGGCCTGGATGACGCCCGGCCAGCCCCCGTCCTTGAGCCGGAGCACGATCACGGCCGAGCTCATTCACGGCGGGCGCTTCCTGCTCATGCGCTACAAAGGCACCATGTTCGGCCAACCCTTCGAGGGGCTCCAAATCATCGGCTACGACAACCTCCACCAGAAATACGTCACCTTCTGGATCGACAATACGAGCACGCTTTATTATCTGACCTCGGGGACGCGCGACGCTTCCGGCAAAGTCCTCAACGAGACCGGCCTCTGGCCTGATCCCGTGACCGGCAAGGACGTCAAGATCCGGGCCCGGACCATCTTCATCGGCCCCGACGAATTCAGCTACGAGCAGTTCATGCCCCTCCCGGACGGCAAGGAATTCAAGAGCATGGATAATCATTGCACGCGCAAGAAGTGAAGCGCGCGGCCTTCGCCGCGCTCGCCCTGGCGGTTGTCCTGGGACTTTTCGCCGGAAGCGGTGAAGCCCCGGGCCGGGTCAATTTTCCCAACGCTTCGGATATCATTCCCGACCTGGGAGGGACGCCGCTCCGCTTCATCCCCAATCCCGACCCTGCGCCGGGCAGCGCTCTTTTCCTGGCCAAAACTCCTCGCTATGCGCTCAGCGTCTGGAGGAACGGGTTGGCCTTTGACGGAACGCGCATGGTTTTCCGGGGAGCGAATCCGCGGGTCGACGTCGTTCCGCTCAATCCGCTGGAGTCCCGCATGAACATATTTCTGGGCGACGACCCGGCGCGCTGGAAGACGGATATCCCCTGCTTCGGGGCCGTTCTCTTCAAGCGGGTCTATCCCGGGATCGACCTTAAGGTCTACGGCGTCGCAAATAGGATCGAATACGACTGGATTCTGGAACCGGGCGCCGACCCGGGCAGGATCCAATTCGCCTATGAGGACATCCGGGATGCCGCCGTCGACGCCGAAGGAAACCTCGTAGTCCGAACAGAGACCGAAGAGATGGTTCAGGGGAAACCTCGGGTCTATCAAGAATCTTGCGACGATCGGGATGCGGTCGAAGCGTCGTTCCAAAACCTCGGTGGCGCGGCGTTCGGGTTTAAGCTCGGCCCCTACGATCGCGGCCGCCCCCTTGTCATCGACCCGGCCGTCCTGGCCTTTTCGACCTATCTCGGCGGCGACCTCAACGATTACGCTTCCGCGGTCGCTGTGGACGCGGCCGGATACATCTACGTCACGGGCAAAACCCGGAGCCCCAATTTCCCGGTCAAGACGCCGTTCCAGACCGACCGCAATATCGAGGACGCCTTCATCGCGAAATTCACTCCATCGGGACGCTCCCTCGTCTACTCCACATACATCGGAGGAAGCGATTACGACTTCGCCCTGGCCATCGCCGTGGACGCGGACGGCTGCCCGACGATCTCCGGCGGGACGCTGAGCTCGGACCTGCCGCTCAAGAATCCCATCCAGCGGCACTATCCGGGCCGTGACGCATTCGTCACCAAGCTCTCCGCGGCGGGAAACAGCCTCGTCTATTCGACCTACTTGGGCGGGAGCGATCTCGATGAGTCCTACGACCTGGCCCTCGACGCGGCCGGGAACGCGGTCGTCGTCGGCCGCACCGAAAGCGCGGATTTCCCGACCCTAACCCCGCTCCAGCGCGACCGGCCTCGCGCCGACGGCTTTGTCGCCAAGTTCGCCGGCGCGACCGGCGCGCTCGTTTTTTCGACCTACCTCGGCGGGAACGGCGTCGACACCATCAACGGCGTCGCCCTGGACGGACAGGGAGCCGTCTACCTGACCGGCAACACCGAGAGCACGGACCTGCGGCTCAAGAATCCTTTCCAAACCGACCAACCCGGAACGGATGCTTTCGTCATGAAGCTCGCGCCGAACGGGCGGTCTCTTATCTTCGCGACCTACCTGGGCGGCAGCGCCTACGACTACGCGACCTCGATCGCGGCGGACGCGGACGGCGCCGTCTATGTCGCGGGCGGGACCGACAGCGCGAACTTTCCCCTCAGCAAGCCGTTCCAAAAAAAGCGGCCCGGCCGGGACGCCTTTCTGGCCAAGTTCGATCCCTCCGGGAAGAGCCTCGTCTACTCGACCTGTCTCGGCGGAAGCGACTACGACCTCGCCTGGGCCGTCGCCCTCGGAAGCGACGGCAGCGCCTCAATAGCCGGCGAGACGATGAGCCCGGACTTCCCGCGCAAGGGCTCTTTTCAGGGCGATAAGCCCGACTCGGACGCTTTTATCGCCAAGTTCAAGCCGGACGGGAGCGGACTCGTTTACTCGAGCTACTTGGGAGGGAACGGCGCCGACTACGCCTACGGCGGCGCCCTGGACGCGGCCGGAAACTTTTATGTCGTGGGCTGGACGGCGAGCACGGACTTTCCCACCGTTAAGGCCTTCCAAACCGACCGGGGCGACCGCGACGCTTTCTTGGCTAAGGTCGTGTTCGGCCGCTGATCCGCTCAGGTCTCGGCGTCATCATCTCCGCCCGCGACGGCTTCGGGCTCGAGGAGCGGCGGCTCGGGCTCGATCCCCTTTTCGAGTCTCAGGTCCTCGATCCGGCGGAGCTGGCGCTCGAGTTGGTTGCGCCGCGTCGTCGTCAGCCGGTCGTATTCCTCCTGGGCCTGATGGATCTTGGCGCCCATTTTATCCAAGGAGTCCACGAAAGCCGCCCACTGTTTGTTGAACCCGCCCAGAAGGGCCATGATCCGGCCCGCGGTCTTTTCCAGGTTGAAGTTCTCCATGGCCTGGCGGATGACGGCCAGGATGGCGTAGAGGGTGATCGGCGAGCAGAGAATGACCTTTTTCTTGAGCGCTTCGTCGAGGAGAGTCGAGTCATTCTCGTTGATGAAGGCGTAGACCTGTTCGTTGGGGATAAAGACCAGGACGTAGTCGAGCGTGTTCTCCTCGGGGTTGATGTACTCGCGGGTCGTGACTTCCTTGATCCGATTTTTCACGTCGCGCAAGAACTGGCCCTTGTAGGATTCCTTGTCCGACTCGCCCGGCGCCTCGAGAAAGCGGAGGTAGTTGTCGAGCGGGAATTTGACGTCCATGTTGACCTTGCGGCCCTGGGGGAGGTTGAAGGTATAGTCGGGCCGGGCCGGGCCGGTGTCGAGGACCTGCTGCTTGAGGTAGTTGATTCCCTCGATGAATCCGGCCAGGCGGAGGACATCCTCGGCCATCCGCTCGCCCCATTGACCCCGGACCTTGGTCGAGGCCAGGGCCTCCCGAAGATGATGGGCCGTCTCCTGGAGTTTCGATGTCTGTTCGGCCGCGCTCTTGAGCTGGGTTTCGAGCTGGCCGAACTTCTGCTCCCGGTCCTTCTCCAGGGTTTTCATCAAATCCTGGACCTTGCCCAGATCGTCCTTCATGGCCAGGAGAGTCTGATCGATCAGCTGTTTTTTCCCCTCCAATTCCATGCCGCCCGCCTGGGTCTGTTTGGACAACGTTTCGTTGGCGAGCTTGAGGAGCTCCTGGGTGCTCTTGTTGAGCACATCGTGGGATAGGGCGCCGAAGGAATCCTTGACCCGGCTCAGAAGAATCTCCAGGTCCTGGACCCTCTGGGTCTGGACCTGGGCGATGAGCTCGCGCGCCATGGACCGGGCGCTCTTTTTCCTGATAGCTTGTACGATGATAAAGAGCACGATGCCGATGATAAATCCGAGCGCTATCCCGAAAACGAAATAGCCGGTATTCTCACTCATTGCACGCTCTCCTTATTTCATTCATCCGTTGTCCTCTTGACCGCCGCCGCCCGGGCCGTCCTCGTCCAAGCCCTCATCTACGGCCTTGTCGATTTCATCGTCGAAGTCTTCGCCGATATTCTCGCCCATTTCATCGCCCATCTCGCGGCCCATCGTCTTCATCCAGCGGGCCATGCTCTTGGGATCGTTCTCGTCGAGCCCGCCCAGCTTGGAGGGATCGGCCAGGCTCTCGGCCCGGCTTTCGCCGGAGCGGCGGACGGCGACCCGCGAGACGAGCTTCTCCAAGTTTGCGCTCCCGCATTTTTTGCACTTGGGGTCGAGGGCCGCCTTGACCGAGAGGGTGATGAAAGTGGACTTCCCTCCGCAGTCCCGGCAACGGTACTCGTAGATGGGCATTCGTGCTCCCGGGCCGGATCAGATCAGGATTCCATCCTCCCAGCCGAGCCTGACGAGGTCGATCCGGGCCGGGTCGGCGATCCCTAAATGATGCCGCGTCTCGGCGTACATGATATGGTGGGGCAGCGGCTGCATGGGCCGTTCGTCGCCGAAGAAGGCCTTGCGCTTGGCCTGGATGACGCGGAGGCCGGTCGAGTCGGCCGCGACCGGATCCCGGCTGACGATGAGACCCTTATACTCCCAGACGAATTCCTTGCTGTAATTATGGGGGCCGATCGCGTGGAAGAGGGGCGTCAGCATGACCAGGACGTTGAGCCGGGTCTTCCCCTTGACCTGGGGCAGTTCCCAGATCTTGGCCAGATCGGCGCAACCGTCGTCGTGCCAGTCGGAAGGCTGGGGCGTGAACATGATGTAGTTCTTGAGGAGGCTCCCCATCCCCGCCCAATGATGAGCCCGGGCCGGCCGGGCGTTGACAAGGGCGGTCGCCGCCTTGAAGACAGGGTTGTCGCGGACACCGCGGTCGTCGATCGCGATCCGGTCCTCGGCGACGCCGGCATCCCTGACCCGCCGCTTGAGGGCTTGCTCAACCTGCGGCGTCGTCGGGATGTATTGCCAGACGTTGGTCTTGATGCCGACCGTATCCTCGGGCTTAATGATCTTCCTCCAGGCCGCGACCGGGTCCTTGTCTCCGAGCAGGGCGCAGACGGCCTCGTCGAGCATCTTCTGGATGACGGCGGGATCGGGATTGCCCGCGGCGTCGAGCGCGGCCGCGTCCCGAACAAGGATGACCTTGGCCCTGTCCGTGGACTGGGCAAGAGGCCGCGCGGCCAGCCTGGACACAAAGGCTCCGGCCAGGGGGGCGGCCGAGGCGACCTTCAGGAAATCCCGCCTTGAGAGGGCCTTAGGACTCATGTTCGATTCCTCCTTTTAGGCTTCACTTCAAATGCCGTTATCCCGGTTTTTCGCGTCCTGGGACGGACCGGTCCGCGCCAGGAGATTCCCGGCGGCAGCCTCGGAGGGCGCGTCGAAAACGATCGCGACCCTGTTCCATAAAAGGCGGGCCGCCGTCCACTTCCCGTTTTCGGTCCGGGCGGCGCGCGATTCGGCTCCTTCGGGCAGATAAGCGCGGAGGAAGCTCGATAAGGCTTCCCTGGCCAGGTCCGCGTCCGGATAGCGGACGATGAGGAGTCGGCCTAGAGCGCCTTTCTCTCCGTAAAGCCCCAGAACCGCCTCGGTTTTCTGGTCGAGGCGCAGGATATTTTCCTGAGAGACGAAATAGTGGATGTTGAGGACAAGATGGTTGTGGAAATAGCGCACCGACCGAGGATCGAGCCCTTGTTCGGGGAGGGCCGCGACGAGGTCGGGCAACGTTCCCTCGCCGGGGATGGCGGCCGCGACCTTCCCGGCCAGCCCAAACACGGCCGCCCGGGTCTCCGAGGTTTCGTCCTCGGCGTAAATCGAAACGAAGTAGCGATCCTTCCAGAACGAGAGCAGCCCGCCCTGGTAGGTCGAGCCCTGCCCGACCCGGGCGTCCTCGCCTTCGAGATCATGACTGAAGACGCCGAAGGCGTCCGCCGATATCCCCATATCGAAGAGGTCCACGATCAGGGCCGGACGGCCCGCGCGGCTCATGCGCCGGGCGAACAGCCGGCGAAAGTTATAAGACCGATAGACCTCGCCCGCGCCGTCGATATATTTGAAGATCGTCTCGGAATCGAAGGACTGGTCCTCCTCCACCGTCCAGCCCTGGAATTCGGCGGGAACGAACACGGCCAAATCTTCGGTGTTCTGGGTATTCCGGGCCATGAGCCCCCCTCCTCCGACGGCGACGATTGCGAACAGGCAAAAACCGGCAACCCTCTTCACGATCCGGATTGTATCAGATTCGATGAACGATTTCGAGCCGTCGATGCGGAGGGCGGGTCGGGACAACCGAACCAGCGCCGGATGCCGGCCCAGCTAAGAGCGGCCTAACGAAGCCGGTTGACATATCCGGAACAAGAGTATATTTTAAAAAAAGTAGAGTTTTAAGAGCCTGGGGAGGGTATCCATGAAAAAAAGCGCGGTTGTCTTTGGATTTCTGCTGTCAGCGGTCTTCATCGTTTCCATCAACGCCGGGACGAATCGACCAGCTCAGCTGACGCCCGATCCGGGTTTCGGATCGACGCCGCTCTACTTCGTCGCCAACCAAGGCCAGACGGATCGGGGGGTTCTTTATTATGCGACAACCCCCGGCCAGACGCTCTGGCTGACTCAGGGCGGCCTTGTCTTCAATCAAGGGATGGCTTGGCAGGGCGAGGGCGCGGCGCGCGCCGCCGTGACATTTCTGTTCAAGAACGCTTCCCCGAACGTCCAACTCTCGGCTGCGGACGAGGCGGACTATCGGGTCAGCTACTTTTACGGCCGGGATGAGTCCGAATGGAAGACGGATATCCCGACCTCCCGGGCCGTTCTCTATAAGAACCTCTACGACGGCGTCGACCTCAAGGTCTACGGCGTCGGAGGGGACCTCGAATATGATTGGGTCATCCGGCCCGGCGCCAATCCCGGAGCCGTCCGTTTCGGCTATACGGGCGTGTCCGGAGCGCACATCGACAAACATGGAGACTTGATCGTCACCACCGCCCGGGGCGACTTGCGGCACCGCAAGCCCGATGCCTACCAGATCCTCGATGGAAAAAAAGTCGACGTGGCCGCGTCGTTCAGGAGCCTCGGTGACGAGGAATACGGATTCGCGGTCAGCGCCTACGATCCCCGCCGCGAACTCGTCATCGATCCCTTGATCATCGTCTCTTCGACCTACCTGGGCGGGCATGCCGACGACTTCCTTCCCTCCATCGCCTATGATGCGTCCGGCGCGGTTTATATCGCCGGCTTTACTGAAAGCACGGATTTTCCTCCCGTCAAGGTCAGCATGCCCCGGAATGATGCGTTCGTAACAAAACTTTCCTCAGATGGACAAAGCCTGGTTTATTCTGCCTTCTTCCCGGCGTTTCTTTCCCAGTTTGGAGGCCTTGTTGGAGTCGCGGTAGACGGGAAGGGGTCCGCATATCTTGTCGGCCACACGAACAGCCGCAATTTCCCAGTCAAGAATGCTTTCCAGGAGACGAGGAAGGGACCCCGCGACGCCTTTTTCCTGAAGTTGACGCCCAACGGTAAGGGGCTGGTCTTTTCCTCTTATCTCGGAGGCTCAGAATCCGACTACTGTCCCCATGTTGCCGTGGACTCGACGGGTTCCTTCTATCTGTCGGGCTATACCTACAGCTCCGACTTTCCGACCCGGAAGGCGTTGCAGAAGACCTTGAGTGGGACTGAGGATGTCTTCATCTCCAAGTTCGCGTCCGATGGGAAGAGCCTGATCTATTCCACCTTCCTGGGAGGCCACCAGACCGAATACAGTTCAGGGTTGGCCGTTGACGGCGAGGGAGCCGCTTATATCTGCGGCAACACGGAGAGCCCACAATTCCCCCTTAAAGACGCATTCCAAAAGAAGTACGGAGGAGGAGGAGAGGACGGTTTTATCACGAAGCTCTCCCCGAGCGGCGACTGGCTGATCTATTCAAGCTTCATCGGAGGATCCTCATACGATCTATGCTATGGGTTGGCCGTCGACAAGACGGGAGCCGTTTATCTCACGGGTGATACCTGGGGCTCCTTCCCGCTTAAGAACGCCCTCCAAAATACGCGGAAAGGAGGAATTGAAGGATGGATCGCAAAGGTCGCATTGGACGGCGAGAGCCTAAATTATTCGACATACCTGGGAGGGACGAATACAGATATAGGCCGCAAGATAGCCGTGGACGATAATGGAGTTGCCTATGTGGTCGGGGAGACGGAAAGCCGGGGTTTTCCTGTTAAGGATGCCTTCCAAAAGACCCTCAAAGGAAGTAAGGACGGCTTTCTTGCCGTGGTGGCGCCGGATGGGAAGAGCCTTCGGCTTTCGACCTTTCTGGGAGGTTCCTATCGAGAACGATGTGCCGATATCGCTCTAAGCGCGGACGGCGGAATCCTCATCACCGGAGACACGAACAGCCCTGACTTTCCGCTCACCAAACCCTATCAGAATAAGCTGGCGGGAGGCGATGACATCTTCGTCATGAAGCTCAAGCTGGGATCTGATTGACGATTTTTCCTGGCAATCGAGGGAGGAGGTATTCTATGAAAAGGGTATTTGTTTTTTCCGCACTGGCAATCATTCTCGGGCTTTCCTGCCGGCCCACGGCAGGAACCAGTTCCGGATCTCGTTTCCAGATCGCGGCCAATTTCGGCGCAACGCCGCTCTATTTTATCGCCAACCGTGGGCAAGCGGCGCCCGAGGCGCGATTCTACGCGAGAACGGGAGAATATACGATCTGGCTGACCCAGGGCGGACTTGTCTTCGATCAAGGGGTAGCTGGAGCGGGCGCGGCGTGCGCCGCCGTGACATTCCTGTTCAAAAACGCTTCCCCGAACGTTCGCCTCTCGGCCGCCGACCCGTCGGACTACCGGGTCAGCTACTTTTACGGACGGGATGAGTCCGAATGGAAGACCGATATCCCAACCTCGCGGGCCGTTCTCTACAAGAACCTCTATGACGGCATCGACCTAAAGGTCTACGGTACGGACAAAAAGATCGAATACGATTGGATTGTCCGGCCCGGCGCCGATTCGAATCGCATCCGGTTCGCGTACGAAGGAGCGCAAAAAACGGATATCGACCGCGCGGGTGACCTCGTCGTGAAATCCGCTTCAGGGGAACTGCGGAACCGCATGCCGTCGGCCTACCAAGTCATCGACGGCAAGAGAGTGAATGTACGGGCGGCGTTCAAGAAAATCGGCCAGGATGAGTTCGGCTTCGCGGTCGGCGAATATAAGCCCCGATTCGACCTCGTCATCGATCCCATCATCTTCGTCTACTCGACCTACCTGGGCGGGCATGGGAACGACTTTTCATGCACTTTAGCCTTGGACACGACCGGGGCGGTTTATATCGCCGGCTATACCCAGAGCCAGGATTTCCCTCCCGTCGAGGTTAACAAGCCCAGAAGCGACGCCTACGTCACGAAGCTCGCGTCCGACGGCAAGAGCCTGATCTACTCCGCCTTCTTCCCCATGGTTCCCTTAGAGGAAGATGATTTGGTCGGACTGGCCGTGGACGCAAAGGGCTCGGCCTACCTGGTCGGCGGCACCAACAGCCGCAATTTCCCCGTCAAAAACGCCTTCCAGAAAACGATCGGGGGCGGGGGTTACGACGGATTTTTCCTGAAGCTGACTCCCAACGGCAAGGGCCTCGTCTTCTCCTCTTATCTCGGCGGCTCGGGAAACGAAAGCTGTACCGAGGCGGCCGTGGACGCATCCGGTTCCCTCTTCATCGGAGGCTGGACGACCAGCCGGAACTTTCCGATACGCAAGGCTTTCCAGCAGACATTGAAGGGCATTGCCGACCTATTCGTCGCCAAATTCGATCCCGACGGAAAAAGCCTCGCCTATTCCACCTACTTGGGCGGAGACAAATACGAAGACCTGGCGGGCTTTTCCTTAGACGACAGCGGATCTGTCTATCTTACGGGCATGACGACGAGCACGGCGTTCCCGAACAAGAACGCGTTCCAGAAAAAGTTCGGAGGGGGCCCAACCGACGCCTTCATCCTGAAGCTCGCTTCGGAAGGAGATAAGCTCATCTATTCCAGCTACCTCGGCGGCTCCTCCAAGGACTACGCTCTTGGGCTGACCATAGATGGCAGCGGGGCCGCCTACGTCTCGGGCTACACGGAAGGCTCTTTTCCTCTCAAGAACGCTCTCCAGAAGACCCGGAAAGGCGGCGTCGATGGATTCGTGACCAAGGTTTCTCCGGACGGCAAGAGCCTGGCCTATTCGACCTACTTGGGAGGAGCCAGCTGGGATTTCGGCCGTGCCATCGCGGTCGACTCCGCCGGAAGAACCTATATCGCGGGAACAACAGCAAGCTACAACTTTCCCGTCAAGGATCCTTTCCAGAGCGTCCTCAAGGGAGGCCAAGACGGATTTCTATCCATCATCTCGCCGAGCGGAAAAAGCTTCGTCCTTTCGACATACCTGGGCGGATCATACTGGGATGATATTCATGGGATGGTGCTAAACGCGGACGGCGATATCATCATGACGGGAAACACGAACAGCCTCGACTTTCCCCTCAGCAAGCCTTTTCAGAAGACTCTCGCCGGCAAAGACGACATCTTCGTCTCCAAACTCCGGTTGTCGGGAGATTAATGAAATGAAAAAGCCGTTCAATCATGATCTCGCCATTCTTGCCGTCCTTGGCATTCTCATCTCTGCCGTCTCCGGACGTTGCGATGAGGGCTCTCGGATTGCGCCTGGTGTCGGCCCGACGCCGCTCTCCTTCGGCTCCGGCCGCGGCCAGAGCGGTCCCGGAATCGTCTTCTCAACCTACCTGGGAGGGCGCAGCGAGGATCGGGGATACCGGGTCGCGGTCGATCCAACCGGCGCCGTCTACGTCGCTGGCTTCACCCAGAGCCGGAACTTCCCGCCCCGGGAAGTCTATCTCCCCCGTCAGGATATCTTCGTCGCCAAGTTCTCGCCGGACGGCAAGACCTTGATTTACGCCGCCTTCTTCCCCGTCGAAACCTGGGAGAAGGATATGACCCTGGGCTTGGCCGTGGACGCCAAGGGCGCCGTTTATCTCGCGGGAACAACCTTCACCCGCTTTTTCCCGGTCAAAAACGCCGTTCAGGAGAAATTCGGCGGCCGCGGAGACGGCTTCGTCTTGAAACTGGCTCCCTCCGGAAAAGCCCTGGAGTATTCGACCTATCTGGGAGGAACGGGAGAGGATCGCTGTCTCGCCCTGGCCGTCGACGCCTGCGGAGCCGCCTATGTCGCGGGCCGGACGGAAAGCCGCGACTTCCCGACGAAGAGCGCGTTTCAGAAAACTCCGGGCGGGATGTCGGACGGCTTCGTCGCTAAAATCTCGTCCGATGGAAAAAGTCTCATCTATTCGACCTACCTCGGACATAATAAGGACGACCGCTGTGCCGGGTTAGCCGTCGACGCCTCCGGCGCCGCCGTCGTCGCCGGCTGGACGGACAGCCGCGGCTTCCCGCTCAAGCACGCGCTACAGGGCTATGGCGGCGGTCTGTCGGACGCCTTTGTGTCCAAGCTCGCGCCGAACGGGAAAAGTCTCGTCTTTTCCTCCTTCCTGGGCGGGGGGGCCGAGGACAGGGCGACGGCCCTGGCCCTCGATCGGCAAGGATGCGCTTATATCGCCGGGACGACCCGAGGCGACTTCCCCATCAAGGGCGGCGTCCAGGCGAATAAGAACAGCTGGGCCGACGGATTCGTCACCAAGCTTGCCGTCGACGGCCGGAGCATCCTCTACTCCACTTACCTGGGCGGCGCCGGAGAGGAGGAAGTCGGCGATATCGCCGTGGATAGCGCCGGCGCGGCCTATGTCGTCGGCCGGACGGACGGCCCGGGATTCCCGGTCAAGGATGCTTTGAGCTCCAACCTCAAGGGCAATTTCGACGGTTACCTGGCCGTCCTCGGGCCGGGCGGCAAAGGCCTTCAATTCTCGACTTACCTGGGCGGGTTTCTGGAGGACGCCTGCTGGGGCGTCGCCCTCGGCAAGAACCGCGCCGTTTATCTGACCGGCCAGACGAACAGCCTCGACTTCCCCGTTAAATCCCCCTATCAGGAGAAGTACCGGAACGAACGGGACGGTTTCGTCATGAAGCTCGCTCAAAAATAGAATATAAGCCCGACCCCGGAATTGGCCAACCCCCAGCTTTTAGACGTTCCGTCTGTCTTGGCCTTAGCCTCACGTTCGATGGTCTGATAAGTGTAGCCGAATCCGACTTCGCCGAATAAGGAGAAATGCTCATTGAGCGGGGTTTGGACGCCGAGGACGGCGCTTCCCTGCCAGATATTCCCCGAGCCGTTTCTCTCGATGTCCTTTTTCTTATCGACGGAGAGGTCCGACGTGTTCCGCGCATAATTGACGTTCAACCCCGAATAAGCCGAGAAATTCTCGGCCTTGAGGACGTAATAGTGAAGCCCCAGGCCGAAGCTCAGGTGCGTCGCGTTCTTCTCGGTCTTGACCTTGCGCGGCTCCCCGGGCAGTCGGGCCTCGGCTTCGCTATCGGTCTTGACGCTCGTCTGGACGAAGCCGATCGACGGACGCAGCGCCAATCGGCCCGAGATGTGATAGGTCAGGCCGATCCGGGGGGCCGGGTCGACCCGCAGGTTGAGGCCGAGCTTCCCGGCCTCCTGGGCGGCCGCCAAAGCGGCGATGAAAACGATCCCCGCCGTCATAGTCACGAGCTTTTTCATGGTTAGCCTCCTTATGCCTATTGGACAACCGGGCCGGCCGATCCTTTGAGAATGCTTTTAAGGTCGCGGTTTCCCGCGACCGCGCGGCTCGATATTTTTCTGGGGCAGCCTTGACTTGGACGGCCGCTAATCCTATCGTTATAACAGACCCAAGGGAAAAAACGCTTCCATAGGCATTCTAGGGAGGGATGACAATGAAGAAGGGGTGGCCGGTTTTTCTGTTTCTGGCGATTCTCATCTGTCCGGGCCTGCTCAACGCTCAATGGGCCAGGGCTTATGGAGGGAAAGGAAACGAGGGGGCGGCCTGCGTCCAGCAGACGCCCGAGGGCGGGTTCATCGTCGTAGGCTGGATTGAGCGTCCGCTCCAAACCGAGTCCGTCCTCGCCGTCAAGCTCAGCTTCTCCGGGACCGTCCTATGGCAGAAATGCCTCGATATGTTGCCTAATTTGAGCTCCAGGGGTCATTTCGTCCAGACGACCCGCGACAACGGGTTTATTCTGACGGGAGAATCTTCATTGATGTGGAGGGATTTACTTGCCTGGAAGCTGGACACAAACGGCGGGACCCGATGGCAGACGCACATTATCGATCCCGACATGCATTATTATACTCATCAGTCCGGCCAAGCCGTCCAACAGACGATCGACGGCGGATACATATTCACCGGATATCAAGAATACTTGGATTCTCAACATCAATCCCGAACCTATGATGACCTCCTCGTCTGTAAATCGGATTGTCTGGGCAAGAGAATTTGGGGCACCGTGTATGGAGGAGAGGGAATCGACCATGGTCATTCGATTCAGGTGACTCGCGACGGCGGATTCATCGTCGCCGGATGCACGAGTTCCTTCGGCGCCGGCGATTATGACTTTTGGGTCTTGAAGCTCACGTCCGGAGGGCAACTGGAGTGGAGCTCAACCTTCGGAGGCCAGGACCTGGACGAGGCTCATGAGATCCGGCAGACTTCGGACGGAGGCTATATCGTCATCGGAAACACCCTGTCTTTCGGCGCCGGATACTACGATATTTGGCTCTTGAAACTCAACGGCTGGGGCCGGGTTCAATGGCAAAAAACCTACGGCGGCCCCAAGGCGGATTACGGGCATTCGATTTGTCAGACGGCGGACGGAGGTTTTATCGTCGCCGGGGAGACGGCATCGTTCGGATCGGGAGGAATCGACGCCTGGATACTCAAGCTGGATTCCCAGGGTTCGATCCAATGGGAAAAAACCTACGGCGGCGCCAAAGATGACAGCGTCTTCTCGGTAAGGCCGCTCCGAGGGAGCGGCTACGTCGCGGTCGGACAAACCAATTCCTTCGGGGCGGGCGGATTCGATATCCTGGTCCTGAAACTGGGCCAAAACGGCAATATCGACGCCTCCTGCGGTTCATTCATCCGAAAGTCAAAAGCCACGGTCCTTCAAGGCAAGGGATCCGCCCAATGGGAAACCGGGGGGAACGCCCTGGGATCAGCGTCCGGCCTTTGGGCGTCTCCGACCATTCCCTCGACAGTAACCAAGGGAGGCAATACCGTCATCTGCAAGAAATAGCGGCCGGGGAAAATATCCCCGACAGGAACCAATCCAAGGGGGCGTCGTATAATATTTTAGGCTTTTTGGAATGGAGAGGAGTCGCCCATGACCGTCAAGAGAGGCCTGATCTTAAGCGCCGGGTTACTGCTTCTCGTTTTCGCGCGAGGGGCCGCCGCGGCCGCCCAAGACAATGACATCAAGCCGCTGCTCGCCCAACTCGAGAAAGCGGGCGGGCTCAAGGAGCATCCCGACGCCAATGCCCTGGTCGTCTTCGAAGATTATCGTTCGGACTATGAAGAGGACGGCCGGTTCACGTCGCGGGAACACAGCCTGGTCAAAATTCTGACCGATAAAGGCCGCCAGGAATTTGCCACCCGGAAGGTCCCCTACCATAAGCGCTACAACACGGTCAGTGTCCCCTTGGCCCGCGTCATCAAGAAGGACGGCCGGGTCGTCCCGGTCCCGCCCGAGTCGATCAAGGACGGCACGATGGCCGAGACCCAGCAGATGAACATCCTCGAGGAGAACTTCCGGCGGTTGAACATCACGGTGCCCCAACTGGAGACGGGCGACGCGGTCGAGCTGATCATCGAGACCGTCTCCCAGCCCCTCATCAAGAACCATTACAACGACATCCTTGTCTTCCAGGGACTAGAGCCCATCCTGAGGAAGGAGGCCGTCATCAGCGGGCCCGCCTCGCGCCCCCTCCGCTTCGTCGTCAAGAACGGCCGACTGGACTTTACCAAGGCCGAAAAGAACGGACGCTCGATCTACGCTTGGAAGGCCGCCAACCTGCCCAAGATCGACCTCGAGCCGGCCATGGTCCCGGTGACCGACGTTGCCCTCAAGGTCGTCGCCAGCACCTTCAAGGACTGGGAGGAGCTCTCCCGCTACGGCGCCGGCCTCAACGTCGGGAAGACCGAGCCGAGCGAAGCCCTCCAAGCCAAGGTTCGGGAACTCACCCAAGGCTTGACTACGGACGAGGAGCGGATCATAGCCGTCTTCCGCTATGTCTCGCAGAAAATCCGCTACATGGGCTCGTCGATGGACCTGGGGGCCTTTATCGAACCCCACCCGGCCGCCTACACGTTCGAGAAGCAATACGGCGTCTGCCGGGACAAGTCCCTCCTGATGATGACCATGCTCAAAGAGATCGGCGTCAAGTCCTACGACACGATCATCAACGTCTCGGCCCGGACCGAGCCCGAGATCCCGGTCATCTTCTTCGAGCACGCCATCTGCGCCGTCGTCCTTAAGGACGGCCGGACCGTCTACATGGACCCGACCCTCGAGCTCAGCTCCGATTTCGGAGAGAGCTACGTGGGCGGCCGCTATCTCCTGAGCCTGGACGAGAAAGGCCGCGGCCTCGTCCGGGTGCCTCCGACGCCGGCCGAGCGAAGCCTGGGGCTCATCCACTCCGAGACGAAAGTTCTCGACGACGGCGGGATCGAGGGCCATGTCCGGATCACGGGGCGGGGATTCTACGACCTCGCCCTGCGCAGCGTTTCCAAACAGGTCCCGGCTTACCAGTTCCCGATGATCTGGCAGCAACTCGGCCAGCTCCTGACGCCCGGCCTCAAGGTCGAGAACGTCAAGCCGACCGATTTCGCCGACCTGGCCAAACCCTACGAGATCGGGTTCGACTTCAAGGCGGCTAGCTATGCCATCGACGCCGGCCGGCTTCGGATGCTCAAGGTTCCCTTCGCCTCGTTCGCCTTCGACATTATTTCGATCGGGATCTTCCAAGCCCTGACCGACCGCCCCGAACGAAAATATTCGATCTTCCTGTTTACGCCGCGCGGGTCGGTCCAGGAGGAGCGGATCGCGCTTCCCGCCGGCTGGTCGGTCAAAGCCGTCCCGGATCCGATCGAAGCACGCGAGGGGCCGGTCCGGCTCTCCCTGTCGGCGCGGGCCGAGGCCGGGGCGGTCGTTTTCCGGAGCGACTTCCGGATCGAAAAGTCGAGCCTCGACCCGGCCGATTACCAATCTCTGCGCAAAGTCGTCCGCAAGCTCAAGAGGTTCCAGAAAGGGCTCATCATCCTCGAAAGGGTTGAACCGGGCCCGTCGGGAGGTCTCCGATGAAAAAGTACGGCCGAATTCTGGCCTTGGCATTTGCGATCGTCCTGGGCGCCTGGTCATCCCTGCTCGCCCAGGACAACGTCGATGAACTCGTCAAGAGCGCGCCGCCCCGGGGCAAGTTCCCCGAGGCGAGCGCGGTCGTCGTGGACGCGGTCCAGACGCTGGTCTTGAACCGGGACGGGTCCAAGACGGAGGATTTCTTCCGGCTCGTCGAGATCTTCAACGTCCAAGGCCGGGAGAAATTCAGCGACTTCCGCATCCCCTTCGACAAGAATACGGATACGGTCGAGATCCTTACGGCCCGGACCTATAAAGGCGACCGGACCTCCCTCGAGGTCGAACGGGGCGCCATCAACGACCTGACCCCGCCCCATCTCGCCGACGCCGACATCTATTCCAACATCATCCACCGCGTCCTTTCGTTCCCGGCCGTGGACCCCGGCGTCTGTTTGGCCGTCCGCTACCGGAAGACCAGCCGCGAGCTGCCCGGGAACCTGGACCAGATCGTCTTCTTCCAGACGGACGAGCCGCTGCTCCGGAAAAAGCTCAAGGTCATCCTCCCGGCCGGGAAGAGCCTTCGCTACGCCCTGGTCGGGCTCCCATCGGCCGTCAGTGAGGAGACGGCCGGTGAAGAGAAGACCTACACCATCGTCGTTGCCGACTCCCCTCAGGTCAAACCCGAGGAGTACATGCCCCCTCGGGCCGAGCTCTTCGCCAGGGCCGTGCTTAGCACCTACGGCAGCTGGGACGAAGCGACGGACGCCTTCCGTTCTTCGTTTTTCGAGGCCGCGCAGCCCGATGAGTCCGTACGGGCGGCAGCCCGGGACATCCTCAAGGGAGAGACTTCGCGGGACGAGATGATCAAAAAATTGTTCCTGTTCACGGCCCGCGACATCCGGAGCGTCCGGCTTGACCTCGGAGAGGGCGGCTACAAGGTTTTAGCCGCCTCGACCGTTCTCAAAAATCGTTACGGCGACGGCAAGGACAAGAGCGCTCTCCTGGCGGCCCTGCTCGGCGCAGCCGGCATCGAGGCCTACCCGGTCCTGGTCCACTCGGAAGCCGTGCCCCTTGTCGAGGACGTACCGACCCTCCGCCAGTTCGACCGAGTCCTGGTCGCCGTGCCCGAGGGCGACGATTATCTCTACCTTAATCCTTTCGCCGATGATTCGCTCTATGGATTCTTTGAAGAGGGACGCGGGGCGAAAGGCCTCGTCCTCAAGCCCCGGGCCGTCGAGTTCCGGATCGTTAGGGGGCGGGCCGGGACCGACAGCGTCTCGCGGGGCCGGTTCGAGGCCGAGATCGGGACGAACGGCTCCATCCGCGGGAGCCTGAGCCTGGAGCTCTCGGGGCTATTCGACGCCCGGGCCCGCCAAGAGCTCAAGGATCAAACGGCGCCTGAGCTGGAACGCTTTTTCGCCGAGGCCGTCAACAAGGTCCTGGGCGAGGGCCGGGTTCTCAAGACGACTCTCAGCGACACCGGGGACCTCGGCCGGCCCGTCTCCATCCGCCAGGAATTTCGCGGCGATGAATTCGCCGTTTTTCAGGGGAAGGTCATGCTCATCAACCTCCCCCAGTCCCTGTACGGCTTCGCCGAACTCCCTTCCTATCCGAGCCTGGCCAAACGGCTCTATCCGTTCCGGGTCAGCGACCTAGCGGAGACCGAGATCGTCGTCGCCCTTAAGATCCCGGCCGGGTATAAGCCTCTCTACCTTCCCGAGGGATTTTCCCAAAAGACCGATTACGGCGAGTTCGTTTTTCGGGCGGCCTTCGACCCGGCGGCCCGGACGGTCCGGATCGAACGGGTCATGCGCTTCGCCAAGAAAGAGATCCCGGTCGAAGCCTATCCCGAGTTCAAGAAGGTCTGGGACGCCTTCGGCGGCGTCAAGAACAACCTCATCCTCCTGGAAAAATAGCGGACCCGGAGCGTCCGCCGGCGCTGCGATGAAATGTCCCGGCGCCGTCATTCGCCCTGGGCCGTCACGACCTTTATTTCTTCAGCCATATTCAGCTGAAGTGATATAATAATTTCGGAATAGGCGTCATTTATTAAGGAGAGCCGATGAAACTGAAGGTCATAGTCCATCAGGCTGAAGAGGGGGGGCTTTGGGCGGAAGTTCCCGCCATTCCGGGCTGCGTAAGCCAGGCGGAAACGCTCGAAGAATTGAAAAAGAATATCCAAGAGGCCGTGGAAGGATGTCTTTCAGTTGACCTCAAATCAATCCGCTTAAAGAAAAATGACAAGATAATGGAAATCGCCGTATGAAGCCTCTGACGGGGCATGTTTTTTCAAAGATACCCGAAAAGAACGGGTGGATACTAGCGAGGATTCAAGGCAGTCATTTCATATATACGAAGGAAGGGCATAAAGCCCGTATCTCCGTTCCGGTCCATGGAAAACGGATGCTGAAAATAGGATTGCTGATGCATCTTATAAAGGTTGCGGAACTCAAGGATGAGGACTTACGCTGAAAACTGGATATCAAGAGGACGATCATACTGATAAGAATCCCCGGAACCTTCATTGATTTCTACTATTCTAAGAATGCGGCTCTGCCAAAAAATACAGAAAGAGAGTCTCATCATACTAGACTGATAACTTCAATTGTCGACCTCCTGCCGAGTTCTCTCCGATCCGCTAAAATGTTGCTTGTATTCGGACGTCAGGAAGAAAAAGATTTCGGGGATTGGGCTAAATTCCTCCCTAATCATGATATTAAAGAAATAATAGAATCCTACCATGACTGGTTTGATGAATTGATAAATATCAATCTCATTGATTATTCTATTTTCATTTTAGTTACCAAGGACGTTTGGATATCAGATAATCCGATTTTTATGACATTTTCTCTGGCTCACGAATTGGAGCATGCCGTTCAATATCTGGAAGAACGGATTCTCTCCCTTCAGGCACACTTAATAATATCTTATCTCAAATTATCAAACCAATGGAACAACAGTACATATAATGATTTTCCGCCTGAAATGGATGCATCTAGAACAGCCAAGAAAATTAATTTTCTATTACACGGTGAAAATGAAACTCTAGCTTTTATTGATAAGAGAATTAGTGAATCGGCAGTTCAATCGCCTGATTCGTACGGTAAGTCCTATTGGCGGCATATAAGATCTCTTGAACTGGAAGTTGACTATGACTGGAAATCTCTAATCCGAGAGCGTTGGACAGAATACGAAGATATGATCTCTAGGATGAAGTGCGCTTCCGAAGATTTCTTGAAAGAGTACGAATACTACGAAACCATTGTTAATATGCTTTCTAGCACAACATCCACATTACATCCAAAATAAATATAGCACCCTCTGCCATTCCTTCCTCTTGACAATGGTAACTAACTTAGTTACTATTTAGCCCATGAGTTTCTCCGTCGACGGTCTGCGGGCGGCCTTTCCGGCCCTGCGGGTATCCGTCCGCAAGAAGCCGATTGTCTACTTCGACAACGCCTGCATGACCCTCAAGCCCGAGCCAGTTCTCCTGGCCATGGACGACTATTACCGGAACTTCCCCGGCTGCCACGCCCGGGCCGATCACTACTTCGGGACCGAGACCTCCCGCCGTTACAATGAGGCTCGTCGCAAGATCGCCGCGTTCTTTAACGCGGCCGACCCCCGGGAGATCGTCTTCACCCGGAACGCGACCGAGGGCCTGAACCTGCTGGCCCACACGCTGGACCTCAAAGCCGGCGATGTCGTCGTCTCCTCCGACATCGAGCACAATTCGAACCTTCTCCCCTGGCAAGCCCTGGAAAAGAGAACGGGCGTGCGGCGCCTCGTCGTCGCGACCCGGCCCGACACGACCTTCGACCTGACCCGGTTCCGGGAGCAGATGACGCCGGCCGTCCGCCTGGTGACGGTCCTCCACACCTCGAACCTGACCGGCGTCAGCTTTCCGATCGCGGACATCGTCCGGATCGCCCACGGCAACGGCGCCCTCGTTTGCGTCGACGCCGCCCAGGCCGCCCTCACTAAGAAGATCGACGTCCGCGCCCTTGACGTCGATTTCTTGGTCGCCTCGGTCCATAAGATGTGGGGGCCGACCGGAATGGGAATTCTCTACGGGAAACGGGCGCTCCTCGAGGCCATGCCCCAGTTCCTGACCGGCGGCGGGACCGTCGAGGACGCCGGCTACAATTCGGTCACCGTCCAGGGGCTTCCCGATAAGTTCGAGGCCGGCCTCCAGAACTATGCGGGCGCGGCGGGCGCCGGGGCGGCCGTCGATTTCATCCGCGAGGTCGGGCAGGAGGAGATCGCCGGCCAGGTCGGGAACCTCAATGCCCAGGCCACGGAGCTATTGGCCGGAATGAAAGGCGTAACCATCCTCGGCCCCCGCGAGTCCGCTTTGCGGTCGGGCATCCTGAATATCGTCATCGACGGCCTGGACGCCGCCGACGCCGCTCGGATCCTCCACCAGTCGGAAAACATCATGGTCCGCTTCGGCAAGCACTGCGTCCATCCCTGGTACGCGAGCCGCCGCGTCCCCGATTCGCTCCGGATCTCGTTCGGCGCCTATAATACGACGGCCGAGGTTGAGATCTTGGCCGCGGGGCTGCGGAGCGTGCTCAAGTTCTTCCGGCAGAAGGCGTCCTGACCCGGAAGGGCGAGGAAGGAGAAACCATGGCTTGCTGCGCGCTGAGAAAGAAGAAAAACAGCTTATGATCGTGCCGGTGACCTTGCTCCTCATCGTAGGCCTGTTCGGGGGAATCGCGGTCGGGTTCTACTCGCTGGGCGGGCTTGTTTCCAAGGGTTTCGCCCGGAGGCGGGACAGGGCGCGAAAAACGATGAAGCAGCTCACGGACGGCCTGAAGGACAGGATTCTCAACGAACCTTTCCTGTTCGACTCGACGGTCCGCTGCAAGGTCAGCGGCCGGCTGATGGGCTACTCGACCCCCCTGGCCGGCCTCGTCTTCAAGTACTTCAACCTCATCGTCTTCGGCACCGTTGTCGGGTCGGCGGCGCTCTTCGTCGGCAGCTTGGTCTTGGTCATAAGCTGAGGCGGCGCGTCATGAAGAACGAAATCATCGTCCAGTTCTCGGGCGGAATCGACTCGCTCTACGCCGCCCATTATCTCGCCCCCCGCTACGACCGCGTTCACCTTTTAACTTTCGACAAGGGCTATCTCCATCTCTTCCTCAAGGCCAACCGCCCCAACGTCGACCTCCTCAAAAAGCTCCATGGCGAGGACAAGATCGTCCACACCCTCCTCGACATCAAGCCCCTCTTCAAGGAACTGGGCGTCAAGAGCTACGGAGAGACGCGGGACGCTTTCGGAAACGAGATCGCCTGGTGCGTCCCCTGCCGGGCGACGATGGCCTTGGGGAGCATCCTTTATGCCCTCGAGCACGACATCCCCGCCTTCACCGACGGGGCCAACTGGGAGCAGGCGCCCGACGGCGAGAAGGTCCTGGTCACGGCCGACAACTACCCCGAATTTCTGGAAGTCATCAAGGCCTTCGCCGCGGCCTACAAGGTCGGCTACCTCCCCCTCATCTACGAGCTCAACACCCGGAAAGAGCGCCGGGACGAGCTCCTGGCCCTGGGCGCCAAGATCGATTTCAACAGCCTCGACCGCCCCAAGAAAAGCGTCTTCGACGTCTTCCGCAAGGCCTTCTTCAAGCGGTCCCAGCCGATGTGCCTGTCCGGCTACCTCATTCATTGGAAGCGGAACCTGTTCAACGTCAAGGAAGAGCTGACGCCGGAGATGACGGTGCGCGGCATCCAACCCAAGCTCGAATCGGTCGGAAAGCGGCTTGTCGAAGACTATTTCGCGGCCAAAGGCCTGAATATCGCCGACCTCGTCCGCGTCCGCGGATAGCTCAGCCGGAGGGATCCGACTCGATTTTTCCGCCCTAGCGCGATTTCGGCGTTGATCATATCCCGGATGGTCGTCTTGGCCAGGAAGGCATCGACTATCTTTTGAAGCTCCATCCATTTGAGCTTGGCCCCGCAGTTTTTTTCGCGGCGGCAGATCCCCTTGCGGACCAGGCAGGGCGCGATCCTGTCGCCGGGGTCCGAAAGAACGTTGACGACGTCGATGATCCGGATCCGGGCCGGGTCCTTGAGAAGACGGTAGCCGCCTTTTAATCCCCGCGCGCTCTCGACGAGCTTGGCCCGCATCAGGGGCTGGAGGAGCTGCTTGGCGAACTTGGCCGAGATCAGCTGCCGCTTCTCGACTTCGGCCAGCGGCAGGGCGCCCTCGGGGTGGCGTCCGATCTCGACCAGGATGCGGATGCCGTAGCGGATCTTGGCGGGCATTTTCATGGCCATAGGGAACCGATCTGATTACCAATTCTACCGTTGAGATCGGCATGAGTCAACCCCTCGATACTCATGGAAGCCATGAGTACTGCAAGGCTGGACATAGCGTCGGCGAACGGGCCAACCGGTTTGACTTCTTTTTGCATCTTGCCTTATTCTTAACAATGACGGGATTGGGTCAGAGGGAGATGTGAGGATGCCCGCTTTTTTCAGCGTTTTTCAAAAAAGAATAATCTACCTTTTTTTCTTAATGTGTTTAGCCCTCCTGCTGCCCGGCCTGACCGAACCGCCGGCGCATCCCGCTCAATCCAAAGCCAGGGCCGCTCAAGAACCTCTTCAGCATGAAGTGATCGTAACTCATAAACTCATCCAAGTCTATGTCGTCGATCCCAAGGGGAACCCGGCCCGCGACCTGGAGAAGTCCGATTTTGTCCTCACCGACAACGACAAGCTTCAGGTCATCCTGGATTTCGAGAAACATTTTTTATCCGCTTCGGGATCGAAGCTCCAGGACGCCAAGCTCCCCCCGGCCCGGGACACGGCTTCACTCATGAACCGCAAGTTCCTCTTCGTCCTCGACTACGAGAGCAACGACCTCTGGGGGATCGGAAAATCGAGAAAGGCCGTCTTGCAATTCCTGGATACCCAGATTCAGCCGGACGACGAGATCGCGCTTTTCTCCTATTCTCGAGGGAGAGGATTGGTCCTTCACGAGTATTTGACATCCGACCATCAAAAGGTCCGGACGGCAATAAAGAAAGTCTTGGATATCCCCTCCCAACGCGCGGGGTGGGATCCATGGGCTGACGAAGGGCATAGCATCCTGGGTCCTGAAATCTCGGGACCCCTGTCCCCTCCCAAGGGCGATCCCGGGCTGGTGACCATCGCCACGACGGATGGATCGACAGGGCAACGAGTAATAGTATCCAGTCATTCGGGCCAGGTCGGTGAACCGCGCTTGCGTTCTATCGCCGACTGCCTCAATGACCTTTCTAAAGCTCTTCGCCATATCCCCGGTCAAAAAAACATCATCTTGTTTTCAAGGGGATTCGTTGGCCCGGTCTTGAAACCAAAAACTCTGGAAAACCGGGCTTTCACGGCGATGGGCAAGGCGTTGGCGTCGGCCAACAGCCCGGTTTTTTCCGTAGATACGACCGCGGGAACCCGGGTCCTCGGCGACAACTCTTTGGAGTATCTTTCCAAATTGACGGGGGGGAAATATTACCCAGATGTCAATTATGACTCCAAGATCGCCGAGGACATCCAAAGCGCCACGAGCAATTATTACGTCCTGGGCTACTCGATCGCCTCCAATTGGGACGGAAAATTCCATGACATCCGGGTTGAGGTCAAAAAACCCGGTTATAAGGTCTTCGCTCAAAAGGGCTATTTCAACCCCCTGCCCTTCAATCAACTTTCTCCGATCGAAAAACATCTTCACCTTCTAGACCTCGCCCTGGGCGAGAAAGCCTACTTCGAGCAACACCTGAATTTCCCCCTGATCGCGCTTCCCTTTTCCGACAGTCAACAGTCCAACACCGTCCTCATCTCCGAGATTCCGGTGCAGACGATCCGAGATGTTGTCGGGGACCATACCGAATTCATCATCCTCGTCTTCGATCCCGCCCGAACGATCGTCGATAGTTTGAGGACCGAGATCGATTGGAGTACGATCGGGCCAGAAACGATCCTCCACTATTCGACCCTCGCTCTTGCGCCCGGCCGGAATGATTGTCGGATCGTCATCCGGAATCTGGACAGCGGAAAGGCGGCGGTCGGGGCTTGCTCCATCGAACTGCCTGGGAAGTCAACGGCCGCTCTGAAGATCTATCCGCCTCTGCTCCTCAGCGCCGGACCGGCGGCTCCATATCTTCATATTGACGGACAAGACAAGGACGCGGCCGCAAAGAGCGTCTCACTATCCCAGCTTTATCCCTTTCCCGCCAGACAATATGTTCCGCTTATGGGCGGGTTGGAACCAGGGGCTTCGTCTCTTTATGCCGAGTTGAGATGCGCCGGGGCGGGCAGCCCGGGGGGGAAGATTCGAATATCAGCCTGGTTGGCGGCCGAAGAGAACGGTCTTAAGACATCCGTACCATTCCATGTCCTCGACCTAGTCAAAGGAGATGAAGTCGATATCTTCTTCTTGGAATTCGAAATCCCAGACCTCAAGCCCGGCCGGTATTCTCTCCAAATTCTTGCCGAAGATGACGCGACGAATTCGAGCGCCCGGACGGAATCCTGGTTTTCTGTCGGATCGGAGTCGTCCTCGTCTAAATCTCTCAATAAATCGCTCTCGAGGTAAACTTCGAGGTATCGGCATCCCTGGAAATTGGAAAAAGTAACAAAGTGTAGGTTTGACCCTGGATTATTTATAGAGGCGCTGGAGGCGGAGGCGCAGGGCGATGTAGCGGCGCAGGAAGCGGACGGCCTCGTCGCAGCGCCTGAAGACGGGGACATCGGCCGCCTCGAACATCCCGGCCAGCGGATCGTAAACCTCCCCCGCGTCGATATTGACGACGAAGGGTTTGTCCGTCCTGTGGAAGAGGTCGATCGTCCTCATGGCGGCGGTCCCGGCCCGCTTGAAGTCCTCCGCGTGCCCCTCCCCGGCCGGAAGCGTCTGCATGGCCGGCGTCATCGGAACGTCGGAGATGACGGCGCAGTCGACCCCGTCGTCGCCGAGGACGGCCTCGGCGCAGGCGGCGAAGGCGGCGTCGTCGGCGACCGGCGTCACGTCGAGCGGGTTGTGGACGTCCTGGATCTTGTCGATCCCGAGCGGCACCAGGGCCTCGTTGATCCGCGCCCGGGCGGCCGCCCCGAAGCCGGCCAGCTCGAGCCTTTCGCCGTTGGCGATCGTGTCCGACATGATGACGCACTCGAACCCGGCGTTCGACAGGAGCCCGGCCCGGTTTCCGCGGACCCTCTTTCCGGCCAGCAACGGCGCGTTCCGGAGCCAGGTCTCGAACTCCCGGATATCATCCGCGACGAAGACGCCGGCCTCCTCGAGCACCGCCTTGCTGATATTGTAATCGCCGGCGACCGAAGCCGTGTGGCTCGACGTTGCGACCCGGCCCTCGGCGGTTCGGCCGGCCTTGTAGAGGACGATCATCCGATCGCCCTTGGCCAGAATGTCCTTGGCCGCCCGGGCCGTGCTCAGGCCGTCGCCGGGCTGGAAGCCCTCGACATAGACGGCGAACAGCTTGGCCTCGGCGTCGTCCTTGAGGTAATTTAAATAATCCGAGACGCGCAGGTCGAGCTGGTTCCCGAGCGAAATTCCGTAGCGGGGCCCCAGCTCCATCAAGGCGTTCATCCGGGCGATCATGAAGGCCCCGCTCTGGGAGAGATAGACGAGTCCGGCCCGGCCCTCTTTGGGCCGCGGCAGCTTGCGGTCCGGGATAAAGGTTGTATCGTACTTTCCGGGGACCGAGCTGATTCCCAGACAGTTCCCGCCGTTGACGACCGGGGTCAGCTTTCCCTCCCGGCGGCCCCGCCCCAGGAGGTCCTTGATCCGGGTCTCGATCGTCTGGCTTCCCTCTTTCTCGCCCATCCCGCCGGCGATGATGATGACCGAGCGGGCCTTCTCCTTCTCGGCGAGCTCCTTCATGACATCGTAGCACTGGTCCGCGGCCAGGGTCAGGACGAACAGGTCGACGGCCCGGGGGAGGTCGGCGACCGCCGGAACGCAGCGGCAGCCCTCGATCTCGACCAGCCCGGGCTTGACGACGAAAACGCCCTCTTTGGGAAAGCCGTTCTTGAGGATGTTGTCGAGGATGATATGGCCGACGTTCATCTTCTCCGAAACGCCGATGATCCCGATCGACTCCGGCTCGAGGAGGTGCCGGATGTGCCCGATCGGCGGACCGGAAGTGACCTTCCCCCGCCGCGAGAAGCGGCAGACGCCGTCGAGCGGGATCGGAACGCCGTCCTTGATCACCAGGGGGTTGATCTCGGCCTCCTCGACGACGAAGGGGGCGTCCCCGAACGGGGAATAATGGGCGGCCAGCCCGGCGAAGCGGGCGACCGTTTCGGCCAGAGTTTCTTCCTTGAGGAGAGGCGGCCGGCCCCGGAACTCGCGGATGAGCTTGTCGGTGACGGCCCCCCCCGCCAGGACGGCCCCGATGTCCTTCCGCTCGACGAGATGGGGCGAGAACATCGCCATGGCCCGGCCCGGTTTGAGCCGCTCGCTGAGGTACTCGACGTCGAGCCCGCCGGCCCCGAAGGTCAGGACCGGCCCGAATTCCCGGGAGTTGCGGACGCCGAGCAGGAGCTCGGTCCCGAACCCGGCATTGGCGAAAGCGACCATCTCGCAAACAAGGACGCCGCGGATCCCGGCCGCGACATCGGCCTGCTCGGGGATATCGGCTTCTCCGTGCCGATGGGATTTCCGGGCCCAGGCCGCGAACTTGGCCGGAACGGACTCGACCATCTTCCGGACCTCGCGGTTGACCTCCTCGGGATCATTGAGGACGAACTTGACGCCGCCGGCGTCGGTCTTGTGGACGATATGGGGAGAGACGATCTTGAGGACGAGGGATTCGCTCCTGAAGGAATCGAGGTCGGCCCGGGAGACCGGACGTCCCTCGACGAGGAGGACGCGCGGCGTTTCCATCCCCGCCTCGCGGAGCAGGGCGTAGACCTCGTGCTCGAACAGGAAGGAACGTCCCTCCCGCTCGGCTCCGTTGAACAAAGCGTCCATCTTCGAAAAGTTGACCGCCATGACCTCCCCTCCTCCCCCGGCTGCCTCAGGCGGCCGCCCGTCCCGCTTCGCGTCCGAGCGCGAAGGCCTTTAGGTTCAGCGTGACCAGGGCCTCGCCGCGCGGCTCGAACAGCTTCCGGATGACCTCCTCGAGGTTCTCGGTCTTGAGCATGAGACGATTCGAGGCCGCGCCGAGCATGACCATGTTCTGGGCTTTGGAGGAGCCCGCCTCCTTGGCCAGCTTGTCCGAATCGACGACGACCGCGGCCCCGGCCCGCCGGACCTCGGCCAGAAGTTCATCGAGCGGAGGATAGTCGGGGATGTTGACGAAAGGCGTCGCGCTTGTGATCAGGATCCCGCCCGGAGCGAGGAAATCCAGGTAGCGGAGGCTCTTCGAGCGGCTCGACGCTCAGGATGAGGTCGGCCCTCCCTTTGGGGATGAGATCGCTCCAGATCGGCTCCCGGGACAAGCGCAGGTGGGATTGGACGGCTCCCCCGCGCTGGGACATGCCGTGGACTTCGGCCTGCTTGATCTGAAGCCCTTCCTTGAGGGCCGCCGAATCGATGACGAACGCGATGGACAGGATCCCCTGTCCGCCGACGCCGGCAAGAATGATATCCTGCTTCATGGACTCGGCTCCTTTACCCCGTCACTTTTTTTTCCGCGTTTCCTGGATGCAGTCGCGGGCGGCGATGATGACCGAAAGTCCGGGATGGTCGAGTTCTTCCTTGATGATCCGGGCATTCGTTTCCAGGTTTTTGGGGAGGGGCGTGATGACCCGGATGTGGTCCTTGGGAACGCCCAGCCCCTCGACGATCTTGAGGAGCCCCGCCCCGGTCGCATAGCTCGGCTGCCCTCCCGTCATGGCCACAATCGCGTTGTCGAGGATGAAGACGGTCATGGGGGTATCGGCCAGGGCGGCGTCGAGTAGGCCGGTCATACCCGAGTGGCCGAAGGTCGAATCGCCGATGACGGCCACGGCGGGACGGATCCCGGCCTCGGCCCCGCCCTTGGCCATGCCGACCGAAGCTCCCATGCAGACGCAGGTCTGAATCGCGTTGTAGGGCGGGTAGGCGCCGAGCGTGTAGCAGCCGATGTCGCTGAAAACGTTGGCTTTGGGATAGGATTCGAGGACCTTTTTGAGGGCATTGAGCGTATCGGCGTGGGGACAGCCCTGGCAGAGCTGGGGCGGCCGGCTCGAAAGCTTAAGGCCGGCCGGCGCCCTGGCCGGGAGCGGAGCGAGCCCCAGGGCCCTGCGGACGGATTCGGGAGTCAGCTCGCCCGTCAAGGGAAGATGGCCGCTGAGCTTGCCGACGACCGTCTTGCCCGGGACCCCGAACAGCCCTTTGAGCGAGCGCTCGATGAGCGGGTAGCCGTCCTCGAGAACAAGGACGGTCTCGACGTGTTCGACGAGCTTCCGGATCAGGGCTTCGGGAAGAGGGTAAACCGAAAGCTTGAGCCAGGACGGCCGGAGCGGCGCGCCGGCCAGATTCTCCTGGAGATAATTATTGGCGATTCCGGCCGCGATGACGCCCAAGGATCGATCCCCGCGATTGAGCTCGAGCCGATTCCAGGGCGAGTTTTCCGCGTATTGGATGAGGCCGGGCTGGAGGTCCATGAGGAGGTTGAAACGGCGACGGGCGTTGACCGGGAGCAGCGTCCAGTCGGTCCAGACCCCGTAGCGGATCTCGTTCGGACTGCGGGGCGCCCGCGGCTGAACCGGGCCCCGGCTGTGGGCGAGGCGGGTCACGATCCGGATCATGACCGGAAGCCCGACCTTCTCCGAAAGGTCGAAAGCCTCGCGGGCCATATCGTAGGCCTCCTGATGGTCGGAGGGTTCGAGGCAGGGGATCTGGGCGAATTGAGCGTAGAAGCGGCTGTCCTGTTCGTTTTGGGAACTGTGCATGCCGGGATCGTCGGCCGAGACGACGACGAGCCCTCCGTTGGCGCCGGTCATGGCCGAATTGACGAACGGGTCGGCGGCCACGTTAAGCCCGACGTGCTTGAAGGAAACCAAGGCCCGTTTTCCGGCGAAACTCGCGCCCAGCGCCTCTTCGTAAGCGACCTTTTCATTGACGCACCAGGCCGCCCGGAAGCTTTGATCCCGCTCGGCGAGCTTGAGAAGATACTCCATGATCTCCGTGGCCGGGGTTCCCGGGTAGGAATAGCCGACGCTCAAGCCCGCCTGGACGGCCCCCAGCGCGATCGCCTCATCGGCCAGAAGGATTTCTCGATCCATGGCTTAATCCTTTAGGGGGGAATTGAGACGGCGTTGTCCCGGACGAGAGACGGGCGAAATCAGGGTCCTGATCGCGGAACATGAGATGTCGAGGAACAAGGATACACGGCCGCCGTCCGGGCTGTCAACCCCTTGACCCCTCAATGCCTGGGCATTTAGGCGGGGAGCAGTCCAGGGGTAGTCCTGAGCCTTGCGAAGGGCAACCCCTTCCACACTCATACTAAGCCGTTTTCAGCTTAGTATGAGTGCTGCAAGGCTGCTCTCCGGCCATCAGGCGGCACTCATGGGCCGTTAGCACGCCTCCATGAGTACAGGCGAAGCGCCGGGGTTTGTATAGGGGTGACCCAGAGCCTCGGCGAACGGGTCAAACCAAAGGGCGGCCTCCAATCGGCTTATCCACTCGATCCAATCGAATTTATAAAACCTATAAATTTAAGTTGAAAAGCGCCCCGGAGGCGGATAAGATAAGAAATAGCACGGATGGCTTGGAGGTCCGGGGAAGGAGTGCGCCATGATCAGGATGTCGACGAAGGGCCGTTACGGAACCCGGCTCATGCTCCAGTTGGCCCATCATTACGGAGACAAAGAACCGGCCGTCATTTTACGCAGGGTCGCCGAGAACGAGGATATCTCAATCCGCTATCTGGAACAGATCATCATCCCCCTTAAAGTCAGCAAGCTGGTCAAGAGCATTCGGGGCGCCGGCGGCGGCTACACCTTGGCCCGTCATCCCGCCCAGATCAGGATCAGCGAGATCCTCCACGCCCTGGAGGGCAGTTGCTGTCTGGTCGAGTGCATCGAAGACCCCGATTTTTGCCCCCGGATCCCCTATTGCGCGACCTTCGAGATCTGGAACAAGGCCTCCCAACTGCTCAAAGGCTACTTCGACAACCTGACCCTTCAGGACGTCGTCGAAATCGACCGCAAGAAGAGAAAGGCCAAGTCGAAATAAAAATCCGGTTCGGCCCTTGAGAAGCCTGTTCCGTCTCCTGAGTTCGGTCCGATTCGCCATCCTCCTCTTCATCCTGGTCACGGCCTCGTCGATCCTGGGCACTTTTTTCCCCGGACTGAACTTGTACCGGACACCTTGGTACTTGTCGCTCCTCCTTGTGTTCGCCCTCAACATCCTGGTCTGTACCCTAACCCGGCTACGCCCGCGCTTGAGGCGAGCCCTTAAGCCGGCCTGGGATTGGACGGCGGCCGGCTTAGCCGGCGAGCCCGAGAGCCGGACGTTCAGGTCGGAAGCCGGGCTCGAGGGCCAGGTCCGGTATCTTTGCGACGCGCTCGCGGCGCGCCGCTACCGAACCCGCGAATCCGGCAGGGACGGCGCCGTCCTCCTCCTCGCCCGGAAAAGGACGCTCGGCGGATTCGGAGCGGATATAGTCCACATCGGCCTCCTCGTCATCCTGGCCGGGGGCATCCTGAGCGGCCTTTTTAGCCGCAGGGCGGACCTCTTCCTGTCCCGGGGGCAGACCGTTGATGTTCCGTTCGCCGGCTTCCAGGTCCGGCTCGAGGACTTCCAGACCGAATACTACCCGAACGGAGAGGTCAAAGACTGGAAGAGCCGGCTGACCGTCCTCGAGGAGAGAAGCCCGATCCTGACTCAAACGATCGAGGTCAACCATCCCCTCAAATACCGGGGAGTCAATCTCTTCCAGTCGAGCTACGGCTGGAACTGGGACGAGGCGTCCGCTGTCCTCCGCGTCCGGAAGAACGGCGATCCGGCCTTCGAGCGGGAGATCAAGGTCCGCGTCGGGGGGGAAACGGATCTCCCGGGCACGGACCTGCGGATCGCCGTGGTCCGCTTCGTCCCCGATTTCGTCATCGGCTCTCAAAACGAAATCCAGACCCGGTCTTACGAGCCGAACAACCCGGCCGTTTTAATCGAAGGCCGGCGCTCGGGACGAACGGTCCTTTCGGGATGGCTGTTTAATAAATACCCCGAATTCAGCCGCGTCCGGGACGCGGAGGCGGCCGGACTCGCCTTCGAGCTCAGGGACATCAAGGCCGACCAGTTCTCAGTCCTCCAGGCGGCCTCCGACCCCGGCCTGGTCCCGATCTGGCTCGGCTGCGTTGCCGTCATGGCCGGATTGTTCCTGGCCTTTTATTGGACGCCGCGGGAGATCCGCGCCGTCCTCGAGGTCAATAAGGGCAAGGTCGAGACCGTTTTAGCCGGACATGCGGCCAAGGCCGCGGAGGCCTTCCAGGCCGAGATCGAGGCCGTGGTATCGGCCGCGAGGAGGGAGCGATCATGACCGAATCCAAGCTTTTTCTGGCGGCTTTCATCCTCTACATCCTGGCGGCCGTCCTCTACCTTTTTTTTCTGTTGATGAAAAAGGAGGGGGCGGCCCGGAAAGGCTTTGTCCTGGCGGCGGCCGGCGCCGGCCTCCATACTCTGGCCCTCATCCTGCGCATCTTCGTGAGCGGCCACGCTCCCTTCACGAACATGTACGAATCGCTGTCTTTCCTGGCCTGGGCCTCGATCACGGCCTACCTCATCCTGGAGCGGACCTTCTCGATCAGGAAGGCCGGGCCGTTTTTCCTGCTCTTGGTCACGGCCTTGATGGCCTTCGCGTCCTCGCCCCTGATGCCCAAGGAAGCGGCCCCCCTCGTCCCCGCCCTTCAGAGCTACTGGCTCTGGCTCCACGTTTCGGTCACGCTCATCGGCGAGGCGTTTTTCGCCGTCGGGACTCTGACCAGCCTCCTCTATCTCGCGGCCGAGCGGAGGGAGAGGAAGGGGCTGGCCGGAAAGAAGGACAAGGATGCGGCCCACTACGACGCCGTCTCCTACCGTATCATCGCCATCGGCTTTCCCCTCTTCACCCTGGGCGGGCTGGTCTTCGGGATGATCTGGGCCTACAAGGCTTGGGGGTCCTACTGGAGTTGGGATCCCAAGGAGGTCTGGTCCCTGGTCACCTGGCTTATCTACGGGCTGTACCTTCACACTCGGATCGTCATGGGCTGGAAGGGGCGGCGTTCGGCCGTCATCGCCATCATCGCCTTTCTGGCAGCTCTGTTCACCTTTTTCGGCGTCAATTACCTCTTGTCCGGCCTCCACAGCTACGCCTAAAACCGGGGTCAAACCTACACTTTTACACTTTGCGTACTTTCCAGGGGGAAAAAATTCCCCCTTTCTCGTCTCTTGACCGGAGCGGAGAAAGGAGAACGTTCTCGAACGCTGGGGACTCGGCTCTTTAGGCCGGCCTGTTATTCATAATAAATGACGGCACCGTGGAACTTGAGCAGGTCGGTGCCCAGCCCGAATTTGACGTTCAGGGTGTATGAGAAGCCGAGGTTGTCGACCTTGCCGTTGACGATTTTGGTCGCGTCGACGGATTTCCGGACCGTGGAAGCGGGCAGGGCGGCCGTAGTAGCCGTCGCAATCGAGCCCAGGGAGCCTGTCGCCAGTTTCTGGCGATTGACGCTGAAGTCGATCTTGCCGTTGGAAGCGGGATCGTTATCCGTGAAATAGAAGGTCACCTTCTTGACGACCGCGCCCTGGGGGAGATAGATCGGGGCATTCGCTTCGAGCGGATAGGTCACGCTCGTGTCGAAGTTGAAAACCGTTTGGGACGAGGTCCACATACGGTTGTCCGCATCCCAATTGGCTGATTTGAGCGCGTTGGCCGGGATCGCGTAGTACTTAGTTGTCGCTTGGGCCGCGAGATTCAGCGAGCCGCCGACGATGACCAGGGCCAGCAGGGCTATAAGGCCGCCGATCCGAAGATAATTTCTCATGAAAAACCTCCTTTTTTACCCATTTCCGGATTCAGATCGAATTTAATTCCTACTAAATATATATAATCTATAGGTACATGTCAATCCCTCGACACCCATACTAAGCCGTTTTCGGCTTAGTATGAGTACTGCAAGGCTGCTCCCCGGCCGAAGCTCCACGGACTAATGCTCATTGGAGCACCAGTACTCATGAACCGTTTCCGGTTCATGAGTGCAAGAATGCCGGCACTAAGGCTATTCGTTTCCGATCCCCAGCGCCTTCATTTTATTAAAGAGCGTCTTCCGGCTGATCCTAAGCGCTTTCGCGGCCAGGGTCCGGTTCCCGCCGGCCTCGCGGAGCGCCTTTTCGATCAGGACTTTTTCCGCCCGCTCCGCGGCCGCCTGCGCGGCGCCCCGCAGCGATTCGCCGGAAGAGCGGCCCTCCGCTCGCGGACCCGGACGCTTCTCTGCCTCGGCCGCGGCGAACCCGCCCCGGATCCTCGCCGGCAGCCTCCTCTCATCCAAGATAAGATCGTCGCTGAGGACCATCGATTCGTAGATCACGTTCTCCAACTCGCGGACATTGCCCGGCCAGGCATAGCCCAGGAGGGCTTCCAGCGCGTCCGGCGCAACGCCGCGGATCTCCTTCTTCAGCTCGGTCGCGTACTTGTTGAAAAAATGCTCGCAGAGAAGGGGGATGTCCTCCCGGCGGTCGCGCAGCGGCGGGAGATGGAGGGAGAGGACCGCCAGCCTGAAATAGAGGTCCTCCCGGAAGGCGCCTTTCCGGACCTCTTCGTCCAGGACCTTGTTGGTGGCGGCGATCACCCGGACGTCGATCGGGATGGTCTTCGTCCCGCCGACCTTGACGATCTCCCGTTCGCCCAGGACGCGCAGGAGCTTGACCTGGGCGTCCTGAGACAGGTCGCCGATTTCGTCGAGGAAGACCGTCCCTCTCTGGGCGAGCTCAAACTTGCCCGTCGTTTCCGTCCTGGCATCCGTAAACGCGCCCTTGCTGTGGCCGAAGAATTCGGACTCGATCAGGTCGCGCGGGATAGCGCCGCAATTGACCACGACGAAGGGGCCGTCTTTCCGCGGCCCGGCGAAGTGGATGGCGCGCGCGGCAAGCTCTTTACCCGTGCCGCTCTCCCCCGTGATCAGGACGGTCCCGTCGACGCGGGCGATCCGGTCCATCATCTGGAAGATCGAGTTCATCCTGGCGCTGGTGCCGACGATGCTGGAGAAGCGGTAGCGGGAAAGGAGCTCGCTTTTGAGGACGGCGACCTCGGCCTCCAACTTCCGGACCTCGAGTGCCCGGGAGATGAGGAGGAGCAGCTCCTCGTTGTTGACGGGCTTTTCCAGGTAGGCGTAGGCGCCCAGCTTGGTCGCCTCGACGGCATTTTTGATCGTCCCGAAGGCGGTGATGATGATGATCCGGCAGGCCGGAGAGACCCGCTGCACGCCGGCCAGGACGTCCAATCCCGACATGTCGGGCAGGTTCATGTCCAGCAGCAAGAGGTCGGGGGCGAAGGTCCCGACCTTTCTAAGCCCCTCGGCTCCGTCCGCCGCGCTCTCGGTAAGATAGCCCTTCTCCTCGAGCAGAAGGCTGAAGATGTCGCGGATGTTCTTTTCGTCGTCGATGATCAGGATCTTGAATCGCATGGCTCACCTCCGGCTTCAGCCCAGGGGAAGGCTGACCAAAATCGTCGTCCCCTGACCGGTCTTGCTCTTAACCTCGATATCGCCGCGGTGGGATTTGATGATGTTGTAGCAGATTGAAAGCCCCAGCCCGGTTCCGCTTTTTTTCGTCGTATAAAAGGGGTCGAAGATTCGATCCAGGTTCTCCTCGGGAATCCCATCGCCCGTATCGGTCACGGCGACGACGGCCTTCGGGCCGTCCTTCCGCAGCGCCTCCACTTTGAGCTCGCCCCCGCCCGGCATGGCCTGGATCGCGTTGAGGAAGACGTTAAGGAAGAGCTGCTTGAGCTGGGAACGATCCCCCCGGACGGTCAGCGCCTCGTCCGGGAACTCCCGCCGCAGCACGACCTGCTGCTTGCGGGCCTGGAACGAGACCAGGTCCAGACCTTCCTCCAGGGTCTCGACGAGGTTGTACCGCTCCTGGACGGTCTCGGAGGGACGGGAGAACGACAGCAGGGCCGAGACGATCTCGTTGATCCGGGCCGTCTCCTGGAGGGCCGCGCTGATCAGCTTGAGGGAGGCCTCGTCGGCGCTCTTCGCTTCCAGGTACTGAAGGGACGACCGGATGGCCGTCAGCGGGTTGCGGATCTCGTGAGCGGCGCCCGCGGCCAGCTCCCCGATAGTCGCCAGCCGGTCGGCCCGCGACATGCGCCGGAAGCGCTCCCGCTGTTCCTTGAACAGGAGGGCATTCTCCAGGGCGATCCCCGCCTGGGGCAGGATCGAGGAGATGAAGGAGATCTCGAGCTTGGCGAACCGCGCCCCGCCCGTCTTGGCGCCGACCAGAAGCACTCCGATCAGCCGGTTCATGGACATCAGCGGGAAACAGATCTCGATGCCCAGGGCTTCGAGCATTTCGTTTTCCTTCCCGGTCAGGTATTCGAGGACGCCGGGGCGCTGGCGGACCTCCAGGTAGGTCTCGTTGACCTTGAGCCATTTGACCAGGCGCGAGTTCCGCGGGAAGAAGACCCGACGAGCCTCGTCCTCGGACAGCCCGGCGGAGGCGGAGGACGCGAATCGCCCCGTGTCCGCGTCGTAGATGAGGAGGATCAGCGTCCGGACCGGACAGACCTCCTTGATCTTGCCCAGGAAATTGCCGGCGATGTTGTCGAAATCCTCGATCAGGTTGAGGCTGTCCTCGAATTCCCGGAAGACGAGGAGGGGAAAAGATTCGTCCCCCGTCTTCCCGGTCAAACGGCGGAGGAAGGCTCGGATCGCTTTCTTCATGGTTTCGATCCTTAGGACATTATACAAAGATTACGGGGAAATCAAAAAGCCCTGCTGCCACGAGCCGAAATGAAACAAGCAAAACCTTCAACGCCGGCTGAATCAGGGCTTAGGACGACGTTGTCTTGATCCGGGTTTCCCGGTTGCCGCCGTCGACGCGCCCCTTATGCGTTTCAACTCCAAGAGGAGTTCAAGGTCGGCTTTATCCTGGAGCCGGGTTGACCGCTTTTTCAACCGTATCAGGTCGCCCAACCCGATGAAATAGACACGCGCTCGGCCGAAGAAGCCGCGATTCTTGTTTGCCCAGATTCGGCTGAAGGAGCAACCTTCGAGCCCGGTCAGCAGGTCGATTCTCAAGGGCTCGAACCCGAGCTGAATGATCCGCTTTTTCGCCTGAAAATCCCTCTCGGACAAGTTGAGACTGGCAAAACCAAACTCATTTAGAGCCCGCACGACCTTGCGGCTGTTGTCCCGGCTGGGCTCGATTAGGATATCGATATCCTTTGTGTATCGCGGCCTGACATAAAAAGCCAAGGCATAAGATCCGACGATGCAACAGCGGATCTTATACTTGTTGAATAATTCGAACAACTCTTCGTAATCTTTTTCGACTTTCATGGCCCGGGCCTTTGTCAAGCCCATGCTTCTGTTCCCTTAAAACCTGAACCGTCTCGAGTCTCTCTTGAGGACTCATCGACAGATAATATGAATGGTCGAATCTCCGGGCTTCTCGGAAGGTTGAGAACGACTGGAGCCAAATCTTTTTTGCCATTGAAGCTATTATAAATCAACGCCGTTCATGGGGCAATTTTTATGAAATCCCTCCTCTCATATACTGGGAAAGGCTTTCCCTGATGATCACCTGACGTCGTAGCGGATAAAGAGGACGAAACTCAGCAGGAACGCGGCGCAGGCATAGACGACGTTGATGACCAGGTAAACCAGCGCGGGCTTGAGCCTTTCGGCGAACGACATGGATTTCTCGGTGAATTGGGGGACGGTGTCGAAGGCGACCGGCCTGCGGGTCGTCGAGACGTCTTCGCGGGGGTTAGACCAGTGCGGGCTCATGGGGTCTCGGGCATCAAAAGCCTTGAAGAAAGCCAGAAGCTGGGCTTGATAGACGTGGAAGTCGTCCCAGACCTTCCGGAAGCGCGGATATCCGCCGCCGACGACCGCCTCGGGCAGGAACTGAAATACCGTCACCGGCGAGACTGCGGTCAGGAATCGGGTCCGCTCGAATTGGCGGAATTGACTTTGAATATAGGCGTCTCGAATGTCCATCTCGGCGTCGAGGAGTTTCCTCTGCAGGTTGGCCCGGAGCTCGTGCTGGGGCAGGAAGGGATTGCCGTACTGCATCATCCAGCTCCCCGGCGGGGCATTATTGCTCAGATCGGCCTGGACGGCCTGAATCCTGTCCTCGACCGATTTCGAGGTCTCGATCCCGAAGGCACGTTTGGCAAGAAAGGCGGAGGAGTTGGGAATGACGACGGCGAACAGCAGCCAGAAGGATAGGGCCAGCAGCAGGCTGACATTGGAACTGCGCGACACCACGGAACACAGCAGGCCGACCGCGGCCAGGACGGCGGCCATCAAGGCCGAGACGATGACGAATCCCAGCGTCTCCAGAAAAAGCGCCCAGGCCATCGCAACCCGGCCGGACAGCAGGACGACCAGAAGGCTCAGCAGGATGCCTGGGACAACGATCGCCAGGGAAGCGAGGAGGGCGCTCAGGTATTTGCCGACGAGGAGCGTCCCCCGCGAGCAGGAATTGGATAGGGTTAGGGCCAGCGTCTTCGACTCCTTCTCCCCCGAGACGGCGTCGAAGGTGAAGAGCAGCGTTACGAAGCTCAGGATCATGGCCACGATGAACGACCAGTTCAGCTCGTCGAAGGCGTTGAGAAAGGGGTTGCTGCTGCCGCTCTTGTTCTGGAAGGAAAAGACGCTATAGGCGTTAAAGACGACGGCGTTGGGCAGGTACTTCTCCTTGCCGTCGGAGATGAAAGCGTTGTCCCGCGGCCTCATCGGGTATGTCCATGGGGTCACGGCCAGAGCAGTGGCGTTGGCTTCGGCCTGGGCTTTCATCTCGGCTAAGAATTTCGACTGGGCCTCACGATAGCGGGTGAGCCCGGCCTCATGGCTATTGACGAACGAAAGCGACCCGGCGACGAACACGACCAGGATAAGGGCGAGCGAGATCTGGAAGCGCAAGCTGTAGAGGCTGTGCTGAACCTCCCGCTTCAGGACGGTCTTCAGCATGGCTCACCTCACGTCGTAGCGGATGAAGGCGATATAGCCCAGATAAAAGAGCAGGATCGCCTCGACGAGCAGGATTCCGATCCGAGCGATGGAATTTTCCACGCCCTCTAATAAAGACACCGCGCGGTCCAAGAAGCGGGGCATATCTGAGATGTCGAGAAAGGGGAAATCGTCCGGCTGGTCGCCGCGGAGCTTGACCTTGTTGAGTCTTTGCCATTGGACCCAAAAATCCTTCTCCCCGGTGGCCCAATCATCATAAGCCTTCATCGTCTTGAATTCGCCCCCGGTCCTGGCCGCGACGAGCCAGTCGGCCGTCTTCATGTCCTGGGGAGACGTCGGCGTAAAGTACCGAAATGAAGCAAAAATATTCTTCCCCTGCAAATAGCGGATGAACGTCTCCCGATATTGGCGCATCCGGTCCATGACCTTCTCATAGGAATGTCCATCCGTCGCGCAGATGGCCGAGGCGATCGTCCGGAAGACTCCCGCGGGCGAAATCAGGGCGATTCGCTCAGCAATCTGCGCCTGGCGGGTCAAGCTGTCCAGATAAGCTTTTTGGGAGGCCCATTTCTTTTCGGCGTAATCGAGCCGCAGGGGCTCCGAAATCAGCGACCGCTGACGCTCCCTTTCAAAAAACGAAGCTGTGCACCCATACATTTCCTTATGGCCGTCGTCCCCTCCGATGTTATACCAGCCCATGTCCCAATCGGTCGTCGGCAGAGTCTTTTCCCGGTCTCGGATCGTTCGGTTGAATTCCCTGTCCAGGTCGTCGATCACGCGAGCCAGGTTCTCGCGGGATTGGACCCGGACGAAGCTCTCGGCGAAATAGGCAGACAGGTTGGGGACGATGAAGACGAAGAAGACCCAGACGAACAGGCAGAGGACGAGGCTGGTGACGGATGTCTTGGACCGGGCCGAGATGAGGAGCCCGACGAAGATGAAAACGGCCAGGTAGAGCAGGCTGACGCCGGAGATGAGCGCGATCCGTCCCCAGTCGAGCGCCGAAAAGGACAGATCCTTCGACGCCAGGACCAGGAGGGCGCTCAGCAAGAAGCAAAAGATGAGCACGGGCAGCATCGTGACCAGGATGCCTAGGACCTTGCCGGCCAGGAGTCGCGAGCGTCCGATGGAGTTGGCCATCTGCATCCGCAAGGTGCCGTCCTCCTTCTCGCGGGTGAAGACGTCATAGCTGAAGAGGAGGGCCAGCAGAGAGAAGACGATGGCCGCGATATCGACGAAATCGACCGAGAAGAAGGACGCTAGAAAGGGGTTGTCCCTGACGGCCGTCGTCCCTTCCGCCCACCACGGCTTTTCCCCGAGGAGGATCCTCACCCGGTGGCCGACCTGCCCCCGGATGCCCCGGCAGAAGATGCCGAGCGGCTCGGGGGGAAGTACGATCTCGGGCCGCAGGGCCGAATAAACACGGACTTCCCTGGTCGCCTTTTCCGCCGCGTCCCTCTCGGTCTGGTAGATGGCGGCCTGGTCGCGGTAGTCGTCGATGTTGATCAGGATGCTGAAGGGGATCAGGACGAGGCAGAGGAGGAAGCCGATGACGAAGCGGGCGGAGAGGAGGTTGTTGAGGAACTCTTTCCTGACGATTTGAGAAACCATATCCGCGTCTCCTTGCCTGTGCCGGCGGGATCGAAGTCCGCCGTATTTTTGAATCTGCATTTTTTATGCCAAGTCGAATTCTGGGGACACACGACTTATTTCATAATCTCTAAAAGAGAAATAAAGGGAGAAATAAGTCGTGTGTCCCCAGAATTAGCGGCCTTTATGCCTGTGCCGGACAAGAAGACGCCCGGGAGAAGGTCCCGCGCATCTACGGCTGATTGGGTACGAACTTTCCCGTGTCCAGGTAATCCGTTGCCCAAAACGCGCTTCTAAAAAGCCACTTCCCCATCCTTCGCCCCCTGGACTCGCCGTTTTATTCCTTGGCACGAAACGTGCATTATTAGCGCGAGATGACATTCATCGACCGCGGAGAATCGACTATGCGCAATAAAAAACCAATACTCGGCCGTTTGGCTCATATGATTCTATTCATCCCAATGCTACTCCCCTTCTCCGCGGCCGCGCAGGACAAGCCGGCCGCCCCGGCGGTCTCGCCGGAGAAATCTCCTCTCGCGCTCACCCTGGACGAGTGCATCGTCAGGGCGGTTAAAAAGAACCTGGGCGTGGCGGTTCAAATCACCACCTCCCGGATGGCCGACCTCGCCCTGACTCGGGCCGGAGAAAAATTCCTCCCTTCGCTCTTCTTCGACTTCAGCAGCCAGAAAACGAACTCGGCTTCTTACTCCTGGATCCAATCGGCCGACGTCCTGTCCCAATCCGCGAAGAGCTACGGGGGGAGCCTCAGCCAGCTCATTCCCCTCGGCGGCAGGCTTGCCGTGTCCCTGGGGGCCGGCCGGAGCGAATCGAATACGCAGTTCCAGATTATCAACCCCAGCTACAGCGGCTCGCTGTCGTTCTCGCTGACCCAGCCCCTCCTCAGGGATTTCGGATGGGAGACGAGCCGGAGAGACATCCTGGTCGCCCGGAACAACAAGGACATCGCTCAAAACGACCTCAAGTCCACGCTTCTCGATACGGTTTACTCGGTCGAGCAGGCCTACTGGGAGCTGGTCTTCCGCATCGAGGCGCTCAAGGTCCGGCGCCAGTCCCTCAAGCTGGCCGAGGACCTCCTCGAAAAAAACCGGAAGGAGATCGAGATCGGGACGAAGGCGCCCAAGGAGATCCTGACCGCCCAGGCCGCCGTAGCCGCCCGCAAGGCCGATATCCTTCAGGCGGAGCAGATGGTCAAGGACTACGCCGACATGCTGCGCGGCCTTATCAACCTTCCCTTCGACAACGACGGCGGCGGAGATATCGCCCCCATCGACAGGCCCGGCTTCGCCAAGCGGGAGGTCGGTCTCGACGATGCCCTGGCCTTGGCCCTGAAGAACCGGCCCGACCTCCAGTCCTTCGCCCTCGAGATCAAGAACAGGGAGCTGGATTATTCCTACGCCAAGAACCAGACGCTTCCCGCCCTCGACCTCAAGGCCGACTATTGGAGCCCCGGCCTTTCGGGCGATCGGATCCTGTACCTCGACGATAACCCTTTGACCGGAGTCGTCCTGGGCAAGGTCCCGGGCGGCGCGTCCCTGGCCATGCGCGACGCCCTCAACTTCAAATACAGGAATTGGTCGGTCGCTCTGTCTCTGACCATCCCCCTGAGCTCCGTCCTCACCCGGGCGGCCCAGGCCGAGGCCAAAGCCGGCCTCGACCGGCAGATCGCCAGGATGAAAAGCCAGGAGCTAAGCGCCGTCTTGGAGATCCGGGCCGCCGTCCGGGCCGTCCAGACGGACTACGAGCGGGTCGGCGCCTACAAGGCCGCCCGCGAGCTGGCCGAGCAGAAGCTGGCCGCGGAAGAGGCCAAGCTCAAGGCCGGGCTGAGCAACAACTTCTTCGTCCTCCAGTACCAGCAGGACCTGGCCAGCGCCGGGACGGCCGAGCTGCGGGCCGTCATCGACTATACGCTCTCCCTCGACCAGGCTGGACAAGGCCACGGGTGTCAGCCTGGACAAGCGGAACATCGCTTCGCTGACGCCACGGAGGTCGGATCGATGAAAAAGATCGCATCGCATTCTCCTCGCCCTCGTTGTGATCGGAGCGGCCCTGGGCGGTCCGGCCGCCGCTCAGGAAGGCCAGTCCCAGACGATGAAGCTCCTGACGCCTGAAAAAGGCCCAGCTCCATGCTCGAAAAGACCAAGGGCGACTTCGACCGCTCGCTCAAGCTCAAGGAACAGGGCCTGACATCCGAGCAGGAGTTCGCCCTGGTCCGGACGGCCTACCTCCAGGCCCAGGTCGATTACCAGCAGGCCCTGATCAACTTCATGGGCAGCGAGGCCCGCATCTCGGTGGCCAGCGCGGTCAAGTTCCAGGACGCGGGCGGCAAGAAGTTCGTCCGGGTCACCCTCCGCTACTCCTCCAAGGAGCTCAAGGAGCTGGCCAAGCTGAACATCAAGCGCCGAGGACCTCTTCCCGCTCGACTTCATGAAGGAGCTCAAGGACGTCTACGGTCTCGCTGAAGTCCGAGGGCAAGATCGTCTCCGACCCCTACGAGAAGACCATCGCCTCGCCTGCCGCTCGAATCGGAGCGGGACGTGACCTTCCAGCTTCTCAAGGACGTCGAGAACCTCGACGTCAACGTCTTCTATTCGGGAAAGAACGAGACGACCTCGGTCTACCTCCAGAAGGGCGTCAGCGCCAACATCGTGACCATCAACTCGGCCCAGTTCTCGCAGGAAGCCGACCTGGAGAGCCACGGCCACCTTCGACCTGTCGCTGGAGAAATTCTCGGGCGAGGCCAACGTCTTCAAGCTGGAGATCGCCAACCTGCCCCACCAGATCAATTACGAGTTCAGCGATCCCGACGACGGGCGCCCGGCTGTCCCAGATCAAGTTCACCGAGGGCGTCACCAGCATGAAGCTGTCCCTCAAGCTCTATCTCCCCAAGAACGCCGACGCCCAGGTCGTCATCGACAAGCCGATCACCTTCTACGCCCTGGCCCTCGACAACGAGCGGGCGGGCGCGCTCCAGGACCTGCTGGCCAAAAAGCCCGAAATCGGGCTCAAGGACATCGAAGCCCTCAAGGCCGGCAGCGTGCGGCTCGAGCTCATCCCGCGCGGCGTGGGCAAGATCGAGGTCCAGGCCGTCAACCTCTACCACGAGATCAAGGTCGGCGAGGCTGTCGCGATGGAAGTCAGGGTCAGCAACGCCGGGACCCGCAAGCTCAACAATATCCGGCGTCTTCGCCGACCTGCCGCTCAACTGGCGGTCCGAGATCGAGCCCGACCTGATCGCCTCGCTCGACCAGAACAAGGAGCAGGTCGTCACGATCAAGTTCCTGCCGCCGGCCGACGTCGCCGTCGGCGATTATGAGCCGAAGATCAAGACCGAGTGCAGCGCCGACAACCGGAAGGTCGAGTCCGAGGACAAGATCGTCCGCGTCCACGTCGCCTCGAAGACGAACGTCCTGGGCATCAGCCTGCTGGTGCTCCTGCTGGTCGGCCTGCTGGTCGGGATCGTCGTCTTCGGCATCAAGCTGACCCGGCGCTGAACCCGCCGCGTCGAACGTACGAAACAAGGAGGACATCATGGCTCAAACGAATCCCATCCTTAAGGCCGACGACCTGTCCAAGCGCTACGAGGACGGCGTCCTGGCTCTCGACCACCTCAACCTGGACGTGCACGGGGGCGAGGTCTACTGCCTGCTCGGCGCCAACGGCGCGGGAAAGACGACGACGATCAACCTTTTCCTGAACTTCATCCCGCCCACGACGGGAACCTGCTACATCACCGGCATCGACGTCACCAAGGACCCGCTCGAGGCGAAAAAGTACGTCGCCTTCGTCTCGGAGAACGTCATGCTCTACGGCAATTTCACGGCCCGCCAGAACCTGGACTTCTTCGCCAAGCTGGGCGGGAAGCCCGACCTGACCAAGGAGCATTATTATCAGGTCATGCGGCGCGTCTCGCTCCAGGAGAAAGCCTTCGAGCAGCGGGTCAAGACCTTTTCCAAAGGCATGCGGCAAAAGCTCGGAATCTCGATCGCCGTCATCAAGGACGCGCCGGCCATCCTGCTCGACGAGCCGACCTCGGGCCTCGACCCCAAAGCGGCCGAGGAGTTCCTGGAGATCCTGGACGAGCTGAAGAAAGAAAACAAGGCGATCCTTATGTCCACCCACGACATCTTCCGGGCCAAGGAGATCGGCGACCGGGTCGGGATCATGAAGGAAGGCCGGCTGGTCATGGAGCGGACCCGCGGGAGCTTCAGTACGAGGACCTGGTCAAGATCTACATCGACTACATGAAGTCCGAACCCCTGACGGCTTAGTCCATGCTGAAAACCATCGTTCGCAAAGAGCTTCTCGAGAACATCTTCAGCTACCGCTTTCCGCTGTTCGCCCTCATCTGCATCGTCCTCATTCCGTTGGGCATGTTCGTCAATAACGCCCAGTATTCCAAGCGGCTCAGGGATTACGGCGAGCAGGTGCGCCTGGCGGACGAAGGGGCCTCGGGGCTCACGATGCAGGACGTCATGGCCGGACGGGTGACCCTCAAGGGCTTCCGCCGGCCCGCGCCGCTGTCGATATTCGCCCAGGGCTTCGAGAACACCTTGCCCCGCTACTACCAATTCACGCAGGACGGCTTCGCTCAAGGCGAATCGGCCAGCGGCGACGAGTCCTTTCTTTCGACCCAGGGCAAGTTCGATTTCGTCTTCCTGGTCCAGATGGTCATCAGCCTGATCGGCCTGCTGTTTGCCTCGGATGTCATCGCGGGCGAGAAGGAGTCGGGCACGCTGCGGGCCATGCTCTCGAACCGCTTGCCGCGGGACGCCGTTCTGATCGGCAAGATCGCCGGCGGCTTCCTGGCCCTGGCGGCGTCCTTCCTGGTCGCCCTCCTGCTGGGCGTCCTGATCCTTCTGCCGGGAGGTTTTCCGCTCTTCAGCGGCGACGGCTTGGCCCGGATTCTCATCCTGGCTCTGGCCTCCCTGTTCTTCATGCTGATCTACTACACGATCGGGACGATGGTCTCGACCAGTTCCTCCAAAACGAGGACATCGCTGGTGGCCATTCTTCTCATCTGGTCGGGCTTCCAGCTGGTTATTCCCAAGTTGAGCGATATGGCCGCCGCGCTGATCTATCCGGTGCGTACGGAAACCGAAGTCTCGCTCGAAAAATCCCTCCTGATCAATTCGATCGAGACCGAAACGGCGAAAGAACTGGGCCGCCAGTACGACCTGATCTTCGGAAGCGCGGCCGCGGGCGTCGCGGACGACGTGAACTCGCCCGAGAGGAAGAAATGGGATCCGCTCAGAGACGACATCCAGCTGCGCGCCCGGGAGAGGAAGGCCCAGCAGCTCCAGACGATCGACGAGACCTTCCAGATGCGGAAGCGGCGGCAGCAAAACCTGGCCGTGAATCTGTCCTTGATCTCGCCCAGCGCGGCTTTCGGCCGCTTCGCCGCCGACGTCTGCGCGACGGGCGAGCTGGCGCGCGCGAAATACCAGGAGGCCGTCCGCTCCCATCAAAAGGCCCTCGACAACGAGCTCTTCAGCAAAGTCAAGCGGACCCTGATGATGCACGCGGATGGCCGCATGACGATGATGTTTTCCGCCCAGCCGGTGGACCCCAAAAATCTGCCGAAATTTACGATCGGCGTCGCTTCGCTGGGGGACACCTTCAAGGAAAACGGGCGCAGCCTTCTGGCGCTGGCTTTCTGGCTGATCGCTCCTTTCGCCTTCGCCTATATCCGATTCTTGAAATACGACGTCCGATAGTGATCCGATGCTGAGAACGATCATCAGGCGGGAAATCCTCGAATACCTGAAATCCGCTAAGTTCCTCATCGGTCTGATGATCGCAGTCATCCTGACGGCGGCGAGCACATTCATCAACGTCCAGGATTACGCCATCCGCCACCAGGACTACCTCGATGCTAAGAACAATTTGAAATCAGACGGCTTCAGGATAAAAATCTTCCGCGAACCCCAGGTTCTGGGCACACTTGCCCGGGGCAAAGACCGGGAGATAGGCGACCAGATCGAGATGTCGGTCATAGATGCGCCGCGCAGGCTCACCGGATATATGGACGAAGGGCGGAAGAGGAATCCCACGTTCGCGGGCTTCTCGGCCGTCGACTTCGCCTTCCTCGTCCGGGTCGTGCTAAGCCTTCTCGTCGTTTTCCTGGCGTATAACAGCGTGTCGGAGGAGAAGGCCAACGGAACCCTGAAGCTCGCCTTGGCCAACGCCTTGCCTCGGGACAAGCTTCTTCTCGGAAAACTCATCAGCGGCCTCCTCGTTGCCCTGGGCTCGCTCGTGATCGCAGCCCTCCTTGCATCCCTTATCCTGATCCTCCATCCCTCGGTCTCTCTGTCGGGCGGCGATATGGTCAGGATCGCGGCGATGCTGGCCGTTTCGGCTCTCTATCTTTCCGCCTTTTATGCCCTAGGGCTTTATATCTCGGTCAAGACAGACCGTCCGGCGGTGTCCCTGATGATTCTCCTCCAGGCTTGGATCGTGCTGGTCATCATCTACCCCAATTTGAGCGTGGCCTTTGCGGAGCGCTTTTATCCCCTGCCGAGTGAAGAGTCGCTGGCTCGGCAAAAGGACGCTGTTTGGGATAAACACAGCGCCGAAATCAAAAAGGCGAACGAGGGCTTTCAAAAGGTTTCCCCAACGCTGGAAGACAGGCTGAGATTCGTCGAAGCCTGGTCCTCCACAGCGGCAGACTATGATAGCATCGCTGCGGAGCTCGACCGTCGCCAGACCTCGCAGATGAAATTAGCGGTATTTCTCTCCGGTCTCTCGCCCGCCGCCCTCTGCGACCAGGTCATGAATCGCCTTGCCCGGACCGACATTCGGGAATATGACCGGTTCGTCGACGGCGCCCACCGGCTCTGGCTGAAGTTCGTCGAACGGTCCAAGCTCCGCTACAGGGACGAAGAGGCATTCAAAAGGAGCACGCTTCCGGATTTCAGCTATATTTCAGACAGGCCGGGAGAAGCCGTTGTCGCCGTCTGGCCGCATTGGCTGATCTTGTTCCTTTTCAACTGCATTTTCTTCGCGCTTGCTTACACAGGCTTCCTGAGAAAAGACCTCCGGTGATGCCATGAAGACGATCCTCCGCCGCGAATTTCTGGACCATATCCAAAGCCTGCAATTCATGGCCCTTCTAGCCTTGGCCGTTATTCTGTTCGCAGGCAACGGCCTTATCTTCGTTAAGTCCTATTCGCAGCGGATCGACGCCTACCAAAAGAATCTGGCTTTCATGCAGGAGCAGGAATGGAAGAGCACCGTGCGCCTCCAGCTCTACAGGCGTCCCAGCTCGCTGCTTTTTATCGCAGAAGGTGGGGATATCATAAGGCCTTCCGAATACTATCTCCTTCCTAAAGGAGCCCTCTCGGCCGGAGAGCAGAATCTTAGGACGTTCAAGATGCCGACCGTGCCGACGCTGGACTGGTCCTTCATCATCGGCACCTTGTTCAGCCTCTATACCATACTCTTAGGCTACAGCACCGTGTCATGGGAGAGGGAACAGGGGACACTTCGGTTGGTTCTCGCCAATTCACTCGGCCGGGTCCACTTGCTCACGGCCAAATACTTGTCCGTCCTTTCGGTCATCGCGGTTCCGCTCCTGGCCGGCACCCTCGTTAGCCTGATCATCATCGGGACGCTCGTCCCGCAGGCCATGACGCTGGCCAACGTTTCCAGGATCGTCCTGGTTCTTCTCCTGGCCCTGGCGTACGTTTCCCTTTTCGCGTTCTTGAGCCTCCTCTTTTCGTCGATCATCTCCCGATCATCGCTTGTCCTGCTGACACTCCTCGCCATATGGGTGCTTTTTGCCATCGTCATCCCCAGCTCTTCCCTAGTTCTGGTCGACAAGCTTTCGTCGGCCCCCCGCGAGATCCAGGCAGCCCGGATGTTCGAGCCCATGGTTCAGAAAGAAGTGTGGGAAAAAATCGATGCGATCGTTGCCGGGGCCGGGCGGGGCGAATACAAGACGGAGGAGGAGGTCAGGGCAGGCACGGACCACGCTTTCGAGGAGGGTCAGAACCGGGTCAAACAATTCTACGAAGATTTCGGAAAATCTGAGAAAGCCCGAGCCGCCCAGGCTAAAAACCTGTCGCGGCTCTCCCCCCTGGCCTTATTCCAATATGCCTCGGAGGATATCGTCCAGTCAGGGGACGGCGGAGAAGATGAGTTTTTGAGGCAGGTTCGGGAATATTCCCGCATTTATGACGCGTATATCCAGAAGAAACTCGGCAAGATCATAGTGACTTCGGATTGGTCGTTTTCTAAGAATATTGGCTTTCATGGGAAAACCATCCGCATCGAATCGCCCGAAGCCCTGGAATACGAGGGGGATAAGTCCGACTTCCCGGTCTTCAGCGAGCGGCGGCCGTCCCTGAGCAAGGGACTCAAGAGCGCCCTGGGCGACCTGGCCGGGCTCATTCTCTGGAACATCGTCCTGGCCGGCTTGGCTTTTTCAGCCTTCATCAGGACAGACGTGAGATGATTCGCAAAGACATGAAGGAAGCGCTTTTTTACTATCTCCGGAGACCGCCCGTCGCTCCCGGGCTGCAACCCGGGTTGAACGGTTCCGGGAAAGAGGTGCGGGCATGATCGGAACCATCGTTCGCAAGGAGATCGCCGCCAACCTCCTCAGCTACAAGTTCTTTATCGTCATGCTACTGGCTTCCCTGCTCGTCTTCACCAGCCTGTTCGTCATGGTCAGGGATTTCAAGGGACGGCAGGCCGACTATCAACTCAACAAAGCCAAGCCCGGAGAGCCGATCGCCATCATCCCGCCCAATCCCCTGTCCATCTTCGCCAAGGGCCTGGACGACGCCATGACCCGCTCCTTCGGAGTCGGCATCACCGGTATCTACGTCCAGGCCGGCCAGCAGTCCGGCAACATCATCTTTTCCTTTTTCCCTTCGCCCGATTTCGTCTACGTCGTCAAGGTCGTGCTGTCGCTGGTGGCCCTTCTGTTCGGCTTCGACCAAATCAGCCGGGAGAAGGAAGCGGGCACCCTGAAACTGGTGTTCGCCAATTCGCTCTCCCGGGCCTCCGTCCTGGCCGGCAAGTGGCTCGGCAACTTCCTGAGCCTGGCCGTCCCCTTCCTGCTGGTGACCATACTGGGGATCGCCCTGATGAGCCTCGATCCCGCTGTGCGCCTCTCCGGATCGGGGCTCGGGCGGCTGGCGTTGTTGCTCGCAACAAGCCTCATCTACGTCGCCCTGTTCTTAAGCCTCGGCATTTTCATCTCCACGGTCACCCGGCGGTCCGCTTCATCTCTGGTTGTTCTCCTCTTCATCTGGTCGCTGCTAGTCTTCATCCTGCCCAACCTGGGCACGCTGCTGGCCCGCCAATTCGTCGACGTTCCGTCCGTCCGCGCCCTGAGCGAGAAGCGGGAGCAGATCTGGACGCGGGAAGTCCTCATGCGCTATACCGATAAAACCGACAACTGGGACGCCCGGATCAAAAACATGAACGCCGAATTCGACAAGATGGAGGAAGACTACCGCAACAAGTTCGACCGCCTGATCCGATTGTCTAAGAACATCAACCGGATCTCGCCGGCGGCCAGCTTCGTCTACGCCGCCACCGAGATCGCCGGCACCGGGATCGGCGAGGAAGGCTTGCTTAAAAGCGAAGTCATCCGCTATAAAAACCGGTTCTTGGAGGACATCCGGTCCGGGATCAAGGGACACGCCGCGTTCAGCTACCGTTACCGTTCCGTCGGACGCGTATTGGCCGAGGGGAGCCTGTTCGATATCGCCTGGCTCCTGGTCTTCAATATCGTCTTTTTCGCCGCGGGCTACGCCGCGGTCGTGCGCTACGACGTCAGATAAGGATGACAGCTATGATCCCTATCCTCGTCATGAAAGAAATCCGCAACCACCTCCTGTCGTTCCGGTTCCTGGTGACATTCGTCCTTCTCCTGGTCATCGTCCCAGTCACAACCTTGATCCTGACCAACGATTACATACGGAAACAGGACGATTATTCCCGGCGCCAGGCCGAGATTCAGAATTACCTAAGCCGCTACGCCCATTTCAACCGGATCGGAAACGTGATCGAGCCTTCCCAGCCGCCCGTTCCGTTCTATGCGCTCGTCCGGGGGCTGTCGGCCGACGTCAATATCAACGCCTTCTACAACGACCCTCTGCCTGTCATGTTTCCGCTGCTGGACTTGACGTTCATCGTCGCCATTCTCCTCAGCCTGGCCGCCCTGGTCTTCGCCTACGACTCCCTATCCGGCGAAAAGGAAGACGGGACCCTGAAGCTCATGCTGGCCAACGGCCTGGCCCGGTCCAAGATCATCGCCGCCAAGGTTTTGGGAGGAACGGCGACCTTGCTCATCCCCTTCCTGGTTTCGCTGGCCGTCGGCCTGATCATCATCCTGCTCAACCCGAGGGTGGGCTGGAAAGGGTCGGATTGGGGCGCGCTGGGGATGATCGCGATCGGGGCCGTCGTTTATTTTACCCTCTTCACCTGCCTGGGGATCTTCATCTCCTCGCGCCACCAGTCGAGCTCCTCGTCGATCATGACCTCGCTCTTTGTCTGGGTTCTCGCCGTCCTGGTCGTCCCCAACCTCAGCCCTTACCTGGCCTCGCTCCTCCGTCCGACGCCCTCCCGGATCATGATCAACCGGGAGGTCCAGCGCATCACCCAGGATGAACGCGACGAGCTCGGCCGGATAATCCAGAAGGAAAGAACGGCGGAGGTTCTCAAGGAATATCCCGTCCTGGCTCCCGTTTTCAGGATGTCCGAACAGGAAATCCTGGACGCCATCAAGAAGGACCCCGCCTTCGCTCGCGCCTATGAAGCTTTGCGAAAGACGATCGAGGCGGTTTGGCGCGAAGCTAACAGGATCCAGGGCGAAAAAGCCAAGGTCTTGACAGAAGACTTGGACCGAAAGGAAAAGGCGCAGACTCGGCTCTCCGTCCTCCTGTCCCTGAGCTCCCCCATGGCCGCCTTCTCTTATTTGACCACGGACCTCTCCAACACCGGGATGAGGAATGAAATTCATTTTAGCGAGCTGGCAAGGGGATGGGGTCAGGCCTACGAAGACTTCGCGACCCAAAAAATGGAGGAGCTCAGGAAAAAGGATCCGACCATGGATGTCTGGAACTCGCCGGTCGACGTCCGCGATATGCCGCGCTTCCAATACAAGGAAGAAGCGCTGACGGGACGGATCAAGGCCGTTCTGGCGCCGTTAGCCGTCCTGGCCGTCCTCTCCATCGTTCTGTTCGGCGCGGCCTACGCTTCCTTCATCCGCTACGACGTCCGCTGAAATCCGACGCTGACCTTTCGTCTAATTTCCCGATTTCAAAAATTCCCGCAAAAAGACACGGCGCAGAGTTGACATTAATTCGAATGGCGCGTAGAGTCAAAATAACGGGGTTCCTAAAGCTGTGGAGAGGGATCTGTCTTTAAGATAAGGAGGTCTTATGGAAAAGCGGCGGCGTCCTGCTGGCCATCATCGGCGCCATCAAGAAAGCCGTCAGCAAGTAGGCCGCCATCCTCTTTGCGCGGCTCAAGAACCATTCGTCCAGACTGAGTCCGTCATTCTCGAAGGAGGATCGTGATGCCGATAAAGCGAACAACCCATCGCAGCTCCAAGGGCACCAAGCTCTACGCCGTGCGCGACAGCAAAGGGCGCTTCAAGGACATCCAGACCTATAAGCGCGCCCAGGCCGCGGACATGAGGCGCAAGAGCAAGGCGGAAAGTGCCGCGAAGTTGAAAAAAGGGAAGAAAACCAAGAGGGGCAAATAGCCTTTTTTTGGGGGCCGGCCGGAAAATGGGGATCCCCCAAACGAAGACGAGTTTATCGGCCGGCCTTTCCGATCAGGATCGGGCGTCATCAAGGGCGGTTGCAATGAGACCGCCCCCCAAGACGGTCTCGCCATCGTAGAAGACGGCTGACTGTCCGGGCGTTATGGCCCGCTGGGGCCGCTTGAACTCGACGATGACCTCGCCCGGCTTCACCGGCTTGAGGACGGCTTTGGCCCCCGGGTGCCGGTAGCGGATTTTAACGGCCGCTTCCCTCTCGTCCTTCAGGTTCTCGACGGCGATCCAGTTGACATCGGCGACGCGGAGGCGTCTCTTCATCAGCTCCTCGCCGCGGCCCACGACGACCGTGTTCGTAGCCGGGTTGAGCGACAAGACGTAATAAGGATGGGGCCCCGCCACCCCCATCCCCTTCCGCTGCCCGATCGTGTAGTGGATGATGCCCCGGTGCTCGCCGAGGATCCGGCCCTCCCGGTCCACGATCGGGCCGGGACGAAAGGCGGCCGGAATCCGCTCGCGGAGGAAACGAGCGTAGTCGCGGTCGGGGATGAAACAGATCTCTTGGCTCTCGGGTTTGGCGGCGACCGCGAGTCCGAGGCGGGCCGCCGTCCGCCTGACTTCCGCTTTGGTCATCCCGCCGACCGGGAACAAGCTCCGGCCCAGCTGATCCTGGGTCAGGGCGTGGAGAAAATAGGACTGATCCTTGGCCCGGTCGAATCCTTTTTTGAGCAGGAAGCGTTTCCGGGACGGATCGTATTCGACTCGGGCGTGATGCCCCGTGGCCAATCGATCGGCGCCGAGCCGGCGGGCCCTCTTCCATAAACAACCGAATTTAACGAGCGCGTTGCATCGGACGCAGGGGTTGGGCGTTCGCCCTCTCCGGTATTCCCCGCAGAAATCGGCGATGACCGCGCGCTCGAAATCCTTCCTGAAATCGGCCGTGTAATGGGGAATGCCGAGGGCCGCGGCGACGCCGGCCGCGTCCCTGCGCGCCTTGGCTCCGCAACAGCTCTGGAGCCCCTCGTCGCGACAGGCTTCGGAGGAGAGGGAAAAGAGGTCCATGGTCAGGCCGATGACCTCGTGCCCCCGCTCGAGAAGGAGGGCCGCGGCGACCGAGGAATCGACCCCCCCGCTCATGGCCGCGGCTATGACCGGACTTTTCTTACTCACGGCTTTGACCAGGTCAGGATATCAGAAAATCGGCCCGGACGACACACCCCTTCCCGGCTCTCCGCCGGATTGAGTCGTCCGGGGATTTGAGATATAAAGGGGGCGAGGAGTCGAAAATGAAAAAACAGCTCGCTCTCCGCTTGTTGGCCGTCGGGTTTGTCATGGTCCTAACTCTGGGCTCGGCTTGGGCCTCGAAGCAGATCCTCCTTTTCAAATTCGAGCTTTCGGCCTCTTACGCTTGGGAAAATCCCCGGCTGAACTCGACCTATCTCCATTCCTATTCCCCTCCCTTCTCGCCCGGCGCCTTTCAAAGCTCGGCTTCCCAAACCCTGAGCTTTAAGGGCCAGAAGGCCCACGGCTACACGGCCGCCTTCCGCTTCTTTCCTTTCCGTTACGCCGGGCTCGAAGTCCTCTTGGATGCCTTTAAGGCGAACCTGTCCGGAGCGAATTCGAACTACAAGCTTTCTCTAAAATACACGGCGCGCTTGCCTCCCAATTATATTCCGGTTGAGTACAGCTACCACCGGGAAGATTCCTGGCCGGCGACCGACGGCGAGTTCAAGGAGACCGTCATCAGCCTCAACGCGGCCGTCCGCGTCCCCCTGGTCAGCGTCCTGACCCTCAAGGCCTCGGCCGGCGCCAGCCTGTGCAATTTCGAGGCCCAGTCTTCGAGCATCGCCTTCACCAAGTATTGGCTCGGCGGCCACTCGGTCCTGTTCATGCAGGATTACAGCCTGGCCCTGGACTGGGGGCCGGCCCGGATCACGGGATTTAACGTCGGCGGCGAACTGGTCGTCGACCTCTTCTCGAATATCGGCCTCGCCGTCGATGTCCGCTATTTTTCCTTCCCCGAGACCTCCGTCAAATGGCATGTCCTGACCGGCCAGGGCATCACGGAAACGGCCGAAGAGCTTGGGCGCCTGATGAACCTCGGCTCGGTCAAGGTCAATCCATCCCTGTTCCGGGTCAACCTGGGCCTGCGGTTTCTGTTCTAAGCGTCCTTAGAAACTTGTATTGAAGACCGGAAGGACTTTGAGTCCCCGCGGATTGTCCCGTACGATGTTGACCAGTCCAACCTGCACCCCTTTAACGCTCCAGGCATAGTTGACGATGCCGACGGATATTCCTATCTGAGCGCCCCTGACGTAGTTGAAGGAACTGGCCGCGAACCCGGTCAGCCGTCCACCCGGGGCGATCTTGATGAAGCCGCCCGCAATCTGAATCCCCATGAGGTCTTTGCCGCCGACGGCCAATCCGCCGACCGTAACCCCGCGGACTTCGGGAGCGCCGGCGGCGATCCCGCTCAAGGTGAGGCCGGTCAGCCGTTCTCCAGCGCCGACGCCGATTCCTCCGATATTGATCCCGGCCACGACTTGGCCGGCGCCGACGCCGACGCCGCCGATATTGATGCCCACCAAGTCCTTGCCCGCGCCGACGCCGATCCCGCCGATGTTGATGCCCACCATCGAACCGCCCGCCCCGGCTCCCAGCCCGCCGATCGTGATGCCCTTGATGTCCTCGCCGGCGCCGATGCCCAAGCCGCCCAGGTTCAGGCCGACGACATTTCCCCCGCAGCCCGCGCCCAAGCCGCCCAGGGTTATTCCCTTAAGATCCTTCTCCGCGGCGATCCCGAGAATTCCGACCTGAATCCCGCGCAGATAGCCCCCGCCCGGGATGGTTCCGAGCGAGAGACCATGAATGACGGCATCCGCGTCGTCTTTCCTGGGCTGCCAGAGCGTCACATTGACGCCGTTGATGCGCTTGACTTGGCTGTCCCGGTAATTGAAACGGAGTCCCGAGAAGTGTTTGGAGTTGCCGAAGCTGATGCCCCAGGTATTCGAAGGAATATCCAGGCTTTGGCCGGCCGAAGCCAAGCCGGCCGTCGCCATGAGAACGGCCGTCGCCAGCAAGCGGACGGAGTTCCGCTCGAAACATCCTTGTGTTTTCATGGAGACTCTCCTCGGGATAGAGATCATCATCGGGAAACGCTCATTGACTAATACGAAACCGCGGGTTGGAATGTTTCTCTAAAACGAAAAAAAACCCTCCCGCCCCAGCCTGGGGCGGGAGGGCTGTAGAAGTAGGGCTCAGCCGAAAAAATTTACTTCTTGGGCTCTTCCTTCTTGGCCGCCTCCAAGCATTTGGCGCGGCATTCCTTCATCTTGGCGGCCTGGTCCTGGAGGGCCTTGACGAGCTCGGGCGTTTTGGCCGTCAAGGTGACGACAACGCCGTCCTTGACGTTCTCGACCTTAACCTCGACGTCGGGAGAGCAAAGGGGGCAGGCGCAACCCGCCGCGCCCTGAGCCTTCATCATGCCGCAGCCCTTGCCCATCTCTTTGCCGGCAGCCTGTTTATGGCCTCCGCAACAGGGCTTGGCTTCCATCAGCTTCGCGGCTTCCTGCGGCTCGGTCTTCTTGACAAGGTCCATGCCGCACTTGGGGCACTTGCCGGGCTTGTCCGACTCGACGCCCTTGCACATCGGGCATACGTATTTCACGCCCGGCTCGGGCTTGGCCTGGGTGTACTGAGCGGGATCCTTGAGGAATTTCGCCTTGCACCCTTCGCAGCAGAAATAATACGTCTTGCCCTGGTACTCGACGCTGGCGGGAGCTTCCGCCTTCTTCATGACCTTCCCGGAAACGGGGCAAGTCACGGTCTCGTCGTTTTGCTGGGCGATCCCGGCCATGACGGCAATGACCGCCAGGGCCAGCACGATTGAGAGCCACCGGGTCTTTCTATTCAATAGGTTACCTCCTGGGTACCGTTTTGAATTTCTATTTTATCCTTTCTCTCGGAATTGTCAAATCCTCGACACTCATGGAAGCCACGATTGCAGGCATTTCGCAGTACTTATGGCCCGTTTCTGGGTCATGAGTGCTGCAAGGCTGCTCCCGCCGCGATCAGAAGCCTGGCCGGAAAGGATTATTCCGTCTTGATGGTGAAGGTCCCGTCGCTCACGTCCGAGGGGACATGGTCCGCCGCCTCCCAGATCCGCACCTTGCACTTCGTCGAGGGCTTGGCGGGTATTTTCCAGCTGTAACTCCCCGTGTTCGGCGCCGAGGCGTCGATCGTCGTCCAGTTCGTCCCGCCGTCGACCGAGTAGCTGATCTTCACGTCTCCAACCTCTCCCGTCGTCGTCCATTTGATCGTTTGGGTCGTTCCCGCCTTCCAGCTCTCGCCTCCGTTCGGAGAGACGACCGTGAGCGTCGGCTTGGGGATGATCCAGAATACCTTATCGCTCCGGTCGTAGCCGGGCCCTTCTCGCTCGGCCACCCGGACCCAGACCGTATGAGAGAGGTCGTTCGGCACGGTCCAGAGATAGGTCTCGTCATCGCGCGTCGCGAAGACGATCGTCTTCCAAGTCTCGCCCTTATCCGTGGAGTAAACAAGCTTGTCGTCGCCGAGCTTATCCCCGGTCAGCCAGGTGATGGGGTGTTGAGAGCCGACCTCCCATTTCTCGCCGCCGTTGGGGGAGGTGACCCTGATCCAGCCGGCGCAGATCTCGGCCACAAAGGCATCGGAGATTCCCCCGTTATACGTCAGGTCCGGCCCATACGCCACCGGGAAGCTGGATTCCGAGGAAGAAGACCGCCCCGTCAGAAACTCGTCCCCTGCCCAGTCCAACGCGATCCCGTTGCCATAATCGCCGCCGCTCCCTCCGATATAGCTGCAGTTGACGAGATCGCGGCCCGTCGCATTGACCTCGGCCACGTAGGCATCGGAGCCCCCCCCGTTAAATGTGAGGTCCGGCCCACCCTTGACCGGAAAGGAAGCCTCCGTGGACGAGGCGGATCCCGTCACATGGGCGTTCCCCGCCCCGTCGACCGCAATCCCGTTGCCCGAATCCGTATCGCTCCCTCCGATATAGCCGCAGTAGGCGAGCGCGTCCCCGGCTGAATCGACCTCGGCCACGAAGGCGTCGGAAGATCCTCCGTTATAGGTTAGGTCCGGCCCGAACGTCACCGGAAAGCTCGTTTCGTCTGACAAGGTATCGCCCGTCAGGTAGGCGTTCCCCGACCTGTCCACGGCGATCGCCCTGCCCGTGTCCATGCTGATCCCGCCGATGTAGCCGCAATAGATAAGCCCTGTACCGGCCGCGTTGACCTTGGCGACGTAAGCATCGGTGAGCCCTCCGTTAAAGGTCAGGTCCGGCCCGACCGCCACCGGAAAGCTGGATTCCGAAGACACCGTGGTTCCCGTCACATAAGCGTTCCCCGACCAATCCAACGCGATGCCGTTGCCATTTTCGGCGTTGTTCCCCCCGATGTAGCCGCAGTAGACAAGCGCCGTCCCGTCCGCATTCACCTTGGCCACGAAGGCGTCGGTGAGCCCCCCGTTATACGTCAAGTCCGGCCCGACCGCCGCCGGAAAAGTGGCTTGCGTTGACAAGGTGGAGCCCGTCACATAGGCGTTTCCCGACCCGTCCACCGCGATCCCATTGCCGACATCGGCGCTGCTCCCCCCGATATAGCCGCAGTAGACGAGCGCCGTCCCGGCCGCATTCACCTTGGCCACGAAGGCATCGGAGATTCCCCCGTTATACGTCAAGTCCGGCCCGACCGTCACCGGAAAGCTGGTTGGACCGGACAGCGTCGATCCGGTCACATAGGCGTTTCCTCCCCCGTCCACAGCGATCCCATTGCCGATATCGGCGTTGCTCCCCCCGATATAGCCGCAGTAGACGAGCGCCGTCCCGGCCGCATTCACCTTGGCCACGAAGGCATCGGAAAGTCCCCCGTTGTATGTCAGGTCCGGCCCGACCGTCACCGGAAAGCTGGTTGGACCGGACAACGTCGATCCGGTCACATAAGCGTTTCCTCCCCAGTCCACCGCAATCCCGTTGCCGACATCATTGCTGCTCCCCCCGATGTATCCGCAGTAGATAAAGATAGACGGGTCGAGTACGAGAGGGAGGGCCGGGTCGTATGTCCCCAGCTCGAACCCGTAAGCGAACCGTTCCCCCCCGCCCGTCGCGGTCTTCGGTTCCGCGGGCTCGTACCGAGCCTTCACCTCGCGCCGGACCCCGTTCGCTTCCTGCCAGGCCACTGGAACGTCATCCTGGAACGAGGAAACCGGCGTCCGGACTTCGAGCCGGCCCTCCCCGTTCATGGATACGCTCTCCGCACCGCGGAGGGCCAGCCGGATCTGCGCCGGATTCGCGCCCTGCTTTACCACGAACTCCGACTTGAGATGGTTCGACGTCCCGCTGTAAATCAAGTCGATTCCCGGCCACAGCTCCCGATAGACGATTTGCGAATAAGTCTGAAGACCCGTTTTCCACTCCTCGGGCCCGCCCTTGAAATAGGAGATGACCGCCCCGGTCTCGGCTTCCCCGACGGGGCGGACGTCCGGGTTCGCGCCCAGGAAGTCCAACTTGACGACCCAGCGGACGTTGTCGACGGCCTTCGTCAGGACGAACGTCACCCCGTCCGTCTCGAAGTATAAAGTCTTATCCTTCCCCTGAACATAGTACCCAACCCGCGAGTCCAGCTGTCCCCGGTTCTCGATGAAATAGAGGGGCATCTGCCCGAAATCCATCTGGATCCGGGGAGCCGCTTGGACGGGAGCGACTCCCGCCGGCGGCGTGCTCGCCCCTCTCCCAGCGCCGACCGCTCCCAGCGCGATGATCAATGCAAAAAAACAGACCGCAAGAACAAAGACCTTTTTCATGATGCACCGCCTCCTTATCTCAATAGCAATAGGCAAATTTATACAAAACCCGGTTGCATCTGTCAAGAGCTTATCATGACTCGCTGTCAAGCCGAAGTTGTCGAGCACAAGCCGGAATGAGCTTGGGAAAACGAATGTCCAGCGCGCTCAGGAACGGAATCAGGAAAAAGATTCAGCCGAGCCGGCGCGCTTCCAGATAGAATCGCTTCTCCCAGGCTTCGCCCATTGAAAAGGTCTTGCGGGGCAGGGCGCCGTCGAGGATGACGGTCTTGAATAGATCCTCTTTGCGCATGGCCGGGAGATAAACGCCCAGGTTTCCGGGCTTGGCGCCGAGCTGGGCGACCGTGTTCGCGCCGTGGACATAATCGATTTCGCCGGCCCCCTTGTCCTTCAGATAAGCGTCCAGGAACGCCTGGATGGTGCCGGCCGGAAGGTTCGATCCGGCGGCGTCGATCTCCAAAACGCTCGACCCGGACTCCCCGATGAGCCCGATCTTGTGGGGCCGGCCCAACTGCGTATCGATCGTTTCCATCATCGACCGAAGGCAGCAGGACTTGGCGCTCCGGACTCGCCCTTGAAAGAAGGTCCCGGCCTCGGCGGCGACATCCCGGCCGGGCGCCAGCCCGAACAGGACGCGGTGGATGGGCTCGAAGACGAGCGCCGGATCGTGGAGGTTGACGAGTTCGACCAGAGCGTAGCGGAGCGGCGAAGCCATGACGGCCTTCCGGTCGGCTGCCGCTTCCTTGGTCTTTTCCCAGATCGTCTTGGCCGTGGCCAGCGAATGGTTCCCATCCCCCATCGCGTAGAGGAGAACGGGCGTCCCGGCCGGTAGTCCGTAGCGGAGGGCGAACAAGGCCGGATCGGCCAGCCGGCTTAGCGCCGCGACGACGCCCGCCTCGAGCTTCCCCCCCGGAACGCGGTATCCCGCGAGATGCCCCGATTCCATCATGAGGTCGAAGTCGTAGAGCTTCTCGAGACGATCCTTGGCTTTCATGAGGGGGCCGACGACGCCGTCGTCCGGGTCATCGATAAGGACCATGATGTGGGGAAGCTCGATCGGCGCCCCTTCCCGGATCCGGACCCGGGGCGGAATCCGGTCCATGATTGTGCCCTCGGTCGCCCGGATCGGGCTCGTCGCGCTCCTGCGAAAATCGTAAGCTTCGAGGTCGAGGAGAACGACGATCCCGCGCCGCGTCCGGCCTCGGGTCGTGCGCTCGACGTAGACGAGGCCCTCGACCGACCGGAACAGGCCGCAGCCCAGGTAATCGTTCATGGCGGCTCGGATCCGCCCGATCCGGGCGGCCGGGTCGGGCTCATGGAGATAGACCTCGGGGTAAATAAGGTTCAGGGTCGAAGGGGCGTCCCCGACGAACGCGGCCGCTTTGTCCCAATATTCGGGCTCGGAGGTGAACTGGTCGCAGGCGATGACGGACCACTTGGCCATATCGACGCCGGGCTTGGGCAGGAGAATCTTGGGGATCCCGAGGCGGATCGACTCGAAGCTGCGCATGGCTTATTCCTTTCTCCGCGAGACCGGGATTATACACCAAAAGGAAAACGGGCGAAAAGCAGCCTTGGGGTCAAACCTACACTTTTGCAGTTAGTCTAGATGTTCACTAAGTGTAAAAGTGTAGGTTTGACCCCGATCTTTATTCAGATCAGTCCGGGAACCGGAAACGGCGCAAGCGGAGGGAATTCGACACGACCGAGACCGAGCTGGCGGCCATGGCGGCCGAAGCGATCATCGGGTTGAGGACAATCCCGAAGAACGGATAGAGAAGGCCGGCCGCGACCGGAATCCCGGCCGTGTTGTAGATGAAAGCCCAGAATAAATTCTGCTTGATGGTCCGGATTGTTCGCCGGCTGAGCTCGATGGCCGAGGCGACTCCCCCAAGATCGCCCCGAATCAGCGTGATGTCCGAAGCCTCGAGGGCCACGTCCGTGCCCGTTCCGATGGCGATTCCGATATCGGCCTGGGCCAAGGCCGGAGCGTCGTTGATGCCGTCGCCGACCATGGCCACTTTCTTCCCGGCCGCCTGAAGGCGCTTGACCTCGGCGACCTTATCCTGGGGCAGAACCTCGGCGAGCACGGCCTCGATCCCGGCTTGCCGAGCCACGGCTCGGGCGGTCAGGCGGTTGTCGCCGGTGAGGAGCACGACCTCAAGTCCCATCGCTTTCAACTTCGCTACGGCGAGCGGCGCGCTTTCCTTGAGCGTATCGGCCACGGCGATGCAGCCGGCCGGCCGGCCGTCCACGGCCACGAGCATGACGGTTTTCCCTTCCGCCTCGAGCTCGGCCGGTTTCGAGGCGCAGTCACGGAAATCGACCCCGCGCTCCCCCATCAGCCCGGCGTTTCCGATGAGGATGTTCCGGCCGCCGATGCGGGCTTCGATCCCCCGCCCTTCCAGGGCTTGAAAAAGCTCGGGCGCGCCGAGCTCGATCCCCCGCTCCCGGGCTCTGCTCACGACGGCGGCTCCGAGCGGATGCTCGGAGCTTTTTTCGGCGCTGGCCGCCCAGCGGAGAAGGTCCGTCTCGGAGTACTCCCCGACCACGAAAAGATCGGTCACGGCCGGTTCGCCCTTGGTCAGAGTCCCCGTCTTGTCGAAGACGATCGTCGTCAGCCGGTGGGCCGTCTCCAGGCTCTCTCCGCCCTTGATCAGGATGCCGTGCTCGGCGCCGCGGCCCGTCCCGACCATGACCGCCGTCGGCGTCGCCAGGCCTAGGGCGCAGGGGCAGGCGATAATCATGACGGCCACGAAGTTGAGGAGGGCTCGCGTCAAGGACGGCGCGGGCCCGAAGGCGTACCAAACGACGAAGGTCACGACGGCGATCGAAATCACGACCGGAACGAAATAGCTCGCGATGACATCGGCCAGTCGCTGGATGGGCGCCTTGGACCCCTGGGCTTCCTGGACGAGCCGGATGATCTGGGCCAGAACCGTATCCTTCCCGATCTTGGTCGCCTCGAACTTGAAGCTCCCCGTTTTATTGATGGTCGCGCCGATGACCTCGTCGCCCAGCTTTTTCTCGGCCGGGATGCTCTCCCCGCTGATCATGGATTCGTCGACCGCGGAGCGGCCCTCCCGGACGACCCCGTCCACGGGGATCCGTTCGCCCGGCCGGACGACGACCAGGTCGCCGGCAACGACCTCGGCGATCGGGATGTCCCGCTCGACGCCCTCCCGGATGACGCGGGCCGTCTTGGGCTGAAGGCCGGCGAGTTTCCTGACGGCTTCGGACGTGCGGGCCTTGGCCCGGGCCTCGAGCCAGCGGCCGAACAGGATGAGGACGATGATGACGGCAGCCGTGTCGAAGTAGACGTCGGGCGCGACGCCGGCCGCGCGGAAAAAGGACGGGAAGAGGGTCGCGGCGGCGCTGTAGAGGTAGGCCGCCAGGGTCCCGACCGAGATGAGGGTGTTCATGTCGGCCGTTCGGTGGCGGAGGGACTTCCAGGCTCCGCGGTGGAATTGCCAGCCGATCAGGAATTCGACGGGCGTCGTCAGAATCCAGAGGACGAAAGCGTTGGCGAGGAAAGGCGGAATCCAGGGAAATACATGATGCATGTTTCCGAAGAAGATGGGGACGGCAAGGACGGCGCCCGCGACGAGCTTTCTGGTCAGGACTTTATATTCTTTTTCCCTGACCAGGCGCTCGACGTCCTCCGCTTCGGCCGCCTCCCCCGTGTCAAGGACCTTATAGCCCGCGGACTCGACGGCGGCCTTGAGGTCGGCGGCGGTCAGGCGGGACGGCAGGTATTCGACCCTCGCTTTCCCGGTAGCCAGGTTGACCGAAGCCTTGAGGACTCCGTCTCTGGCCCGAAGGGCCTTCTCGACCCGGGCGACGCAGGAGGCGCATTCCATTCCGGCGACGGACAGGTCGATCTTGGCCGTGGCCACATCATAGCCCTTGTCGCGGACGGCACCGATGAGGTCGTTGAGCTTGACGAGCCGGGGATTGAAAAGAACGGTCGCCCGATTCGAGGCCGCGTTGACGCTGGCCTTATCGACTCCCTCGAGGCGGCTCAATCCCTCTTCGATATTGATCGCGCAGCTGGCGCAGTGCATCCCGACGACGGGGAGGTCGATTCGCTCGCTCCCGGCGGCTTTCTCCGGTTCCTTGGCCGTCGGCGGCTCGGTCACAGGGATTAAGGGGCCGGGCATTCCTCCGGGCGCGTATCCCGACGCCAGATATTTATCCGGATCTTTCTCAAAGGCCGATTTGCAGCCCTGGGAACAGAAATAATAGGTCCGTCCTTTATAAACCGACGAACCGGCGGCTTTTCGTTCATCGATTTCCATTCCGCAGACCGGATCGCGCGCCATGGCGAACTCCTCTCAGCTTCCCTCAGAACAAACGTCGGCCCCCCCCCACGGACACCGTCTTGCGTGAATCGGTTCCTCGAAACGAAGGCTCCGATCCGGGCTCGGTCGCCCCTGTGCCGGAACCGTCCGCTGTGAAACCGCGCAGGCGGATGTCACTCGGCCTTGGGTGCCGCCTTTTTCAAAGTCGAAATTTTAAGGGGGATATAGAGCGGACAGAAGCCGATCGCCGCCGTGAGGACGAAGATGACCGCAAACACTCCGATAATTATGGCCAGGGTTCCCTCGACCATGTGGGAATAGATCATGCCAGCCGCGGCGATAGCCAGAATGAGACGGATGATTCGGTCCAACGCTCCCATGTTCTTTTTCATGTCTCGACACCTCCTTTAGGATTGGATTTTAGTATATCGGAATAGCCATATTCCGGCAACCCGCCTCGGGCCGGCGCATTTGGCGTCTCCGATTTCTCCCACGACATCGGATTCAATAATGAGTTTGATCTGACCTTGGGGGCCGAGAGCCTCCCTTTCGCGATAGTCCGTGGAGAGATCAAGCGGCCATTCTCATGCTATAATTGAGGGGCGGGCGGCTCGATGAAACACTCCAGGAGAGTCCGGCGAAGCGGATCCTTGCTTGACCTGAGCTTGGGGACCGCCCTGTCGCTCGGCATCTCCTTGGCGCTCCCGGCGCTCGCCTCCCAAGATCAACTCCATCACGAAACTATCGTCACGGCGGTTGAGGTGCCGGTGCGGGTCCTGCGAAGCGGCGAAGCCGTAAAGGGCCTGACCAGGGACGATTTCGAAGTCTACGAGAACGGCGTCAAGCAGCAGATCTCCGGGTTTGAAATCATCTCGCGGAAGATCGCCGGGACGGCGAAAGAGGCTGCGCTCCCGACGGCCTCTTTGCCACCCAAACCACGCCTGTTCGTCCTGATTTTCGATATCTTCGACTACAACGACGCCATCGGAGAAGCCATCGATTATTTCTTCCAGACCGTCTTCCAGCCCACGGACCAGATCCTGGTGATGACCGAAAACCGCTTCCTGATTGTCGAAATGGGCAAGAATCCCGATGATCTCAAGGCCGAGATCAAAGAAACGCTCAAGCAATACAAGAAGGTCTCCATCAATAACCTTCAGAAGGCCTACATGGACGTGGACGAGGAATGCCAGCGATTGCTGGATGAGATCTCGGACCCAGCAACTGGTTATCAGGGAACTGGGGGGGGTGGAGACTGGTATCAGTCGATCAGCCGCTTCTACGAACATTATTCGAGAATCTGGACCACTTACCGGGATCGATTCCTCGTGCCCGATTTGGCCATGTTCCAGGCGCTTCTCAAGAGGATCAAACCGGTCCAAGCCGATAAATGGGCCATCTGTTTCCAGCAGCGGGAGCTTTTTCCCGAACTCAAGAGCCAGGGGCGGCTGGAGCGGCGAATCAACGAGATGCTCGATTTCAATATCGATCCGGTGGGGCAGGCCTTGGCCGAACTCGTGAGGAGGCAGCAACGAAGGCTCCACGAATTATTAGCGGTCTCGAAAACATTCCCCGCCGAGCAGTTGAAGAACCTCTTTCTCGAGGCCGGGGTCACCTTTCATCTCATCCTGATGAAAGTCACCAAGATCACCCAATCGCAGGATCTGGACTTACAAGAGGTCGCCGAGGACTATGAGGATTGTTTCAGAAACATCAGCCGCTCGACGGGAGGGTATTTGACGTTTTCCAACAAGGTGCTGGATGCGCTCAAAAACGCGGCCGAGACGGAGGACTATCACTATCTCCTGGCCTATCAATCCCGGGCGCCGCTCGACGAGCGCGGAAAGAACATCGAAGTCAAGGTCCGGCCGGCCGGAGTCCAGGTCTACAGCCTCAAGCATTTTCAGAAATTGGGAGAACGCGCCATAACGATCGCCGCGGTTCAAACGGAGAGGATGACGCTCAAATTCGAGCTCAAGGACTACACGATCATGGCGACCGACAAAGGATCGCAGGGGATCGCCGAGGTCAAGGTCACGCTGTACGACGACCGGTCGGAGCAGGCGTTCTCGGAGGCCAAGGTCTTGAATCTGCGAGAGGAAAAGACGTCCATCGTCCTCCGGCTGGATCAGCTCAGGCCAGGGACCTATTTCCTGATCATCGAAGCCTGGGACCGGATCACGAACGAAAAAGACGTTCAGTCCCGGATCGTCGAATTTTAAACGCGCCGGGGCTAAGCCGAAGGGTATGGACGGACATCCCCGCGGACCGGCTTTTGTCGGCCTACATACCGCAGATAGGATCTATCGCCACGCCGAATTCACTTGGCCTTGGGCGCGGCGTCCTTCGGCGTCGAGGTTTTTAGGAGGAGGCAGTTTGCGATTTCAGCTTGAAAGCGCAGATTACCTAATATAGGGTTCCCCGGGCCGCAATCCGGATGAGGTCAGCGGCACGCCCCGGACCCGCTGGCCGTAGATATCGAGGGAATTCGGGTAACCTTCGAGATAGCTCCAGATCAACATGAATTCCTTCGGCAATGGGCTGTAGCCCAGAAAGACAGCGCTGCGATGGATCCTTCCATCCTGGGAACTGCCTGAAAAAGGAAAACCGATGTGCTGGAAACGACTGTCGATCCGCCGGAGTAATAACCCTGTCCCTCCGCCTTTATAAACAAGATATCCGATAAGAAATGTCCCTGTGAGGGGGTTGGCCGCTGCGGAGAATGTATAATCCTCCAAATTTAGATTTCCCAAAGAAACAACGCTGGTTTTGGGGGTTCCGTCCGGAGCTATGCCCCTGGCCTTCACTTCGCCCTTATTATTCCACAGAATCACGAATCGCGCTTTATTTTGGTCATAAAGCACAACCGGACTTGGGTGCACAGATGTTGTATCTTCGACTTTATAAACCGGACCCAGTGTTTTGAGATCAGCTGTTACAGTACGGTAACTCACCAAACTCGGCTCCAGGCCAAGGAATCCCCAAGCCACCAGATACCGGTTGTTTTGAGGATCGTAAGCGATATCCGTGGCGCTCGTTGAGTTCGTTGCGGGTGAATTCAACCGCCGCTCCTTGCCTAAGATCTGTCCCTGGGCATCAAGCCGCTGCAAAAAAAGAACAGGCGGTTTTTGAGGATCCGGATAATACGAATAGAATAGAACGTACTGATTGTCTTTACTGTTGTAAAGGAGATTCCGAAAATAAATGCCTTTGTTTAAAATCACCCAACTAGTGCCGATCTCCCGGCCGGTCGAGGATACAAACTGGCCGCGCACCTCAAAGGCAACAGGATTGTATTTCGGATTACCGAAAACCGAGGACCAGACGACGAGATACCGTTGATCGACGGAGTTGAAAACGACCCGAGAAACCCTGTCTTCACGCGGCTGCCCGGGAATGCTCCCGCCTTGGAAGCTCAGCAGCGGACCCTTTTTGCCGCCGTGCGGGCCGAAGAGCCGGCCGTAGACTCTATTGTTCGATTTGGTCCAGGGCAGGAAGTAGTTTCCTTCGACCGTATCCACGGCAAAGCTATAAATGAACTGACCTTGCGGTTCAACAACAAAAGGAATCCGGATGCCGATGAGCTGCGTCATATCCAAGCCGGTGTCCGCAATTGAGAGGAAATTTAGGCTCAACGTCATGGCTATGATTAGGTAATTCATGGCCTCTCCCAAGAAAAATCTAATTATTAAGAATAAGAAAAGCTATTCTAGGGGTCCACAAGGTGCTGTCTCCAACCGTGTTCCGAGTCACATTGAGATAAATGTTGGAACCCGTAGGATATTGAGTCGTTCCCAGATAGCCGATGTACTGATAACCGCAATCCGGAGGATTAGGGGGATTGCTACAGGAGGATGGCGGCTGCCTCACATAAACGTTGGACCACCCATTCTGATTAGTAATCGCCGGCTCGATCTGGGTTCCTTCGTTCCATTCGTTGAAAGAAATGACGTTGATGAAATGGGGTTGCGCCGACCTGGCATTAGTAAGCTCTTCATTAAAACTCCCGGTCCCATTGGGCGTGCGCACTCGGCAATAATCATTTTTTGAACGTCTCGCATTATATCCCGGAGCGACGCCTGCGGAATACATCCAGTTATCCTGCGTCGCCCAGGCATCGTTTGATCTGTCGTTATAATAAGCAGCCGAATGTAAAACTGTTGGAGAGTATGTATAGCTGCCGTCGAATCCGTTGTCCGTTACGCTCGAGAATGAAGTGGCACCATGCCCTAATACGATAAATGGCTCAGGCTGCCAGCTTCTTTTATCAGCACGAAAGATACAACCCCAATCCCCCCATATCCCTTCACCACATCCCCCTGGTTGAGTATCCGGGGCAAAAAGATAAAAAACGGGTCTATAGGCATTAGAATTATCAACATAAGTATTATATTTGACCCTGTACTGCTTCCCCTGCGTCCTGGTAAGCAGTTCTCGAATGTCCGTTTGAACTTTACTATAACTCCGACCAGAATAGTTCCTAATGCCTAGAGCGATTCGGATCGACGAACCCGTATAAAGTTGGGTCGCGATCTGTTGGATGAGGTCGAGGTTCGGCTGCCCTACCTGTCCATATGAAAGGATGGCCGCTTTTACGCCCGCCGTCGAAATATTGCTTCGATGAGCGCTCAATACCGAATTATTAGCACTCGAATATCGGCCTTGGACCGGCCAATAAACAGCTGCAATATCGTTCGGCGTTGACGCAGAGTGAGAATGCGTGCCCGACGTGCTGCCACATTGGCTTCCGGGGCTAATTTGCGGTAGCCCTCTTCCGCCATCTTGGTAATCCCAATTGCCCGGGAACCATCCGTAATAGTGGATTAGAGTGTATGGGTTGGGAGCCGACGCATACAATAATGCCACCATTACGATCACAAGGACCGCCACAAACGCTAAGGCCAATCTAATTATAGTCTTATTGTTCATCGAGTTTACTCCTATCTCACGACATCGATAGCCGCGGAGCAGGCGCTCGAGTTGCCGCTCGCATCGGTCGCCACATAAGTGACGACATAAGTCCTCTTCGCCTTCCCTTGAGAGATCTCGGCCCGCAGCTTGAAATCGGTGTCGGCCGAGCGGTAGTCTTCTTCCTGAACATCTATAGGGATGTCGTCAATATCCATATTGCTTTGCGGCTGATCCGATCCGATAGAGGAAAGAAGAATGAGTGGAGCTACTCCAGAATTGTCCGTAGCGCTCAAGCTGGCATGAATGGGAACCATGCGGCGATCGGCAGGACCTATTGTTTGTGGAGATATTTCAACCTTTAATACCGGCGGCTCGGTATCGCCGTCGCCGATATCGACTCGGGAGCTCGCATCGCTGTTGACGAACCTGCGAGTTCCGAAGACGTTATTGAGGGCCGATATGCGTCCTCCCTTGGAGTCGTTGTAAATGTCATAAACCTGATTTTCGCCGATCTCATTTTTCCCGCCGCTCCAGCCCCCGCCCCCCAGGTCGACCATCGTCCTGAGGTCTGGAGTCCCCTGATCGAACCACAGCCCCGTGACGAGGTTGTTCTCGATCTTATTCCCCTCTAGTATGATCCTGGTGTCTTTGTCGTTCTTGTATCTGGTCCCGACATGAACTCCGTGCCGATTATTGACGACGGTACAACTAAACAGGTGGAGATCCGCCTCGGACGTGAACACCCCGGTGAAATTATCGGTGATCTGCGAATTCGCGCAATAAACCGTTCCTGTCGTGAGGACGGCGCCGATCCCATAATGATTCCGGATAAGCGTTGTCCCATTGATCATCACAGAGGCATCGCAGACGGCCGTCTCTACCCCGACCGAGCAAGAGTCTATCGTGCAGAAATTCACCTCGACCGTCTTGGCGCCCTTCCGGATGGCAATGCCAATGGGCATCTCGACGTCCGCATTTCCCGCCTGAGACTTGTCCGGGATCAAAGTTACGTTGTCGACGGATCCCGACGCTTCAAAACGGATGATCGAAGCTTCCGACAGGCTCCCGATGATAACCGTTGTCCCGCTTGACGCACCGTGCAAATTGACCGGCCGTTTTATTCTAAGGTTTTCATGATAGGATCCCGCCGCCACATGGATATGGGCATTCTTGGCGGCAACCGCTATGGCCTTAGAAATTGAATCGAAAGGATGCAATGATGAGCCGTCCTGTTTTCCTATTGAGCCGCTGCGGCTTACGTAGATCGTTGGCATCCCGGATCTGAGAAAGGCCCGCGTCAAGTCAGTTGACGTGAAAAAGACCAAAGCAAGAACAAGAAAAAAGAAAAGAAGAATAAGACGCCTCATCACCTAACCCCCTTTCAGAAGTAAAAAAAATTCTCTAAAACCTTACCCCTCTTTCTCGTCAATTACACAATATAAACACAAACGAACCCTTGTCAAGTGATAAAAATAAGGTGGATTCACGATGCCGATGCCGAGCCGTGGGATTCAATGCCGGAGGAGCAGAATCTCGAAATCCGGCCCGTGTTCCCTGGCGAAATGGACGGCGTTGTAATACCATTGGCCCGGCCCCCGCTCGGCGGCGTCTGCGCGGGCCCCGCGTTCAAGGAGCAGCCTGGCCGCCTCGAATTGATTCGCTTCGGCGGCGGCGATGATCGGGGTGAGCCCGTCTCGGCAGTGCGTATCCAGGGCGGCCCTGCATCGATTAAAACCCCCATCATCTCCAGGTCGCCGGCGAACGAGGCCTTGATCGGCGGCCCACCGCATGGCCGTGATGTCATGCGAGCCCGATCTTTCGATATCCCCGGCAGGCGCTGGGCAGACACTCGTCATCGATCACAGCGCCCTTGTCCAGAAGCAGACGGACGATGCCGGGATGGAGCCCCAAACAGGCCATGTCGAGCGGCGTCCGATTCAGTCGATCGGCGGCGTTGACGTCCGCGCCGTGATCCAGCAGGAGTCCGACCGCCTCCTCCGAACCGCTCAGGCAGGCTCCAAGGAGCGCCCTTCGCCCCTGCGGATCCATCGCGTTGACATTTATCCGGCGGGCTAGCATGAGCCTCACTTGGGCCGCGTCCCCCTGGGAGGCGAAGCGGACCAGCCTTCGGGTGTCGAGGTTGGCCAGCGTCAACGACCGGAGCACGATCAGTATGATCACCAGCGCCGAGACGGAAAGCGCGGACACGCGCAGGAACGGGCTCAGGCTCGAGCCGGCCGCGACGTGCCGGACGGGCGCCCGTTCGATCCAGTCTCCCGGCGCGGCCCGATTGACGGCTCGGGAGACCCAAGCGACGATGACCAGAAAGACGACGACTTGGACGAGGCTCAGAGAAAAAACCCAGTCGATCGACCGGGGATCCCAAGGAAAATAAGGCCGGTAGAGGTCCGGAATCCAGTGAAGGAGGAACAGGCCGGCATTCATGGCCAGGCTGAGGAGCAGGCCGCCGAGGATGGCCTCCTTCCCCAGCACCCGCTTCCGGCGTCGACCGATATAAGGAGCGTTGTAGGCCGTGAGGGCCGCGGCGGCCGCCCCGGGAAGGCTGCCGAGCCAGAGAAAGACGATTTCGATAAGGTCGCCGATGCCTTCCGGCCCCCTGGGTCTTATATGGAACTTCTCCTGGAAACCGGCGACCCAGGGGGTGAAGATCTGTCCGAGGTTCGCGGGAAGTTCGCCTTTGCCGATGTCCCTGGCAATGTCGAACAGCCGCAGGACCATCGGCGCCAGGATGATGATCAGCGCGATCAGGACGAAATTCCCCCAATCGCGCTTGGCTTTTAGGAAGGCCTCGCTCGTTTCCTCCATCTTGTCCTCACTATTTAATACGGATCGAGCGGCCGGCGCGTCGGCCTCCATCAGGAGCTCCTGAAAAGCGGCCTGAGGCGGCGCTCGGCCACAAAGGCGAGCTTCAGGTGGGCGATGAACTCCAAGTAGTCCATCACCTCCTGCCGGCCGCTGTCATCACCCTGCCGGTAGGTGATCTTGCCCTCGAGCAAGACCGGTGTAAATTTGAAAAGAAGGACACACTGTCTTAGAGAAAAAGTATTAGCCAAAATAAATCCCGACCCTATTTTTCTTTACGATAATACTGGATACAGTCGCGCAACACGGAATAGGCCTGCATGAGGTCTTCCTCGGCGATGACGAACATGAAGGTCGCCCGCGTGGAAATGAAGTCCATGATATTGATCTTCATATTGGAAAGTTGATTGATAAAAAAGGCAAAAAGTCCGGGCACGTCTATGCCCGGCACGCCGTCCCACGCCCTGGGCTCCCGGATTCTAATCACGGCCACCTTCTCCCGAATTTCGACGGCCTGGGTCATGATGCTCTGAAAAGAGGCTCGTGTTTCTCTATCAAGAATGAGGGTAATCTCCCCCCCAGCCTGGTTGACGAATAGCACTCGATCCGGGTCCAAGGGGATCTTTTGGGTGATATCATTGATCGCCGACAGGATCCTGTCGGTGCGGCTGAATGTCATGTGCAGGATATCGTCCCTCATTGACACTTGGCAATAAGCGATGATTTTCGCCAGGTTCTTTTCAACGTCCGCTTGGTCGAGGTCCAAGCGATTCCCTGTCGTCTCCCTTGTGTTCTTGGCCACGGGGGATCCCGGGCCCATGGGGGATTTTTGTCCTCCCTGAAGGATTTCCGCCAAAATAACATCAAGTTCGGAGCCGAGCTTCAGCGCGGACTCAAAACGCCGTTCCGGTTTCTTCTCCAGGCATCTCAGGATCAATTGGCTGACCGCTTCCGGAATCTGGGGATTGAAATCCCTGGGGTCCTTGGGCCTTTCGACCTTGTGCTTCAGGGCGATGGACAGCGCCGTATCCCCCTCAAACGGCACACGTCCGGCCAGCATTTCATAGAGGATCACTCCCAGCGAATAAATATCAGACCGCCGGTCCGCCTCCCTTGCCTCGGCTTGCTCGGGCGACATGTATTCGGCGGTGCCTATGATGACTCTCGTGCCGGTCATCCCCTTGGCCTGAACGGAGCGGGCGATTCCAAAATCCATGATCCGGGCGTTTCCCTCCTTGTCAATCAGGATATTGCTCGGCTTCAAGTCCCGATGGACGACTCCCAGTCGATGGGCTTCCGCCAGTCCCTGGCAGATCTGTTTGGCTAGGGACAGGGCGGTTCCAACCTCCAACCGCTTGGACATTCGGATCAGGCTCTTCAGGTCCTCTCCAGGCACATATTCCATGGTGATGAAGGCCGTTCCCTTGTCCTCGCCCAAATCGAACATTCTGCAAACGTTGGGGTGGGAGATCATCCGGGTCATCTTCAGCTCGTTGCGAAAACGCTCGATTGTCTTCTTGTCCAGGGCGATATCGGGCCTGATGAGCTTGAGCGCGATTTCGGCGTTGACCTTTTTGTCTTCAACCCGATAGACTTTGCCCATTCCCCCTTGACCGAGCTCTTCGATCACCTCGTAGCGACCGGCGAACAAGGTCCCCCGTTTGAGTTCGCCGATGTTCGTTTCCAGGGTTTTAGTGAAAGTAGGTTGTCCGTCCAGAGCCGAGGGATTTCCCGGAGCGGAGGAGTCCAGCTTCGTTCCGCATTCCCCGCAGAATTTCAACGTCTCGGGATTCTCCAAATGACATTTCGGACACTTGATAGCCACCATTGGGCCTCTATATCTTTCAATTTATAGAATAACAAGGAATCGTGTCCTAGTCAAAGAAAGACAAATCTCGCCATTTGCCGCGGCTAGATCCAGAGATCCAACAGCCTTGGATTGTGACCAAATTGTGACCCTCTTGGGTATGCTTCGGCATATTTCCGCATACCTGCAGATACCTTCGTTAAATTGTAAGTCTCTGATAAATCGAACTATTACTTTATTTTATGGAGGTTGAGAGAATCGTCGGTCTGCATCCGGAGTCAGTCGCTCTATCCACTGAGCTGCAGGCGCAGGGTCAGAAGCTCCTGAAAAGCGGCCTGAGGCGGCGGGGGACGCTCGGCCACAAAGGCGAGATTCAGACGCGGCTACACCGCCTTGGCGAAGTTTGCGGTGACCGTCTTATTGCCGTTCATCGTGATCGTCTTGGGATTCGTGGCGCCGGATGCGTCGCCGCTCCAATGCCCGAATCTGTACCCCGGCTTGGCCTTGGCCGTGATGCTGACCGATGTCCCTTCATCATACGTATGGGTCCCCGGCACGGGATTGGTTGTCCCTCCGGGTCCAGCGGCGATTTTCAGCATATACCTTCGAGGAGCACCGGCGTTTCCCGTGTTGACGTTGTTCCGCCTGAATTTCGGCCAGGGCGAATCCGCCAGGCCGCGGCTGCCGGTGTTCAGGGCGATGAGGCCGAGGATGCTATGGGTTGCCACGTACAACGTTCCGTCGCCCGCCAGGGCCGGCCCCTGGTCGTGGAGGGACCAGATGTCATTGTCCATCCACACCACTTTGCCGCGCGGCGACATGGCGTAGAGCAATCCGACCTCGTTCCCGAAATAAAGGACCCCGTTCGAATCGATCGCGGGAGAATTGTAGATGTCGGGGGGATTGATCTTGGCGGGCGGCAGGTCTTTCACATCGTCATACGTGTCGTACTTCCATTTGATTCGACCGCTGGGTGAAATCGCATAGAACCAGGCTGGGACGTTCAACGGATGGTGGGTGGTTCCGGCGTACAAGGTCCCGTCGGGCCCGATCGAAGGCGAGGCTTCGATCCACAGGCGGGTCACTACGGACCACTTGAGCGTCCCGTCCCTCGGATTAATCGCCAGGATCTTCGCCTCTTTGGATGCCCTTAGCTTATCGTCGGGATCTGCGGAATCCGCGTAACGGCCGACCGCCGAGTAGATGGTGCCGTCCGCGCCGATGATCGGAGCCGCCGTGCCTCCAACGTCGTGAGTTCGCCACTTCAGGGTCCCGTTCGGGCGAAAGGCGAAGACGCCGCCTTCAACGGTTTCTTGTCCGTGTCCGCCGGCTTGCGTGTTCACATAGATCGTACCGTCCGCCCCGACGGTCGGGCCGCTATGGTGGCTTCCCGTCGTGACTATCCCGGATTCCATATAGTTGTCCCTCAGCGGGAAATCGAAACGCCATTTCCTCGTTCCGTTCCTGTAAAAAGCATAAAGGCTGTAGAGTCCGCAGGCATAGACGGTCCCGTTGGATGCAATCGCCGGCGTGAATCCGGTGTTGGGAACGGGTGCCTGCCAGCCAATGGCTTCGGACGTCCACCGGCGATGCCCGGAGGAATCTAGTGAAATCAGCACCGCGTCCATGCGGTCGGGGTTGTTGGCGTTGCCGGCGATAAAGTACAGATTGTCTTGTCTGTCCAGTGCGACGCTTGAATGGACGGCCCGGCCCAGTTTCCGTTTCCACTTGAGAGTGCCGTCGGATCGTATCGCATACATGACGTCGGAGGAAGGGCCGGCGAAGGTTAAGCCAGTACCGATGTAGATGGTGCCGTCTGAACCGACCGCGGGGGATTGAACCACTGTGACCTCCATCGGAAACGTCCAGAGGCGGTGGCTGGCGGTCGGCCGGGCGGACAGCAAATCACAAAGCAGAATGAGGATAACGGATGCAGGACGGCCCGGCGATTCGCGTTTTCGGAACCGATGAGGCATTGATGTATTTATTACTTTTATACCGGTTTTATAGCAGGTTGTCAACGGAAGATGGATTTCGGCAACCGAAAAATTCGGGGTCCTCAGGGCCGATTCGAACCGCGAATGCGATTGATCGTTGTTATCAAGTATATCGAGATCCCCCGCGCTCGACAGTTAATTTCCTCGAAAAAACGGGAGCTCGCGTCGGCGCGAGTTGCGCCCGCTCCCCTTTTTTGTTAAAATTGAATCCCAATCCCAAGAGGAGAATCATATGTCCGGACATTCCAAGTGGGCTTCTATCAAGCATAAAAAGGCGGCGGCCGACTCGAAACGGGGCAAGGTCTTCACCAAGATCATCCGCGAGATCGCGGTGGCGGCCAAGGTGGGCGGCGGAGACCCCGATAAAAACCCCCGGCTTCGCAAGGCCGTCAACGACGCCCGGGCCTGCAACATGCCCGCCGACAACATCAAGCGGGCGATCATGAAGGGGACGGGCCAGCTCGAGGGGACGAGCTACGAAGAGGTCATCTATGAGGGCTACGGGCCGGGCGGAGTCGCCATCTTCGTCACCACCCTGACCGACAACAAGAACCGGACCGTATCCGAGATCCGCCACATCTTCGCCAAGAACGGCGGCCAGATCGGGACCCAGGGCTGCGTCGCCTTCCGCTTCAAGCGCCAGGGCTACGTCGTCGTCGCCAAGGACAAGGCCGACGAGGACAAGCTCATGGAGATCGCCCTCAACGCCGGCGCCGAGGACATCAGGGATGAAGGCGACACCTGGGAGATTATCATGACGCCCGATAAATACGAGACCGTCCTCGAGGCCGTCAAGACGGCCGGGATCGAAATCGCGGACTCGAACGTCGGGCACCTCCCCCAGGACTACACCAAGCTCGAGGGAAAGCCCGCCCAGCAGGTCGTCAAACTCGTCGAGGAGCTCGAAGACCACGATGACGTCCAGACCGTCGCCGCCAATTTCGACATCGCCGAGGACGAGCTCGCCCGGATCGCGGCCGAAGCCTGAGGCGCCGCCCGATGAGGGTCCTCGGCATCGATCCCAGCAGCCAGGCCACCGGCTTCGGGATCATCGAGGACCAGGGCGCCCGCTTCGCCCCCCTCTGTTACGGGACGATCAAGCCGACCCGGACTCTTCCCTTCCACCTCAAGCTCAATGAGATCCGCGCCGACCTCGAGCGGATCATCGCCGAATACGAGCCCGGCGAGGTCGCCCTCGAAAGCGCCTTCTACGCCCAGAACGTCAAGACGGCCCTGGCCCTCGGCCAGGTCCGGGGCGCCTGCCTGGTCGCCGTCGCCTCCCGCGCCTGCGGCCTGTTCGAGTACTCGGCCCTCGAGATCAAGAAGGCCGTCACCGGCTACGGCCAGGCCGACAAGGCCCAGGTCCTGAGCATGGTCAAGGCCCTTCTGGGGATCGACGACCCGGGCCTCGACGCCGACGCCGCCGACGCCCTGGCGGCCGCCATCTGCCATCTCAACTCCCGGAGCTTCCAGGCGCGTCTCAAGGAATCCGGAGTGAAGTAAAGGACGCCCGCCATGATCGCCCATCTCAAAGGAACCCTCGCTCAGAAGACAACCGGCCTGGTCGTCATCGACACGGGCGGCGTCGGCTACGCCGCGGCCATCCCGCTTTCGACCTTCATCCGGATCGGCGATGTCGGCCAGCCCGTCGAGCTCCACATCTACACCCATCTGACGGATAACGCCCTGTCCCTGTTCGGGTTCGCGACGCGCGAGGAGAAGGAGATTTTCCTCAAGCTCATCGCCGTTTCGGGGATCGGGCCCAAGCTGGCCATGAACATCCTGTCCGGCATCGAGCCGGCCGACCTCGCGGCGGCCGTCCGGGACGGCGACGTCGTCCGCCTGACCATGATCCCGGGCATCGGGAAGAAAACCGCCCTCCGCATCGCCATGGAGCTCCAGGACAAGCTCGAGAAAAAGGAAAAGGTCCTCGCCGGCCAGGATTCCCGGGAGCGGGAGGATCTCGTCTCGGCCCTCCTTAACATGGGATTCCGGCGCAATGAGGTGGACCGCGTCGCGGACGACGTCCTCCGCTCGCTCACGGCCAAGGCGGGGTTCGAGAAGCTCCTCCGCGAAAGCCTCAAACGCCTGGCCAAGCTTTAATCTCGGCCGACGCCGTGTCGGCTCTGGACTTTGGCATAGAAATGCAATAACCTGTGGAACTGAGGACTGACGCGTCATGCCCGCCATCTTGACCCCTGTTCGGACCAAGGAGGACATCCTCTTCGAGGACAGCCTCCGGCCCCGCAGCTTCGACGAGTTCGTCGGCCAGGACACGATCAAGGCCAACCTCAAGGTCTTCATCCAGGCCGCTCGCAAGCGCTCCGAGCACCTCGACCACGTCCTCCTTTACGGGCCGCCCGGCCTGGGCAAGACCAGCCTCGCCTACATCATCGCCAAGGAGCTGGGCGTCGGGATCAAGCCGACCGCCGGGCCGGTCATCGAGCGGACGGGCGACCTGTCGGCCATCCTCTCCAACCTCCAGGACAAGGAGGTCCTGTTCATCGACGAGATCCACCGCCTCCACCCCTCGGTCGAGGAGATCCTCTACTCGGCCATGGAGGACTACTGCCTGGACATCGTCATCGGCCAGGGGCCGAGCGCGCGTAGCCACAAGCTCCGGCTCAAGAAGTTCACCCTGATCGGGGCGACGACCCGCGCCGGCCGCATCACGGCCCCGCTCCGGGGCCGCTTCGGGATCATCCACCGGCTCGACTACTACCGCGACGAGGACCTCAAGCAAGTCATCCGCCGCTCGGCCGAAATCCTCAAGATCAAAGTCGACGACGGAGGGGCCGCCGAGATCGCGCTCAGGTCGCGGGGGACGCCGCGCGTGGCCAACCGTTTGCTGCGGCGGGTCCGCGACTTCGCGGACGTCAAGGGCAAGGGTGCCATCGCGGCCAAGGACGCCACCGAGGCCATGAATAAAATGGAAGTGGACTCGATCGGCCTCGACGACGTCGACCGCAAGATCCTGATCACGATCATCGAAAACTTCGGCGGCGGCCCGGTCGGGATCGCAACGATCGCCGCGGCCATCGACGAGGAGAAGGACACCATCGAATCCATCTACGAGCCCTTCCTGATGCGGATCGGGTACCTCGACCGGAGCATCCGGGGACGGAAGGTCACGGACAAAGCCTACGGGCATCTCGGATACACCCTGCCGGGACGCGGCGTCTCTCCCCAGAAGAAACTGTTCAAGGATTGATGCGGGTCTCGGATTTCGACTACGAGCTTCCGGCCGAGCTCATCGCCCAGCGGCCCCTCCCCCGCCGCGACGACTCGCGGATGATGGTCGTCGACAGGAGGGCCGGTCGCATCGTCCACTCCGAGTTTAAACGCTTTCCCGAGCACCTGGCGGCGGGAGACCTCCTTGTCCTCAACGACACCAAGGTCATCCCGGCCAAGGCCTGGGGGACGGTCCGCGGGAATGACATCGAGTTCCTCTTTATCAAAGAGACGGCGCCGGCGAGTTGGGAGGTTCTCTGCAAACCGGCCAAACGGGTCGGAAGCGGCGACCGAGTCCGATTCGCGGACGGCTTCGAGGCCGAAGTCTCGGGACGAGGAGAATCGGGACGCCGGACGCTGCGCTTCTCGAGTCCGGGTGTTCTGTCCCGACTCAGGGAGATCGGATTCGCTCCGCTGCCGCCCTATATCAAGAGAAGGAAAAAGCGATTCGAGGAGCGTCCCGACGACCTCGAACGCTACCAAACCGTGTTTGCGGCCAAGGAAGGGGCCATCGCGGCGCCCACGGCCGGACTCCATTTCACGCCCGAAGTCTTGGCCCGGATTGAAGACAGAGGTGTCGAGACCATCCGGATCACTCTCGAAGTCGGGCTGGCAACTTTCCAGCCCGTCCGGGTTGTTCGTGTCGAAGATCACAAGATGCTCGAGGAAGCCTACGAAATCGAGGAGGCTGCGGCGGCCGCGATCAAATCGGCGAAGCGGGAGAAGCGGTCCGTCACGGCCGCGGGGACGACGGTCGTCCGCGCCCTGGAGAGCGCGGCTCTGGCCGCACGAAGCGAGGAAACCGCAGGCGGGCCGAACCCAGATCCCGGGGTTCGCCGCATCGTCCGTCCCGGACCCGCGACATCCTCCCTGTTCATAACCCCCGGCTTCGAATTCCGGATCGTCGACCGCCTCCTTACGAACTTCCATCTTCCCAAGTCCACGCTCCTCATGCTCGTCTCGGCCTTCGCCGGCCGCGAGCTTATACTGAAAGCTTATCGGGAAGCCGTCCGCGAGCGCTACCGCTTCTTCTCCTACGGCGACTGCATGCTGATCCGCTGAATCTTTTTTATTTACAATAAGTTATAGCTAGTCAAAGGGCGGCCGGCGCTTCCCTAAAAGGCGCTCTTGGACAAAAATTTTTATTGACCGGCCGAAAAACAGTGAGTAAAATACAGACATAATAACTGCCAGTGGTCAGGAGGCAATACCATGGCCAAACGCGCTGGTAAGGGGAAAACCAAGGCTAAACCCAAGGCCAAAACCCCGAAAAAAGCCCCAAAAATCAAGAAAAAAAAGGTCCCCAGGAAGGTCGTCAAGGCCAAAGCCAAGGCCAAACCCAAGCTGAAAGCCAAGACGAAGCACAGGAAGAAAGTCGCGATCGTCAAGCCGGCCCTTCCCGTTCCAATTCTTCCGCCGCCGACTCCTCCTCCGCCCACGCCTCCCGTGCCGACTCCCCCCCCGGCTCCGGCACCGGAGGTCAAGGTCGGCGAGCCCGTTCCCCCGATTCCCGCAGGAACTAAAGAACCCGAAAAGGCTTAGCGGAGAGGTCCGCCCACCCGCATCGGTGCGAGAGATTGTAGAAGCCTACGCCCTGGGCGGGGATCTCGGGATTGAAGCCGGATAATCCCTATTCGAGGAGGGCCGATGAAAAGAGCGAATCCATTCTTATACAGGGTTCTTTCCGGAACCGTCGCGGCCTTTATCTTCCTCGGCGCGGCGGCAGGAGCAACGGCGTCCTTCGCGGACCAAGCCGTGCCGCAGCCCCAAGCCATCAAGGTCGGCCTGTTCGGGATCGGCCTCGACACCTACTGGGGGCAGTTCGCGGGGCTCAAGGATAGGCTGGAGGGCTATCAGAGACTCATTCAAGATAAGCTCGCCGCGGCCGGTGCCGAAGTCGTCTCGGCCGGTTTGGTCGATTCCGTCGACAAGGCGCGGGAGGCCGCCGCCCTGTTCAAGACGCGCGGCGTCCGGATCCTTTTCCTCTACGTCTCGACCTATGCCCTGTCCTCGACGGTCCTTCCCGTCGTCCAGGAGACGGGCCTTCCGGTCGTCGTCCTCAACCTCCAGCCCGCTAATGCCATCGACTACGCCCGGTTCAATGCCCTGGGAGACCGAGGGAAGATGACGGGCGAATGGCTGGCCTTCTGCCAGGCCTGCTCGATCCCGGAGATCGCCTGCGTCTTCAATCGGGCCGCCGTCCCCTTCCGGCAGGTCACCGGAACCTTAGACGATCCCCAAGCCTGGACCGAGATCCGCGACTGGGTCGAAGCCGCTGGCACGGCCGAAGTCCTGGCCGGATTGCGGCTCGGGATCCTCGGCCACTACTACAACGGGATGCTCGACGTCTATACCGACCCGACCCAGGTATCCGCCTCGTTCGGCGCGACGATCGAGCACCTGGAAATCGGCGACCTGAAGGTCCGACGCGACAAGGCGACCAAGGCCGAGGTCGAGGCGAAGATCGGCGAGATCCGGACCGCCTTCGACGTCCTTCCCGAATGCGCCCCGGCCGAAGTCGAGCGGGCGGCCCGGACGGCCTGCGCCCTGGATCGCCTGGTTGCCGATAAGCGCCTCGGCGCCCTGGCCTACTATTACGAGGGAACGCCCGGGAGCGAAGAAGAGGACCTCGTGACCTCGGTCATCGCCGGCAACTCGCTCTTGACCGCCCGCCACGTCCCCGTCGCGGGCGAGTGCGAGGTCAAGAACGCCGTGGCCATGAAGATCATGGACACTTTTGGCGCGGGCGGCTCCTTCAGCGAATTCTACGCCATGGACTTCGACCAGGACGTCATCCTGATGGGCCACGACGGGCCCGGCCACATCGCCATCGCCCAGGGCAAGCCCCTCCTCAAGCCCCTGGGCGTCTTCCACGGGAAGCCCGGGAAAGGGCTGTCGGTCGAGATGAAGGTCAAGACCGGGCCGGTCACGCTCCTGGCCGTGGTTCCCACCCGGGACGGCCGGTTCAAGCTCTTGGCGGCCGAGGGAGAGTCCGTCCCCGGCCCCATCCTCGAGATCGGCAACACCAACAGCCGTTATAAGTTCCCGCTCGGCGTCAAGGGCTTCATCGAGGCCTGGAGCCGTCAGGGACCGGCCCACCACTGCGCGATCGGGATCGGGCACATCGCGGCGAAGCTCGAGAAGCTGGCCTCGCTTCTAGGGCTGGAGTTCAGCCGGGTTTGAGCGCCCGGCCGGGGCCGTCAAAGAAGCGCCAGGCCGAAGGGCATTGCGATCGCGAAGTCCGTCCTAGCCTTGAACTCCTCGATCCGCCGGACGGATGTCTCACCCTGGACATGAACCCTGGCGTGGAGCTCATCGTAATCCCGGAATGCATGCAGGGCCGTGGCCGAGGCGAAGCGGCGCTGATGGAAGTGCTGGACGGCCTGCCAGGATGCGCGGACCTTGTCTTCCTCGGAGCAGAGGAAGCTCCAAAACGAGCTGGGCAGGTGGTCGATGACGACGACGTCCGGGGCCAGCGTCTTGGCCCGGGCCAGGGCGGCCGCGGGGTCCGTCATCTCGTGCAGCGCGAACCCGAAAAGGACGACGTCGCCCGTCCGCTCGAACCGCATGAAATCGCCCACGATCGTCTCGAACCTGTCCTCCAGCCCGAGAGCTTTAAGCCGCGCGGTCAAGGCGGAGATCGCCGCCGGATCGCTATCCACGGCCAGGACGCGTTCGGCCGCCCGTCCGTACTCGGCCATCTGGCCGCCTCCGGCGCCGACGTCGATGACGGTCTTTCCGGAGAAATCGTAGAACGTCAGCAGATTCCGGATGATCAGGCCGAAGTCCGTGGCCATGGGCTGGGGCCGTCCGTCAAGCTGGAGCGATGATGCCCAGGGGAGGGTTGATCTTCCACTTGCCCCGCGTGAAGTCGGGGAAGTCCTGCGGCTTGCCGCGGCCGGCGACCGAGCGGCAGCTCAGCCCGACGACGGCGCTCCATGCCGCCGCGTCATAGACATCGAGGTCGAGCGGCTCTCCCTTGCGCAGGCATTCGACGAGCCGGTAGTCCTCGATATAGTCCATGCCGCCGTGGCCGCGCCCCTCGCCCTTGGCGGCGATCGCCTTCCAGAGGGGATGCTCCCAGTCGGCGGCGAATTTCTCGAAATCGTCCCATTCGTGGGGTTTGTCCGCCTTCCCCTCGATATAGATCCGGTCCGGCCATTTCATGGCGATCCCCTTCGTCCCCTGGACCAGGTTGATCCGCGTATAGGGCCTCGGCAGGTTCGTGTCGTGGATGAGGATGACTGTCTTCCCCAGCTTCGTTTTGATCAGGCTGGTGTTGACGTCGCCCAGGACGAAACGCTCCCGGGCCTGGGGGGAATCGGCCCCGAAGGTCGCGACCGCGTACTCGTGGAGGCCGCGCATCGGGCTGCTCAGGCTCGTCAGGATATCGAACTGGTCGCCCCGGTTGATGTTCAGGCATTGGGCGACCGGACCCAGCCCATGCGTCGGATAGAGGTTCCCGTTGAGCTTCATCGACCAGGCCCGGCGCCAGAGCCCCTCCCCTTCCTGGGAGAATTTGACCCCGCGCAGGTCGTGAAGATACCCGGCCTCGGCGTGGAGGACCTCGCCCAGGGCTCCGTTCCGGACCAGGTTCAGGGTCATGAGCTCGATTCGGTCGTAGCAGCAGTTCTCCATCATGAGACAGTGCCGGCCCGTCCTCTCGGCCGTCTCGACGAGCTCCCAACAGTCGTCGACGGACATCGCGGCCGGGACTTCGGTCGCGGCGTGCTTGCCGTTCCTCATGGCCGCAAGCAGAACCGGGACGTGCCATTCCCAGGGCGTCGCTGTGAAGACGAGGTCGATGTCCTCGGTCTCGCACATCCGCTTGAAGTCCCAGGGCCCACCGGAATAGCCGGCCGGCTTGGGCTGGCCCGCCTCCTCGACCCATTTTTGGGCGCGGGCGACCTTGGCCTCGACGATGTCGCAGATGGCCTTGACCCGGACGCCGTCGATCGTCAGGAAGTTCTGGACATGGACCGAGCCCATCCCGCCGACGCCGACAAACCCGACTCGGACCGGGTCGACCGGCGGGACCTTGAACCGGCTTCGCGACTCGCCGCCGGCCGTCGGCCCGGCCGTCCCGGCGAGTTTCAGCCCGGCCAGGGCCGTTCCGATCCCGGCCGCCGTCCCGATCTTGAGGAATTCCCTCCGGCCCGGATTCTTGGGATCATCACTCATGGCTCCTCCTTCTCGGCTCGCCGACTCTGACGGCGATAGCGGTCGCGAACGAATAGGACACTCCGATCTGCAGGCTCGTCCCGCCCAGGTTGACGATCTTGCCCAGTGGGGACGTGGCGTTCGTCGACAGGGTCATGTAGCGGACCCGCGCCAGCGCCGCGAACCTCGATGAGAATGGGACCTCGACGGTCAACAGGGCCAGGGTGCCGACGCGCCGGGATGAGGAGCTCAGGTTTTCCAGGCCCGCCGCCTCCCATGTCTCCCGGTAGGAATTAAGGCTAAAGCCGAGTCCGGCCGCATAACGTATCCAACCCCGGTCGTATCCATAGCTGATCGTGACCGGGACGGTCCACATCCGGAAGCGGAGGGGAAGCGTCTCATCTCCGCTGCCGAGGGTTCGGCCGCTTTTATCGATGTATTCGATCCCGAGGCTGAAACCCAGGCCGGATGTCTTCGTCCAGCTTACGGCGAAGGCCAGCGGTATCGGCGCCCCATAGATATCCCTGAATTCCTTCATGCTGGGGAGGAAGAGCCCCGAGGCCAAGGATACGCCGACGCGGTCCGCCCGCGCCGGAAGAGCGGGGATCAGAAGCAGGGCGAGACCGAGGGCTAGAAATGGGCTTCTCACGGCCGGCCTCCGTTGCGGATGAGTGCGAAGCGGGGGACGCCCGAACCGTTCCCGAGGCCGCTCTCGGGCTTGACCTCGAACTCGCGCGAAGGATTGCTCTCCCGTCCATCGGCCCCGACGGCCGTGACGACGTAGTAGTAATAGGCTTCCGTGCCCAGGTAGGCGTCCATATAGGTCGTGGCCGCGATCGGAGAGCCGGTGATCTTCACATAGTCCAGGTGAGAACGGCCGCTCCGATAGACGTTATAGCCCGCCGCGCCCGCCACGGCGTTCCAGCTCAGGTTAACCTTCTTGGCCGCCTTGAACAGCGAATAGAAGACCACGGTCCGGCCGGCGAATCCGGCCGGCGTCGCCGGAACGCCGGCCCGGACCGGCTGGGCCAGCTCGGACAGGACCGCCAGAGCCGCCCGCGTCGTCTGGGTAAAGAAGTCGAAATCGAGCGTGTCAATCGTGTCCGTGACGCTGTGGTAGTAGGGATTGTCGCCGGCCTCGATCTCGAGGAGCGCCGGATAGCCCGCGTCCCAGAACGAGGCGTGATCCGAATAGACGAAGGAGGCGTTGACTGTCTTGCGCGGAACGAGAGTCGTGTAGGCCGACGTCGCCCGGACCGCTTTGTCGCCGAGCCAGGACGACGCCTCATTGACGATGATATCGACCAGCGTGTCGGGTTTCTTGACATAGGCGATCATGTCGAGGTTGACGACCCCGACGATCCGCTCGTTTCGGCCGCGGGCCCGGGCGGCGTAGGCTGCGCTTCCATAAAGGCCCCACTCCTCGGCCGAAAAGGCGATGAAGCGGACCGTGAAGTCCAGAGGGTGGCGGGCTAGAATGCGGGCGGCCTCGACGGCGGCGGCCGTGCCGCTGGCGTTGTCGTCGGCGCCGGGCGCCGAGGTCTCCGGCGAAGTCTGAGAGTAAGAGTCGTAGTGGCCGCCGATGATCAGGATATCGTCGGGGTAGCTGACGCCCCGGACCTCGGCTATGATGTTCCGGGACGAATAGCTGCTCTGGAAGTTGAAGGCTTGGTATTCCGTCGGAAGGCCGAAGCCGTGGAGCTTTCCATAAAGATAGGTCCCGGCCGTTTCGCAGGCGGCCGTCGAGGCGTAGCGGGTCTTGAAATCCTGGAGGCTCTGAACCGCGGCCCGGAGGTTCTGGGGGGAGACCTCGTCAAGGATGCCCTCGATGACCGGATCCCGCTCGGCCGCCGGGACGAGTCCGGACGGGCCTACGGCAGGCGGCCTAAGATAGGGCAGGACGGACCAGCCCGGAAGCGATTTGCGGGAGAGTCCGCGGGGCAGGGCCGGGGCCGAAGGGCCCGTGACGGTCCAGAACAGGATGAGATCGCTTTCCAGGACGGCCACCCGCCCCCGCCGCTCGAGAAGGGCGCGCGCGGCCGGGCCGGGATCCCTGACGAGGAGATAGTCCTTATTCCCGATGTTCCAATCGAGGACGGCGAAGGAAATTCCCTGCCCGCGCAGGGCCCGGATTTCGTCCCCGGTCGCACGGGCCACGAAGCAGGTCCGGAGCTCCTGGGCGATGTCGAGCTGGAGACGTTCGATGAGCGCCCAAGCCGCCGGGCCGGTTTTGTCGATCTTGACCAGGTGCCGAGGCCGCGGGACCGAGACGAGAAGGATGACGGCGGACACCAGAAGCGCCGCCCCCCGGAACGTTGCGCTTTTCATACCGGTTATTTAATCAGAACTCCCGGGACGATTCAAGCCGGAGTCCCGCGAAGAGGATTGACGGGCCTTCTTCTCGGACGTATGATTCCGGACGGAGCGGCTTCCTTAACAAACATGTCGGAATCCCCGATGAGAAAAAGGCCGGCCGTCACCTTCCTTATGAGAAGGGCCGGACGGATTGTCTCCGGCATCCTCGTTGTCCTGTCGGCCGGGGTCGGATGGTGCGGACAGGCCGTGCGCCCCGTTCCCGATTTTTCCCATGTCTTCGTGATCGCCGCTGAAAACAAGGAATTCGAGGAGGTTATCGGGAATACGATCATGCCCAACTTCAACGGCTGGGCCAAACAGTACGCCCTGCTGACTCGCTACTTCGCCGTCACCCACCCCAGCCTGCCGAATTACCTCGCCCTGGTCAGCGGCGATTTCTTCGGCATCCAAAGCGATTGCACGGATTGTTATATCCAGGCCCAATGCCTTCCCGACCTGCTGGAGGCCGGCGGCCGTTCCTGGAAAACCTACCAGGAAGGGCTCCCCAAACCGGGCTTCACGGGACCGCGCTCGGGCCGGTATGCCCAAAAACACAATCCCTTCGTCTATTTCGACGCCGTCCGGCTCGATTCGGACCGTTGCCGGCGCAGTGTCGTGCCGCTGGACCGGCTGGCCGCCGACCTGGCTCAGGGCCGGCTTCCCGATTATTCTTTCATCATGCCCGACCTGTGCAACTCCGCCCACGACTGCGGGCTTGAGGTTACGGACGCCTGGCTGGGGCGCGTCGTGAATTCCATCCTAAATTCGCCGGGCTTTGACCGGACCAGTCTGATCGTGCTGACGTTCGACGAAGGGACGACCGACCGGAGCTGCTGCGGCTCCCCTCCCCTGGCTTCGGGCGGAAGGATCGCAACCGTCCTCATCTCGCCCCTAGTCAAACCGGGCTTCCAAGACGAGACGCCCTATTCGCACTATTCCCTCCTCAAGACGATCGCGGCGGCCTGGGGTCTGAAGGAATTAGGACATACGGCTGATCCCTCCGTCAACCTGATTTCGCTTCCTTTTCAAGCCCTCGCATCGAGCCCTCAGCGGGGAAAGTAGACAAACGTCCTCCTCTTTCCCGGAGGCGGGGGGAGAGGGGGGCGCCCCCGCTCATAGCGGGAGCGCCCCCCAAGAGGCTCCGCACGAACCTGTCGTGCCACCCCGAGACGGCGCAGGCTCGGGCGGCCCGGGTTTGGGGATCAGAAGGTAAAGCGCGCCGATAGCTTGAAGGTTCTGAGGCCGGATACGCTGGTTATCTTTTTGTAATAATAGTCAGTCTCGGCATATCCGAGGGAGGTATCCTGGGGATGCGCGGCATCCGGATACCAGACGCCCCACGGATTCAAGCCGGTGCGGACGTACTTGTTGCCGAGCAGGTTGAAGACATCGGCGAAGACGGAGAAGGCCCCGAACTTGAACTTGAACTCCTTCTCAAACCGCAAGTCGGCGTTGTCCCAGGAGGCCTGGCGGTGCGCGCCGTTGGGATCCAGCATGACGCCGATCCAGTTCCACCAGGATACGCAATTGTGCTCGGAGAGCCACGCGTCCGGAACGTAGATGGTGACGTCGAAGGCCTTATCCCAGAAATTGCCGCCGTAATTCAACGGGCCGCCCTCAAGGTGGCGGTAAATGAAGGAGCCGACGAACCCGAGGGGCATCTTGAACGAACCGTAGAGCTTGATGGCCAGTGGAACGTCATTGATGTCGGCGCCCCAGCCGTTGATGGCGTAGTTCGGATCGTAGGGGGTGATGCTCTTCGAATTCGCGTAGGTGATGGAGCCGCCCAGAGCCCAACCATTGGCGTAGCGTTTGTCGAAGGTCAGCTCGAGGCCGTTGTAGCGGCGCTTGGAATAGGGGTTACTGGCTTGCCGATAGACCATGTTATTCCACATGGGACCATCCTTGGGCAGGTAGATGGTGACCGTCTTTTCCGGCCAGCCGCCTTTCGCGGGCACGGTGGTAGTGAAAGGCACCCAGAAGCCGGCGGGAGCGTCCTGCAATGAGCCATAGTACGTTTTGGTTAGCGGGTTGTAATACGTATCCCAATGGTCCCTGCGGCCCAGCTTGTTGACATACTGCAGCTTGACCGAGAAGTTCGTGGCCAGCTCGTGGGAGAGGGAGACGATGAGCTCATTGTTCCACGGGGCCTTCAGTTGGTATTGCTCGCCCTTGCCGGCGACATTCCAGCGCAGGGCCTCTACATCGTTGCGGACGAATTGCCACGTGTTTTGCGGGGCATAGGTGTCGATGCCCGGGTCGTCGCAGACGCCGTTGCCATTATTGTCCCACCAGTAGAAGCCGTAGTTCCCCTGGATGTTGGCCTGCGCATAGCAGAACCACATGACCGGCATGGCTTCGTAGTAGCGGCCCCAGGAGGCCTTGATCGCGGTTTTACCGTTGCCGAAGAGGTCATAGCTGACGCCGATGCGCGGGGAGAGGGTCTGGTTTTGAAAAGTTTTGGCGATGGGGTCCACCGTGAGCGCCGCGTAGGGATTCCAGCCGATGGTCCCGGCTACGACTTCGCCCACCTTGTAGGCCAGGCCGTTGGAGTCGGTGCCGGTGGACTTGCCGCCTCCGAAGCCGCCCCAGTAATAGTCATAACGGAGACCGAAGTTGATGGTCAGGCGGTTTTTAATGGTGAAGGAGTCTTGCAGGTAGGCGCCCAAGCGGTTGCCGGGCAGGTCCTTGGTGGAGTCGCCCTCTTTGGGGCCCTCGACGCCCAGGTAGATGCTGCCGTCACCGAAGGTGTCGCGGGGCCTGCCCTGGGCGGCATTAGTATAGGGATTGCCCTTGTAGTAGTGCATGGTCAGCGGGTTGCCGCGCGCGACGGTGAGGCGGTCGAATGAGTAGATGTATTCGACGCCAGCGCCGATTTCGTGGTTGCCGCCCAGCACGTCGTCCATGAAGTGGGTCAGGCGGGCGCTTACGGTTTCGGTCCGGCGGATCGTGTATTGCTCTTCGGCATCGTGGTTGCCCCAGACGTAGCCGGTGTAATCGTCAACTTTGGCGATATTGGCCCGCGCTTCCGGCTGGGAGGTGAGCGCCCAGTCGAGGTTGTTGTAGCCGCCGCGGAAGGCGACGATGGTGTTAGGACCGAACATCCAGTTCAGTTCGGCGGTCACCGCCTCTCTCTTCGAGTTGGAATCGACGGTGGAATCCCAGACTTGATAATAGCTCGGAGAATAGAGGTTATGGGTGAAGTTGCCGTTGAACATTACGAAGAGGCGCATGTCCTTGCTGAGCTGGGTGGTCAGTTTGAGGAAGGGGGACCAGGTCTTGGTGGGATTGGTGAAGACACCGTAAGTTTTGCTTTCCAGGGTGACCGGGACGTTGTTCAGCGTATACTCGTTCTGGAGATAGTCTATCGTACCGAAGAACCAGAGCTTGTCCTTGAAGATCGGGCCGCCGAGAGAGGCCGAAGCATCCGTGTCGTACTTGGCAAAGGCCGGCTTGGATCTCCCCATGGAAGTAAGCTCTTCGTCGGTGAAGAGCATCTGGTTGAGGCCCTTGGCGGTGTAATAGGTCTGGGCTTGGCCGTGAAAGGAGTTGCCGCCCGATTTGGTGACGACGGAAATGAACGAGCCGCCCGAGGCGCCGACCTGGGCCGGCAGACCGCCGGTGGCGATCTCGATCTCCTCCACGCTATCATACTGCGGGGCGATCTGCATGCCGCCGGTGGTGGGGCTCTCGCCGTTGACGCCGTCGATCTCGTAGGCGGTGGAGCCGGAGTTGGCGCCGTGGATGCTGCCGGAGTAGGCGGCAATGGTACCCGCGCTGCCGGCGGTGATGTTGAAGAGACCGTTGATGTTGCGGTTGAGGGGCAAGTTCTGCAGCAATTCAGTGGTTATGACGTTGGTTATCTTGTTCGACTCCACGTCAACCACCGGGGCTGCCGCAATCACCGTTACTTCTTCGGCCAAGGTGCTGGTCTCAGTTTGCAGGTTAACGGTGTAAATCTGGCCGACCTGGACGACAATTCCGGGCTCCTTGACGGTTTTAAAGCCTTGAAGGCTTGCCGTGAGCGTGTATGTTCCCGGAGGCAAATTGACAAGCCTGTAGGCGCCATTGACATCCGAGATGGACGCGACCGAGCCCATCAGGGCCGGACTTTCGGCAGTTATGGTCATGCCGGGGATTGGAGCACCAGTGTTGTCGATGACGACACCCTTGATGACGCCGGTCTGCCGGGCGACCTGGGCTCCAAGAAACGGCACGAGTACGAGGCCGGCCAAGACAAAAATCAGGAACCGATGCGTTTTCAATGTTTCCTCCTTTTCATGCCGATATTTGGCTCCTTTCCTTTGCCGTCAGCCGAAGCGACAGGATTCAAGCTTTTCCATTCTCACCTCCTTGAAGGGTTTTTCCTGGCGGTGGATGAAGAGTTTCCGCCCGGCGGAGATTCGGAACGGCCGGGGATTTGTTGTTGTAAGCGTGGAAAGGGTCTGCTATAATCTTAAAGACGAGAATTTTATTGATTTCTCGTGCATTAAACATGGTTGATGCCGTGCGTTAACGTACACATAAAATATCAGATTTTATGGCGCTGTTGTCAAGTATTATTTTTTCTTCCGGACCCAGAAATAATCTTATATAACCTATAAAATCTATATTATTACGAGTCAGAGCTCGCCGGGATGAGCTGAAAAGCGGCGAGGCTATTGACACAAAACCCCATTTTTTTTAAATTAGAATAAGAATCGTTAACGCAAACAAGGAGAGCCCCATTTCCACCATAAAAGAAATCGCCAAGAGGGCCCGGGTTTCGATCGGGACCGTGGACCGGGTCCTTCACAGCCGGGGACGCGTCTCGAAGGAAACGGAGGAGAGGGTCCGCCGGATCATCGAAGAGATCGACTACCGGCCGAACGTTTTCGCCAAGCATCTCCGCCTCTCCAAGGTATTCACGTTCGGCATCCTGATGCCGAAGCCTTCCCAGGACAGCCACTACTGGATGCTTCCCATCCAGGGCATCAGCCGGGCCCAACGTGAGCTGGCCACCCAAAAAGTCCGCGTCCGCTATTTTTTTTATGACAAGTTCCTGGCCGGCTCCTTCAATAAAATAAGCGCGGAGCTTCTGCAAACACCCTTGGACGGAATCCTGATGGCGCCCGTCCTGTCCAAAACGTTCGAATCTTTCATTAAAGATATTCCGGACGACCTTCCCTTCGTCTTTTTCGATTCTTTCATCTCCAACGCCCGGCCTCTTGCCTATATCGGCCAAGATTCATTTCAGAGCGGCGTCCTGTCCGCCCGCTTAATGCAAATGCTGATCCCCGCCAAGGGGGGCATCGCGGCCTTCCGCGTCCTTCCCGAAGACTATCATATCGACGAGCGGCTCAACGGGTTCGTGTCCTATTGCCGCCAGCAGAGCGGCATGGAGATCCATGTCTTCGAGATCGACGGCAACCGGAGCGGCGAGACCCGGCGCCGGACCTTCGACAAGGCCTTCGACGAAATCCCCGACCTGCGGGGCGTCTTCGTCACCAACGCCACGACCAATCAGGTCGCCGCCTATATCAAATCGCGCGGCCTGCAGGGAAAGGTCCACATCATCGGCTATGACCTGATCGAGGAGAACGTGCGCCTGATGCGGGAGGGCGTGATCGATTTTCTCATCAGCCAGCAGTCGGAGCGGCAAGGCTATGAGGGCATTTACGCCCTCTACAGACACGTCGTGCTCAAGATGCCCGTTGAAAGCAAGATCATGATGCAGCTCGACATCGTGACGCGGGAAAACGTGGATTACTACAAATCATGAGTCGGCGGAATCTTCGGCCCGCTTTATTCGCCTTGATCGCCTGCCTGAGCGCGGGCTCCCTCTCTCCGGCCGCGAAGACTCCCCTTCCCGAGCGCTACCGGAAATGGCTCGAGGAAGAGGTCGTCTACATCATCACCCCCCGGGAGCGGGATGTTTTCGGGAAGCTCCAGACCGACCGGGAGCGCGACATCTTCATCGAGGCCTTCTGGAAACACCGGGACTCGAAGCCGGATACGCCGGAGAACGAGTTCAAGACCGAGCACTACCGGCGGATCGCCTATGCCAACCATCGCTTCGGCCGGACGGCCCCCAAGCCGGGCTGGAAGACGGACCGGGGCCGCATCTATATCATCCTCGGCGATCCCAACGACATCCAACGTTACGAGGGCAAACAGGAGGTTGTTCCCTCCGAGGTCTGGTTCTACCAGGACAAGGCCGAGCTGGGCCTGCCTCCCGGTTTTAACCTGGTCTTTTTCCAGGAAGGAGGGATGGGCGATTTCCGTCTCTACAGCCCGGTCCGGGACGGACCTCAGGCTTTGCTCACGGATTATCGGGGCGCCGTAAACGACTACCAAAAGGCCTATGAGACCCTCAGGGACTATGAGCCCAACCTGGCCGCCGTCTCGCTCTCCCTGATCCCCGGCGAGGCGAACGCCCTGGCCGACCGTCCCTCGCTAGCCTCCGATATTTTCGTCCAGAGGATTGAAACCGCGGCCCAGACCCAAGTCAAGGACGACTATGCCCGGAAATTCCTCGAATACAAGGATATCGTGGATGTGGAATACAGCGCCAACTACCTGGATAGCGACGCCCTGGTCGCGGTGGCCAGGGATGAGGCCGGCGTCTCTATCGTTCACTATGCCGTGGAGCCGAAGCGGCTTTCGGTCAGCGGCGGCGGCGGAGCCTATACGACAACCCTCGGCGTCAACGGCATCGTGACCGATCCGGCCGGCTCCGTCATTTATCAATTCGAGAAGGCCTTTGCCGTTAAGATAGAGGAAGGCCGGATGGAGGAGCTAAGCCGTCAACCCTTCGACCTTCATGACCTTTTCCCCCTCATTCCCGGAACCTATAAAATGTCCGTCCTGGTCAAAAACGAAGCATCGAAAGAGTTCACCTCCTTTGAGCAGGCCCTGCTGATTCCCGGTGGCGGCCCGGGCCCGCAGCTCAGCCGACCCCTCCTCGGCTACAAATGGTCGCGGTCCTCCCCGGAAGGGCAAAACCTCAGGCCTTTTCAGTTCGGCCCCTACCGGGTCTATGCCCAGCCGGGCCGGATTTTCACCCGGGCGGACACGCTGGTCGTCGCCTTCCAAGTCTCCGGCCTGACCGAGGACGAGCGCAGGACCGGCCTTCTCCGCATCCAGATCCTGAAGGACGGTGAAGCCCTCGCCGATAGGTCGAAGAGGCTGGACGCCTGCGCCGACCTGCCGAACGTCCTGGAAGAATTTGCCCTGAAGGACCTCCTCCCCGCCCACTACGGACTCAAGATCTCCCTTCTCATCGGCGAGCGGGAGATCCTGTCCGCGCAAGATGAATTCAACCTGACGCATCAGGAGGCCGTTCCCAGGCCCTGGATCTATTCCAAGCTCATGCCCGGGGCCGGGGAAGCGGCCTATGAGCAAATCCTGGGCGCCGAGCTCTTCAACGCGGGCCGGGTCGTCGAGGCTAAGATCAGGCTGGAAAAGGCCTACCGGAAAAACCCCGAATCTCCGGAATCCGCCCTCCTCCTGGCGAGGGCCTGGATGGCCATGGGAGAGGTCGAGGATACGATCTCCGTATTGAAGCCTTTTCTGGATCCTTCCCGGCCTCCCAACTACGATATCTTCGTCCTGGCCGGGCGCGCCCTCCAGAGCAAGGCCGACTGGGCCGGCGCCCTCGAGCTCACCAACAGGACCATATCTCATTTCGGCGCCAACGCCGTCCTTCTCAACGCCGTCGGCGACTGCAGCTTCGGCTTGGGCAAGATCAAAGAGGCCTTGGCCGCCTGGGAAAAATCCCTCGAGTTCAACCCGGATCAGCCCGAGATCAGGAAGAAGGTCGCCGGACTGAAGGGCGGGCGATGACGGAATGGCCCGCATCCTTAAGGAAGGCGGCGCCCAAAAAGCGAGGCTTTCATGAAGAACAGGACAAGGAAAAGGTTTGCCGGGGGGATCGGCTGCGCCGTCCTTCTCCTCTGGTGTTCGGCGGAACTCCTGTCCGGCCAGGAAAACCTGGGGCGCGGCCGGGTCAGCGGCACGGTCGTCGATGAAGCGGGCGCTCCGATCGCGAATGCTCAGGTCCTCGCCGAAAGCCTTCAATCCGCGACGGCTAAGCTCACCGGGACGACCGACAAGAAAGGACATTTCGCCATAGCCGGATTCGGCACCGGGCCCTGGAAGATTACGGCGTCCAAGGCCGAGTACGACTCCGCCTTTATCGAGATGGATGTCCGGCAGCTCAGGACAAACCCGCCCGTCAGCTTGACCTTGAAAAAGATCTCCGCCATCGCGGCTCCGATCAACGACGACGCATCCAAAAAAGATTACGACCAAGCCAATCAACTCCTTGCCGCCGGGAAATTCGCCGGTGCGGCCGTCCTGTATGAAGACATCCTGGCCAAACATCCCGAGCTCTATCAGCTTCAGCTTGATGCCGGCCTCTGCTATCTCAAGCTGGAGGATTGGGAGAAGGCCAAGTCCCGATTCCAAGCGGTCCTCGATCGGGTCTCCCGGGCCGACGGGGCCTACGAGAATGACGCCGCCGCCGGCAAGGCCTTCGTCGGCCTGGGCGAGGTCGTGGCCCGCTCCGGAGACCTCGCCTCGGCCAAGGACTATTTCGACCGGGCCCTGAGGCTCGCCCCCGAAGACGAGATTGCGGCCTACAACGTCGCGGAGATCCTTTTTTCGGCCCAGAAAGTCGATGAAGCGATCGGCTATTACGAAACGGCCCTGCGCATCAAGAAGGATTGGTCCAAACCCGTCTTCAAGCTCGGCCTGGCCCACCTCAACAAAGGCGACTACGACAAGGCCCTCGATTACCTGACCCGGTTCGTCGAGATGGACCCGGAGAATCCCAACGTCCCTCAAGCCCAAAACATGATCATCGCCATCAAGGCGATCAAGAGATAGCGCGTCCGCCCCTTATTTCAGCATTTTGATGAAGACGCCGCCCACGACGGAGCGCGCCTGAAATCCGACCTTCCGGCCATCCCGGGTCCAGTACCAGTCCGTCATCGGGACCCGGTCGGGCGTCTCGTTGAGGAAGTCGAAAACGGGGTCGCTGAAGGCCTCGAAATCCTCGGGGCGGCCCGTGAGCGAGGCCGTCCACAGGATCCAATCCAACTTCGTGTACTCCTTGCGGTTGTCGAGCGGCAGGCCGTATTTCAGCTGGACCTTCCGGTAGTAGGCCGTTTCCTTCTCGGCGACCGAGGGCGGGAACAGGCCATAGCCCAAGATCCTGTTCCAGACCAGGTTGTACTTCTGGCTCCAGGTGCCGGGCTTGTCGAAGGCCAGCCGGTAGTGATCACCGTCGTCTGCGAGCTTGAGCCACTCCCCCGCGAATTTCGCGGCCGTCGCGGCATAGGATTTAGCCTCGGCCTTCTTCCCCAGCTTCTCGCACAAATCGGCGTAAGCCCGGAGGCCGATGATGGCCTTCAAGGACAGGTTGGCGTTATGGGCGAGATGGCCGGCGAAGTCGTCCGTGCAAAGCTGGTTCTCGGGGTCGAGGCCTTTCGCCCCGAGGTACTCCGCCCAGCGGCGGAAAAGGGCTTCGTAGGGCCGGACGAACTCGACGCTGTTTTCGGCCCGGGCCAGGGCGGCGGCCAGGATGAGCATGTTTCCGCTCTCCTCGACCGGCATCTGGTCCTCCTCGGTCAGGGCGCCTCCGCCGTAGACCTGGCCGTTGGCCTGGGGATAGGTCCCCAGGTCATGGGGCGCGAACGGGAACGGCCACATTCCGCTCTTGGCGTAGTCCAGGACGGGCCGGAGCATGGCCCTCATCAAGGGCGGGCTGAGGTGGAGATAAAGGGGCGCCGAGGGATAGATGACGTCGACCGTCGAAATGCACCCGTTGCTGAAGTTCTCCTTGGGGAAAAAGAGCGGGGTCCCGTCGATATCGGCGGCCAGCTTGTGGGCGGCGATGGACTGCCGGAAGGCCAGGGTCCCGATCCAGGCGTATTTCTCCCCACCCGCCTTGGTCAGGGACGCCAGGAGCTGATCGTCGAATTCGCGGCAGGCCGCCGTCAGGGGACCGTAATCGAGCGCCGCCTGGGCCAGGAGCTGGGGAACCTCCCAGCCGTCGCGCCGCCAGTAGGGCCTGAGTTTGCGGTTGAAGTACTCGATCGAAAAACGGTCGTCGTAAGCGATCATCCAATATCGGGAGACGGGATCGGCTCCAACCTCGTCGAGGTTGAAGGCGACGGCGGCCACCGGATAACCTTCAGCCACGGCGCGGGGCATGTCCATCTCATCGAACGTCCCCAGCCCGCCGGATTTCCAGAAGGACTCCCGGCAGACGTCGTGCGAGGCGAGGCGGCTGAGGCCTTTCGGTTCCGTCGGAACGGCGAGATAGAAATATCCCCAGTCGATCCTCAGGTCGTCTCCCCTCTTTTCCAGCACGGGCTGGTCCTTGGATCCGAAGGAGAGCACGTCGAGGCCGGGGACTTCCAGCCGCCCCCAGACGACCTTCTGGTCGGGGGTGTTGACGGCGATTTCGCTGCAGGCGTCGAAGTAAAGCTGGACCTTGTGACGGGCGCCGTCCGTCGTCCGGACTTGGGCCGTGATATAGGTCAGGGGCCTGGACAGGATGTCAAGGCGGGCGGGGAGCAGCGGACAGAGGAAGATCAGCGTCAATTCGACGCCGCCGTCGGCAAAGGTATAAACCGTCCGGGTCGGGAACACCTCAAGGCGCGTTTGGGTCATGGCCTTCGATCCCCACGGTTCGAGCCCCATGACTCGGTAGGCCTGTCCATCGATCCGGACAAGGGCGGCCATGGCCTGAGCCTGTCCCGTCCAGTGGGCCGGCCATTTGTCGCTGAGCTTGTCGCCCGGCGACCAAATGCTGAAATAGGGATCGTGCGTGACGAGCGGGACGGACGGCGGCCTGGGGGCCGGACGTTCGCCGGCGCCCGCCAGGACAGCCGGGCCCAAACCGAATGCGATGACCAGGATGATGACGCGAGCGAGCCGTTGTCTTGACATGGGAGACTCCTTCCGCGGTAATAATATCAATTTCTTCCCCGCATCCTCAATAATTCGCGCACCGGGTCAGCGGCCTACGTTTTCGCAAGGGATCTCGACCGGCGTCCGGCCCCGGCCGTCGAGCCGGAGCTTCTGGAACTCGTTCTCGAAGAACTCCTGCTTGAAGCTCACGAGCGTGATCAGGCGGCATATGCCGTCTTGGCCCTTGACGGCCACGGCGGCCCGGATGGCACGAAACAGGACGGCGCCCAACGACGATAAGATCATGATTCAATTCCCCCGGCAGAGCGGAAGGCGGCCGGGCCCGCCCAGGACGACGGTCGCGGCCCCCCGGATCAGCCATTCCCCGGTCGAAGGCCGATAGACGGCGATCCGGACCTTGCCGGGACCGTCATAGTGGCCCGGGACGGGGACATCTCCGAACAAGCCGAAAACATATTGATTCCCGCCCAGGATGAACCAGCGACCCTTGGAAGGCCGGAACACGGCCGGCTCGGCCTTGCCGTCCCCGTTGTAGTCCGCCGGAATCGGGATGTCCTCGAATTCGCCCAGCGTATAGATCGCGCCGCTCCTGAGCAGCCACTGGCCGGTCGTCGGCCGGAAGACGGCGACATCGGTTTTCTTATCGCCGTCGTAATCGGCCGGGACGGGAACATCGCCCGCAGCGCCGAACCGGAAACTGCCCTGGCCCCGCAGGAACCACTCCCCCGTTTTGGGCCTGAAGAAGGCGACCTCGGACCGGCCGTCGCCGTTGTAATCGCCGGGAACGGGAATATCCAGAATCCCTCCGTAGCCCTTGATCGTCGCCCCGCCCTTGATAAGCCACATCCCCTCGAGGGGGCGGAAGATGGCCGCCTCGGCTTTTCTGTCCCCATCGTAGTCGCCCGCGGCCGGAACGTCGCCGCTCGTTCCGAACGCAAACGACGTCCCTCCCTGGAAAAACCACTCGCCGCTCGGATAGCGATAAACGGCGATGTCGCTTTTGCCGTCGCCGTCGAAGTCGGCCGAGGCCGTGACGAGAGACCGCTGGGGACCGTAAAGCCAGGTCTCGGTTGCCAGGAGGTCGCCGCTCCCCCCGGCCATGGTGATCTTGCCCTTGGATTCGTTGAAGACCATGGCCTGGCCGTAGCGAGGGGCCGGACAGGGCCCATCGACCCTAGCCCAAACTCCGCCGCTATATTCCCACGGGTCGTTGAGCCAGTCGTACCGGCCGGTCGTGGCGTTGTAGCGCTCGCCGCCGAAGAGGACGAGTTTGCGGCGGATGGAATCGTAGGCCAGGCCGAAGCCCGTCCGCGGTCCCGGGCCCGTCTCCGAGATCAGGGTCCAGGAAGAGCCGTTCCATTCCCAGAGGTCGCCGTATTCGGTTTTCCAATCGACCGAGCTTTGTCCGCCGAAGAGATAGACGACGCCCCGGTCCCCGTCATAGGCCATGGCGTGGCCGTGGCGAATGGATGGCCCCGAGGACGATTTGAGCGTCCAGACCGTCCCGTTCCAGGCCCAAGTGCCGGGGTCGTCGCCGCCGGTCGTTCCCGGCACGCCGCCGAAGAGGACGACCTCCGCGCGCTTGGCGTCATAGGCCATGGCGCTTCCATAGCGGGCCGTCGGCCCGCTCGTCGCGACTCGGGTCCAGGCCGAGGTTGTCCAGTCCCAGGTCCAGGTGTCGTTAAAATAGCTGACTCCAGAGCCATAGTAGACCCCGCCGAATAGGACGGGGACTCCGCGGGCCGCGTCAAAGGCCATGCCGACGCCGCCCCGGTAGCCGAGAGGATTTTTGCTGAGCTCATACCAGCCCCAACCGTCCCAGGCCCAGGTTCCGTTCCTGAACATGAGGATCTTTCCGATCTTGGCGTCGTAGACCATGGCGTCGGGCTTGGCCGGGAACTGCCAATCGGGTTTCTTCTGGATGCGTTTCGTCCCCTCGAGCAGCCAGGTCGAGCCGGCCGAGCCGAAAAAGACGATCTGGTTGCGGGCCGCGTCATAGGCCGCTTTCCATGCGGAGGGGAAATCCTTGGGAGGAGCGAAGGCCGAGATCTTCTTCCAGGCGGCGCCGTCCCAAGTCCAGACCTGGAAGATTCTTTTCCAATCGGCCGTGTAGGTGTAGAAGGACACGACGGACTTGCGGCGCGCCGTGTCGTAGACCATGACCGGGTCATAGACGGCCGTCGGTCCCGTCGCCGTGATTTTCCTCCATTTCACGCCATCGTATTCCCAGGTGTCGTTGAAATTGGAGTCTCCGGCATCGCCCCCGAACAAGACCAGCCTGCCGCGGCTTTCATCGTAGCTCAGGCAATGATAACGCCGTCCTTGCGGTTTCGTGCCCGAGACCTTGACTTCCTTCCAGGAGCTGCCGTTCCACTCCCAAAAGTCCGCATAGTAAGGTTTGGCGTTCCCGAAATTGACCCCGCCGAAAAGGAGCGCGACGCCCCGGCTCGAGTCGAAGGCCATGGCCGCCCCCCAGCGGGCCGGAGGCCCCTGGACTTGTTTCTGCTCCCACTTGACGCCGTCCCAGGTCCAGGTATCGTTGACGATCCGGATGACCTGGTTCTGTTCCGTCCAGCCTCCGAAGAGGATCGTGACCTTCCGGGTCGAGTCATAGGCGAGCGCCGTGTTCTCCCGGGGCGACGGACCTCCCATCGAAGCCAGGACCCAGCCCGTACCGTTCCACTCCCAGGTCTCGCGTCCCCCGCCGATCCCGCCGAACATGACGGCGACGCCGCGCGCCGAGTCGTAGGCCATGGCGTGATAGACGCGGCCTTCGGGAAGGATGTCCGCCCGCGTCCACTGGGCGACGGCCGCGGAACTCAACAGGACGAGCGCTAACCCGATGCCGATCGCTAATTTCATGGATTTCTCCCGATTCTTAGAATCATTGTAATCGGTCTCGGGACGAATTGAAAGCGCGGCCCGGGACTCGAACCGGGAACGGGGGGACAAACGGGCTTAGATGCGGGACTGATACTTCAATTCTTGAAAGGTGATTCGGAACTCGGTCCCGCCCTCCCTGTGGAGCTCGATCGTGCCGTCGAGCTGTTCGACCAGAAGCTGGATGATTTGCATCCCCAAGCTTTCCGCGGACTTGATGTCCAACCCGGCCGGCAAGCCGACGCCGTCGTCCCTGACGGTCAGTCGGTAGCGTCCTTCTTTCAAGTCGCGGAACTCGACGGCCAACCTGCCCTTCCGGCCCTTGGGGAATCCGTGTTTGACGCTGTTGGAGACGAGCTCGTTCAAGATCAGGCCGCAGGGGACGGCCGTGTTGACGTCCAGGAAGGCTTCATCCAGGTCCAGGCTGATGCCGACCAAGTCGGGATCGATGCCCAGGGATTGAATCAAATGGACGACCATCTGGCGGATATAGTCGCCGAAATCGATCCGGTTCAGGTCCGGGGACTGGTAGAGCTTTTCGTGAACGATGGCCATGGACCGGATCCGGTTATGGCTCTCCTTGAGGGCCTCGGCCACGGCCGGGTCGGCGACGGCGCGGGCCTGGAGGCTCAAGAGGCTGGCCATGACCTGCATGTTGTTCTTGACGCGGTGGTAGACCTCGCGCAGCAGGACCTCTTTTTCCCGCAGGGACTCCCGGCGCTGTTCCTCGGCCGCCTTGCGTTTGGTGATGTCGGACAGGATGTGGACGGCGCCGCTTATCCCGCCGTCCGCGTCCAGGATGGGATCGACGCCGGCCAAGAACCAGCGGTCTCCGATCAGGAACTCCGCCTCCTCGTGGGCTTTGGAGACGAGCATTTTCGGGAAAGGACAATCCATGAAGAAGTCCGTCCCGCCGTGAACGATCTCGTAACACTTCCGGCCGATAATGTCCTTGACGGGACGAGCCAATAAGGACGCTATGGCTTCGTTGCACTGAAGGATTCGGGCCTCGGGATCCAGGAGGCAAATCCCGTCCGTGATCGCGTTGAAAGTCGTGACCCACTTGGCCGCGCTTTCCCGAAGAGCCTCCTCAGCCTCCCGCTTTTCCCCCCGGATCCGGGCGTCGTCGAGCTCACGGCGGACGGAAGGGACGAGTCGGCCCAGCTTGTCCTTCATGATGTAATCTTGGGCCCCGAGCTTCATGGCCTCGATGGCGATGTCCTCCCCGATCGTCCCGGACACGATGATGAACGGGACATCCAGACCCATTTCCTTGAAAAGCTTCAATGCGGCCGGTCCTCTGAGGTGGGGAAGGGCGTAGTCCGCCAGGATGAGGTCCCAGATTCCGTGCTGGAGGGCTTTCCTCATCCCGGCTTCGGTCTCGACGCGCTCGAAGCGGGGCTCGAACCCTCCCTCCGTCAGGTTACGGATGATGAGAAGCGCGTCGTCCTCGGAATCTTCGACGATCAGGACGCGCAGGACCTGGCTCATCGCCGTGCTCCTTTCAATCGGAATCCGCGGGCAGCGGCACGTTCAAGATCAGCCAATAGAGCCCGAGCTGCCTGATCGCGTCGCTGAATTCCTTGAAGTCGACGGGTTTCCGGATATAGCTGTTGGCCCCGTTCCGGTAGCCGTTGAGCAGGTCCGCTTCCTGGGTGGACGAGGTCAGGATCACGACGGGAAGGAAGGCCGTCCGGGGATCCCGGCGGAGCAGCCTCAGGACCTCCAGTCCGTCGAGCTTGGGAAGCTTCAGGTCCAGGAGGACGACAACCGGTTTATCGCTCAGGTTCCTGCCGGCATGGGTGCCGGTCCCGAAAAGATAGTCGAGCGCTTCGACGCCGTCCCCGGCCACAACGACCCTGTTGCTGATACGGTTGTCCTGGAGCGCCCGCAGCGTCAGCTGGACGTCGTCGGGATCGTCCTCGACCAACAGAATGTGCTTATCGGCCATCGCTCCCTCCTTCCCCGTCATCGAGCATGAAGTAGAACGTCGCTCCCCGTTCGGGGGCGCTCTCCGCCCAGACCCGGCCGCCGTGGCGCCGGACGATCCTCTGGACGGTGGCCAAGCCGACCCCCAGCCCCGGAAAATCCTCCTTGCGGTGGAGGCGTTGAAAGGCGCCGAAGAGCTTGTCGGCGTAGGCCATGTCGAACCCGACCCCGTCGTCCTTGACGAAAAATACATCCCGGCCGTTCTCGACGAGACGGCCCAACTCGATCCGCGCCCGGGGTTTCTTGCCCGTGAACTTCCAGGCGTTGGCGAGGAGGTTCTCGAGGACAACCTTTATGAGGGCCGGATCGGCCCGGGCGAGAAGCCCGTCGCGGATCACAATCTCAGCGTCCCGCTCCGGCGCGGACTGTCGGAGGGAAGCCGCCACCTCGCGGGCCAGCCCGCTCAGGTCGACCTCCTGCCGTTGGAGCGGGGATTTGGAAAGGCGGGCGAGCTTCAGCAGATCGTCGATCAGAAGTCCCATGCGCTGAGTGGCGGCCCGGATCCGGGCGAGATAATCCCGCCCCTTGTCCCCGACCGCCTCCCGGCAATCGTCGACCAGGACCTGGCTGAAGCCGTCGATGATCCGCAGCGGTGCGCGCAGGTCGTGGGAGACGGAGTAGCTGAACGACTCCAACTCCTTGTTGGCGGCATCGAGCTGCACCGTCCGCTCGGCGACCCTCCGTTCGAGGTTCTCGTTGAGAAGACGAATCTCTTCCTCGGCCCGCCGCTGCTCGGTGATGTCCCACGCGGAGGACAGGGCACCCGTGACCCGGCCGTCGGCGTCCTTGAGAGTCCGGCACCACCAGGCCAGCAAGCGAGCTTGGCCGTCCTTCCGCCTCTGCCAGCTTTCGAGGTAGATGACGTCCTCGGCGCCTTCGAAGAAGGGCTGGACGATCCGGTAGGTCGGCTGCTCGCCCACGAAGTAGAAGGCCGCCTCCTTCCCGACGGCGTCGTCCCCGAAGAAGTCGGTTCCGGCCTTATTCGCCCAACGGTAGACCTTGTCGTTGTCGACTTCCATGATGATGTCCGGGACCGCGGTCAGGATCGCCTCTTGGCGCAGGCTCAGCGAACGGAGTTCCTCTTCCGCCAAGAGACGCCGGCGGAGAATGCCGATCTGTTCTCTCCTGATAATGTAGCCGAGTCCGCTGCCCGCCATGAGGATCAGGCCTAAAAGACTCGCCGCTAAATAGCGGGATTCCCGGACGAAGGGAGCGAACACCTCTTTGCGATCGACCTTGGCGACTAAAAACCACTCGGAGCCGATCACGGGCCGGAGGACCGACAAGACGGGAACGCCGCGATAGTCGACGCCCTGGAAGACCCCTTGTTTTCCCTGAACGGCGCGGGCGGCTGGGAGGCCTTCCGTGGACAGCGGCAGCCGGAACTCGAGGGTCGTGCCCTTCCGATGGCGGAGCTGGCTGAGAAAAAGGACGTCTTTACCGTCGCGCCTGACGAGGAGCGCCTCGGCGCTCGAGCTCGGGGTCGGCCAGGATTGTATCAAAGGATATAAATATCGGGCCGGGTCCCGTCTAATAAGGATGATGCCGAGCGGACCGGACTTCCCTCCGTCCGTTTCAGGGATTGGGACGAACATGTCCACGCGGATGTCCCCCGACCGGCGCCCTCGATAAAGATCGGAGAGGGCGACCACGCCGTGAAGCGCGATCTCGAGCGCCCGGCGATAAACGGGATCATTCTCTTCGGACCAGGACATGTCCTCCGTCCCCATGATCCAATTCCCTTCCCCGTCAAGAAGAAAAACCTGGCTGTGGTCATTGTTGGCCCGGAGGGACTCGAACCAAGCCCTCAGGGCGGCCCGGGCGTTCGCGGATTCGCGTTCCGATGTCGATAACGCGTTTCGAACGGACGGCGTTAAAAAAAGATTGTCGCGGAGGGCCTGGCCGTCTCGAAGCCGCTCCGATCGCCACTCCGTGATCTCGCGGCTCTTGAGGTCGGCGACGGCCGAAAGCTGAGCATAGGCGGATTTCTGGAAAGCGCGCTTCTGGGCCGCGAAATAGAAATATCCCGCCCCTCCGATCCCGGCCGACATCGCCAGGAAAATAACAAGAAATTTCGCCCACTGAAAAAAAACCCCTTCCGACTTCGCCTCGACGCTGGAAGAAATCGGCCCCGGATCCAACCTGCCTTTCTTCAAGGTCTTTCCCCCGACCTATAAATATTATAGGTTTTATAGCCGATAATAGAATACAAAAATTTGGAGCCGCTGTCAATTTCCGCCCCGGCAGGGGGAGAGCATCTCCAAATCTGTGAAGCCTGGAAGAGGACTAGGACAGGAGCTTTCTCTTCTTCGCCCAACGCTCGCGGAGCCGGATCGAATCCACGCCCAGGCAGTTCCCTTTCGAGAACGGGTTTCGGCCTACGCACTCGAAGCGGAGGGTATGGGTCCCGGCCGGAAGCTTGAAGCTTCCCAGATAGTACTCCCCAACCTCCAGGTTCGGCGCATAGAGGTCGAAGTCCTCGAGGCGCTGCCCCGCTGCGGCGCCCTCCGGGGCGCGGACGTTCTTCCCGTCCAGGAAGATCCTCCAGATGCCGTAGTCGTCCGCCCGGGTGAGGTCCAACACCAAGCCCCGGTACTCCTCCCGTTCGACCTTGAAGTCGAGCTCGATGACGGGCATATCCGCCGCCGGCATAAAAAGGACCTGGCCTTCCCCCGTCCAGTCATAGCCTTTCTGGAGCTCGAGGACGCCGGCCGAGTGCCGGGCCGTCCCCAGGAGGTCCTTCCCCTCGAGGACGATATCCAGGTTGGGAAAGCGGCGCTGGGCCAAGGGGGGAATCGGGCTGAACCGTTTGGGCTGGCCGGCCTGGTACCAGAAAGCCACGGTCGCGATGTCGTCCTCGCGCTCGACGTGGCCCTCGATCTTGCCGCTCTCGGTCTCGTCGGCCGAGATCCAGCCCTTGTGCTCGATCTCGAAGCGCAGGGATTTCTCGAACCGGACCGGGTCGGGGATGTGCCAGCGGTAGAGCGAATAGCGGACGCCCAGGTCGTCGGCTCCCATGCTCATGTAGGTGCACCCGAAATAGGGATAGAGGGCCTCGTTGAGCCCCCAGGCCATCAGAAAATAATCCTCGGTGCCGGTGCCCTGGACGGAGGGCTTGGCGTCGCCGTCAACGTAGAACTTGGCGTCCCCCTCTCCGAACCAGAGCGGACTCCGGGCGCGGGCGGACATGACCGTCCCCACGTACTGGCCGCGGCCTTCCGCGTCGAGGACGAGATAGTCGCCGCCCGTCTTTTCGGGCAACTCCTGACGGTATTGGGCGCAGAAGTAGGCCGTATCCGCGGGGAGGGCGGCCTCCTCGGCGTAATCGATATGATAATAGAAGGAGCGAACGTTCTTGGCGCCTTCGTTCGTGATGGTGATCTTGGCTCTCTTATGGAACGGCATCGGCCAGAAGCAATTGTAGCCGTCGCCGCTCTCGACCATGACCGGGAGCGAGTTCAACTCGCGGCGAAGTCCGAACCCGGCGCCGAAGAAATCGCCCAGGGGCGCCTCGACCGCGGGTTCCTTCCCATCGTCCCAGTACATGCGGAGGACGATCTCGTCCGGAGCCGCCGACCCGTTCGCCTCGAGCCAGTTCGGCCGCGCCTCGCTGAAGGTGAGCCAGATATGGCGGATGACGCCCGGCCCTTTGAGGTCGGCCAGGACCCTGGTCTCGCCCGGAACGACGTATTTGATCCGGTCGGCGTTGCTGTTCGGGTTGGGATCGGCCGAGGTCACGGCCCGCGACCGGCCTGGTTTCAGGGTCATCAGACCCGTAAGGTCCTGCGCGGACGCAGAACCAACCCCTAGAAGAATAAGGGACATCATCCCATAACGCAATACTCGTAAGCGTCTCATAACTCCTCCCCATCGAAAGCGATTCCAGGCCAAATTATCCCAAGGTGTTCGCTAAGTCAACTCGGAGGGAAAGCCATCGAAAAAAAAGACGCGGGTATTTATTTCGGGAAGTCGAACTCCTCCGGAAATAATTCAGGGGACACACGACTTAATTCCAAATTAAGTCGTGTGTCCCCTGAATTCTTATCTTGACAAGCGGAGGCGGCTTTCCTATAATGCCCCGCATGAAGTCGTTGCGCTTGGAAGAAAACACGGGAGCGCCCGCTCTCGCCCTGCTCCAGGCGTCCTTCTCTTTCTGGTGGGCGGACCCCTCCGCCCTGTAACATCACCCCTCTACTATCTTTTTTACCAGGTCATTCCTCCCGCGAGGACCATTCCCGGAAAGAAAAGGAGTTACAACGATGACACGTTTCGCGACACGCAAACCCGAATATCTTCCCAAGGCCTACTACAACCTCAAGGCCGACCTCGAGGAGCTGCCCAAACCTCCCCTCCACCCGGGGACGGGGCAACCGCTCGACCCCAAAGACCTCGAGGTCATCTTCCCCAAGGGCTTCATCGCCCAAGAGATCTCGGTCGAGCGCGAGATTCCCATCCCCGGCGAAGTCCGCGAGGCCTACGCTCAGTTCAGGCCGACGCCACTCGTCTTTGCCTCCGGCCTCAAGAAATACCTCGAGACGCCGGCCGATATCTTTTACAAATACGAAGGCGTCAGCCCGACCGGCAGCCATAAGTCCAACACGGCCCTCGCCCAGGCCTATCTGGCCTCCCGGGAAGGCGTCCGGACCCTGACGACCGAGACCGGCGCCGGGCAGTGGGGCTCGGCCCTCGCCCACGCCGGCGCCCTATTCGACATCGAGGTCAAGGTGTTCATGGTCCGGGCCAGCTACCGCCAGAAGCCGGGCCGCATAACCCTGATGAAGCTCTTCGGCGCCACCGTCGAGGAAAGCCCGAGCCCGTTCACGGATTCAGGACGGGCCTTCTACGAGAAAGATCCCGACCACCCCGGAAGCTTGGGCATCGCCATATCCGAGGCCGTCGAGCTCGCCCTCAAGAACCAGGGCACGACCAAGTACTCGCTGGGCTCGGTCCTGGACACCGTCCTCATGCACCAGACCGTCATCGGTCAGGAGGCCGTCCTGCAGATGGACGAGCTCGGCGCGCGGCCCGATCTGGTCGTCGGATGCGTCGGCGGCGGGTCGAATTTTTCGGGACTCGCCTTCCCCTACGTCCGGAAGAGGATCAAGGACAAGGCGGACATCCGTTTCCTGGCCGTCGAGCCCGACGCCTGCCCGTCGCTGACCAAGGGTGAACTCCGCTACGACCACGGCGACGCCTCGGGGCTGACGCCCCTCCTCTACATGTACACGCTGGGCATGGGTTTCGTGCCGCCGCCCATTCACGCCGGAGGCCTCCGCTATCACGGCATGGCGCCGCTCGTCAGCCACCTCGTCGACAAAGGCATCGTCGAGGCCCGGGCGGTCTCTCAGCCCGAAGTCTTCGAGGCGGCCCGGGTCTTCCTCCGGACCGAGGGCATCCTCCCCGCGCCCGAATCCGCCCACGCCGTGGCCGCCGTCATTGAGGAGGCGCTGGCCGCCCGTAAAAACGGCCGGAAAAGGACGATCCTCTTCAACTTGTCGGGGCACGGCTTCCTCGATATGAGCGCATACGAGACCAACGGAAAATCCCGCTGAGAGGGAGGGATGATGTCCGGCGGCTTAGCGACGGTATTCGTTATTCCGATTTCTCTTCCCGGGCTGAGACCGTCCCGTCCCGAGCTTCGATCCGATAAAGCTTGCCACCGAAGGGGATGCGCCGCATGACGATCGTCGCCTTGAGACCCGTGCCTTGCGCGGGCTCCGGTTTCAAATCGCCCCTTACATCGGCAAGAGCTTCGACGCCTATGAGGCACAGCAGGGTCCCCCAGGTGTAATGCGGTGCGGCGCCGACGCCCCCGTCCGTGCTGCGGTAGTTCTCGCCGCTCTGGCGCTTGTCTCGCCAGTTGCGCATGAAAAGCTCGACCGAACGGCGCGCGAATTCCGCCCTACGCTCCGGGGCAGCATAGCGCCGGACGCCCTGCCAGACCAGGTAGTTGGCGGGGGGCCAGACATAGCCCCGCCAGTAATGCTGTGTCGGCCAGACGGGATCGTCGAAAGCCACCGTGGGCACGAGCCAGGGAAGCCAGAACTTGTCCTCACGGTAGAGCCAGGCCAGGACTCGCTCCGCGCGCTTGGCGTCGGGCGCGCCGCAGATGAGCGGGTAGAAGTTCATGGGCGTCAGCCTGGTCAGCCAATCGCTTCCTGGAATGCCGGGAGACAGCGGACTGACGGTCAGGCGGAGCGATGCCGGTTCCTTGTCCCGAAAATATTCGACGACTACGGGGCGAGTTTCCCCGGCCTCAAGACGGACATCGCCGGAAGCGGGCTCTCCCATCCCGCCCTTCCAGGTGTCGACCAAGAGTTCGCCGCCGACAAAGAGGCGCGCGCCGTCGACGGCGTCGATAATAAAGCGATAAAGGCCGGACGCGGGCGGCGTGAAGGTCCCGGTCCAGCGGGCCGCCCAGCGGCCGGCGGGGATGCCTCCGGCCGGGCTGGATTCGCCCCAGTTGAAATCGAGCCGGACGTCATTCCTGCCGGCCGCTTCTCCACTCAATATCCAGTCGCGAAAAAATTCAGCCTTGAACCCGCCCTTAAACGCCAACTGCGGCAGGAGGGCCGGACCCGCGGCCAGCGGTACGTCCCAAAGACGGCTGCAGTAGATCCCCAGTTCGTCATTCCAGAGTCGCTTGTTGATCCGCTCGTTCATGGCGTCGCGCTCGGCCCGGAATCGGGCGGCGTCTCCGGTTTTACCCAGAGCATCGGCGATCAGGGCCAGGTTCTCGGCATCCATGGACCACAAAGCATTGAGATCCACGGCGTCTGCGTTCATGGCCGAGCCCGCCATGGCCGTCCCTTCAAAATGGACGTTGTCGTCCCAGCCCGTCTCGAACTGGGCGCCCTGCCACCATCCCTGCTCCGATCCCCACTCGAGAAGGCCGTTGCGGTTTCCGTCGCGCGCGGCCGGCCACCAGTCGTGCCAGCGGACGAGCTTCGGGTAGACCCCGGCTAGGAAGGCCTTGTCCGGCCAGCGCTGGTGCATTTTCCAGACGCAGAGGGACCCGACCGGAGGCATGGACCGATGCAAAGTCACGTAGGTGTTGTTCTCGGCGCCCCAGTGGGAAAAGCTGGGGATGAAGCCGGCCGGCGTCTGAAAGGAGAGCACGGCCCGGACGGTGTCGCGGCCACCCCCGGGATCATCGAAGCCGGCCAGCAGGCCGTGAAAGAAATAATCCCAGAGAAAATAAGGATAGAGGTCGGCGTTTCCCTCGAAATCGCTCTGGTGGGACAGCCACCAGCCGCGTCCGCAGGCGTGGGCGATCCGGCCGTTGTCGCTCCCGTAAAGCCGGGCGTTGTTCAGGACATCGCCCATCGCGCCCAGAAAATCGCCCCAGTCGCCTTCGGCCGCGGGGCGGCGCGCCGTATAGCGCTCGGCGGCGGCCCGGAGGCTTTTCTCGATTCCCTCTAAAGGCGGAGCTGCGCCGACGCCGGCGGCAAACCGGACGGGCTTCCGCGGCTCAAGGGCGAGGACGACCTCGGCCTCGGGCGTCCAGTTCGCCCGGACCTGGGCGGGAGGCGGGCTCGTCCGGAAAACGAACGGGATATAGGCGCCGCGCGGCGCGATCCCGTATCCTTCGATGCCGTCGGGGGCGGCCTTGTAAATCGTGTGGAATTGAAGCCATGTCTTGGGCAGGCGTAGAGACAGGGAAGTCGGGCGGTCGGTTTCGATTATACCTATGACGCCCGCCGCGCCGGATCGCCCCCAGCTGAAGCGGACCGTCGCGTCCGCCTGCCGGAATTCGGCCCGGACATACGAGAAGTCGGGCGCGGCCGTTCCCGGCGCCATGAGCGCGGCGTCCCTGGCGGCGTATCTCGATTTCAGGCCGGGGTCGTCCCAAACCGGGTCGATAAGGAAGGCCGTTTCATCGTCGACGATGATGGCGATTCCGTAGGGGGCTTCGACGAAATAGTTGCCGATCTTTACCGATGCTGCCCCGATTTCCTTCACGGCCATATGACTTCGGGCGTTTCTGCCGCCCTCTCCCCGCCGGCTGATTCCGGCCAGAAGGAACGGCAGAAGGACCATCAACCCACCGATCAGGATTCTGCGCTTGTTTATCATGGCCTTTAACCTCATGGGCATTCTATCCGAATTCAGGCCTCCCAACCAAGGCCGGACTTTCGTCCAGAACCTTCGCGGGGCGGATTTCGTATAGCTCTATGGAGGTACCCACCATGACACGGAATACCCGATTAGCGGCGCTCGCTGTTTTGACGATAGTGGCTGCCGTCGCGGCCTGCGAACACGTCTCCGATACGCGGACGGAACGCAAGGCCGTGGACTTGGGCGGAGCGACCTCCGCCGAAGTCCGGATCAAGATGGGGGCGGGCGAGCTCCAACTGGAGGGCGGCGCCCCCGGCCTCATGGACGCTTCCTTCACGACCAACGTCCGGCGTTGGGAGCCCCGGATCGAATACGACGTCTTCGGGGGCAAAGGCCGGCTCTCGGTCGCGCAGAGGAGGGGGGGCGGCGTGTTCCTGGGCCGCTCCAAGAACGAATGGGACATCCGCCTGGGCGGCGCCGTTCCGATCGACCTCGAAGTCGGCCTCGGCGCGGGCGAGAGCAAGCTCGACCTGCGCGGTCTCGACCTCCGCTCCCTCGAGATCAACATGGGCGTCGGCGAGATGAAGCTCGACCTCAGCGGCGTCCTCAAGCAGAGCCTCCGGGCCACGATCGACGGCGGCGTCGGCCACGGGACGATCGTCCTCCCCCGCGATGTCGGCGTCAAGGTCGAAGTCGACGGCGGGCTGGGCTCGATCGACGCCCACGGCCTGACCAAGGTCGGCCGCGGCCATGTCTATACCAACGACGCTTACGGACGGTCGCAGATCACGCTCGAGCTCAAGATCGACGCCGGGATCGGCAGCATCGACCTTAGGGTGCTCTGAGGGACCGGAGATCCCTTCGGCGTTTTCACGGCCTTGTCTTGGCCGGCGCGGATGTGATATAAACGAGCCATGAAGCCCGACCAGGCCCGCCGCGAGAAACTGGCCGACATCCTCCACCCGACGACGGAAGCCCAGTCGTTCCGGATCACGATCGTCTTTGGGTACAAGATGACTTCCGACTACGAGAAAGCGGTCGCCCTCGCCAAGACCAACCCGACCTACACGGAGGAGGGCGAGGGAGAATGGATCCGCCGCTCGGCGACCTTTACGCCCGAGAGCGTCGACGACCTGTTCGACCTCTTCAACCTGGTCCACGACTGGGACACGACCGAGGTCCTGGTCAATCACAAGAAAATCCCCTACGGCCATCAGCTCTGGCTCCCCTTGATGTGGTTCTACCGCATCAAGTAATCTCGACCGCCGTGTTTTCCCACCCGCATTTGACCCGCTGTCCGATCTGTGGTATTAGTCTCAATTCTCCCCTTGGAGACGATCTCTCCGGAGGGAGCGAGGCATGATCGAGAGACGTAAGCTTTTGTCCGCGGTCGTCGTCGTCTCCTTGGCCGTCTGCCTGGATGTCCTCGCGCCCCCGAGGCTGGAAGCCGACGGGAAGTCCAAACAGGGATTCTTCCTGAGCGCCCTGGGAGTCCAGACGAGCCTGGGGGGCGACCTGGACGGAAAGACGTCCATCTCGGACGGTCAAGAGACGTTTCTCGTCCCGAAGATCAACCGGGCCGCCGGCTACGGCCTGAGCCTGGGCCACCGCGCCGAGACCTTCTCCCAGGAGATCAGCTATTATCAAGTCGAGCATACCCTGGTCTGGAAAGATCTCGGCTCCAAGGCGACCTCTCACTGGCTGGAATACGTCCCGAAGTTCTACTTGACCACGCGGAGCGCCCTCCAGCCCTTCACCTCGTTGGCCGTAAGCTATATGTGGCTGACCGCCGAGAACTGCTCGTCGCTGGGAGGGAAAACCGGGAACGCCACCTATTACGGCTTGGGCCTCAACCTCTCGGGCGGGCTCTCGCTTTACCTCCATCCCCAGCTCGCCCTCCAGGGCTCCGGAGGCTACAGGATTCTCATGGTGGGCCGCGTCAAGGGCGTGAGCGGAAAGGCCCAGACGATCGAGAAGACGATCTGGGCCGACGGCCCCTCTTTCTCCGGCTGTCTAACGTTTACTTTTTAAATCTCTTCGAGACGGGCGGTGAAGTGGCGGAGGAAGGGGGATTGGCGGATAATGCGCAAGCCGCGGATCTTGGCCTTGACCTTGGCGACCCGAGTGAACGCGTCCGCGACGGCGTTGAGGTGGGACACGGTATAGACGCGGCGCGGGACGGCCAGCCGGACCATTTCGAGCTCAGGGTAGACCTCACGCCCCGTCCGCGGATCTTTTCTTCCGAACATGACGCCCCCGATCTCGACGGCCCTGATGCCGGCCTCCCGATACAGGGCGAGGGTCAGGGCCCACCCCGGATAGCGGTGCCTGGGGATGTGAGGCAGGAAGCGGTCGGCTAAAACATAGACGGCGTGGCCGCCCACGGGCTTGACGATGGGAACGCCCCGCTCTTCGAGGAGCTTTCCCAGGTAGGCGACGTGGCCGGTCCGGTATTCGAGGTAATCCTCGTCGAGGACCTCTTCCAGGCCTTGGGCCATGGCTTCCAAGTCGCGGCCGGCCAGCCCGCCGTAGGTCGGAAAACCCTCGCTGATGATGAGGGCGTTCTTGAGCCGCTCGGCCAGCCCGTCGTCGTTGAGGGTCAGGAACCCGCCGATGTTGACGAGGGCATCCTTCTTGGCGCTCATGGTCGCCCCGTCGGCGTGCGAGAACATCTCGCGGGCGATCGCCAGGATGGACTTCCGCCCGTAGCCCTTCTCGCGCCGCTTGATGAAGTAGGCGTTCTCGGCGAAGCGGCAGGCGTCGAAGAAGAAGGGGATCCGGTGCCGCCGCAGGAGGCGGCCGACCTCGCGGATATTGGCCATGGACACGGGCTGCCCGCCCCCGCTGTTGTTGGTGATCGTCATCATGGACAGCGGGATCCGCTTGGCGCCCTTTCTCCCGATAAAGGCCGCAAGCTTGGCCGTGTCCAGGTTGCCTTTGAAGGGCGCGTCGAGGTCGGGATCGCCGGCCTCCGCGACGACAAGATCGACGGCCTCGCCGCCGCGGACCTCGACGTTGGCCCGGGTCGTGTCGAAATGGATATTGTTGGGGACGGCGTCTCCTTTTTTCAGGAGCGTTTCGAACAGGATCCGTTCGGCGGCCCGGCCCTGGTGGGTGGGGATGACGTGCTTGAACCCGAAGATCCGCTTGACGGCGGCCTCAAACCGGAAGAAGCTGCGGGCCCCGGCGTAAGACTCATCGCCGACCATGAGCGCGGACCACTGGCGGTCGCTCATGGCCGAGGTCCCCGAGTCGGTCAGGAGGTCGATGAAGACCTTATCGGCCGGGATGGCAAAGACGTTGAGGCCGGCCGCCCTCAAAGCTTTTTCGCGCTCGGCGCGCGGGGTCCGGCGGATGGGCTCGACGGTCTTGATCTTAAACGGCTCGACGGGCATCCGCTGCTCCGGCATGATCTCCTCCTGCGCTCGCGCGATTCCGCGCTCGATCCTCGTTTAGAACGACACCAGGCGCTTGAATTCTTTAAAGCGCTCCTCGATCTCACACCGGGTCAGGGTTTTGAAGCGCTCGATCCCGAAGTCCTCGATGGCGAACGAGGCGATGACGCTCCCGAACACGGCCGCCCGGCGGATCTCGGCCGGACCGCGCCGGCCGGCCTTGTCCAGCGCGCCCAGAAAGCCCCCCGCGAAGCTATCGCCCGCCCCGGTCGGGTCGACGACGTCCTCGCAGGGGTGGGCCAGAACCCCGAACAGGAAGTCTTTGCTGAAGACGAGCGCGCCGTGCTCGCCCTTCTTGACGATGATAATGCGCGGCCCGCGCCCGAGGAGGCGGCGGCCCGCCTTGATCAGATTGGCCTCCTCGGCCAGCAGCTTGGCCTCCTCGTCGTTGGCGAAGAGGACGTCGACGCCGCCGAGCGTGCGAAAAAGCGCCTCGGGCTTGGTCTCGATCCAGAACCGGATCGTGTCCAGGGCGACCAGGGCCGGGCGTTCGCGGAGCTGGGCGAGGACGGGCCCGGCCAGGTCGGGGTCGATGTTGGCCAGGAAGACGATGTCGGCTTTCCGGTAGGAGGGCGGAAGCTCGGGCTTGAAGTCCCGGAAAACGTTGAGGTCGGTCCTGATCGTCGTCCGCTGGTTGGGATCGCTGCCGTAGCGGCCTTCCCAATGGAAGGTTTTGCCGGGCTTGATCTGGAGGCCGCGGAGGTCGATCTTCCGCGACTCGAGAAGCTCGATCGTCTTGCGGGGAAAGTCCTTGCCGACGACGCCGACGACCTTGGGCCGGGTGAAGAAGCTCGCGGCCAGCGCGCAGTAGGTCCCGGAGCCGCCGACGATCCGCTCGCGCCGCTCGAAGGGCGTCTCGATCGTGTCGAAGGCCAGCGATCCAATGATGACGAGACTCATGGCGTCTCCGGTCAGCGCGCCAGGTATTTCCCGATCAGGGGCTTGAGGGCGGCCTTGGTCTTCCGCGGGATGAGGTCGGGCCGGGTCACGATCGTGTTTTTGAGCGCCGTCGCGCAGCCGCAGGCCGCTCCCCGCGCTTGGGGCAGGGCGGCCAGGGCTTTCTTGATGACGGCCTTGGCGTTTCCGATGTTGAGCTTAAGGTTATCCAGGATCATCTCGACCGTGACCGGCTCCTCCTCCTCGTGCCAGACGTCGTAGTCGGTAACGAGGTTCATGGTCGTGTAGCAGATCTCGGCCTCCCGGGACAGGCGGGCTTCGGTCGCGCCCGTCATCCCGATGACGGACCCTCCCCAGAGGCGATAGGCCTTGGATTCGGCTTTGGTCGAGAAGGCCGGACCCTCGATGCAGATATAGGTCCCGCCCAGGTGGGAGCGGAGGCCGAGGCCGCGGGCGGCTTCGTAGAGGGAGCGGGAAAGGTCGGCGCAAACGGGCTCGGCGAAGGAGATGTGGGCCGCGATTCCGTTTCCAAAGAATGTATTGGGCCGCCGCGTCCGGTCGAAGAATTGGCCGGCGAAGACGATATCCCGGGGCTCGATGTCCTCATTGAGGGACCCGACAGAGTTGACCGAGATGATGCGTCCGACGCCGAGAAGCTTGAACCCGAAGATGTTGGCGCGGTAGTTGACCTCGGCCGGAAGGAAGCGATGGCCCCGGCCGTGGCGGCTCAGGAAGGCGACCCGCTTTCCCTCGAGCCTACCGATGATATAGGCGTCGGAAGGCCTCCCGAAGGGGGTCGAAAGCCTGACCTCCCGGATGTCCCGGATGCCCTCGATCTCGTAGAGGCCGGTCCCGCCCAGGATGCCGATATCGGCACGGGGCGGAGGGGAGGGGCGGATGGCCGCCTTCCGGGAAGCGGTTTTATTATGAACTCTTGCCTTCGACTTGGCCATGACGTTCCTCCTTGGACGAACCTAATCTATATAATGCCCGGGGAGGCCAAGTCAACCCCTCGACACTCATGGAAGCCCTGAGTGCTGCAAGGCTGCTGCCTGTCCCCGAAGCGGGGAATTCGCTACCGAAGCTCCGCACTTTGACTTCAGCAGCTCTGCGCTTCGCCAACGTCGGAGCGCCTGTCCCGCGAAGGGGATTGAAAATAATTTTTTGGACAGCTCCATTGGGCGGATTTGTTTTTCTCGGCCGGACGCGTTATGCTGGAAAGACTCGGAAGCGATCCATGGACCGAAGTCTCCTCGAAGCCGCGGCCGATCTTCTCCGGAAGGCCAAGACCGTGGCCGTTTTGACCGGGGCGGGGATCTCGGCCGAATCGGGCGTGCCTACCTTTCGGGGGAAGGACGGCCTCTGGAAGCGGTTCCGGGCCGAGGACCTGGCCACCCCGGAGGCCTTCGCACGCGATCCAAAGCTTGTCTGGGAGTGGTATCGCTGGCGCCGCGGCTTGATGCGAGACGTCGCTCCCAACCCGGGCCACTCGACCCTTGCCCGTTGGGAGACCCGTTTCGACCGGCTCGACATCATCACCCAAAACATTGACGGACTCCACGCCAAGGCCGGCTCAAAAAACATCATTGAACTCCATGGAAATATCTGGAAAACCCGCTGCACACAAGAAGGGACGGTGTTCGAGCCCGGAGCGGCGCAGGCGGAGGAATCCCTTCCCCGCTGCCCGAATTGCGGCGCCCTTCTCCGGCCTCATGTCGTCTGGTTTGGAGAGATGCTGGACCGGAAGGTTCTGGAGAAGGCCTTCACCCTGAGCGCCGCCTGCCGGGTCATGCTCGTCGTAGGAACATCAGCCTATGTTCAGCCCGCGGCCTCCCTTCCCCTGACCGCGGTTCAGGCCGGGGCAGGCCTGATCGAGATTAATCCCGAGCCGACGCCCTTGACCGAGATGTCCCACCTATTCCTGCGCGGGAAGTCCGGCGAGATCTTGCCCGCGCTCGAAGCCGCGATCTGAGATCAGCCCTTCCAGAGGCCGAGCTGGACAAGGAAGAAGGCTTTAGAGTGGTCGCGGATCCCGGATTTGAAGCCTCCGTTCTCGGAGCTGCGGCGGCCGGGGCCGTCAGTTTTGGAGGTCCGCAACGCCGAGGGATTCGTCAACGCGTGAATTTTAGGACCACGGCGTCGCCGTAGAGGCGCTTCTTGGGCTGGAGGGCGTTTTTGACCGGGAAGTTCGAGCTCCAGCTTTCACCGGTCACATAGATGCCTCCCTTTCCGTCCGCGGCGATTCCGTAGAAACGGTCTAGTTCGGACCCGCCGAGACACCTGGACCCGACCAGGCTCCTCCCGTCGGGCTTAAAAACCGCCATGATTCCCTGTAATCCGGGATAGGCGGCGGGCGTTTCGAGGCCCGACACGGGAAACAGCCCGCCGTCGGAGTAGCCGGCGACACTAGCGTAGCCGAGTGGATCTACGGCAACGCCCAGCAGCCTGTCCATGTTCTTGCCGCCGATATAGGTCGAATAGACCGGGCTTTGGCCGTCGGCGGCCAGCTTGGTCAGAAACCCGTCCTCGTCCCCCCGATTCGTTTTCTGATAGGGCGTCTTGACGGGAAAATCAGCGCTCGCCGTCTCACCGGCGATATAGATCGTATCGTCCGGTCCGAGGGCGATGGATGATCCGAAATCGAGGCCCGCGCCGCCCAAGAACGAGCAGAAGTCAAACGCCTGTCCCGAGGGCGAGAGCTTGAGGAAAAAGGCATCTGAGGTTCCGCCTCCAAAGGTCTTCTGAAAAGCCTTGTGGACCGGGAATCCCTTCCCAGGGGTCTGGCCCGTCAGATAGATCTCTCCCCTCGCATTCAGGACGACGCCATTGACGTTGTCTATTCCGCCTCCGCCCAAATAGGAGGAAAAAATGAAGTCGCCGCCCTTGGGAACGATCTTCGAAACGAATCCGTCGTAGATCCCGCCGCGGAACGTCGACTGAATGGCGTTCTTAACCGGAAACCCCTTGCCGCAGCTGCCGACGACGACGGCGTTTCCATCCCCGTCGGCGGCGATTCCGTAGCCGAAATCCTGGTCGGGCCCTCCGAGGAAGGTCGAATAGACGAGGCCCTTCCCATCCTTGGTCAACCTCAGGGCGAAGGCGTCGGAGCGTTCGTTCAGGATCTCGTCCTGGATCGGATTCTTGAGGGGAAAATTGGGGCTCTCGGTCTCCCCGGCCAGGTAAATCGAGCCGTCCTTGCCCAAGGCGATCGCTCTGCCGGCGTCGATTCGGGATCCGCCGATATAAGTGGAAAAAACCAGGCTTTTTCCGCCCGGGGCGAACTTGGTCAGGAAGATATCCCATAAACCGCCGCCGTTGCCGGTCTGGCGGGCGCTTTTAACCGGAAAATCGGTGCTGTCGGTCATGCCCGTGACATAGAGAGCCCCTTGGGCATCCACGGCTAAAGCCCTGCCCCAATCCTTGCCGCTCCCTCCCAGGAATGTCGAAAAAGCAAGGACTAGAGGATCAATGAAGAGGTCGCGGCCGGGGTCATAGACGCCGATTCGGAACCCGTATTCGCCGGGACCGGCTTCGACAAACGCGGCTTCAACGTGGACTTTGCGGCCGTCCACGACCTGGAAGCTGTCGGGCCGGCGGTGGACGATTGTTCCGCAGCCTGTCTCGACGACAAGGTTTCCGTCGGCATCGATCCGCGTCTTCTCGAAGTCCCGGTAGGCGAAGCGAATATCCCCGATCCTCCCGCCGGGATGGACGACCCAGTCGTACTCGATCTCCCTCTCGATGCCGTAAACTTTGAGGTCGATTCGATCATAGAGCCCCTCGTAAACAACCGCCCGGGATGTCGGCAGGTCGACCTTCCAACGGGCCGGATCGTCCCCGATAAGATAGTTGACCCTGAAATCGGACGGATCAACGGCCTTGACGGCGGGCGCCGGATTCGCATTCAAGAACGCAAGCATGGAAACGGCGCTCCGCACGTCATGGATATCGGCTCCGCGGCCGGCCCAAGATTCGAACACCAACCCCGATCCGGTCAGCCACAGCCTATAGGACGAGGCGTCGGCATAGAAGAGGGCTTGGCCGTCGACTTGGCCCTGATTCTGAATGAAGTAGAGCGGGACGTCCCCAAAATCCGGCTGCCGAGCGGGGTTCGGCGGCAGAGGGCCATTCGAAGCCGGTCGCCAAGGCCCCGGCCTTTGTTCGGCCGAACCGGCCATTAGCAGGAAAAGAGCCAGGATCGGAAGAAGCCGCACCTTCTTTTTCATGAACCCCTCCACGACGAGCACTTCCTGGCGCTTTGGACGGACGCCGATCCCCGCCGGCCCGAGGTCGAGGACGCCCGGAGGCCCCGGTCAACCCTTCCAGAGGCCGAGCTGGACGAACAGGTCCATGCCGTCCCATTCGCCCCAGCGCTCGACGACCTTGTCGTTCTCGATTCTGAGGATCTCGATGCCGCGAAAGGCGATCCGCCGTCCCGAGGGGGAAACGCCCAGATATTCGCCGACATGGGTACCGGTCGCCGCCCAGAGAATGGTGACCTTGCCGGCCGCCTCGTCGATGGCTAGCTCCTCGGTCGCCGCATAAAAATCGGGGAACGCTTTGTAATGGCTCCTGACCCCTGACTTGAACCCCTCGTTGTCGGCGTTCCGGCTGCCGGGGCTGTGATCGATGAAGCCTGGGGCATGGAGATTGTCGACGGCCTCGGCGTTCCCGTTTTGCCAGAGCTCGACCATCCAGCGCAGCGCGATCGCCCTCAGCTCTTTTCTCATCTCAATAACGTCCTGACCGCCGAAGGGATGCGTCGTCGAAGCCCGGGGAAGACCTCCACCAGCCGCATGATATCAGCCAGATCTTTCTGTCTCTTGCTTTTGCGGCGCGTCTCGTCCAGGAAGGCCCAGACCTTGCCCTTCAAAACATCCTCAACGGCCGCGACTTTCATCCGATATCCGAGCACATTTTTAAGCTCGGCGCGAGGAATAAAATCTTGGTAGCGGGCGTCGGTTTGAAGCTGGATGCGAAGATCGGATCCGGCCTTTGCTAAATTCAGACTGTGCTCGAACGGCTCGACCTTGAAACCCCTTTTTAGGGCGGTACTCCGCACTCTATTAAGGTAATCCGCGGCGACGACGACATCGAGGTCGAGGCTGACCACGGGTTCGACGTAGGCGTTGACGGCCAACCCACCGATGACGCAATAATCCGATTTCATCGCCCTGAGGAAAGCCAGGAATTCCTTCAGGATATCGACCCTGCCGTTGACGACAGCGTTGAAGAAGTTTTTGCCGGTCATTTCCCAGCGCCTCTAATCGTTCCTACTGTATTATACAATATTTTTCCTGCTTCACTGAAGCTCCACGGACTTACGTCCGTGGGATCTACACTTTGCAGGCGTTGGAGCGCCGGTCCCCGAAGCGGGGAATTCGCTATTCCTCCACGGACTAACGTCCGTGGAATCCCGCGAAGGGGATTAAAAAGGAGCTGCTTTTTCATTTCGTTTTTTTCTGGCAACTCATTATATTTTTTCCATCTGTTAAGTAAAGATCCCCGCGGCAAGCCGCGGGGCATTAGGAGCGCAGCTTCAAGGCCAGCTGCGCAGGCCCTTGCTCCAGTTCTCGGTGACTGACGATGTACTTCGCGATCACATCCCTCGTCATCCGGTCTCCGACCGTCCTTGCGAAATATCCGTCCTCCCACACTTCCCCGCCCCACAGCTTCTTTTTCAAGCCCGCAAACTCGCGAAACAACCCCCTCCCACTCATGCTCTTTATGATCCTGACGACCTCCCCGATCGATCGCGATGGCGGAAATGATACTAGCAAATGAATATGATCTTCGGTAATTTCCATCTCGATGATTTCAATATCGTACGATTCGCAAATCTCTCCCACGATCTGTTTCGCTCGTTCCCGGACTTCCACCCGCTCGAATATCTTCTTCCGGTACTTCGGACACCAGACCAGATGGTAGGACGTGTCGTAGACCGAATGACTCGTCCGTTTCAGCGTCACCCATATACTTTACCACACTCCCGAGCAAGGGCCTTTGTGGATAAGGGGGACTTTCCGGTCCCCCTTATCACCCCCTCGGCAAGGCATACATTCCACCCCGTGGCAAGCCACGGGGCAGCCTGTAAAGCTTTCGTGCTCAAAAATGGATAAGCTTCGCCTTTTTATGATATTCTTAGCCCATGCGTTACGTCTATTTCCAGGCGACGGCCGGCCTGAGCGGCGACATGATCCTCGCCTCGCTCCTCGACCTGGGCGTCCCGCCCGCGCTGTTCAAACGGCGGATGGCCGCCCTTAAGCTCCCGGTCCGGATCGAGGCCAAGGATGTCCGGCGCGGCGCCCTGCGCGGCCTCAAGGTCGACGTCGAAGTCCGTCGCCGCGCCCACGGGAGGACCTGGGATGACGTCGCCTCTTTTATCCGCAAGATCCCTTTTTCCGCCGCGATCAGGGATAACGCCCTGTCCATCTTCAAGCGCTTGTTCGAAGCCGAGGCCAAGGTCCACGGCGGGCCTTTCCGGAAGATCCACCTTCATGAGGCCGGGGCCGACGACGCCCTGATCGATATCATCGGGACCTGCGTCCTCCTCGAAGAACTTGATATCCGCGCGATCTATTGCTCGCCCTTGAACGTGGGCAGCGGCTGGGTCAAGACCTCGCACGGCGTCCTTCCCGTCCCCCCGCCCGCGGTCGCCGAGCTTCTCAAGAACGCGCCCGTCTACTCCGCCCACGCCGCCGAGGAGCTTGTGACGCCGACCGGCGCCGCGATCGTCTCCACCCTGGCCCGGGCCTACCTCCCCTTCCCCGAGCTTGTCTATGACAGGATCGGGTACGGCGCGGGCGGCCGCGACCTCCGTGAGCTTCCCAACATCCTGCGCGCCTACGCCGGCGACCTCGCCCGGTTTCAGCCCCGCAAGCAGATTTACCTCGTCGAGGCGACCGTGGACGACGCGACCCCCCAGCTTCTCGCCCACTTCCTGGACGAAGCCCTCCGCCTGGGCGCCCTCGACGCGACCCTCTCCCCCGTCGTCATGAAGAAGAACCGGCTGGGGACAAAATTGACGCTCCTCGCCCCCCTTGATAAAATAGACTGCCTGATCGACGCCGTCTTCAGAGAAACGACGACGATCGGCGTCCGGTACTTTCCGGTCGAACGGAGGGTTCTGGAGCGGGAGTTCCACCAAGTCCGGGTGAGCGGCGGGGAGATCGGAATCAAGGTCTCCCGACTTGAGGGGAAACCCGTCAACGTCCAGCCCGAGTATGCCGACTGCGTCAAGGCCGCCAAGGCGAGCGGCCTCCCGCTCAAGGACGTCATCCGAGCCGCCCTCGGCGCCTACGAACAAGCTCAAGGGAAAAAGCAGGCCGACAAGGACAAACGATCGTGAAACCGAAAAAGACCCCGAAGAAAACGATGGACCTCGGGCGGATCGAGCGCGGGGTCCGTCTCATCCTCGAGGGCGTCGGCGAGGACGCCGAGCGGCTCGGCATCAAGGCCACTCCCCAGCGCGTCGCCCAGATGTTCGAGGAGATCCTGGGCGGGACCAACGAGGACCCGGCCGCCGAACTCTCCGTCATCGAAAGCGAGCGGCACGACGAAATGGTCCTGATCCGGAATATACCCCTCTACTCGATGTGCGAGCACCACCTCCTCCCCTTCGCCGGGGTCGCCCACGTCGCCTACATCCCCCAGGGCGGCCGGATCGTCGGCCTGAGCAAGATCGCCCGGGTCATCGACGTTTTCTCGCGCCGCCTCCAGGTCCAGGAGAGGCTGACTAAACAGATCGCCGACCTCCTCGACGAACGGCTCCATCCCCTGGGCGTCATGGTCGTCATCGAGGCCGAGCATATGTGCATGTCGATGAGGGGAGCCAAGAAGCCGAGGTCGATCACGGTCACCTCGGCCGTCCGGGGCTCGTTCCGGACCAAACCGGCCACCCGGGCCGAGGCGATGATGCTGATCCGCGGAGGGCTGACCGGTGGCAAAGAACTCTGAGAGCGCCGGGACGTTCTACGTCTCGACGCCGATCTACTACGTCAACGACGTCCCCCATATCGGTCACGCCTACACGACGATCATCGCCGACGCCCTGGCCCGCTTCCAGAAGCTCCGGGGCCGGGAGGTCTTCTTCCTGACCGGGACGGACGAGCACGGACAGAAGATCGAGAAGGCCGCGGCCGAGAAAGGGCTGACCCCGATCGAGCTCGCCGACAAGGTCGTGGGCCGGATCCTGGACCTCTGGAAGACGCTGAACATCGACTACGATTTTTTCATTAGGACGACCATGGACTTTCACGAACGGGGCGTCCAGCAGCTCTTCCAGAGGCTCCTCGACAAAGGCGACATCTATAAGGGAACCTATAAAGGCTGGTACTGCGTCGCTGAAGAGAACTTCCTGGCCGACGACGTCCCGCTCGAGCCGGACGGGACCAAGATCTGCCCCGATTGCGGCCGCAAGGCCGGCGTCGTATCCGAGGAATCCTATTTTTTCAGGCTGTCGGCCTACCGGCAACCGCTCCTCGACACCTACGCCGCGAACCCGGCCTTCGTCCGGCCGCCCAGCCGGATGAACGAGGTCGCGAGCTTCGTCCGCCAGGGGCTCAAAGACCTTAGCATCACGCGGACGACCGTCAAGTGGGGCATCCCGGTCCCGGGCGACCCCAAGCACACGATCTACGTCTGGTTCGACGCGCTCAATAACTACCTGACCGGCGTCGGCTACGGCTGGAAGCCCGAGCTCTGCGATAAGTTCTGGCCCGCCGACCTCCACCTCATCGGCAAGGACATCCTCCGCTTCCACGCCATCTTCTGGCCGGCCTTCCTGATGGCAGGCGGCTTTCCCCTCCCCAAATGCGTCTTCGGCCACGGCTGGTGGCTCAAGGACGAGGCCAAAATGTCCAAGAGCAAGGGGAACGTCCTCGACCCCTACCAAATCCTGAGCGTGTTCGGTCCCGACGCCCTCCGCTATTTTCTGCTTCGCGAAGTCCCGATCGGGCTCGACGGCAATTTCTCCCACGAGGGCTTCGTCAACCGCGTCAATTCCGACCTGGCCAACGACCTCGGGAACCTCGTCCAGCGGACCCTGACCATGATCCGGAATTACTTCGGGGGAAAAATCGGGGAATGCGGGAGCGAGGCCGAAGAGGACGCCAAGCTCAGGGTCGAGTTCGGGGCGCTCAAGCCGCGCGTCTTAGAGCTCTACGACGAATACGCGATCAATAAAGCGCTCGAGGAGATATGGGCGTACCTCAACGCGGTCAACAAGTACCTGGCCGATCGCGAGCCCTGGAAGATCGCCAAGGACCCGGCCCAAAAGCCCCGGCTGGCGCGGGTTTTATACCAGGCGACCGCCGCCGTCCGCGCCATTTCCTACCTGCTTTATCCGGTGATGCCCAAGACGGCGGAGAAGGTCTGGGATTTTTTGGGCGAGAAGAAGCCTCCGTCATCCGTTTGTTTCGGGGATCTCGCCTTCGAGGACTGGAAGGCCGAGCAGGAGATCAAGGAGCCGCAGCCTCTCTTCCCCCGGGTCGCTCTCAAGGACTTCCTGGGCGAGGAGCAGGCCCGGACGGAGAATGCTCCGGCACCGCCCCAAGCGGCGCCGGCTAAAAAGGAGACAACCATGGACCAGATCGGCTACGAAGAGTTCCAGAAGATGGACTTCAAGGTCGGCAAGATCGTCAAGGCCGAGCGGGTGGCGGGCGCCAACAAGCTCCTCAAGCTCGAGGTCGACCTGGGAACCGAGAAGCGGCAGATGGTGGCGGGGGTGGCCGAAACCTACGCCCCCGAGGACCTCCTCGGCAAGAGCCTCATCGTCATCGCCAACCTGAAGCCGGCCGTCATCCGCGGCGTCGAGTCCCAGGCCATGCTGCTCGCGGCCGTGTCGCCCGACGGCAAGGCCGTCATCCCCTTCTTCGACCGCGAGGTCGCCCCCGGCACCAAGGTCAAATAACTATATTGTTCCTTTTAAGATTCGGGCCAGGAAGGCGAAGCAGGCCTGGGTGACCGGGTCGCCCGCCTTTCCGAACTCCAGGTTGATCTGAGCGTGGGTCTTGTTCGGAGCCGGGACGAGCTGCGTCATGATGTGCGCCTTGCCCAGGGCGTGAAAGTAAGCCTCGGATTGCTCCTTCCTCTGAGTGTCTTCCACCCCCCCGATGCCCCCGCTGTAGGCCACGATCTGAGGAGGAATGCCGCGGCCGGACTTGACATAGGCGATGGGCGAGGCGGAGGCCCAGCCGGCGGGATCGTCTCCGAACGTATAGGTATAGACTTCGGGCAGCTGGCCCCCGTATCCCTGGGCCAGGCGGGGAAGGTCATAGGCCTGGGTGTCGAGGTCGATGACGCCCAAAATATTCTTCAGGCTGAGTTTTTCGGCTTTGAGATAGGTCGAGTCGGTGGCGACGATCGCCACGAGATGGCAGCCCGCCGAGTGCCCCATCAGGAAGATCTTCCGGGGATCCGCGAAATAGACCGAGCCATGGCTGTAGATCCAAGCGACGGCCTTGGCGATGTCATAGGCATGGGTGGGAAATTTGATTTTCGACGTCGTCAGCCTGTAATTGACCGAAACAAAAATGTAGCCCTTCGAGGTGAAGGCCGTCGGCTTGAGGTTGACCTGGCTTTTGTCGCCCATGGACCAGGCCCCGCCATGGATGTAGATCATAACGGGAAGCAAGTTCCTCGGGTTGGCGTCGTCGGGGGCGTAGATGTCCAGGCTGGTCAGGTTCAGCTTGACGCCGGGGATGTGCACGTAGGGAATATTCTTGGTGACTATCATGCCGAAAGCCGCTCCGGGCGCGCTTAAATAGGCAAACAAGGCCAGGGCGACGAGCGCCCCTGCCCTTAACAAAGCCCGTTTTGAATTCCGCCGTCTGAAAAGCCTCTCGAGGTTCATGCGTTGCCTCCTTGACCGCCTGTCTGGGCCGGCCCGGCCGCTTACCCGCGACCGGCCTCCTAAATATTAGACAACGGGAATGCCCCGGACTTTGCGGATTTTCGCCGCTTCCCGATGAGCCGGAACTTAGATATATTCTTCGAGGACGGAACGGGAGATCTGGCCGTCCCGCAGAATGCGGGGTTTCTCCCCGGTCAGGTCCAGTACGGTCGTCGCGAGCAGTCCCGGCGTCCGCCCGCCGTCCACGATCAGGTCTACGAGGCCGGCGAAGGCCCGCTTGACGTCCCTGGGGTCATAAAGTTCCTTTTCACCGGAAATATTGGCGCTCGTCGCCGTGATCGGGGCCCCGAGGGCCTTGACGACCGCCCGAATCCAATCGACCTTGGGATAACGGATGCCGATGGTCCGGTCCGGACCGAGGATGTCGTCCGGGATGCCGGGAACGGCCCGAAGAATCAGGGTCAACGGCCCCGGCCAGAACCGGGATGCGATCGCTTTAAAAGCCGGGGGAGGCGGCTCGACAATGCGCCCGAACATGGCCAGGTCCGAGACTATGACCGAGACGGGTTTCCCGGGGTCGCGGCCCTTGAGCCGGAAGACGGCCTCGACCGCGTCCTTGATGAGGGCGTGGGCGCCCAGCCCGTAAAAGGTCTCGGTCGGAAAGGCCATCAGGCCCCCTTTGCTGAGGACACCGACGATTTTCCCGACCTTGTCCGTCTCGACACGGTCGGGATCGACCTTGAGGATCGAGGTCTGCTTGTTCCTTTGCATGGGTCCTGAGCCGGCGCTATCGGCCGGTATCTACAGGCATATTAAGGGGTGGGGGATGTAAAAGTCAACCCATCGACACTTCTATGATGGCGAAACGCAAGCCCCGAGAGTCTTTTTTCTTATCTTCGTTCCTTATGGCTGCCTCGGTTTCTTGAACCACCCTTCTATCCGCGCCTCTAAGCGCACTGTAATATCCGGTCTCGGCTCCTAAACCTCATGGAGAACGCGACTCTCGCGAGTCCGTTAAGTGTCGTCCTAGGCAGCCGATCGATTCATGTCCGGGAGATACGTTCTTTTCTCGGTCAAGATGCGATAGATAATGGTCAGGAGCCGCCGCGCCACCGCGATCTTGGCCGCGTTCGGCCCCTTCCGCCTGGCCAGCCGGTTGTAGAGGACTCGAAGTCCTAGGTCTTTCTTGATCGCCGGATAGACCGCCTCCAGCGCCGCCCATCTCAGCCAGGCGCTCCCCTGTTTGGTGATCCGCCCATGATATGTCCGCTCTCCCGACGCATAGGTCGAAGGAATTACCCCGGCGTAGGAGTGAAGATGGGCCGGACTGGAAAACCGTTGGATATCCGCGATCTCCACCGCGACCAGTACCGCCAGCGTCGTGGCAAAACCCGGGATGCTGTCGATGCGGGAGGCCTCCTCGATCGTTCCATACAAGGCTTGGACCCTTCCATCCGACGCCTTGATATGAGCTTGGGTTTCTTGATGTCCCCGCAGAAGATCGTCCAAGACCATCTTGTCCGGTCCCTCCAAGGGAAGCCGGCTGAGGAACTCGATCCCGCGGCCGCTGAACAGCCCGCCCGTTCGCTTGTCCACCTCCAGCCGGATCTCTTCCTTCTGCTGAGCCAAGAGCGCCCGGATCTTGTTCTTGATTTCCGTCTGGATCCGAACCCAATAGGCCCGGGCTCTCAGCACTCTTTGCGCTTGCCGGTTCGCCTCGCCTCGTTGATAGATTTCCGGAATCAGGTCCGCCCGTAAAAGCTGGGCCAGTGTCCGGGAATCCCGCTTGTCCGTCTTGATCCGGGCATGGGCGATCGCTTTGACCTGAAGCGCATTCGCCATTTTCACCTCGCCGCCCAGTTCCCTGAGAAGATCCGCCATCACATAGGAGGACCGCCCAGCTTCGAGAACGGCCGTGAACGGATGAAACCCCTTGAGGAAGGTCTCGACATTCCTCCTGAGGTTGAAGACGCGCCCCGTCTTCAGTTCCCGTCCGTCTTCGGCCAGAACCGTCAGCTGAGAGGCTTGCTTGTGATGGTCGACACCGATAAAATACATCTGCGCACCTCCTTAAAAGAATTTGAGTCGACGTGTAATCTATCACAGTATTACCCGTCAGGGAGGTGCGTTTCGCTATCATGTTACCTCATGGAAGCCATAAGTGCTGCAAGGCTGGGCTTGTTCGGGGTTAACCCTGAGCCCACTCAGCCCCATTCCTTCAAAAAGGGCTGAGTACAAAAGTGTCGCATCTCATCCCCACCTTTTAGGGCGGGGTGGCGTCGGCGAATGGGTCAATGACCCCGGGGACAAGTGACCTGTTTCCGGGACAGCCCCCCGGCCTGCTTCCCTGGGGCCGGATATCATTAAATTGGCACGCAACTTGCAAAAAGCTATAATGAAGTCTCCAAGGAGGAACGATATGAAAAAGAGCTTCGCCATCATCGCGGCCGTCCTGATACTGGCTCCCTGCCTGGCCTTCTCCAACGCCTTCAGCCTCAGGGCGGGGTACTTCTTCCCCCGCGCCCAGCACGGGATCGATTTTAAGGACAGCCTGTGGACGATCGAGTTCGACAACATGAACTTCAAGAAAACCAATTTCACGAACTCGATCATGGGAATCTCCTACGAATATTTCCTCAGCCGCGAGCTGAGCCTCGTCTTCAGCGTGGATACCTACAGCAGGGTCAAAGCCGGGTACTACAAGGATTGGGTCGGCTACCAGCTGACCGAGGGCGATTTCGCCTTCCCCGCAAAGTACTATGAAGGCGATTTCAGTATCTCCCACTCGCTTTCGTTCACCCTGACGCCCATCCAGGTGTCGATCAAAATCCTTCCTTTGGGCCGCCGGAGCAAGCTCATCCCCTACTTCGGCGGAGGCGCGGGCGCTTACATCTGGGGCGTCCGGCTTCGCGGCGACATGGTCGACTTCAGCGATGAATATATCTTTACCGACTCCAAACTGGGCGACGTCAGCGTTTACCCGATCGTGGCGACCCAAGCCGAGGAGCAGACCCGGTTCAGCTTCGGCTACCATTGGTTCGCCGGCCTCATGGTCCCGGTCGCCAACCGGCTGACCCTCGAAGCCGAGTTCAAGCAGCACCTGGTCAATGCGGGAAAGTTCACCGACGCTTTCGAAGGGTTCGACAAGTTCGACCTGAGCGGCTTCCAGGTTACGGTCGGCCTCAACTACTGGTTCTGAACGAATCCGCTGGAATCCATCTCTCTATCGAGGCTTCTTTCCCGCGGGGGGAGGAAGCCTCAGTACTTTTCCGAGGAAATGATTTCGGAGAGGCGTTTGCGAGGGCGGGCGGCGGGGTGCTCGGCCGGATAGCCGAGCGGCATCAGTCCCAGGACGCGGACCTCGGCCGGGACGCCCAGCAGGGCTTTGACCTCTTCCTCGTAAAAGGCGCCTATCCAGCAGGTCCCCAATCCCTCGGCTTGGGCTTGGAGGACAAGATGCTCCATGGCGATCGCGACGTCGACCGGCCAGGAATTCATGGTGCGCCCCATCCGGGTGTAGCTCTTCTCGGGCAGGCCGCAGGCCGCCACGATGACGGGCGCTTCGGCCATGAACGTCTGGTTGACGCAGGCCGCGGCGATCTTGGCCTTCAGCTCCGGATCGCGGATGAGGATGAACTTCCAGGGCTGGAAGTTCTTGGCCGAAGGCGCCAGGCGGACGGCCTCCAGGACCCGGCCCAGAACATCATCCGGGAGAGGGGTCGGCTTATACTTGCGGACGCTCCGCCGCGTCCGGATGGCTTCAAGGACTTCCATGGCTTTTCTCCTTTCCCGCGCCGAGAGGCTCAGGAAGGCTTGACGATGAGCAGGGTCTGGCGGACGTCGAAGGGAACCGTGATCTTCCCCCAAACCGTGCTGACGTCGACCTCGCCCCGGAACCGGCAGGGGACGGCGCTCCCTTGGAGCAGGCCGTAGACCGGCTGGCCGACCTCAAAGAAGCTGATCAGAAACGGCAGTTCGAAGACCTTCTCGCCCCGCGGCTCGATGTTCTTGTCGCCCGGGATGTCCCCCGTCCCGACCTCGTGCGCACCGAAGCTCGCGCTGAAGCGGATCGCGTCGATAAACAGCTCGTAGCTGTTGTCGTTGCTGAACTTGACCTGGAAGGCGACATCGGCCCCGGCCACGGTCAGGTCGTTGATCTTGAGGGGAAGGAGGGCGGCGGCCGGATCGCGGAAGATGGGGAACTCCCCCCCGAAGACGATCGGGATCTTGTCCTCCCGCCTCCGCTCGTCGGCGAAGACCATGGCGCCCGTGATGTAGCAGTTGGCCTTGTCCGCGGCCTTCAGGCCGGGAATGACCTGGAATAAGAGCCCGTAGCTGATCTTGAGCGGAAGGGACAGAAGCGTCTCCCCGGCCGCCTCGATCCGGATGGGCTTGTCGAGGGGAACGTCCAGCCGGAGGTATTCCGTCTGGTCGATGAGGACCCTGTACTCGTACCGCATCAAGTAACACGCCTGGCTGGAGGCGTTCCCGATCCTGAGCTGGAAGGCGAGCGTCAAGCCTTGAGAACTTAAGCCCCGAATCTGCTTCTCGTAATTCGAGATGGTGAGGTCCTGCTTGAGGGAGTCGGCCGAGGCCGAAAGAGCGGCCAGGCCGGACAGCGCCGCGCCGACAAGGATGATAAGGAAGGCGAGGCCGCTTCTTCCGATCCGTCTTGAAGAGTTCATCGTCATTCTCATGGGTCCCTAAAGATACTCCAATTCCGATCTCAAGTAAATGCGCAGGCTCAACCGACGAGGCTTCTAGTACTCAGGGCTTCGCTGAGTATGGGGCTCGAAGGACGCGGCGGCCCAGACAAGGCCCTGTGAGGGTACGCTCGACGCCTCGACATGAGAATACCCGCGTTTCTCCGGTTGTATCTGATAGAGAAACCGGATAAGTTAAGAGAGGAAAGAAAAAAATGACGATGCCGGCGCGAATTTCAGAGCAGATCTTAGTCCTGTTCGGCGCCCTCCTGTGCGCGGCGCCCTCCGTCCCCTCGACTGCTCCGGACGGAATCAGCGGCTACCGCGTTCGGTTCGGCATTCTCAAGCCTGCCGCAGGGGGCCGAGAGATGATCATCCTGCGGCAGTTCGGCCGGGACGGCAGCTCTTTTTTCCTGGGTGTCGACCCGGACAGCCTGGCCACCGAGATCGTTCCCGCCGAGGCGGGCGAGCTCGACGAAGAAGCGCTGAATACGATTCGGGAGACCATGGCTTCGGCCCCCTACATTCGGGCTCTGAACGAAGCCGAAGCCCATTCTCAGGCCCTTCAGGACGCGGGCATTACCCACCTTCTGCCGGCCGAGCGGGGCGTCAGCCTGACGATCGATCTCTGTCCTTCGCGAAAGCCTCTGGACCGGGCTCTGTTTCGTGACATCGCCGCCGCCCTGGCCGGGATCGAAAAACCCGCGCCGCTGGCGATCTCCGTCTCGGGCGTCTGGATGGAAGACCATCCCGACGACCTGCGCTGGCTCCTCGGCCTGATCCAAGCGGGGGACATCTCCGTGGACTGGATCAATCATACTTATCATCACCGCTACGACCCCAAGCGCCCCCTGCGGGACAACTTCCTTCTGGAAAAAGGCACCGACCTCGAAGCGGAAATCCTGCTGACCGAAAAAAAGATGATCGAAAACAGGCTTGTTCCGTCCGCCTTTTTCCGTTTTCCCGGCCTCGTCTCAGACACGACGCTGTTCAAACGCGTCACGGCCTTCGGCCTGATCCCGGTCGGAAGCGACGCCTGGCTTGCCAAAGGACAGGCCGCCAGGCCCGGCAGCATCGTGCTTATCCACGGCAACGGCAACGAACCGCTGGGCGTCAAGGAGTTCCTCGACCTCCTGGCCCGGGAAAAGACGGACATCAAGAAAAGCAACTGGCTTCTGTTCGACCTGCGAGACGGCGTCGCCCGGGAAGAAAAGATCAAACGATGACGTCGGATACCACGCGCCGTAATTCGGAAAATAGATGTCTGGCACCATTTTTTAATCTATAATGTGTGGCATGAACGCTAAAATCCGAATCCTCCCCGTCCTCATTCTATTCTCGGCGGCGGCCTGCGCGCTCCTCGCCCCGGCCTGCCGCCCCGCGGAGAAGCCGGCCGCGCCGGCGGACGAAGCCGTCTATCGTCAAAAACCCGGCGCGCCCGACGAGACGATTTTATCCATGGACTTCGCCCGGATCTCGAAGCCCGGCGGCCTCGAAGAGTTCAAGCCCCTCTACCACACCCCGCCCGTCCAGCAGGGCAACACCTCAACCTGCTGGTCATTCGCCACGACCTCGCTCTTCGAGACCGAGCTCAAGCGCCTCTACGGGCTCGAGGTCAAGCTGTCCGAGATGCACACGGCATACTGGGAGTTCGTCGAGAAGGCGCGCCGCTTCATCCGCGAAAAAGGAAACTCGGCCCTCAGGGAAGGCTCCGAGCCCAACGCCGTCATCCTGCGGATGAAACAGTACGGCGCGGTACGCGAGTCCGATTATACAGGGCTCGTGGGCGGCGCAACCGCCTACGACCACGACAGCCTCCACAAGGAACTCTGGGCTTGTCTTGAAGGATTCAAGGCCAGGAACGACTGGGACGAGGCCAAAGCCCTGGCCTCGGTCCGCGTCATCCTGGATAAGCACATGGGGCCTCCGCCCGAGACGATCGAGTTCGACGGCCGCCGCCTGACTCCCAAGGAATACCTTGATCAGGTCCTTAAGCTCCCCCTCGACGATTACGTCGCCTTCACAAGCTTCAAATACACCCCCTTCTACAAGAAGGGCGAATATCGAGTCCCCGACAACTGGTGGCACAGCCAGGATTACTATAACGTTCCGCTCGGCGAATTCTACGGCGCCCTGACCGGCGCCCTGGCCAAGGGCTTCACGGTCGCCCTGGCCGGCGACATCTCCGAGGCCGGCAACTACGGCCCCGAGGACATCGCCGTCATCCCGAGCTTCGACATCCCGCGGGAATTCATCAACCAGGACGCGCGCGAGTTCCGGTTCGCGAACAAGACCTCGACCGACGACCACGTCCTCCATCTCATCGGGATATCCAAGCGGCCCGATGGCGACTGGTTCCTCCTCAAGGATTCCTGGCAGACGGCTTGGCAGGGCCGGTTCAAAGGCTATTTTTTCTACAGAGACGACTACGTGAAGCTCAAGATGCTGACCTTCCTCGTCCATAAGGACGCCGTCGCCGACCTCCTCGCCAAGTTCTAAGGAGACGTTCATGAAACTACGTTTATCCATCCTATCCGCTCTTATCATCCTACTGGCCGTTTTCGCGGCGGCGCCCTCGCTCCGGGCCGAGGACAAGCCGGTCCTCACCCCCTGGACCGCGGACGACCTCATCAACCAGGAATCGGTCGGGAATTTCGCGATTTCGCCCGACGGCGCCTGGGCCGTCTGGACGAAGAGCACGACCGATAAAGACAAAGACGGACGGATCAGCCGCTTGTTCCTTTCCTCGCTCAAGGAGGAGGCCGAGCCCTTCCAGCTGACCCGGGGCGATTCGAGCGATTTCGCCCCCCGCTGGTCGCCCTCGGGCAAGTTCATCGGCTTCCTCTCGGCCCGCAAGGTCCCCGGCGATAAAAGCGAGGCCGAAGGGGCCCAGGTCTGGCTCCTCGACCGCCGCGGCGGAGAGCCCTGGAAGCTGACCGGCCTCCCGATGGGCGTCAGCTCCTTCGAATGGCTCGACGAGAACCGCCTCCTCCTCGCGGCCCGCGAGTCCCAGACCCTGCTCGAGCTCGAACAGAAGGAGAAAAAGGACTCCAGCCAGGTCGTCGAGGACCAGGAGCACATGGCGCCCCAGCGGCTGTTCGTCTTCGACATCAAAGCGCGGAAGGCCGAGCGGATCACATCGAACTCGGACCAGATCACGAACATCGAGCTCTCCCGGGACAAAAAGCTCGTCCTGACCCGGAACGAGCAGAGCGTCCGCTACGGCGTCGACAAGAAAATCAAGCCCAAGTTCTATCTCGTAGAGCTCGAAACCCGGGCCTCAAGCGAGCTCTTCCCCGAGCGCGGCTTCAAGCCCTCCTCCTTCGCCTGGGCCTGGGACTCCAAGGGTTTCTACTTCACCCGGACCCAGACGAGCGATTATGAGAACGAGGGCCCCGGCGCCGAAATCCTCTACTACTACGACCTCGCCGCCAAGTCCTACGCGGAGGTCCCGATCGACTGGGGCTGGGGGATGTCCTACGGCTTCCTCCCCCGCGAGGACGGGTTCATCGCCGCGCTCGCCAACGGGGCCCGCCCCAAATGGCGTCGTTACGTCAAGGCCGAAGACTCCTACTCCTACAAGGAGCTCGAAGGCAAGCATTATCCCAATATCTATGGCTTCGACCTTCAGGAGGAAGGGACGGCGGCCGTCTACAGTTATTCGACGGCCTCCCAGCCCGTCCAGTATTACGTCGCGACGCTGGAGGGACCCGTCCTCAAGGGCGAGCGTCTCCTCCTCGAGCCCAACGGCGGGTTCAAGGACAAGCCCAAGGCCAAGACCGAGGTCCTCAAGTGGAGCGGCGCGCTGGGCGAGGAGGTCGAGGGCGTCCTGTACTACCCGCACGACTACATCGAAGGAAAGCGCTATCCCCTCATGCTCTCCATCCACGGCGGCCCGACCGGCTGGGACTCCGACGCCTTCGACGAGAATTGGGCGAGCTACCCCAATCTGCTGGCCCAGAAGGGCTCGTTCGTCCTTCTCCCCAATTACCACGGCTCGGGCAACTACGGCCAAGCCTGGGCTGAATCCATCAAGGGCCGCTACTACGAGCTCGAGCTCGAGGACATCACCAAGGGCATCGACGTCCTCATCCGGAAGGGCATGGTCGATCCCGACCGGCTCGGGACCATGGGCTGGTCGAACGGCGGCATCCTGACGATCGGGCTCAGCGTCTGGACCGACCGGTTCAAAGTCGCCGGCGTCGGCGCGGCCGACGTCAACTGGACGAGCGACTACGGCAACTGCGCCTTCGGCGTCAGCTTCGACAACTACTATTTCAAGGGGACGCCCTGGGACGAGATCGAGCACTACATCCTGAAGTCACCCCTGTTCCATCTCAAGAACATGAAAACCCCGACCATCATCTTCCACGGGTCCGAAGACACCAACGTCCCCTATGAGCAGGGTTGGGAGTACTACCGAGCCCTCCAGCAGATCGGCCTGGCGCCGGTCCGCTTCATCAGCTTCCCGGGCGAGCCTCACGGCCTGCGCCTCCTGACCCACCAGAAGCGCAAGGTCGAGGAAGAGCTGGCCTGGTTCGACCGCTACTTCTTCAAGACCGAAGCAGCCCGCAACGAAGCCCTCAAGAAAGGCTCGCCTCTCGACCTCCAAATCAAAAAGGCGGGCTTCGCGCACGCCGGCTCGCGCTACGGCGTCACGATCAAAGGCACGCTCGCCCCCGAAACGGTCCTCAGCGAGGGGCTGAACGTCGGCCGCTTCGAGGTCACCCGGGCCCAGTGGGCCTCCTTCGACGGAAGCTACCAGGTCGAGCCCGGGACGGATGATTACCCGGCGACCGGGATGAGCTTCGATCAGGCCCAAAAGTACATTAAATGGCTGAGCGGCCGGACCGGCTTGAAGTACAGGCTTCCCACCGCGGCCGAGGCCGAGAAGCTCGCAGGGAAGGGCGGCGCCGACAACACCCTGGACTGGTGGGCCGGCTACACCCTCAACCCGGACGATGCCCGCCTCCTCCTCGACAAGGTCAAGACGCTCAAGGGCGCGGCATCGCTCCTCGTTCCGGTCGATAAATTCGACCCGGCCGGCGACGAGATGATCTTCGGCTTAGGCGGCAACGCGGCCGAGTGGGCCGTCGACGACAAGGGAAACGGCCAAGCTGTCGGGGCCTGCGCCGTTGCGCCCAAAGATCCTCAGGCCAAAAAGACGCCGCCGCCCTCCGCCTACACGGGCCTCCGCGTCATCAAGGAGGGCAGATAGGGATCGATGGCCAAGCTCCGCCCGGCCTTTAGGGACAAGGCCCTCTTCGTCCGGCTGTTCGGCGCCGACGTCTACGCCGTGGGCGGATTCGTCCGCGACCTCGTGCGCGGGACGCCGACCGAGGAGGTCGACCTCCTCGTCGTCCGGCGCAGCCTCGGCCAAATCGTGCGCCGGATCTCCCCGCACGGCCGGGTCGACCTGGTCGGAAAAAGTTTCGGAATCATCAAGTTCACGGTCCAAGGCCGCACCTACGACCTGGCCCTCCCCCGCAAGGACGCCCCGCGCGGGACGGGGGTGCGCGGCCACAAGGATATCGCCGCGACCTCGGACCCGGATCTGCCGATCGAAAAGGACCTCGAGCGGCGCGACTTCCGCTGCAACAGCATGGCCCTCCGCCTTTCGGACGGCGCGCTCGTCGATCCCTTCGGCGGCGTCAAGGACATCCGGGCTAAAATCATCCGCCTCACCAACCCGTCCGCCTTTCCCGAAGACCCGCTCCGCGTCCTGCGCACGGCCCGTTTCGCCTCGGTCCTCGGCTTCGCCGTCGACCCGGCCATTTATCCGACGGCCAAGGACATCGACCTGGCCGGGCTGAGCGTCGAGCGCATCAACGAGGAACTCTTCAAGATCCTCCTCAACTCGCCCAAGCCGTCGAAAGGGCTCGAGGAGCTGTTCAGGCTCGGCGTCCTGCGCCGGCTCTTCCCCGAGCTCTACGGCCTGACCCTGGCCCTCCAGGACTCCGTCTTCCACCCCGAGAAGGACGAGTACGGCCACCACACGGTCTGGCAGCACACCAAGCTGACCGTGGACCAGGCCAAGACGCTCGGCGACCTCTTCGGATTCGCGGCGCCCAAGAAGCTCGCCCTGCTGCTGGCCGCCCTCTACCACGACGCCGGAAAGCCCGGCACGGCCCAGTGGGAATTCAAGCGGGGCCGGATGGTCATCATCAACTACGGCCACGACCTGGCTAGCGAGAAGACGGTCAAGAAAGCCTTTCAGCGTTTCCGGATTTTCTCCTGGAACGGCTACCCGCTCAGCAAGGTCGTGCCGCTCATCATCAAGGCCCATCACCGGGCCTCGGAGCTCTGGCAGAGCCGCGAGAGCGTCACCCGCAAGGCCTTCAGCCGTCTGGCCGCGGATGTCGGAGGCGAGATTGAGCTCGTCGTCGCCCTCGACGCGGCCGACCGGGCCGGCCGGCGCGAGCGGCTGGTTAAGGGCCTGGACCGCGAGGCCCGCTGGCTCCTCCGAAAATTCGAAGAGCTGCGCGTCTCGAAGGAGACGATCAAGCCCCTGATCATGGGCCGCGACCTCATCAAGCTCAAAGTCGCGCCCGGCCCGGGCATGGGAAAAATACTCAAGCGCCTTTACAAGCTCCAGCTCGACAGCCGGTTCGAGACGCGGGCCGAAGGGCTCAAGCTCGCCAAGAAGATCGTGGAAGGGAAACGGCTATGAGAGTCCTCGTCGCCGGCGGCGCCGGATTCATCGGATCCCATACCGTGAGGGAGCTCTTGGAGCGCGGCGTCGAGGTCACGATCTTCGACGACTTTTCGACCGGGCGGCGCGAGCTCGTCCCCGGCGGCAAGGCCGTCGCCGTCGTCAAGGGCGACCTCATGGACAGGGAGGCGGTCCGGGCCGCCTTCCGAAAGCGCCGCTTCGACGCCGTCCTCCACTTCGCCTCCCTGATCCAGGTCGGGGAAAGCTACAAGGACCCGGCCAAATACTACACCCACAACCTCGACACGAGTCTCAACCTCCTTGACGCCATGCGCGAGTCGGGCGTCGGGAATTTCATCTTTTCGTCGAGCGCGGCCGTCTACGGCGTCCCCGAAACGATCCCCATTCCCGAGGACCATCCCCTGAAGCCGATCAATCCCTACGGCCGGACCAAGTTGTTCGTGGAGCGCATCCTCGAGGATTACGGGCGGGCCTACGGGCTCCGTTACGTTTCGCTCCGCTATTTCAACGCGGCCGGCGCGGACCCCGAGGGCCGGCTTGGCGAGATGCACGACCCGGAGACTCACCTCATCCCCAACATTTTCCTTCATTTATTGGGGAGGGCGCCGGCCCTCGAGGTTTTCGGGACGGACTTCCCGACGCCGGACGGAACGGCCGTCCGCGACTACATCCACGTCACGGACCTGGCTGTCGCCCACGTCCTCGCCCTCGAAAAGCTCATGGCGGGCGGCAAGAGCCTCGTCCTCAACCTGGGGACGAACCGGGGTTACTCGGTCCTCGAGGTCGTCCGCAAAGCCGAGGAGGTCACCGGCCGCAAGGTCTCGATCGAGAAGCGGCCGCGCCGCGAGGGGGATGTCGCGGTCCTGCTGGCATCGAAAGAGAAAGCCGAGCGCCTGCTGGGCTGGACGCTCAGGCTCTCGGACATTGAGACGATCATCCGGACCGCCTGGCGCTGGCATCAAAAACAAAGGACCTGAGTCGCTTCTAAGGATAATAAGGAGGTCAGCATGAATCGCGGAATGAGACGCAGGGATTTTTTGAAGACCGGTGCGGCGGCCGGGGCGGCCGCGCTCGTCGGCGGCTTCGCCGGGGCCCGCGGGGTGACGGGCCAGCCGAGCGCGCCGCCGGACCTGGCGGTCGTCAAGGGCGCGGATTATTTCGCCGCGACGCGTAAAGCCATCGATACCCTGGGCGGAATGAAGAAGTTCGTAACGCCCGGGGCCAAGGTCGGGCTTCTCATCAACGCCCCGCTCTGGTGGCGTCTGCCGGGGAGCCACACGAACGCCGACGTCGTCCTGGCCGCGCTCCTCGCCTGCCAGGAGGCAGGGGCCGGCTCCATTCAATACCTGACCGACCCCGCGCCCGACTTCTGGACCAAGACACCCCTTTCGGCGAAATACGCCGCCGAGATCGCCTCGGTCAAGAAATGCTCGAAAAACTTCATCGAAGTCCCCGTTCCCAAAGGGACGGTCCTCAAAAAGGCCAAGGTCGTGAAAGAGCTCCTGGACTGCGACGTTTTCATCGACCTCCCCATCATCAAGAACCACGAGGGTGTCTCCATGTCCGGGAACCTCAAGAACATGATGGGGGCCAACACGGGCGACACCAATCAGTTCTTTCACACCGGGTCCGGAACCAAGGGATCGTACGGCGACATCCCCTTCATCTCCCAGTGCATCGCCGACCTCAACACGCTGCGCCGGCCGGTCCTGTGCATCGCGGACGCGACCGTTTTCCTGATGACAAACGGCCCCCAGGGACCGGGCGAGCTGCGAAAGGCGGATAAGGTCATCGCCGGGACCGATCGGGTCGCGGCGGACGCCTACGGCGCTGGCTGCCTAGACCTCAAATCCGCCGACGTCCCGATGATCAGGAAAGCCGCCGAGCTTGGTCTGGGCCGCTTGGACTTGGACAAGCTCGCCGTCAAGGAGATCGCGCTCTAAATCGGGTTGACATCCCCCGAACCGCCGGCATATATTGAGGTCGGCCAAAAGGAAATCACGATGAAAAAGGGGTATCCGTCCGTCCGCAAAATCGCGTTTTCGGCTTGTGCCGTCCTGATCGCGCTCGCTCTTCTGAGCCCGAATTTTGCTCCCGGCGGCGGACCGCTCGCGCCGCCCGCGGAATCGAGGACGGTCATCGGGCCTTACGGCGGGGACATCCGGGGCTTAGCCGCCAACCCAACCAAGCCCAAAGAAGTTTATGCCGTTTCCTACTACCAAGGCCAAGTCTTCAAATCCTCTGATTCGGGGGCGTCCTGGAAGAATCTGGCCGCTTTCGATTGCGAGCTCTACGATATCGCCCTGGCTCCCTCCGATCCCAACCGTCTCTACGTGCTCGGGCAGGAGGGCGTATCGGTTTCCGAGGACGCGGGCGCGACCTGGACGGCTCGGGCGTTCGGGACCCGCTGCTACAGCAAAGCCTCTTTGGCCGTCGACCCCAAGGATCCGGACACGATCTATGTCGCGGGCTTTTTCCAGACGGATCCGAACCGCTACTGGATCACCTCCGCGGCATTCTTCATCTCCCGGAACGCCGGGAAGACCTGGACGACGACGAAGCTGACGCCTTCGGGCAGCTGGGGTTCGTTATCCTGCTTCGACGTGTCCCGGGATCACCCGGACGTCTTCTATGTCGCCGGCGATTGGTGGGATACAAAGTATAAACACCATTATATCGTCTTCCGGAGCGGCAACCGCGGCAAGAGCTGGAAAAACATCTCGCCGCCTTCTCTCAATAAAATTCCGACCGCGCTGGCGGCTGATCGCGGCGATCCCGGCCGCCTTTTCCTGACCGCCGACAGGTACGTCTTGAGAAGCTCGAACGGCGGAGCGACCTGGACGTCGACGGATCTTAAAGAACCGCTGTCGGCTGTCGCCATCGATCCCGCCCATCCCTCCCTCGTCTACGCCGGGGGGAGCTCGCTGGGTTTCCGAAGCCCGGACGGCGGCCTCAATTGGACCCGGTTCACGGGGATCGGGGGAACGGTCAAGGATTTCCTGTTCGGCACCGGCCGGGTCCTGGCGGGGACTTCGGCGGGCGTCTTCAAGAGCGCCAACAACGGGCAATCCTGGAGCGCCAGCCACCAGAACCTCTGCGCCATGAATGTCGAGACCGTGCCGGTTTCGCCCTCTTCCCCCCAGGTCGTCTACGCGGCCCTGCCCGGGATCGGGCTGTCCCGGTCGGCAAACGGCGGGAAGTCCTGGGCCAGGCAGGGAACGTCTACGATCTGCGGCGGTATCGTCGACCTCGCCGTGCGCCCAGACAATCCGGATTGGTTCATCGCCTCCGTCATGGGCTGAGGCAACTCGGGCGTCTACAGGTCTGTAGACGGCGGTAAAAAAATGACTCGAGTGGCTGTCCTCTTCGCCTACGATCTGGCCTTCAGCGCGACCTCGCCCCAGGTCATTTTCGGGACCGGCTTCTCCAACGGGATCTCGTTCTTCATGTCCACGGACGGAGGGACCACCTGGGCGACGCGTTCGGTCGGAGTGCCGGGCGAGGGCCACACCCTGGCCCTGGATCCCCGGGACGAGAATATCATCTATATCGGCGGACGGCACAGGCTCAATACCTCTACATTAACGTATGAGACGATCGTCTCCAAGAGCCTGAACGCCGGCCAAAAGTGGACCCACATCACGGGGAAGGTCGGCGGAACGATCATTCGCGCGCTCGCGATCGATCCCGGGACGCCGAACCGGATCTTGGCCGGCTCCGACGCCGGTATTTATCGGAGCGAGGACGGCGGGGCGAATTGGACGCAGGCTCTGTCCGCAGATATCTACTGCATGAAAATCATAGCCTCGACGCCCAAGGCGGCCTACGCCGGGGGGCCGGCCGGGCTTTACATCAGCCTGGATGCCGGCAAGACCTGGACGGAATCCGTCGAAGGGATGACGGTCAAATACGTCCAGTGTCTTGACGCGGACAAAGCCCAAAAGACGATTTATGTTGGAACTTACGGAGGGAGTATCCTTAAGATCCGGCGCTGATGATTCAAGGTCCCGGCTAAAGTCCCCGTTTGGCTCCGGCCCGTTGACAATATGCGGCAATCTTTGTTAAAGTTCGTAGCAGTTCACAGGTTCCCATGAAACGGGGGATTCTTCCATGAATAAAAAGATGTTTTTACTTTGCGGCGTCTGGGCCTGCCTCGGTTTCATCGGACTGGGCGCGGTTTCCGACGACCCGCCTTTCTCTCCGCCCGCGGAATCGAGGACGGTCATCGGCCCTTACGGCGGGGATATCCGGGGCTTGGACGCCAACCCGGCCAACCCTAAGGAAATCTACGCCGTCTCCTACAACAGGGGGCAGGTCTTCCGTTCCACGAATTCCGGCGAAACCTGGACAAGCATCGCCGCCTTTGATTACGAGCTCTTCGATGTCGCCGCGGCTCCCTCCAACCCGAACGTCATCTATGCCCTGGGCAAAGAGAGAATTTTCAAGTCCAGCGACAAAGGGGCGACCTGGAAGGAGTACGAGTTCGGCACGCGGAGGTACGCCACAGGGCATATCATCATCCATGCCAAGGACCCAAACGAGGTCTACGTCGCCGGCTACTTCCAGACGGACCCAAATCGAGGGGAGGCCACCTGCCCGGCCTTCCTTAAATCCCAAACCGGCGGGAAAACCTGGACGGTGACGAAAGTCAGCACGAATTCCCTCTCCGGCTCAATGACCTGCCTCGCCCTGTCCAAGAAGCATCCCGCCGTTTTCTATGCCGGCACGACATGGCGGAATGCCTTCTATAAATACTATTATGGGTTTTGTCGGAGCGACGACGGCGGCCAGAGCTGGAAGGACATCTCGCCCGCCCTGGACGGCGCCGCGTGTGATGCGGCGGTCGATCCCGACGATCCCACCCGCGTCTTCCTGGCCGCTAGTACGACCATCTGGCGCAGTGAGAACGGCGGATCGAGCTGGGCGACGACAAAACTCCAGCCTTTAACGGCTTTGGGCATGAATCCCGCCCTCCCCCAAGTCCTCTATGCCGGAGGCTCCGGGCTGATCTACAGGAGCCTGGACGGAGGGCTCCACTGGACCCAGCCCCAGGCGTGCGGCGGTTCGGCCCAGGACTTTCTGTTCGGGTCCAGCCGGGTCCTAGCGGCTACTTCAAACGGCATTTTTAGGAGCGACAACAGCGGATCATCCTGGAAGGCCAGCCATCAGGGCTTGAGCGCCATGAACATCACGACCCTGGCCGCCGCCCCTTCCTCCTCCCAGGTCCTCTACACAGCCGTCAGCGGCTGCGGATTGTACAGATCCGGCAACGGAGGAAAAACCTGGTTGAGGACGGGGACGGGGTCGCCCTGCGATAATATTATAAGTCTCGCCGTGTGCCCGGAAAATCCCGATTGGCTCTTCGCGACCGCCTCCGGTTGAAGCAATTATGGCGTCTACAGTTCTGTAGACGGCGGAAAGAAGATGCAGCGTCTGTCGAGTATTCTCGTCTATGCCCTGACCATCAGCCCAAAATCATCTCAAGTCATTTACGGACTGGGCTATGGGATTAAATTCTATAAGAGCTCGGACGGAGGGAAGTCCTGGGTAACCCGCGTTCTCGGAAACCAGACGTACCAAAACGCCTTGGCTCTTGATCCCGAGAATGAAAACATCATCTATATTGGCGGTTTCCACTGGACAGCATCCCTTGCGGCGCGACGAAAGGGGCGCGACCGATCCGGGTGGACGGCGGTTGTCTTTAAGAGCACGAATGGCGGACAGGCCTGGAGCGGAATCACCGGGAAGATCAAAGGGACCCGGCTTTATGCGCTCGCGGTCGATCCCAAGACGCCGTCCCGGGTTTTCGCCGGAACCGATCTCGGCCTCTACAGAAGCGAAAACTCCGGCGCGAGTTGGACCGAAGTCCTCAAGGCCGATATCAATAGCGTGAAGGTCATTTCCTCCAATCCGAAAGCCGTCTACGCCGGCGGCCCTTCGGGCCTTTATCTCAGCCTGGACAGCGGCAAGACCTGGACGAAATCCGTCGAAGGGATGACGTCCAAATACGTCCAGTGTCTTGACGCGGACAAGGCCCAGAAGACGATTTACGTTGGAACTTACGGAGGGAGTATCCTCAAGATCCGGCGCTGACGATTTCCCGTCTTCCTATTGTCGAAACGGAACAAGGATGGCATAATACCCCTCCGGTTCATTTTGCCGAGAGAGAAAGGCATGCGAAAGAACTATCTCCGTATCTTCCTGCCGATGATCCTTCTTGTTCTGGCCTTCCTCGGGAGCTGTTCTCATAAGAAAGGCGCCGTAAAGACCGAGCCCAATTGGAAGCCGACTCAAGCCCAAAAAGCCGAGGACGCGGCCAAAAAACAAGCCCAGCCCGGCGCGCCCGCCGTCGAGCCTCGAACCCAGGCTCCGGCGATCGCGACGCCGCCCCCCGTCGCCGAGGAACCCGCTCCCCAAGCCAAGGAGTCCGAGGAGCCCGAGAAGGACGCCTCCGCGCTCCTCGAAGACGCCCTGAGCACCTTCCAGGACGCCCAGGCGGCTTGGGAGAGGGGCGAGTCCGACCAGGCCCTATCCCTCCTCGACGAAACTTACGGCCTCATTCTCAAGGCCAAGGTCCCGGCCGATTCTCCGCTCGTCCAGGACAAGAACGACCTCAGGCGGCTGGTCGCTCAAAAAATCCAGCAAATTTACGCCTCCAAGCCGGCCTCGGTCGGCGACAACCACCGGACGATTCCGCTCGACGAAAACAAGTACGTCCTTCAGGAGATTCAATCCTTCCAGACACGGGAGCGGAAGCCGTTCGAGGACGCCTTTCGGGTGAGCGGCCTCTTCCGGCCCATGATCCTCGAGGAGCTCCGCAAGGAGGGCATGCCCGAGGAGCTCTCCTGGCTGCCCATGATCGAAAGCTGGTTCAAGATCCGGGCCCTGTCGCGGGCCCGGGCCCTCGGGCTGTGGCAGTTCATCCACTCGACCGGATACCGGTTCGGCCTCAAGCAGGACCGCTGGGTCGACGAGCGGATGGACCCGCTCAAAGCGACCCGGGCCGCCGTCAAGTACCTCGGCGAGCTCCATTCCTATTTCGGCGACTGGACGACGGCCCTGGCCGCCTATAACTGCGGCGAGATCCGCGTCCAAAGCGTCATCCGGGCCCAGCGGATCGACTACCTCGACAACTTCTGGGACCTCTACCTCCAGCTGCCGCTCGAGACGGCCCGCTTCGTGCCGCGGTTGATCGCTTGCCTCCTCATCATCAACGACCCCGCCAAGTACGGGTTCAACCTTCCGCCGCCCGATCCGGCCCTCCGCTACGATACGGTCACCATCCGCCAGGCCGTCAAGCTCTCCTCCCTCGCCCAGGACCTGGGGCTCGAGCCGTCCACCCTCGCCTTCTACAATCCCGAGCTCCGCTTCGACGGTACGCCCGAGTACGATTACGACATCAAGGTCCCGCCCGGATACGGCGAAAAGGTCTCGGCCGCCGTCCGAGCGCTCCCCCGCTGGATCCCGCCCGAGGCGACCTTTTTCGTCCACTACGTCCGGAGCGGCGATACGGTGGGCTCGATCGCCCGAAAATACCGGACGACGGTCGCGGCCATCGCCCGTCTCAACAACATGCGGCGGGTGGGCATGATCTGGCCCGGCCAACGCCTCAAGATTCCGGGCAGGGGCGTACCGATCGAGGCCCCATCCGAAAGCGCCCCGGCGGCCAAACCCGGCGAGAAAACGACCTACGTTGTCCGAAGCGGGGACGCCCTCGACCAGCTGGCCCTCGTCTTCGCGACCACGGCCGGGCAAATCAAGGCCGACAACAGCCTCCAGGGCGACAGCCTGGCCGCCGGGCAGGCGCTCCTGATCGTCAATAACCGGAGCAAAGGGCCCCTCCGCCACACGGTCGTCGGAGGAGAAACCCTTTTCTCCATCTCGAAGCTCTACGGAATGGACCTCGACGAGTTTTTAAGCATCAACAAACTCAGCCCGGATTCCATCATCTACGCCGGCCAAGAACTCTGGGTCACGCCGACGAAGTAGGCGCCCCTCGTGGACGTTTATCTCATCAACGTCCGCTCCCCTCGGGCCGAGGCCGAGCAAACCTCGGCGGTCATGTTCCAGAAGGTCCTGGGCCGGCGCCTTTCGCCCTCCGAGCCTTTGGGTCTGGCCGTACTAGCGGCCTGCACGCCGGCGGGGATTCATCTTCGCGCCGTGGACGAGAACGTCGCCGACGTGGACCTGGAAGCCAGGCCCGACCTAGTCGGCCTTTCCTTCCATACGCCCTGCGCGCCCCGAGCCTATGAGCTGGCGGCTCACTTCCGGTCGCGTTCGATCCCCGTCGTCATGGGCGGCCCCCATGTCTCGCTGCTCCCCGACGAAGCGCGGCTCCATGCCGACCACATCGTCACCGGCGAAGCCGAACGGGCTTGGCCGGCGTTCCTGAACGATTTTCGATCCGGACGGGCGAAGCCGTCCTATGCCGGAAGCCCGTGTCCCGGTGAATCCATGCCGTTGGCCCGCTGGGACATTTATCCGCGGGACGCCTACCTCGCCCGCACGCTCCAAGCCAGCCGCGGCTGTCCCAACAACTGCGACTTCTGCGCCAACATCAGGTTGAGCGACCGCCGGCTCCGCCTCCGCCCTCCGGACAATGTCATCCGCGAGATGTCGACGCGGCTGGAAAGTCCAGGCCGCAGGATTTTCTTCATCGTCGACAACGATCTCTTCGCCGACACCGACTGGAGTATGGCTCTGGTCGATCGGATCAAGGACCTCGGGGTCGACTGGTGGGGATTCGCCTCGGTCAAGGCGGGCTCCCATCCGGAGCTGCTCAAGCGCATGGCCCAAAGCGGCTGCCGCTATCTCATCGTGGGCTTCGAGTCCCTGAGCGAGGACAGCCTCAAGGCCGTCCACAAGCCCGGCAACCTTCCCGACCTCTACACCCGTACAGTCCGGACCATCCAAGACCGGGGGATCGCGGTCCATGCCTCGTTCGTCCTCGGCCTGGACGGGGACGGGCCCGATATTTTCGAACGGACGGCCCGCTTCGCGGAAAGCCAGGGCATCCTCATCGCCAACATCAACGTCGCGACGCCCTACCCGGGGACGGAACTCCACCGGCGGCTGGACCGGCAGGGCCGCCTCCTCCATCGCAACTGGGAACTCTATGACCGGACCCACGTCTGCTTCAAGCCGGCCAAGATGTCGGTCGAGGAGCTGGCCGAAGGCTACCGGGCGCTCTCGATCGCCATCAACGGCCGGTCTCCATCCTGGAGGCGGCTCCGCTCCTTCCTGGCCTCCGCGCCGGCCGATCCGCCGATCCGTTCTATGACGGCATCGGGCGGGCCGAAGCTCAAAACGCTCCGCCGCGTCCCGCGCTTCCTCCGCCGCACGAGTCCGGCCGATTGGGCCTTCTATATCCGGCTGCTGACCGCTCGGCGCCTCGGACCGCCGTCAAGACGCCTCTTCTACGCCACGGCCGGATATTTGATGAAGAGGGATTTCGTCCGGTATCTCAAAGGACGAACTGAGCCCGGCGGGTCAAGACCGAATACCCCGCAGGGCTAAAGACATCCACCCTCAGGCCGTCGCAGCCTGCCGGTCGACCACCGCCTTCGAAAGCCATCCGGACTTCGTCCCCGGGCGCAAGATCGGGCAAGGCTTGCAGTTTCTGGACGAGCGGGATCTTTCCCCTCCCCGACCACAGCCAGCGAAGTGAGTAGCCGGACAACTTATGGGCGGGGGCGGTGCCTCGGGTTTTGACGACCACGAGCGCCCCGCCTCCGGCTTCTTCGATCCTCATCTCCTCGATCGGGCTGGATTCCGCACGGAGGACCTCGAAAGAAGGCTTCCGGTTGCCGAAGAGGTCCACGACGCCGTGAACCCGCTGCTTAAGGATGCCGAGGCCTTTATCGCCGATGTGGGTTCGGTAGTCGTTATAGCAGAAGAAAATGAAGCCTCCCACCCAGGGATAATCGCGGAAAACGCCGTTGTGTTCGCGGAGGATCCTGATCCGCGGCTCGTCGCCCTCGGGCCGGTCCTCGGTGCAGGCGCAGAAGCCGTACTCGCTGATTACGACCGGCTTCTCGGGAAACGCGCGGTGGATGGCCTCGAGACTTCGTCTCATGTCGGCGGCCGTCCCCCCGTACCACGTTTCGTAGTACTCGTTCCACTCGATGAAATCCATATCGCCGGCGACGTCCCGTTCCGGCGTATAGTGGAGGGAATTCGAAGCATAGGAACAAAGACGGTCGGGATCGAGCCGCTTGGCCTCGTGGAGCATCGCGCGGACGAATTCTTGGGCGGCCGGATTCTGCCCGCCGACTTCGTTGCAGAGCCCCCAGGAGAATACGGAGGGGATGGTTCCGGTCCTGCCCGATCATCTCCCGGAGCTGCTCGAGCCCGTTCTCCATGATCGCGGCCGAGGGCTTTCCCTCCATGCCTTTGAAAGTGTCGGACCCCCAGGTCGGAACCTCGACCTGGATCAGGATCCCCTTCCGGTCGCATTCGTCGAGGACGCGCCGGTCCTGCTGCCAGTGGACGCGGGTGAAGACGCAGTTCAGCTCCTTGAGGTCGCCATGATCGTGGGCGATCCAGGAGGAGGGCTCGGCCATGCCGTAAGCCGGGTGGCTCCCGGCCATCCGCTCGACGCCGGCCAGCCGGACCGGCTCGCCGTTAAGGAGGAATTCCGTGCCGCGGACTTGGATCCGGCGGATGCCGAAGGTCGAGGATAGCCGGTCGCCACCTTTCCCTTTCGAGGTGATCCAGGCCTCGAGGACATAGAGGTGGGGATGGTCGAAATGCCAGAGCCTGGGCCGGTCGAGGACCGCCTCTGGAAGGCCAACCTCCCGGACGGCTCCGGCCGGGACGGACTCTCCGCGGGCGGATGGGTTTTCCAGGACGGTCCGCCCCGAAGACTCCTCGAGGACGCGGACGCCGATCTCGACCTTGGAGTTCTTCGGCGAGGCGTTCCGGATGACGGCCGTGATCCTTAGGGAGGCCGTGTTCCTTTCGAGGTCGGGTTGAGCCTCGACCCATAGGTTCTCCAAATAAACCGCGGGCGTCAGGATGAGGCTGACCGGCCTGGTGATGCCGCCGTCCGGGGTCCAGTCGTAGGAGTTGCTCCGGGGCAGCAGGCCCGGCGAGAAAGCGTTGTCGACGCGGACGGCGATCGTGTTCGGCTTGCCGAGTTCGAGCAGGGACGTGATGTCAAGAGCGAAGGCCGTGTATCCCTTGCCGATGTGCTCCCCGGCTTTCCTGCCGTTGACCCAGACCTGGGCCGTGTGGAAGACGGCTTCGAATTCGATCCGGACGACCAAGCCGGCCCAAGACGGAGGCGCGTCAAATTCCTTGCGGTACCAGGCCCTTCCCAGATAGTCGGCCGTCCGCTCCGAGATCTGCCAGGTGTGCGGGACTTCGACATCCTCCCATCCCTTGCCGGGAACGCCCGCTCCATGCCAGCCCCACTTCTCCCCCTGATCCTCGCGATCAATCCGGAAATGCCATGTCCCCGACAAAGAGATGGTCCGGCGGAGGCCGCTTCCATCTTGCCCGCTCTGCAATCCCGACGAACAGGAAGCGCTCAGCACGGCCGTTCCGGCCGCGGCGGCCTTTACGCTTCCCTCCAGAAATTCCCGGCGCGTCCAACGTCCCATGGCGACTCTTCTTGAGGGACAGTATGTCCGCTACGGTCTCAAAAATCAATCTGGCTTAGAGAAAAATCAATATGCCGCTTGACGCGCTTTTATCCGAACCCGCGGTGTGAGATAATACAAGCATGAAGCGAATGCCCAAGGCCGTGAAAATATTTAAAAGCTTTAAGGAACAGGAGGCTTGGGACATCCAGTATTATATCAACCTGAGTCCCGAAGAGCGTCAGCGTATCGCCCGAGAGCTCCGCGAAAGATTTTATGGGACAAATCCTTCGCGAATCCGGGAGGTTCACGACGCCAAATGACCCTAACCTATTTTTCGCAGGATATCCAGGACCTCCTCTCTCTCCTCTTCAAGCACAAGGTCCGTTATCTCATCGTCGGGGCGGAAGCTGTGATCTATCACGGCTTCGCCAGGCTCACCGGCGATATCGACATCTTTTTCGAATCCTCTCCGAAAAATTGCCGGACCATGTTTTCCGCTCTCCGGGAATTTTGGGCCGGTCCGGTGCCGGGGATAGGATCTCCCGCCGAGCTCGCGACCAAGGGGACGATCATCCAATTCGGCTATCCGCCGAACCGCATCGACTTGATCAATACGATTTCCGGTGTCGATTTTCCCGAAGCCTGGAAGGACAGGTCTTCCCAGAGCTTACTCGTCCGGAAGCAACACGTCACCGTGCACTACATCGGCCTCTCCGCCCTGATCAAGAACAAGGAAGCCTGTGGGCGGCCCAAGGACCTGGAGGATCTTAAGTATCTCCGGGAAGCGGCAAAAAAGGCCGGCCACAAAACGTAAAAAAAGCCCGCCGCATCGGCGAAGAGGTCTTTGTCTGGCCCTTGCCGTCCGTCTTCGTCTTCAGCAGGCTGTCGAAATAATAGGTATAGCTCGAGGTCGCGCCCGAGGGATGGTGAACGGTCGTGAGTCGTTTGAGATTGTCGTACTCGTAGCTCGTGGAGTTGAGGTTCGCGTCCAAGACCTGGATGAGCTTCCCCTTGTCGTAGTCGAACTGGGACACCTTGCCCTCGGCATTAACTGGATATGATTTTCAATTTTGCACTTTCAACCTGACGATGGTAATATATTAAGGGATTTTAAAAATCCTGGAGAGGCAATCCCATGAAAGACCTCAAGATAGTGGTGGAAAAGCATCCTGATGGGTATGTAGCCTATCCCCTTGGCCTAAAGGGCGTAATCATCGGACAGGGCGAAACCTACGAATCTGCGCTGGCTGACGTGAAGTCCGCGATCCAGTTCCATCTAGAGAGCTTTGGCCCTGAGGCGCTGGAGATAGATCCCTCGATTCTGGAAGTCTTCATTGCGGAGACCCAAGTAAGGGGATGATGCCCAAATTTCCTATTGATGCGCCAATCCGAAGAGTCTTAAGAGCCCTGGAACGTCTGGGTTTTAAAATTGTGCGGCAAGGCAACCATGTCTCGATGCTTCGCCAGAACCCTGACGGCACCACAACACCCCTGACGATTCCCGGCCACTCAATAATCAAGAAATCGACCTTGCGCACTATCCTGACTCAATCTGGGATTTCAAAAGAAGCCTTCATGGAAGCGTATAAGGAGTGATGTAAGAGACATCAAGAAGGATGACAGGGCCATCCTGGACCGGATCCTTCATCACGCGACCACGATCAACATCAAGGGCAATTCCTACCGTAGAAAACTAACATGGGAGGGGGGAAATTTCAAAGCCCGAAGAGGGGGGGATTATTCCACTCCCGTTGACATCTCAGGGGGTGGTACACTTTTGGACGCCCATTGACAGTCGTCGTAGCTCAAGTTCTCGCTTGCGCTATTGGGATAGACAACCTGCGGCTTCTGCCCGGTCAGAAGATAATAATAGGTCAAGGGATTATCTCCGGACCGCGTGATCGTCCTGACCTAGCCGTCGTCGTAATAGGCGAAGGCCACGCTGGGATCGGAGTTGACCTGATAAGTCTGGAGTTGATCTCCTGCCGTATATCCATAGGCAATCGTCCCCCGCGGGTTCACGATCGAGCTCAGCCGGCAGGAAGAATCATAATTAAAGGTCGTCGTCTCGCTCACAACCTGGTCCTGGACGTTACCCAGATTCTCGCCGGAGAATGTATAAATTACTTTCTGCCCGTTCGGATACTGTTTCTCCTTGAGCCTCTTCAGCTTGTCATAGATAAAGGTCGTCGTCTGGCCTTTTCCGTCCGTCTTCGTCTTCAGCAGGCCGTCGAAATAATAGGTATAGCTCGAGGTCGCGCCCGAGGGATGATGGACGGTTACCAGACTATGAAGGTTGTCGTATTCGTAGGTCGTGGAGTTGAGGTTCGCGTCCAGCACCTAGATGAGCTTCCCTTTGTCGTAGAGGAACTGGGACACCTTGCCCTCGGCATCCACTACCCGGACCAACTGATCGAACTCGTCATAGTAGTACTTGGTCGACCGGCCGTTCGGATCTTCCTGGATCGTATAGACGAGCTTCTTCCCGCCCGTTTCCAATAAATATTGGAATATCTTCAAAAAACCGGCCAAGCAGAGCTATAGGTTATGATATTCCTGCTAATCCTGGACTCCTGCCTTTTCGAACTTGGCACCTACGAAATAATGGCCTTGATCAAATAGCAGCCATGCGTCAAAAGTGTCATGATCATTATCGGGAGATGCACTATCGCATTCATATGCCACTTTGAATCCGTTCTGCCAAGCCCTACAATTCCATGGGACGCCAAGGATATCCTGCACCTTCAGCCATTCTATCCTATCCTCTAAAGCGAGAACTTGCTTTCGAGAAACACGCTTCGACCACCCCCGTTTTTTCCTGATCACGCCTCTCCAGGTTTGGTTATCGCCAAATATAAAATCCATCACGCGCTGATGCTTGAAGTTGGTGTCGACCAGCGCCGAGAAGTTCCAGGTCTGCCATATCGGATCATCAACCATGAAACTCACCATCAATAGATCACCGTTTTTTGCGATGGAGGTTGGGCTTTCCTTGATTATAGCGATTCGATATGGCCATCCTTGGCATTCACCTTCTTTTTCCGCAATGGTCGCTTTAACGCTGGGGCTTAGTAAACCTAGTAGCCCAATTTCAAACTCCAAGAAAGCTCCGGACAACGTATCATGATAAGCACCCATGATCGTGTCCACCCATTGGGTTTCAATATATACCCAACCAGGAGGAAGCATCTTGCTTTCTTTCCGCACTATTTCTGGCCTCATATCTATTCCTAGGGCAAACTCCCATCCCACGATAACAGCTAATAACATTACCGACAACAATATAAGCACTAGCGTTTTCATTTGCATGGTACCGTTTGCGCGCGTTCTCTTATCTTCTCTTCTGAATCGCCGGGGCCATATCTCGTGTCCGGGCCTCCTGGTCTACAGGTATGAAGCATCTCATGGGCGATGATACGCATTGGACAAGGATCTTGACCTGGAGGAGGGAAGTTGCTCGGACAGAGAACGATGCTATCAGATCGTGGCGCGTATCCCAAAAGACCTCCGATTTTACCACACGGCCATGAATTGCATGTAATCCTCGGACCCCCTTCCTTGCATCTCTTTTCCACGCATTGCCTCGTGAAAGCATCGGTAATCTTAGATGATATATTGCATAGGTTTGCGTATTCCGTGAATACCCAATGTGGGCATTTTTTCCCGCAATTTGGTAGCTGAGTCTGTTGCGCCTGAAAGCCATCCGAATCCACATAATTTACTGGGTTTAATAATCCATAGCTATACCGATTGAGCCCATTCAGAAGTTCCATAGAATCCTTACTCAAAAACCTCCCTAATCCCGGATTCATATACCTCGCCCTGTAGAAATAGAGCCCCTCCTCCGCGAATTCCCGCCCCGTATACGCGTAACTATTGGCAACGGTCGTGCTTGAAGCGCGCAATTCCCCCCACGCACCGTATGAATAGCTGTTTTGAACGGTCCCCGTCGCGTCCGTCATCTCTCGGATACTCCCCAATCCATCCCCAAAATAATAGCTCTTCGCCCCGCTCCTGTCCAGATACACGGGATCGTCGATCCCGATTCCATGAAGATAATTGGTGACCGTTCCCCCCGATGTCTCTTTTATCATATCTTCTGCTTGGTACAAATACCCCGTTTCCACTCCGCCCACCGTCTTCTTTATCCTCTCCCCCTGATAATCATAGGCATAGGAGGCGCTCACGGACCCTCCGCTGATCCCGGTCATCCTGTCGTCGTAGTCCCACGTATAGTTAGTCGAGCCTTTGGTTAATAAATTGCCGTTATTATCCCAAGTGTAAGAATTTGTTCCGTCCGAGGCTAAGAGCTGCGAATTTCGGCTCTGCGAATTCTGATAATAGGTGTAGTTGGTGACAATCGGACCCTGGCCGGCCGGCGTCACCGTCTGTTGCACGCGGTTCCCAATATCGTCGTAGCTCCACTGGTGCATGTCGCCGTTCCCATAGTCCACCCGCGTCAATTGATAGAGGTTGTCGAAATAATACTTCTCCTGCTGAGCCAGCTGATCCGTCATGCTGGTCCTATAGCCCTTCATGGAATAGGAGCCCGTCGCCTGGTTGTAGTCGTAGCCATAGGAATAAGACGAGAGCACGTTCGAATCCGGCTTCCTATTGATGATGCCCGTCAGCCTCCCCTGATCATCATAACTGAGGTTTACACTGGAATTATTCGGATAGACAACCTGCGACTTCTGGCCGGTCAGAAGATAATAATAGGTCAAAGGATTATCGCCCGACCGCGTGATCGTCTTGACCGAACCGTCGTCGTAATAGGCGAAGGCCACGCTGGGGTCGGAGTTGACCTGATAAGTCTGGAGTTGATCTCCTGCCGTATATCCATAGGCAATCGTCCCCCGCGGATTCGAGAGCGAACTTAACCTATAGGATGAATCGTAGCTGAAATTCGTCGTCTCGCTCACGATCTGGTCCTGGACGCTTCCCAGGTTCTCGCCGGAAAAGGCATAAATGATCTTCTGCCCGCTCGGATACTGCTTCTCCTTGAGCCTCGTCAGCTTGTCATAGACAAAGGTCGTCGTCTGGCCCTTCCCGTCCGTCTTCGTCTTCAGCAGGCTGTCGAAATAATAGGTATAGCTCGAGGTCGCGCCCGAGGGATGATGGACGGTCGTAAGTCTTTTGAGCTTGTCGTACTCGTAGCTCGTGGAGTTGAGGTTCGCGTCCAGAACCTGTTTTAGCTTTTCATTGATAAGTTCGAAATGAGCGATCTTGTTCTCAGTTTCTTTCTTTTTAATTCAAGATAGTGATTCTTAATGAGTTCATAATATTTCGAGTCACTATTTTCCTTTAAATATCTCTCATAACTTCTCATTGCCTCATCAATATGTTCATCTAGAGGAGAATTGTTTAAACCATATAAATAAACTTGTAAATAGTCGTTAACTTTTTCTTCGGCGGCATTTCTTATATATTGACAATTAATATTTCCTAATTTATTTAAATACTGATCATACCTTATAATTTTTATTCTCAATTGGTCCCAAGGAATGATAAGTCCACCATCTTCTTCATAGCCTTCTTTAATATCTTCTGACTCTATTTTAAAATATTCAAGAATTATCTCAGGTAAAGAATCCTTGAATTTCTTACACATATAAATCGGATTAAAATATAAGAACACATCTCCCTCTCCGTATCCGATACCTAGCCCGTTATCATCTAAATAAATAGCAAATTCTCTAATCGAATTATCAGCATTATTAGAGAAACTAACCCTCAGGTTTTGAAAGATTCCTTGTTCTTCAATTTTCCTACCAAGCTCCTTGTCTTCTCTAAATCCTTCATTTAATACAGATAAAGCTTTTTGCCAATAATTCATATACTTTTCCAAATTACCGCACAAATCTTTATATTCTTTCTTTTCAGAAAATATTTTAATATATTTTAATGTTTCCTCTTTTATGTTTACTTGCGCAGCCTTTGATAAAAACGATCCCTCGTCCTGATACGCACTTGATATCAAGAAAATAACCAAGGGTGTCAATGAAACAGTCTGCAACATATGTTTGATATTGTTTTGCATAGTTCGCAAGGATCGTAATAATCTTCCCAACCTGATCCGCCGCATACTCCTCCTTTATCATTTGGGTCGGTGTCAACATGATAGTGTTGTAGTATTCTATGTTTACATACTCTTTTAAATCCGCACTTTTTTGCAGCAGCTAAAACCTTACACGACCAAACGTGATCCATGCCGTGTCTCGTTCCGGAAATATCGGCTGCGTCTCCAGTCCAGTGTGCCGATGTTGGATCTCCCCAAAACCTCCTTCCCTCGGTAACCGTGAAATCAAAACCTCCTATTTTCTGTTGTAAACAGTCCAACCTGGATTCCACATCTGGGTTTGCTGGCCATACAGTTCTCGGATCCCACGGAGGAGTTTTATAATGCCAGAGCCCCGATGGATCATTACATAGAACTGGATTGTTAGGCACATAAGAATAAAAACTTCCGCCTTTTCTAGGCCTGAATAAATCTCTGCTCACAAACCTCCCCAGCCCCGGATCCAAATACCTCGCCCTGTAGAAATACCTCCCCTCCTCCGCGAATTCCCGTCCCGTATATCCATAACTATTGCCGACAGTCACACTTGAAGCACGGAGCTCTCCCCATGCGCCGTAGCTGTATGAATTCTGCCCGGTTCCCCTCGCGTCCGCCAATTCCCTGATACTCCCCAATCCGTCACCAAAATAATAGCTTTTTGCTCCGCTCCTGTCCAGCATCACGTGATCGTGTTAGACAAACCGCCGCCGTAGTTGCCGATCATCTATCGTCATCGCAGCGTTTTCTTCTGGAATTGGCGGGGCATTTCCTTTATCATTGCCTATGGCCCGAGGGGGTCCCGGACGCCCCTTAGGGCGACGGGAGATAGGATCATGAACAGACCGACAAACAGAAAAGGACGCATCGGGATCTTGACCGGGGGCGGCGACGTGCCCGGCCTCAACCCCGCCATCCGGGCCGTAACGATCCGGGCCATCCACGAGGGCTACGACGTCGTCGGCATTCGGCGCGGCTGGGGCGGCCTGGTCGAGATGTCCCGCGACAAGGACCAGGACGGCGAGCACTACCAGCACCTGAGCGAGGAGATCGTCAACAGGACCGGCCGGACGGGCGGGACCTTTATCCACACGTCCCGGACGCGGCCCAGCCATATCCCGGACGTCAACCTCCCCGCTCATCTCCGCGACCGCTATAAGGCCAAGGTCAACGACTTGACCGACGAGGTGCTCAAGAACCTCGACTATCTCGGAATCGACACCCTGATCCCGATCGGCGGCGACGACACCCTGAGCTACGGCGTCCATCTCCATAACAAAGGTGTCAAAGTCATCGGCATCCCCAAGACCATGGACAACGATGTTCCGGGGACCGACTACTGCATCGGGTTCTCGACCTGCCTCACCCGGACGATCTCGATGACCCACGCCCTGCGCACGACGGCCGGTTCCCACGAGCGCTTCCTGGTCATCGAGATCTTCGGCCGCTACGCCGGATTCACGGCGCTGCTGCCGACCATGGCCGGCGCGGCCAACCGCTGTCTGATCCCCGAATCGCCCTTCAACGTCGAGAGGCTCTGCGAGCTCATGACCGAGGACCGCCAGGAGAACCCGAGCCTGTACTCGGTCGTCCTCGTATCGGAGGGCGCCGTCATGGAGGGCGGCGGCATGGTCTTCGAGGACGATGAGAAGGACCAGTACGGCCACCGCAAACTGGGAGGGATCGGCGACCGCATCTCGCACTTCCTCAAAGATTGTTCCCCCCGATTCAACAACGGCCGCCGGATCAACGTCATCAGCCAGCGTCTGAGCTATATCGTCCGCTGCGGCGATCCGGACGCCGTCGATTCGATCGTCCCGATGGCCTTCGGAAACCTCGCCCTGGACCTGATCCTGGACGGCCGGCCGGGCCGCATGGTCTGCTTGAGGAACGGCCAGTACGACGACGTTCCTATCGAGGTCGTAACCAGCACCAAGAAGGTCGTCGACGTCGACAAGTACTACGATCGGGAGCGGCTCAGGCCCCTCTACAAGAGCTTCAGCCACAAGCCGTTCTTCATCATGACCAGCGATTTTTAACGGCCTCGCCGGAGGCGGCCGGGTCGGGCCCGGCCGATCGCAGGGCCGCCAAGATCCCGTGTCGCTTCCAGCGGACGAGGATCCAGACCCCGCTCGCCGCCGTCGCCGCAAAGATAGGAAAGAACAACTCCCATCGTCTACCCAGCAGCGTCGTCAGGGACGCGACTAACCCCAAGCAGAATACGACTCCCAGAACGCCGTCGGCCAGATCCTTGAGGTTTGCCCGGGCGATCGACGCCCGCTCCGCCGTGGGAATCCCCCGCGCGACGGGCCCCCAGAGACCGGGCGGCCGGCAAGTCCGGTAGAATTCCCCAAGCGTGGCCGGCGACTCGGCGGGGGTCAGGAGGTCCAGCCCGACGATGACCAGCCAGCCCAGGCCGAACAGGATCAGGAACCCCTGCCAGTAAGGATGGCGGGCGGGATCGGAGAAGCCGAGCGGGAACCAGACCAGATAGGACAGGGGCAGCCCGAGGAGGATGGCAGCCCCCTCCCCGTAGAGGTTGTGCCGCCACCAAAAGAAACGCAGCCAGCTCGTCGGGAGGACGAAGGCGATCGCGACCGAATTGAGGAACAGGAACCAAGCCATCATCCGGGTCACGAAGAAGTAGCCGACGACGGCGCTGACGAGGATGAAGCCGATCGAGGCCAGCCGCCCGACGAGGACGTAGTGCCGTTCCGAGGCGGCGCGCCTGACGAACGGACGGTAGATGTCGTTGACCAGGAAAGCGCTCTGGCAGTTCATGTGAGTGCTGACCGTCGACATGAACGCCGCCAGTTCGGCCGCGACGAGGAGCCCGGTCAGGCCGGGGACCGAATAGCGCGAGATGAGAATCCCCCAAACGTTTTCGGGGTTGGTCCCGACGGCGGGTAAAACGGCCGCTCCGATGAGCCCCAGGAACAAGAAGGGGACGACCCGGACGACGAGGGTCAGGACGGCGTTGAGCATCTGGCCGGCTTGGGCGTGGGATTCGTTCCGGGCGGCCATGAATTTCTGGGCGGCGTAGGCCTCGGCCCCGGCCGGCGACGACGCGAAAAACAGGCCTTGGACGAGCAGGAAGACGAAGGTCATTCCGGCGATCTCTCCGGCCGGGGGAAGCGGCTGGAGGAAGGCAGGGCCTTGTCGGGCGACCACCTCCCGATAGACATGGCCCAAGCCGCCGACCCTGTGGAGGATGACCGGGACGAGAATGAGGTTGGCGGCCAGGAAGATCCCGAGCTGGGGGATGTCCGTGTAGACGACGCCGTAGAGGCCGGCGACCGTTCCATAGACGAGGAGGACGCCCAGGGCGAACAGGAACAGCCAGGCCTCCGGCCAATGGAAGATCGGGGCGGTGGCTTTGCTCAGCCAGCGAAGGGCATAGGCGTTCAGGAGGATGGACCAGCCCAGGCTGATGTAGACCGCGTAAAATCCCCGGAACAGCCTGGCCCGGCGGCCTCCGAAGCGCCGCTCCATGAACTCGGCCGAGGTCGTAACGCGGAGGCGCCGCCAGAACTTAGCCCAGAGGACGGCGACGAGCGGCATCCAGACGGCGAAGGACAGCCACCACCACCAGTTGCCGACGAGTCCGTTCCGGTAGACGAGCATGGTGAAGACGGGCGCCGAGGCCGCCCCGGTATGGGTCGCCGAGATGGCGATCCCGACGACCCACCAGGGCAGGGTCCGCCCGGCGATGAAAAAGCTCTCGGTCGTCCGGCCGGCCCTGCGGAAAAACCAGGCCCCGATCGCGAGCATCGATACGGCATAGAGGATGACGACGGTCCAGTCGAGGAAGCGCATGGCGGCGGACAGTTATTAAACCACATCCCGCCCCTTCGTTTCCACCGGGGGGACGAAAGAGATCGCCGGCGGCGTTCCCCCGATCGTCGAGAGGCTTGACGAAGGCAAAGGTCTTGGATAATATGGACAGCCATGGTTATCATCCTCAAAACCGTCCTCGGCTTTCTGACCTCTCTCTTCGCGTTCTACTACCTCAGCGACGTATTCCGGAAAAGGAACACGTTTTCGTCGACGCCCTGGCCACGCCTGGCCGGGACGGGATTCATCACCAACCTCCTGGACACGCTGGGTATCGGCAGTTTCGCCCAACAGACGGCGCTCTTCAAGTTCTTTAAGATGGTCGACGACAGGATCATCCCCGGCACCATGAACGTCGGCAACACGCTCGCCACTGTCACCCAGGCTTTCATCTTCATGTCCGTCGTCAGCGTCCAGCCCTTGACCCTCGCCTCCATGTCCATCGCCGCACCGGTCGGGGCCGTTCTCGGCGCGGGACGGGTCGCCAAGATGTCCCGCCGGAAAATCCAGCTCGGCATGGGATGCGGGCTGCTGGCGATCGCCCTGATCATTCTGGCCGGACTCCTCAACTGGTTTCCACTGGGCGGGATCGCGACCGGCCTGACGGATTGGAAGCTGGCTGTGGCCGTGGTCATGAGCTTCGTCTTCGGCGCCCTTCAGACGATCGGCGTCGGTTTTTACGCGCCCTGCATGGCTACGGTCTATGCCCTGGGCATGCATCCCAAGACGGCCTTCCCGATCATGATGACGGCCACGGCCATGCTCATGGCCGCGGGGAGCGCCCGGTTCGTCAAGGAAGACGCCTATGACCGCAAGGCCGCTATCGCCCTGACCGTGTTCGGGATCCTCGGCGTCTTCATCGCGGCCTTCATCGTCAAGTCCCTGCCGTTGACCGTCATGAAATGGGTTGTGTTGGGCGTCGTCCTTTATACGTCGGTCTGGATGTTCATTTCGGCCGCCTCGAACCGTCCTGCGGCTGACCGGCGGCCGTAATCCCGAAAGACCATGGAAAGTCCGCGGCGTGCGGGCCGTCGCTCTTTATCCGTGGGCGACCTCCGGATGGGCGCTCGCTTTCTGAGGCGGCTTCCGGCGGTCCTGCGGCGGCCGTGGCGGCTTCCTCAGGCCCGGCAGGTTCTCCGCGAACGGTTTGAGAATCGGACCTCCCGCTTCCTGGCCGCGGCCAAACGCCTGATTTACAAAAATCCATCCAGCCCCTACCGCGCCCTCCTGGCCTCCGCGCGCTGCTCATTCGAGGACCTGGAGCGGCTGGTCGGACGGGAGGGAATCGAAGGGGCGCTGAGGGCTCTCTATCGGTCGGGCGTTTATCTGACCGTGGAGGAATTCAAGGGCCGCCGGCCGGTCGTCCGCGGGACGGCCGCCCTCAACGTCGATCCTCAAGCTCTCCGCAACCCGCTGGGCCGAAGCCATCTCGCCCTGAAGAGCGGCGGAAGCCGCAGCCGGGGAACCCCCGTCCATTTTGACCTGGATTTCATCAACGACTGCGCTTTAGACACCGGGCTCGCCCTCGACGGCCGGGGCGGTCTGGATTGGCAAAAAGCCACCTGGGAAGTCCCGGGGGGAGGGGCGCTCTTTTCGCTCCTCGAGTTCAGCCAGTTCGGAGCGCGGCCGGTCCGCTGGTTCTCCCAGCTCGACCCCGAACGGGACGGTCTTCCGGCCCGCTATCGCTGGAGCGGCCGCGCTTTCCGCTGGGGATCCCTGCTGGCCGGCGTATCCCTGCCCGGGCCCCAATATGTTTCCTTGGAGGACGCCGAGCCCATCGCCCGCTGGATGGCCGAGACGGTCGCGGAGGGAGGGACGCCCTACCTCCTGACCTACCCCAGCTCCGCGCTCCGCGTCTGCCAATCGGCCGCCCGCGCCGGCCTCGACCTTTCCGGAGCCCGGATGACGATCGCCGGCGAGCCTTGCACTCGGGCGCGCCTGGAGGCTATTCGTCGGACGGGAGCCGACGTCCTTCCCAAATACGCGGCTATGGAAACGGGGCCGATCGGCTACGGCTGCCTTGACCCGCGGGCGCCGGACGACATCCATCTTCTGTCCGACCTTCTCGCCGTCATCCGGGTCGAAGACGAAGCCGCGTCCGGACCTCTCCTTCCCGGCTCGATCCTCTTCACGTCCTTGATGCCCACGGCGCCCTTCGTCCTCTTCAACGTATCGATGGGCGACCAGGCCCGGCTCGAAGAGAGGAGCTGCGGATGCCCGCTCGAACGGCTGGGATGGACGGTCCATCTCGATACGATCCGGAGCTCCGAAAAATTGACCTGCGGCGGGATGAACTTCATGGATTCCTCGATTATCAGGGTCCTCGACGAGGTCATGCCCGCCCGATTCGGCGGCGGGCCAACGGACTACCAAATCCTGGAAGAAGAAGACGAGAACGGCGAGCCGGTCCTGAGACTCCTTATCAGGCCCGGCCTCGGCCCCGTGGACGAAGCGGAAGTGGCCAGGACGTTCCTGGCGGAGATCGGCCGGGGCGGCGGCGCCGAGGCCGTCATGGGGCTGGCCTGGCGGGACGGAAAAATCCTTCGACTGGAACGACGGGACCCTCTCCGGACGCCTTCGGGCAAGATCCTCCACCTGCACGTCAAACACTCCCCATGAAAATCCTCCTGGCCGATCCTCCCCTCAAAGAAAGCTATTTCCACGCGAATTTTCCCAACCTGGGAATCCTCTACTTGATCGGAAGCCTCCGGCGCACACTCGGAGAGTCATGCCAGGTCGGGTATCTGGACGCCCACCGCGGCCTTAAGGACCATCTGGACGCGGTCGCCACCTTCCGGCCCGATCTCTACGGACTTTCCTTCGCGTTCTTCACGAGGCGGCTGGCCTATGCGACCATCCATGAGGTCAAGGCCCGCTTCCCGCGACTGCCGGTCGTCTGCGGAGGCCCCATGCCTTCCGCCGCGCCCGCCGAGGTTCTCGAGAACTCGGAGGCCGATATCTGCGTAAGGGGCGAGGGGGAGACGGCCATCGCCGAATTGGCGCAGGCGTTTCGCGATGGGCCGGCGTCTCTCGACGGCATCCCCGGGATCGTCCTCAAGGACGGCCGGGGCGGGCTCATCGAAACGGCGAAGCGGCCGCCCCTTCCCGACATCGATGCCATTCCCTTTCCGGCCTGGGATGCGGTCGATCTATCCAAGTACAAGGGCTGGCACATCCGCAAATCCGATCCCCAAGCCCACATCCTGGTCAGCCGGGGTTGTCCTTTCAACTGCGTCTACTGCTCAAACCCGGTCTGGAAATACGCCAAGCCCTGGCTCCGCTTGCGAAGCCCCGCCGACATCGCCGCCGAAGTCCGGCTCCTCCACGGGATGGGCGTCCGCGAGATCTACCTCTCGGCGGATGAGTTCAACACGAGCGAGGCCTGGACCCTGGCCGTCTGCGAAGCGATCGAAGGCCTCGGCCTCAAGGACCTGTTCTTCAACTGCAACATCCGGCCCGATCCCATGACGCCGGCCCTCGCCCGGGCCTTCCGGAGGATCAACCTCTGGGTCGTTCATCTGGGCATCGAAACCGGGAACCAAGCGACCTTGGACGGCGTGGGAAAGAAGGTCCGGCTGGACGAGATCGTCGACGCTTGCCGGATTTTAAAAGCGGAGGGCGTCAAGGTCTTCGCTTTCGTCATGCTCTACCACGCCTGGGAGGAGGACGGCGTTCTGCGCTGGGAAACGGCGGCGGACGTCGACCGGACCTTGGCCTTCTGCAGGAAACTCCTCAAGCGCAGGCTCGTGGATTACATGTCATGGCAGGTCGCGACGCCGATGCCGGGCGCGCGTCTTTGGGACCTCGCCCTCAAGCACGACCTGTTGCCCGAGCGCGAGACAAGGGGTTTTTTCGAGCAAAGCTTGCGGCTGCCCGGTTTGCGCGGACGCGATGTCCGGAAATCTCTGCGCAAGGGCCTTTGGCTGAAGAGCTATTACACGCTCCGGAACGGGAACGTCAATCTCAGGCACCTTCCCGCCGCCTGGGCCAACCTCCGGGTCATGCTCGGCCTCGGCCCGCCCCGCGGAGCCCACTGATTCCGGTTTCGTCGTCCGCGGTGGTCGGGCTCAGAATTCCCGGCCGAGCCGGAAGGCCCGCGCCAGATTCTGTTCCCGGTAGGTATCGACCTTGGGCAGCATGCCGCCCAGGATTTCCATCCTCGCCTCGGCGACGCCGATCCCGAGAAGTCGGTCGTTAAGCATGATACAGCGCATGGCCTCGGCGATGCCGATCTCCTCGAGGTGCTCGATCGTGTGCCCGGCCGGGCAGATGACGAGCGCCTTGCGAATCCGAATCCGCGTCCCACGGTTTTCGTCGGTATCGTAGAAATAAGCGTATCCGTATGTCCAGACCCGGTCGAACCAGCCTTTGAGCTTGGCCGGGCAATCGCTCCACCAGACGGGGTAAATGAAGGCCAGGGCGTCGGCCCGGGCGATCTTCTCCTGTTCGGTCCGAACGTCGTCGGGGATAAGAAGGTCCGGGTCCCGGCCGACTTCACGTTCATACTGGGCGGCGTCCATTTCGGACAGGAAATCCCCGGCGTAAAGATCGGCGACCTCGAAGGTGTGCCCGGCCTCGTCCAGGCCCCTGGTGAACGCATCCAGGACGTCCCGGCAGAAAGATCTCCGGGCCGGGTGGGCGTAGAGGATATAGACATGCACGATCAGGCGCCCTTCCTTTCCCGGAGCCTCAAGGTCACGATGGAGAAGGCCGGGACGGGGACGGGAGAGCTCATGTCAAGGACGGGAGCCCCCTCGATCGCGTCCTCGGCGATCCCGACGGCCTGGAGCGAACAGGCCGATGGGGTAAAGAGAGCGCTCGCCAGCCGGACCTCGGCGGCGCGGCCCGCGATTTCCCGCAGCCTGACGATCCAGCCGTCGCCGTCCTCGGCCTTCTTGAAGGCTTGGATGACGATGTTGGGCTGATCGACGCTAAGGAGGCTCGCGGTTCCGGCCGGAAGCGTTCCACCGCTCCCTTCCCTGAGCCAAACGGCATCGAGGGGGAAGTGGGTCTCCCATCCAAACCGGGTCGATGCGACCGGGTCGCGGCCGCCGGCTCGGCCGGTCAGGCTGTAGCGGAAGGCGATCCGACCGCCCTGGGCGGCTTTGAAGTTGGTCATCCAGTAGTTGTTTATCGCATAGGAGAAAAGGCGGGCGTTCGCGATGTCGAGCGTTTTGAGCCACTTCCCGGTGTTGATGTCGCAGAATTGGACAAGGGGCGCCTCGACCGGAGACCAAACGATGGAACGGTCCTTCCCGGCGACCTCGACCCAGTTCTGAACCGTATGCCAGTCGCGCGTCGTGCCCGGAAGTTGCTCGGTCTCGGGAGACATCCAGCCGTCGGCGATCTCGAACGTGAACCGGGCTTGGGGCAGGGCGAAGGGGAAGGCGAAGTAGACGGCCTCGGGCTCGAAGGTCTCTTCTTTGTCCAGAGTGTCCACGATGTCGATCCGGTCCAGGCCGTTGTAGAGGACGACTTCTTGATCGAGGCTCCGGCAGCGAAGAGGGGTCGAGCGGGCGGCCAGGCTCCAGGCGACCGGACCCCGGAGGCGCGGTTCGATCCGGGCCGAGGTCGGACTCGCCCGGTTGAAGGCGGCCCTGACCTCCATGTTGTCGACGGCCGGCCGCCCGCCGCGGGGATTTTCGTAGACATATTGGTTCAAGGTGTATCCGCTCGTTCCGTCGACGATTTCCGCGTTGGTTGTTTTGTCGACTAGGCTCGAGATCCCTCCCGCGGCCGGGTCGAGGCTGAGACGCCAGCGGCCGCTCTCGATGGAGTTGTCCTTGATCGCGACCGGCGGCTCCGTTCCCGCCGGGGGCGGCTCTTGGGCCGGAATGAAGCTGTACACGGAATAGCCCAAGGCCGGCACGTCGCGGGCGATGAAGAGAATCGAGTTGCCGTCCACGGCCTGAAAGGCCGTTTCCGCCCCGGACCTCGCCTCGACCAGCCTGAACCGGCCTTCGCTCTTGGCGAGCGCTTCGGGAAGCGCGACCTTGACGAGGCCGGTCCGCTCCCAGGAGAGGGCGTTGAAAACGGCCAGGCTGCGCGGAGCCGGGGCCGCGATTTTCGGCGCCAGGGCGGCGAGCGCGCCGTTCAAGAGGCGGCGCGACTTCTCGCGGGCGCCGTAGGCAAAGGCCGATTTGAACGTCCACTGGCTCCGGGCCAGCTCGGAATACGGGTCGTCGATGCTGTTCCAGGCTCCCCAAGTATGCTCGTCGAAGAGCAAGGATTCGTTGCCGCCCTCGCGGATCTCCACGGCCGGATAAGCATAAGCCGGATCGAGGCGGGCGGCCAGGGCGGACCAGGCTTCGCCGGCCGCGAGCTCGTCGTGGGCGACTCGATTGAGGCCCGTCTCGAACGCCGTCGAGGCGGCGCCGTCCGTCCAATAATCGGGCCAGCCGAGCTTGTAGGCGGGGATCCGATCCCGGTACTTGGACTCGAGGGCGCCGAAGAATTCGCTCATGGTCGCCAGCCTCAGCCGGGGCCAGGCCCAGCGGCCGTTCCAGTCCTTGACGGTGTCGGAGAGCCCGCGCCCGGGCGGACAGTTGTCGGTGACCCAGGCGCTGATGTTGAAAGCGATCAAGTCATAGGGATAATCGCCCCGGGCCTCGAGCCGGGCCAGATAATCGCGGACTTTGGGGACGGCCGCGTCCGACCCTTCATGAAGGCGCAACTCGTAGTTGGCGAATAGATAGTGTTCTCCGTTCCAGTGCAGGATGCGGCTCCCGTCCTGGGACTCCCAGTAGAACGGGTTGGGCCGCCGCAGCGGGGCCCGGGAGCGGGTCTCGTTGATGCCGGTCGTAAAATATTTGACGCCCGCTTTGGACAGGACTTGGGGCGCGGCCCAGCTGAAACCGGTCACGTCGTCGTTCATGGCCGAGACGACCGGAACGCCGTAGCGGCGGCCCAGCTCGCGGGCGAGATAGACCGAGCGGATGAGCCCCTCGTGGCTGAAGCAGTCCGACATGTTCAGGTACCAGGCCGAGAGCTCGACCCGGCCGGCCTTGACGAGGTCCATGAGCTCGCGGAGCCGGGATTCGGGATAGAACTTGAGGAGCTGCTCGAGGCTCCAGGTGACCTCCACGTTCCACTTGAACTTGGCGCCGTCCGGATAGGCATCGGTCTCCCGGCAATATTTGATGACCGAATCGAGGTAGTCGGCGTGGTTGCGGGCGACGCGCGTCTGGAGCTCGGTGTAGCCGATGTCGGAGTGGGAATGATGGAAAAGATAGATCGTCCACTTGCGGGCGGGGCCGAGGCGGAGTTTCAGGGATCGCTCCTCCCCGCCGCAGCGGAGCCGGAACTCGGCCGTCGCCGCCGAAAATTGTTCGGGGAGATAGAACGCGTAGCGATCCGAGCCTTGTTTGACGGCCGCGATCGGGAAGCGGGCGGTCTCGGCCCCGGCCCGGACCGTGATCTCGGCTGGCGCCGCGTCGCCGCCGTTCTCGATGACGGCTTCGTAGCGCTGCTTGAGGCGGGCCCCGTCCTGGACGAAGAAGACGGTGGGCGCGACCTCGAATTTCACGATCCTGGGCGCGGGCGCCGGACCGGGGCCGGCCGCGACCTGTCCGACCAGGGCCAAAACCGAAAGAAGGGTTGCGATTCGCTTCGTTTTCATGCGCTTGCTCCTCCGGAACGGTCTCCCCCCTTAGTTAACATACCGCTCCCGCCATGTAAAGCTTCTCAGGCCTTCTGCATGTCGCACAGAAAGCCGGGGATGACGGCCAGGGAGCCGCCCGCCAGCGCGGCTTTGATCGGACAGACCCAGCAGTGCCCGATCCGGGGGCATAAAAAGCAGGGCCCCCGGGGCGTTTCGGACCGGTCCATGGAAAACCGGGCGTAATGGGAGGCCGTCCGGCGCGCGGCCGCTTCGGTCCATCGCGACGGGAGCCGGACCGACCCGAATGAATAGCGCCGTAAAGCGGCCGTATCGCCGCGGTCCCGAATATAATCCGCGAACAGGACGCAGCCCCAAACTCGTCCCTCGGGATCCACCGCCATCCGGTCTTTCCCGGCGCTGCAATAGCGAAGGCGGCGGGGCGCGGCCTCGCGAAAGTTCATGACCGGGCTTCGGTCGATCGTACCGTATCGGTCGAGGACGCGGAACCTCAATCGCTTCAATTCGCGCCGCAGCCGGCCGATGTCCGCGGCCGCCCACGGCTCCAATACCGACAGGCTGTAGCGGACCCGAGGAACGCCCCGCTCCAGGAGCTCGATCAGGGTCTCGGCCAGGGACCCGACCCCGGAGGGCGTGAAAACGCTGTTGGTTTCGAGCCGGATCCGGGGCCGGGATGCGATCCGGTCGATCAGGGCGAGAATGCCCTCCCGGCTGCCCGCCCGCCTCTGGATGTTCTGCCGGGTCCCGTCATAGCTTAAGGTGACCGCGAACCGCTCCGCCTCGAAAAAGCCGAGGACAGCCTCGTCAACCAGGCTGCCGTTGGTGGTGATCGAGAAGCGCGGACGCCGTCCCCTTCCCCGACAGGCCGCCCGAACGCGGGCGACCGTCTCGCGGATCAGGTCGAACTCGAGAAGCGGCTCTCCCCCGTAAAAGGCGAGGACGAAATCCCGGTTCAGGCGCGGCAAAAAAAAACGACGGCCCGGCGGGCGACCGCATCCGTCATCCGGGTCGGCCGACGCGTCTTATAGCAGTAGCGGCAGCGGAAATTACAGTCGTCGGTGACGACGAGCGCCAGCAACCCTAAGCCCATGCGGCTAACGGATGATCATCGTCCCGCCCGGACAGTTGCGTCCCTGCCTGGGCTGGGGCACGCCGCGGAACGTCCGCTCCAAATAAAGGAGCGCGCCCTTCGCCTTCGTCTTCGATGTCCCGGACGGGAGCTTCTCGGCCGCCGCCTTGAGGATGCGCAGGCACTTACGCACGTTAGGAGTGACCCTGATGACACGACTTTCTGCCATTTCTCTATTCTCCTTTGCTGAAGATTAAATCGCGGGATTTCATTTGCTCGAAATTCGGATTGATGTCCAGGTAGCGTTTATGAATGAAGCGCATCGCATCCGTCCGTTTGTCTTTGATAAACTTCCTGAGGATCTCTTCGGCTTTGGCCGTCTCGCCGATGCCGGCGAACATGGACGCGAACCAGACGGCGTTTTCATGAATGGGGTTACTGAGGGCCGAGTCCAGCCGCTCGATTTCCGCGACGATCCGCCGGACGGCCGCGACATCATTCCGCCGAGCCGCGATCATTCCCATCAGAAGGAGGGCGTCGACCTCGTTGTCCTGGTTCGCGAAGCGGCGGATGACGGCTTCGCTCCGGGCGAGCTCGCCTTGGTAGAAAAGGATTTCGGCGCGGCGAAATTCGACCAGAAGGGGGTCCGGGGTCCGCTGGATGATGTCGCAGACCCTGAGAGCCTTGTCGAATTCCCTGCGGAGCATCAGCAACTCGGCATAATTGACGTTGAAGGGCGAACTCGGGTTGGACAGGAATCCCCTCTCCTTGTAAAGAAGAGCCCGGTCGAGATCCGCCTCGCGTCCCTCGCGGCCGAATTTGAGGAACCAGCAATAGCCCGCCATGGAATTCAGCGGGCCGTCGTTGGGAAATTGGGCCAGTCCGCGCTGGGCAAGGGCGAAATAGGTTTTAACGCTATCGGTCCCTTGGATGAGGTCGCGGATGAGGAGGGCCTCGATCCGGAGCTTAAAATATTCGGGCAGCTTGGGGTAGAGAGCTTCGGCCTGTCTGATCAATCCCTCCGCCTTATCCAGCCAGCGAAGGTCCATATCGATGCCGAGGTTGAGGAAGTTGACATAGCATTGGGCCAGACCGAGCAGAGCCGGCGCGAATCGCGGGTATTTGTTGACGACCCTGTTGAAAAGCCTCAGCGCCAGCTCATTGGACTCCTTGTTGTCGAGGCGGCTGTAGTAGGAAGCCTGGTGGTAGAGCGTCCAGGGATCCTGCCGCTCTCCGGAAATCCGGCTCAGGAGGAAATAGCCGGTCAGGTAGAGTTCGAGGGTGTCGGGCCCCGAGGGTTCGTCCGCGGCCGCGCTCCCGATTGAAGCGGAAATTTTCAAGGTCTCGAAAACCCGCCTGCAGACGTCGCTCAGGCAGGCGGTCAGCCCCTCGACCGGCTGGTCGTAGTCCTTTGTCCAAACGACTTTCTTGTTCTTCAGCCGCTGGAGGGAAACGGTCAGCCGCGAGCGGCCGTTCTCCCTCTTCAGAGCGCCTTCCAGCAGATAGTCCGGTAGATCGGTCGGCCCCAGGACGATCTGGGAGCGGGGATCTCCGGAGCTCTCCGACGGCAGAGGGGTGATCCGAATCAGCCCGGATGAGGAGAGCCTCCTCTGGATTTCCGCCCGAAATCCCTCCCCCAGAAAAAAATCCTGTTCGGAGGACCCGGGGTCGACGGCGGCCAGGACCGCGATCGCCGGAGTGCGCGAAGTCGTCGAGAAAATCCGAGTTTTCATGAGAATAAGCACGGGCGTCAGGACGAGGAGGGCCGCGGCGGTCGGAAGCATGAATCGGCGGAATCCCGGCCTTTCCGCCTCCGTGAGAGACACGATCCGTTTCTTGGCGAGCCACTCGTCGAGCTCGGATCGATAGGCGAAAACCGGGGACCGGCGGGACTCAGCGTCGATCCTCCGGACGGGAAGTCCGCACTCCGCCTCCCACCTCGCGCACGTCTTCCGGTCGCACTTTAAATAACGGGCGATTTCTTTCCAGGAACGCAGAATTCCGTCTTCCGGCATGAGGCTCTACGTCGTTTAAGATAAACCTGAGTAAAATTATATCCCTCTGGGAAGTGAAGTCAATATGGGAAGGATATCCCGGCCCTTGGGGATTGGGCCGTGTTCCGAAATGGAAAAATCGGGAGCGGGAAGGGAACTGTCGGCGTCGGCCGCAGCTCCCCTCCCCTTCCCTGCTCTCCCCCAAAACTCCCCGTCCTCGGCGTCCTACGAGGGTGCCAACAACAGCGAGCCGTCTGCCGCGACGAGACTCGTCACGCTACAACTGAAAGATGAATCAGGACCCCTCGAGAATCAATACCTTGGCGGGCTTCTCCGCATTATTCCCCATTATTACCCATCCTCTCATTCGTCGAAAATCAGGCCTCCCGGCCCTCGACGACGGACAGGAACGACTCGATCCTGAGCCGGATCTGCTGACTGTCCGAAGGGGAATAATCGGTCTCGATCATAAGATAGGGAAGGCCGCGTTTGTCCTCCACGTGGCGACGGACGGCCCGTGCCTCAACGCTGTAAGTATGGCAAGCGCTCCAGACGAGGTCGATGACACCCTGGGGATGGAACCGCTCGATGAGCTCGTCAAGGAGCTCGAACCGGCCCGTGTTAGGCGTCATGCATGAGCAGGGCAGATGAAAATATTTCCGGGCGATCGCTTCGAGCGGATCGCCCTCGAGGCTGATATCCTCGACCAGCGGCTTGAGGCCCGTGCAATTTTCCTGAGCGACCACGACCGCTCCGGCTTCCTCGACGATGTCGATGACTTTTTCGGCGCCGTGGGGCATCGGAACTCCCGTCATCAGGATGCGCGTCTTGCGGGAGGGAACGGCCTTGGCCCGGGCCTGCTCGATGACCGCCCGATAGGCCGCCAGGTCCTGGGGGATCCCGGAAATGAGGTTCTTGGCGTCCAGAATCTCGCGCCCGCTGAGCCCTCGTCCCCCGAATTCGGCGATCGTCCTGCGCAGGCGCCGCTCCTTGTTCATGAGCCGGATCGCCCGGCGGAGGCCCGTCCGGGTGATCCTAGCCCCCGTCAGTCTCTCGAGACGCTTCTTGAGGAGCCTGACCTCGGACAGCCAGTGGGCGAAGGCTTCTTCCTGATCGGGCTTTTGGGTCAGCTCGAGCACGTGCATCGGCTTTGTCCGGCCCATAAGCTCATACATCTTCTTCTTGCCGTCGCAGGTCGTTTCGGCCACGATGAGGTCGGCCATCTCAAAAATCGGGTTGGCTTCCTCGAGCATGAAGCCGTAGGAGGACTTGATGAGGGGGCAGAGGTTGACCGGGAGTTCCCGCTCTCCGGCCAGGGCCATCTCGTGGCTTCCGCCGCAGGCGCAGACGGGAACGGCTCCCGCCGCCAAGATAAGCTCGCGGGGCGTGTATTCGCAGAAAATGCAGACGATCTTCTTCCCGGACGCCTTTGCCTTCCGGGCGTGATCGATGGCGATCGTGACCATGCGGTCGAACCTCTTGAGGGCCGGCACGGAGTGGAGATGAGCGGCCGCGCCCGAGGAGCCGGATTCGACCGGCCGCGTTGAGGACGCGGGAGCGGCTTCGGACGTTCCGCATCGTGCCGGCTCGCCGTCCCGTCCGGCCGAGGGTCCGATCGGACCACTTTCCAACTTAGCCTTAGGGAGACGGCCCGATGCCAGGACCGTCCTCTTTCCGATTTTCCGGGCCGCAAGCAGGGCCGCGCCCAGAGCGCCCGTCAGTCTGGGATCCTTAGGAACCCATAAGCGTTCCCTGAGCTCCCGGCCCAAAGCGATGACCATGGCCCTGTTCAAGGCCACCCCTCCGGTGAAAACGACGGGCGCTTCGAATCTTCTCCGCTCGGTCAACCCGGCCACCCTCCTGGCGATGGCCCGGTGAACGCCGGCGGCGATCTCCGGCCTCCCCACCCTTTTAGCTAGAAGGCCGATGACCTCGCTCTCGGCGAATACGACGCAGGTCGAGCTGATCTCGAGTTCGCGGCGGGCCCCGGCGGCGAGCTCGGCCATCCCGTCGATGTCCGTCCTCAGGATGCCGGCCACGACTTCGAGGAAGCGGCCCGTGCCCGCCGCGCAGCGGTCGTTCATGGCAAAATCCTTGACCGAGCCTTCGGCGGACAGATAGATGGACTTGCTGTCCTGGCCGCCGATATCGATTACGGTCCGCGCCCGCGGAAACAGGGCCAGCGCGCCCACGGCATGACAGGTGATCTCGGTCACGACATCGCCGCCGAGCTCGGCCGTGTAGCGCCCGTAGCCGGTCAGGATGGTGGCGGCGACATGAGAGGGCCGCAGCCCGGCCTCGTTCAGAACGGCCTTGAAGATCCGTTCGGCGTCGGAGCGATGATCGCCGGTCGCGTCTGCGACATGCGCGGCTACCACGACGCGGCGGCCGGTGTCGAAGAGGATCGCTTTGACGGCCCGGCTTCCCAGGTCGATACCGGCGGTGATTTTCATCCAACGCTCCTTTCAGTGGGAATCTGGCCGCTCCCCCTGAAAGGAGCCGGGCGGGGCTTTTCAGACGAGAGCGGAATTCGGGCTCTGACCGGGAAGGGATCGAACCGATCCCCTAAATCCCGCTCAGGACGAGTTGAGGATGAGCCATGGTCTCATCGTCCCGCTCTCCTTTCAAGAGATGCCCCGGAGTAGGCTCCGGATCAGATCCGTCGGTGAGAGAATAAATACCATCGGGGGACTCTAAAGTCAAGGCGGCAACCTAGCTACAGCGGCGAAGGCTCACGACGGAATTGACTTCATACCTCCGTTTTAATATTCTCGTTGAGAACGAACATGGAAGGACGGCTCGCATGGAGGGAGTCATGAAGAAATTCGAAAGAACGGCTGTCGTCGGACTCATTATCGTCATTGGACTGGCGTCGACCTTGGCGGCGGCCGATAAGGCCGCGATCCTCGATCAGAAGTTCGAGGCGGGCTTGAAGGCCGTCGCCGACGGCTTGGACGGAGTCATGGGCTATGCCATCAAGGATATCAAAACGGGGAAAGCCTATCTTCTCAACGAGAAGGAGGTCTTCCCCCAGGCGAGCTCCATCAAGATCGCGATCCTGCTCGAGGTCTTCAAGCGGGCCGAGGAGGGAACGCTTAAGCTCGACGAGAGGATCGACCTCACCCCGGACAAGAAGGTCGCCGGGAGCGGCGTCCTCTACTATCTCGGCTTCCCGTCGCTCAGCCTTTCCATCAAGGACATCTGCGTCCTGATGATCGTCCTCTCCGACAACACGGCCACGAACCTCCTGATCGACCGGGTCGGGATGGAATCCGTCAACAAGCGGATGGACGCGCTCGGCCTTCCCGCCACCCGGCTACGGCGCCGGATGATGGACCTCAAGGCCGCCGCGGAAGGCCGCGAGAACGTCTCGACGCCCCGGGAGATGATGACTTTACTCGAGAAAATCTGGAGCGGCGCCGTTCTTAAAGAACCCCTGCGGACGGGGATGCTCGATATCCTGTCTATCGAGAAGGAGAGCCCCCTGCGCGCCGGCGTCGCGGCCGTCGCAGAGGACATCGCCGTAGCCGAGAAGCCGGGCGAGCTCGAAGCCGTCCGTTGCGACTCCGGGATCGTCTTCCTCAAAGACCGGCCTTACATCATCTCGGTCATGACGACCTATCTCAAGCGGGACGGCGACGGCAACCCGGCCATCGCGGCCGTCTCGCGCCTGGCCTTCGAGCATTTCCTGAGGCTCAAGCGCTCGAGCGACCTGGGCCGGGTCGTTTCGATGAAGTAAGGGCTGGCGGCTCCGTCGCCGATCAGAACGGCCCTTCGACTCCCAGGCCGGGCCGGTCGTTGAGGAAGATGCGGCCCTTCTCGGTCCGGACGCCCTTGAAAGGATCGTTGCTGATAAGCACGTTCCCGTCGAGGTCCAGGTCGTCGAACAGGGGGGCGACGGCCGCCGCGGCCGATATCCCGATCGAGGTCTCGACCATGCAGCCCAGCATAATCTTGAGACCGAGGGCGCGGGCCATGGCCGCGATCCGGACCGCCTCCTGGATCCCGCCGCACTTCATGAGCTTGACGTTGATCCCGTGGAAGGCCCCGGCGATTCGGGGCAGGTCGGCCGTCATCATCAGGCTCTCGTCGGCGAAGATCGGGATCGGACTCCGCTCCTTGATCCAGGCGATATCGTCGAGCTGGGCGGCCGGCATCGGCTGTTCCATGAGCTCGACCCCGAGCCCGGACATCCAGCGGATCATCTCGAGCGCCTGCTCCTTGTTCTTCCAGCCCTCATTGGCGTCCACGCGGAGGGGTTTGTCGGTGACGGCCCGGATCCCCTCGATGATCGCCCGGTCGTTGTCGGTCCCGACCTTGATCTTGTAGACCGAGAAATCGGCCGCTTCCTTGACCTTCGCCTGCATGACCGGGACCTCGTCGATCCCGATCGTGAAGGTCGTGACGAGGTCCTTGCCTTTGTCGAGCCCCAGAAAACGGTAGAGAGGCAGGCCGAGCTTCTTCCCGATCCAGTCGAGCATGGCCATGTCCAGGGCGGCCTTGGCGGCGTGCTCGCCCGGGGCGAGCGCGTCGATTTCATTCCAGAGGTCGTGGAACGTCCAGAGGTCTTTTTGAAGGATGGGCTTGGCTTTCTCGATGAAGGCCAGCCCGCTCTCGGCGCTTTCGTTGTAGCGGGCGATCGGCGCCGATTCGCCCAGGCCGAAGACGCCGTCCTTTTCGAGCCGGACGAGGACGTTGCGGCGCGTGGTCCAGGTCCCCCGCGACAAGGTCCAAGCGTGTTTGAGTTGAACCTCATAGACCTTGGCGTCGATTCGGCAACTCCCGACGACGCCCGCTGGAAAGGGAGCCGCGGCGCCCCGCCGGCCCGGCATCAGGGACCCGGCCATGGTCAGGCCGGCCAGCTCCAGGAATTCTTTTCGTTTCATGATGACCTCCCCGAGAATCGTAATGACCGTCCGAGAAATAATGCCAGTTTATTATGTCGAAAATCCCGGCGTTTGTCATCCTGATGTTCGCAATAGAAATCCCGGCAAAGAAAACGCCGGTTTTGAGGAGAGCCGGTGGGTGTCCGCGCGAAGGCATGATATAATAGCCGCCCGGAGGTAGCCATCATGATAAAAAGTATTACCGGCATCATTCTCGTTTCATTCGTTGCGCTCGGATCGGGATTCGGCGAGACGCCCCAAGCCGGCGTCGTCGTCAAGGGGGTTGAAAACATGTATTCCAAGCCCGACGACGCCTCGGACGTCGTCAGCCAGGCCCTGCTCGGTGTCACCGTCAAGATCCTCGCTTCCGAAAAGAGCATTAAGGCCGAGGATTGGTACAAGGTTGAAACGCCCGACACCTACCAGGGCTGGATGGCCGGTTCCGGGCTTCGGATCTATAAAGAGGGAGAGCCCGCCTACGCCTCCCGGGGCAAGGTCTTCGAGGTCACGAGCCTGCTGGCCCTGGTCTACGAAACGCCCGACGTGACCGAAAAGAAACCCCTCGTCAAGGCCCCCATCTCGGCCTGTCTCGAAGCGGGCGCGCCCGAAGAGCGCTGGTGCGAAGTGACGCTCCCCTGCGGCGCCAAGGGGCACATCCAGGTCGGAGACGGCGTTCTGCGCGAAGCGGGCTTCAAGCGGCCGCGCCTTGCCCCGGAAGAGACGGCCGCCCTCGCCCAGCGCTTCCTGGGCCTCCCCTATCAATGGGGGGGCAATTCGCCGCTCGGGATCGATTGCTCCGGTTTCGCCCAGCTCCTCTACCGCCTGAGCGGGGTCGAAATCCTCCGCGACGCCGACATCCAGCGCGACAAGAGCGGCCTGGTCGAAGTCGCCAAGGGCAAAGAGGAGACGACCGACCTCGTCTTCTTCGGCAGTGCGCCCGACAAGATCGGCCATGTCGGGATGATGATCAGCCGGACCCAGTTCATCCACGCCACGACCCACGACAAGCCCGTCGTCCAGATTTCGACTTTGGCCGATTCCTACTGGCAGTCGATCTACCAGGGCGCCCGGAGGCCAAAGAAGAATTCATGACCGATCCCACCGCAAAAGCCCCGAACCCGGTTCTCCAGAAAGCGGCCGATTTCCTGATCGGCTTCGGTCTCATCATCAAAGGCTGCGACAAGCTGGAGCATTTCGACCGCTCCCCCCTGCTGGTCGGATTCCTGTTCCTGGCCGCGGCGGCGGCGACATTTGTCCTTAATGCCATCTTCGTCCATATCATTTGGATGAACACAACGGCGGCCGCATTGGCCGTCGGCGGGATCATCATCTTTCTGACTGGTAAAGACGCCGCAGGGCAGCGCGATTCCAAAAGATAGCTACGTGCCTTCGAGCCATCCTGCCCCGAGCCCTTCCGAGGAAGACGGGAGTCTCGGGTGATCTTGATCGGAACGGGGAGCGAGGACCGCTTTCAAAACCCTTCTATCACATCATCTTAGAAGAGATTTACGGTGGGATCCCGGTGATTGACAGGCACCGGGCCTTTCGCTATAAATAAGGGTGTGCGCACCGTCCGTCCCGGACGGGGCAGAATTGACCCGGACGGGACGGACGGTGCGGCACAGGTTTGGGAAGGAGAGTCTCACCATGATGACCGTCAAGGAAATACTCGACGCCAAAGGGAGCGCTGTCTGGACGATCGCGCCGAACGCCAAAGTCATCGACGCCCTCAAGCTCATGGACGACAAGGGCATCGGCGCCCTGGTCGTCGTCGAGAGAAACCGCGTTATCGGCGTCATCTCCGAGCGCGATTACGCCCGTAAGGTCGTCCTCGAGGGCAAGACCTCCAAGGACACCCCGGTCAAGGACATCATGACCTCGCCCGTCTACGGCGTCCGCCTGGAGACTACGGCCGAGGAATGCATGGCCCTGATGACGGGTAAGCACATCCGCCACCTCCCCGTCTGCGAAAACGAAAAGCTCCTCGGCGTCGTCTCGATCGGCGACGTCGTCAAGTCCATCATGACCGAGCAGAAGGTCACGATCGAGAATCTCCAGAATTACATCATGGGCAAGTACGTCTGAGCCGCTTCCGGCCGCCCCGATAAAACGCCGCCCGTCCGGCCGGAGATATTCCCGCTCCCAATCCGCAATCCCTGGATCGCGGACTCCTCGACAAGCGCGAAGCCGAGGCCGGCTTCCCGAAAACGAAGGCTTAGTCCTCGCTCAAGAAATCTATTGACAAAGGGGAAGTTTCGCTTATTATTAAACTGTGAAAACTGATAGAGTTTTTCCAGTTTCCAGAAAAACCGAACCCCCGGACGGCTCGCTCAAGGCCCGGATCGTCGAGGCGGCCCGGGACCTTTTCATAAAATTCGGGTTCGTCCGGGTCAGGGCCGACGACATCGCCGCCAAGCTGGGGATCTCCAAAGCGACCCTCTACAAGGAGTTCGCCAGCAAGGAGGAGATCCTTCGGGCTGTCGTCGGCCGGACTGTCGCCACGATGGCCGCCGCCATCGAGGCCGTCGTCCGCGATGAGTCCCGGGACTTTATTGAGAAGACGATCGGACTGATGGGCTTCGTGAAATCCGCCATCACCCTGATGGGGGGACCGCTCGGACAGGATATCGAAAAGTACGCACCCGAAATCTGGAAAGAGATCGACGAGTTCCGACGGAAGATGATCCTGGCCAACTTCAAGATCCTGATCGAGGCCGGTGTCCGGGAGGGCGTTCTCCGCGAGGACACCGACCGGGATATCGTCGTCCTGCTCTGGGTCACCCTGGTCCAGAGCCTGCTGAGGCCCGAAATGGTCCTCCGGCTCCCCACCTCGGCCGACACCGTTTTCGAGATCATGATTAAAATCATCTTCGAAGGCCTGCTCACGGACAAAGGCCGTCGGACATACGCCGCTAAAAAAGGGACGCTCGTCGCCCCGAAGAAGGAGATCCTGCCATGACACGAATCCCCCGCCGCCTTTCCATCCCCCTCTCGATCGGGCTCATCGGCTCGGCCCTCGCCCTGGCGACCGCCTGCCGCAGGAGCGGCGACCCGAACGTCATCAGCGCGACCGGGACGATCGAGGCCGTCGAGGTCCGGATCGCCTCCAAGCTCCTCGGCGAAGTCAAGGACATCCTCGTCGATGAGGGCGCCCGGGTCAAACGCGGCGACGTCCTGGCCGTGGTCGATCAGACCAGCCTCGACTTCCAGCTCAAGCAGGCCGAATCGGCGGTCGACCTCGCCCAGGCCCAGACCGACCTCATCCGCAAGGGCTCCCGCGCCGAGGACATCCGGCAGGCCGAGGAGGCCCTCAAGCAGGCCGAGACCGGCCTCGAGGTCGCCCGCAAAGACGCCGAAAGGGCTCGAGACCTCGCCCTCAAAGGAAGCGCCACGGCCAAACAGAAGGACGATGCCGAGGCCCGCTTGGCCGTCGCCGAGGCCCAGCGCAGCCAGGCAGCCGAGCTCCTGAAAAAAGTCCGGACGATCACCCGGCCCGAGGACATACGCTCGGCCGAGGCCCGCCTCAGCCAGGTCCGCGCCGCCGCAGACCTCCTCCGCAGGACCATCGTCGACTGCACGGTCACGGCTCCCGCCGACGGCGTCATCACCCAGCGCTTGGCCCAACCGGGCGAATTTGTCATACCCGGGGCCGGGCTCCTCATCCTGAGCCGGCTCGACACGGTCTATGTCATGATCTACGTGACCGAGAAAGAGCTGGGAAGGGTGCGGCTCGGCGACGCCGCCGAAATCCGGATCGATTCCTTCCCGGACCGGCCCTTCCCCGGCAAAGTCACCTACATTTCGCCCGAGGCCGAGTTCACTCCTAAAAATATCCAAACTAAGGAGGATCGGGTCAAGCTCGTGTTCGGGGTCAAGGTCGAGATTCCCAATCCCGACGGCCTCCTCAAGCCGGGGCTCCCGGCCGACGCCGTCATCCGGGTCCGACCCGACCTCCCTCCCGCCCCGGGAGGCGCCCGATGACGGAGACCGGCCCCGCGATCGAGACGCGCGGTCTGACCCGGCTCTTCGGATCCGTCCGGGCCGTGGACGGCCTCGACCTTCGCGTCGAGCGGGGCGAGATGTTCAGCCTGGTCGGCCCCGACGGCGCGGGCAAGACGACGGCCATCCGGATGCTGTGCGGGATCCTCAAGCCCAGCGCCGGGAACGCCACCGTCCTGGGCTATGACCTGTCCCGGGAGGCGGAGATCCTGAAGAGCCGCATCGGCTACCTCTCCCAACGTTTCAGCCTCTACGGGGATCTGACGGTCGACGAGAACATCGAGTTCTTCGCCGAGATCCATGGTGTCCGGGATTACCGTGAGCGCCGCGAGGAGTTGCTCGAGTTCACCCGGCTCACCCCTTTCCGGGTTCGCCTGGCCGAGCGCCTCTCGGGCGGGATGAGACAAAAGCTGGCCCTGGCCTGCACGCTCATTCATACGCCATCCCTCCTCCTTCTCGACGAGCCGACGACGGGGGTCGATCCCGTCTCGCGGCGGGAATTCTGGAAGATTCTGTCGAGCCTGCTCAAGACCGGGATGACCATCCTCCTGACCACCCCTTACCTGGACGAAGCCGAACGGTCATCCCGGGTCGGTCTCATGAGCGAAGGGAGGATTCGAGCCGCCGGAACGCCCCGGGAGATCCAAGGCCTCATGAAAGGGACCATCATCGAAGTCGTGAGCTCCGACGTCCGGAAGGCTTTCCATGCCCTCCAGCCCCTCAAAGGGCCCAACGAAGTCCAGATGTTCGGGGACCGGCTCAACATCGTCGTCGATGACGCGGCTCGCGAGGCGCCGGCCCTGACGGCCGCCCTTAAGCGGCAGGGCGTGGAGGTCCTCCACTGGCAGGAAGTCCCGCCCTCCCTGGAAAATGTTTTTATCATGCTGACTCAATCGCCATCGACGGAGGCCCGCCATGATCAAGTTCGGACGTCCTAAAAAAACAGCTTGGGCGCTGATTGTCCTCGGGTTTATCGCGGCCGCCGCGGCGCCGGTAAGCGCCGCGCCCACCGACGCCGAGAGGACCCTGACGCTGGATGAATGCATCGGCTTAGCCCTCGAGAATTCCAAGGCCCTCCATGCCTCTTCCCTCAGGGTCGAATCGGCCGAGGCCAAGGTCAAGGAAATCAACGCGGCCCGCCTCCCCTCTTTACGGCTCGGCGCGAGCTACACCCGGTTGAGCGAGATCCCGCCGTTCGAGATCACGCTCCCCGCTTTTCTATTTCCGAAGCCGATGAAGTTCGAAGTCTCGCCCGTCTTTCTCGACAACTACAACCTCAGGCTCTCCTTCGTCCAACCGCTGTTCACGGGGTTCAGGCTCAAGAGCGGCGAGGAGGCCGCCCGCTGGGGCGCCCGGGCCAGCGAGGAGGATTACGGGCGCGACCGGACCGAGCTTGTCTTCGCCGTCAAGAGCGCCTACTGGAATCTGTTCAAGGCCCGGGCGGTGGCCGGCATCGTCGCCGAGAACGTGGACCAGATCCGGCGACACCTCCAGGACGTCGAGAACCTCCTCGGGAACGGGCTCCTGACCCGGAACGAAGTCCTTCGGGTCAAGGTCCAGCTCTCCCAGGTCGAGATGCTGCGCGTTGAAACGGACGACGCCGTCGAGCTTGCCTCGCTCTGGCTCAAGAACGTCATCGGGCTTCCCCTCGAGGAGGAGATCACGATCCCGGCCGAAGCGGGGGAGACCGGGCTTTCGACGCCGACGCCCGCCGGTCCGACAACTTGCGACGAATGGGTCGCCAGGGCCCTCGAAAACCGGCCCGAGCTCAAGGCCATGGATTATCGGGTCCGGGCCGCCGAATCGGGCCTGGCCGTCGCCCGCTCTTCCTGGTATCCCCAAGTCTTCTTCGCCGGGAACTACACCTTCGCGCGTCCCAACCCGCGGATTCTCCCCTCGAAGGACCGTTTCTACGATACCTGGGACTTCTCCATCTCCGTCTCCATGGATCTCTGGAATTGGGGCGTGACCTCCTACCAAACCGCCCAGGCCAAAGCCCAGATCGCCCAGGCTCAGGACGGCCTGAGTCAGGTCCGCGACGGCGTCATCATCGAGGTCCGGAGCGGTTGGCTGGCCCTCGAGACGGCCGGACGTAAAACTGCGGTCGCCGCCGAGGCCATCCTCCAGGCCGATGAGAACCTCCGCGTGACCCTGGACCGCTTCAAAGACGGCGTCGCCCTGAACGCGGATGTCCTGGACGCCAAGGTCGCCCTCCTCCAGGCCAAGACGGCCCAGGCTCAGGCCCAAGCCGACCGGGCCGTCGCCCTGGCCCGGCTGGCCAAGGCGGCCGGCGAGGCGCGCTGACGGGATAGAAACGAAAACCATGGCCGAGCCGACCATCGACGTCAGGGAGTTAACCAAAACCTTCGGTTCTTTCACGGCCGTGGACCGGGTCAGCTTCACGGTCGGCCGCGGCGAGATCTTCGGATTTCTGGGCGCTAACGGCGCCGGGAAGTCGACGACGATCCGGATGCTCTGCGGCCTGCTCAGCCCGACCTCGGGGACGGCCCGGGTCGGCGGCCACGACATCCGGACCGAGCCCGAGGACGTCAAGCGCCGGATCGGCTACATGTCCCAGAAGTTCTCCCTCTACGACGACCTGACCGTGGAGGAGAATATCGTATTCTTCGGCGGCGTCTACGGCCTGACCAGGGACAGGATCCGCCAGCGGATGGCCTGGTTCCTCGACCTGGCCGGCCTGCGCGGCCTGGAGAGAAGCTTGGCCCGCGAGCTCTCGGCCGGCTGGAAGCAGCGTCTGGCCCTCGGCTGCGCCATCCTTCACGAGCCGGAGATCGTCTTCCTCGACGAGCCGACCGGCGGAGTGGATCCCATCATGAGGCGGCGTTTCTGGGAGCTTATCAACAGCCTCTCGGAGGGGGGCGTAACCGTTTTCGTCACGACCCACTACCTCGACGAGGCCGAGTACTGCAACACGATCCGCCTCATCCACGACGGACGGATCATCGCCGGCGGGAGTCCGCGCGAGCTCAAGACAACCGTTTTCGGCCAGTCCATCTTCGCGGTCGAGGCCGACAACGTCATCGAGGCTCTGGAAGCGCTCCAGGCCGATCCGGGCGTGCTGGAAACGTCGGTCTTCGGCGTTTCCCTCCACGTCAGCCTCAAGGAGGCCCGGGAGGGCGAGGCGCGGCTGCGCCGGATACTGGCCGGCCGGGGCCTTCGAGTCCGCCGGATCGCCCGGATCACGCCCTCGCTCGAGGATGTCTTCATCCATAAAGTCGAGGAAGAGCGCAAGAAAGGGGCGCGGCCATGAGCATGATCCGGGACCGGATCCGGCCCGTCGTCAGGAAGGAGCTGCGGCAGATCCGGCGCGACCCGCGGACGCTCGTCCTCCTCCTGGCCATGCCCATCTTTCTCCTCATCATGTACGGCTACGCCCTCAACTTCGACGTCAAGCACATCAAACTCGCCCTCTGCGACCAGGACCGGAGCCGGTCGAGCCGCGAATTCGCCGGGATCTTTCTCCACACGGAATATTTCGACCTGGTCAAGACGATCCCCGACCCGGCCTTGATCGACGCCCTCATCGACCGCGGCCTAGCCAAGGCCGGACTGGTCATCCCGCACGGATTCGGGGCGGACATCGCGGCCGGCCGCTCGCCGGCCGTCCAGGTTCTTCTGGACGGCTCCGACCCGACCAGCGGCGCCACGGCCGTCGGCTATATCAACACGATCGCCCTGACCTATTCCATCAAGCTCGTCACGGTCCGCCTCGATCGTTTCGGGATCTCCGGGACGCAGCCGCCCCTCGACCTCCGGCCCCGAGTTTGGTACAACCCCGAGCTGCGGAGCGTCCGCTTCCTGATCTCGGGGCTGATCGCCTTCATCCTGATGACGGTCGTCGTCGTCTCGACGGCCTTCTCCGTCGTCCGTGAGAAGGAGCGGGGGACGATGGAGCAGATCCTCGTCTCGCCCCTGCGTCCTCTGGACCTCATCGCCGGGAAGACCATTCCCTACATCTTCATCTCGCTTGTCTCGAGCCACGCCGTTTTATTGGTGGCCGCCCTCCTGTTCGAAGTGACGATCAAGGGGAGCTACTTATGGCTCCTGGCCGTCATGCTCCTGTTCCTGGTCGGAGGCCTGGGGCTGGGGATCCTGATTTCGACGGTGGCCCGGACTCAGCAGGTCGCCTTCATGATGGCCATTTTGATGACACTTCTCCCGACCTTCATCCTGTCCGGGTTCGTCTTCCCGATCCGGAACATGCCGGCGGCCGTCCAGGTCGTGACCTACTTCGTCCCGGCCCGCTACTTCCTGAGCGCCCTGCGGGCCGTCCTCCTCAAGGGGGCCGGGCTCAAAGCCTTCTGGGACCAGCTCCTCTTCCTGTTCGGGTTCGCGGCCCTGATGATCGGAGCCAGCGCGGTGCGGCTCCGCAGGGGGGAGGGATAAAGGGATCCCATGACGGTCGGATCCATCATTCGCAAGGAGTTCGCCCAGGCCCGGAGGGACCGCCGGATGGTCTTCATCATGTTCGCGGCGCCCGTCTTCCAGCTGCTTCTGTTCGGATACGCAGCCAACCTCGACGTCCGCGACATCCCGATCGCCGTCTGCGACCTCGACCGGAGCCCGGCCAGCCGCGAGATCCTGGCCTCGTTCACGAACTCGGGCTATTTCACGGTCTCGGCCCGGGCCGAACGGCTCGAGGAGATCGACGGGCTCATCGACAACGGCCGGGCCGCCCTGGCGATGATCTTCCGGCGCGGGTTCGGATCCGATGTCCGGGCCGGCCGGCCGGCCTCCATCCAGTTGATCGTCGACGGAACCGAAAGCCGGTCGGCCCTGATCGGCCTCAACTACGCCGCCATGATTACGGGCCGGGCCAGCCAGCGCCTCCTCCTCGAAACGATCGGCCGCCGCCTCCCGGCCGGGGCTTTCGAGCCGGGCCTGGTCGAGCCCGCCTTCCGCGTTTGGTACAACCCCGAGCTCCGCAGCCGCTCCTTCATGGTCCCCGGCGTCCTGGCCCTGATCCTCCTGATGATGACGATGATGTTGACGTCAATGGCGATCGTCCGCGAGAAGGAGACGGGGACCCTCGAGCAGCTCATCGTGACCCCGATCCGGCCCTGGGAGCTCATCCTGGGCAAGCTTCTGCCCTTCGTCCTGGTCGGCCTCGCCGACGTCACCCTCATCTTGGGCGTGGCTAGATTCTGGTTCCGGGTGCCGCTCCGGGGGAGCGTCCCGCTCCTCTACGGACTCAGCCTCATCTTCATGCTGAGCACGCTCGGCCTGGGACTTCTCATCTCGACCGTCTCCCGCAACCAGCAACAGGCCATGATGACTTCAGCCTTCACCATGATGCCCATGTTCCTTCTGTCCGGGTTCGCTTTCCCGATCGAGAACATGCCCCAGATCATCCAGGCCGTGACCTACCTCATTCCACTCCGCTACTACTTCGTCGTCATCCGGGGCATTTTTCTCAAGGGCGTCGGGCTGGCCGCCCTCTGGGATGAGGCCCTGGCCATGCTCGGACTGGGAGCGGCGCTTTTGGCGCTGAGTGTAGTCCGCTTCCGGAAGAAGATCGAGTGAGCGCCGGCTAATAAGCGAATTTACTGAAATAGCTCCAGCGGGGATAGTCGCCGGCATAGAACCAGATCGTGTTGACAACGGCCAGCGAGCCGGAAGAGAAGGCCCTGATCAAGGGCTCGAGAACAAACGCCTCCTTCTCGAACGTGAAGCTCTGAGCCTTGAGCGCGACGGCTCCAGTCAGGGCATTGATGGAATAAAAACAGTACTGCTGCTCATATCGGTTGGAGTCGCCATCTTTCCGGCCGTTTGCGCCGTTTTTCCTGTCGTAGATGGAATGAGCCCGAGAGGTATACAGAGTCCCGCCCCTGGCCGCCAGAGGAGACCAAATATCATCCGGATACTCAATTTCGGCGTCCGGGTCGTAGACGAGCTTATGGGTCAAAACCGGCACGGATATTTTTTGGCTATTGAGAAGAGTCCCCGCCCCGCCGATCCTATTCAGGCTGAAGCTGTAGCTAAACATATCCAGTTTCCGCTTGGCTTCGGGCACGTACTTCTGCTTCTTTAGGAAGAGGATTTGGTCGGCCGCCGTATCCGGATAGGGTGTCAGCCACATATCGCCGTAGGGCTCCCAGCCGGGCGTCATGTCGGACGCAATTCCGTGGGCAACGGCCTTGTGAGCCGCATCCGAGCCCACCGTATAAACGAAGGCTTTTTTCCCATAAATATCCTCCTCCCCTCCGGGGCTCTTCATGAGGACCGCGGCGACGGGGACGAGCCAGCACAGCCCGTTCCAGGCCGGAGCATAGCCTTGGGCATCCAGATAATCACCGCCCTGGGGAAGCTGCAGCAGGACGGGCGTTCCGACAAGGTCACCCTGCTGGCTGCCGATCTCCAGGAAATAAACCAGGGATTTTCTTTGGCCTTGATTGTAGTTATAGGACAAGGTGGAAACGACGGCGACGGAATTCCCCCGGCTTAAAGCGAAAATATTTTCGCTGCCGATATAGCGGCCGGCGGGACTTTTGACCTTGAGGAGTTCCTTCCAGTCCCCCACGACCTTTCCCTGGGAATCGAACTTTGCCATCCAGACACTGGCCGTCTCCGACTTGGGATTGGAAATGTAGACTTCGAAAAGGACGAAGACGTAGCCGAAGGGGGTACCGGCGTCGACGCCGGCCAGGCCACCCTCGAACCAGACGCAGGCCGCCTCATAAGGTCTCCCCTTCCCGGTGGCGATGGTCTGAGGAGGAGAAACGGCGCCGGTATTGGACATCTTGAAACTGACCAAGCTGTAATTATAGGTGCCCTTGCCCTGGTTCCCGGCAAAGGCGACGGCCGAAGTCTGGGACACCGGCACCCAGTCAAAGACGCCTTTGAAAACGCCAAATCCCCCGGTGCTGAGCTTCTTCAGGGGATAGGCAGGGACGCCGTCCGGACCGGCAGACGCCGCCGCTCCGGCTAAGAGAATTCCCGCACAAACAAGCCATAGACCGACCCCTTTCCATCGTCCGTTCATGCCCGCCTCCTATTTTTTCCGATTTTTCTTAGCGCGTCCAAAATCGATATCGTCCGGGAGCTCATTGACGTCCGTCGCCGCGTCGTAGGGGAAGTGGGCCTTGAGCTTGTCCCCGGCCGACTTGATCGCGGCGACCAGGCCCTCCGTGAATTCCCTTTTCCTGAAGCTCCCGGAGAGGACCGCGGCCAGCCCGTCCCAAAACTCCTGGCCGACCTTGGCGTGAATGCCCTCGTCGCCCAAGACGGCGAACGTCCGGCGCGAAGGCACGATGAAGAACAGAATGCCGTTCCGGGCCTTGGTCTTGGTCATCCCCATCCGGACGAAGGCTTTCTCGGCGACTTTTCGGACCGATCCCCAGAAAAAGGGCGCGACCGAAACCCGGATTTCCCCCGACGTTTCGTGTTCGGCTTCCCGGATCGCTTCGCGAACCCCATCGACGTCGATGAGCTTTCTAAGTCTACGCCGTGTCATGCCTATCATCGCCGCCCTCCCCTACCAGGAGCCCGAGGCCCCGCCGCCGCCCGATCGGCCTCCCCCGCCGCGGAATCCCCCTCCTCCGCCGCCCCCGCCCCGGCCCCCGGACAGGATGGAAAAGAGGAGCCAGAGGGCCAAGGAGGGATTGGTGATGAACAGGATGAGAAACCCGATGACGGCCAGGATGATGAAGATTTTATTGACGGAAGACAGCGGCTTGGACTTGACGCCCTCGCCGCCCGCTTCGGCGGATTGCCCCTGGGGCCCGGCGATGGCGTCGAGAACGCCCGTCACGGCCTCGGTCACGGCCCGGTCATTGTCGCCGGCCTGGATGCCCGGGACAAGGATATCGTTGATGATCCGTCCCGCGATGATGTCGGGGACGACCCCTTCCAGGCCGTAGCCGACTTCGATTCGCGCCCTCCGGTCCTCGGCCATGATGAACAGGACGAGGCCGTCGTCGAGGCCGCGCCGTCCCACCTGCCAGGCCTTGAAGACGCGGACCGCCCAGTCCTCGATCGGGACGCCGCCCGTCGTCCGACCGATGTAGACTAGGATTTGATGGCCGGTCGAACGCTCGAAGGATTCGAGCCGCGCGTCGAGGTCGGCCCGCGTCGCGGCGGAAATGAACCCGGCCTCATCCGTCACCCAGCGGTCGGGCGAGGGCGGGAGGGGCGTTTCCTGGGCGGCAGACCCGGCCAAGGGGACGAGGACGAGAACCGCCCCGGCCAGGATCGAAAAGACGCGCCGCGGACGCACAGATAAGACTCGGCTAAATCAGTCTGATCAGAACTTAACCTTGGGAGCCGTCTCTGCGCCCGCCTGGGCCTGGAAGAAGGCCTTTTCCTTGAATTTTTCGCCGAAGAATCCGGCAATCAAGACGGTGGGAAATTTGTTACGCTTCGTATTGAAGGCCTGGGCCGTCTCGTTGAAGCGCTGGCGCTCGACGGCGATCCGGTTCTCGGTCCCCTCGAGCTGGACCTGGAGGTCCCGGAAGTTTTGGGTCGCCTTGAGCTCGGGATACTTCTCGACGACGACCAGTAGCCTCGACAGGGCCGAACCCAAGCCGTCCTGGGCCGCCTGGAACTTGGCGAAGGCCTCGGGATTATTGACGATGCTCTCGTCCAACTTGACCTGGCCGACCTTGGCCCGGGCTTCGGTTACGGCCGTGAAAGTGTCCTTCTCGAAGGCGGCGGCGCCCTTGACGGTCTCGACCAGGTTGGGTACGAGGTCGGCCCGCCTCTGGTAGACGTTTTCAACCTGGGCCCACTGGGAGCGGACGCCCTGGTCCAGCGTCACCAGCGAGTTATAGGTCCCGGCGACGCTGAAGCCGATGATGATGAGGAGCAGCACCAGGACGCCCAAACAACCGAGGAGAGTTTTGCTCTTTGCCATGGTCTGTGTTTCCTTTCCTCCTGAAGTTCTCGACCCGAAGTCGAATTCATTGTATCGGGAACCCGCCCCGAATTCAAGGCGGCGTTCCCGCCGGGCCGCCTTTGTTGTTATACGCGAAAAACCGGGATTTGTTTATTTCCAGATGATCCTGTACCTCTTGACGAGAGGGATGTCCTCGTCGCCTTCGTTGGCCCATGTGTATATACTGTCGTTCTTAATGACTTCAACCCGTTCCCGTTCATCCAGCGGGAATCTGGAGATATAGCGCCCCTCCGGATCGAAGACATCAAAATAGGTTCCGCCCTTGCCGTCCTTTTCATAGGTCTTAACATATATTTTGCCGACGTCATCGCTCACAATCCGGGAAGCGACGGGATATTGCCCCGGGAATTCATATTGAACTTGAATCCCGCCCGACCGGGACCGCTCTTCCTTCAAGATTTTTTCTTTATCCGCGTCCGTAATCTTGACGGATGGATGGTCCTTGAGGATTCGTTTGACCGTGACGCCCTTTGCGTTCACGACATGGATATCGTAGGCCGAGGTATGGAGCCATATGAATTCGTCGTTTTTCGACACGGCGAAAATGCAGGTGGGAGCGAACGGATTCATCATCCCACGCTTTCCGATCGCCTGAGCGGAATGATAATTGGCGATCGGTTTGAAGGACGCGTCGAGCTTTATCAATTCCTCAAGCCCCTTAGGATCCCGGCTCATCTTAAGCAGATAAATATCCCCCTTGGAATCCATAATAAAATATCCCATCGGAAGACGACCCGCGTCTACAGTCTTCAGGACCGTTCCCTCGGGCGTCAGATAGGTCAAGCGGCGGCTCAGGACGTCGTAGACGACGAGGTCTCCATTCGGCCTGATCCAGATCTGGCCCGGCCCGCTGTATTCCCCCGGCCCCTGCCCGCTCTTACCGAAGGCTCGCAGGAACCTCCCCTTAGGATCGAAGACTCTGATTATTATTGATTTAGGGTCTATGGTGTAAATATTTCCGTCCTCATCGACGGCCAGAGAGTTCAGCCAAGAGAACCAATAATTTTCTTTGTCCTGATTTCGTCCGATGACAAGCTCTTCCACGATGGAAGCGGTTGAACGATATCCCGGAGGCGGGACGGGAAGGTTGGGATTTCGGACAACAGTCACCCCGTCTTCGGTCTTGACGCTTATGGCCTGAGGCCGCAGGATAGCGGGCTCCAACAGGACCTCGACTAAGACGATCGCTGAGATCCCAATTCGGCAGCAAGCCAGGAATCGTCTATTCATGGATTACCCTCCAATTTCCTTGCCATCGTCCCCTTGCCTTTAACACAGGGATATCAATTACTTAGTCCCATTTTGAAGATAATGTCAAGACGAACCTGAATTCATGTAAAATATCCCCATGAATCGGCCGCAACGGCCAAAATCGGCGCGCTCTTCGAAGGGAGTCTCATTATGAACATGTTGAAATCCTTATTTTCTGCTTTTCTAATCTTTATCGCGGCCGCGGCCGGCCCGGCCGCCGCCGGCCCCGCGTCTTCTGAAAGTCTGGAGAGGATATCGCTTGACGGAGCCTGGGAATTCAAGAATATCAAGGACGCCGCCTGGCGCCCGGCCGTCGTCCCCGGCTGCGTCCACACCGACCTCCTGGCGGCGGGCCTCATCCCCGATCCTTTCATCGGGGACAATGAAAATAAAGTCCAGTGGGTCGACAAGGAGGACTGGGAATACCGGAGGACGTTCGAGGTCTCGCCCACCCTTCTCGCCCGCGGCCATATCGAGCTCGTCGCCCGCGGCCTGGACACCTACGCCCATATTTATCTCAACGGCCACCTGCTCGCCGAGACGAACAACCAGTTCCGCCTCTGGCGTTTCGACGTCAAGCCCTTACTCGCCGCCGGCGAGAATGAGATTCGGATCGTCTTCGATTCGCCGCTGAGGCGTGAAAACGAGCTCAAGGGCCGCCTTCCCTACCGGCTCCCGGGCGAGGCGCCCCACTCCCGGAAATCGCCCTATCATTTCGGCTGGGACTGGGGGCCGCGGCTGACGACGAGCGGGGTGTGGCGGCCGATCGGGCTCGAAGCCTGGGACGGCGCGAGGATCGAGGACGTCCAGGTCCTTCAGGAACCCAAGCCGAAAGGCGTCGTCGACCTCCGCATCCGCGTTCAGGTCCTTTCCGACCTGGCCCAGGATCTCGCCCTCAAGGCGGTTCTGTCCGGGCCTCAAGCGCTCGACAAGAGTCTCAAGATCCGCGTTCCGCAGGGGGAGTCGTGGCACGAGGTCCTGCTCAGCCTCAAGAAGCCGGCCCTGTGGTGGCCGAACGGAATGGGCGGACAGCCCCTCTATACGGCGGCGGCCGCGCTCAGCCGCAGCACGGCTCTCCTCGACGCCGGCTCGCGCCGGATCGGAATCCGGACCCTGACTCTGGAACAAAAGCCCGACGAGTGGGGAACGAGTTTCTATTTCGCCGTGAACGGCGTCCCCCTCTTCGCCAAGGGCGGAAACTGGATCCCGGCCGATAGCTTCGCCGGCCGCGTCACGCCCGATAAATACCGCCGGCTGCTCGGCTCCTGCCGCGAGGCCAATATGAACATGGTCCGGGTTTGGGGCGGCGGCTACTACGAGAATCCCGAGTTCTACGACCTGTGCGACGAGCTGGGCCTCCTCGTCTGGCAGGACTTCATGTTCGCTTGCGCCCTCTTCCCGGGCGACCAGGCCTTCCTCGACAACGTCAAGCTCGAAGCCGAGGACGTCGTCCGCGCCCTCCGCCATCACCCCTCGATCGCGCTCTGGTGCGGGAACAACGAGTGCGAGGAGGGCTGGTTTTTTTGGGGTTGGAAGGAAACGCTCCCGGCCAAGGTCTTCGAGGATTATCAAAAAATATTCGACGGCATCCTCCCCAAGGCCGTGGCCGATTTTGACCCGGGACGGCCCTACTGGCCCAGCTCGCCCCACTCGACCCAAACCGGAGATCCCCGCTCGGAGCGCTCCGGCGACATGCACGTCTGGACGGTCTGGCACGGGATGGAGCCGTTCTCGGGATACACCAAGAAAGGCCACCGCTTTATGAGCGAGTTCGGTTTCCAGAGCTTCCCCCTGCTCGAGACGGTCAAAGCCTACGCCGCTCCCGAGGATTGGAACCTGACCTCGCCGATCATGGAGCTCCACCAGAAGCACCCGACCGGGAACAAGCTCATCCTCTACTACATGCTCGACCACTACCGGCTCCCCAAGGACTTTCCCTCCCTCCTCTGGCTGAGCCAAGTCCTCCAGGCCGAGGGGATGAAGACGGCCGTCGAATACTGGCGGAGCGTAATGCCCCGGACCATGGGCGCCCTCTACTGGCAGCTCGACGACTGCTGGCCGGTCGCCTCCTGGTCGGGAATGGATTATTTCGGGCGTTGGAAGGCTCTCCATTTCTATGCCAAGAGGTTCTACGCGCCGCTCATCGTCGTGCCCCGGGTCCGTGAGGGCCGGCTCGAAGTCAGCGCCGTCTCCGACCTCGACGCCGAGACCGACGCCGAGTTCGTTTGGCAGGCCGGGACTTACGAGGGCCGCGTCCTCGTCTCGGGGAGCGAGCCCGTCCGCGTCAAGCCCCGGGCGAGCGCCGTCGTTTGGGCGCGACCGGTCGCGGAGCTCAAGGGAGGCCTCGCCGACGAAGAGGTCTATTTCGCCTGCGAAATCGTCCGGAAGGGAGAACGGCTCAACGCCAACGCGTTCCACTTCTCGGAGCTCAAGCGGGTCCGCCTCCCCAAGCCCCAGATCCGTTTCGAAGTCCGGGCCGAAGGCTCCTCCATCAAGATTGACCTCGATAGCTCTGTCTTCGCCAAGGACGTCTATCTCGAAGCGGACGGCGTCCCGGGACGATTCTCCGACAATTTCTTCGACATTATCCCGGGACGGAAAACGACCGTGACCTTCGAACCGGAAGAAAAGACGGAAGCGAGGATCCTCGAAAAAACCTTAAGAATCAGGAGCTTACGGGACGGCTACTAAGACGCCTTTTTCGCGTCGCGTTTCTCGAGCTTATCCCTGAGGACCAAGGCCGGCTTCCAGTCGGGAGCCATCTCTAAAACCCGGCGGTTGAGCTGACGCGCCTCCTCCCAATCGCCCTGCTTGGCCGCCAGGACCGCCTTGTCGTGGAGGGCCTCGATGTTCTTGGGGTTGATGGCCAGGGCCCGGTCCAAGTGCTTAAGGGCCCGGTCGACATCGCCCAGCGTTCCGTAGACTACCCCCAGGTCAACCTGGACTCCGTCGAATTCGGGCTCGATTTCGGCGGCCTTCAGGTACCATCCGAGCGCCGCCTGGAAATCCTTCCGGCGCGACGCCAAATTGCCCAAGTTCAGGCAGGAAAGAAAATTCGTGGGATCGGCGGCCAGCGCTTCGATATAGTTTTTCTCCGCTTCGTCGAGCCGTCCCAGCTTGTCGTAGACCACGGCCAGGTTGTAGTGAGTCAAATCCTTTCGATACTCGAACCCGGCCAGATGAGGCGCGGCGAGGGCAAGGACGATCCCGGCCCCTCCCAAGACGCGTTTGAAGCCGAGGCCCGTCCTCAAGCCTTGCCAGAACTCGACAAGCGGTACGGATGCGAATAATAAAAGAGCCGGGACGACCGGAACCCGATACCGTGAGAAAAGAAAGAAGATGATGGTCGAAGCCATCCAGGCCAGGATGAAAATCCAGGTGGGGGCCATCGTCCTCCAGGCACGGCGCTTGAGGACCAACCCGGCCAGGGCCAGCAGGCTGACCGCGCCGAATTCGACCAGGGGGAGGCCAAGGACGAACGACTTGGAACGGACGTAATAGTAATCGACGGCGTCCGGCCGTTCGTACCATTCCCAGAACATCCTCGTCTTCTTGGCCAGCAAGCGGAGGAAATCGCCGGGGTTAGCACGGGCCCAGCGCAGGGCCTTGCCCATCCAGAAGCGAGAGGACTGGGCGGCCGTCAGGGGATGTCCCGTTTCCTGTTCGGCGACGCGAATCGGCTCGCTCCGTTCGTATTCGGGCATGTGTTTGCCGGGGACTATCGATTGGTACCAGCCGTCGGCGGCCGCGTTGTTGCCGATGTAGAAATTGACGCCACCCTGGAACGTCGTGGGGAGAAAAACGCCCCCGACGATCCCGTTCCGGAGCGCGACGGGGAGGAGGACAAGAAGGCAGCCGCCGACGAGGCCGGCGGCGCTCCGGAGCCGCCGGCCCCAGCCATCTTCCTTCCTGAAAGTTAGGAGGACGAGGACGGGCAGGACGAGAAGCATGTTCTCGCGCAGGAGCGCGATAAGGCCGGTCAGCAGCCCCGCCCCGAGCCAGGTCGCGGCCCGTCCCTTGTCCCGGGCCGAGGCCAGGGTCCAAAGAAGGAAACACACGAGGTTGACGGCCGGGGATTCCTTGAGGACTTGGACGTCGTAGAAAATGAAGACTCCATAGAGAGCGGCCAGGCCGGCAGCCGCGAGGCCATAGCTTTCCCCGAGCAGCAACCGGCCCGCCCGGTAAAGGGCGTAGATCCCGGCCAGGCTGAATAGAATCTGAAGGAGATAGACGGCCGCGTAGGAATGCCCCCAGACGGCGTAGATCAAGGCCAGAAGGTAGGGATAGAGAGGCGCCTGGAAGAAGAGCTCCCGGCCCAGCCAGTCGCCCTTCACGATCCGGCCGGCCCAGTTGTCGTATTCCCAGCTGTCCATGGCCGGCTGGCCGAAGAAAGGCTGATGACGGACCTGGAGCCAGTGGCCGACCCTGAGCAATCCGGCGACGGCCAGGATCAAGATCAAAATCGCGGGAATGCACTTCTTCACGGCGGCGCCTTCGCCCCGTCGCGAGACTATCGTCTCGCGACGGGGCGATTGTCCCAAAACCCTATTTAGCGGAGGTTTTCTTTTCCTTCTTCTTGATTTTCTTCTTGAACTCGGAGCCGACAAGCTCGATCATGGCCATGCGAGCCCCGTCGCCCGAGCGAAGGTCGAGCTTGACGATCCGGGTATAGCCGCCCGGCCGCTCGGCGAAGCGGGGGCCGATCTCGCCGAACAGCTTGGTGACGGCCGATTCCTTGTAGAAAAACGCCAGGGCTCTCCGCCGGGCGGCCAGCGTGTTGGCCTTGGCCAGGGTGATCATCTTCTCGGCCAGGGGGCGGGTCTCCTTGGCCTTGGCCAGGGTCGTCCGGATCCGCTCTTTCTCTATGAGCGAGGCGACGAGATTCCGGAGCAAGGCCATCCGGTGCTCGGTCGTCCGCCGGAGCTTCCTGCCTGCGACTGCGTGCCTCATGAGGGTCTACTCCTTGTCTTCTTTCTCCCGTCCGGTCTCGCCCTTGATTCGTTCCATAACCCGCGGGGACAGGTCCAGGTTCAGGCTCAGGCCCAGGTTGGCCAGGGTTTCCTTGATCTCGGCCAGCGACTTCCGGCCGAAGTTCTTGGTCTTGAGGAGGTCCTCCTCGGTTTTCTGGACGAGCTCGTAGATCTTCTCGATGCCGGCCGATTTCAGACAGTTGTTGGACCGGACCGAGAGCTCGAGATGCTCGATGGACTTGGCCAGGAGGTCGGTCTGATCGAGGAAGGGGACTTCCTTCTTCTGGGCAGAAGGCTCTCGTTCCAGGGGTTCGTCGACGACGTTGAGGAAGATGGCCAGGTGCGCCCGGAGGAGCTTCGAAGCCTGGGACAGGGCGTCGGTGGGATGGATGGCGCCCGTCGTCCACAGCTCGAGGGTCAGCTTCTCGTAGTCGATCCTCTTGCCGACGCGGGCCGGCTCGACCCGGTAGTTGACCTTGAGGATCGGGGAATGGGAGGAGTCGAGGGGGATGTAGTCGACGCTGAGGTCCTCGTCGAGGTTCTGGTCGGCCGTGATGTAGCCCCGACCGTTCTTGACGACCATCTCGATGTCGAGGCTGCCGTCCTCGTCGAGGGAGGCGATCGGGATATCCGGGTTGAGGATCTCGATGTCCCCGTCGTGGCTGATGTCGGCCGCCGTGGCCTTGGCCGGACCCTCCTTCTTGAGGGTCATCCGCCGGGGCTGGTCGCCCTTGAGCTTGAGTGGGATGGTCTTGAGGTTGAGGAGGATGTCGGTGACATCCTCGACGACCCCGGGAATCGTCGAAAATTCGTGGAGGACGCCCTCGATGCGGACGGCCGTGATGGCCGCGCCCGTGATGGAGGACAGGAGGACCCGCCGCAGGGCGTTCCCGATCGTGACCCCGTAGCCCCGCTCGAAGGGCTGGGCCGAAAACGACCCGAATCTTTCGGTCAGGGTTTCGTAATCACACTCCAAGAATTTCGGCCTCTGAAAGCCTTGATCCGTCATCGCTCCTCCTTATGCGGTCCAGTCAATCCCCCGTCCGGGGGCGTCACTTCGAGTAGAGCTCCACGACGAGGTGCTCCTCGACGGGGAGGGTCACATCGGCCCGGGTCGGCAAAGACTTGATCCGGCCCTGGAAGCCGGCCCGATCGACCTCGATCCAACTGGGGACCGTCTTGGTCTGGTTGGATTCGACGAGTTCCTTGATTTCGGCGGTCTGGGCGGTCCGGGCCCGGAACCGGATGACGTCGCCGGCGTCGACCTCGTAGGACGGGATGGTGACCCGATGGTCGTTGACCAGGAAATGGCCGTGGCCGACCAGCTGGCGGGCGTGGACCCGCGATCGGGCGAATCCCATCAGGGTGACGACGTTGTCGAGCCGCCGCTCGAGCATGGACAGAAGGTTCTCGCCGGTGACGCCCTTCCGCCGCTCGGCCCGCTCGAAGAAGAGCCGGAACTGCTTCTCGGTCATCCCGTAGTATCTTTTAAGCTTCTGCTTTTCGCGGAGCTGGATGGCGTAGCCGAGGATCCGCCTTCTCATCTTGCCGTGCTCGCCCGGCGCGTAGGATCGGCGCTCGACCGGGCACTTGGCGGACAGGCATTTATTGCCCTTCAGAAGCAGTTTCGTCTTCTCGACCCGGCACTGCCGGCAGACCTGTTCTCTTCTCTTCGGCATCGTATTCTCCTTTAGCGGCTCATGGCCTCAGACCCGACGCCGCCTCCGGGTGCGGCAGCCGTTGTGGGGGATGGGAGTCACGTCCCGGATGGATTTGATCTCGATGCCCGACGTTTGGAGGGAGCGGATGGCCGACTCGCGGCCTGCGCCCGGCCCCTTAATCCGGACGTCGACGTAGCGGACCCCGAACTCCTTGGCCCGCTGGGCCGCTTCCTTGGCGGCGAGCTGGGCGGCGAAGGGCGTTCCTTTCCGGGCCCCCTTGAACCCCGACGTCCCGGCGCTCGTCCAGCAGACCGTGTTGCCGTGATGGTCCGTGATGGTGATGATCGTGTTGTTGAAGGTCGATTGGATGTGGGCCAGCCCATAGCCGATCTCCTTCCTCGTCTTTTTCTTCTTGACCTTGGTCTTGGCGGTGGTTGCCATGATGGGACTCCCTCAGCCGGCCGGCCTCAGGCCGACTTCTCCTTGATCTTCTTGATGGCGTGGCCGCGCGGCCCCTTGCGGGTCCGGGCGTTGGTCTTCGTCCGCTGGCCCCGGGTCGGCAGTTTCCGCTTGTGGCGCTGGCCGCGGTAGCAGCCGATCTCGATCAGCCGCTTGATGTTCATGGCGACTTCCTTGCGAAGGTCGCCCTCGATCTTCTCCCGCTTTTCGATGATCTGGCGGATCTTGTTGATTTCGTCCTCGGACAGGGCCTTGACCTTCTTGTCCTTGTCGATCTTGGCCTCGGCCAGGATTTGATTGGACTTGGAACGGCCGATCCCGAAGATGTAGGTTAAGCCGACCTCGATCCGTTTCTCGGCGGGAAGAGTGATGCCTGCAATACGTGCCATGGTGACCTCGTTTAACCTTGCTTTTGCTTATGCCGGGGGTTGCTGCAGATGACGCGGACGATCCCCTTCCTGCGGATGATCTTGCAGTTCCTGCAAATCTTCTTGACGGACGCTCTGACTTTCATGGTCGCTTCCTCTACTTATAGCGATAGGTGATCCGCCCTTTGGTCAGGTCGTATTTGGACAGCTCGACCAGGACCCGGTCGCCGGGGAGGATTCGGATGAAGTTCTTGCGCATCCGGCCCGAGATGTGGGCCAGGATCCGGTGCTTGTTGGCCAGCTCGACCCGGAACATGGCGTTGGGCAGGTTCTCGAGGACCGTTCCTTCCGCCTCGAACATGTCATCCTTGGGCATAAGGATTCTCCTTGGCGATCCAGATCGCGGAGCCCTCGGGCGGCGTCGACAGACTCAGGATCTCGGCCCCGCCGGCGGTCAGGGCGACGGAGTGCTCGAAGTGGGCGGACAGGCTTCGGTCCGCGGTCACGGCCGTCCAGCCGTCATCGAGAATTTCAACCTCCCAGCCGCCGGCCGCGATCATGGGCTCGACGGCCAGGATCATCCCCGGCCGGAGGCGCGGTCCGCGGCCGGGCGCCCCGAAGTTGGGGATCTGCGGATCCTCATGGAGAGACCGGCCCACGCCGTGGCCGACGAACTGGCGGATGACCGAGAAACCCTCGGCCTCGACCGCGACCTGGATGGCGTGGGAAACGTCCGAAAGCCGGCCGCCTTCCTTGATCTCGGCGAGGCCCGTGCCGAAGGCCCGCTCGGCCGTCGCGATCAGACGGCGGGCCAGGGGAGTCGCCTCCCCGACGGCATAGGTCCGGGCGGCGTCGCCGTAGAACCCGTCCAGGACGACGCCGAAATCGACCCCGACGATATCCCCCTCGCGGAGGACGCGGACCGAGGGAATGCCGTGGATGATTTCCTCGTTGACCGAGGTGCATAGAGTCGCCGGGTAGCCCCGGTAGCCCTTGAAGGCCGGGACGGCCCCGAGCTCCCGGGTGCGCGCCTCCGCGTAGGCGTCGAGGTCCCGGGTCTTGACGCCGGGCTTGATCATCGCCCCGATCTCGTCCAGGACGCGGGCGACAACCCGGTTGCTGCGCCGGGCGGCCTCGATCTCGTCAGCGCTGTAGATGATCATGATATCATTGTCCAGACTTCCGGGAGGCCAGACGGGCGTCCAAGACGGCCGAGAGGAGGAGGAAGACGCCTTCCATGGTCCCGCTGCCGTCGACGAGCTGAAACACATTTTTGCCCGCGTAATAATCCCGGAGGGGCCGGGTCTGCTCCTGATAGACTTTCAAGCGTTCCCGAATGATCTCGGGCTTGTCGTCGTCCCGCTGGACAAGCGGTTCCCGGCATTCGGGACAGCGGTTGCCTGGGACTTCGCCCGGCTTGGCCTGAGTCGTGACCGCCTTGCAGCGGGGACAGACCCAACGCCGGGAAAGGCGCTCGAGGAGGAGCTGCTCGGACAGGGCGATTTCCAGCGCCAGCTCGGGCCGGCTTCCGTCCATGCGTTCGACGTCCCGGGCCTGGGCCAGATTTCTCGGGTAGCCGTCGAGGACGTAGCCGTTCCGGCTCTCGGGCCGCTGGATGCGCTCCTCGACCAGCGAGGCCACGATGTCGTCGCCGACCAGCTCGCCCCGGTTCATGAGATCCCGAACCTTGAGACCGAGGGGCGTCCCTTCTTGGACGGCGGCCCGGAGAATGTCCCCGGTCGAGATCTTGGGAAACCCGTAGCGCTTCTCGATGAGGACCGCCTGAGTCCCCTTGCCGCTGCCGGGCGGCCCGAGCAGGATCACCCTCATCAGCGTCTCCCCCGGATCCGGCTCCGCCGCATGAAGCCGTCGTAGTGGCGCATGACGAGCTGGGCCTCGACCTGCTGGAGGGTGTCCATGGCCACGCCGACGACGATCAGGATCGAGGTCCCGCCGAAGTAGAAGTCGACGTTGAGGCCCTGGGTGAACCACTTGGGCAGGTTGGCCTCGAGGAAGGTCCCGATGAAGGGAAGAGTCCCAACCTTGAAACCCGTCATCATGAACTCGGGCAGGATGGCGATGGCGGCCAGGTAAATGGCCCCGACCAGCGTGATCCGGGACAGGACCGAGTCGATGAAGTCCGAGGTATTCTGGCCGGGCCGGATGCCGGGGATGAAGCCGCCGTACTTGCGGAGGTTGTCGGCGACGTCGACCGGGTTGAAGATGATCGAGATGTAGAAGTAGGTGAAGAAGATGATGGCCGCGACGTAGAGGAGGTTGTAGAGGGGCATCCCCAGCCCGAACTGGCGGGAGAAGGTCTGGAAGAGCGGCGTCTTGACGAGCGAAGCCAGGGTCGTGGGGATGGTGATGATCGAGGCCGCGAAGATGATCGGGATGACGCCCCCGGTGTTGACCCGGAGCGGCAGGTGCGTGCTCTGGCCGCCGTAGATCTTCCGGCCGACGACGCGCTTGGCGTAGGAGACGGGAATCCGGCGCTGGCCGCGCTCGACAAAGACGATGAAGGCGACAACGGCCAGCATCAGGACGACCAGGAAGATGAGCCGGAGCGGATCCATATTCCCAGACCGGAGCCCGGTCAGGATGCTCTGGACTCCGCGCGGCAGGCCGACGACGATCCCGGCGAAAATAATCAGGGAAATCCCGTTTCCGATCCCCCGTTCCGAGATCTGTTCGCCCAGCCACATGATGAAGACCGTTCCCGTCGTCAATGTCAAGACCGTCAGGGCCTTAAAGCCTATGCCCGGGTGGGGGACGATCGGGGCGCCGCCGGGGGCCTTGAGGGCCTCGAGGAGGAGGGCGATTCCCATCCCCTGGATGAAGCAGATACCCAGGGTCCCGTAGCGGGTGTACTGCGTGATCTTCTTCCGGCCCATCTCTCCTTCCTTGGACAACCGTTCCAAGTAGGGCCAAACGACCTGGAGGAGCTGGAGGATGATCGAGGAGCTGATGTAGGGCATGATCCCCAGCGCGAAGATCGTCATTCTGGACATATTCCGGCCCGAGAAGAGATCGACGAAGCCGAGGATGGTCCCCTTCTGGGCCTGCCAGAACTCGGCCAGGGCCGAAGCGCTGATCCCCGGGTTGGGGATCTGGGCGCCGAGCCGGTAGACGGCCAGCAGGGCCAGGGTGAACAGGACCCGCCTGCGGAGGTCGGGAATGCTGAAGATATTGCGGACACTGTCAAGCATGGCTCCCCCCTATCAGCAGCGCCTTCCCGCCGGCGTCCTCGATCTTTTTCCGGGCGGCCGCGGAGAAACCATGGGCGTGGACGGTCTTGGCTTTGGTCCAGGGCCCGCGGGCCAGGATCTTGATCTTTTCGGACTCTTTCTTGATCAGGCGGGCCTCGACGAGGTCCTTGGGCGTGATCTCGGTCTTGGCGATCCTGTCCAGGCGGTCCAGGTTGACCACGGTGTACTCAGTCCGGAAGATGTTCGTGAAACCCCGCTTGGGGAGGCGCCGGACGAGAGGCATCTGGCCGCCCTCGAACCCCTTCATGCCGGAGTAGCCGGCCACGGACAGCTGGCCCTTGTGGCCGCGACCCGAGGTCTTGCCGCGGCCCGAGCCGGGTCCCCGGCCGACCCGCCGGACTTTCTTCCTGGAGCCCTTCGCCGGATGCAGGTTGCTGAGGTTCATCGTCCCTCTCCTCACTCGACTTCCAATAGATGGGAGATCTTCCGGATCATGCCTCGGACCTGGGGCGTGTCGGGACGGACGACCTCGGAGCGGAGCTTGCGCAGCCCCAATCCTTTGACGACCTCCCGCTGCTCCCGCGGATAGCCGATCAGGCTCCGGACGAGCCGGATGCGGAGCTTTCGAGGCGGGGCGGCCTCTCCCGTCTTGGCCGTTTTCTTGCCTGTCACTGCCATATCGTCCCCTTCGTTTTGCCGCGTTTGGCCGAGATCTGCTCGGGATCATAGAGACGCCGGAGGGCGTTCATCGTCGCGTTGGCGACGCTGATCGGGTTGCTGGAGCGGATGGACTTGGTCAGGATGTCCTTGATCCCGGCCAACTCCATGATAACCCGGACGGCGCCGCCCGCAATGACGCCCGTCCCCTTGGAGGCGGGCCTCAGGATGACAAGGCCGGCTCCGTCGACGCCGCGGATGAGATGAGGGATCGTCGTCTCTTTGAGGGGGACGGTGATCATCTTCTTCTTGGCGTCCTGGACGGCCTTGGCGATGGCCATCGGCACCTCGCGCGCTTTGCCCTTGCCGATCCCGACCGTGCCCTTTTCGTTCCCGACGGCGACCAGGGCCAAGAAGCTCAGGTTCTTGCCGCCCTTAACGACCTTGGTGACGCGGCGGATATTGATGACCTGGTCCTTGAACTCCAATTCCGGCTCTTCGCTCCCGCCCTTCCTAAAATCTCTGTAAGCCACTGTTCCTCCTCATTCCGACCGGTCAGAAGACCAGGCCGCCCTTGCGCAGGCCCTCGGCCAGGGCTTGGACGCGGCCGTGGTAGGGATAGCGTCCCCGATCGAAGACGATCGTCTTGATATTCTTGGCCAGCAGGCGCTGGGCCAGGATCTCGCCCAGCAGGCCGCAGGCCTCCCGGTTCTTGGCGTTCTTAGACTTTTCCTGGAAGGCCTTCTCGAGGGAGGAGGCCGCGACCAGGACCGCCCGGCGGTCGTCGTCGACGGCCTGGGCGTAGACGTAGCGGTTGCTCTTGAAGACGTAGACCCGGGGCCGGGCTTCGACGCCGCGGACCTTTTTCCGGATCCGTTTCCGGATGCGGATCTTCGTCTCGGTCTTGGCTAAGGATTTGTCTTTAAGCACCGGCCACCCCCGCTTTCCGTTCCTTCTTGATGAGCTTCTCGCCGGCGTGGCGGATGCCCTTGAGCTTGTAGACGTCGGGCCGTCTGAAGTTCTTGATCTCCTGGGCGACCTGGCCGACCCGCTGCTTGTCGATCCCCTTGACGGTGATCAGGGTCGGCTTGTCGAGGACGATCTCGATGCCCTTGGGGATCGGGTAGACGACCGGCTTCGAGTAGCCCAGGTTGAGCTCGAGCTTCTCTTTATCGACCTTGGCCCGGTAGCCGACCCCGAAGATCTCGAGCTGCTTCTGGTAGCCGGCCGTGACGCCCAGGATGGCGTTGGCGGCCAGGGTCCGGCACAGGCCGTGGAGGGCTTTCTGCTCCTTACTGTCGTCGCGGCGGGCGAGCTTGAGCGTCTTGTCCTCGAGGACGGCCGTGATGCCCGGCCGCAGGGGGGAGTCCAGCCGGCCCTTGGGACCTTGGATTTCGATCCGGTCCGGGCCGATCGTGACCTTGACCTCCGGCGGCACCGTGATGGGTAACTTTCCGACTCGTGACATGTTCGTCCCTCTTCCCTTAAGGACTCACCAGATCGTGCAGAGAACCTCGCCGCCCGTCCCGAGCTCCTCGCACCTCCGCCCGGTACAGACGCCCTTCGAGGTCGAAACGATGACGACCCCCAGGCCGTCCAGGACCTTGGGGATGGAATCCTTGGTGCAGTAGATCCGGCAGCCGGGGCGGCTGACCCTCTGGAGCCCGGTGATGACGCTCCGGTTGTCGTCCGCGTACTTGAGGATGATGTTGAGGACGCCCTGCTTGGGGTCGTCGACGACCTTGAAGTTACGGATGTAGCCTTCGTCCTTGAGGATCTTGGCGATCTCGACCTTCATCCGCGATAAGGGGATGTTGACCTCCCGCTTCCTGGCCTTGGCCGCGTTCCGGATCCGGGTCAGCAGATCGGCGATGGGGTCCGTCACACTCATGATCCTATCCTTTCTTCCCGCTCACCAGGACGCCTTGATGATCCCCGGGATCTCCCCCTTGAGGGCGAGCTCGCGGAAACAGAGCCGGCACAGGTCGAATTTGCGGTAGTAGCCGCGGGAACGCCCGCAGATCCGACAGCGCCGCCTATGGCGGATGGCGTACTTCGGGGTTCGGTTGTCCTTGACGATGGATGCTGTGGTCGCCACGTTCGTCCTTCCTTTTCCTCGACCTACTGGGCCTCGCGGAACGGCATGCCCAGCCGCTTGAGGAGGGCGAAGGCCTCCCGGTCGGTCCGGGCCGAGGTCACGATCGTGATGTTCATGCCCCGGGACCTCTCCACCTTGGTGTAGTCGATCTCGGGGAAGACGAGCTGGTCTCTCATGCCCAGGGTGTAATTGCCCCGGCCGTCGAAACCCTTGGGGTTGACGCCCCGGAAATCGCGGACCCGGGGCAGGACGATGTTGACGAGCCGGTCGAAGAACTCGTACATCCGCTCCCGGCGCAGGGTCACGTAGCAGGCGATCGGCTGGCCCTTGCGGAGCTTGAAGGCCGATATGGACTTCTTGGCCCGGCCGACGGCGGGGAGCTGCCCGGTGATGAGGCTCAGCTCGGCCTTGGCCGTGTCCAGGACCTTGATGTTCTGGATGGCCTCGCCGACGCCGACGTTGACGATGATCTTCTCGAGACGGGGCACGGCCATCCGGTTGCCCAGTCCGAGCTCCTGCTGGAGCTCGGCCAGGATCTCCTTGAGGTATTTCTCCTTGAGTCGGCTCATCGCGCTCTCCTCACTTGACCTGGTCCAGGCTGCCTTGGCATCGGGCGCAGAGCCGGGTTTTGCTCCCGTCGCCGAGCCGCTTGACGCGGACGCGGACGCCCCGTCCGCAGTCCTCGCAGAAGATCATGATGCTGGAGAGGGCGATCGGCGCCTCCTTCTCCATGATCCCGCCCGAGATGTTCTTGCTCCGGTCGGGCCGGATGAACTCCTTGACGAAATGGACCTTCTCGACGATGGCCCGGTGCGTCTCGGGGAGAACCATCAGGACCTTCCCCTGCTTGCCTTTGTCCCGTCCCCGCCGGACGACGACGATATCGTTCTTCTTGATGAGGGGCTTGGCCATCAGAGGACCTCCGGAGCGAGTGAAACGATCTTCATGAATTTCTTGTCCCGCAACTCGCGGCCGACCGGCCCGAAGACGCGGGTCCCGATCGGCTCCCCGGCCTTGTCGATGATCACGGCGGCGTTGTCGTCGAAGCGGATGTAGGAGCCGTCCTTGCGGCGGATTTCCTTGCGGACCCGGACGACGACGGCCCGGATGACCTTGCCCTTGGCGATCTTGCTCTCGGGGTCCGCCTCCTTGACGGTCGCCGAGATGACGTCGCCGATCGTGGCCGTCCGGCCCACGCTCCCGCCCAGGGGCGTGATGCACATGATCCGCCGCGCGCCGGAGTTGTCGGCGACCCTGAGCATCGTTTGCTGTTGGATCATTGTCGGATGTCCTTCGTCTTCGATTCGGGCTCGGGGGCGGCCAGCCCGACGATCTCGAGGACCCGCCAGCGCTTCAACTTGCTGATGGGCCGGGTCTCGATGATCCGGACGACGTCCCCGACCTTGCACTTCTCGTACTCATCGTGAACCATGAACTTCTTACGCCGCTGGACCGTCTTCTTGTAAAGGGGATGGCGGAACTGCCGCTCGACCAGAACGGTCACCGTCTTCTTCATCGTCTTGCCGACGACGACGCCGACCTTGAACGTCTTCCGCTTGGGGGCTTGGGCGCTTGTCGTATCCATGTCCTACTCCGTTCGCGTCCGGCCCAGGTCGCCGAGGAGGGTCTGGATCCGGGCGATGTCCTTCTTGATCGTCCGCAGCTTGGCGGCATTCTCCAGCTGCCCCAGGGCGTGCTGGAAGCGCAGCTTGAACAGCTGGTCCCGCAGCTCGGTTTCCTTGGCCATGAGCTCGTCGGTCGACAGCTCGCGCAGTTCCTGGATCTTCATCGCAACTCCACGTTGTCTCTCGAAATGAATCGCGTCTTGATCGGCAGCTTGTGGCCCGCCAGCCGCATCGCCTCGCGGGCGATCTCCTCGGAGACGCCCTCGAGCTCGTAGAGGATCCGTCCCGGCCGGATGACGTCGACCCAGAACTCGGGGTCGCCCTTGCCCTTTCCCATCCGGACCTCGGTCGGTTTCTTGGTGACGGGCTTCCAGGGGAAGCTGCGCAGCCAAAGCCTGCCATGCCGCTTGATGAAGCGGGTGATCGTGATCCGGCCGGCCTCAAGCTGGCGGGCCGTCAGCCAGCAAGGCTCCAAGGCCTGGAGGCCGAACTCCCCGAAGGAGAGGGTCCCGCCCCGGAGGGCCTTGCCCCGCATCCGCCCCCGTTGGGACTTCCGGTATTTGACCTTGCTGGGCATCAACATGGCTAGATCTCCTCGACTTCGGGGGTTTGGATCGTCATCTTGGGCTTATCGACGTCGCCCCGGTAGATCCAGACCTTGATCCCGATCTGGCCGTAGGTCGTGAAGGCCTCGGTGAAGGCATAATCGATGTCGGCCCGGAGGGTCTGGAGGGGAAGCCGGCCCTTGAGGTACCACTCGGTGCGGGCGATCTCGACCCCGCCCAGGCGGCCCGAGCACATGACCTTGATCCCCTTGGCACCCATGCGCATGGCGTTCTCGATGGCCTTGCGCATCGCCCGCCGGTAGGCGATCCGCTTTTCGAGCTGGATGGCGATCCCCTCCCCGGTCAGCAGGGCGGTCAGTTCGGGCTTGTCGACCTCGCGGATGTCGACGTAGACGTCCCGCTTGGCGACCTTCTCGAGAAGCCCCTTGAGGCTCTCGATCTCCTTGCCGCCCCGGCCGATGATGATCCCGGGCCGGGCGGTGTGGATGATGACCCGGACCTTGGGGCCGACCCGTTCGATATCGATCGAGGCGATTCCGGCGTGGGCGTACTTGTTCTTGATCTCCTTCTTCATCCGGAGATCCTCATGGATGAGGCGGGCGTAGGCCGCGCCCTTGGCGAACCAGCGGGAACTCCACTGCTTATTGAACCCCAGCCGAAACCCGAATGGATGCGTCTTCTGTCCCACGGTTCATCTCCCTTTGCGATCTTCTAAGTAAACGTGGACGTGGCTCGTCCGCTTGAGGATCTGGAAGGCCCGTCCCATCGGCGCGGGCCGGATCCGCTTGAACTGCGGCCCCTGGTCGACGAAGATCCGGGCGATGTAGAGGCTGTCGACGTCGATCGAAGGGACCTTGTTCTGGGCGTTGGCGATGGCCGAGCGGAGGGCTTTCTCGATGATGGCGCTCGCCTTCCTTTTCTCGTTGTGGCGGAGGATGGTCAGGGCCTCCCCGACGAAGCGGTCCCGGACCAGGTCGGCAACCAGGCGGGCTTTCTGGGGCGAGATCCGGATGTAGCGGGCCGCGGCGCTCGAAACGAAAGCGGACTCGCGTCCCTGATCGTGTTCTTGTTCGTGATCGTGATCGCGGGCCTGGCTGCGCTTGTCCATGCTACGCCTTCACCTTCACGGCCTTGGCCGACTTCGAAGTATGTCCCTTGAAGGTCCGGGTCGGGGAGAACTCCCCGAGCTTGTGGCCGACCATGTTCTCGGTGACGAAAACCGGGATAAACTTGCGGCCATTGTGGACGGCAATCGTCAGTCCGACCATCTCGGGGATGATCGTCGAGCGCCGGGACCAGGTCTTGATGACCTTCCGCTTCTCGCCCAGGGACTCGAGGGCCTTGACCTTGGTCAAAAGGTTGCTATCGATGAAGGGACCTTTAGCGAGGGACCTGCCCATGATTACTTGCTCCTTCTCCGGACGATGAAGACCTTGGTCCGTTTGTTTCTGCGCGTTTTAAAGCCTTTGGTCGGGATCCCCTCGGGGCTGACCGGGTGGCGGCCGCCCTTGGACCGGCCTTCGCCGCCGCCGTGGGGATGGTCGATCGGGTTCATGGCCGTCCCGCGAACGTGGGGCCTCCAGCCGCGCCAGCGCGTCCGGCCGGCCTTGCCGATGTCGATGTTCTGGTGGTCGAGGTTGCCGACCTGTCCGATCGTCGCCCGGCAGTCGAGGTGGATCTTGCGGATCTCGGACGAGGGCATCCGGACTTGGGCGTAGTCCCCTTCCTTTGCCAGGATCTGGGCGCCGCTGCCGGCCGACTTGGCGACCTGACCGCCCTTATCCTTGCGGAGCTCGATGTTGTGGATGATGGTGCCGAGCGGGATGAAGCGGAGGGGCATGGCGTTGCCGGGCAGGATGTCGACCTGCTCGTTCGAGGACAGGACGGTCTGTCCGACCTTGAGGTCGCCCGGGGCTAAAATGTAGCGGCGCTCGCCGTCGGCGTACTTGACGAGCGAAATGAAGGACGACCGGTTGGGGTCGTATTCGACCGTCTCGACCCGGCCCGGGATGCCGATCTTGTCCCGCCTGAAGTCGATGATCCGGTAGACCCTTTTATGTCCCCCACCGTGATGGCGGATCGAGAGATGTCCCCGCGAGTCGCGCCCGCCCGACTTGGGCAGGGGCTCGAGGAGGGGTTTATAGGGCCGGGATTCGCTGAGCTCATTGTAGTCCAGGCCCGTCCGGTGCCGGATGCCCGCGCTGGTGGGTCGATAGGTTTTAATGCCCATGGTTAGGCCCCCTCAAAATACTCGATCATTTTCTCGCCTTCGCGGAGCTTAACATAGGCCTTCTTCCAGTCTCCGGTCGGGCCCATGCTCCGGCCGACCCGCCTCGTCTTGCCGACCATGTTCTGGGTTCGGACGTTGGCAACCTTGACCTTGAACAGCAGCTCGACGGCCCGCTTGATCTCGGACTTGTTGGCGTCGCGGCGGACGGCGAAGCAAATAATGCGGCTTCGGTCCTTGAGGGCCGTCGTCTTCTCGGTGATGACGGGCTTGAGGATGATCCGGGTCGCGTCTCTTGTCATTTGAGCCTCTCCATCAGGGAATCGAACGCCCGCCGGCTCAGGACGAGCCACTTAAAGCGCAGGACATCGAAGGCGTTGACCTGCCGCTCGTCGATGGCCTGGACCCGGGGAATGTTCCGGAGGGCCTGGAACAGGTTGACGTTGGCGCTGCTGTCGACGACCAAGGCCGAATCGAGCTTGAGGGCCTTGAGCCAGTTCGCGCCTTCCTTGGTCTTGGGGGCCTGGAGGGCGATCTCGTCCAGGACGAGGAGGCTCGCCTCCTTGTGCTTGAGGGCCAGAGCCGAGCGGAGGGCATTGGCCTTGACTTTTTTGGGAAGCTCGTAGGCGTAGTCGCGGGGTTGCGGCCCGAAGACAATTCCGCCTTTGCGCCAGAGGGGATTCCGGATCATGCCGACGCGGGCGCGGCCGGTCCCTTTCTGCCGCCAGGGCTTCCGATTGCTGCCGGTGACTTCGCCCCGCGTCTTGGTCGCGGCCGTGCCCCGGCGCCGGTTGGCGAGCCGGTTGACGGCCGTTTCGTGAAGGAGCTGTTCCTTGACCGGATAGCCAAAAACCCGGTCGGGCAGCTCGATGTCCCGAGTGGGATGGCCGCTCGAGTCGAGTACGGATATTTTAGACATGGAAGTTGTCCTTGAGGATCAGAAGGTAGCCGTTCCGGGCCCCGGGGACGGCCCCCTTGACGACGAGGAGGTTCTGCTCGGGATCGGTCCGGACCACCTCGAGGCCGCGGACCGTGACCCGGTCCTGCCCCATATGGCCGCCCATCCGCATCCCCTTGACGACGCGGGAGGGGTAGGACGAGGCGCCGATCGATCCGGGCGCCCGGTGGAACATCGAGCCGTGGGCGGCGCCGCCGCCCCGGAAATGATACCGCTTGACGACGCCGGCGAAGCCCTTGCCCTTGCTCGTCCCGGTGATGTAGACCTTGTCCCCTTCCTTGAAGATATCGACCAGGACCTGGTCGCCCTCCTTGATTTCGGCCTGGGCCGCGAACCGGAACTCGCGGAGGACCCGGACGGGCGGGATGCCCGATTTTTTGAAATGGCCGATCCGGGGCTTGGTCGTCTTCTTGAGGCCCTTGTCCTCGACGAAACCGAGCTGGACGGCTTCGTAGCCGTCCTTATCCTTAGTCTTCCTCTGGATGACCGTGCAGGGGCCGGCCTTGATGACGGTCACCGGAACGACGTTTCCGTCGGGGTCGAAGGTTTGGGTCATCCCGATTTTCTTGCCGATCAACCCTTCCACCATGATCAATCTCCTCCGGCCCCGAAGGCCTTGATCTCGACGTCGATGCCGGCCGGGAGGTCCAGCTTCTGGAGTTCTTCGATCGTCTCGTTGTTGTATTCGCTGATGTCGATGAGGCGTTTGTGAATCCTCATCTCGAAGTGCTCACGGGATTTTTTGTCGACGTGGGGGGAGCGCAGGACGCAGAAACGATGAATCCGGGTCGGCAGCGGGATCGGGCCCGCGATGTGAGCGCCCGTCCGTTTGGCCTTGACGACGATGTCCTTGACGGACTGGTCCAGCAGCCGGTGGTCAAAGGATTGCAGCCTGATTCTGATCTTTTCCATCGTTCGTTCCTCGGTTCTTCAGATTCATCGCCTCTGCCTGGGGACGGACCGGGCCGTCCCCGCTCTCGGGCCGTTCGCGACCCGCTACTCGATGACCTCGGTCACCGTCCCGGCGCCGACCGTCCGCCCGCCTTCGCGGATCGCGAAGCGGAGGCCCTTCTCCATGGCCACGTCGGCGATCAGGGTGATCTCCAGGTTCACGTAGTCGCCCGGCATGACCATCTCGACGCCAGCGGGCAGGGTGGCCGAACCGGTGACGTCCGTCGTCCGGAAGTAGAACTGGGGCCGATAGCCCGTGAAGAACGGCGTGTGGCGGCCACCCTCTTCCTTGGTCAGGGCGACGACCTCGGCCTTGAACTTCCGGTGGGGGGTGATCGATCCCGGCTTGGCCAGGACCATGCCGCGCTCGACCTCGTCCTTGTCGACGCCCCTGAGCAGGCAGCCGATGTTGTCGCCGGCCTGGGCCTGATCGAGGAGCTTGCGGAACATCTCGACCCCGGTCACGACGCTCTTGCGCGTCTCCCGGAAGCCGACCAGCTCGACCTCGTCGCCGACCTTGACCCTGCCGCGGTCGACGCGGCCGGTCACGACCGTGCCGCGGCCGGTGATGGTGAAGACGTCCTCGACGCTCATCAGGAACGGCTTGTCGACCTCGCGGACGGGTTCGGGGATGAAGTTATCCAAGGCCTGGATCAGCTCCCAAACCTTCTGTCCCCAGGGGCCGGCGATGTCCTCCGTGGCCTTGGTCGCGCTCCCCCGGATGACCGGCGTGGTGTCTCCGGGGAAGTTGTACTTGGACAGGAGCTCGCGGGTCTCGAGCTCGACCAGGTCCAGGATCTCCTCGTCGTCGACGAGGTCGGCCTTGTTCATGAACACGACGATGGCCGGCACGTTGACCTGGCGGGCCAGCAGGATGTGCTCCCGCGTCTGGGGCATCGGGCCGTCCGCCGCGCTGACGACCAGGATGGCGCCGTCCATCTGGGCCGCGCCCGAAATCATATTCTTGATGTAGTCGGCGTGGCCCGGGCAGTCGATGTGGGCGTAATGGCGCTTCTCGCTCTCGTACTCGACGTGGCTCAAGGCGACCGTCAGGATTTTCGTCGCGTCCCGGCGGAACATCTTGGCGTCGGCCTTGGCGACTTCGTCGTAGGTCTTGGCGACGGCGAGTCCCTTGGACGCCAGGATCTTGGTCATGGCGGCCGTCAAGGTCGTCTTCCCGTGATCGATGTGACCGATCGTTCCCACGTTGACGTGGGGCTTCGTCCTCTCAAACTTTTGCTTGGCCATGGCTGACTTGGACCTCCTCTCAGCGTCTTAGTAAGCCGGAATCCTTCCCTCGATCCGGGCGATGATCTCCTCGGCGACGGCCGGCGGAGCCTGCTCGTACCGGAAGAATTCCATGGAAAATACTCCGCGACCCTGGGTCAGGGTCCGGAGGATGGTCGCGTATCCGAACATTTCGGCCAGGGGGGCGAAGGCCTTGACGACGCGGGCGCCCGCCCGCATCTCCATGCCCTCGACCCGTCCCCGCCGGGCGTTGATATCCCCGACGACGTCCCCCAGGTAGTCGTCGGGGGCGATGACCTCGAGCTTCATGATCGGCTCGAGGAGCGTCGGCGAAGCCTTGATGGCGGCCTCCTTGAAAGCCAGCGAGCCCGCGATCTTGAAGGCCAGCGGGCTGGAATCGACTTCATGGAACGTCCCGTCCAGGAGCGTCACCCGGATATCGGCCATCGGAAAGCCGGCCAGGATTCCGACATCCATGGCCTCCATGACGCCGTTCTCGACGGATGAGGCGTATTCCTTGGGGAGAACCGCCTCTCGCGTCAGGTCCACGAACTCGAACTCCGTCCCGCGCGGGAGAGGCTCGACCCGTACCCGGCAGTGGCCATATTGGCCCCGGCCTCCGGTCTGGCGGATGTACTTCCCCTCGCCCTCGGCCGCGCTCCGGATGGTCTCCTTGTAGGCGACCTGGGGTTTGCCCAGCCCGGCCTGGACCCCGTACTCCCTCTCCATCCGGTCCATGATGATCTCGAGATGGAGCTCGCCCATGCCGCGAACCAGGGTCTGGCCCGTGTTCGGGTCCCGGGCGATCTTGAAGGTGGGGTCTTCCCTGGCCATCTTGGCCAGGGCGTTGGCGAGCCGGACATGGTCCGCCTTGGTCCGGGGCTCGATCGTCGCCGAAATGACCGGCTCGGGGAACTTGATCGATTCGAGGATGAGGGGCCGGCTCTTGAGGCAGAGGGTATCCCCGGTCGAGACGTTCTTGAGGGAGCCGAGGGCGGCGATATCCCCGGCGTGGAGCTCCTGGACCTCGCGCCGCTTATTGGCGTGCATCTCGAGGATCCGCGTCAGGCGCTCGTCCTCGTCCTTGGTCGAGTTATAGGCGGCCTGGCCGAGCTTGGCCTTCCCCGAATAGACCCGGACGTAGGCCAGCGTCCCGACGTAGGGATCGTTCATGATCTTGAAGACGAGACCGGAGAACGGCTCATCGTCGGCGGGCCGCCGGGTTTCGACGTCGAGTGTCCGGGGATGGTGGCCGACGACGGGGGGGACGTCGGCCGGCGAGGGAAGATGATCGACGATGGCATCGAGCAGGGGGTGGACCCCCTTGTTCCGGAACGAGGCCCCGAACAGGACGGGCACAAAATCGAGGGCGATCGTCCCCCGCCGGATGGAGGCCTGAAGCTCCGCGGCGGAGAGATCCGCCCCGCTCAGATACCTCTCCAGGAGGATATCGTCCGTCTCGCTCAGCCGTTCGATCATCTCGTTCCTTTTCGTCAACGCGTCCCGGCGCTCCTCCCCGGCGACGTCCCTGACTTCGAAGGACGTCCCGAGCAGGTCCGCGCCCCAGTCGATCTCCTTCATCCGGACGAGGTCGACGACGCCCCGAAACGTATCTTCCCGTCCCAGGGGCATCTGGACCGGGAGCGGCCGGGCCCCCAGCCGCGTCCGGATCTCTTCGATGGCCCGCTCAGGCTCCGCGCCGACGCGGTCCATCTTGTTGATGTAGACGACCCGCGGGACCCGGTACCGGTCGGCCTGCCTCCAGACCGTCTCCGATTGGGGCTCGACGCCGCCAACCCCGCACAGGATGATGACGGCCCCGTCCAGGACCCTCATGCATCGTTCCACCTCGGCCGTAAAGTCGACATGGCCGGGCGTATCGATGATATTGATACGGTGGTCATTCCAGGCGCAGGTCGTCGCGGCGGACGTTATCGTGATCCCGCGCTCCTGCTCCTGGACCATCCAATCCATAACCGCGGTCCCCTCGTCCACTTCGCCCATCTTGTAGGTGATCCCGGTGTAGAAAAGAATGCGCTCCGTGGTCGTAGTCTTGCCGGCATCGATGTGCGCCATGATACCGATGTTCCTGACGCGCTCGATCGGATAGGAACGCATAACTTCTTCTCTCCATAAATCTCGGCGTCACCTGCACTCTGGGAATACGGGAGACTACCATTTATAATGGGCAAACGCCCTGTTGGCCTCCGCCATTTTATGCGTGTCTTCGCGCTTCTTGATCGCCCCGCCCTTGTTGGCCAGGGCGTCGAGAATCTCCGCCGACAGCTTCTCTTCCATGCTCCGCCCGCCCCGCTCCTGGGCGTACTTGATGAGCCAGCGGATGCCCAGGGAGGTCGACCGCTGGGTGGGGACTTCGATCGGAACCTGATAGGTGGCCCCGCCGACCCGCCGCGATTTCGTCTCGAGCAGGGGCCGGACGTTCTCGACGGCTTTCTCCATGGCCTTGAGAGGGTCTTCCTTGGACTTGTCCTTGACGATGTTCATCGTGTCGTAAATGACACGCTCGGCGACGTTCTTCTTCCCGCGCTTCATGCTCAGGTTGATGAACTTGGCGATGAGCGTGCTGTTGTAGAACGGGTCCGGCTGGGGCTTTCTCTTCTTGACAATTCCACGTCTGGGCATCGGGGGACTCCTTGGGCGCTAGGACGCGACCTTTTTCTCCTTGGGCTTCTTGGCGCCATAGCGGGACCGCGCCTTCATCCGGTTCTGGACGCCCTCGGAGTCAAGGGTCCCCCGAATGAGGTGATAGCGAACGCCGGGGAGGTCCTTGACGCGGCCGCCCCGGACGAGGACGATCGAGTGCTCCTGGAGGTTGTGGCCGACTCCGGGGATATAGCCGGTGACCTCGACGTTGTTGGACAGGCGGACTCGGGCGACCTTGCGCATGGCGGAGTTCGGCTTTTTAGGGGTCGTCGTAAAAACCCGGATGCAGACGCCCCGTTTTTGCGGACATCTATCGAGAGCGGGCGACTTGCTCTTGTATCTCTTCAGAGTCCGTCCTTTTCTAATGAGTTGGTTAACGGTCGGCAAAACAGCTACTCCTCTCTAGACGCGAATTGAAAAAAACAGGCATCCATCCCGGTACAGACCTCCCGGGACGAATGCAGGGATAATACCAAAATTGGCATTTTCTGTCAACACTCCCTATAGGGGCGCATCAGGGTCGGCTCCTCTCCGGGGAGGGGGGCTCGGTCTCCTTCCCCTCCAGGAAGGGGACCGCCTCATCCTTGAGGACGACGTTCCGGTAGAACTTGAAGCCCGTCCCAGCCGGGATGAGCCGTCCCATGATGATGTTCTCCTTAAGACGGCGCAGGTAGTCGACCTTGCCGTACAGGCTGGCCTCGGTCAAAACCCGGGTCGTTTCCTGGAAGGAGGCGGCCGCGATGAAGCTGTCCGTGCTCAGGGCGCTCTTGGTGATTCCCAGCAGGAGAGGCCGGGCCTTGGCCGGTTTGCCGCCCTTCTTCATGACCTTCTCGTTCTCCTCCTGGAAGATGAATTTGTCGACCTGCTCGTCGATCAGGAAGTCCGTGTCCCCGACCTCTTCGACTTTGACCCAGCGCAGCATCTGTCGGATGATGGCCTCGATGTGCTTGTCGTTGATCGTGACGCCCTGGAGGCGGTAGACCTCCTGCACCTCGCGCAGGAGGTATTCGGCCAGCTCCTTCTCGCCCAGGACGCGGAGGATATCGTGGGGGTTGACCGGGCCGTCCATCAGGGACGTCCCGGCCCGGACCCGCTCGCCCTCGCCGACGCTGAGGTGGGCGCCCTTGGGGATGAGATATTCCTTCTCCCCGCCCCGCTCGCCCCGGACGGTCAGCTTCCGGTATCCGCGGAGGAGGCCTCCGTACTGGACGACGCCGTCGATCTCGGAAATGACGGCCGGCGCCTTGGGCCGGCGGGCCTCGAAGAGCTCCTCGGCTCGGGGCAGACCGCCCGTGATGTCCTTGGTCCTGGACGCCTCGCGCGGGATCTTGGCCAGGGGATCGCCGGCATGGACGGCATCGTTCTCCTTGACTTCCAGGTTGGCCCCCGAGGGCAGATAGTACTTCTTGAGGACGACGGGCTCATCCTGTTTGGTCCTGGGGTTCCGGACCTTCTTGTGGGGATCGATGATCTCGATCAGGGGCTGCATCTTCTCGTCCTTGGGTTCGATGATGACCTGGGTGATCAGGCCCGTGTATTCGTCCTGGATCTCCTCCATGGTCATCCCCAGGTGGACGTCCTGGAAGCGAACCCGGCCCGAGTCCTCGGTCAGGATGTAGGTGTTGAAGGCGTCCCATTCGACGAACGCCTGGCGGGCTTTGACCTCATCCCCGTCCTTGACCATGACCTTGGCGCCATAGGGGACTGCGTAGTGCTCGATCTCGCGCTGGCGGTGGTCGAGGATGGTGATGTTGGCGTTCCGGTTGACAATGATGAGGACGCCCTCCCGGTTCTGGACGGACTTGAGGTTGTTGAAGCGGACGATCCCGTCGTTCTTGGCCTCGAGCTTCGACCGCTCGGCGCCCCGCATGGCGATCCCGCCGACGTGGAAGGTTCTCATCGTCAGCTGGGTGCCGGGCTCGCCGATGGACTGGGCGGCGATGATCCCGACCGCCTCGCCCAGGTCGACGAGGCGGCCCGACGAAAGGCTCCGGCCGTAGCAGAGCTGGCAGATGCCCTTCTTCGCCTCGCAAGTCAGGACGGAGCGGATCTTGACCCGTTCGATGCCCACGTTCTGGAGCTCCCGAGCCACATCCTCGCTGATCTCCTGGCTAGTGTCGACGATGAGCTTATGGGTGTCGGGGTGGACGATCCGCTCCAGGGAGGTCCGGCCGACGACCCGGTCGAGGAAGGGCTCGATGATTTCGCCGTTCTCGACGATGGCCGTGACGTTGATGCCCTTGAGGGTCCCGCAGTCGTGCTCGTCGACGATGACCTCTTGGGAGACGTCGACGAGCTTCCGGGTCAAGTAGCCCGAGTTGGCCGTTTTGAGGGCCGTGTCGGCCAAACCCTTGCGGGCGCCGTGGGTCGAGATGAAGTACTGGAGGACGTTGAGGCCTTCCCGGAGGTTGGCGGTGATCGGGGTTTCCAGGATCTCTCCCGAAGGCTTGCTCATCAGGCCGCGCATGCCGGCCAGCTGGCGGATCTGAGTCTTGTTGCCGCGCGAGCCCGAGTCCGACATGACGAACAGGGCGTTGAGCTCGCCCTCGACACTGATCCGTTTCATCTCTTCGATCATGGCCGCCGAGACCTTGTCGGTGACGGTCGTCCAGATATCGATGACGCGGTTGAAGCGTTCGCGGAAGGAAATGGCGCCGTCCCGGTAGAGCTTCTCGACGTCCTGGACCTCTTTCTCGGCCTTCTCGACCAGCTGGTTCTTTTCCTTGGGAATGACGAAGTCGTCGATCCCCAGCGAGAAGCCGGCCCGGGTGGCGTAGGTGAACCCGAGCTCCTTCATGGCGTCCAGCATCTCGACGGTCGCGCTCAGCCCGGACCTTAGATAGGTGAAATAGACGAGGTTCTCGATGCCCTTCCTCTTGAGGGTCCCGTTGATGAAGGGGACCCCCTGGGAAAGGACGCTGTTGAAGATGATCCGGCCGGGCGTCGTGTCGACGAGCTCGGCCTTGAGCTGGTTGACCGGACAGGACATGACGGCCTGGTCGTCGTAAAAGATGGCCAGGTTCATGAAAGGGCCGCTCTTGCGGACCTTGATCCGGGCCTGGAGTTCGACCTCCTTGTTTTCGAGGGCCAGCAAAGCCTCCTCGGACGAGCTGAAGATGCGGCCTTGCCCCTTGGTGTCCCGCCGCTCGAGGGTCAGGTAATAGCAGCCGAGGACCATATCCTGGCTGGGGATGGTCAGGGGCCGGCCGTGGGCCGGCGACAGGATGTTGTTCGTCGAGAGCATCAGCGTCTGGGCCTCGACCTGGGCTTCGACCGAGAGCGGGACGTGAACGGCCATCTGGTCGCCGTCGAAATCGGCGTTGAAGGCCGCGCAGACCAGGGGATGGATCTGGATGGCCTTCCCTTCGACCAGAAGGGGCTCGAAGGCCTGGATCCCGAGGCGGTGAAGGGTCGGGGCGCGGTTGAGGAGGACGGGGTGCTCGCTGACGACTTCCTCGAGGAAATCCCAAACCTCGGGCCGTTCCTGCTCGTGCCATTCCCGAGCGACCTTGACGCTGGGGACGAGTCCTTCCTTCTCGAGCTTGTGGAAGATGAAGGGCTTGAAGAGCTCCAAGGCCATTTTCTTGGGCAGCCCGCACTGGCCGAGCTTGAGCTCGGGCCCGACGACGATGACGGACCGGCCCGAGTAATCGACCCGCTTGCCGAGCAGGTTCTGGCGGAACCGCCCCTGCTTGCCGCGCAGGGCCTCGCTCAGGGACTTAAGGGGCCGCCGGTTGGCTCCCAGGTGGACGCGGCCGCGCTTCCCGTTGTCGAACAGGGCGTCGACCGCCTCCTGGAGCATCCGCTTCTCATTGCGGATGATAAGCTCGGGAGCCTTGAGCTCGATGAGCTTCTTGAGCCGGTTGTTCCGGTTGATGACGCGGCGGTAGAGGTCGTTGAGGTCCGAGGTCGCGAACCGGCCGCCGTCGAGGCGGACCAGGGGCCTGAGGTCGGGCGGGATGACCGGGACGACATCCAGGACCATCCAATCCGGCCGGTTGCCGGACTTTTTGAGGGCCTTGAAGACGCGGAGACGCTTGGCATGGCGGAGCCTGCGCTGCTGGGAGGTCTCCTTCTTCATGGCCCGGCGCAGGCGCTCGGCCTCCTTGGTGATGTTGATCTTGACCAGGAGGCCCTTGATGGCCTCGGCGCCGATCGAAGCCTCGAATTTATCCCCGTACTTCTCCCGGGCTTCCTTGTGCTCATCCTCGTTCAGGAGCTGTTTCTCCTTGAGGGGCGTGTCGCCGGGGTCGGTCACGATGTAGGACTCGAAATAGAGGACCTTCTCTAGGTCCTTGATCGAGAGGTCGAGGACGAGCCCGATCCGGCTCGGGGGGCTCTTGAAAAACCAGATGTGGGCGACCGGCGAGGCGAGCTGGATGTGGCCCATCCGTTCCCGCCGGACCTTGCTCTTGGTGACTTCGACCCCGCAGCGTTCGCAGATGATCCCCCGGTACTTCATCCGCTTGTATTTTCCGCACAGGCACTCGAAGTCGTTGATGGGTCCGAAGATCTTGGCGCAGAACAGCCCGTCCTTCTCGGGCTTGAAGGTCCGGTAGTTGATGGTCTCGGGCTTGGTGACTTCGCCCCAGGACCAGCTCTTGATTTTTTCGGGAGAGGCGATGCTGATCCGGACGCGGTCGAAATCGTTCCTGGGCTTGCCGCCTGCGATTTGCCGGACGTCCATCCTCATTCTCCTTTTAAAATTTGGGGGACTTCGATGCCCCAGGGAAGGATTTTATCCTTCTCCTCCCGTTCGAGCTCGACGTTGAGGCAGAGGCTCTGGAGCTCCCGGATGAGGACGTTGACGGATTCGGGGAGGCCGGGCGTGAATTCGAGATCGCCCTTGACGATGGCTTCGTAGATCTTGGCCCGCCCGTCGACGTCGTCGGACTTGACCGTTAAAAGCTCCTGGAGAGTGTAGGCGGCCCCGTAGGCCTCGAGGGCCCAGACCTCCATCTCTCCGAAGCGCTGGCCGCCGAACTGGGCTTTGCCGCCCAGGGGCTGTTGGGTGATCAAAGAATAGGGTCCGGTCGAACGGGCGTGGATCTTGTCGTCGACGAGGTGGTAGAGCTTCATCATATAGATGTGGCCGACCGTGACCTCCTGGTCGAGGATCTCGCCGGTGACGCCGTCGTGGAGGGGCGTCTTGCCCGAGGCGGGAAGGCCCGCCTGCTTGAGGAGGTCCTTGATCTGGTGCTCGGAGATCCCGTCAAAGACCGGCGTGGAGATGAACAGACCGAGTTGCTTGGCGGCCCAGCCGAGATGGGTTTCCAGGATCTGGCCGACGTTCATTCGCGAGGGGACGCCGAGAGGATTGAGGACGATCTCCACCGGTGCCCCGTCCGGGAGCCGGGGCATGTCCTCCTCGGGGACGATCTTGGCGATGATCCCCTTGTTCCCGTGGCGGCCCGAGACCTTGTCGCCGACCGAGAGTTTCCGCTTCATGGCGATGAAGACCTTGATGGCCTGGATGACGCCGGGGGCGAGCTCGTCCCCCTTGCGGAGGTTGTCGATCTTATCCTTGTGGAGGAGACGGAGGGCCTCGATCTGCCGTTTGACCTTCTTCTCGAGGTCCTTGATCCGCTGGTCCCGCTCCTCGTCGTCCTTGATCTTGAGCTTGAGGAGGTCCTCGCCCTCGATCTGGTCGAGCAGGCGCTCGGTCAGCTTGGCGTCCTTGTCGAGGGTCAGGTTGCCGACCTTCTGGTCTTTGTCGAGGAGGGCGCCTTTGAGGATGGCCCGGATCCGGCGGTCCTTCTCGGTGTCCAGGATGCGGATCTCGTCGTCGAGGTTCCGCTTCATGTTGGCGATCTCGTCCTTCTCGATCTGCTTGGCCCGGACCCCCTTCTCGCTCCCCCGCCGGGAGAAGATCCGGACGTCGATGACCGTCCCTTCGACGCCGGGCGAGCAGTACAGGGAGGCGTCTTTGACGTCGAGAGCCTTCTCGCCGAAGATGGCCTTGAGGAGCTTCTCTTCGGGCGAAAGCTGGGTCTCGCCCTTGGGCGCGACCTTGCCGACCAGGATGTCGCCGGACTTGACGTGGGCCCCGATCCGGACGATACCGTTCTCGTCGAGGTTGCGGAGCAGGTTCTCGGGGACGTTGGGGATGTCCCGGGTGATCTCCTCGGGGCCGAGCTTGGTGTCGCGGGCTTCGATCGTCTCCTCGACGATGTGGAGGGAGGTGAAGATGTCGTTCTTGATCAGCCGCTCGCTGACGATGATGGCGTCCTCGAAGTTGTAGCCGCGCCAGGGCATGAAGGCGCACAGGACGTTCCGGCCCAGCGAGAGTTCGCCCTTATCCGTGCAGGTGCTGTCGGCCAGGATTTGACCCTTGACGACCTTGTCGCCCTTGCGCACGATCGGGCGGTGGCTGAGGCAGGTGTTCTGATTCGTGCGCAAGAACTTGATCAGGAGGTAGAAGTCCGTCCCGACGTCGTACTCGCGGTAGTTTTCCTTCTCGTCGACCCGGACCAAGATCCGCTCGGCGTCGACGAACTCGACGACGCCGGACCGCCTGCAGACGATGACGTCCCCGGAGCCCTTGGCGACCAGGTGCTCGATCCCGGTCCCGACCAGGGGCGCCTCGGGCCGGAGCAGGGGGACGGCCTGGCGCTGCATGTTGGACCCCATCAGGGCCCGGTTCGCGTCGTCGTGCTCGAGAAACGGGATGAGGGCGGCCGAGAGCGAGACGAGCTGCTTGGGCGAGACGTCGATATAGTTGATCTGCTCGCGGGAGATCTGCTTGAAGTTCCCCTTCTGACGGGCACTGACGAATTCGGCCGTGAACCGGCCGTCCTCGTCGACGGCCGCGTTGGCCTGGGCGATGTTGTACTTTTCCTCCTCCCAAGCCGTCAGGTAGAAGCAGTAGGCCTCGGCGACGGGGAAATGGCGGACGTTGGCCCGCTTGAGCTTCTGGAACTCGCGGCTGTAGGCGTCCTTCTCGACGATGTCGCCGACCTTGTATTCGCTGTCGCCGGGATGCTGGATTTGGATATAGTCGATGATCCGGCCGTCCTTGGCCTTCCGGTAGGGCGTCTCGACGAAGCCGAAGTCGTTGACGCGGGCGAAGCAGCTCAAGGACGAGATGAGGCCGATGTTGGGGCCTTCGGGCGTCTCGACCGGGCAGATGCGGCCGTAGTGGGAGGTCTGGATGTCGCGGACCTCGAACCCGGCCCGCTCCCGGCTCAGGCCGCCCGGGCCGAGGGCGCTCAGGCGCCGCTTGTGGGTGATCTCGGCCAGGCTGTTGATCTGGTCCATGAACTGCGAGAGCTGGGAGCTGCCGAAGAATTCCTTGAGGGCGGCGATGACCGGTTTGGAGTTGATGAGGTCCTGGGGCATGGCCGAAGCCAGGTCCGGGGTCACCGTCATCTTCTCCTTGATCGTCCGCTCCATCCGGGTCAGTCCGATCCGGAAGGCGTTCTCGACCAACTCGCCGACCGAGCGGACCCGGCGGTTGCCCAAATGATCGATGTCGTCGGTCTCGCCCTCGCCGTTGCGGAGACGGAGGAGGTACTTGAGGACCTCGACGTAGTCGAGAGGGGCCAGGACCTTGTCGTCGAGGGAGGTCTGGAGGCCGAGCTTGATGTTCATCTTGAGACGGCCGATCCGGGAGAAGTTGAACTTCTGGGGGTTGAAGAACAGGTTGTGGAAGAGGGTGTGGGCGCTCTCCAGGGTGTGCGGCTCGCCCGGACGGAGCTTCCGGTAGATCTCGGCCAGGGCCTGGTTGGTGTCCTTGCGGAGGTCCTTCCTGAGGGTCGCGGCGATGATCGGCCCGGCCGGGTCCTGCTCGGGGAAGTAGACCTCGAACGGCTCGCCCTTCTCGGCCAGGGCGGCGATCTGGGCTTCGTCGAGGTCCTCGCCGGTCTTCGCCTTGGCCTTGACCGGGGCCAGGCTGAAGGCGCCGACCAGCTCCTTCTTGACCAGCGGGACCTTGCTGATCCCGTGGTCTTTGAGCTTCTGATAACTTTCCTCGGTCAGCTTTTTCTTGCCGGGGGCCAGGAGGGACCGGGACCGGCTCGATTCGACATCCTCGGCGACGGTCTTGCCGATGACGTGCTCACCGAGCTCCCAATACAGCGTCCCCTCCTCGGGGATGACCTTATAGACTTTGTAGAATAGGCGGATGATATCCTCGTCCGAGCCGAAGCCGAGGGCGCGCAGGAATACGGTCGCCAGGAATTTCTTCTTCCGGTCGAGCCGGACCCAGAGGGCGTTCTTGACGTCGTATTCGAACTCGACCCAGGCCCCCCGGTAGGGGATGATCTTGGCGATGAAAAAGCCCTTGGCCTCGGCCGGCCGGAAGAAGACGCCGGGCGAACGCTGGAGCTGGGAGACGACGGTCCGCTCGATCCCGTTGAAGATGAAGGTGCCCTTGTCGGACATGAGCGGGATGTCGCCGAAATAGACCTCCTGTTCCTTGATGTGCCTGAGGCGCTTGCTCTTGGTCGCGGCGTCCTTCTCCCAGGAGACGAGCCGGACCTTGATCCGGAGCGGGACGGCGTAGGTGTACCCCTTTTGGATGCACTCGGTCGGCGTGTATTTCATCTTGAGGGAAACGCGGTCCCCGCAGTGGTCGCAGACGGGGATTTCGATCTTGCGGGCGGCGCCGCAGTAGGGGCAGACTTCCTTCTCGGTCAGCTCGACCTCCGAGGGGAGCAGGGTCCCGCAGCCGTTGCAGCGGGCCCGGGCGTTCTCGACGCCCTTGAGCCGTCCGCACTTGCACTCCCAGTTGCCGATCGAGTAGCTGACGAAGTCGAGTTGGGTCGTTTCCTTGAAGTCGGAGATCGGGTAGACGTCCTTGAAGGCCGACTGGAGGCCGGTGTCCTTCCGCTCCTCCGGAAGGCGGTCCATCTGGAGGAATTCGGCGTAGGACTGCTTCTGGATGGCCAGCATGTCGGGCATCGGAAAGACAGCCTTGATCCTCGAGAAATCGACCCTGTCCAGATAGATATTTTTAGATTCGTTGAGCATCGTCCCTCTCGATAAAAACAATTCCCTTGCGCGATCCGGCACGCCTCATGCTCGGATCCGACTTCTCTCCCGGGCCCTAAGTCCCGGAACGACCGGGCTCACTGGATCTCGACGACCGCGCCGACTTCGGCGAACTTGGCCTTGATGGCTTCGGCCTCGTCCTTGGCGATCTTTTCCTTGAGCGGCTTGGGAACGGCGTCGACGAGATCCTTGGCCTCCTTGAGGCCGAGGCTGGTGACCTCGCGGACGACCTTGATGACGTTGATCTTTTTGTCCCCGACATCCTTGAGGATGACGGCAAACTCGGTCTTGACCTCTTCGGTCTTGGCTTCGCCCGGGGCGGCGGCGGCGCCCAGCACGGCCATCGGCACGGCTGCGGCGGCGCTGATGCCGTAGCGTGTCTCGAATTCCTTGATGTAGTCGGCAAGTTCGAGAACGGTCAGCTGATCCAGGTGCTCGAAGAACTGTTCCTTGCTGAGTTTTTCTTTGGACATGTTTACCTCCAACCCTATTTTTGGTTTTTAAGTTGAGACAACAACCTGCCCATGCCGGAGAGGGGGGCTTGCCAGGTCGTTTGGAATTGACGGAGCGGATAGGCCAGCAGATAGCCGAGTTTGCCCAGGAGATCGTTGCGGGAGTTAAGCCGGGACAGCTCGGCGAACCGGTCGGCGCTCAGATAAATGCCCTCGACGACGCCGGCCTTGACGGTCAGCGTCTTGGCCTGGGCCGCGAATTCGCGGAGGATCCGGGCCAGCCCGATCGGATTGTGATCGGCGAAGGCGATCGCCGAAGGCCGGACGAAGAACGGCTTAATGTCGGCCGGGATGGCGGCCGGCAGCGCCCGCAGGGCGATCCGGTTCTTGACGACCTTGTAGGTATAGGCGTTCTTCCTGAGCAGCTTGCGGAGCTCGACGGACTGGGCGACGGGCATCTTCTTGAATTCGAGCAGGAAGAAGGTATCGTTGGCCTTGAAGTGGCCGGCCAGATGATCGGCGGTTGCGAGCTTCGTTTCGCGCTTCACTTCGATTTCTCCTCTTTCTCCAGGACGGCCTCGGACAGCCGGAAGGACGGCCCCATCGTCGAGGACACCGACATCGACCGGATGTACTTCCCCTTGGCGGCCGCCGGCTTGGCGTGAACGATGGCCTGAAGGAAGGAGTGGATGTTCTCGGCCAGCTTGTCCTCGCTGAACGAGACCTTCCCGACCGGCGAGTGGACGATGCTCGTCTTGTCGACCCGGAACTCGATCTTGCCGGTCTTGGTCTCCTCGACGGCCTTCTTGACGTCGAAGGTGACCGTCCCGGCCTTGGGGTTGGGCATCAGGCCCTTGGTCCCCAGGATGCGGCCCAGCTTGCCGACCCCGCGCATGACGTCCGGGGTGGCGATGACGACGTCGAAGTCGATCCAGCCCCCGGCGATCTTTTCGATCATGTCGTCGCCGCCCGCGAAGTCGGCGCCGGCCTGCTCGGCCTCCTTGATCTTCTCGCCCGAGGCGATGACGCAGATCTTTTTGGTCCGGCCCGTCCCGTGGGGAAGGACCATCGTCCCCCGGACCATCTGGTCGGAATACTTGGGGTTGACCCCGAGCCGGAGGGAGAGGTCGACCGATTCGTCGAACTTGACGTAGGCGGCCTTCTTAAGGAGGGCGACCGCCTCTTCGACGGAGTACTCCTTGTTCTCCTCCTTGAGGGTCCTGGCTTGGGTGTACTTCTTTCCTCGTTTAGTCACTGACGATCTCCAATCCCATGTTCTTGGCGGTCCCTTCGATGATCTTCCTGGCCGCCTCCAGGTCGTAGGCGTTGAGGTCGGCCAGCTTGAGGCGGGCGATCTCCTCCACCTGCTTGACGGTGACCTTCCCGACCTTGTCCTTGTTGGGGGCGCCCGATCCCTTGGCGATCCCGGCCGCCTTTTTAAGAAGGTAGGAGGCCGGAGGGGTCTTGAGGGCGAACTGGAATTTCTTGTCCTTGAAAATGGTGATGATGACGGGGATGACCATCCCCTCTTCCATGCCGCGCGTCTTTTCGTTGAACTGGCGGACGAAATCCATGATGTTGACGCCGTGCTGGCCGAGGGCCGGGCCGACCGGGGGGGCCGGGCTGGCCTGGCCGGCCACGATCTGGAGCTTGATCTTGGCGACGATTTCCTTGGACATCGGTTCCTCCTAAATCTTTTCGACCTGCAGGAATTCGAGCTCGACCGGGGTCGACCGGCCGAAGATCGTGACCAGGACCTTGAGGGTGTTCTTCTCGTGGTTGACGTCCTCGACGAGTCCGTTGAAGTTGAAGAAGGGGCCGTCGATGATCCGGACGGCTTCCCCTTTCTCGAAGGAGTGCTTGGGCTTGGGCTTCTCCGAGGTCGTCTCCATGTGCTTGACGATCTGGTTGACCTCGTCCTTGGCCAGGGGCGAGGGCTTCTTGCCCGAGCCGACGAACCCGGTGACCTTGGGCGTCTCCCGGATGATGAGCCAGTTCTCGTCGGTCAGGTCCATCTCGACCAGGATGTAGCCCGGGTAGGCCCGCTTGGTCGTCACGACCTTCTTGCCGCCCCGGATCTCGACGACGTCCTCGGTGGGGATGATGATCTCGCCGATCTGGTCCTGGATGCTCATCTCGGCCGCCCGCTCCTTGATGGAATCCCGCACGAACTTTTCAAACCCGGAGTAGGTGTGGACGATATACCAGTTCTTGGCCATGTTCATGTTCCGGCTATCCCAGGAAGGCTTTGACCTTGGTCAGGGCCCAGGACGACAGGGCGTCCATCAGGAACAGGTAGATCCCAAAAAAGAGCGTGGCCAGGATGACGACGATGGTCGTGCTGTAGACCTCGCTCCGCGAGGGCCAGGTGACTTTCTTGAGCTCGGCCCGAACGTCCTTGAGAAAGCCGACGAACCGCCGATACCATCTCTCTTTTCCGTTCATGCTGACACCTTCCCTTCCGTTTCTGCGACCGCCCCGGGGGGATATGGCAGGTGAGGAGGGACTCGAACCCCCAACCTGCGGTTTTGGAGACCGCTGCTCTGGCCAGTTGAGCTACTCACCTGTCGTCGTTCGCGTCCTCCCATCGGGTCCGCCGTTCCTTCCCTGTCGCTCGCGCCCGCCGCCGGCCCTCACTTAACTTCTTTGTGGAGGGTGTGCATCCGGCAGAAGGGGCAGAACTTCTTGAGTTCCGTCTTCTCGGTCTGCTTCTTCTTGTTCCGCGTCGACGTGTAATTGCGCCGCTTGCAGTCCGAACACTGCAATGTCACGATCTCTCTCATGATGACGCCTTTCCCTGGTTTCCTTTATCTATATATCGCGCCTTTTATCGTCAAAGCCCAAGACCAGAATTGAACTGGTGACCCCGTCCTTACCAAGGACGTGCTCTACCAACTGAGCTACTTGGGCCCAACCGGTGACGCCGAGAGCGGGAAACGGGATTCGAACCCGCGACATTCAGCTTGGAAGGCTGACGCTCTACCAACTGAGCTATTCCCGCGTAAAGATTATGGGCAGGGAAGGATTCGAACCCTCGAAGCGTTTCCGCAGCGGGTTTACAGCCCGCCCCATTTGGCCACTCTGGAACCTGCCCAGTCTTCATCGCTCGACACCCCATACATACATCCTGAGATCACCGGCCCCGCCTTCGGCAGCGCCGGTGATCGCTCGCCTCACAGCGAGCCAGCGAAGGGACTCGAACCCCTGACCCGCTGATTACAAATCAGCCGCTCTACCTGCTGAGCTACGCTGGCACGTCCTTAACATAGAACGAAAAAATGAAAAAGCCGACCGCCTTACGGGGGAGTGGAGTAAGAGAAAGATTCTTTGAAAACGCTCTTTCTCTCTACCAGCTCGATTTTGCGCGCGCGGTGACTATCTCAAAATGTAAAAGAGTCCTTGAGGCATCCTATCTGAAATGCAAATTTTTGTCAATAGTCCGGCAAAAATAATTAAGGTCGGCGCCGGCCCCTTCAGAACCCCCGGCGGTCGGTCAGTCCGGGCCGGCGGGTCTTCTCCAGGACCTGGCCCAGCTGACGGTAAAAATCCACGGAGAAAATGAGATATTTGGCCTTCTGTACCAATGTCAGGTTGGCGGCCAGGAACGCCTCGAGCTCCTCGTCCTTGCCCTTAATCTGGTCCCGAAGCGTCCGGACTCGTCCGATTCCGGCCAGGATTTCGGCTTCGTCCGGAGCGGCCTTATCGGCCGCGGCCCTCAACCCCTCGATCTCGGGGCCGAGCCGGCGCTGGATGTCCAGCTTCTCCTTCTCGATGCGGTTGATGACGGGATAGATCTTCGCGCTCTGCTCCTCGGTCAGGTCCAGGGCCTGGGTCATGCGCAGGAGCCTCAGGGTCAGCAGGTTCTCGCGGAGCCGCTCCCGGTTCCGGGCCTGCGGGAAGGGCGAAGCAGCCGCCAGCGTCGCGCCGAAGGCGCAAAGGGCCAGGACCGTCAGGACCGGCCGCGGGTTGATAGCTTTCATTTTCATGGTCAGCCTCCTAAGATCGTTTCTCGTTCCGGATTACGGATTCGATGCGGGCCAGATCGTCATCGCTCAAGCCCTCCCAAAACAAAGGATCGTCCGACGGCGAGCCGAGCGCCCCTTCCCCCTCCCCGCCGATCGCTTCGTCGATGGACGCCTGAAGGGCGAGGGCGAAGGAGCTTTCGAGCTCGGGATTGTCGCCGATCTCGGTCATGATGGACGCGATGGTATCTTCGAAGGAAAACACGAACGGCCCGGGGGCGGGCCGGACGGGGCGGATAAACACGAAGTAAGCGGCGAGCGCGGCGGCCGCGGCCAAGCCCACCCCGCCCCACGCCCAAGGCCGGCGCACGAACAAGGGCAGACGGGCCGGGACCGAGGGCGGCTCCCGGCGGAGTCGCGCGGCCAAACGCGCGTCGAAGTCCCGCCAATAGGCGTCCGGCCGCTCCGCGCCGCGATTCAGCTTCGAGGCGCCGGCCTGGAGATTCTCAAGATTCAGGCGGTAGGCCCGGCAGGACGGGCAGGAAGCCAGATGTCGCGCCAGCGCCTTCTTTTGACCGGGAGTTAGGGCTCCGTCCATTTCGTCCGAGATCCAGCGCTCGATCCTCGCGCATCTCATGGCTTCACCTCGTTCAGGAAGGGCTTGAGTTTGGCTTGGAGCATCTTCCGGGCTTTGTGCATCCTCCAGGAGACGGTGTTCTCCGAACAGCCGAGGATCCCAGCGGCCCTGCCGTGGCTCATGCCCTGATTGACGACGAGCTGGAAGGCCGTCCGGAAAGGAAGCGGGAGTCCGCCCAAAGCTTCCGCGATCTTGACGGAGATCTCGTCCGTTTGGGAGCGAAGCTCGGGCGAGGCGACCGCCTGCGCCTGGGCGGACGGCGGCGTGTTCTCGAGGAGCTCGCTCCTCCCCTTTTCCCGGCTCCTTTTCTTGATGTGGTTCATGGTCAGATTGACGGCGATTCGGTAGATCCAGGTGTAGAAGCTCGACCCGCCCCGGAAACCGCCGATCGACCGGTAGGCCGACAGGAACGTATCCTGGGCCAGGTCGTCGGCGTCGGCGTGGTTGCGAACCAACCCGAAGATCGTCGCATAGACCCTCAGTTGGTGGCGGCGGGCGAGCTCGACGAAGGCCGCCTCCTCTCCCGCCTGGGCCTGCCGGACCAGCGCCTCCTCGGACAATCCATCCATCATGCCTTCCACCCGATTAGACAATCATTATACCTAATCCTTGGCCGGAGGGAAGCCGGCCGGGAAGCGCTCCTTCCGAGCGGGGCGCGCTTGACACTGCGCCGGGGATGCCCCTAAAATGTTTGAGCATGGAAAAAATCATCTACCTGGACAACAGCGCCACGTCCTATCCCAAACCCGAGTCCGTCTATGCGTTCATGGATCAGTTCTACAAACGCGCGGGCGTAAACCCGGGCCGTTCGGGCTACGATCTGTGCATGGAAGCCGGGGAGCTGCTGGAGGCGACCCGAAAGCTCCTGACCCGGTTCTTCAACGGCCGCGATCCCAATCGCCTCTGTTTCTGCTATAACGCCACCGACGCCCTCAACCTCATCATTTTCGGGATGCTTAAAAAGGGGGACCACGCCGTCACGACCAGCCTCGAACATAATTCCGTGCTCCGTCCCCTCTATCATCTGTCCCAAAACGAAGGCGTCCAGGTCGACACCATTCCCTTCGACGGGGCGGGATTCGTCGACCCGGACAGGGTTTGCGGCGCGATCAAACGGAACACTCGGCTTGTTATCGTCAACCACGGGTCGAACGTCATCGGCACGATCCAACCCATCAAGGAGATCGGCCGCCGCTGTCGGGAGGCCGGCGTTCCGTTTGCCATCGACGCCTCGCAGACGGCCGGCCACATCCCGATCGACCTCCAGGATACCAACGTGGACGTCATCGCCTTCACCGGCCATAAATCGCTGATGGGACCGACCGGGATCGGCGGCTTGTACGTCGGGGACAACGTCAAGATCCGGCAAACTCGAGCCGGCGGGACGGGCGTCCGTTCCGCCGAGCGATTCCATCCGGAGGACTACCCCTATCACCTGGAGTTCGGCACGCCGAACATCCTGGGAGCGGCCGGCCTCAACGCGGGCGTGACTTGGATCCAGGAACAGGGCTTGGCGTCCCTGTCCGCCCATGAAATGAAGCTGACCGCTCAGCTCCGGGAGGGCCTCCGGAATATCCCCGGTGTCACCTTGTACTGTCAGGACGACCTCACCGACCACCTCCCCGTCCTGACTTTCAATATCGACGGCCTGGAGGCGGTCGACACCGGAACCCTGCTCGACGCCGAATATAACATCGCCTGCCGGACCGGCCTCCACTGCGCGCCGCTGGTCCATGAACAGTTGGGCACGGCCAAGATCAAGGGAGCGGTGCGTTTCGGGATCGGCCCCTTCAACACCGAAGAGCAAATCAAGAAGGCGGTCGAAGCCGTCGCGGAGATGGCGTCCTCGGGCATCGGCAGGCCCAAGGCGGGCCCATCGGTTCCTGCGGAGCGCCGTCCTACGACCGACTGAGTTCGGAGTTCCCGTTGTCGCGCCCGCTCGACCCCATTCCCGCTATCGCGTCCACCGGCCCAGACGCGCCCGGATCTTTTCTTTGACGCTCATCGCCTGCCTGTGATAAAGTTCTGAGGTGTTCATCCTTTTAGACATTAAGGGGGAATCAGCTTTTCCCGCTAATCCTATATACCCTTAGGAGGGTTCAATATGAATGTCTCAGCAAAGCAACGTCGGCTCGCGCTCAAAGTATTTCCCGTTATCACCGTCATCGTCCTTCTTGCGCTAGCTTTCGGGCCGGGCCTCGGGGCCCAGGACAACAAGGCGATCGCCAAGAAGCTCGCGGGCTTCGACGCCTATATGGCCAAGATCCTCAAGGACTGGAACGCGCCCGGGATCGGCGTCGGCGTCGTGGTCGGCGACAAGCTCGTCTTCGCCAAAGGCTACGGCTACCGGGACTACGAAAAAAAACTTCCTTTCACCCCGACGACGCTGTGCCAGATCGCATCCAATACCAAGCTGTTCACGGCGGTGGCCGCGGGCATGCTCGTGGACGAAGGGAAACTGACCTGGGACAAGCCGGTCCGGGACTCCGTGCCCTCCATCCGGTTCTACAACGACGAGCTGAATAACACGGTCACGCTCCGCGACATGCTGTCCCACCGCACGGGCATCACCCGGCACGACACGATCTGGTACCAGTCGGACGACACGCGGCCGCAGCTCTTCGAAAAGGTCAAATATCTAGAGCCCCAGGAGCCTCTTCGGCAGACCTTCCTTTACAATAATTTGATGTTCGCCGCCGTGGGGTACATCATCGAACTCCAGTCGGGCAAGACATGGGAGGATTTCGTCCGTGGCCGTATCTTTAGGCCCCTGGACATGACGAGCACCGTCTATTCCATCGCGGACTTGGTCAAGCAGCCCGACCACGGCGTGCCCTTCACCGAGAAGCGCGACACGTTCGAGCTCTACAAGATCCCCTACTACGAGGACATCGGGGGTGTCGCGCCCTGCGGCGCGATCATCTCCAATATCCAGGACATGTCCCACTGGCTCATCGCCTTGATGAACGACGGTAAGTTCGCGGAGAAGCAGGTCCTCCCGGCGGCCGTGCTCAAGGCCACGCTGGAGCCCGCCATCGCCCTGCCCAACACGACCGCCGAAGTCCGCGGGTACTGGGAAATCCTGAATTCCGCCTATGGGATGGGACGGGAGTCGCTTATCTATCGGGGGCACCTGCTGACCCTCCACGGCGGGGACCTGCCCGGATTCCATTCCCAGGTCTCCTTCATGCCCCGCGAGCGGATCGGCGTCATCGTCTTCGTCATCGGCAACCACTGCGCCAGCCTCTACAACTTCGTAAGCTACAACGTTTACGAGCGTCTGCTGGGGATGGACCAGACACCCTGGAGTGCGCGCTTTCTCGACCTCCGGCTCAAGGGAAAGAAAGCGGGTACGGAAGCCCGAGCGAAAGCCGGCGCGGACCGCGTCCCGAACACGAAACCCTCCCATCCGATCCACGACTACGCGGGCGAGTACGAGCATCCCGCCTACGGCGTCCTGAAGGTCGAGCTGAAGGACGGCGGGCTCGGGATGGACTTCCACAAGATCCGGCTTCCCCTTAACCACTTCCACTATGATCGCTTCGAAACGCCCGACGACGAAATCTACGGCCGGACCGCGATCAACTTCATGACCAATCCCCAGGGCGATATCGACAAGGCCCTCGTTTCCTTGGACGAAGCCGAAGTGACCTTCACGCGCAGGCCCGAGACGCTCGACGTCAAGATATTGGGACAGCTGGCCGGAACCTATGAAACCCCGACAGGCTACAAGTTCCAGGTCGTTCTTAAGGAGGACGGCGGGCTTTTCCTGGTGTATCCCGGAGAGCCCGAAGAGAAGCTCATCCCCTATAAAGGCCTTCAGTTCCGCATCAAGCTTTTCTCCGACGTCATCTTCGAGTTCGTCATGGAGAACGGCCAGGTCAAGGCCCTCAAACAGAGGGATCCCTCCGGAGAGTATATTAATATAAGGAAGTAGTCGGCGCCCGTCCCCCCGGAATCCTTACTCTAATGACCGCAGAGCCCTGGTGAACGCTCTTGGACTCAGGATCCCGATCCCTTCGTACTGCTTGATGGCCAGCACATCGGAATCCGCGGAGATAATATAGTCGGCGCGACCCGCGATAGCGGCTTCGAACAGCGCATCATCGTCGGGATCGCGGCAGACACGAACGCGCGGCCCGGGAATAACGATGTCGCCCCGAAGGGCTAACAGAGCTAGGAAAGCCTCCATGGCAGAACGGTCCAATCTATATTTTTTACTCAGCTTAGGATAGGTCAGAACCGAGACCAACTCCTGAAGGAGCCCGGAGGAAAAGACGACCGTAAACCGTCCTTGGCGAAGATCCTGAAGGATAGCGCCCGTGGGTCCGTCGGGCTTGATGAGCCCGCTGACGAGGACATTCGTATCGATGACCGCGCGGATCATCGGCGTTTGGGGCCCCGCAGGCTTTTTCGGGCCTCTTGAACGTCGTTTTCAACCTCCCTAAAAGACGAGCCTGCGCTGGCCGCCGCCATCTTGGCCAGAAGCTCATCGAACCTCTTCAAGACTCCGCTTTCATCGATCTTAACATAATTGAGATACTGCTCGTAAGGAACCAAGACGGCTTCCGGCCTGCTCCCGCGCGTGAGGACGTAGGGGATATGCTCCTCCGCCACCTCATCAAAGACTTTTTTAAATTTTCTCTGCAGATCGGTGACGCCGATGATTTTATTCATATATACCTCAATATGTATTTATATATATATTATATTTATAAGCGTCATGTCAAGATATTCATGAACCTAATCGTTTTTTGAGAGGATACGCGAGTTCAGTCGTTCGCCCCAACGACGCCATTCCCAGACCATCGTCATTAAATCGGCAAAAACTTCCGATAAAAGTGCTGCGTTCCCGGAATTAAGTCGTGTGTCCCCAGAATTCCCCCGGCAAATTGACTTGGGGAGGGGGTCCTTGATATTATTTGAACTCACTCTAACTCTAAGGAAGGTTCGAAGGATTCGCTCATGATTGAACGCTACACCCGTCCCGAAATGGGCGCGGTCTGGACCGACCGGAACCGCTACCGGAAGTGGCTCGACGTCGAGATCGCCGTCTGCGAGGCCTGGTCCAAGCTCGGCAAGATCCCGGCCGCCTCGCTGCGCCGGATCAAGGCCAAGGCCGACTTCAACGTCGCCCGGATCGAGACCATCGAGCGCGTCGTCAAGCACGACGTCATCGCCTTCCTGACCTCGGTCGCCGAGAAGGTCGGCCCCGATTCGCGCTTCATCCACCTCGGCCTGACCTCCTACGACGTCGTCGACACGGCCCTGTCCCTGCTCATCAAGGAATCCCTGACGCAAATCCGCCGCGACCTCCTCGCCCTCCGCAAAGTCATCAAGTCCCAAGCCCTCAAATATAAAATGACGCCGACGATCGGCCGGACCCACGGCGTCCACGCCGAGCCGGTCACCTTCGGGTTCAAGCTCCTGGTCTGGTACGAGGAGGTCGGCCGCCACATCGATCGTGTCGACCGCGCCCTGGCCGTCATCGACGTGGGCCGGATCTCGGGCTCGGTCGGGACCTACATCCACCTCAACCCGCGCGTCGAGACGATCGCCCTGCGCCGTCTTGGCCTGGCCCCCGCCCGGGTCTCGACCCAAGTCCTCCAGCGGGACCGCCACGCCGAGGTCCTGTCCGCGCTAGCCCTGCTGGCCTCCTCGCTCGAGAAGTTCGCCGTCGAGGTCCGCCACCTCCAGCGGACCGAGGTCCTCGAAGTCGAGGAGCCCTTCACCAAGGGCCAGAAGGGCTCGTCCTCGATGCCCCACAAGAAGAACCCGGTCCGCTGCGAGCGGATCTCGGGCCTGGCCCGGATCGTCCGCTCCAACCTCCAGGTCGCCCTCGAAAACATCCCCCTCTGGCACGAGCGGGACATCTCCCATTCCTCGGCCGAGCGGGTCGTCGTCCCCGACTCGTTCATCCTGACCGACTACATACTGGCCGAGACGACCGACATCATCCGCAACTGGCGCGTTTATCCCGTCCGGATGCGGGCCAACATCGACGCCACCCGCGGGCTGGTCTTTTCCCAAGCCGTCCTGCTCGCCTTGACCCGCAAAGGGATGCTCCGCGAAGAGGCCTACGGCGCCGTCCAGGCCGCGAGCCTCAAGGCCTGGGAAGAAAGGCTCGATTTCCGGGACCTCGTCGCGGCCGACCCCAAGGTCCGCAAGCTCCTGGGCGAAGCCGAGCTCCGGGCCTGCTTCTCCCTCGCCCCCTACCTGGGGAAGATCGACGCCATTTATAAAAAGGTGTTCCGATGAAAGTCAGAATCCTGGTTTCCTTCAAGGACAGCGTCCTCGACCCCCAGGGCCAGACCGTCAAGAACGCCCTGCTGACCCTGGGCTACGGATTCGTCAAGGACGTCCGCCAAGGCAAGGTTTTCGAGCTCGACCTGGAAGGGATCGGCGAGGCCGAGGCCCGCCGGGCCATCCCCGAGATCGCCGACAAGGTCCTGGCCAACCCGATCATCGAGAAGTTCAGCTGGGACATCCTGCCATGAAGTTCGGCGTCGTCGTCTTTCCCGGGTCCAACTGCGACTTCGACACGCTCTACGTCCTGCGCGACGTCCTGAAGCAGGATGCCGTCTTCCTCTGGCACAAGAACCATGACCTGGGCGGCGCCGACTGCGTCGTCCTCCCGGGAGGATTCGCCCACGGCGACTACCTGCGCTCGGGCGCCATCGCTAAATTCTCGCCCCTGATGCGGGAGGTTGGCGAGCACGCGGCCAAGGGCGGCCTTGTGTTGGGTATTTGTAACGGCTTTCAGGTCCTGCTCGAGCTCGGCCTTTTGCCCGGGGCCATGCTCCGCAACAAGAACCTCAAGTTCCTCTGCCAATTCGTGAACCTGCGCGTCGAGAACGAGCGGACGGCCTTCACCAACCGGGCCCGCAAAGGCCAGGTCCTCCGCATCCCGATCGCCCACTTCGACGGGAACTACTACGCGCCGGCCGAGGTCTTGGACGAGGTCGAGCGGAACGGCCAGGTGGTCCTCCGCTACGCCGACGAGCAAGGGCGCCTCGGCGAAGACGCCAACGTCAACGGATCGCTGCGCGCGATCGCCGGGCTGGTCAACAAGGCGGGGAACGTCATGGGCCTGATGCCCCACCCGGAGCGGGCCTCGGAGGCCCTGCTGGGCGGGACGGACGGTCGGGTCATCCTCGAATCCATCATCCAGGGCCGCATGAGCTGAACGCCGGAAAAAGGATCGCCATGATCGATGACCGCACTCTCAAGGATCACAACCTGACCCGCGACGAGTTCAAGCTCATCGTCAAGCTCGTCGGCCGCGAGCCGAACCTGACCGAGCTCGGCATCTTTTCGGTCATGTGGTCCGAGCACTGCGGCTACAAGAGCTCGCGCGTCCACCTCAAGAAGCTTCCGACCAAGGGACCGGCCGTCATCCAAGGCCCGGGCGAAAACGCCGGCGTCGTCGACATCGGCGACGGCCTGGCCGTCGTCTTCAAGATCGAATCCCACAACCACCCCTCGTTCATCGAGCCCTACCAGGGCGCGGCAACGGGCGTCGGCGGCATCCTGCGCGACATTTTCACGATGGGGGCGCGGCCGATCGCGGTCATGGACTCGCTCCGCTTCGGCCCGCCCGACCAGCCCCGCAACCGGGCCGTCATGGAGGGCGTCGTCTCGGGGATCGCCGGCTACGGGAACTCCTTCGGCGTCCCGACCGTCGGAGGCGAGGTCTATTTCGACGCCGGCTACGCCCTGAACCCGCTCGTCAACGTCTTCTGCCTCGGCCTGGTCCGGAAGGACCGGATCTTCTACGCCAAGACGGAGGGCGTCGGAAACGCGGTTCTTTATGTCGGCGCCAAGACGGGCCGGGACGGGATCCACGGCGCGACTATGGCCTCGGCCGAATTCGGCAAGGAAACCGAGCACAAGCGGCCCAACGTCCAGGTCGGCGATCCCTTCAAAGAGAAGCTCCTCCTCGAAGCCTGCCTCGAAGCCATGGAGCGCGGGCTGATCGTCGGCATCCAGGACATGGGCGCGGCCGGACTGACCTGCTCGACCTCGGAGATGGCCGCCAAGAGCGGCACCGGGATCGAAGTCGACCTCGACCTCGTCCCCCAGCGCGAGGCGGGCATGACGCCCTACGAGATCATGCTCTCCGAGTCCCAGGAACGGATGCTCATGGTCGCCCGGCCCGAGCGGGTCGCCGAGGTCCAAGCCATCTTCGCCAAATGGGATCTCGACGCCGTCGTCATCGGCATGGTCGTCGAGGGCGGCCGGCTCAAGGTCCGCTTCCACGGCGACGAGGTCATCGACCTTCCCGTCGACGCGATCGTCAACCTCTGCCCGGCCTACAAGCGGCCGAGCGTCAAGCCCAAGCCGGCCAAGGCGGCGAAAGCAAGCGGGCCGGTCCCCCTCCCCGACAATTTCAGCAAGGCCTTCCTCAAGCTCCTGGCCGCGCCGACCATCGCCGACAAGGAGTGGGTCTTCCGCCAGTACGACCATATGGTTCAGACCAACACGGCCTTCCTTCCCGGCGCGGACGCGGCCGTCCTCCGGCTCAAGGGGAGCCGCCGGGCCCTGGCCGCGACCTTAGACGGGAATTCCGTTTACGCGCGTCTCGACCCCAGGACGGGAGGCGCCGCAGCCGTCGCCGAGGCTTGCCGGAACCTGGCCTGCGTCGGGGCCCGGCCGATCGGAGTCACGAACTGCCTCAATTTCGGGAATCCCGAAAAGCCCGAGGTCATGGGCCAGTTCGAAGCCGTCATCGAGGGCATGGCCGAGGCCTGCAAGGCGTTCGCCATCCCGGTCACGGGCGGGAACGTCAGCTTCTACAACGACACAGAGGGCGCCTCGATCAACCCGACGCCCGTTCTGGGAGTCGTCGGCCTCATCGAGGACATCGACAAAGCCGTCCGTCCCGGGTTCAAGGCGGCCGGCGACGTTATCGTCCTCCTCGGCGAGACCAAGGAAGAGATCGGCGGCTCCGAGTATCTCAGGGCCTTTCACGGCCGCGATGACGGCCCGGCCCCGCGTCTGGATTTGGCCCTCGAAAAGAAAGTCCAGGAGCTGTGCCTGGAGGCCGGCGGCCTGGGCCTCCTCCAGTCGGCCCACGACCTCTCGGAGGGCGGGCTCGCCGTTTCTCTGGCCGAGTCCTGCTTTCAAGGCCGGAAAGGGCTCGGCTGCGTCGTTGATCTCGAAGCCGGCCTCCGCCCCGATGCGCACCTCTTCGGCGAGAGCCAGTCCCGAATCGCCGTCTCGGTCCGGCCGGCCGAAATCGACCGCCTCCTCGAGCTGGCCGGGGAGCGAAAAGTCCGGGCGGCCGCGATCGGCAAGGTCTACGGCGAGTCCATTGTCATCAACCACGGCGGCAAGAAACTCGTCGACATCACGGTCCGAGAGGCCTTCAAGGCCTGGAAGAACGCCATCCCCGACCTGTTCAAGATCCATGCGTAAGCACTTCGCCCTCGCCGCGGCGGTCCTTCTGGCGGTCGCCGTCTCCCCGGCTCAAGCCGGCCTTACCCTGAGCCTCCGCCTCGCGGGCGGCATGAGCCGCCTCGCCCTTAACGACGCCAACACGATCCTCAAGGACTGGGAGACCTGGCACCTCAAGGAAGTCGAGGACAATCGCAAGTTGGCCTTGGTCGAGGACAAGGTCGGTTCGATCCACGTCGGAGTCGATTTCGAAACCGAGGTCGTGCTGGGACTCGGCCGCCATTTCGCTCTGAGCGTCTCAGCCGGGGTTCTCCACGCCACCCTGTCCGAGAAGAACGCGATCGTGACCGTCGCCAGGCCGACCGGGACTTTCAGCTACGCCCACACCATGACCGCGAGCGCCTTCCCCGTCTTTATCTCCGGCTATGCCCTGCTGCCGCTCGGCGCCAGGTTTTCTCTCTATGCCAAGGCGGGAACGGGCCTCATCTGGGGTAAATTCGTCGACCGGGAAGCCAACAAGCTCATAACGGCCGAGAAGTTCTTCTACCCCGTATCTCAATCGGCCACATCGCGGGGAAAGGTCCTGTCGGCCGGAGCCGGTCTGTCCTTCGCCGTCGACGACAACCTGTCCTTTTACCTCGAGGCCGCGGGCCGCAAGGCGGCGCTGACGGATTTTACGGGAGAGACCAAGGGAGGTATCAAGGGCGCGCTCTATTCCTTCGAACAGTACGACAACAAGCTCGAGTACTGGCAGCGCCGGTTCGAGGTCATGGAGCATTCGCCGGAGGGGTCTATCTTCCGCGATCAAGGAAAGGCCAAGATCGACTTCAGCGGATTCTCGGTCAAGCTGGGCCTCGCGCTGAAATTTTAGTCTCCGGAGCCAAGGGGGAGACATGGACGACATCACCTTCACGAGCCCCAAGAAGTGCGGGCGGATCGCCGTGTTCCTGTCGGGGCGAGGATCGAACTTCCAAGCCATTCACAACGCCATCCGCGAGGGACGGATCGACGCCGAGATAGTCCTCGTCGTCAGCAACATCGAGACGGCGCCGGGACTGGAGACGGCCCGCCAGCGGGGGCTGGAGGCTGTCTGGCTCGACCCCAAGTCGTACCCGACCCGCGAAGACTATGACACGGCCCTGCTGGCCGAAGTCCGCAAGCGGAATGTCGACCTCATCTGCCTGGCCGGCTACATGAAGATCGTGACACCCCTCCTCTGCCGGGCCTTCGTCCACAGGATCATGAACATCCACCCGGCCCTGCTGCCCGCCTTCCCCGGCCTCCACGTCCAGAAAAAGGCCATCGAGTGGGGCGTGCGTTATTCGGGCGCGACGGTCCACTTCGTGGCCGAGGAGGTCGACATGGGGCCGATCATCCTCCAAACCGTCGTGCCCGTCCTTCAGGACGACACGGAGGAAACGCTCAGCGCGAGGATCCTCAAAGAGGAGCACAAGATCTACCCCGAGGCCGTCCGGCTCTTCTTCGACGGGCGGATCGAGGTCCGCGGCCGCCGCGTCTTCCTCCGCTGAGCTCCGCCCGGCGGTTTTTGGTCAGCCGATTGTTCCGGTGACTTTTACAGCCGTCAGGCGGTCTTTTCGGGTGATCGTCCCGGGCTTCGTGACCGTCAGCCGCAGCAAAGATCCCTTTATCTCGAGCGTTCGGAAGGGGCGGGAGAGCGCTTCTCCCGGCTCGACAATCGCTCCGTCCAGTACCATGGATTCAATCGAGAGAATATAGAAAACGACCTTCTTGCGCTTGGCGTCCCAGTCGTTTTCCTCATAGACGCCGGCTTCCTGGACCTGGAGCAAAAGGTCCGCATTCTTGAGAGCATAAACTTGATACCGGCGGCAAAGGGACTTGGACCCCTCATCGACGATCCAGGTTTTATCGAGACTGTTGCGGGAGCGGGAGATGCCCCGGTAAGAAAATTCCAGCTCCAGCTTCTCCAAGGATTGCCGATTGAACGATTCGAATTCCCGGGCAAAGCCTTCCCGGTATTCATCGATCAGCTTGCCGGTAGCTTTCAGGATATTCTCATAACCGTAAATATCCTTGGGCCGGGCGACAAGCTTGTCCGGCGGCGTTTCAGCGACCCCAAGCTTCTGGGAAAGAAGGATATGGAATGCGAATCCGGGACCGGCGGCCTGGGCTGAAGGCTTCCAGTCCAGTCCGAGAAAATCACACAGGTAGCCGAGGGCGGCCCCGACCGGGTAGATGCGATTGCGCGGCATATCCTCGGGCGAGACCGTCTCGCCCGCGAACCGGGCCAGGAAGTCATCTTTTAAGCGCCCGGGAAAAGAGAGGGAAGCAAACCCGGGAAGGCCGGCCGTGTTCTTGATGAGCGAGAGGGCTTTCATCTCTACATACCGGGCCGTTCCCTCGCGGATCTCGAGGCCCTGTTCATGCCCCGCAACGAACCCCTCTCCGGCCCGCCACCGCTCGGCCCGGACGGCGACGAACATCCTGAGCAGATCCTCTACGTCACGACGCGCCCCCGCTTCCGACCTGCCGACCGCGTCCATTAGGATCTTCATCTCCAGGCAGGCCAGCGCCGTGTTAGGCCGGTCAAGGATGGGATATCGCTCCTCCCGCTGCCAGGGGATCTCGCCGAAATGGCCAGCCTGGAACTGATGGAAGGCCTCATGGGCGATGAACCCGGCCAGGTACGCATCCGTGGGAGTGGGCAAGCCTTGAGGGTCTTCGGGCAGACCGATGGCGACCGTCTTAACGCCTCCGATCTCGAGGTCGAAGACCAGCTGTCCGATGAGATCACCCCATGAGCCCTCGTGGTAGAGGACTTTCGTCCCGAGCTCCGGCCATCCTTCCGGGCAGGCCGTAAAGCCGTCGATCGGCTCGGGCGGATTGAACAGAAGAACCCATTTCTTGGGGATATAGACGAGATATGTCTGTGCCGCCAGATTGTAGCCCGGCCAGACGGCGGACGGGTTGGCTTTGAACATCGTGACGATGGAGCGGCAGATCTCGACCACCATCCTTTCGTAGTCGGAGAGCTGTGCTCCGGGAGGGGCTTGGCGGCCGTTCGTCGCTGGAAAAGAAAAGCCCAGTCCGAAAAACAGGATAAAGACCCCCAGGGTTTTCGTAATTTTCAGCGGTAATATCATGTGCTCCTCTTTTACGACTCATCCCGAAATTCCATAAATATTCTCTTTATTATGAGACGTTCTATTCAAAGAAAAAGTTACACGTTGGTCGTGATTCCCTTCCGACATCGGATTGCGTCCGGGCGATTCCCGGTTTACTTGCGGAGGCCCCCGATCACTTCGTCAGAACCCTGAGCTCGATTCCCGACAGATATTGGCGCGTATGATAAAGACGGTGTGTCGATGACCAACGCTATAACTTATATAGAAGGTCAAGGCAGAAAATCAAACCTTAGAAATCTTCCTCTCTCTCCTCGGCCCCCGGAGCGCGGCCTGCTCGAAGACAGGGGAGGGCGCTGGTCGTTTTTAACTCGGATGTCGACTTCAGGCCCCGGACTTTTTCCCCTTGATTTCGAAGAGATTGTTGTCGGAGTCCTTGATGAATATAACCAGAGAATCACCTTTGGGAATCTGGCTGATGGAGAAACCCCGGCGGCGGCATTTTTCAAGAAAATCAGGCAGGTCATCGACTTCCAGACAGACGTGCTCGATTCGGCCCGTCCTGCCCGGATGACGGCTGTCGATGAAGACTTCGAACTGAAGGGATTCGTCCGCATAGTTGACCATCCTCAACTCAGCGTCCCTATCGAAAAGTGCTTTTGACATCTCCCGGGAAAGCGTTTTGGATTCCGACTTCTTAAGTCCCAGCGTGTCGCGCAAGAATCGGTCGGCGTTCTCCTCGGAACTGTACACGAGCCCGACGTGCCTGAGCTTCATTCCCAGCCTTCCTGCGGCTTGATGATGACCTTGAGCGATTCCCGGCCGTCGATCACGAGCCGGAAGCCTCGGGCGATGTCCTTGAGAGGAAGCCGATGGGTGATCATGTCCTCGACTTCTATCGTCTCCGTTTTGAGGAGCCTCATGGCCTCGACAATATCCGGCGGTCCGCAGTAGTAAGACGTGAGAATTCTGACCTCCTGCGTCCAAAATTCGTTGAGGGGCACGGAGACCTGCTTCTCCGGTCCGGGGACGGCGAAGAAGACGACAGCTCCGCCCTTATCAACGCATTTCCAGGCCTGGGCCACCGCGGACAGAGCCGAGGTGCAGAGAATCACGACATCCGCTTTGCCGCCGAGCTCGGCCCGCAGTAATTCGGGAACATCAAACGAAGCGTCGCTGGTGGCGTCGGCTCCATTCTTGCGGGCCAGGGCCAGCCGGTCGGGGTTGACGTCCGTCGCTGCAACGCGGCAACCCTTGGCTTTGGCCAGCTTCACCTGCGGCAACCCCGACATGCCGCAGCCCATGACGAGCACTGTTTGGCCTTTTTTAACCCCGGCCAAGTTCTGCGCCCGAACGACACAGGCCAGCGGTTCGATAAACGTACTCCGGTCATAGCTCATCGTATCGGGCAGCCGGTAGGTCCCTTTTTCCACGAGGTCCTCGGGAACAAGAATATACTCGGCATATCCGCCCGGCAGCCGGACCTTGACATTCGGGCAAACGGGATAGTGTTCATCCCGGCAATAGTGACATTCGAAGCAGGGCACTTTGGGCGCGATACAAACCCGGTCCCCAGGCACGTACTCGGAAACCGCTTCGCCGATTTCGACGACTTCCGCGCCGATCTCATGCCCCTGGACGAGCGGCGCGCGGGGCAGCCGATACCATTCGACGATATCGCTCCCGCATATCCCGCAGGACCAGACTTTGACCAGCATCTCGCGCGGACCTGGCTTGGGGCGCGGGACATCTTCGATCCGAATATCCCGATTGTTATACCAGAGGGCGACCTTCATGAGGGGACCTGCTTGATCAGGGTTTTTTCTGTTTCTTGAGCGTTTGAAAAAGGTCAAAGGCCTTGGCCGGAGGCTCATTCTTGTGGACAACAGCCCGGACCGCCTGGATCATGGCCTCGGGCGCATCCGACTGAAAAATATTCCGGCCCATGTCCACTCCGGCGGCGCCCTCCTGGACGGCGTTGTAGGCCATGCTCAGGGCGTCCAGCTCCGGTATTTTTTTTCCGCCGGCCATGACGATCGGCACCGGGCATGAGGCGCAAACCGTATCAAAGCCCCGCTCGACATAGTAGGTCTTGATGTAATGGGCGCCGAGCTCGGCGCAGATCCGGGTGGCCAGCCTGAAGTAGCGGGCGTCGCGGGCCATGTCCTTCCCCACGGCGGTCACGGCCAGGGTCGGGATTCCATAGCGCGTGCCGGCGTTGACCATGCCGGTCATGTTGATGATCGACTGTCTCTCGAAATCGCCGCCGATGAAGACCTGGACGGCCATGGCGCAAACGTTCAGACGGACGGCGTCCTCGATATCGACCGCGAGATCCTCGTTGGACAGTTCCTTGAGGATGCTTGTCCCGCCCGAAACCCTAAGGACGACGGACTTGGGCGTGGAGGCCGGGATGATGGTCCGAAGGATACCCCGGGTCAGCATGAGGGTGTCGGCATAGGGCACGAGGGGAAGGATGGTGAGGTCGACCCGCTCCAGGCCCGTGGTCGGCCCCTGGAAATATCCGTGGTCGATGGCCAGCATGACCGTTCGACCGGACTCGGGGTTGAAGATCCGGGCCAGCCTGTTTTGCATGCCCCAATCCAGCGCGCCGGAGCCTTTCAAGAAGAAGGGCTGATTTTTTTGGGGGATATCCGCGCAATAATTCTTGGCTTCCTTGAGGTCGTCGACATCGGGCATTTCGTTTCTCCTTGACGGTGTGGGGACGGGGGTATTTTATATAAAAATGACGTCCATTGCATCAGTCCATTCGGCAAATTGCCGGAAAAGGCAGAGCTGTAAGAACTCTTTACGCCGGCGCTCCCAAGCGGGCAGCCTGACCCGACAGGCCGCAGTTTCCAAGGGAGCGGTCAACCCCTCGACTCCCCGGCATGAATGCCGGGGTTTGTTCGGGGTTAACCCTGAGCCTCGCTTCTTATTCCCGCCTTTCAGGGCGGCACACACGAACCGTTCCCGGTTCGTGAGTACTGCAAGGCTGGGTAGCGTCGGCGAACGGGTCATGGCATAAAATATGCTTAGGTGTTGGGATGAGGACGATCGAACACGTGGGAGTCTTCTTCCTGAGCCGGGTCTCGGCCGCCGCGGCGGTCGTTGCCGTTATGGTGCCTGTGCTGTTTTTCGTCCCCGGCGTGGCCCGGCCCGACCGGCCCGTCACGGCCGCCCTCATCGAAGTCCGGATCTTCGAGCTCCTCAACGCCGAGAGGGAGAGCCGCGGCCTCGGCCGTCTCGAGCTGTCTCGGGATCTTGCGGAGCTTGCCCGCGGCCACAGCCGGGACATGGCGAGAACGGGCAGCCTGTCGCATGAGTCTTCGTCGGGAAAATCCCTGGGCGAGCGGCTGACCGATTCGGGATTCTTCTTCGAGATGGGAGGGGAAAACGTCGCCTTTTCCGAGACCTTCGTTTCCGAGTTCATCCACAAGGCCCTCATGGACAGCCCCGAGCATCGGGGCGAAATCCTCAGGCCCGAATACGACCGGGTCGGAATCGGCGTCGCCTACGCGGCCGGCAAAGGCTACTACCTAACCCAGGATTTCATCCGCTCGCTCATCCCCGTTTCGGCCGGAGAAGCCGAGGCCGAACTCAAGCGCCGGATCAACGAGGCCCGCGCCGCCAAGGGGCTTGATTCCCTCGTGTTCGTGCCCGAGGCGGACGCGGTCGCGCGCTCCTATTCGGTAAAGAAGGCCGGGCTCGGGACGCCGCCGCCGGTGGCGAAGCTTCTGGGCGAAGTCACGATCGATTTCGTCACGGCCGGAACGCTTGACCTCGATTCGATCAAGCCCAGCGGCGTCCGTTCATCGGCTTACGAGGAAGCCGGGCTGGGCATCTGGTTCGGGCGCGACGGCGAGCATCCCGGAGGCGGCTATTTCATCACGCTCCTTCTGTTTAAAAAGGATCCCTACCGGCGCATGAAGCGGGATGAGCTGAGGTCGGCCGCCCTGGCCGCCGTTAATAAGGCGCGGCGCCGGGCGGTCCTTCCCGAGCTGGAATTGGACGCCCGCCAATCCAAGACCGCCGATCAAACGTCCGAGGAGATCCTTCGCGGGACATGGAAACCGCCAGCCGCTCCGACTTTTCGCGGACAAATCGGGCGGCTCGCCATGACTCTCCCCAAGACTATCGGTTATATCGTCGACGACCTTTCCCTTATTCCTCCACCGATCGAGACCGACGTCCTCAAAATCCAGCGTCGGAAAATCGGGATCGGGATCGCCCGCGGGAAGTCGGACACCTTCCCGCGCGGCGCCTACTGGGTGACGATCGTTTATCAGTGAGACCGGCAGGTCGCGCCGGAAGATCTTGACTTCGCCCTGCGGCCGAAAGTATCATTCCATCGTGGCCAGGAGGGGAGATTCCTCAAAAGAAAAATCCTATGCAAATAAATTTTTGTGATTCCGAGGAGGGGAAGGATCATGTCCGCCAAAAAAGGCCTTTTTCGGTTGTTTTTTGCCTTAGTTCCATTGATATCCATTTGTTGGGCGGCTCGGGTCTTTCAACCAGACAAAGGGATCAAGTTTGATAAACCCGTCAACATCTCCAAGAACAAGAACCGGCTCGAGACCCAGACGGCGATAGCGGTGGATAAAAACGGGGTCGCCCATCTCGCCTGGGCCGGTTATTATTACCGGAAAGGAGCTCCCGACGGAGTCACCTCCGATATTTTTTATTCGAACAACAGAACGGGCTCGTTTTGCAGCCCCCAAAAAATCCCGGTCTCCGTTGATTGGTATTCAATGGACCCCTCCATCGCTGTTGACTCCAAGGGTTCCGCCCACATTGTTTTCAGGAGGGACTCGAGTACGTACGCTATCACGGGTGATGATGATCTTTACTACACATCCAACGCTAAGGGCAGCTTTGACGCTCCCTCCCTTATTGTTGATGGGAATGGCGAAGTTGCGAGCTCACCAGAGGATCCGATCATCCATATTGATCCTGATAATAATCCGTGCCTTTCGTTCACATCAAATTGCTATCGCGGCAATTGGTCGGAGCTACATCTTCTCGTTATGAAAAAATCAGGTGGAAAGTGGAGTTATCCTCAGCTCGCCTACAAGTCAGTATGGCTTACTGACTATGATTCTGTGATCGATGGGGACGGGTATTTCCATATCGTCATTTTATATTTCGGGGAGAAGTACGAAATATATTATACTCACAACAGAGGGGGCGATTTCATTAGTCCTGTTATCGTCCAAGCCAAAAAGCATAAAGACACTGGCGACCCGAGCATCGCGGTCGACAGCCTCGGGAAACGCTCATATAACCTACCGTGACGATACGGGGGCATTCGGGACACCCAGATTATTTTACACCAACAATATCTCAGGTAGGTTTTCAGCCCCTGTTCCACTGCTCAATTCTGATCGTTTGCATTTCTCCGCTATCGGCGTCGACGGACATGACTTCGTTCACGTGGCATATAAGCTGCTCCCTTTAAACGGGGAGGGCATGATGTATTATGCCAATAATTACACCGGGAAATTTGTGGAAACGGCCCAAAAAATGACCGGCATATATTGGTTCCACGGGTCCCGATTTTTTACGGTGGGGCCCTCGTTCTCCATTCATTATGGTTTTTGGGATTTCATGGGAGACGTCTATGATTCGGATTGCGAAGTATTCTATTTGAAAGGAACGTGCGATCGCCCGCCGGTTCCCATAAATCCCGGCCAATTGGCCGTAACGGTCTTGTCTGCGAGCAAGATCCGGCTGAAATGGGAAGACGGTTCGAAGAACGAATCGGGCTTCGAGGTCCAGCGCAAAAAAAGCGTTGGCGGGAAATGGACGAAGATTGCCCGGACTCAAGCCAATGTCCAAACGTATCAGGACCAAGGGCTTGACGCCCAGACGCTCTATAGGTATCGAGTCCGGGCGTTCAATTCGGTCGGCAATTCCTTATATTCCAACACGGCCCAAGGAAAGACGAAATGAACCGTCCGGGGAGCAGCCTTGCGGCACTCATGACCCAGAAACGGGTCATGAGTACTGCGAAACGCCTGCACTCATGGCTTCCATGAGTGTCGAAGGATTGACCGAGCAGACTTAATCGCCTATAAATATTATATCTAAAACATAATTAAGGGAGGGTGGCCGAAATGCCAAAGAATGCGGCTTGCATCAAGTTACTTCTCTGGATCGGCGTTGTCGTATTCCTGCTCTGGTTTCTGGCCTTTGCCATCGCGCCCGAACGCGTGCTCCCCGCCCTGGGTCTTCACGAAAATCATGGGTTCATCCCGCGCTTGTATGGAATCTTCCAGCTGAGTTGGGCCTTGTTATTCTTTTTCGCGTTGAAAGACGTCGAAAAGAATATCGCGATCATCAATAGCGCCATATTCACCGGAGCCCTGACGGTCATTTTTCTCGTGGTTTACCACATCGCCAAGGTCAAAACGGGCTGGTTCCTCCCGGCAAGCGCGGCCGTCCTGCTCATCTATACCGCGCTGCTCTATATGTGCAAGCCAAAGGCCGCCCGGCCATAAAGCTGCCCGTATCCGGCCCGCTCACTTTCGCGTTCACAAAAGAAAGGGAAAACCCTATAATAGAGGGGCTTGTGCGGGATAATCTTCCGATTCCAGGTGAAGGATCCGCTGTCATGAAACCGGTCGCCGAACAACTCGCGTACCTCAAGAAGGGCTGCGTCGACATCATCCAGGAGGACGAGCTCAGGGCCAAACTCGAGCGCTCGGTCCGCGAGAACCGCCCCCTCAAGGTCAAGGTCGGATTCGACCCGACCGCCCCCGACCTCCATCTGGGCCACACCGTTATCCTCCGTAAAATGAAGCATTTCCAGGATCTCGGCCACGAAGTCGTCTTCCTGATCGGAGACTTCACCGGGCTCATTGGAGACCCGAGCGGCCGCAACGCGACCCGGCCTCCGATGACCCGCGAGGAGATCGCCCGCAACGCCGAGACCTACAAGGCCCAGGTCTTCAAGATCCTCGACGCCCACAAAACGATCATCGATTTCAACTCGCGCTGGCTGGGGGCGCTGACCAGCTTCGAGATCATCCAGCTCGCCGCCAAGTACACGGTCGCCCGCGTCCTGGAGCGGGACGACTTCACCAAGCGCTATAAGACCGGCCTCCCCATCTCGGTCCACGAGCTCCTCTACCCTCTTTACCAGGCCTACGATTCGGTCGCCCTCCACTGCGACGTCGAGATGGGCGGCACCGACCAGAAGTTCAACCTCCTGGTCGGCCGCGACATCCAGCGCGAGTACGGCCAGGAGCCGCAGATCGTCATCACCCTGCCCCTGCTCGAGGGGCTGGACGGCGTCGAGAAGATGAGCAAGTCGCTCGGGAATTACGTCGGGATCACCGAGCCGCCGGCCGAGATGTTCGGGAAGCTCATGTCCGTGAGCGACCCTCTCATGTACCGCTACTACGAGCTGCTGACCGACGAGCCGGCGCAACGGATCGAAGCCTGGAAGAAGGAGGCGGCCGCGGGCAAGGTCAACCCGCGCGACGTCAAGGTCAGGCTGGCCAAGACGGTCATCGCCGACTTCTGGGGGGCGGAGGAAGCGGACAAGGCCGCCGCGGGCTTCGACCGCGTCTTCCGCGACAAGGAAGTGCCGGACGAGATCGAGGAGAAGGCCGTGAGCCTCGAGGGCGGGGCGAAGGACGCGCCGCTCGCCCAGGTCTTGACCGACTGCGGGATCTTTCCGTCGCGGGGCGAGGCCAAGCGGGTCATCCAGCAGGGCGGCGTCTACCTCGACGGCAAGCGCATCGAAGACATCTCTTACCGGATCGACTTCGGCGCTAAGCCCGCCTACGTCCTCAAGGTCGGGAAGAAGAATTTCTATAAACTCGTCATTCGATGAATTCGGGGTCAAACCTACACTTTGTCACTTTGTGCAAATCTCCCCCGATGACGCTAATCTGTATCCCTGACTAGGCTCTTCGCCCGTTATCGCGGGATTCGTTCCAGCCGCGCTCGGCGCAGCCGGCGATATAAACTTCAAGGAGGACTGAGCTTGAGACAAAGAATCCGGAACTTCATCGTTCTCATTTCTCTGCTGGCCTTCCCTCTAACCCTGAATTATTTCTCTCCCTATCTGAGCATGAGCGGAGCCAGGGAGGGCATTGTCTCGGGAAGCCTGGCGTTATTCGGGCTTCTTCTGGTCTCATCGCTCATCCTGGGGCGGGCCTTCTGCGGATGGATCTGTCCGGGCGGCTGCCTCCAGGATTTTTGCCAGAGGATTAACAACAAGCGCCGGCCGCGCCATCATTGGATTAAGTTCCTCGTCTGGGGACCGTGGTTCGGGATGGTTGTTTTCCTGGCCGTCAAGGCCGGCGGATTCCACAAGGTCGCTCTCCTTTACATGATGGAGAAGGGAATCTCGGTCAGCGAACCGGCCAATTTTTACATGTACTATACGGTCCTTATCCTGTTCCTGGTTCTAGCCGTCGCCTTGGGCCGCCACGCCTTCTGTCACTACGCCTGCTGGATGGCGCCCTTCCTGATGATCGGCCGAAAAGCCCGCAACATCGTTCATTGGCCCGCCCTCCAGCTTCGAGCGCGGACTGAGAATTGCACGAACTGCCTGACCTGCACGCAGGTCTGCCCCATGAGCATCGACGTCAATGCCGAAGTTCAGGCCGGCGACATGGAGCATTCCGACTGTATCCTTTGCGGCCAGTGCGCGGACAACTGTCCGAGCCGGGTCATCGGCTATTCGTTCGGGCTGAGCGGAAAAAAGAGCCGCCGTTCTCGATAAGTTGACATCGGCGTCCGGGTATGATAAATGGAATCAGAGACTTGCGATTAGAATGATGGAGGTCAAAATGCCCGCTAAAGCCAAGAAAAAAGCCAAACCGAAGGTGAAATCCAAGGCCAAGGTTAAAGCCCGGCCCAAGGCGAAACCCCGGAAAGTCCGGACGGTTGTCAAGGTCGTCACCAAAGTGAAAGAGGCGCCCAAGAAGGCCTACCCGGCGCTCCAGTGCGGAGTATGCGGCTACCGGGTCATTGTGGACGAGGCCTGCGGCTGCGTCGAAGAGCATGTCCTGATGTGCTGCAGCCAGCCGATGGCCAAAACCAAGGTCGTCCGCCCGTGATCATCGCTGAATTGGCGATCTTCCCGACGAGCGAGGGCGCCTCCGTCAGCCGCTACGTCCGGAAAGTTTTGAAGGTCCTCGAAGGCTCGGGCTTGAAGACGACGACAAGCGCGATGTCGACGACGATCGAAGCCCCCAACCTGGCCGCGCTTTTTACAGTTGTCGCAAAGACGGACGAGGCTCTGGCCGGGATGGGCGCCAAGCGCATTCACATCGACCTCCGCGTCGATCACCGCCTCGATAAAGACGCGACGATGGCCTCCAAGTTGGCCGCCGTCGGGAAGTAAGCCGATAAGCCGGGGCAGCCGGCCGAGGCCAAACCTGCACTTGGTCACTTAGTGCAAATTTCTCCGGGTAGTGCTCATCCAATTTCCGGGTTACTTATCAGAGCAGCGTTCGGGATTTTTCGAGAACGTCCCTGGCGGAATTTTTCCAGACCGCCTTGGCGATCTGGATATCCTGGACGGCGACGCCGGTCAGGTCCGCGACCGTCGTCTCCCCGTCCGATGCGCGCTGAAACTTTTTCTCCCGGACGACTGCGCCCAGCTCGACGACGTCCTCGGGCTTGATCGCTCCCGCCGCGAAAGCCTTGAAGCACTCCCCGCGCAGGCGCGCCTGGCTCAGGCTGTCGACGACGACGCGGTCGGCCATTCTCAATATCGCCGGGTCGAGCTCCTGCTTTTCGGCCGTGTCGGACCCCATGGCCGTGATGTGGGTCCCGGGCCTTATCTGCGCGGCCGTGAGCAGCGGCCCCCGCGACGGCGTGCAGGTCACGATGAGACTGCATTCGGCGGCGACCTCTCCGGCGTCGCGGGTCGTCCTCACCCGGAATCCGATCGCCTCCATGTCCTTTTTATAAGCGGCCAGCTCTTCATCGTTGACGCCCCAGGCCGTGACGTCGCGGCAATCGAGGACGCCCCGGAGGTACTCGAGCTGCATCCGACCTTGGATCCCGGCACCGAGGATTCCTATCCGCGTCACTTTGCGGGGGGCAAGGTACTTGGCTACGACGGCCCCCGCCGCCGCGGTTCGCACGTTCGTAAGATGGCCTTCGTCAAGAAGGACGGCCAAGAGCTCGCCCGTTTTTTGGCTGAAGAGCAGCATCAAACCGTTCGACGACGAAAGTCCCAACTTCGGGTTTTCGTAGAAGCCCGAGGCGACCTTGATGACGTAGACGTCGTCGCCCTTGACGTAGCCGTATTTGATGTGGACGTCTCCGGGCGGATCCTCGAAGATCATCTCGCCGACCGGAGGCACGACGACCCGACCCTGCGAATAGGCGACAAAGCCCTCCTCCATGGCGCCGACGACGTCCAGCCCGCGCAGGGCATCCTTGATTTGAGCGAGGCCGAGTATAACGGGCATGATCCGAGTATACTTCAAGTCAGGGTCAGAGCTGAAATAATTCTGGGGACACACGACTTAATTACGGGCGTAGCCAATAATTAAGTCGTGTGTCCCCAGAATTATTAATCGCCCAGAATTATTAATCGATCTTAGTGACGGGCAGTGGGACGGCGGGCCTGGTGCCCTCTATGAAAATAGCCATCCGGACGTAAGCGCGGTCCCCCGGGTCGGAGGGGCTGTAGGGCGGCTCACCCTCGTAATCGCGCCAGCGGTCGAGGAACTCCGCGCGCGGGATAAAGCCCCGCGTCCCGAGGAGCGACGGGTCCTCGAAAACGAGGTTCTCGCCTTCGACGCCGATCAGGACGACGTAGTGCCCGTCCTCCCAGTCATCCGCCCAGTGGAAATGGGAGTTTTTTAGATCCGTGTTCGTCCAAGCCTGAATATCAACGATAGGAGGAACGCCGCGCCCGAGAGAATCTTCGAGATCGGCGACGGTCAGGCCCTCGCGGATCTCAGCCTTGAGGCCGAAATTGCGGGCGACCCTGACGATCGCGTCGGGATTCGTACCCCGCTCCGGATCCGTTCTGAGGGCGACCATGAGTTCGCCCTCGCGCAGGTCGACACCCCAGTAGTGGAGGACGGCCTGGAGCGCCGCGGCCCCGCAGGAATAATTCGTCGACTGCCGGACGTCGGGAATGGCCTCGATCAACCGCGAGGACGCGCCCCCCGGGTAGGAATACCCGCCCTTGGAATGGACTGAGATGCGAGGCTGCGGATTCGCGATCGTCTCGGCCCGCTTCTTGAGCCCCAGGTAGCCGGTGAGAAGCATCAGAAGCAGCGCCGCCATCAGGACGGCCGACATCATGACGATCTGTTTTCTCATTGAAAAATGGTGTCCATCATTATTCTTTTGGCTGGGAGGAGGGGCGTTCGCCAAAGATCCGTTCGTAGAGCTCGGGGTAGGCGTCCTTGCCGCCGAGCATCAGACACGTTATCGGCATGACCTCGCGCGCCAGGATCGACATTCTCCCCGCCACCGCCCTAATCTCCCACTGGGCCGCCGTATCCTCCCTCAGCCGCGAGATATGATACATCTCTCGGACATTGACCTTGAGGAGAACCCGGCGCCGGTGCGCGTTCGTCAACACGTAATCGGCCGCCTCTCCGATCCCCGCCTCGCTCTTAAGCGCGTCGTAGGCTTCGTTCGTCCGCCCCACGATATCCATGAACTCCCCGTGCGCGCCGATCGCCTCGACCGAGGGCGGCACGGTGACCCCGAGCTCGGGATCATAGCGCTGCCTCGTCAATGTCGCCATCCGGTGCCGCTTGAGCTGGGCGAAGCACGACGCCGAGACGACAAGCTCATAGGTCAGGTCGGCGTGCTCGAACTCGCGCAGCGGGTAATCATAGAACTCCATCCGCTTGAAAGCGGTCTTGTAGACACGGAGCTTTTCGTCCTGGGACATCCGGGCCACCCGCCTCCGCCACTCCCGGAACGACAGCCCCGAAGTCGCGAACAGCATGGCGACCAGAACCCGGTCGTCGGCGTCGGAGGAGTGGGACGCCAGCCGGACGGTCTCCTCGTCCTCGTCCGGGTGCGGATCGCTCAGGCCGCGGGACGCGTGGCCGCGCGCCATCCGCTCCCGTTCGGAGCGCTCGAAGTCGGCGACCTCCTCGCGCTTCGCCTCCTCGGCGAGGTCCGCGTAGGCGCACTCGTCGAACGGGCTGGCCTCGGTGAAAAGGATGATGGACGGCGCCACTTCTTTGGCGAGCGCATAAAGACGCTCGTTGAGCTCCCGGAATTCGGCCTGGCGCTTGGCGGCGAACCGTCGCAGCAGGAGCTCCAGGTTCCGGGCGTTGATCGTCATCCCCAGCTGGCCGTGGGTGGCCAGGCTCACGATGTAGCGCGCGTCTTCCTTGGCCCAGCCCTCGAGGAGGGCCTTGCTTCCCGGCTCATCGGCCATTTCTTTATTATTATCAATGACATAGGGAAGAAGCCGCTTGTAGAGGGAATGGTAAAGCGCGTTTTGGGCCCGCACCGTCCCCAGAAAAAGATCCTCGCAGGCACGGCCGGCCCGCTTGACCTCCTCCGGGACGAGGAAGTCGTCGCCGAGGGTGATGTAGCGCTGGGACTTCTCGGTATAGGAGCAGAGGCGGAACCGCTCGAGCTCCTCGATCGCCAGGCGGCTGACGCCCATGACGTCGAAGTTGAAGACGGCGTGCTCGGCCACCGAGTGGTGGCCCATGGTGAAGATGATGTTCTTGTTCGTGCGGCGGGCCCCGCCGACTTCGATCCTGGCTTCGGCGCGGAGCTCGTCGACGGGCTTGGGGTTGCGGGAGATACGGGCGTAGGCGGCCGCGAGCGTTTCGGGGGTCACGTCGAGGCGGCCGGGCTCATGGCGCTTGAGGGCGTCGATGACCTCGCGGTCGACGTTGTACCCGGCCAGCACGACCCGCATGCCGAGATTATATCAAAACCCCGGGGTCAAACCTACACTTTAGTACTTTGTACAAGAAGATTGCACTTTTTGCCAAAGTGTAGGTTTGACCCCGTTTTTATCCGATGCGTTTGGCGCACTTCTGCGCCGCGCCCAGCGCCCCGGGCACGCCGCCGATCTGGGTCGCCCAGCACGATCCAATCAGCAGCCGTTTCACCGGAGTGTCGACCGTCGTCCCCATCGCGCTCTTGTAGAATTTATTGGCCGGGTTCCAGCTCCAGGCCGAGGTGGCGCCGTCGCTGTTGCCGGTGTAGCGCTCGTAAGTCAGCGGCGTCGCCGCATCCACATATTCGATTTTTGCTTCGAGCTCCGGGATGACTTTAGCGGCCTTGGCGATGAGATCCCGCCGCATCCGCTCTTTGAGACGGCCGTATTTCTCGCGGTCGCCCCCGCCCCAGTTGTCCTGCCAGTGAAAGGGCGCCACGGCTTGGATCATCAGGCTCGACTTGCCGGCCGGCGCCAGCTTGGGATCGTGCAGGGAGGGCGAATAGAGACCGATCGAGCATTTGGCGAAGTAGTCGGGGTCCGCGGCGTTTTTGACGTCCGCGCCCGGCTGCTCGTCGAAAAAGCTCAGGTGCGGCGCCTTCATCTTTTCCCGCAACTTGTCGCCGGCCATATTCAAGCCAAGATAGACCGTGGCTATGCCCTCGGAGACCGCGGTTTTCCTGACCCTCTCCAGCCAGGGCGCCGGAACCAGGCTCGGGTTGTCAAGCAGGTTAAGGAAAGTTTTCTTGAAGTCGCAGGCCGAGATCACCCAGTCGGCGGCCTGCTCCTTTCCGTCGGCTTCGACTCCGGCCGCGGCGCCGTCGCGGGTGATGATTTTAGTGACCGGCGTCTTCAGCCGCAGCTCGCCGCCCAGGGATCGAAACTTTTCGGCCAGAGCGTCGGCCCAGCTCTGCATCCCGCCCTTGACGGTCCAGTAGTCGTGCAAAAACGTGGAAAAAGCGGCGCCCAGGATCCAGACGCTCATCTCCGGGTAGCCGACCCCGTCCAGGAGGCGGCAGATTCGGCTCTCGCGGTCGAAGAAACGCGCGTTGAAATCGCTGATGGAGACGCCGCGGTACTTCATGTATAGAATGAGCACGCTCAGGACGCCGGGCAGCATCGCAAAACCCTTGCCGCGGATGAGCTTGAGCATGGCCTTGACCATCGGGTCAACGGCCGCGAAGTAGCGCGCCAGCCTTTCCCGATCGCCGGGGAAAGCGGCCAGCAAACCCTGTTTGTACTGCTCGAAGTCGCGCGGAACGAAATCGTATTCCGCCGCCAGCACGTGGATGGGCTGGGGCACGAATTCGATCCGGTCGTAAACGCCCAGTTTTTTCATGGCCCCGAAAACCTGGCGGGAGGATTCGAACGAGAGGGTGCCGCTCTCGAAGTAAAAGCCTTTGCGCCGGAAACCCGAGATGTAGCCGCCCGGCACGGTGTTCGACTCGAAGATGGTGACGGCGTGGCCTTTTTCGGCCAACAGGCAGCCGGCGGTCAATCCGCCCAGGCCGGAACCGATGATCGCGATCTTGCTCATTTCCGCCCTCAAATTTTCTTAAGCTTTTTGAGGAAGGACGGGTCGACGTCGCAGCCCAGCCCCGGCTTATCGGGAAGGACGAGCTCGTCGCGCTCGAGCTTGACGCCGTCGACGATCGGGTCCATGACATGCTCGGAGTTCCCGTCCAGGTCCGCGAAACAAACGTTGGCGTTCGCGACGACGACATGCGCCGCGGCCGTCAGCCCCAGCCGGCTCTCGAGCATGCAGCCGACCATGCACTTGATGTTGGCGGCGTCGGCGATATGGGCGATCTTGACGCTGTTGAAGATCCCGCCTGCCTTCATGAGCTTGATGTTGAAGTAATCGCAGGCCTCCTCGCGGATGAGCTTGACGGCGTCGGGCGGCCCGAACAGGGCCTCGTCGGCCATGATCGGGATCGGGCTGTGGTTCCGCACCTCGCGCAAGCCGGCGACATCCGACGCCGCGACCGGTTGCTCGCAGAACTCGATTCGATATTCCGCCAGCCGCTCCAGCGATTCCCTGGCCTGGGGCACGGTCCAGCCCTGGTTGGCGTCGATCCGGAGCGCGACTTTGTCTCCAACCGCCGCCCTTATGCCCTTGATCCGCGCCGCGTCCAAGGCCACCTCCTGCCCGACCTTGACCTTGATCGTTCGGTAGCCGCGCTCCGCGTATGTCTTCGCCTCCGCGGCCATGTTTTCGGGCGTCTCAAGCGAAACCGTTATGTCGGTCTCGAAGCGCGTCCGGTCGCCGCCGCCCAGGAGCCGGTAAACCGGGAGCCCAGCCACCTTGCCCAGGATGTCGTAGAGGGCCATGTCGAAGGCCGCGACGATCGAGGGGTTGGCGTGGACGATCGGCCCCGCCCCGCACACGAAGGCCTCTATCGCGAGCGGGTCCTTGCCGACGAACATGTCGCGAAGGCTCCGCGCGGCCGCGATATTCGTCTCCTGCGTCTCGCCCGTAATGGGCGGGAAGGGGCAGGCCTCCCCGATGCCGACAATCCCGGCGTCTGTCCGCACCCGGACCAGGACGTCGGTGGCGCTGTCCATCTTCCCGATCGAGATCACGAAGGGAGAAACGAGCTTGATGTCGAAGGGGTAGATCTCGACGTCCGTGATTTTCATGGTTCTAACCGCCTCCCGCGTTTCCTCGAGAGCCGAAGCTGCCGAGCCCGGCGTAGTTGAGGCGCCCGCCGCCATTCGTTTGGGCGACAAGGCCGTCACCGCCGCCCCCAACCCCAGGTATTTTAGGAAGTTTTTTCTGGTCAACGACATGTTCTTCTCCTTATTTCTGTCTCCATTTAATTCCGTCATCATATAATTTCTATTATGCGGTTTTCAATAATTAAGTCGTGTGTCCCCAGAATTATTTCAGCTTGGCGAGCTCGCTCAGGAGCTTTTCGATATGACCGGGCGTATGCTCGCTGAAAATTGAGGCCCGCAGAACCCCGCCCGCCGGCGCGCCCACGTACTTCAAATACGCGACCGCGACGCCCCTCTCCATAAGCGCCCTCTGGGCTTTCTTCATATCCTCGGCCGACCCCATCATCCAGGTCACGATCGGGACGCAGGTGTCGTTCATCTCGAACCCGAGCTTTTTCATCCCGCCCTTCACGGCCGCAACATTCTTCCACAGCCGCTCCCTCATCTCGGGATGGGCCTTGACGATCTCGAGCCCTTTGATCGAGGCCGCAACCGCCGGAGTCGGAGACGGCGTCGCTCCCGAATAGATCCCAAGCGCCCTGATCTTGGCGCAGAGCGGCTTCGACCCCACCATAAAACCGCCGTGTCCGCCGAAGGCCTTGCTCATCGTCCCTGCCATGATCAGCCGCTCCCCCGCCGCCAGCCCGAAATGCTCGTAAGTCCCGCGCCCATTCTTCCCCAGCACCCCGACCGCGTGCGAGTCGTCGAGGGCGATAATCCCCCCGTACGGCTCCATGACCTTGATATACTCCGGCACGGGCGCGATGACCCCGAAGGTGGGGAAGATCCCGTCCGTCATCAGGAGCAGCCGCTGCCCGGCCTCGAGCTCGCTCTTCAGTTTCCGCCGCAAATCCTCGGGGTCGCGATGCCGGAACGTCACGAACGGCTTGCGGGCGGCGGCGATCCCGTCCTTGACGCTGAAATGGGCCGTCTCGTCTATGAACGCAACGTCATACCTGTCCGCCAGCGACTGGGCCATGATCAAGCCGTCGAAGTACCCGCTCACGAAGTGGACCGCGTCCTCGGTCCCGAAATAATCGGCGAGCTTCCGCTCGCACTCTAGCAGGACCGGGTTGTTCCCGAACCCCGCCCGCGTCGTCGCGCTGTGCGTCCCGTAAATCCGGAAGGCCTCGATCCCGGCGTTGATGACGTCGGGGTTGTCGTGAAGGGCAAAGTAGCCCGTCCCGCCGAAATAGACATAGCTCTTGCCGTTGATCACGGTCTCGGGGCCGGGCCCGCTCTCCATGACGAACATGTCGCCGTACGGCGGCGGCGCCTGCCCTTCCGCGGGCCGCCCTATCGCCAGCCCCAGCCCTTCGATATCCTCGATATAGCCGGGAGAAAGCGGGACATCCGGAGAAACGGGGACCGGCGCCGCGTTTCCGCCTTTTCTAAGGAACTTCAACCCGAACGCTCCCGCCGCCGCCTTTTTCAGGAACTCCCTGCGATTCGCCATGAGGTCCTCCTCCCTGAAAGTCGGGGACATCCGCCAATTGCTGCTATTTTAAAACGGGTCCCCGGATGTTCTTTCATTAAGCTCCATTATTTGACTTCTCCCCTCGACCGTCAAGATAGAAGTTTTGGGACAATTTCGCGTCCTTCGAACCCCATACTCAGGGAAGCCCTGAGTACTAGAAGCCTCGTCGGCTGAGCCTGTCCGAGGAAGACTGGAGTTTCAGGCTGGCTTAACATTGACAAAACTGGTCATTTTGACCATATAATGCGAGGAGGCAGAATTCATGGAATCGATTCCTTTGACCAAAGCGAAAGCGAGATTCTCGAGCCTGGTGGATCGTCTCATCCATTTGAAGGGCCAAATCGTGATCACCAAACGCGGCAAACCCGTGGCGGCCATGATTCCCTACGAAGACTGGGAGCGTCTTCAGGCCGGCGCGGCCGGAGGATTGGCCGGCGTCGCGACTCCCCGCGATGATTTGGACGTTGCGATCGACTCCATGGTCGAGGATATTTACCGGGCCAGAGCCAAAGCTAAAGGACGAAAGCCGGTCCTCTGATGTATCTTTTTGACACGGATGTCCTCAGCTCCGTCGCGAAAAAGCGCCGTCCGTACGGTTTGATGGAGAAGCTCGCCCGGGCGCCGCGAGCCGCTCAATTCACCAGCGCCATGAACGTGGCGGAAATCTACTTCGGGATCTTCAAGATGGAGGGCCGTGAAAGCCTGCTTCGGTTCTTCGAGGAGCAAATCTTCCCCAAGCTGAATATACTTCCGTTTGACCGAGAGAGCGCCGCGATCTTCGGGCGGATCAAGGCCGAACAAGAACGAAAAGGCCGGCCCAGGTTCGAAACCGACCTCCAGATCGCCGCGATCGCCTTACAGCATCGCCTGACCCTTGTCACGGGCAATGTCCGGCACTTCATCGGCATTCCCGGCCTCAAGGTCGAGAACTGGCTCGGATCCTGAGAGCGAGTTCCGCAGGCGCCGAGAAGAGCGGCGAGGGAACGAGGCCGCTCGCCGGATCCGGCTCAGGCCAAACCCACGAGGGGCAGGAGGAGCCGCAGGCCGACCCAAAGGATGAATCCTCCAAGAATGTCGAAGAGGGCGCCCGCCCGGATCATTTTGGTGATGGGGATCATGCCGGAACCGTAGACGATGGCGTTCGGAGGGGTCGAAATGGGCAGCATGAAGCCCCAACTCGCCCCGAGGGTGGCTCCGATCGCGGGAGGCACCGGATTGATCCCGGCCGCCAGGCTGAGGGAGATCACGACGGGGACGACCATGCTCGCCGAAGCCGTGTTGGACGTCACTTCGCTGACGAGAATTCCGATATAGACCGCAGCCAGGGTCAGCCCCCAGAGCGACGTCGCCCCGAGGGCGTTGATGATCCCCTTTCCCACGGTTTCGGCCAGCCCCGTTTGAAACATCATCTGGCCGAGCGATAGCCCGCCGCCGAAGAGGACCAAGGTTCCCCAGTCGATGCCGACGGCCTGCTTCCAGCTCAGCGTGAACTCGCGCTTTTTCCGGTCGACCGGCAGGATGAAGAGAAGGATCCCCGCGACAAGGGCCGCGGCCGCCTCCGGCATCCGCGCGCTAAAGGTCCGCGTCCAATGCCCTTCGGTCCCGAAGATGAGCATCAGGAACCCCGGCGTTATCCAGAGGACGACGGCCGTCAGAAAGGCGGCCAGGGCGTTTTTCTGGCCTCGCGTCCAGGGTCCGAGCTTCAACCGTTCGAGGCGGATGTACTCCCGGCAGCCCTCGATCCGGACAAGCTCGGGTTTGTGGAGACGGTACATAAGAATGAAGAGGGCGACGTACATGACGGCCAGGATGGGCAGGCAGAAGAGAAGCCACTTGAAGAAGGGGATTTGGACGCCCGCGAATTTCTCGATCATGGCCAGGCCGATGAGGTTGGGCGGAGTGCCGACCGGGGTTCCGATGCCCCCCGTCGATGAAGCGAATGAAGCCATGAGCATCATCCCCGTGGCAAAACGCAGCTTCGCCGGATCGACGGGCTTCCCCGTTTGGCTGGCGATGAGGTCGGCGAAGCAGCGAACGATCCCCAGGCCGATGGGAAACATCATAGCCGCCGTCGCCGTGTTGCTGATCCACATCGAAATGCCGGCGCAGATCAAGCCGTAGGCCCAGAGGATGCGGCTCGTCCTGTCGCCGATCCAGCGGATGGAGAGAATCCCGAAGGCAAACCTCCGGTCGAGGCCGTGGACCATCATGGCCTCGGCGATGAGGAAGCTGCCCAGGAACAGGAAGATGACGGGATTGGAAAACGGGGCGAGGACGTCATTCGCCGGGGCCACTCCGCCGACGATGCAGAGGACGGCGCCGCTTAAGGCCGTCACGGGGAGGGGAACGGGCTCGGTCACCCACCATACGACGACCCAGGCGAGGACCGCGGCGAGGAAATGGGCCGCGGGGGTCAGCCCGGGAGTGGGCACGAGGAAAAGGACGAGGCCGGCGGCCGGCCCCAGGAAAAGGCCGATTGCGGCCCGACCTCGTTCGAACCGGCTTTCGCCGTCAATCTCCACGGTCTTCCCTTTGCCCCCCTAGATACCACATGTCGAAAATGGAAGTCAACGGGCGGCCGGACGGCCGTTGACTCCGGCCTTGGGGTCGGCTAGAATCTAGAATCTAGAGGACAGAAAATGGAGGTTTTTCCGGGGCCCTGCGTTTTAACGTCGACGAGGTCAAGATGAAGACCACCGCGGGCAAGCTCCAAGAGCTCAGGGAACGACGGAAGGCCGCGCTCGTCGGCGGGGGAGCGGAGCGGATCAAGAAAATCCATGACGAGGGACGGCTGACCGCCCGGGAGCGGGTCAACCTCCTCCTCGACCCGGGAACGTTCCAGGAGCTCGGGGTCTTTGTGACCCATCGCTGCATCGATTTCGGGATGGACAAACAGAAGATCGTCGGGGACGGAGTCGTCGCCGGGCACGGGAAGGTCCACGGCCGTCTCACCTACGTTTTCGCCCAGGACTTCACCGTTTTCGGCGGCACGATGAGCGAAGCCAACGCCGCGAAGATCTGCCGACTGATGGACCTCGCCCTGGAGAACGGAGCCCCGGTCATCGGCCTCAACGACAGCGGCGGGGCGCGGATCCAGGAGGGCGTCGCGAGCCTGGGCGGATACGCGGACGTATTTCTGCGGAATACGCTCGCCTCCGGAGTCATCCCGCAGATCTCGGCGATCATGGGACCCTGCGCGGGGGGCGCCGTTTATTCGCCGGCCATCACGGACTTCATCCTCATGGTCGACCGCACGAGCCACATGTTCGTGACCGGCCCCAACGTCATCAAGGCCGTGACCAACGAGGAGGTCAGCTTCGAGGAGCTCGGCGGCGCGAGGGTCCACTGCGCCAAGAGCGGGGTCGCGCATTTCCTGGCCGAGAACGACCAGGACTGCATCCTTCAGGTCCGCCGGCTCCTCCAGTATCTTCCCCAGAACAACCTCGACGACCCGCCGCGCCTGGAGACCGGCGACGACGTCAACCGGACCGACGAGACGCTCGACTCGATTGTGCCCGACAATCCAAAGGAACCGTACGACATGATCGAGGTCGTCAAGCGCGTCGTCGATAACGGCGATTTCCTCGAGGTCCAGCCCCTCTATGCCCGGAACATCATCGTCGGCTTCGCCCGCCTCAACGGCCGCAGCGTGGGCATCGTCGGCAACCAGCCGAAGGTCCTGGCCGGGGTCCTCGACATCAGGTCTTCACTCAAGGGCGCCCGGTTTGTCCGTTTCTGCGACGCCTTCAACATCCCGCTCGTCACCTTCGAGGATGTGCCGGGATTTCTGCCCGGCACGGAACAGGAGTTCGGCGGGATCATCAAACACGGGGCAAAGCTTGTCTACGCCTACTGCGAGGCGACAGTGCCCAAGATTACCCTGATCACCCGCAAGGCTTACGGAGGCGCCTACATCGTCATGTCGTCGAAACACATCCGCGCCGACTATAACATGGCCTGGCCCACGGCGGAGCTCGCCGTCATGGGCGCCGAGGGCGCCGTGAGCGTCCTCAACCGCAAGGAGATCGAGAAAGGGAAGGACCCTGAAGCCCTCCGCCGGAAGCGGATCGAGGAGTACAACGAGAAATTCGCCAATCCGTACATCGCGGCGGAACTGGGATACCTGGACGACGTCATCGAACCCCGAGAGACGCGGCCCAAGATCATCGCCGCCCTGGAGAGCCTGGAGAACAAACGGCAGAGCCTGCCGCAAAAAAAGCACGGGAATCTGCCGCTGTAGTCCGGACGGGATCGAGACAAGAGGACGACGGGTGTTCATTCGAAAGAATGCCTGGCGGCGGGCGGCCCGCCTGGGGGGGCTCCGGCCTGCTCACGGTTGGCCCCCCGTCCGGATTGAGGAAGGCAAGTTCTATGCCGACTTCGCCGGCCGCCGGCACGATCTCGAGGTTTTTGACGAACGGCTCATACCAACCCCTCGGACCGCCGCGCCGGTAAGCCCAGACGCTTCGACCGTCGTCAGGTCCCCGATGCCCGGGCTCATTGTCGATGTGCGGGTCCATGTCGGAGACCGCGTGCGCGCGGGGTCAGCCGTCGTGGTGATGGAGGCGATGAAGATGCTGAACGAGCTCCTCTGCGAGGTCGACGGCATCGTCAAAGCGGTCAACGTCAAACCGCGGGACAGTGTCGAATCCCAGGCCCCCCTGATCGAGGTCACGAGGGCGGAATGACCGGACGACGCCGCATCGCCGAGGGCCACAAGGTGTCGTCCGAAACCTCGTCCCGCATCCCCGTCAAACCCCTTTATACGCCGGCCGACGTGGACGAGGATCGCTACCTCGAAAACCTTGGCTTCCCCGGCGATTTTCCGTACACGCGGGGCGTCTATCCCACGATGTACCGCGGCCGTCCCTGGACGATCCGCCAGTACGCGGGATTCGGGACGGCCCGGCAGACCAACGAGCGGTTTCATTCCCTCCTCAAAAAAGGACAGAAGGGGCTTTCGGTGGCCTTCGACCTCCCCACCCAGCTGGGCTACGACTCGGACGACCCGATGGCCGAAAGCGAGGTCGGCCGCGTCGGCGTCGCCGTTGATTCCCTCGAGGACATGCGGGTCCTCTTCGACGGGATTCCGCTCGAAACGATCAGCACGTCGATGACGATCAACGCCACCGCCTCGATCCTTCTCGCGCTCTATGTGGCCCTGTCCGACGAGCGGGGCCTCGACCGGAGAAAGCTCAGCGGAACGATCCAGAACGACATTTTGAAGGAATACATCGCCCGCGGCACCTACATCTTCCCGCCCGAGCCCTCGATGCGCCTCGTCCAGGACTCGCTCCTGTGGTGCGCCGAAAACGTCCCGAACTGGAATCCCATCAGCATCAGCGGGTATCACATCCGCGAAGCGGGGTCAACGGCCGTGCAGGAGGTCGCCTTCACCCTGGCCGATGCGCTTGCTTACGTGGCCGCCGGCGTCAGCGCCGGGCTCGACGTGGACATCTTCGCGCCGCGGCTTTCGTTTTTCTTCTGCGCGCACAACGACCTCCTCGAAGAGGTGGCGAAGTTCCGGGCCGCCCGGCGGATGTGGGCGCGGATCATGCGGGACCGGTTCGGCGCGAAGCGGGCCGAGAGCCTGCGTCTCCGCTTTCACGCCCAGACGGCGGGCAGCACCCTCACCGCCCGCCAGCCCGCAAACAACGTCGTCCGGGTGACCCTGCAGGCGCTGGCCGCGGTCCTCGGAGGAACGCAATCGCTCCACACGAACAGCCTGGACGAAGCCCTGGCCCTCCCCAGTGACAACGCCGCCCGGATCGCCGTCCGGACTCAGCAGATCCTCCTCGAAGAATCGGGGGTCGCCGCGACCATCGACCCCTTGGGAGGGAGCTACGCGATTGAAGCCTTCACCAACGAGATCGAACGTCGCGCCTCGGACCTCATCGAACGAGTCGAGGCCATGGGCGGAATGGTCAAGGCGATCAAGCGGGGTTTTCCGCAGCGGGAGATCGAAGCGGCGAGTTACGAGTACCAGACCTCCATCGGACGCGGAGACCGAAAGGTCGTCGGCGTCAACGCTTACGTCGACGACGGCGAGACCGCGCCGGAGGTCTTCGCGATGGACCCCGAGATCGAAAAAAGCCAGGTCGCCGCCCTCAAACGGCGAAAGGCCGCGCGGGACGGGTCGGCGGTCCGGAACGTCCTGGCCGAGCTCGACCGGGCGGCCGCCGGGAACGGCCCCCTTTTCCCGTCGATTCTCGAGGCCGTGAAGGCGTCCGCGACGCTCGGCGAGATCTGCGGGATTCTGGCCAAACGCTTCGGCCGTCACCGGGAAAAGCCGTCCGTAGGGTGAAAGATGATCAAAAAGGTCGACCACATCGCCGTCGCCGTTGAGAACCTCGATGAGGCGGTCGAACTCTTCGAACGAACCCTGGGACTCAGGGTGACGCATCGCGAGAGCGCGGCCGCGTTCGACGTCGAAGCGGCGACCTTCGACCTGGGGGACATCGCCCTCGAGCTCATCGAGGGGACTAGTGAGGTGTCGGAGGTCCGCAAATTCATCAAGACCCGGGGCCCGGGCCTGCATCACATCGCCTTCGCCGTCGACGATATCGAGCGGTCCCTCGCGAGTCTCAAGGCCAAGGGCGTCCGCCTCATCGACGAAACGCCGCGGCCGGGACGAGCGGGGTCGCGCGTCGCTTTCATCCACCCCCAGTCCACCCGCAAGGTGCTGATTGAGCTCGTCGAGCCGGGGCGCAAGGCGTAGCCCGGTTTTATAGAATGCTCATTAAGCCGGCGCAGCAGAAAGCGAATTTCTTAATCCCCCCATGTGACATTTCAAATGTGGCAATACGGTTCAGCGCAGCGGAAAAACATGATTTCTTGTCTTAATTAGGAGGACGAAAATGATCCCGAAAACAAGACTTGGAAAATGGGCAGGAGGATTGTTGGCAGTTTTTCTTGTGCTTTTAATAGCGCTTATCCTTGGCAGAAATGTTGCAGGATTCCAACCAGGGACCCCACTAATTGGCATAGTGGGATTATGTGCGATGATTGCTGGAATTGCCACTTTCGTTACCGGGGTCGTAAGCTTAACGAAGTTCAAGGATCGCTCATTCGTCGTGATCTTGGCCGTAATCTTCGGATCCCTTGCCATCCTCATTATCATAATGGAGGCGGCTGAGGGTATTATCTGGCGCTCAACTCATTAGAGGACAAACGGTCGCGTCGGATCTCCGGCACTTTCTGGTTTGACATCCGGCGACGCCGCGATTTATCATCCCCAACGCTAATGATCGAGCAAAAACGAATGACTCTGGGGCTCGTAACGATCGCGGTGATCATGTTCTTCGCGGCGGTGGCCACGGATATTTTTTGGGTCGGGAGATTCGCGGCCGACAAGTTTCCCTCGACTATGGCTATCGAGGACCGTGTCTATAATGCTTTTGTCGCCCCTGATCTCATCCTATCGATCCTGCTTTATATCGGGGCCTACGGCTTGCTCAAATTGAAAAAGTACGGGCTTGTAGCTACATATCTGGCCATGGGAATGTGGCTGTTCGACTCCTTTTTCGTGCTCGGGATCACCAAACTCTCCCGTATCAATATCATCGGCCCCAGTCTCTTTTTCGTGTTTTTCACCATCATCTATCTCTGGAAAAAGAAAAATCTTCTTAGCTGACCTATTTCGAATCCGAGAATCTTGTTACCGGAATATCACATACAGCGCTAGGGTCAGCGCGACGACGATCGGCCCGAGCCACTTGAGCGCCGGCGCCGGAGTCATGTCGAACCCCTTCTGCTCGGGCATCGTGACCGGCTCCTTGAGCGGCCGCATCATCGTAGCAACCGCTAAAACAACGACGATCGCCGCGAAGGTGATTCCCATCCTGTTGAGGAAGGCGATGTCCCTCGCCCAAACAAGAAGCGCCCCGTAGATCGGAACGTTAAGCAGGAGCGCTGTCACGCCCGCGAATCGTGGCGTCTTTTTAACGAACAGCCCGAAGACGAAGGCCGCCAGGACCCCGGGCGAGACGAAGCCCTGGAACTCCTGGATATAGTTGAAGATCCCCTTGAATTTCGGGCTGCCGAGCTGCGGTGCGATCAAACATACGGCGACGACGAAGACCAGGGTCGCCCAGCGCCCGAGCCTGATCAGCGACTCGCCGCTGGCGTCCTTCTTGACGTGCCGCTTGTAGAGGTCCATGGTCAGCAGGGTCGCGACGCTGTTGAGGAGCGAGCCGAGCGTGCTGATGACCGCGCCCGAGATCGCCGCCAAAATAAACCCGCGCAGCCCCGGCCCGACCAGGTTCTTGATTAAAAGCGGGTAGGCCTGGTCCGTGGTCGCGCCCGGCGCCGTGAGCTCGGCCCGGAACAGCTGCCAGGAGATGATCCCGGGCATGATGATGATGAACGGGATGAGCAGCTTGAGAAATGCCGCGAACACGATCCCGAGCTGGCCTTGCCGCAGGCTCTTGGCGGCCAGGGTCCTCTGAGTGATGAACTGGTTGAGCCCCCAATAGTAGAAGTTCGGGATCCACAGCCCGACGACCAGGGTCGTCCAGGGGATGACGGGGTGGTTGGCCGGCATGATGACGTGGAGCTTCTGGCCGCTGGCCGCGACGAAAGCGCCCCAGCCGCCGACGGCCTTGAGGCCGATGATCAGGGTTACGATCCCGCCCAGGATCAAGCCCGACCCCTGGAATAGGTCCGCCCAAGCGACCGCCTTGAGCCCTCCCCAGGTCGTATAAATCGCGGCCAGGATCCCGATCAACCAGACCGCTTTGACCAGGTCAATGCCGAAGATGGTGTTCAGCGCCAGCGCGCCCGTATAGACGACCGCCGCGATGCTGACCGCGACGTACATGATCAGGAGATAGAGAGCCATCAGCCCGCGTGCCGCCGGGCTGTAGCGGTATTCGAGATATTCGGGAATCGTGTAGATCCCGGCCTTCAGGAATTTGGGCAGGAAGAATAAGGCCACAAGGACGAGCGTGATGGCCGCCATCCATTCGTAGCTGGCCACGGCAAGGCCGGAGATCCCCGCTCCTTGTCCAGACATGCCCACGAAGTGCTCGGTCGAGATGTTGGCAGCGATCAGGGAGAATCCGATCAGCGGCCAGACCAGGCCCCGACCGGCCAGGAAAAAGTCCTCCCCCGACCTCTCGCGGCGGCTTTTGTACATGCTCACGCCGATGACGATGAGGAAAAACACGGCGAAGACGGTGATGTCAGCCCAATGGAGGTTCATGCGAGACGTTCTCCCTTGCCGGAAATCGGTTTCGTATACGGACGCGCTCGATTCCGCGCACGGGTTCAATTATAGCGAGCGACCGCAACGCGTCAACTCAAATCTGGGGATCGCTAACGTATCCCCTGACCAACCACTTCGGTCATGTGACCAATATTATTGGTCAATAGAATCGTCAGTCAAACCCTCGACTCCCCGGCCTGAAGGCCGGGGCTTGGTCAGGGTTGACCCTGAGCCTCGCTTCTCCTCCCCGCTTTGAAAGGCGGGGCTCCGATTTTAAGCCCCGCTTTTCAGGGCGGGGTAGCGTCGGCGAACCCGTGAAAATCATCTCCGAAATAAAAAAGCGGAACAAGGTTCTTAGATTACTGTCTCCGACCGATTGCGTCAAAGACCGCTTGGCGGCCTTTTATCATTGGAATGACCGGCAATCGCTGGAGCAGGCGATCCTGGTGAGTCGGAGCCGTACCGTCGACCTCAAAGAGATCCGCAGGTGGTCGCTCAAGGAAGGGATGGCGGAGAAACTGGCGGTTTTCAGGAAGTCGCTTAAAACCTGAGCTTATAATGGCGTCACCTATGCCAAGGCTCGCCTCGATATCAAGAAATTACTTGACATATAGCGCATGAAAAGGGGACAATATTCCCTGTAATAGCGCGAAATGTCAAGTTCGCTTGAAGCCAGAGTTGATATTTCGTGTATAAATAGGGGGAAATATTCCCTATAGGGAAACGGATTATAAAATGAGAACAAGCGAATTCTTTGCCACGCATCCCGTTTTTTCCCTCGATGAAGCCGCGAAGGTTTTAGAGGTGCCCGGCGGTCGGTCCGGGACAGTGGAACGTCTCAAGCATTATCTTGAAAAAAAACGGCTGAGACTAGTGACTCGCGGGGTTTATGCGGTCATGCCGCCCGCTTTGAACACCGATCAATTCCAACCGGATCCTCTCCTCGTGGCCCAAGCGGTTCGACCCGACGCCGTTTTTTCGCATCATAGCGCCCTCGAGCTTCTCGGCGCGGCACACTCTCTCTGGAACCAGGGCGCCGTTTACACGAGAAAGCGGCGGAGGCCGCTCCGCCTGGACGGCGGACGCATCTATTTTTTAGATCATCCCCATCCCATGAGAAACAAAGCTGGAACATATTTCGCGACCCAAAAAATAGAACGGCGGGGAAAACTGCTCGAAGTGACCACGCCCGAGAGGACGCTCGTCGAGGGATTCCGCCGGCCGGCCCTGGCCGGCGGGCTGGAGGAATTTGTGCGCTCAGCGGCCGGCTTTCCGGTCCTCGATCTCGATCTTCTCGAGGAGATCCTTCAGCGCTACGACATGGCCTATCTTTGGGTTTCGGCCGGCTGGTTCTTGGAAAAATTCCAAAAGAGTTTTCATGCCTCCGAAAACGTCATTCATCGAATGGAGCGGCGCCGGCCGCGGTCTCCGCACTATCTTGAACGGGGAAGCCGCGGCGGTTCGCTGTCGACAAGGTGGAACCTGATCCTGCCCAAGTCGCTTCTACAGTTGGGAGAGCCGGATGAAACCTAGCCTCGAATTCCTTGAGCGTTGTTCGGCCCAAACCGGTTTCCAGATAGCGGCGCTGGAAAAAGTCATCCGGCTTGGAGAAATGGCCGGGGATATCGCACGGCATCCCCTGCTCGGCGGAATTCTCGCCCTCAAGGGAGGGACGGCGTTCAACCTCTGCTTTGGCGGTCAGCCCCAGCGCCTTTCGGTGGACTTGGATTTCAATTATATCGGCGGCGCCGAACGGGAGAAAATGCTCGAGGCGCGCCCGCGGCTGGAGGCGGCCGTCGCGGATCTCGCTCGCCGCCGGGGATATCTGGTTCAGAAATCAGCGGATGCTTTTGCGGGCAGGAAACTTTACCTGCTCTACCGATCCGTACTGAGTCAAAATGATCGAATCGAAATAGACTTGAATTTCCTCTTCAGGGTACCCATCGCGGGCACGGAAAAGAAGCCGCTCTGGCAGCCCGGCGAGTTGGACCGGCCGGAGGTTCTGGTCGTCGGCAGGGAAGAACTCATAATTGGAAAACTTCTCGCCTTCCTGGAGCGCGGCGCGGCAAAGGACGTCTGGGACACCGCCCACATAAAAGAGTCCGCCGACAATGTCCTGAAGTCCGTTCTTTTTCGAGCCAGGTTCATCGCGATGTCGGCCGTTCTTGATCATCCCCTTCCCAGCTATGGCCGTTCGCGTCTCGAGGGTCTCGTTACGGACCGTATCGCCGTCGAACGGCTCGGTCCGATGCTGGCGCTAAGGTCCGTTCCCCCGGCCAAAGAACTCATTGAAAAGGCATGGACGGTTGTCGACCCGTTCCTCAAACTGGATCCCCCAGAGGAGGAATACATCAAGGCTATTTATGAAGGTGAACTCAAGACGGAGCGTCTCTTCCCGGAAGCGCCGGAAGAAGCCGCGAGATTCAAAGGACATCCGGCCATCTTATGGAAGCTGGCCAATATCAGAAAAAATCTGAAGCGCCCAACGGGAACCCCATGAAAAACAAGGAGCTGGCCGTCCTGTTCGACCGCATCGCCGACGCCCTTGACATCAAGGGCGAGCAGGCCTTCAAGGTCCTCGCCTACCGCCGCGCCGCCCGCATCCTCGACGAGATGACGGACGACGTCGCCCAGATCGCCGCCGCCGGCAAGCTCGAGGATATCCCCGGCATCGGGAGCGGAATCGCCAAGAAGATCCAGGAGTACATCCAGACCGGCGAGATGCAGAAGTATAAGGAAGCCCTCTCCGGCATCCCGCCCGGCCTCCTGACCCTCCTCGACATCCAGACCCTGGGCGCGAAAACGATCAAGCTCATGCACGACGAGCTCGGCGTCGCCTCCCTCTCCGGCCTCAAGAAGGTCATCGCCGACGGCCGTCTGGCCGCCCTCCGCGGCATGGGCGACAAAAAAGTCGAAAACATCCGCAAGGGGATAGAGCTCTTCGAGAAGGCCTCCCAGCGCGTCTCGATCTGGGCGGCCCTCCGCGTCGCCGCTTCCCTGATCGATCACCTCAAGGAATCCGGCCTGGTCGACAGGATCGAGGCAGCCGGGTCGCTCCGCCGCATGAAAGAGACCGTGGGCGATATCGACGTCCTCGCCTGCGCCAAGAAGAGCGGCGGCAAGGACGGCGCCCGCATCATCGAGCGCTTCACGCACGCCCCCGACGTCAAGCGCGTCCTGGCCGCCGGCGCCACAAAAGCCTCGGTCATGGTCGCGACCGAGGACGGCGAGCGCCAGGTCGACCTCCGCCTCGTGGACCGCTCAGAATATGGAGCCGCCCTCCAGTATTTCACGGGCTCCAAGGCCCACAACATCAAGCTTCGCTCCATGGCCAAGGACAAAGGCCTCAAGATCTCCGAGTACGGCGTCTTCAAGGGCGCGCGGAAGATCGCTGGCGCCGCCGAGGAGGAGGTCTACGCCGCCCTCGGCCTGGCCTGGGTTCCGCCCGAGATGCGCGAGGACCGCGGCGAGGTCGAGCTCGCCCTCGCCCGCCGCCTCCCGGCCATCCTCGACTACGGCGACATCAAGGGCGACCTCCACGTCCACTCCAACGCGAGCGACGGGACGCTCACCCTGCGAGAGATCGCCGACCACGGCCGCCGTATGGGCTATTCCTATATCGCGATCTGCGACCATTCCCAGAGCGTGAAATACGCCCACGGCCTCTCCCCCGACCGCCTGCGCCGGCAGATGAAGGAGATCGACGCCCTCAACCGCTCGCTCAAGCCGAAGCGCTTCCGCCTCCTCAAGGGGACCGAGGTCGATATCCTTGCTGACGGCTCGCTCGACTTCCCGGATTCTCTGCTCAAGGAGCTCGATTTCGTGGTCGCCGCGATCCACTCCGGGTTCAAGAAGAACGTGACCGAGCGGATCCTGAAGGCTATGGAGCATCCCTACGTGAAGGTCATCGCCCATCCAACGGGCCGCCTCATCAGCGGCCGCGAGGGGTACGCCGTGGATATCGAGAAGGTCATCGCGGGCGCGAAGCGCACCGGCAAGGCCCTTGAGCTGAACGCTTACTACGACCGTCTCGATCTCGATGAGTTCAACTGTAAACGTGCCCGTGAGCTCGGCGTAAAAATTAGCATTGGCACCGACTGTCACGCCGCCAGTGGCCTTGAGATGATGCGCCTCGGCGTCGGCATCGCCCGCCGTGCCTGGCTGGGGAAATGCAATATTTATGAACTCTAGAGAAAACAAGAGTGTTGAGCATTATTCCGAAAAAGTGATGTTCTAGTGAGGAACCATGAATGGACAAGCTTGACAATCAATGTATTATGCATCCCTATGGCCCATAATTGAGGACTCAATTCGGCGTTATCGTAGCAATCTTAATATTTGATAATCATTATTTAAGTGATATATTTATTTAATCGATGACAAACGAAATGGATCCTAAATGGAAACGGTTTGAAAAAGCCGTTTTTGAAATTCAGAAACAGCTTTCACCTGATTCAGACGTAAAATATAATGATTTTATTAAAGGGGTAGATTCGCAAGCGCTTAGGCAGATTGATATTAGCGTTCGGAGACATATTGCTCAGTACTCAATATTGATTGTAATTGAATGCAAAGACTATAAGAAGTCAATTGATATCAAAGTCGTTGAAGAATTTGCTGGACTTGTTAAAGACGTGCGCGCTAATAAGGGAGCAATAATTTCAAGCTCAGGTTTTACAGAGTCGGCTCTTCGCTATGTTAAAGCCCATGGGATTGATGCTTTTCAACTTATTGACACAGAAAGTATGGACTGGAAAGTTTATGCCTCGGTCCCCGTTCTTTTAGAAAGCACTAATTTCAAAAGATTCAGAATAATCTTTAAAAACTTCACAAAGTTGCCAAGAATCATAGAAAATGCCGATGTAAAGACATTAAAGTTGTTTTCGACTGATGGTGAGCTAATGGGAACAATCGGAAATATTATTGCCAATAAATGGAACAATCATGAGATAGATGAAATGCCCGGGGAAAAAGAGGTTCAAATCGGAAAAAATATATCTTTAGAAATCGCAAATGATCATGTAACGCCAATTGATATTTATGCACAGGTCTATGTAGTAAAGAACTTTTATTACGGCAAGTTGCCGATACACTTTAAAGGCTTTCAAGATTTGCAAAATGGTGGAGTCATATCTAACGAGCTAGAAACAGATGCGATAGAGCCGTACAAAATAGAAAAAGGATTAATTGAGGGATGGGAAAAAATAGATAATCCTGAAGACTTGTCAGTAACGCCATTTATGAGGCTTAGTGTAAAAGACCACATTCCAGTCGATAAATTGTAGTCTTGGTTGAGCTCTTTTCATTTTAAGAACATAGTAACAATAAATAGAATTAGGGGGGAATAATTTGCTTATACATGGAAATGTCCCGGAACTTATCAGATAATCGACTTATCTAGGCTAATGACTTACTAAATCTTTATATTTTTGATTCCTTGCGAGCAAAGTCTTAACATTTTCGACGGGCATCCCCAATTCCGATAGGAAACAGATTTCGATTACAAACTTCATCTTTTGGACCAGCCAATTTAAGGATTGTCCTTTTTTAACTTGAGATTCAAGTTGTTCATCATAATGCGTCAAATAATTTCTTGTATTACATACATCCTCTATGAACAAATCCGGAGATTTTATGAAAAGTGTAATCCAATCCCCGCATTGTCCCAATATTATTTTTAGCCTTTTCCTAAGAGAAAAATCATTCAGATATTTCATTTTATTGCGTAAACTCTCTTTGAAGTCTGGATCAAGGCTATTCTCAATTGCGTTGAGAAAAGCGTCGTATTGTGATCTAAAATCTTCGTCTGAAACATATTTCCCGCCGGATGTGCGTCTATGGTAGGATTCTAAAGCTTGCGCTAAGCTAAGAAACTCATGATTGCGATACATTGAGGGATTGTAGAAAGTGCCGAAGTATAGCTCATACACAGGACATAGTAAAGATGACTTATCAATCCAATTCTTCAGATAGATAGTAAAATAATCAGCTATGTCTCTGAACGTAAATAGCATTTCATGCTGATGGACCTTTGCGGAATAATCAACAAATATGCCTGCGCGAGTGAATATTTGGATATCGTTTAATACGATCTCTCCATTTGCCAGTTTTGTAACGCTGTCCTTGGACTTCCCAATAATGGTGCGGGGGTATATGGCTTTGCCTATGGCGAGGCTCAGAAAGTCTCGAATATTTTCCATGATTCCATCTAGATATACCCTGAAACCGAGCGGTTTCGGAGGTTTTATGTTTATGAAGATCGTTTGTTTTAAGTCGAAGGAATATGTAAGATCAGAGTGAGAACCGAAGTTGAAGTTAATATTAATATCATAATTTTCTAGCTTTGCTACAATCGCCTTTGGCGGTTCATATGTGTAAGCAATTTTCTTGATATGCCCATTTTGATCAATTTCCGTGTCTTGTTTGAAGCCTGAGATCCCAATCCATTCCTCTAAATTCGAATAGCTTATCGAAATATCATCTAAAAGGATTTCTTCTTCTTTCTTAAAGTGACAGCCGATAAATATTACATTAACATAGAAGACTGATTTCGGTAGGCCGGGAAAGCTTAAACTAAACGATTTTTCAAAGCACTTGTATAGGGTTATCGATTTTCCGCTAACCGTAACGCCTAAAATGATAGTTGGAGCAGATAATTCTTTATTAATAATTCCGCTAAGATCATCAATACCCTTAAAAGTGCCAATGAGTTCGAGGCAGGCTCCTTCTTTAGGATTATATTTAAGTATGCCGGATATCTGAAAATTGGGATTTTCGGGGAGCCACCAAACACCGCTATGCTCAATCGTTTCCATTTAGAACCTCTGCAACGGTTATCTAAAGCCCAAATTATTAATAATTTATAATATTTTAACCTGCCTAGGCAAATGCGTCCTTTTTTGACTAAGCTATTTTATAGTAACCTTCTCATTTTTGCTTAGGGCGGCGAGCCATCATTAACTCTCTTCGAAAGCCAACTCGAAATAGAGGCGGGTGCCATAAGATTAGGTCTGAGAGTAGCTCGCGGGACCCGTGACGCCGCTGACCTGTTACCCTTAAATCGGTCCAGGTATAATAAGAAAAACCTGGGAGAGGAGATATTTGATATGCTTTTAGAGGCCAGGGTTGTGATAGAAGACTGGAGCCGGGAATATATCCTACGTCGGCCTCACAGATCTCTGAGATATCAGCCACCATCGCCATAGACCATAATGCTTGAAAATCTCACTTCTGAGGTGGTACATTGAACGGGGGCAGATCAAGAATACGATCAGAGTATCTGCAGTTCACGATCTTTACGGGACAATGATGAACGAAGGTACAAATAAAGAAATTCTGGTAAAAACGAGTTGCTACGGCCTAGATGCTTTCGAATTTTCGAAAGACAAGCCGATAGAGCTGCTGGATGGTGGTCAGTTGCTTTATCTGCTTAATCAGATTGGCGTCAATGCACGTATAGTTTTTCCGGAGGAGTGGAAAGGAAACTAGGAAATATATATGGGATAAGGCTGAGTCTATTGTTATAAAAAGGACAGTGAACCCGGATGGTTAGCCCGCTTGGAACATGGGAGAATGAATTAGCGAGTGCTATCCTCAGTATTGAGCTTATCAGAAGGAATACGGCCGGGGCAATTCTTTCGGCTGTTCCAAACCGAGAAAGGTGGGAAGACTTTTTAAACTCAGTTAGGGCGGAGTGGGATAACTGGAAAGTTAGCTTAGAAAACTACCCGGCGTGTCTGGTCGTCTTATACGGCGGGGTCGCCTTCTTCAAATACGAAGATTTAAGGTTTTGGCGTTACTTTTCTGAGGCAGTCACGGGCCGCACCGGTGAGGAACCTCCGTCACCTTCCCAACAAACGCATATAAATAAATTTTTCCGAAAGGCCCTTGAGGATAACCAATTAAAAATAGTATCTCAAGCCGGCAAGATCGACTTTGTAGGTTCCGCAATCTGGCACATTGGCGTTCCTCTCTCTCTATGGGATGGATTCATTGACATCTGTGAGTGGGCTTTATGGCAGCAGGATTGGCAGTCGATGCCAGCAGCTGATTGGGCCGCCGAGGTTACGAGGCACATCCCGAGTCGGCCGCGGTTGAGAAGGTTCCTAATCGAGAATCGGGCAGCAGCCGCCAGTTTCATTCAGGAAATTCTAGAAGTACGAGAAATTCTTAGGAATGATCTCAGCCTAACCATTGAAGATATAGCCCGCGCAAGTGTTCTTCGCTTTGAGTTTTTTGACGAAGTTCCGGAGACAGCTGAATTTATACGTTCTCAGAATCCAGATTCTTTATTTAAGAATCACGCAAGAATAATATGGAACGAAAGCAGAAGAAAGATCTCTGTTCAACTCCCTGGCGTAAATCGGGAACAATTGCCTGCAATGTGGCAGCTTGGCTGCCGACACCAACAAGCAGCCTTGACTCCAACTGAAATGGTTCTCGATGCTGAAGTCTTCCAAAGTAAACTCTCGTTGGTTTTAAAAACCAGGGAAGCCCGCGAGTTCCAGAGTCTTTTCGGAGCTTCCCCATGGGGATTTTTTGACGTTGAGGCCGCTGGGCAATTAGTTAATTCTAACCGAGACGTACTCCCATTAAAAAGCTATGCATTAATTTCCAATCAACAGATTGAAATAAAGAATGTCCAAGGCTTTGATCACGCCGAAGGTGATATAAACGAGTCATTTGAACTATCGGATGGCTCGATATGTTTTATGACGCGTCTTTGGCCAACAGGAAATTATGCTGAAATAGAACTACGTCATCAAGGAGAGCCCAAGAAACTCCGCTTTAGAACGAGAGCCAAGATTGCGGTTCGCCGTTTCTTTGGAAAACATTATAAGGCTGCGTATTTTATTCGGATGCCTGATGGTACAATCGAATGCGAAGAATATCCAATTTTCTGCGTGGCCATACCCAGAGACTTCTTTAAGGACAGTTATGCAGAATTACGTAGACATTTCAGAATCAAGGAGGGAGATAGTACCGCGAGTGGCCATTGGCAGCAGATTAGTGCAAAAATGGGAGAGGGGGACCGCGAGTATTTCGAATGGATATGGGGGGATACGCCTTTCATCGAAACTAAATCGGATAAAACGATCAAGGATCTCAGAAGGCTAGGCGATGTTGTTAGGCCAAAGGACGTTAAAGGCAAGAAAGAATTGTGTATTAAGTCCCCCGAATTTTCCTATAGCTACACTGTTGAGAAGCGCGGCCGCAACAGAAGAATTGATGAATGCTGGAAGGATCTTCCGGGCAAATATGCACTATGGTTCATCCTTTGCCAGGCAGGAGAAAACGAGGCTGGCATGAAATTAGATGATATCTTAATTGCGCGAGACGTAGTAGTCCCCAATGCACCAGATTCGTCATTCTCTAATTATCTCCTTCGTAGGTATGAGTCCTTAGGATTCTTGATACAAAGAGGACACAGATGGGAGATGGGCAAGCCGCGGGCCGAACTAGGATATCCAGCCAGTGGTTCCTTCGAATTAAAGTATTGTGGAGATCCCTCTATTCTTTGGGGATCATATCGTAGGCTTTCCTGGGATAATATCGTCCTTCCAGCAGTCGAAGTCGTAAGTAGACGAGACGAGCTACCATTCCTTCGTATGGTATGGAGATCTGAAGCAAGGGCAAAGATAGAATGGGATCTCAAAACCCACGGTGTTGAAATAGCGAGAGAGTTGTGGAGTCATTGAACTCTCGGTTTATCAACGAGGTGTTTCTGCCATATAAGGAATTCTTACGAGCAAAGTATCGATTCCATCGTCAATTTGAGCATGCGAAGTCCGCTTGGGAAAACAAATTGACTATGGAAGAACTAGTGAACGGTGCGTATCTTGAAAAATCACAGGTATATGCAGCCGGATTGCCTCTCGAAAAACTGAATCTACATAAAGCAACCCGAGAAACCATAAGCGCCCGATTAGATGGACGGGACTTGTGGAAACACCAGACGGATGCCCTCCAACTTCTACTTGACGGTAAGAATGCTGTTATTGCAACCGGCACAAGTAGTGGCAAAACACTTTGTTTCCAGATTCCTATCCTTGATGATCTGGTCCGGCGGCCTTCCCCTGGCCTTCGGGCAATTATCATCTATCCGCTTAATGCTTTAGTGAATGATCAACTTGAAGAATGGGAGCAGATGCTTAAAAGCTATCCTTCCATCACCTTCGCTCGATTTACAGGTCAAACACCAAAAACACAAATCGATTATATTGAAAGACTCAAAAACGTATCTCGCACCCAGCTCCGCGACCAACAATTATCACAACGAGATCTTGAAAGAATCGTTTATGAACAGGTTCAGCAGAAAATAAGAGAGGCTATACCAAATCGCCTAAACCACAGGGAGGCAATACGAGCCACCCCCCCGAACGTTTTAGTTACCAATTTCTCGATGCTCGAATACCTCCTCGAACGGCCGGTTGACGCTCCGATATTCGAAAACGGGGACTTGAAATTCCTTGTCTTAGATGAAGCCCATGCCTATCGAGGAGTCCAAGCTACCGAGATCGCTTTCTTAGTTCGGCGCCTCAAGGACCGTCTTGGCGTTATGTCGTTAACGTGTATTGCCACGTCCGCCACTCTCGGAAAGCTTGAAGATGCAGATAGTCGTGCAAAGGTTCGAAAATTTGCATCGGATATATTTGGGGAACAATTTTCCGAGCCAAATCCTATCTTCAGCACGATTACTGTCCCTCCAATATTGCAGCCAACGATTAGCCCAAGTCCAGAAAATTATGTAGCGGCACTAAGCGCACTGAGGAGCAACCATGCCGCTGATGTTGCATATCATCTAGGAATTATTGAGAGTGCTCCCAGCATCACAACTATCCTCAGTCATGATGAAAATCTTTATCGGCTGCGGAGGGAGATTCTTTCCAAACCGTGTTTGATAAAAGACGCTGCAAAAGCTTTGTGGCCAACTAATGAAAAAGCGGAAGAAGGCCTATTTGCTCTGCTGGAAATTGTGGTGTTTGCAAAGGAAGATCAAGCACATGAGGATCTCCTTCCCACGAGGCTTCATTATTTCATCAGGGCACAAGATGGGCTACATATCTGTTTGCGCAAAGACTGCCCCGCTCGAAGTGAAGGAAGAGCTGCTTTCTTTGTATCGCGGACGACTGAAAAAGAAGTCCCCGAAGGTGAGTGTCCAGAGTGTTACCGAAGTGGCTTGAAATCGCACCTGGTTGAAGTGGTGACCTGCAGAAAATGTGGCTATCTATTTGGCGCCCTCCAGGACTTGGGACCTCGACGTGCTCAGCTTCACGGAGACGCAGATAATGCGATTCTGCCGCATTTTGACTCGTTCGATACGGGACTAGGGTGGGCAGGAGACTCGTATTGGTCGTATTTTTCAACCGCAGAAGACTTGCCGTTCCCCGAGCAACTCAGGCTGGATGAAGACGATGACGATCAATATGACCTATTTCTTCACCCGGCAACACTTGACTGGTGCGTTATCTGCGGAAAGAAACACGATTTAGGCGATGGTGATAATTGTAGATGTTCAAAACCTCATCTACGAAAAATCCAAGTGTTTCATAGACAATGTCCCACCACTGGCAAAGCGGAGGACCGAGAGAATCTTTATGGTAACGAGAAGGAATTATTAACCGCATGTCCTAACTGCGGGGCGAGGAACGCATCTGGGATTGAGCCGCTTCGGCGTTTTCAGGAATCCGATGATGAAGTTGGTTTAGCTATGGCAATCCCGTTTGCGCATTTTCAAATAGAACCCTGGCTGGGGCAAAGTAGCCCTCCGCGCAAGCTACTCTGCTTTACCGATCACCGTCAACGGGCTGCGGCTTTTCCTTCGTTGCTTGAGGAAGAAACATTTGACTGGGACATGGGGCGGAAAATAGTGGAAACAGTTATTAGGGTGTCACGTCCTCCCAGTGTTGTTGAATTGGGTGAGCATCTTGCTGAAATAGCAGACCCTAACTCATCTCTGTATGATCCAAACTTCTTCCTTCCGGTATCTAGATACCCAGATGAAGACCTCGATTCGAAAGAAAAGCGCAATCTCTGGGTCGCAGAGACGTTTTCTTATTTCGGAATCCCGGACTCAGCCCGTGATTCGGCCGAGGACTTGGGCCTGATAAGAGTGGAGTATCGTCTGAAAAACGATGAAATAAAAGAACTTAATGAGCCTATTCTGAACTTCACACGAGACTTTGAGGAAGCAAACGCGTTATTACAGACATTGCTTAGATTCGTAAGGCACAGAAAGGCTTTTACTTTGCCCAAGGGCGTAAAGCCTGATGCGGTGGCTTTTGGAAGAGTTACCGCTGATTTGGCTTATGTTAAACAAAAGGGGAATGTCAAAAACAGCATCGGATGGCTTCCAGCCAGGGATAATGAAAGTGCGATTACGGATTATGTGCGTCGTATATTTCATATTACTCATAATGAAGCGCTAAATATTGCCAGCGCCATCTGGGATATTCTCACCTTGCGACATCTTTTACTTGAATACAGGGGCAGATGGAAACTCGATCACGAGCGTTTGTATGTTTTAAGATCGGAAAAGCGATATGTATGCAACCGTTGCGGTTTGGTAATTGCTTATTCAGTACGCAATTATTGTCCCAGAAGAGAATGTAACGGGACATTGGAGCTGAAAGACTTCGACCCTTCAGAAAATATTATTGGTCGTTGGGTTGCCGGAGTAGGGCACCCTAGATTTGCCGCATTGAAATCCGAAGAGCATACCGCACAGATTAGCAAAGACTTGGCCAAGGATATCGAAGACGAGTTTCGAGCCCAAGGGATCAATCTTCTAAGCAGTACAACGACGTTTGAAATGGGTATAAATATTGGAGACCTTCAAAAGGTGCTTCTAAGGAATGCTCCCCCATCGAGTGCCAGCTATGTGCAGAGAGTAGGAAGAGCAGGCCGGGGCAAAGAAAAGAATTCAGTAGCCGTTACGCTCTGCCGACGAACAAAATATGATGGCGATGCTTGGGAGAACCCCCCGCGCCTCATGGCGGGGGAAGTACACGTGCCTGTGGTATATACGAAGAACCGTGTCATCTCGCAACGACACTTCAATGCTACGGCGTTTGCAGCCTTTCTGCGGGTAAAAATAAGGGATCAGGGCGTGCTTGGAAAGGTATCACAGAAAATTCGCATTGAATCCTTTTTGCCTACCGAGTTCCGGAAGAACATTCCGAAGGATTGGTTCCAGCTGAAATCCGAAGGCCTTTATTTGGATTTTCCATATTGGTTCAATGATAAAGCCGAAGATGAAATTTTCCACGGAGATGCCGGTCACATGGTTGTTGAAGCAGCATGCGGCTTTGTTGATGCTCGAATTGTCGCAATTCAGACATATATAGATATACTAAATAATATCGGAGAGGAACTGCGGGCATTTATGAGTGAGCGCCAAGGGCTAATAGTCGAAGGAAAAGACATAAGGGATATTGACCAATCGATAAAAAATATTCTTGGGAATGACGTAATATCCACCTTAGTACAAAATGGTTTTTTGCCTAGATACGCGTTTCCTCTAGATGTTGTAAAATTGGAAACAGGAAAAAGTCGTTGGTCAGCTGATTCTGATGTCGAGCTAAATCGTGATAGGGGGCTAGCGATAGCAGAGTTTGCTCCTGGAGCTCAGGTTATTGCGCATAAAAAGGTTTTCACGAGTGCAGGACTCTATGTCGTAAGCAAGAGGGATAAACCAGAACAACGGTGGTATTCTAAATGCCCTACGTGTGAGCAGATTCGCACGAGTTCGACAAAAGAGTCCCTAAAGGGAGCATGCCTGGTGTGCCAACGGCCAATTACGGATCAATACATTTATCCGTTCGTCTCTCCTGCTGCTTTCAGCGTGCGAGTGAATGAGACACAAGGAGGGACCCGTTATCGTCGCAGTACGCTCTTGCGGCAAAGGCAATCAATCACGCACTTTATTGATTATATTGGAGAGGAAAGTTATCTAGAACGCGGGCTTTTTAGAATTGCACTGAAAGAATCCGGGTCTTTATTCCGGTATAATCTGGGCCCGAATAATGAAGGATTTATGCTTTGTCCCGAGTGCGGGGCAAGTGAGTCTCTCAGACGATATCGAGCGGGGAAGAAACACCTGAAGCTTCGATCATTCTCGGGAACAACGATGTGTGGGAACACCCGGCCATGGACAAAACGACTCGCATATGGACATGAGTTCTCAAGCTTTTGTCTTATAGCTCGACCTTTAGGCGTGCCGCCACCCGTGGAATCTCTTGCTTATGCCCTACAAAGAGGTTTGTGTCGTACGTTAGATCTTGAATCCTCGGATATAGGTGTCTCCTGGCGGTGGTTAGCGACTAAAACAGGTCGGACCGGGTCGGAAATAATTCTATATGACTATGCTCCAGGAGGAGCGGGATTCGTAAAAGAAGGTTATGAAAACTGGGAACAAGTAGTCAAATCTGCCTTCGAGATGTGTAATGAATGTACATGTGATATGGCATGTTATGATTGCCTGAAGAGTTACCAAAATCAGGCTCATCATGAGATCCTGAATCGTCGTGCTGTAGCAGATTTTCTTAGATAGCAATGTCGAGGGGATGTAGAGGACCTTCCCCCCTTAAATCAGTCCAGGTATAATGAGAAAAACCTGGGAGAAAGGAGTTTTGATGGGCAGGGTACGGTCGTGTCAAGATTAGCTCGCAACTTCGGGGCCATCGTAACCCTCTTCAGCTCGCCACCTGAGCTGCCATGAAGGCGTGGTTGCATTCCATGTGTTCTCAAGTTGGACTAAGAAAGAAATCCATAATTTATCTCCTATCGCCGCATAGCCGAGCAGCTTGAACCTCAGTGTGAGGCGTTCCCAAGAATCCTATCTCCAACAAGCTTCAGCACATCGGGTGAAATCGTTTCGTCAATCTTGGCATATTCCCTCGGGTGGCCGGTTTGGGCTGTTTGGAAAAGGTGATTCAAGCCAGGGAGCATTTTGATTTCATAATGGGTATTCCCTGCCTCTTTAAGCGCTTGTTCGATTGCGGCAAGGTTGATGTCGGCCCGCACCTGAGTATCCTTATCCCCGTTCAGGGCAAGGACAGGGCAGCGGACCTTTCGCAGCGCCGTCGCTGGGTCATAGCCGGCAATGAGGCGGGCCCAGGGATAATCGGCGGCGAGCTCCTTCCAATCCGAAAGAACAGACGCTTCGCTGGCACTTAATTCCTTTTTCTCCGCGTCCGTCATGCCGGTCAGGGATGCTGCGATGATCCGTTTGAATTCGGGTTCCGCTTCCTGATAATTATCATGGCTTCGGATCGCCCGTATCAGCCGTTCATTCATAAGGTCTGCTTTGCGGACGGCTTCCGGGCCGGCGCCGCCGCTCCTCGCAGTATCCTCAAGCTGTTCCATGAGCAGCCGATCTCCCGGGACCCCGGTTCCCGCCAGCAAGACGAGAAACGCCACCTCCGAATTTCGGGCCGCGACCATGGGAGCGATGATTCCGCCTTCGCTGTGACCGATGAAGCCGATTTTACGGTCGTCGCAGCGCAGGACGGCGATCCCCCTGCGCGTCAGGGCGTCGGCCCAGACCAGGAACGGCCGGTGGCCGGCGATCGTCGAATCCCGGTCCTGGGGGCCGGAACCGCTGACGAGCACGGCCGCGGGAAAGGGGCCCGGGCCGGCGGGGATGGTTTTGGCTCCCGGAGTCCGCGGCCATCTTGCCTTCGAAGACGATCCCGTAGCTGCTCATGTCCAGGACGAGGTTGGGCGGCGTGAAACGGACCTCCTGGACGGACATGGCGCGGGATTTCTGAGCGGGGATGGAAAGTTTGTTCTCGCTCGCGGTCATCGTTGCCGCCTGCTGGCAGGCCCAGAAAGGGTATGGACCCGGTCTATATTCTGTTCGGCCTGGTCGCCTTCCCCCTGTTCGCCGCCGCATCCTATTTCGCTCTCGCCTTCGCCGCCGGGATCCTGGACGAGGAGTTCTCGCGGCGCATTCGGATCGCTTTCATCCTTTTTTGGGCGGTTCTATTCGCGCTGTTCCTGGTGAGGATCCAGTTCGCCCTGCGCGGGATGAGAATTCCGCCCGCCGTCCGGACGCTGAACATGGTATTGGGGATGGGCATGGGCGTCTCCCCCATCGCCATCAATGTATATATGATGGTTCGGGCAGGGCGGCGCTCGCGCTCCGAGGAGAGGGCGGGGCTGGTGAAGTTCGGGGCCGTTTCCCTGGCCGGCTACCTGCTGCTGATCGCGGCCATGATCATACCCCAGGCCGGCCTGCCGTTCCGATTGGCTGTCCCGCTCTTGTTGGGGATCGCGATGCTATCCCCGGTTTTGGTTTTGAGGGGGTTCCTGACGCGCTTCTATCGGCCGATCCCGGCCGGGATCTTCGAGGGGCCGACGCTCGGCGGGCTGTGCGAGCGGTGCGGGCTCTCGAACCGGGAAGGGGAAATCCTGGGCCTGCTTCTACGGGGAAAGAGCAACAAGGAGATCGAGAGGGATCTGTTTATATCGCCCCATACGGTCCGGAACCATATCCATAACATCTACCAGAAGCTCGGGGTGGGGAGCCGCCTGCAGCTGATGAATTTCGTGAGGACGAGGATCGAATTGGACTGAGGCTCCACGGACTTACGTCCGTGGAATCACGCGTCGGGATCGGCGAACGGCTCAATCGGCAGCCAGCTTGAAGCGGGCAAAGGCAAAAGAGCCGTCCCCGTTTTTCTTGGTGAGATAAGCGTAGGCGAAACCGTTCCTAAAATGGACGGGCATCACGGCTTCATAGTCCCCCGGATCGATCTTGACCGCGGCCAGCTGCCGGCCGTCGGTCGTGTAAACCTTGAACGAGACGTCCCGTGAAAAATGGGCCGCATTGAAATCGTATATGAGGATGCGCCCGTCGGCGCCGAGCGCCAAGCGCGAATAAAGGGGGAGATATTCAGGGAGCTCGATATCGGCCTTGTTCCGGGCCAAGAATCCGATGTTCTTCGGGTTCTCATCCGCTCTTACGGCGAATTCGAGGTGCTTCCAGGTGATCTTGGTCCTTTCGACGTCCAGGCTGAAGGAGGAGAGCTTGTCGCCCGCATACGAGAAGAAGGCGATCTCCGGACTCCCTGAACAGGCGACGAGGACCTTGCCGGGGCCAGCCTTGGCTAGAAAGACGGCGGGCTCCCATTCCATGACCCTGAGATTGAACTTGGACAACGGCCTGTCCCAGTCAAAAAACGCCAACTCTTTGTCCCGGCCGTCCCCAAGGTCCTTGACCAGGACGCGATAACGGACGGCGATCACATGAGGCGGGCCCGTCCGCTCTTCGTAAGCGACGCAGACGATCTTCCCTCCGTCGAGAGCGGCCAGAGAAAGGATCGACCGGGGGACGCCGGCGCCGCCGGCCGGCTGGACCGTCCTCAAAAATTTCCCGTCCAGGTCGAACAAGCTCAACCGTTTGTTTCCCGCGTCATTGACGACAAGGATCTTCCCGTCAAGGACGTCGAGGGCACCGGGGTTCAGAAGGTCTCCCGGTCCTTGGCCTTTCCGGCCGAAGCTCTTGATGAGGTTCCCGTCGGGGTCGAACTTATGCACAAGGCCTTCGGCCGAGGCCGGCCGGAAGAACGACCCGTCGGGAAGGAAAGCCGTCCAATTGTCGGTTGTCGGTTCGAAAAGCATATCCCATTCCGTGCCCTTCCCGAACGCGGGGTCAGGGATGATCTTGACGGTACCGGACCTGAAGTCGGCCTGCCCGATCTTCGGCTGCCCCACACCTAAGGTCCCGGCTACGACGAAAAAAACGACGGCACCGATCATGGCAACCTCCCTCCTATCCCGAGAGGGTCGTCAGGATCCCCCCGGAACATGCCTTTCAATATTTTAATACGCCCCAAAAGGCCAAATCATTCAGGGCGACGTTCACCGGGCTTTGGGGAGAAGCTGCCAGCGTGTGTGGGCGGCGTAAGCGGTGTTCGCACGCAGGCTGGAATTCAGGCCGATTTCCCATCCCGCCCCTGGGGACAAGCATAAATTCCGGTTTCGAGAAAGTCAAGAGCTTGAGGGCTCATGTTTTGCATTAAGGCTCGATGAGCATGGGTGTCTCCCCCATCGCCATCTATGTCTATATGATGGTTCGGGCGGGGCGGACCTCGCGCTCCGAAGAGAGGGCGGGGCTCGTGAAGCTCGGGGCCGTTTCCCTTATTGTGCGAATAATCTCGCATGAAATATATCTTGAAATAGTATATACAAAGTGCTATTATTCAATTAATAAATGAATTATTGCGCTTTTGGTGTAACATGGAAACCATATCAGGCTTAGGGAAAAAGGACAGAAAAAGGCTCTCGGCGATTTTCCGGGAAACAAAGGGGACTATTTCCGTAAGAGAAGCGGCCGGCATCCTGGATATCGATTCTACCGATGCGGCTAAGATGCTTTCTCGGTGGGCGCGGAAAGGCTGGCTTTCCCGTATTCGGCAAGGCTTATACGTGCGCGTGCCGCTGGAGTCGAGCACTCCCGATATCCCTCTCGAAGACCCATGGATCGTCGCCGACCGCTTGTTTTCCCCATGCTATATAGGCGGATGGAGCGCCGCGGAATACTGGGATCTCACCGAGCAGATTTTTCGCACGATTGTCGTCATGACAACCAAGAGACCCAGGGATCGCGCCCCCGTCTTAAAGGGGACGAGCTTTATGCTCCGCACCGTGTCTGAGAAAACATTGTTCGGAACAAAGTCTATATGGAGAGGGCAGGTCAAAGTGTCCATTTCCGATCCCTCCCGGACCATCCTCGACATGCTGGCCGACCCCCGTCTCGGCGGTGGGATACGCCCGACCCTGGACCTGTTCTTGAACTACATGAAATCCGAGAATAAGGACGTTTCCCTCCTGACCGAATATGCCAAGCGCCTGGGCAACGGAGCCGTTTTTAAGCGTCTCGGATTCTTGATGGAACGCTATGCTCCCGATCAGGCCGCGGCCATCGCTCTCTGTAGGGCTCAGCTGACGAAAGGGCTCGCCAAACTTGATCCCTCTCGAAAGGCCGGAAAGTTGGCGACTCGCTGGAGGCTGTGGGTGCCGGAGAATTTGGCCAAGGAGAAGTAATATTATCACCCATCGGGAGATTATGGAGTTTTCCAGGGAATTCGGCCTTACGCCTAATATAATCGAGAAGGATTATTTGCTTGGCTGGCTGCTGGCCGGCATCTCGAATCATCCTGAACTCGGTCAGAGTTGGATTTTCAAAGGCGGCACGTGCCTTAAGAAATGCTATTTCGAAACCTACCGTTTTTCCGAAGATCTGGATTTCACGCTCGCCCGGGCTGAGCACCAAGACAAGGATTTCCTGATCGGCGCGTTCAAGAAAATCGCGAACTGGATTTACGATGCCGCGGGCATCGAAATCCCTCGTGAATCGATACGATTTGATTTGAATACAAATCCCCGCGGAAAAATATCCGTGGAGGGACGGATCTACTATAAAGGACCTCTCGGATTCGCGGGACCTTTGCCTCGCATCAAATTGGACTTGACCGCGGATGAGATCCTTGTCTTGAATCAGGTTTCGCGCGAAGTCAATCATCCCTATTCCGATAAACCGGCTGGCGGGATCCACTTCAAGTGCTACGGGTTTGAGGAGCTCTTCGCCGAAAAGGTCAGAGCCCTGGGAGAGCGGTTAAGGCCAAGAGATCTTTATGACGTCGTTCATCTCTACAGGCATTTCGGAACGGGCCAAAACCGCGAGCTTGTTTTAAGCACGCTAAAGAAGAAGTGCGAATTCAAAGAAATTCCCCTCCCTGTCATGGAAACACTCGAGGGCAAGCCGGAACGAGCCGAATTGGTTTCCGAATGGAATAGCATGCTGGGCCACCAAGTGCCCGTCTTACCGCCCTTTGAACAATTCTGGCAAGAGCTTCCGGAATTATTCGACTGGCTTTATCGCGCGGTAGAGAAGGCTGCCCCCGCATCCATGCCTGCTATTAAGGGCGAGGATATTGACACGACGTGGCATCCCCCTGCCATGGCCCAAGCCTGGCATATGGCTATTCCTCTTGAGGTCATTCGCTACGCCGCTACGAATAGGTTGATTGTCGACTTAGCCTATGGAGGAAGTCGACGCCTGATAGAACCATACTCTTTAAAACGGACTCGAGAAGGTAACCTGCTCCTCCATGCTGTAAAACATGAATCGGGAGAGTCCCGATCTTATAGGGTTGACCGTATTGAAGGCGCAAAGGTTACCCAGAGGTCATTTCGGCCGAAATACGCCATCGAGCTGACAATTAAAGAGCCCTATCAAGCTCTCCCGACATCGAAGAGGTCGGCCTGGATAAAGCCGATCAGTCGTTTGCATGACTCGGGACCCAAATATATTTTCAAATGCAGCCTATGCGGTAAGAGATTCACTAAAAAGTCATTTGATGCGACTCTCAAAAACCACAAAAACAAATTCGGACATCCTTGCCCGAGCCAAATAGGATTATATGTCGCAACGAAATACTAAAAAGCGAGCGGGTAACGAGAGAGGCCGTATCAAGATAAGTTAATAACTTCAGGGCCATCATATAGCTCTCTTCAGCTCGCCGCCTGAGTTACCGGGAAGGCTTTGAAATCGCTATTCAAACCGGCTTTTGGATCGCGTTTCGGACAGCATCCGGATCCAAAGACGGGTTCCGATCAAGGATGTCCACTACCCTTTCCGGGATTGGCGTATAGAGCTTCCTGAGGTCATCCATAAACACGGGGCGGATGGAGAGGCGCTCCTTGGGCTCACGCAGCTTGGGATTCCACTCGACCACGAGAAAGCTCAGGTAAAGGAACAAATCGGCGTCGGCTAGGGCGTCCTTTTGGAGGAGGGAGGCGAGCCTTCCCACGAGCGTTCGGCTCCTTCCAAGGCGCGCCAGGACCTTATTCCCCAAGGCGGAGTATTCGCGCCACTGGTCGGCCGAAGGGTATAGGGGCTTGGCGCGATAATCCATAGAGCGATAGTCCGTGGCATGAAGGGCCGATCCCCCTCCCCCGTTGATGATGTGGACGGGGGCGTCGTTCTTAAGGGGCGCGACGCCCGCTTCGCGCTCGAGGTATTTCGCGAAGGTGGAAGAATCGTACTCCTCATAGTTGTGATCGTGGCCGCAGATGATATGGCTGATCGAGCGGTGGCCGGCCAGGATGCGGTAGAGCGTCTTGAGCCTGACGGCCTTGTCGTTCTTCTGCTTGCAGAGGGCCGGGATATGAAAGAGGACGATGGACGTTTTGTCCTCGCGGTCGGCCAGGGTCAGCCGCTCCTCGAGCCATTGGTGCTGGCGCGTGTCCGGGGGCGTCGTTCTCCAGGGCCCGCGCAGACCGTCGAGCTTTCCCGACATCCCGGAGTCGATTCCGAGAATGACGAACGGAACGCCGGGGCTCTTGAGCTCCCAGTACGTCCCCGGCTGGGGGACGAAGCGGAGGCCGTGGTCCTCCCAGCGCTTGGCGTACTTCCTGGTGCAGAAGGTGTCGAAGTATTCCCGACCCTGGCCGGCCGAGTAATACTCGTGGTTTCCGGGGACGGACCAGATCGGGATTTGGAAATCGCGGTAGGGCTCGAAGAATCCGGCCAGGTAGTCGTCGCGGTCCCGGTTGTTGTTCTCATCGATCCGGCCCGCCGGGTTGGCCAGGTCGCCGACGATTATCATGAAATCGGGCTTGAGATGGTGGAGGAGGGGCAGGAGGCTGTATTGGGAGCGGTCCCCTTCGCCGGTATCCCCGAGGATGACGAAGCGAAATCCGCGAGAGGGATCGCGGGCGGGGTCGAGGAGATCGGCGAAGGATTGGGAGCGGCCGGGAGGGGCGGTCGGGTCGGCCGGGCCGAAGGCTTCCCGCCACGCGTTGGAATCGTCCGGACGGAGGAAGCGGCGCGAGGCCCACAGGTTCGAAGGCTTGAGCCAAAATCCGGGTCCGCGGTTTTTGGCAAAAGCCGGGAAGCTGAATTTGACCATCGGCGTTTTAGGCGTTCTGGGCGGTTGTCGCCGCGGCCTGATCCGTTCCGTTCGACTTGCTCCTCCCCTTCTGGAGGCGGAACAGCAGCGTCACGATATCGTTCCAGACCGGGGCGCCGAAGCAGATGAGGAAGGCCGTGATCAGACATTCGGCAAGGTATCCGAGGATGGCGAGGACGCTGCTGGTCGATCTTGGGGCGACATCCTCATTCCAGTTGACGAAAATACGCAGGGGCGAGCCCGCGCCTTGAGAAGCGATGGGCTCGAGGCTTGCCAGGGCTTGCTGTTTGAGCGCGCTGAGGTTCGCAAGCAAATCCTGGTCCTGAACCTGAGCGGGGTCGGATTCGGCCTTGCTGGAGAGCTCATCGTATAGGTTGACGTATTTTTCGGCCAGGGCGGCGGCGTCCTGGGGCGAGAGGCTCCGGGCTTTCCGGTAGATGCGGCCGACGGGGAGGTTGACGGCGAGGGCGAGAAGGAGGGAGATGACGAATGTCTGGCGGAGGTTGCGGCGGCCGTAGGTGTACTCGAAGTTTTTGGTGAATTGGCCGTAGCGGTCGGCCGCTTCCTGGACGTGGGGGAGGAAGCGAGCCTGGAATGAGGCGAGGAGGGCGGCGGCGTCGAAGGGGGCGGACGGTTTGATCGAGCCCAGGGTCAGGGCACCGGCCTTGGGCTTTTTCCAGTCATGGTTCCATTCGGAGAGCCACTTGGCGATCTCAAGTCCGGCCGTGTATTCGGTCGTCCCTTTCTCGGCGCGGCCGAGGTCGTTCAGAAATTCTTCCCAGGAGGATGATGCGGGAGGGGGCTGGGGCGATTTGGCCTGCGCTTGGAGGCTCGCCTCCTGTCTGAGGAGGTCGAGGCCGCGGCGGACCCAGGCGGGCGCCGTCTTTTCCAGGCAGGCGACGAGCTGGTCTTTCTCCATGGGGAGGATACGGCCTTTAGGGCGCAGGCGTCTCAATTGAAACGGCCCGCGGGCGGTCAGCGGGAAGCTTGCGCGCAGGGTCTGGGCGGCCCAGGGCCCGAGGAAATCGATCAGGGCGCGCGTGTAGGCCCTGGATTTGGAGCTCGTCAGGAGCTTATAGAATTCCTGAAGGATCTGGACCAGGACGGCCAGGCCCAGCATGCAGGCGGCAAACCCCAGAAGGATCGAAAGCCAGTAGGAATTGAAAAGGCTCACGGCACCCTCCCCTTAGAATATTTAGGCTGCTTTCATTGTATGAAATTCCCGCGAGAATTCAAGCGGGGGGACGACTAATGCAAAAAAGAGAATTAAAATACTACATATAAGGGGAAAGATATCCCTGGAGGGACGGATCTATTATAAAGGGCCTCTCGGATTCGGCGGACCTTATCTGCGGCAAGAGATTCACTAAAAAATCATTCGATACGGCTCTCAAAAAACCATAAAAACAAACTCGGATATCCTTGCCCGGGCCAAATAGGATCTTATGTCGCGAGAACGAGGCTCGAAGGGACGGATGAGCTATATTCTTACAATTTTAGCTGTCGCAAGTTAGTTCTATCTCGCCTATTCGTGAATCGAAGCTAACTTTTAGCTTATTGAAAAAGCCTTTGTGTCCAAGGATGCCAAAAGCGGGTTTTAGCAATTTTTTGTTCGGGTTATCAGGGAAATACTGTTCATGAATAAAATCAATCTCGAGGGCAAGATCCTTGCGAAAAGGCTTTTCGACAAAGTTCAAACCAACTTTGATGGTATGAAGTCGACATTTAATAAGTCCCGCAAAAGTTTCCACGTTCTTTACGACTTCGTTTTCTTTTGGTAAGGGAAGATCAAGTATTTTGGCGATCTCGGCATCAAAACTGCAGCGAGACGCCCCCGAATCTATAAGAGCTTCGATGGGAGGCGTTTTCTTTTGATTGTGTTTGAGAACAACATTAACGATTGGAAAAAGCCCATCCCCCTCTTTTTTATAGGGAAGCCGAACCCTCATTAAATAATGAAGTCGGAGTTTATTTCACGGGGCACTTTTTTCAGGAGGTGAATATCTTTCTTGTTTTTGACCTTGTTAAAAGCAATTAACGCCGTCTTCCCGAAGGCTATGACACGATGGTTTTTTATGACCACCCATTGGCCCTTGAATTTTCTCAGGCTATCTTCGCAAAGCTTTTCTCGTGCTCTAACGGCCATTTTTCTCCCCATTGGATTGATTAAATTTTATCAAGAATGTCTCCGATATACAAGACGACCGGGCGGACGAATAGTGTCTCATCGGACTGACAACTCCCGGGATTCGATCTAATGTATCAAAGGAAGAACGATGGCTGAGAAGAAAGGATTCGAAAAGCTCTCTCTCGATTATTTACGGGAGACGTTCGGAGACGAGTCCGTCCGGAGAGTTTTCGGCAGAAAAAAGGTAAAGCCAAATATCGCGGCTAAGGTAACAAAAGCCAAGTCTAAAAAGAAGCCACTCTTAACGGTTGAAAATCCGCAGGTTTAGGGGACATATCATTTTTCCCCGGTCGAATTAATGTAATTATGTGGGGAATTATGTGGGGTCGGACCAAACTAACTAATTCATAATAAATATATAAAGGCTTTTATTGAGTAATTTTTCGTCCTTAAAGTCGAATTTTTATGCCTACAAATGCGGCTCTAAGATGATCTCATGATAGCATTTGAAGACATCAGCTTAGATCTATTTATTTAAGCCAAAAACCGGAGTATTAAACTTTTATTTTATATCAAAACCCATATCAATTCATTGTTTATCAATTGGTTACCTCGGTCCGACCCCATTATTAAAAAGTTGCTACTGGGACATAAGCATCAGCGTCAGGTGCGAAGGGTAGCGCTTCGAGCGGAAGACGCGGTGGGTCGCCGGCTTATAATCCGAGGCCTTGGCCAGGAAGATATTCTCGACGAACGTCTGCGGGTTGCGGTCGATGAGGGGGAACCAGGTGCTCTGAACCTGGGCCATGATCCGGTGGCCCTTGAGGAAGCGATGATCGGTCTGGTGGAGGTCGATCGCGTATTCCTCGACCTTATCGGCCGGGATCGCTTCGGGCTTCTCGAAGCTCTTACGGAAGCGCCCGCGCAAAACGTCGCCGACAATCATGAGCTGATAGCCGCCCATCTTGGGCTCCGGCTTGTAATCTTCCGGATAGACGTCGATCAGCTTGACCACCCAATCGGCGTCCGTTCCCGTCGTCGAGGCGAAAAGACGGGCCGCCATGTTGCCCGTCAGGACGACATCCTCCTCGAGCGGTTTGGTCGCCCAGCTCAGGACGTCGGGCCGCTGGTGAACGAACCGCTGGTCCTCGACCTGCCAGGTCGACCAGCCCGAGCCCCTGGGATCGTAGGTCGGCTCGATCGGCCGCATCCGATAAGGAACGGGATGCGAAGGATCGGACACGTAGCTGTCGAAGGCCTGATCATCCTCGGCCGGCGGCGGATCGAAGGACAGCATCCCGTCGGCGCGGAAATAGAGATTGCGATCTCGGGCCTGTGGTCGCGGCGGCCATTCGTCGTAGGACATCCATTTGTCGGCGCCGGTCTGGAAGGTCGTCGCCTCGTGCAGGATCAAGGACCCCTTATCCTTTAGGAAATAGGCGAAGAAGGGCGTCTGGATTTTTTCCCGGAAATAGCGGGCCGTGTCGCCTCCGAAAGCGATCCGGCCCAGCCGGCTCGCCTCGCCACCCCATCCCCCATGGTCCCAAGGGCCGGCCACGAAATAGTTCAGTTTTCCGGCGTCCCGCTTCTCCAGCTCTTCATAGATCTTGAGCGGTCCGTAGAAATCCTCCTGGTCCCACCAGCCGGCGACGTTGAGCGTCGGCACGTTGACACTGGTCAAGTGGGACGCCACGGCCTGGGCTTTCCAGAACGCGTCGAAATTCGGGTGGGCGACGAAGTCGTTCCAGGTCGGGAGCGCGCCTTTGAAAAATTTTTCGTTGACGTTCGCCAGAGGTCCGAGCTTGAGGTACCAATCGTAGGTGTCGTAGGTGTCGAAGACCGGCTTGAAGTTGACTTTCGATGTCTCCATCAGCGAGACGTACTCGAACCCATAGCTCAGACGGAAGGCGCCGTTGTGGAAGAAGTCGTCGCCCAGGTACATGCTGGCCGGCGAAGCCTGCGGACTGCAGGCCTTGAGGGCCGGATGGGGATCGAGCATGGCCATGACCGTCAGCCAGCCGGGATAGGAAACGCCCATGACGCCGACACGGCCATTATGGCCCGCGACCTTCTCGAGGAGCCATTCGATCGTGTCGAAAGCGTCCGTGCTCTCGTCTATGGCTTTTGGGTCGTTCTTATCCCGGGGCGGCCTCATCATGACGAAGCGGCCCTCGGATTTGTAGCGGCCCCGGATATCCTGAAAGACAAAAATATAGCCGTCGGCGGAGAGCTCGCGCAAGCTGACCTGGTTCGGGTTGCCGCCCGCCCCGTAAGGGGTTCGAATCATCAGGAACGGCAAAGGCCCGGACGCCGCCTCGGGCTTGAAAATCACGGTGTTCAGACGGATGCCGTCGCGCATCGGGACCATCGCCTCGGTCTTCGTGTAGGCCCGGGGCGCAGCCGTGTCGGAGGGGGCTTGGACACCGCAGGCGAATCCCAGCCAAGCGATGGCGCTGAAGAGGATGGGAAGAGCGGCCGGGTGGGATGAAATGAATTGGAAGACGGATGAATGATAGCGTTTCATAAAGCGATTATACCTCAAATTATATGGATATATGATATATGGGGTCGGACCAAGCTATCTAATTCATAATAAATATATAAACGCCTTCATTAGGTCATTTTTCAATCTTAATGCCTTATTTTTATACGTATAAGAGCGGTTTTAAGATAATCTCAAGATAGCATTTTAAGATATCCGCTTAGATCTGCTTTTTTAAAGCCAAAAACCGCAGTTTTTAGCTATTATTTATTATCAAAACCCATATCAAATCATTATTTATCCATTGGTTAACTCGGTCCGACCCCACTAATACATATTTTTATGCTTATAAATGCGGCTTTAAGATAATCTCAAGATAGCATTTAAAGAAATCAGCTTATGTCGTTTTTTGGGGGCCGCGCTCCGGCCTGGGCCAGGCGTATTTTAAGGACTTTCTCAAGGAATTCGAACCAGAAAGGCGCGCCCAGCGAGATTGCGCCGACGGTAAACAGCAATCCCAGGATTTTTGCAAGCCAATTCAAAAAGCCCTGGGGCGTTTCGGGCCAGCCGAAAGGAACAGGGAGAGAGAGGAGTTCTTTCTGCAGGTCTTTTATCTGTTCGACAGAGGCACTGACGGTGGCGGTTTGACCGTCGTCGGCCGGGGATTCCTTGACGAGAGCATCCGCTTTGGCGACGATCGCGGCGCGAACGGGCGCGTTGTATAGGAGGTTTTTAGCTATCGCGAATGTGTCCACGTTGAAGGCGCCGACCAATCCCAGTGCCAGACAGAGAATGATGAGTTGGACCTTCCGCTTGTTGTTAACGGGCGTGGAATAATCCCCCCTTATGGGCGTTGAAAATTCCCCCCCTCTGAAAGGGGTTCACACATGAGTTCCAACAGGGTATGCTTCCTCCCGGCAATCCAGCCGAGAGGAGAAGACATGGTGCAAGGGGATCTGTGGCACGAGATCCACAGCCGCTGGAAGCTTAAGGAGACGAAGAAGGCGATCGCCCGGGCTCTCCAGCTCGATGTCAAGACCGTCCGGAGGATCCTCCGCCAGAAGCAGCCTCAAGCCTATGTCCGGGAGAGGCAGGAGAGCAAGGTCCTGAAGCCGTTCGTGGACTATATCCTCCAGAGGCTGGCGGCCGTGGGCTACTGCGCTCAAGCGATCTACGAGGAGATCAGGGTCAGGGGCTACACGGGAAGCTATGATGTCGTCAAGCGGTTCATCAGCCCGCTGCGGAAAGAAGTGGACATCGAGGCCACGGTCCGGTTCGAGACGCCGCTTGGGCGCCAGGGCCAGGCCGACTGGGGCCAGTGTTGGACATCCATCGGGGGGAAGAAAACGAAGGTCCATCTGTTCGTCCTGACGCTGGGCTACAGCCGGAGGCTCTACGCCGAGGCCACGCTGGACGAGAAGCTCCCGTCCTTCCTTCGATGCCACGAGGCCGCTTTCGCCCACCTGGGCGGCATCCCTCATGAGATCGTCTACGACAACCTGAAGTCGGTGGTGCTCGGACGGGACTTCGAGGGATCGCGGTTCGAGTGGAACCCGATCTTCTGGGACTTCAGCCGGCATTACGGCTTCCAGCCGCGGCCGCATCGGCCCTACAGACCCCAGACCAAGGGCAAGGTCGAGTCGGGCGTCAAGTACATGAAGCGCTTCCTCCGGGGCAAAGAGTTCGCAAGCCTCGATGATCTCAACTCCCAGCTTCTCGAGTGGATCATCAACGTCGCCGACCAGCGGATCCACGGCACGACCCACCGGAAGCCGGCCGAGATGTTCCTCGAGGAAAAGGACCTCCTTCTCTCTTGCCAGGGCCGACGGGCCTATGTGCTTGAGGAGCGGGCTGTGCGGCACGTTTCCAAGGACTGCCTGGTCGCCTTCCAGACCAATCGCTACTCGGTGCCGTACCGGCTGGCCGGCAAACAGGTCGAGGTTCTAACCGACGGGGAGACGATCAAGATCTATCACTCGGGCGAGCTCATCTCCTGTCATCCGCGGATCGAGGGGGCTTACCAGTCAAGCATAGACAAGTCGCATTACTGGGGCTTGTTCAAGCCGGCCAAGCCCACTGCAGCGCCTCCCGACGAGGTCCAAGTCCGGGACCTGGCCGTCTATGAGCGACTCCTGGAAGGAGGTCGGTTATGAGCCTCTCCCACATCCACGACAACCTCCGGCATCTCAGGCTCTACAGGATCCAGGAGCGCCTCGAGACGGCGCTCGAGGAGGCCGCCAAGAACAGCGTTTCCTACACCGACTTCCTGGATGAGATCCTCTCCCAGGAGGTCGCCTCCAAACAGGAGAAGTACATCGCCGTCCGGACCTCGCTGGCTAAGTTCCCCTACGTCAAGACGCTCGAGAGCTTCGACTTCGCCTTCCAGCCCTCGATCGACAAGAAGCGGATCAAGGAGCTGGCCGAGTGCCGGTTCATCCCGAACGGCGAGAACGTGATCCTCCTCGGCCCGCCTGGCGTGGGGAAGACTCACCTGGCCGTGGCCCTTGGCGTCAAGGCTGTCACGGAAGGCTACCGGACCTACTTCACCCAGGCTATGCCCTTGATCGCGTCCCTGACCAAGGCCTATGCCGAGAATCGGATCGAGGAGCGGCTGAAGTTCTACTGCCAGCCCAAGCTCCTGATCGTCGACGAGATCGGCTACATCCCGATCGACCGGCACGGCGCGCATCTCTTCTTCCAGCTCATCTCCCGTCGCTATGAGAAGGGCGCCCTGATCCTGACCTCCAACCGGAGCTTCAGTCAGTGGAATGAGATCTTCGGGGACCCGGTCATCGCCACGGCCATCCTGGACCGGATCCTCCATCACTCGACTACGATCAACATCAAGGGAAACTCGTATCGTCTCAAGGAAAAGGTCAAAGCGGGTCTCATCCGAGAGCCAGAGACCGAGGAAAATCAATGAGAGGGGGGGTCATTTTTCGACGCCCACAAAGGGTCAATTTTCCACGCCCATTGACACTTGTACCAGCCAGAGACTCGGTCCATCATATCGTTAAACCACGTCTCGACGCCCTTCTGAAGCTTGCCGAGCTCGGATCCGGCCTCATCCACGAGAACGCGAAGGGACTTTTTGAGGTCCTCGTTCGACATTTTATCCACCATGCCGCGCAAGGCGGCGCCATCGGTCGCCGCGCGGCCCAAGCCCAGAATGTCGTTCAGGACGAGCCCGAAGGTGCGGGGCGGGATATAGGACGGCTTTCGATTCCCCTTTTTCAGGACCTTGATCAGGCTGTGCTCGTAAAACGCCTTGGCCGCGCCTTCGCCCCGCGGGTCATTCAGCAGAGCGCGAATGGCTTTTTCGAGGTCCTTGGCGCGGGTGGACAGGACCGCGGAGATCCCCTCGTTTACGGTCGAGCAAATCAGGCTCAGGAGCCAATAAATAAAGATGAGCCCCACTGCGACTTCAAGAATTTCCGATCCGAACATTGATAAACCTCCTCATATGCAGGATTTATTCGGGGTTATAGGCTTCCCCCAGGTTGATTGATTAGCCGGATTCCCCTCCCGTTCACATGTTTAGTCGCTAATAATTCCCGAAAATTGATAATATCGGCCTTATTCTCCGACTAAATAATCGGGAATATTATTTAGATTAATACGATGGAGGGGTTTAACAATGAACCAGATCTTTCATTATGAAATCGTCCGGGTCTTGGGGGAAAAGGCCGGCTTCCCGGCCGGGGAAGCTCAGATCATCGCCTACGCGTCGCAATTTGTCGATGACGCCACGCACGAGAACAGCTTCTACTTGAACGGGTTCGGGGATCAACCCGCCTACAGGGCTTTATTTAATCCGGCGAACCGCCTCTTCAATCCGGTTCAGACCGGACACGAAGCCATCCAAAACCTGGAGGCCTTTGATCCCCAGGAGCAGAGAAACGTTTTAGCCGCGTTTCATTTCGTTCCGTTCGAGAAGATCGCGGCCGATCAAAAAAAGAACTATCTGACCAAGGAGAACGGCGCACTGGCGCGGTCGCTGGCGACCCAAGCGGCGGATGAAGTCAAGAGCAGCACGGCAAGTTCTCGGACGCAAAAACTAATAAAGCTCGGCATCGCGCTCCATTCGTTCGCGGACACCTGGGCGCACGACGATTTCGCCGGCATCGATTACGGCTACAATAAAAAGCGCGACTGCCAGGTCTTGATCCTGGGCCGATGGAAGGACGACACGCGGGCGGGAACTTTCTCGATCGGTCACGCCTTCAGCCGATCGCCCGACTTGTCGAGCGTGAAATGGCGCTACAAGAACGCGGGAGACGATCAACCTAAAACCAAGGACAATCCCGCCCGGTTCTTGGAAGCCGCGGAGAATATTTTCGGCGTGCTGACCCAGACGTCTCAAAGCGGGGTTCCCTTCTCGGATATCAAGGAGGATGTCCATACGGCCCTGTTCTTCGGCGCCCCGCGGGAAGTTTTCACGAATATAAATTTCCAATATTCCAAGTCGGAATGGCGGGACAGCGCCATCCGCTTGAACCTCCCCGAAACACGAAACTCGCCCAGCCACTGGGTCTATGACTTCCAGGGCGACCTGAAATGGTTCTGGTATCAACTGGAAGCCTACAATCAAAGGAAATTCATAAGAAACAATATTCCCTGACGGGATTGTTGAGGTTTCTAGCGGATCCCCTAGATGATCTTGGCTCCCCAGACGTTCCTGATGTCTTTCCAAGCGTAGACCTGGGGCCGGACGAAGGCGCGGCCGACTCGTTCCGGAGTTTCTCCCCTGACCTCGATCTCGTCCAATCGGGCCGGCGTCAGGCCGGCTTTGTTGGCCCATTGGAACGTGGGGACTTCCTCGGGGACGAACCCCATGCACTCGGCGGCGATCATATCGGTGGCCAGGGGATTCGCGCCGGCGATGATCAAATCCATCTTGGGGTTTTATATGGGGTCGGACCAAACTAACTCATTCATAATAAGTATAGAAAGGCTTTCTTTAGGTCGTTTTTCGATCTTAAAGCCGTATTTATATGCCTATAAATGCGGCTTTAAAATAATCTCAAGATAGCATTTGAAGACATCAGCTTAGATTGATTTTTTTAAGCCAAATCCGGAGTTTTAAGCATTTATTTTATATCAAAATCCATATCAACTCATTATTTATCAATTGGTTACCTCGGTCCGACCCCATTAATAAGTCCTTGAATAAGTCCTTGACAAATCAATAATTCGCGTCATAATCAGGAAAGCTTTTAAAGGGTTCGGAGGTAACCATCATGAAAAAAATCATTGTCCTCGCTCTTGTCCTGGCAACGGCCTGTTTCGCGTTTTCCCAGACCAAAAAAGGGGATTGGCTCGTCGGCACTTACCTGGGATCGACCGGATTGAGCTTCAGCAGTTCGGAAAGCGGCAGCTCCACTTCGACCGAAATCAGCAAATCGGACTACCACAGTTTCAGCATCAGCGTGGGTCCCACGATCGGTTACTTCATCGCCGACAACCTTGCGGTGGGCACCTATTTTTCGTTGGGCCTCTCCTCCAGTCACTATAAAAACAGCTACACCGATAGCTCCTTTACATCGGAAAGCGATTACAGCTCGGTCTACTTTTCCCTCGGGCCGTTCGGCAGGTATTATTTCGGCGATAACGGCGGGAAGGGCCGGCCGTTTGTCCATGTCAATGTCGGTATTAATCTTTACCCGAAATACTCGGGGACCTACACGCCCATCTCCGGCACCGGATATAACTACAAGTATAAGACTTATTCCTCCTGGAACGCGGGCCTCCAGATCGGCTATGAGCATTTCCTCAATTCCCACATCGGCCTTCAGTATTATATCGGGTATAGCTTCAACCACTCCAAATATAGCTATGAGTATGTCTATACAAGCGGCACCAATTATGTCTATAACTACAAATACAACAGCCACGGCATCACGCTCGGCGTCGGCCTGCAGATTCACCTGACAAAAAAAGAAAAAGCCGTCCCGCCGCCGCCTCCTCCCCCGCCGCCCACCCCGAAAAAAAAGAAGTGACGGCCGCGTTCGTCAAAAAATTAAAAATGGCGGGAGGCGCCGCCGCCGCCCGACCGGCCTCCCCCGAACGAGGAATGGCTGGAGCTCGAAGAGCTTGAAAAGCCCGATCGGCTCGAGCCGGCGGACGACGATGAGGGAGCGATCCGAGGCGTATCCCTCTCCCAGGTCTTAAGATAATCGCAGTTGGGATTTTGGCAGTCGTCGCTGACGCGCTCGCGGCCTCCGTGGCTCGTCGTGGCCGCGGCCAGGATCGCAAGGGTCCGGACGAGAGTCCGCCGCTTGCACTTGGGGCAGGCGCTCGCCTTGCCGAGCTTGATCGCGAACCGCTCCCCCGCCCCGCATTTGGGACAGGTCCACAGCTCATAATCCATGCCGCCGGCCTTCTCCTCTGCGACTTCCTCGGTTGTGAGCTGAGCATCGTCCTTTTCTTCGGGAATGAGGTCCATGGCCGAGCCGCAGGAGGCGCAGGGAAGCCGGTAATTTTCTGCGCGCGCCTTCATCCCCTTGCGCATTCTGGACCAGAGGATGGTCGCGATGACCGGCGATAGCCCGGTCAGGAGGGGCCCGAGGACGAATCTGCCGGTCACGAGGAGGACGATGACGGCGATCGGCACCACGACCCACATCAGGGACAGATATCCGACTCCCGCGGAAGCGGCTTTGACCCGTCCGGCCTTGGACCGCTTGCGGCCGAACCGGCGCCATGCCGAGAGAGCCCAGAGCCCGGTCAGTCCGAGGACGGCTCCGGCCAGGATGAGCGAGGAAACGAACGAAGAGCGGACCTTGGATTTCCCGGCCTCCGAGGAAACGGGGACCTTCTCCCCGGACTCGGCGGACGGCGCGGGCTGGGGCTGATCGGGCCAGACGGAAGGATCGGTCAGGCCGAGTGTCGCGCCCAAGGACGAGGCGGCGACGACGGTCTCGGCGGCCGCCTTGGCGACGGCGTAGAGGCCGCGGCCGTATTCCCCGCGGGCGAGGAAGGGCATGGCATACTCGTCGAGGAGCCGGGCGGACTGGGCGTCCGTGACGGCGGGCTCCAAGCCGTATCCGACCTCGATCCGGACGGCCCGGTCGTCCAGGGCGAACAGGATGAGGAGCCCGTTGTCCTTGCCCTTCTCGCCGATGCCGAATCGTTTGAAGAGGCGCTCGGCGAAATCCTCGACCGTCGTTCCGCCCAGGTCGCGCACGGTGACGACGGCGAGCTCGGAGCCGGTCGCTTCCTTGAGGCGGCTGCAGACGCCGTCGATGAGGTCGGTGTAGGCCGGGCCGAGGACGCCGGCGCCGTCGCCGACGAATTTGCCGGAGGCGGCCAGCGGGTTGGGGACATCCTCGACGCGCTCCGGGGCGGCGGAGGCTGTAATCGGCGCTATGACCGATAAAATGAAAATGGTGACAGACACCAATTTCCGGAAATTGGTGTCTGTCACCATTTTGCTCATTAGTTTCTTCGGGCGATTGCTGAACATCCGCACCTCCTTCTTCGGAAGGGCATTATACCATACGGGCCCCGCTTGATAATTCGGCCGAGATTTATCATACTAAAGACATTCCGGACGGGTTCAAAGCTTTAAAGTCGGTTATTGTCTAAAGGTATGTGAGCGAACATAAGGTTGGAAGGAGAAAATACATGAAACGGTCATGGGCTCTTATTCTGACGGTTCTGCTGGGAATTCAGGCGGTCGCCGGGATAGCCGCGGCCTCGTCCCTCGTCCAGCGCCGCAGGCTGCCGCGCCGGACGGTCGTCGTCGTCCATAGGGGTTGGCCCATCCATCGTCCCCTGCGGCACGTCATCATCCGCCCCGTCCGCGCGGCGATTCGAGTTCAACCCGTCCGGTTCCTGCCCGCCGTATTTTGGACGGGAGTCATCGTCGCCACCGCCCCGCGCCGGGACTTCCTCGTCTGGGAGGACGGCGAAACCCTGGCCCGGGACGAGGACTGGACCGAATTCACCCTGAATTGCGACAACTCCGGCAGGCAGCTCTGGCTGGAGGTGGCCGCGGGCAGCGCCCAATTCGACTGGGCCGAGATCGTGTTCGAGAACGGCGACACGCAGGTCGTCGACATGAAGGAGTGGGAGCGCGGACCCGGACACTATGAGCTGCTGAACTTCCCCGACGGCCGCCGGGTCGATCACGTCAGGATGGTCGCCCGGGCCGCGAGCGAGGAAGCGCGCGTCGTCCTTAAAATGGAAAAATAAGAAGCTAGCGATTCCGCAATTCTGGGGACACACGACTTAATTGGAAAATTAAGTCGTGTGTCCCCAGAATTATTTATCAGCCGTTGTTGACGCCGTCGGGCTGGTCGAGGTACCCCTCCCTGATAACACGGAACTCGCCGGTCCGGACGTCGAGGTCGTAAATATTGAAGTTCGTCCGGATATCGAACCCGGCCGATCGGACGGCTAGGTTGATCGAAGCCGAGCCGCGCTCGGGATCGCTCACGATCCGGTGAAAGACGCGGGTCGGCCAGGCGAGGATGGCGCCGCCCTCGTGGACGAGCCGGCCGCCGCGCCTGATCCCGTCCGGCCCGACGGCGAACGTCTCAATCCGGCCGTGCTCGGGGGTGTAGAGCTCAACGCTGCGGGAACCGGCCAGGACTATGAGATGATCCTCCTGGTGGGTATGCCAGTACCAGGGCCGCTCGACCGGGACGACCGTCCCCGGCGACAGCGCGCCCTGCCCGTGGACGACGCGGTCGATGGCGGCGATGGACGGGAAGAGATCCATCGGGACCAAATCGAAAGCGACCTTTTTCGTCCGCCTCAGGACCTCGAGCGCGATAATCCGATAAAGCCCCGAAATCTCCTCGACGACCTGATACTTGGGCTTGGCCATCCGCGACCTCTCTTCTTTACACCGACTATATCGGTCGACTGCGATCAAGTCAACCTTATAACGGAATTCTCCTGGACCCTCGGCCACCCAAAATTGCGGGCGCTTAATCCGCATTATTCGCCTTTACACGCTTCGCGGACGGATGATATGCTGAAGCCACGGAGGATCGACACATGGCGCTAATAATCCCGCTTGCGTCCTTGCTCATCAGTCTCCAGCTCTTTTTGGGCGGCCTGCCGCGCGGCGTGGGTCCCGGATCCGGATCGACTTGCCCGGTGGATTCCGCCGGAAGCACGGTTTGGGTGAAAAAGTTCGATAATGGCTATAACCCTTGGCCGGATTTGAACTATGGGATCCCTTTGGCCGGCGGCGGATGCCTGGCCGTAGGAGACGTGGGCCCTTTATCCGGTCCCGACGGATGGATCGTACAGTTCAGCGCGGCCGGGACGATCGAAAAACAGGGGAGCTACGCCCTCCAGAAGAACGGCAGGTTACAAGCGATCGCTCCGACGGCTGATGGCGGCTACATCGCGGCCGGCCGAATGAATTTCAACGAGTACGGCGATGACGGCGACGGCTGGCTGATGAAGCTGGACAAGGACTTGATCCCCAAATGGAATAAGACCTATGCCCTGGGCGACCACCATATCGATTTTCGACAGGTGGCCTGCTTGCCCGACGGCGGGTTCCTGCTCGCCGGCCTCTACTCCGGTGCATACGACTCGCTGATCGTCAAGGCCAATTCAACCGGCGGCATTGTCTGGGCGCATGAATTCCCGGGTACCATTTTCTACGCGATGATCCCGACTCCCGATAAGGGGCTTCTAGCGCTGGTGACGGTCTACGGCGAAGTGGATTGGCTTCCGACCCTGATCAAATTGGACTCGACGGGAAAGGTCAAGTGGGCCAAGCAGTCTGATAATTTTGACGCTTTCGTGTCGGGATTTGTAACCAAGAGCGGTGATTTTATCATCGGCGGACATTCCGGATCCCAAAACCTGGTGATGAAAGTTTCGGGCGGCGGCGCCATCAAGTGGCAGTCCGCGTTCGGCTCCACCTTCAGCTATATGTCCAAGGTCTTCCCGGCTCCGGGAGGAGGAGCCTATTTCGTCACCCCCAACAGTATTAATCCGACGACCCAGGTCGTCATCGCTAAAGTGACGGGCACGGGCGGGCTGTCCTTCGCCCGGGGATACGCGCCGTTCACCCAGGGGTTCCAGGAATCGGCCGACCACGCTTTTCAGGCGACGGACGGCTCGATCCTCATGCTCTGCAACTATGTTGCGGACACCGCGATCGTCCGCTTCGACGCCAACGGGAGGACGGACCCGAAATGCACGCCATTCCCGATCAAATACAAAAAGACCAACCCGAAGTTGGCTCTCGAAGATATCAGCGTAACTCCAAAGAACGTGAAACTAACGGTCAAGACGGTCAAGGTCACGCGTCAGGCGACAACGGCCCGGCTGGAAGACGCCTGCAAGTAAAATGAAAACAAAGGACGAACGGTTAGATAATGCACGGCCGGCGCCGGGACGGAAGTCGAGCCGGAGGGCGTTCTGCCGGACCGCCTCGTTGGCGGCTTTGGGCGCCTGGTCGATCGCAGATCTCAAAGGATTCGATACCCGGGCCGTGCGGATCGATTCGGCGCCCGGAGCCAGATCCGGCCGGAAGGAGGAGAACGTGGACAAAAAGGTCAAGGCCGTCACGGCCAAGGTCATCAGCGTCAAGGGGGAATGCGGAATCCACAAGATAGGCGACGCCTGCACCTTCACGACCGAGGGCGTCCAGGGCCGGATCTGCATTCACGCCATGTACAGCATGCTGCCCAAGGTCTTCGCCATGATGTACGGCGCGAAGTTCCCCTGGCTCCAGAATCCGGACGTCGCCACCCACGCCTGCCCGGATGGCGCCAATCCGGTCATTTTCGAAATCACCCGGATCTATGAGGGCTGAGACTCCCCCCGCCGCGGTCGCGATCTGAGAAAAGATCGTCCAGAATCGTGTCTGTCCGTCATCTCAAGTCTGTGACCAGGGCGCCCTGGCCGGCCGCCGCCATCGTCCGGTTGAAGGCCGGAATGACCTCCTTCAGCAGCTTATCGTACTCCCCGTGCGCCTCGGCCAGCCGGCCCTTGAGAATCTCATAGACTTCGAGCTGCTGGGAGGTTGGGCCGAAGTCCTCGGTGTTGCGGATATCGCCCGCGCCCGTTCCGATCTCGCCCGAGAACCAGAGGAGCTTCGAGTAGAGCATCATCTCCGCGCGGTAGGACTTGGGGTCCGAGGCATGGAGCTGGCGCTGGAGGAGCTTGTCCTCCACGGCCATGAGCTTCGCCTGCGTCTCGGCCAGGGCGGCCCGCAGCGCCGCGCCGTCCTTGGAGCGCTCCAGGGTCTCGGCCAGGTCTTCCATCTGCTTCCCGATCCACTCGAGCCGGTTGATCATGCCCACGACCTCGTTGATATCCTGGACGACAGCCGCCCAGAGCCGGACCATGTCCTTGATGTCCTCGACCGTGCCGCGCGAGTTCGGGTCCTTGCGGACTTCGAGCGTCTGCGCCGATTCCTTCCCGTCCACGACGAGCTTGACCGTGTAGGTCCCCGGCGCCGCCAGCACGCCGGCCTGCGGCGGCTGGGTCCCCCAGTGAAGGACGGGCCTTGTCTGGCGTCCCCGAAACCGCTTTTCTTCCCAGACATGCGTGTGGAAAGACGGCGTCGTTCGCAGCTCGATCTGGCGGAGCGGCTCATGACGCAAATTCCAGATGATCCGGTTCAGACCCTTGTTAGCCGTCCCGCGCAGCGTCCGGACCTTGGCCCCGTTCTCGTCGTAAATCTCGATCGCTAAGCCGCCCGCCGGGACGGACTTGAGGTAGTAGTTGATGACTGCTCCGTAGGGCGCCGGTTCGGGCCGGGTCTGGTCGTTGGGCGGTTGGTCGACATTCTGGCGCTCCTTGAACCGGTAGGCCGCCCGGGGCTTGAGGAGCACCGCCTCCGGCCCCAATCCCGGCGTGCCGGGCGACAGATCGCGGAGCGGCGTGATGTCGTCCATGATCCAGCAGCCGCGGCCGTTCGTCCCGACGACGAGGTCGTTGAAGTGCTCCTGGATCGCGATCCAGGTGATGCAGGCCTGGGGGAGGTTGGACTGGAAGGGGTGCCACGACGCGCCGTCGTCGAACGAAACGTATATCCCATTGGCCGTCCCGGCGAACAGAAGCCCTTTGCGGACCGGGTCCTCCTTGACGGCGCTCGTGTAGCTCAGGACCGAGCGCGGGATGCCGGCGTCGATCCGCGTCCAGGACTTGCCGTAGTCGGCCGTCTTGAAGAGATAAGGGTCGCGGATATTTTCTTGATGGCCGTCCACAGCGATGTAGCAACGGCCCGCCTCGAAACGGGAGGGGTCGATCATGCTGACCGTGCCCCAAGCGGGCATCGCGGCCGGAGTCACGTTCTTCCAGGTCTTGCCGCCGTCGCGGGTGATGTGGACGAGGCCATCGTTCGAGCCCGCCCAGACCACCCCCGCTTCGAGCGGCGACTCGGCGATCGCGAACAGCGTACAGCCGTACTCGACGCCCAGGTTGTCCTTGCTCAATCCGCCCGACGACCCGAGCTTCGACCCGTCGTTGGCCGTCAGGTCGGGGCTGATGACCGACCAGCTCTGACCGCCGTCGCTGGTCATGTGGACGTACTGGCTTCCGATATAGACCTTGTTGTGGTCGTGGGGCGAGATCGCGATCGGGTGCGTCCAGTTCCAGCGGTACTTGAGGACGCCGGCCGGAGAGTCAAGCGACTTTTCCGGCCAGGGATTGACGCTCCGGACCAGGCCGTTCCGCCCGTTGAAGATCTCGACCGTCCCCGAGTAGCAGGATCCCCAGACGACGTCGGGGTCGGCGGGATCGGGGTAGGAGAAGCCGGACTCGCAGCCGCCCATCGAGATCCAGACCGGGTCGAAGGCGCCGTAGTCCGGATAGGACGGGCCGCGCTTGGAGGTCGAGTCCTGCATATTGCTGTAGACGAGGTAGGGCACGCGGTTGTCGACGGCGACGTGGTACATCTGGCCGATGGGGAGGATGACGCGGCGCCACTGCCGGCCCCTGGTGACGGTCAGGCTGATCCCGCCGTCGTGGCCGATCATCATCCGCTCTGCGTCGCCGGGGTCGGCCCACATGTCGTGGCAGTCGCCGCCGCCGCTGAAGTTCTCGATCGAGTCCCCGCCGTCGTAGGTCACGTACATCGTGTTGCAGGGAAAGTAGACCGTGTTCTCGTCGTCGGAGGCGACGCACATCCGGGTGTAGTAGTGGGGCCGCTCGTTGATGCGGCGCTCGTGGGAAACGACGCGCCAGCGCTCGCCGCCGTCGTCCGAGCGCCAGAGTGACCCCCGGTCGCCCGTTTCGATCAGGGCGTAGATGCGGTTGGGGTTCGTGGGCGCTACGGCGATGTCGACCTTGCCGACCTCGAACTCGGGAAGGCCGCGGCCCTTGATCCGGGTCCATGTGTCGCCGCCGTCGCGCGAGACGAAGACGCCGCCGCCCGGCCCGCCGCTGAACTTACCCCAGGTGTGGATGACGACGGACCACATCCCGGCGAACAGGACGCGCGGGTTGCGGGGGTCCATGGCCAGGCCTGAGCAGCCGGTGTTCTCATCCGCGAACAGGACCTGCTCCCAGGTCTTGCCGCCGTCGCGCGTCCGGAAGACGCCGCGCTCCTTCTGGGGGCCGTAGCAATGGCCGAGGGCGGCGGCGAAGACGATGTTCGGGTCGCGGGGATGGACAACGATGCGGCCGATCCTCCCGCTCTTCTCGAGCCCCATTTTCGCCCAGGTCTTGCCCGCGTCCATGGACTTGTAGATCCCGTCGCCGATCAGGACGTTGGAGCGGATGAAAGCCTCCCCCGTCCCGACCCAGACCTGGCTGAAGTCGGAGGGTGCGATGGCCAGCGCGCCGATGGACTGGGAGGTCTGCTCATCGAAGATTGGCTCCCAGTTGGTGCCGCCGTCGACGGACTTCCAGACGCCGCCGGCGCAGGCGCCAGCATAGTAAATATTAGGATTCGAGGGGACGCCGACGACGGCCGAGACGCGGTTCCCCTGGGGGCCGACATGGCGCCAGGTCAGGGCGGTCAGATCGTCGGGGATTGTACCCGGACGGACGACCTTGGCCTTCCTCGGCTCTCGGAACTCGAATTGCCCGGCGGCCGGGACGCTTCGGAGGGCGATAAAAATCAGTATCCCGACAGCGGATGCCGCGACCACGAACTTACGCTTAAGCATGTTTCCTCCAGAATTCTGGGGACACATCACTTATCTCGCTCGAAATTGTAATTAAGTCGTGTGTCCCCAGAATTATTTCATCGAATTTCGGAGGGGAAGGGGCCGAAGGTCCAGCCTTGGCGGCCCTTGATGACGGCTTTTTTGCTGAGCGTCTTTCCGCCCGCCTCGACCGTCACCACATACTCCCCGGGCGGGACCATCGCCGGCTCCTCGAAGAACCGGCGCGCTGGTTTGCCCGGCTCCTTGGGCTGCATGTCCCAGAGCGCCGTGTTGAGGCCCGCCTCGCCCGGCCCCTCGATCTCGGCCACGACCTTGCCGTAGGGATCGGCTATCTTGAGCTTGAGCGGAGCGACCGCCTTCGTCTTGAGCCAATAATTAACGACGACGGCGTTGGGCTCGTTGGGCGTGATTAGGTGACTGTCGCCCAGAAGCTGATAATTCCCGATGACCGTGTACACCCGCTCCATCCGAGGCTCGATGTCGAAGAGATAGGCGTCCTCCGCCGCGATCCCGTCATTCCATTCCTGTAGGACGGTGATGTCGGTTACCCAGACGCCGCGGCCGTAGCTGGCCACGACGAGGTCGTTCTCGCGCGGATGAATGAGGAGGTCCGTGATCTTGACCCAGGGCATGTTGGCCTTGAAGGGCATCCAGTTCTTGCCGCCGTCGAGCGAGAGATAGAGGCCCCACTCGGTCCCGGCGAACAACAGGCTTGCGTTTTTCCGGTCCTGGATGACGACGTTAACGGGCTTGCCGTCTGGCAGGTTCCCCATGATCTGCGTCCAGGTCTCCCCGTAATCCGACGTCTTGTAGAGGCAGGGCTTGTATTCGTCCAAGCGCCAGCCGGTCTTGGATACGAAGCACGTCCCGGCGTCGTGGGGCGAGGGGAAGACGCGGGTCACCCAATAGTTGGCGGGCGCGCCGGCCGCGGCCAGCTTGGCCGTCCGGTCGAGCCAGGCCGCCCCGCCGTTCATCGTCACCTGGACCTTGCCGTCGTCCGAACCCGTCCAGATGACGCCCGGCTTGACGGGCGACTCGGCCAGCGTCGTCAACGTGCAGAACGAAATGAACCCTTCACCGTGCTGCTTGGTATCGTCGTTCGTGGTCAGGTCGGGGCTGATCTCCTGCCAATGGTCGCCCCGGTCGAGCGAGCGGAAAAGGACCTGGGCGCCGGTGTAGACGATGGCCGGGTTGTGGGGCGAGAGGGCGATCGGCGGAGTCCAATTGAAACGGAGCGGCTTCTCCCCCGCCGGCCGCTGCGGCATGATCCCGGTCTGGACGCCCAGCTTCTGGTCGAGCCGCCACATCGCGCCCATCTCCCGGTTATTGTAGACCCAGCGCGAGTCGGACGGGTCGATGCGGTTGTACATGCCGTCGCCGCCTCCGACCGTGACCCAGTCGGCGGCCGAAATTTCGCCCGCCCAGCCGTTCGAGGGTCCTTTCCAGGAGTCGTGATCCTGGAGCCCGCCGTAGATGTTGTAAGGATCTTCCATATCCACGCCGACGGCGTAGAACTCGGTCAGCGGAATGTTGTACCAGTGGTGGCAGGTCTTGCCCCGGTCATAGGAGACATAGGCGCCGCCGTCGCTCCCAAAAATGAGGCGGTCCCGGTCCTGGGAGTCGATCCACATCGTCCGCCAGTCGCCGAAAGCCTTCTCGAAGACCCCGTTCGACGGCCAGCTCAGTCCCTGCCAGGTCTTGCCGCCGTCCGCGGTCGAGGCCATGGATTGCCCGGTGATGTAAACGGTATCGGGATCGAACTGGTCCAGGCGAAGCATGTTGAACGAGTAAGGCGCCTTGTTGAGGGCCCCCTCGGAGCCGGCGTTGATCTTGCGCCAGGACGCCCCGCCGTCATCGCTGCGGTAGACTTCGTTGCCGACCGTGCGCTTGGGGGGCGTTCCGCCGCGCCGCTTGTCCTGCTCGGTTTCCTGGGCCGTAGCCGGCCGCGGATTGCCGTTTTCGACGACGGCGCACAGGATCGAGGGATTTTTCTGGAAGACGTCGAGCCCGATCCGTCCGATCCGGCCGGTCGGGAGGCCGCCGCCGAGTTTCGTCCAGGTCGCGCCGGCGTCCACGGTCTTGTAGATCGCGCTCCCGGGCCCGCCCAGCTCGTAATGCCAGGGCAGGCGGAGCTTGTCGTACATGGCCGCGTAGAGGATGTCGGGCGTAGAGCGGACGAGCATGATGTCGACGGCTCCGACCTTGTCGCTGACATAAAGAATCTTAGCCCAGGTTTTGCCGCCGTCGGTCGTCTTGAAGACTCCGCGCTCGGCGTTGGGCGAGAACAGATGCCCCATGGCCGCGACATAGACGATGTCGGGGTTCGCGGGGTGGATCATGATCCGCGCGATGTGATGGGAGTCAACCAGTCCCATGTTAGTCCAGGTTTTTCCCGCGTCGCTGGATTTCCAGATCCCGTCCCCGGAGTTCGAGGAGCGGGCGCAGTGGGCCTCGCCCGTCCCGACCCAAACGATGTTCGCGTCGGAGGGCGCGACGGCCACGTCGCCGATCGAAAGCTTGGGTTGGGCGTCGAAGACGGGCGCGAAGGTGACGCCGTTGTTGGTCGTCTTCCAGACGCCGCCGTTCCGGGTCCCGACGTAGATGGTGTAGAGATGGTCCCGCTGCGGAACCTCGGGGACGGCGATCGCCGTCACCCACGAGCCCGCGCGAAACGGACCAAGGTTGCGGAAGCTGAAGCCCTTAAGCAGGCTTTCATCGAGCTTGGCCTGCGCCGCGGCGAAGACCGAGGCGATTAAGACGAAGACGACCAGGGCGTAAAGAATTCGAAGGCTTCGATTCATTTCGATTCCTCCTTATGAAATGGAAACGACAAATGTATGCAATGGGAACGCGCCGCGCGATCTGCGGACGCAAAAAGGATCGTAGCCGAAGAGAAGATCGGAATAAAGAACGCCGGCGAGAAGAGAGTTACCGTCCATAAGCCGGCTCATGAATTGAAGATAGTGATATATCACATATCACCTCTTCGAATCAATGCCTGACAAAATTAATTAATAGTAACGCCATTCTTTTGCCCGCTATATCAAAGCCGATCGTAGATGAAGAGGCGGAGAAATTCGGTAAATAGATGTCTGTCACCAATTATTCGCCAATTATTCTAAAGGAATATTCGTACGGTCAATGGGGACGGAACTCCTCGCCGATGCCGTCCACGAACAGCTCGACCCGGCCGCAGCGCGGGCAGACATAAATATCGAAGTGCTCGCGGTGGGTGAACAGCTCGCCCAGATCGCCCAACCAAAATCCCCAGCCGCGGCTCCCTTCGTGGAATTTCTTGGTCCCGACATACTTGAGTTCCTGGTCGCAACGCGGGCAGATCATCGGATGCTGAGCCTGTTTTTCGGCCATTTTCGTTTCTCCTTCCCTGATTCGTAATACGGAGACCGCGCGCGTCGGTTATGGGCTTGATCCTTCGCAAGAGGACGCATTCTTTTATATAATAACTTTTATGAGCGCTTTGAAGGCGACAGGCACAAGGGCATTCAGGGAAGCCTTCGCCGCTGCGCTCGCCGTGATTCTCCTCGGGACCGTCCCGAACCCGTCGCACCGCGCCAGCGACCCCTTCCGCCTCCCGCTTGCGCCAGCTTCGACCATCATCGAGGACTTCGAATCCGGGGACGCGGCCTCCCGCTGGAAGTTCTCCAACGGGCCCGAATTTCCGGGCGCTAAAGGCTCCTTCCGGATCCTGGCCGGGAAAGGGAGGAAGGGATCGAAAGGCGGCGTCCTGTCCTTCGATTTCCGCGGGGGGGGCAACTACGTCGCGGCCGTCCGCTCATTCTCGCCCGCGCTCGGCCATAAGGGCGTCCGTTTCCAGGTCGCGGGCTGGGTCCCGGGGACGCGCATAGTCGCCCGGCTGACCGACGAGACGGGCCAGACTTTCCAGAAGGGACTTCCCATCAGCAACGAAACGGTCCAAGGCTGGCTGACCTATACGGTCATGGCCGGCGAGTATGAAGTTTATTGGGGCGGGGCCGAGGACGGCGTTTTCCACGGCGGCATCGCGGCCCTGGCGCTCCTCGTCGACAAGGACCTCAATTACTATAAGACCGGCTCAATCGCCTTCGACGACGTCGAGGGGGTCGTCTCGGCCCGGACGGTCACAGACCCGTTCGGCACGGACGCCCTTCCCGCTTTCAGCAAGGGCAAGCTTGAGGACCGCCTCGGCGTCAACATCCACGACTGGGGCGGCTGGGCCTTCCTCGACAAGGCCCGGGAGGCCGGCTTCGGGTTCGTCCGGATGGACATGATCTGGTGCTTCCGGGAGCCGACGCGCGGCGTCTATGACTTCGACTGGCACGACGCCCTCCTCCGCGAGCTGGCGGCCCGGGGGATGCGGGCTTATCTCATTCTCGACTATGGGAACCTCCTCTACTACGACGGCCCGGGCGCCTACGACGACCACTGGGGCCTCGCGACGCCGGCCTATCGCTCCGCCTTCGCCCGTTTCGCCGCGGCCGCCGCGCGCCGTTTCAACGGCAAGAACGTCACCTTCGAGGTCTGGAACGAGCCGAATATCCCGAACTTCTGGAGGCCTCAGCCCAACGCGAAGAACTACAACCTCCTGGCGAGGGCGGCCTTGAACGCGGTCCGCGGCGCCGCGCCCGACATCCCTGTCGTCGTCGGGGCGACGAGCGGGGTTGATGTCGCCTTCATCGATAAGGTCCTTTCCAACGGCGGGCTCAATAACGTCGACGCCGTCAGCATCCACCCCTACCGCGGAGCCGCACCTGAAACCTTTTACCGGGAATCGGCGATCGTCGAGAGAGTGGTAGCCGAGCGGACGAAGCGGGGGGACATCCCGCTCTACAACGCGGAATGGGGATACACCTCGACGTCCTTCGGCGGACGGACCCCGGCCGCTTACAAGCGGCAGGCCCTCTACTGCATCAGGCTCATCCTCGCCAACCTGCTGCGCCGCGTCCCCAGGACCGTCTGGTACGACCTCGTCGACGACGGCGACGATCCCAAGAACGTTGAGCACAACTTCGGCTTGCTGAAACGGCGCTCCCTGGCGCCCAAGCCCGCCTACGAAGCGGTCAAGGCCTTCCGCGACCTGTGGCCTTCGGGCGCCCCGGCGCTCGGGACCTTCGACACACGGCGGGCCGACGTCTACGGACTCTTGGTGTCGGGCGGCCCATTGAAGCTGGCCGCCGTCTGGACGGACCGTCCGGATACGGTTCTTTCGATCGAGGTCCCCGAACGGACGGGCCAGAAATTTTTCGATATGTACGGGAAGCCCATGACACCGCCCCGGTCGGGCCGCAACCGGATCCTGAAGCTCCGCGAACAGGACGGCCCGATCTACATCAAGCTCAATTAAACTGCCTGCAGCCCGAGGGCGGCGCGGAGGAGTCCGCGCTCGCGGCAGATGTTGACAGGGCTGCCCGTCCGGCGCTAAAGTAACGGCAGGGTGAGGAGGGAAGAGGCAACGCCGGGGGGCGAATTTATCGCGTTCCGGAAAAAGCCATATCCTATGATGAAAAACTCTTTATAGGGGTCCATCATGAAAATCTCCTTTTCAAAAGAAAATCGGTTACCGCGGCCGGCGAGAATAGTCCTCGGTCTCCTGCTCATGATAGCGGCCTTCTGGCCGGCCGGGGCCCAACAGCCGTCCTCTTCTCCGCTCGGGCCGCTCAGCCCTCGAACAGGCCTGCTGCTCAAGGACGGCATAATCCTGCGGTTCATCCAGGCCAGCTCCGGCGACCTGGCCTTCGATTCCGTATCGCACCTTGCCCTCTGGCATCGCCTCCAGATTTCAGAGAGCTACACCCGCGCAGCGGAATGGGTCAGCCAGAAAGCCCGGGATATCGGGCTTGAGCAAGTCGGTATTGAGCGCTTTCCCGCCGACGGGACGATTGATTATTTCGGCAACACCATGCCTCCCCAGTGGAAGGTGAAGAGGGCCGAATTGTGGCTCACTTCGCCGTTTTCCATGAAGCTAACCTCCTATGACGAGCTGCCCCTATCGCTGGCCACGTTCAGCACGAGCGCGGATGTCGAGGCTGATCTCGTGGACATCGGCGCCGGAACCGCTGATAAAGACTACGCCGCAGGGGTCAAGGGCAAGATCGTCCTCACCACTGGCGATGTTCGGCAAGTTTATAATCGCGCCGTCACCAAGGAGGGCGCCGCGGGCATCATCACCTCTTGGTCGGTTCCGGAATTTGACTATCCAAACCGGAGGCCCGGCGACTTCCCCAATCAAGTGGGATGGCATCGCGTCCCCGGGAAAGACACCAAAGGTCCCGGTCACTTTGCCTTCGGCCTGTCCGCCCGCCGAGCCCAAGAACTCCAAACCCTCATCAGCCAAGGAAAAGCCGTCCGCGTCCATGTCATGGTCGATGCCGAGCTCGTGCCCGGCAACCTGGAGATCGTCAGCGGGATTATTCCCGGCTCTCTCTACCCGAATGAAGAAATCGTCGTCACCGCCCATCTGGATCATTACAAGCCGGGGGCGAACGACAACGCTTCCGGAAGCGCCTCCATCCTAGAGATGGCCCGGACCATGCGCCAGTTGATCGAAAACAAAGAGATGCCGCCGCCGCTCCGCACGATCCGGTTCATGTGGGTCCCGGAATATAGCGGAACATATGCCTGGTTTTCGAAACATCTTAACGACCCCGTCAAACGGCTGGCCGACCTCAACTTTGATATGGTCGGTGAGAACGTCATGAAGACCAACTCCGTAGTCTCCGCATGTTACTCGTCCGATTCCAATCCCTCGTTCCTGAACGCCGTGATGGAATCGGTCCTGGACTTCGTGAATAGATTCAACGGCGACCGCTACCCGTTTCAAGCGGATTTTTATATCGGCTCGCTCGGAGGATCACGCAACCGCGCGGCCTGGCGGATGATCCCCTTCAGCTCGGGCAGCGACCATGATCTTTTCAATAGATTAAAGATAGGGTCATCTGCATTGAGCGCCTGGCCGGACGATTTCTACCATTCGAGCGAGGATTCGGTCGACAAGGTCGACCCGACGCAGCTTCACCGGGCCGTTGTCCTGGGGACGGCGGCCATGACCTCGCTGGCTTATGCCGACTCCGAACAAGCCCGGGACCTCGCCCGGCTATCTCTTGTTTATGGCAGGAAACGAATCGCCCAAAGCGAGTTCTCGGCGGCTAATTCGCTGATAAGCGCGACCAAGGATGATTTTGCCGAAGCCGACCGCCTGGCCGGGAACCTGATGGCGCACGTTTTCAGCCGGGAGCGCGCGGCCATCGGTTCATCCATCATGTTTGCCCGGACGGCCAAAGCGCGAAGCGATGTTCAGGGGGCCGTGTCCGCGCTTGATGTCGATGAGGCGGCCTCGCGGAAAAAGATTGAGGACGTCGCCAGGCTGAGAGCCGCGGAGCTCAGGGTGACAATGTCGCCCAAGCCCCTGACAGAAGCGGAGAAGCGGGCAGCGCGGTTCACGCCGGTTTGGAATGCCGGAAAGGAATTATTTTCATTTGAATATGTGAAGCGGATTCTGGCTAAAGATGCGACGGCCCAGATCCCGAAAATCGAGGCCGCCCTAAACGAAGTCATTCAACGGCTCCGGGATCAAGGGATTAGCGAGCTGACGCTCTACGGATTTCGGGATGCCGCCGCGCTATACGTCGACGGAAAATACTCCATCTTAGATATCCGCGACGCGCTGGCCGCAGAGTACACGTCGATAGCCCTCGAGGCGCTGGAACTCTATTTCAGGGCGTTTGAGAAAGCCGAGTTGATGAAAATTCTGGAGAAATAAAAGCCGGCCTAACCGACTCTTTGCTTGATGCCGAAGTAGACCAGGCGGAGGACGATGATCAGGACGAGGCCGATGATGATCAGGATGCCCACGACCAGGACGAGCTTGGCCGAGTCCCCTTTTTCGGAAATGACCGGAAGCTGGATGTAGGAGGCCCGCTCCCCGCCCCGGAAAACCGTGATCCGCGGGGGCGGCGCGAGCTCGGGGGTCAGGAACGAGGTTTGGTCGGCGCAGGTCAGGGCGACCCTGATCCTATGTCCCCGGTCGAAGACGTTCGAGGTCGGGAGGAGGTCGAAGACAAGCTCGGCGGGCTCGCCCGGAACGAGCGGCTCGACGTCCTCCTTGAAGCCGCGGTGGTAGGGCAATCCGAAATTCTCGAAGGGGGACGAATCGAGCTTGCGGTGGGAGGCGCGGAGCACGCCCTCGGTCAGGTACTGGGAATAACCGGTCTCGTCGACCTCCTCGAGATAGGCGAAAAAGTCGCCGTCGTCGGCCGTCGAGCCGATCCAGAGGTGGACGACGGGATGGCCGGTAACCTCGAGGGCGGCTTTTAACGGCTCGGTCGTATAGGTCAAGGCCTTGGCGTCGTTCGCCCGCATGTCGGGGTAGTTGAAGTCGCCGCCGCGGCCGTTCGTCCATCGCGTCGTTTTCCCGGTCGAGGTCCGGTAATCGACCGTGATGTCATCCTTGGCGCCGGCTTCCGGGGCGGGAGGAACGATCGCGGCCAGGAGGCCGTCGTTCGCGGACTTGGAGCTCCCGGACCGGCCGCCTCGGAAGTAATACATGAGGGAGGTCGCCTCGGGGAGCGGCCAGCGCGCGGCCGTCCGCCAAGCCTGGTCCTTGGGGGCTCCCATCGTGTAGTAGATGATGGGCGGCTCGTCCATGACGCCGTTGTCGATCCCCTTGAGCCAGTAGTCGTACCAGCGAAGGATTTCAGCGCTATAGTCGAAGGGCGCTTCGGTCCCGGTCAGCCGGCGCAAAGCGTCCTTCCAGCCTTTACGGGAGTCGTGGCCGTGGGACCAGGGCGTAAGGAGGATTTTCTTCGGCCCGGGCAGGTTCGCGAACCAGACCAGGGAATCGCGGGGCCATATGTCGAACCAGCCGCCGACGACGTAGACGGCCGTCCTCGAGTTATTGGCCTGAAAACCCTTAAGGAAGGACGATGGGCCTCCCTCGAGATAGGGCGCGGCGCCCGTGACCGGATCGAGGCCGTCCCGGAACGGGACCTGGCTTTCATCGGGGTAACGGTTCGCCTTGTGCTCGGCGCGCGCTTGGGCGAGGAGGACGCCCTGGGGATCGTCGTCGACGGGAGGCGGCGGAACCGTTAGGTCGAGCATCCGAGTCAGCTGGCTCCAGCCGGCCAGGAAATCATCCTGGCAGACGCCGCCCGGGAAAACGAAGGAATAGAGGTCGAACATGGCCATGTCGGGCATGACGGCCGTAAGGTGGGGCGGCGCCTGGGAGGCGGCCAGGTATTGAGTGATACCCAAGTAGGAAATCCCGTACATCCCGATTTTCCCGGTGCACCAGGGCTGGGCGGCAAACCACTCGGTGAGGTCGTAGGCGTCACGGGCTTCCTGGGGAGTGAAGGATCCGAGCGAGGCCCCGAACGAGGCGCCCGTGCCGCGGACATCGACCGAGGCGAAAATATAGCCGTGCTTGAGGACGGGTTGGAGCCAAGGCATCTGATCGAGGACGGTCATGACCTTGCCGCCGGGGAGGAGCGCGGCCCGATGGTAACGATTGAAAGTCCACAAGAGCGGGAGGGGCGTGGAAGCGGGCTGGGAAGCCAGGGCCGGGAAAATGATGTCGGCGGCCAGCCGGGTCCCGTCCCGCATGGAAATATAGCGCGAGGTCCGGACCCACGAGTCGAAGAGGCGCTTCGAATAGCCCGTGTAGTATCCGGGCTTGGAGACCTTGGCGCCGGGCGGCAGGTCCTTGAAGCCCGGTTTGAGGGCGGCCTCGTCCTGGGCGAGGGCGGCCGCGGCGATGATGAGGAAGATAAGGATCAATCCCGCTCGCTTCGTCATGAGTGTCCTCCTCCGATCAGCCTTTCATGACGCCGATCGGGACAACTCGGGCAACCAGCTTTCCCAGCCCGGCTTCATGCGAGACGCGGACGACCTCGTCCACGTCTTTATAGGCGGCCGAGGCCTCTTCGGCGACGCCCTTCCAGTTCGTCGACTTGAGCTCGATGCCGCGGCGGGCCAGCTCGTCGCGGATCTGCTCCCCCCGGAAGCGCTTGAGGGCCTCATGGCGGCTCATGACCCGGCCCGCTCCGTGGGCGGTCGAGCTGAAACTCCGCTCCTCGGCCTCTTCGGTCCCGGCCAGAATGTAGGAAGACGTCCCCATGCTGCCGGGGATGATGACCGGCTGGCCGACGGCGCGGTAGGCGGCCGGGATCTCGGGCCGGCCCGGGCCGAAGCTCCGGGTCGCACCCTTGCGGTGGATGCAGACGGTCTTCTCGACCCCGCCCACGACGTGCCGCTCGACCTTGGCGACGTTGTGACAGACGTCATAAACCATGCTCATCCCCTTCGCGCTCCCCAAGATCCGCTTGAAGACGTCCCGGACCCAGTGGGCGATCATCTGGCGGTTGGCGAAGGCGTAGTTGACGGCCCCGCACATGGAGGCGTAGTAGCGCCGGCCGACCTCGCTCTTGAAGGGCGCGTTGACCAGCTCCCGGTCCGGAAGCCCTCCGACGCCGACCTTGTTCTCCATGATCTCAATGTAGTCGGTCGCGACCTGGTGCCCCAGCCCGCGACTCCCGCAGTGGATCATGACCGTGATCTGGCCCTCGGCCTCGATCCCGAAAGCCCGGGCGACCTCGGCGTCGAAGATCCGGTCAACCTTCTGGAACTCGAGGAAGTGGTTCCCCGAGCCGAGCGTCCCGAGCTGGGGAGCGCCGCGCTCCATGGCCCGCTCCGAGATGTGCTCCCAGGCGGCGTCCTTCATCCGGCCGCGCTCCTCGGTCCGGTCGAGATCCTCGGCCGTCCCGTAGCCGTTCTCAACCGCCCACTCGGCGCCCTTGACCAGGATGTCGCGGAGGACGCCGCGCGAGAGCTTGGTGACGCCGCCCTTCCCGACGCCGGCCGGGACCTCCTTGAAGATCTCGGCCAGGAGCTCCTTGCGCTTGGCCGTGATATCCGGCTCGCGGAAATCGGTCCGGAGGAGACGGACGCCGCAGTTGATGTCATAGCCGACGCCGCCGGGCGAGATGATTCCGGAATCGAGGTCGAAGGCGGCCACCCCGCCGATCGGGAACCCGTAGCCCTGGTGGGCGTCGGGCATGACGTAGGACTTGAGCTGGATCCCGGGCAGGCAAGCGACGTTGCGGGCCTGGGTCAGCGTCAGGTCGTTCCGGATATCTTTGAGGAGGCGCTCGGAGGAATAGATCAGGGCCGGGACCTTCATCTCCCCCTGCTTGGGGATCTCCCACATGATGTCGCTGATCTTGCGGAGTTCCATGGCGGGTCTCACCTCACATGTCGACGACGACCTGGACGACATAGCCGCCGCTCCCGCCGGCCGCGCCGCCGTCGCAGCATTCGATCTTCATCTCGTTATAGGTCACGGCTTTGACGGCGCCGTAGATCTCGGAGCGGTCGGAGAGGGTGTCGCCCCGGAAGCGGGCGGTCAGGCGGAGGCGGGCGTCCGATTCCGAGAGATGGTTGGGGACATCCGCGTCGCCGAGAGGGTCGCGGACGGCCGCCGCTTCCTCAATCCTTAGGCCCTCGACGCGGCCGAGCAAGAAGCGATCGGTATCGAGAAGGTACACGATCTCGTTAAGGAACTTGACCAGGAGCTGCTCGCGGTCGCGGCCGCGGACCTCGATCGGGCGTTCCAGCTTGGGCTCGACCTTGGACCAGTCCCACATGAGGGAGACCGTGGCCAGGGCCGCGTTGGCGAACGCCTCCTCGATCGTCTCGCCGTAAGCGCGGAATTTGCCGTCGGCCGTATGGGGCAGAATTTCATAGCGTACCACGCCTTTATTATAGCAGGGTCAAACCTACACTTCGTCAAAAAGTGCATAAGCAAAGGCTCGCACAAAGTGACAAAGTGTAGGTTTGACCCCCGCTTGACAATCTATCTAATTATCTGTATATTCTTAAATAAGAAATTATTATTATTTAATTGAAAGCGCCGATGAAACGTGATCCTGAAGATATGGCGCGGCTGATGAGCCGGTTCGAGGACGCGATCCGCCGGGCCGGCATCAAGCGGACCCAGCAGCGCATCGAGATTTTCTGCGAAGTGGCCCGGACGGGCGATCACCCCGACATCGAGACAATCTTCAGGAATGTCCGCCGGAAACTGCCCACCGTGTCTCTCGACACCGTCTACCGCACGCTGGGGCTTTTCGGAAAGCTCGGGCTGATAACGACGGTGCGGCCTCTCAACGAGCGGGTCCGCTTCGACGCGAACACGGACGTCCATCACCACTTCGTCTGCGCCCGCTGCGGCGCAATCCGCGATTTCGAGCATCGGGATTTCCATTTAGGGCGTGTCCCCAAGACGGCGGCCGGGCTGGGGCGCGTGGAGTCCTTGCGCGTCGAGCTCCGGGGCGTCTGCGCTGACTGTTTGGCTCATAGCCCTCGGAGCTGACTAAGGAGTAAGTTCATACGAATCCTTGAGATAAAGGAGGTCCTACATGGCCAAAGATGAAAAAAAGCTGACAACCGGCTTCGGCATGCCGGTCGACAACGACCTGAACTCGACGACCGCCGGCCCCAAGGGCCCGGTTCTGGTTCAGGACGTCCACCTCATCGAGAAGCTCGCCCATTTCGACCGCGAGCGGATCCCGGAACGCGTCGTCCACGCCAAGGGCGCCGGCGCGCACGGCTATTTCGAGCTCACCCGCGATGTTTCCATGTTCACGCGGGCCAAGTTCCTTTCGAAGCCGGGTCAGCGGACCGAAGTCTTTCTAAGGTTCTCCACGGTCGGCGGCGAGAAAGGGTCGGCCGACTCGGAGCGCGACCCCCGCGGCTTCGCCGTCAAGTTCTACACCGAAGAGGGGAACTACGACATGGTCGGCAACAACACCCCGGTCTTCTTCATCCGCGACCCGCTCAAGTTCCCCGACTTCATCCACACCCAGAAGCGCAATCCGGCGACCAACCTCAAGGACCCGGACATGTTCTGGGATTTCCTATCCCTGACGCCCGAGTCGATTCACCAGGTGAGCATCCTCTTCTCCGACCGCGGCACGCCGAGGGGCTACCGCAATATGAACGGCTACGGCAGCCATACCTATATGTGGTACAACGAGAAGGGCGACTACTATTGGATCAAGTACCACTTCAAGACCGAGCAGGGGATCCAAAACTTCACCCGCGAGGAAGCCGACCGGATGCGGGGGATTGATCCCGACGTCGCCACCCGCGACCTCCACCAGGCCATCGCCCGCGGCGAGTTCCCCGCTTGGCGCGTTGAAGTCCAGATCATGAAGCCGGAACAGGCCAAGGACTACAAGTTCGACCCCTTCGACATCACCAATGTTTGGCCGCACGCCGATTTCCCGCCGCTCGCGATCGGCCGAATGGTCCTCAACCGCAATCCCGAGAACTACTTCGCCGAAGTCGAGCAGGCCGCCTTCTCGCCCGGTAACTTCGTCCCCGGCATCGGCCCGTCCCCGGACAAGATGCTCCAGGGTCGCCTGTTCAGCTACCATGACACGCACCGCCACCGGCTTGGCCCCAACTACCACCTGCTGCCGGTGAACGCTCCCAAAGCGGCCCCGATGGCGAGTTACCAGAGGGACGGCGCTATGCGCTTCGACAACAATGGCGGGGGCGGCCCCAACTACTGGCCGAACAGCTTCGGCGGTCCGACGCCCGTGCCCGGCACCGCGATCCCCCCGATCGATGTGGCGGGAGCGGCGGCGCGGCATGCCTTTGTTCTCGGCGACATCGACTTCGTCCAGGCGGGCGCCCTCTACCGGAAAGTCATGACGGACGCGGATCGCGAGCACCTCATCGGCAACATCGTCGGCCACCTGGGAGGGGCGAAGAAAGCCATCCAGCTGCGGCAGACAGCGCTGTTTCATAAAGCCGATCCGGAGTACGGTGAGCGCGTCGCCAAGGGCCTGGGTCTGAAGGTCGACGAAGTCAAGAAGCTGGCGGCGATGTCCCAGGAAGAACGGGTCAAGGCGACTGCCCTGTAAGGACCTTAAGCCAGTTGGTACGGTCTACCAGACTACGAAAACGGCTGCGGTAAAAATAACAAAGTGCAGGCTTGACCCCGCTACTTTGTGCGGGCTTTTTTGGCGATCGCTTTGTGGATCTTCTTGTAGGACGGCGGCGGGCCGGTCCGCATCTGCTTCGCGTCTATAAACAGGGCGTCCACGATCCCCCACTCGTCCACGGCCGCCCTATCGAAGGTATCGACCGATCGGAAGACGACCTTGTCCCCGATTTCGGCGGCGGCCCTCTTGGCCCTCTCGAAAGTCATGTTCATGACCGGGCACCAGCCGTTGAGGAAGACGGTCACCGCGGCCTTGTTCTCAACCGGCTCCGGACGCTTCTTCTCGCGGATCCAGCGGGGAGGCGCGGCGCCGTCGCCGAACGGCTTCCAGAGGAGGATCATCCCCCCGAGTTTATCAACGGGAAGATAGCCCCGCTTCTTGAACCAGGACGCCCGCATGAACACGGGGAGGCGCACCCCCCAGGCGACCATCCCCTTTGCGCCTCGCTTCCGGACGTCATCCTCGGCCGCCCGGAGAAGGGCTTGCCCCATGCCGCGCTTCTGGAAATTACCGCGCCCCTTCTTGTTGCCGTGGACCCAGATGCAAAGGATAAAATAGAGGTCTTTCCCCTCGGCCGCCGAATACTCGATCGGAGCATATTGGATCATCCCGCCGACACGGCCTTCGGCGTCGAGGGCGATCTTGACTCCCAGGCCGCGGCCCTTCATTCGGCGGTACCAGTTTTCTTTGTGGGAACCCGCTTCTTTCATATCGTCCGACCAGTCCTCGAGGCACTGGAAATAAAGGCTCTCGTGCTCCGGCGAAAGGTCGACGACTTGGTAGGTCTGCTGTTTCTTGTTTGTCATGAAAATTTACCTTGTTTCCGTTCAGGGCGTTTTGACCTTTTTGGCCGGCATCGTCCGCCCGCCCTGGTTAAGAACAAGCCCGGTCACCTCCCCCGAAGCGTCCTTGACGAATTCGACCTGGGCCTCCACTTCCTTGAGGAAGAACTTCGTTTCCGATTCCGGGAAGAGCTCAACCTCCGGCTGTCCGGTGGCCTGGGAGATGAGCTTGCTCTCCCGTCTGATGATGGTGATCGTGAAACCGGGCATGAGCTCGTAATCGCCGACATACTGGTCGTAGATCTTGGGATCGACGGCGACTTCCTTTTTCGGGACGGGAAGCGGTTTGGCCGTTTTCAGGTAAATCTGGGCGGGCCCCAAGCGCGATTGGATCCTGAGCCCCGTCACGGCGCCCGCCGCATTCTTGATGAAACGAAGGACGGCGGGATTTTCCTTGAAAAAGAATTCAACGCCGGAAGCCGCCAGGATTTCAGACTTGCCCTGGCCGCGCCTCTGGGAATAAAGTTTGTTCCCCTCGCGCGTGATATAGCGCTCCTCCTTCGCGGCGTCCTCGTAGACTCCCGTCAGGGGGTCGAGGTCCTTGGCGGCCAAGCTGACGACCTTGCGTTCGGGCGCGGGCTTGCCGAGCACGAGGCCGGCGATCTTGACCGCCCTGGGCTCCGGATCGCGGCCTTCGATGGCGCTGTTGGTCAGGATAGCCAGGAAGATCCCGTCCTCGGGAAGCGTCATTTCGTAGGTCGTAAAGCCGTTGATTCCGCCGCCGTGCTCGATCGTGCGGTGACCCTGATAATCCGTAATGAACCAGCCGTACCCGTAGCCCGTGGATTCGCCGTTCTTCAGCTTAAACGGAGTGAATGCCTTGTCCAGCCAGTCCCTCCCGATCAATTTTCCCGAAAAGACGGCGTCGCTCCAAACGGCCAAATCGTCGACGCTGGAGAGAAGCGATCCCGCGGCGTAGGGCTGGGTCATGCTCAAGTAAGGGGCGTTGATGAAACCGGACTTCCCCTCCTGGTAGCCGGGGATGCGGCGGGGGATGATCCGCTCGGCGCTGCCGTAGAAGGAATGCGTCATGCCGAGCGGCTTGAAAATATGCCCCTCGACGAATTCCTCATAGGTTTGGCCCGAGACTTTCTCGATGATGGCGCCGAGGAGGATGTAGCCGGAATTGCAGTAAGCCCACCGCTCTCCGGGCTCGAATTTCATGGGCTTATCCTTGAAAAAATCGATAAGCTCCTGGACGGTGAAGTCCTTCCTCCACAGCGGCAGCCATTCCGCCATGTCCGTATAGCTCTGAATGCCCGAGGTATGGGTCAGCAGGTGCTCGACGGTGATGCGGCGGCCCTGCATCGGATAGCCGGGCAGATACTTCGAAATTTCGTCCTGGAGGCCGAGCTTGCCCTGCTCGGCCAGCATGAGAATGGAGACGGCCGTGAACTGCTTGGTGATCGAGCCGAGCCGGAAGACCATGTCCGGTTCGACGGTCACGCCCAGTTCGAGGTCGGCCATGCCGTAGCCTTTGCGGAAAATCGTTTGTCCCGCCTTCCGGACGATGATCGCGGCGCCGGGTTCGCTTGGATGATAGACCTCGGTCATCACCGCGTCGATTTTTTTCGTCAGGGTGTCGTCGCCCGCGGCCTGGGCCGAGACGGCGGGCGCGAGCAACGCCGAGGCTAAAACGGCGGCAAGAATGAAGGTCAGGGTTTTCTTCCTCAAATGCATCGGGACCTCCTGATTCCGGACTTAGACGCTATTATATACGGAAAAACCGTAGGCTGGGGTCAAACCTACACTTTGTCACAAAGTGTAAAAACGACAATAACACTAAGTGACAAAGTGTAGGTTTGACCCCGCTACAGGCGCCAAAGATAGGACGCCTTGAAGAAGAAGCCGCGCTTGGTCTCCAGGAATCGGTCGGACCGCAGATAGGCTCGCTCATCCGCGTTCCACTCCACCTTATCGTAGAGCGATCCGTAGCCGATGTGAATGACCGTCCCGGGGATGTAGGTGAATGAGGCCAGGAAATCGGTCATCAGTTCCTTGTAGAAGGAATTGTATTCGACGATGGCCCGGAAGAAGAGGTACTTGTTGACCTGGTAGGTATTGAGGCTGCGAACGATCGTGTAGTCGTATTCTCTCGTCCCATCGGCCGAGCGCGTGAAGTCGGAATAGGAGAAGCTTAGGTCGAACAGGAAATTCTGGGACGGCTGGAAGGAGGCCTCGGCGAAAAGGTCGTTTCCCCTCCCCTGGTAGGGATCAAGGACGTACCGGATCTTCTGCCCGAGATTGAAGCGGAGGACGAGCGAGAGCGGCTTAACGATCTGGCTCTGGGCGACGAACCTGACCCCGCTCCGGCCGAATCGCCGGCCCAGAAAAACTTCGGTCGAATACTTGCCCCCGAACGTAACGGACGTGCTCCGGGGCAGGATGAACCGCAGGTCCGCCTGCTCGGTCGTTTCCCAAAGCCCGCTCTCCTTGTCCCGGACTTCGATGAAATGGACGATCGGGTCGATGCGCAGGAATAGCTTGGACTTGGGATAGACCATGGGCAGGAAGCCGGCCTGGAGCCGGCTGATCCCGTTCCGGGTCAGGTAGCCGGTTTCGGTCTCGAAGTCCCGGTCAAGGTCCTGGGCATAAATATTGATGATCCAGTCGCGCGATTGAAGGCCGTAGCTGAGGCCGATCGCATGGCCGTCCCGGGCCTCCTCGCCCGCGCCCGGATCGGTTCGCGACCAAAACGCATGGTAGCCAACGGCCGCCGCCGGCGTCAAGCGGATCTGCCCGTCCGTTCCCGCGACCGCATTGTAATGTTCGCCTTCGAACCGGCCCGTCAGGAATCCGCCCAGGAAGCTGTCCTCGCTCAGGGCATGTTTGTAGCGGACGATCGTGAAATGGGCGAAATCCTCGGCCGATTCCTCGGGCAGCTCATCCATGGCGTAAATGGAGGCGACCGTGTCCTTCGGACCGAGCTTCCCGTTGAGCTTGAATCCCAGGTAGGGATTGACGATCGTCCGGGTGTGGACGATAGCCCCCAGCGGATCGCCCGACTGGGCGGCGAAGGCGAACTTCTCCCGCCCCTCGAGGAAGAACGGCCGCTTTTCGGGATAGAACAGAGCATAACGAAGGTTGAAGTCGACCTGGCCCGCGTCGGCCTCGACCTGGCTGAAATCGGGATTGACGGTCCCGTCCAGGATGAGCTGAGAGGTCAGTCCGTATTTAGCCGTCAGGCTGAGGTCGCTCTGGTCGGACTCCGAGCGGAGGGCGCCCTCGTCGGCGACGCTCGTCCGGCCGTAGGTCACCGCCGGCAGAAGCTCGAATAGGGTGTAATGACGGACGCCCTCGAAGTTGAGAGCCCTGGTCTGCGTCACGAAATTGAGACCTTGGGCTCGGTCGAGCGGTGGGTAGGTCCCGGACTCGGAGAATCGGCTGATGCATCGCTCGAAAATGATCCCCATCTCGACCGGATCTTTGGAAGCATAGCGAAGGCTCTTGAAGGGCAGGCGGATCTCGATCGCATAGCCCTCGGCGTCGATCCGGCCGGCCGAGTACCAGACGACATCAACCGAGAAATCCTCATTGCTGGCCTCGAACTTGGAATCAGCCTGGATGCCGAGCGGGTTGACGTAGAGCGCGTAAAGGGACTGCTGGTCGTTGAAAGAGTCGAGGTTGATGCAGATCCAATCGTCTCCGGACTGGATACTGTCCCGGTTCGAGACGACCGCCTTGATCTTGGAAGGCTCGTTGTCGTAGCAGCGGAACGCGAAGTAAAGATTCTCGCGGTCGTAAGCGTAATAGACGACCGTATTCTGATGCATGTCCTTGCCCATGTCGGGGCGCCAGGTCTTGAAGCCCGTCTCCGTGGGCGCGAGCTTCCAGACGGCGTCGTCGAGGATACCGTCGATCACGGGCGGCGTCTCGGTCTTGTAGGGTCTAAGGGGCGGCAGCTTCTGGGCGGCCGCGGCGGCCAGGGATGTGAACAGAACCGCCGCCAGGACGGGACAGACTATTTCGATCAATCGGCGGAGCTTTTGATAAGGAACAAACGCATGGCGGGCCGAGCTTTTGACACCCTCTCATTTTCCAATCTCAGGAGGGCACAGCATATCGCAACAACGGCCGAGGGTCAAACCTACACTTTATCACTTAGTAAAGATCCCCGCGGCAAGCCGCGGGGCATTAGGAGCGCAGCTTCAAGGCCAGCTGCGCAGGCCCTTGCTCCAGTTCTCGGTGACTGACGATGTACTTCGCGATCACATCCCTCGTCATCCGGTCTCCGACCGTCCTTGCGAAATATCCGTCCTCCCACACTTCCCCGCCCCACAGCTTCTTTTTCAAGCCCGCAAACTCGCGAAACAACCCCCTCCCACTCATGCTCTTTATGATCCTGACGACCTCCCCGATCGATCGCGATGGCGGAAATGATACTAGCAAATGAATATGATCTTCGGTAATTTCCATCTCGATGATTTCAATATCGTACGATTCGCAAATCTCTCCCACGATCTGTTTCGCTCGTTCCCGGACTTCCACCCGCTCGAAAATCTTCTTCCGGTACTTCGGACACCAGACCAGATGGTAGGACGTGTCGTAGACCGAATGACTCGTCCGTTTCAGCGTCACCCATATACTTTACCACACTCCCGAGCAAGGGCCTTTGTGGATAAGGGGGACTTTCCGGTCCCCCTTATCACCCCCTCGGCAAGGCATACATTCCACCCCGTGGCAAGCCACGGGGCAGCCTGTAAAGCTTTCGTGCAATCTGAGTTTTTACACTTTGTAACAAAGTGTAGGTTTGACCCCGATCACTTATTTCTCCTCCGCGCTTTCCATTCTGTGGAGGTAGGACTCGAAGGCCGCTCGTCCCTCCTCCTGCCAGAATTGCCTGAAATGCCGCCATTTCCGCCCGTTCCCGGGGAAGGGAGCGTCCTCCTCGCAGGCCTCTTCATCGCCGAGGTGCTTCTTGAAATGACCCCGGAAATGACGTTCGAAGCGGTCGCCGTGGCCCCGATGGGCATGACCGAAGCCTCCGAACAGAAGCTTGGCCAACAGGACGATGCCGAAAGCCTGCCAGAAGCCGATGGTCGTCAACCCGAACAGGGGCGGCATCAGCCAGTTCCAGAGAACCTTGACGACCAGGCCGAACACGAAAGCGAATAAAACCGCGAACCCGACCCCGGCGACGGCGAGGCTGACAATCCGCAGCACCTTGATTCTGTGCCGGCCGGCAGAGCTCGGTCCGGGATGATCAGAGGGAATGTTCATGGCTTAACTCCTTTCGATACGATCTGACTGACCGTTCAGTTGTTTTCTGATTTTATCCAGAGCGCGGCTTTTACGCGCTAAAAGCGTCCCGAGCGGGATGTCCCATTCCTCGGCGAGCGCCTTAAAGGATCGGCCCTCGAATTCAGTCGCCAGGATGATCCCCTTGTCCTCGGCGCTCAGTCCGTCCATGGCGTCGAAGATGAGGTCCATGGTCTCCCGCTGCTCCAGGTCCTCGAGCGGATCCGAACCTGATTCCAAAACGGCCTCCGGAAGGACGACCGTTTCACGCCGCTTCCGGAAGCGGTCGATGATCCTGTTCCGGAGCGCCCGGTAGATGAAGGCGGCCAGGTCCCGGATGGGAACGGTTGGGTCCGCCCGATCGAACAGGCTGACGATCACGTCCTGGACGATATCCTTGGCGTCCTGGTCGGCGGCATCGTCGATCCGGCGGCGGACGTAGCCGACCAGGGCTTCCCGCTCTCCGCGCAGGAATTCCGTCAACCTGGTCTTCGTTGAATCCGGCATCTCATCCTATCCATATATTAAAGACGTATCCCCGGACCGATTATTGCGGGAAGGAGCGGGAGAGCGCTGTTCGGTATCTTCGGCAATAAGGGAGCGGGTCCCTCCTCTTTTATCTCGGCCTCGCCCTTTCCACCCTTTCGCTTCTGGCGCTGGCTGTATTCGAGGGCATTTTCATATTTTATAACTTCATCGCCTCCTATGAGGAGCGACGGCTCGTCCAAATATACGGAGACGCCTACCTGGACTACCGGCGGAAGGTTCCCAAGTGGATCCCGCGCCTTCGGCCCGCCCGGTTCGGTCCGCTAAGCGGAGAATGAAGCGGCGGTCTGGATAGGTCACAAAGCGCAGGCTTGATCCCGCTGTTATTCCTCTTTTTTAGGCTGGGGCTGGAGCTTGTTGTACTCGACCAGGAGCTTGAGCCACCAGTCGGGAAACTTCAGGGATTCCCGCTTTTTCGTCTTGCTGTCGAAGACCCACATGTGATTGTACTTGATCAGGAGGTCGTCGCCCAGCTTCCACCAGGCGGCGATGACCCGCTCGGCGTTCCCCAGGCTATAGTCGGTCAGGAATTGAGGGACGAGGGCCGGGTCCTTTTTATAGAGGTCCGCGGCGAAGGCGTCGATGGTCGGCGTCCGGTCGAAGGCGCTTTTCTCGTAGACGAGCTGGGCCGCGCGGACATCCTCGATGGCCTGGGCATAGACGACCTGGGTGTGGAAGTCGACGTAGTCGAACGCCCAGCGGGCCGAGGCCCGGTCGAACTCCCAATGGTCGCCGATCTCGAAGGAGCGCGGGATGCGCGTGATCCCGGCGTAGAGCGGCATGAAGCAGGAGGTGTCCTGGGCGCCCCAGGCCAGCCAGACCAGTCCGCCGACCGGGTTGGGGAGCCAGCCCCGGCTTTGGGTCACGGTCACGTACTCGGCCCGGTTGACGCCGATGACCCGGGGCAGGCTGTATCTCTGGCCTTCGAGCTCGAAACCGTAAGGGAGGTAGTTGGGGTTGGAGAACGGACCGCCCTGGATGCCGCGTCCCGGCCAGTAAGGCGTCCCTTCGCATTTGTCGCGGGTCATGACCATGACATCGTAGGCGGAGAGCTTCTTGTCGGGCTTGACCGATAAGGGCAGGTCGACGTTGAGCGTTTCGGGGCTGAACTTCTTCGACGGGGCGACGAGATCCAAGAAGCGCCAGACTCGGACTCGGGCACCCGCCGTATTGGCCGCGCTCACGGTATCCGGATTATAGGCTTTCGCCCAGTGGAAGGGCTGACCGCTCTTGGGATCGTAAAAGCCCATCTCGACGGCCAGAGAGACGACGTTCGGCGAAGCCATGAAAAAGTCCGGGTTCTTGAGGTCGATGAGGCCGATCCGCGATTCGTTGGGGCAGACCGCGACCTGGTCGTCCGGGACCCGCTGGGCGCACCAAACCGCGCCCGGCTTCCCGCTCTGGGGCGTCCAGAGCGGGCCGACCGGCATGATCTCGAAGTGCCAGACCTCCTTGGTGTCGGCGACGGCCAGCATCTCGCCCGTATCCACGCCGCCATAGCCGTACTTTTCGGCCATCTCGCCCATGATCTTGACCGCCTCGCGGGCCGTCGAAGCCCGCTCCATGGCGATAAGGGTCAGCATCGTGAGGTCGAACTTGGGTGTCGCCGTCTGGTTTTCCATGCGCTTCCGGCATCCGATCGTGGACTCGCCGATCGCGAGCTGGACGTCGTTCATGTAGCCGAAGTTGCCGTGGATATAGGCGTGGGTGTGAGGAACTTGGGGAATTTCGAGGCCGGTCAGGTTGTCGATCGGGACCCGGTCCCACTTCAAGCCCTGCGCGGGCGGCCAATAGCCCATCTGGTCGACATGGAAAATCTTGCGCGTCGACCCGGCCGGATAGTCGGCGGCCGGGACGGTTCGGAATGTCCAGTCGCAATGGCCGCAGTCGCAGGTGTGGGTCGTCATGACCGAGCCGTCGACCGAGGCCAGCCGCCCGACCATGATGACTGTACAGTTTTCGGGCAGGTCGCTCCGGCAGTCCTGACAACCGGTTCTATCCTGGCTGCTCAGGCCGAAGGCGCCGGTCAGGACCAGGACGGCTAAAAGCAGGATTCCGGTCGAGAGCCATCGTTTGCCGATCATGATTTTTCTCCTTTGGACAAACTAAGATCTGTCGAAACGCGCCATAACCAGGGATATTCAGCGTGAGGGAGAAGCCTAGAGGGCTTGAAACGGGAACCCATGGCGCTCCCCTTTTATAAAGGATGCCGCGGCCAAAGTCAAATCATCGACTCCCCGGCCTGAAGGCCGGGGCTTGTTCATGATTAACCCTGAGCCTCGCTCTCATCCCCGCCTTGAAAGGCGGGGCTTGGCGTCGGCGAACGGGTCAACCGACGGGGGCGAAGCGGGGCCCGGGCCGAGTCCGAACGCCCCGCGCGGCCTACTTAATCTCTATGCGCCGGAGCCGATCGCGGGCGGCTTTCTGGATATTCTCGTATTCGGAGTCGTTGGCGGCGAGCGCTCTCAGGACGTCCGGGGCGTCGAGTCTCTTGATGACCGCCTCACGAACGTAGGGATCCAGCTCCGAATCCTGGGCCATCGTGGCCAGAACGGACTGGTCGAGGATCGTGGCGACGGCGGATTCACGGAGCGCGGCCGGGGCCGAATCGTCCCGGGCGATCTCCTCGAGCAGGGCGTCATTGTCCAGTTTGCGGACGGCCGCGATCCGGGCCGCGACGTCCTCCTCCCCGTCCCGGGCGATGGCGGCCAGGGCTTCCGGGTCGGACATGGCATTGACTTCGGCGACGCGGCTCGCGGCGCCCTCCGCCGCGACCGACGCTTTCTTGGGAGAGATGATCCGCTGGACGCCGAAGGCGGCCAGGACGACGAGGATCACCAGACCGACGTTCCTCAGCAGGCGCGAAGTCGGCGGGGCGGCTCGGAGATGGCGGTGGATGGCGTAGTCATAGGCCGGCTCGACCTTGCCGCCGCACCAGAAGCAGGGGCGGGTGGCGCCCCCCAGCCGGCACGTGGTGCATTCGACCCGTCCGCAGCGCGTGCAGATGACCCCGCTGTAAAGGGTCGGGAGAGAGGAATGATCCCCCTCGTAGACGATGAAACCTTCATGAGCCGGATCGACCGTCCGTAACGACCCCCGGCAGCGCGAGCAGGAAACCCCCAATTCGATACTCCCTTCTCTCGTTCGAACTTTCGAACATGCGGCTCGGGACTCTTCCGGTCCCGACCCTAAAATTTCTTTTACACTATTTTCCCGGCAAGATCAAGCTCTATCACGGAAGGCGGCCTTGATGTAAAATGGGCAGGACCGACCCGGACAAGGAGGTCCCGTGATCGAGATCAGCCACGTCTCCAAGAGCTACAACAAGGGCAAGGTCAAGGCCGTCGACGACCTGAACCTGGTCGTCCCGCCCGGCGAGATCTTCGGGTTCCTGGGCCCCAACGGCGCCGGCAAGACGACCACGATCAAGCTGATCGTCGGCCTCCTCAAGCCGGACGCCGGGACGATCACCGTCGAGGGCTTCGACATCCGCCGGGACGGCCTTAAATCCAAGTCGATCACCAGCTACGTCCCGGATTATCCCTCCATCTACGAACGGCTGACCGGGCTCGAGTACCTGAACTTCATCGGCGATGTCTACGGCGTTTCCAAGCGGGAGCGGCTGGAACGGATCGAGAAATGGCTCGACATCTTCGAGCTCCGTCCGGCCGTCGCCAACCCGATCCAGAGCTACTCCCACGGCATGAAGCAGAAGATCGTGCTGATGGCCGCCCTGCTGCCCGCCCCTCGCGTCATGGTCCTCGACGAGCCGCTGGTCGGGCTCGACCCCCGGGCCGCCCACCAGCTCAAGGAGCTCATGCGCGAGCACTGCAGCCAGGGGAAGACGCTCTTCTTTTCGACCCACATCATGGAGGTCGCCGAGAAGCTCTGCGACCGGATCGGGATCATCAACAAAGGCAAGCTCATCGCTTGCGGAACGATGGAGGAGCTCAAGGCCCTCGACCGGGAGAGCCAATCTCTGGAGGGGATTTTCCTGGAGCTGACCGAAAAATGAGCAAGCTTCGTTCCCTGATCCGGGTCGGCCTCAAGTCCAACTTCGGCCTGGCCGTCCTCCGCTACCGCCTGTTCAAGGAAAAGAAGGACATCTGGCTCGTCCCCCTGTTCGGCCTGGCCGCCCTGAGCCTCGTTCCCGCATTCTACGGCCTGATCCTCCTCCTCAAGTTCCTTTACGTGACGCTCCTACCGCTCCACCAGGAACGGGCCCTGCTGACGCTGGGCATTTTGGGCGGCCAGCTGTTCATCCTTCTGTTCGGGCTCTATTACGTCATCTCCGCCTTCTACTTCTCGAAGGACCTGGAGCTGCTCATCCCCCTGCCCATCAAGCCCTACCAAGTGATGGCCTCGAAATTCGCCGTCATCCTCGTCAACGAGTACCTGACGGTGGCGGCCATCGTCCTCCCTGTTTTAATAACCTTCGGCGTCCTGGCCAAGCGGGAGCCGGCCTATTGGATCAACACCCTCCTCATCTATCTGTTCCTCCCCGTCATCCCGCTCGCCTTCGTCTCGCTCCTGGTCATCGCCATGATGCGGCTCATCAACTTCAGCCGTAAGAAGGACGCCCTGATTCTCATCGGCAGCATCCTCCTGATCGCGGCCTCCCTGGGCGCCCAGCTTCTCATCAATAGGTCCCACAACCGCGGCAGCATGGAAGACGTGGCGGCCTTCTTCAGCTCGCCCAACAGCCTTCTCAACCGGGTCGGCGCCAAGTTTCCGCCCAGCATCTGGGCGGCCAAGGCGCTGGCCGGAGGCTGGAGCGGCGAAGGGCTCGTCAACATGGGGCTCTTCCTGGGGACGTCGCTGGCTCTTCTCTGGGCCATGCTCGTTTTATCCGAGAGGCTCTTCTATCGGGGACTGATCGGGATCGGCGAGATCTCGGGGCGGACCAGGTCCCTGTCCCGGGCCGAGATGTCGCGCCGGGTCGCGTCGGGACGGCGGCCGGTCCGGGCCGTCTTCTTGCGCGAATGGCGGATCATGAACCGGACGCCGATCTTCCTCCTCAACGGCGTCCTAGTCGTCATCATCGTCCCGGCCATCTTCGTCCTGATGGCCAAGACGGCCGGAGGGCGCGGCGACAATGCGGCCCTGCTCAGGCTCATGACCGGGGCGGCCAATTCCATCGTCGTTATCCTGTCCGCGGCCGCCTTCATGATTTTCTGCGGCAGCCTCAACGGGACGGCCTCCTCGACCTTTTCGCGCGAAGGGAGCCAGTTCTGGATGTCCAAGGTCATCCCGGTTTCGCCGCGCGACCAGGCCCTGGCTAAATTTCTTCATTCCTACCTGATCACGGTCCTGGGAATCCTGCCCGCCTCGCTGGTCCTCCTGTTTGTTCTCCACATCAAGTTAGCCCATATCCTTCCGGCGGCCGGTCTGGCCCTCCTCCTCGGGTTCGTCCTGACCGCGGTCGGGATGATCATCGACCTGGCCCGCCCCCTGCTCGACTGGACCAATCCCCAGAAGGCGATCAAGCAGAACCTGAACGTCCTCTTTTCGATCGTGGCCGACATCGCCGTCCTGACGATCCTGGGCTACGGGATCATCCGCGCGCTCAAGGCCGGACTCTCCGGCGCCGCCCTTCTCGCGATCCTGGGCGTGCTGCTGGCCGGGCTGGCCGCCCTGAGCCTGGAGCTTCTCTTTCGCTTCGCCGACAAGCGCTACGGCGAGATCGAGGTTTGAGGCCTGAAAAGCGCGGTTCGGGGCCTATAATCCGCCCCTTGATGGTCGCTACAGCCGACCATGACGGGCTGTTTAGGACCTATTCTCCGCTCTTTAGTTTAATTCAGTTATAAATACGGGGGTTTTAGTGGCGGGGACATTGTTTTTAGGGACAATTCTTTTTTCAGGCTGCGATTGGCCGGATCGAGTTATGGCGTAGGTCAGCTCCAAGCTTGACTTCGTGAAATGCCGGCTCAAATTGAAACGGGTGTCTTTATCTTCCGTCCAGAGGACAAACAGGGGAGCTTCGTTCACGCGGAAACTATAAAAATAATGTTTGTCACTGCCCAAATCGATCCTTTGGACCGAACTGAAATTGCCGAATCGGCTTATCAACATTTTCAGGTTGTAATAGACGGGCTTGGGGGCTTCATTCTCGTCATAAAGGCCCACTCCCGGGCCCTCTTTCTTGATATCATCAAGTCCATGCCAGAAAAAAACATTCACTCCGGCATCAAAAGCAACGACGATTCTTTTGACGATGTCCTGGGCCTGTCTTTCCAGCGTGTGAACAACCGTAATCCCCTGCCCTTCTTTTCTCAACTTCGTATTCGATTCCGTGATCCAGAAAGGTTTGTCGAAACCGTATTTTTTTAGTTTATCTCTAAAGCCTTTGGCATGGTCATAGGTCAGGAAATCACAGTCATCCGTATATTCATGAAAATTCATGATGTCGAAATATGTCCCGCCTTCCGCGGCCAGCACATCATCAAAATAGGCGAGAGACCGCTGCCATTTGGATTCATCCCGCAACGCGCCGACGACCCAGCCGCCGATCAGGACGGAACAACCGGGGCAGTTGGCTTTGATGCTTTGATAGCTTATTTTCAGAATATGCGCATAGTCTTGGGCCGTTCCGCTGAACATGGGCTTGTTGATGATCTCATTCCCGATCTCCCAGTACCGGATGGGGTTTTTGAGGCCGGGCATGTCGCCTTTTCCATCCCCATCATATCTTTCGACGATGGCGCGCAGATATTCCAGGTATTTAGCGTCGCTGAAGTATTTGCCCTTGACGCGCGCGTAATCCGGAACGTTGCTGAAATCGACATTTCCCAACATGACCAAGTTGCAGGACTGGGCGCTCCTCACCCGGGCATCATGGAGGGTAAAATCAAAGACTCCGTTATCGGGCTCCAGCACTCCCCAGTTAAGTGAAGTTAAATCGCCCTGGCCGGCGCTTCTGATCCAAACGTCGCCGATCGTCTGGAGTTTTTGGTTCTGATGGGAAATATATTCCTCCTGAGATACGCCGTGCTTCTGAAGATAATTGTTCATTCCCTGGTAAACATAATTGATTCCGAATCTGGGAATTCGAGGCAGACTATTTCTTGACGAACCGGGTGAGTTTGCCGACGAAAAACCGAACACCACGGCCGCCAAAAGCACCCCGAGAGCCACATAAAAAAATGTTCTCAGTTCCGCGCCCCGGCGAAGCGTTGCGTACTCGGAATCAAGGGATAATTTTTTCATCGGACACCTTCCGTCCTATCGATTGACACTGATTAGACAATTTAGACTCAAAAACCTTTGCCGAAAAAGCTAGAGAAAGACGCGTACATCATTTTAAAAAATATCCACATGCGGGCCGTACTGAAGCTCCACGGACTCACGTCCGTGGAATCCCGCGAGGGGATTGATGTATAATGCAAACTAAAAAGCGTCAAGGTTATTCCGATGCGCCGGATTGCCAGGGAATGAACGTATGCGCCCTCACCTCCTTGTCGGCGGCTATGATCACGACTTTTTTGGGCGTGTTCATCCTCATCAAGGAGCCGCGTAATCCGCTCAACCGGGTTTATTTTTTCTTCTGCCTGGCCGTCGCCTATGTCGGGTTCACCGAGTTCGAGCTTCGCATATCCGCGGCGGCGGTCGAGGCCTTCCATTGGGTGAAGGCCGCCTCGTTCTGGACGTTGGGACCGGCCGCGTTCTTTCACTTCGCCTACCTGTATACGCGGGGAAAACGGGGGCGACGGAGCGGCTGGGTCGTGCCGCTCGTCTACGCAATCGCCCTTGGCGACGGCCTTCTCTATCTCACGACGGACCTCATCATCCGCGGCGTTCAGAGGGAGAGCTGGGGCTGGACGGCCTCGTCCCCATCTTTCTTTGCGTCCGGCATTTCACGCGGCTCAGGGATCCTATCGAAAAAGGCCGGGCGGGGACCGTTGCCCTCGGCTACCTCGCGCCAACCCTCTTATTCCTCCTGACCGAAATCGTCGGACCGCGGCTGAACTTAAATCTGCCTGAAGTCACGACCCTGGGAACCTTCCTGGGCGCGCTCATTATCTGGTTCGGCATCTGGAGGTATAAGCTCTTTATTCTCTCGCCGCGGACGGCGGCCGAGGACATCGTCTCGATGATGGCCGACGCGCCCCTCCTGGTCGGAATGGACGGCAAGGTCCGCCAAGCCAAGGACGGCCGCATCCTCCCCGTCTCCATCTCCACGTCGGTGATCACCGATTCCCGCGGCACTCCCCAGGGCGTCGTCCTGGTCGGACGGGACCTGACCGAGCGGAAGAAAGCCGAGGAGGAGCTCCGGCGTTTCCGCGACAGACTCGAGGAACTGGTCGAGAAGCGCACCGGCGAGCTCGATCAAGTCAACCGGCGGCTGCAGCAGGAGATTACGGACCATGTCCGGGCGACCGGCGCTCTGGCCGAGAGTGAGGAGCGCTTCCGGAGTTTGTTCGAGAACTCGACGATCGGCCTCTACCGGACGACCTCCGACGGCCGGATCCTCTTGGCCAACCCGACCCTGGTCCGCATGCTCGGCTACGAGTCGCTCGAAGATCTGATCCGGAGGAACCTGGAGGAAGACGGATTCGAGGCGGGCTATCCCCGGAGCGGCTTCAAGGAGCAGATCGAAGCGGAGGGGGAGATCCGGGGTCTGGAGTCGGCCTGGAAGCGGAGAGACGGAACGCCCGTCTTCGTCCGGGAAAGCGCTAAAGCGATCCGGGACGCCGCCGGAAACGTTCTTTACTACGAGGGTACGGTCGAGGACATCTCGGACCGGCGCAAGGCCGAGGACGCCCTGCGGGCTTCGCTCCGCGAGAAAGAGGTCCTGTTTAGGGAGATCCACCACCGGGTCAAAAACAACATGCAGATCATCTCGAGCCTCCTAAGCCTCCAAGCCCGGGAGATCGACGATCCGGCTATCGTCGAGATGTTCAGGGAAAGCCAAAGCCGGATCCGGTCGATGGCCTTCGTACATGAAAAACTTTACCAGTCGAAGGACCTGTCCCAGATCGGATTCTCGGATTATATCCGAAGCCTCACCAAGGGCGGGAAAGGCCCTCGCGGAGAAATAGGCTGGGATACCTCTCTTTGGGATAAAGAGAGCGCTTTGAACGTTCATAATCATGATGGTATGTTTGATTTTTCGCGCCGTCTGTGGTATTTCTCAATCGATCAGTAAAATTGAGAAGCCGCAGAGCTTGCCTACGGTCGCGTTTCATTTAGGGCTTCCAAGGGAATGAAGATCTTGATGAAGAGGCCGACATGGTGATTCCAAAAAAGGTCTTGGCTATTTCCACCCTGATCATCGTCGTCGCGGTGCTCGCTTATCTTTTCTTTTTCACCAAGACGGCGACAAAAAACGAAGGATCCGCGGCCTCCCCCGCCGTCGCGGCCGGAGACAACCCGGTCTCCGGAGGACAAAATCCCCAAGACAAGGCCGAGGCGGCGCCGATACCGGTCAAAGCCGTCCCGGTCAGGCGCGGCGATCTCGTCATTAAGCTTAAATCCCCGGGCGAGGCGTTCACGGACAGGATGATCGCGGTCAAAGCCGAGGTGGGGGGCGTGGTCAAGAACCTGATCGCCTCGGAAGGCCGCCATGTCAAACAGGATGATATCCTCCTCGAGCTCGAGGACCGGGAATACCGGCTGGCCCTGGAAAAAGCGGACGCGCTCCGCTTGAAATACCTCTCCGACCTCTATCTCGAAAAAATATTCACGCCGGCCTCCCCCGAAACGGACCCGGCCAAACTCGAAAAGCTCAAGAACAGCGAGGCCGCCTTCCGCAGGGCCGCCGAATCCCTCCGCCAGGGTCTCATCTCTCAGGAGGCCTACGAAAAAGCCCAGAAAGATTATGAACTGGCCCTGATCGAAACCGGCCAAAAAAAAGAGGAGATCATGGCCGCCTCCAAGGGGCTGACCCAGGCGGAGATCGACGTCAAGATTGCCGGGCTGCAGCTCGCCAAGACGATCATCCGGGCTCCGTTCGCGGGCATCATCACCGACATTAAGATTTCTCCGCGGGAGCACATAGACGCCGGCCGCGAGCTTTTCAGCTTGGTCGATATCAGCCGGATCCGGGTCAAGGCCAAAGTCCTCGAAAGCGAGGTCGGCAAAATCAAAACGGGCCGAAGCGTCGACCTCCGCTTCAGCGCTTACCCGGGCGAAGTCTTTCCGGGAACGGTGGAAGCGATCGCCCCGATCGTCAGCGCCGAGGACAAAACCTGCGCCGTCCATATCTCGATGCGGAACCCGACCGAGGAGATCAAGCCGGGCATGCACGCCGAGGTGGAAATCGCCGCGGAGATCTATCCCAACAGACTGCTCGTGCCCCAGGCTGCGATTCTGGTTCGCGGCGGCCGCAAGCTGGTGTTCGTGGTCGATAACGGCCTGGCCAAATGGCGCTATGTCACGATCGGGATCGAAAACGAGGATTTCGCCGAGATCCTTCCCTCGGACCGGCCCGAGGAGACGGTCAAGGAAGGCGACTTGGTCATCACCGAAGGCCACTTCACGCTGGCCCATGACGCCCGCGTCGCGGTCAAAGACTAGCCGGCCCCGACATGAAAATCGCCCGCCTGGCCATCGACCGGCCCGTGACGACCTTCATGTTCTACCTGGCCGTCGTCCTGCTCGGGTTCATCTCTCTGCGGCAGCTGAGCGTCGACCTCCTGCCCAATATCGCCTACCCGCGCCTCTCGGTCATGACCCAGTATCCGGGCGTCGCGCCCGAGGAAATCGAAACCCTCGTTTCGGAGCCGCTCGAGGCGGCCGTCAGCCGGGTCCCGGGACTGCGGCGCGTGGAGTCCGTCTCCAAGGAAGGCGTCTCGTTCCTGACCCTGGAGTTCGCCTGGGGCACGGACATGGATTTCACCATGCTCCACACGCGGGAGGCGCTGAACAATGCGCGCGAGATTCTGCCCGAGGGCGCCGAGAACCCGGCCATCATTCCCATGGACCCCCAGAGCAAGCCGATCATGGTCCTGGCCATCTCCGGCGAGGGCCGTCTTTTGGACCTCAAGGAGTTCAGCCAGGAGCTGGTCAAGCCCCGGCTGGAGCAGATCGAGGGGATCGGCTCGGCGGACGTCACGGGAGGGGTCGAGCGTGAAATCCGGGTGGAGCTCAACCCGCAGCTTCTGGCGCTCTACGGCTTGACGGTCAACGACGTGGCGTCCCGGATCGACGCCTTCAACCGCAACCTCCAGGGCGGGACGGTCCGCAAGGGCATGTTTGAGTACGCCATCCGCGTCGTCGGCGAATACGAGTCGCTTAAGGAAATCGGGGAGATCAGCCTGAAAATGACCAGGGATAAGGGGGTCGTTCGCCTCAGGGACATCGCCCTCATCGACGATTCCTTGAAAGAGCGGCAGGGCGTCACCCGCCTCGACCGGAAGGAGAGCATCGGCCTTCTCGTCCGCAAGGAAGCCGGGGCCAATACGGTCAAGGTCACCCGCCTGGCCAAGCAGGTCATCGACCAGATCAGGAAGGAAAACCCCGACATCAACATCTTCATCGTGTCCGAGCAGGCGGGCTACATCGAGTCGGTCATCAAGGCCGTCAAGGACGAGATCTTCCAGGGCGCCATCCTCGTCTTCCTGATTGTCTTTATCTTCCTCCAGGAATGGAAATCGCCCCTCATCATCAACATCGTCATCCCCATCTCGATCATCGCCACCTTCAACCTCCTCTATTTCGGCAACATCACCCTCAACATCATGTCGCTGGGCGGGCTGGCCTTGGGGGTGGGCATGCTCGACGACTGCGCGGATGTCGTCTCGGAAAACATCTTCCGACACCGGAGCCTGGGGAAACGTCCGGCCGAAGCGGCCTATATCGGTACCAAGGAAGTCGGCGGAGCGGTTGCGGCCACGGCCTTGACGACGATCGTGGTTTTTTTGCCGATCATCTATGTCCATGGAATCGCCGGGCCCCTCTTCAAGGACGCGGCGCTGACCGTGACGTTTTCCCTGCTCGCCTCCCTTATCTGCGCGCTGACGCTCCTTCCCATGCTTCAGGCCCGTAAGCTGAAGTGGGGCGTCGCGGATCTCGGAGCGGGCGGAAGCCCGAAGGACAAATCGATTAAGCGTCCGGAGCCGGGAAAGAATCTTCATCCCCTGCTTCGCGCCTATCGAGGAGTCCGCCGGATCCTTTCCAAAGCCGGGCGGGGGGTATATCGCCTCGTGGACATCATCGTCAGCTTTGTGATGCAATGGCTGGCCTTCGTCTTCCGCGTCCTGGCATTCCCCTTCAAGCCCGTCATCCGGACCGTCTTCCGCGGCTTCAACTCCGTTTACCGGCCTTTTATCACGCGTTACAGGGGTTGGCTCGTCTGGAGCCTCGACCACAAAAGCAGAATCGCCGTCGCCTCGCTGATCTTTTTCGCCGTCACCTTCGCCATCGGCGGCCTGCTGCCCCGGGAGCACATGCCGCCCATCAAGGCCACCTCGTTCGAGCTTCAGATGAGAACGCCGGTCGATTATTCCTTGGAGCAGACGGGCGTCGTCGTGGCTTCTCTGGAGCAATTCCTCCAGACGGTCCAGCCGGTCCAGGTCACCTTCTCGCAGATCGGGATCGTGAGCGGCATGGAAAGCCTGGACCTGGGGGCTTCCCTCAACTCCGCCCGCGTATTTGTCAGGGTCAAGAATCCTTCGGACCTGGAGCCGACGCTGGAGAGCCTGCGCCGCCGCCTGGCCGATTTCCCGGATATCTCCTACACCGTCGCCCGCGAGGAATCGGCCCTGACCGAATTCCTGGCGTTTTCGACGGGCCAGGTCGGCCTCAAGATCCAGGGCAGCGACCTCGACAAGCTGGAGGAGATTTCCCGGGACCTGGTCGCCCGGCTGAAACGAGTCAAGGGCGTCGTCGACATCAGCACCAACGTCGGCGAAGGGAAACCCGAATTCCGCGTCTCCATCAAGAAAGAGGCCCTGGCCAAGTATCCGAACCTATCCCCGAGCGTTCTGGGCGACTTTCTGGTCGGCGCCGTCCGGGGGAAAAAGGCCACCGATTTCAACGAGATGGAGAAAAAATACGACGTCCTGGTGCGCCTGGGGCAGGGCTCGAGGGCGACCGTCGCATCGCTCCTCGACAGTCCCTTCCCCTACGCCGGAACCCTCATTCCCTTGCGGGACCTGGTGACGGTCGAGCCGGCGCGCGGGCCGCGGGAGATCCGGCGCGAGAACCAGCAGAGGGAAATCCTGGTCACCGCCAACCTCCACCAGGCCAAGATCAGTCAAGTCATCCCGGCCATCAACGAACAAATCAGGAAGCTGGCCCTTCCCGAAGGCTATCAGATCGCCTACGGCGGCGAGCAAGAAGAAATGAGCAAATCCTTCAAAAGCCTTTTTCTGGCCCTGATCCTGGCCGTCATCCTGACCTACATGATCATGGCCGCCCAGTTCGAGTCGCTGCTCCATCCCTTCCTGGTCATGCTGACCCTGCCCATGGGCGCTGCCGGCGCTTTTGTCTCCCTCCTCATCGGCGGCCAGACCCTCAACGTCATGTCCATCATCGGCATGGTCGTCCTGGTCGGCCTGGTCGTGGACGACGCCATCGTCGAGGTCGATTTCATCAACCAGTTACGGCGAAGCGGGAAGGCACTGCGCGAATCCGTGGTCGAGGGCTGTATGACCCGGCTGCGGGCCATCCTGATGGCGTCGCTGGACACGGTCTTCGGCCTCATCCCGATGGCCCTCGGCTTGGAGCGGGGGTCGGAGCTCCTCAAGCCGCTGGGCATCGTGGTGGCCGGAGGCCTCCTCTTCTCCACCTTCCTGACGCTGATCTTGATCCCGGTCGTCTACGAGGCCGTGGAGGGAATCAAAGACCGCAGAGCGGCCGGCTCCCGTACGGCTCCGGAGACCGCCCGGCCTTAGCCCATGTTCAAATTTTTCGTCGAGCGACCGGTCGCCACCTCGATGCTCTACCTCGCCCTGCTCGTCCTGGGCGTTTACTCGTTCATCAACACCCCTTTGGAGCTGGCGCCCAAGGAGGACTACCCCCAAGTCGATGTCCAGACCGCCTGGCCCGGCGTCCCGCCCGAGATCGTCCAGACCAAGATCACGGCGCCGATCGAGGAAGCCCTGTCCTCGGTCAAGGGCATCCGCAAGATCAGCTCGTCCTCCCGGATCGGGTCGTCTCAAATCACGGTCGAATTCGACCCCAAAATCAACATGGAATTCGCCAACCTGGCCCTGCGCGAGGAGATCGCCAAGCTGCGGCTGAAAAGGGTTCTCCCCTACGGCGTGAGGCCGATCGTTCAGGCTTATATCCCCGAGGATTTCCGGGTGCGGCCGTTCCTGAGCTTTACCATCTCGGGGGATTATCCGCTTCAAAAGCTCCGCGAGCTGGTCAAGGACAAGATCGTGTTCGGGCTCGGCTCCGTCCGGGGCGTGTCGCGGGTGGAGGTGGACGGCGGGTCGGACGCCGAAATTCTGGTCAGCCTGGACAAAGACAAGCTGAAGACCTACGCTATTCAACCCTACCAGGTCTTAGCGGCCATCCAGGCCCGGATTCAAGTTTATCCGGCGGGAAAGATCGTCATGGGGACGCGCGAATTTCTGTTCAAGGTCAGCGACGCGATCGGCGACCTGAGGGAGATGGGGGCGACAATCGTCGGCGTCAGCGGCCCGAACCCGATCCGGCTCTCCGCCGTCGCCCGCATCACGCCGACCTACGGCGAAGTCTACTCCCTGAACCGGATCAACGGCCGGCCGACGATCGGCGTGACGATCGTCAAGGAAAAAGGCGTCAACACGCTGAAGACGGCCGGCGAGGTCAAAAACAGGCTGGCCGGCCTTCGCCGCTCGCTGCCGTCCGACCTGACCTTCAAGACGGTGGACGACGAGAGCGCCGAGATCCACCGCAACTTGAACGACCTCGCCAAGCTGGCGGCGATCATCACCGCCGTCGTCTTCCTCATGATCTTCATCGTCCTGAGGCGGGTCGGCCCGTCGCTCCTGATCCTGTCCTCGATCGCCTTCAGCACCGTTATCACCTTCAACCTGATCTACGTCTTCAAGGTCTCGATGAACATGCTGACCCTGGGGGCCCTGGCGCTTGGGTTCGGCATGTTCGTCGACGATTCGATCGTCGTTTTCGAGAATACACTCCGCCACCGGGAGAAAGGGGCCGCGCCGCTCGAGGCAGCCTCGAAAGGACCCCGGGAAGTCTTTGTCGCCGTGCTGGCCTCCACCCTGACCACGATCAGCGTTTTCGTCTGCTTCCCCTATTTTCAGGGTCGGCTCAAGATCTACTACCTTCCGCTGGCCGTCGTGATTTCGTCGGCGCTGGCCGCCTCGCTCCTGGTCTCGTTCTCGTTGATTCCGGCCCTCAGCCCTCGATTTCTGCGAAAGACGCGGGTGCGGCCTCCCGCCGCGGCTCGGAAGCGGTTCGAGAGGTTCCTGTCGGCGGTCCTTCGCCACCCCGTCCCGATCTTGGTCGTTGTCGCTGCCCTTCTCTACGGCAGCTATAAATGGTTCCGGTCCGAGGTCACGATCGGCGAGTGGTTCCGCTGGTACTCTCAGGAACGGCTCTACGTTTACGTGGGCCTGCCGGCCGGGTCCAACATCGAACAGACCGACACGGTCATCAAGGCCTTTGAGGCCAAAGTTCTGGACAGCCCCTATCCCAAGGAAATGAACGCCCAGGTCTCGGCCGAAAGCGCCTCCCTGGACATCCGCTTCCCGCCCGACATCGAGCGCTCGTTCCGGCCCTATGCGCTCAAGGAGGAGCTCATCCAGCTCGCCACCCAGTTCGCGGGCATCGACGTCTATGTCATGGGATTCGACCCCCAAGGGTATTACTCGAGCATGGGGACCGGGACTTTCTACAGTTCGCGGATCAAGTTTTACGGCTACAACCTGAAAAAGCTGCGCGAGATCACGTCCGAGCTGGAGAATCAACTTAAACTCAACCCCCGCATCAAGGAAGTCCGGACCGTTTCCAGCCGCTTCGAATGGTATCGGGGGGATTCCTTCGAGGACATCCTAAAGATCGACCCGGAAGCCCTGGGCCGGCACGATATCGATCCCAATGATCTCTACGCCTATCTGAGTGCGTCTCTCCGCGGAGATTTCGGGACGCCGATCAGGCTGATCATGTCCGGCAAGGACATGGCCGTCTCCGTGAAGTATCCCCGAGGCCGACCGGACGGACTTGCGCAGTCTCCTCGATACGCTCATCAGGACGCGGGGCGGCGAATATCTTCGCTTGGGCGAGGTCTCGAGTCTCGAGGAACGGCCGATCGCCGGCTCGATCGACCGCGAGAACCAGCACTTCCAACAGACCGTCATGTGGGAGTTTCGGGGCCCGTCCAAGGCCGAGGAAAAATTCCGGAAATCGGTCTTTGCCTCGCTTCGGCTCCCGCCGGGCTTTTCGGCGACCATGGATGAGGGTTGGTTCATGACCAAGGAGGAAAAAGGCCAAATCGGCCTGGCCATCGCTTTTTCCCTGATGTTCATCTTCATGATCCTGGCCGCGCTCTACGAGTCCTTCCTCCACCCGTTTTTCATCATGTTGGCCGTGCCGCTGGCCCTGATCGGCGTCTTCGTTGCTTTCGTCATCGCCAAGTATCCGTTCGACAGCTCGGCCTACATCGGCGTCGTTTTGCTGGGGGGGATCGTCGTCAAGAACGCCATCTTGCTCGTCGATCATATCAACCTGAAGAGGCGGCAAGGCTTGGCCTTGTCCGAGGCCGTGATCGTCGGAACCCAGGAGCGCATCCGCCCGATCTTCATGACGACCAGCACCACGGTCTTCGGCATGCTGCCCATGCTGCTTTTGCAGGCGGAGTCCGGCGTCAAGCGCCAGATCTGGTCCACGCTGGCCCTGTCCACGCTGGGCGGCCTGGTCACCTCGACGATCTTCCTTCTGGTCGTGATCCCGATTTTCTATTTATACGGCGACCGCCTGCGCGGCTGGGCCGGCAGAACGGTCGCGGAATTGCGGCAGCCGGAAAAATAAACTGCGGATATATCCACATTCCGCTTTTCGACCTGGACATCGCCGTTATTTTTCTGTATGAATAAGCCGTGTCTGTCCCGGGAGAAAAAGAGGAGGATCCATGAGAAAGCTTTCAGCCCGCCCTGTAATATTCATCGTCCTGGCGTTTATCCTCGGCACGGCTTCAACCCTCACGGCTGAGAACCGGGGGATTGAACACGGAACCCGCTATGACCGGCTTGTCATCCGCAACGTCATCGTCATCGACGGCAAGGGCACGCCGCCCCGCGGCCCGTTGGACGTCATCGTCCAGGGCAACCGGATCCAGGCGGTCATGGGCGCGAACGCCGCGCCGGACGCATACAAGGACGAGAAGCATGTCCTCGACGGCGCGGGCATGTACCTTCTCCCCGGGCTGATCAACAGCCATGTCCACCTCCAGGACGAGCGGGCCGGCATTCCGCAGCCCTTCGAATATGAATATAAGATCTGGCTGGGCTGCGGCATCACCACGGTCCGCGATGTGGGGAGCGACCCCGTCAAGGCCCTGGCCGAGCGCCGCAAGAGCCAGGAAGGCGCCATCGTCGCGCCGCGCATTTTTATCTACATGGTCGCCGACGGCCGCACGCCCGAGGAAGGACGCCAAAGCGTCCGGAGCATCAAGGAACGGGGCGGCGACGGCGTTAAGATCTTCGGGATGGACCGCGATATCATGGCCGCGATCGTCGACGAATCGAAAAAACTGGGCCTCCGGGTGGCCAGCCACGCCGGGGTCGAGGAGACCGACGCCTGGGACATCGCCTCCCTTGGGGTCACGACGATCGAACACTGGTACGGCGTGCCGGACGCCGCGCTCAACGGTTCGCAGAACTTCCCGCTCAGCTATAACTACAACAACGAAAACGACCGGTTCCGTTGGGCGGGCCGCTTGTGGCGGGAGGCCGATCCCGTCAAGCTCGATAGGCTTTTAACGACGCTGGTCGAAAAGGGCGTGGCCTGGATCCCGACCTTCAGCACCTACGAAGCGTGCCGGGACATCACCCGGGCCAGAAATCTCCCCTGGTTCAAAGACTACCTGCATCCGGCCCTGGAGGAGTACTTCAAGCCCAGCCCGGCCCGCCACGGCGCCTTCACCTGGAATTGGTCGACCGAGGATGAAATCTGCTGGAAGGAAAATTACAGGATCTGGATGAAGGCCGTTCGCGATTTCGCGAACAAGGGCGGCCTGGTCGGCGCGGCCGACGACGCGGGCTTCATCTACACGCTGTACGGATTCACGTTCCTCGGCGAACTCGAACTCCTGCAAGAAGCCGGGTTCCACCCGATCGACGTCATCCAGTGCGCCACGGGCAACAACGCCAAGATCCTGGGGATGGAGAATCAGCTAGGCCGGGTCCGCCAGGGATTTCTGGCCGACTTGATCCTCATCGACGAGAATCCGCTCCAAAACTTGAAGTTCCTCTATCCGACCGGCGTCCTCGACATCAAGGACGGGAAGCTCGTCCAGCGCGGCGGCGTGAAGTGGACGATCAAGGACGGGATCGTCTACAGCACCCCGACGCTGCTCAAGGATGTGACCGCCATGGTGGCCAAGGCGCGGGCGGCGAGGCGGTAGGCGACGCCTAAACGGGATTATTAGGCGGTCGGATTTTGAGTCAGGAGTGTTTTCGCTCTCTCGATCTGGCGCCGGACCATATCGGGATGGGTTGAACCCGTCGTGTGTCCCCGGAATTCTTGGTATTATAGTAGAAGGGCATGAAACGGACGACCGCGCTCCTCCTCCTGACGGCTCTCTCCCTGCTGGGGCTGAGCCTGATGCATCTCGTCCACGGCTCGTTCCACCACGACTCCTTCGCCTATCTCGTCACGGCCGAGCATTTTCTGGGTCGGACGGACCTCGTCGACGCCCGGCGGATCACCCTCTTCATATTCGTCCTGATGCCCTTCGCCGGACGTCCGGCGCTTCTCTATTTCTTCCTGGCGGCCGTCGCCTGGGCTTCTTTATTCGTCGTCTCCAGGATTGTCGATGTCTTCGGGCCGCGCTCCTCGCTTCACTATCTCCTCTTCCTCATCCCCTCCTACACGACCTATCTCATGACCTCGGTCCTCCAAGAAGGCCCGGCTCTGCTCCTGTCGGCGCTGGCCGTCTATGTTCTGCTGAAGAAACGGTACCCGGCGGCGATTGCTCTCTTGGCGCTTTGTGTTTTCGTCCGTCCCGCCATGTCGGCCATAGTTCCCGGCTTCTTCCTTGCGCTCCTGTTCTATAAACACCTCAATGATGATGTCCGGAGCGGAAGGCGCTTGGCCGAACTCGTCCGCCGTAAGGCCGCCGGACTTATCCGCGACGGCTTGATCTGCGGCCTCGGCTTCCTCGGAGCGTCCGCCCTGTGCGCGGCGCCGCTTTTATTACTGACGCCGGACCCGTTCATCTCGTTCAAAATCCTGTCCGGCGTCTACATTAGGGACAATTTAATGCGGCTCGCTTTTCCCCTCCTTTGGCTTTCGCTTTTCGGCGTCCTTCTCGTCCCCCTCGTCCTTTACGCCTTCTATTCTTTGTATAAGACCCGCCGGGCCGTCTTCCTCTTTTTGGCGCTCATGTTTCTTCCCTACTTGGCCGCCGTCTGGTATCAGGCCAATATCCGCTATCTCATCTATCTCATAATTCCGATGGCGGTCGCCTTCTCGACCGTACCCTTCCCGTCGTGGAAACCGCGGATCCGAGCGGCCGCGCTCGCGCTCTGCGTTCTCTCGTTTCTCTATCCTTACGGCCCGTTCGTCTATTACTATGATTACCAGCAAGGCCGCCGCATCCTGAGCGTCTCGGCCAAGCCTTACATTTATTTCGATTCGGAATACAAAGGGCGCCAGTACCGGGAGCTTCGTCGCCTGATAGGAGCGAAGGTGCTCACAACCGAGGAGCGGATGCTTCTCGATTCCTACGCAGGCTCCCCTATCTTAGATTACCTGCGCCGACACCCCGAAAATTGGTAAAATAGATCCATGGAATCTCCGAAATTCCTCTATCTCTCCCGGGCCGACGTCGAGCGGGTCGCCCTGCCCATGCCGCGAATCATCGAGCTCCTCGAGGCCGCCTTCAAAGAAAAGGGCGCGGGCCGCGTCGAAATGCCGCCCAAACCGGGAATCCACCCCAAGCCCGACGCCTTCATCCACGCCATGCCGGCCTTCATCGAAGGCCTGGGCGCAGCCGGCATCAAATGGGTCAGCGGCTTCCCGGAAAACCAGAAACGGGGCCTCCCCTACATCTCGGGGCTCATCGTTCTTAACGACGTCGAGACGGGCTTCCCGACCGCCGTCATAGACTGCACCTGGGTCACCGCCCATCGGACGGGAGCCGCCTCGGCCCTCTCCGCCAAATACCTGGCCCGCCCCGAGAGCGAGACGCTCGGCGTCCTGGCCTGCGGCGTCCAAGGCCGGACGCATCTCCTGGCCATGGCCGCCCTCTTCCCCATCAAGCGCGTCTACGCCTACGACATCGTCCCGGAAGTCCAGAAACGGTTTATCGCCGAGATGACGGCACGGACCGGGCTAGAGATCGTCGGCGTCAACGATCCCCGCCAAGCGGTCGAGGCATGCGACATCGTCGTCACTTCGGGCCCCATCCTTAAACACCCCAAGCCGACGATCGAGAAAGGCTGGCTCCGGGCCGGGGCGTTCGCGAGCGCCGTCGACTACGACAGCTACTGGACGCCCGGGGCCCTGGCCGAGATGGACAAGCTCGCTACGGACGATACGGCCCAGTTCCGCTACGTCCGGAGCACGGGCTATTTTCAGAGGACGCCCGAGCCCTACGCCGACCTGGGCGAGATCGCGGCCGGCCTCAAGCCCGGAAGGGAAAGCGCCGGCGAGCGGACCATGGCCATGAACCTAGGCCTAGCTCTTGACGACTTGGCCGTGGCGCCCGAGATCCTACGCCAAGCCGAGGCGCTCGGGATCGGGACCCGGCTCCCGCTCTGACGCCGGGCGCAGGAACCCGCCGTTATTTGAGCAGCAATCCCCAAAGCGACCGCTCGGCCTTCGAATTCTTGCCGATCGAATACCCGACAAACACGTCCTCAGTCTTAGTCTGGGATTCCAGGGCGTCTAAATTCAGGTGGCTCGAGGGGTCCATCAACTGACCGAGAAGAGGGATCGGCTTCGAGCTCGGCTGGCCGTTTTCATCCTCGATCTCGCCCTTGGCGTTGATGTAAAATCCCACCAGCTTCCCGCCCCAAAAAAAGGTGGAAGATTTTGGCAGGCTCTTATATTCGAGACAGGCGAGGAAAAACCTGTTTCCGGAGACGAGATAATCGGAGAGATCCCGGTACTGGTAGAACAGCGTTTTAGGGGCGATCTTGAGCGAGGACTTGAAACGGCCGTCCTCTCCCATGATCCGAAAATAGGTGTCGGCCTTCTGCGCCGAGGAGAGCGCCAGGCAGTCGATGACCGTCCAATGGAGCAGGAACAGGCCCTCCTTACGGTTGTAAGCGGCGAAGAGACTGTGCTCGTCCTCGGCCTTGCCGCCCGGATAGATGTATCCGCCGCTGGACGGGGCATAGCTCTTGAGGACGTTCCCCAGGAAATCCGTGAACCAGGCCACCGGGCGCGAGCCGACCCTGTAGTCGGGACAATCCTCCGCGCTCCCCCACAGAATCCGGTTGTCGAGAGCCACCAGGGCGCGGACGCCGTAGCTCTTTCTCAACATAGCCTGTTTCCGGACCTGTTTGGTCTTGAGGATCGTCTTCAGGGAACCGTCGAGCACGGTCAGGTAGTGCCCTGTCTTCGGATTGTCTGGATCCGCATATTCACGATGGGTCCAAACCGCCATATACCGGTTTGAAGCCGGGATCCATCCGACCTTGATGTTCAGGGCCGAATAGGGCTTTGTGGCCGGTTTGATTTCGACAAGATCCTCTTCACCCCGGGCCCGGCCCGGATGGAGGCTTATCCCCCGCCCGTCCAGGAGCATCCCCTTGACGGAATCGTAGTTGGTATCGGAGCCGGCCAGGAAAAATCGGTCGTCCTTTTCGTTGTAAGCGCTATCCATCCTCGAAACCGTGCGGGCTTTAAGCTCCATGATGAGCTGAGGCCCGCTGGCGGGTTTCCCCTGGCCGGTGAAGAGCCGGCTGTAGAATCTCTGTTTCTGGGTTCCATCTTCGTAGAAGAAAACGACGAACAGCTTTGACTTCGGGTTCAGGAAGGCTCCGACCTGCGTGAAATTCCCGGTCCGGGCCGGGGAGATCTGGAACGGGGTTGGGACGCTCCTCGAGAAATAGCGGCCACCAGGATTTCCGGAAACAAGGACCGTCGTTGAACACAGGACAACGGCCAGAGACAGGATCCCTCCGCGACGTATCCCCCTGGGATGATATAGCATGCGATTCTCTCCTTTTCCCCGTCCGTGCCGAAGCATCGAAGTGAGTTCAGTATAAGTGGGGTTCGGACGGAATGCAAGGCGGGGGAGGTCCGGCATGAATGCCGTTGAGCTGCATAAAGGGAATGGATAGAATATGTCCAAGGAGTCGCCAGCCATGCCGGACGAACGAGCCATCGCGCCCTTCAAGGGCTTCAGCAAAGAATCCGTCCGCTTCTTCAACGGATTGCGCCGGACGAACACCCGCGCCTGGTTCGAGAAGAACCGCGCGGTCTACGAGAACCACGTTCTTGCTCCCGCCAAGTCGTTCGTGGTGGACATGGGGGCGAGGCTGCGGACATTGGCGCCCCGGATCATGGCCGTCCCCCAGGTCAACAAGTCCATCTTCCGCCTCAACCGCGACACTCGCTTCAGCCTGGACCCCAGGCCCTACAAAACCAACCTGGGGATCTACTTCTGGGACGGGAGCCGGCCGCGCATGGAGGCGACGGGATTCTATTTCCATCTCGAGCCTCCCACCCTCATCCTGGGAACGGGATTCTACATGTTTCCCGACATCATAATCGACCGCTATCGGAGGGCCGTTATCGACTCGAAGCGCGGGGCGGAGCTCGCCCGGCGGCTGGCCCGGATCCTGGCGAACAAAGCATTCACGCTGGGCGGACAACATTACAAACGCGCCCCGGCCGGCTTCGACCCCGGCCACCCCAACGCCGAGCTCCTCAAGCACAACGGCCTCCACGTCGGATTCGAAACACGCCTGCCTGAAGAGCTCTATTCGGCCCGGCTCATCGACTACTGTTACGAGAGGTTCCGGGCCATGGCCCCGCTCCACGACTGGCTGGCCGAACTCCTCTAGCGACCTCCGCCCCCGCTGAGCGGACTATTTTCAGCGTTTCCGGGCGATCGACGCCACGGCGTTTTATTCGAGGTTGTACGGGTCGCCCCCCCCGACAGCTAAAACAGGCCTGGAATATCTTTGCGGCAAGAAGGACAACGCCCATTCTTGATCGCGTTCTCGTCCGTCCCGAACCCGCGGCGGCGAATTAAGATTTTTCCGCAGCCGGGGCAGATTGTGTCTTCGCCTTCGCCGGGGACGTTGCCGACATAGACATAGCGCAGCCCTTCTTGTTTTCCGACGGCGGCGGCCTTTCGCAAGGTCTCGACCGGCGTGGGACGGGCATCCGTATACTTGAAATCGGGATGGAAGCGGCTGATGTGCCAGGGGATGTCGGGATCGACGCCCGCTAAAAAGCGGGCGATGTCTCGGAGCTCGCCCTCTCCGTCGTTAAGCCCGGGAACAACGAGAGTCGTCACCTCGACCCAGATCTTAAGCTTCCTCATCAACTTGATGGAGTCGAGGACCGGGTCGAGCCGGGCGCCGCAGACCTTTTTATAGGTCTCATCCTTGAAGGCCTTAAGATCCACGTTGGCCGCGTCGAGATTGGGATGGAACGCCTTGAGAGCTTCGGGCGTCATGTAGCCGTTCGTGACGAAATTGTTGTAGAGGCCGGCGGCTTTGGCGAGCTTGGCCGTGTCGAGCGCATATTCGAAAAAGATGGTCGGCTCGGTGTAAGTATAAGAAATACTCCGGCAGCCGTTTTTTTTCGCCGCTTGGACGATGTCTTCAGGACTGAACTTATCCCCTCTCGTGTCACGGCCGGGTTCTTTCGATGCCTGGGAGATCTGCCAGTTCTGACAAAACCCGCACCGGAAGTTGCAGCCGACCGTCGCTATCGAAAGGGACGTCGATCCGGGCAGGAAATGATAGAACGGCTTCTTCTCGATGGGATCGACATGGGCGGCGATGACCTCGCCGTAGACATGAGTCACGAGCGTGCCGCCCCGGTTCTCGCGGACGCCGCAAATCCCGAATTTACCGGGAGCGATAGTACAGCGATGGGCACAGAGAAAGCAGGAGACCTTTTCGGCCTCCAGCGGGGTCCAAAAAAGAGCATCTTTAAGCATCGGCCTTATTAACGTCGCGGTACGCCGATTTTCGGACACAGAGAGGCAATGGCGCAATCCGCGCAGCGGGGTTTGCGGGCCTGGCAGACGGCGCGGCCGTGGTTGACGAGCAGGTAGTTGAAATCGAGCCAGGCGTCTTTGGGAACGATCTTGAGGAGGTCCTGCTCGATTTTTTCGGGGATGGTTTGCCTGCTCAACCCCATGCGGCCGGAAAGCCGCTTGACGTGGACGTCCACGGCGATGCCTTCAGCCTTCTTATAAGCCGAGCTTAGGACAATGTTGGCCGTCTTGCGGGCGACGCCGGGAAGCGTGATAAGCTTTTCCATGGTATCTGGGACTTCCCCCCCGAAATCCTCGACGATCTTGCAAGCAGCGCCTATGATGCTCTTGGCCTTGTTCCGGAAGAAGCCGGTGGACCGGATGTCCATCTCGAGCTCGGCCTTGTCGGCCTTCGCGAAGGCGGCCGCGTTCGGATACTTTCTGAACAGCGCGGGCGTGATTTTATTCACGCGCTCATCGGTGCATTGAGCGGACAGGATGGTCGACACAAGAATCTGGAGCGGCGTTTCGAATTCGAGGGCGGTGCGGCTTTGGGGGTAGGCTTTGCGGAGGAGCAGGATGATGTCGCCGAGGCGATCAGCCGGTTTCTTCAAAAGCGCCTCCATCAAAACAAGCACATGCCGCTGACGCAGCCCCCCGAGTATTCGGGCCCGGCCGTCACGAAATCCAACCCGTTCCAAGCCGGCCCGGTCCAGCCCTGGAGCTCGGGCCGCGCCTCGAAGCTTAAAACCTGCTCCTTCTTCGTCCCGTAGCGATAGACCGTGATCCCCTTGAGCCCGAGCTCGTGGGCCATGGCGTAGATCTCGCGGATGTCGTCCGCGCTCGCCTCATAAGGCAGGTTGATCGTCTTGGACACGGAGTTGTCGGTGTGCCGCTGGAAGGCGGCTTGGATCCGGATGTGCTGCGCGGGCGGGACGTCGAGGGCGGTCACGAAAACGCGGCGCAACTCCGCGGGTATGTCTTCGAGTCCCTGGATGGAACCGGCCTTCCCCACCCGCGCCATGAGGTCTTTGTTGGCGAGCCCCCGTTTCATCATCTCCTGCTCGAACGACGGGTGGACCTCGAATAGCTTGGTCCCGGAGAGGACGTTGCGGACGAAGCTCAGGGCGAACAAAGGCTCGATTCCGCTCGAGCAGCCGGCGATGATCGAGATCGTTCCGGTCGGGGCGACGGTGTTGAGGGTTGCGTTCCGAAGTTTCATCCGCCGCATCGCATAAACCGACTTCTCAAAGTACGGGAAAACACCGCGCTCCTCGGCCAGCCCGGTCGACGCTTTAAGGGATTCCTCCCGCACGAACTTCATCACCTCGGAGGCGACCTTGACCGCCTCCTCGCTCGTGTAGGGCACGCCCAGCTTGATCAGAAGATCCGCGAAGCCCATGATGCCCAGGCCGATCTTCCGGTTGCCGGTCGTCATGGCTTGGATTTCGGGCAGCGGATAGCGATTGACCTCGATGACGTCGTCCAGGAAGCGGACGCCCCAGCGAACCGCCCCTGCCAGCCTCTCCCAATCCAGGGCGCCGTCCTTGACAAAGAGCGCCAGGTTGATCGATCCGAGGTTGCAGCTTTCGTAGGGCAGGAGCGGGATCTCGCCGCAGGGATTGGTCGCTTCGATCCGGCCCAGGCCCGGCGTCGGATTGTGGCGGTTGATCTCGTCCACGAAGACGAGGCCCGGGTCGCCCGACTTCCAGGCCGAGAACACGATGAGGTCGTAAAGGTTTCTGGCCCGGATCGACTTGGCCGCTTTCCCGGTCCTGGGGTTGATAAGCTCGAACGGCGTGTCCTTCTTGACCGCCTCCATGAAGGCGTCCGTGATCGCGACGCTTAGATTGAAATTCGTGAAGGCCGTCTCGTCGAGCTTGGCCTCGATGAACTCGGCGATGTCGGGGTGGTCGCACCTTAGGATGCCCATGTTGGCGCCCCGGCGCCGCCCGCCCTGGACGATGACGCCCGTCGCCTGGTTGAAGATGCCCATGAACGAGACGGGGCCCGAGGCCAGGCCCTTGGTCGTCTTGACCAGATCCCCCTTGGGACGCAGCCGCGAGAAGTCGAATCCCGTCCCCCCGCCCGTCTGGTGGATCTTGGCCATGTTGCGGAGGGCGCCGAAGATCCCGTCCATCGAGTCCTCGACCGGAAGGACGAAGCAGGCCGAGAGTTGCCCGAGGGTCGTCCCGGCGTTCATCAGGGTCGGCGAGTTGGGCATGAACTCGAGGGAGGTCATCATCCGGAAGAAGGCCTCTTCGGCCTCGGCCCGGCTCGCCTTCCCCTTGGGCTTGAAGGCGTCCTCAGCGGCGCTGACCGCGTTGGCGGCCCGGGCGAACAGCTCCCGGGGCGTCTCGATGATCGTCTGCTTGTCGTCCTTGAGGAGGTAGCGCGACCGCAGAACGAGGAGCGTGTTGAGTGGGAGCTTGAGATCGTCCTTGACGCCTAAAAAAACCTTGGTCAGCCGGGCCTTCTTATGCTCCTCGCGATAGACGATATAGGCGCGGGCGATGGCCGCCTCGCCGATCTCCATCAGGACCCGTTCGACGATATCCTGAACGTCCTCGACCGTGACCGGACGCTGCTTGTGGAGGACGGCGGCCTTTTCCAGGATGCCGGGCAGGGCGCGGTCGGCCGCGGCCGCGGACTTGGTCTCATCCTGGAGGACCTCGAGGGCGGCCCGGAAAACCGCCCGGTGGATCTTACCGGGATCGAACGGGACGTCGGTCCCGTCGCGCTTTCTGATCTTGTCGATTGTCGTAGCCACGTAAATATTCTCTTTACATTATATGCATAGTCTCGGAATTCTGGGGACACACGACTTAATTCTAAGAATTAAGTCGTGTGTCCCCAGAATTCTACACGCCGAGTTCCGATCTAAGCTGCAAGGCCTTGAGGACATCGTTCCGGCAGATGATGCCCGCGATCCTCTCCCCGTCCATGACCGGGATCTGGTGGATGTCCTTGGCCGTCAGGCTGTTGAGGATGGAATTCCCGTCGGCGCCCAGGGGCACCGACTCGAGCTTCTCGCGCGGGGTCATGATGTCACCGACCGCCGTCGAGCGCCACTTGACCCGCGGCGTCTCTTTAACGTCCTCAAGACAAACGATCCCCTTGAGCTCATTCTTATCCGTGACCAGGAAGACGCGCTCCCTCTTCTTTAGGATGTAGTCGTCGACGAGCTTTTGGACCCTGAGGCCGGCGTCGACCGTTTCGAACTCGGTCGTCATGAGGTCCTCCGCATGGAGACCCTCGAGCATGGTCTTGACCACGACCTGCTCGTAGCCCCGGACGGCCGCGTTATGGAGGAACCAGCCGATCAGGATGGGCCAGACCCCGCCGAAGTTGCCGCGCAGGACCTGGAAGATCCCGACGAAGACGAGCAGGAAAGCGAAGGCCTGGCCGGTGATCGACGCGACGCGGGTTGCCTTGCGGAGGTTCCCGGTCAGCTTCCAGATGATGGAACGGAGGACGCGGCCGCCGTCCATCGGGAAGCCGGGAAGGAGGTTAAAGACGGCGAGGGTGACGTTGATGACGGCCAGGTAGGAGGCGGCGGCCAAAAGCGGCGCGCTCACGCCCCGGAGCAGGATCGAAATGATGAAGAAGAGCGCGGCCAGGACGAGGCTGGACAGCGGCCCGACCACGGCCATGCTGAATTCCTTGAAGGGTTCCTTGGGTTCCTCGCTGATCTGGGCGACCCCGCCTAAAATAAACAGGGTGATGCTCCGGACCTTCTCGCCGTTCCGGATGGCGACGACCGAGTGGGCGAGCTCGTGGGCGAGGACCGAGGCGAACAGCAACAGGCTGGTCATGATCCCCAGGATCCAGTAAAGGTTCCGCGACTCGCCGGGCAGGCTCCGCGGGTAGTAGCTCCCGGCCAGGACGAAGCTGAATAAAAAGAAGATGACGATCCAGCTCGAATCGACCTTGATGTCGATCCCGAAGATGCGGCCGATCCGCCATGCGTATTTCATGGGTCCCTCGTTCTCAGGCCTCAGGGCCCGACATGGAAGAGGTCCTGGGCTTCATGGAACTTCTCGACGTTGTAGTAATCCGGGTACTTCTCGAGAAGGTCGATTTCGCTCCGGATCATGAAGAAGTGGCTGCGCTCGACCCGGCTCAAATACTCCAGGATCCGGCGGCCGTCGGGGTCCTGGGCAGACTTGGCCGCGGCGCCGTAATACTCCTCCGACTTTTTCTCGGCGTTAAGCGCGATCCTGAACAGGTCCAGGGCGGGCGAGGCGTCGGAGAAGGCCGCCTCCTCGGGCTTGAGGAACGAGCGGTCCGGGATATGGATCTCGCGCTTCCCGAACAGCTGCCCGAACAGCCTCTCCAAGATTTTCCGGTGTTTCTCTTCCTCATAGGCCAGGAATTTAAGCTTCTGGAGGAGGAGCTCGTTGCGAACCTTGCCCTGGAGCTTCGTGTAGAAATCCGCGGCGTCGATCTCCGCCTTGATCGCCGACTCTAAGACCTGGTCGGGTTTCATCGTGGGTGTGACTGCCATTTTATTCCTCCCCCCAAATCTCCGCCGCTCGAGGCGGGCTTGGAAATCAGAACTTGACGAATTTCTGTTTGGGGGCGCCGCAGATCGGACACTTATCCGGGGCGTCGCCCTCGACCGTGAACCCGCACATCGAGCAAACCTGGACGGCTCGCAGCTCGGCGTCCTTGCCCTTGTCGACGGCCTCCTTGACGCGGGCGTAGAGGCCGGAGTGGACCTTCTCGGCCTCGCTCGCCGCGTAGAACCTCATCTTGGCCTCCTTCTCGCCCTGGCGGTCGGCGACGGCCATGTAGGCGTCGTACATTTCGGCCACCTCGAAGTTCTCTCCGGCCATGGCGCCGGTGAGGTTCTCGGAGGTCTTGCCGATGCCGGACAGCGTCTTCAGGTGATTCGTGGCATGGATCTGTTCCGAGAAAGAGGCGGCCTTGAACAGGCGGGCGACGTTGGGGAAGTTATCGGCGGCGGCCTTATCCGCGAACGACATGTACTTCATATGGGCCTGGCTCTCGCCGGCGAAAGCATTCTTAAGGTTTTCCTCGGTCATCTTTTTCATGAGGCTCTCTTCTCCTTTTAGGATTCGGACTTTAGATGCGGATCATTTTTTCGATGGCCGTCCGGGCCCGGTCCGCGATGTGTTCGGGGACCGTGATCCGCGGCTCGAGTTTTTCAAGGGCGGTCAGGACCTTGGCCAGCGTCGTTTTCTTCATGTTGACGCAGAGGGAGGTGGCCTTGATCGGAATGAAGCTCTTGCCCGGGTTCTCCTTGGCCAGGCGATAGGTCATACCGGCCTCGGTCGCCAGCACGACCTCGCGCCGCGACGTCGCCCGCGCCTCGGCGACCATCTGCCCGGTCGAGAGCGTCTTGTCGGCGAGGTCGATGACCTCGGGCCGGCACTCGGGGTGGGCCCAGATCTCGGCCTCGGGGCGCTCGCGCCGGGCCCGGTGGACGTCGTCCGCGTAGATCGTGTGATGGACGTAGCAGTAGCCGTCCCAGGGGACGATCTTCTTCCTCGAAGTCCGGGCGACGAAGGCGGCCAGGTTCTTGTCGGGGACAAACAGGACCTCGGCCGCGTCGAGGGATTCGACGACCTTGACCGCGTTCGACGAGGTGCAGCACACGTCGCTCTCGGCCTTGACCTCGGCCGAAGTGTTGATGTAGCAAACGACGGGACGGCCCGGATAGCGCGCCTTCCAGACGCGGAGCTGCTCGGCCGTGATCATGTCCGACATCGGGCAGCCGGCCTCGATCTCGGGGAGAATGACGTACTTGCGGGGCGCCAGGATGGCGGCCGTCTCGGCCATGAAACGGACGCCGCAGAAGACGATGAGACTGGCCTCGGTCGCGGCCGCTTTCCGGCTCAGCTCCAGGGAATCGCCCAGGATGTCGGCCGCGTCCTGGACCTCGCCCGGCTGGTAGTTGTGGGCGAGTACGACGGCGTTTCTCTCCTTCTTGAGGAGGGCGATCCGTTCCATCGTCTGGGCTCGATTCATGGTCTGACCTCTATGCCTCCCTCATGGCGCCGCCGGCGGCGCGGACCCCGGGGCCCGTCAGCCGATCCGCGCGCCGCAGTGGGAGCATTCCTCGGCGTTCTTGTTGGTGAGCTCGCCGCAGTGGGCGCACTCCTCGAGTTCGACTAGGCACTTTCCGCAAAAATCCTTGGTCCCATCGATCGGGCCGTCGCAGTAGGGACAGCCCTCCTCGGTTTTGTGGGCGGGATGGGCGACCGGAACCGCCTCTCCCTCCCGCGCCGCCGGCGCGTGCTTGGCCCGGTAATCCTCGATGGCCTTGTGGAGGGCGTCGGCGCCCAGGTTCGAGCAGTGCATCTTGTTCTTGGGGAGGCCGCCCAGCTCTTCGGCGACCGAGTCGTTGCTGATCTTCATGGCCTCGTCGAGGGTCTTGCCCATGGCCATCTCGCTGACCATGCTCGAGACGGCGATGGCCGCGCCGCAGCCGAAGGTCTGGAATTTGATGTCGGCCAGCTTGCCGTCCTTGACCTTGATGTAGAAGGTCATCATATCCCCGCAGACCGGGTTCCCGACCTGGCCGACGCCGTCGGCGTCCGGGAGGGTCCCGACGTTGCGGGGGTTCGAAAAATGCTCCATGACTTTATCGCTGTAGATCATGACGTCCGCTCCTTGAGGAATTCCGTGTAGAGAGGCGACATCTTGCGAAGCCGCTCGATAATGGGCGGGAACTCGGCCAGGACGAAATCGATGTCGGCGGCCGTCGTCCCGTCGATGAGGCTGAAGACGATCGAGCCCTGGGCCGTGGCGTGGTCGAGGCCCATGGCCAGGAGGACGTGGGAAACCTTGAGCGACTTCGAGGTGCAGGCCGAGCCGCTCGAGACCGAGATCCCCTTCATGTCGAGGTGGAGGAGCATCCCCTCGCCCTCGACGAACCGGATGCAGAAGCTCGCCTGATGAGGCAGCCGGCGCTCGCGCCGGCCGGTCACGACGATTTCGGGGACGCGGCGCGGGAGTTCGTCGAGGAGCCGGTCGCGCAGGACGCGCAGGCGTTCGGCCCGCTCGGGAAGCTGGCGGCGTGCGATCTCGGCCGCTTGGCCCATCCCGACGATGGCCGGGACGTTCTCGGTGCCGCCCCGCTTCCCGCCTTCTTGGATCCCGCCGTCGATGAGAGGCTGAACGCGCGTCCCTTTTTTGAGGAAGAGCGCGCCGCTCCCCTTGGGCCCGTAGAACTGGTCGCCGGCCAGGCTCAGGGCGTCGACGTTGAGGGCGCGGACATCGACGGGGATACTGCCCACGGCGGCGACCGCGTCGGTGTGGACGGGGACGGCGCGCTTGCGGCAGATCGCGGCGATCTCGGCGACGGGCTCGATCGTCCCGACCTCGGAGTTGGCGAGCATGATCGAGACAAAGACGGTCTCCTCGGTCAGGGCTTTCTCGACCTGAGCCGGATCGACGAGCCCCGTCCCGTCGACGGGGACGAGGGTTGTCCCGAAGCCCGACTTCTCGAGGGAGCGGGCCGCGTTGAGGACGGAGGAATGCTCGATCGCCGAAAGGACTATATGCTTTCCCTTGTCGCGCCGGGCGAGGGCCAGGCCCTTGACGGCGAGATTGTTGGCCTCGGAGCCGCTCGCGCTGAAGACGATCTCGGCCGGGTCGGCGTTGACGAGGGCGGCGACCTTCTCGCGGGCGTCCTCGACGGCAAGGGAAGCTTCCTGTCCCAGGGAATGGAGGCTCTGGGCGTTCCCGTACTTCTCTTTGAGGAAGGGGAGCATCGCCTTGAACGCCTCGGGATGGAGAGGGGTTGCGGCGATATGGTCGAGATAGATCCGCTTCATGCTCCCTCCGTCCAACGGCCTTCCCCTTACCTTACCCTTGACAACGGGGTTCGTGCGCCGCGTCCGGCCCCTCGCTGGAACCGTGTCCGCCCGGCGCCACGGTATGCTTCAAATGGACTGGACTTCCTTGATCTCGGGAATTTCTTTCTTGAGGATCCGTTCTATCCCCATCTTGAGCGTCATCTGGGACATCGGACAGCCGCCGCAGGCGCCCTTGAGCCGGAGCTTGACCACGCCGTCCTGGTATCCAACGAGCTCGACGTCTCCGCCGTCGGCCTGGAGGGAAGGACGGACCTTCTTGAGGGCTTCTTCAATCTTTTCCTTCATGGGGGTTCTCCTCAGGAGCGTATTATACACAAAACCCAAGCTCGATTCTATATAATATGATTTCTATAGGATTTGTCAAATCCTCGACTCCCCGGCATGAATGCCGGGGCCTGGTCAGGATTAACCCTGAGCTGCGCTTCTCATCCCCGCCTTTCAGGGCGGGGTAGCGTCGGCGAACGGGTCAATTAAGATATTCTGCTCTCTATGCCTTGGCTGTGCCAACTCATTGATAAATAATCGTTTGCCATTATTTGATTTATTATCAATGTATTATGACAGACGAGCTGCAATGGAGGGCAATATAGATATAGGTGGACGGGGCGGACGTCTCGGTGTAAAATGTTACGTCAGCCCAAGGCCGGGAGGGGCCGCGTGACGTTAGACGATATCAAGAAGCTCGACACGGTTACCTCGGAGCGACTCCGAGTTCACGACGGAAACCGCATCTGGAAGGCGTTGGCCATGGTTACGGCCCATACCGGGGACCTCTGGGTCCTCCTCCCTCTCCTCGGCCTGCTCTGGCTCCTGGAAAAAGGGGCCTGGCGTCGTTTCGCCTTGGTCCAGGCCGCGTTCATTTTCGTCACCGCCGCGGCCGTCTTCCTCATCAAGTATGCGATCCGGCGACGTCGCCCCGACGGCGAATTCGGGAGCATCTACCGCCTCCTCGACCCCCACTCATTCCCCTCGGGACACGCCGCCCGGGCCGTAGGCATGGCCGTCCTCTCGGCGCCGCTCGTCCCGGTCTGGGCTATTCCCCTTCTTGCCGTCTGGGTCCTCGGCGTCGGGATCTCCCGGGTTGCGCTGCGCCTGCACTACGTCCTGGACATCTTGGCCGGCTACGGAATGGGGACGGCGATCGGCGTCGCGATACTCGGGTTCAACGCCCTGTGAAATACGACGAAGCCGAACGACCCCCCGATCCCGCGCCCTCTCAATCGGCCGTATACTTGATGGTGAGGTAATCCTCTTTAGTCCCGTCTCCCTCAGAGCTTCCCGTGACATAGACATGGCCGGTATTGTCGACGGCGATGGCTCTGGGCCAATCGTAGCCATGTGCCGGGCCGTCGTAGCGGCGCACCCATTTTTCGTTTCCGTCGGTGTCGTACTTGACGGTGGCAAAGTCGAAGGAGTTACAGGCGCTATCCTGGGATAGCCCCGTAACATAGACATTCCCGGCGCCGTCGACGGCGATGGCCGTCGCGTAGTTGTACCCGAGCCCCGCGTCATAGACCCGTGTCCACTTGAGATTCCCGTTGGAATCATACTTGATCGTAATAAACTTTGTGGGGGGGCACAGCCCGCTTCCCGTCACATAGACGTTTCCGGAAGAATCCGCCGCCAGGCCGACGGCCTCAATATCCGTCATGCCGGAGGTTTCTTCCAATGTCTTGGCCCAGCGGAGACCTCCGTCGGTGTCATATTTGATCGTGAGAAAATCGTGCTTTGTCGCTGAAGTCTTCGTAGACCCCGTCAAGAAGATCTCGTTGAGGACGAGGATGTATATCGATCGATAGAGGACTTTCCCGGCATGCGGCACATCGTAGCCGTTATTCGGGCCGTTGTAGTGGATCGACCAGAGGACGCCTCCGTTTGGGTCATACTTGATGGTGCGATAATCGGAGGAGTTATTGAGTTCCATCGAACGGCCCATGACGTAGATGTTTTGTAACCGGTCCAGGCCGAGGCTGGCGACCAGGTCATCTTTATGAATAGAATCGTCGAACTGCCTCGCCCATTGCTGATGTCCGCCGGAGTCGTATTTGACGGTTAGGAAATCGTGTTTTGTATTTTCCTCGCCCGACGCCGCCCATGAGTCCCCGGCCACGACGACATTCCTATCTTTGTCAACGGCGATCGCTCTAGCCGTATTATCGCTGTAGGTACCCCAGCCGTAGGCCCGAGCCCCCCATATTTTAGTTCCAGCGGTATTGTATTTGATCGTGGCGAATTCGCTGAAGCCGTTCGCATCGCAGGATCCGCCCGTCACATAGATGTTTCCGGCCGTGTCCAGGGCCATAGCATGGGCGATATCGAGTTTTGCCATCTGGCCGGATGAGGTATTGAAGCCGTACTTTTTCACCCATTTTTGGGTTCCACCCGAGCCGTATTTTATGGTCGTATAGTCCCAGTTGTTGTAGCCGACGATCGATCCCCCGGCCACGAAGACATTTCCGGCGCCGTCCACGGCGATCGCCTCGGGGATATCCGAGGCGTGAGCCGGTCCGTCATACCGCTTGACCCAGACCTCACCGTCATCAGGTTGCGGTCCAAACCCGGCTCCTCCCCCGGCGCCGGCGTCCCTCCCGGTTTTTATTCCGGGAACTCCCCAACCGAGACAGACGAACAATCCAACCAGAAGCCAGATCATCCTTTTTCTCATTGCGGTCCCCCTTCATTACTACGGGGAGCAGAATAGACATTGCATAGTCCTTGCTGCTCCCCGAGTACTAGCCGGGCGATAAGGAACGATGGAGTCAACTATATTTCGCCCGGCTTAGTAAAATAGCGCTCAGCCGAATTTGAATTCTGGGAACACATCGCTTAATTCGGCGATTCTCGCCGCATAAAAAAGCCGGCTCGGATTCTGACAAATCATGTGTCCCCGGAATTATCATTTCCAATCCAGCAGCCGCTGCTGGCCCTTGAGGCTCCGGAGCCAGGTCGCGTCCTGGCTGACCTCGAGGCATCCCTTGTAAGCGCCCTTCCCGTCGCGAAGGGCGAAGTAGCGGATGAGGATGAACTTGCCGTCGAGCTCGAGCCAGAAGTTGGCGACATCCTTCGTCCCCGCTTTGAACGCCTTGAGGATCGCCTCGACCGTGGAAACGCTCTTGGCCGGATGGCAGTTCTGGACCTTGCGGCCTATGACGGCCGGGGTTCGCTTGAATATCCTGTCCTTAGTCGCGGAATAGTAAATGACCGTGTCGGTCTCATCGACGTAGGAGAGGTCGACGGGCAGGGTCTTGAGCATGAGGTCGATCTGCTCGGGCGTCAGGGCCCCGACGTTTAAGGGAACGGCCTGGGATTTCGGCTCATGGGTCGATGCGGACATGTTGAATTCCTCCTCTTCGGATTTCCATATTATCATAATCGGCCCGGCCGTAAAAGCGCGAGGAGGGATTATCAGGCCCTCGGCCTAGCGATACCGGAAACAGGCCATCAGATGGTCGTTGACCATACCCGTCGCCTGCATATGGGAGTAGACGACGGTCGAGCCGACGAACTTGAACCCGCGCGCCTTGAGGTCCTTGCTGATGAGGTCCGAGAGGGGCGTCCGGGCCGGCATGTCCTTGAAGGAGCGAAGACGGTTGCGAATCGGCTTTCCGCCCACGAAGCCCCAGATGTAGCGGTCGAAAGTCCCGAATTCCTTCCGGACCTCGAGGAAACGGCGGGCGTTGTTGATCGCGGCCAGGATTTTCAGACGGTTCCGGATGATGCCGGCATCGGCCAGGAGGCGGCGGACGTCCCGTTCCGTGAAGCGGGCCACCCTGGCCGGATCGAATCCCCGGAACGCCCGGCGGAAATTCTCCCGCTTGTCGAGGACCGTCTTCCAGCTCAGGCCGGCCTGCATTCCTTCGAGGATCAGGAATTCGAAGATCTTGCGGTCGTTGTGGAGGGGAACGCCCCATTCGCGGTCATGGTAGGCCCTCATCAGGGCATCGCTCCCGTCGCCCCAGCATCGTATCCGCCTTTTATCCTTCAAAAGACGTCTGTCTCCATTTTCTTGCTGGCTATTCGATCACTTGATCCGCCGATACTTGATCAGGAGCGAGCCCGGCGCTTCCGGGATCTTGATTGAAATGCCGGCGGCGAGCTCGCGGCCGGTCTTGAAGACCGTGATCCCGTAATCTTCGTAGCTCACCTCGTAATCGGCGTCGGGGTCGAGCCCTTGAAGGTTGACGGCGATCGACGAAACCGCGGCCAGCTGCCTCCGGAAGGCCAGGACGATTCCGTCTCGCTCCTCGGGCCGGTCCCACTGAAAGGCCGCCCAGACTTCGTCCGAAGTTGAGTAGTCCGTGAGCGGATAGTAATCCCCAAACAAATAGGCCCGCAGGCTCCTGAACTCGGCGATGTCCTCACGGGCCAAGGCCGTGTTGAAGGACGCGTTATTATAGGTTCCGTTGAGCTCCCAGCCGAGAACCACGGCGCCGCCCATCGAGCTCCGGAAATAATATTTCTGGGGATTGTTGTTGCCCGTCCCGCTGGCGGGAAGGAAGAAATGGAGGCCGTAGGTGTGGCACTGGTAGCCGTTGGGCTCGAAATAGGAATAGTCGGTCCGCCAGAGGGGGATGCTGCGGCCGATCGTCTCCAGGTCGATCCGGCGCCCGCCCGAGGCGCAGTTGTCGATCAAGAGCCCGGGATTCCTGGCCAGCAGGGCGTCCCAGTACGCGTAAAGCCCTTCGATGTGCTTCATTTCGGCGATGCCGATGCGGTCGGGCGCGTCCATGGCTTTCCAGTATGGCGCCGGGTCGAAGTTGAAATCCTGGCGGTAGACCGTCACGCCTTCGGTTTGGATGAAGTTCGAGATGTAATCGATCAGCCATTCCAGAGCCTTGGGATGGCCCAAGTTGAGGAGTCGGTTGGGATTGTCCGGAAGCGCCGTCAGCCATTCCGGATGCTCGCGGTCGAGGCGCGTCCCCTCGTAGACGCGTTCCGGCTCGAACCAGACGACGAAGCCCTTGCCCCATTCTTTCGCGGCTTCGGTGACCGGCTTCAATCCGCGCGGAAAGTTCTTCCGGTTGACGGTCCAGTTGCCGACCCCCTGCCACCACGATCGGCCGGCGTTCTCGTACCAGCCGGCGTCGATCCAGCAGGCGTCCGGCTCGATTCCGAACTGTTTGAGCCGGTCGATCATGGCCAGGGCGTAGCTTTCCGTGGCGCAGACATATTCATTGCAGGGGAAGGGGCCGCCGAACCCGACGCCGTGGCTGAGGGGAAGGACGAGCGGTTTCCCCCCGGGTCGCGGCGTGTGATGGGCGAGGACAAACCGGCGGAATAGGTTATGGCCGGACATGCGGTCCCGGCCCTTCCAGAACAGGAGGGCGACCGAGGGAGTGCGGACTTCCTCGCCGGGCCGGAGCTTGAAATGGGTTCGGGCCAGGCCGGCCTCAAGGGTCAGGCCGCGCGGGCCCTTGCGCTGCACCAGGGCCGACCAACGGCCGCTCCAGCCGATGGCGGCCACGATGCCCCGCTCGGCCGTCGCGACGTTAAAAAACGGCAGGGCCTCCGTATCCGAGGAGCGTCCGGCCGACGGACCGAACCGGACTTCGCCTTTTTCCCCTAAGACATCGTTGATGGGCGCGAAGTCGGATCGCTCGGCGCTGCTGCCGCGGGCGCGATACAGAGTCGTCGATCCTTCGGGCCAGTCATTGAACGATACGGCGCAGGCTTGGAGGTCCTCGATGATCGGGGTGTCGGCTTTTCCTTCGTTCTTGACGCGGACAACCCACTCGACCGCGGCAAAATCCCGATAGATCGTGGTGACGGATGTGACGCGGAGCCCGGTCGCGCGATCCGCATGGACGACCGTTGTTACGGTCAGATCGCCCGCTGGTCGCGTCTCGGAAGTCACGGTCCATTTTTGCAGAAAGCCGGAGGACGGCTTCCCGTCATAGACGAAAGAAATCGGCGGCGCCGCTCCCCGCCCGACATGGGCGGCGACAAACCTTTCGAGGTTCGCCCGGTCCTGGGCCGCCGAGGGGTCCCAGGCGGCGCTAAGACAAAAACGACTCAGAGCCAAGAGCCCGATCAGAACTCGCTTCATGACTCGTCCCTCCATTCGGATCGATCCTTCCCGTGCGCCGGCTTTCCCCGTCCGCCGGACGCCTCAAGAATTATATAACAAGCTCTTCGCCGGAGAAATGGACGAAGGAGAAGCACTCCGGGATGTGCGAGTCATAGACGCCGTGGCGGTTGAGGGCCCAGCCGGGATGGGGCTCAGCCTTGACGCCGCAGTAGTCGAGGAGCTCGAAGCGCGAGAAGTCCATCCGCCAGACATCGCCGTCGCGCGGCGGCACGGGACGGCTGCCGGCCAAGATCTTCATCCCGCGCCAGGGGAAGGCGATCTCCGCCGTCCAGCCCCTATCGACGTCCGAGGCGTCATTGAGGGTGCCGTCCACGCGAACGGCCGTCTTGAGCCCCGGGAAATCCCAGTCCATGAAAGCCCAGCGGGCGCCCCGGGGATGCTTGCCCCAGCGCAACGCATCCTGGAAGCCGCCCAGGACGTCGACGCGGCGGGTGAGCAAATCGAATTCCGGAATGTCGAAACGGCCGCCTTTCTGGTAGGCGTCCTGCCAGATGTAGAAAACTTCATAGACCGTGCCCAGGGCGTTGATTTCGAACTCGTAATAGCAGTCCTCCCCGCCAATAAAAATCTCGACGTCGTTCTCGGTCCAGACGAGGGAGTCCCGCTCCGAGAGCCGGGCCCGGACATCGGGCTCCTCGACCCAAAAGGCGACATACAAATTTTCATCGTCCCAGAGCGAGGCCATCCGCGTCTCGAGAAAGCCCGGGACGCCGCTGACCAAATCGACAAAGCGGCGCGATTTCCGCGCCTTCCGCCAGACGGGCTTGTCCAGGCGGCCGTCGATCTCGACGGGCCGCGGAGCGCGCAGACACGAGTAGCGGGCCAGGTCTTTTTCGCCGCATCCATAAGGGGGGTTCATATTCCTCAACATACACAAAGCCCGCGGGGCGAGTCAACCCCTCAGCACTCATACTAAGCCGTTTCCGGCTTAGTATGAGTGCTGCAAGGCTGGGCTCCGATTTTAGGCCCCGCCTTCAAGGCGGGGTAGCGTCGACGAACGGGTCAACTCCAGCGGGAGGACGTGCCTACGGGTGAAAACACCCGGAGACTGAGCGTCTTGAATGAAGGCGGCCCCTAAAAAAAGAAAGGATCGCGGACCGGCAAAATCTGATAGAATATCGTTATGAGGGCGGGATCCAAGCCGTTTCTGACCGTGATCCTCACGCTGTTCGCCGCCGGACAGGCTGCCCCCCTGCGCGCCGCGCACGTCCGGATCGAGCTGGGCGGAAGCTTCTGGACGCTCAGCCCATTCACGACTCCGATCGAGGATGAAACCAAAAAGGTCATCGAGCAGGAAATCCTCCGTTTCATGCGGCCCATCCTTAAATACATCCCGCCGCCCGAGATCCGCCAGAACCTGAACCTCGATTCGTCGGGCGTCTGCTGGTCGGCGACCGTCTGGGTCCCGCTCTATTCCGACCGGCTGGAGGCGGGGCTGAAATGCTCCGTCGTCCGGTTGCGGGTTCCCTTCACGCTGACCGTCGAGCAGGAGTATTCGATCATCGGCTATGATCTCGTACGTGTGCACGGAGCGGCCGACGGCCGCGTCCGTTTCAATACGTTCATACTTGGGCTCGTCGGCCGCTGGACCTTCCTGCGGACCGGCCGGCTCTTATGGAGCCTGACCGCCGGCGCCACGGCCTTTCCTTTCAAGGGCGACGTCGCGGGAAGCTACGAGCTGACGGCCACGACGCCCCTCGGCTCCTTGACCGCGAGCGGCAGCGACAAGGTGACGATCGACGAGCTGCGCCGGGATTATGAAGACATCCCCTCCGTTCTCATCTTTCCCTATATCTCCGCGGCCTGCGAGATCCGTCTGGCGCGCCGGGTCGGACTCGTCTTCGAAGCCGCCGTTTCCCAAGGGACGTTCCTCTCGGCAGGGCTCTCGATCGGCCTTTAGGGGCCGGCGGTCGCTCCCCGGCCCGGCCGGGGCGGCCTTCATCGAATCTTCACGCCGTCTTCATCAAGAGTTTACCCGTCTCGCTTATATTAGACTCCAGACTGGCCGGACTCCCAAGATCCGGACATGAAGGAAACACCCTGAAGAGGAGTTAAAAATGACCAAAGCCGATCTCCACGTCCATTCTAAATATTCCGAACATCCCTCGGAATGGTTCTTGCAGCGGCTCGGCGCCGCAGAGTCCTACACGGAGCCCGAAACCGTCTATCGGACGGCTAAGGAGCGGGGGATGGATTTCGTGACCCTGACCGACCACAACCGGATCGAGGGGTCCTTCCTTCTCCGGGAGAGCCATCCCGAGGACGTCTTATCGGGAGTCGAGGCGACCGCCTACTTCCCCGAGGACGGCTGCAAGATCCACATCCTGCTTTACGGGCTGTCTGCGGCCGAGTTCGAGGAGGTCCAACGGCTGCGGACGAACATCTATGACCTCCGCGATTACATACAAGCCCGAGGCTTGGCTTACTCGGTCGCCCACGCGACCTACTTCGTCAACGGCAAGCTCAGGCTCGATCACCTCGAGAGGCTCATGCTCTTGTTCGATGTCTTCGAGGGCAGGAACGGCGGCCGGAACCGGATCAATAACGACGCCTGGACGACGGCCCTCGGCCGGCTGACCCCGGACCGGATCGGCGACCTCCACCGCAAGTACCGGATCGAACCGATGAGCGCCGACCCCTGGATCAAGGGATTCACCGGCGGCTCGGACGACCACGGCGCCCTGTTCATCGGGAGCACTTTCACGACGGCCGAAGCTGGGACCCCGGCTGAATTTCTCGACCGTCTCAGGTCCAAGGCGACGCTGGCCGCCGGCCGCCATAACGACTATCAGTCCCTGGCCTTCACCTTCTACAAGGTCGCCTACGACTTCTCCAAGAGCAAAAGCTCGGCCCTGACGCGCTCCTTGTTCAGCCGGGTCAGCGAGATGCTCTTCGAGAGGAAGAGCTACGGCTTTAAGGACTGGCTTCGCTCCAAAAGGCTCCGGGCCGCCCGGATGAGGAGCGAGGACCGCATCCAGGGCCGGTTCCTCGAGCTCATCGAAGCCCTCCACAAAGGCGGCGACAAACCGATCGAGGATAAAATCTCGCTCGTCTACGATAAACTGTCCGCCATCTCGGACGACTTTTTCCGGATCCTGTTCGAATCCTTCGAGCGGGATCTGGAGAACGGCGACGTCGTCGGCCTCATCCGGAACGTCTCGTCCTCGCTCCCCGGCCTCTTTCTGTCGGCCCCCTTCTTCTCAACCCTCAAGCACATGTACCAGGGCCGCGGCCTCGTCAACGAGCTCAACGCCCGCTACGGTCCGGAACGGACGGCCGAGTCACGGAAAGTCCTCTGGTTCACGGACACGCTGACCGACCTCAACGGCGTCGCGGTAACGATTCAGGAAGTCGCCCGAACGGCCCAAGAAAAAAGCATGGACGTGCGGATCGTGACATCGCTCAGCGGCGACGGCAAGGCCAAGGACCTCCCTCCCAATATCATCAATCTCCCGGCCGTCTTCGACTTCAAGATCCCCTCCTATGAGAGCTATACCCTTCGGATCCCCTCCCTGCTGCGGGCGCTCGAGATCATCCAACGCGAGGAGCCTGAGATGGTCGTCATCTCGACCCCGGGCCCTCTTGGTCTCCTAGGGCTTCTCATCTCCAGGGTCCTCAACGTCCGGAGCGTCGGGATTTATCATACGGACTTCGCCCTGCAAGCCAAGGCCATCGTCAAGGACGAGTCCGTCGTCAAGCTTCTCGACGATTACACGCGTTGGTTCTACTCGGCCATGGACGAAATTCGGGTGCCGACCCGGGAGTACATCCAGATTCTCCGCGACCGGGGGCTCGATCCGTCTAAGATGAAGGTCTTCAACCGGGGATTGGACACGGACCTTTTTTCGCCCCGGAGGGAAGACTGGCCCCCGCTCGCCGGGCGTTGGGGGATCAGGGACGGGATCAATCTCCTCTATGTCGGCCGGGTCTCCGAGGACAAGAACCTCGACTTCCTGCTTGAAGCCTACAAGGCCGCCGCGCGGACCATCCCGGACCTGAACTTGATCATCGTCGGCGACGGCCCGTATCTCGACACGCTCGAGGGCAAAGTCAAGTCCATGCCCAGGGTCGTCCTGACGGGGCGGCTGAGCCAGGAGGAACTCCCCTGGGTTTATTCTCATTCCGACTTGTTCCTTTTCCCGAGCACCACCGACACATTCGGAATGGCCGTCCTCGAGGCGCAGGCCTGCGGTCTGCCCGCCCTCGTTTCGGACGCGGGAGGACCACAAGAAATCGTAGCTCACGGCCGGACCGGATGGGTCGTCTCCACCCGCAGCGTCCAGGACTGGCGGGACGAGATCGAGCAGTTCGTCAAGCTCGCCCGGACGCGACAGGATCGGCTCATCGCCATCAAGACCGAAGCGCGGCGCAAGGCCATCCAGAACACGGACTGGGCGAGTCTCCTCAAGGACCTCATCGGAGACGCCCCAGCCAAGGACAAAGTGGATAAGGGCGCGGACGGTGGGGCCTTCCCCCTGATGGGGACCCCGATCGCCGCCTGCGAAGGCTGACGCGGGGCCAGGCGGAGCTCGACCGCCTCAGGATTAAACGACGAGCCGGGGAATCAGGGGGTTGATCCGGGCCACGATCTCGTAGGCGATCGTCCCGGCCGTCATCGCGAGCTGTTCGGCCGTGATCCGCTCCCGGCCGCTCGCCCCAAGCAGCACGACCTCGTCCTCGAGCCCAACGCCCGAAATATCCGTGACGTCGGCCGTGATGAAGTCCATGGCGACGCGGCCGCGCAGCGGCGCCCTCTGGCCGCGGATTAAAACGTGAGCCGCGTTGGACAATCCCCGATCGTAACCGTCGTAGTAGCCGACCGGGATGACGGCCAAGGTCGTTCGCCGGGTCGCCCGGAAGCTGCAGCCGTAGCCGACCGCGGCGCCCTTGGCGATCCGTTTGACCTGGGCGATCCGCGCTTTCCAGGACAGGGCGGGCTCGAGAGTCAACGGTTCCCGCTTGTCGAGGATGCAGGACAGGTAGGTCTCCTTCGAGGGCCAAAGACCGTAGAGTCCGATCCCGACCCGGACCATGTCGAAATAGGTTTCGGGGAAGAGGATGGTCGCCGCCGTGCAGGACATGTGTTTGATCGGAACCGCGATTCCCGCCCCTTCCAGCGCGCGGACGGCCCTCTCGAAGAACGCGAGCTGCCGCTGCGGATAGCTATGGTCCGTAGTGTCCTCGATGTTCGCGAAATGGGAGGAGAGCCCCTCCAGGACGAGCCCGGAGCGCCTTTGGATGGAACGGGCGAAAGCGGCGAGGTCGCCCCCGAGGACGCCCTGGCGGTTGGTCCCAGTTTCGACCTTGATGTGAAGGTAAGCTTTTTTCCCGAGCCGGCGGCAGGAGGCCGCCAAGCGGCCGATCGTTTCCTTGTTATAGACGGTCAAGCGGAGTCCGCGCGCGACGGCCTCCTCAAGCTCGCCGAGCGGCACGTAGCCAAGGACCAGGATGGGGGCGCGGAGGCCGACTCGTCGGAGTCCGACGCCCTCCTCGAGCGAGTTGACGCCGAGCCAGTCCGCCCCGGCCTCGAGGACGATCCGCGAGACGTCGAGGATACCGTGGCCATAAGCGTTGGCTTTGACGACGGCCAGGAGCTTGCGGCCGCGCCCGACGCGCCGCCGGAACTGAGAGACGTTGTCGGTCAGGGCTTTGCGGCTGAGTTCGATCCACTGGGCGAGCCCGACCCGCCCGCCTCCGGCCTTCATCGACTGATCCCGGCCTTGATTCGGTCGAGCCGAACGCCGGCCGGCCACAGTTTGTCGAGGAGGATCGTGTCCTCCCGCTCGACGCCCGTCGAGACCAGGGCGATTTTGGCCTCGACCAGGTCTTCGATCGTCCGGATATAATCCTTGAAGGCGGCCGGAAGCTTGGCATAGTCCCGCGCCTTGTGGACGGAATTCCGCCAGCCCGGAAGCGTCCGGTATTCGGGGACCGCCTTCTCCAAGATCCAGAGCTCGGCCGGGAAACCCGGCAGGCGGCCGCCCTTGTAGCGGTAGCCCGTGCAGACCCGGATTTCATCCAACTCCTCGAGGACGTCGGGCTTGGTCAAGGCCAGGCGATCGATCCCGTTGACGCGGCAGGCGTAGGCGACGGCGACGGCGTCGAACCAGCCGCAGCGCCGGGGCCGTCCTGTCGTCGCCCCAAACTCGTCGCCGCGGGCGGCGATCCGCTTCCCGACATCGTCGTTGAGCTCGGTCGGGAACGGGCCGCTTCCGACTCGCGTCGTATAGGCCTTGACGACGCCGAGCGCGAACTGGATCTCGCGCGGGCCGATCCCGAGCCCGGTCGAAACGCCGCCGGCCGAAGCGCTCGACGAGGTCACGTAAGGATACGTTCCATGGTCGATGTCGAGAAGGACGCCCTGGGCGCCCTCGAATAGGACGGCCTTCCCCGCCTTGATCTCGCGGGCGAGGAGGAGCGAAGTGTCTTTGATGAACGGCTCCATCTCGCGGGCATATCCGGCGTATTCCTTGAAGACGTCCTCGGCGTCGAGGGGCGCGGCGCCGTGGAATCCGAAGAATTCGTTGGCGAGCCCGACGTTCTCCCGGATCTTGGCCCGGAGGACGTCGAGGTCGAGCAGGTCGCCGGCTCGGATGCCGCGCCGCGCGGCCTTGTCCTCGTAGGCGGGCCCGATTCCCTGGCAGGTCGTCCCGATCTTCTGCTCGCCCCGCCGCTCCTCGTCGATCCTCTCCCGGAGGGGGTGGTAGGGCATGATGAGGTGGGCCCGGCGGCTGATGGCCAGGTTGGTCTCGTCGATGCGGATGTCACGGGCGGCCAGGTCGGCCCTCTCCTTGAGGAAAGCCCGGGGCGAGACGACCAGCCCGTTCCCGATGACGCAGAGCGTCCCGGGCCGGAGGATCCCCGAGGGGATGAGGTGGAGGACGACCTTGCGGCCGCCGACGTAGACCGTGTGGCCCGCGTTGTGGCCGCCCTGGTAACGGGCGACGATATCGAAGGCGGGCGTCAGGAGGTCGACGACCTTGCCCTTGCCTTCGTCACCCCACTGGGTGCCGACGACCAGAACGTTTGCCATGCCTATCCTCTCGATGGTTTATCTTGGGCGGGTGGACCGCGGAGGAGTTTACCAGAAGTCGCCTCTCAGCACAAGACTCCCGCCCTGAAAGGTAAGTATCTTTCAAAACCCTCTTCAGGAAATCACCCAATTTGAGATGCTTCCCCCGGAATTCCGTTTCAATAAGCCCAAAGCTCGACCGGGCCGAGCAGGCCGGACGGCAGAAGCGCGTCCCCCGGCTTGAACGGATTCCAGGTGGTCCAAGCTATTCGCTTTTCGGGCGGAAGCCCGGCGTCGCCGATGAGGCGGTTGCACCACAAGTTAGCGATTTCGATTTCGAGCTCGTTGCCTTGCGCCTTCAGCAGTCCGGCCGGCACTTCCACCCGCCACGGCGCGCACCATACCACGCCCAGGTCGCGTCCGTTGAGCTTCACGCGGGCAAGGTCGTGGACGGCGCCGAGACCGAGAAAGAGGCGGCCGCCGTTGGGCGATCCCGGGCCAACGAACGTCTTTCGATACACCGCCTTGCCGCTGTAGTACCGTATCTTCTCATCCGGATGGCCCGACCAATCTTCCAATTTTCCGAACGCCACGGCGCCGGCCGGCCCGCCGCGCGCCGGGTCGAACCGCACCTCCCATGGCCCCGTCAGTTCCAAAATCATCTTCGCCGGCGGCTCCTCTTTTTTCTCCTGGATCCGGTATCCGGCGACCGGCGTCTTCTCCCGGAACACCACGAACAGGCTGCCGTACTCCGCGAAGTCGAGCGGCACCAGGGTTCGCCCGTTGTCCGCGCGCCAGCCGGAGGCCGGACGGGTATCGCCCGACAAAGGATCCCAGAACTCGGGAATTTTCCCGCTCAGGCGGAAAGCGCCGACCGTGGAACGGGGCGAGTCCGTCTTGTTGGCGATATAATAGATGTCGCTATCGCCGTCCACTCGATGGGTGTAGCGCAGGCCGCCGTCCTCGGCCTCGAAATCGCGCGGGAGGCCCATGCTCAGCAGCAGGCGCGCGACCGGCTCATAGCCGGGATAGAGGTCGGACGGAGCCGGCGAGAACTCCCCGCCCCAGAGGACGAGCCCCTTGCCCGCCGCGCGTTTCGTGACGGTCGCGGGCGGCTCCTCGGTCCGGCCCCAGATTTCCCGGGCCAGCGATTGCACCTCATCGTCGCAGCGGGGATAGCCCGACAGGCTGGGCGACTTGCGCGGCGGCGTTCCGATCACGACGGCGCCCGCCTCGACCAGTTGCCGGACCTTGCGCAGAAGCGTTGGCGTTATCGTGTCGAACGCCGGCAACACGAGCAGGCGATAGCTCGCGCCGTCCGGCGTAACCACCCGCCCATCCTTCACGCTCATACGCTCGAGCAGGGTCCCCGGGGCGCAGCCGTCGAAGTTGTACCCCCGGCGGTCGGGCATGAGCGGCTCGCCCTCCAGCGCCGATCGCGGCGGACGGAACACGTGCGGAGCGCCCTCGGGGGCGAGGTAGCAGATGTCGGCGACGGTGCGCCCCTTCTGCAGAAGGTACTGGCAACGGGCGAGGTAGGAATGGAAGGCGGGCGCCATGTCCCACCACGTCTGGGTGCGCTCCCAGTGCACGCCGTAGGGCCCCATGGTCATTCCGGGGAACCGATCCAGCCAAGGCTGGTGCGCCCAGCGGTGGAAGACGATCCGGTTGATGCCCATGCACAAGGCCCAGTCGGCCTGCGGCTTCATCGCGCCGGGGTAAAGCTGCCAACGTTCATCGGAGCCGGAGGTGAAAGCCTCCGCCGCCACCACCGGCCGCCCCCGGGTGTGGGCGATGGAAGCCGCCTCGATGCAGCTGTAGGCGGTGTCGAAGCCGAAGCCGTTCGCCCAGAACTCGCCCATCGGCACGTCCGCGACACCCCCCAATTCCAGGTCCGCGCAGGGATTCATGTCGTAGGGCTCGATCGAAAGGCCGAAGCCGTGGCGCCTCCCGAGCTCACGCAGGCGGCGCGCATGGTTCTCGATGATCAGCTCCTGGGACGTCTGCCGCAAGTCCCATAGAAACCTTTCCGTGATTTCACGACTCTCCACCAGCCGGCCCGTCACGGCCGGCAGGTAGCGGAGCGGGTCGTAGCCGCGGCGGCGCCTGAATTCCTCGCGGAAAGCGGCGGACCAGTTTTGCGCGCTCATCTCCCAGCTGTCGATGTGCAGCATCGTCCAGCCGGCTTGGGAGGGAATCTTGCGCGGCCCGAGCGTCTTCAGCAGGGACCCCACGAAGGCCTCGAAGTGGGCGTCGAGGGCGGATCTGTCGAACTTGTCGCACTCCAGCCCGAGACCGGGCAACGGGGCCGGCCGCGTGTTGGCGCCCGTGCTGGTGCGGCAGAAACGGAGGATCGTCCACTTCCCCGCGGGCACATCCCAGACGAGACGTCCGTCGGGCCGTAATTTATCGGTCAAGTCCACGATCCGCCCGACAGCCACGGCCGATCCCGACGGCGCCGCCGGGTACTCCGCCGGGGCGGGCAGAAACGGCTTCACCCCCGCGAGGGAGGAATAGGGATCCCGCTTATAGAAGGCCTTCTCGTCGATATCGGCGATCCGCTCCGCGCCCGCCGGGGTCGGGAAGGCCAGAACGGCGACGTCGCGATAGAATTCCTTACGCGAGGTCTCGAGTTCCGGCGGCAGAGTCGAACCGAAGTAGGGAGGGCGCGGCTCGGGCCGGGGCAGGACGGCGTCGAAACGTTTCGGGCCCTCCGTTTCGATCTCGCCGGCGACGATGTGCTGCATGGACTGTTCGGGCTTGACCCACGGCCCGCCGCTGCCGGTCCAGCCCGGCCCGGCGTTCAGCACGATCTCGAGTCCCAGTCGTTCCGCTTCCCGGACGGCGTGCGCGAACCGTTCGCGCCATTCCGGGCTCATGAACTTCACCGGCCCCTTGGGGATACCCACGTCGACTTCCATCAGCGTGAACCCGCCGAGTCCGGCGGCCTTCATGGCCTCGAGGTCGGCGGTCATCCCCTCCCGGCCCAGGTTGCCGTCCATGATCATCATGTAAGCCCACGGCTTCGCGGAGTCGGGCGGCCGGCGGAAGCCGTCCTTGAGGTCGTCCGACCAAATTCCGATGGAGGCGAACGCGAGCAGAATCGGCAGGGAAGCAAGACGCTTGGGCATGGTCCCGCTTGTCAAAACTTGAAGGCGATCTGGGCGGTCAGCAGGTCATCGCTCCGCGCCGGGCCGGCCTCGCGGTTGAAGTCGTACTCGACCTTGAAGATCAGGTAGGGGAGCGGCGCGTAGAGGACCTCGAGCGCCCAGCGGTTCCTGTTCTCGTCGATTCCCAGCCCGGCCACGTCGGGCGCCAGGAAACCGGCGCCGTGGAAGCGGTCCTTATACTTGATCCCCTGGCGGCTCAATACGAACGATACCGGGTCGAAGGGGAAAAAGAGCTGGACGTGATACCCCTGGCATTTGCCCCGGCCGTAGGGCGAGGGGTTATCCAGCCAGGCCTGGATGTACTCGGCCAGGATCTGGAAGTTGGAGGTCTTCCAGCTCGCGTCCGCGGCTTGGAGGATGAGCTTACGGCGATTCCGGTCGTCGACCTTCCCCCTGTATAAAGAATAGCCGAGCTCGATCGTATCGATATGGACGCCGGCCCGCCCGCCGAAGCCCTTGTCGGCGTTCCGGTCCCGGAACTGCTGGCCGTCCTTGAGGCGGGCCCCCTCCCCGAGCCCGTTTCCGGCGTAGACGGCATAGTCCAGGAAATCGATCCGGCCCTCCGCGCAGAGTCCGATCTCCCGCCAGCTCGCCGGGTAGGCCTCCTCGACGATCAGCGGGACGCGGGCCAGGGCCTGCTCGTAGGGACGGTTGGACGTGTTGTAGATCCCGAAGGGGACGAGGAACAGCCCGGCCCTGATCCGGACCGCCCGCGAGAAATTGAAGCGGAGGAAGGCCTGCTCCAGCGAGAACGCGCCCTCGCTCCGGAAACGGGACTCGAGCGTGTAATCCCACCCCCCCTCGAACTGGCCGGAGAAGGTAAGCCCGGCCTGGAGGTTTTGGGCGCTCCCCTGATGGTAGGAGCTCAGGCGCTGGCCTTTAAGGAAGTCGAAAGAGCAATACCCGGACGTCTGGAGGGCGGTCTCTTTCTTCTGATCCTGCTCCGTCTGCGCCGAGAGCAGGAAGCTGATCCAGCCGAAGAGAAGCAAGGTCAGGACTGCGATGCGTTTCATGGACAGGGCCCTTTCACAGCAGCGAAAAATCGAAGGCGTCGTCGAGGAGGGCTTCGCGCCAGGCCCCGACGTTCTGGGCCAAGGAGACGGCCCGGCTGATCTCCATGACGCCCTTCTTGGTGCCCATCCAGATGGCGCCGGCCAGGACGCCGTCCTTGAGGACGATTTTCTTGTAAAGTCCCTTCTCCTTGTCCTCGCGCCGGAGCTCCTCGAAGCCGGGGCCCTCGGGAAGGGCCGTCCCGACCGAGGTCAGATAAAGCCCGACGACCTTGAGCGTGTTGGAAACGACGCTCCCCTCGTAGGGCTTTGTTTCGCCCAGGATGTTGTAAGCCGCGGCCCGAGCCTGGTCGAAAGCGGCCGGGATGATGCCGTAGAGGCGGCCCCGGTGCTGGGCGACATCGCCGGCGGCGTAGACGTCGGATTTGGAGGCCGCCAGGAAGTCGTCGACGACGACCCCGCGCTCGACCGCCAGGCCGGCGGCCCGAGCCATGTCGAGGTTGGGCTTGACGCCGGCCGCGACGATGACCATGTCGGCCAGTATCTCCTCGCCGCCCTTGAGTCGTAGGCCGTGCGCCTCCCCCTCGCCCAGGATTTCCTCGGTCGCGACTTGGATGCGGACCGCAATCCCCAGCCGTTCGATCTGGGTCTTGAGGAGGGCGGCGCCGGCCGGGTCGAGCTGACGGGGCAAAAGCCGGTCTAAGAATTCGACGACCGTCGCCTGAGCGCCGCGCGCGGTCAGGGCTCGGGCGATCTCGAGCCCCAGGACGCCGCCGCCGATGAGGGCGACCCGGGGATGCCCTTTTAAATAATCGAGAATGGCCAGGGCGTCGTCGAGCGACTTAAGCGTGAAGACGCCCTTCTTATCCGCGCCGCGGATGGGCGGGACCAAGGACGAGGAGCCGTTGGCGAGGAGAAGGGCATCATAGCGCTCGCGCCCGCCGCCCGCGGTCCGGACCTCCCGCGTCTCGGGCAGGATCTTTTCGACGGCCCGTCCGAGCCGGACATCGATCCGGCTCTTCTCGTTCCAGCGGTCGGGGAAGGCATAGACGCGCTCCAGGGGAAGGTTCCCGGCCAAGAATTCGATCAGGTTCGGTCTCGGGTAGTAATGATACTTTTCGGCCGCGAACTCGACGATCTCGACCTCGGCGTCGAGCTCGCGAAGCGTCTTGGCGGCCATGGTGCCGGCCAGACCGTTGCCGACGATGACGACTCTCATGATCGGGAGGGGCGCGCCGAAGGTACCGGGCTCAAGCGACCTTCTGGAAGAGGTCTTTGGCGACGCCGCACTGGGGGCAGACCCAGGTGTCGGGAAGGGCTTCAAACGGGGTCCCGGGCGGGACGCCGTTGTCGGGGTCGCCGACCGCCGGGTCGTAGATGTATCCGCAGGCCGTACATTCCCACTTCTCCATCTATCCTCCTTGATCCTCTATCGGCCGAGAGGCGTCCCGGACTCAACCTTCGGTCAAGACGAACCGCTCATACTCGATCTCGAGCTTGCGCTTGTGCCCTTTCTCCTGCTCGCGCAGAAATTCGAAAAGCCGCTTGAGGTCAGCGTCCCCGGACCGGGCGGCCAGGGCGTCGTAAAGGGCGGCTGTCGCGCCCTCCTTTTTTGCGGCGAAAATGAGGACATCCTGGAAGGACATCCTTTCGTCGAGCGGCTCGGCCATGAGGGCGTCGCTGAGCTTGATGTCCTCGACAGCGACCATATCCAGGGCGGGGACGTTCCGCGGATCGAGACCCTCCAGGAGCTCCTTGTGACGCTTCTCCTCGGTCTGGAGGTCCAGGAGCGTCTTGGTCAGGCCGGGGCTCTTGGCGATCGAGGCCAGCCGGCCGTACTCGCGGAAGGAGGCCTCCTCGCGGCCGACGGCATAGGCGATCACGTCCCGGGGCGTCGAAAATTTGGGGTCTGACATCTTGCGTCTATGATTATATCCAATCCCGACTCTCTGTCAAAGAATTCTGGGGACAAGAATTCTGGGGACACACGACTTAATTCGACGCTTCAGTATATTGGGGATGATCGAATTAAGTCGTGTGTCCCCAGAATTACTTCTACGCGGGCAGTGCTTGAAGAAGACGGATATTTCCCTCCAACCCTCCGCGACACAGATCGCCTTCCCGTCGCGATTGTCCCTTTACCTTCTATAGGGAATTTTAGGCACGAGCAGCGTCGGATGTCAACCCCTCGACACTCATGAAATCCATGAGTGCAGGCGTTTCGCAGTACCCATACTAAGCGGGAAACGGTTTAGTATGGGTGCTGCAAGGCTGCTCCCCGGCCTGGAGCTCCGTGAGTGCTGAATGCCGAGGCTTATTCGGGGCTGAAGCTCCACAGACTTTCACGTGGAGCTTCTGCCCTGAGCCCACTCAGCCCCATTCCTTCTAAAAGGGCTGAGTACAAAAGTGTCGCTTCTCGTCCCCGCCTTTCAGGGCGGCACACACGAACCGTTCCCGGTTCGTGAGTACTGCAAGGCTGGGTAGCGTCGGCTAACGGGTCAAGCCGCCGTCCCATATTTTCAGGGACTCATGAATCGGCGAAGAGGAGATGTGCCGGATTTAGGGGGAGGTTAAAACGGTCTTTTTGATCCGGCTGCGGCACCGGCTTTCTTCAACAGCGTCTTTGAAGTGTCCTCGCTCGAGGAGGTCAAATAGATCTCATAGTTATTCGGTGTGTAATCGGCCCAGACAACATGAATGTGAGAGCTGTCTATTGCTATTGAAGGAGTCCGGGAGTCTCCTGCGTTATTAGAGAGATTCTGGAGGGCTTGCCAAGAAAGCCCTTCATCGGGTGATGTCCTGAAATAGATCTCACTGAGTCCCCCTGTCCAGTCATTCCAGACGACATAGAGATTCTGGCCGCGAACAACTATTTTTGGATTCCAAGAGTGACCCGGCGTATTGGTAATCCTTTTAGGACCCTGCCAGCTAGCCCCTCCATTCGTTGATTTCCTGAAGTAGATCTCGTTGTTCCCCGGCGTATTATCCCCCCAAACCACAAAGAGGCTTGACCCGCTTACGGCGATGGAGGGATACCAGGAGCTGCCCGAACTAAAGGAGAGCCTTTTGCTCGCTTGCCAAGAGGCTCCCTCATCGGATGACTTCATAAAATAGATCTCATAATTCATGGGAGCGTAATCCGTCCATACCAGATAGAGGGTCGATCCGTTAACGGCGATGGCCGGAAGCCAGGAAGTAGTGGACGTAAAGGTCAATCTCTTTACGGCCTGCCAGGTGGTTCCTCCATCCGACGAAGTCCTCATGTAAATCTCATCGTTTTCCTCTGCATTATTTATGTTTCCCGCTGCATTACCCATCCAGACAACATAGATCTTTGAGCGATGAACGGCAATTCTCGGATTATGAAGGCCACCGCCACCGGCAAGAGATGTGATTCTTACCTGAGATTGCCAGGTCGCCCCTCCGTTCGCCGATTTCCTAAAGTAGATCTTGGAGTTTCCGGGGGTGTCATCCTCCCAGACGACATAGATCTTTGAGCCGTCAGCGGCGATGTCCGGGTTTTTTGAGACACCTGAAGTATAAGTGAGCCTCCGGGCAGCTTGCCAGGTGGCTCCTCGATCGGACGACTTCAAAAAATAGATTTCCGGATGCTCCGCCGTTATTTGGTCGTCATCCCAGACGACATAGACATTGGAACCGCCGAGGGCGATGGCGGGATTAAATGACGAACCCGTATTATTCGTAAGCCTCTTCGTATCCCAGTCGGCTCCATAGCCGATACTCGAAGAGAAGGCCGACGAGATCAAAGCCGCTAAGACCATTATTCTGAAATGTTGCATTTTTCCCTCCCTCCCATGTTTGCCTTAAATTTAGGCCTGTTTATATTATCTGTCAAGGGATGGTCTGTGAGGATTCCCTGCCAACCTCAGAGTTGCCGTAGCCTCGGAATTATTTCTGGCAGCGGGGACAGAAATGGGTCGAGCGCTGGCCGAGCCGGATGCGCTCGATGGGCCGGCCGCAGCGGGGACAGGGCTCGCCCGTCCGGCCGTAGGCCTTGAACTCGAGTTGGAACTCGCCCTCGACGCCGTCGCAGTCCGCGAAATCGCGGATGGTCGCGCCGCCCAGCCGGACGGCTTTCCGCAGGACGCTCCGGACGGCCGCCCGAAGCCGACGGACTTCAGCCGGGCTGAGGCCCGATGCGCGCCGGAGAGGATGGAGCCGCGATTCGAAAAGGATCTCGTCGGCGTAGATGTTTCCGATCCCGGCCAGGACGGATTGGTCGAGTAGGAGGCTCTTGAGCCGGGCCGTTCGTCCCCCGAGAACCGCTCCGAGTTCGCGCAAGGAAACCTTGAGAGGCTCCGGGCCGAGCGCGGCCAGGAGAGGGCCGCGCGGCAGGCCGTCCGTCCTCTGCAGGCTCATGAACCCGAACTTCCGGACGTCCCGGAACAGAAGCCGTCTCGGCTCATTCCGGAAGGTGACGACGGCATGGGTGTGCTTGTCCGGCCGGGCCGGCGCCGGCGAGAACAGGAATTGGCCTGTCATCTTGAGATGGAAGACGATCGTCCGGCCGCCCTCGCAGTCGACGAGAATGAGCTTGCCGCGCCTCCGAACCCGCAGGATCGCTTTCCCGCGGAGCGCCCGCAGGTCGGCCGTCGAAGCGTCCTTCAAGAGGTGAGGCGACCGGACGCGGACGCCCTCAATAACCAGGCCCAGGATCCGGACCATCAACCCGCGCACGACGGTTTCGACTTCGGGCAACTCCGGCATGCCGCTATTCTAACACACCGATTGGACCGGTATACTTTTCCACACGCGTGATGATGGCGTTTTGAGGAGGGGTGTAGCTAAGCCCCACACCCCGAACGAAGCCGGGCTTGATTTGTTCTCCTCTTTTCTATAATATGGGACACCGGACATGAAACCGAAAGTCGTCGTCGCCCCCATCCTGGGTTGGATCGTCCCCGGCCTGGGCCACGTCGTCCAGAAAAAATATCTTCGCGGCGCCATCTTCTTCGTCTCGATCGCCGCCATGACGGCCCTGGGCCTGGCCATGGGCGGGCGCATCTATCCCTTCCAGACCGAAAACCCGCTGACCATCCTCGCCTTCCTCGCCGACCTGGGAAACCTCCTCGTCTACGGGCTCGCCCGCCTCCTGGGCTTCGGGCAGGGCGCCTTGGAGCGGATGACCTTCGAGTTCGGGACGGCCTATATCGCGGGCGCCGGCCTCCTGAACTACCTCATCGCCCTGGACGCCCACGATATCGCCGTGGGGAAGAAGAAATGATCTTCGAGAGCCACCTGCTGTCCATGGTCGTCTACGCCTTCTTCACGGCCCTCGTCCTGGCCTTCATCCGGCGCCAGGATCGGAAGGCCCGCCTCCGCTACGGGTTGTTCGTCTTCCTGATCATGGTCGGCGGCGCCCTCCTGTTCGGCTGGTTCATGTACTTGTTCACGCTCTAAGAGCGTTCGGGCGAGGTCTTGATGCTTGTCAGCGACAACTTGATCGAGCTTTTCCACATCTGGCATCAGTACCAACGTCCCAACTGGGCCTTGTCCGATATCTCGCTCCGGGTCAAGAAGGGGGACTTCGTTTTCCTGACCGGGCCGAGCGGGTCGGGCAAGACGACCCTCCTCAAGATCATCTTCCGCGAGCTCATCCCGACCGAGGGCCAGATCGTCATCGAGGGCGTCAACATCCTGCGCATCCCCGACCACGGCATTTACCGGCTGCGGCGGATGATCGGGATCGTCTTTCAGGACTTCCGGCTTCTCTTTCACCGGCCCGTCTTCGAGAACGTCGCCCTCCCCCTTCAGGTCCTGGGCGTCCCCCGCAAGGACATCCGCCGCCGCGTCTTCAACGCCCTGCGCATGGTCAACCTCCAGCACAAGCTCGGCGACCCCCCCTCCCATCTCTCCTACGGCGAGCAGCAGCGGGTCGCCATCGCCCGGGCCATCGTCAACGCGCCCAAGATCCTCCTGGCCGACGAGCCGACCGGCAACCTCGACACCGAGCTGGCCTTCGAGATCATCAGCCTGTTCAAGGAAATCAATAAGCAGGGGACGACCGTCATCATCGGGACCCACGACAAGGAGCTCATCCGGCACTTCGGGTCCAAGATTCTTTTCCTCCAGGCCGGCAAGCTCTTGGGAAAGGACGCACTCCCATCCTCCGAAAATTGAAGTACCTGGTCGGGGTCGGCCTGAGCAGCCTCTGGCAGTTCAGGATGCGGAATTTGTTCTCGGTGACGATCATCTGCCTGTCGTTCCTGATCCTGGGCGTTTTCTGGTCGCTGTCCAACAACCTCCAGCATATCGCCGCCCAGCTCGGGAAAAAGTTGGTCATCACCCTGTATCTGAACAAGGACCTCCCCGGCAAGGACGTCGGCCTCATCCGGGACAAGGCCGGCCGCTCCCCCGTCGTCGATTCCCTCCGGGTCATCGGCGAGGAGGAGGCCAAGGGGCGATTTCTGGCGAGCTTCCCCGAGCTCAAGGACGTCCTCGACAACATCAAGGTCAATCCTTTTCCGGCCTCGGTCGAGGTGGTCCTCCGGGCGGACCAGGCGCGGCCCGAAGCCGTGACGGCCTTCATCCAGAGCATGGCCGCGACGCCCGGCGTCGAGGACATCCAATACAACCGGGATTGGGTCGAAAAGGTCCGCTCCCTGGGCCGGCTGGCCCGGGCGATCGGTCTCTTCCTGGGCGGAATCCTCATCCTGGCCTCCTTCTTCATCATCTCCAACGTCATCAAGCTCAACGTCCTGTCTCGCAAGAACGAGATCGAGATTCTCCGCTTGGTCGGCGGCACCAACACCTTCATTCGCGTCCCGTTCCTGATCGAGGGCACCATCCTGGGCATCCTGGGGAGTCTGGTCTCGCTTCTTCTCCTCCTCGTCCTGATCAAGATTTTCCCCCTCTACTTAGGGTCGTCGCTGGGCGCCCTCCAAGAATTATTGAACTTCCGCTACCTCTCCTTCTCTCAGGGGCTGGGTTTGGTCGCGGCCGGCGGCGCGATCGGCTGGCTGGGAAGCTTGACCTCGGTTTCGAAGTTCCTCAAGGCATGACCATCCCGGGCGCGGACAAGGAAGCGTTTATTGACAGTCTCCCGGGCTTAACCTACAATTTTCCTTAGCATGTCCCCCCTCGGTCCGGACCTCAGGAGCGCACGGGAGGCGAAGGGGATCTCGCTCGAGGAGATCGCCGCCGCGACCCGCATTAGTTTGAGGTATCTCAAGGCTTTGGAAGAGGGCGACCTGACCTCCTTTCCCAGCGAATTCTTCGCCCGGAGCGTCGTTCGCTCCTACGCCAAAGCGGTCGGCCTGGACGAGAAGGACTCCCTGGAGCGCTACCGGGCCCTCGGCCTCAAGACGGGTTCGGGACGAAAGCCGCTCGGGGAGGCGCCCCAGCGTCTCATCGTCGCCAAGGCCGGCCATCCCTATCTTATGAACGCGGCCTTCTTCCTTTTCGGCATCGCCATTATTGCCCTGACCCTATTCGTCTTCCTTAAAAACCGCGGAGAGCGGCCCCTCGCCTCTCCGACGGCGGCCCAAACCGAGGCCCCGTCCTCCCTTCCCGTTCAAGTCCCCGTCAAGCCCCCGGCCGCAGAGGTCGCGGCCCCCGCCCCCGAGAAAATCCAAGGACTTCGCCTCGACCTCGCCTTCTCGGAATCGACCTGGATCCAGGTTTTCGCGGACGGGGCGGTCAAGCTCGACGGCATCGAGGCGCCCGGCGCCTCGGTCCGGATCGAAGCCCGCTCCGAGCTCCTCATCCATATCGGAAACGCGGGCGGCGTCTCGGGCGTCCTCAACGGCAAGCCCTTGAAGCTTTTCGGCCGCTCCGGGGCCGTCGTCAAGAACATCCGGGTGACGCCCGCCAACCTCGGCGATTTCTGGAAGTAGGACATGGAACCGACCAACGCCAAGCAGCGGGGCTCCCGGATCACCGGGGCCTTCATCATCCTCCTCATCATCCTCTTCTTCACGATCACCTTCTTCATCCGGGAATCCCAGGAATTTTCGCCGACCTCTCTGACCAAGATCCTCCTTTCCTCGCTCCAGATCATCGTCCTCCTCCTGTTTCTGATCCTGGCCCTCCTGCTCGGCCGAAACCTCATCAAGCTCCGGATCGAACGGAAGCGGAAGGTGGCCGGCTCCCACTTCAAGACGAAGCTCGTCTTCTTCTTCACGGCCCTCTCCTTCATCCCGACCCTCCTCCTCTTCCTGTTCGCCAGCGACCTCATCTCCCGCAACATCGAGAGCTGGTTCCAAACGCCCCTGGACAAAATTCTCGAAGACACCCAGAACGTCGCGGACGGCTTCTACCGGAGCAGCGAGGAGATCACCTATCATTACGCCCAGATTTTGGCCCGGACCATCAAGCGCCAGGACCTCGTCGCCCCCGAGAGCCGGGTCGCTCTCCGCGAGTACATCCGGGACAAGCTGTCCGAATACCGGCTCGACGAGATCGGGATATTCCTCGAGGAGGAGGAGCTTTTCACTTACCTCAATCCGGCCCTCCCCCTCCAGGACTATCAGGACCTCAAGAAAAATATCGTCAAGCGGGCCCAGCTTGGCGAGCTGCTGAGGAGCATCGAGCCGCTCGGGAGCGGGGAGATGATCCGGCGCGGCGTCTCGTTCAACCTCCCCGGCGTCGGCAACGTCCTGGTCGCGACCGGCAAGTTCCTCGCCCAGAATTACACCCAGCGCATCGCCAACATCTCGGCCTACGTCGACCGCTACGGCCAGCTCAAGAGCCAGAAGGTCCCGGTCAAGACCTTCTACCTGATGACGCTCCTCTTCATCACCCTCCTCATTGTCTTCGCCGCGACCTGGATCGGCTTCCACCTGGCTAAGGGCATCACGGTTCCGATCGAGAAGCTGGCCCAAGCGACCCGGGAAGTCTCGCGGGGCAACCTCTCCGTCCGGGTCGAGGACACGGCGACCGACGAGCTGGGGACCCTGATCGAGTCCTTCAACCAGATGATCTACGACCTCAAGCAGAGCCAGGGTCACATCGCCCAGAAGACCTCCGAGCTCGAGGACCGCAAGGAGTACATCGAGACCATCCTCAACAACATCCAGACCGGGGTCATCACCCTGGACGCGGCCGGCCTGGTCACGACCATCAATCCCTCGGCCCGCGACATGCTCGTCCTCCCCGGACCGGACATCGTCGGCCGGGGCTACCGGGAGGTCCTGGCCAACCCCCGCTACGAGGAGGTCGTCAAAACGATCGACTGGGGATTCCGCAACCGCTACCGCCTCTCGGACAAGGAAGTCCGGATCAGCGCCAACGGCCAGAGCACAACGGTCGCCCTGGCCCTTTCGCCGCTCCGGACCCCGGCCAACGAGTTCGCCGGCGTCATCGTCGTCCTCGACGACCTGACCCAGCTCATCAAGGCCCAGCGGATCGCGGCCTGGAAGGAGATCGCCCAACGGGTCGCCCACGAGATCAAGAACCCCCTGACGCCGATCCAGCTTTCGGCCGAGCGAATCATTAAAACCCTCCAGAAACGGGACGAGCGCTCGGCCGAAGTCGTCCAGGAAGGGGCCCGGACGATCATCCAGGAGACGCGGACGATCAAATCCCTGGTCGACGAGTTCTCGACCTTCGCCCGGATGCCGAGCGTCCGTCTCCAGGCGGCCGACCTCCACGCCATCGTCGGCCAGGTCGTCGTCCTGTTCGAGGGGATTTTCGAGGAGATCGGGTTCGATACGCTCCTGGCCTCGGACCTGCCGACGCCCCTCCAGCTCGACCCGGAGCAAATGAAGCGGGCCCTGATCAACCTGATCGACAACGCCATCGAGGCCATGAACAAGAAGGGGACGGTCCGGATCGCGACGGCCTTTGACAAATCCGAACAAATGGTTAGAATAGAGGTCTCCGACACGGGCCCGGGCATCTCGTCCGAAGACCTGGGCAAGCTCTTCATGCCCCACTTCTCGACCAAGAAGAAGGGCTCGGGTCTGGGGCTGGCCATCGTCAGCCAGATCGTGAGCGAGCACAACGGGACGATCGGCGTCGAGAACCTCAAGCCGAACGGGGCCAAGTTCACGATCCGGATCCCGGCCTGAACTCGACCTCAAACGAGAGCCGCGCGCCATGAACAAAGAAAAGATCCTGGTCATCGACGACGAATCGAACATCCGCTCCTCCCTCCAGGGCATCCTGGAGGACGAGGGCTACGGGATCCAGACCGCCGAGACGGGCGAGGACGCTCTCCGCGTCCTCGACAAACAGAACTTCGACCTCCTGCTCCTGGACGTCTGGCTGCCCGAGATGAGCGGGCTCGACGTCCTCAAGCGGGTCAAGCACTCCGAGGACAACCCCCCCGTCATCATGATCTCGGGACACGGGACGATCGAGACCGCCGTCCAGGCCACCAAGCTGGGCGCCTTCGACTTCCTGGAGAAGCCCCTATCGCTCGAGAAGGTCATCGTGACCGTCCAGAACGCCCTCAAGCAGCGCAAGCTCGAGGAGGAGAACGTCCAGCTCCGGGAGAAGGCCAAGACCCGCTACCACCTCGTCGGCGAAAGCCGCTCGATCCGCAAGCTGCGCGAGGAGATCGCGACGGCCGCCCCCTCGAACGGCCGCGTCCTCATTTACGGCGAGAACGGGACCGGCAAGGAGTTCATCGCCCGGCTCATCCACCAGCAGAGCCAGCGCAGGGACCGCCGCTTCGTCGAGATCAACTGCGCGGCCGCCCCCGACGATGTCATCGAGAACGAGCTGTTCGGCTACGTCCGGGACCATCTGCCCCACGCCGGCAAGGACAAGAAGGGGAAGTTCCTGCTGGCCGACGGAGGAACCCTGTTCCTGGACGAGATCGGGGAGATGAGCCTCAAGACCCAGGCCAAGCTCGTCCGCGTCATCGAGGAGCAGGAGTACGAGCCGCTCGGCTCGGCCGAACCGATCCCGATCGACGTCCGCCTCATCGCCGCGACCAGCAAGAACCTCAAGGAGCTCATCCCCAAGGGCAAGTTCCGGGAGGACCTCTTCTTCAAGCTCAACGTCATTCCCTTGGTCATCCCGCCCCTGCGGGAGCGTAAAGAAGATATTCCGGTCCTGATCGCCGCCTTCCTCCTCTATTTCGCCGACGAGTACGGGAAGAAACCCAAGACGATGACGTCCCAGGCCATCGAGGCCTTCCTGAACTACACCTGGCCGGGGAACGTCAGCGAACTCATGAACGTCATCGAGCGCTTCGTGATCATGGTCGCCGAACCCGAGATCGCCGCCTCCCACCTCTCGCTCCTGGTCGAGGCCCGCGAGATCGAGTCCACGCCCGGCCTGGCCGGGGGACGATCCCTCCCCCAGGCCCTGGAGGAATTCGAGCGGAGCTTCGTCCACCGGATCTTAACCCGGAACCGCTGGGACCTCGGGCGTTCGGCCCAGGCGCTCGGGGTCGAGGAACAAGTCCTCAAGGACCGGGTCAAGGCCCTGAACATCACCTTCATCGACTGAGGCCGAAGGCCGCCGCCCCATGCCGCTCGAGCAATCGGAAGCCGTCATCCTCAGGACCTATCCGATCGGGGAGCAGGACAAGCTTGTCGTCGTCTTCAGCCAGGACAAGGGCGTTTTTAAGGGCGTCGCCAAGGGCGCCCGCAAGTTCGGGAACCGGTTCGGGTCGAGCCTGGAGCCAATGTCCCACGTCCGGGCCTTCTACTACGAGAAGGAGCGCCAGGAGCTGGTCACGATCTCGAACTGCGACCTCCTCGAATCCTATTTCGACGTTCAGAAGGACCTCGACGTCGCCTGCGCCTTGTCTTATTTCGCCGAGCTCATCGAGGAGTTCTCGCCATCCCGGTCCCGCGACGACCTTCTCTACCGGCTCATGTTGACTCTATTGCGAGGATTCAAAGAGAGGGTCGACGTCCGGCTGCTGAGCCGCTATTTCGAGTCCTGGTTTCTGAGGATCAACGGCTGGCTGCCCGAGTTTAAGCGCTGCAAGAGATGCCGGAAGCCGCTGGCCGAGCCGGGCTGGCTCTCGCCCAAGCGTGACGGCGTTTACTGCGATATCTGCGCGCCCGAGAAAAGGGACGCCGTCGAACTCGAGGTCCAATCCTTCACGGTCTGGGCCAAAAAGAACCCCCCGCTGGCCGAGGCGGCCGCTCCCTTCTCCCCCGAAGCCCTGGAGGCGGTGGGCCGGACGCACCAGCGCCTGATCGTCTATCATCTGGAAAAAGAGCCGCGCACGATGCGCTTCCTGAAAAAAGGCCCGTTCCAGGGCCCGCCTTGACATTATCCCTCATCCGGCACTACCATTCAAACGTAGCCAGGAGGGTGATTTGTCCAACCCTAGAGACGGAGGGCCGGACCTCGACGCCCAGACCGATGCCCGGCCGCCCGAGCTTCCGCGCCGGTTCGGGGATTTCGAGATCCTCCGCGAGATCGGCCGGGGCGGGATGGGGACCGTCTACGAGGCCCGCCAGCTCTCCCTCGACCGGAGCGTCGCGCTGAAGGTCCTCCCGCGGGAGGCGGCGGCCGACCCGGACCGCATTCGCCGTTTCGAGCGCGAGGCCAGGGCGCTGGCCGCCATCGAACATCCGAATATCGTCGCCGTCCATTCGGTCGAGCGCGTCGGCGGGCTGCCGTTCTTGACGATGGAGCTCGTGCGCGGCCGGCCGCTGTCCGCGCTGATTCCGGCGTCGGGGATGGCCGTCGCGCCGCTGCTCGACCTGGCCGTCCAGCTCGCCGAAGCGCTCACGGCCGCCGGCCGTCAGGGCATCGTCCACCGCGATCTCAAGCCGGCCAACATCATGGTGACCGACGGGGGCCGGGCGAAGATCCTCGACTTCGGCCTGGCGACGCTGAAACCGCGCGCCGCCGCGCCCGACCCGGCTCAGTCTCAGGTTCCGACCGCGAGCCTCGAGACGTCCGGGCCGCAGATCCTCGGCACGCTGCCCTATATGTCGCCCGAACAGATCGAGGGCAAGCCGGTCGATACCCGCTCCGACCTGTTTTCGCTGGGCGTCGTGCTCTACGAGATGGCCGCGGGACGGCGTCCCTTCACCGGCGACACCTGGGCGTCGCTGGCGTCCTCGATTCTGCGCGATGGCCCGCGGCCGCTTAACGAGACGCGTCCGAGTCTCCCCGGCGAGCTGGGACGAATCGTCGGCCGCTGCCTCCAGAAGGACCCCGAGCGGCGCTACCAGACGGCCGCCGACCTAAGAAACGAGCTGGAAGATCTCAAGAAGCTCCTGGGCGAATCCGCTCAGCGGCGTTCGGCGCGCCGCCGGACGGCCGTGGCGGTCGCCGCGGCGGTCGTCCTGGTCGCCGTCGCCGCCGGCCTCTGGGTGCGGTTGGCGAAGACACGGGCGGGGCCGAGCCGGCAGAGCGTCGTGGTCCTTCCGTTCAACAACCTCGGCCCGGCCGAGGACGAATACTTCGCCGGCGGGCTGACCGAGGAGGTCACGAGCCGGCTCGCGGCGCTGAGCGGCCTGAGCATCAGGTCATCGGCGACGGCCCAGCGGTATGACGCCAAGGGCAAGAGCAGCCGCGACATCGGCCGCGAGCTCGGCGTCGCCTACATCCTGTATGGAACGGTCCGCTGGGATCGAGAAGGCGAGCCGCACGGCCGGGTGAGAATCACGCCGAAGCTGGTCCGGGTCGCCGACGACACGGAAGTCTGGTCCGCCGCCTTCGATCGCATTCTTCAAGATGTGTTCTCCATCCAATCGGAGATCGCCGAGACGGTCGCCGCCAGGCTGGGCGTCGAGCTCCGGATGGCCGAGCGGGCGACCCTGGCACGCCGGCCCACGGACAACCCCGAAGCCTACCTCGCTTATCTACGGGGCCGGTATTATGAATCGCAGCCCCACTTCTCGGTGGAGGTCTGGCGGCAGGCGCTGGCGAGCTACCAGCGGGCGGTCGAGCTGGACCCGGGCTTCGCGCTGGCCTTCGCCCAGCTCGCCAAGGCCCACGCGCGGCTGTATTACCTGCGCGAGGATCTGTCGGAGGCGCGGCGGGCGAGCGCGCGGCAAGCGCTCGAGCGCGCCCGGACGATCGCGCCGGACGCTCCCGAGGTCCACCTGGCCGCCGGATTCTACCACGCCTGGGCCGAGCGCGATCCCGACGCGGCCCTGAAGGAGTTCACGCTCGCCGGCCGCGCGCTGCCGGACAGCGCGGAGGTCGCCTCGGCCAAGGCCGAGCTGCTCCGCATGCAGGGACGGTACGAGGAGGCCCTGGCGGGCTATCGGGCCGCCCTCGAACTGAGCCCCCAAGACTCGGACCTGGCCGAAGAGAGCTCGATCACCTGCTGGTGGACCCGTCGCTATCCGGAGGCGCTCGAGTACGCGAACCGAGCCATCACGCTCGCTCCCGACCAGGCGTGGCCCTACCTGGCCAAGGCCTTCAATTACTGGAGCTGGAAGGGCACCGTGCCGGAGGCGCGCGCGGCCCTCGAGTTCGTTTCCAAGGATCATGAATGGTGGCTGTGGGCGTGGTTCTGGCAGGAGGCCGGCGAAGGCCGCTATCGGGAAGCCCTCCGGCGTCTCGACGAATCCCCCGAAGACTGGATCCGGCAGAAGATGTGGGCGATGCCGAAAGCGCTCTTCGTGGGCCTCGCCCATCGGTGGCTGAACGAGCCCGGCCCGGCCAGGGCGGCGTTTGAGCGCGCGGCGCGAATGTTGGAGGCGGAGCTGGCCGCGCACCCCGACGATCCCCGCCTCCACAGCTCGCTCGGCCTGGCCTATGCGGAGCTCGGCCGGAAGGCCGAGGCGATCCGCGAAGGCCGGCGGGGCACCGAGCTCCTCCCGATCGAGAAGGACGCCGTATACGGCCTCGGACACGTGCAGGACCTCGCGAGCATCTACGCGATCATCGGAGAGACCGACGCGGCCCTGCGGGAGATCGAACACTTGCTCTCGATCCCGTCCTGGATCTCGCCGGCCTGGATCCGGGGCATCCCCCTCTGGAAAGGTGTCTGGGGCAACCCTCGCCTGGACCCGCTGCTGGCGAAATACCGCTAGGCCGAGGCGCTCGCGGCAGCGGGCAAAGAACGCGGGATGTTCAGCGGGCGAGCGGACGATAGAGGCGCGCCCTGAAGGCCGGCTCGCGCAGGAGGACCGCCTGGAGGAAGCGGAAGCTGTCGGCGAGATAGCCTTCATAGCCGCTGGGCTTGCCGTCCCAGGTCGTCCAATCGATGCCCTCGCTCCCGGCGTCGCGGACGCCGTTCTCGAACTCGCCCCGCCTCTGGCGCTCGAGCATGGCCCGTAGGACGTTGTCGGCCCGGTCGGGTTCGCCGAGGACGTAGTGCGCCGCGAGAAAATGGAGGACCTGGCCGGCGGTGATCCCTCCGTTCATATATTGGCCGAAGGTGTCCTTGCCGTCCTCGCGTTGAGGGATGCCGATGGCGTCCGGCAGCAGATAATCGCTGCGGCGGACCGGGGCGAGCATCGGCGGAACCCCGAGGTCGAACCGCGTGAAACCCGCCTCGGTCATTTTTTGCCAAAGCCTGTCGAGAATCCGGCGCCCGAGCGCCGGATCGACCAGCCCGTATTCGATGGCCAGCCCGTTGAGCGTCGGCGACGCGTAATCGTGGAGCTCGCCGTCCGCGCTCTTCCACCAGGCCAGCCATCCGGTTCGGGGATTGTAGAGAGTCTTGGCATAGACGATCTTGAGCTTTGCGGCCAGACGGGTGTAGGCGGCGCCTCGTTCGAGCCGCCCCAGCTTCGCCTCAAGGTCGGCCAGGCAGCGCCAAGCGCGGTAGATGAGGGCGTTGGTGTAACCGTCCTTGTGGCCGCAGTTCAACGCATCCCACCAGGCGCAGGACCGATTGGGCTGGACGAGCGCGCCGCGGTTTCCGCTTTGAGTCGCTTCGACAAAGCCGTCGCGGTCGACGTCGCGCCGGGCCAGGAAATCGGCCACGAGCTCGAGGCGTTCGATCCTCGCCTTAAGCCAGTCGAGGTCGCGGGTCGCTTCGACATAGTCCCAGGCCGAGATGAGCGGCGAAGCTTCGGCGTCAAGGAAATTTCCGTAATCCCAATAGCCCGTGACCTCGCCCGTTAAGCGGCCCGTGTCGTCGCTCTTCATCCGCCGGTCGAGCCAATAATCGATCGTCCGGCGGACGAGGGGCATGAGTGAGATCGTGGGAGCGGGCTCGGGCGTCCAGAAAGCCTGGTCGGCATAGAACCAGAGCGAGCAGCTGGCCGGATCGCTAATAACGTTGTTGCCAAGGATGCCGGCCGGCGCGCTGAACGGCTTTCCCGGCTCTCCCCAGCGAGCGCAAGGCTGAAGGGCATTGAGCCAGCCGCGGCGGGCGGAGAGCCACATGCCGGTGTCATGAAGATCCGGAGGGGCGGGAAGTAGGAGCGGCGTGAGGGTCAGAGTGACAGGCTTGCCGGCGGCGATCTCCGGAAACTCGAGCGTGAGGTCCGCGACCTTGTCCTTACGGCTCCCTTCCAGCCGGCCGCGAACATCCCGTCCGTCGGCCTCTTTCAAGAGCATCGGGCCGAAGTCGGGAGCGTTGATGACCGCGGGCAGGCGAAAAACCTCGTCGTTCTGCCATATACTGGGAAGCACGGTGGTCGGCGTGGTTTTGGGGTCGAAGGGTAGGAAAAGGCGAACCTGTTCCGCCCGGCCCTTGGCCGCCGTGATCACGAACCTGATTTCGTCCCCAACGCCGCGGATTGCGCCGGGTTCGATCCTCCAGGTGAGGCGCGCCTTTCCTGCTTCGAGGTCATAAATAACGGCTCCGTTGTCCTCGACGCGGCGCTTTGTCATCCGCGAATCGCGCCAAGCGCCCTCGGCAAGGAACTGGATCTTGACCGAGGAATCCGGCCTCAACAGGTTCGTGTCCACCCTGTCGCCGCCCTCCGTGTCCCAGCTTAGGCTAGAAATTCCCGGGGCTGCTTCATCGGCGATGCTTTGGACGACCGGGTTCCCTTTATAGTTGGGGAGTTTTTCGATCGGGAGATACCGCGTCTTGAACCGCTTGCGCCAATCGAAAAGCGCCAGGACCTTCCGCTTCATCGCGGGCGACATCCGGGCGAATCCGCAATAATCTCCCCAACCGTTGGAGACGGCCACGGGGGTCTGGTAATTGCGAGCGCCGAATTCGGTGTAATCCCAGTGGGTGACCGGCTCCCAGTTGCAGGACCAGAGGACGTTGCGATAATTGGGAAAGATCCCGTAGGACCAGGCCTCGGGGGCGCAGTGGGTGTCCTGGTAGCTGCCGTCGGCAACCAGGGCATAGGGAGGTTTCGTCACCCAGTTGAAGACGCCGATGCAGTCCGAGGCCAGGAAGGCCACCTCCCGGCCGGCGCGGCCGTTGAAGGCGCGGACCTCGGCGGTGATGTCCTTAACGAGGCGCATCATGGCCCGGTCGGCATAACCGGGGCGCGCGTCCGAGCCCAGACTTCCCTCGGGCACATGGAACGTCTCGTCCCAGACCAGGGCATCGAGGTCGCTGCCGTATTCTTGGAGGAGGGCCTTAACATAGTCGAGGAAGAAATCGCGGACCTCGGGGCAGAGCGGATTCTGGACGTAGGTCTTGCCCTTGGTGTCCGGGCCCTGCCATCCGCCCCACCTCAGGACGCGGTCCGGGGCGAAAATGTCGGAGAGGCCTTCGCCGGCGTTCATCCCGTCGCCGAAGTAGAGCGCGGCGCGGAAACCGCGCGAACGGGCATAGGAGAGGCGGTCATGCATTTTTTTGATGGTGAGGGCGACGGGAACGCTTAAAGGGAAGTTCTTTCGGACGTTCGGGTAGTTGGAGAAGGCGGTCCAGGAGGGATCGAGCTTTTTGGCGGCGCGGTCGAACGAGTATCGGCCGACGAAATCATACCAGCCGTGGAGGCAAAGAAGGACTTTCGAGCGGTCCTGGGTCGGGATGGAAGAAGCCAGGGCATCGATATCAGCGAACCAGCCGCGGCCGGCCTCGCTCAGGTAATCATAATCGACCATGGCGACGTCGTGGAGCCAGGACGGACCCGGCGGGATATCGGGAAGAGCGGCGCGGTAGAACTCGGCGAGGGCGTCGTCGGGAGTTCCGGGATGGAACGTGAGGGACATGGAGCGGCTCTCGCGGCCGTTTTCGAGCCCGATGGAAGCGGGATAGGTCCATTCGATGGAATCGCGCGAGAACAGGACGGAATAATAAGGATCAAGGGAAAGCGTCACGCGATCGGCGAATTCCTTTGAAACGAGGCTGACCATGGGTATGGCGAGCGCGACTCCGTCGGAGCGAAGGACGCCGGCGAAGCGATAGGCGGCCTGTCTGGCATCGGCCATGGCTTGGCCGAGGCCGTTCTTGAGCGGAAGCCAGGTTTCGGGACCGAGTTTGAATGGGGCAATGGGGAGGCGGACCGTGAGGTCCGCGCCGAATCTGGCCAGGGAAGGAGGCTGGGGCTGGGAAGCGGGAGCACCTGCCGATGACGCCGGAGCAGTGAGAATAAGTTCCCTCGCTAAGCTGACCGATTTGCCTGCCGGCGTCAGATGAAAGATAAGCTCAACGCGGAGCCTGGAAGCAAGCGGGACATTATAGATATAATGAAGGCCGTCCGGTTTCTTTTCGAACGAGACCGGCTCGGAAAGCGGGAACGCGCGGTCTTTGAAGATGATTTCGCCCGCCGAGTCGGGGCCGCCCGTTTTGATCGAGCCGCCGCCTTTCTTTTCAACAGCCATGACGGCGCCGTTCGGCGAAAGCGAAACCGTATAGCCGCCGGCCGTCAGGCGGACGGCTTTCGGAGGGGTTATTGCTTTCTGACCCGAAGACAAGGTCGATAAAATGATCGAGACGGCGAGACAAAGCCAAACGGCTTTCTTCATGGTCCTTCCTCCGCTCTGACGGATTTCGGTCCGACCGTCGCGCGGCTTCGCTCTAATTGACCGCGACTCTTTCTGCAACGCGTAAGGTCACCGGACCCAACATTCCCGACTCCACAAGAGGCTCGCCCTTCTTCCACAGCCGCCAGCTGGTGAACGTCGTACGGCCGGTCGGGCTCGGCTTGCCCTGCTGAACCCAAGCCGGCCAAATCTTGAGCGTGCCGTCGGGATTCCGATCGCTGTCCTCGGGCAGGTCTTCATCGCCGATCATGCGGTTGACCCAGAGATTGACGACGCCAACCTCGAGCGCGTTTTCGCCGGCCTTCAAAGCATCGGTCACGTCCAGGCGATAGGGCGGCTTCCAGACAAGGCCGAGGTCCTTGCCGTTGAGGTTCACCCGAGCCATGACTTGGACCTTGCCCAGATCTAAATAGACGCGACGGCTCGTGCCGATCATCCCGGCGGGCACGGTGAACATCTTGGCGTAGGTCGCGGTTCCGGAGAAATGCCTCACGCCCTGGTCGGCATTTTCGGTCCAGGAGGCGAGCTCGGGGAGCGTGACGGATTCGGGGGCGCCCGCGTTCGGGGGGAATCGCAGCTTCCAGGGACCGCCGAGATCGAGCGGCGGGGGGAGGACGGGGATTTGGGCGGTGAGAGTGCGGCCTGAGGCTGTCTTAACCTCATAGCGGCCCGGCTGGCGCGCCTCGATTTGCACCCGTCCGTTCTCGTCGCAACGGACATCGATGGAGGGTTCGATGCCCGGCCAGAGGGGAAGGGCGATCGTTTCGGGGTCTTGGCCTTGCACGTCGAAGGATTTCCCGCCCGCGGTGTAGGTCATGGCGAGCGTTTTCACGATGCCGAAGGCCGGGTCGTCGCCTTGCGCCAGACGCGACACCTGGAAGCTCGCTTCGCCGGCGTCCGCGATGGCCTGGACCTTGGCTCGAACATCGCGAGTGCGCGCGGCGTCCTCCAACACTCCATAAACGGCCTTGACGATGACCGTCTTCTCCTTAGGTTCGGGCGCCGGGATAATAATCGCGCCGTCGCGGGACACTCTCACGACCTGGTCGAAGGATTCGGCGCTCTTGCTAAAGACCACGAATATCGAACCGCTCGGCTCGAAGCTGATGGGGATGCGCGTGACGCCGCCGATTTGCGCATAAACCGCCGCCGGCTCGATCGCGCCGGTCTCAGGCCGCCAGAATTCAGGGCGCCTGCCGGTCACGCGAAACTCGCACATCGCCTCGGTCGGCCGTTGGACGCCGCTGGCGACGAAGTAGATTTCCGTATCGCCGGAGCTGCGATGGATCCAGCGGACGAAGGGAGGCGCGGAGAAGTCGGGAGGCACGCCCATTCCTGCCAGAACTTGCTCGGGAGATTTGCCGGTCTCGACCTTGCCGCGGCCCGTGCCCCACAGCTCGTCGGCGAGCTCGTTGACCTCGGCGTCGCACTTCGGGTAGTCGGCGAGGCCCAGGGATTTCGACGGCTTAGCCAGGCCGATGACGGTCGCGCCCCAGGTGATCAATTCCTTGACCTTGCGCAGCAGGGCCGGCGTCATGCGGGTCGTATCGGGCAGGACGAGCACCCGGTAGCTCATGCCGTCGGGCAGGACAAGGAGTCCGTCTTTCAACGACATCCTCGTGAGCAGAGCCTCCGGCGTGCAGCTGTCGTAGTCGTAGCCGCTGCGGCTCTTAACCTGGTAATCCTGCGGCACGGCTTCGGGCTGGAGGTAGCAGATGTCGGCCACGAACGTACCTTGCCGCAAGAGATATTGGCAGCGGGCGAGGTATTCGTGCCAGGGCCGCGAATCGTCCCACCATGTCGAGGTGCGCTCGTAGTGCAAGCCCCAGGGTCCCATGGCTATGCCCGGCCGGTAGTTGAGCCAGGGCTGCATCGCGTAGCGATGAAAGACGAAGCGGTTGATGCCTTCGCAAAAGGCCTTGTCTCCGAGGGCCTTGATTGAGGCGGGGTGCTGGAGCCACCGTTCGTGGTCGTTGGCCGTGAACGACTCCGCGCCCAGGATGGGACGGCCGTAGATGTGCGCCGAAGAAGCCATCATCTTCAGGGTTTCGAAGGCGCCGCCGCCGATCCAAAACTCGCCCATCGGTTCGTCGGCCCGGCCACCGTAGGTGATGTCGTCGCAGGGGCCGCCATAAGCCTCGATCGAGAGACGCAGGCCGCGGCTGTGGGCGAGGGTCGCCATGTGTCCGGCGTAATTCTCGACGACGAGGTCGCTGACGGTTTGGCGCAGGTCGTCGAGAAAGCGCTCCGAGACCTCAAGGCTGTCCACGACCCGGCCCGTGACCGCGGGCAGGAAGGGAAGCGGGTCGTAGCCGCGGCGGGCTTTGAATTCCTCCCGCATCCGGGCCGTCCAGTTCTGGGCGCCGTTCTCCCAACTGTCGATGTGGGTCGCGACGAGCGCGCGGCCGGCGGCGGGACCGACATCGGCGATGAGCTCGGCCATCATGCCGGCGAACTGGGCTTCGATGCCCTCGCGGCTTAACTTGTCGCACTCAAGGCCGCGGCCGCTGGCGGGAGCGGGGGCGTTCTCGACGCCGGTGCCCGTGTGACCGAAGCGTAAGATCGTCCAATGGCCGGCCGGGACGTCCCAGGCGAGGCTTCCGTCATGGCCCATGCGGGCGGTGAGATCGGCGAGGCGGGAGGGGGCGATCACCATTTCGGGAGGCAGGCTTGTTTCGGCGGGCGGAGGCACGTTGCCGCGTTCGTAAAGCGCCTTGATGTTGACATCCGCGATGCGATAATCCCCGGGCGTCGGAAAAGCCAGCACGGCGATGTCGCGATAGAACCCGTGATCGGCCGCGGGCGCGGGGAGCTTGCCCGAGAAGCGTTGCGGGCCGGCGATGGAGGTCTCGGTCCAGACGATCTTCTGCATGGACTGTTCGGGTTTGATCCAAGGACCGCCGCTCCCGTTCCAGCCGGCGTCGTCGTTCATGTTGATCTCGAGACCGAGGCGGCCGGCCTCGGCGACGGCGAACTTGAACAGGTCCCGCCACTGCGGACCCATGAAGGCCGCGGGGCCCACGGGCGCGCCCTGGTCAACCTCCATGATCAGGACGCCTCCGATGCCGACGCGCTTCATGGCCTCGAGGTCGGCCGTGATCCCTTCGCGAGTGATGTTGCTGTTGAGCCAGAACCAGTACACCCAGGGGCGGGCGGAATCGGGGGGGGTGATAAAACCCTTGGCCAGGTCATCCGATGCCGCCGCTAGGCTCAACACTGAGCACAGGGCCAAAACCATGATCAGAAAACGCTTCCGCATGATGGGCCTCCCTTTTTCATATAGCGTGTCGAGTATAACATATTGAGGGAACATATTGAGGGTCGGACATATTGAGGGTCGGACCGGACTATCCCTTTAGAAAGAAAATAGTTATCAGCCTTTTTCTCGGATTTCGAACCCCAATATGAGTTTTTTGGGGCGCGAAAACGTCCATTATAAAGAAGGAAGAACTCATGCCCAGAGCTAATCGATATCATATTCCCGGCTATATCTGGCATCTCACCCATCGATGCCATAAAAAAGAATTTCTCCTCAAGTTTTCCAAGGATCGTCGGAGGTGGATGGCCTGGCTATTCCAGGCCAAGAAACGCTATGGTCTCAAGATATTGAACTTCGTCGCGACGCTTAACCATATTCATCTTCTGGTTGCGGATGGCGACAAGCCCCACGTAATTCCGAAATCTCTTCAGTTGATTGCGGGCAGGACGGCACAGGAATTCAACATTAGGAAGCGCCGAAATGGAGCCTTCTGGGAAGACCGATATCATGCCACGGCTATCGAGAATGGTATACATTTAATCAATTGCCTGACTTATATCGATCTGAATATGGTCAGAGCGGGCGTAGTGAAACACCCGATTCAGTGGGCTCATAGCGGGTTCTATGAAATGGAGAGGGCCCCTCATCGTAAAGATTTGGTAGACTACAGACGTCTATTGAAATATCTCGAGATTGGCACAATAGCTGAGCTTAGGGTCCTTCGGCGACGTTGGATAACAGAAAAAATGACGGCAAAAGAGATGGCTCGCGAGAGCCAATGGACTGAAAGCGTCGCCGTTGGGAGTCGCGAATTTTTGAACGAAATGAAAGAGCGCCAGGGTATAAGAACGTGGCGAAGAGCGATTGAATCCATTGATGCTGGTTCATATCAATTGAAAGAGAGGCGGGGGATTTATTATGTTTTTAGGGTGAAAAGGCCATATTAAGGCTGTATATAGCCTGCAAAATGCTCCGAACATCCTGACAATATTAGAGTTGCCTCGGTCCGACCCAAGGTTTAACCGACCCAAGGTTTAATATCTCCCCAGAGCTAGCTGATCAGCGTCGGGTCAGCAGGCGTTCGACGCCGTGCCCGGCGGCCAGGTAGAATTGGAAATCGAAGGCGTTGTCGTCGAGGTCGATCGGCGTCGTTCCGGTAGCCCGGAAAAAGTCCTTCTCGATCTCGCGCGCCTTTCCCCGGGGGCGGGGTCCATCCTCGGGGCCGTACTCGCGCCAGAACGCCCGCCACGCCTCCCGCGCGGCCGCCGGCAAATCATCCACGCTCACGTAGGGCTTGCCCTGCGCGTCGAGACGGATCCAGTTCTCCGCGAGGGCGCGGACGAGAGGGTAGAGATGGGGCCGGCCGGGGTCGTCGGAGAAATAATGGAACAGCCGGGTGTCGTCGATGTAGGTGTAGTAAATGTCCCAAAGCGGCTCTTCCGAGCCCAGCCAGGCTGCGCCGTACCCCGCGACGAGGTCGATCTCGTCGGAGTAGCCGACGAGCGTCAGATCTTTGGGGTCGAGCGTGCGGTCGCTGTAATATAGGGGGACGTACGATTCCGCCAGGGCGCGAACGGTCGGATAGTCGGCGGGACGGCCGACGAGCCCGGGATACCTCGATTGCGCGTTCGAGCCGTAAAGCCCCGTGCGCGGGTCGCGCCAGACGACGAGGTTGTGGTCCGCGTCCTGGCTCGCCTCGAGCATGACCAGGCGGGGCTCGTGGCCGTGCAGGAAGTTGTCGGCGTAGGCGAACATGGCGCCCTCGAAGCAATGGGCCATGGCCGTCTGGAGGACGCGGCGCGGCGACATCGCGGTCTCTTCCTGTTCGACCGCCGCGTGGTCGTCGTTGTAGTAAAGCCGGCTGTCGAGAAACTCCTGAACCTTGCAGGGCGTATCGAGGGCGGCCAGCACGACGGATTCGTCGTCGCCGAAGCGCAATCCCCATTGCGCGCAACGCGCCGCGAACCGCGCCGCCGCCGCGGGATCGACGGCGCCGCGATAGAGCCCGACGAACTCCTTGAGTTGATCCCCCGGCGCCGGGTGAACGATGCCTTCCTTGGGAATCGGCTTGCTCATATCTTCCGATACCCCGTCGGCTCGACGGCCGGTCGCCACGGAGTCATCGGTCCTCCCGGTCAGCCACGGGGCTAAGCCGCCCCTCAGAATTCGAAGCTGATGACGCCCGTCCGCCCGGCCATCTGCTTCCGGATGTCCTCGATAAAAAGCTTGCCCTCTTTCTGGGCTTTGACGGCCCGGAAGATCTCGGCGGTCGTCAGCAGGGCGTTCCCGTCTTTCTGAGCTTCCTCGGCCATCCGTCCCGAGAACGGATTCGGCCGGAGGCCGGCGTCCTGCCCGGAAAAATAATTGCCGACGAGTACGGACTTCATCCGCGTGTTCCCGAACTCTTGCATCCGCCGGCCCTTGTATCTTTGGAGGAGCATGGCGTCCTCGTCGGCGGCGCCGCCCGTTCCGCTCCGAATATTGATGAGGAAGACGGGCTCCTGGCCCAGCTTCTCCTCGACCTTGAGGTCGTTCTTCTCGAACAGCCAGAGGTCTTCCTCCTTGGAGCGGATGACCCGCTTCCAATAGTCGTCGACGTCGATGGTCTGCCAGCCCAGATAATTCATGGCTTCGACGAGGGCCCCCTTGAGCTGGGCCCCGTCGGCGACGAGAAGCCGCTGGAACCGCTCCTGGCTCTTGGACTTGGCCTCCTTAATCTTGAGGTCGAGCCGGCGCAGGATCTCATCATACTCTCGCTGAACTTCCTCTCTCTGCTTTTGAAGCCGCCCCAGCTCCGGGAACTGGTAATCGGCCTTCTCGAGCCAATGGCCCTGCTCGGCGAAGAGCTGGGGAGCCAGGGTCGGCAGGATCTCGCGGAGGATGAACTGCGCGACTTCGAGGTTCTTGTCGCCGAACCAGGGCAGCAGAAGATAGCCGCCCTGACCCCTCTGAGCGAGGAGGGCGACCGGGAGGCCGTCGGCGCTTTGGGCCAGGACCCGGACCTTGAAGGCCCGGTCCGCCGCGCGGAGGTCGATGTCCCAGCTGGTGGCGTAGTGGGCGGGAAGGAGCTCGAAGGCGTGGAGGATGTGCCTGCTGAACGAGAGGAACAGGGAGTCCAAGGGCTTGTCTTGGCCGGGGACGACGGCGCCCGGCGTGGGATTGTCCTTGTACTCGAGCTCGGGAATGACCCCGATTACGTTCGTAAGATGGAACAGGGCGCTGGGGCCGATGAAGCAGGTCACGTAGCCGCCCCTCTCGACGAGGTTTTCGACGGCCGCCGAGCCGCCCGCGTGGACGTGGCTGGCCGGGTTGTCGTGGAGGACCTCGTAAAAGATGATCCGGCAATCCTTGTCGAGGACAAGGGGATCGGCCTTCAGGGATTTCCAGTTGGTGACTTGGAGGCCGGCGTCGAAGCCCTTGCCGCGCAGGTCGTCGAGATCCTTGGGTTCGAAATCCAGCAAAAGTATTTTGGCCATCGTTCCCTTCCGGTATTTTTATCAAAATCGAGCGAGGGTGTCAATCTCGGGGACATGAAATCTTAGCCCTACTCATCATTGACATAGCTCCTCGGCTGGAAATATCATGGCGTAGCCCCATGATCAAGCGGGGCGGGAAGGTTCAACCCGTGGCGAAAGGAGACACGCCGATGAGGACGAGGGAAAAAACGAAGCGGATAGGCTGGGTCGCCGTTGTCATGACTCTGCTGGGAACATGGGCCGCGGGAGCCCAGAACTCCGGCGATGCCCTCGAGCGCGGCTTCAAAAACCCGCCGGATAGCGCCAAACCGCGCGTTTGGTGGCACTGGATGAACGGCAACATCACCAAGGACGGGATCAAGGCCGATCTGGAATGGATGAAGCGCGTCGGGATCGGCGGCTTCCAGAACTTCGACGCCGCGCTCAATACGCCGCAGGTCGTCGAGAAACGGCTTATCTACATGACGCCGGAGTGGAAGGACGCGTTCAAATACGCCGCCACCCTGGCCGACCAATTGGGTCTGGAGATGGCTATCGCGGGATCACCCGGCTGGAGCGAGACCGGAGGCCCTTGGGTGCCGCCCGCCCAGGCGATGAAGAAGCTGGTCTGGAGCGAGACCCGTCTGGAGGGCGGCCGGCCGTTCAAAGGCGTTCTGCCCAGGCCTCCATCCACGACCGGACCATTCCAAAACATCGGGCGCGGAGGATCCGGTGGCGGAACATCCGCGCCCCCTCCCGAATATTATGGCGACAGCGCGGTCGTCGCTTATCGCCTGCCGGACGGCGATCTCTCGATGGCCGAGCTGCAGCCGATAGTGTCCTGCAGCGGCGGTCAATTCGAACTGGCCGGACTGACCGACGGCGACCTGGCGAAAACCCTCTTTCTGCCCGCCGCGCCCGTTGACCAGAAGGCTTGGATCCAGTTCGAGTTCGATAAGCCTCAGGCCGTTCGGGGTCTAAGCATCGTGGCTTATTACACCGAGAGGAGAGGCGAAAGCAGCCAGGCCTTGGAAGCCAGCGACGACGGCCGGCAATTTCGAACGATCGAAACGATCCCGGGCGGCGAAACGCCCCAACGAACCATTACGTTTCCCGCGGTCGCCGCCAAATTCTTCCGCTTGACGTTCAAGACGCCTCAGCCTCCCGCGGCCGGCCGGGGCGGACCGGTCAGCGGCGCGCCCGCGGAACCGGCCGGGACGAAGATTGCCGAGATCATTCTGCACACAGGAGCGCGGGTGAATAGGTTCGAGGAGAAGGCGGCTTTTTCGGCGGCGACCAACCTTGACAGCCTCGCGACGCCTACCGTTCAGATCCAAGACGCCGTGCGCAAAGCCGACGTCGTCGACTTGACTTCGAAGATGCGCCGGGACGGCAGGCTGGACTGGACGCCGCCGGCCGGCCGCTGGATCGTCCTGCGGCTGGGCTACTCGCTGACCGGCGCCCGCAACGCCCCGGCTTCGCCCGAAGCGACCGGCCTGGAGGTGGACAAGCTCAACCGCGGCCACGTCGAGGCCTATCTCAACAATTATCTGGGCCGGTATAAGGACATGCTGGGCGCTCTGATGGGCAAGCGCGGCCTGCAATTCGTGATCACGGACAGTTGGGAAGCCGGAGTTCAGAATTGGACCGAAGATATGATCTCGGAATTCGCCAAGCGCCGCGGGTATGACCCGCGTCCCTGGCTCCCGGTCCTGACCGGCCGCGTGGTGGAGAGCGCGGAATCGAGCGACCGCTTCCTCTGGGATCTCCGCAAGACCATCGGCGACCTGACGACGGAATACCACTACGACCAGATCTCCGCCTCTTTGCACAAGCTCGGGATGGGCCGCTATACAGAATCTCACGAATCCGGGCGGGCTTTCATCGGAGACGGGATGGAAGTGAAGCGGAACGCCGAGATCCCCATGAGCGCGCTGTGGACGCCGGAAAGCTCCAGTGACGAGCCGCCCGGGTACAGCGTCGATATCCGCGAGTCGGCTTCCGTGGCTCACATCTACGGCCAGAATCTCGTGGCCGCGGAATCGCTGACGGCCTACGGAGGCAGACGGGGCGCATGGAGTTGGTCTCCCGAAACGCTGAAACCGACCGCGGACACGGAGCTGGCGATGGGCCTGAACCGCTTCGTCCTCCACACGTCGGTTCATCAGCCGGTATCGGACAAAATCCCGGGCCTCTCGCTCGGGCCGTTCGGTCAGTGGTTCACGCGGCACGAAACCTGGGCCGAGTTTGCCAAGCCCTGGACGACATATCTGGCCCGCAGCTGCTACATGCTCCAACAGGGAAAGTTCGTCGCCGACGTGCTCTACTTCTACGGCGAGGACTCCAACATCACGGCCCTCTTTGAAGAGAAGCCCCCGGATATCCCCGCCGGCTACAATTTCGACTTCATCAACGCCGATGCGATCATGCACCGCCTGTCCGCGGAAGGCGGACGGATCACGACGCCGAGCGGCATGAGCTACGCCGTGCTGGCCCTCGATGCCAACAGCCTGCGCATGACCCTGCCCGTCCTGCGCAAGATCCGCGAGCTGGTGGGCGCGGGCGCCGCGGTCGTGGGTTCCAAACCCGTCGACTCTCCGAGCTTGAGCGACAATCAAGCGGAGTTCCGTTCCATCGCCGACGAGCTCTGGGGTTCGGGCGAGGGCGAACGGTCTTACGGCCAGGGCAAGATCTATACGGGGCAGACGATCGGACAGGCGTTGGCCGCCTTGGGAGTGGAGCCTGACTTCGAATACACCAAGCCGCGGGCGGACACGAAACTCCTGTTCGTGCACCGCAAGCTGGCCGACGGCGACGTCTTCTGGATTGACAACCGCGACAAACGCGCGGAGACGCTGGAAGCGAGCTTCCGGGTCCAGGGGAAGGATGCGGAGCTTTGGCATGCCGACACCGGCGAGGCGGAGCCGGCCCCTTACTTGATCGCGAACGGCCGCACCACCGTGCCGTTGCGCCTCGATCCTTATGACGCGGTGTTCGTCGTATTCCTCAAGCCGGCCACAACGCAGGCGAGGGCGCTACCGCAGGAGATCGAAACGCCGCTCGGCACGGTGGAGGGTCCTTGGACGGTCCGTTTCCAGGCTGAGCGCGGGGCGCCCGCGCAGATCACGCTCGACGCGTTGACCTCGTGGAGCGAGAGCGCCGACGCGGGCGTCAGGTACTTCTCCGGCACGGGAACCTACATCAAGACCTTCCAGGCGCCGGCCGATTGGATGAAGTCCGGCGCGCGGCTGTGGCTCGATCTCGGCGACGTGAAAAACCTGGCCGAGGTGTCGGTCAACGGCCGGCCGCTGGGCATCGTCTGGAAAGCGCCTTTCCGGGTCGAGGTGACCGGGACGATCAAACCGGGCCCGAACGAATTGCAGGTCAAGGTGACGAACCTGTGGGTGAACCGGCTGATCGGCGACCAGCAGCCCGACGCGGCGAAGAAGTTCACCTACACAACGCAGCCGTTCTATCGGGCCGACTCGCCGCTGTTGCCGTCAGGACTTCTGGGACCGGTGCGGATCCTGCGGTCCGCGACGGAGTAGAAAAAGGCGCCCTGAAACGGTTCAAAATCAGGGAAAAAGGGGATGTTGGTTGGTGGAGCTGATAGGATTTGAACCCACTTCGAACATCATTCCCGGATGGATCTAGGGGGGCACGTCAGCTTCCCAAAGCCGCTAGCCGTTTCTTCGCATCCGGAACCTCGGGCAGGCCGGGGTCGGCGTCTTTCCAGAGGTCGAGGAATTTGCGGAAGTTCTGGCTGGCGCGCGCCTTATCCCCCTGCCGCTCGGCGATCCTTCCTAGCATGTAGTACGCCTTGGCGTAGAGATCGCCGTCGGCAACCCGGCCGAATGTAAGAAGCGTAATTTTTTCGTATCCCTTGCGAGCCTCGTCCAGGTCTCCCGATTCATAAAGGGCTCGGGCGAGATTATTAAAGAAGGAGGCGTATTCGACGCTCCATTCGGTTTCGAAATCAAGGCGGCCACATGCTCTTCCAAAGAGATCTGCGGCTTGGCGATAGTTCTTCTTCCCAAATTCGATCAGCCCGAGGATGTACTCGTACCACCGGAGCTCCTTTATGTTGATGCCCTTCTCGATTAAAGACTTCAGCTCCCCGGCCGTCTTTTGGGCTTCAGCGAAGGATCTGATTTCCGCCTGAATTCTTCCTTTCCAGAAAAGATCACCTTTTTGTTGACTGGGCAAATAGGGCAGGCTGGTTTCTGCGGCCGATTTTCGATACTCGGCGGAGAGCTTCAGATACTGGTCAAAGGCTCGAGAGGCTTCCTCATAGCGTCCGGCTTTTTCCAACGCCCATGACAACCCTCCATAGGCATTAGCTTCGTTCCCTTTATCCCCTTTTGACTTCTCAAGATTCTGGCGGCTAATGTTGACGTTCTCTTCGAATTTTCCGCGAATCAGAAGAAGTGCATCCTTGCCTAAGATTTTCTCCGCCCCGGCAAAATCGTCTTTACAGAAAAGGACACGGCCTTTGAGTTCTTTATTCGAAGGGTTCAGGAGATAGAGTTTTTCCGCCTCCGTCAGAGCCGGGTCGAATTCCCTCCGGCACAAATAGCTGGTAAATAACGCCTCGCGAACGTAGCTATTATCCTCGACATCCTGGAGGAAGGACCGACAGACGTCCTCTGCTTTCTGATAGAGGCCCTTTCTCATATAGGCTATCGCCAGGTTCCCCGTGTTGACGGCTGTTCTTAGGCTTTGAACACAGAATTCATATCCCTCTATCGCCCTGTCAACATCGCCGACTTCGTCATAAGCATAGGCCAACCAGTAGGCTCCAAGCTCGTGATGGGGGTAGATCTTCAGTAATCTTTCCAGGACCTCGATAGCTTTTGCATAGTCTTCTTCACAATGATACCAGTTGGCTTCGATTAACAGCCGCTCATTTTCAGAAAGGCGGTCGCTCAGCTCCAGGGCTTTTTTAAGGTATTTCCGGTATATGGCAAAGTCGTTCCTCTGCATGGCCAGAGATCTGTAGGCCATGGCGAATTCGGGGTCTATCTCCACCGCTTTCTCAAAAAAGGGGACGCCTTGCTCGCCTTCTCCCTTGCATATGTATCTGCGGCCTTCGACGTAATACTTGAGGGCTTCGGGAGAAGAGGTTGTGATTTTGTCGGCCTCTTTTCCGATGTCGCCGGCAATCTGGGCCGCCGTGAGATTAAGCCCCTCCTTGACCTGACGCGTCAGCTCATCCACTTTGACGATGATGTCTTTTTCGTTGTTGGCCTCCAGCCTGAGAGGGCTGGAGCTTTCGCCCGTGCCCGGCTTCTGAAGCCCGGCCGTGATTATGAAACTCTCGCCCGCCTTGATGAAGCTGCCCCTGAGCACATGGGTCGCCCGGCATTGGGCAGCGATCTTTTCGATGTCCTCGGAGGAATATTTTCGAGCTTCGGCCAGGCCGAGTCTCTTGAGGATTGTGAACATTTCCTCGCTGGTTACGACTCGGATAAATTTGGATTGTTGGAGGTCCTCGATGAGAAGTTCAGCCAAAGCGTCGCGCCAACTATCTAATTTCGCGTCTCCGGACTTGTTCTCGAAATAAAGGACGGCGAGACTCGGCTGGCCGGAGGCGGAAGGCGACGCGAGAGGCTTTTTTGAGGGTATGATGCGCCAAAGGAACACTCCCGCGATGATGAGAACAAGCAGCGCAGCGGCCGGAATAAGAAGCTTCTTCGGCGTGAACTTCAGGGTGATCTCCCGCGAGGTCATCGGCTTGCTCTCAGGGACGACCCGCTCCGTCGTCGGGATGCCCTTTTCGATCTTCTCCAGCTCGGAATGGACGTCGGAGGCGCCTTGGTATCTCTTTGTCTTATCTTTATCCAGGCATTTCAGGATGACCCCACTCAAGTCGTCGGGGATAAGCGGGTTGAGCTGTTTTGGATTCTTGGGAGCTTCCCCCTTATGCTTCATCGCGATGCTGAGGGCCGTCTCCCCCGTGAACGGCACATGGCTCGTGGCCATCTCGTAAAGGATGATCCCCAGGGAATAGATATCCGAGCGCTGGTCCACGTCCTTGGCCTCGGCCTGTTCCGGGCTCATGTACTCCGGCGTCCCGATCATCACCCCCGCCCCGGTGATTCCCTTCTCCCGGACCGAGCGGGCGATCCCAAAGTCCATGATCTTGGCGTTCCCGCCCTTGTCGATCATGATGTTCTGCGGCTTCAGGTCCCGGTGGACGACGCCAAGGCTATGGGCTTCGGCCAGGCCGTCGCAAACCTGCTTGCCGACGCTCAGCACCATCCCGATGCTCAGGCTGCCCGACATCCGGATCATGCTTTTCAGGTCCTCGCCCGAGACATACTCCATGGTGATGAAGTGGGCGCCTTCGGCCTCGCTCAGGTCGAACATCTTGCAGACGTTCCGGTGCCCAATCCTGCGCGACAGCCGGATCTCATTGCTGAAGCGCTCAATCGTGTCCTCGTCCGAGGCGATCTCGGGCTTGATCAGCTTGAGGGCTATCTTTTCCTTGATCTTGGTGTCGAAGACCTTATAAACCCGCCCCATGCCGCCGTGGCCCAGCTCCTCGATGACCTGGTAACGGCCGGCAAAGGTCGAGCCTGTGGTGAGCTCTATGATGGGCGTGCCTACGGTCTCGGTTCTGGAGTCAGGAGTATCCTTGGACGGAGGAAGCGGCGTCGCACATTTACCGCAATAGTTGGTATCGGCGGGATTATCAAAGTGACACTTGGGGCATTTCATCTTCCGCTCTCGAGATCAACCTCGCTCCCTTTTGTAGATCATTTCAACTCAAGGGCCGCCAGCCTCTTCTGCGTGTCCGCGACCTCGGGCAATCCCGCATCGGCGTCCTTCCAGAGGTCGAGGAATTTGCGGTAGCTATCGCGGGCCCGTGTCTTGTCCCCTTGCTGCTCGGCGATCTTCCCCAGCATGTAGTACGCCCTGGCGTAGATATCTCCATAAGAAAGCCTTCCGATTGTTAGCAGCGTGATCTTTTCATATTCTTTGCGGGCTTTGTCCAGCTCTCCTGATTCGTAGAGGGCCCGGGCCAGGGCATCAATGAAACTGGCGTGCGCGAAAACACCCAAACCACCATAACCATAATTTTCGAAATCTAGCCGACCGCATGCTCTGCTAAAGAGATCCGCGGCCTGACGATAGCTCTTCTTTCCGAGGTCGATCAGCCCGAGGATGTATTCATAATTCCGCAGCTCCTTGGTGTTGATGCCTTTCTCGATCAAAGATCTCAGCTCTTCGGCCGTCTTTTTGGCTTCATCAAAGGATTTTATTTCCGCCTGGATTTGTCCTTTGGAGAGAAGATCACTCTTCTGCTGGCTCGGCAAATAGGGCAAGCCGGATTCCCCCGCCGATTTTCGATACTCGGCGGAGAGCCTCAGATACTGACCAAAAGCCTGATAGGCGTCTTCATAACGACCCGCTATAGATAACGCGCTCGCCAATCCCCTATAGGCTCCGGCCTCCTTTTCTTTGTTCCCTTTCGATTCCTCCAGGCTCCGCCGGCTCAGGTTGACGTGCTTATTGAATTGTCCGCGAATCATCATCAGAGGAAACGCATCACTGCCTAGGATCTTCTCCGCCCCGGCGAGATCGTCTTTGCAGAATAGAATCCAGCCCATGTAATCCTTCAATGTTGGGTCAAGGAGATAGGCTTTTTCCTGCTCGGCAATAGCAAGGTCGAATTGCCTCCGGCAAAGGCAGCTGCAACTTATCATTGAGTGAACATAAGCATTATCCTCGACATCCTTAAGGAAGGACCGGCAGATATCCTCCGCTTTCTGATAGAACCCTTTGGTCATATAGTAGGAAGCGAGGCCAGTGACCTGGTCTGACGTTTTTTCGTTTTGGACAACGAACTCCTGGTGTTCGATGGCTTTGTCAAGGTTGCCCGCAACGTAATAGGTTACGCCCAGCCAGCTGTGTCCCAGCATATGGCCGGGGTAGATCTTCAGTAATCTTTCTAAGACCTCAATGGCTTTCGCATAGTTTTCCTCCCCGACGTTAAGCCAGATGGCTTCGATGAGCAACCGCTCATTTTCAGGAAGACGGTCGCTCAGATCAAGGGCCTTCTTGTAGTAATTTCGCGCCTCAGCCATATGCCCAAGCATCTGGTGCGCAACGCCCAGGGATCTATAAGCCATGGCGAATTCGGGGTCAGTTGCCACCGCTTTCTCCATATAGGCGATGGATTTTTCGTTTTCCATATTCTCTTGGAGTCTCCGGCCCTCGATGTAATATTTGAGGGCTTCGGGAGAGGACGTTGTGATTTTTCCTGCCTCTATTTCAATGTCATTGGCAATCTGAGCCGCAGTGAGGTTGAGCCCCTCCTTTACATGACGCGTTAGCTCGTCCACCTTGGGGATGATGTCTTTCTCGTCACGGGCTTCGAGGCGAATGGCACTCGCACTTTCCCCGGCGCCGGATTTCTGGAGGCTGGCCGTGATGACGTAAGTCTCCCCGGCCTTGATGAAGTTGCCCCTCAGGACATGGGTGGCCCGGGTTTGAGCGGCGATCTTTTCTATATCCTCGGAGGAATATTTTCGGGCTTCAGCTAGGCGGAGTCGCTTGAGGACCGTATACATTTCATCCCCGGAGATGACTCGGATGTATTTCGATTGGGAAAGGTCGGCGATGAGCAGTTCGGCCAGGCCATCGCGCCAGTTATCGAGTTTCGGGTCTCCTGATTTGTTCTCGAAGTACAGAACGGCGAGAGTGGGCCGGCCGGAGGCGGAAAGCGAAGGGGCGAGTTTTTTTGAGGGGATAACGCGCCATAGGAGCACGCCCGCGATGATTAGAACAAGCAGCGCAGCGACCGGGATAAGGAGCTTCTTCGGCGTGAACTTCAGGGTGATCTCCCGCGAAGTCGTTGTCTTTCTCTCGGCTACTAAACGGTCCGTCGTCGGGAGCCCATCCTCGATTCTTCCGAGTTCGGCCCCGAGTTCGGCCGCGCTCCGGAACCTTTTATCTTCGTCCTTGGCCAGGCATTTGAGGATAACCCGGGCAAGGTCGTCTGATACCTGGGTGTTGATCTTCTTCGGGTCCTCGGGCGTTTCATACTTTTGCTTGTGCGCGACGCTGATCGGTGTCTCACCGATAAAAGGAAGCCGTCCCGTCACCATCTCGTAGAGAATGACCCCCAGGGAATAAATATCCGACCTCTGATCGACTTCTTTGCCCTCGACCTGCTCCGGGCTCATGTACTCGGGTGTGCCGATCATCACCCCGGCTCCCGTTATGCTCTTTCCCGAAAGCGAACGGGCGATCCCGAAGTCCATGATCCGGGCCTTGCCGTCCTCGTCCACCATGATGTTCTGAGGCTTGAGGTCCCGGTGTACAACGCCCAGCTTATGCGCTTCTTCCAGGCCTTCACAGACCTGCCGGGCGATTCCGATCGACTGGCCGGGGCTCAGCCGTCCGACCTTCCGAATGAGCTGCTTGAGGTCCTCGCCATGGACATACTCCATGGTGATGTAGCGGGTTCCCTGGTCCTCGCCGAGGTCGAACATCTGGCAGACATTCTTGTGACGGATCTTCCGGGCGAGCTTGAGCTCGTTCGAAAACCGCTCGAGGGACTTTTTGTCCAGGCCGGCTTCGGGCCGGATGAGCTTCAGGGCGATCTTCTCGCCGATCTTCGTATCCTGGACTTTATAGACGCGGCCCATGCCGCCGTGGCCCAGCTCCTCGATGATCTGGTAACGCCCGGCGAAGGTCGTACCGGTGGTCAGCTCTTTGACGGGCGTCTGCATGGTGTGGGTGCCGGAGCCCTTTGCCCTGGAGCCGGGAGCAGGCGTGAAGCTTGTCCCGCACTCCGCGCAGAACCGGGCCGTGTCGGAATTGTCAGAATGACACTTAGGGCACTTCATTTCCCGCTCTTTCTATCAACCTCGCTCCCTCTTGTGGATCATTTCGACTTAAGGGCCGCCAGCCGCTTCTTGGCATCCGCGACCTCGGGTAATCCCGTATCGGCGTCCTTCCAGAGGTCGAGGAAGCGCTGGTATTGCTCAACCGCTTTCGCCTTCAGGCCTTTCTGTTCGTAAAGCTTAGCCAGCCGGTAATGGTATTTGGGATGGATGAGATAGCGCGAGAGGTTTTTGGGGTCAAAGGTGATCAGCCGCTCATATTCAGCAATGGCTCTGTCTATGTCTCCTTTCTGCTCATACGCCCGGGGCAAAACGTCCTTCATCATCGGCATGTTGTACAAGATCAGCGTGTCTTTCCAACCAAAATGAAGTGGGCGCAAGGGTGTTTGTTTCTCAAACACGGCGATGGCCTTTTCGGGGAATCCGGCCTTGAGCGACAGCTCGGCACTTAAGAAATTCATATAGAACGACACCCAGTCTTTCCGCCAAGGCGGCATCTTTGCATAGAGTGATTTCATCCCTGATAATATGTTCTTGGCTGAATCCATATGCCCGGCCTTCAATTCCAATAGCCCCGATAGGAATTTATAGATTCCCGGATAATGTAATTTGTTTTCAGGATAAGCTTTGATAAAATCGTCAAGCCAGGCTTCGTTAGACCTGTGGCTTTGATCCAGCTCCCCCCGGTCATAATAAACAAAGGCCTTTACCAGGTTTATATAGGGCCGTCCCCAAACATACCCTGGTTCTGAGTATTCTTCAGCTTCACGAAAGTAAAAATCGCAGTCCTTCAAGCTCCCCAACCAGTAGCGGCAAAACCCTTTCCAAAGATACCCCGTCCTTTTATGCTCCGGAGAAGGGGCCGTAGCGATGAATTTATCGAACCATCTCATCGCCTCAGCATACTCCGCCTTCAAGGCATAGATGTACCCGACACTAAAATAGGTAGTATAAAAATCAGATTTAATCTTTAACGCTTCTTTGTAATTCGCTATGGCCTCATCCAGTTGGCCCATATCAAAATAGGCCTCAGCCAAAGAATCAAGCGGGGCGGCTTCATTCGGGTTTAAAGACACATATATTTTAAAATGCTCAACCGCCTTTGTAAAATCCCCCATAAAGAGATATACATAACCTAGTTCATTATGAGCCAACCCATAGTTGGGATCCAGGTCCAGGGCTTTATTAAGCTCTATTATTGCTTTGTCATAGGCTTCTATATTCCTGTAATAAATCCCCAGACTATAAAATAATCCTTTTTCCTTAGGATATTTTTCGGCCATCTGCCGGAGGATGCGGACTGCTTTTTCCGTATCTTTCTCTACCGCGTCGGCATAATATTCCTCGATATTGAGCCTCTCCTTTTCAGTTGTCTTGAGCGATAGAGCTTTGGCCTTTTTAAGGGCGGCGGCTCCCGCTTCAATATTTTCAAGATTAAAATTTGCATAAGCGAGGTTGTAATAGGCCATGGCAAAATCCGGGTCAAGCGCAACAGCTTTTTCGAAAGCGATCCGCGCATCATTGAAATAGAACTTCCTGAGATTCTCCTTCCCTTCCACATAATACCTGTAAGCTTCCATTGAACGGGTTGTGACATCAGCTATAGGCATCTCGGCGGATTCAACGTTTTTTCCGGCCAGGCCTATGCCCGCAGAGATTTCCTTGGTCAGTTCATCGATCTGTTTATTGATGATGCTTGAAACTCCCTCTCCTTTTGAGCTGGAACTCCCGAGGAGTTTTTTGGTGTCCGCATCCAGCACTTTCACATCTGTGGCAAAGGTCTCTCCGGCTTTGATGTAGCTCCCCAAAACAATGGTTTTAATGCCTTCCCTCCGGCATAACTCGAAACCGAGCTGCCTGTCGATGACTTCGACATTCTTCTTTCCCATCTGCTCAAGAAGGTCTTGCATCCGTTCCCAGGTGGCCACATAGAGCTTGTTTTCCCGCTCCAGGCTGGTAATCAGAAGGTCAGGAATGGCCTTTTGTAAATAGTCGAAGGCTTTATCTCCTGTATGATTCTCAAAACTGATGACGGCGATGGAGTTCTCGATCTTGGGCGCGGCGGGCGCCTTTTTATGAGGGATGAATTTCCAAAGAACGACGGCGGCAGCGGCCAGCACGATGACGGCTACCAAAGGGACGGCGAGCTTTCTTAAGTTGAATTGAACGGTGATTTCCCGGGAAGTGAAAGACTTCTTGGGAGCGATAACGCGCTCGGTCGTCGGCAGGCCCTGCTCGACCTTTTCAAGGTCGATCCGCAAATCCGCCGCCGTCTGATAGCGCTTGGCTTTGTCCTTCTCCAGGCAGTGGAGGATGACCCGGCTCAGGTCTTCGGGAAGCTGGGAATTAAGCTCGCGCGGATTGCGCGGCCGCTCGCTCTTGTGCTTAACCCCGATGGTGAATGGCGTGTCGCCTTCAAACGGCACATGACCCGTCACCATCTCGAAGAGGATGACCCCCAGCGAGTAGATGTCCGAGCGCTCATCGACTTCCTTGCCTTCGACCTGCTCCGGCGACATGTACTCCGGCGTCCCGATCATCACCCCGGCGCCCGTGATACCTTTCCCCAGGAGCGACCGGGCGATCCCGAAGTCCATGATCCGGGCGTTCCCGTCCTCGTCCACCATGATGTTCTGCGGCTTCAGGTCGCGGTGGACGACCCCGAGGTGATGGGCTTCCGCCAAGCCTTCGCACACTTGCTTGGCGATCGATACGCTCCGCCCGACTCCCAGCTGGCCCGACTTCCGGATGAACTTCTTCAGGTCCTCGCCCGGCACGAATTCCATGGTGATGAAAGTCGTGCCCTCGGTTTTGCCCATATCGAACATGCGGCAGACGTTGCGGTGACTGATCTTCCGGGCGAGCTTGAGCTCGTTTGAGAAGCGTTCGACGGTCTCCTTGTCCAGGGCCATCTCGGGCCGCAAGAGCTTGAGGGCGATCTTCTCCTTGATGTCGGTGTCGAAAGCCTTATAAACCCGGCCCATCCCGCCGTGGCCCAGCTCCTCGATGATCTGGTAGCGCCCGGCGAAGGTCGAGCCGGTTGTCAGTTCTTTGAGTGGCGTGTTTGCCGTCTCGGTTCGAGAGTCGGGAATATCCTGGGACGAAGGGAGCGGCGTCGCACACTTCCCGCAGTAATAGGTATCGGCAGGATTGTCAAAATGGCACTTGGGGCACTCCATGGTCTTTGTCCCCATCCCGTTATCTGCCCAAGGATAGCACCGCTAAACGGAGAAGTCAAAATACTTACAAAACAGAAAAAATCCAAAAATCAGGGGAAAAAAGGATTGTTGGGTGGTGGAGCTGATGGGATTTGAACCCACGACCTCTTGACTGCCAGTCAAGCGTTCTCCCAACTGAACTACAGCCCCACCGTTGGGCGTTTTATTATGGCAAAAGTCCCTATGTCCGTCAAGGCCATTCGGGCGGGAGTGCATCATCGAGTGGATATCCGCCGGCGATTTGATATATAATCCGGGCGGCAAATTCTCATGACCGCTCACCAAGGCCGTCCCATCGTCGTCGTCGGGAGCTCCAACACCGACATGGTCATCAAGACGGCCCGTCTGCCCGGGCCCGGCGAGACCGTCCTGGGCGGCCGCTTCACCATGGCGGCGGGCGGCAAGGGCGCCAACCAAGCCGTGGCCGCGGCCCGGGCCGGGGGCCGAGTCCATCTGGTGGCCCGAGTCGGGAACGATCTTTTCGGGGATAGCGCCCTCCAGGGATTCCGTCGCGACGATATCCACATCGACCACGTCCTCATCGACGAGGGCGCCCACTCGGGAATCGCCCTCATCATCGTCAACGAAGACGGCGAAAACTCGATCGCCGTCGCTTCGGGTGCCAACGCCCGTCTCTCCCCGGACGACGTCCGGGGCGCCCGGGACACGATCGGCCGGGCCGGCATCCTCCTCCTCCAGCTCGAGATCCCGATGGAGACCGTCGAGGAGGCGGCGCGGATCGCCGCCGAAGCCGGGGCCAAGGTCATTCTGAACCCCGCCCCGGCCAGGGCCCTGAACCCCGGCCTCCTGCAACGGATCGATTACCTGACGCCCAACGAAAACGAAGTCGAAAACCTCACGGGAATCAGGGTCGAGACCGAAAGCGACGCCGCCAAAGCCTCCCGCCTGCTTCTCCAGCACGGAGTTAAGGCGGTCTTGATCACGCTCGGCCAGCGGGGCGCCTATGTGGCCGGGCAGGGCTTCCGAAAGCTCATCCCCAGCTTCGCGATCGAGGCCGTGGATTCGACGGCGGCCGGGGATGTCTTCAACGGCGCTTTGGCCGTGGCCCTCGCTGAAAACAGACCCCTCCTCGACGCCGTCCGGTTCGCAAACGCGGCGGCCGCGATTTCGGTGACGCGGTTGGGCGCTCAGCCCTCGGCTCCCGGCCGCGAGGAGATCGAAGCGTTTCTCAGCTCCCGAACAAGCGATCAGAGTTAAGGGAGTGCCGCGCCCTTCAGTCGATCTTGATCGGCTTGAAGGGCTCGAAGAGCGAAAACCCGGCCTCATTGAGAAGGGCCTTGAAGGCCTCGATATCCTTGCCGAAGACTTCGTTGACCTTGGGCAGGAACTCGGCGAGCTTGGCCTTGGCCTTCTCGTAGCGGACTTGGGCCGCCTGGCCGATCGGATCGTAGCCGGCCCGGGACAAACCCGAAACGCCCCCCATGACCTGGCTCATCAAGCCCGAGGAACGGTCGGCCATCCCCTGCTTGGCCGGAGTCGGGTTGATGATCTCGGCCAAGGCTTTGAGCTTTTTATCGAGGTCGTCGGCCGCCTTCATGATGTCCGTCATTTTCGGCCCGCGGTTGGCGCGGCCATTGTCTCTCACGGTTTGGAGGGCTTTCTGGGCGGCCTGGATCTGCTGCTGGGCGGCCGTGAGCGCCGAGGAAAGCTTGCGGGCCTCGATGGCCAGGTCGTGATTGGCCTTGAGGACGGCCAAGTCCGCTTTGAAGCGGGGATCTGACGTCGCCGTAAACGTCCCGGTCGCCTCCTCGCCCTCGTACTTGATCTTGACCGTGTAGGTGCCGGGAAGGGCTGAGATGCCGCCGCGGCCACCGAAGAAAGGCATGCCGCTCTGACCTTGAGGCTCGCCCTCCCGCTCCCGGCCGGGATCCTGCTGTTCCTGGAAATTCCAGTAAGCCCGATTGATGCCCTTGTTTTCGGGACCGCTGAACTGGGCGAGGAGCTTCCCGGATGCGTCGAGGACGCTGACCTGGACGCGGGTTTTCTTGGGCGCCGTCGACGCCGTCGCGTCGCCCGGTCCGCCCGGCGCGCCCTCGGCGGGCTTCTCGTCCTTGCGCTCGACCGGGGTCAGGAAGTAGCTGAATTCGGCCTGCATGGTCTTGTTCTCGCCGGCGAATATTCCGTCGCCCGGACTCTGGTACGAACTCATCCGGCCCTGCTGCCACATGACGCTTCCGTGGACCGGGAAGAGGTGGAGCTTCTTCGCCGCGATTTCGGCGGATAGATCCCGGAGCGGGCTGATATCGTCGATGACATAGAGGGATCGGCCGTGGGTCCCGATGACGATATCGTTCTCGCGGGGCTGTACGGCGATGTCGTAGACGGGTGCGGTCGGGAGGCCCTGGGTCCACTTCATCCAGCCCGCGCCTCCGCTGAAGCTCACGAACATCCCGAACTCGGTTCCCAGGAAGAGGAGGTCGCGGTCGACGGAGTCCTCCTTGATGACGTGGCAGTAGCCGTCGATCTCGGACGCCGTCAGGCTCTTCCAGGTCTTTCCGAAGTCGCGGGTCACAAAGACATAGGGCGTCCAGTTGGAGCGGCGGTGGTCGTCGAAGACGGCATAGGCTGCGGCCGCTTCGAATCGAGAGGCCTCGAGATGCGGGACCCAGGTTCCTTCGGGGACCGGGGGTTTCTTGCCGCGGTCGAGCGAGCCGCTGACGAGCTCCCAGGTTTTGCCGCCGTCGCGGGTCAGCTGGATGTTCCCGTCGTCGGTCGAGACCCAGACCAAGCCCTCCTGGAGCGGGCTGGGCGCGATGCACAGGATCGAGCAGTGGTTCTCGGCGTTCGAGACGTCGAGGGTCAGGCCGCCGCTCTCGGGCTGCTTCTGCTTGGACGGGTCGTTCGTCGTCAGGTCCGGGCTGATGATCTCCCAGGTCATGCCCTTGTCGGGGCTGCGGTGGACGAACTGGCTGCCCAGGTAGATCACGGCGGGCTTGAAAGGATCGACCGCGAACCCGGCGTTCCAGTTGAAGCGATGCTTGACGGCGCTCTCGGTCGGGACGCAGGTCCGGCTGGTCCCGGTCGCCGTGTCGAAATAGTAAAGACTCCCGCCCTGGGACATTCCGTAGCCGGCGCCGGGCCGCTCGGGGTCGGGCTCGACGTCGAAGCCGTCGCCGCCGCCGACCATGGTCCAGTCGTAATCATAGAGGGCGCGCTCCCTGACCGAGTAGGCGGGGCCCATCCAGGAGCCGTTGTCCTGAAGGCCGCCGTAGACGTTGTAGGGCGTGGCCAGGTCGGTGCTGACGTGATAGAACTGGCCGAGCGGGAGGCTCTCCATGAACGCCCACTTCCGGCCCCGGTCGCGGCTGATGACGACGCCGCCGTCGTTCCCGGCGATGAGGATGTTCCCGTCGGGGCTAATCCACATGGCGTGATAATCGGAATGGGATTGCGAAAATGAGGCCAGGATCCGGAGGGTCTTCCCGCCGTCCTCGCTGACCCGGAGCTGGGTCGCCAGCAGATAGACGACGTTCTCGCTCGCGGGGCTGGCCCAGATCCGGCAGTAATAGAACGGCCGGTTGTTGATATCCTGTTCGCCGTTGACGGCCTGCCAGGTCAAGCCGCCGTCCCCCGAACGGAGAAGGACGTTCTTATCGGCCTCGACCAGGGCATAGGCGACCCGCGGGTTGCCGGGCGCGAAGACGATCCCGATCCGGCCCAGCTCGCCCTTGGGAAGGCCGTCGCTATCGCCGAGCTTTTTCCAGGTCTCGCCGCCGTCCGTCGTGAGGTAGAGCCCGCTCCCCGGGCCCCCCGACTTGAAGAACCAGGGCCAGCGCCGGTGCTCCCAGAGGGCAGCCAGGATCCGATTCGGGTTGGAAGGATCCATGGCCAGGTCGGCGACGCCGGTCCGTTCGTCGACGTAGAGAATTTTCTTCCAGGTCTTTCCGCCGTCAACGGTTCGGAAGAGCCCGCGTTCGGGGCTGTCCCCCAAGTAGCCCCGAGGGCCCCAACGTAGGCGACGTCCGGGTCGGACGGGTGGAGGAGGATCTTGCTGATCTTTTCGGTCTTCTCCAGGCCCAGGCACTTCCAGGTCTTGCCGCCGTCGCGGGTCAGGTAAACGCCGCGTCCCACGCTCACGCTGTTGCGTGGAGCGGCTTCGCCCGTCCCGACCCAGACGACGTCGGGGGTCGTCTGGTTGATCGCGATCGCGCCGATCGAGGCGACCGGCTGGTCGTCGAAAACCGGCGTCCAGGTCGTGCCGCCGTTCTCGGATTTCCAGAGGCCGCCGGCGGCCGCGCCGACCCAGACGATCCGGGGATCGCAGGCGACGGCGTCGATGGCGCCGATCCGGCCGCTCATGTTGGCCGGGCCGATCGAGCGGGCCTTGAGGCCGGCGAAGATGGCGGGGTCGAATTTGGGCGGCGCCGCCTGAGGAGGGTTTTTTTCGGCCGCGGCCGGGAATGAAACGGCCAGGATCAGAGTCCAAATAAAGAAAAGAATACTGCGGGACGGTCTGGATGCGATCACGGGACCTCCTTGTCGAAAACGCGGAGATATCATTATATACTTATATTTTAGACGAAATCGCCGTGATTCTCTTCCCCTTAGGTGCATGAAAACCATACCTGAAAGTCGAGCGAGGGGTGGTGGGGTGAAGAGGCCCTACGCAGGGTCGAGCGGGCATGGTCTGATTTGGGGACATATTATCGATTTAAGAGAATCAGCTCTTGTCCCCAAATCGGGAGCGAGACCCGGAGTGGGAGCGGGTTTGACTCGCTGGGGCAAACACGCGTCCTCTGAACCCCACTCCCCGAGCGACTGCATTGACAACCCGGCGGGCCGGGTATACATTGCTAAATGGAAACGAAACGGATTCTTGGGGTGTTATTGGAAACGTGGACACAAAATCTTACATAATTGACAGATTTTGTAGGATATGGCACCCTAAAGCCAGCAAGGAGGTCATGCCGACATGAGACATCCCCACTTTTCGAGATATACGGCTCTCGCGGTCTTGCTCTTGGCCGGCGTCGCCCTGATCGCCTCGACGGCGGGCGCCCAGTACTTCGGCCGCAACAAAGTCCAGTACAAGACGTTCGATTTCAAGATCCTCAAGACCGACCACTTCGACGTCTACTTCTACATGGATCGGGGGGCGGCCGACCGGGCCGCCCGGATGGCCGAGCGATGGTACGCCCGCTATTCCCGGTTTTTCAACCATGAGCTCAAGGGCCGCCAGCCCCTGATCCTCTACGCGAGCTCGAACGAATTCCAGCAGACGACCGTGATCTCGGGCGTCATCGGCGAGGGGACGGGCGGCGTCACCGAATCCTTCAAGCGCCGGATCGTCGTCCCGGTCGGGATTTCCCCGGCCGAGACGGACCACGTCATCGGCCATGAGCTCGTCCACGCCTTCCAGTACGACATCGCGCGCAGCCCCAGGATGGGCGGCGGGCAGACCGGCGCCGACACCGGGTCGGCCGTCGAACGGCTTCCCCTCTGGCTCGTCGAGGGAATGGCCGAGTACCTTTCGATCGGCCCGATCGACCCCAACACGGCCATGTGGATGAGGGACGCGGCCCGGCGCAAGGACATCCCCGACATCAAGAAGCTCGGCAACAGCTACCGCTATTTCCCCTACCGCTGGGGCCAGGCCCTGCTCTCCTACATCGGCGGCCGCTGGGGCGACGAGACGGTCGCCCGGCTCATGACGACCGCCGCCCGGATGGGCGATTACCAGCCCGTCCTGGAGAAAGTCCTGGGCACGACCATCAAACAGCTGTCCGCGGACTGGAAAGACGCCCTGATCAAGGCCTATGAGCCGCTCGGGACGCTGACTCAGGTCCAGGCCAAGGACAGTGTGCCCGTCGTCAAAGGAACCGAGATGAACGTCTACAATATCTCGCCGACCCTGAGCCCCGACGGCAAGGAGTTTATGTTCTTCTCGACCCGGGACCTGTTCTCGATCGACCTTTTCCAGGGCGATCCCAAGACGGGCAAGGTCACGGCCAAGCTGACCAACACGGCCGTCAACCCCCGCTTCGAAAGCCTCATGTTCATCTACTCGGCGGGAGCCTGGAGCGCGGACGGCGCCCGCTACGCCTTCAGCGCCGTCAGCAAGGGCGAGCCGGTCCTGACCGTCTATGACGTTCACGCGAAGAAATTCGAGCGCGACATCGTCTTCCCCCAGCTCGGCGAAATCTTCTACCCGACCTGGGCGCCCGATAGCAAGCGGGTCGCTTTCTCGGCCTTGGAGAACGGCATCTCCAACCTTTATATCTATAATCTCGAGACCGGAGTCCTCAGGAAAGTGACCGACGACGATTTCGCCCATCTCCACCCGGCTTGGTCTCCGGACGGCCGGTCCATCGCCTTCGTGACGGACCGCTTCTCGAGCGACCCCTCCATCCTCAGTGTCGGTACTTACGAGCTGGCCCTGCTCGACCCGGACACGGGCGAGGTTCGCCGGGTCGAAGCCTTCAGCCGGGCCAAGAATACGAACCCTCAGTGGTCTCCCGATTCCCGCTCCCTGTACTTCATGTCCGACGTGAACGGCATCTCCAACATCTATCGGATCGAACTGGAGACCCAGAAGATCTTCCAGGTTACCAACCTCTACGCCGGCGTCAGCGGTATTACGACGATCAGCCCGGCCTTCTCGATCGCCGAGAAATCGGGCCGGCTCATGTTCAGCGCCTACGATGAGGGCCGCTTCTCGCTCTATTCGATGGAGGCGCCCGAGGCCCTGGCCGGCTCGCCCGTCCTGGTCCAATTCGGCGATTACCGGCCGGCCGTCCTGCCGCCCATGGACCGCCAGCCCGGTCTCGTGCTCGGCCTCCTCCGCAATCCCATCTTCGGGCTCCCCGAGACCGAGGAGTTTCCCGTCACGGACTACAAGCCCAAGCTCACTCTCGACCTGGTCAGCACTCCCCAGGTCGCCGTCGGCGTCGATCGCTTCGGGACTTACGGCGGCGGCGGTATCACCCTCTACTGGAGCGACATGCTCGGCGAACATACGGTCGCGACCATGGCCCAGGTCAGCAACCGTCTCCAGGACAGCGCGGCCCTGGTCGGCTACATGAACAGCCAACACCGCCTAAACTGGGGCGCGGTCGTCGAGCGCATCCCCTACGTCTACGATTTACCCGTCTACTATGAGGACATGGTCTACAACGAGCCCGCCGCGATCGAGGAGGAATACATCTATCGGCAGATCAACTATGAGGCGCAGGGCTTCCTGACTTATCCTTTCAGCCAGGTCCAGCGTTTGGAGTTCGGAGCCGGCGCGACCCTCATCGACTTCCAGAGCGAGGTCCGGACCTACGCCTATTCCCTGATCGACTACACGACCCTCATCAACGAAAAGACAAGTCTCCCCGCCCCCCCCAGCATCGCCTACGGCTTCGCCCAGGCCTCCCTCGTCTACGACAGCGCCCTGTTCGGCGCCACCGGTCCCATCATAGGCCAGAGCTACCTCCTCGAAGCTTCGCCCGTGATCGGGACCCTGACCTTCACGACTCTGATGGCCGACTATCGCCGCTACTTCATGCCCGTCCGGCCCTTCACCCTGGCCTTCCGCATGCTCCATTACGGCAGGTACGGGAAGAGTGCCGACGACGAACGGCTCTACCCCATCTACCTCGGCTACGATGGACTTGTTCGCGGCTACGACTACAACACCTTCGACGCCAGCGAATTTGAAGGCTCGGACGCCTTCGATTTCAACCGGTTGCTGGGCTCCAGGATCCTCGTCGCCAACGCGGAACTCCGCTTCCCGCTCTTCGGTCTGCTCGGGATCGGCCGCGGCTATTACGGCGTTTTCCCGATCGACTTCCTGGCCTTCTACGACGCGGGCGTGGCCTGGCAGAACGGCGTCAAGCCCTGGTTCATGGGGGGCGGCAAACGCAAACCCGTTCAGAGCGTGGGCATCGGCCTGCGGGTGAATGTCTTCGGCTACCTGGTGGTGGGATTCAATTACGTCAAGCCGCTCAACCGGCCTCAAAAGGGCTGGCACCTCGAGTTCAGCCTCATGCCGGGGTTCTAAAAATAATTCTGGGGACACACGACTTAATTCCGAATTCTTCCTCTTCTGAAGACTGAAGAGGGGAATTAAGTCGTGTGTCCCCAGAATTTCTGGGACGGATTGACAGTCTAGCGGGGCTGTAATATACATCGTTAGGGACTCGAACGTGAATTTATGCCCCGCCTTCACCAAGGAGGACAATAATGCCCGCTTCCGCTCCTATCCGTCTCGGTCTTGTCATCGCGCTTCTCTGCGCCGGGGCCGTCGTGCTTAAAGCCGCCGAGCCGCCGGCCGGGCCGCGCCCTCCGGCCGCGCTCCGCTGCGAATACCTCGAAAACCCGATGGGGATCAACATGCCCCATCCCCGTTTCTTCTGGGTCCTCGATCACCTCGAGCGCGGCCAGCGCCAGACCGCCTACCAGGTCGTGGTTTCGACCAAGCCCGACGCCGCCGGCGGCGACATGTGGGACAGCGGGAAAACCGTCTCCCCTCAGTCGACTCAGGTCGCCTACGCCGGCAAGCCGCTCGTCGGCGGCCGCGCCTATTACTGGAAGGTCAAGTATTGGGACAAGGGCGGGCAAGAGAGCGCCTGGAGCGAGGTCGCGAGCTTCGATACAGGCTTGTTCGGGCGCGAGGATTGGAAGGCCAAGTGGATCCGCGGCCGAGGGCTGTTCCGCAAAGAATTCGAGGTGCCGGGCAAGATCGCCCGGGCGCGCGCCTACCTCTCCGGCCTCGGCTATTCCGAGCTGTACCTCAACGGGCACAAGGTCGGGCCCAACGTGCTCGACCCGGCCTGGACGACCTACGACAAGCGCGTCCTCTACCTCACCCATGACGTGACCCGTTTCCTCCGCGAAGGACCGAACGCCGCGGGCGTCATGCTCGGCCGAGGCTGGTTCAAGTCGCGGGCCCTCCTCCTCCGGCTCACGATCGAGCTCGAGGACGGCCGCGCCGTCGAGGTCCCCAGCGACGGCTCCTGGAAGACCGCCGACGGCCCGATCGTTTCCGACAGCATCTACAACGGCGAAATTTTCGACGCCCAGATCGATGAGCCCGGCTGGGCGCTCCCCGGGTTCGACGAAGGCCGCTGGGCTAAGGCGGAGGAATTCCAAGGCCCGGCCGGCGTCCTGTCGGCCCAGCTCATGCCGCCCATCAAGGTCGTGGACACGATCGTCCCGCTCACGATGACGAACCCCCGGCCCGGCGTCTATGTGTTCGACATGGGGCAGAACTTCGCGGGCTGGGTACGGCTCCGCGTCCGCGGCCCGCGCGGCGCGGCCGTCAGGCTCCGGTTCGCCGAGCTTCTCTACGACGATGGAACCCTCAACGTCGAAAATCTGCGCGGGGCCCGGGCCGAGGACCGCTACGTCCTCAAGGGTCAAGGCGAGGAGGTTTGGGAGCCTCGTTTCACCTACCACGGCTTCCGCTACGTCGAGCTGACGGGCTTCCCGGGGATTCCGACCGCGGAGACCATCCGGGGCCGCGTGGTGCGGACGGCCGTCTCGCAGATCGGGAGCTTCGCCTGCTCCAAGCCCATCCTCGATAAGCTCCAGCGGAACATCGTCTGGGGACAGTCGTCGAATCTCCATTCCATCCCGACCGATTGCTGCCAGCGGGACGAGCGGATGGGCTGGATGGGCGACGCCCAGGGAACGGCCAAGGAGGCCATCTACAATTTCGACATGGCCGCTTTCTACACGAACTTTCTGCGCGACATCCGCGACGTCCAGGACGAGAAGGGAACGATCACCGACACCGTCCCCCACATCTGGGGCTCGCGGCCGGCCGATCCGGCCTGGGGCACGGCCTATCCCCTGATCGCCTGGTATATGTATCGGTACTACGGCGACCGCCGCATCCTCGAGGATCACTACGACGGGATCCGCAAGTACGTCGAGTTCCTGAGGAGCAAAGCCGAGGCGGGGCTCCTCAAGTACAGTTACTACGGCGACTGGGTCGCGGTCGAGAAATGCCCGGGCGCGATCGTCTCCTCCTTTTACTATTACTACGACGTCAAAATCCTGGCCGACATGGCCCGCGTCCTGGGCAAGGCCGCGGATGCCGCCGCCTACGACAAGCTCGCCGGAGAGATTAAAGCGGCCTTCCACAAGGAGTATTTCAACGCCAAGACGGGCGACTACGGGGACGGGACCCAGGCGGCCAACACGCTGGCCCTCTTCCTGGATATCGCGCCCGAGGAGGCGCGGGGACGGGCCTGGGACCGGCTGTTCGACGACATCGTCTACAAGCACGGTTCGCACCTGACGACGGGCATCATCGGCACCAAGTACATCATGGAGCTCCTGACCCGGACGGGGGTGGCGGACCTCGCCTACGACATCGCGACCAAGACCGATTACCCGAGCTGGGGCTATATGATCGAGAACGGCGCGACAACCCTCTGGGAGCTGTGGCAGAAACGGGAGGGTCCGTCCATGAACTCCCACAACCACCCCATGTTCGGGAGCGTCGGGTCCTGGCTCTACAAAGCCCTGGGCGGGATCTCCCTCGCCGAAGAGGCGACCGGGTTCGAGAAAATTCTCATCCATCCTGAAATGGTCAGAGACCTCGCCTATGCGGCCGCCTCGACGCGGACGGTCCGTGGAGACGTCGCCTGCGCCTGGAGCCGGACGGACAAGTCCGTGCGGGTCGAAGTCACGGTCCCGGTCGGCAGCGAGGCGGAGGTCCGGATCCCCAAGTTCAACCTGCTCAACGCCGTGATCACGGAGGGCGGGACGCCGATCTGGAAGGGCGATGTTTATCTGCCGGGCCCGGCGGGGATCGCCGATGTCAAGAAGATCCAGGACGGCTTCATGATTGCGATCGGCTCGGGCCGCTACGTCTTCGAACTTTCGGGAGACTAAAAGCCGGTGCTCCTTCGGGACATGCGGCGGGACAAGATCACGGGCCTGATCGGGGCGGGGATTTTTACGCTCGGGATCGCCTGCCCGTCGCTCGCCGTCGACCGGAGGGAAAACCGGTTTCCGATCCTTGCCTGGTACGGCCCCGATAGAGCGGTCACATCGCGCGAGGTCTATCGAAAGATGGTCGAGGCCGGCCGTCCGCTCTCCGAGCTCGACGCCGTCATCGCCGATTACACGCGCCAGGCCGCCTTCTGGGGATATTACATTCAGGACGAGCCGAACGCGGCCCGCTTCGAGAGGCTGGGAGCGATCGCCGCCTACCTGAAGACAAAGGATCCGCGCCATCCTTCGTACATCAACCTCTTCCCGACCTACGCGACCGGCGAGCAGCTCGGGACCCCGACCTACCGCGAGCACTGCGAAGCTTATCTGAAGACGGTTCGTCCCGAGTTCGTCAGCTATGACCACTACCCCATCCTTCCCGATAAACTCCGTGAGGACTATTATCTCAACCTCGAGATCATCCGTGACCTGGCCATGAAAAACGGCCTCCCCTTCTGGGCGTTCACGCTGTCCGTCCCGCACCTCATCTATCCTAAGCCGACGCTCGGCCATCTCCGTTTCCAGGTCTGGAGCGACCTCGCCTACGGCGCCAAGGCCGTCCAGTATTTCACGTACGGCTCGCCCCAGAGTCAGGACTTCCGGACCGCGCTCATCGACCAGACGGGAGGCACGACCGACCTCTGGGAGCTAGCCCGGCAAGTCAACGGCGAAATTCGGCGGGTCGAATCTCTCCTCCTCGCCTGGCGGTCCCTGGCCGTTTATCACGCCCAGCCGGTTCCGAACAGATGCCTGCCGTTTCCGGCGGAAGGGCCCGTGACGGGAATCGAGGGCGGCCCATTCCTGGCCGGGATCCTGGAGGCGGAAGGGGATGAATACATCGTGATCGTCAACCGGGATTATGAGAATCCTCGAACGGCCGTCGCCCATTTCTCACGGGATGTGATCGGGGTTGAAGAAATCGCCAAGGACCCTAATTGCTGCCCGTTCCGGGCTCGTTGGGCCGCCGATTCAACCGACCGCGTTTGCGCCCTCCTCATCGAGCCCGGCGACGCCCGCATCCTCAAGATCAGGCCCGAGTCCGTCGTCGTGCTGGAGGGCCAATGAGCCTGCCGTTCCTGCCGAAAGCGCTGACCTGGGCTTTGATCCTGGCCAATGCTCTTTTCATCGCCCTCCTCATGATCCATAAGCCGAAAGAAGCGACCGCGAAGAGCCAGAGCTCCAGGGCGGTCCTGATCGGAGTCATCCTGCAGACTCTAAGCTATCCGGCGGCTTGGCTCGGCCGCCGCCCCGCCATCAATCCCTTCCGGGGAAAAGGCGGAGCGTGGGAAGGGGGTTGGGTTGAAATCCTAATCGCCCTCCTCAGCATCCTCGTCGCTTACGCATCCGTCCTGTTCTTCGTCTCCGTCAAGAAATACCTCGGCAAGCATTGGGCGCTGGGCGCGCGCGTCGTGGAGGGCCACGAGCTGGTGACGGACGGCCCCTACGGCCGGGTGCGGCACCCGCTCTATCTCGCGATGTTCGGGCTCCTCGCCGGAGCCATCGTCGGGGTCAGCTCGCTCGTGGGAGCGATCGTCGCGCTGGCCGCCTTCATCCCCGGCACCGTCCTGCGCGCCCGGGCCGAAGACAAGCTGCTCGCGGCGACGTTCGGAGCGAAGTTCGAAGAATACCGGTCGCGCGTTCCCGCGTTCATCCCGAAACCACGGTGACTCGGCATTGCATCTATAGCATTGATATTATTGTAATTATACAGCGTTTACGGGCAACCGCCCATTGACATTCCCCTCGATTCGAGCCACAATGAAGATGGGGAAGGAGGACATCATGACCAAGCTGCCTCTCGTTTTATTTATCGTAATCTCCATTGGACTCGGGCCGGGTTTCCTCGCCGCTCAAGCGCGGGACGAGGTCAAAGTGGCCTTCGAAAAGTCCGACCGTCCCGGCCGCGCGGCCCATCTTATCAAGCCGCGCCCAACCGTTCCTGACGGAGCCGCGGCGACCTTTCGCCAGGTCCGGGTCAACATCTCCGACATCATAACCGACATGCGCGCCGTCGACCTCGACAAGGACGGCATCATGGACCTGGTCATCCTCGATAAGCAGAACAAGCGCCTCAAGGTCTATCTCGGGGATACGGGCCTCGCCTTCACCAAGAGCTACAAATACGGCTTTGCCAAGGCCGGGGGCCGGTTCGTGGCCGTGGCCGACTTCGACAAGAGCGGCAAGCCCGACCTGGCCGTCGAGAATATCACGTCCACGAAACCCGTTTCGATATTCTTCGGGAAGGGAAACGGCCAGCTCGTCCCCTCGCCGCTGAACCTGACGGCAAAGGTCTCGGGCTACGGCGGGCTCAGCTTCGGCGCGGCCGCCGACCTCGACGGCAACGGCCTTCCGGACATCCTCGCTCAAGGCGTCAACTACGATCTCCATGCCTTCCTGAATCAGGGGAAAAAGAAGTTCAAGGCCGCGAACTTCAAGCCCGGCTTCGGCCGCGGGTTCGCCGCCGGAGACTTCAACGGCGACAAGAAAGACGACGCTTTCTTGTACAACTGGGCGGATCATAAGGTCTATTTCTTCAAGGGGCTTGGCGACGGAACCTTTCTCAAGATGAACGGCTACAAGGCCGAGGATTCCTTCGCCAGCTGCGACCTTTACGCCGCCGACTTCAACAAGGACCACAAGCTAGACTTGCTTGGACAGGGTAAGGGCTTCTCCGACACCGGAAACAACTGGGTTTACATGGGCCGGGGGAACGGCCAGCTGGGAAACAGGAAACTCCTGCCCGGCAAAGGGGCCTTGAAGTACGGCGTCGCCGTCGCCGACCTCAACGGCGACAAGATCCTCGACCTGGCCTCGGCCGAGGACGACGGCGTCTGGTTCTACGAGGGCAAAGGGACGGGCTCGTTCAACACGGCCGCTATCCTGGGCGAGGGGCTGGACTTCGGTTTCGGGGACTACGGCGCTCAGACCTTGGGTTGGGGCGATTTCAATAAGGACGGGAAACCGGACCTGGTCGGCGGCAACCCCCAGGGCCTGTTCTACAACCTCATTGTCTTCGTGAACGGCCTCACGCCGGCCACCCTCCAGATCTCCGACCTGGCCGTGACGACGCTCGTCCACACCACGAACCAGATCAACTTCGCCGCGAGCTTCGGCTACGCGGGGTCGAACTGCGTGTTCAAGTACCTCGCCGGCGAAAGCGATCCCCGCAAGAGCGCCTTCCTCGTGTTCAAAGTCCAGATCGACTTGGGTTTCACCGACATCTACGTCACCTATTTCGTGACGGGCTCCTTCCTGAGCGGGATCAACCCCGACGGGGGGACGATCACCCTCAACTTGACGCTCCCCTCGCCGGTCACGGTCATCAGCGGTACGCCGCCCGACGTCAGCCTGCTCGAATTCTATCTCCGCGATTTCAACCTGGTTAAAAGCAACGAGCTCTGAGACGGCCGCTTGTCAAGAAAGCGCGCTAAAGCTATAATCGGACTTCAGAATTCAAAGGCGAAAGATACGACCATTCGCATAAAACCGCTTGCTATCGGAAACCGGATCGCCAGCGTCCCTATCATCCAGGGCGGGATGGGAGTCGGCATCTCGATGGCCGGGTTGGCCTCGGCCGTCGCCGACCAGGGCGGCATCGGCGTCATCGCCACTGCCGGCATCGGCATGCTCGAGCCGGACGGCTTCTCCAACTTCCTGGAGGCCAACGTCCGGGCCTTGAGGAACGAAATCCGCAAAGCCAAACGGAAGACCCGGGGCGTCCTGGGCGTCAACATCATGGTCGCCCTGTCCAACTTCGCCGACATGGTCCGGACCGCCGTCGAGGAAAAGATCGACGTCATCTTCTCGGGCGCCGGCCTGCCCCTCAACCTTCCGGCCCTCGTCCAGAAGTCGGGGACGACCAAGCTGGTCCCCATCGTTTCCTCGGCCCGGGCGGCCGGCCTCATCATCCGGAAATGGCTGGCCAAGCACGATTATTGCCCCGACGCCGTCGTCGTCGAAGGCCCCCTGGCCGGAGGCCACCTGGGGTTCAAGCCGGATCAGATCGAAAACCCGAATTATGCCCTGGAAAAACTGATCCCCGAGGTCGTCGCCGAGGTCCGTCCCTTCGAGGACGAGCTCGGCCGGGCCATTCCGGTCATCGCCGCGGGCGGGATCTACACGGGAAGCGACATTCACAAATTCATCGAGATGGGGGCGGCCGGCGTCCAGATGGCCACCCGCTTCGTCGGCACGGACGAATGCGACGCGTCCCCCGAATTCAAGAACGCCTTCGTCGAAGCCGGGAAGGACGACCTGGTCATCATCGACAGCCCGGTCGGGATGCCGGGCCGGGCCATCAAGAACCAGTTCATCGACGACGTTCGGGCGGGCAAGAAGAAACCGTTCAAATGCCCCTTTCACTGCATCATCACCTGTAGGCAAAAAGCCAGCCCCTACTGCATCGCCCTGGCGCTCATCAGCGCCCTCAAGGGCCGGCTTAAACACGGCTTTGCTTTCGCCGGAGCCAACGCCTATCGTGTGAACAAGATCATGTCCGTAAAGGCGCTCGTCGCCGAGCTCCTGGAGGAATACGGGGAGGCCGCCGCGGACGCGGAAACGGGGGGCGGCTTAAAAATTACGTATTGATAATAATCAAGAGAGAGTATTTTTAATCTTTTCTCTCATCCACAGCGTCGCGAAGACGAACCAGCCGACCGAGGCCAGGTTGAAGGCCAGCTTGTAACCGCCCTCGCTCATCTTCCCCACGAAATAAAGAACCGGAACGGCCAGACAAACCCCGAAGCTCACGATCGCCCCGAACCCGGACAGCCGCTTGATCATGCTCTCCTCCTTGAAGCCATCAGGGCCGTGTAGGAAACCAGGGCGATCCCGTACCCGGGGAGCCAGCGGAAAAAGAGATGGATCGGCATCACGAAGCAAACGACCAGGGTTCCGATCCAGACGATGAGCGCCGTCCAATTGAACGCCCAGCCCCGCTTCTCCGCCCGGTACTGCTCGATCTTGAGGAGCGGGAAGAGCCAATGCTCGGCGAAGACGATGGCGCCGATCGGCATTAAGATGAGCCCGTAGATCGCCACGTAATCCAGGAGTTTCAGGAAGAAGATCGGGAAGCAGGCCAGGATCGTGGTCGCAGTCCCCGCGCCCAGCGTGATCTTCCAACGCGGCCAGTTCGGCGTCACGGTTTGAAGGGCGAGGCCGGCCCGGTACAACGTCGGGTTGGCGGTCGTCCAGCCGGCCAGGAGCACGCCCGCGACCCCGGCCCAGCTCGCCGCCTCGAACGCCATCATTCCGGGATGCATCTCGCGGCCGATCGCGGCCACCATGATCCCCGACGAGATCCAGGCCAGCATGTGCCCCGGATACATTCCGAACGCCGTGTACAGACCGTAGGTCCAGCGCTTGGCGTATCTGAACAGGGCCAGGTCGGAAAGCCCGACATGCATGGCCAGGTTGCAGAACCAGGCGAAGAACAGGATGTGCCAGAAACCGAATTTGTCCTGGCCCACGACCGCCACCCCGTTCCAGATCTTGGTCGTGGCTACTTCCCAGAGGTTAGCAAGGTTGGTCTGGACGCCCAGCCTGGGAAGCATGGCGATCGCTCCCGCGATAAACACCAGGAAGATCCAGGGCGAGCAGACTTGGGCGAACCGGCTGAGCTTCTCGAACCCGAGGATGGCCATGGTCGTAAAGGCCGCCCCCAACGCGAAAATCAGGAGGACCCAGCCCACGCTGTTGGGGAGGACGGCGCCCAGTCGGGGGACTTCGATCCCGAACACGAGCCCCAGCGCCGTGGCCGAGACCGAGATCATCGCCCCGGCCAGGATGCAATAGAGGAAGGCGTTGGCGATGTTGTAGATGATGGTGACCCCGGGCCCGGCGATCCGCCTCAGGTACCAGTAGAGGGTCAGCCGCGTCCGGACCCCGATCGGCGCGCAGAGGAACGTCCAGGACAGGACGGCCAGCAGGTTGCCGACCAGGAGGCCGAGCAGGAGGTCGCGGGCCGTGACGCCGTGAAGGACGAAGAAGGCCCCGATGACGAACTCGGTGGCCGCGACGTGCTCACCGGCGAACAGCCCGGCGAATTTCCCGCCGCTCTGGAGCTTGTCGGCCGCGACGGGTTCCCGGTCGAACTCATAAAGCCGGTCCATGCGGGCCGCGATGTCAGCGAATCGTAGCGCCATCCCTCCTCCTTTCCGGCCCGAACGGCGGGCCGTGGCAGAGCGCGGCCCTATTAAATCACACCGCTCGGGTCCTGAACAAGAAAAGATATTTTTTGGGAAGGACTATTTAATCAGGATGATCTCGGTCTGGCGGCCGTCGAGCCAGGAGACCCCGCGCCGGAAGGGCGCGGACTGATACCTGGTCAAAAGCGACAAAGTGCAGGTTTGATCCCGGTCTATCGGCCGAGCGGCCGGATCTGCTTCGTAAACAAAACGCGCAGCCGATTCGGGTTCATAACATCGGGAGACAGCCAGTCCGCGGCGATCGGGCGGAACGAGGTCACGACCGCGCCCTTTCCATCGGACGCCTGCGGCCTGCCGTCCGGCGATAGGTCAAGGCTCCCGTCCGAAGCGACCAGGATGTTGCTGAAGGCGTCCACATCTGCATACGCGCTCGAAATTGCCAGGCAGAGGGGGCCGTCGAAGACGGCCGCCGCGGCCGCTCCCGAGTCGGGCCAGGAGACAAGCCTCAGCGAGCCCGCGAAGGCGATCTCGACGCGGTCGCCTGACCGCCATTTACGGTCGAGCACGATCCGCCCGTCCCCGGTCCGGGCCGCGCCGACCGCGTCCCGGCCGTTGAGTTTCAGGGCCGTCCCCCGCGCCCAGTCGGGAACGCGGAGCCGGAGGGCCGATTCAAGGGGCTTGTCGCAGTGGACGGTCAGGAGCGCCCTGCTCATACGCGGGAAATCGCTTTCGATCTCGATGCGGGCGCCGAGCTCGGGAAGGTCGACCGCCGCGCTCGGGTAGAGGTTGACCTCCAGGGCGCCCTCGGACCGGGTCACGATATACCGGCCGAGCTGGCCGAGAGCCCACTCCCCCCACATCGAACAGCAGCCCGGGTTCTCGCTCCCAAACTTTCCGGCCCAGCCCTGCCACTGCTTCCCGCCGATGACGTCGGCCGCGTACCGCCGGTGGCCGAAGCCGCCGGTGTGAAACTGGTTCATGAACAAGTGGTTGACCAGGGTGTGCTCGGCGTCGTCGAGGTAGGCGTCGCGGCCGGTCGCCTGGAACATCATGAGGTTGACCACGACGAAGTCCGCGAGGGCGCAGCCCTCGTCCTGCTCGGAGCGGGGCATGCTTTCGGGGAGGCCGCCGCTCACGATCCGGTTCTCCCGGCACCACTCGAGATAATCCTCGACGCGGTCGAGAAGCGAGCGATCGCCCGTCGCCCGGGCAAGGTCGATGACGCCTCTGTACATCGAGAGCGAATGGTGGGTATGGCCGGTCCTCCCGGCGCGGACCGCCGCTTTCTTCGCCAGGTCAAGCGCCCAGCGGTCGCCGCCGAGCTCGTAAAGCCGGACGAGTCCGTCGAGGCAATGCCCGTAGAATTCGTGCAGCATTCCCTTTCCGTTGTCTTTCCAGGTGTCGAAGGCGGCTTCGAAGTAGCGGGCCAGCTTTCGGGCGGCATCGAGATACCTGGGATCGCCCGAATCCTCGTAGGCATCCATGAGCCCGCGCAGGGCGAATGCGTTCCCCGAGATGATCCTCGCGTCCTTGTTGTCGTACGGCGTTTCCAGGCCGAAGTTCCCGAGCCGGGTCTGGCAGGGAAGAATCGCGTCAGCGACCGAAGCGCGGAGCGATTTGGCCGGCGTCCAGCCGTAGCCCTCGGCCACATGCATGACGGAAAACATTCGGCCGAGTTGGTCGCCCGGCCAGTCGTACCAAAGAGCGGCCCCCGGCGTCGCGGAGGCGTTTGATTTGTAGGAATCGATCGAATAACGGTCCTGGCGGGAGAGCAGGTTGGCGGTGGCCGTGGCGAAGCGGGCGCCAAGCTCCCCTTTGAGCGTGACCCGGCCGAACGATGCCGGCGTGCGTGGGGAGGCCTCGGCCGGCGGAAGCCGCGATTCGCGCGGTTTCGAGCAGGCCGGCGCGAGGAGCGCCGCCGCCAGGATGACCGACGCCGTCCGGGTCAAGCGACCCCTAGGAATGCGGCGACACATGGCTCGTTCGCTAATTCCCGGGATTGCCGGGACGGATCCTGACCAGGACGACGCCGTGGGCGGGAACGACCGCCTGGAAGCGCTGGTCGAAATGCATTCCCAGGTCCGAGTGAACGCCCAGGTCCTTGTGGGCCCACAGGTCGCGCACCCGGGCCGGTCCGGGCGGAATCCCGATCTGCGACCAGCGCACGTAGAGTTCGAGTTCCTTCGGCGTCAAGTTCAGGAAAGCCACGGCGCGCGAGCCGTCGCTGAGAGGCTTCATCCAGACCTGGCCGCCGTAACCGCGGTCGATGACGATGCGTCCCTGGACGCCGAGCGGGTCCTGGTCGACCTCGATGACCTCGCGGTTGAGGAGGATCTCCCTGGTTTCATCGGTCATGTTGCGGAGGTCGTTGCCGGCCATGAGCGGGGCGGCCATGACCGCCCACAGCGAGAAATGGGCCCTGTATTCGTCGCGGGTCATGCCGCCGTTCCCGACCTCGAGCATGTCGGGGTCGTTCCAATGGCCGGGGCCGGCCGCTTCATAGAGGCGCGAATTGGCGTTGCTGATCCAAGCCACGCTCTCCCAGCTGTCCCCGATATCGGCGGTGGTCCGCCAGAGCTGGCCGACGCCGGGCGCCCAGGTCCAGGGATCGTTCCGCCCCCACTCGCAGATGCTGAGGACGATGGGCCGTCCGGCCCGACGCAGGGCGTCCCGAAACTTGGTATACGCGACGCGCGGATCGAGGTCATCGGCGTTACACCAGTCGACCTTGATGTAGTCCGCGCCCCACTCCGCGTAGGTCGCGGCATCCCTATCCTCGAATCCGAACGAGGCGGGGCGGCCGGCGCAGGTTTTGGGCCCGACGTCCGTATAGAGGCCGAAGAGGAGGCCCTTGCCATGGACATAATCGGCCAAGGCCTTCATTCCGCCGGGGAAGCGCTGGGGGTCGGCGACGATGCGGCCGTCCGCGCCCCGCGCGACCTGCCAGCAGTCGTCGATGACAAGATACTTGTAGCCGGCTCCGAGCATGCCGGTCGCGACCATGGCGTCGGCCGTCTCGCGGATGAGCTTCTCGTCGACGTTGCAGCCGAACTTGTTCCAGGTGTTGAAGCCCATGGGCGGGGTCGGGGCGAGCGAAACATCGATAGTCGGCTCGGCGGATGCGCCGGGTTCGACGGGCGCGGGCGCTTGCGGCTTGGAGCCGCAGCCGGTCATCACGACGGACATGAGCGCCGCCGCGAGCATTCCTGAGGCCGTCCGAATGGTCTTCGGGATTTTCATGGGCTCCTCCATTTCATCTCGATCTCGGCTCAATATACGACCTCCCCAGCGGCGATGTCAAACGACGTCGGGGTCAAACCTACACTTTGTCAATTCGTGCCAAAGTGTAGGTTTGACCCCGACTTGCGCTATAATTCCCGGAAGGAATGGGCATGCACGGATCTCGAAAACGGCTGACGGCCCTGGCCGTAATCCTTTTCGGACTGGCCGCCGTATGGACGGGGAGAGCGGCCCAAGACGCCCTTCCGAACCTGGTCATCCTCTTCAGCCACGACCTCCATTCCAACGTCCTCGCCCGCCCGGTTGTCGCCGAAAACGGAACCCGGACCGAGTCGGGCGGTTTCGCCCGCCTGGCAACCTTGATCCGACAGGAGCGCCGGCGCGCCGCCGCGCCGCCCCTTGTCGTGGACGGCGGCGATTACAGCATGGGCACCCTCTTCCATACGCTGTTCATGACCGAATCGGCCGAGCTCCGGCTCCTCGGACTCATGGGTTACGACGCCGCGACGCTCGGCAACCACGAGTTCGATTTCCGCCTCGACGGCCTGGCCCGGAGCCTGTCCGCGGCCAAGGCCAAGGGGTCGATCCTGCCCGCCCTCGTCGTTTCCAACCTGGCCGTCGAGGGCTCGGGAGCCGTCGCCGAAGCGGGCCGGGCCGCCCTCCGCGACTATCCCGTCCGCGATTATGCCGTCTTCGAGCGCGCCGGCCGGAAAGTCGGCGTGTTCGGGATCTTCGGCCTCAACGCCGCCGACGACGCGCCCTTTGCCGGCCCCGCGGTTTTTCTGAATCCCGTCGAGCAGGCCCGCCGGGTGGTCGACGTGTTGCGGACGCGGGAAAAGGCCGAGCTCGTCGTCTGCCTTTCCCATACGGGCATCAAGCCGGATCGCTCGCGGGCCTGGGATCTCCTTCTGGCCGAGGAGGTCCCCGGCATCGACGTCATCGTCAGCGGCCATACCCATACGATCCTGACCGAGCCGATCGCCGTCGGGCGCACGCTGATCGTATCGTCCGGCAGCAACGGCGACTTTCTGGGCCGGCTGGAGTTGTCCGGAAGCGGGGAAGCGGGCTTCAAGGCCGTCTCGTATGCGCTCCTCCCGGTCGGCCCCCAGGTCCCGGAAGATCCCGCCGTCGCCGAAGCGGCCGCCGGATTCAAGGGACTGATCGAGCGCCGATTCCTCTCTCGCTATCCGAAAGGCTTCGACGAGGTCCTGGCCGAAAGCGCGTTCGACATGGAAACGCCCGAAGCCATAGAAGAGAGCGGCGCCGAGTCCGGCCTGGGCGACCTCGTCGTCGACGCCTTCCGGGAGGCCGTGCGCAAGGCCGAAGGGCCGGCCTATCGCCACGTCCACGTCGTCGTCGAGCCGATCGGCGTCATCCGCGATACGGTTCTGCGGGGCTCGGTCACCATCGACAGGGCGTTTCGCATTCTATCCCTCGGCCTCGGAGACGACGGCGAACCCGGCTATCCGCTCTTGGGATTCTATCTGAACGGCCGCGAACTCCGGCGGCTCCTCGAGGTCCAGGCCTCGATCGTGCCCATGAAGAGCGACGCCGCCCTTCAATTCTCGGGAGCAAAATTTTCCTACAATCCGCGCCGCCTGCCCTTCGACCGGGTCGGCAAGGCGTCCGTCCTCGAGCCCGACGGCTCGTACCGCCCCCTCGAGATGGGGAAGCTCTACCGCATCGTCGTAAACGCCTACACGGCCGGCATGGTCGGCTATGTCTCCCGGGAATCCCACGGCCTCCTGAGGATGCAGCCCCGCGACGCGGAAGGACGGATTTTGACCGGGATCATGGACTCGGCGCTGGACGCCGATCCCGCGCGCCCCGGAGTTCAGGAAATCAAGGAATGGAGCGCGCTGGCCGACGCTCTCCGCGCTTTCCCCGACGCGAACGGGAACGGCGTCCCCGACATTCCCGAACGCTATCGCCGGCCGGAGGGCCGATTCGCCGCGGCGCCGTCCTGGAATCCGGCGAGGCTGCTTCTCGGCGGCAACGGGCTGACCTATGCCGTTCTGGGCATTCTCGCCCTGATCGTCGCGGCCGTCATCCTTGTCATAAGGCGGATCGCGCGTCGGCGCCGGGCCCGCCGATTGGTCCGGCCCGGTCAGCCCGTCGGCCGTCAAACTCAAGGCAATGAATAAAGGAATCGTGCTGAGCTTGATTCTAAGCGCGACGATGATCAACGGCGCCTTCGGACAATCCTATCCTTACGGAGACCATTGGTATGAGAACCCGCTGGGTTTCGACCCGGTCGAGCTCCATGCCAGAAACGGCTTCATCATCCCGGCGGCGGCCGTCGCGCTTTGTCTGCTTTTGACCGACAAAGACCCGTCTCTGACGGACAGGCTTTCTCTCACCAATGAAAGCGGCGTGTCCTGGGGCTACAAATATCCTTACACGACCCTGTATCAAAACAACTCCGGAATGGAATATCGACTGAGAAAGTGGCTGTCCGCGGGCGCGGAGTTGGTCCTCTATTTTCCGCGAGACGAATTCAATAAGACCTGGGGGATCGGATTGAGGCCGTTCGCGAGGTTTTATCCCTTTCATAAAAGCTCGTGGAAAGTTTTTTTCGAATCGGGGGGCGGCCTCATTTACTTTTTCCGCAATTTCCCGAGACCGACCGGCCGAGACCCGAGACTCGGTACGCGCTGGAACGGGACGACCAAATACGGAATCGGCGGCGAAATCGCTCTCGGCGGGGGGATCTCTCTCTTGTTCGGAGTCCGCCATATTCATGTCTCCAACGGCAACGTCAAAGGGGTGGAGAGAAATCCCTCGCATGACAGCAACGGGCTATGGATCGGCTTTTCCCATCGGCCAAGGAGGAACCATGGAATTCAATGAGTACGGTCAAGGGCAGCAAGCTCAAATGAAGCGCCCTAGAATCCTGCTGCCGGTCGTCCTCTGCCTCGTCTCGTTCGGAGTTCTTCAATCCCCCGCTCAAGAGCCCGTCGCCGCCCAGGTCGTCAAGGAGCTTCGGGCCAAGATGCCCGAGTGGATCAAGGAACGGGAGACGCCCGGCGTCGCGGTGGCCGTCGTCGACGACAAGGCGATCCTCTGGCAGGAAGTCTACGGCTATACCAGCCGGCTCAAGGATAAGCCCGTGACGCCCCGAACCTTGTTCAGCATCCAGTCCATGTCCAAGAGCTTCGCCGCGCTGGGCATACTCATGGCCGTCCAGGACGGGCTCCTCGACCTCGACGCGCCGATCACGGATTATCTTCCCGATTTCAGCGTCCAGAGCCGTTACGAGGATCATCCCGAGCGGACCATAACCCTCCGACGCCTCCTTTGCCACCGGGCGGGATTCACGCACGAGGCGCCCGTGGGCGGCAATTTCGACAGCCGTCCGATCACCTTCAACGAGCACATCCTCAGCATCTCCGACACCTGGCTCCGCTACCCGGTCGGCTACCGATACAGCTACTCGAATTTAGGGATCGACCTGGCCGGCTTCATCCTGGAGAAAAAGTCGGGGAAACCGTTCGCGGCTTATATCCGCGAGGAGGTGCTGACCCCCTTGGGGATGAACGACAGCACCCTCGACGCGGCCGCCATCCTGAAGGCGGAGGACCGCGCGATCGGCCACGCCGCGCCCAACCTGGCCGTCTCCGGGGGAATTCCGGTCGAGATCCCCCTTATCCCTTCCGGCGGCGTTTACACCAATATCCTCGACATGGCGCGCTACCTCCTGTTCCATATTAACGAGGGTTGCGTAGACGGACGCCGGCTGCTGCGCGAGGATCTGATGCGGGCCATGCATACGGTCGCCTTCCCCGAGCCCCACGAGAGGTTCGGGTATGGGCTGGGGATCGGGGTCGATCATTTCGGGCCGTATGTCTATTATTCCCACGGCGGGGGCGGCTACGGCTTCACGAGCCAGATGATCATGTTCCCCGGGCTCAAACTGGGCGTCATCGTCCTGACGAATTCGGAATACGGCAGCATCGCCGGAGGCCGGATCTCCGCCCTCATCGGCGACTTGATCGAAAAATCGGCCGGCCCTCCGGGCCCGGAGTTCGAAAAGCCGACGGTCGATACCCGCAGCCCGCTCGCGCCCGCTGACGCCCGGATTCAGAGGCTCGCCGGCGAATACGGGAACAACGTCGTCGTCGGGCTCAAGGACGGCGTTTTCGGCATCGCCATCGGAAAGGACTTCTACCCGCTTTCCTTTTACGATGACCGGGGCGAGGTTGTCGGCGTGTTCGGCAAATACTCCGAGCTTCGGGTCAAGCCGCCGCTCCTCGACCAGCCCGGGACACTTGTCCACCTCAACCGCCTGTCCGGGACGATTTCCTATTATGACTTCCACAAGCCGGAAAAATCGGCCGACAAGCCGGGGCCGGACAAGCCGGAATGGAAGCGGTATCTCGGGGTCTACAGGACGCTCATGTGGGGCAGGGCTTTTGGATTTGTGGCGACGATCGGCATCGGCGACGGCTATCTGACGTTCAACGGGATGCGCTGCCGCGAGCACCTGCCGGGGCTCTTCTTCACCTTCGACGGGGAAGCGCTCGATTTCCGGGGGACGGTCGCGACCTTCCGCAACATCCCCCTGATCCGCACCAAGAGATAATAATCGGGGTCAAACCTACACTTTTGCACTTTTTACCAAAGTGTAGGTTTGACCCCGATTATTTCCGGAGGAAGGTGCCGTTCCGGTATTCGCGGAAGGCTTGCTCAAGCTCTTCATCGGTGTTCATGACGATGGGGCCGCGCCAGGCGATGGGCTCCTTGAGGGACGCCCCGCAGAGAAGGAGAAAGCGGAGGGGCGCTTCCCCCGCCTCGATGACGGCCGTTTCGCCGTCCCGGTAGAGCACGCAGTGGAGGGGCGAGACCTTAGTCTTGTGTTCGGGATCGAACGTCCCCTCGCCCTCAAAAACATAGGCGAAGGCGTTTTGACCCGACGGAAGCCGGGGCTCGAAGCGGCCTCCGGCGGCGATCGTGACATCCAGGCAGCTGATTTCGTCGACGATATCCCGGACCGGGCCTTGGGTCCGGCCCTGGCGTCCGGCGATGATTCTCGCCTCGACTCCCCTCGCCGGCTCGACGAGGGGGACATCCTCGGCCCTGACGTCGCGGTAGCGCGGGTCCATCATCTTGCTGTTCCGCGGCAGGTTGACCCACAGCTGGAACCCGCCCATCCGGCCCTTGATCGGCTTCGGCATCTCCTGGTGGATGATCCCGTTCCCGGCCGTCATCCACTGGATCTGGCCGGGCCCGATCACGCCCTTATTCCCCAAGCTGTCGCCGTGCTCGACCTCGCCCCGGAGCATGTAGGTCACGGTCTCGATCCCTCGATGGGGATGCCAGGGAAAGCCGGCCAGGTAGTCCTCGGGGTTATCGGAGCGGAAGTCGTCCAGCATCAGGAACGGGTCGAAGAGGGGGATTTGCCTGTAGCCGAACACCCGGTTGAGATGGACCCCGGCGCCCTCCTCGGTCGGTTGGGCCTTGAAAATATGGGCGATGGCTCTGTGTTTCTTCATGCCCATCAACTCTTCTCCCGCCACTCCTTTAAAAGCGACAACATCAGCTTGGCGTTCTCGGCGTTGTAGCCGCCCGTCATCAGCTTGTTGAAGTCCTCGGGATAGCGCTCGCTCACCCAGGTCGAGAACGGCTCGAACTTGCTCGTGAACAGCTCCTGGCCTTCGGGAGTCTCTTCGATCTTGACTCGTTCGATCAAGCTGTCCCGGAACGTCACCGTCGCCTTGGCGAAGTCCGCCTGAATCCCCAGCAGCCGGAACGACTCGTTGATCTCCGATGTCCGAAGGACGACCGTCGTTCCGTCGATTTTGAGGTCGAGGATATCGACCTGAGACTGGTTGACGGCGTCGAATTCGAACAGGTCGCGCAGTTGCTCTTTCCCCGCGATCTTTGTGTCGTCCATCTCGAATACGGCGTCGTCCGTGTAGAAGGCCAGAAGTTTCTCGATGTCGTGCTTCTTCATGACCTGGAAGCAATCCCGGGTGATTTTCGTCAAATCCGGCTTGGCGGGCGGCGCTGTCTCCTCCTGGCCGCGAACGGCGGATGACGACGGGCCATAAACGACAAGCAACAAGAAAACGATCCCAACGGGAAATCCAAAGGTTTTTTTGCTCACGGGGCCTTCCTTATGGTCTTCGTCATTTATACCTTGCGAAAATGGCGGCGTCAAGCCGCGACGCAAACGCGCGGGGGGCGAAAAGGGACATGGTTAAGCGTCACCATTAAGCCGCGGGATCCGCTCTCGCCGCTTGACGGAATCGCCCAAAGGTGGTATCAAAAAAAAGGAGGTCGCCATGAAAAGAGGGTTTCTGAAAACATCGGTCTTAGCATCCTTGCTCATCTTTGCCGCGTTCGGCTGGGCGGCGGCGCAGGAATTAAAAACCATCAAGCTCAACGCGCCGAACAAGAAACGAGGGCTTCCCGTCATGGAGGCCTTGTCGGTCAGGGCCTCCGTCAGGGAATGGTCCGATAAGGACCTGAGCCTCCAGGATCTGTCCGACCTGCTCTGGGCGGCCAACGGCATCAACCGCCCCGACAGCGGGAAGCGTACGGCCTCATCGGCCATGAACGCCCAGGATGTCGACATCTACATCTTCATGAAGGACGGCGCCTACCTGTATGACGCCGCTCAACACGCGTTGAATCCCGTGGCCGGCGGAGACTACCGGACGGAGATAACCATGCGGCCGCCAGGGGGTCCGGGCGGCCCTCCGGGCGCCAAACCGGAAGGCCCGCCGCCGACTCCGCCCGCCAAACCCGAGGGCCCTCCGGGAGCTCCGCCGGGAGGAGGGCCGGGCGGTCCGCCATCGCCCGCGCCGATTCAGCTGATTCTTGTCTCGGACATATCCCGCTTCAGCCGCGGAGAGCAGGCGCAAAAACTGGAATGGGCGAACATCGATACCGGGATCGTTTCCCAAAACATCTCTCTGTTTTGCGCGGCGACCGGGGTCGCCACCAGGCCGCGCGCCGGCATGAACAAAGACCTCATCAAAAGCCTGCTGAAACTCAAGGACACCCAATACCCGATCTTGAACCATCCGGTCGGCTATCCAAAAGCGGCTTCCTGACCGTCCGACCCCGGATAGAAAAGGACCGAGGCGGGGCTAACTCCCGACCTTGACCCATCGCCCCGTCTTGGCGGACTCGACGGCCGCGTCGATGACGCACATCTCCTCGTGGCCCGTCCGGAAGTCGGGGAAGCGGACCTCGAAGGGCTTGCCGGCGCGTTTCGCCCCGAGGGCTTCGTAGTAGTCGCGAAAGAGATTGAAGACCGCGTCGTGATAGCCCATCGGATGGCCCGTGGGGAGGGCCGCGTATTTCCGGGTTTCCTCCGCCTGGAGCGCCGCGGACTCGTAAAAGACCTCGTTACCCCGGTCGCGGTGTCCGATCCAGAGGGCGTTGGGATGGACGTGGCTCCAGGCATAGGATTCCTTGGACCCGAAGATCTGGAGCTCGATGTCGACCTTGCGTCCGGCGGCCGCCTGGCAGGTCGTGAAATTCCCCCGGGCCCCGTTATCCAGGCGGAGGAACATCGAGGCGTAGTCGTCGAGCTTGATCTCGACCTCCTCATAGTCGTCGGCTTTCTGGGAGCTGAAAGACAAGGGCCCGGATTTCGGCTTGCGGCGCCGCGGCAGGCAGGTGTGAAGCTCGGCCATGACCTCCGCGATCTTCCGCCCGGTGATGAACTGGACCAGGTCGCACCAGTGGCTCCCCAGGTCGGCGATGACGTTGGCGCCGCCCGCGACCTTGGGGTCCAAGCGCCATGAATAGTCCGTGTCGAAAAACAGCCAGTCTTGGAGGAAATGACCGAGGAAAGCCCGGACCTCCCCCAGCTCGCCGCGCCGAACCCGGGCGGCCGCTTCCTGGACGACCGGATAATACCTGTAGCAGAAGTTGATGGCGGTCAAAGTCTTGTGTCGGACCGCCAGCGAGACGAGCTCCGCGGATTCCTTCGAGTTGAGAGACAGCGGTTTTTCCGAAAGGACTTCCTTGCCGGCCAGGATGGCCTTGGTGTTGATGTCGAAATGGACGTTGTTGGGCGCGCAGTCGTGGACGACATCGATCGCGCGGTCCGCGATGAGCTCGTCCGCGTTCGCATAGACCTTGGGAATCTCGAGCCTATCGGCGGCCCTGCGGGCGAGGTCGCGATTCGTGTCGGCCACGGCCAGGACTTCGACCTCGACCATCCGACGCAGCATTTCGAGGTGGACCATCCCGATGTAGCCCGTGCCGATCAAGCCGACTTTGATTTTGGCCATGGTGTCCTCCCGTCGGCCTCAGCATAACCCAATCGGCGCAGCGCGGTAAAGCCGAAAACGCGACATCGGCGACTGTCGTTGGACCAAGGATTTGGGCTATAATGGCGGAAAGCGAGGGTACCCATGAAACTAGCGGACGTTAAAGCCATGAGGCGCCGGGCGGCCCATCTCCTCGACGCGGCCGGGATCGTCCTCCGACCCCGGGAAAAGAACGCGATCGAGATTTCGGATTTCGGCCTGGGCGACGTCGAGCGGCTCGGGCTCCTCGTCTTCGTCTACGAAAACAACGACACCTATTGCGCCAAGGAGATCGTCCTCCTTCCGCGCCAGATGTGCCCCGAGCACCGCCATCCTCTCATCAGCGAGCAAAACCCGGGGAAGCGGGAGACCTTCCGCTGCCGCTGGGGCACGGTCTATCTCTACGTGGACGGGGAACCCACGCCGAAGCCCAAGGCCAAGGTGCCGTCGGACTACGCGCCCTATATCACGGTCCGGCACGAAATCGTGCTGCGGGCGGGCGACCAATGCACGCTGCCGCCCGACTCGCTCCACTGGTTCCAGGCCGGGACCAAAGGAGCCGTGCTTTCCGAATTTTCCTCGACGAGCGTCGACGAGCGCGACGTCTGGACCGACCCGCGGCTGCGCCGGCTCCCCGAGATCGATTAACCGAAGCGGACAGCCGTATGGCCCCCGTTATCGAGATCGGCGTTCCCGTCGAGGAGATCGAAGAGCGCCGGGCCCGGGTCGAGGCGGCCCGCCGCTTCGCGGCGCCCGACCGCGTCCCCGTCATCCCCGCCCTCGCCCACCGCTTCCTCGTCCCGAAAGTGGGCGTCCGCTTCAAGGATTACTACGCCGACCCCGAGGTCATGCTCCGAACCCAGATCCTGGCCCAGAAATGGCTTATGGAGAACGTTCGCACCGACGCCTACGCGATCAGCGGCCCCTGGGTTGGCGCCTGGACCGACTTCCAAAATTCGTTCGAAGCGGGGAGCTTGGGCGTCGAGATCCTCTTTCCCGACGACGACATCCCCTGGGTCGGGCCCGGCTGGGTCAAGGACAAAAAGGACCTCGAGCGGCTCGAAGGCATGGACTTCATCCGGTCCGGGATCAACGCCCGCCAGATCGCCTACCGCAAAGTCATGATCGTCGTCGCCGAAAAATATCCGGTCCGTTTCCGGGGCGGTCCGCTGTTCTATCCGGGGGCGAACCCGGCGCTGACCCACACCTCGGACGGGCCGTTCGGCGTCGCGGGCGACCTCATGGGCAAGACCGAGATTTTCGTCGCCGTCAAGGAGCAACCCGATTTCGTGCGTGAGCTGCTGCGGATCGTGACCGACAAGCTCATCGCCTACCTGGATTACTGCTGGAGGGAGGAGGCCCTCCCCGAGCCGCGCGACTTCGCCTGGACCGACGACCTGGCCGTTTCGCTCTCGGCCGCGACCTACCGCGAGATCGTCCTCCCCTATGAGAAAAAATTGCGGTTTCATTTCGACGGCCGGACGAGCCTCCATATGTGCGGCCGGAGCGACCATCTTCTCGAGATCTTCCGGGACGAGCTCCGCATCCATGAGCTGCAGGGCTTCGGCTACGAGGTCGGGCTGGAACGCATTCGGGACATTATGGGCGGGCGGGTCGTCCTCCTCGGGAACGTCAACCCGATGCTCATCCATTCCGGAACGCCGCAGGAGGTGAGGGAAGCGACGCGGCGGGTCATTGAGGTCCTGGGGCCGTCGCGGGGCCTCATCGTCCAGGACGGGAACAACATTCCGCCCGGCTCGCCGCTTGAGAACATCAACGCCATGATGGAGGCGGCCGAGATGTACGGCCGCTATGAATGAAATGCACGAGAGAGAGCGGGAAAACGACTAACTCCATTGTCGACAGCCGGGATTTTCTAGCGCGGCTGTGGAGGCTCGAGAACGCCGAGCGGCCCGGGTTCCTGGTCGGCTACGTCGGGCCTCGCGTCAAGGGCGGGCGGCCCGTCCGGAGCGCCCTGTTCTCGACGGAGGGGACGGACACGGTTCGGGACCGCCTCCTCGACCCGGCCAAGTTCTTGCGCGCCCAGCTCGAGGAGATCGAGGGCCAGTCGGCTTTGCGCGGCGACTTGGTGCCCGCTCTTTGCCCGACGCTCGGCGTCATCGCCGTCCCCTCCGCGTTCGGGTGCGAGGTCGTCTGGTGGGAGAAGGATTTTCCGTCCGTCAGGGCCCTCGCGCTCGGCGACCTGAGCGAGGTCCGGGCGCTCAAGAGGCCGCGCGTCAGGGACGGCGAGCTCGGGCGCATCCTCGACACTACGCGCTTCTTTATCGAGCGCACGGAGGGCCGCCTCCCCATCCGTCTCGGGGACATCCAGGGCCCGATCGACAACGCCGCCCTCATCCTTGGCCACACCGCGTTTCTCGAAGCCCTCGTCATCCGGCCCGCCGAAATCCATCGCCTCCTCGACATGGTCACGGACCTCATGATCGAATTCGTTCGAGCCCAGCGCGAGCTGTGCGCCCAGGCCGGCGTTGAGTTCGTACCCAGCGGATTCCAGCCTTGGATGCCTGACGGCTTGGGGCTGTCCGTGGCGAACGACGTCGGCGTCATGTTGTCGCCCGCTCAGCACGACGAGTTCGGCGTTCCTTATCTCAACCGGCTCTCGGACGAGTTCGGCGGCGTCTATATCCACTCCTGCGGCGACTGGACCCATCTCTTTCCCAGCCTCGAAAAAGTCCGCAACCTGCGCGGCCTCGAGTTCGGCGCCAGCGAGGCGCCCTACGGAAAGGTTCTCGACCGCTTCGGCGGAAAGACCGTCCTCGCCTGCCGGGTCGGCCTCCACCGTGACATCAAGTTCGCCGGCATGGCCGATTTTGTGCGACGCATACTCGACGCGGCCCCCACGCCGCGGGGCCTGTTCGTCCACGTCGACGTCACCAACGGGCTCGTGGACGACGCCTGGCCCGAGACCGACCTTGACGAGATATACCGTCTGCTCGAAAATTGCTAAATATAATGTTTGACGCGAGGCCAAAGCTCAAGGATCGATACCTTGAGGCCCCGGCAAATATAGATAGGGAGGTTGTTCTCGTAGGGCATGGCGAGGTCGCAGTGGGTCCGGGCCACCTCGGTCACCTCTCGGAAGCCTTGCCGATAGTCGTCCGCTTTTCCGCCGACGATGATTAGGACTTCAATCGGCTTTTCGCCCGGCCCCCACAGCCAATAGTTGTTGTGGCCGCAAACGGCGGGCGGCAGGCCGATCTTGCGGCCGAAAAAGTTGATAGCCGAGGCTTCGCCGTAGTTCTGGGTGTAGATACCGCAGTCCTTTCTATCCGCTTCGGGGAGTCCTTCATAGACCCGCGCCACGGCTTCCGTCATTTCCGGCCAACCGAACTGGTCGGCGAAATGCTGGGGCAGCGCTCCCATCTTGTGGCGCTCGGAGGAAACCATTCCGATACCGAGGCGACGGCTGTAAGCGATGAATTTTTCGACGGGAAGGACGGGAAGGGCGAAGGGGGCGGTCGCAGCCCCGGTCGTCATGAGCAGGATGATGGAAACCGGCTTGATCCAGCTCCAGCGCGTTTTCAGGACGGCCCGCTCCAGGGCCAGGGCCCCGGCTGCCAGCATGACTGGATAGACAGGCGATAAATAATAGGTTTTCCCCCCCGAAAAAACAAAAAAGGCAAAAAGCGCGAGATAAGCCCAGCCGAAGACGCGGAACGGCTTGAGGACCGGGGAGAGCAGGAAGAAGAAGAGCCCGGCCAGGATAATGGGAAAAATCAAAGGATGCGCCTCAAGGGCCTGGCTGCCCAAGAATTGAAGCGGCAGGAGCGGGGCGTTCTTATAAAGAACGGCGTTTCGATTGAGCTCAACGAAGGGAAGGCCGTGGCGGACCTGCCAGACCAGGTTGGGGATAAAAATAAGGAGCGCGAGGCCTCCCCCCGCCCAGGGCCAGACGCTCAGGAGACGTTTCCGGGCCGGCGAAAGGATGAGCCCGACTGCCAGGGCGGCTAGGAAAAAGGCGATGGAGTATTTATTCTGGAGGGCGATGCCGACGACGATCCCGAAAACGAGCCAGAGCTTGGGACGTTCGTCTTTCAAGATAATGATGAGGAAATAGGCCGCCATCGTCCAGAACAGGATGTCAAATGCGTTGTTGGTGAGGGCGCCCCCGAAGCCGAGAAGAACGGGCGAGAACAGAACCGACAGGGCGGCCAGCGCTTGTGCGAAGCGCCCCCCGCCGAGTTTGCGGACGATGAGGCCGGCCAGCACGACCGTGATCGCGCCCGCCAGCGCCGGGAAGACGCGGAGGCCGAGGAGCGAATCTCCGAAGAGCATCCTCGACACCCGGGCGACGAGCGGCGTAAAGGGCGGGTGGTCGACAAAACCGAAGGCGAGACGCTCGCCGCAGATGATATTGTAGAGCTCGTCGCGGAAATAGCCGTAACGGCCGCTAAAAACCATGTGGACGATGAACTTGGCCGACCCCAAATAGAGGAGGACGGCCGTCGAACCCAGGAGCCCCGCCCGGGAAAAGATCTTTCTCACTCTGCCCTCCTCTCGCATCATATAATGCTAGGGCGGCCCGAATCAAATCATCCATGCCTTCCCCTCAGCCGCGTTGACATCCCGGCCGCGGGCCATTACGATTGTTGCCGATGAGTTTATTCGATCGGGTGATCGAGGTCGAGGGACGCGAGCTCGGTGACGGCCGCATCCTCATCCTCCGCGTCCGGACTCAATCCGGGAAGGGCGCGCGCCTCTCCTTTCGGGCGCTGACTCCGGAGATCTGGCGCTATGATTTCGAGCCGCCCTCCCCCGCGGAATCCGGAGCCGCGGATTCCGGTCTCCAGCCGTCGGCGATACCCTCGGTCCTCGATTGGGACGCGGCCCCGCTCCCTCTCGAAATCTCCGATGACGGAGCCACCCTGACGGCCGCAATCGCGAAACCCGGCCCGGCGGCGGGTTCGAGCCGGCCGGTCCCCTTCTCCTTGTCGCTCGAAGTCCGGCGCCGGCCGTTCGCCATGCGCTTCCTGGACGGAAACGGCCGTCCTCTTCTCGCCGAAAACCCCGGCGACGTGGACGGACTGGGCCGCCCCTTCGTCCTCCCGCTCGGCTTCGCCCCCGCCGAGGGCCGCATCGATTTTATATCCCAATCCTTCCGCCTCGCCCCCGACGAGCATGTCTTCGGCCTGGGCGAAAAATTCACTCGGCTCGATAAAACCGGGCAGCGGCTCGTATTCTGGAACGTCGACGCCCTCGGCTCGACGAGCGAGCGGAGCCACAAGAACATCCCCTTTCTATGGACGACGCGCGGCTACGGATTCTTCATCGCGAGCGGCGGCCGGGCGACCTGGGAGATCGGCACCCAGTCGACCCAGTCCTGGACGCTTCGTCTCGAGGACGACGTCCTGCGCGCCTACGTCATCTACGGCCCCGAGCCTCGCCGTATCCTCGATCGCTACACGGCTCTGACCGGACGCCCTCCGGTCCCCCCTAAATGGAGCTTCGGGCTGTGGCTCTCTTCGGGCGGGACTTACCGCGACCAGGACGCCATGGAAAAGCTTCTCGACGGGATCGAGTCCGAAGCCCTCCCGGCGTCGGTCGTCCATATCGATCCCTGGTGGCTTCGTTGGCGCAAGTATTGCGACTTCGAGATCGACGCTAAGGCCTTCCCCCGCTTCCGCGCGCTCATCGACCGGGTCCACGGGCTGGGGCTCAGGCTCTGCCTCTGGGAGCATCCCTATCTCTCGATCGAAAGCGAGATCTTCCCCATCGCCCGCGAAAAAGGCTACCTCATCAAACGCCGCGACGGAGAGGTCTATGTCGTCGATTATGGCCTATCCCTGGCGCCCCGCCCGGACGGCGTCGTGCGGGCGGCCGGACGCGGCGAATCCTGGAACGCGCCGGTCGCGATCATCGACCTCACCAACGCGGAGGCGGTCGCCTGGTTCAAGGACCTTCACCGGCCCCTCCTCCGCATGGGCGCGGATGTTTTTAAAACCGACTTCGGCGAGGACGTCCCCGAGGACGCCGTGTTCGCCGGCGGCGCGACGGGCCGGACCATGCACAACCTCTACCCTCTTCTCTACAACCGGGCCGTGTTCGAGGTCACGGAGGAGGAGCGCGGCCGAGGGAGCGGTATCGTCTGGGGGCGGTCGGGCGCGGCCGGGAGCCAGCGCTATCCCGTCTGCTGGTCGGGCGATCCGGCCGCCGACTTCGAGAGTCTGGCCGCGACCATTCGGGGCGGCCTCTCGGCCGGGCTGTCCGGAATCCCGTTCTGGAGCTCCGACATCGGCGGATACCGGGGCCGGCCGGATCCGGAGCTCTATATCCGCTGGGCCCAGTTCGGCCTTTTTTCGTCCCACAGCCGGATGCACGGCGACGGCCCGCGCGAGCCCTGGGCGTTCGGCCACGAAGCCGAGCGGATTGTCAAGGCCTGCGCCGAATTCCGCTTCCGGCTTTTTCCTTACATCTACAGCGCCGCGCATGAAGCGGCCCTGACGGGAGCGCCCGTCATCCGGGCCCTGCCGTTCGCCTTTCCCGACGATCCGCTATCGGCGGCGGCCGCGGCGCCGGCCGACCTCGAGTACATGTTCGGGCCGTCGCTCCTCGTCGCGCCCGTCTACGAGCGGGGCGGCAGCCGCACGGTCTATCTCCCGCCCGGGAATTGGATCGACTACCGGACGCGGAAGAAATTCAAGGGCCCGGTCACCCTAAGGATGAGCGTTCCCATCGAGACGATCCCGCTCTTCGTTCGCGCGGGCGCGATTATCCCGATGATCGGGGCGAAGAAGCCGGTCCTCCGCATCCCTGAGGGCCGGATCGATCCGCTCGGCCTCGAAATCCACCCGTACAAAACCTCCGAATCCGTCCTTTACGAGGACGAAGGGCCGACCTTGTTTCGCTGCGAAGGCCGCGGCCCGAGAATCGTCCTGACCTGGAACGGCCCGATCCGCAGGCGTTGGGTCCTTCGCTTCCACGAAATCCAGAGGCCGGAACGGATCCGCCTCGAGACCGCGCCCCGCCTTCCCGTGAACCGCCATCGCTCGAAAAGTTATGAGAACCGCGATTTAACGCTCGGGCTCCCCTCTGTCCGCTCTGGCCGCGTCGAGCTCCTCTACCCCTTCAAGAAAGGACAGGGAGGCCGTAAAAGATGATTTTCAGAATGGACACCGCCTTCCGCAATCCGATCCCGGCGATTCGAATGACACCACGCAGCTTTTTTGTTCTTGTCCTTATGACGGCCGTAATGTTTTCAGCCGCGTGCCGGGGCTCATCGCCGGAACCAAAAGCCATCGTCTCCGCCGACGACATCGCCTGGCTCGAGACCGAGGCAAGACGCCAACTCGCCGGATGTCTGATCACGGCCCGCGACGGGACGCCCCTCTACACGCCGGACGGCCAGGGCCATTACGCCGCACTCTGGACGAGGGATTTCGCCTACATGGTCGAGAACACCTTCGACCTCATCCCGCGCGAGAATGTCCGCCGGGGCATCCTCTATCTCCTCGCCGGGCAGAGGGAGGACGGCTGCGTCCCCGACCGCGTCCAGGCCGACGGGCTGGCCGTTTACAGCGCGGGCTCGGTCGACCAGCCGTTGGGCGACCCGCCAACGGACAACTCGCAGTTCATGGTCAAGCTCGTGGCCGACTTCGTCCAAGGAACGGGCGACATGGACCTCTTCCGGACGGTCGCGGACAAACTCGTCAAGGCCATGGGTTATACGCCGAGGAGCACCCGCGGACTCGTCTCGATCGACCCCGCCCGGCCTCATTCCCCTTACGGCTTTACGGACACGATCGCCAAGACCGGGGAGCTCCTTTTCTCATCCCTGCTCTACTGGGAGGCGAGCCGCCGCCTTGTTGAGCTGTTTGCGGAGAACGGAGACGCAGCGCGGTCCGCAGAATTCGATGTTCGGGCCGGCGGGATCGAGAGGGGCCTGGACGCATTATGGGACGAGAAGGCCGGAATGTTCCTGGCCGCCACGATCGACTGCCGGCAGGTCGATATCTGGGGCAATGCCTATGCCGTCTACGCGGGATTCCCGCTCGGCTCGAAAAAAGGGCGGATCCAGGATTATCTCGCTCAAGCATACGGCCGCTTCATCTATCGCGGCCAGGTCCGACATCTTCCTGCGCCCGAGCACTGGGAGCGGACTCTCGTCCCGGTCATGCCCGGGACCTACCAGAACGGCGCTTACTGGGGCACGGCCTCGGGCTGGGTCGCTTTCGCTATGAGAGAGAAAAGGCCCGATCTGGCCGCGCGGCTCGTCCAGGCTCTCCTCTCGGACTACCGGCGCCGGGGCGTCCATGAATGCGTCAACGTCGGGTACGAAAAGCTCAGGGATTACGTCGTAAGCGTCGTCAACCCCCTGGGCGCGCTGCGGCGGATTAAATCCGAACTGACCCGGCAGGCTTCCTAAGGACGGCGCCCGCGCGGAAATCCCCCTCGGGGAATTGAAGCTTCACGACCTCGAACCCGCCCGCGGCGAATTCCGCCTCGAGCGCTTCCCGCGACGAAAAGAAGTGCTGGAATTCGACATTCTCCCAAAGCTCATCCCCATCCTCATAGCCGAGGCAGCCTAAGGTCGCGGCGGCCACAAGTTTCTTGATCAACTCCGCTTCGGGGCGCAGCCGGAGCGGGGATTTCCACGAGAGCTGGCAGGCGAAATAGCCCCCCGGCTTCAGGATCCCGCGGAAGCGATCAAGCATCGCCACCCGCCTTGATCGGGTCGGGACGCTCGAGTACATGGAAGCCGAGAGGAAGATGAGGTCGAACGACTCGGCCGGAAAATCGAGCCGGCTGATCTCCTGGACGACGCCGGTCAGGGCCAATCCGCGTTGCCGGGCGTTCGCCGCGGCCTTGTCCGTCATGGACTTGATGAAATCGACCCCGGTGACCCGGTGCCCCGCTTGGGCAAAGGGGATGGCATCGCGGCCTCCGCCCACGCCCAAGACGAGGACGTCCGCCGCGCGGAGCGGGATACCCCGGATCAGATCCTCTTCCTCGGGCGTCCACCCGCCGTCAATGAGAGCCGTCTTCGCCCAGCCCTCTATGGAGTCGGGCTGCGCATAGCTCAAACGGCCGAACTCGACGCAGTCGTCCGGCTTCATGACCATGAGAGCCAGGGACTGGAGGAGGCGCCCCAACCGGATCATCCCCTTCGCCAGAAAAACCCTTGGGGTCATCCGCGCTCAACCTCACGACCGGAAAGCGAAAGCGCATCACCGCCGGCACGGATGAGACTCGGATCAACCCTTTTTGGCCTCAACGAGAACAAGTCCCTTTAAAGCCCGTCGGCCGTTGATCGACTCAGGCTTCGCCCCCCGTTGTCTTGGGCATCCTTTCCTTCTCGGCGCAATAAATATGGATGATAGCCCTTGACTTGTCAAGAATTGTCTTTTTATCATCCTTGTGCTACCTTGATCTCACATTGAAGGAGAATCCGGCGGGAAAACGTGCCATTCTCATCGGCTTCGTCATGGGGTTGATCGCCGAGTGAATTTTAAGAAGTTAAAAGGAGGGAGTCATGAAAAAATCCGTTGGTATCGCGATTTTGATGGCGGGCGTTCTATGCGGCGGCCTGATCCTCGCCTTCGGAGGAGCGCGATCATCGTCCACGATCCCCCAGAAATCCGCAGCTGCGGCTGACCCCAACCTCACCATGCCAGTCAAGCTGGACTCGCTGGACATTACGCCCCTGACGCTCCAGAACAATCGGATTAACACCCTCAAGCTGACTTTCCAATTCGAGAATTTCTCCAATAACCTTCTGGGGGGCAAGCTCAACCTCAAGCTCCAATACGGAGGCAGCTCCATCGGCGGCGGCCCGAGCCGGGCCGGAGCCGCGATCGTTCCTCCGCTAATCATCTGGCCGACGGCCTGGACTTATCCTTTGACCCAAGCCGTTTTTAAGAACGCGAAGGGGAGCTATTCGCTTAACTTCGATTTCCTGGGCGAAACCTGGACCTGGGCCAAGATCACGGCGACGCTGGTGGACCGGAACGGCTACCCAAGCAACACCCGCCAAATCACGCTCCACAGATCTACGGCCGTCATCGGCCCGAAGCAGGGGAATCAGCTCAACGACCTAGCCTACACCTTCGCTCTCCTCAACCAGGCCCGGAAGCCGATCAAGCTCTCCTCCTACCTCGGCAAGGTCGTCCTCATCGAATTCTCGTACTGGAATTGCGGAGCCTGTCAGCAGGAGGCAAGCCACCTCGAAGCGCTCTATCAGAATTACAAGAGCCAAGGCTTTCGGGCTTTGACCGTCATGATCAAGAACAGCATGGACCAGCCGATGCTGCCCGAAGATTGCCTGAAGTGGGCCCAGCTCTACCTCCTGACGACCGCCGTCCTGGCCGATCTATTCTGCGGAGTCTGGGACGCCTATCTCAGGGACGCCCACGGCTACAGCGCCCCCCAGAATATCCTCATCGACCGGACGGGAAAAATCCGCTGGTATCGCCTCGGCTACGCGCCCGGCCCGATGGAGGCCAAAATCCAGCAGCTCCTGGCCGAGTAAAACCCTCGACACTCATGGAAGCCATAAGTGCTGCAAGGCTGCTCCCCGGCCTGAAGGCCGGGGTTTGGTCAGGGTTAACCCTGAGCCTACTCAGCCCCATCTCCTCTAAAGGGGCTGAGTACAAAAGTGTCGCTTCTCATCCCCGCCCCGAAGTGCACTCAAGAGCCGCTTCCGGCGAGTGAGTGTTGAAAGGCGGGCTTCGCGTCGGCGAACGGGTGAGCGAAGCCGCTCTCAGGCCGCGCGGGCTGCCTCGGCCATGGCCGCGACGTTGCGGGGCGGCACGTTGGGCAAAAGCGCCTCGTGGCTGGGGCTGATGATGATGTGGGGCCCCAGCAGCTGTCTGACGCGCCGGACTTCCGCCCGGACATCCTCCGGCGCCCCGTGAACGAGCAGCTCCTGGGTGTCGATCCCTCCCAGAAACGCGATCCGGCCTTTGAACTCGCGGGCTAACGTCTCTGCGCCCATGCCGCGGGCACGCGCCTGCAGAGGGTGGAGGCAGTCGACGCCGGCTTCGACGAGCCGGCCGATGACGCGATAAATCGAGCCGCAGGAATGGAGGAGGACCTGGTAGCCCCTTGCCTTGGCCTGGCCGATGAGCCGTCTCATCCAAGGCAGGACGAACTCGTCGAAATGGGCGGGGCTGAGCATGAGGTCGAGCTGGCTCCCGAAATCGTTCCCGAAGAAGAAGCCGTCGACGAGCATCCCGGCCTCGTCGTAGAACCGGTCATTGGCCCTCAGATAAAAATCGCAGACGCGTCCGGTCGCGGCCTTGACGACCCCGGGATGGGTCACCATCTTGACCATGTAATTTTCCATCCCGAACAGGTCACAGACGTCGTGGAAGAAGGGCGACCAGAATCCGCTCGCCCGGTAGAAGTCCCCGGCTCCCCGGAGCGCCGCGAGAGCCTCGGCAAAATCCGTCTCATCCGGGTCCGGCCATTCGATCGCCGCGACGTCCTCGGGGCGCTCGGTCTCCGCCAGCGGTCCGGCCTGGCCGTGGCTCTTTCTCGTTTTAGCGATGCCGAGGAATCCCGGCCGAGACACATTCCTGAAGGTCGACTCAAACAGCGAAGGCGAAAGCCAGCGGAAGTCGTCCCCGAGCTTGAGGCGGAGATCCTCCTCGTTTTTCGTCCCGAAATAGGCATGGAAGAGAGGCCATGTGTCGGGGTGCGGGTTCCCGAGCCAGAAGCCGCAGCGCGGCGTTTCGCGGCGGCCGACAATGGCCCTGACGATATCGCGGCTGGTCATTCGTGTAGGAATCCTTTTTTTTATTTTATCATGCCGGCTAAATTCCCCAAAACGACTGTAGCGGCGATGGGTGGGATTGTTTAAGGTGAGACGCTGTGCTATCTTCATTTTGATCGAAATGGAGGGAAGCCATGAAAGCTCATAGATTTGCCCTCTTTCCGCTTCTGTTCTTGACGGCGGGAGCGGTTCTATCCGGAGCCGTTCGACAAGGCGTGCCTTCCGGCATCGACAAAAGCTCGGACTACCCCGAAATCACGTCCTGCAGCATCACGCCCGCGACGCTCAAGAACAACCGGATCAACTTCATCCGGTTCCAGCTCAAGTTCAAGGACGACGGGAAAAATCTTTACGGCGGCATTATGTGCATCAACTTCCAATTCATTCCCGACCCCGGGCAAATGGTTTCACCTCCCGGCTTCGAGCATCCGCTGCCGGCAGTCCGTGGCGGCGGTCCTGTTCGCGCCCAACCGACTCCGGACGGAGGTTGGACCGCGTACTACAACTATCCGCTGAGGGAGGCGGCCTTCAAAAACGCCACGGGGGAATTCATTCTCTATTTCAGCCTTCTCGCCGAGAAGTACAAGCAGGTCAAGATTTCCCCTTGGTTGAGCGACGCCAAGTACAACCATTCCAACCAGATCGAGATCGAGCTGGTCCGCTCCACGCAGTCGAGCGGGCCGAAACAGGGCTATAAGGTCGGCCAACTCGCCTACGACTTCACCCTGCTTGACAAGTCCGGAAACCGAAAGACGCTTTCGAACTATCTCGGCAAGGTTGTCCTCCTGGACTTATGCACGATGTGGTGCGGTCCCTGCCGTGAGGAGACATCTCATCTCCAGTCCCTTTACATGAGATACAAAGCCGAGGGGCTTATCATCCTGAACGGCCTCTGTGAAAACTATGCCGCGGAGCCCATCCGGCTCTCGGACTTGGCCGTATGGGCAAAGACTTACCACACGTCCTTCCCCGTCCTGGCAGATCTATTCTACGGCGTTTACAATCCATACACCGCCTTCCCGAGCAGCAAGAGCTATCCCCTCAACATCCTCGTCGACCGGACGGGAAAGATCCGCTGGAAGAAGTACGGGTTCTCAGCCGATATTCTTACCGAAATGGAGGCCAAGATCCAGCAGCTCCTGGCCGAATAGCCGGCGCCGGGGTCAAACCCGCACCCTTACTTATTTCCACAGCCCGGAATCCGAAAGCCCGCGGCGTCGGAAAAGAACCATGTATATCATCGGGAGCGGGCCCTCCCCTTTTTCGACTGAATCAGGCGTGATGGTAAAAAGTGACAAAGTGTAGGTTTGACCCCGCGCGACGGTTATCCTCCCGATTCCCTCACCGCCTCGTACATGGCGGCGATGTTTGCGGGCGGGACGTTGGGAAGGATATTGTGGACCTGGGTGAAGACGAACCCGCCGCCCGCGCCGAAAATCTCGATTCGTTTCCGGACGTGGCGGCGGACCTCGTCCGGGGTTCCGTCGGGAAGAACGTCGCGAGTGTCGCAGCCGCCGCCCCAGAAGACGAGGTCCTTCCCGAACTCCCGCTTGAGCCGTTCCGGTTCCATGCCCCGGGCGCTCGTCTGGACCGGGTTGAGGATCTCGACGCCGATCTCGATCAAGTCGGGGATGATGTCGGCGATGGCGCCGCAGGAGTGGAGGAAGAGGTGGATGCCCTTCCGCCGCCGGACCCTCTCATAAATAAGCTTGTGGCGCGGCTTGAAGATCTCGCGGTACATCCGGGGCGAAATGACCGTCGCGAGCTGCGTCCCCAGGTCGTCTCCCATCTGGATGACCTGGACGTAGCCCTCGATGGCGTCGAGGACTTTTTCGAGGCTGGCAAGATGCATCTCGACGAGCTTGTCCAAGAGGGCCTCAACCTTGGGCCGGTCCTCGGCGAGATCCGTCAAGAAACGGTCCATCCCGCACAAGTACTCGCCCCACTCGAGAAGGTTTCCGCCGAATCCAACCATGACGGCGTAGTCGGTTGTCTCGAAGAGCGTTTTGGCCCGGCGCCGGACCTCGGCCAGGTGCCCGGGGGTCGAAGGCTCATGGAAGGGCGCGCTCGGGAGAGCCGACCAAGTCACTTTTTCCATGAGCTCGGGGAGCCGGTCGAGGACGGCGCGGTCCCTCCCGTCCCAATCCGCGAGCGGGAAATATTTCTGGCTTAGGTAGAAGGCGTCCTTAGGCATGGCGCCGATCACGGTCCCATCCTTGTGCTTGGCGAGCCAGCCGCCTTCGGAAGAGACGAGGTTCACGTAGCGCGGGACTTTGGCCGGAAGGCCGCCCTGGAGCGTGAAATCCTTCCAGTCTTCCGGCTCGGTCAGGAACGTTCGTCCCAGGTCGACGACATCAGCGCCCGCGAATTCGAGGATCTCCGGCTCGGGCTGGGCGAGCTGCTGGACGACGTCGTAGACGTGGGTCGCCCCGGACGTCATCCCGAGGTGGGCTTTGAGCCGGTGGTAGGCGATGGCCGTGATCCCGGTCGAGCGCATCGCCCCGAGGTCGACGGGCGTCCGGTCCGGCTCCTTGTGCGAGATCGCCGCCAGAACGCGTTCCCGCCTTGTCAACCCCTCGACTCCCCGGCATGAATGCCGGGGCTTGTTCGGGGTTAACCCTGAGCCTCGCTTTTCGTCCCCGCTTTCATGGCGGGGTAGCGTCGGCGAACGGGTCATGCGCCCTCCTTCATCTTATACAGGCCGAACGCGGAGAGGGTCGGACTCGTCCGCGAGCCCTCGATAACCAGACGAATGGACTTCACCGTCAGGGCGGGGAAACGAAGCAGCCGCTTGTATCCGATCGTCGTTCCGCGCGCGAATTCCAGCCAGCCTTGCTTGGTCCCGGCCTCGAGCCGGAAGGATTCAACTCGCTGGCCCGTCGCGATGTGCTCCTGGAGGAGCGCGACGTCGAAGGTCACCGGACCGCCCCAAGTGAACTCGATCGTGGCCGATTCGATCCCGTCCTCAGTCGTCCAATAGGTCTCGGAGCGGCCGTCGAGGACCGCTCCGCCCGGATGACCGCTCTTTGACGCCGATGATTTCGCCGTCGCGCCCGCCGCCAGGTTCGTCCGGAACGTCCCGTCCAGGATCGCCCGCATCCCCCTCAGGCTAGCTACGTCGTTTTCATGGATAAGGCCGCTCCGGTCGGGGGGAACGTTGAGGAGGAGGACGCCGTTCCGTCCGACCGAGCTGAAGTAAATATCGACGAGCGTTTCCGGAGTTTTGATCTTGGCGTCCTCGGCCGCATGATAGAACCAACCGGGGCGGATCGAGACGTCGATCTCGGCCGGATACCAGAGGAGGGCTTGGGCCCCCCTAAGCTTTTCGCGGCTTCCGAGGTCCGGGCTCATAAAGTCCTGGGGAAGATAAGCGGCGTCCACGGGGTAGGGTCCCGGCCGGATCTTGGTCAAATCGATGACGGGCGCGGACACAGGGATGACGCTCCACTCGGTCTCCCGGCCATATCCCGACTCGGTGCCGACCCAGCGGAGGTCCGGGGCCATCCCGAAAATGACGGCTTTCGGCTGAAGCTCCCTGATGACGGCGTAGTAGGACGGCCAGTCGTAGACCTGGCGCTTGCCGTTGGGGCCTTCGCCGCAGGCGCCGTCGAACCAGACTTCTGTCACTTCGCCGTAACCGGTCAGGAGCTCGCGGAGCTGACGGCGGAAGAACTCGTTGTAACGGGGAGAGTCGCCGTAACTCGGCTCATGCCGGTCCCAGGGCGAAAGATAAACGCCGAACTTGAGTCCCGCCTCGCGGCAGGCCCGCGCGATTTCGCCGACGACATCGCCCTTCCCGTCGCGCCAGGGGCTGGCCTTGACGCTGTGCTCGGTCTGCGCGGTCGGCCACAGGCAGAAGCCGTCGTGGTGCTTGGCCGTGATGATGAGCTGGCGCATCCCGGCCTCCTTGAGAACCTGCACCCACTGCCGGGCGTCGAAGGCCGTCGGGTTGAAAAGCGCCGGGCTCTCGGTCCCTTTGCCCCACTCCTGATTCATGAAGGTATTCATGCCGAAATGGGCGAAGGCGATGAACTCGAGCTCCTGCCAGGCGAGCTGCCTCTCCGCCGGAACGACGTTGGCCGCCTTGCGGACGATCGCCTCGAGCGATTCGCCGGGCTCGACGACGGCGATATTCCGGCCGTCCCGGTCCGGGACCGCCGAAGCTCCGAATACGGCGAAGAAGACGATGATCGATATCAGGGCGCCATTGCATTTGGGCACGTAATGATTTTATCAAATATCCGACGATCCGGCACTCTCAGATTATCTTGAGGCCCTCCTCGCGCCTCAACCAAGGGAGCGGGGGCGCTGCTATCAGACCAAACCCTGCTCCAGCATGGCCCTGGCAACCTTGAGGAAACCGCCTATATTGGCGCCATTGACATAATTTCCCGGGGTTCCGTATTGGTTGGCTGCTTCTACACAGGTTTTATGGATGCTCTTCATGATCTGGTGCAGGCGCTTGTCCACTTCCTCCCTCGACCAGCTCATCCTCATGCTGTTCTGGGACATTTCAAGACCCGAGGTAGACACGCCGCCGGCATTCGCCGCCTTTCCTGGGCCGAACAGGATTTTGGCATCAACAAATACCTCAATGCCTTCGGCCGTGGTCGGCATGTTCGCGCCCTCGGCGACTACATAGACTCCATTCTTGACCAGGTTTTTGGCGTCTTTGGCGTTGATCTCGTTCTGGGTGGCGCTTGGGAAGGCGCAATCCGCTTTATGGTTCCAGAGAGGATTAGTGTCCATATCGGGCGTCAGCGGCGTATAGGTCACGCCTTTGAACTTATCGGCATAATCCTTGATCCGGCCCCGGCGAACGTTCTTCAGGTCCATAATAAAATCCAGCTTCTTCGAATCAATGCCCGCGGGGTCATAAATATAGCCGTTGGAATCGGATAGCGTCACCGCCTTGCCCCCGAGCTGGTTGATCTTCTCCACCGTGTACTGAGCCACATTACCGCTTCCCGAGACGAGGCAGCTCTTCCCTTCGAGGGTTTGATTTCTGGTCCCGAGCATTTCCGCGGCAAAATACACGGCCCCATACCCCGTTGCTTCCGGCCGGATGAGCGAGCCGCCCCAATCGAGTCCTTTGCCCGTCAGAACCCCGGTGACTTCATTCCGCAATTTTCTATATTGGCCGTAAAGGAAGCCGATCTCACGTCCGCCCACGCCGATATCGCCGGCGGGCACATCGGTATCAGGACCGATGTGCCGGAAGAGCTCACTCATGAAGCTCTGGCAAAGGCGCATGACTTCGTTATCGCTCTTTCCCTTTGCGTCAAAATCACAACCGCCCTTGCCGCCGCCCATGGGCAGCGTGGTCAAGGAATTCTTAAACACCTGTTCAAAAGCAAGGAACTTCAGGATGCCCAAGTTGACGGTGGGATGAAAGCGCAGGCCGCCTTTATAGGGTCCGATCGCGCTGTTCATCTGGATCCTGTAGCCGCGATTGACGTGAATCTCCCCCGCGTCATCCATCCAGGCAACGCGGAACATGAGGACCCGCTCCGGCTCCGCGATCCGCTCGAAAATCTTGGCTTTTAGGTACTCGGGATGGCGTTCCAGAACCAAGGAGACGGAGCTGGCAACTTCATAAACGGCTTGATGGAACTCGGGTTGCGCGGGGTTCTTGGCCTTGATTTCATCCATGAAATCTTTGACATAATTATTCATATATGCTCCTTCGCAAAAAAACTTTCGGAGATTATACTGTATAAATCTCCTTCATTTTAATAAATCAGAAATTTTATGGATTTATTTGGATAATATTAGGATTTGAATAAAAATATCGGCTTCTTTCCGGACACAAACACTCCTTGACTTTTAAGGAAGCAAGAATTATTTTTGATTTAAGAACATATGAAAAAGGGATAAAACAGTGGGCGACAGATCTTATAACACCTTCCTGATAGCTCAGGCTCAATTCGATAAGACGGCGGAATGGCTCGATCTTGACCCGCCGACACGTGAACTCCTGCGTTTGCCGATGAAAGAATATCAATTCCTGATACCTCTCCAGATGGATGACGGGAGGGTCCAGATATTCAGAGGTTTCCGGGTTGTCCATAACGACGCCCGAGGACCCGGTAAGGGGGGAATCCGGTTTCATCCCTACGAGACCATCGATACCATCCGGGCCCTGGCGATGTGGATGACATGGAAATGTGCTCTGATGAATATCCCTCTGGGCGGCAGCAGCGGCGGCATCGTCTGCGATCCCCATTTCCTAAGCCTCCGAGAACAGGAGCGGCTCTGCCGAAGCTGGATCCGAAAGCTCGCCAGGGATTTGGGACCTCAAGTCGATGTCCCGGCTCCTGACATCATGGCCTATACTCAGCACATGCTTTGGATGCTCGACGAATACGAAACGATCCGGGGTGAGAAACTCCCCGGTTTCATAACCGGAAAACCCGTGGGAATGGGCGGCTCTCTGGGCAGGATAGAGGCGACAGGCTTCGGCCTTGTCTTTGCTCTGCGCGAGGCCTTGAAGGAGCTGAACATCCAGCCTGACGACACCACCGCGAGTATCCAGGGCTTCGGCAACGTGGCCCAGCATGCCAGCCGTCTTTTTGAACAGATCGGCGGAAAAGTGATTTGTATCGCCAGCTGGAATAATAAGGACGGAACCTCCTATTCTTACAAAAAAGAATCGGGAATAAGCCTCGAGGCCCTGGCCGGCATCACGGACCGCTTCGGGGATATCGATAAAGAGAAAGCGGCGAAAATGGGCTGTGAGGTTCTGCCCGGAGAGGCCTGGCTGGCTCAGGAGGCCGATATCCTGATTCCAGCCGCGGTTGAGAATCAAATTACGGCCGAAAATGTGACGGCGATTCGCCCGCGCGTCAAAATTATCGCCGAGGGAGCGAACGGCCCGACCACGACCGAGGCCGATGATATGATCGCCGATCGAGGAATATTCGTTATCCCCGACATTCTCGCCAACGCCGGAGGCGTCACCTGCAGCTACTTTGAGCAGGTCCAGAGCAATATGAATTATTATTGGGAAAAGGATGAAGTCCTCGGCAAGCTGGATGTCAAGATGACTTCGGCCTTCAATTCTGTTCTGGAGTTCGCCAAGAAAAAAAAGCTTTCGATGAGGGGGGCGGCTTTTGCTATCGCGGTCGCCCGGGTGGCTCAAGCTTGCAAGGACCGAGGCTGGATCTAGTTTCCGCAGCTCCTCTCGGCTGGGACAGCGAGGCCGCTTCCGTTATGACTAAAATCGATGCCTGAGTCTTGGACAAAATCGCTCTCCCTCCGCATCGCACCCTTCGACCGTCATTTTTTCACCGGCAAGGAAAGGTTCACGGCCATCGGCCGCGGTGCCCTGGGAGGCAAAGCCCACGGATTGGCCCGGATAGCAAACATCCTCGAGGAAAAGCTGGCTCCCTCATTCCGACCCGACATCGACATCACAATCCCGATCTTAACCGTGATCACAACGGAATTCTTCGATCTTTTCATGAAGCAGAACAACCTTCAAGACGTTGCTTTTTCCAGCCTCCGCGATGATCAAATTACCGCGACGTTCCAGCAGGCGGAGCTGCCGGCCCAGCTCGTCGGGGATCTGCGCGCTCTCATCGCCCGGGTCATCACGCCTTTGGCCATTCGTTCTTCCAGCATTCTGGAAGACGCCATGTTCGAGCCCTTCGCCAGCGTCTATTCCACAAAAATGATCCCCAATAACCAACCGGATACCGACAGCCGGTTCAGGAGACTGGTCGAGGCGGTTAAATTTGTCTATGCCTCGACTTTCTTCAAAGATGCAAAAAATTACATTCAAGCGACAAGGCACACAACGGCCGATGAGAAAATGGCGGTTATTATTCAGGAAGTCGTCGGCGTCCGGCACGGCCCGCGTTTCTATCCTCACATCTCGGGGGTTGCCCGTTCCTATAATTTTTATCCCATTGGACACGCCAAGCCCGCCGACGGCGTCGTCGACCTGGCGCTCGGCCTGGGGAAGACGATCGTCGATGACGGCATCGCCTGGTCTTATTCGCCGGCCTTCCCGCAGGCCAATCCGCCTTACATGACACTGGGCGACCTGTTGAACCAAGCCCAGCACGAATTCTGGGCCGTCAATATGGGCTCGCCTCCCGAGTACAACCCCATCAAAGAGACGGAATACCTGATGAAATTCAGCCTGGAGGATGCCGAGGAAGATGGAAACCTTCGCTTTCTCGCCTCCACCTACAGGGCTCAAGACGACAAGATTGTCTACGGCATCGCGGAGAAAGGTCCCCGGATTATCGACTTCGCACCGATCTTAAAATTCGATTTACTGCCCCTCAACAGAATGCTCAAATGCCTTCTCAAGATCTGCCAGGAAGAGTTGGAAAGAATGGTAGAGGTCGAGTTCGCCCTGACCCTGGATGATCGCCAAGGCAGGCCGGCCCGATTTGGTTTCCTTCAAGTGAGGCCCATGGTCGTCTCGGAAGAAAAAGCGGAGCTTAGGCCGGCGGATTTGAGGGGAGAAAACGTGCTGGTGGCCACGGAGTCGGCGCTGGGGAATGGAATCGTCGGAAACATTCGCGACGTCATTTACATCAAGCCGGAGAAATTCAACGTTCAACATTCGGAAACCGTCGCGGCTGAGCTTGAATTGCTGAATCATCATTTGTTGCAACAAGGCCTTCCCTATCTTCTTATCGGCTTTGGCCGTTGGGGGACGTCCGACCCGCAGGCCGGCATCCCGGTTAAGTTCGGCCAAATCTGCGGCGCCAAAGTCATCGTCGAATCTGCCCTCCCCGAAGTGCCTTCCCTTCTCAGCCAGGGCTCTCATTTCTTCCACAACATCACCAGCTTCAAAGTCCTCTACCTGTCCGTCAGTCATTGGGACAAGGACAACATTGACTGGAGTTGGCTGAACAAACAGCAAGTCATCCAGGAAACAAAATTCGTGAGACAGGTTAGACTTCCCTCCCCCCTGCATATTCAAGTCGACGGCCTGACCGGTCGTGGGGTGATCATCCATGAATGAGAACTCAAAGAATACCGATTCCGTGATCTGGTTTTTATCCGAGCGGGCCAAGGAATTGAATTGCCTCTACAAGATCGAAGAGCTTCTCAACAAGCCGGATGCCGATCTGGACGATATCTGCCGAGGCGTTATCGAAGCCATTCCGCCGGGCTGGCAGTATCCGGACATCTGTGTCGCCAAAATCAGCCTCGAGGGACACGCGGCTCAATCCCCGAATTTCAAAGAGACCGCTTGGGTTCAGAATGCCGATATCAAAGTCCAGGACAAACACATAGGGAGGTTGAGCATTTACTATATCGAAGAGATGCCTCACGCCGCTGACGGGCCTTTCTTGAAAGAGGAGACAAAGCTCCTCGGAACGATCGTGGACCGACTGGGCCACTACATCCTTTATACACGGATGAAACAGGCCTACCAGGAGTACCAGACGGCCCGCCGGGGCGTTTCAGCGGATCGAGCGGACGAATGGCGTGTGGCCCTGAATTTTTTACGTCAGACCAACAAAAACCTCTTCCTGAATATATCCCGCCGCATGCTCAATTTTCTCAGCTGGGGAGGCATCCAGGAAGCCGAAAAGCTTCTCCTCAAAACACTGGCAGGAAAGAAAGCCGGCGAGAGCTATTCGGAAGAAGAGAATTTCCCCGATCAAGTCAGGCCGCAGTCCTTCGATGAAAAAATCAGCGAAGAAACGTTCAACCTTGCCGCCCGGCATCTCAGCACCGGCCAAATCCTGGCCAACATCCACAAATGGATCCAAGAGGACCGGCTGAGCTTTTTAGTGGAGGTCACAAACAGAAATCTCTCCCTGGCTCAGGTCGTGGACGCCATCCGTCGCTACCACCATATCGCCGCCGAGGGCATCGCACTCCCTCCGGAAAGTCGAAGGGGCGTTCTTGTCTCCCTGATCCGACGTTTTCTCTCCGAACAGCCGGAATTCATCACCACGGCCATCAAGAATATTGAAATCGACGACTTCTATGAGATCCTGGATCACATTATTTTTTCGCCGGAGAGCCAGGGAAGGTTGGGAGGAAAAAGCACCGGGCTTTTTTTGGCCAAGCATATCATCGAGAAATCGGCCGATTCCTTGAGCCATTTCAGCCCGATCAAGGTGCCGAAAACATGGTATATCTCCTCGGAGGGCCTGCTGAGCTTTCTCTCCTATAATAATCTCAACGAGGTTGTTGAGCAAAAGTACAAAGATATCAACCAAGTTCGGCTGGAGTATCCTCATATCGTTCAGACATTTAAAAATTCTCAGTTCCCCACGCATATCGTCCAGGGACTCTCCATGGTTCTCGACGACTTCAAGGACCAGCCCATCATCGTCCGCAGCTCCAGTCTGCTGGAAGATCGGATGGGATCTTCGTTTTCCGGAAAGTACAAGAGCCTGTTCTTGGCCAACCAAGGCAGCAAAGGGGAGCGTCTTGAAGCCCTCAAAGACGCCATCGCTGAAATCTATGCCTCCACCTATGGCCCCGATCCTATCAGCTACCGGTCGGAGCGGAATCTTCTTGATTTCGCGGAAGAGATGGGCATCATGATCCAAGAAGTCGTGGGTACGCGGGTCGGGGACTATTTTTTCCCCTCTTTTGCCGGAGTGGCTTTGAGCCGCAACGAGTTCCGCTGGTCGCCATGGATCAAACGCGAAGACGGCCTGCTGCGATTGGTCCCCGGGTTGGGGACAAGGGCGGTGGACAGAACCAGCGATGATTATTCTGTCATGATCGCCCCGGGACAGGTCGGGCTCCGCGTTAATGTCAGCGCCGACGAGGTCATCCGCTACTCGCCCAAAAAAATGGACGTCATCAACTTGAAAACGAACGGCTTCGAAACCATCGAAGCCAAAGACCTGCTCAGGCGATATGGCCATCAACTCCCCGCCGCCGATAAAATCGTCTCCCTCTATGACGGTCAGTGCTTGCGAAAACCGTTGGGCCGGACGATCGATTGGGAGAAGGACGATCTTGTCATCACCTTTGAAGGACTCATCGACAGCACCCCCTTCATTTCCCAACTCCGAGAGGTCATGCGGATCCTAAAAGAAAAACTCCAGTTTCCCGTGGACATCGAATTCGCTTCCGATGGAAAGAGTTTTTATCTTCTCCAATGCAGGATGCAAAGCTACCTGGAAGGCAGCGAGCCCGCTTATATCCCCAAGAACCTGCCCAAGGAAAAAATCGTGTTCCTGGCCAATCGTTTTATCTCCAACGGGCGCATTCCGGATATTACTCATATCGTCTATGTCGATCCGCAAAGCTACGATGAGCTTCCCAATCGCGAGATGCTTCTGGCCGTCGGCCGCGCCGTGGGAAAGCTGAACAAGCTCTTGCCGCGGCGCCGATTCATCCTGATGGGGCCCGGTCGTTGGGGAAGCCGGGGAGATATCAAGCTTGGAATCAAGGCGTCCTACTCCGATATCTCAAACACGGCGGTCCTGATCGAGATCGCCCGAAAGAAAGGGCATTATCTTCCCGACCTCTCTTTCGGCACCCACTTTTTCCAGGATCTTGTCGAAGGAGAAATTCGCTATCTGCCGCTCTACCCCGATGAAAAGGGCTCTATCCTTAAGGAAGACTTTTTCAAAAAGTCAGCCAATATCCTTCCCCAAATCTTGCCCGAATTTGCCGATCTTGCCGATACCATCAAGGTCATAGATATTCCCGGGAGCACGGATGGAATGGCCCTCCGCATTCTGATGAATGCCGACCTGGATGAAGCCGTGGGATTTCTTGTCAACCCGGAGGTCGAACCCCTCTCTCCGCTTCCCGGGAGAGAAAAAGAAAAGGGCAAGCCGGAGAACCATTGGGCCTGGCGGCTCGAGATGGCTGAACATATCGCTTCGCAGCTTGACGCCGGGCGTTTCGGCGTTAAGGCCCTCTACATAATCGGCAGCGCCAAGAATGCCACGGCCGGCCCGCAAAGCGACATCGACCTCTTGATTCATTTTCAGGGAACGAAGTCCCAGCGCCGGGACCTGGTCTCCTGGCTGGAGGGGTGGAGCCTCTGCTTAGACGAGATGAATTTCCAAAAAACGGGATATAAGAGCGGGGGACTTCTCGATATCCATTTCGTCACCGATGCGGATGTCGCTAAAAAGACGAGTCATGCGGCCAAGATCGGCGCGGTCACGGACGCGGCCCGACTCCTCCCGCTCAAAGAATTGGTCAAATAAGCTCTTTGCTGGCGGCGTCTAATTGCTCCAGCTGAAAACGAATCAGAGCAAGCTCCGGCCCGTCGTGCGCGGCCGAGAAGCAGTGTGTCCGGCCGATGCGATCCCTCCAGGAAGCGGAGAGTCTCGCCGCCTCATGGACATGCCCGTGAAGCGTCAGAAACGGCTGTCGAGCCTCGATGAAGCGGCGGATAGCGATGCTGCCCAGATGATGATCGAGGGGGACGTAATCGATCATCTGTCCTTTGAGGCAAGAAAGGTCGAGCTTCGTTTGATAGGGAGGCGAATGGAAAAGAAAGACGGCCTTGGTCAGGTCTTCATTCTTCGTCAACCGTTCAAGGTCCTCCTTGATGGTTGAATATTTGCTCTCCCGCTCGGAAACCGGAACGGACCGCAGTCCCTCTTCGGGGGATATTGTTCCAGGATCGATGTAGCGAGAGACGTCATAGCGCTCCCAGTCTTTCAGTCGGAAAGGAGTCGGTGGAACATAAGCATAGCCGTAGAGGGGAAAACCGTCGAAAACCACCTTGCGGTTATGAATATACTCCCAGACGCCCTGGACGGCCGCATCCAGGACCGCGGCTTCTTCAAATCGGCCGTCGTCATTGCCCATGACCAGAAAGATCCTGGGATAGTCCGTCAGGAGCTCCTGACGCAAAGCAAGGAAATTCTTCACAAGAAAGCCGTTGAAAAAATCTTGCTGGCTAAGACTCAAAGAGTCGCGAGCGGGCCGAGCCAAGGGCAAAAAATCGCCGCCGATGAAGACGGCCTTCGGCTTCTCAAGGGAAATAGCCCTAAAAAGCTTCTGATAGCGGCGCAGATCGCCGTGGAGATCGGAGACGAAAAAGCAATTCCCCACGAAAAAATTATAAGCCAAAATTACTAAAAGTGACAATCGGCACGGATGAACCCGGCACCCGACCTCTGTCAAGCGTCTTCTTCATCCCCGAACTTATAGCCGACGCCTCGAACGGTTTGGATATATTTCTTGGCCCCGCTCAGCTTTTTTCGAAGACCGGTCATATGATAATCGACGACGCGCTCCGTGATGGGATAGCCGTCCTCGCGGACATGATCAAGGATGAATGATCGGGTGAAAACCTGATTGGGCTTCCCGGCCATCAGGGCGAGAATCTCGAATTCTGTCTTGGAGAGATGGACCTTTTTGCCGTTGACGCGGACCTCGTAGGCTCCTCGATCGATGATCATATTGCCTATTTCCAGCCTTGTTTTTTCTTTTTCCGTCGATTTCTTCATCCTTCGCAGCAGAGCCTGGATGCGGGCCAGCAGGATTTCCGGCTCAAAAGGCTTGGTGATGTAGTCGTCGGCGAACTCCCTTAAGCCGGCGACAACGTCTTCGACCTGCTTCTTGGCTGTGACCATGATGATCAAGGCATTGGATGTCCTAGAGTCCTTTTTCAGGATGCCGCAAACTTTCAACCCATCAATCCCGGGAAGGATAAGGTCCAGGAGAATAAGATCCGGCCTCTCTCGTCTGGCCAGCTGTAGGGCTTCCTCGCCGCTCTGGGCGCCGAGAACTTGGTATCCTTCTTTCCAGAGGATAAAAGAGAGGCTATTTTGAAGGTTGACATCGTCCTCAACGCACAATATCTTGATCTTGGCGCCAGGCTGAACTTCGCTTGGAGACTTCATTCTATTACTGCCGTTCTTCAAGAAACAAAGAATATTGTAATTAAATCCAAACAAAAAGCAAATAAATCCATAACAATTCGCGCCGTCTACGATAAAAAACATCGGAGAAAAAAATAGAGCTAGGCGGGAACGGGTCAGCGGCTTCGGGCTCTTTCCTGATAGACTTTGATCCATTTTTCGACGATTTGAATCAGCGTCCCTCTCAACTCGGCAGCGCTTCCGTGGATGGGGCGGAGCTCCTCGGCAAGTTCCGGATATTCTTTTCGATCCAGCCAGGACGAAATGATATCGTTATCCGAATAGGGCTGAATGACGCCCGCGTCCAGAGTTTTAAGACACATCCAGAGCTCGCGCAGGTTGAATATCTTGTGTCCGTCGATGATCAGCGGGATCCGCTTGATCCGGGCCATCTCCCTCCGGAAATCTCTCTTCAACAGGGTGATGAGCTGCCGGCCCCGGCTTCTTCTCGGGCGCAGGCGGTCGCCGAGTTCCTGAAAACTGTGCATATAAAGCCACGTGGAGAATTTATCTTTTTCCCCGTAGCTTTCCAAAATATCCCTGAGCCGTCGGCCCGGCGGGCAGTCTTTCTCGGCTTCCGACAGGATCTGGCAAATTCCGTGAATGTCTTTAGCCCGATGCAATTCCCGCCCGTCTTCGTCATAGATGAGAAAATCTCCCAGCCCCGTGAAATTGAGAATATAATCCTTAAGCTTCTCCAGGCTTCCCGGATCGCCCTTGGGAAGAATAAAGCCGAGGTCGCTTAATTCATGAGCCTCTTTCGCCTTAGAGGCGATAATCACGGGAATCCGAGGATAGGCGCTTTTCACCAGGCGGATCAGGTCGCGGCCGGCATCCGTCTGGAGTTCGTTGTGTTTGGGAAAATAGATATCCGCGATCAGACAAACGACGTCATCGCCGTGCCCGCTTGATAAAGACCCTTTGTCCTTGATCTGAGATTCATCCTCAACGCCAAAAATGAATCGAAGACTCTCCTCGTAGGTTCGAGTGATCATCACATCCGCACGTTGGCCGATAATACTATAAAGGACGGGGAGGAATTGAGAGAACCAGCGCGGCTCATCATCGACGATATGAAAAATAAACCGCCGGGCGTTAGAATATTTCTTGATATTGAGCAAATCCTCCGCCGCCCGGACGACGGAGGCAAGAATTCTCTCGGGCGCGCATTCGTTCCGGTTGACGGCAAAGATGAGGTCGGCCTTGGTCACATAGGGATACCTCTGGGCGGCAGCTTGAGGGGGGGAACACTGGATGAAAACTTGGGAGGAGAGAAGAACAAGAACAGCGTCTGGGTTGTGAACGCGGATTGTATTCGTATCGAGAATCGCCAGGGCGGTATCATCAAACAGAAATACACAGGCCTTTTCATAAGCGCGGCTCATAACCGACGGCGGATCATGGAGAACTTCCGTCTCAAGCCAGGGCATATTTTTCCCCAAAATTTCCAGGCCCTCGCGGATCCGTGAATCAGCGGCAAAAATGACCGCCTTTTTCATCCTGACCGGGTTGATAATCCGAGGAATGAAGGGATGCTCTCTGTTCCCGCTTCGGCTATTCATTTTCTAAAACGACTTCGCAGCGTTGTTTGAGACAGTCCGCATAGACCGTCACCGGCCCCGGGAAAGACAAGACACCGAGGACGCTATCGGGCTGGGAACAGGAAAAAAGCCAGGGGTCGAAGGTATCCTGCATGGGCATGATATAGCCATAAATGATGTTGTTGCCCGCCAGGTTCGTCAGAAAATGCGTTCCCTGGGTTCCATACATCCTGGTCTGCAGTCTTTTTTGATCCTCATTAAAGCCGCCTTGAATCATATACAGAAAATGACTGCCGTAGACTCCTCCGGTTAAGCTCTCCTCTTCCGGCAAAGGTTCCGACCGTCCCTCCACATCCACTCCGTATTCGAAAATAGCCGCCGCCTGATCCACGTCTTTATACTCAACGAAGATGCCCCAGTCTTTGTTTCGGCTTCCGAGACGGCCCGGCACAATCAAGATATATTTCTCGTTCCGGCTCGCCATGTCTTGGTTGATCTGGGCGATTTTCTTGCGGACGACGGGCTGGAACTCTTTCTTATAAATAAACGGAGATACGACGAGCGCATGTTTGATGTTCCTTTTAATCCCATGTCCCTGGGCATTATTGATGGCGAGATAGGTATGAAGGACGGACGGGGGGATCTGGATGGAGTCCAACTTCAATTCAGGCAGCTGAGTCAACTGGACAATGTGAAAAGTCCCGTCTCCTTTGTCCTTCCTGGAAAAATCGAGGTTGAAGACAAATTCGATCAGAAACTGAGAAGAGATACGAGAGGCGATGATCTCCATGATTTCCACGAGGCCTGTCTTGAATCCGAAATGGTTATTCTGGATGAGATCTTCTATGGTGATGAGGTTGTTCCGGATTCCCAACAGCTTGATCTTATGGTAATTGGCGAACCGGACATGAAGCTTCTTCATGGTTTCCAGTTCTTCGCCCTTGAGCTCCCTATTTTTGGTCATGTCCAGAGCATAAAAAAATTGCTGGCCGCTTCCAATTCGCAAGAGACGGAGGGGGATAGGATTGGAGATCGTGGCCATGGAGATAACGGGAAAATCGTCCAAGACGGTGGCATAGCCGTGTCCGAAAGCGATCCGGGCAAAGCCTTCGCTGGGATTCTGGTTCTTGAGGGCGTGCGGGAAGAAGGAAACGGCGACCCCGGAAATATAAGGATAATAAACGGGGCCGGCGTAGGTGTCATCGAATATTCCCGGAATGGGATTGATGACGATGGCCATTTTCTCTCGGCTCGAGGCGGGTTGTTTCCTGAGAAAATCATTGTAGATATGGGTCACGGCTTGGATGACCTGAGAAAGTCTCACTTCAGGATCAGGGTGATTGTTGGGCAGCATGAAGGACGCGTTCTCCCCGGCATGAATGGAACCTCCGGCCTGCGCCGTCGGACCCGCCTCATTTGTCGCGGAAGAGCGAATTCCCAAAGGAACGTCCGTCAATTCTCCAAGAATCGAGAGCACGACATTTTGTTCCTCGTCCCCAAATCTTCCGTCATTGGCGAGGAAACTATCAAAGAAGGAAGTGGTCAGGATATAGGTTTTCAACTTGCTGACCTTGGGAAGGGAAAGTTGGTTGATCTTAACGAGTCCGGCTCCCTTCCCGCCCAGAGAACCCGTCCCGTAGATTTTGACAGCCTCGGCTATTTGGGCCATGGGAATATTCATCTATCCGCATTCATTTTAAAGATAATTATTCTTCCAGTAAAGATATGTTCGATGACCGGAGGAAGACGCCTGCGGGGCCGCTCGCCGGCTTAATCCGGCCGGGCGTCAATGATGACCGATGCCGCTAGGAAGGGCGGCGGAATAGCGGTCGGGTGCAGCGCTTTGTTAGGTTTGGCTATTAGGTTCCAACGTTATTACAACATTTCCCGTTTTTTGACCTGTTTCGACATACCTAGTGGCCTGGATAATTTGTTCGAGTGGATAGCGTCTATCGATGACCGCTTTATACTTTCCCGCCTCGATAATCTCTTTGAAAAAGAGCACGTTTTCTTTGTTTTCCTTCGGAATCGCAATCATGACTTTTTTACTGCCGATTTTTGCAGTCAACACTAGAAAGAAAAGGTTCTGCCATAAAAATCCCAGATCAGTTTCAAGATAGGCTCCGCCTTGCTTTAGAGAGTTTTTACAGCGTAAAAACGAATGCTTGCCGACTGCGTCAAAAATAACGTCATAGGTCAGACCATTCTTGGTAAAATCATCTTTTGTGTAATCAATGACTCGATCCGCTCCCAAAGATTTCACTGTTTCTACATTCTTGGTATTGCACACCGCCGTAACATCCGCTCCGAAGTACTTGGCAAGCTGTACCCCTGCAGTACCTATAGACCCGGATGCTCCATAGATCAGGATTTTTTTTCCGCTCTGAATATTGACTTTTTTCAGGCAACTCAATGCAAGCGTTGCCCCATCGCAGACAGCAGCAGCTTCCTCGTAGGTCATATTGACCGGTTTTGTTGCGATAGCCCCTTCTTCCGGCAGGCATAAATACTCGGCATGAGCGCCAAAACTGTTGCCGGTCAACCCAAATACCTGATCGCCCTTTTTGAATGATTTGACATCCTTGCCGACCGCTTCGATTTCCCCGGCGAACTCGCTCCCCAGTATCGTTCTTCTCGGTCTGATGAGGCCGCTAAAAAATCTCACAATAAATGGCCTGGGCTTTCGAAATCCGCAGTCCGTTCGGTTGACCGTTGTCGCATGTATTTTTATCAGCAATTCATTTTCATTGGGAGTCGGTTTTGCTATATCTTTGAGTTGAAGAACCTCCGGCGGTCCGTATCTTGTGTAGACAATCGCTTTCATGAGTATTTCTCCCAAGTTGCTTTAATTATGATTGCTTTTTCTTTCCCTTCTCGATAACTTCCTTAACCCTAAATTTTGTAATCCTAGAAATGAGGCCATAAGGTATTGGTTTTTCAGGAGGAAACCTTATCGTTCCTTTCGATGTTTCATATGCTTCCAATTCCCTTTTAAATTTCTCTACGCCGCTAGACGTTGGAAAAAAGCTTATATGTTTGGAAAAAGCGGCAAAATGGACTAAATGGCCGCCGATCTTGAACGTTGGTATTTGGTAGCTTATCGCTTCTGTTGCGCCGGGTGCCGCTCTTTTTATCGTCGCTCTTATCTTTTGCAGGATCTCTTGAACATCATGCGGAAAGCCCGCGATGTATTCATCTATATTCTTGGGTGTTGATTGATCATTTTTCATGCTTCCTCTCCGTTGTATCCTGAATAGCGGAGCTGTGATCGAGACCGTGTCTTATCTTCTCCGGTACACATCGGTGCTCAAGTACTTAAGGCCGGAGTCGGCTATCAGCGTGACCACCTTGGCATCGGGCCCGAGCCGCTCTGCGACTCGAATCGCGGCGACGACGTTCGCTCCGGAAGACGTCCCCGCGAAGAGGGCTTCCTCCCGCGCGATGCGCCTCGCCATGTCCTTCGCATCGTCCGTTCTGACCGCAAGGATGTCGTCCACGAGAGTCGGCTCCCAGAGTGGAGGAGTGTAGCCAATCCCAACTCCTTCGATCTGGTGAGGGCCCGCCTGCCCTCCCAGCAACACCGAGGATTCCGCGGGTTCGACGACGACGATCTTGATACTCGGTTTGTATCGTTTCAGCACCGTGGCGACCCCACGCAAAGAAGCCGCCGTACCCGCGCAGTGAACGAAGGCGTCGATCTCCCCCTTCGTTTGACTCCAGATCTCCTCGCCCAGCGGGTAGTAACCCGCGATGCTGTCATGGTTGTTGAGTTGGTCGATCCAGTAGGTGTGAGGCTCTTGGCTCAACCCACGGGCGGCCTCGATCATGTCCAGGATCAGCTTCTTGGTGGTGAGGCCTCCCTCGCTCGGGACGAGCGTCAGCTCGGCGCCAAGCGCCGCCATCTGATCCAGCTTCTCCCGGCTGAACGCATCGGAGCTGACGATCCGGAGACGGTAGCCTTTGGCGGCGCAGACTAATGCAAGCGATGCCCCTGTGCTGCCACCCGTGTACTCGACGACGGTGTCTCCGGGCTTTAGTCGGCCGTCCTCCTCCGCCCGCGAAATCACGGCCCGTGCCATCCGGTCCTTGAGGCTGCCGCTGGGATTCTCCCACTCGAGCTTCACGAAGATGTCCGCACAATGGGGTGGAACAACCTTGCGAAGTCGAACTATCGATGTGTTTCCAATGGCATTGAGAATGTCCATGGGTGGAACTCTCCCTCTACTGGTTGGTTTCCTCGACGTGCGCAGTATATATACTATGCAAGTAGCTCGGTGTCAAAAAAGGCACCTCTCGATTCGTCAAACCGTACCGTGGAGAATTGGAAAGGGTCCTCTCACCATGCTCGACGTATTCTCCTGATTCAACGTCAATTGAAGCAGGCAGACGACTTCTAAATCGTCCGCTAACACCGCGGATGAGCCGCGGGCACCAGCCAAGCGCGGCGGGTGCAGCGGCGAAGCCGCGATCTGCAGCCGCCGTGACAGGCAAGCCCGTCGGCTCCATACGCTTGTTAGAGCGCGCCGTCGCGCAGGATCACTTGTCCTCACTCTCCTGAATCCCAAGCGAGCGCCGCATCTTGCGTTCAAAGGCCGATGCAAGTCTGACCTCGAGTGCTCTCTTGGCTGTCTTCAGGCTTGTTCCGAACACCAGATTCAACAGGCCGAACACTGCCGCAAAGCCCAGAGCGACAGGGAGAATCAGTCTCGCCCAACCAAAAGACAACTTGGGAAACGGCTCAGGCAGAGTCGCGTACGCTGCCGCAAGCAAGAGCGGGAAGACGATTCCCATCGCGGCCGTAGAGACGACGGCAGCCCTTCGTACTGAGATGGATCGGACTCGCTCGGCCAGTTGTCTCTGCTTCTCCTTTGCAGCGGCTACGTCCTGCTCCGCCTTGAGTCTCCTATCTCGCTCGGCTTGGGCCTTCCGCTCTGACTCGGCTCTGATCTCGGCTAGAGCCAAGGAAAGCACCTCGTCAGGCGTGCCCTCGACGAACGCCGCCGGATCGCCGGCAGTCACATCCATGAGCATGCGCCGAGCTTCAGTAGAGAACCGAAGCACCATGTAGTCATCGTCGCCGATAGTGCCTTCCTCCTGAAGCTGGCTGATCCGCGCGAGGTACTTGCGCCAGAGCGACTCAGACGGTTGGTAGGACGTATGGCATGACGCGATCAGACGCTTCCTCGGTAGCTCAGGCGCTCGCGTCGGCGACTTCAGCCAAGCAAGCGTTGCCAAGACATGGTCGAGGACTGCCGGGGGCACGCTGGGCTGCTTCCTGGAGCCGCAGAAGAACTCTGCTCCGACCTGTGCCAATGCGGCATTGGAGGTGACGAAGATGGCCTTGCATGACTCCAGATCTCCTATGAGCCGTCCCCGTCTGATACGATGTATTGATGTAAGAGCGTCGATGTCGTGGTGGAGAGACTCGTCGTGCTTGTACAGAATGCGCGCCCGAAGGGCCTTCTCCAGAGCGGCTTCATCAACGCCAAGGGGATTCTCGTGCTCAGGGCGCTGCTTGACCCTGATGCGACGACTGGAGAGAAGAGACGGTAGCTTGCCTATCTTCAGCTCCACACTGCTTGACGTAATCCCCTCTTTCAGTAGGAACTCGTCGAGTTCGAAGTGCGGGTCTCCCCTGGACGGAGCCGACTTGAGAGCATGCGAGGTTGCGCTGAGTACTCTTCGAACCTCCTCGAGAGTCGAGTCGAAGCAGCAGAGCTGGGCATTCAGCTGGTAAAGGAGCTCGAGAAGCTCGATCGTTGGTGCCTGCAGAGCCGGTGTGGCCATGCCGATCGCCCTTAGAACTATGGGCGTGTCCAAGTACATCTGCACATCCTCGAACCGCTGCTCGACCTCGCCGAGGTTCGGGTACAGAAGGACATTGGCCAGCATGCTACCTTTCACGATCATTTCGAGGTCCGAGAACAGCGTCGGCTCCTCTTCGCATATGTGCTGACTGAATGATGCTGCTAGGAAGGTGGCTCGACCCGACGCCGAATCTGGTAGTGCAAGTGGACTCCCCTCAACGACCGACATCAGGATTGGAACAGACTGCCCTTCGACATATGAGAGAAGCGCCTCCTCTGCCGCTTCCCTAGATAGTTCGAGGCTGTGCTTCCTATGAACGTACGCGATGAAGGCATCAATCAGGGAGTTCACTCGGCGTAGGGCGGCTGCACGAGCATTGGATGTGTCGTACTTGGCGAGAGCATCCGGTAGTCTCAAGTAGACTCGGTTCTGAAGCTTGACCAGCCCTCGCTTGTAGGCCCGTCCCAGAATCGTCTTCAAGGCACCGAGCGGGATGTTGAATCCAAAGAGGACACGGACACCCTGCTGCAGCTGTCCCAAGGAAATCTGGTCCTGCGAGGCGTCCGACAGAGCCTCTGCGACGAAGGGCACGAAGCCCTCGATATAGTCGTGGCCGCGGTCCCAATTGACCTGCAGAATAGCGAGGCTCGCTAGTGCTCTGTCAGACAACGTCTTGTCTCCTTCGAACGTGGAGCTCTTCGAATCTCAAGGCGCGCTCTAACAATAATTAGATTGATCCGTATAAGATGCGGAGTTCCGGTTTTCTGTCCGTATAACATGCCATGGGATTTCTTGCCGAAGGCGCGGTAACCCGTTTGCATTCATTTGCTTGCCGCCTGTCCAGCGGTTCGGCGCGGCATCTTATATGGATCGACATAACACAACCTCCTTGAATGGTTTCGAAGCCCCCCATGAACATAGATATACTTTATTACTCTGATTCGGAGGATGTCAAGAACCGGAAGCACAGACCAATAGTCACAGGAGCGCAGCTGAAGAGACCGCCCTGAGGAAATAATTATCAGAGCTTTAAACATGCCATGGACGACTTGTTGGACTGGTTAGGGACGGAGAAGGCAGGAATGACATCCTTATGAAAAATAAGGCAGGGCTTGAAGGCGAGCCGCATCTCGGCCTTAGTGACGCGGAGATCGATTTTTCTATTGACATTTCTATCGTCATTTGGCATGATAATTGACGACTATGGCGACAGTACAACCTTCATCAGCAACCTGGGTTCCCCGTCTGCTGGACCTGCCCGGCCTCATTGAGAAGCGATCTCACTTCCTATTCGGACCGCGGCAGACCGGCAAGACCTCTCTCGTCCGTCGTTCTCTCAAAGAGGCGAAGGTCTATGATCTCCTTGACACCTCGGTTTTCCTCGTCCTCAGCCGGAATCCCGGCCGAATCTCGGAAGAACTGGGACCCAGGGATTCGATCGTGGTGATCGACGAGATCCAGCGTCTGCCGATCCTTTTAAACGAGGTGCATCGCTTGATCGAATCGAGGGGTGTGCGGTTCTTGCTGACGGGATCGAGCGCCCGGAAGCTCCGGCGCGGCGGCATCAATCTGCTCGGCGGGCGAGCCCGGATAAAAAAACTTCACCCGCTAACTTGGAAAGAGCTGGGAGACCGATTCGACCTGGGCCGGGCGATGGATAGAGGACTGCTCCCATCGATCTACTTTTCGGATGATCCCCGAGCCGATCTCCTGGCTTATGCCGGGACGTACCTGCAACAGGAGATCATTGCGGAAGGCACGGTCCGCAACGTGCCCGCGTTCAGCCGGTTCCTGAAAGTCGCCGCGCACTGCAACGCGACCGTCGTGAACTTCACCAACGTGGCCAACGACGCCCAAGTGGCCCGGACGACCGTCTATGAATATTTCGAAATTCTGAAAGATACGCTCGTTTTACATGAGCTTCCTGCCTGGAGGAAGACGAAAAAAAGGAAGCCGTTTGCCTCGTCGAAATATTATTTCTTTGACGTGGGCGTCGCGGGATCGCTCCAGGGAAGAGCGTTCAGGCCGGGGACACCCGAATTCGGCGAGGCCTTCGAAACTTTTCTCATGCATGAGCTTTCCAGCCATGCGGATTATGTGTCCGGGGAAGCGCTCGGTTACTGGCGTTCGAAATCCGGTTTCGAGGTGGATTTCATCCTGGGAGACCATACGGCCGTGGAAGCTAAAGCCAAGGAGAATGTGTCGCCCCAGGATTTGAGGTCTCTTCGGGCGTTGGCCGAAGAGAAGATGCTCAAGCGTTATCTCTGCGTCTCCCTGGAGCGCCGCCCCCGGACCGTGGAAGGCGTCACCGTCCTTCCGTTCAAGACATTTCTGGAAGCCCTCTGGGCTGGGGAATACCTATAGGAAATTAGCGGAATGGGTTTTTGGCTCCTGCCAATAGTCTAGATCATAATCGGTCGTGTTAAACACTCGGACCCACATCTCTTGGCTGAGAAAGCCGCCAAAGTTCTTGGTGAAGCCTGCTCCGGTCAAATCATCGACTCCCCGGCCTGAAGGCCGGGGCTTGTTCATGATTAACCCTGAGCCTCGCTCTCATCCCCGCCTTGAAAGGCGGGGCTTGGCGTCGGCGAAAGGGTCAACAGGTAACGGTTGGCCGCATTCAAGCTTGAACTCAACTCCAATCTAACGCCATGATGAGCCGCGACTGTAAGGAGTCGGCTCCACCAATTCGTTAGCCATTATTCGTCTTCGTCTTGAGCCACTTCGTTTTCCGATAGAGGCTCAATCTTTCTTCTCCCATGAATTAGGTCATGGCAGTCGGGGCATAGAACCATTATGTTTTCCTGTTTCGTCTTGCCACCCTCGGAGTATAGCTGTTTGTGATGGTACTCTGCTTCCCGGTGATTCTTGAATTTCCGAGAGCACATTTCGCACGTATGATGGATTGCAAAGAGAGCGATCTTTTCCTCATCGGGTATTTGTCTCTTGTCATCCAGTTCCAGAACTTTGTGCTTGTTGAGAAATTCCTTGATCAGAATATCCCGGCGCAACGCGACTATCTTTTCCGTCCAGCCGCCCCGGACGTTGTCATAGAACCGCTGATAGTCGGTTTTTGATCTGCGAAAATCTTCGTTGTAAACCTTGCCATGGAAGTCTTGAACAAAGGCGAGCACATTGCTTTCTTGGCCTACGAGGGAATAGCCCACCTGTAACTCCCTGATCATTGTGTAGACGGCGAGCACCCATGCGTGTTTCTCGAAACAGCTATACGGCCCGTTTTCGGCAGGAAAGCATTTTTCGAGATAGTTGAGCACGCGGGTGGCGGCCTTGTATTCCGGGGAGGCATCGCCAAGCGTTTTTTGATCATCAAAGAAGGTGTGCAGTTCGTTTGTGCCACATTGACGGGCTTTATACTTCTCGTAAAAGAGTATCCGGGCTGCATCTGGATATATACCGTACCGATTTTTTGCAACAGCTGTTGATTTCGCCAAGAACGGATGGTGTGCTATTGAGCGCATGCTTTGGACGATTTCTCCAGGCTTGGCATTAAGACGCTCTCCTATCTGCAACGGTTTTCCACGCTGAAGTCTCGAAAATATAAGCCGAACGCGTTCATCGTCGTAATCTTCCATTATGTGGAAAGTAAGGGGGTAGTTCAAGAATTGCGTTTTCTGGTCATCATCCAGCGGGTTTTCGCCATTGAATGTTTTACCCCGATTGGCTAACCCTGAGAATCTCTCGCTCAGTTTTACTTTGTTGTCATAGAAGTTGGATATGCAATTGAGACGCTGTTGCCCATCCACGATATAAAAGACCCTCTTTGCCGAATCGAAGTTGAGAAAGAAAATGGGAATCGGCTCTCCGCGCAGAATTGTATCTATGAAGCACTGATTGTCCTCATGCGACCAAGCGTCGCTCGGCCTTTGATACGTACGGTCGACTTTGTACTTGTTGCGATCATTGATGTATTGTTGGATGTTTGGCATTCCTCACCTCTTTTTCTATGACTAACGTCACGGATTAGCGGCGCGGCTTGTCCGCGTCCGCTGCATGCGATTGTTAGCCCTCTTCTTCTGTTTCATCATTTCCGGGAGCGCTGGCTATGAAACTCAAACCGCTCGCTGATAACTTTGATGAAAACTCTTTTCGCGCCTTTGCAAGTGTCTGAAAGTAATTGCGGAATGCGTCGGACTGACTCTTTGCCCATGCTTGAGACTTGGGCAGTGGCACAACAATTTCTCGGTAGCGGGAGCCGCAGTCCTCGCGGTTGGTTTGCATAAGCGCGATGCGACGCCATTGATTTCTTACCGCACTGAGACACAAGGCCCAAAAGAGGTAGAAGGGGTCCCAAACAGAGGCGTCAACAACGCGAAACACAAACATCTCCTTGGTAAGAACAGCTTGTTCTTCGCCCGGCACAATGATTGCGAACTCGCCTATGTTACTGCTCGCCCGGTTGGGCGTCAGAACATCCCATGCACGCAGTCCGCTACTCTTGCCGCGCCAGAACCTCTCGGCAACCTTGGTGGTAACGAGGTTCGTGGGATTGATGTTCATGCGCATGGCGCGGATATCAGAAACCTTGATGTAGGGGATTGTTCCCGCTCTTTGGTCGTTTCCCGGACTTCCGTGTCCGCCTCGGACGGTGAGAATCTTTGCGTCAAGAAGTGCTCCAAGCGTGATCCCCTCCGTGCCGAGGTCGCGAAGCGTTTCCCGTATGGGATGATTATAACGGTCATCGTAGTATGTCGGGACAATAACGCCGGTTGTAAAGACAACCGACTCCTTCACATCGAACCGACAGGTTGATGCCGATCCGTCAACATACGCGTCAACGGCCGCAATCAGTTCATTGTCAACCTCTTCCGTCCGCTTGCCTGTCGCCGGGTCGGTCTTGTACCGGATGCCGCCACTCTTGTATATCCCGCAGGTCTTAGGGTTCAGGAACGTTACCTTGTGCTGTTTTGTGCTCATGGTCGCGTGGACACCTTCTCAAATACATAAAAGTTCGTCTTGGCTCGGCAAAAACCTTGGAATGCCTCCATCGGGATGTTTGCAACAACCACAGGGCGGAGCCTGGGTTTAATCCATTCAGTCACGAAACTATAGTTCGGGGAGAAGAAGTATGTTTCTGGCAGAACAATCCCAACCCGACCCCCCTTCCTCAATAATTGGTAGGCCCGTTGCAAAAACAACAGCCCTATCTCCAAGTCTCGGAATCCGCCATCCTCCTGAGCAGCTATCGTGAGATTGGAGAGACGACTGTCTTTCGCAGAGACTTTCAGATTCTTTCCGAATGGAGGATTGGTCAAGACGACGGAAAATCGTCCATCTCTGAACGTGCCTGATGACAGATGCGGGAAATCAGTAGCCCACTTGTGCGTGCGCACAGAGTCGCCACGAGCGCAGTGAGCCGAGCCATCCCCGGCGATTTGCATAATGGCCTTTGTCAGTTTTAGGCCGATGGCGTCTTTCTCGATTCCAAAGATGTGAGTCTGAGACCATTTGGAAAGGCCGGAGTCAGTCATCTTGGGGAAACGTCGTTTCATTTCAATCATGCTCTGCACAAGAAAGCCGCCAGTTCCACATGCCGGATCGATTACGATATCTGATTGTTCAAGTCTCATGAGGCGGACTCCAGCCTCGATTACCGCTTGGGGAGTGAAATACTGGCCTTCTCCCTGTTTCAGTGCTTCGCTGCGAAGCACCTGAAAGGCCACGGCAACCGAGGCCATGCCCATATCCAGCAAACGGAGACCTGATAAAGCGTCAACACATGCTGTTATTGTGTCGTCGGATAGGCGAAGCCTCTTGTCGTTGTCCGTGGTGAAGGTCTCGGGATAGACGTCGGCCAGGTTCTCGAATGCCTCGCGCACAGCGGCGGCAGTCTTTTTCGCTGATTCCATTCGCCGGAAGATGACCGCACTTTCAGGGTCAGACTTGCCCTGTTTATCGCTCTCCAGTTTGATCAAGAGAAGATTGCAGAGCTGGTCGAGTTGTTCTTCCCGACGCGTTACCACGGTGTCGGATATCACAACCTTGTCCAAAAGATCAGAAATGACTTTGCGGAATATCTGCTCGGTTGGTTCGACCAAGTCAGAATAAGTTGTTGTTTGGATATCTGGAGCAATCGGGTCGCCAGGCCGGGGCAGCTTGTCCAGTTCAAGTCGTTTAAGCAGCAGTCTGCCATCTGGACTGCGGTATAGGAATGCGCCTTTGGCTGATGCCTCGGGAGTGTTAACCCAGACACCAAGACTCGCGTGCGGCTCGCCAACGAAATAGCTCTCCAGTTGATTGACGCCCGCCTTCTCGTTCGGTTGTTTACATTCAACAATGAAGAGTAGGTGATTGGGGTCTCCGCGGTGGATTTCCCCATCGAACACGGCGATATCCACAGGAAAGCCAGCGAAGCTCTGGCCCTTCTCCCGCTTTGTGGCTTCAGATGGCGTCTTCGGAATTCGCCACTCTGTCTTTCCGAAGATCATCTGCCCAACTTTCCACCCTCGCGAGACGAGTAGGTTTACCAGTGGACCAACGACGCCGTACTGTTCCTTGGTCTCCTTAAGGACGGAGACAACGTGTTCTTTGTAGTCGTACTTCATGATCTCCTACACTCATCATCTTGGCACGCATGCATCGGTGTCATTCTCTCCGGGCTAACGTCAGGGTTGACCGGCGGGGGAACCGCTCGGCGGTTCACCCGTACGGTCCGACCCTTGGTTCGCCCCTACAGTCTGAATGACTTTATACGCAGCTATCCAGACCGCGAATGACCGTGACGGCAACCGGAACATCCCCTTCTTCCCCGGCATGGGAAGAAGAATGTGCTTCTTCGTCAGAGTGTGAAGTGCATTGCTTATGGTCCCCGTCTTCAGGCCCGATCGCTTAGTAATCTCCCCCCGCGACATGTATTGTTCGGGATTTACAGCTATCACTTGGAGCACCTTTCGGTAGTCATCCGAGTAGATTTCGCCCGTGTACATGTTCTCGAAGTAGCGCATGCCGAGTTGATGGAGCGCGCCGTTCTCTTTGGTCAGCCCAACGGCGACGTCAGTGCGAGAGATGACATTATCCGTGTCGGTCTCGAACGCTGAGTATCCGTACTGCTGGATGAAGTGTGGATAACCTTCCGAGACGTTGACGAGGAGTTCGAGGGCATCAGCTTCGATGGCGGTTGGGAATCCATTCTTCTCCGCAGCTTCGTCAAGTGCCGACGAGAAAACGCTCCTTCGCTCTTCCGGTGCGAGAGGCCCTAATTCGAATGGCTGAAAGATGCGGACCGAGGACTCATGACTCTTCCTTAGCTTGCCAAGAACCTCAGTAATGCCGACCAGACCAAATGCCGTGTTGCCGCAACCTCTCTTTGCCAATCTCTCGGTAAGCACCTTCATGCACTCTCCGAGATTAGCATGCGCCGGGGCCTTGTCGGCTTCGTCAATGAACACGAAGATTCCGGAACCGCGTTCCTTAAGGCGTGCGGCCACCGCTATCATCTTCTCTGCAAGCTCCTCAACGAGAACCTCCGGGCGGAGTTCCTCTTTGTTGTACTTGACGCCAAAGACCTCCCACCGCGTCAGAAACTCCCATAGATCCGATAGAGACTTCCGGACAGCCTCGCTTCGGTCAAGCGTCCTAGTGAACTCTCGTGCAATCTTCGCCGTCAACTCGGTGTAGGTGTCAGATGGCTCAAGCTCCACGTTGACTGTGAGTATGTCCAGCTTGCTGCCGTCCAGAGTCGGGATCGTCCCTCGTGCCACATTGTCCAGGAGAAACAACAGAGAGGACTTGCCTATCCCGCGTTCACCATGGATCAAAAAACTTGTCGGGTTTCCGTTAACCGTCTGGAAGAATGCGTTCTCAATTGCGCGTATCTCCGGGATGCGGCCGTGAAACATTCCTGGGTGGATGATTGACCCTGGCTTGAACGGGTTGTATTTCGGCATCTGTATCCTCCTGGCTAACATATATTAGATGGATCCGCATAAGATGCAATAATCTTGTATGTTGTCCGTATAAGACACCTTCCGATTTCTTGCCGAAGAGCCGAAAATACTCTCCTTTCAACGACTTGCTGCCCATCCGGCCATTTATTTCGGCATGTTATGCGGATCGGCATAAAACCTCCCTTTTAAAGCTCGTCCACCGGGCTGCGAACGCCGGCCGGTCCGCGGTTGAGGACATGGGTATATATCATCGTTGTTTTGACGTCGCTATGGCCTAAGAGTTCCTGGACCGTCCGGATGTCGTAACCGCCTTCGAGCAAGTGGGTGGCGAAGGAATATCGGAAGGTGTGGCAAGTGGCCCGTTTCGTTAGACCTGCCTTCGTAACAGCATCTCTAACGGCTTTCTGAACGAGTGATTCGTCAACGTGATGGCGACCTTGTTCCTTTGTCTCGGGATTGATCCTCCGGTTTTCCTGGGGAAAAACCCATTGCCAGCGCCATTCCGCGGGCGCGTTGGGATATTTCCGGTCCAAGGCGTTAGGCATCGCTACGCGTTCCCAACCCTCGGCCAAGTCGCGTTCATGAATGGTCTTCACACGCTTGAGGTGGTCTTGAAGCGGCGATTTGAGCGAGTCGGGAAGCATCGTGTTAACGAAGACGACTTCCTGTCTTGTCTGTAAATATCCCCCCGCCAACATAGATAAAGGTTATCACGCTGATTCAAAAAATGTCAAGATTTTATAGCTTGCGAGCGGGCAAGGACGGCTAAGTACCGAGGCGACAAGAAGCTTCCTACGTTTCCTCGATCAGGCCGACTTCGCGCCAATGGCCCGACAGCTTCTCGACCCGGATCGTCTTGACCTCGAACGGCTTGAAGGCGAACCGCATCTCGGCTTTGGGCTCGCGGAGATCGATCTCGGCCGCCGTCTCGATCCCGCACGCTTCCTGGAGCCTGAGGATGAGGGCCTCTCCTTCCCAGGCTTTTTTGCAGGCCAGGAGGCGGATGTTCAACGGCCTGACCGATAGAAATTCCTCAACCCCGGCCGAACCCTCGCCGAAAGGAAGATGAGCATAGGCCACCGGAGGAGCGGCCAAATGATCGGCCAACCCGGGCATCATCCGCCGGAGGTCCTCGGGATCTCCCGCCGTGACGAGGAGTCGGACGTCGTGGGCGCCGAGGTCGGCGTACTTGGGAGACGGAGAATCGCCGAGCTTGAACCCGCGCTCATGGCAGTAGGCCGCGCTCCGCAGGACCGAAAGGCGAAGCTCACCCCCCGCGAAGTCGAGCCCGTGCTGGCCGCTCGAGGCGACGCCGAGCCCGGCGCGCCGTCCTCCGACGGTTCCTTGCAGCAGGCACCAGCGGCCGTGGACATGCTCCTCGCCGTCGGCCGGCCGGAGGATGGCGCCGGCCGGAACCTCGCAGAAGAGATCCCCGGCCTTGAAGACCGTCGGGACGCGCAATTTGAGGCGCTTCTGCTCCTCGTTCCAAAGAATCCGGAGTCGGACCTCGAGGACGGGCCAGCCTTGCCAAGAGCAGATGTCCACGGTCAGCCGGCTCCGTTTGTGGACGAGGACGGATTGGACGATCGTCCGGACGGGGCCTTTGGCCGACGTCTTAGGAAGGCCCTTGAGCTTGAACCGGCCGGCGACTTCCCGGTAGCTGGTGCGCCCCGTCCCCCAGGAATCGGCCGGGTCGTTGATAACGAGGGGCTCGAAAAGAGGGCCGGCCAGACATTCATCGCCCGCCGCGGTCTTGAGCGATCCGACCAGCCCGCGCCGCCGGTCATACTTGAACTTGAGGCCGGGCTTGGCGCTCCGCTCCTGCCTGGGGCCCGAAACGGCCAGAAGGTGGTAGCGCGAAACGCCCGCCCCGGGAAGCTCGTCGAGGAAACTGACCTTGCGGCGCCAGCCGTTGAAGGGAAGGAGCGATTCCGGCTGCTCTTCCTGACAGGGGACTTCGCCGCCGTCCATCCGCATAAGCTTGAGGTGCCATTCGCCCGACCAGAACGGGCGGTAGTCGACCATGCTCTCGACCTCGACCGGGACTCGGGTCAAAGCCGCGTTCGTGTTCAAGAGCGTGACCGGGAGGCTGGGGCTCTCCTTGTCGCCGCGGTTGAGGGCGGCCGCCGCGGCCAGCCGGACGCGGCGGGCGGCCTCGGCGGCCCGGCCGTAGATGTCCAGGGCGTCCTGTTCGGCCGGCTCCGTGCAGCTCCCGGTGATGACGTCGTGGAAGTCATTGAAGAGATGGTCGCGCCAGGCGGCCCTGAGTTCGGCTTCGGGGAAACTCTCGTTCTTGCGCAACCAGGCCCAGGCAGCGAGCGCCTCGGCTTGGACGAGCCGGCCCAGGCTTTTGACGGCTCGCCGTTTGACCCGGCTCAACAACGTATAGCATCCCGTGAACACCCGCTGGAGATCGCCGACGACCACGGGTGCCGCGGCCGCGAAGTCCTTGAGGGCCGCGTAGAGCTTGTCGGGCGTGCTGTGGATGACGCGGACTCTCTGCTCCCTGGCGATGAAATCGTCGATGATCTTGAGGTCCTCGCGGGTCGCCCCGCCGCCGTGGTTCCCCAAGCCCCAAAAAATGGGTACGTCGCGGCCGAGCTTGAGCGCCAGCCCGGTCCCCTCCTCGAGCCGCCGGCGGATGTTGTCGCGCTCGGTATGGTAGAGGCCGACGCTGATCCGGTAGGTCAGGATCTCGCTCCCGTCCACCCCCTGCCAGCGGTAGAGATCGGCGGGAAGCGCGAGCTCGTCCGGCTGGGGCCGCATGTGGATGTACATCTCGTAGCCGGCCTCGCGGAGGAGCTGGGGCAGGCCGCCGCTATGGCCGAAGGAGTCGAAGTTGTAAGCGACGCGAGGGTGGGCCCGGAACCGCTCCCGGAAATAGCGGCGGCCCTCGGCGATCTGGCGGACGAGGGATTCCGTGCCCGGGAGGTTGAGGTCGGGCTGCAAGAACCAGCCGCCGCTTACGACCCAGCGTCCCCTGGCCGTCAGGTCCTGGATTTTCCGGAAAAGAGACGGATCGAGCTTCTCGACCCATTGGTAGAGGACGGCTTCGTTGTGATTGAAGATGAGCCCCGGGTGCTCGCGGAGAAGCCGGACCGCGGTCCGGAAGGTGGCCAGGGCCTCGGACGCCCCTTCCTCCCAGCGCCACTGCCAGACGGGGTCGAGGTGAGCGCTGCAGATGAGGTGGACCGTGGGCTTGTTCATTTGATCGGGCTCACCCATTTTACATGATTATTCGATCCGGAGCATAGAGCCTTTAGATCTTCCAGAATAAGAATTCCCCCCTTGGTCTCGGCACGGCTGATTTCGCGGCCGTCTTGTCAACAAACCTAGCCTATTCTCCGTTTCTTACTACGGGGAGCAGAATATAGATTGCATAATCCTTGCTGCTCCCCGAGTACTAGCCGGGCGACAAAGAAATAGGGAGTCATCTATATTCCGCCCGGCTTAGTAAGAAAAGGCTCTATGAGGAGATCATGATGAAGGCTCTGTCGATACGATTTCTTCAGCCGCCGCGGCTCTTTGCCGGCGCCATTCTCATCGCCGTCGTATCCGTTCCCATGGCGGCGCAGGACGCGAAGGTGGATATTTCCGCTTGCCGCGGCATGTACAACGTGCTGAAAGCCATGCGAGACGGTGAGCCGCGCGACAAGGTCTCTAGCATGCTGGACGCCTTGCTCGAAAAGCCGCCATATCGGATCATGTTCAAGCACTACAACCGCTCGTGGCGGCCCAACCATCTGCCCAAGGCCGTATTCAAGAGAATGATCCTCAGCCTCCAGTTTGAGGGCGAGTACTCTCCCGGCGAGAACGAACGCGCCGACGCGATGCGGGCGCGATGGACGAAGTATTACCCGGATCTCTCGCCCTACGACAGCCAGCTTGGCCAGCTCGAGTCCGCGAACCTGCCCAAGCTCATCAAGGACGGAGTGAGATATGCGCAAGGCTGGCTCCCTCCGGGATGGAAGATTCCGGATTTTTGCTTTCCCGTCATCCCCAACGGAGGAAGCCCGGCCTTTACCATCGAAAATGCCCAAGGATATGATTTCCTCCAACTCTCGCAGGGGCGGCCGGGCGAACTGGACCTGAACTGGCTTGTGGGGACGGTCGCCCACGAATCCCATCACATGGGCATGCGGTCCGTCGCGCCGGGCTCGCTGTCCCCCGCCGATGCCATGGCCTACCGTGTCGTCAGCCTCTGCGTCGCCGAGGGCGTGGCGACGGAGTTCATAAGCGGCCCGCCTGAGGGACGAGCGCCCGCCATCCCGGACGTACCGTTTCACGTTTTCACCGATGACCTCGCTAAAGCCTGGAAGGAGCATGTGGACGAGGAAGAGGACATCCTGAAGCACCAGATCGCCTTGCTCGACCAAGCCGCCGCCGGAGAGTTGACGGAGGAAGCACTCAACGCCGAGCTGCGCGATTATTGGCTGAATGGCGTGGTCGGCCGCGCCTACGTTTTAGGAGCGGACATGTTCGGGGCTATCTACCTGGCGTTCGGAAAACAGGGCGTTTTCTTGGCCATGAAAGACCCGCGGAGATTGTTCGAGATGTACAACGCCGCGCTCGACGCCAAACCCGAAGCCCTCAAGCGCTGTGTCCGCGTACCCGATGCCTCCGTCAAACGGGCCCTCGCTATCGGAACGGCCAACATCCTTCCCGGCAAGCAGCCTGTCCCGTCCGTTGAGGCCGCCGATGCTCTCCGGCAAACCTGAAATGGGTTGATCGAACCTCTCTATCGTTCGTCTCGGGATGGCAGATTCTTATACCACGTGAAGAAAAGGACGGCCGCCAGCGAGAGGGCGACGGCGAGCCAGATCCCGAATTGTCCCCAGCGCCTGAGGAAGGCGTAAAACGTGAGCAAAGCCAGCGAGAACTGAAACACCGCCGTTAATATTCCGTTCAGGGCGTCCATGGCCGGCATCTTGTCTCGGGCGGGGACGAGCCCGCGCCGGACGGCCTCGCGCCGGACCGGCCCCCAGAATCCAAAGGGCCGGATCCTGGCGTAGAACTTAACGAGGACGTCCATGTCGGTCGGCTTGTTGAGGAAGGTCATGATGATCGTAACGACGAGGCAGAGGCCGGTGTCGACGGCCAGAGAGCCCGCCGCGCCCAACGACCTGAACAGCATGACGCGGCCCAGGACAAGGACGACCGAGATCCCCATGCTTCCGACAAAAGCCCGGGCGCTCATCCGCCAGTAGTGCCAACGCAGGGTGGCCGGGACGAGGATGACCGTGACCCAGATGAAGATCATAGTCTCCCAGGCCGTCACGATGTGGGTGAAGGAAAGGCTGAAAACGAATCCGATAAATAGAGCGACGACCGAGGCGACCTGGCCGATCCGGACGAGCTGCTTCTGGCTGAAGTCGCGCCGGACGTAGCGCTTGATGAAGTCGTTGGTCACGACCGAGCTGGTGACGTTGATCATGGCCGAGATGGTCGACATCAGGGCCGCCAGCAGGACGGCCATGAACAGACCCCGCACCCCGAGCGGAAGCTTGAGGAGGACGAGCGGCATGATCTTCTCGGCATCGAAGCCGGCCGCCGACCCCAAATAGACCATTCCAAGGCAGAGGAAGGCGCAGCCGATGATCCAGCGCAGCGTATAGCCGACCGTCCACATGCCGCCGGCCAGGGAGGCGTCGCGCGGGGAGCGCGTCGTCAGGAAAAACTGGAAGTCCCAGACGTTGGGGCCGGCCAGGACGCGGAAGATGAGCCAGAGGAAGCCCGCCAACAGGATAGGCCCAAAGGCCTCGAAGTGCCCGTAAGCGGGCGGCGTCGTCGCCGCGTAGGACGGCCACAATCGCCAGGTGGGAGCGAGCGAGAACCAGGCCGGGTCCTTTCCGGCGAGGGCGGCCGGGACCGCGCTGTTTCCGAAGACCATGAAGGACAGGATGACCGCGCCGACGGCGATCAGGAACGTCTGGAAGACGTCGGTCAGGATGACCCCGAAAAAGCCGCCCAGCGTCACATAGATCCCGACCACGATCAGGACGATGAGCGAGGATTGCCAGCGAGGGAAGGGCAGGAACTCTTCGGCGAACTTCCCGGTCCCGACCGAGATGAACATGAGGTTGAAGATCATCAGGACGAGCAGGAAGACGGCCGCGCTGAACCGGGCGTATTCGGCATCCCGGGTCGCCCCGAACCGGGTCTCGTTCCACTCGGCGAAGGTCATGACGCCGGAGCGGCGGATCCACTTGGCCTGGAAGGCCATGTAGAAGCAGATGATGAACCAACCCCAGAAGATATGGGTCGCCCACATCGACTTGAGGCCGAGGTAGAACAGAACCCCGATCATGGACATCGTGCCGCCGATGTCGATGTAGCTCGAGCAGCCCGAGAGCCCCAGCATCCACCAGGGGACGTTCCGGTCGCCCAGGTAGTAGGAGTCGATTTTCTTGGTCGCCCGCTTGCGGACCGCGAGCCCGATCAGGGCGACCAAAAGAAGGTAGACGCCGATGATGGCCAGGTCGAGGGGTGGCAGTTTCATAAGGAAAGATTTATCTCAACAGCCGGCCTCTGTCAATCGTCGCCGGCGCGGCCCCGGATCGTCCGTCAATGGAGGAATTTGGCGAGGACGATATCGGTTTTGCCGTTGGCGGTCGTATCATAGGCCCGCGCCGTCACCGGGAAGTTCTGGGAGTCGGTGTCGCCGGCGACATAGATATCGCCGACGCCGTCGACAACGACGGCCCGCCCGTAGTCGTACCCGGACCCGCCGAGGAACGTGGAGACGAGCAGCCGGGTCAGGGAATTGCTGAACTTGGAAACGAACATATCCTCGATTCCCGCCTCGTTGAGCGTCGTGTCGTAGGCTCCGGGCGTGGCCGGGAAGCCGGTCGAGCGGGTCCAGCCCGCGACATAGACGTTCCCGGCTTTGTTGAGGGCGATCGCATGCGCCTCGTCCTCGATTTCGCCCCCGAGGAACGTGGAGGCGAGGAGCGTCTTTAAAGCGCCGCCGAGCTTGGCGACGAACGCGTCATGGGCGTTAGGGTCGGTATCGTTGAACGTCGTGTCGTAAGCGCCCGCCGTCACGGGAAAATCCCGGGACTCGGTCCATCCGGCAAGGTAGACATTCCCCTGGCCGTCCAGGACCATGGACTGGGCGCACTCGTTCTCCTCCCCTCCCAGAAACGTGGATGCGACCAAGGTCGAGAGCGCCGCGTCGAACTTCGCAACAAAGACGTCGCCGAAATCATCAAGAGTCCGGGCATAGGCGCCCGGCGTCGTCGGGAAGTCTCTCGAAAACGTCCAGCCGCTCACATAGACGTAGCCGGAGGAGGTGACGGCGCAGGACAGTCCTTCTTCGGGGTTTTTGCTCGTTCCGCCCAGGAAGGTCGAAGCCCGAAGTCTGGATAGGGCGCGGTCGAACGAGGAGATAAAAACATCGGGATAACCGTTGTAGGTTGTGTCATAGGCTCCCGTGGTGACCGGATATCGTTTGGACGCGGTCGTCCCGGTCAGATAGACGTTCTCCGCGGCGTCGAGGGCCAGGGCGTAAGCGCTCTCCCAATAATCCGCGCCGATCAAGGTTGAGGCTAGGATTCGATTGAGGCCGGCGTTGAGCCGGAGGACGAAGACATCCTGGTTTCCGTTCGGGGTTGTGTCATAGGCGCCGACGGTCGTCGGAAAGTTGGGGCAGTTTGAAGCGCCCGCCACGAAAACGGCTCCGCTGGCTCCCACGGCCATGGCGTTCACAACGTTGACGGCGAATCCGGTCCCGGCTTTATCCCCGCCGATATAAGTCGAAGCCAGCAGGACGCTCAGGTCGCTCTTGAGCTTGAAAACGAAGGCAAGGTATTTTCGTTTTTTCGAGTCGAGCGTATAGCCCGCCCCTAGGATATTTCCTTTGCCGTCGACGGCCAAGGCCCTGACATGATCCTCGATAGACGTCCCCAGGTAGGTCGAAGCGAGCAAGGTCTCGAGGGTGGGGTCGATGATCAAGGGACGGGCGGCATCATAAGGTTCCAGGACCCGGAACCCGTAGACGTTTTCGCCTTTCTTATCGTAGGCGACCAACACGGGCCGACGCGCTCCGTCTCTCTCCTGATAGGCGAGCGGAGCCGTCTGGGCGACCCGCCCCAGCTCCGTGGCGATGACGAGCCTTCCCTCGGGAGAAATCTCCAAACCCAGCGCTCCCTCAATCCCGATCCTGATCCGTCCCGGGTCCGCTCCCGGCTCGCAGGTAAAAACCTTCTCAGCGTTCCCTCCCGACGCCTTGATCTCGATCCCGATACCGGGCCAAACCTCTCCCAACGAGACGCTCTGATAGGATGGGACATCCGCCCGCCAGGCGGCCGGATCATTCCCCACGAAAAAGGAGACCTTGGTCGGAGATTTCAATCCTCCTCTCGGCTCGAAAGAAAGAGACCGGCCTGCGGCATCTAGAAACATTTCCTTGAGGACGGCCGTTCGGATGCGCGGATCGATCTCGAGGCTTTCACCGCCCCGCATTGAACGCAAAGATACCGGCTCGGCGCCCCTCTCGACTTTGCCCAGGGAGAACACCAAGGCTTCGCTCGTGACATCGAGCCTCCCGCAGAAGAGATCGGCCGAGAACCGAACGGCCCGATCGGACTGTCCCTGATTGACGACAAACGGCACCGAAAGGCCGGCCAGCTCCGCCCGGGTCAAGCCCGTCGAAAGCGCCCGGGAAGAGGCCGCCCCCGAAGTAGATGGCCCCAGAGATATCGCCAGCAAAGCCAGGATCCCCCCCGCCAGGAAAAGCCGTCCGTAGGATCTAGGCATTGACCCCTCCGCTCGCTTACCAGGATGCTTCCATTATGCTTTCCGCCTCGGGGAGAGTCAACCCCGCGACTCCCCGGCATGAATGCCGGCACCCATGAACCGTATCCGGTTCATGAGTACTGCAAGGCTGGGCTTGTTCGGGGTTAACCCTGAGCCTACTCAGCCCCATTCCTTCTAAAAGGGCTGAGTACAAAAGTGTCGCTTCTCGTCCCCGCCCCGAAGCTCCACGGACTCACGTCCGTTGGAGCGCCTGTACTCATGAACCGTTTCCGGTTCATGAGTGTTGAAAGGCGGGGTGGCGTTGGCGAACGGGTCAACGGCCCGCCTTAACAACCCGTCGAAAACATGCTACAATAGCGTTCCCAAAGGAACGTAAGATTATGCCTAAAAGCCGACCGCGATCATACAAAAGCCTCCTGTTCTGGCTGACGGCCGGGATCATCATCATCCTCCTCTGGAGCATGGTCCAAGCCCCGGCCGCCGCTAAAAAGGACCTCGCCTTCAGCCAGTTCATGACCGACGTCGAGGCCAACAAGGTTGAAGAGGCTACCATCACCGGAAACGACCTCAAGGGAAAATACCTGGACGGGTCGACCTTCAAGACGATCACGCCGCCCCAGTACGACGCTTTGGTCACGATCCTCCGCGAGCACAACGTCAATATCATCGTCAAGCCGACCGAACGGAACCCCTGGGTCGGCTATCTCCTGACCATGCTGCCCATCCTTATCCTCGTCTTCTTCTGGTTCTTCTTCATGCGCCAAATGCAGGCCGGCGGCAACAAGGCTCTGTCCTTCGGCAAGAGCCGGGCCAAGCTCTTTTTGGCCTCCCAGAAGAAGGTCACCTTCAAGGATGTCGCGGGCGTCGAGGAGGCCGAGGGGGAGCTCCAGGAGATTATCGAGTTCCTCAAGGACCCCCAGAAATTCCAGAAGCTGGGCGGCCGCATCCCCAAAGGCGTCCTCCTGGTCGGAGCGCCGGGGACGGGCAAGACGCTGCTGGCCCGGGCCATCGCCGGCGAAGCCGACGTCCCCTTCTTCTCGATCTCGGGCTCCGACTTCGTCGAGATGTTCGTGGGGGTCGGCGCCTCCCGTGTCCGGGACCTGTTCGAACAGGGCAAAAAGAGCGCGCCCTGCCTCATCTTCATCGACGAGATCGACGCCGTCGGTCGCCAGCGCGGGGCCGGCCTGGGCGGCGGCCATGACGAGCGGGAGCAGACCCTCAACCAGCTCCTGGTCGAGATGGACGGCTTCGATTCCAACGAGGGGATCATCCTGATCGCCGCCACAAACCGTCCCGACATCCTGGACACGGCCCTTCTCCGGCCGGGCCGTTTCGACCGCCGGATCATCGTCAACATGCCTGACGTCAAGGGCCGTGAGGAGATCCTCAAAGTCCATGTCCGCAAAATCCCGCTGGCCCAGGACGTCAACCTCAAGGTGCTGGCCCGCTCGACGCCGGGCTTCTCGGGCGCCGACCTGGCCAACCTCGTCAACGAGGCTGCTCTGGCGGCCGCCCGCAAGGTTCAAGACAGCGTCACCATGAAGGACATGGAGAGCGCCAAGGACAAGGTCCTGATGGGGGTCGAGCGCAAGAGCATGATCATCAGCGACGAGGAAAAGAAGAATACGGCCATCCACGAGGCCGGCCACGCCCTGGTCGCCGTCCTCATCCCCGAGGCCGACCCCATCCATAAGGTCACGATCATCCCCCGGGGGATGGCTTTGGGCCTCACCCAGCAGCTTCCCCTCGACGACCGATACACGTACACCAAGGATTACCTCGAAGCCCAACTCTCGGTCCTGATGGCCGGCCGCGTCGCCGAGCTCCTCCTCCTCAATAAAATGACCACGGGCGCCGCCAGCGACTTCGAGAAGGCGACCGAGATCGCCCGTAAAATGGTCTGCCAGTGGGGGATGTCCGAGCTGGGGCCGTTGAGCTACGGCGAGCGGGACGACCTCATTTTCCTCGGCCGCGACCTGGCCATGAACAAAAACTTCAGCGAGCGGACCTCCGAGCGCATCGACGAGGAGGTCAAGAAGATCGTCAACCGCAGCTTCTTGCGCTCCCGCGACCTCCTCGAGGCGAACCGGGACAAGCTCAACCGCATCGCTGACCTCCTCCTCGAAAAAGAGGTCCTGTCCTCCGAGGAAATCCAGGAGGTCCTCAACGGCGCGCAAGGGGCCCCCGCCGGTCCCGAACCCGCCGCCGGAGCCTGAAGGATGAAACACTAAGGATCGAGACGCAGGAACCGTGAGACAGGAGATTCGCTTCCGGACGAGGGACCGAGGGTTCCTTCTCGGGCGGCGAACCTGGCTGATGGGAATCCTCAACGTCACCCCCGACTCCTTTTCAGACGGCGGGCTGTTTCAGGACCCGGAGGCGGCCGTCGAGAGGGGGCTGGCCTTGGCCGCCGACGGCGCCGACATCATCGACGTCGGCGGCGAGAGCACCCGTCCCGGCGCCGACGAGGTCCCGGTCGCTGAGGAGATTCGCCGAGTCATCCCGGTCGTGGCCGGCCTCCGGAAGCGCTCGCAAGCCCTGATCTCGGTCGACACGACCAAGTCCGAGGTCGCCCGGCGCGCTCTCGAGGCGGGCGCGGACATCATCAACGACGTCAGCGCCCTCCGCTTCGATCCGGACCTGGCCGGCGTCATCGCCGAGGCGCGGGTCGGCCTCATCCTCATGCATATGAAGGGCACGCCCCGGACGATGCAGGTCGCCCCCTTCTATGAGGACCTCCTGGCCGAGGTCCGCGGCTTCCTCGACAGCCGTCTCCAGGAGGCGGTGGCGGCCGGGATCTCGGCCGAAAGCGTCCTCCTCGACCCCGGGATCGGGTTCGGGAAACGGGTCGAACACAACCTGACACTCATCAACCGGCTCGAAGTCTTCGCGGACCTGGGACGTCCGCTCGTCCTGGGATCCTCCCGGAAATCGTTCATCGGCAAGATCCTCAACGCGCCGCCCCAAGAACGGCTCGAGGGGACGATCGCCTCGGCCGTCTTCGGCGTCGTCCGCGGAGCCCACATCCTCCGCGTCCACGACGTCCGGGAAGTCGGCCGGGCCGTCCGGATCGCAGAGGCCATCCGGGACGAGGCGCCCGAACCCGACGCCAAAGGACACGTCCGCTATGTCAGCTAACGCCTGGCATGCCCTGACCCACATCAAGCTCACGGATGTTTTCGACATCCTCCTCGTCGCCGTCATCCTTTATTCCTTCTTCCGGCTCATTCAGGAGACCAAAGCCTACCAGATGGTCATCGGCCTGGCCGTCATCGGCGTCCTGTTCTTCGTCAGCCGTTGGGCCCGGCTGTCCGTCTCCCAGTGGCTCATCAAGAATTTCCTGTCCTACCTTATCATCGCCATCATCGTCCTCTTCCAGGGCGAAATCCGGCGCTTCCTGATCGGCCTCGGCTCACGGACCTTCCGGAATCCGCTCGCCCTGCGTTCTTTCCAGGAGAAGATCGAGGACCTGTTTCTGGCCGTCGATTTCATGTCCCAGCGGAAGATCGGGGCCCTGATCGCCATCACCAAGGAGATCTCCCTCAAGGCCTTCGCCGACCGGGGGACCAAGCTGGACGCCGTCTTGTCCAAGGACCTCCTGGTCAGCATCTTCAGCACGCAGTCGCCCCTCCACGACGGCGCCGTCATCGTCGAGGGGAACAAGATCCTGGCCGCGGGCTGCCTCCTCCCCCTGCCGGCTTCCCATAACCTTCGCGACGACCTTGTGGCCCGGACCCGCCACCTGTCGGCCCTCGGCCTTTCCCAGGAAACGGACGCGGCCGTCATCGTCGTCTCCGAGCAGACCGGGGACCTGACCTTGGCCGCCCGGGGCCGGCTCGAGCGCGTCCCGGACATCGATGCCTTCAAGGCCCGGCTGATGGAGTACCTGAAGCTCCCATGAGAAAAATCAGGCGCTGGCTGTCCCGGAACTGGGGGCTGAAGCTCCTGGCCTTCCTGCTCGCCCTCGTCCTCTGGCTGACCCTCATCCCCGAGGAGAGGACGTTCTCGGAGAAGAGCCTGACCATCCCCCTCGAGACCCACAACCTCCCGGCCGACATGGAGCTCGTCGAGCGTCCCCCCGCCGTGATCGACCTGACCGTACGCGCCCCGAACCGTCTCATCGATCAAATCACCCCCGCCAACGTCTTCGCCAAGCTCAACCTGGCCAACGCCAACCTCGCCCAGCAGGAGTATCCCCTCAACGAGTCCATGATCAGCGTCCCGGCCGGCGCTACGGTCACCAAGATCTACCCGAGCAAGGTCCGTCTCCGGCTCGAGCGAACCCAGCAGGCCGAGCTGGAGATCGTCCCCGAGCTCATCGGCGAACTCCGGGAAGGACTCCGGATCGAGCGGGTCGAGGTCGTCCCGGCCACGGTCATCGTCAAGGGCCCCGAGAACCGGATCAAGAAGAAGGACCGGGTCCGGACGACGCCGATCGACATCTCGGCCTTCACCCAATCAAACGAGGTCGAGGCCGACCTCATCCTGCCCCACCCGGACCTTCGCCTGGCCTCATCCCAAACGCGGGTCAAGGTCCGCATCATCATCGGCGGCCTCGAGACCGCGCCCGCTAACGGAAAAACGAAAAAGGACTGATTTCGTCCATGCCCAAGCTGTTCGGGACCGACGGGATCCGCGCCGTCGCCGGAGAATTTCCGCTCGATCCCGTATCCTGCCGAATCCTAGGGTCGGCCCTGGTTCGCCTCCTCGCGGAACGCGGGCGTGGCGGCCGCATCCTGATCGGCCGTGACACGCGGGAATCCGGGGACTGGATCGAACTGGCCTTAATTGCCGGGATCAAGGCGGCGCGCGGGGAAGCGGCCCTGACCGGCGTCATCCCGACCTCGGCCGTCTCTTTCCTGGCCCGTAAGCACCGCTTCGCGGCCGGGATCGTCATCTCCGCGTCCCACAACCCGTTCCGCGACAACGGGATCAAGATCTTCTCGCCGGAAGGGCTTAAGATCCCCGACGACTGGGAGAATACCCTCGAGGCCGCGATCCAGTCCAAAAAAGATCCGGCGTCTGAGGCTTCGGAAGAGGAGCCCCGCCCCCTGCCCGATCCGTCCTACGGCGAGGACTATATCGAATTCCTCAAGACCCGCCTCTCGCTCAAGTTTCCGTTTCCCTTCAAGATCGTCGTCGATTGCGCCAACGGCGCGAGCTCGGCCTACGCGCCCCGGATCCTCAAGGAGCTCGGGTTCGAGGTCGTCGCCCTCCATTGTTCCCCCGACGGCCGGAACATCAACCAAGACTGCGGTTCCCTTCATCCCGAGCGCTTGGCTGAAAGAGTATTGGAAACGAAGGCCGCCATCGGGATCGCATTGGACGGGGACGCGGACCGGGCCGTCTGGGTGGACGAGACCGGCGCCATCCTCAACGGCGACCACACCCTCTTTGTATTAGCGCAACGGATGAACGAGAAAGGGCGGCTGGCGGCGCATCAGGTCGTGGCGACGACCATGAGCAATATGGGTCTGGAGGCCGCTTTGGAAAGGCTGGGGATCCGCCTCCTCCGGACGCGGGTGGGCGACAAGTACATTTTCGAGGAGTTGGTCAGGTCCGGCTCCAACTTGGGCGGCGAGCGTTCGGGCCATACGATCCTCCTCGATGACGCGCCGACCGGGGACGGCATCCTGACCAGCCTCCGAATGCTCGAGGCCATGGTCGAAACCGGCCTCCCCCTTTCGGCCCTTAAGGCCGGTTTCGAGGAGTATCCCCAGATCCTCCTCAACGTCCGCGTCAATAAAAAGACTCCCTTCGAAGAGATCGTCGAAATCCGGGCCGCGATCCAGAAGGTCGAGAGGGCTCTCGCCGATTCCGGCCGCCTCGACATCCGCTACTCGGGGACCGAATCCGTGGCCAGGATCATGGTCGAGGGCCGGGATAAAGCCGAGATCGAACGTCTGGCCCAGGATCTGGCCGCGATCGTCTCCGACCGCTTGGGCTGAGAGAAGGAGGTCCCGATGCGTCTCGCCGTCAACATCGACCATTTCGCGACTCTCCGCCAGGCGCGACGGGCCGACGAGCCCGAACCGGTCCTGGCCGCCCTCCTGGCCGAGCAGGCCGGCGCCTGCGGAATCGTGACCCACCTCCGGGGCGACCGCCGCCATATCCAGGACCGGGACCTTCGGGTTCTGAGGGCCGTCCTCAAGACCAAGCTCAACCTTGAAATGGCGGCGACGGCCGAGATGAAGGCGATCGCCCTCGAAGTCAAGCCGGACGTCGTCTCCCTCGTTCCCGAGCGGCCCGAAGAGCTGACGACCCAAGGCGGCCTCGATGTCACCGCCCGGCGCAGGGAACTCGGCCCTTTCATCAAGTCGCTGAGGGAGGCCGGCATCCGCGTCAGCATTTTCATCGACCCCGATCCGGTCCGGATCAAGGCCGCCCGGGAGCTCGGCGTCGACCTCGCCGAGATCAACACGGGCCTGTACGCGGAACTCAAGGCCGGCCCGCCCCGGGACAAAGCCCTGGACGGCGTCCGGGCGGCGGCCGCCCTTGGCCGCAAGCTCGGCCTCGAGGTCCACGCCGGCCACGGCCTGGACTACCGGAACGTGGCGCCCATCGTCGCCGTCCCGGAGATCGAGGAACTCAGCATCGGGTTTTCGATCGTGGCCCGCTCCGCCATCGTCGGCATCCAGGCCGCGGTCCGCGAGATGAGAGCTCTGATCGAAGTCCGATGAGCCTCCGGATCGACCTCGACCGCCTCCGCAATGACCTCGAGGAGCTCGGCCGGTTCGGACGGGACCCGCGGGGCGGCGTCAGCCGGCCCTCCTTCAGCCGGGCCGATTTCGAGGCCCGCGACTGGCTCAAGGGAAGGATCCGGGAAGCGAGCCTCGAACTGCGCGAGGACGGGGCGGGGAACATCTTCGGCCGCCTGCCCGGATCGGGTCGGGTCGTCTGCGCCGGCTCCCACATCGACACCGTCGTCAACGGCGGAATGTTCGACGGAGCGGTGGGGGTACTGGCCGCCCTCGAGTGTCTGCGCCGAGTCCGGGAGGAAGGCCTGACGCCCGGGAAGACGATGGAGGTCGCCTCGTTCACGGACGAGGAAGGAAACCTCGTCGGCGACTTCCTGGGCAGCCGGGCCTTCGCCGGCCTGATCGATCCCGACGCCCTCCGCGCCGGACAGACTTCGTTCGGGATGCCTTTGAAAGACATCCTGGCCGGGACCGCTTTCACGCCCGAAACGATCCTCGGAGCGCGCAACGAGCGTCCCGATCTCGAAGCCTACCTCGAGCTCCACATTGAGCAGGGCCCCGTCCTCGATACGGAAGACGTCCCCATCGGAATCGTCGAGGCCATCGCCGGAAAAATCTGGCGCCTGTGCTCGTTCTCGGGACGGGCGGGCCATGCCGGAACGACGCCGCTCGAGCTCCGGCGGGACGCGTTCCTGGGCTTGGCAGATTTCGCCCAGAAGGCGACCCGGCTTGCGGCGGCCGAGCACGAGGGGAGCGTCGTGACGATCGGAAAGATCACGGCCCATCCCGGCGCCTTCAGCATCATCCCCGGCCAGGTCGATTTCAGTCTCGACGCCCGGAGCGTTTCCGCGGACGGTCTGGCGGAGCTGGAGCGGGCGCTCCTCGCCCTGGCCGCCGACATCGCCTCGACCCGGGGCCTGACCTTCGCCTCCAAGCTTGTCGACAGGACGGAGCCCGTTCGGATTCCGGACCGGATCAAGGACCTCTTGAAAGAAGAAGCGGCAAGGCTCGGCTACAAAACGTTCTCCCTTCCAAGCGGCGCCGGCCACGACGCCCAGATCGTGGCCTCCCTGTGCGAGGCCGGGATGATCTTCATCCCCAGCCCGGACGGGATCAGCCACTCTCCCGAAGAGTCCATCCGCTGGGAGGACCTGGAGAAAGGCGCCAACCTTCTTCTGGCCGCCTGGCTCCGCCTGGCCGGCTGACCGGCCGTCGCGCTCAATCTTTGTAAAACATCCATCTGCCCCAGACAGGCTCAGCTGATGGGGCTCGAAGAACGCAAGGGCTCGGGAAAGTCGACTCGAAAGCACACTTCACCCCATCAGCTTCGCCTGTCCCCCCATAAGAGTCTCTCTGTGCTCCGGCGGCGGTCAATTCATCCCCGAAACTCTAACGGGAGGCCGCCAAGATCTCCAGGAAGGAATCCGTCAAGCTGGAGGAAGAGAAGAAGACCACGCCGGCGGCGCCGGCCGTCCGGCTGAGCCCGATTTCTTCCATCATGATTTCCGGCGTCGCCTGGTTATGGCTCGTCCCGATTCCGATTCCGGGGCAGAGGAGGACGCCGCCTTGAGGGAGGGCGGCCGCCTTCCGGGCGAGCCTTTCGAACAACGCCGTATCGTTCGTGTAGAACATCGGGCAGAGCATATCGACCAGCCCTTCGGCCGCCCAGCGGCCCCAATCCTGTCCGATAAGGACGCGGGCGTTATCGGGGTCGGGAAAGACGGCGGCCGAGATCTTGACCTTCCGGCCGCCCGACCGGAGCGCATCCCTCAGCTCGGCGACGAACTTGGTGACCCGGTCGCGGTTCCATTCCAGCCAGACGTTCCAGAACGGGTTCCCGGAATCCTTGGCCTTGAGGGCGAGCGGATCAACGCCGGTCTCGCCCTTGCACAACTCTCGGGTCCGGGTGTCATAGCTGAAAAAAGGTTCCTCGGGGTCGCAGGGAAATCGGATGTAGTCGAGGTGGATCCACTCAACCGGATAGCGGGCGGCCAGCTCGGTCATGAGCCCGATCTCGTAGGCCCGGACCTCGGGCAGGGCCGGATTGACGGTCCGGACCATCTCGCCGCCGCGCCCGGTAATCAGCCATTCGGGGTGGGCGCGGACTTCGCCCAGGATCGCGCCTTCGGGAAAAACGCAGAACCAGGGGTGGACGGTCATCCGCCGCGTCCGCGCTTCCTCCAGGAAGGTCCCGAAAAAATCCCAGGAATAGGCCGGATCGGAGACCCCGGTCCGGTTCTGGAAATAGACGTAACCCGACGTGTCCTTGACCAGCATGAACAGGGTGTTGATGCCGGCCGCCGCGTAGCGGTCGAGCGTTGCCCGGATCTTGGCGATGGCCGGCTCGCGCTCCGTGCCGAAAAATCTGGGGTGCATCCAGACGCCGCGGACCTTAAGCGAAGACCAAGCTTTTTCCTCGCCGGAGGCCGGCCCGCCTCCCATCGCGCGGCCGATTCCCAAGATCAATCCCAAAGCCAGGATTCCGAGCCGAAGGCGGTCCCTTTTCCTGTTAATGCTCATCGGCGCTCCTATCTCACTTTCTCCGTGTAGTTCTCATTCTGTTTGAAGCGGATGATCCGGCCGTCCTTGTCCGCCTCGAAAACGACCTCCTCGCCCAGCTCGCCGTCGGCGCGGACTCTCCGGAAGCGAAGCCCCTCGACCGGCTTCAGCTTGTCCAGGGCGTCCAACGGATTCTCGGTCGGGAGGTCGAACATGGCCAGGCCGTCGTCCCAGACCAGGACCGCCGTCTCTCCCCAGGCCGAGCGGTAGAGCCCGACGAATTTCTGGAACGACGGGTCGGGGACCTTGGCGGCGTCCGGGGCTTCCTTTATTTTCTGGGCCGCGCCGCCCAAAATCTTGACGACCTGGGCGACGAACTCGCCCGGATCGACCCCCATCGCATTGACCATGGCCACCCCGGCTAAGAGATCTTGAGGATAGAGCGACAGCGCGGTCCGGTATCCGGGACAGCTTCCCCCGTGGCCGACCACGGTCTTGTTGTCCTGGCGATGGACCTCGAAGCCCAGCCCCCAGCTCGTCTTCCAGTCCGGGTCCATCCACTGGACGCGCTGCATCTCCCGAAGGGTCGAGGCTTTGAGGACCTCGAAGCCGCCCTTAGCGAGCAACCGGAACTGCCAGGAGGCAAACCGGCCCAAGTCCTCGACGGTCGAAGCGAAGCCGGCGGCCGGGGCGATCCCGCGGGCCTGGAAGAAAGGCATGGCCGAACGCTCGCAGTCCCGGGTCAAAACGCCGTAGCCCTGGGCGAGGAGGCCGCCGCGTTCCTCCGCTGGAACCTCGGGGGTCGTCCGGGCAAGACCGAGCGGGGCGAGAATATTCTCGCGGACATATTGGGCGTAGGGCTGGCCGGAGACCTGCTCGACGATCTGCCCGGCCAGCGTCATGCCCAGGTTCGAATATTGGAAGTAGCGGTCGGAGGGATAGAGCATGGACTGGTTGGCGAGGCCCTTGATGACCTCCTCCCTGGTCGGAAAGGGAAAATCGGGACCGGTCCAGTAGGAATAGCCGGATTCCCGGGGCACGCCCGCGGAATGAGTCAGCAGTCCTCGCAGGGTCACCTCGGGGCTGTCCGCCGAGGCCGGGGGCAGTTTGAACCAGGGGAGGTATGCGGAGATGGGGTCGTCCAGCCGGAGCCGCCCCTCGTCACGGAGCCGCATGACCGCGATGCTCGTGAACAGCTTGGAGATTGAGCAGATGCTGTAGATCGTCCCGGGTGTCGCCGGCTCCCGGCGGCGGAGGTCGGCAAAGCCGTATCCCTTGCTCCAGATGAGGTTTTGATCGACGACGAAGCCCAAGGAGACGCCGGGGATTTTCTCGTAGGCCAGCTTGGCGTCGATCCAAGCTTCAAGCAGGCCGACGGCCTGGATGAAGCGCGGGTCTTTGACAACGGGAACGGCTTCTGTTTTTTCCGCGCTCGGGCCCGATGCCGCGGCCGTTCCAACGAACAGGGACATGATGACGAAAGCGCCGAGGATTCTTTTCATGAGGCCTCCTGGCTCGATTTATTTAAACGCAAGAAGGAGCTCAGAGGACGAACCTTTCGACGAAGGCCGTTCCTCGGGTGAACCTTTGAGGACGATCTCTGCCGAGGAGGGAAGACTCATGATATCGGTCGCTCCCGGGTTTTAGGCTGAGAATGCATTATAAAGAATATGAGGGGCGGGCCGCAACGCGCCTTTCGCTCCGCAACCTTGCCGGAGGCCGGGGACGGTGTTTATCCCTCATCATGGGAAGGCCTGAACGCGCGGCCTTTTTTGACCTCGGCGTGTTTCCGTTTGTCGGCGAGGATCTTATCCTGAGCCCGCTTGGAGCGCTTCCGCTTCTGGCGCCGGATCTTGGCGATCCGCCGCTCCTCCTCGCTCTTTTTCCCCAATAGGGCGCGCTCGATCTTGTCGGCCAGAATGCGCCGGGCCAGGTAGCGATTGAGGGCCTGGGAGCGTTCCTGTTGGCACTTGACCTCGAATCCGGTCGGGAGGTGCCTGAGCTGAACGCAGGTCGCGACTTTGTTGACGTTCTGGCCGCCGTGGCCGCCCGAACGGATGAATTTTTCCTCGAGGTCCCTCTCGAAAATGCCGAGCGCCTCCATCCGTTCGCGCAAAGCATGCTCTTTATTGGGGCCGACGCCGGACATAACGACATTCTCCGGCCTTCATCATAAACAAAGGCCCGCTGGGAGACAAGAGGCGATTGACGAGCGGCCGGTCATTCCACTACACTCGATTCCTTAGGAAAGGAAAACCCCATGACTCATTCCAACAGACAATCCGCCCGGCGGCTGACCGGCATCCTCGTCCTGGCCGGCCTCGTCGCCGCATCCATCCCGCTCGCCGCCGACCAGGTCCCGTTCCGGACCGTGGCCGAAGCGAGCCAATTCCAGTCAACCTCGCGCTACGCCGACGTCCTCGACTTCATCGCTAAGCTCAAGGCCAAAAGCCCCTACATCCGCGTCGAGACCCTATGCCGGAGCGCTGAGGGTAGGGACGTCCCGCTCATCGTCATCGGGAAGCCCCTCCCCGACCGCCCCGAGCGCCTGCGCGGAGACGGCCGCCTCGTCGTCTACATCCAGGCCAACATTCACGCCGGAGAGGTCGAGGGCAAGGAGGCCTCGCTCATGCTCGCCCGCAGCATCCTCCTCGCGCCCGCTCCCCTCTACTTGGATAAGCTCGTCGTCCTCATCGCTCCCATCTTCAACGCCGACGGGAACGAGCGGATCAGTCCCGACAACCGGCCCGACCAGGCCGGCCCGGCGAACGGCGTCGGGGTCCGTTCCAACGGCCAGAACCTCGACCTCAACCGCGACTCGATGAAGCTCGAAAGCCCCGAGCTGCGCGGCCTGGTCTCGAACGTCCTCAACCGCTGGGACCCGGCCCTGGTCATCGACTGCCACACGACGAACGGCTCCTACCACCAGGAGCCGGTGACCTACTCCTGGCCCCTCAACCCGAACGGCGACCTCGACATCCTCCGCTACCAGCGGGATCAGATGCTCCCGGCCGTCCAGAAGGCCCTCGGCGAAAAGTATGGCACGCTCGCCATTCCCTACGGCGATCCGGCCGACTGGCGCGACCTGGAGAAGGGCTGGGCGACCTTCAGCCACCATCCCCGCTACGTGACGAACTACATCGGGCTCCGCAACCGGCTGTCTATCCTTGACGAAAACTATTCCTACGCCGACTTCAAGACCCGGGTCCTCGGCTGCACCAACCTCCTCCTGGCCATCCTCGACTACTGTCAGGCGCACAAGGATGAAATCCGCGCCCTGGTCAAGGCCGCCGACGAGCGGACCGTCCGGATCGGCAGCGCGCCGACCCCCGAGGACACCTTCGCCCTCGAATACGAGGTCAAGCCGCTCCCCGACAAGGTCACCGTCCGCGGCTATGAGATGGAGATTATCCCCCGCGAAGGGGGCTGGCCCGAGATCAAGAAGACGGACAGGGAACGGACCTACGTCCTCCCCTATTTCGCCGACTTCGTCCCCAAGCGGTCGGTCCGGCGTCCCTACGCCTATCTCGTTACGGCCGCCGATCCCGACATTGTCGCCCATCTCCGCCGCCACGGCATTGCCGTCGAACGGCTGGCCAAGCCCGTCCGCCTCGAGGTCGAAGCCTTTAAGATCACGGAGCTTAAGGCCCCGGCCCGGCCCTACCAGGGCCATTGGACGAGCGGAGTCAAAGGGGAGTACCTGACGGAGGAGCGGGAGTTCGCTCCCGGCGCGATCGTGGTCAGGACCGGCCAGCCGCTGGGAAGTCTCGCCTGTTACCTCCTCGAGCCGGAGAGCGACGACGGACTCATCACCTGGAATTTCCTCGACCGCTATCTCGTTCCGGAATGGGGACGAGGGTTCGATAACTGCCCGGTCTATCGGCTCCTCAAGCCCGCGCTTCTCGCAACGGAGGGCGTCGCCGCGGGGAACTGAGACCCCCCCGCTACTTTTTCTTCTTGACGACTTTGACCGCGTGGGCGGCGACCAAGTATTTTCCGCAGTTCTCGCAGATGTAGATGTCGTTCGAACCCTCGATGGCCGAACTCATCCCGGTCGCGACGTTGATGTTGCAGCCCTGGCAGGCCCCGTCGGCGACCTCGGCCACGGCGAATCCATAGCGCTCCATGAGCCGGTCGAACCGGGTCAGCAAGGCCTGGTCGAGCTCCTCCCTGAGGTGGGAGGACTCCTTCTCGAGGACCTTCTTCTGCTCCTTGGTCGCCTTCTTCCGCTTGATCTCAATCTCCTGGAGCCGCTTGAGGAGGCTCGCCCGCGAAACGGTCACTTCGAGCGGCGGCAGCATGAGCTCGATCTCGGACAGGACCTTGTAGAGATCGGCCTTATCCTTGGCCTGGAAGGCGCGATGCCGGAAGTCCGAGCGCCGCAGGAATTTAGCCAGCCCGGCGAACAGGTGGTTGAACAGGCCGGGAATCGAGGGATTCCAGACGACCAGGATGACGAGGTGGACCTTCTTGTTGTCGACCGAGTCGAATTCGATCCCCTTCTCGGAGCGGCCCACGGCCACGGCAACTTCCCCGCCCGTGTCGACCCTTGCGTGGGGGAGGGCGACGTGGTCGCCGATGGCGGTCGTCTCCAGCCGTTCACGGTCGATGAGCCGGGTCAGGATGAGCTTTTTGTTGGCGATGAACTTTTGCTTGGCCAGGACATCGCAAAGCTCGTCCAGGGCCTGGACCTTGTCCTGGGCCTTGAGGTCGAAAACAACCGAGGACAGTTTGAGGTAATCGGAGAGGAATGAAAACCTGGGACCGCTATCCATTGTCTTGGCGCAAGTTATTCTATCAAAATCGGGAATCAGGGTCAAACCTACACTTTGTCACTTTTTGACCCTTACGTCTTGGGGAGATTAGCGGCCCCGAGTTCAGAGGTCAACCGGTAGGTTTCCATGATCCCCGAGACCGTGACGCCCAAGGAAGCCAGCGAAACCCCGAAGGCGGCGGCCTTGAACGGATCGGCCCCACGGGCGAGGAGGGCCATGGTCCCCGAGCAGAAGATGTCGCCGCAGCCCGTGCTGTCCAAGGGCGCCCCCAGGTCCCGGGAGCGGATCTTCCGGGACTTGGAGTGCGTCATGGCCCTGACGCCTTCTTTGCCCAAAGTCACGAAGACGGCCTTGACGCCCAGAGCGAAGGCGTAGCGCGCGAAAACCCCGAGTTCGCGGTCGTGGGGCAAACGCTCGGGATATCCCATCATGCAGGCGACCTCCTGACGGTTGGCCTGGAGGTAGGTCACGCCCTCGACCCACCGGGTCCATTCCGGAAGCGGCCGATACTCCCGGTGAATGCCGATCGCCGGGAACAAGGCCAGCGAGTGGATATCGAGCCAAATGGGCGATCGGGCGCCCGCGACGACGGCGCGCCATTCGGCGAGCTCGATATCGAACCCGGAGTTGATGACAAGCATCAACATGTCCATCCGGCCCAGGTCGGGACGAATGTCAGCGGCCACCAGAGGAGGAACGACCGATTCCAGGACCTCCCGGCGCTCCCCGCGGGCGGGATAATGAAGACGGACCTGGTTGCCGGGGCCCGCGACGTAAACCAGGCCTTTGCGCCGGAGCGTCGGCCAGCCCGAGACCGTCTCTTCAATATCGTCCTGAAGGTAGCGTCCGCAGTGGGCGAAGAGAGAAACCTCCTCGCCCAGCCCGCAGAGCGCGGCCGCCTGGTACAGAACGCCGCCCAGACCGACGAAGGCCTTCCCGGAATGATAGGAGATATGGTCGAGGGTGATGGTCCCGATGAGTCCGAATCGCTTGGAATCCCTTTCGTTCGGCATGACCACCCGTGAGCCCTCATGGTAAGCGAGGCCCGCTAAAATTGCAAGGCGGCCGATAAGATGATATTCTCTTTTCCCTTAGGAGGCTCCATGGGAATAATTCACAAGATCGCTTCATTCGCGCTGGCATTCATCATCACGGCCGGATCCGGCTCGCTGACCGCATCGGATAATTCACCCTATGAGCCGGGGGCCCGGGCCTCGGGCCTGGGCGGGGCGTTCACCGCCAGGGCGGACGACCCGTCCGCCCTTTTCTACAACCCGGCGGGCCTCGCCTTTCAGAAGGGTCTCCGCTTCAAGACCAACCTCTTTTTCGGCAAGCCCGGCCTCTCGGCCCGCTGGCCGTCGAGCGGCGCGACCACGACCGACAATTCCTTTCAGTTCCGGGGATCATTCGCCGCGAGCTGGCAGTTCCTGAAGGGGGTCAGCGCCGGCGTCGGGTTTTTCATACCCTATCATTTCTTCACGGAATGGCCCTTTAACTGGGTCGGCCATGAGCTCGCCATCACGTCTTCATTGAACTCCGTCTTTTTCCGGCCGGCCGTCTCGATCGAGCTTCTGCGAGGTCTGTCCCTGGGCGTCGGCCTGGACTTTGTCCGCGTCAAAACCTCGTGGAGCTACATCCGGCCGTTCAATCTCGAGACCTTTCCCTTGTCCAAAGATATCGACATCAACAGCAGCACGGCCATGAGCGGAACCGGAACGGGATTCGTGGCCGGACTTATGTGGAAAGCCCATCCCCTGATCCAATTCGGCCTTAGATACCAGCATCATGTCAAGATCAACCTCAGCGGCAGGAATGATTTCTTCATTCCTTACTTGGATATCGGAGAAGCCACGGTTCCTGACCCTGTCCTGCCCAGCAGGCGGCTGAGAGTCCTGTTGAGCGAATTCTACAGCGTCCAAAGGGTCACCTCCCGGATCACTCTCCCCAAGGAGATCGTTTGGGGGATGGTCTTCGCTCCGGCCGCCAGTCTCTCGTTCCAGCTCGACCTCCAGTGGAACAGCTGGAGCGAATTGGGGAAATGGGAGTTCAGGTCGGTCAACGCCGATGCCAACCTGAGCCCGGCCTTCACTCCCCAGCTTCAAGAATTCTACGGAATCGCGCCCGATTACGGTCATCAGAGCGCCGGGCTGATCCTGAAGGACGCTTGGAGGATCAAGGGCGGCCTGGAATACCGGCCGGGACCGGGCTTGGCGCTGAGGGCCGGTTTCGCCCGCCAAAAAGGTTCGACGGCCGCGGCCGATTTGAATCCCGTCAACCCCGACCCGGACCGCAACCTGATTTCCCTGGGTTTCGGGTATGACGGCCCTTTATTGTCGATCACGACCGACCAAAAACTCAGCGACCTCTCTTTTGACGTCTATGTCCGATATGGATTCTCGAAGAAGGAAGCCTCGGCGATTCCGGAAGCTCCGCTGATTTACCAGGCCAAGCCCTGGGATTTAGGAGTGGGAGTCGGCCTCTTTTTTTAAAAACGGCTCTCGGTCAGCGATAGACGCCCGCCTGGTCCCACTTCTGGATCGTATCCAGGATGAGGACGGCGAACAGAGCGCTGCTACCGCTTCTCTTCCGGCTTGAAAGTGACCGAGACGCTGCCGCTCTTCTCCTCGCCGTTGAGGGTCGCGACCAGGTTGAGGCCGCCCTCGCGGCTGGCCGCGAACGTCCCCGAGCCCTCGCCCATGGTGAAGGTCGACAGGATCTTCCAGCCGGCCGATTTAAGTTCCTCGCTGTACTTGGCCAGGGCGTCCTTGTCGAGCTTCTCGACGAGGATGTTCAATGGATAGGCGCGTCGGCCCTCAGCCCAGGGCGATTCGCTCGACCTTGATCCGGCCCAGGTCGGCGACGCCGACGCCCTTCCGGGCGGCCAACTCGATATGATCGCAGGGCCGGCCCGAATCCTTGAGGAGGGACAGGCCTTCGGCCTTGCGCTTATCGTCGATGACCTTATAGCCGACTGCGTCCAGGGCGACCGGATCCGTCCCCAGCCAGAGGGTGTTGGCCGGCCAGATGACTCTCGGGTTGCGGGGGGCGGGCCCCTGGTCGTAGCAGGCCTCGAGGCCGTCGATCATGTGGAGGACGACCTTTTTGCGGACCTCGGGGTGGGCGCAGAAGTCGGCGAGGAACGGGCCGATCGTCGTGGGACCGTGGAAGCGGCGGTTGTTGTCGCAGAGGCCGTAGGCCAGGTTCTTGAGGCAGAGGGTCACTCCAGACATGCCGTGGTCCTTGAGGATGGCCATGTTGATGACTTTGTCGCATTCCCTGCTGAAGATCCGGGAGAACCGGGAGGCCGTCGACCCGCCGTCCCGCTGGCGGGGATTGTCGAGCTCCGAGACATAGGTCAGCTCGGAATCGAACCGGTTGTTGGCCTCGTCCAGGGCCTCGGTCCCGTAGCAGAGGTATATGGATTCGTCGGTCGTGTTGAAGGTAAACCGGCAGTCCTTCATCTGGTCCTCGAATCGGTCCCAGACGATGACTTTTTTGGGCGGGACGCCCAGGGCAACCAGGTCCGCGGCGACGGCTTGGATGAGCTCGTGATGAGTAAAGAGGAGAGGACGGCCCAGGGTATTGACCTTGAGGCCAACCCGGTCCGTGGGCTTGATGAACTCGGCCCAGGGGTTCTTGGCGCCGGTCAACGCGGCCATGCCCCGGTGGAGCATGTCCTTAACCACCTCCCCGTCGACCTTCCGGCCGGCGGCGACGGCGCCCGGGTGGAAGACCTCGACGACGCGGCCCGAGGCCGGCTCCGATCCGAGACTGCGGCCTAATCCGGCCTTGACGGCCAGGCCGGCGCCCAGGGCGGCCGTGGCACCCTTCTTCATGAATTCGCGTCTGTTGATTTTGACGGTCATCGGCGCACCTCCGGTCCAGCCAGCATATACGATCCATCTTATAGAATCAATAAATACCCGGCCGCACCTCCGCCGATGGACTTAATCGGCGGGATGGTTTAGGATAGGAAACGCGCCTCTAGGATATCCGATGGGAGGATTACAAAATGATTAAATCCTATAAAAGAATTCTGATTGTATTAATCGCGGGAATCCTGCTGGTTCCGGCCGCGGCCCGGGCCCAAGCTCCCGTCAAGGCCGAGGAGCCGGCCCTCCTGACTTCCTGCGGCCAGAGCCCGGGGCCGGTCATGCTCAAGGTCATCATGCAGAAGCTCAAGATGGGCTACGAGCTCAACTCCCTGGCGACACCCGCCGACCTCATGGCGAAACGAGACTCCGGGACTCCCTATAAATCCCTGGTCATCGTCATGGGCGCCAGTCTCAAGGGCATGGGCGCGGCGGGGATTTCGATCGAGGACGAGCTGCGACGGACGGCGGCCCTGATCGGGGAAGCCCGGAAGGAAGGGATCCTGGTCATCGGCGCGCACATCGAGGGCATGAAGCGGCGGGCCCAAGGCGCCTCGGCCGGCGACACGACCGACGAGCAGAGCATCGACGCCGTGGCGCCGAACTCGGACTTGTTGCTGATCAACAAGGAAGGCGACAGCGACGGCCGCTTCACGGCCATCGCCAAGGCCAAGAAGATCCCGCTCATCGCGGTCGAGAAGAACCTCGACCTCGTGGCCGAGATCCAGAAACTTTACAGTAAATAGAGGCGCCGGCCACCCAAGCGCCATCCAAGGCCTATTGACAAAAACAAGGAATATTGCTATTTTCCTTGCATGATCGCTTCTTCCAAGCTCACTAAGAAAAACCAGACCACGTTGCCGCGGGCCGTGATTGACGCCCTAGGGGTGCGGCCTTCGGACCGAATCGTCTATGAGATTCGGGAAGGAAGCGTCGTTCTTTATCCCAAGACGGGAAATCTTGCGGATCTCAAGGGAAAATTCAAGCCTCGGGTTCCGCCTAGGGAATATCCCGTCTCCGTTGAAAGAATGCACGAGGCGGTTCAAGATACCGCGGCCGAGACGGCGGCGGGCTATAAGCCTAAACGAAAACGGTCCCAAGGATCCAGGTAGCCGTGATAGCGCTCGACACGAACGTCCTGGTTCGGCTTATCACCGAAGACGATCCCCTTCAAGCCCGCCGGGCCGAAAAGCTTCTCAGGGGCGAGAAAGGGCTGTTCTTTCTTCCTGATCTCGTTCTGGCTGAACTCGTCTGGGTGCTGCAGCGATCCTACGAATTTACGAAAGACGAAGTACGGTCGCTGCTCCTCGCTCTGCTGGAGCGACGCGACGTTGTCTTCGAGGATGAAGAAGGGATTCGAACCGCCCTGCGCGCCTACGAAGAAGGCTTGGATTTCGCGGACGGCCTGATCATCGCCCGCACGCGCGCGGCCGGCTGCTCCCGGCTGGCCAGCTTCGACGGACGGCTCAAGGCCCACGATCCCCGTTTTGTCGTTAAACTATCTTGACCTCTAACGGCCCAACGTTCGCGTTCACCCGCGCCGGCACATGATGACGCCAGCCGGCGTCGGGTGCAACGCGGTGTTAGACGGCAGCGGTGTCACGGCGCGAGGGCCAGGCGTTCTGCATGACGACGCACAAACCACTCGGCCAGCAGCGGCCGGTATTCTCTCTGCGTTTCCGCCGGGAGAAGGAAGAAGTCGCCAACGACCGTGCCTAGACAGCGACTGGAACCACAGTGGCACGGCCAGGCACTCCCACCGGAGTTGTTCACGTTGTAGTCGATGGTGATTTCCTCGCCTGCGGCGATAGTCCGGCGAGCGATCACGTAGCAGGCCTCCGCCTCATAACGCACGTAGGCATTGGGATCGCACGAGTGGTTGAGGTGCCGACTCGGAAACCCGATCAGGACGACCTTGCCATCTGGATAGTCGCAATGGTCGAACCGTTCGCCCAGTTCTTCGCGGAGCGGTGCGTCCGCAGTGATCTCGCGGACAACATTGATCCGATGGATAGACTCGCGCTCCTGAAAGCGGCGACACGCGAACAACCCCAGGCCTTCGATGGCGGACCGCTTGACGGTGACGGCGTCTGGTTGACCCATTGTTGAGTGTCTCGATTCGATGTTCCTGCCGTCTAACAATGATTATATAGTTTCTCTATAACACCCTTTGCCGCCAAATTGCGGCATAACACGCCGCGCTCGATCTCGTCGTAAACCCTGTGATTACTACTCCGCAGAACGCCTGCGGTGGTAGCCCGGGATGATATATGGTTTTCGTATATATCCCCCTTTAGCATGATTAGAGATTATCATTCTGATTTTAAAGATGTCAAGAGCCCAAACCGGTCCGAAAACAAGGCATGTTCCGACTGCTCGAAGACGCGGGAATACGGCACCCGATTTCATTCGCCGAACATCTCGGTGATAAGCCGCCGGAGGGCGGAGGCCTCGTCATTGGAGAGAGATTCGATCCTTGGGCCTAAGCGACTTTTACTGACGGTTCGGATCTGATCGACCGCGACCTCAGCCGGCTGGCCCGCGCACTGAATCGGCAGCCGGCATCTCCAGGCCGGATGAAGCTGGCTGGTGATCGGGCAGATCGTCACGGTTTGAAGCCGCTTATTCAGGTCATCCAGGCTGACGATAACCACCGGTCTGGTCTTGGCCATTTCTGCTCCACGAGCGGGATCTAAAAGCGCCCAGCGCACTTCATAGCGTTTGACGGCTTCCTTGCGGGGGTGGAGCTTCGATCCGTATGGAGTTCTCTTTTCCCTGACCCTCCTCCCTATCGACGCTTGCCAGGGGACAGAATCCAATCCGTCCGTGTCCAAAACGTCCCATTCGCTCCAATCTTGGTTCGCGGCCGACATCTCCCGGGCCGTATCTTCCCAACTGAGCTTCTCGACGGCAGGTCCCGCGGGCCGGAGAAGGATCCCCTCGGATCGTTCTTCCATGACCAGCACGGAACCCACGGCATATCGTTTCAACGACGAGGCCGGCAGGCGGACCCCACGGGAGTTTCCGATCCGAGCGACTTTCAGCTCCTGGGTTTTCATTTTCGGCCCTCCTTTGATTAAACTTCGATGTTATTACTGTAGTTACATTGGGGAGGAATGTCAAGGCCTGAATCAAATCCTTAGCGCTACTTCTTGAGAAAGAGCCACGTCCACGCCCGCAGCGACGGCATCATCCTCCGCGTCAACGGCTATGCCTTTCTCAAGCGAAAGGGACGACAGCCGGCCCTGGATTGTACCGGGATCAAGACGGTTAAGGACGATCACTGTGTTGCGGAGCGTAGCGGAGCGACGTCGGTTGCGACCCGTTGCTAGGTTTTGCTGCTATGCTCCACAGTTATGACTACATTTCCCTTTTTGTGCCCTATTTCGACATACCTGTGTGCCTCGATAATTTGTTCCAAGGGATAGCGTCTATCTATGACCGATTTTATTTTTCCTGCCTCAATAAGCTTTTTGAGGAAGACTAGATCTTCGGTCTTTTCCTTTCCTGAAGATCCCAATACAGAAAGAAAGACTCCTTTCTCATTCAGCGATCTCTTGCTTCGTGAAGACGAACTCTTGCCTACCGCGTCAAAAATAACATCATAGGTCTCGCCACTTTGGGCAAAATCCTCTTTAGTGTAATCAATGACCTTATCCGCTCCCAGAGCTTTCACCCACTCTAGATTCGTGGCACTGCATACCCCCGTAACCTCTGCTCCCAAATACTTTGCAATCTGCACCGCAAAAGAACCTACGCTTCCAGAAGATCCATAGATCAGAACTTTCTGCCCCTTCTGGATGTTTCCTTTTCTAAGAAAACGTAATGCTGTAGGTCCCCCAACAGGAACGGCTGCGGCCTCCTCAAAGGTCATATCGGTCGGTTTAACTGCCAGCATCCCGTCTTCAGGAAAGCATTTGTACTCGGCATAACCACCAAAACTCACTCCGAAGGTAGATGCAAAAACCTGATCGCCTTTCTTAAACAGCTTTACATCTTTGCCTACGGATTCAATTTCCCCGGCTAACTCCATCCCCAGTATAGATCTCTTCGGTTTTCTAATACCTAAATATATTCGCGCGAAGAGCCATTGCCCGCGAGGAACTCTAAAACTTCGCATTCTCACATCCCCTGCCGTTACTGTTGTTGCACAGACTTTCACAAGTACTTCATTTTCCTTGGGGGTTGGTTTTTCTACTTCTTTGAGCTGAAGAACATCCGGTGGCCCATATTTTGCGTATACAATCGCTTTCATGAGTCTTCTCCAAATTTACTTTGGTGTCGTCTTCGCGCTGTTGCCCATCATCCCAACCCAAGATCTGAAGCTCTTCAGGGTCGGATCAGCTTTAAAACAGGCTCGAGGCGCGGTCCGGGGACATTATCAGCTCTCAGTTCTGCGGAAAGCGCTCGGCGATAATCCGGGGACAGGGTTGAGCGTCACCGTATAACGATCTCGACCATGCCGAGCTTTTCCAGGAACTTTATGTAATTTTCGACCTCGACGACCGGGATCGGTTCGTACTCCGCCGAGACGGCGTCCCGGATCTCGAGGATCGACCGCTTCCCGTCGATGAAATTGCGGGCCTCGAACTCGCCCTCGCCAAGGTTGTACTTGGGAAGGTCCTTCCGCCCCCGGATCTTGTCCCCGAGCCGCCAGAAATCGAGGATCGTGCCCATCTTGGCCGTCCGGCGCGGCACGAGCCCCGCCAGCCGCGTTTCGTCTTTGGTCGGAGAGGGCAGCACGGCCGGCTTAACCTTGAGGGCGGCGCAGCGCCTCGCAAAAACGCCCTCGAGGTCCTGGAGAAACGGCCCCTCGATTTCAGCGAAGGCTTCGACCTTCTTCTGGAGGGCCGCTTCGGCGGAGGCGTTTCCCTTGGCGAAGAAGCGGATGGATGCCAGAGCGTCCTTCTCCCTGGCCACGGACTGACGGACGACGTTCAAGGCTTCCTTATGAGCGGCGGCAACGTCCTTGGCGCCGGCCGCGGCGATCATCCGCTCGGCCCTGAGCCTCTCCTTCCCGATTCGTGCCGAAGCCCGCGCCTGAACCTCGCCCGCGATCCGGTCGACATCCTCGGGGCCGGCGTTGGCCAGGAACAGGGCGGCCGCCGCTCCCAAAATCCCGACCCGCTTGAGCTGGGTCGAGTCGGACTTGTCGGGGGTATCGCCGCTGGTGTGATACCACATGTCGGGCCAGACGATGAACATGACCGCGGGGACGCGAACGCCGCCGTCGATAAACACGACGTGATCGCTCCCGCCCGTGAAGCGGCTCACGGAGCAGTAGAACGGATCCCGCGTCCCGGTCGGGGAGGCGATCAGATACGGCACCCCCCAGGTCTCGGTCGAGTTCCTCTGAGTCAAGCCCATCCACTCGACGAAGGACTCGACGACGTCGCCCAGGTAGCTGGGGATCGAATAAGGCGACCGTTCGAGATAGAACGTGCCGTTGTTCTTAACGATGGCCTCGCCGACCATGTCCTCGTTGATGTTGGCGAAAAAGCGGCGGGCGACATCGGGATACTTCTTGATGTAGGCGGCCGTCCCGTCGATCTCGGGCACCATCAGGAAGCGGACCGAACGGCGCAGGGGCGGGATAAGGCCTTTTTCGGTCAGCGTCTTGAGGGCCCGGGCCGTCTCGAGGATGGCGACGCAGCCGCTGACGTCGTCGTTGGCGCCCTGCTTGGCGAAGCCCTCAAAGAGGTGGGCCGTGAAGACGAGCTCCTCGTCGGGACGGTCCTTCCCCTTGAGGACGGCCTCGACCATTTCTTCCTTGTAGGGGACCATCCGGGTTTTGACCGAGGCCTTGAGCACGATCTTGACGCCGCGCTCGAGCTGGTCGCGGAGCTCCTGGCCGGTTCGCTGGGAGACCATGAATCCGAAGGTCTTGGCGGCCTTTTCGGAATTATCGATATGGCCCCAGCCGACCTCGTCCTGGTCGAATTCGGGATGGGACGAGGAAAAGCCGACCAGGCCGACCGCCCCGTATTTCTCGACGGCCAGCCTCTGGGCCCGTCCGGGCGAGCCGTTGACGAGGGCGATTTTTCCCTTGAGCTTTTTCCCCTGGTAGCCCTCGGCCTGCCAGCCGGGGCCGACGTAGACGAGCTCGGCCGTGACCTCGGCCGAGGAGCTGCCCGGGCAGATGGAGGCAGCGATCTCCTTGAGGTCCGCGATTTTCTCCTTGGAGGGCTCGATCATCACAAGCTCGGCCGACTCGGCGTCCCAGGTCTCCTTGTCCTCGGTCGGAAGGTCGACGATGGCCGCATCCTTGATCCCGTATTCCTTGAGCCTGTCAATGAGGAAGCTGGTCTCGAAGTAGCCCTTGAAGTATTCATCGGGCTTCCGGTTGCGGTTGACCCCGCTCAGATAGATCTCGTTCTGGAGGGCCAGGTCTCCCGACACCTCGAGGATGATCGAATCCAGGACGTCGAGGGAGAGGAGGGCGGGCGGGACATCGCTCCTCTGCTGGGCCGGGACGGGAACCGCGAACGCGGCGATGAGAAGAAGAATGAGGCCGGGGCCGAAGACCTTCCGATTCATGATTGTCTCCTTTGTCTAATGATCCGCTTCATTCAATGTGCCGAGTCGTGAAGATTCTTGGCGATTTTCTCACAGTTGCTTTCTGATAACGCCTCCCCCATCCAATCCGAGATAAAGGATTTTTTGGGCTTCATTATAGGCTAGGCTCATGCATTCCCTCAAGGAAATATCGGCATAACTAATGCTGTCCCATGTCTTCCCCCGGTCCTTGCTTACCTGAACCTCATTCCCTCCGACGATGATCTCCCCATGCGAGCTCTTGGAGATAAACATGGCATGGGCAGGCTGCGTTAGAAGCTTTTTCCAGCCGGCCCCGCCGTTCCCGCTCTTATAGAATCCGCCGTAGCCGCAGCAGAGATAAATGTTGTTTGTATTCAGAGGATCGATTTTCATATCATCGATGTCGTCGAAGTCACCGGCCTTTGTGTTTCCCCAGCTGGATCCGCCGTCGATGCTTTTGACGAGTTTGCAGCGATTCGAGGCGTAATCCAAATAGCCCATGTAAATAACCTTTTCGCGGACGGGATCTACGGCAATGGCCCGGGCATAGGAATCGGCCGAATTCGCCCGGACCGTCGTCCAGGTCGCCCCGCCGTCCTTGGAAAAAAATAGAGCCAAAGCGTTATATGAGCCTTGAGGCCCGCTGGCCGGGACCATCCCCGCGCAAAAAATATGTTCGGGATTCCGGGCAGACCGGTAAAGATCCTGCAAAGTCCCGGATTTGAGCTGCTTGAAAGTCCTTCCTCCATCTACAGACCTGTAGATGCCGTCGCCCGCTCAGCCCCCGGACAGGACAATGACATCCTTGGCGTTCGTGGGATGGACCGCGATCTTGAAGTATCCGCCGCAGTTGCTGAGCTCGGTCAGGCGCTCCCAAGATTTTCCGCCGTTCGGCGTCTTAAAAAAACCAAGTTGGCGGGCTTGGGCATAGAGAATATCGGGGGCGGAGGGAGCCGCCGCAACCGCGGGGATGACGGACTCTCGGATTCCGGAATGAGCGGCCCGCCATAAGAGCCCCCCGTTAGTGCTCCGAAAAACGCCTCCGAGCGATCCGAAAAAGACCGTTTGTCCAGGATTCGGTCCTTTATCGATGACGAGCATTTTCAAGCATTCCCCGTAAACGCCGGAGGACCGGACCCAAGCGACGCCGCCGTCCGAGCTTTTTGAAACGGAATTGTCGAAGTCCGCTCCGGCATAAAGAATATCGGGATTCGAGCCGTCGACGGCAAGGTCGCCGGCATCGAAGCTGGTCGCGGTTGTCTGCCAAGTCAATCCGCCGTCCTGGCTTCTCTCGACGCCGAGGCCGGTTGCCACCCAAACCCGATTCGAGTCGCCGGGATGAACGACAATGGAGTACGCAGAATAACGATCATCCCAGGGCAAAATACGCCAATCTTCTCCTCCGTTTGTGGATTTGAAGATCCCATACTTCGCCGTATGCGGCCCGATGCCGTAATAGCCGTCAATATATAGAACGTTAGGGCTGGAGAGGCTCATGGCGAATCCCATGGTATCGCCATAGTAGGATCCCTTGCTGACGAGATGGGTCTTCCAGGTTTTTCCGCCATCGACGGATTTAAAAAAAGCGATGCCCTCCCGCCAGGGATTCGAGCGGTAATCATAATTTCCTGAAGCATAAATAATATTCGAATTCGAGGGATGAACGAAGACCTTGCCCAAGCGTCCGCTCCTGCCGGCTCCAAGAGAATAACGCTGCCAACAGGGTTGCCCGCGTTCATGCGCGTCCGCCTCTTCGGCGCCGGTCAGCGATATATAAAAGCCCATCTCGCCCAACGCATAGGCGATTTTGGGGTTTTTCGGATTCAGCGCAAAATCATAAATCGTATCCGGGATCGAGGAGACCTTGGACCAGGTCCCCCCTCCATCGAGAGTTTTATAGACCGTTACCGAATATTCTCCGACAACGGCATAGACGACCTTCGGCTTGGCGGGATGGTAGGCCAAAGAATGGACTCGCCCCCCCTCCGGTCCGGCGCCGACCCAAGGACTCGAGGAGGATGACCTCGATTGCAGGGAAGCCGCCGTGATCGCAAATCCCAAGACTATCAGGACAACCCCCTTCTTGGGGATTGGCTTGACTTCCATGGTCATTCACCTCAACTGAACATGCTTGACGGCAAGATGACCTTATCATGACTCAACCTTAGTATCAATCCCCGACTCATGGATCCCATTAGGCTAAAAAATTACGATAGGCGGACGGGGCGAATTTTGGTATAATCTCCCTGGCCAAAGGAGGCTCGGATGGTAGCGGTTTCAACCCTGAAAATCATCGTCCTGGTCCTTCTCGCCCTGTCCCTGTTCAGCCTGGTCCGGATCTTGATCCATAAGGAAAAAGAGTCCATAATCCGGGCCCTTATCATCTGCGCCGCCTTAGGCGCGATCATGTTCGGGATCTCAACTATCAAAGCCGAGAAGGTTTCCGTATCCCTCGGACAGCTCAAGCGCCTCATCTTCCCGGCTAAAACCGAGGAGTGGGAATACATCGTGGATAAGGGGAGTTTCCAGGGAAGGCCGCAGACCCGCTACATATTCCCCGAGCCGGGGCCGCAGCTCAATCTCACCATGGATCCCCAGGGCGGCACCTTCAGCATCACCGACGTCAGCGTGGTCAACACCGTCCTCGAATACCTCGGCCTTCCACCCGTCGAGGAGGGCGTCCCGGAGCTGTCCACGATCACGGGGTCCTCGCTCAACATCAACACTTACCGCTGGGACGACTATCCCCAGGGAATCCTCATCCTCGAGCGAGGCCTGTGCCGGAAGCTCGACACCCTCAACACCTACCCCTGCATAGCCAGCATCACGATCCGGGCGCGCGGCTGAGATTTCGCTGCCGTCTTCCCGACGGCAACCGCAAAGAGAACTAGCTTAACGGTACCGCCGGGCGAGTTCCGCCGCGGACGTTCCGGCGGCGATGAGCTCGGCCGCTCGGGCCGTGAATACCCACTCCTCGAAGAGCTTGTCGAGGTTGATTTCAGACCTTTTTTTTATGAAGTCGACGAATTGCCGGGCCGTAGCGCCCGTGTCGAAATAACCGCGATAGAAATCTCCGATCGTTTCCAGGAATGCTTCTTCCCCCAGCGTCCGGTACAGAAGATAGAAGAAGACCTGACCCATGCGGTAGGAAAGATCCGTCAATTGTTTGACCCCGTAATCGATCATCGGGGTCTCTTTCCAGCCGGGATGCTCGCGAAATGTTTCGGCCATCCGGACGAGCGATTCGCCGACCGCTTTCTCGACAGCCCCATTGTTGTCCTCCAGCTTTTCCTGAACGAAGTGCTGGAGAAACATGGCCAGCCCCTCGCTCTCGAAACGGGGAGGAAGGGGATCCTTGGCTTCCACGTTCCAGAGGTGGGAAAGTTCATGATAGAACGAGTAACGGCCGGAGGGGTTCTTGAACGCGCCGGCCTCCTGGATGATAGCGGCGACATCGGCTTGGGAGCCGAAGCCGTCCGGAATCTCGATGACGGTCAACCCCCGAAAAACCTTGAGCGGTCCGAACCAACGGGAGTAGAGTTCCATCGTCCTCGTCAGGCTCGCGAGGAGCTCTCCCGCCCCCTTGACATCCTCGGGAAAAGCGAATATCCGGAGTCGTCCCCCCTCCCCTTCAAGGATGGTGTATTTCGAAACGGCCAGGTCAATGCGCCAGGACGGGACTTTGTCTCGGTAGACCCAAGTCGTCCGGCCGTCTTTGTCCTCCTTCGAGATCAAATCTCCGCCGTTGGCGACGACGAGCGAGGAGGGAACCGTAAGCGAAACCCGATATCCGAAATCATCCAGGCCCTGGGCCCGGTTCGTCAGCCAGGAGGGGACCCCGATCTGCGGAAAAGCGTAGCTGTCCGAGCGGATCAAGGTCAGCTCCCGGCTGACGCGGTCCTTAACGTATCGCATCGCTTCGGCGTAGCCCAGAAGGAGCCCGCCATACCGAATCCGGAGCGTGGCCTGTTTCCCCGGTCCGAGGAGCGGATCGATTCTGACCCGAATGTGGTTGACCTGCAATTCCCTCCAGTCCTCGAAGATCTTGACGTTCTGGGTAAACTCGAGTGGGGTCCCCTTTTCGTCCGTCACCGAGGAAACCTCCATGAGGCGGTAGAGATTCAGGGGAATGACCGAGATGGGCTGATCGCCGCCGTTCTTCACGGTCAATGAGCAATCGCCGGCGATGGCGCCCGATTCGAAGTCAATGTCGATCTTGAGGTCGTAGTAAAGCGGCTTGGGAAGGACCGCGATGTCTTCGGTTGGAGAGAAGCCCAAAGCCGGCGCCGGTCGCGGACATGCCGCTATAAGGAGGCCGGACAAACATGCGAGGAGAGACAGCCGTTTTTGCATTTTTAGACTCCTCGCTTAGTCTATCATGATTTCCTTCCGCTATTAAGGTTCGTTCTTGTCCATTCTCGTTCGTTCTCGTTTTTGACAAAGGGTCCAAAAATAGTCTAAATTGACCCCTTCCGGATTGGAACGACCATGAACGCAACAGCGTCCGCCCTTCTCGTGCTGGCCGTTATGGTCGCGGCCTACATCGCGGCCAAGCTCCTCAAGATCTCGACCGAGCTGGCCCTGTTCGCGGCCGCCCTGGCGGGAGCGCTGGCCGGCGGGGCCGGGATTCCGGTCCGGCACATCGCCGAAGGCGCCTTCACCTATTTCGACATCATCCTCATCTTCGTCACGGCGACCCTGTTCATGAACCTTCTCAAGGAATCGGGAGGCGTCGCCTTCGTCGTCCGGTCCGTCATCCGCCGCTTCCACCGTCGGAAGGCCGTCTTGTTCACCCTGTTCGCGATGCTTCTTCTCATCCCGGGCGCACTGACCGGAGCGGGCAGCGTGACCGTCCTCGTCATGGGCGGCATGGTCGCGACCGTCCTCGGCTACATGGACCTGCCTCGGCCCCGAATCGCGGCCATCATCTTCGTGATCGCCGGTCTGAGCGCGGCGGCTCCCCCGGTCAGCCTATGGGCGATGCTGACCGCAGCCGGCGTCAACATGCCCTACGTCGGGTTCTTTCTGCCCCTCCTCGTCCCCTGCGTGCTGCTCGCCATGGCGACGATCTTCTGGCTGGGCCGAAAGGCTAAACCCGTCAACCTCGACCTCGCCCTGCGCGAGCTTCCCCAGCCTCCGGCCGGAATGAGCTGGCTCCGAATCGTCCTCCCCTTCCTCGCCTTTCTTGTCCTGGTCGCGGCCGGAAGAGTTTGGCCGTTCTCCTTCCCCATCCTCGGCCTCCCGCTCATCTTCGCCGCCGCGGCCGGGCTGACCCTCGTTCTATCCCCGGTGCGCCTACCCGTCCTCCAAATCGCACGGCGGACGGTCGAGCAGCTCCTGCCGCTCATCGGGACGCTGACCTGCGCGGGAATCCTGGTCCAGATCATGACCTTGACCGGAGTCCGCGGGCTCATCGCCGTCACCGTCGTCACCCTTCCCGTCATCGTGGTTTATTTTACGCTGTTCGTGACCCTCCCCATCTCAGAGGCCGTCCTGATGTGGGGGGCGGCGCCGGTCCTCGGCGTCCCGCTCGTTCTTCTGTTCAACACGATCAACCTCAATCCGATCGTCGCCCTGGCCGGGATGAGCGTCATCTGGCCGCTCGGCGACGCCGTCCCGCCCACGGCCATCATCGGGCGGCTGACGGCGGATACGGTCGGCATGAAAGAGCCCTACGGAAAGTTCCTCAAGGAATGCCTGGTCCCGGCCCTACTGATCGCGGCGGTCGGGACGCTGATGGTCGTCTTCAGCAAAAAACTGGCCTTCCTCACGGTGTTCTGATGATCGTCACGATCCTTTATTATCTGCTGACGGCCTTGGTGGCCGCCCTCATCATCTGGAACGTCGTCAAGAGCCGCAAGTGGCAGGACGAGATTCTCTACGTCATCGTCCTCATCCCCTTTCTGCTGCGGCTCCTTAGGTTAAAATGAATCGGCGCAAAATTGTCATCGGGATTTTCGGCCTGGCCCTCCTCTTTTTTTCCGGGGCGAGCTTCTACCGCAGCCGCCATCTTAAGGAGCCCGTCGTCGCGAGCGCCGGGGTCGCCAAGGTCGTGAAGCTGGGCGACTATTTCCAGGGAGTTCGGGGAACGATCAACGACTCCAACGTCTATGTCTTGGAAGGCTCTGAACCGGGCGGGACCATCCTCGTCCTGGGCGGCTCGCATCCCGAGGAGCCGGGGGGCGGCTGGCGGCCTGGATCCTGGCCGAACAGGGTATTGTCCGGAAGGGCCGCCTGTTGGTCGTTCTTTCCGCCAACCGGAGCGCGACGACGGTGACCCGGCTGGGCGGCGCCTATCCGCCCGACTTCTCGATCAAGACGAGCTGGGGCGCTCAGACCTTCCGGATGGGCGATCGCTGGTCAAATCCGCTCGACCAATGGCCGGACCCCGAGGTCTACATCCATTATCCGAGCCGCCAGGAGCTGGCTTACGTCGACATCCGCAACCTCAATCGAGCCTGGCCGGGACGCAAGAACGGCACCCTGACCGAGCGGACTTGCTTCGCTTTGATCGAGCTCATCCGCCGCGAGAAAGTCGACATCGTCATCGACCTCCATGAGGCCGAACTCCAATATCCGGTCATCTCGACCATCGTCGCCCACCAGAAGGGACAGGACCTGGCCGCGATGGCCTCGATGATGATCTCGGGCTCGGAAGGGTTCAACATCGGCGTCGAGTATTCGCCGCTGACCCTCCACGGCCTATCCCACCGCGAGATCGGCGACCACACCGATGCGATCTCGCTCCTGCTCGAGGCGCCCGAACCCTTCCTGGACGCGACGCGGGGCCGGACCGGGACCGATCTGCTGTTGACCGGCCGCGATCCCTTCATCGTCAAGGCCGGCCGGCACGGGCTGCTGTTCGAGAAGATCGACGAGAAAGGCTGGCCGATCGATGTCAGGGTCGGCCGTCACACATCGGCAATCCTCCAGATTCTGGAAACTTGGTCCGGGGACAAGCCCGACCGGGCCGTCGTCCTCGAAGGAATCCCCCGCTACCAAGAAGTTGTCGCCAAGGGCGTGGGCGCGTTCTTGCGCGACCCGTCCAAAGCGGACCCTAAATCAATTTACTACGAATAGATGTCGCGGATCAGGCGGGGTTATTGGCCATCGCTTGCATCCGCCTTTTTAGGCGGAGTGCTGTTGTTTGACGCATCTTCCGAAGAGAGAATCCAGCGAATGGCGCTTTCAAAGTCCGTGAAGGCATTAACCGAAAAACCGCGGTTATGCGAGCATGTCTCAAGGAACGCGGCGGAGTCAAATGCGACGCCCGGAAAAACGAGAACGGCCACTTTTCTGTGAAAGGTGTCGCCGTGCTCGCTGAGTTCCGCTGCAAGCCGATACAGATCGACCGTCGACATCTGCCACTGCGTGTCACGGAAATCAATGAGCAGATCGTAGTCCACCGGGTGGTGCTCAGCCTTGGCTATATCTACAAGAAGTTGTCTGCTTGTGGTGATGTCGATGATTCCCTCGGGAGCTACTTCAAGAAAATCCCCCGTCGTGATGATTTTGATCTTTGTTGCCATGCGATCCTCCCCCGCCCAAATTCCCAGATTAAATAATATAACATCGCACATAAAATATCAACATAGAATCGGCCGCGATCCCTTAGATTTTTAATCCGGGCGCCGGGGTGGCCAGCACCGCTATGTAGGCGGCAAAGGTCGGTCCCAGGCCGCCGAGCATGTTAAGAAGCATGAAGGGCAGGTGGCCATAGACCGTCGTCCGCGCGCGAGCCAGCGGCACCAAGATCCCCCAACAGGACCAACTGACCAGAAACGAGACCGCCAGAAAGATATTGAGACGGCTCAGGGGATTTCCGGAATAGTCAGCTTCATTTGCTTTCAATGTCGTCCGATTGGATGAGCGCCACCTTGTTCTGTTTATCAAGGACATAGTGCTGCAGCAGCGTAGCGTTTGCAAATTCCGTGCGATAACGATAGTTCCGCCAACCGTCCTCATCCCAGCGTGCGACAAGGGTCATCGAGATAAAGCCGCCGAGCCGTTTCAGATCGGCCTGAAGCTCCTTTTGGTTGGGATAAAACTCCTTCCAAAAATCAGCGGTGTAGTCGCCGGGCCGGACGGTGCCGCCGAACATATCCTCAACGATGGCGTAAAGATGTTTCGTGACATCGGGTTCCCGGTCGGGAATCGGCTCCCATTTCTCCATGAATCCCGCCACCCAATCGAAGGCGAGGCCTTCCGTGTTGACTCCACCTTGGGGCTGACCGTCATCAAATCCGACATAGGCGCAGCCCCAATGCCCTTCTCCGGCCGGAACAAACCATATCCGGCTCTTGGGGTTCGACCAATCCTCGTTATTACAGAAGAGCGCCCGTTTCGCATCGGTGAGCACGAAGATGGTGCAGGCAAGAACCGGCGCGGAGATGGAGCAAAAAAAGGCCAAGGCAAGACCATGTTTCATCGGGCGGCGCTTTGTTCGGCATTCTGAAAGAGGAGTTGCCAATAACCCACGTCAATCCACCGGCCGAACTTCCGGCCAACCTCCTTAAAATGCGCAACCTTGACAAATCCCAGACTTTCATGCAGAGCCACGCTGCCTTCATTCGGCAGGGCGATCCCTCCAATGGCTCCATGCAAGGAACGGTTGCGAAGCTCGGATATCAGAGATTCATACAGCTGTCTTCCTATCCCTTTGCCGATGAAATCGGGATGGAGATAGATGGCGCTCTCCACGGAAAATCGATAGGCGCAGCGACTCTTCCATTGGCTCGCATAAGCATAGCCAACGACTTTTCCGTTTTCCTCGAACACAAACCATGGCAAAGAAGATGTTACTTCCGCGATTCGGCTCCGCATCTCCTGGATGGGAACGGGTTCTTCCTCAAAAGAGATGAGGGTATTCTTAACGTAATGGTTGTATATATCGCAAATAGCCCCTGCATCTTCGATTTTTACATTGCGTATCATGGCTTTCCTTCCGCCGAACATTATTTACATCGATCCGTATAATACTCCCAACATGGCTTTGGAGGAAGTCGTGGCTAAGGGGACGGATGCGTTCCTGCGCAACCCGTCTAAAGCGGCCCCTAAGTCTATTTATTACGAATAGGACCTTCCTGTCGACGAACTAAAAAACGTATAGCTTTATCTAATACATTTTTCAGTTGACAATATGTCCAATATGACATATCCTTTTGAAGGATGATTTTTACAGATAAACCGCTTGTCTGGCTTCATGGTGAGGTTAAGACCCCACCCCTTTCCAAGGAGGCCCGATTGGAGGTTGGATACTTGCTTCGCTTGCTTCAGAGCGGGGAGTCTTTGAAAATACCTTGGTCTCGGCCAATGCCATCCCTGGGGCTCAGGTGTCACGAGCTGAGGGTTAATGATGTCTTCCGTACCTGGAGAATCATTTACAGAATAGACCCCGATGCGATCGTGATTCTAGAGGTTTTTCGGAAGCAAACGCGGAGCACGCCCAAGTCCATCTTGGACTCATGCCGGAAGCGTTTGCGAGACTATGATGCCTGTTAGAGAGGTTTAAAATGGATGCAGCCAAACGAAAAAGACTCGAAAAAGCAGGGTGGAAAGTCGGTACACCTCAAGAATTTCTCAACCTATCCAAAGAAGAGGCGGTCTATATTGAACTCAAACTCCGACTGGCAAAAGAACTCCTTGAACGCCGGCGGTCGCTTGGGATGAGCCAAATCGCGGTCGCGAAAAGAATACGTTCAAGCCAATCAAGAGTCGCGAAGATGGAAGCGGGAGACCCGTCCGTCTCCATTGATTTGCTCGTCAGGTCATTACTCGCCCTGGGCGGAACCGTTCAGGCTCTACATAAGGCTTTTTAATCAGGTCGGCCGGCATACCTCCGCCGCTTGCAGATTCTTTAAAATTGATCGGAAGACGAGCCCGCCGCGCTATCGCGATCAAGGGCATCGCCTGAAGTGCCTTATTAGCTGCACTATCATAACAACCACATCACATATCGGACATGCCCCGTTTGAGCGTTCACAAGGAATACCCAGACTGATTTGTCGGCAGAATATTCAAGGACAACATACCCTTTATTTTTCTGTCCGTTTATATAGGTTTGCCAACGCGAAAGCGGTAGTTTTTGGCCGGAGTATGGCCTTAAATACCTTAAGAACTCATTTGTTTCCTTTGGATCATACTGAAATTCTCCTTCAGATTTGTTTGTATCGAGATCGTTCGATGTCGTAATATTTCTCGCTGACGAGGGGATAATATTAGGCAGCCAGCCCCGTTCAAAAACCTTTTCTGCCTCCGATTCGGATCGAGTGGCATAATGATTGGAAACAGCATTATTGCACGCCCCGAACAGAAAGAGGATAAGCACGATTATTGAAATGATTCTCATATTCACATTCTCAACTAACGATTTAAGCTCAAGCATGCCGCCATACGAACTTCACGTCGTGGCGTCGTCTGCCGCGGCTTCTTAGACTCGTTATGCGCCAGCTGATCCTTTTATTTTTTACTTAAATCAATGATTGAATATATCTTACTAAGGCGGGGTTCGCAACTTGATAACAAATGTGGATCTTGTCGGAGATTTTCTTCAAATTCAATTAGCCCCTCTGAAAGAGCGTGCTCGAGCGCCTCAAGTTCAACGCCTGTATGAGCCTCTGGTTTAGGGGCACGCTTGATTACCTCTCTAATGGTCTCAATCCCGCCAGCACCCCAACAATATAACAAGCGTCGTGCGTGGCCAGTTTGAGTTGCAGTAGAATCAGGAGTTGCAGTATGTAGAATTGCGCATCTGGCTCCCCAAAGGTCAGAAGAGTTCACGTCGGAAAGGTGTTTGATAAGGTACTTGTCAACGAATTTTCGAAAACGCGGACCAGCTTGTTTATCATCGCCTCCCGCCCAAATATACGAAAACATATCGATCGTCGTATACATAATGATAAGGTATCCAAGGGGCAAATCGGCGCGATAAAGGGCATTGAGGGCACGTTTCTGTTGCTCGGCCAGTTGTTTGAACCGCTCAATCATATAGGTCTAACCATTAATATTTATCATGTAACAATTGATACGACATCTACCTAATTTACGAAATATTTTGAGTAACTCCATTTAATTGCCCCACAATATTGCGGTATTATTTTAGAATTATCCATATAAGATTTCAAATGGAATCAGATTTTCAGCTTTGCCGATAGCCAAGCTATTATTTTTAGTTTAGCCGGTGATCGTTATTTAGGCCCCCCTCAAGGCGATTTGTAGAAAATAAAGATTATGTCACAAAGGAGGCCACCTCAAACTCTAAGGAAACCGTAGATCCGAAGTCAGTTTATTACTAAAAAAACAATTATAACGGATAGGCTTCTATCTCCATTCCTGCCGAACGCTGTTTGAACCTCTCCTCATCAGCAGCTATAAGTCATGCGGCCTGTCTCAGAGGACCAGCGCGTAGCCGACCTTAAAGAAAAAGGTCCGGCCGGTCCGGGTCAAGTCCACGTCGCGCGTCCCCAATGAATTATCCGAGTAGCCGAGGAAGAGCACCGTCTGAGCGTTCAGCTTGTAGGAGAAAAGAAACTGGGTGAAGAGCCCGCGCGATCTTGACTCCACCGGCTCGTTGTAGAGGGCCGGATCTCGGTCAACGTCGCGGAATTGGGCGATCGCCCGGAGGAAACAGCGCGTGTTGACATTGTAGATCAAGCGGCCCTGAAGGAGGTGAGCCGTATAGATCCGTCCTTCGTCGCGCGAGAGGCGCTCCAGGTAATAGGAGGCGTTGAAGTTGATGTGGCGCCCCAGGCCAAATTCGGCGTTGGGACCGAATCGAACGGCCAGGGCGGGCCGGGCATTGGCATAGTCGACCGCCCCGGCCAGGTCGCCCTCCAAACCGAGGCTGAGACCCGAAGCCGGCTTGATAACCCCCCCCAGAACCAAATCGCTGACGTCGTAGAGCCGGCCCGAATAATACTCCTGATTCCAACGTCCGATGACCTGGAGCTGGCTCTGCCAGGGTCCCTCATACAGGCCGCCCAGCGCGACCCGGGAATCCGTCAAGCGGCCGGTATGATCGGCGATCCGGTATCCTCTCAGCCAGACGCGGATGCGGTCGAACCAGTTGCCGCTTTTTCCGCCGCCCCGCTTCCCATAGAAGAGGACGTCGGTTTCGAGGTCGATCGTCCGGGTGTCGACGCGCGGCACGAAGCCCGAGTCGGCCCTGAACCCCGGGTCGATCCCTTCGTAGGCCGCAATAAGCACTAAGTCCCGGGTCATGTGGACGTACTGGGCCATGAGGGCATTCCCCCCGAAGTTGCCCCGCTCCTGCCCCTGTTCGACGGCCAGGGCGAAGGGATAGCGGCTGTCCGAGCGGAGGAACTGGAAAATGACCTGATCGCTCTTGCCCAGGCGCAGAAAGCCGTCCAGGCCTCCGGTATGGTTATGGTAGTCGCCTCCGACGCGTCCGGCGTAGAGCGCGCCGAGCGTCGAGCCCCGGCCAAGGTCATAGCGGTATCGGAAGACGCCGCTCGTCACGTCCCTATCGAGCGACGCCGCGCCGCTTCCCTGATTGGAGGGAAAAAGGAGGTTGTTGATCCGGTCCTGGGCGGCGAAAAATCCGACCGCGCTGCGCCCGATCTTGCCGGTAACCTTCGCTCCCCAATTCGGATCGGCCACGGTCCGGGTGAACACGGCTTGGAAGGGCGTCATGAAAAAGTCGCCCCCCTCCAGAAAGAAGGGCCTCTTTTCGGGATAGTAAAGGGCGAACCGGGTGTTGACATCGAGCTGGGCGACATCCGCCTCGACCTGGGAAAAATCGGGATTGGCAGTGGCGTTGAGCATCAGGTTGGGCGTAATCCCCCAGCGTGCCGTGAGCCCGGGATCGGCCTCGGCGCGTCCCGCCTCCATCGGGCCCGAGGGAAAATCGGACCGGGTGTCGCTGCGGTCCACGGTCAAGGTCGGCGTGAACTGCATGTTGAGCCCCGGGGAGATCCCCTCGAAGCCGGTGATCTTGTTGAACTGGCAGATAAGGCAATTCCGGTCGCGGTCGCGGACGTGGGTGCTAATCCTGTGCCGGACGAGCCGGGGATAGGAACGATCGGCCTCGAATCCCCAAGTCTGGACACCGCCTCCCCTGGGAAAGCGAAGCTGGTTGAAGGGCACGGCCACTTCGACCGTGTACCCGAAATCCGTGATCGCGCCAGCCGATTCCCAGATCGCGTCCCAGGAAAAGTCCTCGTATTGGTCGAGCTCGCTGAACATGGCGTCGGCCTGCACGCCCAGAGGGTTGACGCGGAATTGGAAAGCCCGGCGCTCGTCGTTGAAGGTGTCCAGAATGAAGCTGACGTGGTCGTCCTGGATAAAAGTGTCGATGGCGTCGCGGTCCATCAGATGGGCCCGGATCTTGGCCGGCTCGGGGTCGAAACAGCGGAAGGCGATATAGAGCCGCGAATCGTCGAACGTCACCAGGCACTCGGTCTTGACCGGCGGCGGACAGTTCTCGCCGGGCATCCATTCATAGAGGATTTCAAGCCGGCCGGCATCCTTCCAAGCTTGTTCGTCGAGATTCCCGTCGACCCGGACAGGCGAGGAAGCGCGGGTCAGAGTCAGAGACTGAGGCGGGGGATATTTTCCGGGAGAATCTTGCGCGGCGCCCGCCGCGAGCGGGACGGCGAGCAGCAAGCCGGCCAAGATGAGTGCGATCGGTCTTCCGGCGATATTCATAAGGGCTCCTTTCGAACTTCATGATGATCGGCGAGACGTCAAAATGGGCGGCTGGATAATAGGCCATCCGTCTCAATAATATTACGGCCTGAAGGAGCCTTTTGTTTCAGGCCAGCCCCCGATTTTTAAATAGGCGCGAGCCGCCGGCCAGACCGCTAGTTTTCGGTCTGTTGTAGCCGCGCGGACGGTTTTAAGGCCTACGACAGTTATTGATTCTTAGCCGCTTGCGCCGCCCTTAAAATCATCCGCCGCAACATCTCTTCGGGCTTCTGGGCCGCCGTGGCCGAGCCGGGAAGGGAGAACAGGTTGTAGGTGCCGGCGGGCAGCGTAAAACGGTAGACGCCCTTGGTATTCGTCGCGCCGACCATGAAATTCAAACCCAAGAGGTCGATATTCAGCGGGGCGGTCGGGTTGAAGGCGGTGATGATAGCGGACATGGCTTTGCTCTTGGCGTCGGTGATTTTTCCCGTGACGACGAATCCGTTCTTGGCGACCAGGGCCAGCGTCTTGGCGGCCGCGGGCATCGTCAGGTCGAAGCTGGTCACGGTCGCTTTCCCGGTATAGGTGTTCATCACGAATCCGATCGGCACGAACACGAGCATATAGCTTCCCGCCGGGATGAAAGTGGTCTTCGAGTTCAGCCCGGTCAGTACCCCGAAGCTTCCCTTAAGGACGACCGTCTCCTGGATGTCCCAGCCCTTGAACGTCCCGCTCTTGGGAATGATGAACAGAATGCCGTCCAGCCCCTTGCCGGCGGCGTCCTTGACCGTGCCCGACAGGCTGTAGCCGCCCTTGAGCATGACCAGGTTCTTGACGGTGTCCTTGCTGATATTGACCGAGTCCGTCTTAGGCAGCATCGGGACGTATTGTCCCATCATCGTGGAGCCCATGGCCCTCGACAGCAGCCGGTAGGATCCGGCCGGCAGGGCCGCCGCGTACTTGTTCAGGAGGAGCTGGCTCGTCCCGCCGACCTGGGCGATACCGACGGGCGTCAGGCTGGTCGGGGGGAAGATCTCGATGTAGGGCATGAAGATCATCAGCGTTCCGCTTCCCGCCGGAGGATCGACCTTCCCGCTCAGGATGAAGCCGTTTTGGAGGGTGATATCGCCGACGGCCGTGTCCTTGGTTATGCTGACCCCCAGCTGGATTTTCGACAGCAAGCGCGAGAACTTGGACGGATCCACCGACGCGCTGGCCGGGGGCGTGACGCCCAGATACTTGTTTCCGGCCTGTACCGGGACCGAAAACTTCCCGGAGGCGTCGGCCACGCCGCTGAACCCGGAATACTGGTCGGTCGCGTCGCCGATGTAAACGCTCGCGCCCTTGACGACGGCCCCGGTCGGGCCTTTGATGGTCCCGGTCACGAAGTAGCCGTCCGGAAGCGTGATGTTGAGAGTCGTGTCAGCGCTGATTTTCTGACCCGTCTTGTGGTACTCGGTCGTCCGCGACTGGGCCGCGAAGACCGGGATGACGGCGAGGAACGCCAGGACGACGAAAAGCGCCACGATCTTTTTATTCATTCCTTCCTCCTTGGCGGATTATCCGTCGGCGGCCATCCGCGGTCTGCCGGAAAAAAGGCCGTCTGACAGCGATCTCTATAATAGCCGAAAACCGTGATAAATCCAAATGGGATAATCAACCCCTCGACTCCCCGGCATGAATGCCGGGGCTTGTTCGGGGTTAACCCTGAGCCCACTCAGCCCCATTCCTTCTAAAAGGGCTGAGTACAAAAGTGTCGCTTCTTATCCCCGCCTTTCAGGGCGGGGCAGCGTCGGCGAACGGGTCAAGAGCGGATTGCCCCGGACGTCGGAAGGCCCTCGCCGTCGTTATTAAAAGGCATAGCGCAGGCCGACCCCGAACTGGATCCGGCCCAGGCTGAGGTCGTTCCATTCGCCGGATGTCCTCTGTCCCGAAGCCTTGTCGATCGACGTCCAGGACCCCTTGGCCCCGGCAATCATGAACCGGATTCCGCCCTCGAGAGCCAGGCGGTCGCCGAGCTCGTAATCCAGCCCGGCGCCGACGTAGAAGCCCAGTGCATTTTCGACCTTCTCCTCGCGCGTAATCCCCCGCCCGGCCCAGTCCTCCAGCGCGGCTGGATCGAGCTTGAACGAGGCGAGGTTATAGCCGAGCCCGGCCTCAGCAAACGGCGTGAGCGCTCCCTCCAAGGGGAAACGGAGGATAAAGCCCAGCTCCAGGGGAACGACGCTCAGCGTTCCCTCGCTCAGACGCTCGGGATCCCCGCTGACGCCGGACTTCAGAGACGTCGCGCGAACGACGAGGCCGATCCGATCCGAGAGCGCGAGGGACAAGTCCGCGGAGAGGGCCAAGCCGGCGCCGAAGTTCTTCCCGGTCATGGAAGCGAGCCCGGCGCCGATTCCGGCCTCCAGCGCGATCCTTCGCCCCGCGCCTTGCGCCGTGGCCATCGCTGCTACGCCCGTTCCTTCGGCGACCTCTTCGACAACGCTCTTGTGGACATAGCCGGGCAGGGAATAGCCCTCGAGCTTCAAGGGGAGCCGGACAAGGTACCAATCTCCCTCCTTGGCGTCAACCTGGAGAACGGCTCCTCGCTTGACCTGGCCGACGACTTCGCTCTTGAGGTCGGCCGAGGCCCGGACGTTGGCCCGGCGCGCCGTCACCCGGACCTTAAGCTCCTGGGCCTCGAGAATCGCCGCTCCGGACACAACAAGAATAACCGCCCCGAAAAAGACTTTCTTTGCGAGCGTCCTATTCCTTAACATGGATCGAACCTTTCTTTTGAAATAGGGCCAATTATTATACCACCGCTGGACACGGAAGACGCACGCCTAAATAGACCGGCTTCGGCCGAGAAGGAGTCCGGCCAGGACGATAAGGGTTAAATAAGCGACGGCAAGGATGAAGAAGGCCCTGCTCGCGGAGAGCTCCATGCCGCCGACGGCATCCGGGCCCGGCTTCGGTAGGGGGATAGGGTCCCAGGGAAGGCCGTAGCGCCGGCAGAGCCCGCGGATGTTGAGAAGGTGGATGACGGGAACGCCCAGCGCCGACATGGCCTGGATGACGCCGTTTCGGCCGGGCCGGTAAGGAAGCTTCGTCCGCGTCAAGCCCGGCTTCAGTTCCAGCACCGAGGCGTCCGTTCCCATATCGGCCCAGCTCCCCCCGATATTGACGAAGGCTTTTATCGCCAATCCCTCCGCTGCCCGCCGGTAGGCCGCGATCCGCGCTTCGACGTTTCGGGCGAGGTCGGGCTCCGCGATTCGGGGAATCCCGGTCCCTTCCATCTTCGCGAGGAGCAGCGCGCGGCCCTCTTCCGGAAGATCCTGCCCGTCGTCCCCTTCCCCGCCCAGCGAAACGGCGATCGGCGGATGGCTAAGAAGTCCCGCCGTTCTCAGACAGCCTTCCATCTCCAGCCAGCCGAATTCGGGCCGGTTGGCGCCCCACTGGGACGCGCCGAGCGATGCGATGACGAGCGGCCGCGCGCCCATGGCTTCGGCCGCGGACATGGTCGCGACGATGAGCCCGGGAAACGAGCTCGACGCGCCGACCGCGATCGGGTCGCCTTTGCGAACGCCGGCTTCTTCGAGGAGGCGGACGAGGAGAGCCGCCCAAGCGGGATTCGCCGTCGTCCGCTTGGCCTCGAGGCTCCCCAGCGTCGTCGTGACGAGCGAATGCTCGATGCCGACAATCCCAGTCCGGTTGGGATCGGAGGCCTCATCGATGGAAAGGCCCCGGTCTTTTTCGCAGGCCCGCAGGGAGGAAAGGGACTTCTCCATGATCGCCGCGGCCCGGACCATGGTTGCCCGGGCTTCGCCTCCGGAAGCCGGCAGGCAAAATCTCTCGACGCCCCAAGCGAGGAGACTCAGCAGCGCCGCCGAATAGAGGAAGAGCTTACTATTTTTCATCCTCTCTGTCTCAATGGATGAGGACCGTCCCCAATCGAACGATAAAATAGGTCGCGATCGTGCATGTCGTCAGCCCGGCCAGGGTCGGAAGCGGTTTCTGGCGTCCGAGCTGGTTGGCGATGAGGCCGGGGATGACCCAGCCGACGACGCGGAGCTCCGCCGGTCCGATCCCGAGCCGGGGCAGAAGGAGCGTCCCCGCCGCCGCCCAAGCCGCGCCGAGGAGAAGCATGACCGTGAAGCGGCGCCGTCCGAACAGAAGCAGATAGCGGCTGAGGAGCCGGTAGAGGCCGAGCGCCAGAAAGGCCGCGGCGAGCGTCAAGACCGCCCGTTCGGGACGGTTGAGGCTTAGCGCCAGATAGCCGGGAACGATGATCCCCCCCGGCCAAACGCCGCTGAACTCGATGAAAGCCAAGGCCACGACGATACCGACCAGAATCGTTTCAAGTGCCATGAGGATCTCCGATCGTTTCCCAATATCCGACCAGGGCGCTCCCTAGCCCGCCCATGTTCCCCATCCCGATGACGGCGGCGTTCCCGCGCGCCGCCCCGGCCGCCAGCCAGACCATGATCCGGGCCGGGTCGCTGTCGGTGGAGGCCCGCAGGTGCGGCCCTCGGCCCGAGGACAGCCCTTTTTTCAGCCTCCGCCATGCCGCCCGGGCCGGCGGCCCGACCAGGACGATCTCGTGAAAGTCGGAAAGAAATCCGTCCCGAATGGAGGCCAGCCATTGGAGCGTTCTATCTCCCCTGTCTTCGCGCAGGCTGAGCACCCCGATCCGCGTTCGTCCCTCAAGGAGCTCGGTCGCGGCGAGCGCGTCCAGGACCCGGCGGGTGGAGTCGGGATCGTTGGCCGCGAAAGCGCTAACCAGAAGCCAGGCGCCCCCGGCGCCCGGGATTCCGGCGTCCCACAGCCTCAGGCTCCCGAAATCGGGTTGAGCCTTATCCATGCCGCGGACGGCCGTCCCGGCTGGAATTCCCAAGCGCTCCGCGACGGCCGCGGCCAGCCGGCGGTTCGCTTCGAACTCGAACGCCCCCGACGCCCCGGCCGGCCGGACCCCGTCCGCTGACGGCGGGACGGTCACGAGCTCGGCGCCGACCCTTGCGGCCTCCTCGCGGAACACGGACAGCTCCTCCTCCTCGGGAATCATGACGGTCATTCCGGACACGAAAGAAGCCGCCAAGCTGCGGGCGATCTCGGCCTTGGTCCTTCCCTGGTCTTCGATGTGGTCGAGCCTGACGTTGCCGACGACGAGAAGCTGAGGCCGAAGAATTCCGCGCGACTCGACGGCCAGGAGGTCCGGCCTGACGGCCATGAGCTCGGCGACCAAAGCCTCCGCATTTAGTTTCGCCCCGAGCCGGACGAGGCGTTTTTGCTCGAGGATCGAGGCCGGCCCCGGACGCTCGATCTCCCGCTCGACGCCGTCGGGAAGGATAAGGATGGGTTTGGAGCCCGTCGTCTTGGCCAGGGTTTTCGTCCCCGCTTCGCGAAGGGCGGCGGCGACGAGCCGGACCACACTCGACTTGCCCCGGGTTCCGGTGACGGCGATCCGGACCCGGATGCGGTCCCGGGCCCGATCGAGGCGGAGGCGCTCGATGAAAAGTAAGACGAGGCATCCCGCCAAAAGAAATCCGGCCGCGATTAATTCCCGCGTTGCAGCCTCCGATCTTCAGAAGACATTATAGACATCCTTAAGTTATAATGGCAACGAGGTCATGAGGCTCCTCGACCGCCTGAAGACGCACGGGCCGCGCCGCGAGGCGCTGGCCGTCCTCCGTTACATCGGGCCGGGACTCCTGGTCACGGTCGGTTTCATCGACCCCGGCAATTGGGCTTCGAACATCGCGGCCGGCTCCCGCTTCGGTCTGTCCCTCCTCTGGGTCGTAACCCTCTCGACGGTCATGCTCCTCATCCTCCAGCACAACGCGGCCCATCTCGGCATCGCGACCGGCCTCTGCCTCTCGGAGGCGGCGACGCGGCACTTCAGCCCGCTCCCGTCCAAGATCGTCCTGGTGAGCGCCGTCCTGGCCGCGATCTCAACGGCCTTGGCCGAGATCCTGGGCGCGGCCATCGGGCTCCGGATGCTCGTCCCCGGCCTCCCCCTCGAAGTCGGGGCCTTCCTGTTCGCGGCCGCCTCCCTGATCATGCTCGTCACCAATTCCTACACCCATCTCGAGAAATGGATTATCGCCTTCGTTTCGCTCATCGGGATCGCGTTTCTGTTCGAGCTCCACCTCATCCGCGTTCCTTGGGGGGAGGTGGCCGCAGGCTGCGTCCGGCCCTCGCTTCCGGCCGGATCCCTTTTCGTTGTCATGAGCGTCCTGGGGGCCGTCGTCATGCCCCATAACCTCTTCCTTCACTCGGAGGTCATCCAGAGCCGCCGCTGGAACCTCGGCGACGAAAAGGTCATCCGCCGCCAGCTCAAGTTCGAGTTCACGGACACTCTGCTGTCCATGTCGGTCGGCTGGGCCATCAACAGCGCCCTGATCATCATCGCGGCCGCGACCTTCCTGGGACGGGGCCCGGTCCTGGAGCTGGAACAAGCCCAGCGGATGCTCGCCCCGCTTCTGGGCCGGACGGCCGCCGTCGTCTTCGGGCTGGCCTTGATCCTGTCGGGCTTTTCGTCGTCGATCACGGCCGGGATGGCCGGAGGCACGATCTTCGCCGGGATGTTCGGCGAAACCTACGACATCAAGGACCTCCATTCGAGGGTCGGGGCCGTCGTGACCCTGGCGGCCGCCGCGCTCGCCGTTTTTATCATCGGAGACCCCTTCAAGGGGCTGCTCCTGTCCCAGATGCTCCTCAGCGTACAGCTCCCGATCACGATCGTCACACAGATCCGGCTGACCTCCTCGGCCAAGGTCATGGGGTCCTACGCGAATGCGCCTCTCCTCAAGGTCACGCTTTGGATCGTCGCGGCGGTCGTGATCGCGCTCAACCTGCTGTTATTGGCGACCGTCCTCGGGCTTCGGCGCTGAGATCGGGCCCGGATTTCCCGGGATCCTTCATTTGACGAGAAGGACAAGTCCCGAGCGCGCCCCCAATTGGACGGAGCTGACCGTCTTGCCGTCGTTTGTGGCGGGATCCATATTTCCCTTGATCTTTCGGAAAGCCGTCCCCAGAGATACGGTTCGGGACTTATCGGTGGGGTTGACCAGAACGGTCCCGTTCTGAAAATCGCGGCGCCAGACCCGGGTTAGAGAGGACCTGTCATCCTTCAAGAGCAGGCTCGAGAGGAGGACGGTTTTGTCCGCGATGTCGTAGGCGGCGCCCTGGGGCGAGCCCAGCCATCCTTTACAAGCCAAGGATCGAACCGCTTTGCCCGTCGTTTTATCGACGGCATACTCGTCGTACCACCGGGCCGCTTGATAGGTTCCGGTATTCGTATAGGCGAAATAGCCGTCCAACATGAGCGTCGAGCACAGGGCGAAGCGCATGAACCGGAAATTCCGCGTTCCGCCGTTGGCCATGATCATCGATATCTTGGGAGAGAGCGAGCCGCGCTGCATGAGCAGATGGCCGCGCAGGACCCGGTGCCAGTCATTGCCGAAGGACTCGCCGCCCAGAAAATTCTCGACCATGCGGCCGTGAAGGAGGCCTTGGTAGGTGTCGTCGAAAATCCAGCCTCCATTCCCCGCGATGAGCGTCCCCTGGGGATAATTCTGACTGCTCTTGGCCAGCATGGTTTTCGTGCCCCGGACCCAGGCCGCGTCGAGCTTGGCGTCGGAGTCGGCGACGCCGTCGTTGTCGATATCAAGAGGCTTGTTGGGGTTGGGGGATCGATCGTTAAGCCAGGAGATATGCTCCGTGATCCAGTCATAAAAGATGCCGTCCCCCAAGCCTTTCGAGACGACGGCGGACTTGAGATAAGCGGGAAGATATCCGTTGACCCGGGTCGTCAGATTGAGCATCTTGGTCCAGGCGCCGCCGGGAAGCAGGAACAGCAGGTAGCGCGCCCCGGCCGTATCTTTCATGTAATCGCCGTCCTTGAGGCCGGCCAGAAACCCGGAATTGACGGGCGCCGGATTCCCGGGGATGACATCGGCCGGGGAGAAATAGAAGAGGATAACGGCCGCCGTATTGTGGGAGCGGATGCGGCCGGCGGGTCCGAGGAATTCAGGACGGCTGACGACGGTCTCGGCATCGAGGACGAGGACGTCCCAATCGGCAGCCCTGTCAAGGAGCGACGCGGTCGGATCGTATTTCTGGATTTGGATGAAGAGCTTGGGATAAAGATGGCGGGGAAACACCCTGACCTTGGAATCGACGGCGGTGGAGGCAGCCCCGTCGCGGACGGCCGTCGACAAAGGGAGGATCAAGGCAAGGAGCGTCGCCGCGGCGAGCGAAGCTCTCGGAAAAATCTTCATCGGCTTATTTCCGGCCGGCCAGCAGACGCTCGACCTCGTCGATCTCCTTGGGGACGTCGGCGGTCAGGACCTCGCAGCCGTTCCGGGTGATGAGGACGGTGTCCTCGATCCGAATCCCGATCGCCTTTTCCGGATAGTAAAGCGCGGGCTCGATGGCCATGACCATGCCCTCCTTGAGGACGATGTCGCCGCGCGACCCGACGTCGTGGACCGAGAGCCCGACGAAATGGCCCAGGCCGCCCTTGAGCCCGCGCGGGTCCAGGCCCTTTTTCTTCATCTGGAGGGCGACGGCCTCCTGGACATCCTTGGACGTCGCGCCGGGTCGGAAGGCGGCGATGCAGGCTTTCTGGACTTCGAGGACGGCCTCGTAGACGGCGCGCTGTTCGGCGCTGAACGTCCCGGATGAGGGCCAAGTCCGGGTAATGTCCATCGTCATCATGTCGAGGTCGGCGCCGAAGTCCATCAGGACGAGATCGCCTTTTTCGATGCGCCTCTCGTTCTTTTCGTAATGCCAGATGCAGGTGTTGGGGCCGGAGCCGACGATCGGGGCGTAGGCCGGACCTCGCGCGCCGCCGCGGAGAACGGCCCCGACGGCCGCCGCTGCGACCTCGTACTCGAATCCGCCCGGCCGCGAGGCGAGCATGGCATCGCGAACGGCTTGGGCCGAGATCCGGCCGTTCCGGCGCAGGACGGCGATCTCCTCTTCCGTCTTGATGACCCTGAGGGCGTCGATGAAGGGCACGATATCGCGGAGCTCGCACTGAGGGTATCGCTCCCGGAGCTTGACGACCCGGTGGTTGTCGAGAGAAATCTGGTCGTTGTAGTGGGTCCGGGCCCGCCGGGCCGACATGAGGCCGACCTCGGAGCGGGCTTCATCGATCATGTCCCGGGGCGAGAGACGGACGTAAAGAACCTTCGCCGTCCGCTCCAGGTTCCGGGCCAGGTATTCGTCGAAATAGGAGAGGGGAAGGATATCGGTCAGCGCCAGCTTGTCCTTGGCGGCGGGGTCCTTGAGAAGGTTGGGGCCGCTGACCATGTCCTCGCGCGGCGACTGCTGGGGGAGAAACAAGAAGGCCTCGCCCGTCCCGGCCGCTATGACCAGGATGGCGTTTGCGTCTTCACAGCCCGTGAAATAGAAGAAATCGTTGTCCTGGCGAAAGGCGGCCGGCGGCGCAGCGTCGGTTTCGCCGAACAGGACGATGGTCCCTTCCTTAACGTCCCGGACAAGGGCCTGGCGCCGCCTCACGAACTCGTCCCGGCTGTACCCTGTCCGTTGAGCCAGAAGCCCCGGGCCGAGGACGGCCAAAGCGGTCAAGAACAGGAGCAGATGACGGCGGACGGTTCTTATGTTCATGGGCACCTCGATTCAAAAAAAATGTACACCATCGCCCGTCCCGAGGCAAGTTGACTATCCGCTCGAGACTTGCTATTCTCTACGCCAGTAAGGGAAATAGCAAAGGCGGGACTGCCATGAAATGCAGCCGTTGCTCATTTGAGAATCCTCCCGGAACGCGTTTCTGCGGGCGGTGCGCCGCCGCGCTCCAGCCCGAAGGAAGCCCGCCTTCGACCCAATCCATGCCCATGCCGGTCCGCGAGCTCGCGTCCGGAACGATCTTCGCCCGCCGTTACCAGGTCATCGAGGATCTGGGCAGGGGCGGCATGGGCCGGGTCTACAAAGTCTTCGATACCGAGGTCCGGGAGAAGCTCGCCCTGAAGCTCATCAATCCGGACATCGCTTCGGATGAGCGGACGGTGGAACGCTTCCGGAGCGAGCTCCGGCTGGCCCGGACCGTCTCCCACCGTCACATCTGCCGCATGCACGACCTCGGCCGCGAGGCAGAGACCGGGACGTATTTCATAACCATGGAGTACGTTCCGGGCGAGGACCTCAAGAGCCTCATCCACAGCATAGGAGCTTTGCCCATCGGCAAAGCCGTGGCCATCGCCCGGCAGGCCGCCGAGGGGCTGGCCGAGGCCCACCGCCTCGGCGTCATCCACCGCGACCTCAAACCCCAGAACATCATGATCGACCGCGAGGGCGGCGCCCGGATCATGGACTTCGGCATCGCCCGTTCGGTCAAGGCCAAGGGGATCACAGGCGCCGGCGCGATGATCGGGACGCCCGAATACATGTCGCCCGAGCAGGTGGACGGGAAAGAGGCCGACGGCCGTTCGGATATCTACTCGCTGGGCGTCGTCCTGTTCGAAATGCTGACGGGACGCCTCCCCTTCGAGGGAGACACGCCCCTCAGCATCGCCGTCAAGCAGAAAAGCGAGCCTCCGCCGGACCCCCGGACGCTCAACGCCCAGATTCCGGAAGAGCTCGGAAGGCTTGTTTTAAAGTGCCTGGAGAAAGAGAAAGGCAAGCGGTTTCAGGGCGCGGACGACCTGCGCCTGGAGCTCGCTCGAATCGAAAGAACTCTGCCGGCGACAACCCACGATCTTCCGCCTCGCAAGCCCTCGACCTCGAAGGAGATCACGGTCCGGCTCCCGTCGAAGAGGGTCTGGATTCCGGCGGCCGCGCTGCTCCTCGCGCTCGTCGCTCTTCTTGTCTGGCAGTTCATTCCGGAAAGCGAGGGCTCGAAGCGCACGGTCGCCATCCTTGGCTTTAAAAACCAAACCGGAGACGCGGGCCTCGATTACCTTCGGGAGACCATCCCCAACCTGCTCATCACCAGCCTGGAACAGTCGAAACACCTACAGGTCGCGTCCTGGCAAAGGCTGAAGGATCTTTTCCGTAAAGCCGGCAGGAGCGAAACCGCCATTTATGACGAGGAGGCCGGCTTCGAGGTCTGCCGGGGGGAAGGCATCGAGGCGGTCGTCGTCGGGTTTTTCAGCAAGGCGGGGGAGACCTTCGTCTCGGACGTCAAGGTGCTGGATGTCGGCACCCGAGAGGTCTTGAAAAGCGCCTCGGCCAGGGGAGAAGGGGTTAACAGCATCCTCAAGTCCCAGATCGACGAGATCAGCCGTACCGTATCGCGCGGCATCGGCCGGCCGGCCCTCAAGATCGAGATGCCGCAAACAAAGATCATCGACCTGACGACGAACTCCCTCGAGGCCTATGGCTATTTTCTGCGCGGCCGTGACGCGGCCGGTAATCTCATGGGCTATGAAGCCAAGAAGCTTCTGGAGAAGGCCATTTCCCTGGACCCGAATTTTGCGGTGGCCTATCGTTATCTGTATGAAGCTAATCATATCATCGTCGACTTCAGGGCACGCGATGAAGCCTTGATAAAAGCGAAGGAACTCTCCGCCAGGGCTTCGGAGAAAGAGCGGCTCTATATCGAAGCGGAATACGCCCGGAGGATCGAGGGGGATCGAGCCAAGGCCTACCGGCTCCTTCTGGAGCTGACGGATAAATATCCCCAGGAAAAATATGCTCACTATGAGCTCGGGAGACAGTCCTATTTGTCGGCTAGATATGCCGATGCCGTTCAGGAGTTCGAGAAAGCCGTCGCCCTGGACCCAACCTTCGGCCCCGCCTTCAATATGCTGGGATATGCCCATGCGATGGCCGGGGATCTTGCTCAGGCCGAAGCGGCTTTCGGGCGCTACATCACGTCGAATCCCGGCGACCCCAACCCCGTCGATTCCCTGGCCGAGCTCTACGTGCGAATGGGACAGCTGGACAAGGCCGAATCGAAGTATAAGGAAGCCCTGAACCTCAAATCTGATTTTGTTTCGCCCTGCAATGGATTGGCCTATATTTTTGCACTGAGAGAAAATTATGCCGAGACCTCGCGCTGGCTGGGAGAATTCGTCGCCAGGGCAGGACCCACCCAAAAAATGGAAGGTCTGTGGCTCATCAGCTATTTTGATTATTTCTTGGGCCGCCTGGAGAGGGCCCAAGACGGGTATCTCGCCCTGAGGAAGATCGCCGAATCGTACGGCTCCCCCCCTTACCTCATAGCCACATTGGATTGGATTACCGGATTTTTAAATTGTGAGCTGGGCCGATTCGAAGAGGGCCGGAAAGGGTTTCAATCCTATTCCAATTACCTAGGGCAAACAAACCCGGCCGCGGAAAACAGCAATTCTGCCGAAAATGATCTAAACTCCGGTTGGGCGGACCTAAAGCAAGGACGCCTGGATGACGCTCGCACCCGGCTCATGGAAATAAAACAGCTTCTCCCGAAAGCAGCTCAAGAAGACGTGGAATTGATGAATTTTTCTCCTCAAGACTTGGAATCGATGTCTTTCTCGTATCAGCTTTTAGCCGCCGAAATCGCGCTGGCCGGAGGCTCTCCGGAGGAGGCCGTCGCCAGCGCCGAACAGGCGCGCCTGCTGGATTTCGCGGGCATGAATACGCCCGATGTGGCTCGCTATAACATGCCCTTTTTCAAAGATGTTTTGGCCCGGGCTTACTGGAAAAAGGGAGACCTTGAACGCGCGGCCGCCGAATACCGAAAACTCATGACCATCGACCCGTCGAACCAGGTTCGTTATCTCATCCATCCCCTCTACCATTATCGGCTCGGTCGGGTCCTGGAGGAGAAGGGAGACAAGGCCGGCGCGGCGGGCGAGTACCGGAAATTCCTCGAATACTGGAAGGACGCCGACAAGAGCCATCCGGAATTGGCCGACGCGCAAAAGCGCCTGGCCGCCATCGGCCGGAATTCCGGATAAGCAAGAGCCTGGGGTGGCCCGGCTCCCGGAGCTACTCAGGCGGCAAGAGGAATTGGATCGGCCCAGGATATGACCTCGAGACATGAGTTAGTAAATATAATCTCGCGGAAAGGAAGGGTATCATGAGAAAGCGTGCGATCACCATACTTTCATTTTGCTCGGCCTACATCCTGATTTCGTTAACGGCCGGCGCTGATACGGCGCGGCCGACCGCCGGCGGGATTCCCGGTTCCGCCCTGGTCGCATCCAATTCCGTCCTGGAAGCGGCCACGGCCTTCGGCAACGCGCCCCTCTATTTCATCCCCAATCAGGGACAGAAAAACGGCCGAGCCCTGTATTATGCCAAAGCCCGAGCCTATACCCTTTGGCTGACCAAGCAAGGGCTCGTCTTTGATTCTTTGCAGCGAATCCCCGGGAAGGCGCAGAGTGATTATTGCCGCGACGTCTCGAGACTCATCTTCAAGGGGGCCTCTCCAAGCGCGGACCTCGAAGCCGAAGGTTCGACAGGCTACACGGTCAGCTATTTCTATGGCAGAGACGCGGACGACTGGAAGACGGGACTGGCGGCATCGAAGGGAGTCATCTACAGAGGCGTCTATTCCGGAATCGACATTAAAATCTACGGCTTTGAGCGTGAGGTTGAGTACGACTGGATCGTGGGACCGGGACGCGATCCCGGGAAGATCCGCATGGAATTCCAGGGCGTCCGCGCGACGCGGATCGATTCCGAGGGATCCCTGATCGTTGCAACGGCCTTTGGGGAGATTAAACACCGCAGGCCTTCAGCCTATCAAACCATCGGCGGACGGAAGGTCCCGGTCGAAGCCCATTTTCTTGAGACGGCCGATCGGGAATACGGATTCCTGGTTGCCGATTACGACAAGACCCATGCCCTCGTCATCGATCCCTACGTCCTGACCTATTCGACTTACCTGGGCGGCTCCCAATATGATCGGATCACCAAGATCGCGGTGGATTCGTCCAAAGCCATCTACGTCTCCGGCCAAACGGAGAGCAGCGATTTTCCGATCGCCGCCGGTCTCACGCGGGAAGTCGTTGTTCGGAAGGACGCCTTCGTCACCAAACTCTCGCCGGACGGACGGTCCTTGGTCTATTCGGCTTTCTTTCCCGCCAATTTTTGCGGCTTCATACGGCTCGCGGTCGACTCCGCCGGTTCCGCCTATCTGGCCGGGTCAACGGATTCCCGGTCTTTCCCGGTCAAAAACGCCTTTCAAGAAAAGACGGGCGGCTACATCGACGGCTTCATCGTCAAACTCAAACCGAGCGGCCGGGGGATAGTCTATTCCAGCTATATCGGAGGGGGGAATAACGATTACGCCAATTGCATTGCCGTGGACGCGAAGGGATACGCCTATGTCGGAGGCCAAACCGGGAGTTACGACCTTCCGATCAAGAAAGCCTTTCAAAAGACGTATGAAGGCTATGACGACGGCTTCCTCCTCAAGGTCGCCCCGGAGGGCCGAAGCCTCGTATTCGCCACCTACTTCGGAGGATCGTTAAGCGACATTCCGACCGGCATCGGCCTGGGCCCGGACGGCGCCATTACGATCGGGGGAAACAGCTACAGCAGGGATCTCCCGTTGAAAAATCCTTATCAGAAGACTCTGAAAGGCAGTGCGGACTTCTTTCTCACCCAGTTTGCCCCGGATGGCCAAAGCCTGATATTCTCGACGTACCTGGGAGGTGGGAGCTGGGATCAATTGTCTTCGCTGGCCGTCGATAAAACCGGGCAGATCGTTGCCGTCGGTTTCACGAACGGCAATTTCCCCCAAAAAAAGCCCATCCAGCCGGCCCGCAAGGGCGCGAGGGAGGGAGTCGTGGCCATGCTCTCTGCGGACGGCCGGAAGCTCCTCTTCTCAACTTACTTGGGCGGAGTCGGAAACGACGAATGCAGCGATGTCGCCGTGGACGGCTCCGGATCCATTTACGTCGCCGGAACGACCTACAGCCGCGATTTCCCCAGGAAAATCCCCTACCAAAAAAGCCTGAAGGGACAAATCGACGCGTTCTTGACCGTCCTTTCTCCCTCCGAGCCAAGCCTAATTTTCTCAACCTTCCTGGGCGGAATCTACCATGATTGGGGACTTGCGGTCGGGCTGGATTCCGAAGGCCGTATCTATCTTGCCGGGGACACGAATAGCCTCGATCTCCCCGTCGAGGGCCCCTATCAGAAGGGGTTCGGGGGCGGCACCGATGACGGATTCATCTCGGTATTCAGGGCGGAGACTGGATCTATGCTTCGAAAAGCTGCTTCGGGCCGATGAATAAGGGGGCCCGGCCGGCTCGCCGCCGTCCAGACGGCTGTCAGGTGTTGAACAGAAAGCTGACCTTGAGCATGATGATCCGGTCCTGGAGGTAGCCCGCTCCGCCCAGCTTCCGGGTCTCGTTGTAGATGAAGTAGAGGTTGGCGCCGGGCCTGTAGATCCAGCGGACTTGGAAGTTGCTTTTAAACAGCCGCTCGGCGTCGTTCCATTGGAGGTAGGCCTTGGCGTAGAGGTCCGGCGTGAACGAATAGATGAACCGCGTCCCCGCGATCGTCGTCGTGAACTTGCCGCCCGGAACGGGGAGGTCGAACCGGTTCCGGTTGAGAGTCAGCTCGAGGTGGAGGTTGCTCGAAAGCCTGAGGCCGGCCTGGGCGTCGAGGCCCAGGAAATGGCCGTTGTAGAACCCGCCGGCGTCGAGCTCGGACCGGAGGTAGGCGCTCTTGGTCCGGTCCGACTCGAAGAAGGCCGCGAAGACGTCGTAGCGATAACGGCCGACCGGGATGGAGACGCCGTCCTTGATCTCGAAACTCTCCTCCAGGACCTCCAGGTTGCTGATAACGCCGGCGAACACGGTCGTCCCGTTCTGGAACAGGTTGAATAAGCCCGCCATATTGTTCCGCGACTCGACCCGGCCGGCGTGGTCCTCGATATAGGTCAGGTTGTTGAATAAATACATCTGGCGGAGGCCCAGGACGCCGGGCCGCGGGCTGACGCCCGCGTTCCAGCGCCACTTCCGGATGTCGGTGCGGGGGACGAAGCCCATCTCGGCGTTGAAGTTCCCGCCGATATCCGTGTAGGAGAGGTCGGACTGGACGAAGTCCGTCTCGTAGACGAAGTTGAGGTAGCCCGCCCAGTCCCGCCCCCGCTGGCCCGGCGAGTAGGTCTTGGCCAGGAAGCCGCCGGCCCGTACGCTCTCCCCGAAAGCCAGGTTGAAATCCAGCCCGCCCGCCCGGTTGAAGTCCGCTCCCCCGCTCCCGACGCCGTCCTTGCTGAGAGCCATGATCCCGACCGAGGATTTGGCGAAGATGTCCCGCTTGAGCCGGACGACGGCGTTGTTGGCCCGGCGGATGTCGACCCGTTCCCCGTCCTCTTCATAGGACGTCCGATCGGTCAGCATGTCGAGGACGCCGAGCGTATAGGGCCCGGCCTTGCCGGTGACCTTGAGGCCGCCAAGGACTGGAATCTCCCGTCCGTCCTCGGACAATCCGATCGTCCGGCTGAAGAAGAGGAGCGTGGAGGGCGGCTCATGCTCCTGGAACCGCTCCCCGAACTTGAAGATGTCCGCGCCCTCTAAAAAGAACTCCCTCTTCTCGGGGAAAAAGAGGTCGAAGCGGGTCAGGTTGAACCGCTCCTGGTCCGCCTCGACCTGGGCGAAATCCGTGTTGACGGTCAGGTCGCCCGTCATGTTCGAAGTCAGGCGGAGCTTGAGGTCCATCCCCAGGTCGGCGATACCCCGGAACGGCTCCGGCCGGTCTTCTTTTTCCCCCCGCCGATGAGATAGGGCATGACTTGAACCCTCTCCCCCTGGCGGAGGCGGCGCAGCCCGGCCAGGTGCCCGAAGTACGACATCTTGAACCGGCCGTACCAGCCGTAAGAACGCAGGATGGGCGTCCAGTAGCTTTCCTCGCGCTTGCGGGCGATGGAGCGGACGAAATTAATCCCCCAGTTCTGTTCGTCGGAGTCACGGAAGCGGAGGGTCGTGAAGGGAATGGCGATCTCGGCCGACCAGCCGGCGCCGTCCCGGCGGGTCCGGGCGGTCCAGATTCCATCCCAGTCGACGTTGAAACTGCCGCCTTCATCCCGGATCAGGGCGTCCTGCCGGGCGCCCAACGGATTGACCGCGAAGTAAAACGCGTTCCGATGGTCATGGAAGGTGTCGATGATGACCTCGAACGAGTCGTCGTCCTTGAGCTCGGCGTCCCGCCGCATCTCCCTGGCCACGATCCGGGACGGATCGCCGTCGAAGCAGACGACGCCGATATAGAGGTTCGCGTCGTCGTAAAGGATGCGGACCTCGGTCCGCTCGCTGGCCGGGTCCCCTTCCCGTGGCTCCTTCTGGACGAAGCCGCCCACCACGGGCGCGCCGCGCCAGGCCGGTTCCTGAAGGAGGCCGTCAACCCGGACGGGCCAGGTCGTCTTTTGGGCCTGGATGACGTAGCTCGAGGTGTCGATTGCCCCGGCAAGGTTCGAGACTAAGGCCAGGACGATGGCTGCGGCAATAAGGGCGGTATACCGGGCCTGGGATGTCTGCGCGGGCATGGATGTCTCCAGCTCATTCTTTTCAGAAGGCGGATTTTAAACTATTCGGCCGAAAAAGGGAAATGGGAATGCCGGCTACGGGGGGTAGGGATGGTCATGGACCTGCTTCCGGACCCGGGCGCGGCCTTATTCTTCCACGAACGGCGCCGCGGTCTACTGAATTTGGACGGCCGCGTAAAACGTATTCGTGCCTCGCCGGACGAGCAGGGCCGCCGTGTCGCCGCTTCTCAGCCTGGCAAAAAGGGCATCGAAATCCTTCACGGTCCGGACGGCCGCTTTATTGATCTCCTTGATTAAATCCCCTTGTTTGAGGCCCGCATCCTCGGCCGGGCTTCCGGAGGCGACGTCCGAAACGATGACGCCGGTTTCGTTCTGATAGCCGAGTTGATCCGCCAATTCGGACGTCAAATTCTGGACGGTCATCCCGATCTTCTGGCTGCTCTGTTTCTCGGGCGGAATCTCCTCGGGCTTGGCGGCTTTCTCCGGCTTGGGACGTTCACCCAAGATGACGTCCAGCGTTTTTGTCGCGTTGTTCCGAAGGAGAACCACCTTAACCTTGGTTCCCGGCGCGATCTGCGCCGCCAGGTTGCGGAGATGCGTGCTGTTTTCGATTTTCTGGCCGTTGAACTCGACGAGGACGTCGCCCCGTTTGATACCCGCCTTGTCCGCGGGCCCGCCGGGCGTGACGTCGCCGACCAGGGCGCCCTCCGTCCCCTTGATGCCCATGGCTTTGGCCAGGTTGTCGTCAAGATCCTGCGGCAGCAATCCCAGGTATCCTCGAACGACTTTTCCTTTTCCGATCAGCTGCTCCATGACCTGCCTGGCCATGTTGATGGGGATGGCGAAACCGATCCCGACGTTGGCTCCGGTCGGACTGCTGATGGCCGTGTTGATGCCGATCACCTTTCCGTCGAGGTCGGCCAGGGCTCCGCCGCTGTTGCCCGGATTGATGGAGGCGTCGGTTTGGATGAAGTCCTCGTAATCGGCCAGGCCGACCGAGGAGCGTCCTTTCGCGCTGATGATGCCGGCCGTGGCCGTGTGCATCAACTGGAAGGGATTACCGACCGCGATGACCCATTGCCCGACCTTGACCTCGTCCGAATTTCCCAGATCCGCTGCGGCGAGGTTGTCCGCGGATATTTTAATGACGGCAACGTCGGTTTGGGGGTCGGCGCCGACGATTTTAGCCGTGACCTTATTCTTGTCGCCCAGGACGATGGTCAGCTTTTCCGCGCCCTGGACCACGTGGTTGTTGGTCAGAATGTATCCGTCCTTGCTCACGATGACGCCCGATCCCAGGCTGTGCACCGTCTGTTTCTGCTCTCCCTGACCGGGAGGGGTGCCGAAGAACCGTTTGAAGAAATCGTCGCCGAAGAAATCCCGGAAGGGACTCTCGGGCGAGGTGAACGGGTTTTGGACCACGACCGTTTCCTCGGCGAACACGGGGACCACGGATGGGCTGACCTTGCCCACGGCCTGTTCGAACACGGCGCTGACGTTGTCGAGCAGGGCCCGGGTCTGGACGGAACCGACGGCTTGCGGGCTTGCCCCAGACTGGGGTTGGGCTTGTTGCTTTTTTTGGCAGCCCGAAACCACAAACAGCATCAAGGCTCCAAGACCCAGCGCAAAAAACCGGACACGTCGGGATTCAGGTTTGTTAGCGAGCATCGAACCCTCCTGCGGATTTCATCATTTCAAAAAGATGGTAACGATTTTGAATAATAAAATCAAGATGAGCTAAAATGACTTCATGATGTACGAACATAAGACGGATCAGCTTCTGCCGTTCCGGCAATTTGTCCGGCGCCTCTTGGCTCATATCTCCATCGCGCTGCTCATCATCGCCGGATCGCTCGGCCTCGGCGTCCTGGGCTATCGCCATTTCGAGCACTTCTCCTGGCTCGACTCTCTCCTCAACGCGTCGATGATCCTGGGGGGGATGGGGCCGGTTGGCATACTCCGGACGGACGGCGGAAAAATCTTCGCCTCGTTCTACGCCCTGTTCTCGGGAGTCATCTTCCTGGTCGTCGTCGGGATCATGGTGGCCCCCGTCGGCCACCGCCTGCTCCATCGTCTCCACCTGGAGAGCCGATAGCCGGCTGTTCGACCCTTAGATCTTGATGAGGATTTTTCGCCGGTAGAGCCAGTAGCAGATCGACCAGAGCAGGGCCCAGGCCGCGACACTGGTGGCGATCTCCGCCGCGAGCTCTCCCGCCCAGCCGAAAGACACGGCCGTGAACGGCCGGACGATATGGGCGAGCCAGGCCGTCGCCCCGGTCTGGGTGAAAATGTAAATGAACAGGGAATTCATGCCGACGATGTTGAAAAATTTCGTCCAGTTGCGCATGCCCTTGACATCGATAAACCAGTAGGAAAACGCAAGCATCAGAAGGCAGAATCCGCCGCTGGCGACGACGAACGAGCTCGTGCAGATGCGCTTGATCATGGGCGAGAGGGGCGTGAGCGCGAACCCGGCGGCCACGCCCGCCAACCCCGTCACGGCAAGGATGCCGATCTTTTTCTTGGCCGGCCGTCCGCTCATCAGCAGTTGACCTGCCAGGACGCCCCAGATCGTATGGGCCGCCGTCGGGATCGCGTTGAACGACACCCAGTGTCCGGCCGAGAGTTCTCCCGAAATCACCATGTCCAGCCATGACCCGAAGTTGTGGTCGGGCGTGAACGGCAGGTTGAAGCCCGGCAGCCAAAAGACGCGGTAGAGGACTTCACAGAGGAGGATCAGCCCGAAGCTCAGGGCGATCTGCTCGCGCGCCGGCCGCCTCATCATGAAGTAGGCGATGATCGTCGTCACCGAGAGCTGGGCCAGGACGTTCTGGAAACGGAAGGTGATCCGCCCGGGCTCAATGCAGTAGAGCGCCCAGCCGATGAGGAGGAGGAGCAGGGCCCGCACCACGGCGTGGCGCGTGACGCGGGCCCGGCTGTCGCCGCGCTTCTCCCGTTTGGCAACCGAAAAGGCCATGGCGGCGCCGACGATGAACATGAAAAAAGGCTGGACCAGGTCCCAGAAACGCAGCCCGGCCCAGGGATGGTGGTCGAGCTGCATTCCGATCGCGTGGAGGAGCGTGCCCTGGAGAGAGGGGTTGCGCAGGTGCTCATAGAGGAGCGTGCTTTCCCCGATCAGGAGGAACATCGTCAGCCCGCGGAAAAAATCCAGGGAAAGGAGCCGCTCTTTGATGGTTGCTGTCTCTGCCGATTGGACGGGCATGGCGTAACCCTCGCCAAACTCCGGAGAATAGTATATCCGGAAGGGACCGATGTCAAGAACGCGGCGGCCGCGGCCGGTTCTGATCGCCTAACTTAGCGGTCGACCTTTATTCGCAACGAAGGGCGGATGCCCGGTTTGGGCATGCCGCCCTTTTTTATTTTGCGGGGAGTTTTTTCGCCCCGCGTTCCTTGACGCCGCTCGGGGCGGGAGCGGGGATTTGCATATACCGTGGCCGGGCCAGGTAGAGCCGGCCCTCACCCTTCTCTCCTGTCGCCGGGTCGGTGAGCGTGACATCGATCGTGATCCAATCACCCGCGGCCGGTGCTTTGGGTAGGGGCGTCTGGATGAGATAGCCATAGAGAGCCTGGGTCGGGCTACTGGCCTCCTTGACCTTATTAACGCGAAGGACCTCCACGCTTTCCCCGTTCACTTTCACCGCGATATCCTTGGCCTGGAGATCGGGCGCGATGTCGATGAACGAAAGGCCGCCCACCTTGTCCATCCCCCCGGCCTTGGTCACGGCAGCCACGGTCATGGTCAGGCTCATCGGCCGAAAATAGATCTGATAGGACGCATAGCCTCCCTGCGGCCGCCAGGCGTTCAGCGCATAGACTTCGAGCCTGTCGAAACGCGGGTCGATCTCGAGCTCGCCGAAGGCGGGCACGTTCCAGGCCCAGTATTCGAGATGCTTGACGCGGTAGTCCTTGACGGCCGCGAGCGCGATGTACATCCCGGACTCGACGGTTAGGGAATAGCTCCCATCCGCGGCGCTTCGGGTCTCGGCCGCGTTTTCGAAGCGGGACGTCTTGAGCTCGATGTCGGCGCCCTCGACGGGTTTTCCGTCGAAATCACTGACGTGGCCGAAAATCCTGGCCCGGGCCGTGGAAGCAGGCTTTGGCCGAGCTTCGGAAACCTGTCGCCCATCCGACGCCGTGGGGACAACCGGCGACACGCCGAGGACCACGGCGATGACGGCCAAGCGCTTCATCCACGCCATATTGGAAATGGTTTTCATTTTTCCTCCTCGTCGGTACTGGACCGGCAGTTCCATCTCCATAGTAACACACCTGCGGACCACGATATGTGCCTGACTCCGTCGATAGCATCATTTCGTGATGGGTTTCATTGACTCGTTCCCTTATTTGCGAAATATGGTAAAGTACCTCATGTTTGAAGCCGGCAAACGGCTCCCGAAGAGGCGGACATCACACGGACCTACCCACGGCTCTTGGAGAGAATCATGAAAAATATTCGACCGAGGTCTCTGCGGCTGGCAAGTATTCTTGGAAAGCGGCCAGACCCGCCTTCTTGACTTTCCCCCTGTGGGCGTTGGTGTCGTTTTCTATTTCTCTGATGGTTTCAACTTCAACACAAGGTGAACTTTGTCTCCGGTCACAAAGAAGCGGTAACCGGGATTAATCCGGGTTTATAATGAAGAAAATTTTGAACGACGGTCGAAAAATATCGGAAAATTCTTTAAAATAACAGAATTGGATCATGAAGAAATTGGAGGTATAACTCATGACGGAGGGTGGTTTAAAAATGAGTTCTGAGCATCAAATTCATGAAAAAAACGGAAAACGCTTCCTGATCGCGTGCGCCTGGGCGCTGATGCTGCTGGTTTCCGATCTTCCCGACATCTTCTGCACCCAGTTTTTCAAACATGTCCCCAAGTGGCTTTTCTGGGGCAAGGTGGGGCTGCTGCTCCTGTTCCTGGGACTCAGCCTGCTCTACAAAGCCCTGCGCCCGCTCCGGCCATACGCTGCTTTCCTGGCCGTATTTTTCCTGGCCCTGGCGGCCTCGGCCTGGATCGGGAATCTGCCCGGATGGCAGCGTCGCTTCAGCGGACCGGGGGTTTCATTCAGCGCAGGCTACGTCGGCTTTCATCTGCGGGATCTGGCGGTGGCGGGGGCGGTCATCGCCGTACTCTGGCTCATGAAACGGAAGCGGAGAAATTTCTTCCTGGTCAAGGGCCAAATGGACGCGCCCATCAAGCCGGTGCGCTGGCTGGGCATCGGCGCGGGCAAATCGTGGCGGACCTTCGGCTGGATCTTCTTGATCGTCGCCAGTCTGGGAGTGGCGGTTCCCACCCTGCTGGGATTGAAGCTCTCGGGGCCGATCCTGTCGCGGGCGGTTTCGCTACTGCCGGCGGTGCTGCTGTTCGCCGCGGTCAACGCCTTCGCCGAGGAGGTCTATTTCCGGGCATCTTTTTTATCCACCCTGAACGAGGTCATCGGCCGAGGCCACACCCTGATGATCAGTTCGGTCTACTTCGGGCTGGCTCATTACCTCTACGGCTCGCCGCCCGGAGTGGTCGGGTTCCTGATGACCGCCTTCTTGGCCTGGCTGCTGGGAAAAGCCATGCTCGAAACCGGGGGTATCGGCTGGCCCTGGCTGATCCATTTCGTGCCCGACGTGGTCGTATTCGCCTCCTACGCCATCCTCTGGGTTCAGAGATAACGTTTCCCTCAAATAGCGCAAGCGGCGCGCGGGGAAAAACCGATCCATGATAAAATAAAATTATGAAACTAACTGACACATCGTCGCAGACAGGACGCCGCCCCAAAACGCTTTTGCTTCTTCTTGTGCTTGCCTTCAGCTCTTTGACCGCCGGAGCCGACCATGCGGGCGCCGCGGTCCCCGACGCGGAACAAATCCTGGCTCAACCCCCAGGAACAGAGGATCAAACGCCCGGACCCGAACCAACGGATCAGGATCACCGCTGGCGATTCCTGCTCTCCGGCCTTGCCGGAACGAGCTCGGCGACCGGCGCTGATCCGGCCGATGGGCAGCATTCCACCGTCCTGCCCTGGACGGGTTTGCCGGGGAACGCCCTGGCCATGTTTTCCGGCTCCAAAGTCATCCTCCCTCTTTCGGCCGTGGCCGGGACACTGCTGATCGTGGAAAGCGGCTTGGACACGCATATCCACAATTTTTTTGTCCGGAACACTTTTTTTGAGAACTCTTCGCATTGGGCCGTACACTGGGGCACCCTTTTTCCGGTCATCCTGGGCGGCGGCCTGTTCGGCTCGGGCCTCATCGGCGGCTCCTCACAGCTCGCCGCGGCCGGCGGCGCCGTTTTGCAGTCCTCGCTCCTGGCCTTGTGCACGACGACCGCCCTCAAGGCCCTGACCGGCCGGCCCGGGCCCAGGCCGGTCATCTATGACGACAACGAAGCCAGCTCCGTCTTTCGCTTCGGGATCCTGCGCGGCGGCGTCTTTCACGGCTGGCCGTCCGGCCACATGACGGCCAACACGGCGGCGGTCACCAGCCTGCTCGCCTTTTATAAGGACAACACCTGGCTGAACATCGCCGGCGGAACGTATCTGGGATATCTGTTCCTGAGCGTCATTTCCCACGGCCGGTCGTCGATGCACTGGTTTTCCGACGCCGTCGCCGGAACCTTGATGGGCTATGCCATCGGCTCGACCGTGGGACGGGATTTCCGCAGGAGATGGGATCACAAAAAGGACAAGCCTTCGGCCTTTTCGTTCAACGTCCTGCCCCCGGTTTTTTCGGTTTCTTTTGAGATCGCGCTCTAGGGCGCGGGCGTCGAGCCCCGGCCGCCGCCCGCCTCCGCCGCGCGGACGACCTTCTCGAGCGCGACGATGAAGCGCCCTTCAGAGCTGCCCGCGACGCATTCCGGCCACTTCCGCTCGAGCATGATCCTCACAACCGACGCGACGTCGGCGCCCTCGTACACGGACGTCCTCACCGACGGAAAGAACCGGGCCAGCGCTTCCCCCGCGCTTTCCTGCCGCCTGTTGAGGATCTCCTCGACCCGGGCCGCCTCGCCGACGCGCAGGCGCAGGAGAAGCTCGCTCGCGAACGCGCGCGCCGGGGCATAAGCGAGAACGCGCCGCGTCCCGCTGTCGCGGAAGAGAACATAGTCCACGCCCTTCCAGTCAAGAAGAAGGCGATCGACGAACGGATCCTGGAACCAAGGTCCGGATGCCCCTTCCGCCACGACCGGCTGCAACTGCACGGCCGTCTCGGGCGCCGTGAGGAGGTAAGCGAGGGACAGCCCGGCCGCGTAGTGCCTCGACGCGTTCACGTCGAAGGTCAGGAACCGGCGGCCGGGTACGTTGCGGCTGGCGCCCACCCAGAGGGCGTAGCCTTTCCACGCCGAAATCGGTCCCTTGCCAAAGGACAGGATCTCCTCGACCTCGCCCGCCGCCGGATCCACCGCCACGAGCGGATCGCCCACGTCAGCGAGCGACGCGCCCGCGAGACGGCGGCTGATATCCTCGACAACGCTCGCTGTGTGGACCACGGTTCCACGGATCGCGGCGAGGATCATGTCGCGGTTCTTCTCGGCCACCTGACGTTGATGTTCGGCCTCCTGTCGTTGCCGGGCGTTCAGGGCGTCCACGCTGGACTTGATCAACTGCTGGCCGACGAATGTGACGAATCCTAGGATGAAAAGGCTGGCGACCATCCGCCGCGACGGTTTCTCCTGAACGGTCCTCGTGAGCGAGACCACAAGCGTAGCGGCCGCTCCGACGATCCCTAGAACGAGGCCGATGTTGTTCCAGAGGAATTCCATGCGAACCTCCTCTCGAGCAGAATGGCCGCGCGTGCTGATGCACGTCGCGACGGAAACTCCACAGAAGCTAGGCCGGCGGGATTGGCGATCGCATTAGCAAAAGGGGAGCCTCCTCTCCCAGCAGATAAGTTCTCCTTGCGATTGTTTCTCCCCCTCGTCCGGGATGATAAATCATGAAATGAAGGGATGTCAAGTTGAGCTAAGAATAGGGAAAATAGTCTCCGCCGACTTCTGCGGCCATGAAAAATTCCTGATAAGCGAACCGAGGAGGGGGAGGCTTGTCCGCAACAAAGATCGGAATGATGTGGTCGATGATCCGGTCAGGCTAAAGATAACACCGCTCGCGGCTTTTATCTGTGTCTTACTCCTGGTGCAGGAAATCATTGACCGTGCGGATGAACATATCCGGCTGGTCGACAAACGTCATGTGGCCGCTCTTAGGCAGCACGACCAGCTTAGAGCCGGCGATCGCCTTGTTCATTTCCTCCGAAAGCGAAGATGCGCACTCGTCATGGTCGCCGACCGTAATCAGAGTTGGCACCTTGATGGAAGAGAGCCGGTCGCCGTATTCTACGGACTTGAGGTTCCCGTCGATCACGTATTCGCCGTGCGGGCCCCACATCTCGAGATACACATCCCAGGCCATATTGCCCGATGCGACCGGGTCATAGTTGGGATCGGGCCGATTCTGATAGAGGTATGGAAAGTAGCCCTCGCCCCACGCGGCAATCATATACTCGGATGTATAGCGGCGTTTTTCGTACTCCTTTCCGTGACCGAAGAGGCCGGCCTTCTCCATGCCCTCGATCCGCTGCCGCAGTTCGGGGGCCATGTTTTCTTTCATGCGGCGGAACACCTCGTTCATCTTGATGGTACTATGGAAGGTGCTGCACAAGATCAGGTGCGTCAGGTTCTGCTGGTACTTGAGCGCGTAAGCCTGCGCCAGCACGCCGCCGCAGGAGTGGCCCAGGAGGCTGATCCGGCCGAGCCCGAGTGCCTGGCGGACGGCTTCGGTGTCCTCGACCATGTTCTCGACGGTGTAGAGCGCCGGATTCTCCAGCTTTTGCGAACGGCCCGAGCCGCGCTCGTCGATGAAGATGAGGCGGCTCGTCCGGGCCAGCGGCAGCAGGTACGGCAGGAAGTAGTCGTGCGAGGCTCCCGGTCCCCCGTGGAGGATGAGCAGCGGCTCGCCCCGGCCCAGGGCTTGGTAGTAGATCAAGACGCCGTGCGCGTCGACAAAGCCTTCCTCCACTTTGAGCACCGAAACGGCCGGGGCCGCGGGCGTTTCGCCCGAGGATTGCGGGTGCGCGAGGGAGAACATGCCGAGAACAACCAGCACCATCCAGATCATCCGTTTCATGGTTGTGACTCCTTTTCGATCATAGAAGGGAATTCGTTTTCGACTGGTTCGGCCCGCAGGCCCGATTTCGCCTCGACTTTCCCATCTCGCCACCGTGCGGGAGCATAAATTGAAGCTCAGAGCATGTCAAGGGCGGCTGGAGAGAGCGGAGAGACGGCTTGGAAAATGAAATCCGTGAGAAAAGCGACAACCTTCATCCGGCCGCCGCACTTGGGACAGAGCTCATCCTTGAATGACACGGCAGAAAACCGGTTTCACGATTCATGGTTCTTGACTTTTTTCGAGCGGGGACGATATGCTCTCCCCATGAAAAAAACAACCCCTCTTGCCTGGCTTTTCTTGGCTTTCCTCTCCACCGCGTTGATCGTCTCCGCGGCCGCTCAGGTCAAGAATCCTTACTCCCCGGACACTCCCGAACCGGGGTCGGTCGAGGCGATCGCAAAATTCACAACCGAGGCACGCTTCGGCAACCCCTGGGTCGCCTACGTGCCGGCGTCGGACACGGTGCCCTCACCAACGAAGTATCTCGGCCATGTCGTCGGGGCCGAAGGGGAGCTCTCGAGCACGGCCAAGATTTACGGCTACTTCCGCAAGCTCGCCGAAATCTCGCCGCGTGTCAGCGTTCAGGTCATCGGCCGGAGCGAAGAGGGAAGGGACATCCTCCTCTCGGCCATCGCGGACGAGGAAGGGATTCGCGATCTCGCGAGGTTCAAAGCGGCCACCGCCGCCCTGGCCGATCCTCGGAAAACCTCGCCTGAAGCCGCCGAGACTCTCATCGCGTCTGCCCGCCCGATCTATTACTTCAACGCCGGACTCCATTCGACCGAGACCGGCAGCCCGGAAATGGTCATGGAGCTAGCCTATCGCCTCGCCGTGTCCGAACAGCCGATGATCAAGAAGATCCGGAGCGAGGTCATCGTCCTCATCAACCCCGTCTCCGAACCCGATGGCCGCGATAAGGCCGTGGACTGGTTCTATCGTTACCTCAGGGGAAAGACGGATTTCGACCGCCTGCCGCCTGTCTCGCCCCCTTACTGGGGCCACTACGTCTTCCACGACAACAACCGCGACACGCACCAGCAGGCCCTCGAGCTGACGCGCGCCGTGACCCGGATGTTCTTCGAATTCCATCCGACCGTCATCCACGACCTCCACGAGTCCATCCCCCTCCTCCAGACCTGGAACGGCACGGGCCCGTACAACAACAACCTCGATCCGATCCTCATCAACGAGTTCTTCGAAATGGCCTTCGCCGAGATCGGCGCCCTGACCTCCATGGGCATGCCGGGCGTCTGGACGTGGGGATTCGGCGAGGGCTGGACTCACCATTACCTCGACTCGTTCGCCGTCAACCACAACAGCATGGGCCGCGGCTACGAGACGTTCGGGAATGCGACGGCCGAGACGATGGAGCGCGTCCTACGTCCGAACGAGGAGCGCTACGTCGGGCGGGCGGTCACGAGCCGGGAATGGTACCGGGCCCTGCCGCCGCCACGGAAGTTCCGCTGGTCGCTCCGCGACAACACGAATTACATGGAAAGCGGCTGCCTGGCCATTCTCGCTTACGCGTCCAAGAACGCGAAAGAGATGCTGCGCGATTTTTATCGCAAGGGCTACAACTCCTGGCAGAAAGGTGTCAAGGGAGGCCCCTTCGCGTTCGCCATTCCGGCGGACCAGGGGGACCGCAGGCGCGTGGCCCAGATGGTCAACCTCCTTCAGACGCAGGGGATCGAGGTCTCCCGGGCGTCCACGGGCTTCAAGGTCGAGGAGGGGGAGTTCGCCGCCGGGACCTATGTCGTGCGGCTCGACCAGCTCTACCGGAACTACGCCGTGGACCTGCTCCTTCCCCAGGAATTCCCGGCCGACACTCCTTACGAGCCCTATGACGACGTTTCCTGGGCCCTGCCCGTCCACTACGGCCTCGAAGCCAAGCGGATCGATGACGCGAAAGTCAGGGACGTGCCGGTCACGCCGGTCCAGGCGGGGTTCGAACCCCAGGGCAAGGTCGGCGGAGCGGGACCCGTCTTCCTCATGAAAGACACGGGCCAGGAGGCGCTTCTGGCGCTCCGGAATCGCCTGGCGGCTTTTAAGGTCGAGATCGCCGAGAAGCCGTTCAAGTCGGGAGGCGTGGATTATCCGGCCGGGTCCTGGATCGTGATGGACGCAAAGGGACTGATGGATGCGCTGAACAGCGCCTCCGCCGAGCTGGCCGTGGATTTCGAGAGCGCGGCCGCCGTCCCCGAGGTTCCGCGACACGAGTCCAAGCTGCCGCGCCTCGCCGTCTGGCACACCTGGGCCGACACCGAGTCGGTCGGTTGGGTCCGCTACGTCCTCGACCGGGAGAAGATCCCGTATTCTTACATCCGCGACGACGATATCCGCGCGGGACGCCTCCGCGAGCGATTCGATATCATCCTCTTCGGCCACAACTATCTCGATCTCAAGGATCAGATCCACGGGATCGACAAGAAGTACGGGCCGATGCCCTACACGAAGACAAAGGAATTCCCGAGCCACGGGACTCCCGACGCGACCGACGACATCACGGGCGGGATCGGCTGGGCCGGCATGGCGAACCTCGAAAAGTATCTCGACGCCGGCGGGCAGCTCATCACGCTCGGCAACGGCTCGGCGCTGGCCCTCGACGGGGGGCTCGTCAGCGACGTCTACCGGAAATCGGGCGCTTTTTTCACGCCGGGCTCGGAGCTCAAGGTGAAGTTCGTGAGGCCCGACCATCCCCTGGCTTACGGCTACCCGGAGGTCACGTCGGCCTTCCGCAGGGGGATGCCCGTCTATGATATCGCCGTCGCCGGCCGGCGCGGTGTCGTTCTCCAATGGGGCACAAAGCCCAGAACGGAGGACCGAGAGGAGGCGGAACCTGAAGCCGGCAAGCCGAAAGACGCCAAGGAGCAGGCAAGGAAGGATGAGGTCAAGATGCTCGTCAGCGGCGCCGTCAAGGGGGAAGACGACCTCGAGGGACGGCCGGCGATCCTCGACCTCCCGGCCGGCCGGGGCCGCGTCCTCGCTTACAACTTCAATCCGATCCACAGGGACCTGAACCGCTCGGACTACCGGTTCCTCTGGAACGCGCTCCTCAACTGGAACGCCCTGCCGCCGGCTGAGAAAGCGGCTCGTTGAAACCGGCCCGGGGTGTCGATATCACGGCCGGAAGCTTTTCTGCCGGGGGGAAGACTGCGGTTGAAGTGAAACGATCCCTCAGCTGCCATACTATTTTGGCACCTGTTTTAATCCTTGTTCTCCTAGGCGGATTCGAACGCTCGGGTGAGGTCGGCGATTAACTCTTGAGTATCTTCGATGCCCACCGAGTAGCGGATCAGCCCTTCGGGGATGCCCATCGCCTCGCGTTCCTCTACGGTGCATTCGACGTGGCTCGTCGTCGCAGGGGGCCCGGCGATGGTCTCGACCGCGCCCAGGTTGGCGGCCCGGTGCGCCAGGCGGAGCTTGGGCAAGACACGTTTGACGGCTGCGGAGCCGCCCTTAAGCATGAAGCTCAGCACGCCCCCATAACCGCGCATCTGACGCCGGGCGATATCGTGATGAATGTGCGTTTCCAACCCCGGATAAAACACGGCGGCGACGGCCGGATGGGTTTGCAGCCAGCGGGCGATGCGTAGGGCACTTTCGTTCTGCTGCTTGATCCTCAGGTGTAGCGTCTTCATCCCCCGGATTAGTAAGAAAGCCGCCATCGGGTCGAGGGTTGCCCCCGTGATCTCACGATAGTGATAGATGCGCTGAATCCATACGGGATCGCCGCAGACAACGCCACCCAGCGCGTCTCCGTGACCGCCCAGGAACTTCGTTGCGCTGTGGATCACCAGGTCTGCGTCGAGGGCCAGCGGGTTCTGGTTGATGGGGGTGGCAAAGGTATTATCGGCCACCACGGTGGCCCCGACGCGGTGCCCGGCGGCGGCCAGCCGGGCGATGTCCATCACCTTGAGCGTAGGATTGGTGGGGGATTCCAGGTAGACGGCCTTGCAGCCAGGGGCGATGGCGGCTTCGATCTGTTCATGATCCGTCGTGTCGCAGAGGTCCACCCGGACGTTGAGGCGGGGCAAGAATTCTAGGAACAGCTTATTCGTGCCCCCATAGGTGTCCTTGATCGAGACGATTCGGTCGCCGGGCGAAAGCAGGGTGAACAGCGTGTTGCTGATGGCCGCCATGCCCGTGGCAAAGCTTGTCGCCGCCCGGGCGCCCTCGAGAAGGCGGACCTTGGTTTCAAATGCTTGTACGGTAGGATTGGTGTTGCGGGAATAGATGTGACCGGGCCTTCGGCCGAGGGCCACATCCAACCATGTGTCTACGTCGGGATAACCATAGGCGGCACTGTATACCACCGGCACCTGGGTCGCCCCCTGCACCAGGGATTCCTCCTCGCCTCCCCACACGGACAGGGTGGCGGCCGAAATCTTGTTCACCGATGCGCGATCAGGCATTTTTCTTTCTCCTCTTGAACCGAGCCGCATGACGTATCGGATACCAATCATCCGCGAGAAATCCCGGCGATGTCAATGGAAATATCGGTTCAAAAAAATCCCCCTTATTCCCTTGAGGAGGGGGAAGAGAGAGGATGGTTTAAGGGGGATTGAATAAAAAAAAATTGCAACTTTCATGCCAATAGGGAGCCGGATTTTATTCCCTTTAGAAGACCGAGACAGGAGTGACCGATGTTAAAAACTTCAGGGAGGGTAAAAAATGTTTACATCGGGGGGAGCGGCAAGAAGGGAAGGCCCCCCATTGCCGGCTGTCCGCCGCCGCTCAGACCGTAAGAAGTTCGTGGGAGCGAATGAGCCGCTCCCGGACCTTAAGGCCGAACGGGCAGGCTTTCTCGCAGGCGCCCCGGCAGGACCTGCAGTCGAGGGGCTTGCGGCCGGTCTCGAGCTCGGCGTAGTATCGGATGGCTTCCTTCTCCATCCCGTAGTCCTCGAAATACATGGCGTAGCGGAGGACCTCGTTGACGGCCACCCCGCGCGGGCAGGACGACAGGCAATCGGCGCAGCTGACCCGGCAGTAGCGGGAACCGGCCTCGCGCTGATAGCGGGCGATCGTCTGGAGGGCGGCCCGGTCGAGAGGCTGGTCGGAGGCGGCCAGATATTCCTCGACGTGGGCATAGCTGCTCATGGTCGGGATGCAGGTGTCGATGAGGGAGTTGCTCAGGACCCAGCGGATGGCGGCTTGCGGGTAGCTGGTCTCCGCGTTGATCAGACCTTTGAGCCGCCCCTGCTGGTTCCCGGCGAAGACCTTCATGGCGACCGTCCCGATCCCCGCCTCGCGGACTTTCTGGACGAGGGGCTCGAGGGCCGGCCCTTCCATGTGGTTGTAGATGAACAGGACGACCTGGACGAAGGGCTCGGACAAAGCCTGGGCCAGAGTGAGCTTGGCGTTGTGGGTCGAGAATCCCGTGAAGCGGACCTTGCCGGCCTTCTTGAGCTCGGCGTAAGCGGCCTGGACCTCCTCGTTCTTGAGGACGCCGAGGTCGCCGACGTTATGAATGAGGGCGACGTCGACATGATCGGTCTGGAGGCGCTGCAGGCTGGCTTCCATCCGGCGGATGATGGCGGCTCGATCCAAGTCCTTGGGAATTTGGAGGACGTGCTTGGTCGCGATGACGGCTTTGTCCCGGACCCCTTGGAGGGCTTGGCCCATAAAAGTCTCGCTCTGGGTCCTCAGGTAGCCTTCGGCCGTGTCGAAGTAGGTCACGCCGCAGTCGAAGGCGTAGCGGAGGACGTTGGGGTTGAAGAGGGAGATGGCGCCGCAGCTGACATCCGAGACCTTGAGTCCGGTCCTGCCCAACGAGTTGTATTTCCGGACCCGGGGCGGCTCCGCGTTTTGACCTAAGGCCGGGGCCCGGCCGGCCATGCCAAATCCCAATAAGCCGGAAGAGAACATGCCCAAGAAATTGCGACGGCTCGTCATCGACTATTTTCCTTTCACTGCTTATTCACCGCTCGCGAAGACGGACGGCCACGGGGCCGAGACCCTTGATTTTCTCCTTGATCGCAGCCGTCTCCTCGGGCGAGGGCATAAAGAACTCTATCCAAAGGACGTTCCCGCGCTGGGGATCGAAGGTCATGATCCGGGCGCCGGGCTGCCAGGCGTTGGCGCTGTCCGCTTCGCTGGCACGGGCGAAGAAGACCGCCTCCCGCTCCAGGTCCCCGATCCTCAAGGTCAGGCCCGCTCCCGAGGTCAATCCCGCCTTTTCGGCCTGCCCGGGGGTCCAGTTGGTGACGACGACGAAGCTCCCGCCCTGGTCGAGAAGGTTGAGGATGTTGCCCTCGAGGACGCCGGCCGCGACCTTGACCTCTCCGGCATTGACCGCCGTCGTCGTGAAAAAGTCCCGGTCGAGGGGGACATCGAAAGAAACGTCGGATACCTCGGACAGGTTGCCGCGGCCTCCGACCAGAGACCGGAACCAGGATGAAGGCATCTTGACGCCCTGGAAGTCGCGGTAGGGTCCCATATCGAAAAATTCTTCATAGCGGCTGCCGTCGGGATTGGTCCCGCGCAAGGCGACCTGGCGAAGAAGGCATCCGGCCGTGTCGAGGTCGAACTCGGCCGTCATGGGCGGAAGGGCCGCGCTGAGCCGGTAGAAGGACTCGGGCCCGAAGCGCCTGGTCCCTTCGAAGCGGAGGGCGGAGGCGAAGTTGCGGAGCGCGAAACAGCCGCCGAACAACTTCGCGTAGAGCGCAAAACGGGCTTTCTCGACGTCCGGGGTTTCGACCATCTCGTTGAGCCTGTTCCGGCGGATGAGATCACGGTCGACCAGAATGACTTCGATGACGGCGGGCGGCAGGCCTTGGACGACGACCTTCATCGTCCCGGCCGGCGTGACATAGAAGACGTTTCCCCCCGCCGTAAGGGACAGATTCCGGAGCGAGGCCAGGCGCTCTTCCCCGCCGGCGGCGGCGACGTTCCGTTTCAGGATGTCAGAAACCGATACGACTGCTTGGCCCGGCCGGGCGAGGCCGAACGGAACCGCGGGGACGGCCAGGATCAGGAGGGTTGCCCAGACAATAGCGGACTTCCTCATCGAAACCTCCATGGCGGTCATTGTAGCGGATTCGTCGGCGGGGAGGAAGCCCTCGGACGAGCCGGCCTTCCCTTCCCGAGCGACCGGGGGCCGTCCTAGATTCCGATCCTGTCCCCAGGGGCCGGATCCTAACCTTTAAAGGAGTCGAACGAAAAAGGAACGGCTTTGCGCCGGACGGGATGGAGAGGAACGTATTTCATCCTCAGGAATTCCTCACTGAGGCGATCGACATCGGGTGTCATGGCGTCCTTTAAGCGCTCCGGCCGGTCCGGGAATTCGACTCGAGCAGGCCGTCGATGGAGCGGTTGAAGGCCTGGAGGTCCAGCGGCTTGACGAAGAAATCGCTGATGGCCAAGCTCCGGACCTCCTCGCGGCGGATGAGGTCCGGGAAGGCCGAGATGAGGATGATCTTGCCCCGGTAGCCGGACTTCCGGAACTCGGCGATCATGTCCAGGCCGTTGGCGACGCCGTTCGCCCCGGGGAGCTTGAAATCGGCGATGATTAAATCCACGTCGGCCGTCCGGAAGCGGGCCAAAGCCTCCTGGACATCGCGGGCGAGGTAGACGAGATACTTCCGGCTCAGGATCAGGAAGAAAGTCTTCCGGATCGACTCGTCGTCGTCCACGACCACGATCCGCTTGGCATCCATATCGCTTTTTTTCCTTTCCACGCTTCCTGAGAAGCCAGAATCGTGCCAACCCTGATGACCGGATTATCGGGGGAATCCGCCGGGGCCCGGCCGCGAGGAGCGCCGAAGATTATTTACAGGTTTACAGAAGGACGGGGGCACGTCAGGCGAGCTGAGAGAGGTCGATCTTGTACTCCTTGATCTTCTTGTCCAGGGTCGGGCGGCTGATTTGAAGGATCTGGCTGGCCCGGGTTTTGCTGCCCTTGGTCACGGCCAAGATGTGCTGGATGTAGCTCTTTTCGACGTCCTTGAGCGAGACGAGGTCCTTGGGAAAGACCTTTTTCTCGGCCGGCTCGAGCGGGAGGTTCTCCTTCTGGATGACGTCTCCCTTGGCCAGGATGACGGCCCGGGTCAGGGCGTTCTCAAGCTCGCGAACATTCCCCTTCCAGGGGAAATCGGCCAGGATCTTCATGACGTCGGAAGGGACCTTGCGGACGTTTTTCTTGAGGTCCCGATTGATCTTTTCCAGGAGATAGCCGACCAGGTCGGGGATATCCTCCCGCCGTTCGCGCAGGGAGGGGAGGTGGATCTCGACGACCTTGAGCCGGTAGTAGAGATCCTCGCGAAACCTTCCTTTCTCGATCAGGACGGAGAGGCTCTGGTTCGTGGCGGCGATGATGCGAGCCTCGGTCTTGAGGACCTTCTCGCCGCCGACCTTCATGAAGTCCCGGGTCTCGATGACCCGGAGGAGCTTGGATTGGAGGTTGGCCGAAACGTCTCCGATCTCGTCCAGGAACAGGGTTCCCTTGCCGGCGATCTCGAACTTGCCCCGCGTCTCGACGACGGCGTCGGTGAAGGCCCCCTTGACGTGCCCGAACAGCTCCGACTCGAGGAGCGTGTCCGTGATGGCCGAGCAGTTGATGACGATGAACGGTTCGTCCCGGAACAGGCTGTTGTAGTGGATGGCCTTGGCCACCAGCTCCTTGCCCGTCCCGCTCTCGCCCTGGATGAGGACGTTGGTCCGCGTATTGGCGACCGAGCCGATGAGCTTGAACACCTCGCGCATCGGCGCCGAGCGGCCGATAAGGTTGTCGATCGTGTACTCCTTCTGCATCTCCTCGACCAGATAATGGACTTTGTCCTCGAGCGAGCGGACCTGGAAGGCCTTGGCGATGGCCAGGTCGAGCTCCATGAAATCGAGCGGCTTGACGAGGTACTCGAAGGCGCCGGCCTTGATGGCCTCGACGGTCGTCTTCATGTCGTCGAAGGCGGTCATGACCAAGACCAGGACCTTCTTGGTCCTGTCCTTGAGCTTGCGGAGGACCTCGAGCCCGTTCATGTCCGGGAGCCGGATATCGAGGATGACCAGGTCGGGCTGGATCTCGACCTGGCGGGCGAGGCCGTCCTCGCCGGCCGCGGCCAGATGAACCTCATAGCCCTGCTTGGCCAGGTGGGAGGTCAAGGTCCTCCCGACCAGGTTGTCGTCTTCGATGATCAGGATCGTTTTCATGCGTCCTCCTCGCCGGGCAGGGAGATCAGGAAGCAGCTCCCCCGCCCCCGCTTCTTGACGACCTTGATGACGCCGCCGTGCTGCTCGACGATCTTCCGGGCGTTGGCCAGGCCCAGCCCGAATCCGGCGGCTTTGGTCGTGAAGAACGGCTCGAAGATATTCTCCCAATCCTTGTCGGGGATGCCGCAGCCGTCGTCCCCGATCCGGGCCTGGATTCGCGTGCGCCCCTCCTCCCGGGTCCGCGACAGAATGATCCGGATTTCGCCCCCAGCCTCGACGGCCTCCAAGGCGTTGCGGAGGACGTTCAGGAATACCTGCCGCATCTTGTCGCCGTCGACGGAGACGGCCGGCAGGTCCCCGGCCACGGACTTCTTGAGGACGATCCGCTTCTCCTCGAAGGATTCGCGGAGGAGCTTGAGGGCCTCGTCCAGGACCGTCTCGAACGAGAAGCGCTCCTTCATCAGCTCCGAGGCCCGGGTGAAGCTCAGCAGCTCCTTGATGAACTTCTCGATCTGACCGATCCCCTCCTGGGACAGGGCGATGTGCTCCCTTTCGACGGGGTCGAGCCGCTCGCTCTCCTGGATCTTCTGGATATTGAGCTTGACCGACGTCAGCGGGTTTCGGATTTCATGGGCGATCGTCGCGGCCAGCCGTCCGATCGAGGCCAGCTTCTCGGCCTGGACGAGCCGGCGGTTGGCGGCTTCCATCCGCTCCCGGGCTTGGAGGAGCTGGGCCGTCATCTCGTTGAAGCTCCGGGCCAGGTCGCCGAGCTCGTCCCGAGAGGCGAGGTTGATGCGGTGGGAAAAATCGCCCTTGGAGATCTGGACGGTGCCGGCCACGAGCTTCTTGAGGGGCCGGGTCACCCGGCGGGCGAGCAGGTTCGAAGCGATCAGGCCGACCAGGAACCCGCCCAGCCCGATCAACAGCAGGACGCGGCGGGTCCGGCGAACCTCGCGGGCCATGTCCTCCAGGGAATGGCCGATCTTGATCGAGCCCCATTTGGTCGGCACGCCCGAGGCGAAGATGGGAAGCTCGACCTCGAGGACGTTCTGGAGCTTGCCCCCGGTCAGGAGCGTCCGGGTCTGGAGCTCGTATTCCCCCTCAGCGACATCGGCCCGTAGGCCGGAGCGGGCGTAGATTTCGGGATAGGCCTGGATGGAAGCGTTGGCCGCCAGCGGTTTCCCGTATCGGTCGTAGATGATGACATAGAGAAGGCGTTTTTCGATCTGTTCGTCGATCGTCTCCTGCATGGAGGCCGTGTCCCATTCCATAAGGGACCGCAGGTTGCGCGAGGCCAGGTATTCGGCAATGATCAGGGTCCGGTTCTTGGTCTGCTCGAAGATCGTCCCGACCTCGCGCTTCTCGATGACGAACAGGACGGACCCGACCAAGACGGTCAGCAGGGCCGTGATCCAGGCCGCGAACCGCGTGTGGAGGGAAATCTTCCACTTCACGTTCGTTCGTTCACCTTTCAAGCCAGACGTCTTTCGCGCTCAAAAATTGCAGGCCGAGGGGCGGCAGCTTGACGTTCCGGACGAAGGGCTGGATGGACACCCGGCGCCGGATCGAGAACAGGGGCAGGACCGGACGCTCTTCGAGCAGGATCCGCTCGATGTCCCGGAACAGCTCGGTCCGCCGCGCCGAGCTCGGTTCGACTTGGGCCTTTTCGAGAAGACGGTCGACCTCGGCGTTGAAGTAGCCGATCATCCATTGATTGGCGATGGCCTTGGATTCGAACAGAGGCTGGATGATGTTCTCGGGGTCGGGAAAGTCCGTATTCCAGTCGAAGAACAGGAGGTAGGGCGTTTCAATCCTCTGGACGCTCGCCCAGTCCGAGACGGTCTGGAACTCGACCCTGATCCCCAGGGCTTCGAGCTGATCCTTGATCTCCCGGGACATCCTCTTCCGGTCCTCACGCTGGGTCCGGGCTTGGGCCACGGTCAGGACGGGGAGGTCGCGGGCGATGTCGATCCCGGCTTCGTCCAGAAGGGACCTGGCCCGCTTCGGGTCGTAGCCGTCCCGGTCGTCGATCGGGAAGAAGCCCGGGATCTTGACCGGGATGATGTTATTGGTGACCAGAGGGAGATAATAGGAGCCCGTGGCGGCCGCGGCCAGCCGGTTCTTGTCGATGGCCAAGGTCAGGGCCCGGCGTATGCGGGCGTCGTCGAGGGGAGGAATCCGGCAGCTGAAGGCGATGAAGCTAACGTCGAAAGATCCGTCCTCGACCACCTGGTAGGGAGGCTTGGACAACCTGTCCGAAAGACAGGGGAAGATGTGGACGTCCTGGCTTCGGAACTGGTCCTCCGTGAAGTGGGGGCTGAACTCCACGCCGTCCAGGTAAGCCTTCCGGCCGAAATAATCCTCGTTGCGATCCATCCGGATCCCGACGATATTGAGCTTGGGGTCCCTGATCCAATAGGCGAACTTGAACGGCCCGGTGCCCTGGGGCTTGAGGAAAAAGTCATCGCCCTGGGACAGGACGAGGTCGCGGGGCAGGATCTTGCAGAAGGACATGCAGAGGAGATAAAGCCCCGAGACGTAGGGATTCTTCCAATGGATCTCGAAGGTGGACTTGTCCTTGACGACGAAACCGGCGACGCCGTCGGCCCGTCCCTCAAAAAAATCCTGGGCGCCGACGATTCGGGGGAGGAAGTATTGACGGAACGTGGCGTCCGATTTTGGAGTGAGGAGTCTTTCGAGAGAAAATTTGACGTCATCGGCCGTGACCTCGGCCCCATGGTGGAACTTGACTCCGCGCCGGAGCTGGAAAGTGTACTTTCGGCCGTCCTCGGAAATGACCCAGTATTCGGCCAGGGCGGGAACGATATTGAGGTTGTTGTCGAGCCGGACCAGGCCGTCATAGATCTGCTCGAACACGAAAACATGACCCGGCAAGGCGGGGTCGAGCCGCGTATCGAGGCCGCTGGCAAAGGGCTTGATCCTCAGGGTGCCTCCCGTCCGCGGCCGATCCTCGCGACGGACGCCGGTCTGGGCCGCGACCAAGGAAGATCCGAGGAACAGAGTCCCGATCAAGAACCAGGCCCCGATGCGCCGCCGTCGCTGGAATGACATGCCGACAGTCTTCACCATGATAATGAATAATCAGGAAAAAAGCATCCTTTCCAAAATCCATAAACCACCGTTCTTTTCATCAGGACCTACAAAAGCAAACTTCATGCCATAAAGGACTCCGGCCGGTCCCTGGAGATCGGCCGCAACATGAGGAAAATGAGATAAATAAGGCAAGGGAACGTAAAGTTTATTTACATATCCGGCCGTGGTAAAACGCTCCTTCGCCTACCCGAATAGGACCTTGAGATCCCCGATCCGCTTCGCGATATCGACCCTGCGAACGCAGGTGGCGCTGCACTCCTGGCAAGACAAACAACCGGCCAAACCCCGATCCCGAGGAATGTTCTCGAGCGTCTGCCGGCACTGCCCAAAATTGGCGTAGACGGCCGCGTACATCCGGGCCCTCATCAGGCTTGGTATATCGGTTCCGCGGGGACAGGACGGTAGGCAGGAGCGACACTGGATGCAATAAGCAAGAGCGGCCGGGGACGTCTCTTTGAGGAAAGCGGCTTCCTCCGGCGTATAGTCGAGCCCCCCGGCGACGGACCAATCCGTATCGAGCTGGTCAAAGGTCGTGAATCCGGGGACGGCCGTCGCGATGAATTCATGACGGAGGGCCCACTTGAGGACGGCCGTGTGGAGGATCGGGACTTCGTAGTACTTCTGCTGATCGCGGGGCAGTTCCTCCTTATACCAGTTCTGGGTGCACTGCGTCTTCATGGCGATGAGACCGATCCCCGCCGCGGAGGCGGCTTGCATGGCCGCCAGGAGGTCGCGATCCCCGGCCATGGCGTAGTTGAAAGCGGTCAAAACCACATCGTAGAACCCGTCGAGGCGCGCCGCCTCGAGGCATTCGGTCATACCCATGTGGGTCGAGAATCCGGCGAAGCGGATCCGGCCGCGCTTCTTGAGGTCGGACAGGGCGTCCCGGAACCCGGGATGGCGGATCTCCTCGGCCCGGCTGACGTCGTGGATGTAGAGGATGTCGACGGCGTCGGTCTGAAGGCGGACCAGGCTCTGTTCGGCCGACCGGATGAACAGATCCTTCAAATCGGCGGCCGACAGGGAGCGCCGCTGCTCGCCCGGGATGAGAACCTTGGTCGCGATGACGGTCCGGTCGCGGACCCCGAGCTCCTTGAGGACCCGTCCCACCATCTGCTCGTTCCGGCCGCGGGCGTAGGCGCCGGCCGTGTCGAAGTGCCTCATCCCGACCTCGGAGGCCTTCCGGACAAGCTCGGGGTTGTCCGCGTTCATAACCCCCATCGAGACGATCGGGAGCGTCAGTCCCGTCCGTCCCAGAGTCCGGGATAGGACGGGACCGGCCTTATCCCGGGCCGGATGCGGGGTTCGGGTTTCGGCCCCCCGGGCCCAGCCGGCCGCCCCGGCGGCGGCCGCCGCCGCGCAGGCCGTTTTCGAGAAGAATTCGCGCCGTGTCATTCCTCGGGTCGGCGATGGCATGGACGCCTCCTTCTTTTTCTATTTTTGAGAGCGCAGACGGCGGGAGACCTCGATGACGTTGCGGAAGACGCGCAGGGTGTTTCCGCTCCAGATCTTCTCGATCTCCCGATCGCTGAATCCGCGCCGGATGAGCTCCTCGCTGACGTGCACCATCCCGCTCACGTCGTTGCAGCCGGTGACTCCGCCCCCGCCGTCGAAATCCGTCCCGATTCCGACGTAATCGATGCCGATGACGCGCCGGACGTGGTCGATGTGGTCGACCAGGTCCTTGACGGTCGCCTTGTTTTCGGGATACTTCAGGTCGAGCGCCTCGTATTCCGCCCGGAGCTTTTTCCGGGTCTCCTCGTCCTTGATATCCCGGTAGGATCCGTAGGTCTTCTGAAGCTCCTGGAGGGCCTTGGTCCGCTCCGGGTTGGGCGGCGTCGCTTTGACGTAGGCCGACAGAAAACAGATCTGGATGACGCCGCCGTTCCGGGCCAGGGCGCGGAGCATATCGTCGCTGAGGTTGCGGGGGTTGTCGCAGACGGCCCGGGCGCAGGAGTGGGAGGCGAGGACGGGAGCCTGGGAAGCGGCCAGGATGTCGGCGAAAGATTTGTCCGAGGCGTGGGAGACATCGACGATCATCCCCAGGCGGTTGCATTCCCAGACGACGGAGCGGCCGAATTCGCTCAGGCCGTCGTCCTGGGGACGGCTCCGGTCGGTCGAGGAATCGCAGATATCGTTGTCGGCGGTATGAACCAGGGTCAGGAGCCGAACCCCCCGATCGTAATAATCCCGGACGAGGCCGAGGTCCTTCCCGATCGGGTAGCCGTTCTCCATGCTGAAGAAGGCGATGAGCCGGCCTTGCTTTTTGAGCCGCAGGGCGTCTTCGGGCGTCAAGGCCGGGCCGATCAGCCCCGGATAATCGCGGCACATGCCCTGGACGGCTTCGATTTCCTTGAGGGCGGTCTGGCGGGCCGCTTCGTATCCCTCGGGCGTCCGCGGCCCCTGGCCGACGAAGGCGGCAAAGAATTCCGCGTCCAGGCGTCCCTCTTTCATGCGGGGGAGGTCGATCCGCCCGCTTCCCGGGAGAGACGGGTCGTGGCGGTCCCCGATTTTCCAGTCCGAGCGCATGATGTTGAAGGGCGTGTCGCAGTGGGTGTCGATGGACAGGATCCGGTCGTGGAGGCGGCGGGCGCGCGCCGCGATATCCTCCGGGGACTGGGACACCCGGCAAGCGAGCGCTCCCATTCCGAACACGATCACGCTTAGAACAAGGGGGCCGATTTTTCGCGAGGTCATCGTTTCTCCTTTGCGGGGACGGCGGTCTCTCCTTAAGTTTGTGATTATAGCATAAACGGGGGGCAAGCGATCCGGGACGGGAGTCGACACGTCCTCCGCGCAGGGGCGGCGACATCCTCAGAACGTCGTACCGACGGCAAATCGGAACGCGAAGTTGGAGGTCTCTCCGCTGAAGCGGCGGCTGTTATAGGCGAAAATGAGCCGGAACGGGACGCGGAGGGCGGGGACGAACACCCTCATCTCCAGGCCTGCCGAGGAGCACAGGTTCCCGAGGCTCACGGTCTCATGACGGGCGAACGCATTCCCGGCATCGCAGAAAAGGATCGCGTAGAGCGGACCTCCGACCGGAACGATATATTCGGCGTTGAGCACCAGGGACTTTTCGCCGCCCACGTTGACCCCTTGATCGCTGCGGGGCCCGATCGAATAGATCTCATAGCCCCGGATGGACCTCTCCCCGCCCAGATAGAACCTCTCCCAGAAGGGGACTCCCGAGCGCCCGGTCGGCTTCACGAACTCATACCGGACATGAAGGCCGAGCACGTTCTTGGCCAAGAGGGGATGGTAGAAAGTCCACTCGAATTGGGGATTGATGAGATCGACCTCGCCTCCCAGGATCCCGCCCGCCAGCTTGCATCCGACCAGATAGAGCGTCCCCCGGGTCGGAGTCAAGGGGCTATCCACCGTATTTCGGAAGAGGACCGCCGAGAGGCTGCCGATGTAGTAGTGCCCGTATCCGTAGCCCCCGCCGTAATAATAAGGATTATAGGCTGACGTCGCCTCATCGCTCGAGGAGCTGACCGCACCGACGTCCGTGTATTCGAACCCATAGGAAAGGTTCGTCATCCAGAAACCGACCGCCCGGACGCCCAGGTTGTACTTGATGCCTCGGGATTGCTGGCTGAACAGGCCGGGATAGTAGATGTAGCGATTGTAGATGTCGAAGCCCAGGCTCAGGGGCATGTCAAAAACGTAGGGCTCGGTAAATCCCAGCGAGTAGTTTTTGATGCGCTTGCCAACCTGGCCCATCAACTCCAGGTTTTCTCCCGTCCCCAGAAAGTTGACCGTCGAGTAGCTCAGGGAGATGAAGGTGCCCTCGTAGCCGCTGTAGCCGGCCGAAAACTGGATGTTGTTCCGCTGGAGCTCCTTGACGTTGACGGTGACGTCTAATTTGGTCGGGTCCCCGGGATCGGGTTTGAGTTCCGGCTCTTTCTCGAGGTCGACGATGCCGAGCTGCTTGATTCTCAGGACGCTGTCCTTGAAGAGGGCCAAGCTGAAGCGATCGCCCTCCCGGATGAGCATTTCGCGCCGGATGACCTTGTCTTTGGTGAAGGTGTTGCCCTTGAATTCGAGCCGGTCGAGATGGGCGACCTCGCCTTCCTGGATGGAAAAAGTGACCTGGACGCGCTTGCCCTTGGGGTCGAGGGTTTCGACCGGGACGATCTGCGTGTAGAGATAGCCGAGGTTCCGGTAGAGCTCTCCGATTTTCTCGACGGCCTTTTCCCTGAGCTTGGCGTTATAGACGACGCCCTCCTTGAGCTTGATCATCGAGCGGAGGGCGGGAACGGACAAGATCTTGGGACCCTCGATCTTGACGTCGCCGACCGTGTAGCGCTCGCCCGCCCGGATCGGGATGACGATGCGCTTCATCGCCTGTTTTTTTAGGAAAATGGTCCTCTTAGTCGTCTCCTCGATTCGGGGCTCGCCGAGCGTGGCTTCCATATAGCCTTTTTCCCTGAGCGCGGACTTCAAGCGGGACAAGTCTTCGGCGAGCTTGTCCGCCTTGAAGACGTCCTTGCCGCCGATCCAGGACAGCAGGCCGTGCTTCTTGTTGTCTTTCATGGCCGCGGCCAGGACGCTGGAGTGGACCGGAGGGTCCCCTTCGAAAACGACCTCTCCGACCCGATTCCGCGGCCCTTCCTTGATGTGAAAGACGATCCCCAGCTCGTTGTTGTCCCGGACGGAGCGCTCAACCCGGACTTCGCCGCCGGCGAGGCCCTTCTCGGCGAACATCTCCTCGATCGCCTTCGTGATCCGCTGGATCTTGCCGGGGCTGGCGTAGGAGTAAGGAAGCGGGTAGCGGTCCTTCTCCTTGAGCTTGCCGACGATGTCGTCGGCCTTGAGCTTTTTTCCGCCCTTGAAGCCGACCTTCTTGATCACCGGATTTTCCTCGACGATGATCCTGACGGTCTTTCCGGAGGATCCCTGGTCCGCCTCCATCTTGATATCGGCGAAAAAGCCGGTCGACCACAGAATCTTGAAGTCGCGCCGCAGCGCGTCTTCGTTGAAAAAGTCGCCCTCCTTCAAAGTCAGATAATAGAGGATCGTCTCCCGGGTCACTCGCCGGTTTCCGACGGTCTCGATGCGATTGACGATCTCTTGTCCGAACAGGAGCGGCGCCCCGAAGACAAGGATCAGGAGTCCCACCGCCTTTTTCATGTCCGGCCCTTTCAAGTCTTACCGAATCGGTAGAGAAGGCCGATGGTCAACCCGAGAAAGTCCTGCTGGGTGAAGTCATCGGTCCCGAATTTGTCGACGTCCCGCGAAAACAGGTAGTGATATTTGAGCTCGGCGGTCAGGAAGACCTTGGAGAAAAGATAAGACTCGACGCCCAACCCGATGTTGAATCCCGGGCTGGTGTCCGAGAAGCTCTCGGCCGGTTGGGAGGGCGCCGGCCAGGCTTTTCCCCACAGGGCCGTCTGGCTGAAGCGCCAGGGGTAAATCCCGATCCCAGCGGTCAGGTAGGGTTCGACCACATAGCCGGAGCCGAGGGAGAACGTCGCGTTCAAGGATATCATCTGGATATTGAGGGCGGGAGCCTGTTCTTTGTAGGCGTAGGGCCGCTGGGCTTTCTTGACCGACAGCCATTGGAAAGCATAGCCGGCATCCAGGGCCAGGTAATCGTTGACTTGATAGCGGAGCGCCGCGCTCAGGCCGGCCCCGATGTTGACGACGCTGGAAAGCTTCTCGGTATCGCTGTAGCTGCCGCCGACGGCCAGGATCCCTCCCGGGCTCAGCCTGAAGCTCAGCCGATTCCATAATTGGCCGGCCCCCGCTCCGGATACGATCAGCAGACAGACCGCCAAGCCCAAACTTATGCGCTTCATGATGGACACCTCAGCGGAGGCCGATGACCTCGATCGTCCAGGCATAGTCCTTGTTCTCCTCGATTTTGATCGTGGTCGACGCGACTTCCCGCCCGTCGCTGAGCCGTGTCGCCTTGAGATACCGCTCGCCCATGGGGACATCCATGATCCAGCGGTTTTCGTCGTCGGCCAGGTCGAACCGGTATTGACCGTCCATGGACACGGCCACGTCGATCCCCGAGTTGTTGGTGACGTTGATGTCGGGCGGGTTGTCGATCGTCCAGGAATAGTCGATCTTGGAGGTGACGTCGATCGTCGTCGAACCGATGACGATATCGGTCCCGGTCCGCTTGGCCGTCAGGACATGCTCATCGAGAGAGACGTCGTCGATCTCGATCGTCATCTTGTTGGCGATCGTGAACTTGAATGCGCCGTCCATGTACAGGTCCGCGGCTTCCCCGTAATCATTGACGATGATGATATCGGCCTCTCCCCCGCTGGGGCTGGTCGGGCTCTTGCAGCCGGCCGCGGCCAGAGCCAGGGCCAGGATCCCCAAGGCGATCAGGCCGCTCCGCAGCGTCCGCGGCCTCAAGCCCGCCGGTTGGGCTTTCATTTCTCGGCGTCCTCGTCGGTTTCGGCCGATTCGCCGCCGCCGAAATGAAAGACGAGTCCGGCCCGGATGCCCAGAAAACCCTGCCGGCCGAAGCCGTTCGTCCCGAATTTCGCCGCGTCCTTGGCGAACAGCAAATGATAGTCGGCCTCGGCCGAGAGGAACAGCCTCGACCAAAGCTTAATTTCGATCCCCAGCCCTCCGTTCAAGTCCAGGCTGGTCTTGGAGAACCGTTCGTCGCTGTTGTCGGGAACGGCCAGATACGATCCTCCAAAAGCTTGGGAGCTGACTCGCCAGGGACAGAGCCCCATCCCCAGCGTCAGATACGGCTCGACGCTTCCCCCCGAGGCGAGGAACACGGTCCCGCCCAGCGTATACATGGGGAGGACCAGGGCGGGTTTCTGGTCCGTATAGCCGGAGGGCCTTTTCTCGGCCTTGAGGAACATCCAGTTGTAGCCGTAGCCGGCGTCGAGGGCAAGATGGGGGGCAAGGCGATAGCGAAGGACGAGGCCGAGTCCGGCGCCGGGAATGACCGTGTCCCGAAGGGTTGCCGAATCGCTGTAAGCCCCGTGGATCGAGAGCAGCATCCCAGGATGGAGGCCGATGCTGAGATAGCGTGCATACTCGGCCCGAGACGTTCCTACGGCCGGGATCGCCAGGAGCATTATGGCGATGAAACGTTTGATCACGGCGGCCCCGCTTGTCATTGGATCGTCCATGTGTAATCCTTGTTGGCCTCGACGTCGATCGTGGTCGAGGCCACCTCCTTGCCGTCGCTGACCTTGAGCGCCTTCATGAAATGCTCCCCGAACGCGACATTCATGATCCAGCGGTTCTCTTCATCCGCCACGTCGAAGAGATACGTCCCGTCCATGGTGACCTTCAGGGACACTCCGTATTTGTTGGTCACGTTGATGTCCGGGGGGTCGCCGATCGACCAGGTGTAGTCCTGGTAGGCGGTCACGTCGATGGTCGTTTCATCGACGACGGTGGCCGTGCCGGCCCGCTTCGCCTGGAGGTCGTGCTCGTCGAGCGAGACATTATGGATCTTCTTGCTGTCGCCGTCCGCCACGGCAAATTGAAACGTCCCGCCCATGTAGATGTCAAGCGTCTCGCCGTAGCCGTTGCTGACGATGATTCGAGCTTGCTCATCGTCGCTGGTCGTGGTCGTGTCGGATTTGGGGCCGAAAATGCTCTCGCAGCCGGCCAAGACCAGGACCAGAATCGTGGTCACGATCAGAAGACCGATGCTCACAATAAAATCCCATTCAGGCTTCTTCCTGTGTGTCATATAAAACCTCGCCTCTCTATCGTCCTCTCGTTAGATGACGGCGGTCCGCGATCCATTCCGGCCCCGCGCAAAATAATTGACCGGGCCGGGTTTCAGGGAAGAGGGGAGCCGCCGTGCGCCGGACGGCCGCGGCTAATCGTGACGAAGGGCCTTGACCGGGTCGACCAGCGCGGCCCGGTGGGCGGGGTAGATGCCGGCGGCCAGGCTGACCGCGACGGCGAAGCCCAGCGCCCCGGCGAACAGCCACCAAGGAAAGGCGAAGTAATCGATGGCCGGGACGCCCTGCCGGGCGAGCAGGACGTTGACGATCCGGTTGATGACCCGGCTGACGACCCATCCCAGTCCATAGCCGAACAGCCCGCCGGCGAAGCCGATGATGCTCGATTCAAAAAAGAAGACGGCGCGGACGTCCCCGTCGCCGGCCCCGACGGCCTTCATGATCCCGATCTCGCGGGTCCGCTCCAGGATCGACATGACCATGGTGTTGACGATCCCCAGGGCGGCGACGAAGATGGCGATCATGCCGATCGCCGCCAGGATCATGTCCAGGTAGAAGAAAGCCCGGCGGACTTCGCTGAATTGGTCGGCCAGGGCGAAGGTCGAAAACCCCATTTTCTTAATTCGGGCTTTAACGGCCTCCAGATCCCGGGGAGAGGACAGCCGGACGTTGAGGGCGGCGTAGCCTTTCGTCCCCTCTTGGAGACGAAAGATGTCCCAGATGCTGGTGAAGGGGAGCTTCTTGATCTTGCCGGCCGCCCCCGGCGGAATCATCAGCTCGTTCCAGACCGATCCCGGCCCAAAGCCGGTGCTCTCGCTGACGCCGACGATCCTGAACTCATAGGTCTCTTGGGAGACCGGGAGCTTCCCTCCCTGGAAAATCGAGGATAAATCCATGGGATTGAGACGGCCCAGGTCGAACGACACCGACGCGATCTCGATCGGCTTCCCGACGGCGGAGGCCGGATCCTTGATATCGAGGCGGCGGAGGAGATATTCGTTGACGATGATCTCGTCGGCATCGTCCGAGAGATACGGTTTCCCCGACCTGAGCTTGATCATCCGGGAGGCCGCGATCTTGGCCGGCAGGATCTGGACCAGCCGGAACTCCTCGCGGCCGTTGAACCGGACCAGGGCGGGGAAGCTCAGGTCGGGATAGACGGAGTCGACGCCCCGGATCTTGGAGATATCTTCGAGCGCCCGGTCGTCGAGGGCGGTCTTGGCCGCTCCGGACGGGACTCTCCTCGGCTGGGACGGGTTGGGCCTGTCCGGGTCCGAGCCGCCCGGTCCCGACCCCGACGGGAAGACGGTGATCGCGTTGAAAAGCTCGAGGCTGTTAAAGGTCTCGGTCACGTTCTTCTGCATGCCGGTGCCGAAGGACATCATCGAGACCAGGGCGCCGATCCCGACCACGACCCCGGCCGTGGTCAGAAGGGTCCGCAGCTTCACCTTCCAGAGGTTCGACAGCGAGAGCTCGAGATGGTCGCGGAACCTCATCGAAGCTTCTCCTCCGCCTCGACCCGGCCGTCGTGGAGCCTGATGACGGTATGGGCGAACTCCCGGGCGAGGGCCGTCTCGTGGGTCACCATCAGAATCGTCAGCTCCCCGCTCCGGTTGAGCTCGGCCAGAAGGCCCACGATCTCCCGGGCCGTCCGGCTGTCGAGGTTGCCGGTGGGCTCGTCGGCCAGAAGGAGCGGAGGCCGGTTGGCGAGGGATCGGGCGATGGCGACCCTCTGCTGCTCGCCGCCGGAAAGCTCCAGGGGCCGGTGCCGGCTGCGGTCGGACAGCCCGATCCGGTCGAGCAGGGCGGCGGCCCGTTCGCGCCGTTCGGCCTTGGGGACGCCGGCGAAAAGGAGGGGGAATTCGACATTCTCGAGGGCCGTCCGGGAGGAGAGAAGGTTGAAGGACTGGAAGATCATCCCGACTCCGCTCCGGCGGTAGCGGGCGAGGCCGTCCCGGCTCATCTCCGCCAGATCCTTCCCCATGACGGTGATCGTCCCGGCGCTGGCCGTATCCAGGCCTCCGACCAGGTTGAGGAGCGTGGACTTGCCGGAGCCGGAGACCCCCGTCACGGCCGCGAAGGTCCCCGTCTCGATCCGGAAGCTCACCTCGCGGAGGGCGGGCACCTCGACCCGGCCCAGTCGGTAGGTCTTGGCAAGGCCGCGGACCTCGACGGCCGCGGGCAAAGTGTCCGGCGCCGGCTCGGCGACTGCGTTTCTCATCGCATGTCCTGGACTCTTTTTAATACGTAAAAATTCCGCCCGGGATTATCGCCGACCGACTGAAGCCCCGCGGACTTACGTCCGTGGAATCCCGCGAAGGGGATCGACGCATTTGAAATCATTTGTTTTTTATTATAACGTAACTGTCCTTGAGGAAAAAATCCGCGAAGGAACGAGGAGGCGCCGATGATAACCGCCTTGATGAAAATCATCCGGATCACCCTGGCCGTCCTGATTGTCATCCCGTCCCTGCTGTGCGCGTCCCTGGAAGTCCGGTCGGTGACGAAGGCCCAAGACCTGCCCGAGCCCTTCTGCGGCGCCTGGCGGAGCGGGGATTGGCTCGTCTCGAACGGCCGGTTCCTGGCCCTCGTGGGCGGAACGGACCGGACCCTCAAGACAACGCTCAACCTCCCGACCGGAAGCCTCAAGGGGAGCATCATCGGTTTCGTCCCGGCCGGAAAAGGATTGGCCAATACCTTGATCATAGGCGCGCCGGCTCTCCTCATCAAGGACCGGACTCGATACCTGACTTATGAATCCGCGCGCCCTCTGCCGGGTCAAGCCGGCCGGACCCTGTCCTTGGAATGCGATGCCCGATACGGGGACGCGAACGGGCACAAGGCGCGAGTGAAGACGACCTATCGTTTCAGCGCCGGGTCGGACCGGATCGAGATCCTCTCGACTTTGACCAATACCGGCAGCGCGGCCTTCAAGGACCTGGGCTTCTACATCTATTTCAACGCCCAGAGCTCCTATTCCTTCAATCCCTACAATCGGGAGCGCTTCCCCGGCCTCAATTTCCGGGTCTACCAGAAGCCCGGCCATTTTCTGGGCTGGATCAACCCTAATCCCCTGCCGTCCGAAGACGATCCCCTGCCCGGGACCCTCGCGCCCGGAGCTTCCTACGCCGTCCGCTATTATCTGTTCGTGGACGAGAAGCCCGAAACCCTCCTGGCCTCGATCTACCGGGAACTCAATATCAAGCCGCTGACGGCCCGGCTGTTCTTCGAGGAGTATCGGGGCGATCGTCTGGAGGTCATCGTGCGCGACCCCGTTTCCACCTCGACCTTCTTCCGGGCTTTCCTCGAAAATCGGCCCGGCCAGGACGCCGTCCTTCCCGCGGGAATCTACGAGGTCACGGCCAATCTCTTCCCCGCCGTCGCCAAGAAATACTTGAACGTCACGCCGGGCGTCGCGGCCGAATGCGTCTTCAAGGCCCCGGCGCTGGCTACCGTCAAGCTCAAGCTCCAGGACGGGCTGGGCAAGCCCGTCCCGGGCAAGGTCACCTTCATCGGCCTCTCCCCGACTCCGACGCCCTATTTCCAGCCCACTGATCCGATCGCGACCGGGCGGGGCTGGGAAGGGTTCAGAAATCACGTCTTCCCCAAGGCCAAAAGCGAGGAGGTCGCGCTCCCGGCCGGGAGCTATCTCGTGACGGCCTCCTGCGGTCCCGAGTATTCGATCGAAGAGGAGGTCGTGAGCCTCCTCGAAAATGACAGTCGCGAGATCGTCATGACCATCGACAGGGCAGTGCCGACGCCCGGCCTCATCGGCCTCGACCCCCATCTGCACACCCAGTTCTCGGACGGGAGCAATCGGATCCCGGACCGCGTCCTGTCCCTGGCCGCGGAGGGCGTCGACGTGGCCGTAGCCACGGATCACAATTTCGTCAACGATTACGCGCCGGCCCTGGCCGAGCTCGGGCTCCAAGACCGCCTGGCCGTCTTCTCTGGGACCGAGGTTACCGCACCCGACAACTTCATTCACTTCAACGTCTATCCCTTGACTCCGGCGCCCGACGAGGACAACAACGGGGCGGTCTCGGCCTTGGGAGGGAGCCCGGAAGCCCTGCTCGCGGCCGCCCGCGAGAAGTCGGCCTCGGCCCTGCGTCAGCTCAACCATCCCCGCTCCGGCAGTCTGGGCTTCTTCAACAATTACGACCTCGACCCGGAGGCGGCCGCCTCGGCCTCGCCCGGGTTCAGCACGGACTTCGACGTCATGGAGGCCATGAACGGCCCGGTCTTCTACGGGGGAAACGATCGGGCCGTGGCCGACTGGCTTCATCTCCTGAACCGAGGCTATTTCTTCCCGGTCGTCGGCTCCTCGGACACCCATGCCATCGACGGCGAGGAGCCGGGCTATTCCCGGACCTATGTCAGGTACACGGGCGGCGAGGGCCGCGCCCTGGACCGGCCCGCCCTCTTCGACGCCGTCCGCAAAGGGCGTTCATTCGTCTCGAACGGGCCGATCGTCGAGCTCAAGGTCGACGACCGCGCCGAATCCGGGGATACCCTGACCAGCCGCGACGGGAAGGTCTCGGTCCAGATCGAAGTCCGTGGCGCGCCCTGGCTCGACGTCGACGAAGTCTGCCTGATCATCAACGGCGAACCGGGCCTCATATTCCCGGTCGAGCCTTCTCATGGCGCCGTGGGGAAGTTCCGCCAGCGGGTCGGCCTGACTCTCGCCCGCGATTCGTACATCGTCTGCCAGGTCATGGGGAGGCGGCCGCTCTATCCCGTCGTCCAGGTCAACGCCCGGAGCGCCGAAGAGGCGGCCCTGCCCTACGCCATCACGAACCCGGTCTTCATCGACGTCGACGGGAACGGGCGCTACGACGCGCCTCTCCCCCGCGAGATCCGGATCGGCGACGGGGCCCGGAAACCCTGAGTTCCTATCACGCCTGAAAGGATAGCGATGCCATCCCATTCGGTTGACGGACCTAAGGCGGCCGGCGCGGAGGGATTTTCGCTGATCGGACCGCTCCGGCCGGACGCCTTCGCCAGCGTCCCCAACCTCATCACCCTGGCGCGCTTGGCCGGGTCCCTCGTCTTCTTTATTCTGGCCATCCTGCGCCAGAACCCGCTCTATAACTATATCGGGCTCGGCGTCCATTGGCTGGGCGATTTATCCGACGGCTACTACGCCCGGCTGTTCCGGCAGGAGACCGTCCTCGGCGCCGAGATCGATATCATCGCCGACCGGGTCGAGACTCTTTTCTTCTTCCTGAACTTCCTCCACGTCCGGCCCTGGCTGTTCCTGCCGGTGACCCTCTATCTCCTGGACTTCGCCTTCGTCGATTTCTACCTCAGCAACCGCTTCCGCGCTTTCGGCCTCATCTCGCCCAACTATTTCTACGAGGTCGACGGCCGGGTCTATCGCTGGAACTTCAGCCCGGCCGGGAAATTCGTCAACTCGACGGTCGTGACCCTCGCCCTCATTTTTCTCCCCCGGATGTTCTGGCCCCTCCCCGCGCTTCTCGCTTGCATTTTGATCGGAATTAAATTATGTTCAATTGACATCCTTCGCAGAAAACGATAACCCTGACCGAGAAAGGAGCTCGATGGAATCCAAGGCCCGGACCCGATCGCTGGCCCGGCGGGGCATCGTCAATTTCATCCGACGGCGGCCCTTCTGCATCTCCTTCGAAGTCACTTACAACTGCAACGCCCGCTGCAAGCACTGCCATCTGGGCGGAAAGGCCAACCCCCCCGATGAAGCGCGCGCGACGGCCGCCCGGTTCGGCGAGCTCAGCCGTCGTTTCAAGCCGGTCGTCGCCCAGGTCTCGGGCGGCGAGCCCCTTCTCCGCCCCGATATCGAGGACATCATCCGGGCCATCCGCGTCCCGGACCGCGCCCCTTACATCATCCTGACCACGAACGGCGCCCTCCTGACCCGGGCCAAGTACGACAAGCTCATCGCCGCCGGCGTTGACGAATTCTCGCTGTCCTTTGATTATCCCGACGAGCGCCACGACGAGTTCCGGGCCATCCCCGGCCTGTTCGAGAAGATCCGGACGCTGATGGAAAGCTTCGGGCCGGACGAGACGAAGGCCGTCACCCTCTCGGGCGTCGTCCAGCGCTACAACTTCCGCGACCTCGAAGCCTTGGCCGAGCAGGCCCGGGCTTGGGGGGTGCGCATGAACTTCAGCACCTATACCTGGCTTCGGACCCAGAAGAAGGAGTACATGATCCCGGCCGAGGAAATGGCCGAGTTCAAGGCCGTCGTCGGCCGCCTCCTCGAGCACAAGCGCCGCTTCGATACGATCTACACCTCGGAATACGTCTTCCGGAACATGATCGCCTTCTTCGAGAACGGATCGGTCCCGGACTGCCGGGCCGGCATCCGCTTCTTCGTCGTCAACCCGAGCGGGTCGCTTTCCCCCTGCGGACTGATCATCAAGGATTATGCCTCGCCCCGCCAGATCCGGCGGGATTTCCTCAGGCACAACGACTGCACTTTCTGTTACACCTCGATCCGGGGCGGCTCGGAACGCCCCGTCAAGTACCTCGTCAAGGACAACATCCACAGGCTCCGCCGCCCCGAGAAGGCCGCATGAACGACGGGAAAGAAAATCCCGCCCTCGAAAATCAGATTCTGGTCGAAGCGGAAAGGATTCCGCTCCCCTCCGAACGGGTCCGGCGCCGGATCAGGACGCTGTTGTTCATCTTCCAGCTCACGTTTGTCGCGACCTTGCTGACCCTGTGGATCGCGGCGCCCGCCCTCCGGCGGAGCAAGAGCCTGTGGATCCTGTTCTTTTACTGCTTCCCGGCCGAGTTTCTGGTCGCCACGGTCCCTCACGAGCCCGTCCTGCTTTTTTTCTCCAAATTTTACGGACCCATGACCATCGCCCTGGTCTCGATCGCCGGGACGGCCCTGACCGAAGTCATCAATTATTCCGTGTTCAGGTACGTGGCCGACCTCAAGGTCTTCCAGAAAATGCTCCAGAGCCGCGGCGTCCAAAAGCTCGTCGCCTGGTTCAAAAAAGCGCCCTTCATTTCGCTCTGGGTGGCCGGGTTCACGCCCATCCCCTTTTATCCGTTCCGTTTTCTGGTCGTCCTGGCCCGCTACCCCCTTTGGAAGTATATCCTGGCCGTCGTGACCTCGCGGACGCCCCGCTTCTTCATCCTGGGTTTGGCGGGCGGGGCTATCAAATTGTCCGATACCCTGCTCGTCCTGCTCATGGTGGTCCTGCTTTCGGTGGGCGTCGCACCCATCCTGGGCAAGCTGCTTAAAAAGAGGAAGAAGACTCCAGCCCCCGCGGAATAATTCTGGGGACACACGACTTAATTCACTGCATTATTTCTGCAAATACGTCAATTATTTCCCCGGAATTAAGTCGTGTGTCCCCAGAATTATTCCGGGGAATTTTGACATCTGGCGGGCCGAAGTGCTATAAATACACGGCTTAGAGGCGTCACGGCATGAGCTCCAAAACGGCGGCGATGGACAAGACGGCCTGCATCATCAACCCCCGGGCCGCCAACAGGAAGTGGCTGCGCCGGGGCAGGATGAGGGAAGACCTCCGCCGCGCCCTGCCCGGGCGCGTCCACGACACCCTGGGCGAACGGGAGCTGACGATCGGCCTCGCCCGCGATTCCTGCCGCGATTCGGACCTGGTGGTCGCCATCGGCGGGGACGGGACCGTGGCCGACGTCCTCCAGGGCATCCTCGACTCGGGCAAGACGAAGGACATCGTCTTCGGCATCATCCCCTTTGGGAGCGGGAACGCCTTCCGCAAATCCTTCGGCATTCCCAAGAATCCCACCAAGGCCCTCCGCGTCCTGAGCGAAGGCGAGCCGCGCGAGGCAGACCTCATCCGGGTCGAGGACCGGGTCGCCGGGTTCGTCAGCGTCGGGGCCACGGCCGCCGTCACCGCGAAAAAACTCGACCACGAAATCCACGGCATGCTGGGGCACCTGCTGGCCGCGCGCAAGATGTTCCTGCTTCCCGCGACCGACAAGGAGGTCGAGCTCTTCGACGGCCTCGACGACAAAGGCGGGACCTTCCGGCACAAGACGCTCCGCAGCCGTTTCTTCGACTGCGTCATCGCCAAGACGAACTACTTCGGCTACAGCTGGAAGATCGCTCCCAAGGCCCGCGCCGACGACGGCTTTCTCGACATCACCTTTTTCGAGCTCTCGCCGCCGCGCTATCTCCTATCTTTTCCCCTCATCTACTTCGGCCTGTTCCAGCGGACCCAGAAGCACTTCAAGGCTAAAAAGATCGTCATCAAAGGGAAAGAGCTGCCGATCCAATACAACGGCGAGTTCCTGGGCCGGCGGGAGCGGGTCGAGCTCGAGGTCTGGCCCAAAGCCGTCAGGATCCTCTGCCCCAAGACATAATCCATAATCGCCCCCGACCGTACCCTTCCCTGGTATAATAGGGCTGTCGAGATGTTGAATATCATCCGCGAAGGAGGGCCTTGAGCGGAGCGTCGGGACCTGCCAAAGGCATCGGCCTGATCGTTTTATGCATTGTTCTCCTGTCCTCCTCCGGCATCGCTCTCGAGGACGGGGAGCGCTTCGGGGACGGACCGAGCGGAGAATCAGCGAACTGGTTTCGGGACGAAGGGGATTATCTCGTCCATTTGACTCTCCGGGACGCTTCCCCCAGAGATCCTCTATTGTTCGTTTTGAGCGATATGTCCTCGTTCGAGACATGCATCGGGAAGCGCCTGCGGCTGGGCTCTCCCGCCAAATGGTTCCACTGGGGGATCGATTTCAGCGTCTTCACCTCGTTGACCCGCTACGGCGTCTGGAATTTTAAGAACATTACCTGCGACGCCCGGTACGGCCTATTTGGCCTTTTTTATATAAAGCCGGCCATCCTGCTGCTCCGCCTGGGGCACGACTGCTCCAACTTTCTGCAAGGAGCCCCGGAGTTTTCCAAACCCATTAGGTTCTCCCAATATTACGTCTACGGCCAGCTTCTCTGGCCGATAAGTCTTGACTCTGTCCCGGGCATCAAATCGTTGAAACCCTATGCCGGAGTAGGGGTTTATCTTTATCAATATCCACAGTCCTACCATCTTCCCTTCGATTTCGGGCTTGGCATCGAATCCAAGGAGTTTCTTTTTCCCCATAAAACTCTTCATCTCGGGATTGAATGTTCCTTCAACGGCATGCAACGCTATGCGCCGACCTGCGGCCTGTTCCTGGGCTGGGGGACGTCGACAGAAATCAGCAATGCCCGCCTGCCGTTTTCCTTCGGCGTTTTTTATCAATGGGGGCAGGACGCCAGAGGCCAGTACTACGAACGGAAACGCCGGCTCCTGGGGATTAAAATCAACATGTTTTACTGAAGCTCCACGGACTTGCGTCCGTGGGATCTACTTTTTGCAGTCGTTGGAGCGCCTGTCCCCGAAGCGGGGAATTCGCTATTCCTCTACGGACTTACGTCCGTGGAATCCCGCGAAGGGGATTGAGCGATTCAGTTAACCCCGTTTCATTTTTCGTTGATAGAGACGGCTCTCTCCCTTCCAGCCTATCAGCTCATAAGAAGGGTTTTGTTGGATCTGGAGGAGAAACTTATCAAACTCTTCCCTGGTATAGGGCCAGAGATTGACGCCCCGCTGGACGAGGATAAAGTCTTCTCCATGAAAAGCGGGCAGCATAACGATCGCCTTTCGCTTGGGGATATGAGGGATCAGCGCCGACTGGGCCGCCACTGAAGCCTCGGGGGGAATCCGGCCGATGAGCTCCATGACGCCCGAATAAGTTGATAAGGCCCGATAGCGCGAGGGTTGAATGATCCTCCACAAGTTGGAGTTCGCCAGATTCAACAGCAGCAGTACGGCGGCCACGATGGAAATGATAAACCGGATTTTCCGCCTCTTTCGGGAAGCCGCAAAATCCCGAACGTTCTTCATTCCATAGATCAAAGCCAGAAAAAGAAAAGGCAGGAAAGTCGCGCTGTAGTGAAGACCGAACGTATACATCTGGGGTATTTTGCTCAAGATCATCACCGCCAGCGGCGGTACAAGCAAAAGCGCGAAGGAAGACGCGAGGGGGAGAAACAGAAGCGGGAGAAGGATGTTGGCGGCCAGAATCCGGAAGAAGAGCCCGAAATCGACCCCTTGGAGGAGAATCCCGGGATGGCTGAGAATAGTGCCGATCATCCGGAATAGGCTCCCGCCCTCCTGGCCATAGATGGCCCCATAGAGATAGAACCCGGCCCCCCCGGCTTGATGGCGAAAATAGGGAATGATGAATCCTAAAGTCAGCAGAATATAGCCAAGAGACAGCGCGGACGTCAACCACCCCAGCCGTTTTTCCTTGAGCTTATAAACGGCAAATATCCCAAAAAAGAAGAGATAGATTCCGATATCTTCTTTCACAAGGAGGGCGAGGCTCAGGAACAAAACAAACATGAGGGGCTTCTTTCGGATGGCCAGGAAATAGAACGCTCCCAAAAAGAAGACGGGAAAAAGCAGCTCGGTATGAAAATCATGCATCAAACCGATCAGCAGCTGTCTAAAGAAGAGATAAACGACAGCCACGACGACGGGAAGAAACCGATCCTGGAAGACGTTTCGGGCGATAAGATACAGGAACCAGGCCGAAAATCCGATGGCGATCACCTCGATATAGAGCAGGATCAGAGGCCCGGGAAAGACGATATAAAGGGGAATCAATAAAAAAAGAATCGGAGTGAAATGGAGCGCAAAATGGCTTTCCCAGCCTTTGACGCGGCCGGGCGTGTAGGACAGCGTGCCCTGGTCCCTTTCCCATCGGCCGAAGGCATACTGGTGAAAAGGGTCGGCCATGACCTCTCCCTTGAGGGTGTAATGAAAGCCGTAGTCGACGATGGAAAGGTCACAGGCATTCGTGCCGAACGATAGATGTTGGAGGGTTTTGAAACCGCAAAAGACAACCATCCATACTCCCAAAAATATCATAAAGAATCGCTCGGCCTTCATATGAGTCCACTTCTTTTAGGGCGGGGGCCGCGTTCCGAGTCTTTTAGAAGGGGTCCTCACCGAATGGCGTTCTCCGGGACCGACCCGGATGAGAAGCCAGGAGACGTCGCGGCCGTTGTCATCCTTGCCCGCCATGGCTGTTCGCGCCGTCCCATCCATGATGAGCTCCGCCCAGCGGCCGGGAAAAACGGCTTTCCAGACGAGCTCGGGACCGGCCGAATTCTCGAACGCCGTCTCGTCCTTCATCAAGTGCCGGACCTCGATGGTGTTTCCGAAGACCGGGATGTTCTTGAGCTCGGCCCACTCGGTTTGCGCCGTCAAACCCGACCGGGTGGCCACCAGCCTCTCCCGCGCGTCCGGCTGCACGCCGAACAGCCCCGTCGCGACGGCCCCGATGACTGCGAAAGACGCCTCCGGATAGTCCCGTCGCCGCGTCCTCGGGTCGCAGATTTTCAGGAGCTCGGCGTAAGCCGCGTCGTTAATGCCGTAGCGATAATAGACCTCGGGCAGGTAGGACTCGATCTCGATCCCCTCGGGACTCTTGTCGAGAAGGCCGTCGATTGTTTTTTGCCTCTGCGGCCCCGGCGGAATAAGCCCGAAATAGAGGGGAAAGAGGCCGCTCCAGAACATGTCTTCGAACATCGGTTTTCGGCCCTGGAGGAAGACGGCGGCGAAACGGCCCAGACGATCGCTCCACCAATTCTTTCCAAAATACGCGCGCAGATGATCCGCCTTTTTGAAATATCGGGCGGCGGCTTTCGGCTCCCCCCGGAGCGCGAGCATCTCCCCCAAGGAACGATAGGCCCTGGCTATGGCGGCGATGAGGTCGCTCCCCATCATCGTCGTGTCGGAGGCGGGGCCCTCATCGTAGCTCCCCAGACCCCGGTTCCCATCCTCGGGCCGGTGCTCGGGAATTCCGTCGCCATCCTTGTCCCAAGCACGAATATAGCCGTCGACGGTCAGCTCATAGAATGTCCTGAATTCCGGCCCATCGATATAGGTCCGGTCCCCGGACCACAGGAACTGCCTCCAGCAGGCATCCAGGACGTCGAAGTTGGCCGGCAGGTTGTACCAGAAATCCCGGTCGTTCTTGTAATCCACGGGCGCGGGCCGGTCATATTTATCGATCTCCCAGTACGAACAGAAATCGCGGGACTTCGAGACGGCCGCGGCGAACTTGCGGAGCATGTTCAGGTTGAAAAGGGCCAGGCCCAGGACATGGCCGCCCGCGGCCTGGTGAGAGACGTCCCTCATGCAGAATGCGAAACGCCCCGGCAGCGCGGCTTCGTACCAGTCGCCGACTGCGTCCCCGGTCTCCTCGGCCGGAAAGACGTAATCCAACGCCCGATCCTTCGCCCAAGCAAAAGCCGCCGCCAGCTTCGGGTCGGAGGTTTCCAAACGCAACGGGCTTTCCGGCCGAACGGACGGGCGGAAGCCGCCCGGCGGCTTCAAGGCCATCGCCAACGGTTTGTTTCTGTCGCAGACGATCCTGCCGTCCTCGATATCAAGCTTCGCCGCCTGAAGGGACGAACGGTGTTTCCCCGGCTGGACATGCTCTTTCGCCCCGAAAGGATGGGTGAAGTAGAACAGGAACGCCTCTTTCCCCTGGACGAGAACCTCGCCGTGCCGTCCGATGTCCGCGTCATCGGGCCGCGTTCCCGGGATGCCCGAGGATCGTATGGGGTTGTTCGGTCCATTGCCTGAGGTCGGCCGAGCGCAGGACGGCCATCCCCTGCCAGCGGTCGACGACCATCCAGTAGGCCCCCTGCCACCAGAAGACCGCGGGCCCTTCCTGGGCTTTCTCGGTGACGACGGGGCCCTGGACCTTCCAGCGGAAAAGGTCCTCACTGTCCGCCGCATATATGTGCGATCCGTTGGTTTCGTCTTTATACCACATGCGCCAACCTCCGCCCGGCTTCGCGTAGACGAAGGCGTCGATGACCCGTTCCGAGCTCAGCGGGACGACGGCCTCGTATTTCCAGGTCGCGAGGTCGTTGCTCGTGTAATGGACGATGTGCCTGTCCCCGCTCCAGTCGGCCGGGACGCCCCGGACATAAGCTAGATACATATGATAAATCCCGCCCTGCTCGACGAGGCAGGGCGCCCAGAACGTGTTCCGGCCGGGCTCGAATTCAAGTCCCTTGGCGGTCCCTCGATAGGTCCAGGTCAGACCGCCGTCCGCCGACGAGGCGATCCCGATGTCGGTCCCGTGACACCAGCGGACGCCGTCCTGGGCCGCCGGATCGTTGGCCCGCCGGTTGGTGTAGAAGATCCACCAGGCCCGTTCGCGATCGTTCCAGATGAGGGAAGGATCGGCGGCCCCGTCGTAGACGGGGTCCCGATAGAGCGGCGCGGGCGCGTTCCGCGGCGGAACCGCCGCGGTCTCCGCGCCCAGGAGGGAGCCCAGGATCAGAATCGGCCAAAGCCGCGCGGCCTTGCGTCTCATCGGAACTCTCCCGTTCATTTTTTCTTGCGGGGAGGCCGGGGCATCAGGATGGCGCCGGTCTTGAAGTCGCCCAAGATCTCGGCCTTCCCCTCCAGAAAGAGGCGCCCGACCAGGGCGCCGGTCGCGGCGTCGAGCTCATGGTCGGAGGCCCCCCGGCGCAGGCCTTTGAGCCCGAGCTTTCTCAGCCCGCGCAGCAGACCGTCATGATCGCGCTTCGCCCTGGGCATATGCCAGATGTCCTGCGCTCCGCCGGGATACATCTCGACGACGCGGATCCCTTTCCGTCCCAGAAGACGCCGCAGCCGAATCCCGCGCTCGGTCAGGCCGCGCATCGGCCCCAGCGTGATCGGGAAAAAGGGGATGCCTCGCCTCCTGAGCTCCAGGTCGCAGGGCCGGTAGTGCTCTCCGTTCCGGTCGTCCATCGAGCGACGGCCGGGGGGGAGGTTCAGGGGCGCGTCGACGGCGACGAGGGAGGGAGCGGCCGCCAGAATGTAGTCCTTGATCTCATCGTCGGAGAAAAGGAGGCGCGTCTCAGCCCGGAGGCCGCTCAGAAGGCAGGCGCCGGTCGGCCGGCGGGCGGCCCCGGCCAGGTCGATCCCAATCACAATCGGGGACACGACGATTTATGACTCGAGGATGATGGCGGCTTCCCGCAGCGCCTGGACCGCGGCCTCGGGGAAGGCCCGGCCGGCCAGCCGCTCGAAGTCCTTGAAAGACCGGATCGTCTCCGTCCCCAAAGTCGCCTCGCCCGTCGTCCGGAGCCGGTCGAACAGGCTGGCCAGGGCGATCAGGCTGCTTCCCTTGGGGACTTCGGCCAAGTTTTTTTCGATCCGGTCGGCGTCCTCGACATAGTGCCGAACATAGCCGGAAAGGAGCGGCTCAACCTCCTTGAGCAGGGAAGCCGTGGTGCTGAGAAGGACCTGCTCGCGGCTCCCGATTTTCGTCCTGGCGCCCAGACCCCCCGAGCGGATGAATTCGGCGACCTCCTCGAACAAGCGCACGCTGCTTCTAAGCTCGCCCGTCCCGACCAGCAGGGCGGCCGACTTGACGTTCTCGATGTCGCCCCTGCTCATCCCGGCTTTCTTGGCCAGCATCCCGGCCAGCAGCGACACGCGCAGGGAAGGGGGCTTGTCCTCGTCGGCGACCTCGAAGTATTTGAGGAGGACGCCCAGGACTCCGACATAGGCCTTCTGCATGCTGTCGATCTTGCGTTCCCGCTCGTCGGAGACGGTCCCCAGCAGGGCGCCGGTCAGGATCAGGAATCCGCCCCAGGCCAGCAGGCTGATGAGATCGTCCAGGGATAAGGTGGCCTGCCCGCGGGAGAGGAGCCGCGTATACAGGAAAAAGCAAAAGACGAGCAGGACGCACAGGGTCGCCATCAGGACGGCTTTTCTCTTCCCCAGGTAGTAGCCGGCCAGGATGACGGGAAGGAAGAAGAAATTCAGGAACGAAACCTTATAGGTGACGAGGAGCCCGATCAGGACGATGCCGGCGACGACGAGAAGGATGATGAAGAGCTCGAAATGGAGGCGGATAAAGGCGATAAGACGGTGCATGATCGTTAGCTTGTTTATACCACCTGAACCGGAATCAAGTCAAATCATCGACACCCATACTAAGCCGTTTTCCGGCTTAGTATGAGTACTGCAAGGCTGGGCTCGGCGTCGGCGAACGAGTCAACCGATCCGGGCTTCCATGACGAAGGCGGGCGGCTTGGCGAGATAAGCCTTGACGGCGCAGGCCTCGGCGGCCTTGACGGCGGCCGCTTTGTACTTGGCCGGGAATCCGGCCGGGAGGAGGATTTCGATCGTGATCAGATCGATCATCTTCGTCTTCGCGTTCCGGCTCGTGCTCATCCGGATGGATAAGCCCTCGGTCGGGATCGCCCGCTCCTTGGAAAAGGCCAGGACGTAGTACCCGGCGCAGGTCGCCAAGGAGGCCAGGAAGAGGTCGAAGGGCGAAGGCGCGCTGTTTTCGCCGCCCGCCTGGACGGGTTGGTCGGTCTTGATCGTGAACCCCTTGACCAAGGCGTCGACCTTGACCCCGCCCGGGAAGCTGACCAGGATGTCCTTTTCGCTCATGGCGTCGCTCCTTTGTTCTTTGGGTTCTCTTGAGTCGGCCGGTCCGGCTGCCGGGCCGCCTGCGAAAACACGGCCAGCAGCAGCCGCCTGTCCTCGTCGGTCAGGGCCAGTCGCCCGAAAAGGTCGGAGAGCCTCTCCCCCATGTGCCTCCGGTTCGCGGCGTGGAGGAAGCCCCCGGCGTCGAGCTTCTCGATGATGAGCCGGAGGAATCGTTCCTGCTCGCGCCTGGGAAGGGGACGGGACTCGCGGCGCCGCCGGAGAGGAGACGCCCGCCGGCTCCGGCTGAAGAGCGCGAAGAGCGTCAAGAGCACGGCGCCGGCCAGGTTGTAGGAGGGCTGTGAGGCCGCTTGGGGAATCGTAAACCTGAAGTTGGAATGACGGAGCTCCACCGAGGTCAGCCCGGTCCGTTCGTTCCCGAAGAGAAGTCCGATCCGGGCCAAGGACGGCGCGGCCAAAATCCGGTCGAGAGCCTCCTCCCAAGAAAGGATCTCGAAATTTTTGCGGCTCTTCGCGGTGCCGGCGAAGACGAGATGGAGGTCGGCGACGGCCTCCGCCAGGTCAGGAAATATCCGGGCCCGGTCGAGGATCTTCCCGGCGTGGACGGCCGTTTTATGAGCGGTGGGGTCGAGGGGTCCGGTCCGAACGAGGCGCAGCTCCGTGAATCCGGTGTTCGCCATGGCCCGGGCGGCCAGGCCGATGTTCTCCGCGCTTTCGGGCCGGCAGAGGATAACGGCAAAGCGCCCTGCGAAGGCGGAACGCCCCGGGGCCGGCCGTTTCCTTTCGGAGCCTCGTATCACCCGTTTATTATACCGGACTTCGGCCCTGAACAAGCAACGGCCGGCGCGGGCGGTTCAGGCTTTCATCGAATCGATCAACTGCCGCAGCAGCGCGAAGTCGGTCTCCCGCCGGTAAAGGGGCTCTTTTCTGACTTGGTAGGCGCTTAACGTCTCTTCAAAAGGCTTCTTCTTGTCATTGAGATAAAAAATCCCCAGCGGGAGCGTGTCGGTCTCGATCGCCCGCCGAAACGCCGCCTGCCGGTCATAGGGATCGTGGGTCGGCTCCAGATAGCCGATGCGCTCTTTGAACCACTGATAAGTGTTGACCTTGTTGAATGAAACGCACGGCTGGAGAATATCGACCAGCGCGTAGCCGGCTCGATGCTTCAACGCTTTTTGCAGGATCGCCACCGTCGCTTCGACATCCGCGCAGTAAGCCCGGGCGACAAACGAGGCGTCGAGCGCTATCGCCACCGCCAGAGGATTGAAAGGCGCTTCGCTGACCCCGTCCACCTGGACCGGAGTTCTGAAATTCAACTGGCTGGTCGGCGAAGCCTGCCCCTTGGTCAGGCCGTAGACCATGTTATTATGGACGATATTGACGATCCCCGGGTTTCGGCGGATCGCGTGGATGAAATGGTTCCCCCCTTCTCCGTACATGTCGCCGTCGCCGCTTTCGGCGATGACCACCAGGCCGGGATTGGCCGCTTTGATCGCGGTGGCCGGGGGAAGAGCCCGCCCGTGCAAGCCGTTGAAGATATGGGTTTTCAGGTAGTGGGGCGCCTTCGCCGCTTGGCCGATTCCGGAAACGATGACCAGATTTTCCGGCTCGATGTCCAGGCCGGCCAGCGCCTCTTTCAGGATCGTCAGGATCCGGAAATTCCCGCAGCCCGGGCACCAGGCGATATCGATCGGCCCCGGATCAAAGTCCTTTTTTTCCATTAGGCTATCGCCTCAATCTTGGCGCTCAGGGCTTCGACCGAAAAAGGCAGCCCGTCATAGCGGAGGATCTTATGACCGACATCGAACCCGGTCTGAAGCTTGAGCAGTTGGCAGAACTGGCCGGTCGCGTTATTTTCGACCGCGATCAGCTTAGAGGCCTTTTTCAGATATTTCGACGTATCGGGATGAAGCGGATAGACCTGACGGAAATGGAGACAGGCCGTCCCTTTCCCGCCCAGTCGCGCCAGCGCCTCCTTGATGACGTTCCCGTTCGATCCCCAGCCGAGGATTAAAGTCCGATAATCGGCCGGCCCGGTCAGCTCCGGCGCCAGCGCCGCGGCGGCCAGTCCCTCTTTTTTCTTGAGCCTTTTATCGACGATGCGGACCCGCCAGTCGAGGTCTTCGCTGATATGGCCGTCCGCGTCATGTTCGTCGCTGTCGACGGCCACCAGGCCGCGGCCGTAGCCGGGAATGGCGCGCGGCGAAACGCCGTCTTCGGTCAAAGCGTAGCGTTGATAGCCCGGCTCCGACTCGACGAAGTACTTCTCGGCCGGGCCGGACGGCTCCAGCCCGGGGACATTGTAATAAGAATCCATCAGGTATTGGTCGGTCATGATGAAAACCGGCACTTGGAAGCGGTCGGCCAGGTTGAAAGCGTGGCGGGTCAGGTCGAAGGTTTCTTCAATGCTCCCCGGCGCCAGGATGGCGCGCGGAAATTCGCCGTGGCCGGCATAAAGCGCGAAGCTGAGGTCAGCCTGCTCCGTCCTGGTCGGCAATCCGGTCGCCGGCCCCGGCCTTTGGCCTAAATTGATGACGACCGGAAGCTCCAGCATCCCGGCCAGGCTTAAGCCTTCGACCATCAGAGCAAAACCGCCCCCCGAACTGGACACCAAGGCCCGCGCGCCGGCGTACCAGGCCCCGAGCGCCATGTTCATCGCCGCGATCTCGTCTTCCGCCTGCTCCACGACAAGGCCGAAAGTCTTAGCCTGCTGGGCCAGAAAAGTCATCACGCCGGTCGCCGGCGTCATCGGATAGGCGGCGATAAAATTGCAGCCGCCGGCCAGCGCTCCCAGCGCCATCGCTTCCGCCCCGCTCAGCAACGGCTCGGCGGCCGCCTGGGGATCGGGCTGGACATCGAATCGTATGTTCAATCCTTGCCCGATCAGGTAACCGGCCTGGGCCGCCTGGACGTTGTTTTCGATGGTCGCCCGGTCTTTGCGCGAAAAATAGCGACGGAGAAAACTTTCGACGGTCTCGCGGGCGACCGAAAAAAGCCCGGCCACGACACCGATCGCGATCGTATTGGCATAGAGCTTGTCGCCGATCTCCAGGGCTTTAGCGCTGAATGGAACTTCAACGATCCGGCAGACCCCCGCTTCGCAGGTTTCGTCGATATTGTCCTTTTCGCCCAGGATCACGGTCGAAGAAGCGATCCTTTTTTGGAGATGCGAAGTCCGGCCCTTGTCGAGCGGTATCAGGATATCGATCCGGTCGCTGTAAGCCGCCACCCGTCGGGAGGAGACTCTGATCGAGGTGGAATTGACCCCGCCCCGGATGCGGGACATATACTCTTTAGTGGCGAAGACGTGATAGCCGCTCAGCTTGAGAAGCCGGGTCAGGACCTGCTCGATCGTCTGGATCCCCTGGCCGGCTTCGCCGCACAGGACCAGAGAAACGTCATCGGGCATTCTTGTCGTTCTCGGCCACGAACTTCTTGATATCTTCGATATGCTCGAGGATCAGCTTGGCCTTGGTGAGGCCGAACGAGAACGGAAATTTCTCGCCCTCATTTCTCTTCAACACCAGCAACGGATTCCCCTTATATTCGGAACGTTCGGCGATCATCGCGCGCTCCTTTCCTTGCCCGGAACGATTATACCTCACTGAATTCAATAGAAGATAGTCGTAAAGCTAATAACGAAAGCGGTAGTCGTCCACGGCCCGGAGAAAGGCCAGGATGTTTTCCCAGGGCACTTCGGGCTCGAGGACATGGGTCGGGCATGGGAAGTAGCCGGTCGGGCCGAGGACATCGATCGTCCTCTGGACGGTCTTATAGACGTCGTCGGGCGAGGAGAAGGGCATCGTCGTCTGCGTCCCGACCCCGCCCCAAAAGATCAGGCGGTCCCCGAACGTTTTCTTGACCTCGGCCAGGTCGAGGCACTCCGGCTGCAGGGGGTTGAGCACCGTGACCCCGATCTCGACGAGGTCGGGAATGATGTCACGGCAATTGCCGTCGCTGTGGTAACAGACGGGGAGGTCGGGCCGCGCCTCGCGCGCCGAGCGGATGACCGCGGCGTGCCGGGGCTTGAACCATTCGCGATACATTCCGGGGCTCATGAGCATGGCCCTCTGCGTCCCCAGGTCGTCCCCGATCTTGAGCATGTCCACGCCCGCCTCGGCGAAGCGCCGCGCCTGGAAGCGGCGGATCGAGGTGATCCGATCGAGCAGATATTCGGCGAAGGACGGGTTAAAGGCCAGGTCACTGAACAGCTCGGCCATCCCCCGCAGGTGCCAGGCGATCTCGAAAATCGTCCACTCCATGAAACCGATGACGAACAGCCCGCGCTCGTGGAGGTGTCGGATTCGGCCCTCAAGATGCGCGTGCCGCGCCGGCGGCGTCAGGTCGGGGAAAGGATAGCGCTCGAGCTCCGCGATCGAGGCGAGCCGGAGCATGGGGTGTTCGAGCCGAACGAAGTGGTACAGCGAGCCGTCCCTGACGCCGACGCCCCATTCTCCGACCTCCCAACCGGCCGGGTTCCAGAAGCGCGGCAGGCCGTCCGGAAAATAGGCGCTGAAATCCGCGAGGTCGATCGGCGGCGCGAAAAAAACATCTGCTCCTCGATCAAGCGGCGCATCGGCATCCGATCCTCCGGTCCGGGGCCGCAGGGAGCGCCCCCTTACCCTCCGCCCCTGAGCGCCGTATCGTACATGGCCACGATATTCTCCGGCGGCGTGACGGCGCTGATGTCGTGGCTCGATGCCAGAATGTAGCCGCCGCCGGTGGCCTCGAATTCGATTTACCGCTCACCTTCAATAAGTTCGAGTGGGACAGGCGGGCCGAATATACGGTTTATCCCGACGACCATATCGGCCGTCCTCGGGGCGCGGCGCTCGCCCACCCGACCGCGGACCAGGCCGTCCCTCCGGCGGGGCGGCCTTTCGGGCTCGACGACCACGCCTGGGGTTCCAACGACTTCCGAAGCTCGAAGCGGGGAATCTATTGGGCCAGGTTATCCGGTCCGGGCGGTTCCGTCCGGGTCGTCTCGGACGGGACGCAGACCGTCCGCTGCGCGGTCACGTCCCACGAAGTCTCGCTCAAGGTGCTGGACTTCTACGGCGGATCGGGAGGACCCAAGGAATGGTCGGTCCTCGGCTTTCACTACGGGGCCGGCCGGCTGATAAAAACCGGAGAGACGGTCAAGGGCACGGTGAGGCTGAAGCTCATAGAATGAAGCCCGGCCGGTGTCTGGGAAGACCGGATATGGGCTGGCCGCCGGCTCTCTTCCTCCAGAGTCTTCAGGTCATAAGGATCGAACCGCCGCTTCCAGCGATAAAACGTTTGGGCGGAGATCCCAAAATAACGGCAGGTCCGACGGGCGTTCCCGTATCGGCCGTAATACTCGAACCAACGCAGCCGCTTGGCGGCTTCTCGCGTGATTGTCCCCTGACGAACGATGGACCGGATGTACTCCGAGCCTGGGATGATGAATCCATGGTTTGCAGGGGGCTTTACGTACATGGCGACACCTATCATAGCCCATGGTGTTGGCGCCGTAGCCGCCGCCAACGCTCACCATGCCGACTTCGATGAGCGTGAGCCCAATCAACGTCACCACCGTGCCGGTGACAATTGGCGTGATCACCGCGCTCGCGTAGCGAATGAACCGGCTGGCGAGCATCACAACGAACTCTCCGGCGAAGCACAGCCCGAACACGACGCCGAGCGCACGTTGCGGGCTCGCGCCGGAGGCCATCACGATGCCCGCCGCGGAGATCACCGGCGCGATGAACGTGAAGCTCGTTCCCTGAATGCTCAGCAGCCCGGAGCCCACGGGCCCGATCTGGCGTGTCTGCAGAATCGTGGCGGCATCGGACACGAACAAAGACATGCTGACGAGATACGCCGTCTCCGCCGCACCCAGTTTCAGCGCGCCGGCGATCAGCAGCGGCGGCGTCACCATGCCCACGAACGTCGCGAACACGTGCTGAAGCGCGACGAGCAGCGTCTTCTACAGCGGCGGGGAATCGTTCAGACCATAGATGAGGTCCGTGCTCGCGGCGGCAGGCTTCTGCGCGGCCATGCGTGGCTACGGCGTCACTTGTCGTACGGAGGAGTGCGGTCGCGATATCTCGCCCAGTGCCCGACGATCTCGTTCACCACCACCGAGCCCACGCGATACGCCGCTTCCACCGAAGCGGAAAGACCTACGTATCCCTCGTTCTCGCGCAACAGGTGTTCGGCTGCGGTCATGCCGCCCGGCGGCTGCATCGTGAAGTTGCTGGCCGTGCGCAGAACCATCACCCGGTCTTTGTTCACCTTGCCAGTGGGATGCAGATACGTGAGCGCCCGATACGTACCGGTGTCTTCCATCGCGGAGGTGACGAAGTTGCCTTTGCCCTCCGTCCAGTAGCTCACCCAGCGATCGGCCCACTCGTTGAGAATCTTTCCGTGCCAGAACGTCATGGCCGCCAGGTTGTCGCCCTTCAGCACGAACGGCGGCTTCTGCGCATTCGGATAGCCGGTGTATTGCGCGCGCTCCTTCTGCAGCGAAGGGTCGTCATCCAGCACGACGTTGCGAGTCATCTGATACGCCCACTCGGTGAGCGCGCCATTCAGATGAAACATCTCACCGGTGGGCTCGGGCTTTTTCGGGTCGTAGGGCTTGCGCGTGTCGCGCGCGAAGTAACCCGTTGGCCAGTCCGGTGGCATCTCGCGCGCGTCGATCTCGTGTGCGAGATCGCCGTCGACGAGATATTCAGCCCAGGCGGCGGAGCCGATCGAGGCATCCTGCGGATCCACGCCCGCGATGCCGGCCACGAGCCAGTACGCGTGCGAGAGATCGAAGCGCGGGTCCGTGCCGAGCTCCATCACCGCAGTGGCAGAGTTCGCCGTGCCCATGCCGGTGACCATGCCGAGCACGCCGGTTTCGCGATTGAAATAGAGGTCGTGGTGATGGGCGAACAGAAAGCGCTCGTTGAGCTTTTGCCGCTCGTGCCACAACTGGAATTCGCCGGCGACATCGCCCGAGTCCGCCCCGATTTCAAACATCGTGACGACCACGACCCTGACCTCGATCGGCCTCGTGTCGCTCGCCTTCGCAGGCGTGGCGGCCTGCATTCCGGAAGTGGACGCACAGCCCGCAAGCACACACGCTGCTGCCGCCACCAAAGCGGCACGCAGCAGCGTGTGAAGCCTGAAGGATAGGAAATTCCTTTTTTCGTGCAGCATGAAAACGCCGGCTTCAGGCTCGAAATCAACCCTTCCCCTCACAAAATGAGGATATCCCGGCCGTAGTCGATCGCGCCGATCGAGAGCGGCGGGGGGTGTCCGGTTCGATAGCCCCATCTTAAGTTATTTGCTCTTGCGGATCTTCTCCAGCGTCGCTTTGGCCTCGGGAACCTGGGCCAGGAAAGCCGTAAGCTTCTGGCAGGGGTATTCGGCGCAATAGGCGCAGTTTTGAACTTTCTTATCCCTGGCGCACTTGCGGATCTCACAGATGCGGCAATAATTGAAGATTCTCTGCGAATCGCTGGGGCAACCGTCGCAGTTGACGTCTTCGGGTTTTATCTTGGATTTAAATTGCTCCGACCACTTTTTCGCCGTTTCCGCCCGCATCGCGTCGTCGTTCTTCTGGGTGGCGATATAGGCCGGGCATTCGCTACAGGTGATCCCGCAGTAGGCTATCATTTTCTCCTGAGGCTTCTTGGGCTGACCTTCCTGCCGGGCCGATGATCTCGCGCTCCGGAACAGCAACGGGATGCCCAAGCCGGCGAGCGTCATTTTCAGACATGTCTGGCAGAACTCCTTACGTGTTTGCGTTTTCATAGCATCACCTCCTTGTACGGTTTCCTGGCCGACAGCCAGGCCAGAGTCATTATTGTATTCCATGATACGGCGTTTCATCATCAAAAATCAAACCGCTGAACATCGCGGAACACGAGAATGGGTACAGAAGCCGGCCCTCCATGAAGTACTCGCGGGCTCAGTCCGGCCTGAGACGGTCGGCTTCGGCGGAAATCAGCGAGCCTTAGGGACTTTGAGTTCGATGAGCTCGCGGACCTGGCGGACGAGCTCAGGGACGGTTGTTTCGAAAATGATCTTGCCCTTCTCTTTTGTGGCCAGAGTCGGGTCGCCGTAGATTCCGGTCGGACTGTAATTGCCCTTGCCCTTCGGGTCGCGGGTAAGGCCTCTCCGGTCCGGACGAGGGTCAAAATCCTTCACCGCTTTGGTCATGTCGACTTTCTCGGGGGCAACATAGAGCATCATCGACGTCTCTTCCTCGTCGGCATGAGTCCCCCCTTCCTGTTCGAGAAGGCCCTCGGGAAGCTGCTCCTTCTCCTCGAACAGCCCCGTGTACCAGAGGAGGATTCCTGATTTCTCGAGTTCATCCTTGGCCTCGCCGAGGGGAAATCGAGTGGAGATGCCGAAGTTGAGGATATAGAACTTCTTGATCCCATAGCCGCTCATGGATCGGCAGATATCGACGACGAAGCTCTTGAATGTCTCCCGCCCGATGGAAACGGAGCCGGGGTATTCTAAAAACGAGGGGTAGAACCCGTACTCGATCGTGGGAAGGACGGCCACCGGCACCTCTCGAATCACCCGGTCCCTGAGAGCCTCGGCCAGGATGAAGTCCGTGTTGAGGGGGAGGTGGGGACCGTGTTCCTTGGACCTGGCTCCCAAGGCGATGAGGACAACGTCGTATGTCTTTAATGCTTTTTCGGCCTCAACCCAAGTCAGGTTTTCGAGAAGGACGGAGCTTGTTGATCTCTGCTGAATGGCGGAAGGAGTCTTCTCGTACGGGGCCGCGGTCCAAGCGGCCGACACCCCCAACGCGACGAATAATGGAATAAAGACCGTCAAACCCCGTTTTAGGCCGCCCATATTCCACCCCCTCGGTTGGATAAGGAATTATTTATTCTCGCGGGTTCCCTCTCCCATTCTTCCCATCGGAATCCCGGCGCCTTCCCGCCGAGACGTCATGGACCCAGAGCATATATTCCGGCCGAACTTGTGTCAAGGTCGGCCGGAATCCTTCCCCTTCCGATTGATCGCTCCCATTTTCTGTGATATTAAGAAAGGACGAAAATTAGCTGCTATAAAGAATCAAGCCCCGCGGGAGATGACATGAAAACGAAGCGCATATCTTATAAGATATTTATCGACATCGCCCCGGCCGTCGTTGTCCTCGCCGTCCTCGTCATCTTGACCTTCCTCGGCCCGGCCCTCAACGCCCAAGAAACCGCACAGAATCAATCCCCGCCCCGCCTCAAGTTCTCCTTCATCGAGCGGATCCGCCAGGAGAGCTCGGACAACGTCACCAGCCTCAACGAATCTCTCGCCGACAGCTCCGCCTACATCCGCTTCCGGACGAGTCTGGCCGCCCAATGGCTCCCCTCTCCCAAGCTCGAGTTCGCCGTCAAGCTCACCAACGAAAACCGCTACTACATCGCGCCCAAGTCCGACCCCAGGCTCAAGAAAAACTACGACATCAACGAGGTCTTCTTCGACCAGCTCTACCTCCGCTGGAAAAAGCCGGCCGAGCTTCCTTTCACACTGACCTTAGGCCGCCAGGACGTGCAGCTCGGCGAAGGCTTTATCATCTTCGACGGCGGGCCGCTCGACGGCTCCCGTTCGGCCTACTTCAACGCCGTCCGGCTCGATTGGGCAGCCGGCCCCAAGACGACCTTGACGAGCTTCTACCTGAGCCAGCCCCGGACCGACAAGCTCCTGCCGCTCATCCACGATGTCGGCCAGAACATGGTCGAGCAGGACGAGGCGGGTTTCGGCCTCTACGGCCTGGGTTCCCTCGCCAAGCTCAATTGGGAAGCGTACCTCTTCCGGAAGACGATCCGCCGGACCGGCCCGCTCCCCGGCTCCGGGATCACCAACGTCGGCGGGAGGATCCAAGCTCCATTCGGCCCCCGCCTGTCCCTCACGACCGAGGCCGCCCTCCAATCCGGCTCCTACGGCGACAAGGATCGCATCGGATTCGGCGGCTATTTCCACATGGACTTCAAAACTCAGGCCGCCCCGCCCTGGCCGACCGTCCTGACCTTGGGGGGAATCTACCTCAGCGGAGACGACCCGGCCACATCCGACAAATATGAGGGCTGGGATCCGGCCTTCAGCCGCTGGCCGAAGTGGAGCGAGTCGCTCATTTACCTCTTCGCCCGCGAAACCCGCCCCGCCTTCTGGACGAACTTCGTTTCCCTCCACGGCACCCTCAATTTCAACCTCCGGGACAACCTCCGTCTGATCCTGACCTGGCATCGTCTTTGGGCGGCCCAAGCGACTCCGGCCACGGCCACCCTAAGCGGCGTCGGCAAGGACCGGGGCGACCTCTTCCTGGCCCGCTTGAATTTCGAAATCAGCAAGCACGTCTCCGGCCATTTCCTCTGGGAAAGCTTCCGGCCGGGCGACTATTATTTCCGCGGAGCCCAGAGCTACGCCTGGGTCCGCTTCGAGCTCATCTTCCGCTATTGACCGGTCGAACCGAAACATAGAAGGAGGCAAGCATGGCGCTCAAGGTCATCGTGCTGGCCGCTTACGTGGCCCTCATTATCGCCATCGGCGTCCTGCGCGGGCGCAAGACGAAATCCTTCTCCGACTTTTTCCTGGGGGGCGGGACGATCGGTCCCTGGATGACGGCCTTCACCTATGGCGCGGCCTACTTCTCGGCCGTCCTGTTCATCGGGTTCGCCGGGAAAGTCGGCTGGGGCTTCGGCTATTCCGGCCTGTGGATCGCCGTCGGCAACGCCCTGATCGGAGTCCTGGCCGTGTGGTGGATCATGGGCGAGCGGGTCAAGAAGATGGCGGCCGAGACCGGCGCCGCGACCATGGGCGAGTATCTCGAGAAGCGCTACGGGAGCCCCTTCCTCAAGCTCTTCTCGTCATTCTCCATCTTCGTCTTCTTCGTCCCCTACTCGGCGGCCGTCTTCATCGGCCTCTCCTACCTGTTCAAGCTCAACTTCAACACCGAATATTGGCAGGCCCTGATCTTCATGGGTGTCTTCACGGCCGTCTACATAGTTCTGGGCGGTTACAAGTCCATGACCATGATGGACGTTCTGTTCGGGATCCTGATGCTCATCGGCGGCATGGTTATGGCCTTGAGCGTCGTCTCTAGGACGGGCGGGATCGCCTCCGCGACGGCGCAACTCCAAGCCATCAATCCCAAGCTCACGGCCCTCGTCGGACCGCCCGGCTGGTGGCCGCTCTTCTCGCTCGTCTTTCTGACCTCGGTCGCGCCTTTCGGCATGCCGCAGCTCATCCAGAAATTTTACGCCGTCAAGGACCGGCGCTCGATCCGGATCGGCATGATCATCTCGACCCTATTCGCGCTTCTCCTCTCCGCCGTCGCCTACTTCTCGGGGAGCGTGACCCGTCTTTTTCTTTCGCCCGAAACGGCCCCGGCCGCTTTCGCCAACGGAAAACCCGTCTACGACGCTCTGATGCCCGAGATGCTGGCCCGGGTCGTTCCCGGCCCGCTCTCGATCCTCATTCTTCTTCTTATTCTTGCCGCCTCGATGTCGACGCTGGCCGCCCTCATTCTCATCTCCAGCTCGGCCGTCGCCAAGGACTTCTACGCGGGCTTTATCAATCCCAGGGTATCGGACCGGACCCTGACCCGGATGATGAGGGGGCTGAGCGCCCTGTTCGCGGCCCTGTCGGTCGTCTTCGCCTGGCTCCGGCCGGCGACGATCGTCTCGATCCTGGGGATCTCCTGGGGCGCGATCGGCTCGGTCTTTCTGGGGCCGTTCGTCTGGGGGCTGTTGACCAAACGGGCCAACAAGCTCGGCGCCGTCGCGGGCTCCATCCTCGCTCTGGTCGTGTGCGTCGTCCTCTATGTCCGGGGCATGTCCTCGCCCGAAGCCGGGACGATCGGAATGATGGTCTCGCTCGCGGCCGTCCCGCTCCTGAGCCTGTTCGGGGCGCCACCTTCCCCAGAACATAAATAACCCAGGGCGCGATCCACGTCGAAAAGGAAACCCCCTTGGACCAATCTTAGAAACTCCGGCGGCAGATGCCGCCGCTCCAGGTCCCGACGTAGACCTTGCGGCCGGCGGAATCAATCGCCATCCAGGTGATATTATACTGTGCATAATCTATGGGAAGACCCGGGCTGAGGTCCTCCCAGGTCGTCCCCCCGTCGCCGCTGTAGAAAACGCCGGTTCCGGCCGCAAGGACTTCGTTCGAACTGGAGGGATTGATCACGATCCAGCGGCTGGACGACGGGCTGTTCGCGATCTTCGTCCAGGTCGAACCTCCATTCGTGCTCTTGTAAATCCCTTGATTAGAGATCCCGCCGGTGTAGAGGGTCTTGGGCGAGTCCGGCGCTATGGCGATAGAACTGAATACGGGCCCCGGGCCGGACGATGGGGAGGCGATAGGGCCCCAAGCGACGCCGCCGTCCGTGCTTTTATAAAAGACCGGAATCGAAGACGCCGTCACTCCGGCGACATAGACCGTATTGCTGTTGGAAGGGTCCAGGACCACGGCCGTCGCGTAACTGTAATTGTCGTCCCTGATCTTGGTTTGGGTCCACTTCAGCCCCCCGTCCGTCGAGCGGGAAATCCCCATGACGGCCTTGCCGCCGACCAGGATGGAGCCGGCCGCGAGGACCCGATCCTTGTTCACGGAGTCGGCGACCAAGACCTGTCCCAGCGCCGCATATGAGGAATAGGGGAGAACTAGATCGAAGCTCTTTCCGCCGTTAACAGACCTGAAGACGCCCCCGGCGTAGGCCGACAGATATATTCGGTTCAGGTCCGCAGCCGAGACGATGAGGCTAGAGATGGAGGAGTTCCCCGGGTTGGCACCGAGTCTCGTCCAACTGCCGCCGGCGTTTAAGCTCTTGAAGAAGCCAAAGTCGTAGGCCGCGGCATAGAATGTCCCGGCCGCGCCTCGGGAGTTCCTGAGCACTGGGGCGGCGGCCGCGGCCGGCGTGATGATCGTGCCGCGCCGCGTCTTAGGCGGCCCGGGCTATTCGGCGCCGAGCGATGCGTTGAACGTCGGCTGCGTCGCCGTCGGCGGCCGGGGGTTCGCGGATACTCAGGCGGCGAGCACTGAGTAGCGGCGGACGGCGGATACCAACCGAGTTCGGAACCGTTCACCACGGACTCGGCCTTCCGGCGGGGAACGGAGGGACTTTTGTAGAAAAACAAACGGGATTATGGATATTGTCTCTCATTTTGTGCGATAAATAGATAAAGAGTTTTCCTTAAGACATCTAGTTGGGAGAGGCCGACATGAGCCGACTCCGCGTCCCGATCAAGAAACCAAAGCCCGATATCGGGCACTTCCTGGCGGCGATGAGCGGGAAGACGATCCCGGAACAGGTTCCGCTGGTCGAGTATCTGATCGACAACGCCGTCATGAAGCCCATCCTGACGGACCTGTTGGGCCGCCGCTGGGTGGACGCCTCGGACAAGACCGAATACATGGGCGGCCAGATGGACTTCTCCCGGGAAAACCTGAAGACCATCGACGCCTGGCTCGACAATCAGATCGCCTTTTGGCTGCACATGGGGTATGACTTTATCCGCTGCGAGGTGAGCCTGCCCCTGCCCGCCGTCTCGCTCGTCACGCGCGATACGGCGCGGGGGAACGAAAGCGCGAACCGGGCCTGGCAGGGACTTCATGAGGGCTTGATAAAATCCTGGGAGGATTTCGAGAAGTATCCCTGGCCCCAGGTGAGCGACGACAATTTCTACATTCACCGTTATATCTGCGACCACCTCCCGGACGGGTTCGGCTTCATCACCTGTCACGCCGGCGGCGTCTATGAGCACGTCTCCCGTCTCATCGGATATGAAACCCTCTGCTATCTGCTGTATGACGACCCGGGCCTTGTCAAGGCGGTCGCCGACCGGCTCGGCGAACTCATCTTCAAATACAATGCCTTTCTCCTCGAGCTCGACGGGCTGTCGGTCATTTTCCAGGGCGAGGACTTCGGCTACAATACCCAGACCCTGATCCCGCCGGACGACATACGGAAATTCTTTCTGCCCTGGCACAAGAAGTTCGCGGATCAGAGCCACGCCAAGGGGAGGCCGTATTATCTCCACAGCTGCGGCGAAGTCTCCGCAATCATGGAGGATCTCATCCGGGATGTCCGGATCGATGCCAAGCATTCCTTCCAGGACAACGTCCTCCCGGTTTGGGAGGCGAAGAAGAAATACGGCGACCGGATCGCCATCCTGGGTGGCGTCGACGTCGACAAACTGGCCGGCCTCCCGCCGGATGAGCTCCGAAAATATGTCCGGACGGTGATCGACCGCTGCGCGCCCGGCGGGCGCTTCGCGGTCGGGGCCGGAAACTCCATCCCGAGCTATATCCCCGTGAAGAATTATCTGACCCTGCTCGACGAGGCCCTTCGTTGAAAGGCCAACCTCACCCCGGCAAACTCCGTCTCGCCCCGGTCCTCCGGCTTTCGACGGCGGAACCCTGAAACTTTTTCGATTTAAAAAGGCTATGGGAAAAGAAAGAGGCCTAACCACCGAGAAGGCAGCTTCGTTTTGGCCAAGATAGTCAAAAACGAAACTAGCCTCTCGCACAAGGTCGAGAAAGGAAAGAAGTAACGAGTATAATAAATGATCAATCCTATCTTGAACTCTGTGACTGTCTCAAAAATGAAATCTTGCAGGAATCAAGGCTGAATAAGTGCTTGATAGGTACTTATGTACTAAATTCGCAGATATCTATGAAATAGCGGACTGAAATCATTCCTTTGGCAGGGCGGTCCAAATATCTCCGCTCGCGTTGACTAATCGCTGGCCGGGTGCTATAAAACAAGTCTTGATCAGATCGACGGGAAAGCCCAATACGGAGGACGTCCCATGAAGTCTAGATATCTGTCCGGACTCGTCGCCTTTTCCCTACTTTATATGGCGTTGGCGTCCCTGCCTTCTGTCTTGGCAGAGACAAAGGCGGCCTCAGCGACGGGACTCCAGCACGCCGGGGCGGCGGCCGACGCGGGCCTTCTCATCAGGGCCAAGCGGATCTATACGGCGACCCAGGGCATCATCAATGAGGGCATGATCCTCATCGAAAACGGAAAGATCGCCCGGATCGGGACGAAGATCCCCGTCCCGGGCAAGCCACGGGAGATCCTTGCCGAAGTCGTCATCCCCGGTCTGATCGACATCCACACCCACCTTGGCGTCTACAGCGTCCCCAATATTCAGGAGAACGAGGACGGGAACGAGATGACCAATCCCGTCACGCCCCAGGTCCGCGCCATCGACTCCTTCAACTTTGAAGATCCGGCTCTCAAGATTGGCCGGGCCGGCGGCGTTACGACGATCATCTCCCGGCCCGGGAGCGGGAACGTCATCGGCGGCACGAGCGTCGCCGTCAAGCTCAAGTCCGGCCCGCCCGAGGCGATGGTCCTCAGGGAGGACTGCGACCTCAAGATGGCTATCGAGGGAAATCCGGTCGGGGTTTACGGCGAGCGAAAGCAGATGCCCTCGACGCTGATGGCCGTCTATCATCTCGCCCGTAAGGCCTTCCTCGAGGCCCAGGCCTACCAAAAAAGCTGGGAGGATTACGAGAAGGACAAAAAGGCCGGCAAAGATCCCGCTCCCCCCAAGCGGGACCTCGGTAAAGACAACCTGGTCAGGGCTCTCAAACGCGAGATCCCGGTCCACATCCACTGCGCCACGGCGTCCGAAATCGTTAGCTGCATCCGGCTCGCGGACGAGTTCAAGCTCCGCCTCAGCCTGGGCCACTGCTACTGGGCTTATCTCATCGTCGATGAGCTGGCCGCCCGCAAGGACGTCTTCTTCAACGTCGGGCCGCCCATGCTCTTCAGCTACTTCGACGATCCGAGCCAATTCATGAACTGCGCGGCCATCCTGGCCGAGGCCGGCCTCAAGGTCTCGCTCCAGACCGACGCCCTGGGCGGCGCTCAGCAAAACCTGCGCGAGCTGGCCGCCCTCTGCGTCCGCTACGGCATGAAGGAAGAGGATGCCCTCAAGTCCGTCACGATCTGGGAAGCCGAAGCGGTCGGGCTGGACGACCGGATCGGAAGCCTCGAGCCCGGCAAGGACGCCGATCTCGTCCTGCTCGACGGCGATCCCTTCGAGCTCCTGACGGCAGTCGACAAAGTCCTCATCGACGGTGTTGTCGAATACGAGAATCCCGCGCTCGCCCCGCGGGCCGCCGTCGCCCTCCCCGAGCCCCGGGGCGGGCTGGCGCTCCCAGCCGGATTCGAGGGCGCCGCCGCTTTCGCCATTAAAGCCGGAACCGTCTTCACCATGGCCGGAGTACCCATCCGTAACGGGGTCGTCCTGGTCAAGGGCGGAAAGATCGAAAAGGTCGGAGAGGAGCTGGACGTCCCCGCAGGCTATGCCGTCATCGACGCCCCCGGCTATGTCGTCATGCCCGGCTTCGTTTCGCCGCGCTCAACGCTCGGCATCTCCTCGAACTGGAGGAGGCAGAGCTCGGTCGACGAGGCGTCGAATCCGATTACGCCCGAGCTCGAAGTTAAGTATGCCCTCGAGCCCCAGGCGCCCCTCTTCAACTTCTCCCGTCAGCTCGGGATCACGACCGCCCTGGTGACGCCCGGAAACCGGAACGTCATCGGCGGACAGGGCGTCGCCATAAGAACCGACGGCGCCGTCGTCGATAAGATGATCGTCAAGGACAGAGCCGTCATGGTCTTCGGGTTCGGCCCCCAGGCTAAGCGTGCCAATGCGATGCCCTCGACCCGCATGGGCCTGGCCGCCCTGCTCAGGGAAACGCTGGTCAAGGCCCGGGAGCACCTGGCCTCGATCGAGCGCTGGGAGAAGGACAAGAAGGGAGCGCGCCCGAGCGACCTGTCCCTGGAAGCCCTGATCCCGGTCCTCAAGCGTGAGATGCCGGTCCTCGTCCACGCCGAGCGCGAAGACGACATCCGAACCGCGCTCAGGATCGCCGACGAGTTCGAGCTCCGCATTATCCTCGACGGCGCGACCGACGCCTGGAAGCTCGCCGCCGAGATCAAGAAACGCGACATCCCCGTCATCCTCGAAGACGTCTTCCGCGGCATCGGCAATATCGAGGACGCAGGATTCAACCCCCGCAATCCGGCCCTCCTGGCCGAGGCCGGGATCCTTGTCGCCTTCAAGCCCGAGACCGGCTCCTGGCTGGTTCCCGGCCCGGGCGAATCGGGCGGAGACCCGCTCGAAATCGCCGCCTTCGCCGTTCGGAACGGTATGAGCGAAGAGGCCGCGCTGCGGGCGATCACGATCGACGCCGCCCGGATCGTCGGCGTCGACGCCACGACCGGGAGCCTCGAGCCCGGCAAGGATGCGGATCTCGTCATCCTGCGCGGCTATCCCCTGTCGACCAAGGCCGTTCCCGAAGCCGTGTTCAGCGACGGGAAGCTCGTGTTCAAGAATGAACCGGGACGGCATCTCAAGACGAAGGGCCGTTGAGGGAGTCGCCATGGACACCATGCGCGCGGCACGAGCCGGGGCGATCCTGCTTCTCGCGGCCGGCCTGCTCGCCCCGGCGCTCCCTTCGGATCAGGCCGAGGAAGGAAAAACGTTGGCCCTGCGGGGCGGCCGGATCATGACCGTGACCCGGGGCATTCTCGAGGACGGCATCATCCTGATCCGGGAAGGGATCATCGCGGCCGTGGGGCCGGCCGTCACGATCCCCGCCGACGTCGAGGTCATCGACATCCCGGGTCTCGTCGTCTGTCCGGGATTCGTCGACGCCACCACGAACCTCGGGGCGGCGAACCCGGACTGGGCCGAGCGGGACGACGACGAAGCCACCTCTCCCTTGACGCCCCAGCTCAATATCCTGGACGGCTTCAACCCGGCGAATCGGTACATCCCGGCCGCCCGCCGGCTCGGCGTCGTCTACGCCCTCTGCGCGCCGGGGCGTGGAAATCTCCTGTCCGGGTCGAGCGCCCTCGTCCGCCTCAAAGGCGAAGAGGCGCGGTCCATGGCCCTCAAGACGCCCGCCGCCGTCCACGGGAGCTTGGGGGAAGGACCCAAACTCCGCTATGGCGCAAAGAACGTCTATCCCTCGACGCGGATGGGCGAGGCCGCCCTCCTCCGTCAGACGTTGATCGAAGCGCAGGAATACGTCGCCGCCCGGGAAGCCTATGAGCGCAAGGCGGAAGCATGGACGGAGAAGGAGTCGCGGGGCGAGAAGCCCGAGGGCGACAAGCCCGAACCGATCGCTCCGAATGCGCAATGGGACGCTCTCATCCCCGTCCTCAAGGGCGAGCTGCCGCTGGTCGTCACCGCCAACCGGATGGACGACATCCTGACCGCCATCAGGATCGCCGACGAGTTCAAACTCCGGATCATCCTCAACGAAGGAGCCGACGCTCCCAAGGTCAAGGACAAGCTCGCCGTTCGAGGGATTCCGGTCCTCCTCAGGCCCAGGGCGGCCTACAAGCTTACGCCTGAAACGGAGGGGGCCGGCTTCGACGGGGCGCTCCAACTCGTCCGGGCCGGGATCCGGATCGCTTTTCAGACCGGCTCCGTCCAGAATCTGGGCGACCTCATCCCCCAGGCCCAGCAGGCGATCGCCCACGGCCTCCACGAGGACGACGCCCTGCGGGCCTTGACGCTGTGGCCGGCCGAGATCTTCGGCGTCGCGGACCGGATCGGGTCCATCGTCAAGGGGAAAGCGGGAGACCTGGTCGTTTTCGACCGGAATCCGCTCCGGTCGCCGGCCCGCGTCAAATTCGTCATCATCGGCGGCGAGATCGTCGATAAGGAGGACTGACATGATGGATCGGCAAGCGTTGGAAGAGTTGTTCAAGGCGCGCGGCTACCGGGATTTCCGCTGGATCGATCCGAAGACGATCGTCGTCGGCCAGTGGGTCCGGATGAAGTGCCTGTTCGGATGCGGCGATTACGGAAAATGCGCGACGTGCCCCCCCGAAGTGCCTTCGGTCGAGGACTGCGAGCGCTTCTTTCGGGATTATACGACGGTCGCGGTCTTCCACTTCGAGAAGGCGGTCGTCAAGCCGGAGGACCGGCACGCCTGGACGAAGTCCATCAACGACAAGCTCCTCGACCTCGAACGGGAAGTCTTCCTGGCCGGCCATCGCAAGGCGTTCCTTCTCCCCATGGACAGCTGCGCGCTGTGCGAACCGTGCACGGGGAGGCGGGCGACCTGCAAGGAGCCGAAGAAGGCCCGGCCCACGCCCGACGCTCTGGCCATGGACGTTTATGCGACGGTCCGCTCGATCGGCTACCCGATCGAGGTCCTTTACGATTATAAGCAGGCCATGAACCGCTACGCGTTTCTGCTCATCGATTAATGCCGTTGCCGGATCCTTATGCGAAACGCGCTTAGTACTTTGTCTGCGGGATGCCGTCGCTTTCATTAAAATAGCGCGACTTCGAGCAACCTAATGGCACCACAGCGCGTATAGACAGTAATGGATCTTAAGATAGATATTTTCGATTCCGGGGAGGACTCTATGAAATTTTTCGGGGCTCGCACTCTGAAACCGTATTCCGCGATTCTCCTTCTGCTGATTGGACTCTTAGGCTCGTTCCCGCTCCGGGCCCAGGATAAGCCCCTCTGGCTTCGCTATCCGGCGATATCTCCCGACGGACAAAATATCCTCTTTTGCTACCAGGGCGATATCTATAAGGTTTCCTCGTTGGGCGGTCAGGCCGTTCCCTTGACCATCGGCGAGGCCTACGACTTTGCGCCCATCTGGAGCCACGACGGCCGGTCCATCGCCTTCGCCTCCGACCGATACGGTCATTTCGATGTCTTCCTCATGCCGGCGGCCGGGGGGGAGGCCAAGCGCCTGACTTATCATTCAGCCGCGGATATCCCCAGCAGCTTCAGCTCCGACGATCAGCGCATACTCTTCACGTCGACGCGTCAGGATCTGGTGACGAACGCCCAGTTCCCGATGTCCGTATTTCCCGAGCTCTACAACGTATCCGTCAAAGGCGGAGAGGCGGCGCTCGTCTTGACCCAGCCGGCGATCTCGGCCACGGTCAACCCGGCCGGGGACAAGATTATCTATCATGACCAGAAAGGATACGAGAGCGACTGGCGCAAGCACCATACCTCCTCGGTGACCCGGGATATCTGGGTCTATGACCTCAAAGCAAAAAAGAACACCCGGCTCACGACTTTCAAGGGCGAGGACCGCAATCCCGTCTTCGACGCCAACGGCGACGATTTTTATTATCTGAGCGAGCAGAACGGCTCGTTCAACGTTTATAAAAGCTCCCTGAGCAAGCCGGCGGCGTCGACCGCCCTGACCGGCTTCAGCAAGAATCCCGTCCGGTTCCTAAGCCGCGCCAACTCCGGCGTTCTGTGTTTCGGATATGACGGGGAGATCTACACCAAGTCCGGAAACGCGGCCCCGCGCAAGATCGACGTCCGTCTCGCGCAGGACGGCCGCGGGGTCTTGGAGAAAAGCGTGCCGGTCGGCGGCGGCATCACCCAAATGCGGCTGTCGCCCAACGGCAAGGAAATCGCCTATGTCTTCCGCGGCGAGATTTTCGTCGGCAGCGTCGAGGGCGGCGTCACCAAGCGCATCACCAACACCCCTTGGCAGGAGCGGAGCGTGAGCTTCAGCCCCGACGGACGGACGCTCGTCTATGCTGCGGAAAGAGACAACAACTGGAACGTCTATACGACCTCGATCACGCGGAAGGAAGAGCCTTATTTCTACGCCTCGACGGTCTTCAAGGAGGAGCCGCTGGTCGCCACGGCGGCCGAGGAATTCCAGCCGGAATTCTCGCCGGACGGGAAGGAGGTTGCCTATCTGGAAAACCGGGTCGTTCTCAAGGTCATCAACCTGGCCTCGAAGGAGACCCGGACGATCTTACCGGCGGAACACAATTATTCCTATGCGGACGGCGACCAGAATTACCGCTGGAGCCCGGACGGGAAGTGGTTCCTGGTCCAGTTCGGATACGTCCGCCTGTTCACGGCCCAGGTCGGGCTGGTCTCGAGCGACGGTAAGGGCCGGGTCATCAACCTGACCAAGAGCGGCTTCGACAATATCGGGGCCCGCTGGGGGATGGACGGCACGATGATGTATTGGGGATGCACGAGGGAAGGCGCGGCGAACCTGGACGGGTCCCCCCTGACCTATGACGTCTTCGGCATGTTCTTCACCCGGGACGCCTATGACCGATTCCGGCTGTCCAAGCCCGATTATGACCTGTTGAAGGAGCAAGAAGATAAGGCGAAAGACGAGAAGGCCAAGGAGGACAAGGATAAATCCAAGGACTCTAAAGCCAAAGAAGCGGCGGTCAAGAAAGAGGAGCCGAAGAAGGACATCGTCATCGAGTTCGACGGCCTGGATCAGCGCAAAGCCCGGTTCACCATAAACTCCGCCGACATCGCCGATATGGCCCTGACCAAGACAGGCGATAAGCTCTTCTATCTGGCCAGCTTCGAGAAGGGCTATGATCTGTGGCTGACCGAGCTGCGCACGAAGGATACCAAGCTATTCGTCAAGCTGGGGGCTTCGAACGCGGCCATGGAACTCTCGGACGACGGCAAGGCCCTCTTCGTCCTAGCCGACGGCAAGGTCTCCAAGATCGATCCCGAAAGCGGCAAGATGGATTCCGTGGCCGTCGGGGGCGAAATGGCCCTCGACCAGACCGCCGAGAAGGCCTACATGTTCGATCACATGTGGCGGCAGATCAAGCAGAAATTCCTGGTCGCCGACTTGTACGGCGCGGACTGGGATTTCTATTACGCGGCTTACCGGAAGTTCCTCCCTTACATCGCCAACAACTACGACTATGCGGAGATGGTCAGCGAAATGCTGGGCGAGCTGAATGCCTCGCACACCGGCTGCTATTATTCCGGGGCGCGCACTCCGGCCTCCGACGCCACGGCCTCACTGGGCATTTTCAGGGACTATGACTATGCCGGTCCCGGCTTAAGAGTCGCGGAGATCCTGAGCGGCGGCCCGCTGGATAAAGCGGCCCTCAAGATCAGGGCGGGACATATCATCGAAAAAATCGACGGCCAAGCTCTCGACGGCTCGTTCGATCATGCCCGGCTCCTGAACCGGAAAGCCGGACAGCTCACCCTGCTTTCCGTCTACGATCCGGCGGCGCAGCAGCGCTGGGACGAGGCCGTCAAGCCCGTTTCGCTGGGAGAGGAGAACGGCCTGTTGTACCGGCGCTGGGTCAAGGCCCGGCGCGCCGAAGTGGATCGCCTCTCCGGCGGCCGGATCGGCTACGTTCACGTCCGGAGCATGAACGATTCCAGTTTCCGGACGGTCATCGAGGAGGTCCTCGGCCTGTGCATCGATAAAGAGGCTCTGATCGTCGACACCCGGTTCAACGGCGGGGGAAGCCTCCACGACCAGCTCGCGGATTTCCTGAACGGAAAAAAAGTCTTCGACATCCTGCCCCGGGGACAGCTCGTCGGCTACGAACCGTACGGAAAATGGATCAAGCCCTCTATCGTCCTGATGGGCGAATGCAACTACTCGGATGCCCATCTTTTCCCGGTGGAATATAAGATCAAGGGCATCGGCAAGACGCTGGGCATGCCCGTGCCCGGCACCGGGACGTTCGTCTGGTGGGAAGCCCAGATCGATCCGACCCTGCGCTTCGGCATCCCCCAGGGCGGCTGGCGCACGCCGGAAGGGATTCTCTGCGAGAATAATCAGCTCGAGCCCGACATCCTGGTCAAGAACGACCCGGACGTCCTCTCATTGGGCCGCGATCAGCAGATCGAAGCGGCGGTGAAGGAACTGTTGAAGAAGTAGCCGGCGGTCAGAACTAGAAACGGAAATCGCAAGCTGCCTATTCGACGACCCGGGCGACGACAACGCCGAGGGAGCCGGTCTCGACATTGCGGCGCGTCGTTTCCTCGAAACCGTTCTCCCGGATAAAAGCCCGCAGGCCGCCGCGCTCCAAAAAGTCCCGGCTGTTCCGGAAATGCTCGCCGCCTCCCAGGCGCTCGATGATCCGAACCAGGAACGCCCCGGTTCTCGACTTCGCGTTCCAGGGATTTTCGAAATCGACGACGATGAGCCGCCCGCCCGGGGCCAGAACCCTCCGGACTTCTCTCATTATTGCGCTCCGGACGCCGGGGCTCTTATCGTGGAGGCCGAATGAAACTGAAACCGCCCGGAACGCCCCATCCTTGAACGGTATTCGCGCGGCGTCCCCGCAGACGAAGGGAAGGCCGGGCGCCCGGGCCGCCGCGTAGCGGATCATCCCGGCGCTCCTGTCGAGCCCGATAGCCCGGCCCGGTCCTTCCCCGGACCTGATCCCTCGGAACTGGCTTCCTGTCCCGCAGCAGACATCGAGCCAGGGGTAGAGTCCCTCCGCCCCGACCGCCGCCGCGACCCGCCTCCGCACCCCCCTCAGCATTCCGCCGAAGGCTAGGTCATAAAGCCTTCCCGGGAGGTGCCAAAAGCCTTGGCGACGCGAGGTCCGCATTTGACATATTGTAGTCGAGATCCGCGCCCCCGACAAAAGGCTTTTCATGGGAATGAACTTACGGCTATGGTTTTTCCCTCAGAATATCAGCCCCAGGACGACCGCCCATTCTCTGGTTTGAAATTCATACTCTCGGAATTCTCCTTTTTATTGATTTTATGTCTCCGGAAAGGAAGAAAGCAATATCCGCTATCGCGTCCGGGATCGTCCGTCTTCCAACCAAAAGGCGATCCGCACGATCCTCGGCTTTGAGCCGGATTGACCCGTTCGCCGACGCTACCCCGCCCTGAAAGGCGGGGACGAGAAGTGAGGCTCAGGGTTAACCCCGAATAAGCCCCGGCATTCATGCCGGGGAGTCGAGGGGTGTACTCCTTGCTTCGGTTAGGGTATGAAAAAGAGGGAAGATGCCCGGTAAGGAGCTACTATGAAGAAGCCATCGCCTAGCAAGACCGCCAAGGCGGAAACGGGAACGCCCCTAACCTCGCTCCCCAATATCGGAAAAATCACCGCCTCGGGTCTCGAGAAAATCGGGATCAGAACGGCGGAGCAATTCCTGGCCCGGGATCCCTATCTGGTCTTCGAGGAACTCCGCAAGAAAGTCGACCCCACGCTCTGCCGCTGCGCGCTGGCCGGAATCGTCGGGGCCAAGCGGGGCGTTCCCTGGCACACGATCACCAAGAGAACCGCCCGTGAATACGAGAAGCGCCATCCCCGGCATAGATGGGGGCCGTGCTGAAACAGCTCACGGACTGATTTTTGCGGGACTTTATCCGTGCGGACTGTCCTCGCCGGCCGGCTATTTTCGGACGCCGGGCGCCGGGCCGTAGAATGTCGCGGGATTCGATGTGTAGACGGCTCCGATAAATACGCCCTCGTTGCCGCCGGCGAATTTATGCGGCTCGGGCGCGCCCTTAGGCACGAGAACGAGCTGCTTGTCGGTCTTCCCGCCGAACGAGCGCTGGTTGTCGCCCGTCTTGAAGTAATAGGCATTGCGCAGGATGAAGGGCTTCCATTCGGGCAGGACTTCCGCTCCGACTCTGCAGGCGACGGGCCGGTCGGCCGCGAAGGCCGCCTGGAGTTCGATGCCGTTGAGGGGCACTCCGTCGAGCTCGCCGATCGCCCCGTACTGCCCGTCCGCCAGGACCCACTTGTGGAACTGCTCCAGCCAGACTTCCGCGACCGAATGGGCTTCGCTGCGGGTTTCGACGTCGCGCGGCAGAAGGTTGACCAGGCGGGCCGGCATTCCGTAAGCTTTGGCCACGCCGGCCATGACGATGGCATACTCCCGGCAAATGAAACGCCCGCCCTTCTGCGCCTCCCTCAGAATCGTGACGGGATCGGACTTGGAAGCCATCTGATTCGGACTGTGCTGCCAGCGGCTGCTGACCCACCGCGTCAGGCGGCACAGCCGCTCGTAATCGTCTTTCGCTCCGGCCACGACGGCGTCGATCGCAAATTCGCGCCGCATGTCCTGCAGTTCCTTCGTTTCCGGCGAGTCGAACAGAACCTGGAACTCCGGCGGGCTCTGGCTGAGATCCCACTCGAGCGGGCGGGGGCCGTATTTGGCCTTGAGATCAGTGACCAAGAGCGTGAATTCGGGATCGCTCCGCAGGCACTCGAAGTCGGCGTCGCTCGCGAAACTGGCGGCGTCCGTGAAGCCGGCCGCGATGCAGTCCCGGACGGCGGCGACGGCCTGCGCCTTTTGTCCCGCGAGGGCATGGACGCAGGCCTTATTGTAGAGCACTCCGGCCCGGACTTCCCGGTTGCCGAGGCGGTCGGCAAGCTCCAACTGGCGCTCGATGACGCGAAGGGCGCCCGCCCAGTCTTTCTGGCTGTATAAGCGGGCCAGCTCCCGGCTCGAATCCTGAAGCTCCTTCTCCACGGACGTCTGGGCCGACGCCGTGAGACACAGCAGCAAGGCCGTCAAACCCGCGCCAACGATTTTCTTGATTCGAATCATGGTCCCTCCCTATAAAAGACCTTCTAAAGCAAATACGCCCAGGACTTCCAGAAAGTTTACGCTCTTTTTTAGAATAAGCGCCGGTGCCGGACGAACAAGCTCCTCCATCATTTTTTTCGATCAGGTAACGAATAGGCGGGGATTCATGTATTATCTTATACATGATCTCTTTTGAGCCGCTCGGGCATAAGGAGGCCGCTATGAAGTCCAAAATCTTCGCCGCTCTCATGATCTGTCTGTTTCTTACCGGAGCCCTCTGGGCCCAGCAGCCCGGCGAGCAGAGCTACAGCGACAGCCCGAGCCTGCTCCAGGGGATCAAGGGCGAGCGGGTCCGGTCCGTCATCGACACCATAAACTCGAGCGACCCGGATCGAGTCCGCCGTTTTATCAACGAGGAATGCACCGGCTCCTTCCGGACGGGTATTCCGATGGACGAGCACGTCCAAACGCTTTTGGGATTTTTCCGGCAAACCGGGGGCGTCGATTTCTTCGGCATCCGAAGCTATGTTCCCGAACGCAAGGGCGAAACCGTCGTTATCGTCAAGGACCGGAACCTGGAAAGCTGGTGGGGCATCACGCTCCGCTTCACGGAGAGCCCCGAAGCCCTGATCCAAGGCATCGGAATCAGCCCGGCTCGCGCGCCGTCAGGATTGAAGGAAGCGCCCCTGACCGAAGGCGAGTTCGCCGCGCAAACCAAGGCGCTTATCGACAAGCTCATTGCCAAGGGCGCATTTTCGGGGGCTCTCCTGGTCGCCAAGGGCGACAAAGTGCTGCTGACCTCGGCCGGCGGAGAAGCCAGCAAGGCCTTTCACGTCCCGAACAACGTCGACACCAAGTTCAACCTGGGATCGATGAACAAGATGTTCACCTCGACGGCGATCATGCGGCTGGTCGAACAGGGAAAACTCTCTCTCGACGACCCGATCTCCAAGTTCCTGGACGAGTCTTGGCTTCCTAAGTCCGTAACCGAAAAGATCACAATCCGCCATCTCCTGACCCACTCCTCCGGGCTGGGGAGCTACTTCAACGAGACCTATGACAAGAGCTCCCGGGCGCTCTTCCGCAAGCTCGACGACTACAAGCCCCTGATCAAGGACGACCGGCCGGCCTTCGAACCGGGCAGCCGCTTCCAGTACAGCAACACCGGGATGTTCCTGCTGGGCGTCGTCATCGAGAAGGTCACCGGCCAGGGTTATTTCGAACACATCCGAAAGGCCATCTACGAACCGGCCGGGATGACGAACAGCGACTCCTACGAGATGGACGTCCCGGTCGAAAACCTGGCCATCGGGTACAGCCCCGATCCGTCCAGTCCCACCGGCTGGAGGAATAACCTTTATACTCACGTCATCAAGGGCGGTCCGGCCGGAGGCGGGTTCTCGACGGTCAAAGACCTCCACAAATTCGCCCTGGCCCTCCTGGCCGGGAAATACGTCTCTCCGGAGAGCCTGAAGATGATGTGGACGGACCACCTCAAGGCCAACTACGGCTTCGGGTTCACGGTCGACCAAGGCCCCGCCGGCAAGGTCGTCGGGCACAGCGGCGGCTTCAGCGGGATCAACTCCGAGCTCGATATCTACCTGGATTCCGGGACTATCGTCGCCGTTATGTCCAACATCGATATGGGCGCGAGCCCGCTCGCCCGCAAGCTCGGCCAGTGGCTGGCCCGGGTCGGACCTGCGAAATAGTCAAACCCTCGACACTTCTATGATGGCGAAACGCAAGCCCCGAGAGTCTTTTTTCTTATCTTCGTTCCTTATGGCTGCCTCGGTTTCTTGAACCACCCTTCTATCCGCGCCTCTAAGCGCACTGTAATATCCGGTCTCGGCTCCTAAACCTCATGGAGAACGCGACTCTCGCGAGTCCGTTAAGTGTCGTCCTAGGCAGCCGATCGATTCATGTCCGGGAGATACGTTCTTTTCTCGGTCAAGATGCGATAGATAATGGTCAGGAGCCGCCGCGCCACCGCGATCTTGGCCGCGTTCGGCCCCTTCCGCCTGGCCAGCCGGTTGTAGAGGACTCGAAGTCCTAGGTCTTTCTTGATCGCCGGATAGACCGCCTCCAGCGCCGCCCATCTCAGCCAGGCGCTCCCCTGTTTGGTGATCCGCCCATGATATGTCCGCTCTCCCGACGCATAGGTCGAAGGAATTACCCCGGCGTAGGAGTGAAGATGGGCCGGACTGGAAAACCGTTGGATATCCGCGATCTCCACCGCGACCAGTACCGCCAGCGTCGTGGCAAAACCCGGGATGCTGTCGATGCGGGAGGCCTCCTCGATCGTTCCATACAAGGCTTGGACCCTTCCATCCGACGCCTTGATATGAGCTTGGGTTTCTTGATGTCCCCGCAGAAGATCGTCCAAGACCATCTTGTCCGGTCCCTCCAAGGGAAGCCGGCTGAGGAACTCGATCCCGCGGCCGCTGAACAGCCCGCCCGTTCGCTTGTCCACCTCCAGCCGGATCTCTTCCTTCTGCTGAGCCAAGAGCGCCCGGATCTTGTTCTTGATTTCCGTCTGGATCCGAACCCAATAGGCCCGGGCTCTCAGCACTCTTTGCGCTTGCCGGTTCGCCTCGCCTCGTTGATAGATTTCCGGAATCAGGTCCGCCCGTAAAAGCTGGGCCAGTGTCCGGGAATCCCGCTTGTCCGTCTTGATCCGGGCATGGGCGATCGCTTTGACCTGAAGCGCATTCGCCATTTTCACCTCGCCGCCCAGTTCCCTGAGAAGATCCGCCATCACATAGGAGGACCGCCCAGCTTCGAGAACGGCCGTGAACGGATGAAACCCCTTGAGGAAGGTCTCGACATTCCTCCTGAGGTTGAAGACGCGCCCCGTCTTCAGTTCCCGTCCGTCTTCGGCCAGAACCGTCAGCTGAGAGGCTTGCTTGTGATGGTCGACACCGATAAAATACATCTGCGCACCTCCTTAAAAGAATTTGAGTCGACGTGTAATCTATCACAGTATTACCCGTCAGGGAGGTGCGTTTCGCTATCATGTTACCTCATGGAAGCCCTGAGTGCAGGCGTTTCGCAGTACTCATACTAAACGGGAAACGGTTTAGTATGGGTGCTGCAAGGCTGCTACCGGGCATGAAGGCCGGCACTCATAAGCCGTTTCCGGCTTATGGGTACTGCGAAACCGCCGCACTCATGAACCGGAAACGGTTCAGCGGTTAAGACCTCCCGTCAACCTGTTCGAAACTCTTCGGGCGCATTCCCACCCCTGTGGCTTGGAGACTTTTTGAATGAGTGCTGCATGCTTAGTGTGCCCCGTCCTATCCTCCGGGGAGGACCCCCTCAGGCGGGTCAGCGCTTCAACAGGGTCGGAGGGCCCTCGGGGATAAAAGGCTTGTAGACCACGCCCTTGGTTTTCTCCCGGAATTCGGCCTGAACGGCCTCGAGGATCTTGGCGTCTTCGAACAGGTCCACCATCGTCGTCGCCAGAGCCTTGGCCGCGTAGACCAGCCCTTTGTGGCCGATCGACATCCCTCCGCAGGCGACGACGGGCCAGGCGTGCCAGGGAGCGTCCACGGGCGCCGTAGTGGCGTTCATGCTCAGGGTGGGAACGATCCAGCTCACGTCGCCGACGTCCGTCGAGCCGCCTTCCGGATCCGGCTTCGGCGCCGACCACGGCTGGACCGCGCCGTCGAGGCCCTTCGGGTCTATGCCCGTCGCGCGCTGGATCTCTTTGGCGAATTCCTGCTCCTCCGGCGTGAACTTGATCGGGCCGAGCCTCATGAGGTTGGCGAACATCACTTTTTCCCCGGTCAGGTTGACGAGGGTCTCCCAGTTGCCCCCCTGCACCGTGATCTTCGATTCGACTTCAGCCATCATGGCCGCACCCTCGGCGATCCGGCGCGCCCAGGCGAGAAGCTGCTCCACCCCGGCCCCCTTCGAATCGCGAAGCCAGCACCAGAGCCTGGCGTAGGCCGGCACGACGTTCGGCACGTCGCCCCCGTTCAGAATCGAGTAGTGCATTCGGACGGTGGGCTTGACGAATTCGCGCATGCGGTTCAAGCCCGTGACGAAGAGCTCCAGAGCGGCCACCGCGCTGCGGCCGTTCCAGGGGTCGCCCGCCGCGTGCGCGGTTTTGCCCTTGAACTCCAGGATAAAGTCGACGATGGCCTGCGAGCCGTCAACGGAGACCCGGGTCTTCTCGTCGGGGTGCCAGGCCAGGCAGACATCGAGGTCCTTGAAGAACCCCTCCCGGATCATGTACACCTTGCCGCCGACGGCTTCTTCGGCGGGCGTCCCGTAGAACCGGATCGTCCCCTTGAGTTTGCCCGCGGCCATCAGGTCCTTGACGGCCAGGGCGGCCCCGAGGGCCGCCGTGCCCAGGAGGTTGTGCCCACAGCCATGGCCCGGCGAACCGGCCTGCAGGGCTTCCTTCACAGGCTGGACTCTCTGGGACAGGCCCGGCAGGGCGTCGTATTCGCCCAAAACTCCGATGATCGGCCGGCCCTCCCCGTAGCTCGCCACGAACGCGGTCGGCATGCCGGCCACGCCGCGTTCGACCGTGAAGCCTTGTTTTTCGGCATAGTCCGCGAGCAGCTTCGAGGAACTCGTCTCCAGCAAGGCGGTTTCGGCGAACGCCCAGACCTGATCGCTCAGGCCGATGATTTCGGTTCTGTGTTTTTCGATGGAGGCAACAGCTTCCTCTTTTTTCTTGACGGAGGCGCCGGCCGCCAGCTGGGAAATAATCAACAGAGCGGCGAGCAGGACTACGGCGTTCGGAAGACGTGTTTTCATCGGCATCCTCTCTTTCGTTTCAAGCCGGAATTCGAAGCGAGTGTGAAGTGACCCGGCCCCGTCCGGAAAGACTATATAGCTTCGTTCGAACGGCTGTCAAGAAGGGTGCGCGCTGCACCTCATCGAACCGTTCATTCCGCTATCGGTTCGGAAATCGTAATTCAGGTGGATAGGATTTTGCTTTTTCCGTGCGGGCTGAATTCTCAGTCTGAACGATGAATCTTTCCCCCTGACCCATGCCGGAATTTTATCTCCGGCCCGGCGGCGGCGGGAGGGTGAGAATCCGGAGAAATCCGGCTACCATACTTTTTCGGAGTGCAGATCCCAGGCTTCGTCCTCGTCGTTATATCGAAGATAGAAATAACGGCCTTGGTAGAAACAGAAAAGGATGCCGTTGGATAGACGGCCGGTAAAGGGGAGGAAGATCCTCCGCAATTCACGCCCTTGCTGGTCGAAGACGGCGAATTCCGCCGTATCCGGGCCGTACTTATAGGTTCGGGTGACGAATTTCCCGTCGACGACGTCAAAATAATCGAGCCCCGGCGTGGCGTCGGGAAAGTAGAGACGCTTTTCGAATTCCTGCCATCTCGGCCTCATCTCCGGATCCTCCCTGATGGGCTTGAGGATGGCCTCTTTCACGGCGGCCGTGATCTTGACCGGTTCCAGGGGCAGGCGGATCTCTTTTTGCCGGAGGCCGTTCTCGTCATAGACCGTGATGATCGATTCCTTTCCCGAAGCGATGACGAAGATTTGATCGTCTGACACCCGGGCCGAATAATAATCCCCCACGAGGTTGATCTTCTCGATGTTCATCGATTCCCTTTGCGCGCCGATCTCTCTGATCAGCTTGAAATCTTTGTCGTATAAACGGATCGTCGTGACGACTCCCGTGGAGTCGAATTGAACATCCCTGGCCAGGAAATTCTCGCCGAGGCGATAGATCCCTCCTTTAAACACCCCGATGGTGAGCTTGATCTCATTGATGTACTCGCCCTCCAAGGAAAAGCGGGCGAGCTTATTGGAGCCCGGAATATCCAGGTGATCTTTGAAGACGCTGACGCGGTGAATGAAATCAAATTCGCCGGGGCCCTGCCCTTCGCGTCCAAAGGTTTTGACGAACGAGACGCCCTTGGCGCCGATCGTGAAAAGATGCACGGCCGCGGAATTCTCCACGATATAGACCCTGCCGTCGGAGATCGTGACAAAAAAGGGATTCATCACCTGGGGCAGCTTGGCGACCAGCTCCCCCGCTGCCGGCTTGGCGGCGAACATTATGCCCAAAACAGAAATGAGTCCGAAAAATCGGAAAAGCGTCTTTCGACCTTTCATCCAAACCTCCCTTGGCGAGGAAACGTCTCTCCGGACCTTGAATCTCCTTCGGTAACGATGCCTCCCCTCATAAATTGATGATATCGCCGGCCGCGGGTCGTAGTCAACCCCTCGCATTGAATCACGTAAAATGTTACCGAAGGAAAGCCCGTTGAATCATATAAAATGTTACCCAAATCTCCTAAAGGATAGGGTGACATGGATAGGATGGACATGCGATCACGAGAACAGTATCTGAAAGCTCTCTTGGGACGGTATCTCAGGGCCCGAAAAAGGGGGAAGAGCGCGCTTTTAGACGAATACTGCCGCAATACGGGCCTGGCGCGCAAGTCTGTTCTGCGGAAGATGGCCAGCCTCCTTAAGGGGGACTCGCGGCCCCGGAAGGCGAGACGGCGGGTGTACGGAAGGCCTGTGCGGGTGGCCCTAGAGACGCTCTGGGAGATCTTCGATCGGCCTTGCGGCCAGAGGCTGAAGCCCTTGGTCGAGGAGGAGTTGGGTAGGCTTCGCGCTTTGGGTGAGCTTGAGGTCGATGAGAAGACCGCCCGGCAACTTCGGCGGGTCTCGCCGGCCACGATCGACCGCCTCCTGAAGTCGAGGAAGACCGAATGGATCGCCCAACGGCGCTACGGGCGGGTCGGGGGGAATCTCATCGCCAAGAAGATCCCGCTGAAAATGACCGATTGGGACCTCCACCAAGTCGGGTTCCTGGAGATGGACTTGGTTCTCCACTGCGGGGCTTCGACGGCCGGCGAGTATGCCCACAGCCTCTCCGCCCTGGAGATCGGCTCGACCTGGTGGGAGGGCGAGGCGGTAATGGGCCGCGCCCAGGGCCGGATTTTCGATGCTATCAAGAAGATCCGGGCCAGGACCCCCTTCACCTGGCGGGGGATCGACTCGGACAACGACAACGCCTTCATCAACGATCAGCTCTACCGGTACACCCAGGAGGAGGGACTGGCCTTCACCCGGTCCCGGCCCTATCGCAAGAACGACAACGCCTATATCGAACAGAAGAACTTCACCCATGTCCGCCGGCCGCTGGGCTACCTGCGCTATGACACCCCCGAAGAGCTGAACCTGATAAACGATCTATACAGAAACGAGCTGCGGCTCTTCAAGAACTTCTTCCAGCCGGTAATGAGACTCGAGCGCAAGGAACGGGTCGATGGGAAGACCCGCAGGCGCTATGCGAAGCCCCAGACGCCCTATCGGATCCTCCGGGAGTTGGGGCAACTCCCCCCGGAGGCCCTCAAAACCCTGGACGACCTCTATCGCAGTCTCAATCCCGCCGACTTGAAGCGTCGGATCGACCAGAAGCTGAAGAGACTTTTTACCCTGTATGAGAAGAAACGCAAGGGGCTTGTCCAGGTCGATCCTTACAAAAAACTCGATCCTTCTTCGGTATCATTTTCGGTGATGCAATGACTACCGTTTCGGTAACATGGTTATATGAGTTGACACGCCCCTCGACTCCCCGGCATGAAGCCGGGGCTTGTTCGGGGTTAACCCTGAGCCTCGCTTCTCATCCCCGCCTTTCAGGGCGGGGTGGCGTCGGCGAACGGGTCAAGAACCAGCAAAGCGACCAGAACCGGGCTTTCCCCCTGACCCATGCCGGAATTTTAATAGTCGATGTTCTCCTCAGCCGCCGCGAGCGAGACCTGCCTGAAGACGTGGGAGGGCGGGGGGCTTCTCGGCCGCAAACGTCAGCTCAGCGGATGAGGTTGGCCAGGAGGCCGCCGAAGACGGCCCAGTAGATCATCGACCGGTAGCGGTTGCTGGTGATATAACAGGCGCCGCTCCGGCAGCCGATCAGACGGTAATAAAGCAAGCCCACGCCGGCCCCGGCCACGACGCCGACAATAATCTTTATCATCTGAACTCGCTTTCCCGAAAACTATTTCTTCAGTGCGGTGTCATTATTATTGCAGGCGGCGGCGCTTCTGTCTATGGATACGGAGAAGAAAGCCGGGAGTCAGGCGGCTTTGCACAAAGTGACAGAGTGTAGGTTTGACCCTGGTTAAAAAAGGCCGGTTGAGCCGAAGCCGTTCTCGCCGCGCGGAGTGTCGTCGAGCGTCTCGCTCTCGACGACCTTGATCTCGGACACGGGCTGGATGAGGAGCTGGGCGATTTTCATCCCGGCCTTGATGGGGAAGGGCGCCGTCCCCAGGTTGATCAGCACGACCTGGATCTCGCCCCTGTAGCAAGCGTCGATGACGCCGGCCAGCCGATGGACGCCCTTGAGCGATATTCCGCTCTTGTCCCAGACAAGACCGGCGAAGCCCTTGGGGATCGAGACCTGGATTCCGGTCGGGACCGCCCGCAGGTCCCCGGGCGGTATCTCCAAGTCCCGGCAGGAGAACAGGTCGAGCCCGGCGTCGCCGGGATGGCCCTGGATCGGAAGCTTCGCTTCGGGATGAATGCGTTTAACCTTGAGCTCCATACCTCACGCCCCTTCCAGGCGAACTTCCTCGAAATAGGGCCGGACCGCGTCCGCCAGCTTCTCCATGGTCTCCCTGCAGTAAGGTTTGACCTTAAGGAATTCCGGGTCCAGGGTGTTCCGGGGGGAAAAGACCTGCAATTGAAAGAGAGCGGCGCCTTTGAGCCAGCATCCGATCGCGACGAGATCCTCCTCGCCGATCAGCCCGGGCACGGCCGTCGTCCGGAACATGTGCTCGAGGCCGGAACCCCTGAGGATGTCCGCGCTCCTTCGGATGTCGTCCTCGTTCACCTCGCTCCGGACCGTCGGCCAATACTTGCCGGGCGCGGCCTTGACGTCCATGGCGACCGCGTCGACCAGGCCGGTCCGGATGACCTCCTCGAGCCGCCCGGGAAGCGATCCGTTCGTGTCGAGCTTGACCCGAAAGCCGCGCTCCTTGACGATCCGGAGCAGAGTTTCGAGCTCGGGCGCCAGGAGCGGCTCGCCGCCCGAAACGCAGACGGCTTCGAGCCAGCCCTTGCGCTCGTCGAGGAAGGCCAGGAACTCCGCCCCGTCGATGTCGGGGAGCGTCGCTGGCCGGAGGACGAGGTCGGCGTTGTGGCAGAACGGACAGCGGAAATTGCAGCCGCCCAGGAAAACGGTTGCCGTGATGTAGCCCGGATAGTCCTTGGAGGCGAACTTTTCTAAGCCCTTGATCGCGACCACGCCTCGAGCTCCTCGACCGAATTGACGACGGCCAGGGCCGCCCCGGCCTCGCTCAGGATGAGGGTCGGCAGGATGACAGCGCCGCTTTCGTCCCGCTTGATGACCTCACGGTATTCCCGCAGCTTCATTTTGGCGTCTTTGCCGACCAGGTTGAACTCCTTCCAGACGACGCCCTGGGCGGCCAGGCGCTTCTTGAGGGCGTCGCATTTGAGACAGCCGGGCAGGGTGAACAGGAGGTGCTCCACGGCGCTCCTCGTCAGGCGATCTTGGTGTAGGGCGTCCGATCCTTGAACTCCTGCTGCTTGCCGTCGTTCCATGTTCGGATCGGCCTCAGGTAGCCGACGATCCGGGAGTAGACCTCGGTCTCCTTCCCGCACTGGGGGCAGCGGGCGTTCTCGCCCTTGAGATAGCCGTGGTCCTCGCAGACGCTGAAGGTCGGCGTGATACTGAAATAGGGCAGCCGCGTCTCGGCGATCTTCCGGACGAGCTTCCGGCAGGTCATCCAATCGATGGCCTCGGGCAGGAAGGTGTGGAAGATCGTCCCGCCGGTGTAGAGGGGTTGGATGTCGCCCTGATGCTGGATGGCTTCAAAGACGTCCCTGGTCGCGTCGACGTTGAGCTGGGTCGAATTCGTCAGGTAGGGGTGATTGGCCGTTCCCGAGGCGATGATGTTCGGGAACCTTTCCCTGTCGAGCCGGGCCAGCCGGTAGGAGGTCGATTCGGCCGGCGTCGCCTCGAGGTTGTAGAGGCTTCCGGTCTCCTCCTGAAATTCAAACAGCACGCCCCGCATGTAGTTCAGGATCTCGACGGCGAAGGCTTTGCCCTCGGGAGTCCCGATCCCCTTGCCGAGCAGGTTGAGGCAGGCCTCGTTCATGCCGCAGATGCCGATCGTCGAGAAGTGGTTGGCGAAGTGCTGCAGGTAGACCTGGGTGTAGGGCATGATCCCCTTCTCGAGCATATGGTTGACGACCTCGCGCTTCGCCTCCAGGGATTCCTTGGCCAGCGTCATCAGCTCACGAAGCTTGGCCTTGAACTCGTCCAGGCTGTGGGTCGTGTAGCCGATCCGGTTGAGGTTGATGGTCACCACCCCGATCGAGCCGGTCGAGTCGCCGGGCCCCCACATGCTCCCCGGCCGCCGCATCAGCTCCCGCTGGTCGAGGTTGAGCCGGCAGCACATGGCCCGGATGTCGCCCGGGTTCATGTTCGTCCCGATGTAGTTCTGGAAATAAGGGATCCCGTACTTGGCGGTCGCCTCGAACAGGAGCCGGGCGTTGGGAGTGTCCCAGTTGAAATCCTTGGTCAGGTTGTAGGTCGGGATGGGAAAGGTGAAGACCCGGCCCTGGTGGTCGCCCTCGACCATGAGCTCGAGGAAGGCCTTGTTGATCAGGTCCATCTCGGCCTGGAATTCGCCGTAGGTCGCGTCGATCTCCTTGCCGCCGACGACGGCCTTCTTGTCCTTCATGTCGGCCGGCACCACCCAGTCGAAGGTCAGGTTCGAGAACGGCGTCTGCCACCCCCAGCGGGAGGGGACGTTGAGGCCGAAGATGAGCTTCTGGATATCCTGCTTGACGCGCTCGTAGTCGAGATTGTCGGCCCGGACGAAGGGGGCGAGCAGGGTGTCGACGCTCGAGAAGGCCTGGGCGCCCGCGAACTCGCCCTGCATGGTCCCGATGAAGTTGACCATGTGGAGGGTCGCCGTCTCCAGGTGCTTGGCCGGCGAGGAATGGACCTGGTTGGGGACGTGGCCGAACCCGATCCGGAGGAGCTTGTCGAGGGACCAGCCGGCGCAGTAGCCGACGATCGGGTAGGACAGGTCGTGGAGGTGAAAATCGCCCTCGAGGTGGGCCCTCTTGACCTTCTCGGTGTAGATCTGGTTGAGGGCGAAGTTCGAGAGGACCTCGCCCGAGACCCGGGCGTTGAGCCCCGAGAAGCTGACGACGCCCTCGTTGCTGTTCTCCTTGACCTTCCAATCGTGGTCGTTGATGTAGTCCTTGACGAGCCGGACGAGGTTGATCCCCGTCTCGTGGGCCTCCCGGATCTCCTTGTGCCGCGCCCGGTACAGGATGTAGGACTTGGCGACCTCGTGGTAGCCCTGCTTCATGAGGACTCTTTCGACGATGTCCTGGATCTGCTCGACGGACGGGATGGTGTAGCCGCCGAAGCGGTCCTCGAGCATGTAGGTCGAGATGTCGGAGACCGTCTTGGCGACCCTCTGGTCGTGGACGCCGTTGGCGGCCATGGCCTTGGCCACGGCGTTGGTGATTTTGTCCTGGTGAAAATCAGCGATGGAACCGTCCCGCTTCTTGATGCGGGCAATGGTGGTCAACATGTCGTCTCTCCTCCCTCCAAGAGCCCCGTCGGAGCTTTCCAGCGCCCCCGGCGCGTGTTAAAATGGCCTCGCCTTGATACCTCGAAGAAAAAAAGCAACCGCTTCAGCCGACTGCCATATATTGTGGACCCTACTTCCGGTAACTACTAAATGTAGTAGTTACATCCCTGAATTTATCACAATTTTTGTTGTTGTCAAGCCTTTTTTTGATAATTTTTTTCACTCTTTTTTACTCTTTCGGGTACGCGAGGTCCAGCCATGACAATAATCGAAGTGAGGACAAAATCCCGGGAGGAACTCGTCGATATCACGCCCCAAGTCCAGGACGCCGTCCGGACATCCGGCATCGCCGAGGGGATCTGCGTCGTCTATGCCCCGCACACGACGGCCGCGGTCACCATCAACGAGTGCGCCGACCCGGACGTCAGGAGCGATATTCTGATGGCGCTCAAAAAAGCCGTGCCGGATTCCCTGGCCTACAGCCACAGCGAGGGAAACTCGCCGGCTCACGTCAAGGCGACGCTGGTAGGGCCTTCGCTGAGCGTCATCATCGAGGATGAAAAGCTCGCCCTGGGCACTTGGCAGGCCATTTTCCTGTGCGAATTCGACGGCCCCCGGACCCGCAAGGTTTGGATCCGGGTCGTGAGCTGACGAGGATGCCATCGGCGTCTTTTAAATGAAAAAAAGGGCCGCCCCTCGGGGCGGCCCTTCGGATTCCGTGGCAAGATACGAGCTGTTATTTAAGCTTAATCGTCACTCCGAGGTCTATCCCGAGCGACGAGCCTCCTGAAACGATGATGAAGTTAAGCCTCGCGTTGGCCGCCACTTTGGGATTAAAGAAATACCGCCCGCCGATAAACGGGGATGCAAAGACGGCCGATCCGCCGCCATAGAAGCCCGTGTCTTCATCCGAGGAGGAAACGGAGAAAAGCCCCAGTCCCGCCCCGACATAGAGATCGTAATAATCGCCCTGGAGGGCCCTGGGCCTGAAGTGGTAGGCGCCGTCGGCTTCGATTGAGAATGCGGTCGGGCTCGTCTGCCAGAGGCGCACGGTCCCTCCGACGCTGACCATATCGGTCATCCCGTACTCGCCCTGAACACCGACCGGAACGACCCCGTTGTAAATGCCGATATGCGGAGTCAGATAAATCGCGCTCTTGGCGAAAGCGGCGAAATGCTTGGTGGCCGGGAAAGCCAGGGATGTGAGCAGCCCGACGGCGACGACCGTCACCGCGATCCTTTTAGCGATCATGAGACCTCCTCGAAATTGAATTTTTTTCGTCCCATCCTCAACGTGAGGATACCTTGTCGCCGACCCCCTGTCAAGCCTCGGCCCGGAACGATCCCTCCGTTCTCATCAAAGGCCGCTGAATCCGAGGGCGCGGAGCTCGGCGGCAATGTCGGTCGTCCCAGCCGTGAAGACGATCCCCTTGATCCCCTGCTTCGCCGCGGCGTCCACGTTCAACGCGAGGTCGTCGATGAAGACGGCTTCCTGCGGCCGGCAGCCGGCGCGCCGGATCGCCTCCTCGTAGATGGCCGGGTCGGGCTTGATGGCTCCGACCTCGTAGGACAACACGTATTCGTCGAAAATCAGGATTTCGGGAAAGGTTCGCTTGATGAACCCAAAGCGCATCGGGTCGGTGTTGGAGAGGAGCAGCAGCCTGGCCCGGGGCTTGAGCCGCCCTAAAATATCGAGCGTTCCCGGAATCGGCGAGAAAATGTCGTTGTAGATTGTAAAAAACTCATCGTATCCGATCCTAGCCCCCGTCCGGGACGTGACCCGCTCATAGAACTCGCGCGGCGCCATCCGGCCGCCGTCGAAGAGGCGGACGAGCTCGCCGTGATCGAAAGCGAGCCGGGCGATCTCCTCGTAGCTCAGCGGCGCGTAGCCGGACAGCTTCCGGTAGAAAATATGGTTGTCGAAATGGAGGAGGACCCGGCCCAGGTCCGAGACGACCGCCTTAATGATCATGAGCTCAGGCGCGCTGCTGTCGCTGGGTTTCGAGGATTCCGCCCTCGCGGCCGTCGGCCCGCTTGAGGAGGAACGCGAAGGTCAGGCCCAGGATGCCCAGGCTGGCGAACATGATGGAGCTCGCCGTATAGGACTTGGTCGTGTCGCGGAGGAGCCCGTTGAGGAGCGAGAACCCGCCCAGACCGATGTTCTGGATGGCCGTCATCAGCCCGAAGGCCGTCCCGACCCGCTCCTTGCGGACAATCAGGGGGACCGAGGGCCACAGGGCCGCCGGGACAAGGACGAAAGCCACGCCCAGGGCGATCATGGGCCAGGCCGGATAAATTCGGGTCACCCCCATCAGCAGGTGGCAGGGAATGAGGATGAGGGAGCCCCAGACCATGAGGGAGGCCCGCTTCCCAATCCGGTCGATCAGCCGGCCGCCGAAAGGCGCAAAGATCATCGAGGCGAAGATAATGATGCTCGTTATCCCGCCCGCTGTCCCGAACAGATGGAAGAAGTTGGAGAAGACCCGGGCCAGGAAGCTCCCTTCGCCGGCGGCGGTCCGGGCAATCCCCCACTTGTCGACAAACATGTCGGTCGAGAGGTTCGTGAAGGGAAAGACGGCCGAGTAGAAGGTGAAACACAGGAAGGTCACGTACCAGAAGGAGGCCTTGAATTCCTTGATGTCGGCGAAGACGATCTTATCGCCGGAGCTTTCGTCCTTGAGCTTGAGGGCCTTCTCCCCCCGGCGGTCCATAAATATGTAGACGAGGTTTCCGATCAGGGAGAGCGCGCAGGCGGCCACGGCCGTCAACAGGGCGGCCCGGAACGTCCCGAAGTAGCTCGTGATGAGCTCGCCCGTGTTGAAAGCGAACAGCGACCCGATCCGGCTCACGGTCAGCGAGATCCCGAACGAAAGGGCCAGCTCCTTGTTCTTGAACCAGCGGGCCAGCATGGCGCTCTGGGCGACGACCAGGGGCTCGGAGCCTGCCCCGAAGATGAAGCGGCCGATGAAAAAGGCGGGGATGCTCTTGGCGTGCCAGACGAGGGCCGCGCCGGCCAAGACCAGAACCGAGAATAGAAGGCTGGCTTTCCGGGTCCCAAGCTTATCCGTCAGCATGCCACCGACGAGGACGGCCAGGACGGCCGCGATGCTGTACATGGTGAAGAAGGTCCCGACCGTGCCCCGGGCGGCGTGGAGCTCTTCGACCAGCGAGGGGGCAATGGCGCCGACGATGTCGTAGGCGAAGTAGCTCCCAAAGGACAGGGAGGCGATGAAAAGGAGGATCGTGAAACGATAGAGCGCCCGCGAGGGGTGGAAGGCGCCGCCCGTCGTCTCGGCCGTCATGGTCATGTCAAGCCGTCCTTTCCGGATGGGTTCTCGGCCAAGATATATCAGCCGTCGGCGGGGTGTCAAGAGAGGAGATGAGCCGGCGTCTTCTCGGTTGATGTCGGGCCGGGATTCTGATTAAATAAAGGGACCCCCCGAGCCGAGGAGACGATTCATGAAAACGAGCCGTGTCCTGCTTCTGCTGGCGACGCTTGCCCTCATCTGCGGCGGCTGCGCCAAGAAAAAGGAGCTTCCTGGCGCGGAGGGGGCCGTCACTTTTGATCCGGCCCAGCCTCGGGCCGGGGCTCCCGTGACCGTTTCATACAAACCGGCCGGGACTCCTCTTAAGGAAGAGGCGTCCGTCACTTGCGTCGCCTACATCTACACCAAGGGCGCTCCGGAAGCCAAGTCCGTCCCCATGATGAAGGACGGCTCAGTCTGGAAGGCGACCTTGAGCCTCGGCCCGGCCGACCGCGGGATGATCCTCAAATTCCTGGCCGGGGACGTCGTTGACAACAACGATCAAAAGGGCTACACGACGCCCTTCGCCGACGCCGCCGGAAATCCGGTCGCGGGAAGTTTCGCGGGCCTGGCCGAAGCCTATGCGACTTGGGGAAAGGATCTCGCCGGGATGAACACGGACCAGGACCTGGCCCTGGCCCTGCTCGACAAGGAGTTCGCCCTCCACCCCGAGGTCAAAGCCGAGTATCTATCTCCCTATTTCAGCCTACTGGCCCGGCTCAAGAAAGAGGAGGGCAAGGCTCAGATCCTCCGGGAGCTTGAAACACTGGCGGCCCGGCCCGGCCTCGGGGTCGAGGATTTGGGCCTTCTCCAGTACTGGATGGCGCGCCTTGACCGGCCCGACGAATCCCGCCGCTTCGCGGCCCTCCTCCGCGAGAAGGATCCTCAAGGAGAGTTCGTCCAGGCCGAGCGTTACCAGGAATTCGCCAAGGAAACCGACCCTGCCAAGAAAGCCGCCTTGTTCGAACGATTTAAGATCGGATTTCCCAAAAGCCCCCTTATTCCTCAGTTCGTCCACGGCCTGATCGCCGCCTTCCGCGCCAACAAGGATTTCGACAAGGCCGCCGATTTTATCCTCCATAATCCGGACGGAGTGTCCTGGAGCCTGTACGCGACCCTGTCCTCGGACTTCCTGAAGAATAAGCTCCCCGCCGGCCGGGCCGTCGAGCTCGCGGCCCGGGCGCTGGACCTGGCTCGGAGCGAGGATGCGGCCGGCGCCAAGCCCCCTTACCTGACCGAGGAGGAATGGACGAAGGAAAAAAATTCCGTCCTGGGACAGGCCCTGGCCACCCAGGGTGAAGCTCTTTTAGCCGTCGCCAAGACGGGGGAAGCCGTCCAAGCTTTCAAGGAAGCCGTGGGACGCACGAACGGCGCGAGCGCCGACCTTAACACCCGCTATGCCGAGCTCCTCGTCCGGCTCCCCGGATCCGATCCGGCCGCGGCCTTGGCCGAGATGGAGCCTTTCATTTCCTCCGGGAACGGTACGGCCAGGCTCAAAGGGTATCTGCGGCAAGCCTTCATCAAGAAGCGGGGAACCGATTCCGAGTTCGACGCCTATCTGGGCGGACTCGAAGAGCGGGCGCACGCTTCGCTGCTGGCCGATCTCCGGCGCCGGATCGTCGATATCCCCGCGGCCGAATTCGACCTCGAGGACCTGGAAGGGAACCGAGTCGCCCTGTCCGGGCTAAGGGGGAAGGTGGTCGTCCTCGACTTCTGGGCGACCTGGTGCGCTCCCTGCCTCAGTTCCTTCCCGGCCATGAAGCGGCTCGTCGAGAAACACAAGGACGATTCCGACGTCAGGTTCTATTTCATCAATACCTGGGAACGGGTCGCCGATAAGAAGAAAAACGCCCTCGACTTCCTGGCCAAAACGAGCTATCCCTTCCGGGTGCTTCTCGACCTCGAGAACCGCGCCATAGACGCCTTCAAGGTGGACGGCATCCCGACCAAGTTCGTCATCGACGGCAAGGGCCGAATCCGCTTCAAGACGATCGGCTACACGGGCAACCCGGACCGCCTCATCGACGAAATCGAGGCCATGATCGAGATGGCGCGCTGAGAGAAGGGGCCGATGGATCTCCGAACCGCTATCCCGTCCGCTTACGAAGGCGCCCTCGGCGCGGCCTTGGCCGGGATCGGCTCGGCCGGCCTCGTTCGCCGCATCTGGGACAGGGATTGGACGGTCTGGGGCCGGGAGCCGGACGAGATCGCCAACCGGCTCGGCTGGCTGACTTCGGCCGAGGCATCCCTGCAGAGTCTGCCGGCGATTGAAGCCCTGGTCCGGGACATCCGCCGCGAGGGATACCGCGAGGCCGTCGTCCTGGGCATGGGAGGATCGAGCCTGGCCCCCGAAGTCCTGGGACTCATTTTTCCGACCGGCGAGAGCGGCTGCCGGCTTTCGATTCACGACAGCACGGACCCGGCCGCCGTCCTGGCCAGCGCCCGCCGGCTCGACCTCGAGCATACGGTCTTTCTCGTTTCCTCGAAGTCGGGAACGACCGTCGAGACGAATTCCTTCTTTCGCTACTTCTACAACCTCGTCGCGGGTCTCGCCGGCGAGGAGGGAGCCGGCCGGTCGTTCCTGGCCCTGAGCGATCCCGGCAGCCCGCTCGAAGCTGAGGCCCAAACCCTCCGTTTCCGCGCCTTTGTCCCGGGCGACTCGGCGATCGGGGGACGCTTCTCCGTGTTATCGCCGTTCGGGATCCTCCCGGCCGCGCTCAAAGGGCTGGATGTCCGCCGCCTTCTGAACGAAGGGCTCCGGGCGGCCGCCCTCTGCCGGGAGGAGGATCCCTTCCGCAATCCCGGCGTCGGGTTGGGAGCGCTCTTGGCCGTCCTGGCCCGGGAGGGCCGGGATAAGCTGTCCTTCCTGCTCTCGGAGGCGGTCCGGCCGTTCGGCGCCTGGCTCGAGCAACTCATCGCCGAAAGCACGGGGAAGAAAGGCCGGGGGATTCTTCCCGTCGTCGAAGAGACTCCCCTGGCCCCGACAGCGCTCGGCGCGGATCGCTTCTTCGTCGTCTTGAGGCTCGAAACCGAGCCCGGACCGGAGGCCGACCTCCAAGCTCTCGCCGCCGCCGGCGTCCCGCACTGCGTGATAAAGCTCGCCGATCGCTACGAGCTGGGCGGCCAGTTCTTCATCTGGGAAATGGCGACGGCCGTCGCCGGGCATATCCTCGGCGTCAATCCCTTCGAGCAACCCGACGTGGAATCGGCCAAGAAAATCGCCCGGGAGATGGTCCGCGTCTTTAAGAACCGCGGGGCCCTCCCCGCGGAGCAGCCGGTCCTGGTTGAGGACGGGATTTCGCTCTTCGGCGACATCGCCGCGCCGGGAATCGGCGAGGGATTGCGCCGTTTCCTCGACCCGGCCCGGCCGGGCGACTACACGGCCCTGCTCGCCTTCCTGCCCCCGACGCCGGAAATCGAAGCTCTCCTGCGACGGCTGGCCGGGACGATCCGGGAGAGGACGGGCCTGGCCTCGACCTGGGGCTGGGGACCCCGCTATCTTCATTCGACGGGACAGCTCCACAAAGGGGACGCCGGGCGCGGGCTGTTCGTCCTCCTCACGGCCGCCGACTCCGAGGATGTCCCCATCCCCGATGCGGCCGGCGACACGAAGTCCAGCCTCAGCTTTGGGACTCTCGAGGCGGCCCAGGCCAGAGGGGATTTCGAAGCCCTCCGCGCGGCCGGACGCCGAGTTCTCCGTTTCGATTTGGGAAAAGACATATCCGCCGGGCTAACGCTCGTCGCCTCTCTATCGGCAGTCCGCGGCGGAAAATAACTAAGGGCTTCAGAACAAGCCGACGAAGACGAGGTCGGCGTGGAAAAGCTCCTTGCTCTTGACCCGGGTCTTGGCGTCGACGGATTCCTTGGCGTTCAAGTAGAACCAGAACTGATCGAACAGCCTCAGCTTCTTGATGTAGTACTGGGCATATTCGGTGATGTTGTCGATGATGATCTTGCCCGTCTCTTTGCCGTTTTCGTCGCTCATCGAGATGGCGTTCGTTTCGCCCTGGACGAGCTTGCCGAAGACTCTGACCTTGGCTTTGCCTTCCCAGCCTTCGGGCTTATTGGGGACAAGACCCTTGAGGGCCTCATAGCCTTCCCGAGCGATGGGGTCTATATAGTCCTGAAGATTCGGCGCGGCTTTCTGATTGTAGAAAGGCTTGAAACTCCCGCCCTCCTTGACCTCGATCGTCTCGGCGGCCAGGATGGAGGGGCGCTTGGAATCGAACAGTCCCTTGACCCTGACCTCTTTGCCGACGAGGGCGGCCGTATTGACCTGGCCGGCGACGACGATGTCGAAACCCTGGGCGGCCGGGACATAGATGTACTTACCGAGGGCCAGTTTGACCGTTCCCTGGAACTCGTTGAAGCCTTCCTTAATGGTCGAAACCTGCGCGGCCGCGGCCGCCGTCTCCTTCGCCTTCTTGGAGCAGGCGACCGAAAGCACCAGGAGAAGGGCCAGCGCCATCAGACCGATAAGGATTATCTTTTCAGAGGCTCGTCCTTTCCTCATAGCTTTGACCTCCCTAAGATTCGGCGTTCATGATCAGCCCGTCTAAAGGAATTATTTTTATACCATTCCGAGGGTTAAAAGTAAAGAAGAAAGTTGAGGGGGCGGGCTTTCGCGTCCGCCCCCTGGTTATGGAAAAGCCGGCCGCTTATTTCCTGTGAATGCGGCCGGACGACACGGAACGGGAAGACGATCCCGAGCTTCGCGAGGGGGAGGAATAGGACCTGGCGCTGGGACGGGACCCGGAAGACCGGGGAGAATAGCTCGGACGGCTCGACGAGGACGAAGGGCCCGAATCTCCGGAACGCGGCGAGTAGCTCCTCGAATAGGACGGGCGGTCGGACGAGTCGGATTCCCGCCCATAGCGGATCTCGGGGCGGCGCTCCGCATCATCATAGGACCGGCTCCGGGGATACGGATCGTAGCTCGAATCCCTGTCCTCATTCCTCGTTCCGGATTCGGAGAACCGGCTCCGGAACGTCCGCAGCAGGCCGCCGAGCGTCTCCGAAGAAGACCGCGGCTCGCGCGACTCGTACTCCCTCAAGGAAGAACGAGATTCATCTTGGCGCGGGACGGGCTGCCGCGAAGAGAAGGATGAATCGTTGCGGCGTTCGACGAGGTCCGACCGCCAGGTGGAGGGGGCGATCCGGGCCGGAAAGGTCTTGATCCCGGTCCTCGGAACGCCGACCTCCCCGGCGCCGCGCCGGCTGTCGAACTCCCGGCTGCGGGGCGCCGGGTCCTTGCTCGGGCCGATCGACGGCCCGTCGCTTCGCCGCGACGGATAGGTTTTAATGCCCTCCTTGTCGAGGAGGCGCGGGGTCAGGCTCCGGTCGGAGCCGCGGATGTCCCTGGGAGCCGCGACCGGCCTCGTTTCCCGGATCGTCGTCTTGTCGAACGAGCCGGCCACCCCTTTGCCGCGGATGTCGCCGGGGAGCCGGGATCGGTCCAATCGGATCTCTCCCGGCGAGAAGCTTTTAGGGACGTCGCGGATGTTATCGCGCGAGAGGTTCTTCGCCCCGATGCGCTGCTCCAGGCTCGACCGGTCGATGACGGGCTTGATGTCGGGCTGCTGGGCGCGGAGCGAGATCTTATTGATGGACCTGATCCGGTCGGCGCTCAGGGCGTCGCGGCTGATCTGGCGCGACTGGAGCTGGTTGCGGCGGACGACGGTCAAGGCGCGGGAATTCGCGGGGTAGTCGTGGCGATTATAGCGGTCGTAGAAGTAGTTGTTGATGATGACGATGGGCGTATTGTAGTAGCCGAGCGGGCACCAACCGCAGTAATCGTAATCCCACCACCAATGGACCCAGGCCGGGCCCCAATGATGGGTCGGGATCCAGTACCAGCCGAGGCCCATCCTCCAGTGCCAACGGCCGTAGTGGTAGGCGGCCCAGCCCCAGGGCTCGTAGGAAACCCAGGTCCAGCCGATGATCGGATACCAGGCCCAGCGGCCGTGGTAGTACGGCCGCCAGTCCGTCTCGTAGATGGAGGGAATCCAAACATAGCCGTAGGGCTGTTCGTAGGCCCAGCGGCCGTAAGAGTCAAGCTCGTCCTGGTATTCGTTGATCTCCTCGGGGAGATAGCGGGTCGAGGCGCGGGGTTTGTGCAGCTCGTCCCGGTCGGCGTTCCATTCGGCGAAATCATCCCGGCTCGCGATATAATCGTTGGCGGGCGATCGGAGGTCGCCGTTGACGGCGGTCAGCCGCTCATTCCGGTTGACCTGGACCGAGCCTTCTTGCCCGGCCGCTTCGAGCGAGCCGTCGAGGACGAGGACCTCGGTCTCCCGGTTCTGGCTGACCTCGAACCGGTAAAGACCGCGGTCGAGGATATAAAAGGAAGCGTCCGGCGTGTGAATTTCGAAGGCCTTCTCCCGCTCGAGGAAGGCCACCCGGAGGTAAATCCGGCCGGCCAGGAGATGGAGGTTAGTGGCGTCGCCGTCCCGCTGCGGGAGACCGTAGAAGTCGAGCTGCGTCTCGGCGTCGAGCCGGAGGTAGTTCGACTTGCCGAAATGGATCTCGGCCCGGCCGTCCTTGGTCCCCAGCTTATCGCCCTGAACGAGGGGCAGATTGACTTCGCCCTGCTCGAATCCCTGATCCGAGGCTCGCTGGACGGATACATCTCCCTTGACATAGCTCATCCTGGCGAAACTCCGGTCATAGTACCCTTCGTCCTGGGCCAGGAGGAGCAGCGGGGTTACCAGAAGGATCGCTACCGTGAAAGCCCCTAGTTTTTTCATCTTGTCCTCCTATCCGCCCTTTTAAAAAGCAAAAAGCGTGCCATCTCTTCTTTCCTGGGAGGAAGCGGCTGGGGGAGCGGGAGTGTCCTGGCTATGTGACAATTGGACCCAAAAAAAGGGGCGGCCCCTCTCGAAGAGGCCGCCCGGATTCGGCTTATGGGATGCGCCTTGTGACGTCTCTTACCACCACCGGCAGCGGGAGCGTAGGCGTAAGCCCCGTCCCGGAAAGCTGCCGCCGAACCGGCCGAAACGCCGGCCTAAGGGTCGCATCCGGTCGTCCCGCCTTCCGGCTCGGAAAGCCTCCCGATACTCGTCCAGCTTCTTGATCTGGTCGGGCGTCAGGATCTTCCTCATATCGTACCGGTGCTGCAGGCCGGACTTCAGATGCCCGGCTCGCAAGCGGGCCATCTCATCGATGAGCCCATCGGCTTTCTTGGGATCCAAGCCCGGATCCTTGAGGACGGCCTCGAGCTCGCCGTTGATTTTCTTCATCCGGTCGAAGAAGTCCTTCCGCTCCGATTCGCGGGCTTGGGCCATCTCGTCGAACCCGGTCTGCTGCTCCGGCGTCAGGTCCAGGATATCCCGAGCCATCATCCGGAAGGGCCTTCGCTCCGTTTGCCCCTGGAGGGGAAAGGCAAGGACGGTCAGAATCGCCATGAAAGCCATAGCGCTCAGGGTGCGGCGTTTCATTGTGTGCCTCCTTTGTCTCGTTTTGCGCAATAGTTTAGACAAAGGCGCTGTCGATTCCTTGGAGAATTTGCAAGGTAAGGAGGCAAACCTACACTTTACACTGGGACGAGGGAATGAGTTTCTCCATTATAAAGTGAAGGTTTGACCCCTGTCATATTTCCCAGGCCTCGAAGCCGGCCGGGGAAAGCCAGACCGGGAGGTGACGGATGCCGCCGCCAAGCCCGAGGATGGCCGCGACCATGCGGCGCCTCAACCCGTCGTCGGGAGAAGAGAGGACGGTCAGCGAGCCCCCCTTGCCGCCCGCTCCGTTGACCTTCCAGCCCGAGGCGCCGTGCCTCTGAGCGATCTCGATGACCCGGTCGGCCCTATCCGAAACAAGCTGGGGATGGAGCGCCCGCTGGGCTTCGTTGTTCGCGATCATGATCTCGCCGTAGGCTTCGAACTCGCCTTCGAGAAGCGCTCGTCTTCCCTCAGCGGCCAGCGCCGACAGCTGCTCGAGGATTTCGAACCGTCCCTTCCCTTTCTCGAGGCGGGCGATGACCTTCTCATGGATGTCCGAAGAGCTGTGGGGACGCCCCAAATAGACGAGGCAAAGCCTCCTCTCCAGCTCCCGGAGAACCCCCTTGCCCGGCCGAAGCCGTTCGACGCGGGCTCTGGGGTAGCTTTTCATATCGATATAGCAGATCCCGCCATAGGCGGCGCTGATCTGGTCCTGGATTCCGCTCTGCCGGCCGAGCTTGTCCGTTTCGACGCTGTGGGCCAGCGCGGCCAGCCCGGCCGGTCCGAGCCGCCCGCCCCGCAGGAAATCGAGGGCCCCCAGGAGCGCGACGCAGACCGAGGCCGAGGTCCCGGTCGAGATCCCGGCCGGGACGGGAGAGTGAAGACGGACTTCGAGGCTCAGCTCTCCGGGCAGGGGAACCGATTGGATGGCCATCTGGAGAAGGGGGTGGAGGGACGGGGAAGGCCGGGCCGGGTTGACCCGGAAGGATTGACCGTAATTCTCGGCGTGGACAAGAACCCGCGGCGCGCTCTTCGTCCGTTCGTTCCGGACGACTTTAACCTGAACCTCGACCGGAGGCCGGACGGCCAGGTTCAGGACCCGGCCCCACCGAGCGAACCAGGTGTCGGTCCAGCCGCCGATATCATTGATGCGGAGCGGCGCCCGGGCGTGAACGATTCGGACGGGCCGCGCCATCGCGCCCTCAAGCCCCTCGCCGGTGGCGGAACTGATCCAGGCTCACGGCCGCCACGATGATGGCGCCGATGATGATTTCCTGGATGTAGTTCGGCCAGCCCATCATCGTGCAGCCGTTCCGGAGGAAAGACATGATGAAGACGCCGATGAGCGTCCCCAAGATGCTTCCCTCCCCGCCGACCAAGCTCCCGCCCCCGATGACGACGGCGGCGATGATGTCGAGCTCGAGTCCGACGGCCACGGTCGGGTCCCCGACGGTCAGCCGCGAGTATTCCATGACGCCGGCCAACCCGCAGAAAAGTCCGGACAGGGTGTAAATGAGGATCTTCATCCGCCGCGTCCGGATGCCGCAGAGCCGGGCCGTGGCTTCGTTCGAGCCGATGGCGAAGACGCGGCGGCCGAACACGGTCCGCCGCAGGATGAAGGCCATCAGGACCGCGAACACGATCATCAGCCAGACGCCCGGGGCCAGCAGAAGCCAGCCCGCCTTGGGGCTCCTGGCCATGAGCTCGTTGATCCAGGTCAGCGGAGCGTCGATCTTCTGGTTGCCGGCCATCCATTTAGCGACGCCCCGGGCGATCCCCATCATCCCCAGGGTCACGATGAAGGGAACGAGGCGGAGGGTCGTGATCAGGCTGCCATTGGCGAACCCGATCAGCCCGCCGCAGAGGATCCCCGCCGCCAAAGCGGCCAGGGGCGGCACCCCCCCGTTGACGGCGTAGGCGACGACGACGCTCGCCAGGGCGATGTTGGACGCCGCCGAGAGGTCGATCCCGCCGCTGATGATGACGAAGGTCATTCCCAGCGCGCCCAGAGCGACGATGACGGATTGGGTCGCTACGCTCTTGAAGTTGGCCGGCCGCAAAAAACGATCCCGGACCTCGGGCAGCAGGGAAAAAAGAGCGATCACCAGGAGGAGCCCTAAAAACGGGGCCAGCCAATTGAGGAGGATTTTGAGCCGCGCCTTGCCGTGTCCGTTCATGGTTCCGCCTCGATTCGGTCCGCCCCGGCCCGTCCGACCGCGGCGGCCTGCAGGATGCCCGCTCCGTCCCAGTCCGAAGCCGGCCGGCTGTCCACGACCCGCCCCCGATGGAAGACGGCGATCGTGTCGCAGACGCCCAGGAGCTCGGGAAGATAGGAGGACACGAACAGGACGGCCTTGCCTTGGGCGGCCAGCTTTCCGATCCATTCGTAAATCTGGGCCTTGCTCAGGACGTCGATGCCCCGGGTGGGCTCGTCCAGAAGAAGGATGTCGGATTCCTGATGGAGGAGCCGGGCCAGCGCGACCTTCTGCTGGTTTCCTCCGGAGAGGACGGCCACGGCCTCGCCCGGATGCCGCCCCTTGATCTTGACCCGCTCCATCAACCCGGCGACCGCCTCCCGGCGCCGTCCGAGCGACAGGACGCCGCGCCGACTGAAGGGATCGAGACGGCTCAGCGTTACGTTATCGGCGATCGACTGAGACAAGGCCAAGCCCTCGCCCTGACGGTCCTCGCTGAGAAGACCCAAGCCCTGCCCGATCCGCTCCCAAGGTTTTCCCGTCTCGAAACGGACCCGGCCGATCGTGACGGCTCCCCGCTCGACCTCGTCCAGGCCGAAGACGGCCCGCAGCGTCTCGGTCCGCCCCGAGCCAATCAGCCCGGCAATCCCCAGGATCTCGCCCCGCCGCAGGGCCAGGTCGACCTCGGCCTGCATGGCCCGGCCCCGGAAGCCGTCGAGGGAGAGGAGGACCTCTCCGATAGCGTGGGGAACCCGCGGGAAGAGCTCCTTGAATTCCTGGCCGACCATCATCCGGATGATCGCCTCGAGCGAGACGTCGGCCATCCGGCCCGATCCGGCGTTCCGGCCGTCCCGGAGGACCGTGAAGATATCGGCGACCCGCCGGACCTCTTCCAGGAAATGGCTGATGTAGATGATGGCGACACCCCGCTCCTTGAGCCTGCGGATGATCCGGAAAAGCTCCTCGCTGTCTTCGAGGGTCAGGCTGCTGGTCGGCTCATCCATCACCAGAATCCGGGCCTCGTCGACGAGGGCCCGGGCGATTTCGACGATCTGCTTGGCGCCCACGCTCAGCGCCCGGACCGGGACCTCGGGAGCGATCTCGGGATGGTGCATGAAGGCCAGGACCTCCCGAACCTTCCGTCTCATTTCGGCGAAGCGGACGACGCCCCAGCGGCGGAGCTCCTTTCCGAGCAGGATGTTCTCCTCGACGCTGAGATGCGGGCAGAGGGTCAGCTCCTGGTAGATCATGCTGACGCCGCGGCGCTTCCCGTCGAAGGGGCCGGTCGGCGTGTAAGGCGCGCCCTCGATCGAGATGCGCCCGGCATCGGGACGGACGGCGCCGCTCAGGATCTTGACCAGCGTGCTCTTGCCCGCCCCGTTCTCGCCGAGCAGGGCGTGAACCTCGCCCCGGCGAAGCTCGAACCGGACGGCGTCGAGGGCGCAGGTCGCGCCGTAGCTCTTGGAGATATCCTCCATCCGCAGGACGAGGTCATCGGCCGACGAAAGCGTCATCGGTCAGTCGTGATCCTGGAAGAATTCGGGTTCGAGGAGGGCCTTGATCTCGGGCGTGTCCATCGTTTCCCGGGTCGCGATCGTGACGCCCGTATCGATGCGCGCTTCGATGGATTCCCCCCGCAGGTGCTTGACCATCTGGACGACCCCCAGGTAGCCCATCCGGGTCGGGTTCTGAAGGACGAGCCCATGGATGTGGCCATCGCGCAGCCCCTGGACGAGCTTGGGGCTCGAGTCGAAGCCCACGAACCGGACCTTGCCGGCCAGGCCCGCTTCCTGCAGGGCGCGCAGGGTTCCGAACGTGCTCGACTCGTTGGGGCAAAAGACTCCGGCGACATCCGGAAAACGGCCGAGCAGGTTCTCGGCCAGCTGGTAGGCGCTTTCGGTCGTCGTTCCGGCGTACTGGTCCTTGACGAGGAGGCGGATCGCGGGGAAATCCTTGGTCATCGTATCCAGGAAGCCCTGCTCCCGCTCCGTGGTGCTGGCCGATCCCTCCTGGTAGCGGATGAGGAAGATGTCCCCCGCCCCGCCCAGGAGCTCGGCCAGCCGGCGGGCCGCCAGGACGCCGCCTTTGTAGTTGTCGGTCGCGACGAAGCTGATATAGTCGTTCCCCTGCAGCCCCGAGTCGATGACGACGACGGGGATGCCCTCGCGGACGGCGGCCCGGACCGGCGCGCAGAGGGCCCGGTCGTCGAGCGGAGCCAGGACGATGCCGTCGACGCCACGGCTGATGAAATCCTCGACGACGGTGATCTGCTGGGCCCGGTCATCCTCCCGCTGCGGTCCTTTCCAGAGGACCTCGGCGCCGAGCTCGCGGCCGGCGCGGGCCGCCCCGGAATGGATGGCCTTCCAGAACTCATGGGTCGTTCCCTTGGGAATGACGGCGATTTTAAGGGTCCGGTCGGCGGACGAAGACGGGCCGGCCTCCTTCTTACGGCAGGCGGGGACGACGGCCAACGAAGACAGGATGAAAACCCAGGTGAGGATACGGCGAACGGATGTCATGCCCAAAGTATACAAAAAATCCGGCAACGCGCGCCAATGTTCTTTTCAGAAAGACAGGGAGGAGCGGTTTGATTATCCGCTCCCCCCTTTTGGGCCTTTGTCTGAAGGGGAAAGGCGCCCCTGTAATATCAGAGGAATTCCGCGGGCGTTAGACGACCGCCTTCTTCAGGATCGGCATTCCGGTCTTCTTGGTCTCTTCGGCCACATAGCCGACCGGGACGGCGTCGAGAGCGTTGGGGCCGGCCACCTTGGCGAAGTAGAAGATCTTCTGGATCCGCCCGCCCTTGAGGGTGACATCCTTGGAATGCAGGAAATACGTCGCACCCCTGGAATTCGTGAATTGATAAGCCATGTCATATCCTCCTGGAGCGAATTATAACTCCCTAAAACCGATAACTCAAGTTAACGCCGAGGAGATTGGCGGACGTGGAGTAGGTTCCCTCGCCCAGGTTCATGCCGTTGGGCAGGAGGTAGACATCCCGGTTAGGGCTCTTCCGGTCGTTGAACATCTCGTGTTGGAAGCCGACGTCGATCCGGAACTTGCCGAAGCCATAGCCGAAGCCGAGGATTAAAGCGAGCCGGTCGGCGTCGGGCAGGTTGGGATCGACGCTGGCTTCGGGCTGGGGCGTCCAATCGTAGAGGGCCCCCCCGCGCAGGGTGAGCGCATCGTTGAACTTGTACTCCAGGCCTCCCCGGAGGATGACCGAGTCCGTGAAATTCTCGCTGACCGTCTCGGGCGCGGGATCGGGCAGCGGGTCGGGATAATCGATATTGATCTTGTACTGGTCGTAGGTGCTCCAGCCGATGTAGTGGAGGTCCACAGACGCCTGGAGCTTGGAGGTCAGCTGGTAGCCGATGCCGACGCCGATGATGTTGGGGAAATTGAAGGTCGTGTTGGCCTTGCTCGTGGCCGGGATGTACGCCTGGAGGGGTCCCGGAACGTTGCTGGGATCGAGCTTAAGGTCTCCCTCGTACTTGACCGAGAAGCCGCTCCGGTAATTCAGCCCGCAGGAGAACTTATTCGCCTTGTAAAGAAGGCCGACGTTCCAGGAGACCGTGCTGCCCGCGGCCCCGCTCACGGAGGCCGGGACGTCGTAGGAGCCGTAGGGTCCGAACGAGATCAGGCGGACGAGGTCCAGGGTCAGGGACGAATGGATGTAGGAGACGCCGAAGCCGATCCCGAGGTTGTCGCTGATGCGGTAGGCGATGGTCGGGTTGATGATGATCGTTTGCATATCATTGGAGACGCCGACGTAGCGAAGGGGGTATTTCGCCGGCCACTTCGTTCCCAGCCCGTAGGGACAGAAAAAGCCGATCCCGAAAGCGATCTTGTCGTTCCAGCGGTGGGTGATGTAGACGTTGGGGGCGAAGAAGGTCTGATCGACCTGATCGACTTTCTGGTAGGTCGGATCGGGCCAATTGGGAAGGGCCAAGGAACCCTTGGGAATGATGACCGTGCCGCCCAGCGAGATCTGGGTCCCTTCCATGAAGGCGAGGCCGCCGGGGTTGTGGAAGACGGCGGATGGGTCGTTGGCGACGCCTACGAAAGCGCCGGCGATACCCATGGCCGCGGCGCCGTGCTCATAGATGAGGAATCCAGAGCCGCGCGCCGCCGGTGCCGCGCCCAAGACCAAGAGACCAAGGACGCAGAAGGTCAGGCTTTTCTTCACATTCTCCTCCTTATAATAATCGATAACGTTGACGACAATCCCTTGATTGATCGGGGAATATCACATTATCCAGGCTTGTCCATCTTTGTATAAAAAAAACGGCTTCCTGTCAAGGAGGAAATCGGCGGACATGGGCTATTGGACGAAACCGACCGTCGGCGGGACCTCGGCCGGGGTGATCGCCCCGAAATCGTCCTCGTATTTCCGGAGGTTGGAGTCGAGGGCCTCCCGGAAGCGTTTGGCATGGGCCGGACTGAGGATGAGCCGCGCAACGAGCTTGCCCATCGGTCCGTCCGGAAAGACAAACGCGAAATCGAACAAGAACTCTTCCCGGGTATGGCGGATCGCGGCCAGGTTCGAGTACTGGCCCAGGGCGACCTGTTCGTCGACCTTGATGTCGATCTTCTTGTCCTCCATGGGTCCTCCTCAGAGGGCTAAAAATATTTTAATTTTTTTTAAAAAATCGCTTTACAAATGAACTTTCTTTGCTATAATGATACTGGCTTTCTTGCGCGGGCTGGAGAAAGCCCCCACCTTTTTGGTTCCCATCATCAACCCCCCTTTTGCTGACAACAGCCCGCACCTCTCTCATCGCCCGCTCCCGCCCGGTCAATACACCGGATCGCCGCTCCGCTCGTCCGCGGCCGCGACGGCCGCGACGCCGGCGAGGATCACGGACGTCACAAGAACGATCTTCGCGAATCTCATCGTTCCCTCCTTCCCTTTATTCGCTATAGTGCCGGATGACGCGGACGACGGCCTGCTCGCAAACCTTGCAGAGAGGCTTGGTCCCCTTCGTAAACATGAGGCAATCCAGGGCCGGCCGGTAGAGCCCCTTGGCGGCATAGCCGGCGCCCTCAAAAGCCCCGACCGTTCCCCGATACCGGCTCGCCTTGAGATAAGCGTCAACCTTGTCGGCATGCTCGCGCGACAGCCACTCGGACTCGGCCTCGGCCCGGGCGACCTCGGCGGCCGGCGCCTTGCCCCGCTTCATCTTGGCGATCCGCTCGTTGGCTTCTTTCCGGACCTTCTGGTAGGCGTTGTCCATGGCGTCGAAATCGGCCTTCTCCCAGGGCGTCGGAATCGGGAGGTCGGGCGTCGCCCATTCCTTCCACTTGAGCCGGGCGGGGTCGAGGAGGGCCGTGATGTTGGGCTCGGTCGGTTCGACGCCGGCCGGATAAAAGTCGTTGAAGGCGACCTCCGACGTGTAATATTCGTCCCCGAGGCCCGCGAAGGAATGGCCGAACTCATGGAGGAAAAGGTAGTCCCGCCACTGGTTGTCGGCGGTGAAGGTGCAGTAGAGGTTGTAGATCCCGCCGCCGCCGTAGCGGGCGTGGTTGATCATGATGAGGAGGGCGTCGTAGGGGACGACCGCGGCGATGTCGCGGAGGCTCCGGTTGTCTTCGGTCAGGACGTAGCGCTCCGAGCCGAGGGAATCGAAGGTCGCGCCCAGGGCGGTCGCCTTGAAGCTCCCGTGGCCGGGCTCGTCGCAGCCGCTCTCGTCGGACGGCTTGAGGACGCCGACGACGTTGAAGCGGTCCCGTCGGCTCCGGTAGGGTTCCTCGCGGAACAGGACGGCGACGAGCCGGTCCAAGTCGGCTTCGAACTTGCCCTCTTCGGCTTTCGTATAACCTTCGCCCAGGACGGCAAGATCGACCTTGAGATGGGGGTCGCCGCTGGTCTGGGCTCGGAAAACCTTGATCCCGGAAGCGGGCTTGTCCCGGATGATCGTCAGGTCGGCCGGATCGATTACCCGGCTGAAGAGGGGCTTGAGGACGTTGTCGCGGCCGCGGATCTCGACCGTGAAGCGGACCCGGGCTTTGGGATAGGGAATAAGGGCCGACTCGAAATAAGCCCTTTTATCGCCCTTCAAAGCCGGCTCGGAGGTCTTGTACTCGCCGAAATAGCAGTCGAATCCTTTGGAGTAAATGAGCGCTCCGGAAGTATCGTCGTAGACTTTGACGAAATAGCGCCCCGTGTTGTAGTCGTCGATGAGATTCTTGAGGCTCCCAGCCCAGGGGCCCTGATCGAGGACGCGGTCCAGGGTGAGGAACTCTTCCTTGGCGTCGCCGACGTGGACGTAGTCGATCCGCATAGTTTTATCCAAGAAATAACGGCCGAAATCGGCGGCCCGCGCGATTTCAGGAAAGGCGATCCCGGCCAGAGCCGTGAATAACAAACACGCCGTTGCCTGATGGTTTTTCATGGTTTCTCCTTTGAGGGAGTCAGGGCCGGACGACCCGGCCGGCCAGCTCCTTGAGGAGCTTGAAGGCGGCCGCCGCCGTGATCCCGGCCGGGTCCCGAGTCGCATTGAGCTCGACGATGTCGAACCCGACGATTCGGGCCTTGAGGCCTTGGATGATGGCTATGGCCTGCCGCACCGACAGTCCGCCCGCTTCTCGGTGGGAGACGCCGGGCGCGAAGGCCGGGTCCAGGACGTCCAGGTCAAAGGACACGTAGAGGGGATTGCGGAATTCGAGGATGAGCGGCTCCCGGAGGTCCTTCATCTCGATCATCCGGACTCCGGCCTTGGCCGCGTTGGCCCTCTGGTCGTTGGAGGCGGCCCGGATCCCGACCTGGACCAAGGTCTTGGCCAAGCCTTCCTCCATGATCCGCATCATAGGACAGGCGTGGGAGAATCGGTCGCCGTAGAGGTCGGAATAGAGGTCGGGATGGGCGTCGAAATGGAGGACGTCGAGGGCGGGGTAATGCTTGGACACGGCCCGGACGACATGGAGGGTGATCGAGTGGTCTCCTCCCAGGACGATGGGCACGGCTTTCTTGGCGAGGATTCGGCCCGTGGCCTGTTCGGTGCGGGCGAAGGTCTTGTCCACGTCCCCCGACGTATCAACATCGCCCAAGTCGACGAGGATCGTGTCGTGTTCCAGGTCGACGCCGGACTCGGTGCAGGGATTATAGCACTTCCCGGTTGAGGCGGCCCGGATGGCGGCCGGTCCGCCCGCGGCTCCCCGCAGATAGCTGGACTTCTCGTCGAAGGGGACGCCGATGACGGCCAGCTTGAAATCGGGATGCTCGTCCGCTGATTTAAGCGCGCCTGCGAAATCGGACATGACGGGCCTCCTCGGAGCCGACGCGAATTCCGTAGTCGGCCCAGATTATACCTAAAACCCTCCCCGGGCGCCATCGGCCCGGCCGGACGGGAAGCATTCATGGACGACGGCTCAAGCGGTCCGCAGCGAAACGGCCGCGAAGCTGACGGCGGACCGGGTCGCCTCTTCGCGCCAGACTCCGTAATTCAAGAGCGTTCCATGAAGGCCCGGGAAAAGCTCGAGGAGGCAGGCCAGCGTCGAAAACCCGCAGACGTTGGTCCGGTCCCCCGTGCGGCGGGACTCGGCCCAGAACGCCTCGGCGTCGCCGCGGCACAAGGCATCGAGCAGGGCCCGATCGTGGGCCTCGGCCTCGGGGAGGAGAGACGCGGCCGTCCGGTCATGTCCGAATTTGGGGCCGATATGGGAGAGGTCGACGCCCGCCACGACCACGGCATCGGCGCCGGCCTCTGAGACGGCCTCCCTGAGACGGCCCAGGAAGCTTCCGACGCCGGGGAGCTCGCCCGCTCGCCGGACGCGTTCGAGGTCCTCCCGGAACGAACCGCACAGGACCGGGACCAACGAGAATGAAGAGCCGAATAAATGCTGGAGGATAAGAAGCTGGAGCTCGAGGGAATGCTCATGACGGTGGGCGATGTCCCAGCCCGAAACGGCGCTTCCGCCCGCCTCGCGAAGGCTCCCGACAAGGCGGCGGCTAGTTCCGACGCGCCCCAACGGCGTTTCGAAATCTTTCTCGGTCAGGCAAAAATAGGCGCCCGCCAGCTGATGGCCCGTCCCCAGGAGAAAGACCGTCCGGGGCGGCCGGAGGCCGAGCGAGCGGTAGGCCTTGCCGTAGGCCGTCCGCCCGGCCTCGAAATCGATATGGGGCGCCGCGAGAACGCGGAGGCCGGCGCCCGGCTCTTCCCGGTCCGGGACTGAGCCCGCGTCGAGAATCCCGTCAAGAACGGCCCGGAGCCGGCCGGGATCGGCAGGATAGGCCGAGCCCGCCAGGGCGGCCGTCCGGACCGGCTCGGCCAGATAGGCGCGCTGGACTTCGTCTTGCGCGGTCCGAAACCCGGGCGAATCAAGGAGCCGGACCTCGTCGAACTCGGCCAGGAGCTTCCGGATGCCGTCGGCGGAGACGATCGCTCCCCCCTTCCGGCGGACGAGCTCGAGCTGGATGTCCCGGACGCCCCGCCGCCCGTCGATGAGGCTGAAGAGGAGGAGAGCATCGCCCTGGAGGACGACGGGCTCGACGATGAGTCCCAGGCCGTCACGGACGATGAGGCTCCGCTTGCCCCCCAGGACGGCGGGGACGATCTCGAGGTCCGGCCTGGGTCCGGGAACGGGCTGGTCGGGGGCGTTGACTTTCATTTTCAAGGGTCGGAGACTATAATAACCTACTATTTGATCCGGCTGAAACAAGGAGGAGCCGTGGAAAAGATCAAGCGGGTCCAAAGCCGGGATGACGTCCTGCGCTACCTGAATGTCGCCCTCGAGCACGAGTGGGCGGTCAGCTTCGAATATCTTTTTCACGCCTACTCCATGGCCAAGGGAAAATTTTTCTACGAGGATCCGATATCGAAGCTGAGGACCGACGTCCGGGCCCAGACGATTCAAATCGGGATCGACGAGATGTACCACTCCCTCCAGCTCGGGATCGTCATCGCCCAGATGGGCGGACTCCCTTCGTTCAAGACCGACGAGGTCCTCCGCTACCCCCGCATCCTGGACAACCTCGGCCGCGACCAGAAGACCGAGGACCTGGTCACCGACCTCTACCAGGGCGTCGCCTTCCCCGAGGGCGAGTTCCCCAAAATCCAGAACATGGTCTGGAACATCTCTTACGACGAAGTCCGCCATTCCCGCCAGTTCATCGCCATGATGGACGCCATGCGCGGGGCCGGCCAGGAGGACGCCCTCTGCTTCCCGGCCAACCCCGAGGCGGCCGCCCGGCCCGAGGTCCGGCTCCTCCACGAGATCACGGTCCTCGAAAACGAGATCATGCACCGCTACCTCAAGCACGTCATCCTGTTCAGCGAGCACCAAGACCTCAGCCAGCGGCTGTTCAAGAACTCCATCAATCACATGAGACACTGGGATAAGGCCTCGGGCTGCCTGGTCAAGCTCGGCGACGTCATCCGGATCGAGAACGCCGTCAAGGACGCGGCCGGCGTCGAGCGCAGCGTCGATCCCATGCCCGCTTTCTATCCCGGGGAGGACCGCCCCTCGGCCCTCAAGAAGCTGCGGCCGGTCGAAGAAGCGTTGGCCGCCAAGTACGAAGCCGTGATCGGTCTTCTCCCGGACGGCGAGGTCAAGGACCAGCTTCGGCTCCATCTCGGCCTGACCCGGGAGCACATCTTCACCGTCGAATGGCTATATAAGAACGCCCTCAAGATCAAGGGCGTCTGGTGAGCGGCCGAGCCGAGGGAGGCTGTCAGCCATGAAAAAGGTCACGACCCACATCAAGTCCTTCCAATATTTCTACCCCTACACGGTCGCCGTCGTCGGGGCCAAGTCCGAAAATCGCCTCAACTACATGAGCGCGGCCTGGCATACGGCCCTGTCTTTCAACCCGCCCCTGTTCGGGGTCCTGCTCTCCAAGAAGCGCCTGACCCACGAGGTCATCTCCGAGGCGCGCGAGTTCACGGTCAATTTCCTCGACTATGACCGGGTCAAACTCTCGGCCCAGATGGGCCGGATATCGGGCCACGACCGGGACAAGGTCGCCGAGTTCCAGGTCAAGCTGGAGCCGGCCAAATTCCTCCGCTCGCCCATCCTGGCGGAGGCTTACGCGGCCTTCGAGTGCAAGCTGACCGACGTCCGCGCCTTCGGCGACCACGACCTGTTCGTGGGGGCCGTCATTGCCGTCCACACCGAGGACAAGTCGTTCCGGTCCGACGGCGTCCTCGACACCCGCAAGGTCCAGCCCCTTCTCTACCTGGGAAGCGATTTCTACGTCACGATCGACCCCGATACCCTGAAGCACGTCCTTCCCGATTGATCCGGGATATCCTCGCGGCCCGGGCACAAGACTTATTGCACTAACTTAACACATATGTTAAGTTATTGCCATGAATTGGAACGCGTTCCTGACCCGCTTCGCCGACCGGCCGCTCTTTCCATCGTCCCTTCTCCGGGTCGGCGCCGACGATCCCCGGCTCCTTCAGGTTCAGCTCTCGCGCTGGGTCAGGGCGAAAAAGCTCTCCCAGATCCGGCGCGGCTGGTACCTGATCGAAAAGCCCTATCGGACGCGCGAGGTGAGCGACGCCGTCATCGCCAACGCCGTCGTCCAGCCGTCCTACCTCTCCCTCGACTGGGCGCTCCAATTCTACGGGCTCATCCCAGAGGCGACGTTCCAGCCGACCTCCGTGACCTCGCGCCGCGGCGTTCGGTTCAGGGCGACCGGCCGGCTCTTCATCTACGCCCACGTCGCGCCGGCCTTCTTCACGGGCTACGCGAGGGTGGAGGCGGCCGGGGAAAAGATCGTCGTCGCCCTCCCCGAAAAGGCCCTGCTCGACAAAATCTACCTTCAGACCCGGCAAAGCCGCTTTTCGGTCGCCTGGCTCCGGAGCCTTCGCCTCCGGAATCTCCGCGCGCTCGACCCGAGAAAAATGCGTTCCCTCGGCGTCCTTATCCATAAGCCCGGTTTTGAGAAGATTTTAAGGGAAACCCTCGACTATATCGCCGCGGAAAGGGAGGGCTGATGAAAGATCTCGCGCTCCAGGTCGCCCGCGAAAATCCCTCCCGACCGCTGAACGCCCTCCGCGAATACGTCCAGAGCGATCTTCTCTGGGCCCTCCAGAAGACGAAGCTGAACCTGAAGATGTATTTCGTCGGGGGGACGGCCCTCCGCTTCCTCCATCGACTGCCCCGCTTCTCGGAGGATTTGGATTTCTCGGCCGGCCGGTCCTGGAAGTCGGCGGGGTTCTCCGGCGAAATGAGGAAAGTCGAGCGCCAGCTCCGCCTCTCGGGCTATGACGTGTCGCTCCATTTGAACGACGACCGGACGGTTCAGAAAGCGGATTTCCGTTTCCCCGGCCTTCTGGGCGAGCTGAAACTGGCGCCCCGCAAGGAACAGAAATTCCAGGTTTCGATCGAGGTGGATGTCCATCCGCCCGCCGGCTGGCGGGGAGATCGGACGATCGTCAACATCCATCGTCCGATCCTTATCCAGCATTATGACTTGAGGTCCCTGTTTACGGCGAAATTAGCCGCCCTGTGGACAAGAGATTATGCGAAAGGCCGGGATTATTACGACCTCTTCTGGTACCTGAGCCGCTGGAAGGATCTCAGCCCGGAGCCCGCGCTTCTCGCCAACGCCCTGGCCCAGAAGAAAGGATCCTTAAAAAGGATCGATCCCAAAAATTGGAAAGCCTGCCTCCGTGAAACGGTCGAAAAAGCCAAGTGGAAGATCATTGCGGCCGACGTCCTTCCTTTCCTCGAGCGCCCCGACGACCTCCTCGTATTCACGAAGGACAATCTGCTCCTGTTGCTCGACTGATCTCATTCAGCAATCCGTTCGGCTCATCTTGGCCAGTTCAAAAGCCATGTCATTTCTCTCCTCTCTGAAACGTTTTCCGCGATTCGACCCGCCCTTAAGAACAAGTCCGATTTAAGACTTTTTCGGCGATCTTCTTTTAATATCGCTCTAGAAGCCTAAAGCGACAAGGTAGCTGATTTCATAATTCCTTACTTTTTTGTTATCTCCCATTATGCTCAGGACAAATCTTCCTGGTCCGACTTGCTGCATCAATCCTAATGAAGCTAGTGAGCCTTTCATTCCAGGGTTCTTGTACTGGTTAAAGCTTCCTGTGATGCTTAGTCCTGGCACGAGCTTTTCAAGGCTTGCATTTGCGCCCAGGCTTAGCGTGGTGAAAGGAGCCATGCCTTTTGCTGTTGTAGCAGTCGTGTATGCTCCTACTACTTGCACCTGGTTGCCTCCAAGGTCGAACATGCTGCTCAGGCTGAAAGCATTAGCCCTTCTGTCCCTTGAATTGATTGTGTCGTAGCTGAAGCTGATGTTGGCTTTCGGAGTATTCTTGGCAACTGTTAATCCTAGTGCGTTGTTATGGTTGTTAATATCAAATGTTCCTCTCACTCCAAGGTCAACTCCGAGCTTGCCAATCCTTGTGCTTCCCTGTGCAGAATAAACTTGTTCTGTAGGCGATAATAGCATTGCAATGGTTGCTCCCTGCTTTCCGTTGGTGAAGTTCATGGCAGCAGAGTTTCTTAATTTTCCGTCAACAAGCTCTGTTCCTGCTTCTAGCTGCATGTTCTTTCCCTTGTAATCAACATTCAATCTTTTTCCTTTTAATCCTGCCTTCACTCCATTACCCAAGTCCATAGTCATGTCAACTCCTTGAGTCATTGCATTCAAAGCAGTTGCAGTACTAGACCAAGTCTTAGAGCTCTTTGCAACTTCATAACACATAATGTCCTTGCCAACAGGAGTGATGTTGCCACTTTTGTCCTCTATTACGTCGCCGCTGTTAGTTCCAGTTCCTGCTAAATCATCAACATCATTAGTAAGCTCATAAATCTCATCAATAAAAAAGAATAGCTTGAGTAGGTCAGCTTTGCACAGATCAGGATTAACTCCTGCCCAATCACCATAAGTGCCACCATACCAATGCACTCCAGGATTTCCATCACAACCTCCATATCCTGCTCCAAACATGGCTCCTGAGTCAACTTTTGTAATGTCGGCGTATTGGACCCATGTTGTGTTGTAAGCGCCCTTCAAGCGGCTTATAGCATCCAGTAAAGGTTGATCTGGTCCTGTTCTTTCCTCAATGTCCTTGCGGTCATAAGTCATGTTAGGGTTGTAGTACAATTCACCCCATCCAGTATATTTTTGAGTGTCAATCAAATCATACCTGCTTCCGCCAGCAGTATTGTTCAATAAAATAATCACGTCATTCTCGCTAGCCTGCGGTGCTGTGAATGTTACGCTGCCTCCGGATTTGTTAAAAGCAATTAATTCTCCTAGGTGATTATTAACATTAGCCTTCCTAACAATGATGTGGTCCTTAAGTACTCCTGAGATTCCTGTAATGTTGTTGGCATCTATAGTTACTGAGCTTCCTGCGTCAATATTAGGCTTGGAATAATGAGTAATGTATCCTTGCGTATGATTGTAAACATCGAACTCAAGGTTAATTTTATTAATCTTAGCAGTTACGGGGGTCTTCTCGTTGAGAAGTTTGTATCCAAGATAGCCTAGGCCTGCTGCTCCTACGAGACCTAATACCCACCAGTACCAACTGCTTCCTTTCTTTTCTTCTTCTTTCTTTTTCTGCTCATCCATCATCTTATTGAACTGCGCGACCTTGAGCGCGTTAGAGTAGAGTTTTTCTGTTTTCTCATCAAGGCCTGTTGTTTTCATTCCGAGGGCTTTTTGCACGCCTACTTCGTTGATGGCCTTGGCAAAGAATTCCATTGCCTTCTGCCTGTTCTCGTCGCCTTCTTTCTGGGCGTATTCTGCTCCTTGTTGGATGTAAGATTTATACATCTGCTCCGGCGTGAATAGCCGGCCGAACTGATCCGCTTCGGGAAGGATTAGCTTGCTCGCAGCTTTTGAATCATTTGCTTCTTGTTCGTTATTAGTGGCCGCAGCCCTGGCAAGTGTTCCTACTCCTAGGAATCCTGTCATTAGAAACGCTGCCAGTGTTTTTTGAAAGAATTTGAATTTTGGATTTTCAATGCGGGAAAAAAGGTTCCCTTTGCCCGCCGCTCGATTCATCGGTTCCTCCTCCTGATGCGATCAGAATGAATACCGCCCATAAATCAACCCTTGCCTCGGATTATGCCCGAAGCCGAAACCCAAAGGCAAGGGGCTGCAATGGATTTCGTCCGTGCACCCCCGAATGACGACACGCCCTCCGCGGTTGTGCTAAGATATAAATTTCGTATCTGGAGGAATGTCAGATGCCGCTTCGCTTCAAACGCTTGAGCCCGATTCTCCTGCTTTTGCTCATCTCGGCCGCGCCCTTCCCGGCCAGAGCCCAGGCCCAGGATCAGGTCGGCCCGACGATACCGCCGATCGAGACGTTCATGAAGGGCGAGGATTTCGTCGGACGCGAGCCAACCTCGCCGACCTGGGCGCTCGACGGCAAGACCGTCTACTTCCGATGGAAGAAGCCGGGCGATCAGAAAGAGGAGATTTATGCCGTTTCGCTGGCTAAGCCGACGCCCCGGCCCGTCAGCGCCGATGAAATCCTCAAGAACCCGCCCGCCCCGAGACCGGACTCCGCCCGTTCCTATTATTCCTTCGGCGGGCTGGGCCTCGACCTCGAATACGACAAAACGCGGAAGCGGGCCCTGGTCAGCCAAGGCGGCGCCCTCTGGCTCCTCGAGATCGCTTCCGGGAAGAAGCGGCTGCTGACGGCCGTTGACGAGGGGACGAGTCAGGCCGGCTTCAGCTTCGACGGACAGAAAGTCTGGTTCCGCTCGGGCGACAACCTGTTCCTGCTTTCGCTCCAAGACGGGAGCCTGCGCCAACTGACCTCGTTCGCGAAAGAGAAGCCGCCGGCCGATCAGACGCCGGACGAGCTCGAAGCCTGGTACGCCCGGCAGCAGAAAGATCTCTTCAAGGAAATCGGCTCGTCGCGCGGCTGGTCGAGAGGGGACGACAAGTTCGCCGCCGCCTTCCAGGTCCCCCGCCGCAAGCCGTTCGTCCTCTCCGAGGGGGCGGCGTTGTTCGGGCTCGAGCTGTCTCCCGACGAAAAGTCGGCCCTCTTCCTCCTCTCCGAGGAAAAACTCGACGCCAAGGAGACCGTCGTCCCCTTTTACGTTACGCAATCGGGATTCACCGAAACGCGGCCCTCGCACTCCAAAGCCGCCTACCTGGGCCGGCCCGTCAAGGCCGGCCTGATGGACACCGCCTCGGGCGATATCAAATGGATCAACTTCGGGCAGGGCGAGCGGGGCGTTCGCCCCTCGGGGACCCTCTGGTCGCCGGACGGGACGACCTGCGTCATCGAGGCCTCCTCCGAAGACCGCAAGGACAGCTGGCTGTTCCGCTTGGATCTCGCGACCGGGACAACCGACGCCATCGAGCGCGTCCACGACGACGCCTGGGCGGGCGAGTACACGCTGGCCAACGTCTTCTGGTGTCCGGACGGCCTCCATCTTTCCTACATCTCGGAGAAGGACGGCTTCGCCCATCTTTACAAGATCCCGCTGGCGACAAAGACGCCCGTCCAGCTGACGCGGGGCCGCTTCGAGGTCAGCGAAGCCCGGCTCTCCAAGGACGGCAAGCGGATATTCCTGACGACGAACGAACAGCACCCGGGCGAGCGTCACCTCTACGTCATGCCGGCCGAGGGAGGTCCTCGGACGAGGCTGACCGAGCTCGAAGGCTGGAACGAAACGATTCTCTCGCCCAACGAGTCGGCGCTGGCCGTCCTCCATTCGACGACGACCGAGCCCGCCGAGCTCTACCTCCAAGCGGCCAAGCCCGGCGCCAAGGCGGTCCGGGTGACCCTCTCGACGACGGACGAGTTCCGGGCCGTCGCCTGGACGAAACCCGAGATCTTGAGCTTCAAGGCTCGCGACGGCGCCGACGTCTACGCCCGGCTCTACCGGCCCGCGACGCCGGCCCCGGCCGGGCCGGCCGTCATCTTCATCCACGGCGCCGGCTACCTTCAGAACGCCCACAAGGGTTGGAGCAGCTACTACCGCGAGTTCATGTTCCACGGCTATCTTACTGCTCACGGCTATCACGTCCTGGACGTGGACTACCGGGGCAGCGCCGGGTACGGCCGCGATGTCCGGACCGCCATCTATCGCCACATGGGCGGGAAGGACTTGGACGACCTCGTCGACGGGGCCGCTTTCCTGGTCGCTCGATGCGGCGTCGCTCCGGACCGGATCGGGTGCTATGGAGGGAGCTACGGCGGCTTCCTGACGCTCATGGCCATGTTCAAGGAGCCCGCGACGTTCCGGGCCGGGGCCGCCCTCCGTCCCGTGACGGACTGGGCCCACTACCACCCTTACTATACGGTCGACATCCTCAACCTTCCCCAGAAGGATCCCGAGGCCTATAAACAAAGCTCTCCGATCTATTTCGCCGAGGGGCTCAAGGGCGCGCTCCTCATCTGCCACGGCATGGTCGACACGAACGTCCATTTCCAGGATACGGTCCGGCTCGTCCAGCGTCTCATCGAGCTGGGCAAGGACAACTGGGAGGTCGCCTTCTACCCGGTCGAGGACCACAGCTTCCGGAACGCTTCGTCCTGGACGGACGAGTACAAACGGATCTTCAAGCTGTTCGAGACGAATCTCAAGTAAAGAGCACTTCAAGATTTGACCCCGGTTTGTTTTTCCATATAATTGGGGGTGACCAAGGCGACCGTCATGGCCAACGCGCTCACGATCGAGAACCTCCACAAATCCTTCAAGCTCGGGTTTATCCCCAAGACGAAAGAGATCCTCAAGGGGATCAGCCTCTCCGTCGAAGAGGGGACGATCTTCGGCTACCTCGGGCCCAACGGCGCCGGGAAGACGACAACCCTCAAGACCGTCCTGGGCCTCATCTTCCCCGACCGGGGCGAGATCCGGATCTTCGGCGAGTCCCACCTCGCGTTCAAAGCCCGGGAGCGGATCGGCTTCCTCCCCGAAAACCCCTATTTCTACGACTACCTGACGGCGGCCGAGTTCCTCGACTTTTACGGCCGTCTTTTCCGCCTCGGAAAGGAGGTCCGGACCGAGCGGGCCCGGACGCTTCTCAAGCGGGTCGGCCTGGAGGGGGCCGCCGACCTCCAGCTCCGCAAGTTCTCGCGGGGCATGCTCCAGCGGATCGGCCTGGCCCAGGCCCTCATCAACGACCCGGCCTTCGTCATCCTCGACGAGCCGCTGGGCGGACTCGACCCGATCGGACGCAAAGAGATCCGCGACCTGATCGTCCAGTTCAAAGCCGAGGGGAAGACCGTCCTCCTCTCCTCCCACATCCTCCAGGACATCGAAATGATCTGCGACCGGGTCGCCGTCATCGTCGGCGGCCTCATCCTCAACCAAGGGCCGCTCCACGAGCTGGTATCCGAAAAAATTCTGTTCACCGAAATCGCCCTGTCCGAGATCGATCCCGGCCCGCTTGCAGGGATGGGCGAGATCGTATCCGTCCACGGGGGACGGGTCCTGCTCAAGGTCTACGACGAGGCCGAGGTCGAAAGCGTCCTGGCCCTCGTCCAGGCCAAGAAGGGCCGCCTCCATTCCCTCATCCCCAGGACCGAGACCCTGGAGGACATCTTCGTCGGGATGGTCAAAGGACAATGACGATCCGCGCCATCGCCCTCAACACCTTCAAGGAAGCGGTCCGGGACCGGATCCTCTACCTTCTCTTCTTCTTTGCGGCGGCCACCCTGGTCTTCTCGCGCGTCCTGGCCCTGCTGACGGTCGGGGACCGCATCAAGATCATCAAGGACGTCGGGCTGGCCTCGCTGTCTTTGTTCGGGACGCTGATGGCCGTCCTGATCGGGACGGGCCTCGTCTATAAGGAGATCGACAAGAAGACGATTTTCACCCTCCTCTCCAAGCCGATCGGCCGCGGCGCCTTCCTGGTCGGGAAGTTCGCCGGGCTCGTCCTGACCTTGTTCGTCATGCTCGGCCTGATGAGCCTGATCTTCCTGGCCGTCCTTTTCCTCCATACCTTCCGGTTCGAGGCCTCCCTCCTCCTCGCCATCCTTTATATCTTCTTTGAACTCATCCTGATCACGGCCGTCGCCATTCTTTTCTCCTGCTTCTCGACGCCCATCCTGAGCTCGATATTCACCCTGTCCTTCTATCTGATCGGGCATACCTCCTGGGGACTGAAAGCCCTCATCAAGAAGATCCCGCCCGGCGCCGGACGAACCCTGGCCCGGGTCCTGTTCATCCTTCTCCCCGACCTCGAAAGCCTCAACTTCAAGACCGAGGTCGTCCACGGCATCGCCATCCCGCCTGCCGCCCTCGTCAACGGCCTCCTCTACGGGCTGTGCTATACGGCCTTCATCCTGGCCCTGGCGTCGCTCGTCTTCCGCAAGAGAGACTTCATCTGAGGCCATGAAAAAGCCGGTCGCCCTCATCCTCGTCCTGCTCCTTTCCTGCGGGGCGTTCGCCGGCCTCAAGCTCCGCGCGGACCGGATCACCCGGGCCAAGGTCCCGGGGGCTTCGATCATCTACATCCCTTCCGGAAAATTCCTCAGGTACGCCACACTCGGCTTCGCGAACCTGGCCGCCGACCTCATCTACCTCTGGGCCATCCAGTACTTCAGCAACACGGCCGTCCCCGTCCGCTTTCACTACGTCGACCACGTCTTCGGGATCATCGCCGAGCTCGACCCGCGCTACATCGATCCTTATGAAGTCGGCGCCCTGATCGCCATCTTCGACGCCCGCGACCCGGAGGCGGCCTTCGCCATCCTCAACCGCGGCCTGGCCAAGAACCCGGACCAATGGCTTTTTCCCTTCGAGGCCGGCCACCTGGCTTTAATGACGCTCAAAGACTTCAAGGTCGCCCAGGCCTACTTCCAGAAGGTCATGGACATCCCAGGCTCGCCCGAGATCGCCAAGCGCCTTTACGCCAACGCGGCCTACAAGCAGAGCGATTACAAGACCGCCTGGGAGACCTGGTCCGAAGTCCTTCGGACGACCAAGGACGAGAGGGTCAAGAAGTTCGCCGATAACCATCTCTACCAGGCCAAGTCGGCCATCGACAGCCAGGCCCTCGAGGAAGCCGCAAAAAAGTTCCGGGAGGCGACGGGCCGGTTCCCGGCCGAGCTCGCCGAGCTCGTCCGCGCCGGACTCGTCCGGAAGATCCCCAAGGACTATGACGGCGCGGACTACGTCTATGACCCGAAGACGGGCGTGGTCACGGCCCCTAAAAGCCCATGGAAGCGCTGACCGTCGTCCTGGTCGGCCTTGCTCTGGGGAGCTTTCTCAACGTCGTCATCCACCGCGTCCCGAAAGGAATGAGCCTCGTCCGGCCGCCCTCGACTTGTCCGAAATGCGGGAAGGGCATCAAACCCTACGACAACATCCCCGTCCTCTCGTTCTTGATCCTGAGGGGCAAGTGCCGGTTCTGCCGGGCGCCCATCGCCTGGTCCTATCCCCTCGTCGAGCTCGCCACCGGCCTGACTTTTCTCCTGCTCTGGAATCGCTTCGACCTGACCCCGGACTTCTTCGCCGCCTGCGTCTTCAGCGGCGGCCTGATCGCCCTGAGCGTCATCGATTTCTACCACCAGATCCTGCCCGAGGTCATCAGCCTCCCCTTGATCGGGCTCGCCTTCGGCTATGCATTCCTCCGGCCCGGCTTCGGATTCCTCCGGGCGTTGTTGGGCGCGGCCGTGGGCGCCGGCTTCCTGCTCCTCATCTACGGCGCTTACTACCTCCTCAGGAAAAAAGAGGGATTAGGCTTGGGCGACGTGATCCTGATGGTCCTCATCGGCGCTTTCCTGGGCTGGAAGCTCGTCATCCTGACGCTGATCTTGGCTTCGTTCGTGGGCGCCCTGGTCGGGATCTTCCTCATATCCTTCCGGAAGAAGGGCCTCCAGCACGCCCTCCCCTTCGGGACCTTCCTGGGACCGGCCGCCATCATCGCCCTCCTCTGGGGCGACCGGGTCATCGCCGCCTACCTGACCCTCTTCCCAAAATAATTCTGGGGACACACGACTTAATTCCTGGGCTAGCCGGATTGGCATTTATATGGAAAAAAGAGGCGAATTAAGTCGTGTGTCCCCAGAATTGAGGACCGGTTGAATTTTGGTTCTGTCTAAGATATTCTTTTAAACATGCCCGGCTTTCCCGACGAGAAGAAGACGGCCCAGATCGTCGCCGCCGTCGTCTTTCTTTTTTTCCTGGGCTTCTCGCTGTCCGTCAATTTGCCCGTCATCTACGACGGATTCCTGTTCGCCGACCAGGCCGTTTACTACTCGATGGCCCAGAGCATCGCCTTCGATAGAGATCTCGAGTTCACCAAGAAGGACCTGGCCCGTTACTACCCCGATTTCAACGCGGGTCCCCAGGGGATATTCCTCAAAAAGGGCCGGGACGGCCGGATCTTCTTCGCCAAGTCGTTCGTCTATTCCTTGTTCGCGGCGCCCTTCGTCCGGCTGTTCGGCTCCAACGGATTCCTCGTCTTCCACTCCATCCTCCTGCTCCTCCTCCTGCTCATGGGCTTTAAATATTTCTCCCTGTCCGGACCTCCTCTGAGCGCGCTTCTCCTCGTCCTGACGTTCCTGTTCGCCTCGGTCGCCGGCGTCTATTTCATCTGGATGACGCCCGAGTTCTTCAACCTAACCCTCGTCTTCGCCATCCTGTTCCTCTGGCTCTACAAGATGAGAATCAAGGAGCGCGCGGCGGACGGGCCGCCCGCCGCCCTCCCCACCGGCAAGCTGGAGGCCTTCTTGATGTCGGATACGACCGACTACCTGGCGGCCTTCCTGGCCGGTATCGCCGTCTATACCAAGCCGCCCAACGCCGCCCTGCTCGGCCCCCTGTTGCTGGTCACCCTCGCCCGCCGGAAAGTCCTCAAGGCCGGCGTCATGGTCCTCTCCTTCCTCCTCTGCATCGCTCTATTGTTCAGCGCTAAGTCCATCCTGTCTTCGGACTGGTCGGACTGGAATTACCAAGGAGGGGAGCGCAAGGCCTTCTACTACGAATTCCCGTTCGGGGACAAGGGACAAACCTTCGATACGGTCGGCTCGGCCATGACTTCGGAAGGCTACTTCGACCGCTTCCTTCTCCCCCCGAAATACATCGCCCTCAACCTTTTCTATTATTTCTTCGGACGGTTCACGGGCGCCGCTTGGTATTTTTTCCCGTCCCTCCTGTTTCTATTCCTTTTCTTCCGGGGACGCCGCGACCTCGCCCGCTGGCTCCTCCTGGCCGCCCTGGCCGCCGAGATCCTGTTTTACATCGTCATCATGCCCACCAACTTCGGGGGCGGCGGGGGGTCGCTGGCCAATCGTTACTTCATGCATATCTACCCGTTGTTCCTGTTCCTGCCCGACTTTAAAATCAAGAAACGGCATATAGTCGTCCCCTGGCTGGTGGCGGCCCTCTTCATCTCGCAGATTCTGATCAACCCCTTCCGGGGATCGGGCTACCCGGCGACCCACGCTAAGCGGTTCCCGATCAAAGCCCTCCCGCTCGAAATGACCCTGGTCAACGAGTGGCCGACCAACACCAATCCGTGGGGCTTCCGGATTCCGATCGGAACGCCCCCCAATGACGGATACCTCAACTTCCTCGACGATAATTTCTTCAAGAGGCTGGAGCCCACCGGCAACTGGACCTACTGGGACCGCGAATGCGAGATGGTCCTCAAGACGGGGCAACCGCTCAAGGAGATCGTCATCCGCCTTCTCAACAGCCCCCGGCTCGAAAACGAGATCCGGGTCAAGGTCGAAGGCCGGACCCAACGGATCACGCTCGGCTCCAAGCAGTGGGGGACGCTCCGCTTCCCGGTCGGCGACGGCTTCACGATGAAGACGACCCATCTCTACCACATCAAGATCAAGGCCGCCAAGGGCTCCATCCCCCATTACGAGGACGAGGACAACCTCGAGCGCCGCATCCTGGGCGTCTTCTTCGAGATGGAGCTCATCCCGCGGAGCTAGATCGATGTGCGGCATCTGTGGGATCGTCAAGCCCCGGCGCGGCGAGCCGGTGTCCGAGGAATTGCTGGCCGCACTGTGCCGGACCATCGTCCACCGCGGCCCCGACGACCAGGGGTTGTTCGTCGAGGGGCAGGTCGGGTTCGGGACGCGCCGGCTCAGCATCATCGACCTCGTCAGCGGCCACCAGCCCCTTTCGAACGAAGACGGCTCGGTTTGGGTCGCTTACAACGGCGAAATCTACAACTTCGCGGACCTTCGCCAGGAACTCATCGGCCGCGGCCACGCCTTTCGGACCAAGAGCGACACCGAGACGATCGCCCACGGCTACGAGGAATGGGGCGACGCCTGCGTCGAGCGCTTCCGGGGCATGTTCGTGTTCGCGGTCTGGGACCGGGCCAAGGGGCGGGTCTTGATCGGCCGGGACCGGCTGGGGATCAAGCCCCTCTATTACACCCTTCTCGAGGACCGGACCCTCGTCTTCGGCTCCGAGCTCAAGGCCGTCATCGCCCACCCCGGCGTCCGGCGCCGGCTTAATCCTGCGGCCCTCGACCTGTACCTGACCCTTGAGTACATCCCGGCCCCCCATTCGATCTTCGAAGGGATCTTCAAGCTGCCGGCCGGGCACACCCTCGCCTACAAGGACGGCGAGGTCGAGGTCCAAAAATACTGGGACATCGAGACGGCGGCGGCCGGGCCGGGAAGCGGCGGCACGGACCGGGGGAAACCGCCCCGCCTCGAGGAGGCCATGGACCGCCTCTACGATCTTCTCAAGGAATCGGTCAAGCTGCGCCTCATCAGCGACGTCCCGCTCGGCGCCTTCCTGAGCGGCGGGATCGATTCCTCGACCATCGTCGGATTGATGCGGGAGCTGGGCGCCTCGCCCCTAAAGACCTTCTCGATCGGGTTCAAGGACCAGTCCTACAACGAGCTCGAGTACGCGCGGGCGATCGCCAAGCGGTTCGAGACCGACCACGAGGAGATCATCCTCGAGCCCAAGGCCCTCGAATTAACCGAAAAACTCATCCGCCACCTCGACGAGCCGTTCGGCGATTTCTCGATCTTCCCGACCTTTCTTGTCTCCGCCATGGCGCGGGCCAAGGTCACGGTCGCCCTGTCCGGGGACGGCGGGGACGAGGTCTTCGGCGGCTACGAGCATTACCAGGCCCAGAAGCTCGCCCGGCTGCCGCTGGCCGCGGCCGGGGCGATGCTGGCCGGGCCCTTCGTCAGGAGGCTCCGGCCCGCGCCCGAGAAAAAGGGAGCCAAGAACAAGCTCCGCAGGTTCGTGGCGGGCTTCGGACACGCTGCGGGAACCGGGCATCTCCGCTGGATGATGTTCCAGTCGCCGCGGACCAAAGCCCGGCTCTACACGCCGGCCCTGCGGGCCGAGCTGGCCGGAAGCGGGGATATCCGCGGCCGGGAGCCTCTCGCCTCGCTCTTCGGACGGCTGGGCGGATTCGACCGGATCAACCGTGAGCTTTACTTGGATCTCAAGACCTATCTCCCCGACGACATCCTGGTCAAGGTCGACCGGATGAGCATGGCCGTCTCGCTCGAAGCCCGCGTCCCGCTCCTCGACCACAAGGTCGTCGAATACGCCTTCAGCCTGCCCGGAACCTGGAAGGTCCGCGGCCTGACCACGAAATGGCTCTTCAAGAAGACGGTCGAAGAGGCTCCTCCCCAAAGAAAACATCTATAAGAAAAAGGAAGGCTTCTCCATCCCCATCAAGCATTGGCTGACGAAGGAGCTCAAGGAGCTGATGCTGGAAACCCTCTCCGAGGACAGGATCCGGGAGGGCGGGCTGTTCGAGTACCCGGCGGTGCGGCGGATGATCGGCCTCCATCTCCAGGGCAAGGAAAACTACAGCCACCAGCTCTGGTCGCTCCTGGTCTTCGAGCTCTGGCGCGGCAAATACCTGTGAAAATCAAGATCTGCTTCAGCGCGGATTGGGGTCAAACCTACACTTTGTCACTAAGTGCAAATTGCTTTCTTACACTATTTGCCAAAGTGCAAGTTTGATCCCGTTCCGAGTCAGCGCGTCTCTCTACATGAGGTACGAATCTGCCTCGGCATCTATTTCAACCGGGCCCAGGCGTCTCTTTGTCTCTCCGAGGAGGCTGCAAGTGTGCGTAAAGCAGCCCATGCAGCTTTTAAAGCCCTTGGCCTCGCTTTCCTGTAAAAAACAAGCCGTCCACAATCCCATGAAGATCCTCCCATCATCTAATAAATTTAAACCAATTGAAATTATTGTCTTCGTTCCACTCCGTCACGGTGTGAGCTGTATCCACCCACGCATAGATATAATAGGTTACTCCGGGAGTAAAAATCCCAAGAGCGTATGTAGCCGACAGGACAGGAGAGGATTCTCCCGCAGCCAAGGCAGGGACATCAAGTACTGAATCAATATTCCCTGAAAGGAATAGAATCTTTGAGCTGGCTGCCGCGGCGGGCCCGTTATTGGTCACTACAGCATCTAACTGGACCAGATCCATAAACATGATCCTCACTCTCTTGTAACTGAACGATGACACCACCAAGTCCGGAAGCGGCCATACTCTCCAGCCATAGACAGACGCTAAGTTGTTGGTTTCGTCCGACTCCGCAACTTCATTATTGACGTCCGCTTTCGCACTGAGAGAATATATTCCGGCCCACAATTGCCCTACCTCATGCGTCACGGTCGAAGTCTGGCCAGCTGCAAGCACGGGAATGCTATGCATCGTGGTATAACCAGCCGCTAACAAACTCATGGTTGAGGCGCCAGCGGTTGAGACCCCCACATTCTGGACCACGACGGTAACCGAGTTGTAGTCCGCCATCGTCGGGGTCGCCGGGCTGTGCGTCAGGCTATGAATGATTAGGTCCGGCGGCCTGACCACCACGAAGGGGTGCGTCATTCCATTGTTCAATTCGTTCGACTCGGCTACTGCGTTGTTGACGTCCGCCTGCGCCGTTACGGCATAACTCGCAGCCGCCATGGTCCCCATAGTCCGAGCCACGGCCGAGCGAGCGCCCGCCGCAAGGGCGGGAATAACGTGGGTCGTAGGAGCTGACTCCCAGTCTCCCTTCAGGCTCAGGGTCGAGGCCCCGGCCTGTGCCGTGCCCACATTCTTAACCACGGCGGTCACCGTGATCGTATCCAATGTCGTCGGGCTCGCCGGGGAGGATCCCAAGCTGAACACGATCAGATCCGGCGGGGCGGCAACCAGGAAGCTATCCTCCCGGGAGTTGTTCGTTTCGCGCGACTCCGTGATAACGTTGTCATCGTCAGCCCACGCCGTTGCGACATAGGTCGCGGCCGCCAAAGGCCCCACGGTCCGAGTTACGGCCGCGGTCGCGCCCACCGCAAGCGATGGAATATCATGAGTCGTATCAGCTGAGGCGATCCTCAGACGTAGGGTTGAGGCGCCGGCCTGAGCCGCGCCCACATTCTTAACCACGGCGGTCACCGTGATCGAATTCAAGGTCGTCGGGCTCGTCGGGCTGTGCGTCACGCTGTCCACGATCAGGTCTGGTAGTGCGGCGCTGGTGATTTGGAATGGCGGGCTGTCCTCATAGACCTTGCCGTCCGTCGAGTTCGAGATTCGAACCATGTAATCCGTTCCGTCCGCCAGGCCGGCCGGGACCATCCATGAATATGCCCCCGCGCCGGCGCTCGTTTCCGCGACGATCGGTTTGATCAGAGTGGACCCCTTATACAAATCTATTTTCACGTTATCGATAGCCGGGACATCCGTCGAGGACGCCACATGGATTTGACCGGCGAGGCCCTCGGGGATCTTCCATTTGATCTTCTCCGTCGTGCCCATGACCCAGACCGAGGAGGCGTTCGGTAAAATTATGGAGATCGGACTCATATCCGGCTTCTTATGCATGATGTAAATTTCATTGTTGCCCGGGGTCAGATCCTGCCAGACGACGAAGATTTGTGAGCCCCCGACCCCCAGGAATTGGCCGCGGGAAGTGCTGGAATTATTCGTGAGCCTTTCGATTTCCCGCCAGGCGCCTCCCCCGTTCGTCGACTGCCGATGGTAGATCTCCATGTTTCCCGGCGTGTCGTCGTTCCAGACGACATCGAGGCTTGAGTCATTGACGGCCAGGGCCGGAGCCTCGGAGCGGCCTGAATTATTGGTGAGCCTCAAACCGGGTTGCCAGGTGGCTCCTTGATCGGCGGATTCCCGGAAATAGATCTCAGGATTCCCCGGCGTGGCGTCGCTCCAGGCGATATAGACCGTTGAGCCCATGGCGGCGACGGCCGGAGAATTGGAGGAACCCGAATTCGTGGTGAGTCTCTTGGGAGCTTCCCAGGCGGCGCCTCCGCTCGTCGATTTCCTGAAGTAGATCTCGTTGTTTCCGGCCGTGTTCTCTTCCCAGGCGACATAGACGCCCGAGTCGGCGGCGGCGACGGCCGGGTTTTTGGCGTCGGCAGACCCCGTATTCCCGGAGAGCGTTTTAGCGGCCTGCCAACCGGCTCCTCGGTCGGCGGATTTCGTCAAGGCGACCCCGCAATTTCCTCCCTTGGCGCTCTCGTCATTCTGCCAGGCCACATAGATATTCGCGCCGACGACGGCGATGGCCGGCTTTCCCGCTTTCGCCGTCTTATTTTCCGTCAGGGCGCGTGCGGCCTTCCAGTGATTTCCTCCATCCTGGGACTTCATGAAATAGATCTGGGCGATCCCCGGCGTCGAATCCTCCCAGACGACATAGACGTTCAAGCCGTCGACGGCTATCGCCGGAGACTCGGAGTCACCGACATTGGTGGTGAGTCTTTGCGCCGCTTGCCAGCCGACTCCCCCATCGGCCGATTTCCGGAAGTAGATTTCGCCATTTCCCGGCGTATCGTCCGTCCATACGACGTAGACCTCCGAGCCGCTGACCGCGATTTTGGGATTCCCCGAGTCGCCCGAGGTCGTCGTAAGCCTCTTGGTAATCCAGCCCGCTCCATAGGCAATCCCCGAGGACAGGAGCAGGACAATCAGGCCCCCCATGAGGATCATTCTCAACGGCTTCATCGTCCCCTCCTTATTTGAAGAAAATTGGCGTGATTCAATTCCTCAGGACCTTTGTTGATCAACACTAAATCACGCCTAGCGGGTCGGTTTGAAACAGAAGTATTTGCTTTTTCCGAGACGTGACGGATTCCGCCTCTCGGCGCTGAATGGCCCCTCCTCCTTAGGTCTTTATTGTATCGTCATCATCGAGGCGATGTCAATCGCCGCGATGACGGCAATGTCAATAGCCGTTAAAACCGCGTTACATCCCCGCCTTGCGGCCGGCTTCGACCCTGCGGACCGTCTCGGTGCGGATTGGGGTCAAACCTACACTTTGTCACTAAGTGCAAATTGTCATTTTGTACTTTTTGCCAAAGTGTAGGTTTGACCCCAATCCTACGCAGATCTGTTCCTTATCCGTAGAAGGACGATCCTCATCTGATATATGTCATTGTGGCCGTATTGTTAGCATAGTTCCATTCGAGCACTCCGTGCGAATACAAGGTGAAAGTCCAAGTTCCGGCCTCCATTTGGGAAAGAAGCCTAACATTATAATAAAAGACATAGGACTCGCCTGCCGCCAAGGGATCGATCATATAGCTTCCCCCCCATCCCGATCCTCCAGGGGAATAGACCATCCAATCGAGCCATGACGAGGGGGCGTTCCCCGGCCCGTTATTGGTTACCACCCGTTTTACTCGGAAATACTTTAATCCAGGGATACCGATTATATCGTAGCTCAGCGATACCACCAAGTCCGGAGACGGCGATACGATCCAGCCGTAGAGAATGTCTGTATTGTTGATTTCGTTCGACTCCGCAACTACGTTAGCGACGTCCGCTTTCGCTGAGATCGAGTACGTGCCGGCCCACAACTGCCCTACGTTCCAATTCACGGTCGACGTTGCGCCAGCCGCGAGGGCGGGGACGCTATGCGATGTGGTAATGCCAGCTACACTTAAACTCAAAGTTGAGGCACCGGCGGTTGACCCCCCCGCATTCTTGACCACGGCGGTGACCGTGTTCTTATCCGCCATCGTCGCGTTCGCCGGGCTGTGCGTCAGGCTTTGAATAATTAAATCCGGCGGCACGATCACTAAGAAGCTGTCGGTCTTCACGTTGTTCGTCTCATTCGATTCGGCCACCGCGCCGTTGACGTCCGCCTGCGCCGTAACGACATAACTCGCGGCCGCCAAAGGCCCCACGGTCCGAGTTACGGTCGAGGTAGCGCCCACCGCAAGCGCGGGAATAGCGTGGGTCGTAGGAGTTGACTCCCAGCCGCCCTTCAGGCTCAGGGTCGAGGCCCCGGCCTGAGCCGCGCCCACATTCTTAACCACGGCGGTCACCGTGATCGTATTCAGCGTCGTCGGACTCGCCGGACTGTGCGTCAAGCTATACACGATCAGGTCCGGCCCGGTCACCACGAAGCTGTCCTCCAGGGAGTTGTTCGTCTCGCGCGACTCCGCGATAACGTTGTTATCGTCAGCCCACGCCGTTGCGACATAGGTCGCGGCCGCCAAAGACCCCACGGTCCGAGTCACGGTCGCGGTCGCGCCCACCGCAAGCGCGGGAATAGCGTGGGTCGTGTCAGCTGAGGCGACCCTCAGACGTAGGGTTGAGGCGCCGGCCTGAGCCGCACCCACATTCTTAACCACGGCGGTCACCGTGATCGTATTCAAGTTCGTCGGGTTCGCCGGGCTGTGCGTCAGGCTGTACACGATCAGGTCCGGGAGTGCGGCGGTGGCGATTTGGAATGGCGGGCTGTCCTCATAGACCTTGCCGTCCGTCGAGCTCGAGATTCGAACCATGTAATCCGTTCCGTCCGCCAGGCCGGCCGGGACCATCCATGAATATGCCCCCGCGCCGGCGCTAGTTTCCGCGACGATCGGTTTGATCAGAGTGGACCCCTTATACAAATCTATTTTCACTTTATCGATTTTGAGAAGATCCGCCAAAGACGCGGCCCCCGCCGTTTGACCGGCGATGCCCTCGGGGATCTGCCATTTGATCTTCTCCGTCGTGCCCATGACCCAGACCGAGGAGGCGTTCGGTAAAATTATGGAGATCGGACTCATATCCGGCTTCTTATGCATGATGTAAATTTCATTGTTGCCCGGGGTCAGGTCCTGCCAGACAACGAAGATTTGTGAGCCCCCGACCCCCAGGGATTGGCCGCAGGACGCGCCCGAATTATTCGTGAGCCTCTCGATTTCCCGCCAGGCGCCTCCCCCGTTCGTCGATTGCCGATGGGTGATCTCGAAATTTCCCGGCGTGTCGTCGTTCCAGACGACATCGAGGCTTGAGTCATTGACGGCCAGGGCCGGAGCCTCGGAGCGGCCTGAATTATTGGTGAGCCTCAAACCGGACTGCCAGGTGGCTCCTTGATCGGCGGATTTCCGGAAATAGATCTCAGGATTCCCGGGTGTCGTATCGCTCCAGGCGAGATAGACCGTTGAGCCCATGGCGGCGACGGCCGGAGAATTGGAGGAACCCGAATTCGTGGTGAGTCTTACGGAAGCTTGCCAAACAGCGCCTCCGTTCGTCGATTTCCTGAGGTAGATCTCGTAGTTACCGGACGTGTTCTCCTCCCAGACGACATAGACGCCCGAGTCGGCGGCGGCGACGGCCGGATTCCGGGCGTCGGCCGACCCCGAATTTCCGGATAGCGTTTTAGCGGCCTGCCAACCGACTCCTCGGTCGGCGGATTTCGTCAAGGCGATCCAGCAATTTCCTCCCTTGGCGCTATCGTCATTATGCCAGGCCACATAGAGAGTCGCGCCGACGACGGCGATGGCCGGCTTTCCCGCTTTCGCCGTCTTGTTATTCGTCAGGGCCCGGGCGGCCTTCCAGTGGTTTCCTCCATCCTCGGATTTCATGAAATAGATCTGGGCGATCCCCGGCGTCGCATCCTCCCAGACGACATAGACGTTCGAGCCGTCGACGGCGATCGCCGGAGACTCGGAGTCACCGGCATTGGTGGTCAGTCTTTGGGTGATTTGCCAGGCGACTCCTCCATCGATCGATTTCCGGAAGTAGATTTCGCCATTTCCCGGCGTATCGTCCGTCCAGACGACATAGACCGCCGAGCCGTCGACGGCGATCTTCGGACTCCCCGAGTCGCCCGAGGTCGTCGTAAGCCTCGTAGTCATCCAGCCCGCTCCATAGGCAGTCCCCGAGGACAGGAGCAGAACGATCAGGCCCGCCATGAGGATCATTCTGAATGGTTTCATTATCCCCTCCTTATTTGAAGAAAATTGGGGGGATTCAAATCCTCAGGACCCCGGCTGATCGACGTTAAATTGCGCCTAGCTGGTCGGCTTGAGATAGAAAAACTTGCTTTTTCCGGGAAACGATGAATGCCCGCTCTCGGCGCTGAATCTCCCCTACTCCTTAAGTTTTTATTGTATCGTCATCATCGAGGCGATGTCAATCGCAGCGATGATGGCAATGTCAATCGAAAAGGGACTTGACGGCCATCGGAGACTTAGGACTCCCTTTCCATCCAAAAGATCCTTTTCGAAGCGCGGTCGACCCTGAAGGCCTCCCCGGCCGGGAGGCCCGGCACCCAGACAATTCGGCGAGCGCGAGCCGAATCCCGAGACTTGGAGGATATCCCGACGACGATCACCGGGAGCCGGTCCCGTTCCTCGACCGGAATCCCTTTGGCCCGCAGGATCTCCTTGAGCTTCTTCGAGCCGGGGGCGCCGAGCGGCCGGTAGCGATCGCCTTCCTGACGGTTCCTGACCACGATCGGGAATTCGATTTTATCCGCGTCGAGAAACGCCCGGGTCCGGTCGTCGAACGGAGCGGGAAACGTCCCCCGGAATTTCAGAAGCCGTCCCTTGAACTTAACGCCCGTCTCCTTGATCGTCAAAACGCCCCGGCCGTCCCATAAGTAAGAAAATCGGACCTTTCCGGGGGCAGGCTCCGCGACCAAGACGATACCTTTGTCCCGCCGCAACATCAATCCTTTGGTCAGGGTCGCCATCTTCCCGTCGACGAGCCCGAGGACGGCTTCGACATCGGCGAACGTCACGCCCCTGAGGTTGCCTCGAATCTGCTCCAGAAAATCCCGGACGGACCGGCGGGCCTGGGCCTGAGGCAGGCGTTCGAGCGCGGGGAGGTCTAGCGTCGGTTTCCCTCTTTCGCTCTCATTGTTCTTGCCGTCAGTGTCGGCATTGACGAAACGAGAGATTCTTCGCGAACCCGGTTCGGCCCGGAGGTCCTCCTCAGCTTGAAGGATCAGGGCCAGCCGCCCAAGTTGGGAGACGACTTTGGGCTCGATCCGCTTCAGGAGGGGCAGGACTTCGTGCCGGATCCGGTTGCGGAAGAAACGGAGATCGAGGTTCGACTCGTCCGTCCGGAAGTCGAGCCGCCGCGCGGCCAGCCAGCGGGCGATGTCTTTCCGTTCGATCCCCAGGAGAGGCCGGACGACGCCGCCCTCGCTCGCGGGCCTGATCCCGCCCAGGCCGCGGAGGCCCGTCCCGCGCAGGAGCCGCATCAGGACGGTTTCGGCCTGGTCGTCGGCGGTGTGCCCGGTCGCGATCCTGTCGGCCCCGAGCTTCTTCGCCGCGCTTTTCAAGAATTCGTAGCGCAATTCGCGGCCGGCTTCCTCGAGGTTCATTTTGCGGCGCTGGGCGTAACCCCGGACGTCCCTGGATCCGACGACGATCGGCAAGCCATATTTTGCGGCCGATTCCCGAGCGAACGTTTCGTCCTCCTTCGCGGCCGGGCGCAGGCGGTGATTAAAATGGGCCAGGGCAAGCTCGAGTCTCAGCTCTCTCCGAGCGGCCAGGAATAGGGAGAGGAGAGCCGTCGAGTCCGGCCCGCCCGAGAAAGCGATCAAGATACGATCCCCCGGGCGGACCAGGCCGTAGCGTCCGATCGTATTCCGGAATTGGACCAGAATGGCCGATCTCTCAGGGGCCATGGCCGGAGGGGTTCCTTAGCGAATATTCGGGCGGGCGGGCTGTCTCCATCGTGCTCGATAATACGGGAAAATGGCGGCGGAGGGATTTGAACCCCCGACACTGCGGATATGAGCCGCATGCTCTGACCAACTGAGCTACGCCGCCGAAGGTGAAAAAATTTTAGCGGAATCCGCGGGCAAAGTCAATTTGCCTTGACAGTCCCGCGGCCCCTTTGATATTGTCCTATTGCCAGCTTTTATCAAGGAGGATTATCCCATGAAAAACGCCAAAGCCCTGATGACCGTCTTCATCCTTATCTTCGCCGTTTCCGGCGCCCTCCAGGCGGCCGTCCCCAGCCTCGTCGGCGCCTGGACGGGGACGGGCAAGGCGGTCGGACTCGAGCACGGCTACTACAACGTGACCTACTCCGTCACAGTGACGGATCAGAACGGGAACTTGTTCCGGGGCAGCATCAAGATCACGACCCCGATGGGTTCCTTCACCCAAAAGTTCACCGGCATCATCAAGACCGACAACACGATCGCGGCCAACTACCGGGAATCCACCGGCGAAAAGGTCACCGAGGCCATTTCGTTCGGGAAATACATCGCTCCGACCGCCAAACAGCCCAAGGCCGGTTACGAAGGCTACTGGCTGAACTCGCTCAACCAGGATACCGGGACGATGTCGCTCCTCAAGAAATAGCGGCCCGCACGGCGGCCGCGGCGTGAAGGGCCGTCGTGTCGAACAAGGGAAGCTCACAGTCGTCCTGACGGATGAGGAGCGGAATCTCGGTGCAGCCCAGGATGACGCCCTGGGCGCCGGATTGCGCCAGCTTCGCTATGATGTCCAAATAGGCCCGCCGCGATTCCTCGCGGATGACGCCCCGGGCCAGCTCCTCGTAAATAACCGTGTGGATTGTCGTCAGGTCGGGCTCGGCCGGGATGAGGATGCGGAGGCCGTGCTTCTCTTTAAGCCTCTTCCGGTAAAAATCCTGCTCCATCGTATAGCGCGTCCCGAGTAATCCTACCGTTTTCAATCCTTGAGCCTTGACGGCCTCGGCCGCGGCGTCCGCAATATGGAGAAGGGGAATCTTGACCGAGGCCACAATATCGTCGGCCGTCCGATGCATGGTATTGGCGCAGATGACGATAAAATCCGCTCCGGCCCGCTCGACGTTCCGGGCCGCCTCGACCATGAGTTCCGTCAGCCTCTTCCAATCGCCCGCGACCTGGAGGCGTTCGAACTCATCGAATTCCACCGAGACCAGGACGCAGCGGGCCGAATGGGAGCCGCCCAGCTCGGCCTGAACCCCCTCGTTGATCAGCCGGTAGTATTCGAGCGTGCTATGCCAAGTCATCCCGCCCAGCAAGCCGATCGTTTTCATCGCAGTCCTCTCAGTCCTTGATCCCGGCCAGGTCGAGGATGAAGGCGTACTGGAAGGCCGTCTCGCGCAGCCGCCGGAAGCGGCCCGAGGCGCCGCCGTGTCCCGCCTCCATGTTCGTTTTTAAAATAAGCGGGTTCCGGTCGGTCTTGCTGACGCGGAGCCTGGCCACCCACTTGGCCGGCTCCCAATACTGGACCTGGGAGTCGTGGAGGCCGGTCGTCACCAGCAGGGCCGGGTAGGCCTTGGGCCGGACATTGTCGTAAGGGGAATAATTCATCATGTATTCGTAGTAGGCCGGGTCGTTGGGATTGCCCCACTCGTCGAACTCCGTAGTCGTCAGCGGGATGGACGGGTCAAGCATGGTCGTCACGACGTCCACGAAGGGGACGGCGGCGATGACGCCCTTGAACAGGTCGGGCCGCAGGTTGACGACGGCGCCCATCAGAAGTCCCCCCGCGCTCCCGCCCTGGGCGAACAGCCTGTCGGGAGTTGTGTAGCCGTGCCGGACCAGGTATTCGGCGCAGGAGATGAAGTCGGTGAAGGTGTTCATCTTCTTGAAGAGCTTGCCGTCCTCGTACCAGAATCGGCCCATCTCGGAGCCGCCCCGGATGTGGGCCAGGGCGATAATGAAGCCGCGGTCCATGAGGGAAATCCGCATGATATTGAAACCCGGATCGGTCGAGGCGCCGTAGGAGCCGTAGCCGTAGATGAGGAGCGGCGCGGGACCTTTGTCGCGGGCGCCCTTCCGGTAGACGACGGAAATCGGGACGAGCGTCCCGTCGTAGCCGGGCGCGCTCAGCCGCTCGGTCGCATAATCCTCGGGCTTGTAGCCGCCCAGGACCTCCTGCCGCTTGAGGACCGTTTGCTGCCGCGTCTTCATGTTGAATTCATAGACGGTCGCCGGCGTCGTCAGCGAATTGTATCTGTAGCGGAGGAGGTCGGTCGCCGGCTCGGGCGTCGGCGTCGGATAGGCTTCATAGGCTTTGTCCGGGTACTCGAGATAATAGCCGTCCTTTTCCCCCCAGGGGATGACCCGGATCTGCGACAGCCCGCCCTTCCGTTCGCTCAGGACCAGGAAATCCTTGAAGAGGCTAAACCCCTCGAGATAGACATCGGCCCGGTGGGGGATGACCTCCCGCCAATCGGCCAGGCCGGTCCGGCCGGGCGCCGCTTCCATCAGGCGGAAGTTGCGGGCCTGGTCGTTGGTCAGGATAGTGAACTTATCTCCGAGGTGGTCGACGCTGTATTCCAGGCCGTACGTCCGCGGCTGGAACATCGTGAACTCGGCCAGGGGTTGCGAAGCGTCCAGGTAGCGGTATTCAGTCGTCAGAGTGCTGCCCGAAACGATGAAAATGTATTTCTTGGAGCGGCTCTGGTCGAGCGAAAGCTCGAAGGTCGGATCCTGTTCGTAAAAGACCTCGACATCGCTTTTGGCCGGAGTGCCCAACGTGTGCCTGAAGATTTTGTAGAGACGGAGCGATTCATCGATAGCCGGGTAAAAGACGGTTTTGCTGTCGTTGGCCCAGACAGCGAAGCCGGCCGTCATCGTTATCTCCTCGGGATAAATCTTTCCCGTCTTGAGGTTCTTGAAGTAGAGCTTGTACTGCCGGCGCGAAACCGTGTCGACCCCATAGGCCAGGACCGCGTTGTCGGGGCTGACGGCGGCGCCGCCGATGTTGAAAAAGCTGTGCCCGGCGGCCATTTTGTTCCCGTCGAGCATGACCTCTTCCTTGGCCTTGAGCGTCTTGGCTTTGCGGCAGTAGACGGGATAGTCCTTGCCGGTCTCGAAACGGGTATAGTACCAGTAGCCGTTCTCGAAATAGGGGACGGACATGTCGGTCTGCTTGATCCGGCCGGTCATCTCGTTGTAGAGCTTTTCCTGGAGCGGCAGGGTGTGGGCCGTGAGCGCGTCCGTGTAAGCGTTTTCGGCCTTGAGGTACTCAACGACCTTGGGGTTGGAGCGCTCGTTGAGCCAGTAGTAATCGTCGACGCGGGTCTGCCCGTGGATGGTCAGCTCCTTGCGGATCTTCTCGGCCAGGGGCGGCTGGGGGACGTCCTGGGCAAGAACCGGAACCGCCAGCACGGCGACGAATAGGGCGGCCAGAAAAGCGGCCTTGAGTCTCAAAGAACGGGGGTTCTTCATGCGGGTCTCCTTAAGGATTTTGTTTCAATCGTCACCGGAAACGCGATGGTACCGCCGGACACGAACGAAAGTCAACCCCTCGACACCCGAGCCTCGAGGCGGGGGCCTGTTCGGGGGTGACCCTGAGCCTCGGCGAACGGGTCAAGCCAACCTGTTGGGAAAAGTTGAAAAGTAGACACTTTAAACTTCAAAAGTGGACACGTGGAAAAGCCTTAATCGGGAACTTAGTGGAGGCGACCATTGAGTTGTGCCACCAGACTCGGATCTCCACGGTCTCATTGGCGAGGTTAGGAACCAGGTGCAGGTCGACCTCTTCGCCCGGGGGGACGTGCTTAATCGGGATTTCCTGTTTGTAGAAGGAGAGGCGTCGATAGGGGTTGACCACCCGCGTTTCCTTGAGGCAGAAGACATCTTTGGAGGCGTGGTAGGGTTTAGGAACGAGGAAGGGGCGGAAGAGGGACTGGCCGGCCCTGCGAGCCTTCGCAAAGCGATAATCGGGGATCTCGCCGGTCGTCGCGTGGACTTGGAGTCGATTATAGCGATGCATCTCGTCTTGGAGGACCTGGCGGACCTCCTCGAGGGTGGAGAGCTTTTCGAGGGCCGCCGTCCGCACGATCCGATCCTGAAGCCAGCGATAGGAGCGCTCGATCTTGCCCTTGGCCTGGGGCGAGAGAGCATAGATGATCTCCACGCCCAGACTCTTCAGGACCTGCTTCCAGTAGGGATCGACGTCATCGGTCCTGAGGTTCAACTTCTTCCAAAAACTGTCCCGGTTCTGGACGAAGCGGAAGACGCGCAGGGAGTCCACGTAATACTGTAAAGGTAAGCCATAGCGACAGATCAGGGCCTCAGCCGCCTGGATATGGGCCCAGGTGGTCTCGTGGGGAACCAGGTCGGCATACAAGAGCTTGCGGCTGTAGTCGTCCAGGGAGCTGATCAGGACCCATTGTTCCTGGGCGTAAGGAGACCAGCGGTGATGAGAGGCGTCGTGCTGGATCAGGGCGCCGATCGCGGTGGTCAGGACCTGCCGGTCGTGGAGCTTCTTCGGAGGATGTCCCTTGTAACATCCTAACGCCTTGGCCCGGCTAATGATCGTCGGGACCGAGACCTTGATTCCCCGCTTGAGGAGTCGGTCCCGGATGGCGGAGTAGTTGTAGGAGGTGATCGGGAGGGTCCGGTCTTCGATGAGAGCCTTTTCGGCGATCAGCGCCCCCTTCATCTCCCCTTCGGCCTGGAGAGGCAGCTTCGCGGGGGACCGCCGGTGATAAGCGATCGAGAACGCCGCAGGATCCTCCCTATAGAGCTTGAGAAGGGCAAAGAACCGGGCCTTTCCGATGCCGAGGGCCTCTTCGACAACCGCGCGGTCCAGGAGGCCCTCCGTGTACCCCCTGAAGAGATTCCGGACATGCTCGGTCGTGAACCGTCTGTGAACCTGTTCCATACATTCCTCCTTCTTGAGGAATGTAACCCAGGTGTCCACTTTTCATCTTTAAACTGTCCACTTTTCAACTTTAAATAACAAGGGTCAAGCCAACCTTGACATCCTCCGGACCCTGATTTATGCTTCCGCACGGCGGCGAGATGGGATAATCGATACGGAAATGCGCCCGCAGCCGGCTCAGAAAAAAATAAGATACCAAAGGAGATCGGAATGAAGGGGACGCTTTATTTTTCCGTGGTCGCGGCCGGGCTTCTTCTTGTCGCGGCGGCCGCCCCCGCGGCCAAGACCGATTCCCAAGACGCCGCGGCCGTCTGGACCGAGCTCGGGCCGATGGGGGGCAATATCGTCGCGCTCGCCCGCCATACGAAAGCCCCCGCCAAGATCTACGCTCTGACCGGGAGCTCCCCCGGCCAATTCTTCCGGTCCGCCGACAACGGGACAAGTTGGAAGCGCATGGCCATCTTCCAGGACACGGCCTATGACATCGCGGTTGATCCCAATAACGGTGACATCGTCTATGTCCTTTCTTACAGTGCCCTATACAAGTCCACGAACACGGGCGATTCGTTCAAGGAAATACGCTTCCCGGAAGGCATGCACGGCGCGGGACGTATGGCCGTTCGCCCCAACGATCCTAACAACCTCTACGTCGCCGGGACCTTCCGGGCCAACAACAAAGAGTGTCTGGCGTTTCTCAAGTCCGCGGACGGAGGACAGACCTGGACGGCGATAAAATTCGACACGGGAGCGACCTATTCAACCGCCGCCGGGATCGCCGTCTCGTCCAAGAATCCCAACACCGTTTATTTTTGCGGACATTATTATGACGGAAAATCGCGATACTATAGCCGCGTTTATAGGTCAAGAAACGGAGGAAACGCCTGGGACAACATCACGGGGCCCATCCTGAATCAAAACAACAAAACTCCCTCCGGCCTGGCCGTCGACCCCACGAATGCGGACCGCGTCTGGGTGGCCTATAACGACGGTGTACTCCGGAGCACGAACGGGGGAACGACCTGGCTCAAACAAAACAGCTCGTCTTTCTATGGCGGCCCCGTTGCCATCGACCCCAACCAGGTTAACACCCTCTACGCGCCGAGCGAGAGCCTCAACGACCCTGGCGTTTACAAGAGCACGGACGGCGGAATCAACTGGAAAAAATACCCTGAGGGCGTCTACGGCTACGCCAACACGATTATCATCAAAGACAACACGATCCAGGTCGGAACATCGGCCGGGATCTTCCGGAGCAAGAACGGCGGCGGTTCCTACCAAGCGGCCCACCGCGGCATCAAGGCGACCTGGATTACGACCTTCGCGCTTTCCCCGAGCTCCCCGGGGACGATCTACGCCGAGGCCTGTGACTATACGTATTTCAAGTCGTCAGACGGCGGAGCGAGCTGGATGAAGGGGACCGATTTTTATCGCTGCCACAGCATCATGAATTTCGCCGTCCACCCCGGAAACCCGAACACGGTCCTCATCCTGGCCGGGGGCTGATATGACGACGACGTCTACAGGTCTGTAGACGGCGGCCAGCACATCACGAACGTCCTCCACAAGAACCTCGGCGTACTTGCCGGCGATCCCCGGAACGGAAACCGCCTGATCGCGGCCGGCCAGGTCGTGGACGGAACGGCCTCCATGGGCGCCTACATCAGCTTGGACGGCGGGTTGACCTGGTCTCCGGTCAAGATCCGGAGTGACGCTAACAGCATGGCCACCGTCGCGGCCTTCGACCCGAAAAACAAAAAAATCCTATATGTCGGCGGCCAGGACGGCGTCAGCCGGGCCTGCTTGTACAAGAGCACGAACGACGGCGCCTCCTGGACTCAGCTCGCCATCCCGGCCGGCTTCGACATCCTGTGTCTGGCCGTCGACCCCAAAGCGTCCGGCACCCTCTACTTCGGCGGCGCCAACGGAGTCTTCAAGAGCACGAACGGAGGGTCGAGCTGGACCGAGCTGACCGGGGTTTACAACGCGCAATCCATGGCCGTCAATCCCAAGAACGGGGACGAGGTTTTTGTCGGTAACTGGTCCGGCGTTTTTTACAGCAAGGACCAGGGTGCGACCTGGAAGGACCTCAGCCAGGGCATGCCCGTGAAGTCCACGAACTGGGTCGCGGTCCACCCGACGAGCCGAATCATCTACGCCGGGACCTTCAACGGCGGGCTCCTCAAGCGGAATTTCTAAGGGCTGGGGAATGAGGTTTGATACTTATAAGGTAGCGAGGAGGAGGTCGAACTATGAAAGCGTCGAAAACCGTCAAGCGCCGGGAGTTCATGGCCAAGGCGGGCGCCGCCGCCCTGTCCATGACCGTTCTCCGTCCGGAGCTCGTCCGGGGGACTCAAGCCAATTCCAAAATCAAGGTCGGACTCATCGGCTGCGGCGGCCGGGGCGGCTGGATCGCCGGACTGTTCCGCAAGCACGGCGGCTACGAAATCACGGCCGCGGCCGATTATTTCAAGGAGCGGGTTGACGAGGTCGGAACGACTCTCGCCGTCCCCGAATCCCGCAGGTTCACGGGTCTCTCCGGCTACAAGCGGCTGCTCGACGCGGGCGTCGACGCGGCCGTCATCGAGACGCCGCCCTATTTCCATCCCGAGCAGGCCGCGGCTTCGGTCGACGCCGGCGTCCACGTCTACCTCGCCAAGCCGGTGGCCGTGGACGTCCCGGGCTGTAACTCCATCGCCGAGACCGGCCGGCGAGCCTCGGCGAAGAAACGCGCCTTCCTGGTCGATTTCCAGACAAGAGCCCATCCGGCCTTCATCGAAGCCGTCACAAGGGTCCACGACGGCGGCCTGGGCGAGCTGCTTTTCGGCGAAGCCGTCTACCACGCCGAATCGCCCTGGGAGCAGTGGTACGACCTGATCAAAACGGCCCCCGAAAATCCGGAGAACCGCCTCCGGGCCTGGGGCCTGGATAGGGCGCTTTCGGGAGATATGATCACCGAGCAGGACATCCACGCCCTCGACGTCATGAACTGGGTCATGGGGACGCCCCCGCTCTACGCCCTGGGATGCGGCGGTCTCAAAGCCCGGCCGAGGGTCGGGACCTGCTGGGACCATTTCGTCGTCACCTACCAATATCCGGACAAAGTCGGCATCCAGTTCAGCGGCCGCCAGTTCAAGGGACACGGGACGGCTGAGGGCATCAAGAACCGCATGTTCGGATCCAAGGGAGTCCTGGAGACCGAGTACGGCGGCTCCGTCCTCATCCGCGGCGAGAATTACTACAACGGCGGGAAAACGGCCGAGATCTACGAGGCCGGGGCCGTCGCCAACATCGCCTCCTTCCATCGCGCCGTCGTCGAGGGCGATTTCCGGAATCCCACCGTCGCCCCGAGCGTCCAGAGCAACCTGATCACGATCCTCGGCCGCAAGTCGGCCTACGAGAACCGCGTCGTCGGCTGGGCGGAGCTGCTCAAGGACGGCGAGCGGCTCACGCCCGACCTCAAGGGTTTGAAGGACTAGACCGCCAGCTAGGAGTATCGCCATGTTTAAGATCGGCCTCGGCCTCGTGTATCTCGTCTCGGCCTTGATCGCAAGTCCGGCCGCCGCCGGCACCGCCGCGGCTTCCGGAAACGGCGGGCCCGAAGTCAGGCTGGGCGTCTGCGATTGGACGATCGGAAAGTCCGGCGACCCGGCCGCGCTCGGACTGGCCGGAAGTCTGGGCCTGGACGGCGTCCAGGTCAGTCTCGCCTCCGAGGGCGATTCGCTGGCCCTCGTCCAACCCGCCTTGCGCCGCGCCTATCTCGAAGCGGCCGAAAGGACGGGTATCGCCATCGCCTCTTTCGCCATCGGCGAGCTCAACGACGTCCCGCTCAAGAGCGACCCGCGCGCTGAAAAATGGCTGGGCCAGGGCATCGAGGTCGCCCAGGCCATGGGCATCGGGATCCTCCTGGTCCCGTTTTTCGGCAAGGGAGACCTGAGAAACGATCCTCCCGGATTCGACGCCGCGGTTGCGGCCCTGAAAAGGCTCGCTCCCCGGGCCGAGAAGGCCGATGTAATCTTGGCCCTCGAGAACTGGCTCAGCGCCGGAGAGAACCTCGCAATTCTCGAGCGCGTCGGCTCGCCGGCCGTCCGGATCTACTACGACGTCGGGAACTCCCAGGACGCCGGGCATCCCATCCTCGAGGAGATCCGACTGCTCGGGGATCGCATCGCGGAATTCCATGCCAAGGATACCAAGGACCTCTACGGCAAGGGCGCGATGGATTTCCCGGCCGTTCGCAAGGCGATGGAGGACATCGGCTACCGGGGCTGGCTCATCCTGGAGGGCACCAAGACGCCGCTGGGGGTCGAGAAGAGCATCCGCTACGACGCGGACTACCTGAAGGAAGTCTTCGCGGTCAAATGACCGCGTCTTTTCATTTCCAGTCTCCATTGAGCAGGAAGCCCGCCCAGAAGTAGGGATGGGAAATGGTCCGGTCGGGATTACGGATGAACTCGATCTGAGCGAATTGAAGAGCCCGATCCTTGCTCAGTCCGGCCTTAAGGTAAGAATAAAACCGCGTCATCAGTTCCGAGGTGGCGACGTCCGCCACTTTCCATTGTGAGGCTAAGACCGTGCGAGCCCCGGCATACTGAAAGGCCCTTGTCAGGCCTATCAATCCTTCGCCGCCCATTTCTTTTCCCAGCCCTGTCTCGCAGGCGGAAAGCGTCACCAAGTCCGCGTCGATCCGCATCCTTTCGAATACTTCCCAAGCCTGGAGGATTCCGTTGTCCCGACCTTCTATTACGGCCGGGGGAATTGACAAGGCCAGTCCGGAATTAAGGGGGAACAACTCATCCAGGAAGCCATGGCAGGCGAAATGGATATAACGAACGCCCTTGCCGAGTGCTTTTGCCTTTTCTTCCGTCGCTTCTTCGCCCAGATAGAAGGCCTCAGAGGAGAATGCGACCAAGCTGGAAGCACAACTGAAAACCACTCAGTTGCGAGCCCAGCAAACAGAACAGCTCACAAAAACCCAGGATAAAACGTTAGCCATATTAGTAAAAGTGCTGTCTCACTCTCAACTCCAGGCGCTTCGCGCAGATGCTGAAGTAGCAGTCGCATTAGACCGTCTTAAGGAGCCCATAAACATTAATTGATCGGCGCTCCTAATTCGACAAGCGCCTGACGTGTATTTTTCACCCTAATCCTGCTAGCGGAATGCGGAATGAAGCTGCATTCAGGAGGATAAGCTTTTTGCCTCCTTGGATAGGCCCCACGATTTGACAGCTCAGACGGCTAACTAAAGAGAGTTATGTGGCCCCGAAATTGCAAACGTCCGTTGACGCGGCCCGACTTCTCCATTTACGATGATTATGAGTTCGCGATCTTCATCGGCGGTCGCCAGCCGGGCGATAAAGCCGTCCTCGAAATCGTCCTGGGCGCGCTCGACGGGCCGATCACGGTGGGAGATGTGACCGTCGTCTCCCGGACGGCCGGCCTGAACCCGCCGAAACGTTTTAAGATCGAGGTGACCTTCGGCGACTGGGAACGCGCCCGCTCGACGGTGTATCGATCCGAATCCCAAAGCCCAAACACGGGCTGAGCGGCCATCACGGATATCCGGGGACCCGCCCCGGCTCTGGCTATTTTGCGAAAGGGCGGAGTCTGTAACAGTAAATTTCAGGATTCGGCTGCAAGTTCCCGGAAGCGGCCTCTCCTGAACCTTCGAGGTAGAGAATATCGCCGCAGGCGTGGAGTATCCTCATGGATAAGGCGATGTCGCCGATAATGAAATGACCCTCTGTATCAAAAAGATCAAGGCGATCTTCGCGTTGAATAACAAGAAGCCCCAAATCGAGGTAATAAGGGCCATTGAAGATCAATGGCGAGCCGGACTTCTTGTTGCTACGGTCAAAATGAGGGTTCGTAAAAGATCGAATCCATCGTCCATCGGCCGCGTATTTCCGGACCTCATAATACAAAGGATTCATTTCATAGATGAAATCATCTTTATCAATGGCCATCCCGTCGGCGACCGCGCTGAATCCCATGTTTAAAACCGGCTGAGGAATGGGGGCAAAGGAAAAGACCGTACCGCCCTCCTTATCCAGCTTATGGATCGTATCGAAGGTATCGCGATGGCCGGGCCTGACCGTCCCCGAGTACATAAAGATTTCGTTCTTGCTGTTTATATGAAGAAAATAATAGATCCTAGGTTTCCCCAGGATAGTATCTCGATATCTATAATCTGAATCATAGATTATGATTTGATTCCGCAGAAAATCGGAAAGGAGAATCTCGTTTCCTGAATTAACGGCGACACTCACCGGAGTCGAATACTCGCCCGGTCCCTGGCCGCGTCGTCCCAATAATTGCTTAAACTTCCCCGTAGCGCTAAAAACATAGACTTGTCTCAATTGCCAGCCATCGGCAATTATTAAATTCCCTTTTGCATCTACATCTAAGTCGGTTATGGAAGCGATAGCCGATTCAGCGCTCAGCTCGAGATGAACGCTATTGACATCATCAAATAGATCGCTTATTTTTCGCGCTGAAGCGATCGTTTGGAACTCTGGTCTTGATAATGGCGAAGCTTCAGAATTCTCTCGTCGAGAGCATTCAGCACATATTAAGATCAGAACCGCAAGACAAATCAATCCCCAGTTGCGCATGATTCCTCTTCTAAGTATCCACCACGATTCTATTCTTCTGCGCTTTCATAGCGGCTTTCAAGCATAGACTAACATTATCGCCCGAAATCAAGCTCTATTAGCGAATGCACTTTTTCAAAAAACCTAATATTTTTACCTTCATCCCTATAATCTGAAATACTTGCCGCTATAATATGTTTATCATGGTTCAATAGTAATATTATGGGAGATAATATATGGGAAAATCTTTTTGCTAGTACATTCAATTCATCTCTAGCTGATAATTCCCTAATATAAAATAAATTAATAAAGCTAACATATTGATATTGATCTATATCCGTCAATATTACTATTATATTAATTCTAGACCTTTCGATAAGAGGACGTTGAATTTGAAGCAATCTCATCTCTGCGCTGAGGCACCGATCACAAGATGACCCTCGAAGGATATACAACAGTATATATCCTTTAGCTTCATCAAATAATCGGCATGCCTGCAAATTATATTTTTTAAGATCCTCAATATCTTTGCTCAAATCGATGCCCTCAAGGTTATGTTCAAGAATGGCTATCTGATCGCTCAAACTTAAAGTGATTTTATTTTTCCATATTTGATTCTCAGCCTTAATCTCTGTTACCTTTAATATTAGTGCCCCATTAATTAATATCATTATAGCAATGCAAATGAGTTGCCATTCTTTTAATATCGTGATCGCCCATTTCTTTACAAGCATTTAGCACTTTTCATATCATCTTTGTTTTCTTTTAAGTTTTCATATCATATCAAGCTTAAGAGAATAAACAATCACATAAGGATTCCACTTCCCTTCTGAATTGCTTGAAATCCTAGCTCTAAGCATAAAGAGATTGTTTCCAAACGTCAGAATCCCGTGTGGCCCTGCTATATAATCAGGCATTATAATGTCGCCATATATCTTTATAAGATCTAAATCATATACATCTAAAAAGATCCGCTTTCCATTTGGTTGATTAAATATTATTCCTATCAATTTGTCGCCAATACGAAAAATCTGAAGAATATGGCTCCAGGTTAAATGGTATTCTTTTCGCTTTTGAAAATCTTCCTCAATGGCCTTATCCATTGGCTTTGAAGGCGGCACATAATAAATGGACCTTCCTTGAACTTGCTTAATGAGTTTTCCTCGAAAATCGAATTTTCTTATCAAATACTCATAAGGCTGAATGACAAATATGTGGTTTTCAACAATAATTATCCCTCCTCCCTTTGATTCTGTACCAGGAGCATAATTTTTCGATGGCCCACAAAACTTATTTAATATATTTCCATGCGTATCGCACTCATGAATAACTTCGCCGATTCCTTGAGGGCCTGCTGCGCCACTTGTGTAACAAAAGATCCTCCCGTCATTAGTAACGGCTAGCTTTTCTAAATAAAGCGGAATACCGAATTGATAATTATAGCGGAAGTCCTCATTGAAAATACAAACCCGCAGGAGATCCCCATCATAAACATAATAATGACCACTCTGCATATGATAGAACATATTATCAGGAAATAAATATTGCCCTTCTCCTTTTCCCTGGCTGCCAATTCTTGCTTTTCCTCTTCCCGTATGATCGAATACTAGGATTTGTCTAACCCATAAATTATCAAGAATAATAAAATCTCTCATAGAATTAACGGCCCCAAAACTCGGCAACGGGCTTAGCTCGAACCCTGGACTTGTAAGTAAAGGAATGCGTTCAGTTTCTTCGAATAAATCGTTAAATGATTTTGTTAATATCGGAAATCTTGACTTATAATTCGATTGCTTAGCAAGATTTCCTGAATGCTGTTGGTCCTCTAGAAAAAAGATGAAGACTAATAATACTAAAATAATACTCTCTAAAATCACCCTTACGATCGAACATTTAAATCGGAATAGATACAATTATTATATTCTTTATTTGCTATTTTGAATAACCAATAATCTTTTTATAGATTTCTTTAATACCATAAGGCGCTTGCAGGCAAACAATGGTCATACGTAGCAGCTTCACAATGATATAGCGTTCCAGTTATATAAACCCAATCAAGCTTTGGCGGAACTGCCTCTGCATTATTCGTAAATAGAACAAGAAGGCTCATACAACAGATAAGCAAAATGAACGTAACAACAAATACCGCAACCAACCTTTTATTTTTCATTCTCTTCTCCCTTTGTTTTAAAGAATATTATTATTATTCTGATAAATCAAGATTATTTACTTTTCCTAAATTTTTTTTACTTTTCTCTTTTTTTGCTATCTTTATACAAAACTGAAAATTATATTATTGCACAATAATCCTCACAATTCCTTACTTACTTCCGTAGATTGCCGATAGGCGGCCCCTGTTCAGGCATAAAGTCTCCTGGTATAAGGAGTTTGAGAGAACTCATGCCCTCACCCGGTGGGTGAAGGACCTTAACCAGGAGGGTATTTTTATGATAACGCAAGGGATCTTGCCGTTCAAGCTCGAACGGACCGACGAACTCATCACGCCGAGAAGCGGGCTGGCGCTGTTCGCCGAAGTCGTCCGGACGCTCAAGGTTCGGGACAAGGTAAGATCGTACTTTCCCCGGCCGGGCTCGAACCGGGGCTACGAGGCTTGGGCCTATATTGAGCCGCTGCTTCTGATGCTGGAGGGCGGCGGGCGGCATGTCGAGGACCTGCGGGAGATCCGGGACGACGCGGCGTTGAGACGGATCATCGGGCTGCGGCGGATGCCGTCGCTGTCGACGTTCGGGGACTGGCTGGTCAGGATGGGATGGAGAGGGGTTCGGGCAGTCGTCCGGGTTGGGGAGGAGACGGCGGAGGCGATCGGGAAGCGGATCGCGACGCCGGATGACACGCTGGATATTGACGGGACGGTGATCGAGTCGGAAAAACGGGCGGCGCAGTGGACCTATAAGAAGGTCAGGGGGTACCAACCGATCCTGGGCTTCCTGGCGGAGACGGGGGTCTGTGTGAGCCACGAGTTTCGGGAAGGGCATATCCCCGGCCACAGCGGCGCGTTGAAGTTCCTGAAGAGGTGTCTGCGGCTGTGTCCCGGGATTAAACGGCTGCGGTCCGACAGCGCCTTCTACCAGGCCGATGTCATCAACTGGTGCCAGACGCAGGGGATCGGGTTTACGATCACGGCCGACCAAAATGTTGGAGTGAAAGAGGTTATCCCGACGGTGCGGGACTGGAGGCCGCTCCGGGACGAGGCGGGGAAGGAGATCGATCGGGAGGTCGGCACCGCGATCTATCTGCTGGCCAAAGGCCGGGAGGCGTTGCGGTTGGTCCTCCAACGCTGGCACGATCCGCAGTTGTCGCTGTTCGCGCCCTAAGGCTATTGTTATCACATCCTCGCCACCAACCGGGATGAGCTGACGGCCGAGCAAGTCGTTTACTTTCATAACCGCCGGGGTCAGGCCGAGAACCTGATCAAAGAGGTCAAGATCGGGTTCGGGATGGAGCAGATGACGAGCGGCGACTTCGCCGCCAACGCTCTCTGGTTCGCCCTCGGCCTTTTGGCTTATAACTTGACCCAGGCCCAGAAGCTCCTCTTCCTGGACCCGGACTGGACGACGAAGACGATCGCGACGATCCGCTGGCAGCTGATCGACGTCGCTGGGCGTCTCATCTGTCACGGCCGGAGGCTGGTCCTCCGTCTGGCCGTCTCCCGAGAGAAGTTCGTCGTCCTCCTCCGGATGCGGCAGCTCATCGCCGCCTTTACGTAACAGCCTGTTCGGCGAAGCCCCCGCCTTTCATCCCCTGTACCCCTCGGATCAGGCAAGGTCTGTTTAAAAACGCCTCTTATGGCCAACTCTGAGTCCGATGCCCGTCGTCCGGCTCGCCGCTGCGCTTGCCGTTGACCCCTGCCGTCCGCAAAGCCCCCCAGGATTCAAAAATACCAAGTCAAAAAATCTCTAACGGCAATTTCGGGTCTAATGTGTTCCCATGAAGACAGCGGCATGACCGGCAGGCTAGACCCAACGGTCCTGCGCCCTAGCAAAATAAAAGTTCTTCTTATCAGAGGGATTGCGGCTTTTATTCTTGTTGCTGTAAGGCAGATAGCAGTTAATTCTTTTTTGAACTTCAGGTTCCAGCTCCCATAATTGCCCGCATCCCAACTCCAGATTAGGCCCCTCCGGCAACCCTTCCAAGTTCTTATCGGTCTATCTGATCTGTGGTAGAAAATAAACGGCGCCTGCCTCATCCTTTCCCGCATCATTCGCCAAGATTACTTCGTTCCGCTTCGCAGTTGCCTTTGGAATAATATACGACAGCTCGATCTTCCACTTGGCGTTCTTAATAAACCGACTCCCGGGATCTGCGGCGACGTCTTTCTTCAATCCCTTTTCTATGATTTCTTTCTCCTCAAGCCCCTTGACACTTATAGGCCGCAGATACCTTTCGACCACCTTCAGCATCATTTTCTATTTCTGAGCCGAAAAAGGACATCGAATTCGTCCCTCGTCAACATTCTTTTGCCGGAGGGATTAGCTCCGACTTCGCTCGCGTCGGTAGAGACATGGGTTAAAATCCAGCCACCCCTCTTTTTTCGTCAGAAGGACTATATAATGAAACATCATCTTGATCAGTTCCTGATGAGTTTTTCGAAAATCGCCGATCGTCTAAAAATCCAGCATAAGCTTCTCGGTCAAGTCCGTATGGATCCCATTCTCCTGAGCTTGCCGGGTTAAACGTTACGAAGCTCGCTCTCCAGAATCCACATTTCCAAAAAAGCTCAATCTGAATCCGAGAATAATATGCCAGAGGCTTTCAGCCTACCTCCTAGAAATCAATTTTCCTTTAATTCTGGGCGTCGGATAATAATATGTAAATACCTTCATATATAGAAGAAATAGTAATCTTTCTCTTACAGCTTTTTCACCAGGTCATAGCGCTTCCAGGCCAGCAATGATCTTCCAAACCAGGTTCGCAATGATAGTACAAATCAAACCAATAAATAAAGTCGAGTTTTGGCGGGACCGCTTCAGCTTTTTTCGCAGATAAAATAAAAACGCTAATAAAACAGGATAACGATACGAGCGCAAAAACGATCGCCGCAACTAACTTTTTATTTTTCATTTTCTTCTCCCCTTCTTTGTTAGAATATTAATATTATTCTAGTAAATCAAGATCTTTCTCTTCTCTTAATTTTTTTTCGCTTTTCCCTCTTTTTGTTATCTTTATACATAATTATAAATCATGGTCATTGAATTCATATTTGCCATCTCTTGACTATTAAAATAATCCAAGTTTTGTATCAAAGATTGTCTATTTGATTCCTGATCGGGGTATTAATTTTTCTCTTATTAGAGTTGGGGGAACTCCAAATGTTTCTTTAAAGCGCTTACAAAAAGAAGCATGGCGATAGCCAATATTAAAACTAATTTCCTTGATCAATCGATTTGTATTGATTATATCCCACAATGCAATACATAATTTATTCTTAGTAATATACTTCTCAAGAGTAAGATCTGTAATTTCTCGGAATCTTCGAGAGAGCCAACATCTAGAAATGTCATGAATCTGTGATAGCTTTGTAAGATTAAAGGTTTCATATGGATTCTCCGCAATTTCTTGTTGTAGAGTTGCGACCTTAAAGAAGACGGTGGATGGGTGAATCATTAATCCAAGGTTTTTTATATAGTATTTTGAAGTTGTTAATTTATTAATTATATCTAATTGATTTTGAGAAAAACAATTTACCCATTGAAAAGAAATCCCAAAAATTGGAGAAGAAAATGGTCTTTTTTTTAAACACAGTTCCCTAATCATAATAAAAGGAATATTTCGATTAGCTACCGCAAATAAATATTTATCAAGACAATGAGCAAGGCTGCATTGAAAATTGCAGTAAAGAAATATAATTTCTGTTTGATTTTTATTAATCATTTTATTATGTAAATTGACTTCTTCAAAATGATAGGTGCTCTTCCTCAATTGTTTTTTTATATTATCAGATATTTCATCGCTCATTGCGTCTAAAAGGATTTTTTTTCTCATTACTAAATATCAGTTAAATTCTAGTTTCTCAAGAATCCATTTTTTAAATTAATTAGTATAAATACATTAAATATTGACGCTTATGAGCTTGAATCGTTGGATCCAAACAGTAAATTCAGAGGGATTGAAAGCTCTGAAGAGAAAAACGATTTCGGGCCGGCCGTCACGCTTGCCGCCCAAAATTGCCCAGGAGGTGGAGCGCCATTTTGAACAGTCGCCTTAAAATTTTGGCTTGAACCGGGCTCGATTGAGCGGTCCCATGCTGACAGGGTATCTAAGGAGGCGCTACGGGCCGAAGATGCAAGTACGACAAGCTCAGAAATGAATGCATCATTTAGAATATCGGCTAAAATGAACCAGTTATTTCTATCTTCAAGCCTGGGAAAGAGAGGCGAAACAATCTCGCCAAGAGTGTAAAAAAACTTCAAATTCTTAGGCTTCGGGAAACGATGCCTTTTCGGGATGAAACAGGGTTTAGCCTGCGTTCGCGACCGGGGCGGCAGTGGGTCAAGAGAGGACACTTTTTTCAATTCGCCCTACCACACCCTGTCAGGCCTCTTAGCTTCTACCCTGTCCTGGACGTCCTTGGGCAGGGAGGACAGGAAATCCAGACCGGTCATCTGTTCAATCTCGTCTATCGATACGAGGTATTCGCTGTAAGCGTGGCCTCTCAGGTCCTTGTTGGGCAGGAGGAAGGCCAGGGCTTCAATGTCATTCGGGTTCTTGGCGTCGACGACGATCTTGAAGAAGTGGGTGGGCACTGCGACGCTATCTTTTCCGATGACGGGATAGGAAACCTTTTTATCGGCGACGGCGAATACCGGACCCGTAATTACCGTCAGGGTCCCCTTCTGCTCCACCCATCCCCTCACGGCCTCTTCCAGGTCCTTCCAGATGCCCTGATTGAACCCGACGCCCACCTGCGGGGCTATGTTTGAAAGCAGGAAACTCTCGGCCATTACTTTTTCGTTTCTGCTCATGTCGGCGGCCGGCGCCTGGTGTCCCCTGTCGTAACCGCTGCCTGTGTAGTCGCTCAGTTCGGCGCGGGAGCCATAAGGGATTGAGGTGTCCGGCGCGAAGGCGTTCGTCCGCTCGACTCCGCCGCTCAGGTCTCCGGGGCTTATTTCATACTGGACCCATACCGGAATCTTCAGCCTGGCGCCCTGGGCAAGCGCGTAGCCTTCCTGGAAACGTTCATACAAGGCTTCAGGCTTGCCGACTTTCAAATGGCGATTTGGCTGTGCCGTTTCTGCGCCAATCTTTTCTTCCGCTGCCGCCGGCGCTTCAACGGTTGCGCCTTCCGCCGTTCCCGCGTAGCCTCTCACATAGGTTCTATAAATCCAGCCTGACTGCCCCGTGACCGGATTGACGACTTTGTAATACCCTGCTTTCCTGTTGGACGTATCGTCGGATTTGAACTGAAGCTGGACATCTTTCTCAACAGTGCAGACTACCCTGGAATCCTTTGATGGGCTTTCGTAAACATTGGCTTTCCTCGTGACCTTCAAGTAGTCGGCGAAAGAGAAGCCTGAGATAAGGGCGATGAGCAGGGCAAGTCTCGTGGCAAACTTAGTGATTCTCATTGGAGTCTCTGCCGGTATGTTTTGCCAATTTCACAGATAGCTTCGCCTGCCTTTCCTTTTCTGCGCTGCTCATGAAGCCCAAGATGTCCCTGAACAACTTCACCGAAGCCTTGCTTCCTCCCGAAATTATGGCTCCAGTGATTACGTAGCCAAGAAAGTTGGTCTTGTCGGCAACGATGATGATGCTAAGGGCATCAAACTTCCACAAGAAACAAACCAAAGCGCAAACAAACAGGAAGACGAATTCCTTGGTGCCCTTTCCATCGCAGTGCTTGATGAAAATCCTGTTTTCAAAGATGATGGAGAGACCCCTTTCAATCAAGAAAGCGAGGATAACGATCGTAGCCAAAACCTTAAACGAACGATCCCAATCGAAATGAAAAAAAATAGGTTCCATGTCTTTCCCCCTTAAAGAAACTAAACGTTTTTATCGCCCGATTAAGGCGACCAGACTCCCCTCAAGCATTAGCCTGTAACCGGAAGGATTAAAACTCCATGCTCTTATTGCCAATAGGCGTCCGAATCCCATTGCCTTAGAAACCCCCTCCAAATTTCTTTGTCCTCCCAAAAGCCTATACTACTTTAATAATTTAGTCGGCGTTTTGTCAACGAGATTGAAAATTGGATTGGGAATCGATTCTCCAGGATTCGGATTTGAACTGGCTTTTAATGCGCGAAAAGTAAATAGTGCTTTTTGCCTTGGGCCCTTAGCAAGCTTTGTAATCTGTATTGTGCAGGAATTATTAATAGTATTAGGGTTTTGCTTGCATTTTTGTCAATTTTTTGTTAAATAAATATTTTAGAATCCGTTCCTGGAAAGGGGGACTATATCAAACACACTATGCTTTATATCGGGGGTTGGGCGGCCAGACACTTAGTAGACGCGCCGCCGGAAGCCCTTGCTGGATAGAGGATTCTGGTCATGACGAGTTTCTAATGAGTGTCACCGACCTGCTCATTTCGATCTGCAAGTTTGCCTCGATTGCGTTTACGGGGTTCTTTGGGGTTCTTGCCCTTACGCGTCCGTACCGTGACAAAGACGGCCAACTAACCCGCTTAGGACGCACTGCCCTCGGAGGGATTGTCATAAGTTTCGCAATCGCTGTGCTTTCACAGTCGCTTGAGCTTCAACGTTCACATCAACAAGCTCTTGCTGCACAAGAGAAAACGCAGAACGAACTTGCGCGCTTCGAGCGTTTGCTTCATGAAGTGCAGCGGACGTCACCGCTTACCGCAGTGCGGATCAAGTTGTTTGTCGACAACGTGCCCGACGATATTTGTTCAAAAATCATCGAGGCAAAGCACGCTGCTGATTCGATTACATCTGAGCCAGGGTTTCAAGACTTGGAAGAACATCATAATGTCGGCGCTGACGATGAAAAGTCATTGGAACAGTCTGAACTGGATAAAAAGGCGATCCGGCCATTCATCGTGTGGCTGGCAACCGGTCGCTTTCTAGTAGAACAGGAAAAAGAGGGACTCATTGCTTTAAGCCTGGACAACCACTTCTCCGCGCTTGTCTGTATCGGATGGGTAAAAGAGCCTAGCGTTTTCGCTAGCCAAGAAAAGATTAGCACGTTGCCATCGGGCACCCTGATCGGAGACGAGATTGATTGGTGGCCTTCTTGGGGGGTTCCACAGCGCCTATACGAACGAAAGAATGCCCTCAGACCGGACGTTAAGATCGACGTGGACGGACAATCCGTCATCCTTTCCATCAACATCAACTATACCGCGCTTGACGCTAGTCTGCTGCGTTATGCGCGGAACAGCGTTTTAACCGCAGCTTTTCCTGATGATATAGAGCTCTTCAGCTGGAGTCCTACAAAAACGGGGGAGGCTTCAGACTCCGGTGAGCTGCTACTGCTACCCTTTGATACTGTTAAGGTGGACGACAGCGTCGTTCAGATGGCTCAACGTCAAGATTTGGAGCTGGTCAAGCGAGCTCCATCCTGGTTTCGCAAACTGCGCCTAGAAATTATACCAAATGGCATTGAACAGCTCTCAAAATCATACGATCTATCCCTGACTTCCGACGAAGAGATCTTTGTGGGAGATCGCGGCGATGAGCCACGCGGATACGTTAGACTCTGGAACGGCCATTCCCGATAAAAGAATCTTGGGTTATCGAATTGGAGTTGCCGCTGGCGCTCAAACATCGTGTTGCACCTGACGAAGTGGCCGGCGTTCCTCCGCTCGTTGGCGTTAATGGCCGTAGTAAATTCCCCTCTTCGATGCTAGTTCTGTTCGGTCGCGGGCGCTCAAGGGATAAGAGTTTCCTTTTCGGCTGCGCTGGCCGAGGGGACATCTTTGGAGCATCTGTGTTCCCATGGACCCATCTAACCATAATGAGGAAGCATAAATCGGACCTCAGGACCTGTCAAGGAAGGCTTGAGCGGGGGGGAAGGGCGACCCAGAAGCTGTGCGCGGCGCCCGATGCGGCGGAATTCCTCCGGACCTCCCCCCGCTCTGGAAAAAGGTTATGAAAAATATTCGACCGGGGGATCAGCGGCCAGGAGATATTCCTGGAAGGCGACCTGAGGCGGCGGTGGCCTGTCCGCCACAAAGGTTAACTTCAGGTGCGCGATGATCCGGTCTACGACGGCAGACTCCGTGAGGAAGGCGACAACCTTCATGGTCCCGCCGCATTTCGGACAGAGCATCGGGTCGATCTCATAGACCTTCCGGATCATCGCCGCCCAGCCCTTGGAGGGGATGCGCAGGAGGTCTTCCTCGACCAGGCGGAGGACCGGGGGATTCTGGGCCGCCTTCCGGACTTTCCCTCGGTGGGCATTGGCATAGAGGCCGTAGTAGCGGACCATGACTTGCCCTTTGTCGGGGATGTGCGAGGTCACCCGGGCGATGAACTCCAGATAGTCCATCGTCTCTTGCTCGGCCGCGTTTTGACCATATCGGCAACCGACCTTGCCCTCGGGCTCCAAAAACGAGAGCCTCTCCAACGACAGCACCGTCCGGATCATGTACTTTCCGACCCGCTCGGCTTCCGGCTTGGTCTTGGCCCTCACCCGGCTGTGGACTGAGAAGCCTGTCACCTCATCCACTCCGCCCTCGGTCACCAGAAAATGAAGGTGCGGGTGAAGATTAATCCTATCCCCGAACGTCTGGATGGCCGCAATGATGCCGGGCCAATGTCATGGATCGGGCCGCGTCTCCCTGGAAAGAGGCGTTGACCGCGACCCGGAAGGGCAAATCAGGTCGAGAAAACGTCAACGGCCGTTGCCGCTCGTCGGAGGCAATGGGAAACGCAAGGGTACGGATACAGAGGAAAAAGAGTACCGGGAGGGACCGATGGAATGAGCTTGGAGAGGCCGTTCAGGAGGTCTTTGCGGTCAAATGACCGCGTCTTTTCATTTCCAGTCTCCATTGAGCAGGAAGCCCGCCCAGTAGTAGGGATGGGAAATGGCCCGGTCCGGATTGCGGATGAACTCGATCTGAGCCAATTGAAGAGCCCTGTCCTTGCTCAGTCCGGCCTTAAGGTAAGAATAAAACCGCGTCATCAGTTCCGAGGTGGCGACGTCCGCCACTTTCCATTGTGAGGCCAAGACCGTGCGAGCCCCGGCATACTGAAAGGCCCTTGTCAGGCCTATCAATCCTTCGCCGCCCATTTCTTTCCCCAGCCCTGTCTCGCAGGCGGAAAGCGTCACCAAGTCCGCATCGATCCGCGTCCTTTCGAACACTTCCCAAGCTTGGAGGATTCCGTTGTCCCGACCTTCCATTACGGCGGGGGGAATTGACAGGGCCAGTCCGGAATTAAGGGGGAACAACTCATCCAAGAAGCCATGGCAGGCGAAGTGGATATAACGAACGTCCTTGCTGATAGCCTTGGCCTTTTCTTCCGTCGCTTCTTCGCCCAGATAGATCGTTGCGTCTCCTTTGTAGAGGCCAGCAATCGAGGTGACCTCCTTCCGCGTTCCGGGCAGAGGAGTCAAATCATGCCCCCTCTGGACGGCCGCCCGGACGCCGGGATCCTGAGCATCCCCGGCGTTTTGGTTTTCCAGGCCGGGGTATTTCGGATCGCCGAAAGCAAGCAGCGTTGTCCTCGTCCTCATCGCATCCGAAGCTCTTCGCTGCTTTTTGAGTTCCTCAAAGACCGTCGCCGACAGGGCTATCTGTATCGGTTTCCATTCGGCCAAGAATTGCCAATTTTTATTTTTCTCCTTTGTTTTTGCGGAACGGATGAGAGCTCCGAAAGGGAGGGTGTGGAGCGGTCCGTCGGGGATAAACAGGATCCGCTCGCTCTTCTCGATTATTTTGCCCGCAGGCCGTATCAGCATCTCATAGAGCTTCTTGCCCTGCGCAAGCAGGCCTTCCTGAAGGGATGCCGCCTGGCCTTGCTGGATCAAGAGGTTGAATCTTTCGACCTCGCTTCTCAATCGATTTTCAGACACGGCCATGTCGATAACCGCGAACCGGTTGACCGTCACCACGAAAAGCCGGCTTCTCTCCTCCCCCAGGTCATAGGAGAGAAGGACGGTCCCGGGGTCGAGCGCCTTCTGAGCGCTTAAAAGATCCAGGGCCTCCGGATACTGAAGGGCGGCAAAATTCGGAGATACTTTTTTGATCTGCTCGGCGATCTCCGTTTGCCTCGACCTCAAAACACGAAGGTCTTCCAGGAGTTTTTCGATTTCCGCTTGATCCTTTTCGGGGTTGAGCTCGGCCAGGCGCCCTTGAATTCTGTCATAGTCCCAGGCCGTGCGCTTTCGGCCGCGCTCCAGCTCTTCCGGCACATCGGCCAAAAAAACGAGGTCCCGCTCGGCGAGCATGGCCAGAAATTGCCGGGCGCGCCATCGCTCCAGTGTTTGGAAGGCCTCTTCCGGTTTCTTGAGCTTCATCAGGACCTCGATATAGGACTGATAAAGGGCCTTATGCTCGGAGCGGTAGGCCGCTTTGATGTCCGGGGATCCTCCCAGCTTTCCGATATGAGTCTCGATGGCTTCAATGGAGCGCCGGAGATAATCGGCCGCCTCCTGAAGCCGGTCTGTCTTCAAGCAGATGGCTCCCAGTGAATACAGGGAGCTGGAAAGGCGACTGCTTCCCGGAGCAAGCCGTTCTTCAATAGGCACTGCTTTCCCATAGAGCGATTCCGCTTCTTGAAGGTTACCCTTCTTGAAAGCAACTTCCCCCAAATTTTGGAGCCCTCCCGCCACCTCCAGACTTCCCGGAGCGTTCTTTTCCGTGATGACAAAGCCTTGACGGAAGAAATCCTCGGCCGCCTTGAGGTCCTGTCTGTCAAAGGCCAGATGACCGAGATTTTCCAGGGCGTCGGCGGAGTTAAGGCCGCCGGGCGCCAGATTTTCCCGGATCGTTAGGGCTTTTTTGAAACAGGCCTCCGCAGATTCGAAATCCCGGCGGTTCTTGAAGACCATGCCGAGGTTTATGAGATTGGCAGCCATATCATCGCCGTCCGGCTTCACTTTTTCCCAGAATGAGAGCGCCAGCTTGAGGTAAGACTCGGCCGAATCATAGTCGGACCTATTGCCCGCTATAACAGCTAAGTTATTATAAATATAGATGATTTCTTCGCTGTCCGGAGTCAGCTTTTTCTTGATGGCCAGGGCTTTCTTATAATAATTCTCGGCCGTTTCCAGGTTGTCGCGAGAGAAGGCCACATTGCCGAGGTTGATAAACGTCGCGGCCGCCTCGGGGCTTTCCGGGGAGTTTTTCTGGTCGATGGCGAGCGTCTTTTTGAAATAGTCTTCGGCCGCGTCCAAATCGCCTCGATTTCGAGCGACATTGCCGAGGTTATTCAAGGTCCCGGCCAAGGCCACGCTGCCGGGCGCCAGGTTTTCCAGGATGTCCCGGGCGCGCTTGAGGGCGGATTCAGCCTTCTCCAGATCGCCGAGCCTCCGGCTCACGGTCCCCACGTTGTTCAGAACGCCGGCGGCCAGAAGGCTGGCCGGAGCAAATTTTTCGCAGATCTCCAGGGCCGCCTGGGCGGCGGCGCCCGCAGCCTGCAGGTTCCCCCGGCTCCGCGTCAAGGTCGCCAGTCCGTTTTGGAATCTCGCTAGGGAAAGGCCTTCGCCGAACTTTCTTCCCAGAGTTTCAATGGCGAAATTCAAGGCTTTCTCCGCCTCATCAAATTTATTCTGTTTCCTGTACAGAGTCGCCATAGCTTCCCAAATCGAAGCTTGAGCCAGCGCGCTGTCCGTCAGTTGAGCGACACAGAGAGCCTCCTGATAAACGGCGAAAGCGCCTTCCCCTTGGGCTGCGTCCGCTAGGGCGGTTCCCGTTTGAAGTGTCAACCAGGTGACAAGATCTTGATCGTTTGATTTTTTCGCGGATTGAACGGCTTTCGCTAAAAGGGATTTTCCCTTTTCGACCTCCCCGGCCTTAATCAACTGGATTCCCGACCGGAATTCGGACAGCATTTCCCCGTTCAGCTTGGGCTCGACTTTCACTCTCCAGTCTCCGGCCGGAACTTCAAAATTCAGGGGTTGACCCGAGCGCTCTCCGAGGAGCTTAACCGAGCCGCGGGGGCCTTGCTCCCACTCCACCCACCAGAAATCGAAGACGGAGCCGATCGCCCCTTTGTCTTTCTCGGGATTCGCGGACGGGCGAGAACCGACCTCCCAGGCCGTGATGATGTCTCCGGGCTGAAGGCCCGCTTTTTCGGCCGCCGATCCTTTAGCGACTTCCTCGACGACGACGCCCCTCTCCAGGCCGAAAAGGCTCAGGGCGATTCCGATCAAGGCCAGACAGCCGAAAATAGAGAGAATTTTTTTGGCCATGGCCGCTCTCCCCCTAATCAGGCGTCGGGGGAGTCCTAAAAAGCCCCAGCAATTTGGGGAAAGTTTCATTCTCCGGAAATTGCGCGCGGGCCGTCTGTACGGTCCGGTAGGCATCGTAGAAGAGCCCTTTGTCGAGAAGATAGCCGTACTCGACAAGAAAGCGGGTGATCCGGTTTCCCTCCGGGATTTCTTTGATCACCTCGGCAAGCTCTCCGCGGAGGGAATTCGTCTCGGCTTTGCTCAGGACCTGAAACTTTCCTCCGCCTTGATTGGAGTCCGAAAAAATCACCCAATTGTATATCATCCCTTCCCGAAATATTTCCGCGGGAACTCTCGCCTGGCTCTCCTGAATCTGTTTTTCATAAACCGATTTTCGCTCCGTCCCATCCGCTTTTTGATAGATATGCAGGGAATAGGGAGGGCGATCTTCCTCCCATTGAAAAATGAGGCCGCCTTCCGGGTAGAGAACCGGCGTGTTGTCGGGCTGGATGATCTTGACGGCGCTTTTAGCCCGGGTGACCAAGGCGACCGTTCTCTCCTCATCTTTTCGGATCAGGCCCTGGAATATTTTCTTCAATTTTGAAACGGCCTTCTTGCCCCTGCTCTCCGCGATCTTAGGCTCTTGGATCGTATAGGGCGAGGTCGCTTCGCTGATGCTCTCGGTGCGAAGACCCAGATAGTTCAGAACCGCCTTTCCGCCCGCTCCGATACGGATGACATCGCCGGGATAGAGGGGCTGAAGAGGAAGGAGGTCCGCCCAGTCATGGCCCCTCATTATTTCCGCCTTTCCCGCAACCTCGGTAAGGGTCGCAGCCGGAGCCCTTGTTTCCTCGGCCAAACCGAACAGGCCGGCGATGATGGATATCAAACCGAAAAGACACATTCTTTTCATTGGCGGCCTCCTTGTTTCGGATCGCTTTTTTTAGACTTAGGGAAACGAAGCTTCGTCTCCAGTTTTTCGATTTTCCGGTCTTTCTCTTTGAGTCTATCCTTCAAATCTTCGACTTCCCTTTTAACCCTGGAGTAGCGTTCGATTAAGGAAAATTCCCCATGAAGGAAGACTGAGGCGGCCGCCGGGATGAAATTCAGCCAGCGGCTCAGGCTGGAGAAAACGAGATAGCTCCCGAAGACGGCCAGCGGGATCACGGACAGCAAACAGATGAGGGACGCTTTAAAAGGCGCATAGCGGACAAAGACCAAGGAGAGAATGACGACGACGGCCAACTCGAATAATAATTCAAAAAGATGGCTGACCGGCTTCAGGGGCTTGGCCTTCAGCAGCGTTTCGATAGAGTTGGCGATGATTTCCGTCCCGGACAGGAGCCCCTTGGGCGTCGGATAAAAATCCCTGGATTCCTTGAAAGTGCCGCCGACGAGGACGATTTTACCGGAGAGAAGGGGCGAGGACTGGAGGAAGAGGTCGGGGACCTTCCAGAAACTGGAGCTGCTCAGCGAGTTGAAACTGCGCTTATCGCCGATGAACCGAATATTATCGAGGGGGGAATGGCGGCTTCCTTTCAGGAGGGCCGGGGTTTTCCCGCCGCGGCCCGTTTCCTCCCCCAGGCCTTTTTCGCCCCGATTCAGCAGGGTTTGAAATGTCTCCCAGGTCAATCCCTCGCCGGCCGCGACAATCGAGAGAGCGAAGCAAGGGTATCGTCTTTGACCGCCCATTTCCAGAACAAGGCGCATCTTGCGAAGGACCCCATCCCCAGCGATGGGATAATTCACGGCTCCGTAGAAAACAGCGTCGGGAGTCTTGAAGGGAAGTCCCTGACCGATAGGATAGGCGGCTTCGCCCTTCTTCGATTCTTCTCTTTTCAAGTCCGAAGAAAGAACCACCGGAATTTTCCATTGTTCGAGGCGTTCAAGCGCGGCGGCCATCAGGCCGTCTTCGGCCGTGGGGGTGCTTAAATCCACATCCAGGCCGATGACTCTTGGCCTGGCCCGAGCCAGCTTGACGAGAAGCTCCGAAAGAACCCGCCTGGATAAAGGGCTCGTTGAATGAAAAAGGTCCCGATAGTCCGCGTCGCCGATTTCAATCAGGAAGATGTCCGCCGACCTTTTCTCTTTTTCCCACCAGACCATAAAATCAAAAACGCCGTTCTCCCAGCCCGCTAAGATCCCGAGAAAGGAAAGAGCGCTCGTGATGAGGCTGACCAGGAATCCGACGGCCAGGCCGTGCGCCAGGACTTTTTTGGAGAGGTTGCAGGAATGAACTTCAGCCACGGAAACCCCTATCCCGGGATGACTCCGGTTATTCCCTTCCTCTTAGGAAAAAATATCACAGCGAATGGATTTGTGTCAAGTCAATCCGGCCCTCTGGAGCGGCCGGTGACCTTAGGGACCTTCCCTGATGACAGAAGGCTTGTGATTTCGTTAGAATAGGAACCTCGGCAACTTCACGAAAAGGAGTTCGAACATGGGGATCCGCGGACAAGGACGATTATTCAAAGGGTTGGCGTTCGGACTGCTGGCGCTTTGGCTGACGGCAGGCATCGCCGCCGCCCAAACCGACGTTCCGTACCAGAAGCCTCCCAAGGAAATCCTCGCTCTGGCGGACGTCGCCCAGCCGCCCCGGATGATCACCGACCGCCACAACCGGTACATGGCCTTTCTGACCAGGCCGAACTATAAAACGCTCCAGGAGCTCGCCGAGCCCGAGCTCAAGCTGGCCGGCATCCGGGTCAACCCCCAGAACCACGACCGGGCCCGGACCATGTCCTACACGACGATCTCTCTTCAGGAATTCCCATCGGGCAAACCCATCCCGATCGCCGGCCTGCCAAACGACCTCCGGATGGAATATATCGGGTTCTCCCCCCAGGGCTCCTATTTCTCGTTCATCCAGGTCGGGAAAACGGGTCTCGAGCTCTGGATAATCGAGATGAAGACGGGGCAAGCCCGGCGGCTCAGCGCGCCCGTTTTATCGGCCGTCCTGGGCTATATCTACACCTGGTCCCCCGACGAGCGGACCATCTACGCCATGAAACGTCTTCACACCGAGCCCTATGTCGAGGAGAAAGAGCTGCCGACCGGACCCGCCATCCAGGAGGCGACCGGAACCAAGGCCGCCGCCTGGACCTACCAGGACCTCCTCCGCAACAAGCAGGACGAGAAGCGCTTCGACTATTTCGCCGCCCGCTCCATCGTCCGCTATGCGCTTGACGGCCCCGAACAGCCCTATCTCCCCGCCGCCGTCTATACGAGCGCCCAGCTTTCCCCGGACGGCGCTTTTTTCCTCACCGAAACCGTTCATCCTCCTTACTCCTACCAGCTTCCTTACAACCGGTTCCCGGCTCGCGTCGAGATCTACGACCTCGCCGGAAAGAAGGTTGTCGAGTTGTGCGACAAGCCTCTCCAGGACACGATCCCGGTCGCCTTCGACGCCGTCGAGGCCGGACCGCGCGATCACCAATGGCGGGACGACACGCCGGCGACCGTCGTCTGGTGCGAAGCCCAGGACGGCGGGGATCCGGCCAAGCCGGCCAAAATCCGGGACCGCCTCTACCAGCTTCCCGCGCCGTTCAACGGAGAGCGCCGGCTCCTCTGCGGAACGGTAAACCGTTTCGCCGGCGTCACCTGGGGGGACGGACGGACGGCCGTCGTCCAGGACTCCTGGTGGAAGAACCGCAACACGAAACCTACCTCATCGACCCTTCCGGAGAAAATCCGTCGCCCCGGATTCTCTTCGACCTGTCCTCCGAAGACCTCTACGCCCAGCCCGGGTGGTTCGTCGCCGCGCCCAACGCGCTCGGGCGCTACGCGCTTCTCTTCAGCAAGGACAAGTCCAAGCTCTACCTCCGGGGCGAGGGCTATTCCCCCCAGGGCAACCGGCCTTTCCTCGACGAGTTCGTCCTGAAGACGGGAAAGGCCCGGCGCCTGTGGCGGGCCGACGGTCTGAAAACCTACGAGTCGATCGTCGACGTCCTGGACATCCGGAAGAAAACGCTCGTCGTCCGGATCGAGAGCCCGACCGATTATCCCAACTACTTCATTCGCGGGTTCGACTCCAAGCGGCCGCCCCGGCAAGTGACCTTCTTCGAGAATCCCTATAAATCGCTGGCGGGCGTCAGCAAACAAATGATCGCCTACAAGAGGGAGGACGGCGTCGACCTCAAGGGAACCCTCTACCTGCCCGCCGGCTACGACCCCAAGCGGGACGGCCGCCTCCCGATGCTCATGGAGGCCTACCCCGTCGAGTACAAAGACAAGGCCGCGGCCGGACAGGTCGACGATTCCCCCCACCGGTTCGTGTTCCTCTACTGGGGCTCGCCCGTGTTCTGGGTCGCGCGCGGCTACGCCGTCCTCGAAAGCGCCGCCTTCCCCGTCGTGGGTCAGGGCAAGGAAGAGCCCAACGACACCTACGTCGAGCAGCTCGTCATGGACGGAAAAGCCGCCATCGACGCCGTCGACCGGATGGGCGTCGTCGATCCCAAACGGGTCGGCGTCATGGGGCACTCCTACGGCGCGTTCATGGTCGCCAACCTCCTGGCCCATTCCGACCTGTTCGCGGCCGGGATCGCCCGCAGCGGCGCTTACAACCGGAGCCTGACGCCGTTCGGTTTCCAGGCCAAGGAGCGGACCTACTGGCAGGCCCAGTCCCTCTACCTCCGGATGTCGCCCTTCAACTACGCCGACAAGATCAACGAGCCTTTGCTCCTCATTCACGGCGACGCCGACAACAACCCGGGGACCTTCACGCTCCAGAGCGAGAGGCTGTTCCTGGCCATCAAGGGATTGGGCGGGAAGGCCCGCCTCGTCCTCCTCCCCTACGAGAGCCACGGCTACGCCGCGCGCGAAAACATCCTCCACATGCTCTGGGAGATGGACGCTTGGCTGGAGAAATACGTCAAGGGCGCTCATTAGCTTGAACCCCCGTCCGCCGCTCATTTGACCGCCCCGGGGTCCTATGGTATGTAAGGAGTAAAGATAGAGGCGGAGATCGCGACTTGACGGCTTCAGAAATCGGGACAACGCTTAAGCACTACCGGATCGAGGAGCTCCTCGGCCAGGGCGGGATGGGTGTCGTCTATAAGGCGCGGGACACTCGGCTCGACCGGCCGGTGGCCATCAAGGTCCTCAGCCCGGCCTTGATCGCCAATCCGGAGCGGCGGCGCCGCTTCGTCCAGGAAGCCCGCGCGGCGGCCGCTCTCATCCATCCCGCGATCGCCCAGGTTTACGACATCGACGAAGCCGACGGCCAGCTCTTCATCGCCATGGAGTTCGTCGACGGCCGGTCGGTCGGCCGGCTTATCGTCGAAGGCGAGCTGGACCTCCTGAGCGCGGTCGAAATCGCCCTCCAGGTGGCCGAGGGTCTGGCCAAGGCCCACGACGCCGGCATCCTCCACCGGGACATCAAATCCGACAACATCATGGTCACCCGGGACGGACACGCCAAGCTCCTCGACTTCGGGCTGGCCAAGCTCCTGGAGCCCGGGCTGACCGAGCCCGCCGCGCCGGGCGATTTCCAGCGAACGCTGACCAAGGATCCCGTCCACACCCTGCCCGGCACGGTCGTGGGGACCATTCCCTATATGAGCCCCGAGCAGGCCCGCGGCAAGGACCTCGACGCGCGCAGCGATATTTTTTCGCTCGGCGTCGTTTTTTACGAGATGGTCACGGGCGAGCTCCCTTTCAAGGGCGATACGCCCCTCGACACGATGCACGCCATCGCCTACGAGGAGGCGAAGCCGGTCACGGTCATCCGGCGCAGCCTTTCCCCCCAGGTCCACCGCATCGTCGCCCGCTGCCTCCGCAAGCGGCCCGAGGACCGCTACCCGGACGCCCGGGCCCTGGCCGCCGACCTGAAAAGTTTCAAACAGGACCTGGAGTCCGGAACCCGGACCGACCTCCGCCCGGCCGAGCGCATCCAGGCCTGGCTGGAAAGCCTCAAGGTCTCCTTCCCGTTGGGGACCAAGGGGATGTGGATTCTGGCCGCGGCCGTCCTGCTCGCGATCGTTCTCCTCTTCACCCGCGTCAACTGGGGGAGCATGATCGGCCCGGCCGTCATCGCCCTGTTCGTCTACAGGAGTTTCCGGAACAAGAAAAAGCGGAAGTTGGCCGGGTTCGCAAAGAAAGTCTCCAAGATTCCCTCCGTCAAAGCCGTCATCATCCGCCAAGACCGAGTGACGGTCGTCGTCGACAAGGCCCCGGCTTCCGCGTATCTTCGGATCACGAGCCTCGTCGACGAGATCAACGGCAAGTTCTTCGTCGGCAAGCCCGTCTCGGCCGAGATTAAAAGCGAAATGCCCGAAGCCGATTTTCAGACCCTGCTCAGGCAGGTGGGCGTCGTCTACGTAAGGAATGACGTCCTCCTTGGACAGGCCCGGAACGGGGCCAAGCCGTCTTCTTAGGTTCAAGATGTCGCGGGAGAGATAATGGGGTATCGAGCAATCACGGCCTCAATAATCGCCCTCACCCTCCTCGCCGGAACGGCTTGTCGAAATGCGGACAAGGCCGCAGCCAATCCCGACAGCGAGGCCGTCGGGGCGGGCGGGCCGAACCGCACCGTCCTGCCCGTGAACCAGGTCGTGACGCCCGCGGGCGTTCAAGTCCCGCTCCCCGGCTTGCGTCCCTTGGCCCTCGCCCTGTCTCCGGACGAAAAACTCCTCGCCGTTTCGGGCAAGACCAGCGAGGTCGTCATCATCGACCCGGCGAGCGGCCGCATCCGCCAGCGCGTCGTCTTCCCCGCCCATAAAGAAGACCAATCCCATCCCGAAGCCCCGTCGGCGGCCATCCTGTTTCAGGACAGCGAGGCACAGCTGAGCTATACGGGCCTCATCTTCTCGCCCGACGGGAAATGCCTCTATCTCAGCAACGTCAACGGAGACATCAAGGTTTTCGCCGTCAGCCCCGACGGGGAGGTCTCGCCCACGCGCGCGCTGCCTCTTCCCGCCGCCCATGCGCCGCGCCGGGAGGAAGAGATCCCGGCCGGATTGGCTCTTTCCGCCGACGGCCGGCGTTTGTTCGTCTGCGGCAACCTCTCGAACCGGCTTCTCGAGCTCGACGCCGAGACGGGAGCGGTCGTCCGGATCTTCGACGTCGGCGTCGCGCCCTATGACGTCGTGCTCGCCGCCGGCAAGGCTTATGTCAGCAACTGGGGAGGACGCCGTCCGCGGCCGGGCGACCCGACCGGCCCGGCCGGCCGCGGGACCGAGGTCAAGGTCGATCGCGAGACCCGGATCGCCTCGGAAGGGTCGGTCAGCGTCATCGACTTGGCCGCCGGCCGAGTCACGAGCGAAATCCTCGTCCAGAAGCACGCCTCCGCCCTGGCCGTATCCCCAGACGGCAGGTACGTCGTCTGCGCCAACGCCGCGAGCGATAACCTGAGCGTCATCGACGTCCGGACCGACGTCGTCGTGAAAACCATCTGGGTCAAGCCGAGCCCGGCCGACTTGTTCGGCGCTTCCCCCAACGCCGTCTGTTTCGCGCCGGACGGCCGCCGGCTCTACGTCGCCAACGGGACCCAGAACGCCGTCGCCGTCCTGGCCTTCGACCCCGACGAGGGCGACGCGCGTATCGAGGGCTTCATCCCGGTCGGGTGGTATCCGGGCGCGATTGTCGACAGCCCGGCGCGGAAATCGCTCTGCGTCGCGAACATCAAAGGGCATGCCGCCGCCCCGGAGCCGTCCGAGGACACCGGCGCCCCCGGCTTCAACTCTCATCAGTACAGCGGCTCGGTCTCGCTCATCCCCGTCCCCGAGAAGCGCGAGCTGGCCCGGATGTCGGCGACCGTCGAGAAGAACTACCGCCGCGAGCGGATCTCGCTCGCCCTCCTTCCGCCCCGCCCCGACCGGCCGCCCCGGCCCGTCCCGGAGCGGATCGGCGAGCCCAGCGTCTTCAATCACGTCGTCTACATCATCAAGGAGAACCGGACCTACGATCAGGTTTTGGGCGACGTCGCGGCCGGGAACGGCGACCCCGCCCTCTGTATCTTCGGCGAGCGGGCGACCCCCAACCAGCACAAGCTGGCCCGCGAGTTCGTCCTTCTCGACAACACATATTGCAGCGGCATCTTGAGCGCCGACGGGCATCAGTGGTCGACGACCGCCTTCGCGACCGATTACCTGGAACGGTCCTTCGCGGGCTGGCCGCGGAGCTATCCCGACGGGATGGGGCCGGACGAGATCGACGCCCTGGCCTACGCCCCCAGCGGCTTCCTCTGGGACAACGCCCTGAAGCACGGGATCTCAATCTGGAACTTCGGGGAATTCGCCATGCCCGACTGCCGCTGGGCCGATCCCAAGCGCGAGGGGGAACCGGCCTGGCGCGACTTCTGGAGCGAATATCTCCACGGCGACGGCCTGGTTCGCATCGGTTCCCTGCCCGGGATCGAATCGATCGCCCCGTTCACGCCGGCCGATTATGTCGGCTGGAACATGGACGTCTCCGACGTCTGGCGGGCGCGGGCGATCGTGCGCCAAATCGAGGCCTGGGACAAGGAAGGCCGGATGCCGCAGCTTGTCCTCATCTGCCTGCCCAACGATCATACCAACGGAACCGAAGCAGGCTCTCCGATCCCCGAAGCCTGTGTCGCCGATAACGACCTGGCCTTCGGCCGGATCGTCGAGGCCCTGAGCCGGAGTCGGTTCTGGCCGGAGACGGCCGTCTTCGCCATCGAGGACGATCCCCAGAGCGGCTGGGATCACGTCAGCGGCTACCGGACGACGGCTTATTGCGTCAGCCCCTACACGAAGCGCGGGCAAGTCGTCGGCACCCAGTACAACACGACGAGCATCGTGCGGACGATCGAACAGATCCTGGGGCTGCCGCCCATGAACCAGTTCGACGCCACGGCGATCCCGATGTTCGACTGCTTCGCCGACACCCCCGACCTCGAACCCTTCGAGGCCGTGGCCAACCGGGTACCGCTCGACACGATGAATCCCCGCCCAGAGGAGATCGCGGACGTTCTCCTGCGCCGCGACGCCCTGATATCGGCCCGCCTCGATTTCAGCCGGGTGGACGCTTGCCCCGAGGACGTCCTCAACCGCATCCTGTGGCACGCCGTCAAGGGGAGCGCCGCGCCCTACCCGGCTTGGGCCGTGTCCGAGCGGCCGGACGAGGATCGGTAGGCCCGGCTATAACTCCCCCAAGTGACCGTAGGCCGCCCTCAAGCGGATGCGGTTCGCCTCGTCCCGCGGCGGGATTCCTCCGTTGAGAGGGTTGATGATATCGGCGATGCACACGGGCGTCAGCCGGCCCTTGCGGACGGTCGCGTCCGGACAGGCGTGGCAGAGGACATACTCCCGGCCGCCGTCCCGAAACTCGGGGGGCGTTTGGATGACGGAGAACCAGAAGCCGATGTCCCGTCCCCTTCCCGAGCGCTTGAGAATCGAGACCGCTTCCCGGAGCGCCTTCGTCCGCCCGGCGGCTTCGGCGAAAACGGCAAGGATCGCGAGCGGAAACACCGCCGCTCGAGATAGAAAGGGCGCGTAGAGCCATCGTCCCCGAATGACCCGATGGAGGCGGGCCAAGAATCCGAACAGCCGCGGCGAAAGGATCAAGGACCGCCCCGTCCGGCGGTTGAAGAAGAAGAAATAGACAAGCCAGCGGACGTCCCCGTCGTCGAGGTTTGAAGGGATGTAGGCGGAGGGCGCCGCAGCCATCTCCAGCCGGAAGCTGTCATATTCGTGGGCCAGCCCCGGCCCCGTTTGTTCGGGCCGGGCGGGATCGCGGGCCAGGACCGCCAAGGCGCCGTCGAAATACCGATAGCCGGAATAAGCGCGAAGAAGGCTCGGAATCCGTCCCCGGCTTCCTTCATAGACCGTGAGGGACAGGCCGAACCGAACCCCCCGCCGCTCGAGCTTTTCGAAGACGGCCCGCCGCGCCGCTTCGAGGTCGGGGTGGACATGGGCCTGCCCCTCGTCGATGTGGACGAGGACGCGGTCGAGCCCGGACGCGGCCAAGCGGTCCAGAAGATCGTCGCCGCCGGTTTCGAGGAACCGGATCCCGTTCGTCAGGAGCTGGCAGCGGAGGCCGCGGGCTTTAATGTCCGCGACGATGCCGGGAAGCTCGGGGTGAAGGGTCGGCTCTCCCCCCAGGAGCGTGACGACGCCGGCCTTCCGTTTGGCCAGGGCGAGGCCGACTTCCTCCCGGATCTCGCTCCGCGATTTGACGAGGCTCCGCTCGGAGCTGTAGCAGGACCGGCAGCGGATGTTACAGGTTTTGTTCGTCTCGATCGTGAAATGGGGCGTCTCCCGGAGCGGGTACTTGAGCATCCAAGGCCGGTCGGGGCCGGCGGGGCCGAAGTCCTCAATGCGCATCGCGGCCGGAGCCTTCTTTCTTTGACGATCTTTCCCGGGCCAGCCGGAGGGCGAAGCCGGGCTCATCCAGAATCCGGTCGACGATGTCGCGCCGCGGCTCGCCCGCGCTCCGGGGGCGGATATCGTACCAGCCCGAGGCTTTCAGGATGAAGCTTCGCTCCAGGCCCGGTACGGCCGGCGGCGCCGGGAAGACGAGATCAACGCTATCGCCCCGGCCGGGCATGTCTTGGAAGACCCCGTCGGTCCGGACGAGCAGGCTCCGCACATCCGCCCCCTTCCCGTCAATGGCCGCGGCGGCCTGAATCTCGCGGACGGAAATCGGCGCGTCCTCCGAATAATCGACGGCCAGGCTGTCGAGCCTCCAGAATCCGGCCGGCGGCTTTAGGCGGAGCTTCAGCCTGTCTCCCGGGACATCGCTGACGTTGATGAGGTAAGCCTTCTCCTTGGCCACGTAAGGTCCCCCTCCGTAGATGACGGTCCGCGGGACCCAACCCGCGGGCGTTTCGACCTGGACCTTGAGAAGGTAGAGCTCTTCCCGGGCATACCAATTCATGAGCCTGGCATAGGCCGGTCCGCGGGCGTTGACGTTCCGGAAGAACGCCGGGAGGTCGCTCCCCAGATATTCGAGGAAGCTTTTTGCGACCTGAGACCCCCAGAGAGTCGTCCAGGCATCGGCGACGAGCTTTGCGGTCCGCGCCCCGTCCGGCTTGGGGAATTCGATCACGATTTCGTCCCGGAGACCGTCCGTCCCCGGCTTGCGGCCGGCGGCCGAGGACTCCCAGAACAGCCCGTCCCTTTTTAGGAGAGCCGCCCTGACATCTCGGTTGTTCCCGTCCACGGCCCTAAGGGGCAGGAGGGGCGCGCGGATCGTGTAGAGCCGCCCGAAAGAATCGGGCAGAACCCTGACTCCGGCCGGATGATCGATCGCCAGGATCTTGACTTCGTCCGTATGCTCGATTTCCTGGAGCTCGTTCGTCATCCGCAGCCGGTAGCTCCCCCGCAGGTCCCGGAGCCGTTCGAGCGGAATCCACTCCGTCCGTTCCAGGGCGCGGCAGATCGCCCCTCCGTAAGGCTCGGCCTCGAGGACGAAGCGCGTCCCATCGAACGTGAAAACAAAGGGACAGGATGTCAGCGGCGGAAAAGGCGAAGGAGCCGTCTTGGCGCTGATGGCCAGGCCCAGTTCGATGGCCGCGAGGCCTCCAAACAGGATCGCATAGGTTAGATCAGTCTTCCTTACCGTCACCGATTCGATCGTAGCGGCATCGATCGAGACGGCTTTGCTTTTATCCGACGTTCCCGTAATCCGGCCTTCGGCCAGACGGGGCCTATTGACGATGGTTTCGACGCCATCCTTGGTCCGGACGACGACCGAGGGGCTGCTCTCGATGGCCGGTTTTTCAGAGGGCGAAAAGCGGATCGTCGTGGTCGAGCAGGCGACGAAAAAGACGACGGCCAGGATCAGGGCCAAAACCTTTCTTGGAATGGGACACATGGTCTCCTCCTTCAGATTCCCATCAAGCGCCGGAGGACGCCGAATTTTTTTTCGGGACTCATTTCCCTGAAATCGTAGCGGGAGGGAGGGGAAGCTGCGTCCTCGCTTAAGCCGATGAGAAAGCCGAGGGGAATCCCAATCACCAGCCCGGAGAGCGGAACTCCCAAAAGGGCAGCCTGGTACTCCGTGTTATATTCGGATGTGCACAGCGCAATCACTCCGGTCAAACAAGAGACTAATCCAAATCCCGTCCCGATGGCCCGTCCGGTATGGCTTTTTTGGCCGCACAACCGAATGGAACGGATCTCCGTGACGGCGACGGTCTTCGTCTCAACGTTCCAGTAGGGCGAAGGAAGGAACGCGACCTTGTCCTTTTCGAGGCGCGCCAACTTGCAGAGATACAGCTGTCCCCCGGTCGTCAGGAGCTCAACTTCGGGGAAGGCTTTGGCCTCCACGACGACCCCCTCCGGAGGGGCGATCCCGGGGGTGACGCTCGTGGTCGCGCATCCGGCAAGAGCCAGGCTTAATACGGCCAAGACCGCCCCACTTCCCATTGTCGTTCTCATCGCTGACCTCCTTTATAAATGAAAGCCGAACGTTAAGCCGACCGAGCCGCTCGACAGCGAAAGCCGCCGGGCGGGAACGCCGACCGCGGCCATGGCCGGGATGGTGCTGGATCTCTAAAGCGCGAATGTCGGATCGAGCGAACTTTCGGGGAGAATTTTCGATACTCAGGAAGAGGGCGTCGCCCTCGACTCCCAGCCGAGGGCCGAGCGTCGTCTTGATCTTGTCCATGGCGTCCCTCTGCTTTCAATCTAGGCAAGGCGGGCTGACGGTTGTCAGAACGCCGTCAAGAATATGTCAAGATTTCCTGAAGCTCGACTCCCCTTCCGCCCCTTATTTCTTGAATTTATAGCCGGACCAGGGGATGGTCAGGAGGTGGGCGGGACGGGCGGGATCGTCCTCGACCTTCCTCCTGAGGTTGTGGATGAAGGTGTCGACGGTCCGTGTCGTCGGAAACTTTTTGTAGCCCCAGACCTCGTTCAGGATCCGCTCCCGGCCGACGACCTCGTCCTCATGACCGACGAGGAGGCGGAGGAGGGCGAACTCTTTAGCCGTGAGATGGACGGTCCGCCCACCCTTGGTCGCCGTCTGGGTCTTGAAGTCGAGCCGGACGTCGCCAAACGCATATTCTTCGAGGCCGGATGAAACGGCCGTCCCCCGGCGCAAGACGGCCCGGATCCGGGCCAGCAGTTCCCGGGCCCCGAACGGTTTCTGGAGATAATCATCGGCGCCCAGCTCGAGGCCGAGAACCTTATCGATCTCCTCCTCTCTGGCCGCTTATCATGACGAGCGGGGTCCAGTTTCCCTTGGCCCGCAGCTCCCGGCAGACGTCGAACCCGCCCTGGCCGGGCAGCGCGACGTCCAGGACGATGAGGTCGAACGGCCGCATGCCCACCAGGCGGAGGCCTTCGTCCCCGTCGTTGGCGAGCTCGATCTGGAGGCCCTCCGGTTCCAGCGCCGTTTTCAAGGTCTCGGCGAAGGTCCGGTCATCCTCGATGATCAGGATTTTTTTCATGGTTGCGCCTTCTTGAAAACCAAACTCAGGCGGCTCCCCCGTCCGGGCTCGCTCCACAGGCCGACCGAACCCCGGTGGCCGTCCATGATGTGCTTCACGATCTTGAGCCCCAGCCCGATGCCTCCGGGATTGGCCCGAACCGCCTCGGCCGTCCGCCGGAAGCCTTCGAAGACCCGGGCTTGGTCGGCGGCGGGAATCCCGATCCCGTTGTCCGCAACGGCTATCGTCGCCTCTTCGCCCCCGTCCTCCACGGAGACCTCGACCTCCTTCGGCCTCCGCCCGTACTTGACGGCGTTGTCCAGGAGGTTGACGAGGGCCTGCATGACGGCGTCCGGGTCGACCTCGAGAAAGACCGGAGCGGCGGGCAAACGCGTCCGGAGCCGCCCCCCGTCCTGCTCGAGGGCCGGCCGGAAGAGCCCGACGGCGTCTTCGACGAGGGGGCGGACGTCCGTTTGGGCCATCGCGTAGGTTTTAACCTCGAGTTCGATCTTCCCATAATCGAGGACGTTGTGGACGAACCGGGACAGGCGGCCGCACTCGGAGGCCATCATCCGGAGCAGGCGATCCTTCTCGGCCTCTGCGCCGACCCGGCCCGAGCGGAGAATCTCGGACAGGCAGAGGATCGAATTCATCGGCGTCCTCAGTTCGTGGGAAACGGAGGCAATGAACTCGGTCTTCATCCGGTTGAGCTCGACCAGCGACCGCCGGAAGGCCTTTTCATAGACGATTTCCTCCAGAAGGCCGATCCGGTCCAGGTTGAGCCCCATCTCCGAAGTCAGGGCGAGAAGGAGCTCGACATCGTCGTCGCCGTACTTTGCCCCGGACAGCTTGGGTCCGAAGGCCGCGAAGCCGGACTGGGACGCCGATAAGGCCGGAAAGGGAATGAGGAGACCGAATCCCGACTTCTCCAAGAGCGGCGAGCGGGACTCATCCAAGGCTTTCTCGACGGCCGCGCCGCCCGTGCGGACGTAGCTCCGGCCCGGCGTCCAGTTCTCGGCCTTGAGCCGGTCGAAGGCCGGGTCGTCCGGAACGGCCCCGAGGAGGTCCTCCTCTTCCTGGTCCGCCCGCCGCCCTCGTAAAAAGACGGCCGTCCGGCCGACCGGCATCGCGTCCTCGACCGCGGAGCGGAACAAACCGGTCAGGTTCTCGCGCCGGACCATCTTTTGGGCGGCCGCGCTGAACGCGTCCAAGCAAGCCCTGAGATCGTAGCTCCGCCGGAAAAAGGCCTTGTCCACCAGGCGCTGGATCTTCCTCCGGGCCGGATGGAAAGCCGCCGCGGCCAAGACGGCCGCCGCCAGCGAGACCCACCGCTCCCGGACCGGTCCCCAGCGAGAGAAAAGGCCGCGCAGGAGCTCGAGGGCGAAAAGATAGAAGGAAACGATGGCCACGGTCAATAGGGAATAAACCAGGCTTCGGTTGATGACCAGGTTAATGTCAAGGAGCTTGTACTTGAGAACGGACAGCGCGAAGGCGGCCGGGACGACGATGATGAGCAGCGTCGCCAGTTCTTCCGGAACCAGCGGGGCGCGGCCTAACGCCCGCGGGATCTGGTAGAGGATGACGAACGGCGTGAGCCCGACCGCGAGACCGTAGAAAATCCATTTGAGCTTGGCCCTGTCCTCGACCGCGCCGGCCCTCCGGAAGCTCCGGACGAACTGGACGAAGGCCGCCAAGAGAAAGACCACCAGATACCAGCGAAAGGCAGGGATCAAGCGCTGCTGGGCGCGGAAGGCCGCGATCGAAGGAGCCAGAACGGCCGAGATGAACAGCGCGTTCAGGCCGGCGGCGAACGCGAGCGCCGGCAGATAGAGTGTCGTCAGCCGCCGCACGGCGAACCGCGGGGCAAAGGTCAGCGCGAAGCGGAGGAGCAGGGCGGGCGCCAGAGCATAGAACAGATTGAAGACGAGGCCGGGGAGAAGGCTGGCCGGGCTCGTCCGGACGCAGTAGAAATCGCCGTTGATGATGAGCGCCGCGCCGAAAGCGAGGGCCATCCAGAAAAAAATCCGGGCCCGGCTATCGCCCCTCTTGAGGGCCAATACCAGGAAGCCGAGGAGGAAGATGGCCAGGCCGCTGACTAAAAAAAGCGAGGGATAGGGGATTTGAGAATAATAAGGAACGAGCCGAACGACAACCGTCTCCTCGGCGCCTCCCCGGTTCAGGACCAGTTGCGACTCCCGGCCGATCGTGCGTCCGCTCAAGAGAAAGTCCAGGTCTCCGGCAGACCGGACCTCGATCCCGTCCATCCGGACGATATTCGAAACCGCGATATTGCGGGGCAGCCCGGGACGTCCCTTGAGAAGGATAAATCCGAAGACGCTGAGGGCGACGACGACGGCCCCCGCCGCGACGGAGAAGAAGAAAACGGCCTTGGGAGGTCGCACGAGATGTAACCCCTGCCTTGTTTGGACTATAACACTCCACCGGAAGGACTGTCAACCTCGCCCGCGGCTACTATTAACAGATTCTTGACAGCTTCTTGACAACTCGGTCCTCCGCTTCGGTTAGATTGAGAAGCGGGACAACCCAAAATCTCAATTCAAGGAGGTCATCATGAAAGGGAGATTGATCAGGGTCCTGGCGCTCGCCGTCTGTCTGGCCGGCGCCGCGGTCCTTGGCTACGCCCAGGGGGATTCGGCGACACTAACGATCCTCCACACGAACGACACCCATTCCAGCTTGGTGCCGTTCGGCCCCGACGGCCGCTACGGCGGGATCGCGCGGATGGCCGCGCTAATGAAGCGGCTCAGGGGAAGCGACCCGAACGTCCTGGCCTTGAACGCCGGGGATGTCTTCGTCGGATCGTTCGAGTTCAACAAGTACCTGGGCTATCCCGAGCTGAAGCTCATGGAGAACTTCTATGACGCCATGGGGTTGGGAAACCACGAATTCGACCTCGGCACCGATGTCCTGGCCGGCGTCCTCAGCGGTCAGCTGGCCGGCGACTCGCCGGTCGCACTCCCCGTTTTGTGCGCGAACATCAACCTCGCCGGCCAACCGTCGCTCAAACCCTTCATCAAGCCCCGCCTGATCAAGACCATCGGAAGCCTCAAGGTCGGGATCACGGCTGTCGTCACCACCGACGCCCAGAACTACTCACAGGACGTCTTCAAGCTCCTCAAGGATCCCTACCAAGCGGCCGGGCTTCAAGCCGGACGCCTGCGAGCCGAGGGTTGCCAGCTTGTCATTTGCGTTTCCCACCTGGGGAGGCTCGCCGACCTCATGGGGCTGTCCCAGGTTCCCGGGATTGATATCATCGTCGGCGGTCATTCTCACGACTTCATGAGGACGCCCTACGTCCTGAACGGCAAGATCATCGTCCAGGCCGGGGAGATGGGCAAGGCCCTGGGAGTGCTCAAGGTCCGGGTGTCCGGGGGGAAAGTCAGCCTCGAATCCTACAAGCTCTATGCCGTGACCAGCGCCGTCAAGGCCGATCCGGTCGTCCAGGCGACCGTGGACGCCCTCAAAGCCGGCGTCGAACAGGATCCCCGTTTCGGCAAAGTCTACACCCGAGTTCTGGCGACGGCCCAGGTCGACCTTGAGGAGCGCTGGAAGGCCGGAGACCCCAAGCGGGACACCGCGCTGGGCAACTTGGTGTCCGACGCCATCCGGGCCGGCGTCCGGAAGGCCGGCCTTCACGCCGAGATCGGGCTCGAAGCCCTCGGCTACACGGCCTACCGGATTCACAAGGGGCCGGTCGTGGGGAACGATATCCTGCGGGCGGTCCCTTATGGCTACGATCCGGCGTCGGGCCTCGGCTTCAAGATCAATTGCGTCATGCTCAGGGGCGACCAGCTCCTGGCCGGCCTGGAATATTCCGTCTCGCTCGTCGAGTACACGGACGATCTATCCCTTCAGCCTTCAGGGTTGACCTATCGTTACGATTCGCGGAAGGCGGCTTCGCCCCGCCTGGGGGAGATCAACCGGCTCGATATATCCTCGGTCAGGATCAACGGACAACCCATCAATCCCCTGGGTTTGTATTGGGTGGCCATGAGCGAACAGCTCACCAAGTTCCTTCTCTCGCTGGGCATGACGCCCTACAAAACCGTGGACACCGGGCTCTTCGAGTATAATGTCGTCCGCGATTTCATGAAGGCCGAAAAGACGCTGAATTATGCCGCTGAGGGCCGGGTCATCGATGCCCGCTATCTGAGGTGATCCCTCGACGGGGAAAGTCATTGGCCGTATTTTGTTCAAAGGGGGCGGCCTCCGGGTGGGGGGCCGCCTTCTCTTTGGAGCGTGTTCGTCCGGCCTTGACATCCCCAAGATTTTATTGGACACCAGCCGCCGATTGCGCTAAAGACAATTAAGAGTATTCAAATCGGCAGGCTCCGCCCGCAGATTAAAGCAGGAGAGCTTTGATGAGAAACCTGGCAATTGTCGCGCTCCTGATCATGCTGACCGCCGCGGCCTCCGCTCCGCTCGCGGCTCAAGACGAACTCGCGATCTGGAAGGAGTTCGTCCAACTCCTCAAGACCGACGCCTTAACCCTGGACCGCGTCCATCCCGCCGATCCGCGGACTCCGGAATCCCGATTGGCTTGGCTGGGGGATTTCGCGAAAGGGACGGATTGGAAAGAGTGGGAGGCGGCGCCCAAGGTTGTCCGTTCCGGAAACCTGGTCTCTTTCATCATCACCCTCGGACAGAGCCGCAACAGCCCGTGGGAATATATTTTCTGCTTTAGGGTCGAGGACGGCCGCTGGTCTTACCGCTTCACGGAGGGCATTTTTATCCGCCTGGATAAAGTCGGCAAACTTCCCGCCGAAGCCTCGGGCTTTCCCGACCTGCCCGAGGAGCGGAAAGACTGGATGCGGCAGGAAATTTACTGGTCCGAACAAGTCCGGCTCTTTAATTTCTTGGCCCGTGAAAAGGGGAAGGATTTCGCTTTTCGTTGGGTCGCTGAGGGCATCGGAAACGGAGTCGGGTATCTTCTGGGAGCCGCCACCTGGGTTCCCTTCTACCCGCCTTCACGGTCATTCATTCTCTATTTGTGCTGGGAGCAGGCGAAGCTCCTGGGCAATAAGGTCACCCTGGAGAAGCTGGACGATCACGAAGCCGTCGTCCGTTTCGACGACCTCATTTATTTCGCGCTCTACATGCGGGCTTCTCACCTGAAGCAGCAGATTTCGCTCGAGGACTATGTCAAGATCTTCGAAACGATCTGGCAGGACCGGGCCCGGGCCGCCGGCTGGATTCTTAAAATCGACGGACAGGGACGGCGAATCTTCCTGCGCTTCAGCAGATAATGATCCTTCGGCCATACTCCGCCTTCAGAAACATTTGGATTGTGGATGAGCGCGGCCTATTCCTGGGCCTTTCCTTGACAACGGTCATCGGTAGAATGGCGCTGGTGGAGAACGGAACGGTGCGGGGCTTTAGCCTTCGGCTACGTCCGGGGCCATCGGCTTGGGCGCGCCGCCGCGGCCCTTCCCGAACACCTCGGGCCCGCGCGTCAGGTAGAAGAGAAAGACGGCCAGGGACAGGACGCCCGTGAATAGAAACGGCGCCTGAATCCCGTACCGGTCGGACAGGAATCCGGAGATCAGGCTGACGACCGCGCCCGAGAGCATCTGGAGGTTGGAGACCCAGCTGAAAGCCAGCCTTTGTCCCGAGGTCGGGACCGTGGACCCGACGAAGGTGTGAAGGGAGGGGTAAGTCATGAGGAGGAAACCGCCGTAGCTGAGGAGGCCGACAACCGCTAACGCCTTGTGGCCGGCCAGCCCGATGACGAATAGGGAGACCACCGCTCCGACCAGGCTCAGCAGGAAGACATTCCGTCGGCCGAAGCGTCGGCTCCAGACGCCGTATCCGTAGCCGGTGATCGTGCCCAAACCAATCCAAAAAGCGAGGTAGAGCCCGGTCGCTCCGATCGGGATGCGGAACCTGTGATTGAGGAGCGAAGGGGCATAATAAACGATGACCGACCAGCCGATTCCTCCGAAGAAAAAGCCCGGGATGTAGCGTTTGATCCCGACCAAGGACCTCCACCAGGATCCGACGCTGAGGTCGGGCGTCTTCTCGCTGCGGGAGGAGACGCCCTTGATCGCCCGCATGCCTAAGATCCCCAAGAGAAGCCCCAAGACGCTCCAAACGTAGAGCGGCGTTTTCCAGGTCCAGCGCTGGGCCAGATAGCCCACCGACAGGAAGGCCAGCAGGACGCCGACGTTGCCGGACCCGCTTTGGATCCCCATGGCGTCGTCGAGCTCCTGTCCCGACCCGGCCCGCGAGGTCGAGATCCAGGCGATGATGATCGGATGATAGAAGGTCGTGAACAGCCGGAGGAGGAGGAAGAAGGCGAGGAGCGCCGCGAAGCTCGTCGCGAACGGGACGAGAGCCATCGAGGCGCAAATCCCCAGCAAGCTCAGGAGCATCAGGCGGCGGTACTCGTGGCGGCAGGAGAGGCTGACGACGTAGAACTGGAAAACGAAGGAGATGAGCAGGCCGAGGTTCGAGAGGAGGCCGATCTGGGAATAGCTCGAGATCAGGAACCGCTGGCTGTAGAGGATGGGAAAGATCATCGGCGTGGCGACGGTCGCCGCGTCGTTGAGGGCGTGGAAGAGCGAGGCGGAGAGGAGGATCTGCTTTTTCATCGGCGTAAACGGGGTTACTGTAGCACGTCCGGCGCCGCCTGTAAATCACCCGGATTTGCGGAAAATGCGCTATTCGTGTATAAATAACGACTTATGGCAAACCCGCTCCATCTGTTCCGCCATCTCGATTTCAGCCGGACCTTCTCCGCCCTCCATTACCGGAATTACCGGTTGTGGTTCATCGGGCAGACCATCTCGCTTTTCGGGACCTGGATGCAGGCCGCGGCCCTGGGCTATCTCGTCTTCGACCTAACCCGTTCGCCCGCCTATCTGGGCTATGTCGGGTTCGCGGCCGGCGTCCCCGCCTGGCTGTTCATGATCTACGGCGGGGTCGTGGCCGACCGGATGTCCCGCCGGACCCTCCTCATTCTGACCCAGACGGCCATGATGATCCTGGCTTTCGCCCTGGCCGCCTTAACCTTCCTTCACGTCGTCCAGGCCTGGCACATCATCGTCCTCGCCTTCGGCTTTGGGATCGCCAACGCTTTCGACGCGCCGGCCCGGCATGCTTTCATCACCGAGATGGTCGGCCCCGAGGACCTGACCAACGCCATCGCCCTCAATGCGACCATGTTCCACCTCGGAATCTCCCTGGGCCCGGCCGTATCGGGCATCACCTACGCTCTCTTCGGCCCGGGCTGGTGCTTCGCCATCAACGGCATCTCCTTCATCGCCATCATCATCGCTCTCCATCTCATGAAGCTCACCGATCCGGACCGCCCGGCAGCCATCCGGTCTCACCGGACCGATCTCAAGGAGGGCTTCCGCTATGCGTTCCGGCATCCCGTCATCCGGACGGTCATTCTCCTCATCGCCGTGACCGGACTGTTCGGGAGCGCGTTCCTGACGCTCATCCCGGCCTGGGCGGTCAAGATCCTCCACGGAAACGCCGCCACCAACGGCTGGCTCCAGTCGGCGCGCGGGGTCGGCGCCCTGATGAGCGCCCTGCTGATCGCTTCGCTGGGACGCTTTCAGTTCAAGGGGAAGCTCCTCACGGCGGGCACCTTCGCCCTCCCCCTTCTCCTCCTCGCTTTCGCTTTCACGCGCGGGCTCGCGCTTTCGCTCCTGCTCCTGGTCGGGGTGGGCGGTTCGCTTGTCGTTGTCATGAACCTGGCCAACGCCCTGGTCCAGACGCACGTCGAGGAAAGGCTCCGCGGACGGGTCATGGGGATCTATGCCTTCGCCTTCTTCGGCCTCATCCCGCTCGGCTCCCTCTGGTCGGGTGCCCTGGCCCAGTGGCTGGGAGAAACCGTCTCGGTCGCCGCCGGTGCCGTCGTAACGCTCGGGTTCGCGGCCGCAGCCTGGATTTTCGCCCCACGGCTGAGAACGCTTTCTTGAGTTGACGTTCCGGCCCAAACTCCCTACCTTTAGTAGAGCGGTCCGCCGCGGCCGGACGGCCCCTAGCGGCTGTCCGAGTCGAGGAGCGGGTATTCCTTGGGCGGCTCGACTCCCAAGAGATTCTTGACGAAATAATCCCAACGCTTCCGGACGAAGTAGCCGTTCCCCAGACCGTGGTGCCGGTTGGGCATGATGAGCAGGTCGAAATCCTTATTGGCCTTGATCAGGGCGTCCACGAGCTGGAGTGTTGCCGCCGGGTGGACGTTATCGTCCAGGTCTCCGTGGACGAGGAGGAGCTTTCCCTTAAAGTTCGCGGCCAGGGTCGGGTTCGCCTGGGCTCGGTAGTGGTCTCCGACCGGATAACCCATCCACAGCTCGTTCCACCAGACCTTGTCCGCGCGGTTGTCGTGGCAGCCCGAGGACGACACGGCGACCTTATAGAACTCGGGATGGACGAGGAGGGCGTGGGCCGAGTCGTAGCCGCCGGCCGAATGACCGTAGATTCCAACCCTCTCCAGGTCCAGGTAGGGGTAGCGTTGGGCGAGCTGGCGGAGGCCGAGGATGTGATCTTCGAGCCCGGAGTCGCCCAGGTTTTTGTAGGAGACGTTGTGGAAGGCCTTGGAGCGCATGGCCGTGCCCATGCCGTCGATGGTGACGACGATGAAACCCAGCTCGGCCAGGGCCTGATCATGGGAGGACGCCTGGAACGACTTGGGCGTGCGGACGGCCTGGGGCCCGTTGTAGATGCCGTCGATGACGGGATATCGGCGCGAAGAGTCAAAATTCGAAGGTCTGTAGATGACGCCGTAGATGCCGGTCTTGCCGTCGCGTCCCGTGACCCGGAACGGCTCCGGCTTGGGCCAACCGGAGGCGAGGAGTTGTCCGAGGTCGGCTTTCTCGAACTCGCGAACGATCTTGCCGTCCGGGAAGCGGCGCAGGACCGAGACCGGGGCGGTATCGATCTTGGAATAGGTGTCCAAGGCGAACGCTCCGTCGGGGGAGGGACGTATATTGTGGTCGTCGTCCTCGGGCGTCAGCAGGGTCAGCCCCCGGCCGTCGAGGTTGATCCGGTAGAGAAACCGGAAATAGGGATCGCGGCCGGGCTCCCGGCCGCCGGCGATAAAATAGACCTGCCGCTTCTTTTCGTCGACCCGTACGATCTCGCGCACGACGAACTCGCCCGAGGTGATCCGGTTCTTGAGCTCTCCGCTCCGGCCGTCGAAGAGGTAGATCTGGCACCAGCCGTCCCGCTCCGAGCCCCAGACGAGTTCGGCGCCGTTCCCCAGCACGGCCAGATAGGTCATGTGGGGATCGACGCAGGTCTGGGAGGTTTCGGTCAGGACGACGCGGGCCTTCCCCGTGGACGGGTCGGCCTCATAGAGGCGGGCCGTCTGATAGCCGCGGACCGTTTCGGCGAAGTAGAGGCGCCGGCCGTCCTCGGTCCACAGACCCGAGCCGGCCGCCTTCCACATCAGGATCGGCATGAGGAGCGGAGGGCATTCGACCGGGATCAGTTTCTTTGCTTCGACCTCGAACACGACCGGCTCGCCCCGGGTGAGGATTTCGTCGCCCGGAAGCTCGTAGACGTAGGAAAAAAGCTTTGCTCTCTGCCCGCCGGGAGGGACGAACTGGAGGAGATGATGGCGTTGAGCCCCCCGCTCGTCGATCCGCCAGGTCAGGATGCGTTTTGAATCGGGCGACCAGAGGACCTCGATCGACCTGGGCGCGGGCTTGTCGCCCGCCTCGACCTGCTCCTGAAGCCCGGGCGAGGACGACCCGTAGGCGTAGCCTTCAATGCCGTCCCGACTGAGCTGAGTCTCCGCCCCGCCGGCGGCCTCGCGCAGCCAAAGATCGTAGCCGCGGAGGAAGGCCGTCCACTTGCCGTCGGGCGAGGGCGCTTCGTCCTTGCGCTCCTCGGTCTTCTCGGTCTTGACCAGGTTTCCGGTCTTGAGGTCGAATATCCAAACGGCTTTGGCCGCTTCGAACTTGATCCGCGTTTCACCCTTCTCGAAGCCGAACGTATCGAAAGGAAGGTTCGAGGCCGAGACGGCTTCGCCCGTGGCGGCGGCGAGCGCGGCCGCGACCTTGGCGTGATCGAAGGCGGGCATGACCGCGTTACGGGCGGGATCGACGAGGAGGAACAGCTTTCCGTCGCGCAGGTCCCGCTTATACCAGAAGCGGGAGCCCTTGTCGAGCCAGTTCGGCGTCACGCGCTCGTTGAGCACCAGCTTGCGCGCGTTCTGGGGGAGGAACCGCTCGGCCCTCCGGTAATCCTCGAGAGAGCCTTGTCCCAGGAGCGGACCGATCAACACGCAGAGCAAGGCCCCCAAGCCTAATAATTTTGAACCGGCGGTCGGTGCCATTTTGACCTCCTCTGGATCCGTCTTTCCGTGTATACAGCACGCGCCAGGCCGAAAGCAAGCCCGGCCGGGCGGGCCGGATTCGCGGGGACTGAAGCTCCACGAACTCACGTCCGTGGGATCTGCTTATTGCAGGCGTTGGAGCGCACCCATGGAGCCGCTAATACGGCTCCATGAGTACTGCGAAACCGCACTCATGGAAGCCCTGAGTACTGCAAGGCTGCTGCCTGTCCCCGAAGCGGGGAGATGGCTATTCCTCCACGGACTAACGTCCATGGAATCCCGCGAGGGGATTGAACGGCGCCCCGTTTTATGGTAATAAAATGAGCCTCGGAAGATATGGGAGTAGGGGTCGTGTTTTCGGCGCGTCCGGTATTTGCCGCCATACTCTGTCTATGTCTTTTTCTCGGCTCGACCGCGATCCTCCCGGCCGCAGCCTCGGACACGGCCAGCCTCCCCGCCCTTCTCAAGAAGCTCGATACGCTCCCCGAAGCCGAGAAGATCCCCGTTCTCAACTTGATCTCCGAGACCTATCTCGCCCGGAAAGACACCCGGGAAGCGCTTCGCTGGGCCGAGCAAGCCCTCCGTCTCGCCCTGGTCCGCGGAAACGATTGGGAAATCGTCAGGGCGCGCCTGACGCTCGGTTCCGCCTATTATTTTCTCGAGAACTACGCGCTGTCCCTGGAGCATCTCAAGGAATGTTCGACGAAGCTCAAGGAGCTCGAGGGAGCGCCCGGGGGCGTTCCGAGAGATAAGCTCCTCAAGGCCCGGATCGAGACCGCCGGCTGGCTCGGCTACGCCTTCGAAAAAAACCAGGACATCCAATCCTCCCTGGATGCGCTCCAGACCGGGGTTGATCTCGCCAAGGAGGCCGGCGACGAGCGGTCCACGGCCGACTTCCTGTACCGAATCGCCGCCGGCCGCTTCGTCAAAACCGAGTACGAAAAGGCCCTGGCCGCGGGAATCGAGGCCGTCGAGACGGCGCGGAAACTTCGCGACCCGGGGCTCCTCAGCGATTGCGAATCCGCGGTCGGTTTTATTTATCGCGACTTGAAGCGCTGGGACACGGCCCTGGAATTCTTCCAATCCGCGCTCCGCAGCTCCGAAGCGGCCCATGACGAACGCCGGACGGCCTTGGTCCTAAACGAGATCGGAAATATCTTTACTTTTCGGGAAGACACCAAGGAAGCCCTTAGATACAAAGAGAAGGCCCTGGACGCCGCCAAACGATCGAACGACGATTACACCCTGTCCTGCTGCCTCCATGACATCGGCAGCGTTTACCTGGAACAGGGGGACAAGGCCGCCGCCTTGATTTTTCTCCGTCAAGCGCTGGACATCGATATCAAGGAAGGCCAGGAGAGGGAGATCGCCATCGTCTCCCAGAACATCGCCGAGATCTACATGAGTCTGAACAGGATCGGAGAGGCCCAGGCCGTTCTGGAGCGGGCCCTGCCCTATATCGAGAGAGTCAATTTTCCCAAGGAGCGGGCGGCCATCTACGGCTTGTTGGCCGATGTCCATGAGCGGCGCGGCGAGCCCGGGCTGGCCCTGGCTTACCTGCGCAAGGCCTCCGACTTGGAGGAAAGGGTCCCTAAGGAAGAGGGCTCCCGTCAGCTCCAAGAGCTCCAAACCCGGTACGAAACCGATAAGAAGAGGCGGGAAAACGAGACGTTAGCGCAAAAGAACAACTTCAATGAGCTGACCCTCAAAAAGCAGACCGCCATCCGTTATTCCCTGATCGCCCTCTCGCTCCTGGTCATTCTCATCGCCGCCCTCATTTACAATCGCTATCGCCTCAAGGCTCGGGCCAATTGGGAGCTGAAGCTGGCCAACGCCGAGATCAGCGCTAAAAAGGACGAATTGGACCGTGCCAACGTCCGGCTCGAGGAGCTGTCCCGCCATGACCCTCTGACCGGCCTCTCCAATCGCCGCGACATGATGGAGAAATTCGAAGAGGAGAAGATCCGCTTCGACCGGACCGGACGCCCCTTCGCCTTGATCATGGCCGATATCGACAGCTTCAAGGACATCAACGACGGCCACGGACACGACTGCGGCGACTTCGTCCTCAAGAGGTTGGCCGGCGTCCCTGAGGTCCTCGCTCCGCAAGCTGACCTGGATCAGCCGCTGGGGCGGCGACGAATTCCTCCTCCTCCTGCCCGAGACGAACCTGGCCGGGGCCCGCCGGGTCACGGACAAGATCCGGGACCGGATGGCTCGAACGCCCTTCTCCTGGGACGGCCAGGCCCTCGACGTCCGGCTTTCGCTCGGGGTCAGCGTCTTCCGGGAAGGGACGGAGATCGACGATCTCCTGCGCGAGGCGGACCAGGACATGTACCGGAAGAAGAAGGCCGCCAAGGCTAGGCCGGTCGGGCTCCAAGCCTGAGCCGGGATTTTTTTGAGGAGGACCAACCTTATGACCGAGACCGAGCAGCGCTTCCCGATGACCTTCTGGACGGCCAACACGATCGAGCTCTTCGAGCGGGCCGCCTACTACGCCATGGCCTCCTTCGTGGTCATCTACCTCCATGAGAACCTGGGGATGAGCCCGAGCAAGGCGACCTCCATCAACGGCATCCTCCTCTGGGGCATCATCTATTTCCTGCCCATCCTGTCCGGCACGCTGGCCGATAAGTTCGGGTTCAAGCGGTCGCTGAGCGTCGCTTTCGTTCTGATCTCGTTCGGCTACCTGATCATGGGAAACCTCCAGCGGCTTTGGCCCGGGATCATCGGACGGGGCGCGGCCGAGACCGTCGACTTCACGGTGCCGGTCGTCCTGGGCGTGGTCCTGATCGGGATCGGCGGCTCGATCGTCAAGCCCTGCATCGCCGGCACGGTCCAGAAGACGGCCGGAACGAGGGCGACCCTGGCCTTCGGAATCTTCTACATGGTCATCAACATCGGCTCTATTTCCGGACGGGGCGTTTCCTACTTCATCCGGACCAGCCTGGGCATCCCGGCCATCTTCAGCTACGTCGCCTCGCTCTTCGCCCTGGCCGGCCTCATCATCACGCTTTTTATCTACCGCGAGCCCGAGTTCGTCAGCGACGGCATCAAAGACGGGCAGACGGTCCCCAAGAGGACGTTGGGCCAGGCTCTGCTGGGCATCGTCACCGTACTCAGCAACCTCAATTTCCTGTTCCTGATCATCGTCCTCAGCCTGTTCTGGTTTCTCTACATCCAGCTCTACAACCTCATGCCGCTCTTCATGCGCTATGTCGACCCCAACGCGCCCATGGAGCTATACACCATGGCCAACCCCCTTATGATCGTCTGCTTCCAGCTCCTGATCACCCGCTGGGTCAAGCGCTGGGCTCCGGTCAAGTCCATCATGCTCGGAGCCGTCGTCGTGACGCTGGGGATGTCCCTGAACGTCCTGCCGACGCTTTTATTCAAAGACATTACCTCAAAGATTCATATCGGCATAGCCGTTCCCGTCGCCGGCATTTTCCTCCTCGTCTCGATCGCCTCAATGGCCGTGGGCGAGATGATGGCCTCCCCGCGGGTCTATGAATACATCGGCGCCATCGCGCCGCGCGGCCAGGAGGGGCTTTACCTCGGTTACCAGAGCCTGCCGATCGCCCTGGCCAGCATCGTCGGAGGTCGCTTGGGAGGCAAGCTTTTCGAGCGCTACATCTCGAATCCCGTGAAGGCCGGCTTGCCCCCCGGCATCACGGCCATGTGGCTGATCATCGTCGGGATCGGGGTCGCCTCGATCGTCGGACTTTCCGTCTACGACCGGCTCGTCGCCAAAGCCAAATAGAAATAAAGCGGAACGAGCGAGCTACAACAGGCATTCCCCACCGGGGAAAACTGCGGCTTCAGGCCGCTCCGGGAAGCCCTGAAAATCGGCGGAAGGACAGCACGGACGCGGGCCGGCCCGTCACAGGCTGCCGGCGGCTGCCGCGCCCCAGTCCACGATGGCTTTGACGGCGGCGTCGATGGCGAGCCGCGTCCCGTTGCCGCCCCGGTTGGCCAGGAAGGAAAAAATATAGTCTCCTCCGTCCGTGCGGACGACGCCCGAGAGGGCTCGTACGGCCCTGAGATAGCCGGACTTTGCCCGGACCCGGCCGCGGTATGGTTTCTCCCAAAAGTGGTTCTCGATCGTTCCGTCCATCCCGCCCACGGCCAGCGTGCTCTCAAAAATATTCCAGTCGGGGCGGCCGGCCAGGTGCAGGAGGATTTGGGTCAGGGCCCAAGCGCTTAGGCGGTTGTCCCGGCTGAGGCCGCTTCCGTCGGAAAGATAAAATTCGCCGTCATCAATCCCCAGCCCGCGCAGATAATCGGACAGGACCTTTCGGCCGCTCTCCCAACTGCCTCCTTTGCCGTCGAGGCTGGCTTGGGCTCCAAGTCGCTTGAAGAGCGCCTCGGCGGCCAACCCCAGGCTCTCCTTATTGGCCATCATGAGACAATCGCCCAGCGGCGTCCGGTATTCGGCCAGCGGCCGGAAGTCAGCGTCGTCGGGCATGGGACGCTCCAAGATTTGCCCGGTCATGTGGATCCCCGCTTTGGTCAAACCATCCCTGAGCAGATGGCCGAAGAAGAGGGCCGGATTCTCCACGGCGAAGGAGTAGGGGCCAGCCCGGTCACGGCAAGTTCCCGAGACGACGAGCTCGCCGGGAACTTCGGTCCGATCCAGGCTGATCCGGCTCCGGCCATAAGACCGGGGCCACACATCATTGATCGGATTCAAATAATCGGTCGGCGGCTCAAGGGAGATCACGATCCGGCCTCCCTGATTGAGCACGACGATGTCCGCGCAGTTGCCGTTATAATTGAGGCCGCTGACCTCGCAGGCGTATTTTTGATTGAGTTGGTTCGCCGGCCAGTTGGGATAAATGCGTTGATCGTCGAAGACGGATACGTCGAGGACGATATTCGAAAGAGAGACGACGCCGCTTTCTATAAGGCGGTCGATGATGTCCTGCAGAATCGAGGGGCGCCGATGTCCGTTTCGGGCGGCGATCTCGGGATCGCCGAACAGGGGGTCGCCGCTCCCGATGACGACCAGGTCTTCCCCGCTCAGGCCGACGCGCGTGACGAAGGCGAAATCCGGCCCCAAGATCTCCAGTGCGCCGGCCGTGGTGACGATCTTCATGTTCGAGGCCGGCATGAGAGGAAGTCGCGGGTTTTTCTCGTAGACGACCTCGCCCGTATCCCGGCGCACGACGCAGGCCGAAAATTGGACTTTTTTCAACCCGGGCCTGTTTAGAATCTCGTCGATCCGCTTCGACAGATCATTAGGCGCGACGGCTTGGCCGCAGGGCAGCCTCCCCAGACAAAGAGCGAAGGCCAAGATCGGCAAGGCCGCCATCCTCGTCAACTTCATGGTCGTTCGGACATCAACGATATATTGACTCGAGTTCCTATTTATAAGGGCGATCTAAAATAAATGTCAAGCGGTTAGGGGAAAGCCGCTAATTCGGCTGCGCTAAGCGGGAAGCGAGGAGCTGGGCCGTATGCCGGACCTCGACCTCGAGGCCCCGCCGGCGGCAGCCGCCCCGGATCTGGAGGAGGCAGCCCGGGCAGTCGAGGGCGACGGTCGAGGCGCCGGTCTCCTTGATGGCGTCGAGTTTCTCGGCGAGGATGGCCTCGGAGACCTCGGGGTGGTCGGCCGAAAAGCTCCCGGCGAAGCCGCAGCAGGTCGCCGTCTCGGACATGTCTTTGATCTTAGACCCCGTCGCCGTCTCCAGGACCGACCTCGTCGCCTCCGAAGCCTTGAGGTAATACTTGTGATGACAGGATTCGTGATAGGTCAGGGCGCCTGGCTCTTTCCTTTTGGAAAGAACACGCGCCAAGCCTTTCTTTTCCATCCGCTCGACGAACTCGGCGAAGGAGACGACCTTCTCGGCAAGCCCCGCCGCCTCCTCCCCCGCCAGGTCCGGCCCGGCGTGCCCCAGCATGGTCGTGCAGGTCGGACAGAGGGTGACGACGGTCTCGCTCGCCTTGATCGCATCGATCAGCCCGCGGTAGGACTTGCGGGCGGACCTTGAAAATCCCCCGTTCGCCGACGGGAATCCGCAGCAGACGGCCGGGGCGAGGTCGATCCCATATCCGAGCGCTCTAAGGACCCGGGCCGCGTCTATCCCGATCTCGGGATAAAAGTGCTCGACCAAGCATCCGGCGAAGATGGTGACCCTGCCCTTGCCGGAGGACGCCGCACCGCCCAGTTCGCTCTTTTTAAAGAGCCTGGTGAAGGTTTTTTTCGCCGGAGCGGGGACGGCCCTGAACCGGTCGTATTTCCGAAACGGGAACGGAAACCGTCTCAGGAATCCTTTCTTCCCGGTCAACAAAGGCCGCCCGATTCTGGCGGCCTTGAACACGGCCCGATGGACGGGCGGCCGCGCCATCACGCCCTCGAACGCCATCCTCTTCCAGAGGGGCGCGCCCGTCCGCTCGTTGAGCCGCTCCCTGAGGGCGATTACGAGGTCCGCGATTTTGATCTTGGCCGCGCAGTACTCCTCGCAGCGGTGGCAGCCAAGGCAGAGCCCGGCCATCGCCTTCGAGTTCTTGAGTCCATGAACCCAGGCCGTGAGAAGCGCCCCGATTCCTCCCATATAGACGTGGGCGAATTCTTTCCCGCCCAGAACATTGTAGGCGGGACAGACGTTGAGGCAGGCCGAGCATTTGATGCAGCGCAGAACCTGGCGGAAGACGGGATCGGCCAGGATCTCGGAGCGGTGGTTGTCGAGGATGACGATGGTCCGGGGATGATCCCCGGCGCCGGCGATGAAAGAGACATAGCTCGTAAAGACCTGGCCGGTCGCGTTCCGGGGCAGGAGCCGGAGGACGAGGGCCGCGTCGGCCATGGTCGGCACGACCTTCTCGATCGAGGCCAGGACGACCTGGATGGGCGGGACCGTCGAGACGAGCCGTCCGTTTCCCTCGTTGGTGACGAGCATGACCGCGCCGTTCTCCGCGACCAGGGCGTTGGCGCCGCTGAAGCCCGCCGGTATCGAGAAGATCTCTCGGCGGAGCTCCTCGCGGGCGATCCGGACCAGCGCCGGGATCTCGTTGGGCACGGGACGGCCCAAGCGGCGGGCGAATGTCCGGGCAACATCGGCCCGGGTCAGGTGGATGGCCGGCATGACCATGTGGGTGGGCGCTTCGGCCTCGAGCTGGACGATCCACTCGCCCAGGTCGGTCTCGCGCGGCTCGATCTTCCGACCGATCAGGAAATCGTTGAGATGCGTCTCCTCTCCGACCATGGACTTGCTCTTGGCGACCTTGCCCGCGCTGTTCCGGCGGAGGACCTCGGCGATCGCCAGGTTCGCTTCATCGCCGTCCCGGACCCGGAGGACGGTGTTCCCGCGCTTGCGGGCCTCGGCCTCGAACAGGGCGAGCAGCTCTTCGTTTCTCTCCAGGCTCCGGTCCTTCATCTCGGCCAGCAGAGTCCGCAGCTCCTCGAAATCCTCCCCCATTAGGGCGTTCCGGCGCTTGACGAGGTAGCTCCGCGAGAATTCGGCCAAGACGGATTGGAGGTGAGGGTCGATCCGGGTCCGGCTCATGCCTTCTTCCTGATTTTTCCGTCGACAAGGACGATGACCAGACGGCCCGGGCCGTGGACGCCGATCGAAAGGACGTTCTCGATATCGGCGGTCCGGCTCGGACCGGTGACCAACGAAACCTGTCCGAACCCGGACGGCCGCGCCAGGTGCTTTATGATGGCGGGAAGAGTCTCCTCGAGGCGGGCGGCAATCGCGCCGGAATCGAGGACGCCAACGCAGACGGGCGGCAAGGTCCAGACGTTTTTATCGGCGTCGCTTCGATCGAGGTGGACAAGCGTCCCCGTTTCCGCGATTCCGTGATGGGCGAATACGATTCCGGCCTCGGCCGCCGCTATTTCTTCGGCCTTGTTGCCCCGGACGATGCGCGCCTTGGAGCGAGGAGGGACAAAGGCCCGGGCGTCGGACGCAACGGCCAAAATCTTGGCGCCGAGATCGTCGAGGATTCCGGAGATGATTTTCCGGGCGCCGGCGGCCGTTTCCGCCCTTAGAACCTCGGCGCCGGCCGCCTCGGCCCGTTCTCGGAAGAGCCCGGCGAGCCGCGCCCCTCCGCTCGCGCCGGCCGTTCGCCGCTTCACCATCGCCGGGCCTTCTTGGGCTCCATCTTGCGGAGGTCCAGCCCCCGCTCGAGCGCGCCGATCCGGTACAGGCAGATCTCGCGGACGGACGAGGGATGGTGAAGGACTTCGCTCAGCGATTGGGCGCCCACCGCCCAGACGCCGCCTCCCCGGACGATGACGACCTTGTATTCGTGGAGCTTGGCGATGAACGTCGCGTCGTCGACTCCGGGCGGGAGGACGGGGATGACGAGATAGAGGAAGCCGCCCTCGGCGTCGATCGGGATGACCCGGTCGGCGGGCTCCGTTTCTCCCGGATAGCGGTAGTGGGCCAGGGCTTCGGCTTCGGGCTGGTAGCAGTGCATGGCGGTTTGAAAGTCCGTTTCGGCGTAGATGAGCTTATGGAAGCGAAGCTCCCCGGGATCGCCGGCCTCCGGCCCGATCGGAAGCCTGCGCAGCGGGCCGCCCAGGTCGCGCGGCATGGCGCCCTTCCCCGCGTAGAGAAGATGGTCGACGCCGCGGGCCGAGATGGAGCCGGTGTGGAAGGGCGAAAGCCGCGATTCGAACATCCGGTTCCCGGCCTTGCGAAACTCCTTGAGGATCTCCTCCTCATCGGGAAAATCGCAGACGTCGTCGCCCTCGATCTCGTAGGGAACGGGCGGATGCCGGAAATGCGCGGCCGGGTCGCTCCGGATCTCCGCCCTCAGCTTTTCGACATCGACGCCGAGCTTGCGGAGGAGCCGGACGACGTAACCGGAGTTGTTGGCAATGCCCAGAATGAAGAAGGCCTCCTGCAGGGTCCGCCCCCGGGCGAACGTCCCGTGGGTCTGGACGACCGTCGCGGGATGATCGGCCAGGCGCTTGGGGACGGTCTCGATGACCTCGAACGAGCCGCTCGGGACGGCCAGCCAGTCGACCGGGACGACGCCCCCCAGATGATACCAGCCGAGGGGATCGACCGGGACGAAGGCGGGCGGCTTGTTGGGCTTGTCGGCGTCGTCGAAGGTCGCGATGATGAGGTCCTTGGTGTGGGCGTGGAACGAGGCCCGGACGCCCGCGATGGCCAGAATCCGGGCATGGATGTCCGTCTCGGACGAAGCCTTGTAGTAGCCGTAGTCGGTCTCGCCGGGCGAGAGAAAGCAGATCTGGCTCGGTTCGAGGTCGCCCTTCTGGGAGCCGGTCGCAGTGATGACGATTTTCTCGCGGCCGGCCCCGTCCCGCCACTTGACGACCATGTTCCCGCTGTGGCTGTCCTGGATGTCGACGAGGAGGCTGGCCCTCCCCACAGTCTGGAAGAGCTTGAGAAGCTCCTCGCTCGCTTTCCAATCCTTTCCGATCATCGCGTCCGCTCCTCGATCGCGAGCGCGCGAAGGAGGGCCGGGCCGGGCCGGCCGTCCGCATCCCACTCGCGCACGCGGTAGTAATCGCGCCGCATCCTGTCCATGGCCTCCCGCGAGACGGTCCGCTCCTGGCCGTCGATGACGACGGGGATCGAGGCGAAGCGCTCGGGCAGGGCGTCGTCGGCCGGCGTCAATCCCGCTTCGATGTTGAAGAGCCGCTCGAGGGCGGCCACCCGGTTTTCGACTTCCTCGAGCCGGGCCATTGAGAAGTCGAGGCCGGTCGCCCCGCTGGCCATCCGCGACCAGGGATCGGCCGCGAACGCGAACCCGGTGAAGCGGCACACCCCCAAGCTGTCCTGGAGGATGCCCAGGTTCTGCATGTTGCGGATGGCGATCGGCGACTGGAGGAGGCTGAAGCGGGGAATCTCCTTGGCCCCGCCGAAAAAGGCGAGCGAAACGGCGTAGCCGCCGCGCAGGTGGCAGGCGCCGGTCGGAGAGGTCATATAGCCAAGCGCTTGAGTGAGGGAGGCGCGGGGATCGTAGCCGGGGATTTCGAGCCCCTTGACGGACATCGAAAGCTCCGGGCGTCCGCAGGACGCCGCCAGCCGGCGCGATCCCTCGGCGAGCCGAGCCCCGATCCCCTCGCGGCGCGCCGTGAGCCGGGCCAGCGTCTCGAGCGAGGAGGCGCTCCCAAAGCGCAGGTCGAGTCCGCCGGCGTCCGCCGGCGTGAGGAGGCCTTTCTCGAAAAGCTCCATGGCGCAGGCGACCGTCCCGCCGAAGGAGATGGTATCCATGCCCAATTCGTTGCAGCGATAATTGGCCCTGGTGATGGCGGGAAGGTCGTAGACGTCGCAGACCGGGCCCATCAGGACCGTCGTCTCGTACTCGGGGCCCTCGCCCTTCTCGTCGCAGGCTCCGCCCTCGCCGTCCCGGAGGCGGGTATGCCGCTGGCAGCCGATCGGACAGGCGTGACAGGCGCCGGGGCGCTCGAGCAGCGTCTTGGCGAGAGTCTCGCCCGAGATTCTCTCCAGGTCCTCCTCACGGTGGCTGCAGTCCAGGAAGTTCCGGTGGGGAAGCATCCGGATGAGGTCGATGAGCTCGACCAGGCCCAAGGTTCCCAGTTCGCGGAGGAGGCGTTTGGTGATGGGCGCCTGTTTCATGAGGTAGAAGGCCTGGTCCAACCCGGCCTGAAAGCGGTCCTTGTCCTTGATCGCGATCTTGGCCTTGCCCCGTACCCGGACGGCTTTGAGGTTCTTGGAGCCCCAGACGGCGCCCGGGCCCGAGCGTCCGTAGGTCCGGTTCATGTCGTTGACGACGGCCGCGATCCGGACCAGGTTTTCGCCGGCCGGGCCGATGCAGAGGACCTTGGGGCGGAGGCCGGGCTCGGCGCCCTCGCTCAGCCTGTCGGTCGTCGCGTGGACGTCGAGGCCCCAGAGATGGGAGGCCGGGGCGATTTGACAGCCTTGGGGCGAGATGTCGAGCATAACCGGCCCGGAGGCGCGGCCCTTGACGACGAGGACGTCGTATCCGGTCGCTTTAAAGGCGCTGGCCCAGGTCCCTCCCGAGTTCGCGCTCCCGATGAACCCGGTCAGGGGCGATTTGAAGACCATGTGGCCGCGGCAGGAGGTCGGGGCGTTCGTCCCGACCAGCGGCGATGTCGCCAGGACGACGACGTTCTCCGGGCCGAGCGGGTCGCAGGCGGGATCGACGCCGTCGTAGAACAGGCGGGTGGCGAGGCCGCGGCCGCCCAGGTAGCGCTCGACGAGGGCGGGTTCGAGGGGGAGCGTCCGAGCCTCGCCACAGGAGAGATCGACCTCGAGGATCTTCCCGTGGAAGCCGAACGGATTTTCGCCCATTCCGATGTATTAATATATAGGATTAAGGAGGTGTCCGACAAGCTATCCGTTTCGCCGCCGCGGGACGAGCGAAGCGCGCGGATGAATTCACTCGAGGCCGCGCTTGTGCTTATAGACGTCCTTCAAGTATGCCGCCACTCGCCTGCCAAAAGCCTTTTCGGCCTGGCGGCGCGCCCTGACATCTTGTTTCAAGGCCAGAAACCTCAACTCCCGGCGCAGCTTGAAATAGCTCTCCAGCCGACCGGCGTCGAGGGCTCCGGACGCTACGGCCGCCCGCACCGCGCAGCCCGGCTCGTTGTCATGGCGGCAGTCGGCGAACCGGCAGCGAGCCGCCAGTTTTTCGATGTCGTCAAAGGACCGTCCTAGGCCGTCGTCGTCCGTCCAGAGCTGAAGCTCGCGCATCCCGGGCGTGTCGATGAGCAAAGCCCCGTTGGGAAGAGCGACGAGCTCGCGGGCCGTCGTCGTGTGCCTGCCCCGGCCGTCGCCATCGATGACGGGAGCGGTCCGAAGACGCTCCTCTCCGAGGAGGCGGTTGATCAGCGTCGACTTTCCCACGCCCGAAGATCCCAGGAGGGCCACCGTCTTCCGGGGGATAAGGTAAGGTTGAAGGGACTCCAAACGGCCACCGGCAACGGCGCTCGTCGCGACGACCGGCGTCCCGGGCGCGATCTTTTCCACTTCGAGGACGACGTCCTCCAGGTCGCCCCGCAGGTCGGCTTTGTTGAGCACGACGACCGGCGAGGCTCCGCTGTCCCAAGCGGTCGTCAGATAGCGCTCGATGCGGCGCGGGCTGAAGTCGCCGTCGAGCCCGCTGACGAGAAACACGGTGTCGATGTTGGCCGCCACAACCTGGGCCTCGACGACATCCCCGGCGACCTTGCGTCGGAAGGCGCTGCGTCGCGGGAGGACGCCATGGATAAGCGCCGGACCGGCGACTCCCGGTTCCGCGACGACCCAATCGCCGACAACGGGGTAATCGGCACGGCCGGCCGCGAGATGACGGAACCGTCCCGAGACATCGCCCGCCCATTCTCCCCCTGGGACGGCTAATATGGATCGGTTCCGATGCTGCTTCACGACGCGGGCCGGGACAAGGCCCAGCTCGGCGTGGGGCGCGAATTGCGCCGCAAAATAGTCATCCCATCCGAAATCTATTAAATCCATCGCCTCATAATCTCCGTCATGTCACCCGTTCGCCGACGCGAAGCCCCCCCTTTCAAAGCGGGGATGAGAAGCGAGGCTCAGGGTTAACCCTGACCAAGCCCCGCCTTTGCAGTACCCATGGCTTCCATGGGTGCCGGCCTTCAGGCCGGGGAGTCGAGGGTTTGACTCGATTCTCCCGGGCCGTTGGGATAGGCAAGCGCCGAATTCCGCGCGACCGGGATAAAGATCGGAAGAGTGGATTCGATCCCGAGGAGGGACGTCGCTGCCGATGGATTAAAGCCTAGCCGCCGTGGACTTCAGATTCGAGGGCCGATGCGCCGGCATCGACCGGTATTGAGTATACCGGCTCCGGCCTACGTTGGCAAGGATTTTTCAGGATGTCGACCGGGTCAACCGCCGATGAGGAAGGGGAGGATGGCAACAGAGTCGCCCGCGGCAAGAGGCGTAGCGAGCCCCTGCAGCGATAGGACATTCATGCCGCCCTTCATCACTATAACCTGGGGGTTGAGGGTCCCGTCCGGCTTAAAAATTTCCTTGCGGCGTTCGGGAGTATCGCAGAGCGCCTCGAGCAGGTCCGCGATCCGCGCAGGCTCGGCGAGTTCGACGTCTTTTTCTTTCGCGCCAAAAAGCGGTTTCAGCTGGGCCAGAAACCGGACGCGAACCGTCATTTCGACCTCCCCGCCCCCTCCGCTCCCCTGCCGCCGCAGACCGGACAATTCGGGTTCCGCTTGACCTCGACTTCGTCCCAGGAGGCCAGACGGCCGTCCCAAAACAGGAGCCGTCCCGCCGCCAGGGTCTCGATCCCAGCCAGCAACTTGACGACTTCCCCGGCCTGGATGGAACCGACAACGCCGCAGGTAACCCCGAGGATCGGGAAACCGGACCGGGCCGGGACCGGGGGGAAAACGCATTTGAGGCAGGCCGTCTTTCCCGGAAGGACGGTCATGACCTGGCCGCTCATGTCGATGACGGCGCCGTGGACGAGCGGAATCCCGCGCCCGACCGCCGCCTCGTTGAGGACGAAGCGCGTCTCGAAATTGTCCAGGGCGTCCACGGCCGCGTCGCACCCTTCCAGAAGACCCGAGGCGTTCGCGGGCTCGATCCGCCCCCGAACGGCCTCGATCCGGACGTAAGGATTCATGTTCCGGACCCGGAGCCCGGCGCGGACCGCCTTGGGCTTCCCCTCGTCGAGCTCCGTGTACAGAACCTGGCGGTTGAGGTTGTCCAGCTTGACGATATCCTGGTCGTAGACGCGAATGGTCCCGACGCCGGCGGCCGCCAAGTAAGTCAGGATCGAAGAACCCAACCCGCCCGCGCCCGCCACGAATACGGTCGCGGCCTTGAGCCGTTCCTGGCCGCCGGGCCCGAGGACTTCGTCCTGGCGCCGGTAGCGCTCCCGTTCTTTCGCCCGAAACTCGACCTTGTCTTTCATCGGGATATCTCCGCGAGGATACGCTTTTCGAAATCCGCTGCATCGAAACGGACGACTAGGGGCCGCTTTTGCAGCCGTCCCAGGAGATCCTCAAGAATGGACTCTCGCACCACGAGGAGTACACGCCGGCCCGGCTCCTCCAGCGAGGGTTCGAGCTCCGGCCAGACGCCCTTTCCTTCGAGCTCGGCCGGCCCGACTTCGTCCACGACGAGAAAATCCCCGGGCCCGCTCTTCTTTACGATTTCGCGAGCCCGCTCCAATCCCGCCGGGACGAACCTGAAGGAGCCGACGTCCAAGCCTCGTCGCTTCTTTTCGCCGTCCGATTTCCTTCTTAACAAAGGCGCGGCCTCGCCCGTCCCGATGACCTCGAGATCATAGCCGGTGATCCCTTCTCCGTTCCTGACACTCGGGCTCAAGTATCCGGATAAAGGCACGTGCATCGCGGCCAGTGTTTCAACAAGCGCCCGGACCCGAGTCGTCTTCCCGGCGTGCAGCGGCCCCTCAATTATTATTACCAATCTACTATCGCTTTGTATCCTTCAAATGCAGGCAACTTAGATTCAAGGTCGGCGAGGAACCAGGCCACGAAGAGGGTCGTCTGAGGGCCGGAGCGGGCACGGTCCGCCGAGCCTCATGGCCCGAGTCCCTAGCGGACGACGATCTGGGCGTCCTGGGTCTCGAAGTTGATCGGCTTCCCGGTGGGCGAACTGGCCGTGACCCCCGTTACCGAGACGACCGCCTCTCCCGGCCCGAGCGCCTCGAAGACGAGAACGGCCAAGTTGCCGGCCCCGCGGACGCCCCGCGCCGGATCGGGGCTCGAGAAGCCCAGCGTGCAGGTGCCCGATCCGTTGTCGAAGTTCGAAAGGAAAGGCGTCTTCTCTCCGAGCTGTGTTGTCAGCCCGCCCTGCTCGATGCTTTTAATCGTCACGACGCTCGAGTCGTAGCCGATGTTTACGGCCAAGGTTCCGATATCCTTCTCGGCCATGACGTTGACGCTGATCCGAAACTCCCGTTTTTGGGGAACCTCGAAGTTCGGGGGGTTGAGGAAGATCTGGTTCTGGCCCGCTTGGGCCTCCTCGGCCGCCGGGGGGGCCCCCGGCTCGCGCGGCCGCTCCGGCATCTGCCCCTGCGCATACTCCTCGGGCGCGACCTCGCCCTCGCCGCCGCCCAACCCTTCGAGCTCGACCCAGAGGGGCTTTTTATCCTCGTCGCCGATCGGGATGGCCCGGATGATATGGGGTGTGATGGTCAGGATGACGTCCGTCTGTTCGATGTTCTTTTGCGCGCTCCCGAACAAGCGGCCTAAAACCGGTATCCTGACCAGGTAGGGAATCCCCTTGAGGGATGTCCTCTCCTCGTCCCGGAGCAGCCCGGCCAGCAGGTTCGACTCGCCGTCCTTGAGGCGGAGGGTGTTCTTGACCTCGCGCGTGTTGATGATCGGGATGTCGGCGTAGCCCGTCCCGGCCAGCGAGGTGATCTTGAGGTCGATCTCGAGGGTGACCTCTTTCTCCCGGTGGACATGGGGCTTGACCTTGATGTCGATCCCGACGTCCTGGTAATCGTAATTCGTCAGGGGCTGGGAGCTGACGCCGCCGGCCGCGATCGGCTGGAAGGTCGTCTTGATGATCGGGACCTTCTGGCCGACAACACACTTCATCTCCTCCTCGGCGATGCCGCGCATCCGAGGCTGGGCGATGACCTTCGTGTCGGCGTCCGTCTCCAGGAAATGGAGGAGGGCCGAGGGCATGCTGATGTCGAGGTTCGCCCCGGCCAGCGGCTTAAAATTCTGGAGCTTCGAGTAGTTGACGCTTTCGGCGGAGGCGTCTCCCTCATTATAGCGGACGCTGCCGTACCCCTGGGAGAGCTCGATCCCCAGCTTGGTGAGGTAAACCCGGGAGACCTCGAGGACCTCGAGGTCGACCAGGACCTCGGGCCTGGCCTTGTCCCAGAGGCGGATGAGCTTTTCGGCGAGCTGGATGACGGCCGGCGTATCCCTGATGGTCAAAGAGTTGAGGGTTTTATCGGCGATGATGTTGGGCGTCTTGTAGCTTGAGCGGAGCATGGCCAGCAGGTTGTTCTGGACGTCCTGGGCCAGGACGTTGGAGAGGTAGAAGATCTTGATAGCGTTCTCTTCGTACTGAAGCCTCTTCATCGGGTTGTCGGGAACCACGATCAAGGTCCGGGCGTCGATGACGCGGTAAAAGTTGCGCGACGCCGTGCAGAGGAAATTCACGGCCTCCTCGAAGGTCCGGCCGCTCAAATCGACCGTTAAGGGCGTGTCCTTGTACTGTTCGTCATAGACGACGCTGATGCCGGCCTGCTTGCCCAGGGCTTGGAAAATGTCCTTGAGCTGGGCCTCGCTGAACTTGAGGATGAGTTTTTCGGGGCCGGCCGCGAGCTTGACGGGAGGCTCCCAGATTTCCGCCTCCGATGGCGGAGCCTTGGTCGGCTCGGCCGTCAGGTCCCGGAGCTCGCCGGCGATGATGCTGCTGGAAGGATCGAAGGCGAGGGCTTTTTTGTAGGCTTCCACCGCCTCGGCCTTCTTGCCCTGGGCGGCCAGCGCCCTCCCCGCCTGGAGATGAAACATGGAAGCCTGGATCTTGGCCCTGGCCAGGGCAACACGATAGACCGGTTCCTTGGGATTCTCGAGGGTAGCCCGTTCATAATGGGCGATGGCCTCGTCCCAGTCCTTGATAAGCTCGGCCTGGACTCCCAGCCGATAGCTCGACGTCAGAGTCGCGCACCCCCAGAGTCCGAGGAGGACGATCGTCACAAGCACCGCTTTTCTCATTCCTCATCTCCTTCCAGGGGAAACGTCATCTTCACTCCATCGGGCCCGGTGAGCTCGATACTCTTCGGGGTGATCGAGCCGACCTTGTACCAATCGGCAACGATGTCCCCGGTTTGGACGGCCAGGGCTTGCCCCTGGACGAGAGCCAAACCGATGATGGACTTCGGGGACTGTACGAACCCGATGTATCTCAGGCTCAGCGAAGGGAGGGCCTCGTTCGCGTTCGCCGGCGTTTTTCCGCTCCGCGTCCCCGGATTCGCCCGGCCGGGCGCACCGGAGGCCGGGATCTTCCCCGGTCCGGCCGGGATGGAGGCGACGTCCTCGCCTTCGTCTTCGGCGCTGGGGGAGAAGATGCTGCGTTTGGGCGGCACGAGCTCTTTGGCCGCCCTGAACAGGAGGTCCATGCAGACGAAGCTTTTAGGCCGGACTTCCGCGCTTTGGGTGACCGGCGGCTTATCCTGGCCGACAACGATCGCCAGGGCCGCGGCCGCCGACGCCAACAGGATCACTCCGAGCTTAGCTGCGCGCATAATACCCCGTCAACGTAATGGAGAGCGCCAAAGTCTGCCCCTTGTCGGGGGTCTTCAAGAAATCGAGCCGCTCCAGGAAAATCAACTTGGGGAACCGCTCCAGGTCGTCGAGGAACCGCTTGAGCATGAAATAGGAACAAGAACAAGTAAAAACGACGCTGACCCGCTGAGCCTTCTCGCCGCGGACCTCTTCGTAGTTATAGGTGAACTCGGAAGGCTCGATGGCCGCCCCGCCCAGGATCTGGCGGAGGTCGGTATAGAAAGGCACTATCCCGTCCGCCTCCTGGTAGAACCAGTCGGCCCGGACCTCCTTCAAGTCGCGGAGGCCCTGCTGCCACATGAGCCAGTCCGTCTTTTTCTTTTCCCGCTCGGCGTCGACCTTCCGGTAGGCTTCCTGCCGCTTGGCGAGCTCCCGCTCGGTCCGGGCCAGGCCCGGCTTTTCGACGACGCCGAGATAGAAAAGATAGACGAGGGCGGCCGCGAGGAGGACGCCCAGGACGGAAAGAATCCTCTTCTCCCGCCCGCTAACGAACACGCTATTTCCGCCGTTCATAGCCCACCACGATGTCGGAGACGAGAGCTCCGCCGTCGCCCCGCGCCTGACTCATGACGCGGATCTGGCCGAAGCTCAGCTTCTCCAGCTCCTTGATGAAGCGGACGAGCTCGTTGACGTCCGTCGAAGCGACTTTGAGCCTGATCTCTATGAAGGCCTTCTCGGTCGAAAGCGGGGAGAAGGACAGGATGTAGCTCGGCCCGGGCAAGGCATCCTCGAGGAGCGTCAGCAAGTTCACCCAAGAGAAGGCTTTCCGCTCGATCACCGCGTTGATGCGGTCGATGTCGGGCTTGGCAGTCTGGACGTATTTGGCGTTATCCTGGTCGTATTTGTGGATATCGGCCTTGGCCTCGGTATCGAGCCGCCCGAGCCGGGCGAGCTCGGCCCGCGCCTCGCCGATCCGCCCATGGACTCGGGCGAAGAGCCCCCCGCCGGCCGCAACCGCGAGCAGGATCCCGGCCGCGAGAAGCGCGAAGGCCAGTGTGAACAGGCGCTTGTTCCGAACGGGCTCGCTGGCCAGGTTCATACGCACGCCCCGCCTGCTCATCATCATGGAATTTGTCCCAGCAAAGGGAGCACCATCGGGATGTCGGCCGGGGCGAGGCCGGCCAGCGCCGGGTGCGTGATCTCGAGGACGGGGATCGATAAGGCCGTCCTCAAGCCCTCCCGGATCGCTCCGGCCGGATCGGGGACGCCCAGCCGGAGGCCCAGGGCGCGGACCTGCCTTTTCTCCCGGTCCTCGATGAAGCGGATCGTGTTCTCGATCTCCTTGGCCGCCTCCGGGATGCGGCGCGGGGATCGCCCCCCCCCGGAGACGAGCGGCTTGAGCCGGTAGAGGCTCATCTCCCCCTCGACCAGGCCGATCAAGCACAGGGACTCTTCCTCGATGTTCACGATGAGGCTGTCCCGGAACTCATCCTGGCCAGCCAGGTTGAGAAGGCTCAGGGAGGGAATCCCGACATGCCCGACCCGGAAATGGAGGCGCTCGAAGGCCACCTCATACTCGCGGACGACGGACTCTTTAATGACAACGGCTAAAACCTTGGGCGCCGGGGAGTTCAAGACTTCATAGACAAGCCTGGTATCCTCGGCCAAGAGGGGCATCTGCTTCTGGATGCGCCAGCGGATGACCTTCTCCCGCTCTTTGTCGGCGGCCGGAAGCGAGTCGAACGGCAGAAGGGCGGCCCGGACGCACACGTCGGGAATGAGGCAGGAGACGGATTTCTCGGACAACCGGAGCCGGGCGACGGCTTCCTTGATTATGCCCCCGAGGAGGGTGGGGTCCGGAAGGTTGGGTTTGTCGAAGGAGGGGACGACGGTCCCGGGGGGGAGTGGGAAGACCGCGGCGCCGGCGATCTTGTTCTCTTTCCGCTGGTAATGAACGCCGGCCAGAGCCTTCGAGGACACCAGGATGTGCCCCTGGAGCCGGGGCGTATCCCGGAAATAGTCCAGCCAGCGTTCGGGAATCCTCATCGCCCCCTCACTCGACGAAGGTCACCTTGTTGAGCTCCCGCAGGCTGGTCGTTCCCCGCAGGACCTTCTGAATCCCGACTTCGCGCAGGAAGACCATGCCCTCGGACTTGGCCTGCTTGCGGATCTCGGACAGTGGCTTCCGGACCAGGATCATTTCCCGGATCGTATCGGACAGCTCGAGGAGCTCGGCGATGGCCGTCCGGCCCTGGTAGCCGGTGTCGTGGCAGTTCGGGCAGCCCTTGGCTTCGTAGAAAACCTGGTCCCGGTAGAGGCTCGGGTCCAGGCCGGATTCGAGAAGCTGGGCTTTGCCGAGCTTGTGGGGCGTCTTGCACTTCGGGCAGAGGACCCGGACCAGGCGCTGGGCCAGGGTGCAGTTGAGGGCCGAGACGAAACTATAGGGATCGACCTGCATATGGAGGAAGCGGCCGATGACGTCGAAGACGTTGTTGGCGTGGACGGTCGTGAAGACCAGATGGCCGGTCAGGGCCGCCTGGATGGCGATCTGGGCCGTCTCCGGGTCCCGGATCTCGCCGACCATGATCTTGTCCGGATCATGGCGGAGGATCGAGCGCAGTCCCCGGACGAAGGTCAGTCCCTTTTTCTCGTTGACCGGGATCTGGGTGATCCCCTCGACCTGGTATTCGACCGGGTCCTCGATGGTGATGATCTTGTCCTCGGGGGACTTGATCTCGGTCAGGGCGGCGTAGAGGGTCGTCGTCTTGCCGCTCCCGGTCGGTCCGGTCACGAGAACCATCCCGTAGGGCTGGGTGATGTAGCGGCGGAAATGGCGGAGGACCTCGTCCGAAAACCCGAGCAGGTCGAGCCGGAGCTCGGAGATGGCCTCCGTGATCATTTCCTTATCCAGGATGCGGATGACGGCATCCTCGCCGTAGATGGAAGGCATGATCGAGACCCGGAAGTCGATCGTCTTGTCCTTGATCCGGAGCCGGAAGCGGCCGTCCTGGGGAACGCGGCGCTCGGCGATGTCCAGGTCCGACATGACCTTGACCCGGGAGATGATCGGGGCCATGAATTTCTTGTCGATCGGCTCGAGGGCCTCGCTCAGGACCCCGTCGATCCGGTATTTGATGATCATCCGCTCGTCCTTGCTCTCAATGTGGACGTCGCTGGCCCGCTTCTGGACGGCCGTGAAGATGATCGTATTGACGAGCTTGATGATCGATCCGTCCTGGTCGGCCAGCTTCTCGATCGAGAGGACCTCCTCCTCCTCGCCCGATTCCTTCTCGACGACCTGCATGATGAAGCCCTCGGTGGCGTCCTTGAGGACCTGGAGGGCCGTCTCGCTCCGGCGCAGGGCCTCCTGGATGGCCCGCTGGGAAGCGGCCAGGACCTGGACCTTGCGGCCCAGGAACGATTCGATGGCGTCGATCGTGGCCAGGTCCGAGGGGTCGGAGATGGCGATCTGGATGAGGTTGTCCCGCTCGCCGAGCGGGATGAAGTTCAGCCGGTAGAGGAAATCGACCGGGATGGACTGGACGAGGTCGCGGTCGACCGGATAGCCGGCCAGGTCGATGTAGGGGACGTTGTAGCGCTCGGCGAGCTTGCGGATCTCCCGCTCCTCGGCGAATATTTCTTTGCGGGCGTCGTCCCGGCCGTCGGTTCGTTTCGTCATGCAAAATCCTCGACACCCAGGCCTGAAGGCCGGCACCCATGGAAGCCATGGGTACTGCAAAGGCGGGGCTCGTTCGGGATTAGCCCTGAGCCTCGCAAATCATCCCCTCCTTTAAAAGCGGAGCTTGGCGTCGGCGAATGGGTCACTGGGTCACCTGGATGATATTAAAGATGGGGAGGTAGACGGCCAGGAGCATGCCCGCCGCTACAAGCCCCATGAAGATGATGATGACGGGTTCGATCAGGGAAACCAGCGTGTCGATTCGGGCCCGGATCCGTCCGTCGTAGAAGTCGGCGACCTCGGCCAGCATCCCTTCCAGGTTGGCCGAGGTCTCCCCGATCCGGATCATGTCCAGGGACAGGGGCGGGAAGAATCCCGTTTGGGCGAGCGCCTCGGACAGGCTCTCGCCGTTCTTGATCTTGTCCTGGCAGCCGCTCGTCAGCCTGACCAGATATCTGTTGGGGACGGCGCAGCGGGCGATCCCGATGGCCTGGAGGAGGCTGATCCCGGCTTCGAGAAGGAGTCCCAAGGTCCGACTGAACAGGGAAACCCCGGACTCGATGAAAATGGAATGGCCGTAGGGAATTCGAAGCTTGATACGATCGACGAGGATGCGCCCCTCCTCCTTGCGCCGGAGGACGAAATAGCCAACGGTCAGGCCGATGAGCAGGATGAGAAAGAAGGGGATCTGTCTCCGGGCGGCCGTGGCGAAGGCCATCAGGTTTCTGGTCACGGCCGGGAGATTGGCCTCAAAGTCCGCGTAGAAGCTGGCGAAGCGGGGAAGGATGAAATTGATGAGGATGGTCAGCAGGATGAGGGCGAAGGTGATGAGAAGGGTCGGATAGATGAGGGCCGACCGGATGCGGGACTTGGTCTGGGAGACGGTCCGGGCGTAGGTCAGGTAGCGGCTGATGGCGCCGGCCAGGTTCCCGCTCCGCTCGCCAGCCATCAGCGACGCCGTGTAAACCCTGCCGAATTGAGACTCGTGGGCGGCGAAACTGTCCGAGAGGGCCTTCCCTCCCCGGATGTCCTTCTCGACCGCCATCAGGAGCTCCTTGAAGGGAAGGTTCTTGATCCGGCCGACGATGATCTCCATGCCGCGCAGGATGGGGTAGCCGGCCTTGATCAGGGCCATCAGCTCCTGGTTGAACATCAGGAAATCGCGGGCCTTGACTTTTTTCGTGAAGGGAAGGAGCCGGACCTGGATCTTCTTCCAATCCCGATGGACGGAGAGGACGCACAACCCTTCGCCCTCAAAACGGCGCCGGCATTCATCCAAGGAAGAGGCCAGGATCGTTTGGGAAAAGGCCTTCCCTTCATCCGTGGCTAACCGGCATGTAAAATAAGGCATCTCAGACTCTTAATGATGCAGACCCGCACTCTCACCCGTCGGGTAACTTCAATATTAGGGAAATAGGGGTTTTTTGTCAAACTAGCGGCCCCCTTCTGACGGAGTCCGCCGCGGCCTCGGCCTTGGGGGCTCAGCTCACTCCCCGGCCAGATCGTACTTCTGGATGAGGGGGTTGAGCCTGGTCAGGAGCTCGTAGAACGACTGGCCGGCCCGCCCGGCGAGCTCGTAGGCCGTGACCTCCTCCCCCCCGTCGCGCCCGATGACCGTCACCGGGTCTTCGACCCGGGCGTCCGGGATATCGCTTAGATCGATCACAATCATGTCCATAGCGACGTTCCCCAGGACGCGGGCCCGGCGTCCCCGGACCAGGACCTCGGCCACCCGCGAGAGGGCGCGCGGAAAGCCGTGCCAGTAGCCGATCGGGCAGACCCCTACGACCGAATCTCTGGTCAGCGTCTCGCTCAGGTCATACCCGATCCGGGCGCCCGCGCTAAGGCGTTTGACCTCCGAGACGATCGTCCGCCAGGAGAGGACCGGCTTCAGTTCGAATTTGTTCTCGAAGAACGGCTTCATCTTCAAGGACGGCCAGAGCCCGACCAGCCCGATCCCGATCCGGACCATTTCGAAATGGGCCTCGGGAAAAAGAAAGACCCCGGCTGTGCCGCAGGCGTGGAGGAGCGGCCGGTACCCGGCTCCCCGAAAGACCGCGGCGGCGCGCCGAAAGGCTTCGATCTGGTCCCGGGTGTAGGCCGTGTCGTCCGGGTCCTTGGCGGCGGCGAAGTGGGTGTAGAGGCCCTCCACCTCGAGCCGGGGATGGTCCCGGCGCAGGATGCCCGCGAGTTTTGGGATTTGGGCCGGCAGGAAGCCCTGGCGGTGGAGGCCCGTGTCGATTTTGATATGGACCCGGACTCCATCGCCCACTCCCGAGCAGCCGAGGGCGGCCAGGCTCTCGAAGCTCGAGACGGTCAGGCTGATCCCGCGGCTCACCGCTTCCTCGAGGCGAGCCGGGAGCGTATAGCCCAGAACGAGGATGGGTTTCGCGATCCCGGTCTCCCGGAGCGTCACCGCCTCGACGATCGAATCCACGCCCAGCCAGTCCGCGCCCAGCCGGTCCACGGCGGGGACAAAGTCGTACAGCCCATGCCCGTAGGCGTTGGACTTGGCGACGGCCATCAGCCGGCAGCCGGCGGGAAGGAGCCCTCGGAAAAGTCCGATGTTATGGGTCAGGGCGCTACGGTCGAGCTCGATCCAGGTCCGGACGAGATGCTTTTCGATGACGGCGTCTGGATTAGATTTCGCTTCTATAGACATTCTTTCGATGTCCGATTCTAAGAATAAGAACGTCCGGGCCTAATAATGCATAAATAATTCTATATTCCCCAACTCGGAATTTGCGAAGCCCGGCAAAAGAACCCTTCAAGACCGGATTAAGCTCGGGTTTCTTTGAAAGCTCCTGTTCAATTCGGTCGAGGATTCGGCCCGCTTCGGATTTAGACAGCTTTTTAAGGTCGCGCTGGACAGACTTTTTGTAGACGATATTAAAGGCCAAGGGACTTTCTCAGCTCTTTGCCAGAAATGATGGGATCGCTCTTATCATGGAGACGGTCCAGCGCCACCTGAAGATCTGCGAATTCCTCGATATAAGACTCTAAAGCCTTCTGGATGATGAAAGAACGCGGCCGCTCCGTCTCCTTGGCGATGGAGTCGAGTTGTTCCACGAGTTCTTTAGAAAGCCTCACCGATATCGCTGTATTCATTTAGCATCTCCAATAATTGGTGTATTACAATGTAAACAACAAGGGTTGATTTGTCAACCGATATTTCCGGACTTATTAGAAAGGGCAGGCCGAGAACGGTCGGGGAGAATTCCAGAAAATGAATCGCTTCAGATCTTAATGCGTCGTGAACGTCCAGTCGTTGCCCGAGACCGCCCACTCGGAGTCCTCGATGTCCTTCCCGTTGCCGACGGCCTTGACGTTCCAGGAGTAGGCCGTGGCCGAGGCAAGGCCGGAGAGTTTGAGATAGGCCCGGCCTTTTTTGACATTGTAATAGGTGTAGTTGCCGCTCCCGAGCTTGATCCGGACCTGATATTGGGTCTCTTCGGGGTAGGGCTTCTTATTTTGGTCGGTCCAGCGCAGGACGACGCTCGCCCCCACTCCCGTCGCCCCTTTCGCCGGCGCCTGTAAGAGCGCCGGGAACAGAACCTTCACCTTGAACACATAGGGCTTCAAGTTTCGAAGGACATATCCGATACCTTGATAATATTGACCGTCCCAATAGCCAGAATTCCTAACCCCGAAAATATCAATATCGCCATCATCATCCAAATCGCACGGATAGCCCCGAATAATAAACAATCCCCGCTGAAAGGGAGGAAGCAACAGCTTGCTCATTTCGACGAACTGAGCGTTCCCCTTGTTCAGGAATACCTTCGGGCCGGAATCGTCACAGACATCAAAAAAATCCATCCAGCCGTCTCCGTTGAAATCCACGGGAATTATCGCGCTGCCGCTTCGAAATCTCAGATCGGAAAGAGAATCCGTGGCATCGCAAAACGTCCCGTCGCAATTATTCAACATGAGTTGATAGCCAAGGCCGCCCGGCTGATAAGTGCTGACGTGCATAATGAGATCCGGCCAGCCGTCTCGGTTAAAATCCGCAGAAGCAATACCAAAGGAACCATATCCTGGCCCTCGCCGTATGGGCGGCAAATAATTATCTGGCGCAAACTGGAAATGACTAGCCCCGTCATTTAAGAGAATTCGAGTCTTATTTTCTGCCATACCGGGATCGGGATAAGGACCCAATACGAGGTCTAGATCTCCGTCTTTGTCTGTATCTAATAAAAGGCAGCAGCTCATTAGGCCGTAATCACCGACTTCTCGTGCCGGGAAATTGTCATCGTCTTGCAGAAATGTCCCCTTACCATTATTGATTAAGAAATATCTATCGGAGCAATAAATGTCTATATCTCCATCATTGTCGATATCTCCGCTGGTAGCTTCGATAGTTGAACCGAGAATAGACGGTAGGCACGCGTCCGTTTTGTTGACTAAAGATCCCCGCGAGGTTTGAAAAAACAGCTGATTCTGAGCCCCAAATACAGGTTGCCAATCCATTCCCCCGGCCTCGGGCATGAACAAGTCTTGCCATCCATCAAGATTAAGATCTGCCACGACGGGTTGATTAGAGCTATAAGACCTGCCAGATTTAAAAACGAAAACGGTCGCATCAGTGAAATGTCCTTGCCCGTCATTCCTGAGCGCCGTCAAATAGCCCGGTCCAAACCCAATCGGTGAGCTCTGCGGTGGCCCGATTGACTCTCCAAAGACGATATCCAAGTCCCCGTCATGATCAAAATCGACGGGAGCCACGGCCTCGATCCCTCCTGTCAAACGCTTTGGCAGATAAAAGGATTCGAGAGAAAAATAGTCGGTCGCGGTCTTTTTGGTTTGGCCGGCATAGAAAGCGCCGGACGCGAGCCGGTCCGTGGCTCCAGGATTCCCTTTGATCGAGATAAGGACAACCAGTCCGATGATAATTATTATGAACTTTTCTTGTTTCATTTTGTTCTCCATATGCACGGAACCTAATGGCTGATGGTGAAGGCGGCATTGCTGGTATCTGAAGGGGTTTTGTATCTTGCGCTGGTGATTCTTATTCTATAGTCGCTTCCTGCGGCCTGGCCGGACGGCACCTTCCACCCGTAGGAACCTTTGCCGTTTTTGCCAATCGCTGCATTGGCTTCAATTATGGCATTGGCCTTCGTGCCCTTTAGCAGCTCTATTTTTACGGATGCGCCCGTCTTGCCCGTAAAGTCCCACTTGACAGTCTGAGTTGAGCCGGCTTTCCATGTCTCTCCTCCATCGGGAGAGGTCAACGTAATGGCCGGGGAGGAAAAATCGAGCTTGGCCAGAAATGAATCCCAGCTTCCCTTCGGGAGTTTCTGATAGGGACCCCGGAGAGGAAAATCAGAAGAATGGGTCCAGCCGGCTACATACACGGCTCCGCGACTATCCACCGCGACTCCCGTTCCTTTGTCTCTTTCATATCCGCCAAGACACATAGAATAGGCAAGAACGTTCCCGGCGGGCATGAACTTCGTCACAAAAGCGTCGCCATTCATCGTTATTTTCTGGTAAGGGTTCTGAAAGGGAAAATTAATCGACCCGGTCTCTCCCGTGACATAGACATTCCCGTTATTGTCCACGGCGATATCGCCGGCTTCTTCCCAATAGCTTCCGCCGAAATAGGTCGAGAAGACCGGAGTTAATCCCGAGGGCGCCAGTTTCGTTATAAACAAATCCAGGTTCCCGGCCCGGGCTTTCTGGAAGGCGTTCTTCACGGGGAAGTCATCCGAGTACGTTTCGCCGATGATGTAGGCGGCTCCCAGCCCATCCACCGCAATGCTATAGGGCCATTCCATCGAGGAGCCGCCAAGATAGGTGGAATAGATAAGCGCATTGCCCGTGGGCGAGAACTTGGCCACATAAGCGTCCGCCTCTCCCGCAAGCTTCTTTTGATAAGGATTCTGGAGAGGAAAATCCGGGGAGTCGGTCCAGCCCGTGACATAGGCGGAACCCGCACTGTCCACGGCAATTCCCCAACAGCCATCATGGAGTGTGCCGCCTAGGTATGTCGAATAGACAAGGGCATTGCCGGCGGGCGTGAACTTCGTTACGAAACCGTTCCAGACACCGCAGGAAGCCGTGCTTTGAAAAGGATTGACAAGCGGGAAGTTCGTAGAATTGGTCCAGCCGGTTACGTAAGCGGCGCCGGAGCTATCTACGGCAATGTCCCGGCCTCTATCCCAATAATTTAATCCTTCAGCTCCCGGAAAAGCATTAAGATAACTGGAATAGGCAAGGGCATTTCCCGCGGGACTTATTTTGGTTACAAAAACGTCGGTGCAACATCCTATGAATATAGACATAAGGGGATTCTGGAGGGGAAAATCGGAGGACCAGGTCTCACCCGTAACATAAGCCGCCCCGGAAGAATCTACGGCGATACCATAGGCCTCATCGATGCTGCTCCCTCCCAGGAAGGTCGAATAAACGAGGGCATTACCCGATGGGGCGAACTTGGCCACGAAGACATCGGGATTGCCCTTATTCTTATTCTGAAAAGAGCCCTTTAATGGGAAATCTGCGGAAGTCGTGTATCCAACCACATAGGCGGCAGCGGTTTTATCCACTGCGATGTCCGTGGCGAAATCGTCGCCGCTACCGCCGAGGTAGGTGGAGTAGATGAGGATGGGGTCGATCGTCAGGGCATGGGCGTGGTCGTAGCCGCCGACTTTGAATCCATAAATATTTTTACCGACTTCTTTGAATTCCGATAAGACTTCAACCTTTCGCACGCCGATCCACTGGTAGCTGATCGGCTTGTGGTGTGAGAGCTGGCCAAAGATCGTTTCGACGACGAGATCGCCGCGCTCATCAATCCGGGAATCGCTGACATCTTGATATTCGAAGCGGATATCCTCTACCCGCGCGCCGGGCTTGATGATCCAGTCGTACTCCACCCGGCTCTCCACCCCATAAACTTTCAGGTCGATCCCCGGATAGAGATCCTCATAAAGAACGGCCCGGGAGGAAGGGATGTTGGTCTTCCATTTCGCCCGGTCATTGCCGATGAAATAATTAACCCGGTTTTCGGTCGGCTCGAGAGCGGATAGCCGAGGCTGCTTGTTCGCCCCAAGAAAGACGACCCTGGAAACGTCTCGCTTGATGTTTACTGCCGTCTCCCGGTCTAGCCTCTCCTGCAGAAGGGCTTCCGGATCCTCCGTCAGCATTCTCTTTTTCCAGTCTAGGTTATCCGAATCCCGTTCGCGGATCGCCGCGTCAAACACCAGCCCTTTATTCGTCATCCAAAGCGTGTAACGCGAGGTCTTCGCATAGAACAGGGCTTCTGCGTCCACCTGCCCTTGATTCGGAATAAAATAGAGCGGGATTTTTCCATAGTCCGGAACGAGGGCTCCCGGATTTTGATCGATCGCGGCCTGGGGAAGTTTTTGCGTGGCGACGATTTTTTCAGCTTGTCGGACTTGCCCGGCCGACGAGTCCCGCGGACCGGAGTAGCCAACCGCCAGCGCCCCGAATAAGATCAGAGCCGGAATCAGCCTTGACCGTCCCATGGCCCCTCCTTGCCTTATCCAGAACATTCACTTGGTCGTGAACGTCCAGTCGTTGCCCGAGACCGCCCACTCGGAGTCTTTAATGTCCTTTCCATTCCCGACGGCCTTGACGTTCCAGGAATAGGTCGCGACTGCAGCAAGGCCGTTGAGCTGGAGATAGGCCCGGCCTTTTTTGACATTGTAATATGTGTAGTTCCCGCCCGCCAGCTTTATCCGGACTTGGTACTGGGTTTCCTCGGGATAAGGCTTCTTGTTCTGGTCGGTCCAGCGCAGGACGACGCTCGCGCCCACTCCTGTTGCCCCCTTCGCCGGCGCCTGCAAGAGAGCCGCGAACAGAACTTTCGTGCTGAAGACATAAGGATTTAAATTGCGGAAAACATAACCGGTATCGGGGCCATAGGGACCACCCACAACGAGAATGTCAGCGTCGTCATCTCTATCCATATCGAAAGGGACACAGACATAATAATAATTGTTCGTTGGAAAAGATAAAAGTCTTTTACTTGTTTCAATAAATTGAGCATTTCCTTTGTTTAGATAAATCTTCGGCCCACGTTCAGTAATCCCGATAAAATCCATCCACCCATCATTATTGAGGTCAGCCTCAACCGGCCTGATACCAGACACATTATTGGGAATGTTATTGGTGGCATCGCGAAATGTCCCGTTGCAATTGTTCAATAAAAGCTGAACTCGTGACTCAAGACTCTGTCCGTCGTAAATATTCATAATTAGATCCGGCCAGCCATCTTTGTTGAAGTCTGCGGACATAATTTTGTCGGTCACCGCGTTTTTACCGCAGAGTTTTGGGGGCATAGAGTTATCGGGCGCATAATTGAAATATCCATTCCCATCGTTGAGTAGGATCCTATCGTTTTCCCTCCAACCTGTTGCACCCAAAACCACATCCATATCGCCGTCCTTGTCCACATCCACAAGAAGAGCAGAATCATATCTGTGATCATACCAATCGGGGACTTTGGTCATATCCGCAGGCAGGTTGTCATTCTTGAAAGTAAAATAGCCTTTGCCGTCATTAATCAAAAAAAACGGCGTGAGAGGTATAGGCCCTCCCGGAGCGCAATATATGTCTAAATCACCGTCATGATCGATATCTCCTGCTGAAGCTTGATACGTAAATGCCATGATGTCTGGAAGACGGGGGCGAGTTTCATTTCTTAAGCGGCCTCTGGGAGTTTGAATAAAAATTTGATTTTGGGCGCCAAAATGGTAATCCCGGTCGTCTCCGCCATCAGGAAGGAAGAGGTCCTTAAGACCGTCATGGTTAAAATCTTCCGCGAGGCCACCGGAAGGGAAGGTCGCGGTGTCATGAAAAAAAACCCTAGTGGTCACATCGCTAAAATGCCCCTGGCCATCATTCCGGAGTGCAATCAGAAGGGCATTTCCATAGGGGGTAGGCGGCGGCGGGCAGGATAATTGAGTTACAATAACATCTAAATCTCCGTCATTATCAAAATCTATAGGGATCAGATTGCAAAGGTTTCCCTCATTCCAGGGAAAGGGGAATGTCTCAACAGCAAAATATTTCTTGGGAAAAAGTCTCTCCCTTTTATTTACAGGCAGATCATTAGCAAAGATATTGAAGCCCATCCAAAGATCCATCATAAACAGGACTAAATATCCCAGCACGGTTTTTAATATGTTGCTTTGCTTCATGTTGCCTTCCACCCAAAATCTTCCTATCCACCGATATAGAAACCCGCGTCACTGGTGTCAGAGAGAGAAGCATGTCTAGTGCTGGTGATTCTTATTGTGTAATCCTCTCCGGAGGCGAGGTTAGCTGGAATTTTCCATGTGAAGGAACCTTTGCCGTTTTTCCCGATTGACGCGTTGGGAGCAACAACCAAAATAGTTTTTTCCCCTTTGAGCAATGCGATTCTTACGCTTGTCCCTGCTTTTCCCGTATAATCCCATTGGATTATCTGGGTGGTGCCTAATCTCCATTGCTCGCCTCCATCCGGAGCCCTCACGGTGATAGCCGATTGCGGAATATTAAGCTTGGTTACAAATGCATCCAGGCCTCCTCCGAGTATTTTTTGATAGGGAGTTCGCAGAGGAAAAAGTGGAGAATATGTCTCTCCGGTTAGATAAACGGCCCCATTGGGATCAATCGCGATTCCCCGTCCTCTATCATTCCCATTCCCTCCAAAATAAGTTGAATAAGCGAGTGTGCCAGTCGGGCTGAATTTAGATAAAAACGCATCGTCCCCACCGCCGCGTGACTTTTGATAAGGATTTTGTAAAGGAAAATCTAAGGAACCTGTTTTCCCAATTACGTAAATAGCCCCGCTTCCGTCCAGGGCAATTTGGCCTCCTTGATCAAGCCAAAGCCCGCCGATAAAAGTGGAAAAAGCGATTGAATTACCTGCAGGATTAAATTTTGTTACGAAGCCATCCAACGTTCCTTCGTTCGTTTTTTGATAAGCGTTCTTGGTGGGAAAGTTCCAAGAAAATGTCTCTCCCGTAACATAGGCGGCTCCGGCTTTGTCTAGGGCAATGTCATAAATACAATCCCACCCTGCTCCACCAAGGTAGGTCGAGTAGATGACCGCATTGCCTTCCGGAGAGAACTTCGATAAAAAGGCATCCCCGTAACCTCGGAAGATATTTTGAAAAGGTGTTTTTAGGGGGAACTCGCGTGAGCATGTATATCCGCCGACATAGGCGCAGCCGCGGCCGTCCACGGCAATCGCGCGCCCTTCATCAGCAAGGCCGGTGCCCAGGTATGTGGAATAGACAAGATCATTGCCTTCGGGCGTGAACTTAACGACGAAGGCATCTCTTCCCCCCCCGAATACACTCTGAAAAGGATTCTTCAGAGGGAAATCGTTGCCGGGCGGCCAGTAGAAATAATACAGTCCTGTCCATCCAGTCACATACGCGGCACCCGTGTCATCCACAGCAATAGCTTTTCCACGATCCTCGGACGCTCCTCCCAGATATGTGGAATAAGCAAGGGCATTGCCCGCGGGAGTCAATTTTGTCACAAAAGCGTCGGGACACTCTTTAATCGTCCCCTGGTATGCATTTTGGATTGGAAAATCGTATGAATAAGTCATCCCTGTGATATATGCGGCGGCAGTTTTGTCCAGAGCTATGCCATAGGCCTCATCAATATCATTTCCTCCCAGGAACGTTGAATAGATCAGCGCGTTCCCTGAAGGGGAGAACTTTGTCACAAAGACATCGGATTTTCCTTTATTCTTATTCTGAAAGGAGCCTTTGGCGGGGAAATTCGTGGACGTTGTATATCCGACCACATAAGCGGCGCCTGTGCTATCCACAGCGATGTCCGTGGCGAAGTCGTCACCGCTGCCGCCGAGATAGGTGGAATAGACGAGGATGGGGTCGATGACCAGGTCATGAGCGCGGTCATAGCGGCCGACACCAAATCCGTAGGCGTCCTTTCCAATATTAATAAATTCTGAAGAGACTTCGACTTTTCGCCCGTCGATCCACTGATAACTTATCGGTTTATGGTGCGAGATCTCCCCCAAGGCCGTTTTGACGATAAGATCGCCGCTGGCGTCGATACTGGAATCGCTGACATCTTGATATTCGAAGCGGATATCTTCGACCCGCGCACCGGGCTTGATGATCCAGTCGTATTCCACCCGGCTCTCCACCCCATAAACTTTCAGGTCGATCCCCGGATAGAGATCCTCATAAAGAACGGCCCTTGAGGATGGGATGTCGGTCTGCCATTTCGCCGGGTCATTGCCGATGAAATAATTGACCCGGTTTTCGGTCGGTTCGAGGGCTGTCATTCGAGGGTGCTTGTTCGCCCCAAGAAAGGCGACCTTGGAAACGTCTCGATTGAAGTTTGCTTCAGTCTCCCGTTCCATCTTTTCGCGGAGAACGGAGTCAGGATCCTCCGTCAGCATTCTTCTTTTCCATTCCAGGTCATCCGTCTTCCGCTTGTTGATCGTGGCGTCGAACACCAACCCCTCTCTCGTTATCCAAAGCGTATAGCGCGAGGTTTTCGCATAGAACAGAGACTGACCGTCCACTTGGCCGCGATTGGGAATAAAATAGAGGGGGATTTTTCCATAATCGGGGATTAGCGCTCCCGGATTTTGATAGATCGCGGCTTGCGGGAGTTTTTGCGTGACGACGACTTTTTTAGCTTGTTGGATTTGTCCAGCCACCGAGTCCCATGAACCTGAGTGGTCAACCGACAGCGCCCCGAATAAGATTAGAGCCGGAATCAGCCTTGACCGTCCCATCGTCCCTCCTCTCCCCGATCGCAACGACGAACAAAAAGCTGAGCTGAAGTAATAGGAATCCCCTGTTTGAAACCTATAGCCTCATAGCCTTGGCCAGATGATATATCCCTCTGCGGAACGGTGTCAACAGGAAGAGGAGGACGGTCTCGCCGGCGTCGGCCTCAAGCCCACAGCGCTTGGGCGGGGTCGGGCTTGAACGTCCGCGTCCGCGCCTCGTCGATCATCTGGGCGACCAGCAGGTTCCAGCTCACGAAATCGGGCGCGGCGAGCGGGGCGCCCGTTTCGGCGTGATAATTCTCGTGCATCATGCCGTTGGCCGCCAGGTCCGCCAGGCATAGCCGGGTGACCCGCTCGGCCACGGTCAGGGCTGCCTCCGGATAGCCGTAATGGATGAGGGCGTGCATGGCCATCCAATTGAAGTGGGGCCAGATCGGCCCCTGCCAGTTCGAGTAGGGTTTGATGACGTTCTCGTTGTTGTAGGAAGGCTCGTCGGCGGCGACCGACCGGATCCCGAAGGGAGACCAGAGCTTTGCCGGATCGAGGACGTACCGCTCGATCATGGCCCGGGCCTGCTCGTCGGAGGCGAGCCGGGCCCAGAGGGGGATCAGGTTGCTGTAGGTGACGCAGCGGATCCGCGCACCTTCGACAGCGTCGTAGCTAAAATAAGTGGCGTCAGCCGGATCCCAGAGATGGCGGTTCACGTCGTCGGTCAACTTGCCGGCGCGCTCCCGAAAGGCCTCGGCCTCGGCGGACTTGCCCAGACGGTCGGCGATTAAAGCCATGCCCTTATAGTCAAGGACCATGAAGCCGTTGACGTCCCCGGCGGCGATGCTGTTGTGATAGCGGGGGACCAGGGTCGGGTTGTTGTCGGCCCCGGACTCCAGACCGTCCCACCATTTGACGAGCCCGGTCGCCCGGTCGCTCATCTTCCGCTCCCGGTAGGTCACGCACGCCGCCATCTTTTCCCAGACGGGCTCGATCCAGCCGAAATCGCCCAGCGAAATCGAAGCGTAGTAAGCGGCTTGTCCCATCAGCGGCTTGATATGGTAGAGGCGGGCGTCGCGTCCGGCCCAGGGTCGGATCCCGCCCGGCGTCTGTCCGTCGGGCTCGGTGTAGCGGAGGAAGTTCAGGCACCAGTTCTTGAGGTAAATGCCGTCGGCCCGATCGACCGAGATGAGATGGAGGCCGACGAAGAAGGCGTCCCAATCCCACTGCTCTTCGTAGACGCCGCTGGGGACGATGTAATCGTAAGGCAGGGCGCCGTTGGCGCGGCGGAGGACGCGGCTTCGCAGGGCGCCAATCCGTTCCCGGGCGTCCGCGGCCAGCCTATCGAGGTCGGGTTTTGCGGCTGTCATTGGATCACTGCCCCTCGCAACTCATAATCGGGAAGGACTATAGTATCGGTACCCGAAGAAGTCAAATCATCGACACTCATGGAAGCCATGAGTGCTGCAAGGCTGCTCCCCGGCCGAAGCTCCACGGACTAATGCTCATTGGAGCGCCAGTACTCATGAACCGTTTCCGGTTCGTGAGTACATGAATGCCGGGGCTTGTTCATGATTAACCCTGAGCCTCGCTCTCATCCCCGCCTTGAAAGGCGGGGCTTGGCGTCGGCGAACGGGTCAACCCCTCGAAGAGGATATCGTTGACAGGATGCTTTATTTGCGGGTATTAATAATTAGCCCTTACGACGGCAAGCTCGATTCGAGGAGGATCCATGAGATTCCATTCAGGAAGGCACGTTGCGGGATTCCTGGCGGCGGGCCTGGCTTTGCTGCCGGCGGCCCTTGGGGCAGAGACCCCGACCTTCCGGCAAGTCCGGGTCCCGGTCACGGGACCCATCCACGACATGGTCGTCGTGGACCTCAACCGGGACGGCTACCCGGACATCGCCGTCATCGACAATTCCGCCAAGCTCATCCGGATTTTCCTGGGAAGCGCGTCTTATACCTACGCGCAATCTTTCACTACGGCGCACTCCAAAATCGGAAAAAAATTCGTCGGGCCGGGCGACTTCAATGGCGATAAGAATCCCGACCTGGCCGTCGATATGCCGTCGACCAAGACCTACTTCGTCGTTTTTCCCGGCAAAGGGGACGGCTCCCTCCTCGCCGCCGTCAACGTCGGCACCGGCACGGTCCAAAAAGGCTTCAACCAGGCCGCCGTCCTCGACTTCAACAACGACGGCAAGCCGGACGTCATCGGCTTCCAGAATAACGGCGGGCCGCTCCTCTCCTTCCTGAACCTCGGCAAGGCCAAGTTCAAGAAGACTCAGATCCAAGCCGTCTGCGACTACGGCAGCGTTACGACCGGCGATTTCGACGCCGACAAATACGACGACGCCGTCTTCGGACATCCCGTGAAAGGCTATGTTCATTACCTCAAAAGCAACAAAGACGGGACGTTCCAGGCGCCAAAGTCAACCATGGTCGGAAGCATCGGCCGCTTCCTGACCCGCGGCGACCTCAACGGGGATCATAAGGCTGACTTGGTCGGCAGCGGCAGCTCCGGAAATAGCGGCTGGACGATGCTCGGCCGGGGGGACGGACGGTTCAACAAGAAAAAAATGCTGGGCGGCGAGACCTCGATGGCGGGCGGAGGCGTCCTGGCCGATCTGGATTCGGACGGCAAGCTCGACTTCGCCTCCGGCGAAACGGATGGGATCGACCTCTTTCAAGGATTGGGCACGGGGGCCTTCGAAGCCCTGTTTTCCCTCGCTAAGCACCTCCGCTTCGACCGCAAACCGGGGGCCGTCGCCGCGGCCGACGTCAACAAGGACGGCCGGCTCGACCTCATCGGGGCCCAGTGGACATCGGGCGTCAAATGGAACGACGACAGCGACGACATGTCCAACTTCATCCTCTTCCTCAACGGGCAGACGCCGAACACCCTGACGATCTCCAACCTGGCGACGACCAAGCTCAACTACGCGGGCGGCCTCGTCTATTACGCGGGAAGCGTCCAGTTCCAGTCGACGAGCGGAGACCTCAAGTTCCTCAGCACGACCGAGGTCACGGACAACGCTTACATGGACTTCCGGGTCACCCTCGATTTCCCCTCGCCCCTGAGCGATTACACCTATCACTACTTCGCCACCGGCAGCTATCTCCACAAGCCCGGACAGACGGCGGGGACTCTCAGCTGGGACATTATCCTCCCCACGACCGTCGTCAGCAGCAGCACGCCGACCGCGACGCTCAAGGATTTCTACATCCTGGACTACAACCTGGTCCAGAGCAACGGGCTGCTCACGTCCAGCCTGCCCGTCAGCGCTACAATCCGGGCGTTCAAGGACGCCGCCGGCCTGGGGACGGCCCTGCGCTCGGGCCGCAACGGCAAAGCCGTCTTGGTCGGAGTCGAAACAGATAAATAAGATCCGGCCGAGAGAAATTTTTCATCCGGGGTTCGATTAAAGAAAGGTGGGGTGGCGCGGCAACGGGCCAGGAAGAGGGTCGTCTGAGAGCGGGAGCGCGTGTCGATGTTTGTGGGGGGGACAGGCGAAGCTGATGGGGTAGATGGGCGGACACGTCTATTATATTTTTTTTCTTTAGCGAGGGCGAAGGATAGTCGATGAAGAAGGCCGTACGAACCCCATACTCAGGGAAACCCTGAGTACTAGAAGCCTCGTCTGCTGAGCCTGGCAGGGGAAAGCAAACGCACCTTCGAGCCATTCTGGCCCGAGCCGTCCCGGCCCGATTGACAAAGCCCGGCGAAAGGGTTATCTTCATCATCGTTATGAGGCGGAGAACCGTGGTGCCGGCCATCCTGGCCGCCTTTTTCCTGCTCGCGGCGGCGACTCCCCAAGAACGGCCGGCCAAAAAGCCCAAGTGGGATTACCTGAGCAATTTTTTTTCCCGGAACACGGCGCCGCTCGGCCTCAAGGAGAATCCCCTCCTCAAAAAAATGCTCCGGCAGTCCAGGACCAAATGGGCCATCCGGTCCGGGTTCAGGCACATTCTGGACTGAGAGTCCCGAATTTTTTTTGCCCACGGGATTCATTTTTTTGAATTGAACGGACGATGAACAAGAGACTTTTCCTCATCCTCGTCCCCGTCTTCTTCCTCCTCGTCCTGGGCGGCGTCAATCTTTACCGGAAGATCATCTGGCAAGAGCCGACCGACGGCGTTTCTTGGGAGAAGAAGGGCGCCGCCCTGACCGCGGTTAAGGTCGAGGAGGGAAGCCCCGCTTACCTGGCCGGCATTAAGAAAGGGGACATCCTCTATTCCATCAACCAGACGCCGGCCCAAACCCGGATCGATATCAAGAAAAGCCTCTGGCTCGCCTGGACCGGAAGCCAAAAGCTCATTTACCAGATCAACCGGCAGGGCGAGCTCATTTATCCGTCGTTCTACCCGACCTCGCGGGGCTCCGACCTCATCTATTATTATCTGGCCTTGATCGGTTTAACAACCCTTGTCATCGGGCTCGTCGTCTTTCTGAACTCGCGGCGTCAATTCACCCTGGCCTTCGTCTATTTTTATCTTCTCTGCATGGCCTTTTATTCCTTTTATATCTTTTCTCCGACCGGCGACCTGGACGTGCTGGACAGTATTTTCTACTGGCTCGACAAGGTCGCCTTCCTCCTCTTCCCGCCCCTCCTGCTCCACTTTTTCCTCATCTTCCCCCAGCGAAAACGCCTCGTAAAAAACAAGCCGTCGATGATTCTCGGGATCTATGCGCCCGGCCTCATCCTGGTCATGGCCCACCTCGCCCTTCACCTCATTCCCCAAGGCGGGAAAACGGACGCATGGGCCATCGCTTTTCACGATACGCTTGAGAAGCTGAGCCTCTACCACTTCGCGCTGTTCATGATCGTCGCCCTGGTCACGATCGGCCACAGCGCCCTGAAACCGCCCAACCTCATCGTCAAAAAACAGCTCAAAGGGGTCGCGTTCGGGCTCGGCTTCGGGATCATCCCGTTCACGGTTTTTTACGTCGTCCCCATCCTGGTCGGCTTGGCCCCGACCAAGGCCGGGGAGTTGTCCGTGATCCTTCAGGCTCTCATCCCGCTGACGTTCGCCTACTCGATCTCGCGCTACCGGCTGATGGACTTCGAGGTCCTGATCAAAAAGGCGGCGACCCTCCTCTTCTCCTACGTCGTCATCGCCAGCGTCTACTTCATCGTCAGCGCCCAGACCCGGTTCTTCACCGAGTACAAGCTCAACGCCCTCATCCTGGGGATTCTGGCCATTCTGCTCGGGGCGACGCTGTTCTCGCCCCTCAAAAAGCTGTTCCAGTACCTTCTCGACCGCGTCATCTACCGCCAGAGTTATGCCTACCGGCGGACGCTCCTGTCCATCTCCAAGGAGCTGAGCCGGGAACGGAACCTGGAGCGGCTGTCCGACTCTCTTCTCGAGCTCATCGCCAACGCGCTCTCCCTGCGCTCGATCGCCCTCCTCCTTCCCGCCGGCGGCGATCCGACCGTCCTGTCCGTGTTCCGGAGCCGAGGCGAGATACCGGCCGGCCTGCGCGAGGTCCGACTCGACCCCGCCCTGGAGGTCATGCTCCGCGAGCGGGACTACCTATCCTATTTCCCGCTGGCCGAACGGCGCGAGTTCCAGAAGAAATTCGAGGCGCTGTCGAGCCGCGGTTTCTTCCATGTCCTCCCCCTCCAGGTCGAGAACAAGCTCATCGGATGCCTGGGCATGGGGAAGAAGGAGGACGACACCTATCTGACGAGCGAGGATTGGGATCTCCTGACGACGATCTCCTCTTCGGTCGCCCTCGCCCTGGAGAACGCCACCCTCTACAACCAGGCCAGCATCCGGACCCTCGAGCTCGAGCGCCTCAAGGACTACAGCGAAGACATCATCGAGAGTCTGACCGTCGGAGTGGCCGTTCTCGACCAGGCCGGCCGGATCATCGGCTGGAACCGGGTCCTCGAGGACGTCTTCGCCCGGAAGAAGGAGGAAGTCCTGAACCGGACCCTGTTCGATGTCCTGGGCGAGCGGACCTATTCGGCCCTCTTTCCGTCCGACACCCAGCAGGACTTCCGCCTCCTGAGCGAGATCACCCTCGACACGCCGGACGGCGCGAAGCGGATTTTCGACATCGCCCGCACGCCCCTCTTCGACAACCTGATGAATCCTTATGGAACGATCATCGTCTTCGAAGATACGACCGAGAAGATCCGCCTCCAGCAGCAGCTGCTGACCTCCGAAAAGCTCGCCTCGATCGGCCTCCTCTCGGCCGGCGTCGCCCACGAGATCAACACGCCCCTGACCGGGATTTCGAGCTACGTTCAGATGCTCCAGAAGAAGCTGACCGACAAACACTACGCCCAGATCCTGGGGAAGATCGAATTCCAGACGGACCGGGTCAGCCGGATCATCAAAAACCTCCTCAGTTTCGCCCGGAACCCCTCGACGACCGCCTTCCACCGGGTCGACCTCAAAGAGTCCATTGACGAGATCATTTCCCTGATCGATTACAAGCTGAAGACCATGAACATCACCCTCGTGCTCGCCCTGGCCCCCGTCCGGCCGCTCTGGGCCCAGGGCGAACGGCTCCAGCAGGTCCTCATCAACATCATCCTCAACGCCCTCGACGCCATGCCGGGCGGCGGAACCCTCGGGATCGTCCTCGGCGAGGCCGGGGGCGAAGCCGTCATCAAGATCACGGATACCGGGACCGGCATCCAGCCCCAGCATCTCTCCCACATCTTCGACCCCTTTTTCACGACCAAGGGCGTCGGCAAGGGGACGGGCCTCGGCCTCTCGATCAGTTATGCTATAATCAACGAGCATGAAGGACGGATCAGCGTCGAAAGCGAGGCCGGGAAGGGCACCTGCTTCTCCATCTTCATCCCTCTCGACCTGGATCGGAGGCCGCGTCCTCCGGCCCGGGTCACGGACGATTAGACCATGAACGACAAAGGACGGATCCACATCATCGACGACGAACCCGTCATCCACGACGTCCTCGGCCAGTTCCTGACCTCGGAAGGCTACGAGGTCGAAATCTCGGCCAACGGAGCCGAGGCCCTGGCCAAACATGACGGGGCCGGTTTCGACCTCGTCCTGTTGGACCTCCTCATGCCCGGCATGGACGGCCTCGAGGTCCTCCGCGAGCTCCGCAAGATCGACCCCTGGGTCGTCGCCATCATCATCACGGCCTACGCCTCGGTCGACTCGGCCATCTCGGCCATGAAAAGCGGGGCCTACGACTACGTCCAGAAACCGTTCAAGCACGACGACCTCCTGCTGACCATCCAGCGCGGCCTCGACCACAAGCGCCTGACCGAGGAAAACTTCCGGCTCAAGGACGAGCTCAAGCGCAAGTTCAGCTTCGACGCCTTGATCGGCAAGAGCCGGATCATGCAACGCGTTTACGATTGTATCCAGGCGGCCGCTCCCAGCCGGAGCACGATCCTCCTCCAGGGAGAGAGCGGGACGGGCAAGGAGCTCGCCGCCAAAGCCATTCATCAGAACTCGGATCGGGCGGGCGGCCCGTTCATCACGGTCAACAGCGGCTCCCTCCCCCCCGACCTCCTCGAAAGCCACCTGTTCGGCCACGTCAAGGGTGCCTTCACCGGGGCCGTCAACCAGAAGAAGGGACTGTTCGAGGCGGCCGACCGGGGGACGATCTTCTTCGATGAAGTCTCCTCGATCAACCTCGAGACCCAGGCCAAGCTCCTCCGGGTCATGCAGGAGCGCGAGTTCATGCGTTTGGGCGGGACCAAGACGATCAAGGTCGATGTCCGGATCATCGCCGCCACCAACACGGACCTCGAGGAGCTCATCCGTCAAAAAGGTTTCCGCAAAGACCTCTTCTACCGTCTCAACGTCATCAAGATCGAGCTCCCCCCTTGCGAAACCGCAAGGAAGACATCCCCCTTCTCGTCAGGCACTTCATCGACGTCTACGGCCGCGAAAACAACAAGGCGATCGAGGGCGTCAGCGAGGACGTCCTCGAACTCTTCATGAACTACGATTGGCCGGGAAACATCCGCGAGCTCGAGAACCTCATCGAGCGGGCCACCGTCCTGTCCCGGTCCAAGCTCATCACCCCGGACAACCTGCCGCCCTTCCTCCTCAACGCCAGGGAGGCCGCGGCCGGCGCCCTGGCCTTCGCCTCCGAGGAGATGACTCTCCACGAACAGCTCCAGGAATACCAGAAGAAGGTCATCTTGGCTACGCTCAAGAAGACAAAGGGGGTTCAGAACAAAGCGGCTCAGATCCTGGGGCTTAAGCCGACGACCCTCAATGAAATGATCAAGCGGCTCAAGATCGACATCCGTCAGATCTCCTGAGCCCGCCCGCGCCGCCCGCCGCCCCGCGCCCGGGGCGCTCCTTCAGTCGGAAAAATTCCCGGGGACGGCCTTGCGGGGATTGACGACAACCTTCCCGGGCTTCCCGCTGAAGGGGAAGCTGAAGGTCTGGGCGGCCTGGTCGACGACGACCATCTCGGTCCGGGTCCGGCCCCCCTCCTTCCACTCGAGCCAGAGCGGGAAGACGAAGACCTCGCGGAGTTGTCTGACGACGACCTGGTGCTCGCTCCCGGCCGGACCGGTCATGATCTGTTGGGAGACGCGGACCTCGGGCAGGGCGTGGGAGGAGAACCATTTGTCGAAGAAACGGGACAGGTCCCGTCCCGACCGCTTTTCCAGGATTTTCTGGAAATCCCGGGTCCGGGCCGTCCGGGCATGGTAGATCTCCTGGAATTCCCGGAGGGCCCCGCACAAGACATCCTCGCCGCAGAGGTCGAGGAGCATGTTCATGATGAGGGCCGCCTTGTCGTAGATGATGGCCTGGTAAGCTTCAAAATCGAGGAGGGACAGGCGCGAGCCGAGGAGGATCGGCCCGAACACGGATTTCCGCTCGGTCCATTGAGAGAGCTTTTTAAGGATGGCGGTATAGGCGGACTCGCCGTACTTATTACGGAGGTAGAGGATAGCCCCGAACTGGGCCATTCCTTCGCCCAGCCACAGGTCTCGGTAGGTACCCCAGGTCACGTTCTGGCCCCACCACTGGTGGGCGATTTCGTGGGCCAGGAAGTATTCCTTCCAGCGGGATAGGTCGACCGGACTATCGACGTTGATGTACATCCCGCGGTTTCCGATCCGGGGGATTTCATTGAGGACGACGAAGGAGGCCGGGCTGTGCCCCCCCGCCGCGGGCCAGATCCGGTGGACGATGCCGAGCTTCTCGAACGGGAATGGGCCGAACCGGCTTTCGAAGAAGGCGAGGATGTCCTGGGCGGCGGCGAAATCTTCGTTCTGGTAGTCCCGGACTTCGGGAGAGACGAGGACCCTGATGGGCAGGGCGGCGCAGGCCTGAGGGCCCTTCTCGAAACGCCCCGTGATGAAGGCGAGGTATTTGACGGGGGACTTGGTCACGAAGCGGTAAACCCCGCTGCCGACGTCGTCCAGTTCCTCGACCCGCTCCATCCCCTTGAGCTCGCCCTTCTCCACGAACTCTCCGTTGGCGACGCACTTGTAGCCGGGGGGGACGATGATCTTGAGGCTCGCCTGGAAAAAGTCCTCCTTGGGAGCCGCCGGGTACCAGAACGCGGATTGGCTGTAAAGGACGCTGTCGAAGCTGACCGGCCCGAGGATGATCGCGTCCGAGATCTGGCGGCCGCTAACGACGTCCACGGTTTGCTGGGGCGGCACGAGCCGGCCCCGGTAGACGACGGTGACGGCGGCCGGGACGTCCTTGGGCGGAGGAACGATGAAGTAAATGTAGAGGATCTTCCGGAGCCGGTCCTGGGTGTAGAACAGCTCCCGCCCGGCCTCGTCGCAGATCTTCAGGATCTGAAGCTCGGGGTTGAGCGTCAGCTTGAGGACGTCGAGATGATCGATCAGGGGGACGATCTCGACCCGGGCCCTGGCCGACAGGAAGAAGGAGCGCGGCTTGAGCTCGACCTCGATCTGAGTGCGGACGACATCATAGCGCTCGCCAAAGGAGATGAACATCCGCTTCTTGTCCCCCGTCTCGGGCGGCGAGTAGAGAGAGATGATCCGGTCCTCGTCCGAGGCGTAGACGTTGACCTCGTCCTCGCCGAACGGAGAGTAGATATAGGTCAGGCCGCCGACCCGGCTCCCCTTCATCTCCAACACGGCCTCGTCGCCCTGGGGCAGGAAAGAAAACAGCTCCCCGGTCATCGAGTTCTCGATCGTGAACGAGCGCGGATAGTAGCGCATGAACAAGGCGGCGGCCTTCTCCCGCTCGCCGGCGAGAACGGGCCGGGCGGCCTGCCCTTCGGCGGGCCGGATCCGGACCTGGTTCTGGAAGAACTGGTTCGAACAGCGCAGGAACAGGAAGTCGAGCTTGTCTAGGATGGCATCCTTTTTATAGAAAAGCTCGAGCTGGTGTTTCTCGATCGGATCCGACGGCGTGAACTGGACCCGGCCCCGGCCGATGACGACGAGGGCCGTATCGAGGTGGGGGATGTTGTCGTAAAAAACGAGGGCGTCCTCGAAGGCCACTTTGATGTCGACGTGGTTGATTTCGAGGGAAGCGGCTCGCTCGACCCGGTCGGACGGAATCCGGACCTTATAGAGGTTCTCGAGAGCGCTGGTCGTGGTTTTGCCGGCGACCTGCCAGCCGCTTTCGGCCCGGACGACATCCAGGAGCCAGATCTCGAACATCCCCGAGTACTCGTTTTGGTAAAGGGCTTGGAAGCCGACTTGAACGGACGGACCCGTTTCCTGCGGCTGCTGAACTCGGGCCAGCTTGACCGTGTCCATCGAAAATGCGTCGAAAAAGTCATTCTGGATCGCCCGCTCCTTCTCCCGGATTTCGGGGGCGAAGAAGCTCAGGTAAGAATCGAACTCCTTCGCTTCCAAGGTCCTCTGAAATTCCGAGAGGAATTCTTCGAGGGTTTGATCGGCCGCCGCGGCCGGGACGCCGGAAGCAAAGAAGCCGAGACATAGACCCAGTGCCAGGATGATTCTTAACGGGATTCCCTTCGGGATTGTCGGGCTTGGCACCTTGTTACATCCCTCTGACCATTTGGATAAGCATGAAATGTGCCAAGGGAGAACTCGCGCCACCATCGAAGCCAGGCCTAAACATGGACGTCAAAGCCGGGCCGCACGGGCGGGATTGTAAAATTAATTTACAGCCCGGCCGGCCGCTATTTGGACGGCTCTTTCTTCTTTCCGCCCTTCTTGAGCTTCTCTTCCCAGGTGACGAAGCTGTGATAGAAGATGTGATCGCCCTCGTCGATCCCCCGGGTGATTTCCGTAATGTGGGAGGTCGTCGCCCCGAACGCTTCGACGGCGTAGATGACGGCTTTTTCGGGATCGATATTGTTGCCGCAGGTGTAGATGTCGAGAGCGCCGTAGCGCATCTCCGGCCAGGTGTGGGTCGAGATATGGGACTCGGAGATAACGACGACGCCGCTCACGCCGTTCGGGGGGAATCGGCTGAAGGAAATGGCCCAGACTTGGGCGCCGGCGATCTCGGCGGCCTTGACCAGGATCTCCTGGACCTTCTCGATGCTTCCGATGATCTTGGGATCGCAGCCGGACGATTCGACGATGTAATGATGCCCGGTGGGCTCGTAGACTTTCTTGGGGGGCATTGTCCCGCTCCTCGCCGGAAAGGCCGGACAGCGCCATTATGGCACAACGGCCCACCGTGTCAACCCTTCGACTCCCCGGCATGAATGCCGGGGCTTGCTCAGGGTTAACCCTGAGCCTCGCTTCTCGTCCCCGCCTTGAAAGGCGGGGCTTAGCGTCGGCGAACGGGTCAAGGACGCTCAAACCTGGATCCTGCGCTCCTCCTTGACGACGTTGAGGACGATATGGGTGACGCTCCGGTCCACATAGCGGAGGACGAGGAGGTCCTTGATGAATTTGTTGAGGTCGTCGCGACCCCGGAAGTAGCCGACGATGAGGGAATCCCATTCCCCGGTCACGTCGTAGACGGCCATGACGCGGGGGTCCTCGGAGATTCTCTTCTGGGTTTCGAGGAGCTTGCCCTGGGAGATCCGGATGGCGATGACCGCGGCCAGGGACAACCCGAAGTGCTCCGGATTGACGTCGGGGACATAGCCGCGGATCGTCCCCCGGCTTTCCATGTCCTTGACTTTATGGATGACGGCCGTCACCGATGACCCCACCTCGCGGGCGATCTCCCGGAAGCTCTTCCGGGCGTTCTCGTTCAGTGCCCTGACGATCTTCTTGTCCAGGTCGTCGATCATGGCGGCCTCCCTTCATATGTTATCATATTTAGCCTTTTTTTTATCATTTGTCATTAAAAATAATATTTTAGTTGACATTCTTGGAAATTTATGGCCATATGTATAAGCATAATGTATCGGCTCTCCGAAGATAATCTTTTCCGGAGGGCGCCGCTTCCCATCCCACCCAATCCAGGAGGTTTCCATGCATTCCGATTCCCGTCCCCTGAAAGCTTTCGGCTTTAAGGACGTCCAGGAGGTTCTGGATACGGTTCTCGACCCCGAACATAAGATCGAGTTCATCCGGATCGTCTTCCCCGACATCCTGGGCCGGCCCATGGATTTCGCCTTCCCCGCCTCGGAACTCAAGGCTGCCTTCCGGGACGGGAAGGGCTTCGACGGCTCTTCGGTCGAGGGGTTCGTCCGGATCGAGGAAAGCGACCTCGTCATCAAGCCCGACCCGGCGACCTTCCGCGTCCTGCCCTGGACCTACCGGGGCTTTTCGGAGGAGGCCGTCTGGCGGGAGGGCGTGATGTTCGGCGACATCCTGACCCCGGAAGGCAAGCCTTACGAGGGCGACAGCCGGTACGTCCTCAAACGGATCCTGGCCATGGCCCGCCAGGACTTCGGCGTCGAGGACATCAAGTGTGGACCCGAGCTCGAGTTTTTCATCTTCCCCGACGACCGGACGCCCCGGGCGATCGACGAGGGCGGCTATTTCTTCGCGGGCCGCCACGGCGAGGTCCGCAAGGAAATCCAGCTCCTCCTCCATCGGATGGGGATCGAGACCGAATACGACCACCACGAGGTCGCCCACGGCCAGCACGAGATCGACCTCTGCTATCTCAGCGCCCTGGAGATGGCCGACACCGCCATGATCTTCCGCTACGTCGTCAAGAAGGTCGCCCGGATGCACGGCCTCTACGCGACGTTCATGCCCAAGCCCATCAACGGCCAAAACGGGAGCGGCATGCATGTCCATCAGTCCCTGTGGAAGGGGGGGAAAAACCTCTTTTTCGACCCGGATCATCCCTACCGTCTATCCGAAATGGCCCGGGGCTACATGGCCGGGCTCCTGGCCCACGCCCGGGACATCTCGGCCGTCCTCAGCCAATGGATCAACTCCTATAAACGCCTGATCGAAGGCTACGAGGCGCCCGTTTATATCGCCTGGGGACAGCGGAACCGCTCCGCCTACATCCGAGTCCCCGAGTACCAGCCCGGCAAGGAGCGGGCGACCCGGATCGAGCTCCGCTCGCCCGACCCGGCTTGTAACATCTACCTCGCCTTCGCCGCGATGTTCGGGGCCGGGCTGGCCGGCATCCGGGACGGCGAGCGGCTTCCCGACTCGGTAGAAGAAAACATATACCACATGAGCAACTCCCGGCAGAAGAAGTTCGAGATCCGGACCCTGCCCCGCAACCTCGAAGAAGCTCTCCGGGTCATGGAAAAGAGCCCCCTCGTCCGCGAAACCCTGGGCGTCTATCTTTTCGATCGCTTCCTGGCCAACAAGCGCTGCGAGCTCGAGGAGTACACGGCGAACGTCCCGGGCGAGTTCGACAAGCAGGTCAGCGAGTACGAGGTCCTCCGCTACCTGCCTTTCCTCTGATTGAATCATTAGGCTCGGCCGGCGGCTCGCCGGGCGGCCTTGACGATCCTAGATCCATGGCTTAGAATAATATCTAAGCGTAGGGGAAGATTATCCATCTTCCCTTCCGTCGTCAACCAATGATGACCCTTAGAGAGATTCGAGACCTGCTCGGCGGGGAATTGCTTACGCCGGACTTGGATCTCGAGTCGGAATATTCAAAGGTTTTCGCTTCGGATCTGATGAGCGACGTCTTGGCCTACATGGACCCGGGATCGGTCCTGGTGACGGGACTGGTCAACGCCCATGTCGTCCGCACGGCCCGCCTGGCCGACGCCTCGGCCATCGTCCTCGTCCAGGGGAAACGTCCCGATGCGAAGGTCGTGGGCGAGGCCAGGCTCCACAATCTGCCGATCATCTCGACGGCCTGTTCCATGTTCGAAGCCTGCTCGAGAATCTCCCGCTCCTTTCCGGAAGGCGACCGATGAGCGAAGACAACGCCCTTCGGCAGGAATTCCAGGTCAAGGGCGGAGATTTCAGCCGGGCCGGGGAAGTCTCCTGCGAGATCAAGAATCTTCTCAAGGAGATCGGCCTCAGCTCCCAGGTCGTCCGGCGCGCTGCGATCGCGGCCTACGAGGCCGAGATGAACATCATCATGTACGCCTGGCAGGGCCGTTTCGACCTGTCGGTCACCCCGGACCGGGTCCGGATCGTCGTCGAGGACAACGGCCCCGGCATCGAGGACGTCGAGCTGGCCCTGAGCGAGGGCTATTCGACGGCCACCCCGGAAATGCGGGAACTCGGGTTCGGCGCCGGTATGGGTCTCCCCAACATCAAGAAGAACACCGACGACTTCCGGATCGTCTCGGAGGTTGGCCGGGGGACGCGGCTGGAATTGACGTTCCTGACCAACGGACATAAGCCATGACGGAAACCAACCGCAACCCGCTTCATATCAACACGGAAAAGTGCATCGGGTGCGTTCACTGCCTGACGGCCTGTCCGACCAAGGCGATCCGGATTAAGAACGGAAAGGCCCTCATTTTCAACGAGCTGTGCATCGACTGCGGGGAATGCATCCGGTTCTGTCCCCGGGACGCTATCGATTCCCTGACGACCTCGTTCTCGGACCTGAACGCCTTCAAATACAAGGTCGCCATCCCGGCGACCCCTCTCTACGGACAATTCGAGAATGCCACGCTCCCCAACGAGATTCTGTTCGCCCTGCGCCGGATCGGATTCGACTACGTCTACGAGCTCAGCACGATCTGCGAGCTCAACAACTCGGCCATCGAGAAATACATCGACAGCCACGCCAGGCCCCGGCCGCTCATCGCCTCAACCTGTCCCGTCGTCGTCCGCCTCATCCAGCGGCGTTTTCCTTCGCTCTGCGAACTGATCGTCCCGATCGAACCCCCGCGCGAGATCGCGGCCAAGATCCTGAGGGCCAATCTGCCCCGGGTTCTCAAGATCGCGCCCTCCGACATCGGCATCATCCACATCACGCCCTGCCCGGCGAAGATAGTCTCGATCAACTACCCCGTCTCGATGGAAAAATCCTACCTGGACGGAGCTATCTCGATCCGGGACATCTACAACCCGATCTTTCAAGCCCTCCGGCAAAGCCAGGAAGATACGATCATGTGCCATCTCTTCCCGGAAACCCTCTTCAGCGGAATCGGGATGGGCACGGCCCTCTCGGGGGGAGAAACGCGGGGTCTCAAGCACCATCGGACGGTCGCCGTTTCCGGAGTCCGGGATACGATCCGAGTTTTGGATCAGGTCGAAATGGGTCTTCTCAAAGACGTGGACCTCCTCGAGTGCACGGTCTGCCCGGATGGCTGCGTGGGAGGCCCGCTGGCCGTCGAAAACCGGTTCCTGGCGAAAAGCCGGATCTTGCGCTTGGTCGGCATGATGGGAGAACGGACCGTGGTCGACGACTCGGACATGAGCCAGCTCTATCATAAGGACTTCCTGTCTTTTCGCCATCCGGTGCAGCCCGTCCAGGCTCCTCCCCTCGACGGCGATCCCGCCCAGGCCATACAGAAGGCCAAGCGCCGAAACAAACTCATCAGACAGCTTCCGGGCAAAGACTGCGGGGCCTGCGGCGCTCCCGACTGCCGGACGTTGGCCGACGATGTCGTTCGCGGCCTGGCGCCCCTCTCCGATTGTCCGTTCACGAACAAGGAGAAAAAATGAACCTGGCCGACATCGTCGAACGGCTTGAGCTCAAGGTCTACGCCGGGCGGTCGGAGATGGCGCGGACGGTCAGCGGCGGCTACGCGAGCGACCTCCTGAGCGACGTCATCGCCCACAGCCGGAAGGACCAGCTCTGGATCACTCTCCAGGTCCATCCCAATATCGTCGCGGTCGCCGCCCTCAAGGAGCTGGCGGCGATCGTTCTCGTCAACGGACGGGAACCCGCCGCCGAAACGACCGCGCGGGCGGACAAGGAGCGGATCCCCGTCTTGGGGACCCCTCTGAGCGCCTACGAATTCGTGGGGAGGGTCTATGGTCTGGGGCTCAAAGAAAAATAATGGCGCTCAGGCGCTTCCGGGCCGACCTCCATATCCATACTTGCCTGTCGCCCTGCGGAGAGCTGTCGATCTATCCGCGCAAGATCGTTGAGCGGGCCCTCGACCAGAAACTCCGGATCATCGCCGTCTGCGATCACAACACGGCGGAAAACGCGGCGGCGGTCCTCCAGGCCGCCCGCGGAACGGGGCTGACGGTCATCCCGGGCATGGAGCTGACCTCCGAGGAAGAAGTCCACATCCTGGGTCTGTTCCCGACCATGGACGATATCCTTCCCGTCCAGGAGGAGGTGTTCCGCGGGCTCCCGGCGCTCCCGGCCGAGGACAAATTCCTCAAGGATCAGGTCATCGTCAACGAGGATGACGAGGTCCTGGGTTTCAGCCCCCACTGTCTGTTCGGGGCGACCCGGCTGACCGTGTTCGAGGTCGTGGAGCTCATCCATCGGCGGAAGGGACTGGCGATCGCGTCCCATATCGACCGGGGAGCGTTCAGCATCATCTCCCAGCTGGGGTTCATCCCTTCCGACCTCGAGCTCGACGCCCTCGAGGTCTCTCCCCTGATGACCATCCCCGAGGCCCGGGCGGCCCTCGCTCCTCCCCCCGACATCCCCCTGGTTCGTTTCTCCGATGCCCATTGCCCCGAGGAGATCGGCCGGACCACGACCGACCTCCTCCTGGCCGCCCCCGTCTTTGAAGAGGTCCGGATGGCCTTCAAGAGCGGAAAGGGACGGAGGGTCTGCGAACCATGATGGAGGACCTGTCCCTTCACATTCTTGACATCGTCGAGAACGCCATCGCGGCCGGAGCGACCCGGATCTTCGTGACCGTGACCGAGGACGAACGACGGGACTTCCTCGGGATCCGCGTGTCGGACAACGGGCCGGGGATGTCGCAACGGACTCTCCGGAAGGCCCTCGACCCGTTCTTCACCACGAAGGGGAAGCGGACGGGGCTCGGGCTTCCGCTCCTGGCCCAGGCGGCCGAACATTGCGGCGGAAGAGTGACGATTCGCGCGGCGCTCAACAAAGGGACGAAAGTCGCGGCCCGTTTCCGGCACGGCCACATCGACCGGCCGCCCCTGACGAACATGAAGGGGACTCTGATGGTCATCGTCCTCGGCCACGCCGAGATCGATCTCGTCTACCGCCACAGCCGGAACGGGCGCCTCTTCGAGTTCCGGAGCCGGCGCTATCTCAAGGCCCTTGGACTTTCCGCCGCCCTGACCCCGGATGCGATCCGGGGAGTCTCGGAAGCGCTGGAAGTCGGCCTGAGACGCATCGGGAGAACTTGAAGGTTGCGGTCCGTGCTTGACTTGACAAAGTCCGAATCGTTCTGCTATAAATCCAATCTCATTTTTATGTACGACGCATTTATTCTGAACCCAAACCAACATCCGCGGTCTGCTAACGATTTCCTAAAACGGGAGGGCTAGCCTTGGCTTTCAAGATCCAAAAAACTCAATCCATCATCAAAAAGCACAAGGGCCTTAAGAAGAACCTGATCGCGATCCTGCTTGACGTCCAAACCGAGCACAAGTATCTGCCGCCGGAGGCCCTCCGTTATGTCGCCCAAGCGCTGGACATGCCCCTGATCGAGGTCATCGGTGTCGCAACATTCTACCGGGCCTTCAGCCTCACCCCGCGCGGCGAGCACACCTGCTTGATCTGCCTGGGGACGGCCTGTCATGTCCGGGGGGGACCCAAGATCCTCGAGGAATTCGAACGGAAGCTCGAGGTCGAACCCGGCCAGACGACCAAGGACGGTCAGTTCACGCTGGAGACCGTCGCCTGCCTCGGCTGCTGCGCGATCGGCCCCGTCGTCGTCGTCGACGGAGAATACCACGGCCACGCCACGATCCGGAAGGTCAGCAAGATCCTGGAGAAATATCGGAAGCCGGAAGCGCCCCCGGCCAAGCCGCAGAAATCGAGTCCGGCCAAGAGCCTAGCGTCATGAGGAGGATCACAAGAACCATGCCAGTCAAAAAGTCTATTAAAATGAAGGACAAACCCAAAGCCGAGAAAAGGACTCCGAAAGCCACGGCCGTCCGGAAGGCGCGGCCGGTGGTCGAGAAGAAGAAACTCCGCATCCAGGATTTGGAAAGAATCCGGGAGAAAGCGCGGGCCACGGCCACGATCCGGGGCAGCGAGGGCCGGGCCAAGGTCACGGTCCACATGGGCACCTGCGGGATCGCCGCCGGCGCCCGCGATATCATGGACGCGCTCCTGGATGAAATGAAGGCCAAGGACGTCAAGGACGTCATCGTGACGACCTCGGGCTGCGCCGGGCTCTGCAACCGCGAGCCGATGGCCACGGTCGAGCTCAAGGACCAGCCGCCCGTGAAGTACGTCGACCTGACGCCCGACAAGATCCGCAAGATCCTGGTCGAGCACGCCCTGGGCGGCCATCCCGTCGTCGCCTACGCCCTGGCCATCGGAAGCGAAACCGCGTACTGAGAGGGATCCTTGAAACAACATCGAACTCACCTACTCGTATGCGCCGGGACGGGGTGCGTGTCCTGCGGATCCTTCAAGATCAAGGAGGCCCTCGAAAAGGAAATCCGAAAACGGGACCTCCAGGACGAGGTCCTCGTCATCGCCACCGGCTGCAACGGATTCTGCGAGAGGGGCCCCATCCTGCTCGTCCAGCCGGACGGAATCTTCTACCAGCAGCTCAAGCTCGAGGACATTCCCCATCTCGTCGAAGAGCACTTCCTCAAGGGACGTCCCGTCAAGAAGCTGATGTACGTCCCGCCCGCCAAGAAAGAGCCGATCCCCAAGATGAAGGACATCGAGTTCTTCAAGCACCAGCGGCTCATCGTCCTCCGCAACCGCGGACGGATCGACCCGGAGAAGATCGACGAATACATCGGCTTCGATGGCTATGAGGCCATGGCCAAGGCCCTAACCGAGATGACGCCCGAACAAATCATCGCCGAGATCACCGCGTCCGGGTTGCGAGGCCGGGGCGGCGCCGGCTTCCCGACCGGCAAGAAATGGGAGACCTGCCGCCGCGAGAAGGCGACCCCCAAATACCTCATCTGCAACGGCGACGAGGGTGATCCGGGCGCGTTCATGGACCGCTCCGTCCTCGAGGCGGACCCCCACGCCATCCTGGAGGGGATGGTCATCGGGGCCAAGGCGATCGGGGCCGGGAAAGGCTTCATCTACATCCGGAACGAATACCCCCTGGCCCTCCAGCGGGTCGAGATCGCCATCGGCCAGGCCAGGGACTACGGTCTGCTCGGGAAGGACATCCTGGGAACCGGATTCGCCTTCGATATCGAGATCGTCCAGGGCGCGGGCGCCTTCGTCTCCGGAGAGGAGACCGCCCTGATGGCCTCGGTCGAGGGGCGGATCGCTACCCCCCGTCAAAGGCCGCCCTTTCCCTCCCGGCAGGGCCTGTGGAAAAAGCCGACCACGATCAACAACGTCGAAACCTGGGCGACCGTCCCCAACATCATCCGGCGCGGCGCCAAATGGTTCGCCGGCCTCGGCACGGCGGCGAGCAAGGGAACGAAAATTTTCTCCCTGGTCGGCAAGATCAACAACACGGGCCTGGTCGAGGTCCCGATGGGGATCACCCTCCGGGACATCGTCTACGGTATCGGCGGCGGCGTTCCCGGCGGCCGCGAGTTCAAGGCCATCCAGATCGGCGGGCCTTCGGGCGGCTGCATACCCCGCAAGCTCCTGGACCTCCCCGTCGACTACGAAAGCCTGACCGAGGCCGGGGCTATGATGGGGTCGGGCGGCATGATCGTCATGGACGACAGGACCTGCATGGTCGACATCGCCAAGTACTTCATGAATTTCCTGCGCGATGAATCCTGCGGGAAATGCGTCTCCTGCCGGGAAGGGACCCAACGGATGTGGGAGATCGTCAAGGACATCACGGAGGGCAAGGGCAAGGAGAGCGACCTGGCCCTCCTGGAAGAGCTGGCCCAGACCTGCAAGGACGCCTCCCTGTGCGGCCTCGGCCAGACCGCGGCCAACCCCATCCTGTCGACGCTCCAGTATTTCCGCCATGAGTACGAAGCCCACATCACGGACAAGCGCTGTCCGGCCGGCGTCTGCCCGGCCCTCATCCGCTATCTGGTCATCGCCGAGAAGTGCACGGGCTGCCTAGCCTGCAAGAACGCCTGCCCAACCCAAGCCATCAAGGGGACGCGCTCGGACATCCATTCGATCGATCAGACGAAGTGCATCAAATGCGGCGCCTGCCTGGAAGCCTGCCGCTTCGACGCCATCGAAACGCGTCGCGACGAGGCCATTCAGATCATTTAAGAGGGACCATGATCACCTTTCGCATGAACAACATGATGGTCCAGGCCGAGGAAGGCTGGACAATCCTCGAGACGTCCAAATTTTACGGCCTGGAGATTCCGACCCTTTGCTACCACGAGGGGCTGACGCCCTGGGGCGGCTGCCGCCTGTGCGTCGTCGAGATCGGCGAAGGCCCCAAGACCAAGCTCGCCTCCTCCTGCACCTACCCGGCCGAGGAGGGCATCGTCGTCCGCACGGACACCAAGCGGGTTTGGGCAGCCCGGCGGATGATGGTCGAGCTCATGCTTGCCATGGCGCCGGGCTCGAAGCAGCTCCAGGACCTCGCCTCCCAGTTCGGGGTCACCCAGGTCCGCTTCAAGCCCAAGAACGAGGAGTGCATCCTGTGCGGGCTGTGCGTCCGGATGTGCGCGGAGCAGATGGACGGCCGGGCGATCGGGTTCCAGAACCGGGGCCACCGGCGGAAGATTTCGACGCCGTTCGACATCCGCTCCGAGGAGTGCCGCCTGTGCGGAGCCTGCATCTACATTTGCCCGGCCTGTCAGCTCCGCTGCCAGGGCCCCCAGGCCGAGACGGTCCTCTGCAACGGCTGTCTGACGATGGACCCGACCTGTCTGGACCACTTCGACGACCTCCAATGCTGGATGTATGACGCCGGGCGGTGCGGAACGTGCGTCCGCGAAAAACCGACGGCGGGGAAATGAACCGGAGAACGGCTCAGCCACTTCCATGAACCGGATGACCGATAGACAAATCAGGAACTAACAAGGAGGAACGGACATGTCTTACACGAAGCTCAATCGAAGCGCGGCGACCCTGACCAAGAACAGAACCAAGGGATCGATCAGCCCCTTCAGCGGGATGTGCGTGACCTGTGTGGACGGCTGCATCGGGATGTGCGAGATCGGGAAATCCGCCTACCGCGGGACCGAGGTCCTTTATCCCCAGCCGTTCGGCCTGATCACGGCCGCCAGCGAAAAGGACTACCCGGTCGACCTGTCCCACTTCAGCATCATGGGCACGGCCGCCGGCGCCTACGGCGTCGAGGCCGACAGCGACAAGGCGACCTTCGAGAAGGTCACGACCGAAACCCGGATCGGCCGCGACAAGGGGATCAAGCTCCGGCTCCCGTTCGTCCTCGCCGGGATGGGATCGACGAACATCGCCCGGCAGAACTGGACCGGGCTGGCCGCCGGCACGGCCATCTCGGGCTGCATCCTGACCATCGGCGAGAACGTCTGCGGCATGGACGAGGGAACCGAGATCCGCAACGGCCGGGTCGTCCGCTCGCCCGACATGGAGTTCCGGATCAAGAGCTTCACGGACTGGCGGGACCAGGGCTACGGGGCCGTCGTCGTCCAGGCCAACGTCGAGGATACCCGGCTCGGCGTCCAGGAATACGTCATCGAGAAATTGGGCATCGAGATCGTCGAGCTCAAGTGGGGGCAGGGCGCCAAGGACATCGGCGGCGAGGTCAAGATCAAGAACCTCAAGAAGGCCCAGCAGCTCAAGAGCCGCGGCTACATTGTCCTTCCCGACCCCGATGATCCGAACATCATCGCGGCCTTCGAGAAAGGAAGCTTCAAGGAGTTCGAACGACACTCCCGCCTCGGCATGGTCGAGGAGGAAGGTTTCTACAAACGGGTCGAGGAGCTCCGCAAGGCCGGCGCCAAGTACGTCTTCCTCAAGACGGGCGCCTATCGGCCGGCCGACCTGGCCCGGGCCGTCAAGTTCGCCTCCAAGGCCAAGATCGACATGCTGACCGTGGACGGCGCCGGAGGCGGAACGGGCATGAGCCCCTGGCGGATGATGAACGAATGGGGCGTCCCCGTCGTGGAGATCTGGAGCCTGACCTACAAATACGCCCATCAACTCGCCCAAGCCGGCGAGTACGTTCCGGACATCATCCTGGCCGGCGGCGTGACCTTCGAGGACCAGATCTTCAAGGGCCTCGCCCTGGGCGCGCCCTACGTCAAGGGCGTCGGCATGGCCCGCAGCCCGATGGCGGCGGCCATGGTCGGCAAGACGATCGGCAAGCGGATCGACGAGGGCCAGATTCCGGTCTACATCGAACGGTTCGGCAACTCGGTCGACGAGATCTTCATCACCGGGCCTGATCTCAAGCGGAAGTACAAGGACCGCTTCAAGGACCTCCCGACCGGCGCTATCGGCGTCTACACCTACTTCCACCGCCTCAGCCAGGGCCTGCGCCAGCTCATGGCCGGCGCCCGCAAGTTCGCGCTCCACTACATCACCCGGGACGACATCGCCTCCCTGACCAAGGACGCCGCGAACATCTCGGGCATTCCCTACATCCTGGACGTCGACAAGGACGAGGTGGCCAAGATCCTCAAGGGCTGAGCGTGAAGGACCGCTCCTGCCAGCACGAAGCATGGCCGTTGGGGTCCATGCTCGAAACGACGTAAAAGTAGGGGACGCCGGTCCGCAGGCCGCGGAGCTCGACGGCATGCGGGAGCGTAAAGGTCCGGCTGTAGGACGATAGACTCGAGAGGAAGCCGGACTTGGTCCCATAAATGACGACGCCGTCGCAGGGCTTGTCCGTGGTCCACTCGATCGAGGCTAAATCCCCGCGCAGGACGTGACGGATGCCCGATAGGACGGGGTTTGCGGGTTTTTCCTGGTAATGATCGTCAATGAGCTTGAACGCTTTCTTCAACTGCTCGAAGCACTTGTTGGGCTGGGTAGCGGTGGCATAGACGTCTTGGTCCTTGTTCCAGCCCAAGCCGTGAAGTTCGAACTCGACGATCAGCTCGGCGATCGCCTCGGGATTATTGGCCTCGCCGCACCGGCTCTGCAGGCCGGCGATCTGCCCGTAGAGGGGGATGCCGGCCGCCCGGCAGCGGTCCGCCAACTGTTTCAGGAATTCCCGGCGCACTTTGATCCCAAGGCCCGCGTACTGGGCGACCAGGCCGAGCTCCCGGCATTTCTCGATCAGCCAAAAATTCCTGGCCATCTGTCTCAAGGCGGGATGGACCTTGCCTTTATGGATGAAGTCCTCCCGGTGGGCGTCCGCGTCGTCCGAGCCGGCGGGATAGACGACGAGCTTCTGATGGGGCTTGAGGCGAGGGAGGATCGTCTGGATGGTCCACAGGACGAATTCGTCCTTGACGTCCCGGTACCAATCGATGAAGTCGGCGCGGCTGGACGTCGTCAACGACTTGAAACGGGCGGGCTCGGGGACTTCGACCTCGCCGAACGTCCCGTAGCCGGTTCCCCAGGCTGCGTTCAGCGCCGAGACATCCCGCCCATATTTCTCTTGCATCCGGGCCCGAAAATCCGCGCGGGCCAGCGGATCGTAGCACCAGAAATACTTGGGGTCGGGATAGTTGGGCTCATTATGCCGCCCCATCGAGGCCTTGACGAACAGGATCAACGGGGCCCATTTGTCGAGGCACAGAGAAAAGCATCGGTCGATAAACTTTGCCGTCTGGGGCTTGAGCTGGGGATGCCAAAGGCTGATGGGCGCGGATTGAACCCGATCCGGGAGCGGCTCTCCGACGGGCTCGTTCCGTTCGTTCAAGTGCCGGGCGTCGGGATACTTCTCCCAGAACCATTTCGGAGCCATCAGGGAGCAAAGCGTGATGTCCAGCCTCAAGCCCGTGGCGGCGATGGTCGAGATGATATCATCGAAATAGGAGAAATCGAACCTCCCCTCTTCCTTCTCGACCTCGCTCCAGGGAATCCAGAGCCGGACGAACCTGGCCCCGATGGCCTTGAGGTCCTCCATCCGTCGCCGCAGGGCCGGAAAATTCCTCTTGATAAAATAATACCAAGCCCCCGCCGAATTCCTGGGTGCGACCATCATGTTCGTTCCCCCCTTTATTCCCTTCGAAACATTCTTATTTTATACCCAAACCGGCGCCAAATGCACGGGCTTCCGAGAAGAAAGAGAGCTTTTCCGTTCGTATAACAAGAAGGCTTTAAAAGCCCGCGCGCCCTTTCTTCTTGGCTTCCGATATGCTATAAATAGCGAGGATTTAAGCTATGGGTATCGTCAACATCGTCATCAGCCTGTTCGTCCTGCTGTTCGCCATCACCGTCCATGAGGCGTCCCACGCTTGGACCGCCAACAAGTTCGGCGACCCGACGGCGGCGGCCTTGGGCCGGGCCTCCCTCAATCCCCTCGCCCACATCGATCCGATCGGGACCATCCTCCTCCCCATCCTCCTCGTCCTGATCCGGGCGCCCGCCTTCGGCTGGGCCAAACCCGTTCCCGTCAACCCTTACAACCTCCGCGACCCGCGCCGCGACAACATCTGGATCTCGGCCGCCGGCCCGATATCAAACATAACCGTCGCCTTCATCTCCTTCGTGGCGATTCTCCTCCTCAAGGTCATCCGGCCGGGGGTCGTCGACTTCCTGCGGAATTTTCTGCTCGGCCAGGGGAGCCGCCCCCCCGGCATCTATCCGCTCGAGGGGCTGGCCCTCGTCCTTTTCTACGCCGTCCTGGTCAATACCTATCTGGCCGTCTTCAACCTCATCCCCGTCCCGCCCCTGGACGGGAGCGGCGTCCTGATGGGGCTCCTGCCCTACGAGGCCGCCCAGCGCTTTGAACGAATCCGGCCCTTCGGCTTCATCATCGTCCTCCTCCTGATCTCGATCGGGGTCCTGGACATCATCATCCGGCCGATCGAACTCCTCATTTTCGCCTTCATCTTCGGTTGAGGGACAATTTATGAACGGAGCAACCAAGAAGACCGTCCTGAGCGGCGTCCGGCCGACCGGCCCCGCCCACTTGGGAAACTACGTCGGCGCCTTCCGGAACTGGCTCCGCCTCCAGGACGAATACCGCTGCTTCTATTCGATCGTGACCTGGCACGCCCTGACCTCGGAATACGCCAATTCGAAGGTCCTCAAGGGCTATACGTTGGAGGTCGCGACCGACCTCCTCAGCCTGGGTCTCGACCCCAAGAGGTGCGTCCTGTTCAACCAGTCCGAAGTCAAGGAGCACGCCGAGCTTCATCTCCTCCTGTCCATGATCGTCCCCCTGCCCTGGCTGGAGCGGGTCCCGACCTTCAAGGAACAGCAGGAGGAGCTGGCCGATAGGGACCTCAACACTTACGGATTCCTGGGCTACCCGCTCCTCCAGACGGCCGATATCGTCATCTACAAGGCCGACATCGTCCCGGTCGGCGAGGACCAGGTCTATCACGTGGAGCTGGCCCGCGAGATCGTCCGCCGCTTCAACCGCCTCTATGCCCCGGTCTTCCCCGAGCCCCAAACCCTGCTGACCGAAATTCCCAAGCTGGCCGGCACCGACGGACGCAAGATGAGCAAATCCTACGGAAACGCCATCTACCTCAAGGACACGGCCGAGGAGATCCGGCGCAAGATCGCGCCCATGGTCACCGACACCCGGCGCAAGCGCCGTTCCGACCCGGGCGAACCGGACGACTGCCCCGTCTTCACGCTCCATCGCGCCTTCGTCGAGGCCGCCAAGCGGGATGCGGTCGCCGCCGAGTGCCGCAAGGCGGGGATCGGCTGCCTTGAGTGCAAGAACGTCGTCATCCAAGCCATCGTCGACCTTCTGACCCCCTACTGGGACAAGCGGGCCGACTTCGAAAGGAACCCGCGGGCCGTCTGGGACATTCTCGAGGACGGAAACGCCCGGGCCCGCGAAGCCGCCCGGAAGACGATGGCCGAGGTCCGGGACGCCATCGGCATCTGAGGTCATGGATACGGAATTCGCCGGGACAGCGGCCGGGGACGACTATCAGGTCCGGCTCGAAATCTTCCAGGGACCGCTCGACCTCCTCCTGTTCCTGATCCGCAAGAAGAAGATCAACATCCACGACATCCCGATGGCCGTCATCACCAGGGAGTACCTGGACTACCTCAACCGCAAGGAGCGGATCAACCTCGACCGCGAAGCCGAGTTCCTCCTTATCGCCGCCCTCCTCATCGCCATAAAAAGCCAGATGCTCCTTCCCCGCGAACAGCCCCTCGAGGACGAATCCGACCCGCGCCGCCAGCTCGTCCACCGCCTCCTCGACTATGAGAAGATCAAGGCCGCCTGCGAACTTCTCAGGGACCGGGAGGAGGAGCAGCTCCAGGTCTGGCGGAGGACGGGCCTCCCGCCCTTCATCGCCGAGGGGGAGGAGCTCGAAACCCTCGACGTCTCGCTCTTCGACCTGGCCGAGGCCTTTTTCGCCCTCCTCCAGCGCAAGGCCCGCGAGGACTACCGGGTCCTCAAGGCCAAAGAGGTCTCGCTCGAGGACAAGATGAAGGAAATTCTGACCATCCTGGGCGAGCACGATTATCTTGACTTTCTCGATTACCTGGATCGCCAGGAGTCGGTCGAGGAGGCTCTGATCGCCTTCTTCTGCCTCCTCGAACTCCTCAAGGCCCGGCTCGTCTTCGCCGTCCAGGAGTCCCTCTTCCACACCATCAAGGTCTGGCTCCGCAAGGACGCCGCCGTCGCGAGGACGCCGTGATCGAACGACTCAAGGATATCATCGAAGCCCTGATCTTCATCTCGATCGAGCCGCTCGGCCTCGAGCAGCTCAAGCTCATCCTCCAGGAGTTCGCGCCGGCCGATATCGAACGGGCCCTCGAGGATCTCCTCCGGGACCAGGAAAGCGGACGGGGCGGCATCCGGGTTCAGATGACGGCCGGCGGCTACATCTTCGCGACCCGGCCCGACTTCGACTCCTGGGTGCGGCGGCTCCTCAGCATCGAGCGCAAGACGAAGCTGTCGATGGCCTCGCTCGAGACGCTCTCGACGGTCGCCTACCATCAGCCGATCACCCAGGCCGAGATCTCGGCCCTGCGCGGCGTCGACGCGACCTACACCCTCAAGACGCTCCTCCACAAGAAGCTCATCAAGATCGCGGGCCGCAAGAAGGCCCCCGGCAGCCCTCTCATCTATCGGACGACGGACAAATTCCTGGAGTACTTCGGCCTCAACGGCCTCGAAGACCTGCCCAAGGAAGAGGAGATTTCCAAGCTGCTCGAAGCGGACCGCATGGAGCCGCTCGAAGACGAGCCGGCCGACCGGGAATTCGATTTGGCCGCGCCGGCCGCGCAGGCGGCGGCGGAAACGAACACGATCGTTCCGGAGGAAGCGCCCGTTCCAAGCGAGGACTCGGCTCCGGAGACGCCCTTGCCAAGCGGCGAGGGACAGGACGCGGATGACAGGCCGCCCGGCGGAACCCCGGACGGGAAATCCTGACCGGCCGGCCGCGCCGGACCGCCGCTAACTCCCGATTCCACCTATATTTAGGATTGACAAAGGGACCCGTCTCGGTTAGTATTAATCACTATTCCCTAAGACTCGAATATGGAAATCGTCATCGCTAAAAATAGCGGACTCTGTTACGGCGTCAAGCGGGCTTTGACGATCGCGCGACGGACGCGGCGCGCCCGCCGGGGATCGGTTACAACCCTGGGCGACCTCGTCCATAACCCGCGGATCGGCGACGATCTTCGCGCCCAAGGCATCGGGTCGGCCGAAGACCCGGCCTCCATCGAGGCCGGAACGGTCATCATCCGCAGCCACGGGGTCGCGCCCGATGTCGAGCGGGCCCTCCGGGCCCGAAAGCTCCGCGTCGTCGACGCGACCTGTCCCATCGTCAAGAGTATCCAGCGGAAGGTCGCCGCGCTGGCCCGGACGCGACAGGAAATCGTCATCGTCGGAAATCCGGCCCACCCCGAAATCCGCGGCCTGGTCGGCTACAGTAGAGGCCGGGCTATAATCGTCGAGAACGCCGCCCGGGCCCGGACCCTGCCGGCCCGGAAGCGGCGAACCATCCTGGCCCAATCGACCCAAGATGAGGGATTGTTCGGAGAAGTCGTGGCGGCACTCCTGGAGCGGACCGAGGAGCTCCGCGTCCACAACACGATCTGCCGCTCGACCCAGACCCGGCAGCGCTCGACCTCCGAGCTGGCCGCCCGGGTCGACGCCCTGTTCATCGTCGGGGGACGGACGAGCTCCAACACGAACAAGCTCTACGAGATCTCGCGCCGGATCCTGCCCTCGACCTATTTCGTCGAAAGCGCCGGCGAAATCGCCCCGGCCATGCTCCGCCGCGTCCGCCGGGTCGGAATCTCGGGAGGCGCCTCGACCCCGCCCGAAGCGATTCGGGAAGCCGTCGCCAGGATCCGGACCAGCACCCCGGAATCATTCCAAAGGGAGACGAAAAGGCCATGTCAGATGTAACCAACCACCCCGACAAGCCCGATAAGGACGAGAAGATCACCTCCGAGGATTACGCGGACCTCCTCGACCAGTACCAGTTCAGCACCAAGGAGATCTCCTACGGAAAGATCATCAAGGGCCGAGTCATCAAGATCACGCCGACCCATGTCCTGGTCGATATCGGATTCAAGTCCGAGGGCATCATCCCGATCGAGGAATTCGGCGGCACCCCGGCCGGTGTCCCTTTCAAGCCGGGCGACGAAGTCCAGGCCATGGTTGAGCGGACCGACGCCAAGCAAGGCGCCCTCATCCTGTCCAAGAAGCACGCCGACGCCGTCCGGGCCGTCGACACCCTGGAGAAGGCCTTCTCCCACCAGACCTGGATCACGGGCCGCGTCAAGGAAAGAACCAAGAACGGCTATACCGTCGATGTCGGAATCGACGCTTTTCTGCCCGCCTCCCACGCCGACCTGCGGATCGTCAAGGAGCCGGACAAGCTCATCGGCCAGATCTACAAGTTCAAGGTCATCAAGTTCGACCGGAAGACCGAGAACGCCGTCCTGTCCCGGAAACTCTACCTCCAGGAGGAACGGGAGAAGAAGCGGCGGCGCATTTTCGCCTCCCTGGCCAGGGGTCAGAAGATCAAGGGCCATGTCCGGTCCCTGACGAACTTCGGGGCTTTCGTCGACATCGGGGGGGTCGAAGGCCTCCTCCACGTCTCCGATTTATCCTGGGGCAAGGTCGACCATCCCTCCGAGGTCGTCAAGGTCGGCCAAGAGATCGATGTCGTCGTCCTCGACTTCAACGAGAAGGACGAAAAGATCTCCCTGGGATTCAAGCAGCTGACGCCCGATCCCTGGTCGAACGTCCAGGACAAGTACCGGTCCGGCCAGCGGCTCCAGGGCAAGGTCGTCAGCCTGACCGATTTCGGCGCCTTTATCGAGCTCGAAAAGGGCGTCGAGGGCCTCGTCCACATCTCTGACCTGAGCTGGTCCCGCAAGCACATCCATCCCAAGAAGCTCCTCAGCCTGGGCCAGGAGGTCGAAGTCTCGGTCCTCGACGTCAACTCCGAGTCCAAGAGGATCTCGCTCGGGATCAAGCAGCTCTTCCCGCACCCGATGGAGATCTTCAAGGAGAAGTACGCCGTCGGCTCCCGCGTCAAGGGCTTGGTGACCAGCCTCACCGACTTCGGCGCCTTCGTCGAGGTCGAGAAGGGGATCGAGGGCCTCGTCCACGTCTCGGACATCTCCTGGGAAAAGGTCAAGCATCCCTCGGACGTCCTCCAGGTCGGGCAGGAGACGGAGGCCGTCATCCTGGCCATCGACGTCGACAAGCAAAAGGTCTCGCTGGGCATCAAGCAGCTCCAGGGGGACGTCTGGGAGGATTTCTTCGCCCGCCAGAAGCTCGGCGACCTGGTCAAGGTCAAGGTCGTCCGGATCACGGACTTCGGCCTGTTCGTCGAGATCCTGCCCGGGATCGAGGGCGTCGTCTTTCTGTCCGAGCTGGACGAGAAAAAAATCGACGTCCCCTCCGAAGCTTTCAAGGTCGGCGACGAACGGACGGCCAAGATCCTCAAGATGAGCCAGAAAGACAAGAAGATCTCGCTGAGTTTCCGGCAAGCTCAAACCGACCTCCATAAGCAGGAGTATCAACGCTACCTCGAAAGCCAGGACAACCGTATGACCCTGGGCGATCTGATGAAGGACCAGCTCGCGAAGCTGGTGACCGTCCCCAAGCGGGAGGCCAAGCCCCCCGACAAAGACGCCGGGGACCGGAAGGAGGCCCCGGCCTCGGTCGAAACTCCGAAGAAGGATCAGGAGGGAAAGGAGGGGTCCCATGATTAAGGCCGACTTGATCACCGCCATCGCCAAGAAGCTCGACGTCTCCAAGCAGGAGGCCGAATCGGGCGTCAACCTTTTCTTTGACACGATAAAGGACGCTATCCTGAGGGGGGAGGAAATCGAAATCCGGGGATTCGGCAGCTTCCGCTTCCGGAACCGGACCTCGCGTTCCGGCCGTAACCCGCGAACCGGAAAGCCGGTTAAAGTCCCCCCCAAGAAGGTCCTGTATTTCAAGCCGTCCAAGCTCCTCAAGGAGTTGATCAACAAATCGTGAGGCCTTCCTTCATTACGGCGCCCTGGCGGGGACATTACGTCCGGAATGCCCTGCAAATGAAAAATTGCATTTTTTGTCTGGCCCTGCGCGAAAAGAACGACCGGAAGGCCCTCATCCTTCACCGGGGACGGCGCAACTTCATCATGCTCAACCGCTTTCCCTATACGGTCGGCCACCTGATGATCGCGCCCTTCCGCCACACGGCCGATTTCGGACGGGTCCCCAAGGCCGTCAGCGACGAGATGACCGACCTTCTCAAGCTCAGCGTCCGGATCTTCGGAAAGCGGGACAAGCCCCACGGCTTCAACATCGGCCTGAACCTCGGCGTCTGCGCCGGAGCCGGGGTCGCCGACCACTTCCACGTCCACATCGTCCCCCGCTGGCCGGGCGACGCTAATTTCATGCCCGTCATCGGGGAGACCAAGGTCATCATCGAGGACCTGGACGCGACCTACGACCGCCTCCTCCCCCTCTTCCGGCGGGCGAAATCATCCTCAACGAGGTGAGACTATGCTCAAATCCATGCGTCGCAACGTCAAATCGCTGAAACCGACCTTGTGGATCGTCATCGGGACATTTATCGTCGCCATCTTCGCGGTCTGGGGCGGCGCCAGCCGGCTGGGCGAGCAGGGGGGGAGCGGCACGCTGGTTTTCATAGGAAGGCAGCGGATCTCTCAGGAGGCTTACACGGCCGCCTTTCGCCAGCGGATCGAAGCCATGCGCAAGCAGTACCCGGACCTCAAGAAGACCCTCATCCAGCAGCTCAATCTCCCCCAACAGACTCTTGAGGAAATGGTGACCCAGACCCTCCTCCTCGAACTGGCCAAGGACATGAACCTGGCCGCGACCGACGCCGAGATCCGGGATAGGATCGTCAGCTACCCCGTCTTCCAGCGGGACGGCCAATTCATCGGGTTCGACGAATACAGACGGATCCTGAACTGGAACCGGATTTCGATTTCCGACTTCGAGAACAACCTCCGGACCGAGGTCCTGCTGACTAAGGTCGTCCAGGTCCTTACGGCCGGGGTCGCGGTGACCCCGGACGAAATCTGGGACAATTACCGGAAAGAGAACGAAACGGCCAAAGTCGAGTATCTGGTCCTCGAGAAAGACAAGGTCGCCCTCGAAACGCAGCCCGGCGAGGCCGAGCTCCAGGCTTATTTCGAGAAGAACAAGGCTTCCTTCCATGTCCCCGAGAAACGGGAGGCCGACCTAGTCGTCCTGTCCGCGGACGACCTCAAGAAGGAGGTCAAGGTCAGCGACGCCGATATCGCGTCCTACTATAAGGACAACAACGCCCAGTTCAAGACGCCGGCGACGACCCGGGTCAGCCGGATCTGGTTCCCCTTTGAGAGCCGGGACAAGGCCCTCGTCCGGGCCGAGGCCCAAAGCGTCCTCGACCGGCTGGCCGGGGGCGAGGATTTCGCCGTCCTCGCCAAGAAGTTCTCCAAGGACGCTAAGGCCGCCGAAGGGGGCGACTGGGGGGCCACCGAGTGGCGCTCCCTCCCCTCGGCCGAGCAGGACGCGGTCGCCAAGCTCGACACCGGGAAGCTCTCGGGACTGGTCGAGTCCGAGGGCGGCCTGGCCGTCCTCAAGGTCACCGAGAAGACGGTCGAGGCCAGCCAGTCTCTGGACGAGGTTAAAACCCGGATCCGGACCATCCTCGAGGACGAGAAAGCCCGGACCCTGGCCGACCAGCGGATCGCCGATCTCGCCAAACGGGCGCGCCGGGAAAAGAGCCTCGACGTCGCCGCCCAGCGCCTGAGCCTCAAGCCGCGTAAAACGGGCCCTCTCAAGGCCGGCCAAGCCCTCGAGGAGATCGACCCGTCCGGCTCGATCAGCGGCGCCTTGTTCAACCTCAAGGAGAAGGATATCTCGGAGCCCATCTACACTTACAACGGGGTCGCTCTTGTTCAGCTGCAACGGATCGCGCCCTCCCACGCCGGCTCCTTCGCCGAGGTCAAGGACGATGTCAGCCAGGCAATGACCCTCGAGCGCAAGAAGGAGCGGATCCGGGAGCGGATCAACGCCCTCCGGGCCCGGCTCCTGGCCGAGACCAAGAAGAGCTGGGAGGACATCGCCAAGGACGAGGGGCTCGAGTTCAAAACGATCAACGAGCACAAGCGCGAGCAGTACGTCGGGACGATCGGCGAGAACGCCCGTTTCGACGCCAGCGCCTTCAGCCTTCCCCTTCGGACGGTCAGCGAACCGATCGAGTACGAGAACGGCTACGCCCTTCTCCGGGTTCTCGAGCGCAAGGAGATCAGCCGGACCGACTTGGACAAAGTCCAGGCCGCCGAGCGCGGCAAGCTCCTCGAGGCCAAGAAGAACAAGTTCCTCCAGTCGTTCCTGGCCAAGGCCCGCGAGGAAAAGAAAGTCAGGATCAAATACGACCTCTTCCTCAAGCTCAACTCCGACCTGCTCGCCCGCTTCAGCGACTAGCGCCGGAGGCGGGGGAGAAAGAACCTCATGAACAAGCTCCGGCGTGCGGCCGAGAAGGCCGTCAGCCAATCCCTCAAGCTCCGGGCCAAGGATCATTTCCTGCTCGTCACCGACAAACACAAGATGGATATCGCCGAGGCCCTGGCTTTTTGGGCCAAGAAGGCGGGCGCCGAGACGACGACCTACCTGATGACCGAGACGCTGCGGCCGATCAAGGCGCCAACCCGGCTCTTTCAGGAGATGATCAAGCGGGCGACGGCCGTCGCCTACCTTCTCGACGCCCGGATCGAGGAGAAGCCCTTCCGCGGCTACATGGTCGGGATGGGCATGAAGCTCGGCCGGATCTGCATGATGCCCGGCCTGACCCGGGACATGATGGAGCGGCTCGTCGACATCGACTTCGAGGCCATGGACCTCTTCACCCGGCGCGTCATGGCGGCCCTCCGGGACGCCGACGACGTCGTCATCGAGAACCCCGAGGGGACCCGGATCGCCTTCAGCGTCAAGGGCCGCGACTGGCACAACGACAACGGCGATATCTCCCGCAAAGGCAAGCACGGGAATCTGCCGGCCGGGGAATGCTACACGGCGCCGGTCGAGGAGACTTTCACGGGCCGGATCGTCATCTCCCTGATTGACGACAAGATCGGCCGCGGCGTCATGGAGTTCAAAAAGGGACGGCTCGTCAAGTGGAGCGGCAAGGGGGTCGAAGCCATCGTTAGGAACATCGGGAAAGACCCGACCGGGTTCATCATCGGCGAGTTCGGGATCGGGACGAACCGGGGGGCCCGGATCTCGCCCAACATGCTCGAGGCCGAGAAGGCGTTCGGCACGGTCCACTTCGCGATCGGCGACTCCTACGGCATCGGCAAGAACAAGTCCAAGCACCACTACGACGCCCTGGTCGGCAAGGTCACGATCCGGGCCGGGGGGAAGACGATCGCCAAGGACGGCCGGTTTTTAATTTAGAAAAGGCTTTGATAGCGGTTGGGCGACTGTCCCATCTTCCTCGGACAGGCTCAGCCGACGAGGCATCTAGTACTCAGAGCTTCCCTGAGTATGGGGGTCGAAGGTTCATGAAACCTTCTTTTAGGGCCTTATTCTGCATCGCAATCCTGAGCTTGAATTTTCTCTCGGCTCAACACGAAGTCACGGTGACTCTGAAATTGGCCCAAGTTTATGTCCTGGATAAGTCCGGAAACGCGGTCGCCGATTTGACCAAAGCCGACTTTGAGCTTTATGACAACGGCCAAGCCAAGCCCATTACGGATTTCGAAAAACACGAGTTGTCCTTGGGTCAAATTCCGCAAGTCCCGCAACCTTCGCTTTCATCCCCGTCTGTTTCGAAAATGAACCGGAAGTTCTTCCTGTTCTTCGATTTTGCCTTCAACAACAGGGCGGGGATCTCGAAATCGAGGACGGCCGCGTTGAATTTTCTCGATACCCAGGTCCGTCCCGGAGACGAAGTCGGGGTAATATCGTTTTCGGCGAGAAAGGGATTGACTCTTCACGAATATCTGACATCCGACCACGCAAGAATCCGCCAGGTCGTCGAGGGTCTGGGGTCCAATAAATTCCTGGGGAGAGCCTGGGGTCTCGAAAGCGAATGGCTCAAGGACCATATAAAATTGGATGAAGCCCTTGGCATGGGCGGGAATGAGGGAATGACAAATAGAATCGCTGAAGCTGAACAATCGGCTTTAAAGAAAGAAGCCATCGGCTTTGCCTCTCAGATTTCCGATCTGGCCAAGGCCCTCCGAAATATGCCCGGCATAAAAAACATTATTCTGTTCTCCTCCGGAATTCCGAATTACGCACTATACGGGGGGGGAAACTACAGGGACGAAACGGGAAGCCAATGGGGGGATACCACATTGCGCGACCGTTACAACGGAATGTGCAAGGAATTGGCGGGCTCCAACAGCGCCGTCTATGCCGTCAACGTCTCCAGCGCCGGGTCCGCGCCTTTCGATGAAAGGGACCTGAAGGGTGATGGAGCGCTCCGCCAACTGGCTAGGGAATCGGGCGGCAAGTATTTCGATAACATCAACAGCTATGAGACGATCAACCGGACCATTCAAAAGGTGACCGGGACATACTATGTACTCGGGTGCTATATCGATGAAAAGTGGGATGGCCGTTTCCACAGCGTCCGGGTCGAGGTCAAGCGGAAAGGCTGCTCCGTCTTCGGCCAGCAAGGATATTTCAATCCGAAGCCTTTTTCCGAGTATTCGGAAAACGAAAAGCTCCTTCATATGATCGACCTGGCCTTGGCCGAGAACCCCCTGCTCCAGGCCCCTGCTGAAGCTCCGCTGACCGCCCTGCCGATTATGGCCGGCGGGAAGTCGGGTCTCGTAGCCTTCCTCGGTATTCCGCGTCAGCTTGGGGCGAATGCTCTGGCGAACAACGCCGAAGCCCTTTGCCTGATTTTTGACGAGAAAGGAGATGCCGAGTCCATCGTCCCGCTGAAAGTCGCGGCCCACAATCTGGAAAAAGATATGACCCTGCTTGTCTTTGTCGCTCCGGCACGGCCGGGCCGCGTCGTCTGTAGAATAGTCCTCTGCAACATGGAGACCGGATATGGGGTCAGGGGATCCCAGACGATCACTATCCTGGAAGCTCGCGATGCGACCCTTTGGCTCGATCCGCCTCTCATCCTAGCCAATCGAAGCGTCGAGGAGATTTGCGCTCCGCCCCAGGCGTCGCTAGCAAACATATATGCTTATGACGCGAAAGAATATTCTCCCTTGCTTGAGGATCTGCCCGCCGGGACGAAGATATTACGAGCGGCCCTTCGGGTTACATCACTTAGGTCGAATCCCGAGATCGAGCTGACGGCGCAGCTCAGGGAGGCGGGCGGGACGAGTCCGTGGCCGGTTCCCGTGGCCATCCTCAAAGAATTCACGGATGGTCTGACGAAGAAGCTCCTAATCGATTTGGCTCCGGGCGATCTCAAGCCCGGCCACTACTCGCTCTCCCTGATCGCCAAGGAAAAGGGCGGCCCGACAATTGCCCAGACGACCGTCGAGATAGCAGTAAAATAGATAGAAGAACGAAGATGAGCTATTACAAAGAAGGGCTCGCCGGCGAACGGCTTAGGCGGGTCTACGAGATCGCGCCACCTCGAATCCGGCAATATCTGGACGCGGAAGTCGCCTTCGTCCTGGATAATATCCGTCCCGGAGACGCCGTCCTCGAGCTCGGCTGCGGCTACGGCCGGATTATGGGCCCAGTCGCCGAAAAAGCGCGGCTCGTCATAGGCATCGACCTGTCCTTGGCGAGCCTGCGCTTCGCGAAGCCTCTCCTGGCGGCAAATCCCAAGTGCGGGCTGGCCGCCATGGACGCCCGCCGCCTGGGTTTCCGGGACGGCGCCTTCGACGCCGTCCTCTGCATCCAGAACGGGATCTCCGCCTTTAAGATCGATCCCCCGGCGCTGATGGGGGAAAGCCTCCGGGTCGTCCGGTCCGGAGGCACGGCCTTCTTCTCGAGCTATGCGGACCGATTTTGGAAGGACCGCCTGGAATGGTTCCGGCTCCAGGCCGCGGCCGGACTCGTCGGCGAAATTGATGAAGAAAAAACGGGAAACGGCGTCATCGTCTGCAAGGACGGCTTCACGGCCAGGACATTCCGGCCGGCGGATTTCCTGTCTCTCGCCCGGACGCTCGGGGTCGAAGCGCGCATCGAAGAGGTCGACGGCTCGAGCCTATTCTGCTCCGTCACGCCTCCCGCTCGAGATCCCCGAGCGTATTGATGCCGAGGATGAGCCTCGGGTCTCCGACCCGGAAAGCTTCGACCCGGCGCCCGCGCCGAGCCAGGACTTCGACGATGTCGGTCAGATAAAACTCCCGCTTGGCGTTGTCGTTGCCGATCGCGGATAAAAGCGGCATGACGACCCCGGCTTTGAAAACGTAGTGGGAGGTGCACGTCTCGTTAATCGCCTTGACCTCGGGCGTCGCGTCCCACTCCTCGATGATCCGCAGGATGCGTCCCGCTTCGTCGCGCACGACTCGTCCGTAGTGGGGGGGCCTGTCCCAGACGACGGTCGCCAGCGTCGCGTCGGCGCCCGAGGCGCGATGCGCGGAGAGGAGCCCGCCCAGAAAATCCGGCGTCACGAACGGCGCGTCGCCCGGCAGGACGAGGAGGTCGCCGTCGAAATCCCGGAGGAGCGGTTTCGCCGCCATAAGCGCATGGGCTGTTCCAAGTTGCTCATTTTGAATGACATACTCGATTTCGGGTCCCAGCGCGGCTTCGACTTCTGCGGCCTTATGGCCGATGACCATTATGATGCGCGGGATCATGGCGCCCCGGCAGGCCTCGATGACATAACGGACCATGGGCTTTCCACGGAAGGGAACGAGGACCTTGGCCGTGTCCGTCTTCATCCGGGTTCCCCTCCCGGCCGCCAGGATGACCGCCGCCGTTCCCCTCATGGGTTCGGGACCTCGCCGCCGGGCGGAACCGGGGCCTTCAAAAAAACAATCGTCGCGCCCCATCCGCCCCGCCCCTCGTCGGCGGTCCGGAATCCCGCGACCTCGGGCATCCGCTCCAAGACAGCCTGAACGGTCCGGCGCAAGACGCCCATCCCCTTGCCGTGAATGAGGCGGACCTCGAGGATGCCTCGCTTCCGGCACTCGGCCAGGTAGTCCGGCACGATGTCCTTGACCTTGGCCGGCTTCACGGTGTGCAGGTCGAGCACGCCTTCGATCGGGATGGCCACCGGCTCGAGGCTCTCGATGTCGTCCGGGATGCCGTCGTCTCGGCCTTCCGTCATGATCCCATGCTATCCCAACCTGCCCTGCGCTATCAATCCCCAGGTTAAGTATCTCCAACTAGTGATATCGAGGTAAAGGCTTTAAAAAAGGAAGACGGGAGCCCCAGGAATATCCGGTATTGCATCTCGCGTTTTTTTGGTAGAATACCCAGGCGAGACGTCATGGCCATCAAGGCGAAACTGACGACATTCGACCTGACCATGATCGTGGTCAGCCTCGTCATCGGAATCGGAATCTTCCGGACGCCGGCCATGGTCGCCTCGGCGGCCCGGACGCCCTTTCTCTTCTTCCTGGCCTGGGGGCTGGGCGGTTTCATCAGCCTGCTGGGCGCGCTGACCTTCGCCGAGATCGGCGCCCGCTTCCCCGAGCCCGGCTCCTTCTACAAGGTCGTCGCCGTCAACGCCAATTCCGTCCTGGCCTTCATGCTCAACTGGACGAGCGTCCTCATGGTCAACGGAGCGGGCGGCGCGGCCGTCGCCATCATCGGCGCCGAGTACCTTACGCCCATCCTCCTTCCGGCCAGGCTCCAGTCGCAGACGGCCGTCCAGCTCACGGCGGCCGGCCTTTTGCTCTTCCTCCTGACCTTGAACTACCTGGGCATCAAGACGGGCGCCTGGGCCCAGAACATCCTCAGCCTGCTCAAGATCGGCTTGATCGGGTTTCTAGCCCTTGTCGCGCTCGCCTCCAAGACGGGAACCGTCGCGAGCGGCTCGCTCCCCATGGCAAAGACCTGGTGGCTGGGGCTGGCGATCGGGTTCATTTCAGTTTTCTACACGTACGGCGGCTATCAGTGCACGATCAATTTCGGGGCCGACATTCAAGGCGCCCGCCGGAACATGCCGCGGGCCATCCTGGCCGGGATCGCGATCATCATCGCCTGCTACCTTTTTGTCAACGCGGCCTACGTCAAGGTCCTCGGAATCCCAGGCGTTGCCGGCGCCAAGCTCGTGGCGGCCGAGACGGCCCGAGCCCTGTTCGGACCGAGCGGGGCTTTGTTCGTCTCTCTGGCCATCTTCCTCTCGGCCATGGGGTTTCTCAACGTAACCCTGATGCAGATCCCGAGAGCCTACTACGCGATGGCCGAGGACCGCACCCTGCCGCCCTTCTTCCGCCGAGTCAACCCGCGCAGCCAAGCCCAGGAATACGGCCTTCTCTTCCTGGGCGGCGTCATCCTCCTCTCGATATTTTTCCTGGGCACGTTCGAGAACATCGTCGCCTATGTCATGTTCCTCGACGCCCTCAACATCGCCATCGTCGCCTCCATGATCTTCGTCCTGCGCCGGAAAGCCAAGGCCGAGGCCGTCCCCTACCAAGGCTATAAGGTCCCCCTCTATCCCGTCCTGCCCGCCGTCTTCGTCGTCTTCTTACTCGGAGTTTCCCTTAACGTCCTGCTGACCCAGACGCGGGAAGCCCTGTTCGGTGCGCTGCTGTTCGCCTCCGGGTTTCCCGTCTTCCTCGCCATGAGACGCTGGTACGCGAAAAGGAGTCCGACGCCATGAGCTCCAAGCGCCTCCCGCCGGCCCTCATCATCCTTCTCGTCCTCGCCGCGTTCGGACCGTCCGGATGCTCGAAGCCGGGCGCCGTCGGCTTCGCGCGGGACGCCAAACCGGCCGCGCCCGCTCCCGAAGAGCTTGCCGCCTCGGTGGCCGATTTTCGATTCAGCCCGGCCTGGTGGCAGTCGACGATCTGCCTCCCGGACGACTGGCTGAAAACGCTCGTCTCCAAGGAAGGCGCTCTTCTCTACGATTACCAAGGCGGCGAAACGCCAGGATTCGCGACCCGGATTTCGATCGCCGTCCGGGACTTCGCTCCCGCGCGATCGAGTCAGTCCATGCCCGAGCCGCGCGTCCCGGTCGTCGCGACCGAGCTCCTCGACGCCTCCGGCAAGGTCCGCTGCTCCTGGAAGGCCCTGGCCGTCGTGCCGGGCGAAGATCAGGAGCTCCCCAGTTTCTCGCCCAGGGAGCGGCCGGCCGGATCGCCGCCGGCGCGCGGGGACCTCATCGTCATTCGCAAGCCGGACAAGGAGGGCGCGATCGCCGTCAAGATCGAGGGCCGGGGCCTGTTCACCGTCAAGCGGCGCGACCTGGGGCTCTACCAGGACGGCCGGCGCTTTCTGAGCGCGAGCGCGCCCTGGGATGCGTTCGATCCCTCCCCGAACGGGCCCACCCTCATCTTCCCTCCGGCGGTCGGCGAGCTCGCCATCTACGTCGCCCACGGCCACGAAGCCGGGGACGTCGATTTCGGCTGGGCCCTCGCCCAGGAAAAGCGGGCGGCCGCCTACTGGAGCTCTCTCGACCTCCCCTACGACGTCATCCGCGTCCCCGACCCGGCCGTTCAAGGTCTCCTGGACGCCTCCATCCGGAACATCTACCAGTCCCGCGAGATCAAAGACGGGCTCCCCGTCTTTCAAGTCGGGCCGACTTGCTACCGGGGCCTGTGGGTCGTGGACGGCTGCTTCATTCTCGAGGCGATGGCCTACCTGGGAAGGGGAAGCGAGGCCCGCTCGGGCATCCGCTACCTCCTGACCCGGCAGAAGCCGGACGGTTCGTTCGAGATCCTGGACAAGTACTGGAAGGAAAACGGCATCGTCCTTTATCTTATGACGCGGCATGCCCTGCTGACTCGGGACCTTGGCTGGCTGGGAGAAAACTGGAACGTCGTGCGGCGCGTTGTCGAGGCCATCCGGCGGCTGCGCCGGGAAAGTCGAGCGAACCCGGCCGCTCCCGAGGCGGGATTGATGCCGCCCGGATTTCCCGACGGCGGGGTGGGCGGCGTCGTCCCCGAATACACGAACGTCTATTGGAACCTGGCCGGACTCAAAGCGGCCGTCGACGCGGCCCGGCTTATCGGCGCGGCCGAGCTCAAGGATTGGGAGGCGGAGTACAAGGACTTCCTGGAGGCGTTCCGCCGGGCCGCCAAACGCGACGCCAAGTCGATCGACGGAAAGCTCGTCTATCTTCCCATCCTGATGAAGGAGGACCCGGCGATCGCCCCGGTCCGCGGTCAGTGGGCATTCTGCCACGCCGTTTTCCCCGGCAAGCTCTTCGACCGGCGCGATCCCCTGGCTCTGGGTACGATGGCCCTCCTCGACCGGAGCCAATCGGAAGGGCTTGTTTACGGCACGGGTTGGATGGCCGACGGGATCTGGAATTATTTCGCCTCCTTCTACGGCCACGCTCATCTCTGGCTCGGCCACGGCGACAAAGCCGCCCGCATCCTCTACGCTTTCGCCAACCACGCGTCCCCGCTTCGGGCCTGGCGCGAGGAGCAGCCGCCCCGGGGAAAGGACGCGGAAGGCCGGTTCGTCGGCGATATGCCCCACAACTGGGCCAGCGCGGAATTCATCCGGCTCGTCCGGAACCTCCTCATTTTGGAGCGGGGCGACGAGCTTCATCTTCTCGAGGGCATCCCCCGAGCTTGGCTGGCGGCGGGCGCGGCGACCGAGCTCAAGGACGTGGCCACGGACTTCGGACCGGTCAGTCTCCTCCTCCGGGTCGACGACGACGGCCGCCACGCCACGCTCCGCGTCCGGGCGCCCCGGGACCCCGGCCTCAAGCGGATCGTCGTCCACCTCGGCGCCTGGGCCGACCGGGGCAAGCCCGAGGTCGTAGCGGATGGGGAGGCGATCGAGACCGTCATCTCCATCGTACGCTGAAAGGTGAAATCATGACCTGCAAGGAACGGGTCCTGGCGGCCCTCAATCACAAAGAGCCCGACGCGGTCCCGGTCGACTTCGGGGCCACGGCCGTGACCGGGATGCACGTCAACTGCGTCATCGCCCTCCGCGAGCGCTACGGCCTGGAGAAGCGCCTCGTCAAAGTCCACGAGCCCTATCAGATGCTGGGCCTCGTCGAGGACGACCTCCAGCGGGCGCTCGGGCTCGACGTCGAGGGTGTCTTCGCCGCCGAGACCATGTTCGGGTTCCGGAACGAGGGCTGGACACCGTGGCGGATGGACGACGCCCGCGAGGTCCTCGTCTCGGAGCATTTCCGGACGACGAGGGACGCGAACGGCGACACGCTCGTTTATCCCAAGGGAGATTTGAACGCGCCCCCCTCGGGACGGATGCCCAAGGACGGGTTTTTCTTCGACACGATCGTCCGTCAGGACCCGATCGACGAGGGCCGGCTCGACCCGGCCGACAACCTCGAGGAGTTCGGCCCGATCTCGGAGGCGGACCTCGCTTATTTCGACGCCGAGACCAAGCGGGCGGCCGCGACCGGCCGGGGCGTCATCGCCACCTTCGGGGGAACGGCCCTGGGTGACATCGCCCTCGTCCCCGCTCCCTTCCTCAAGCGCCCCAGGGGGATCCGGGACATCGAGGAGTGGTACGTCTCGACCTTGACCCGCCAGCCCTACGTCCATCGGATCTTCGAGCGGCAGACCGAGATCGCGCTCGGGAACCTGGAGAAGATCCGCACCCGGGTCGGCGACCGCGTCCAGGCCGCCTTCATCTGCGGGACGGATTTCGGGACCCAGACTTCAACCTTCTGCTCGGTCGCGACGTTCCGGTCTCTCTACCTGCCCTACTATAAGAAAATCAACGACTGGATCCACGGCCAGACGGCCTGGAAGACATTCAAGCATTCCTGCGGGGCGGTCGTCTCGCTCCTCCCCTCGTTCATCGACGCCGGCTTCGACATCTGGAACCCCGTCCAATTGTCGGCGGCCGGGATGGACCCGGTCCGGCTCAAGCGCGAGTATGGGAAAGATCTCGTCTTCTGGGGCGGCGGCGCCGACACCCAGCGGACGCTCGCCTTCGGGAAGCCGGCCGAGGTGCGGGAGGAAGTCCTGGGCCGCTGCGAGGTTCTGGGCAAGGGCGGCGGGTTCGTCTTCAACGCCGTCCACAACGTCCAGGCCAACACGCCGCCCGCCAATATCGTCGCCATGATCGAGGCCGTCAAGGAATTCAACGGAAGAAAATGAGGCCCCCATGAAGAAAACCCAAGCGACCGTCATCGTCCTGACCGTGATCGCCGCCCTGGGCGGGCTGCTGTTCGGGTTCGACACGGCCGTCATCGCCGGCGCGACCCGCTTCCTCAAGGACCAATTCCGGCTGAACGCGCTGCAAGAAGGCTGGGCCGTCGCCATCGTCCTCGTCGGCTGCATGTTCGGGGCCGGGCTGGCCGGCGCGATCAGCGACCGGATCGGCCGGCGGCGCTTCATGCTCATTTCGGCCGTCCTCTTCTTTGTGTCGGCTCTGGGCTGCGCCATCCCCCAGAATTTGGTGCAATTCCTCATCTTCCGTTTCATAGGCGGGCTGGCCATCGGTTCGGCCTCGATCGTCTCGCCGCTCTACATCTCGGAGATCGCGCCGCCCCGCATCCGGGGAGCCCTGGTTTCGGTCAACCAGCTCGCCATCGTGACCGGGATCCTGCTCGCCTACTTCGCCAATTGGGTCCTGATCGGGGCGGGCCCTTCCAACTGGCGCTGGATGTTCGCGACCGGCGCCGCGCCCGCCCTTCTCTTCTTCGGGCTGGTCCTCCGCGTCCCGGAGAGCCCGCGCTGGCTCGTCAAGCAGGGCCGGGAGGAGGAAGCCCTGGGCGTCTTGACCCGGATCAACGCGCCCGACGTCGCGGCCGTCGAGGTCCAAAGCATCCGGGAGACGCTGGCCCTGGAGCAGGGATCGATCGCCGAGCTATTCAAACCCGGCTTCCGGCGGGCCCTGTTCATCGGGGTCGTCCTGGCGATTTTCCAGCAGATCACGGGCATCAACGCCGTCATTTATTATTCTCCCCGCTTTTTCGAGACGGCGGGCCTGGCCCGCTCTTCGGCCATCTTCCAATCGGCCGTCGTCGGCGTCGTCAACCTCCTGTTCACGATCGTGGCCATTCTGCTCGTCGACCGGATCGGCCGCAAGCCGATGCTGCTGGCGGCGGCGGGCGGGATGGGCGTCTCCTTCCTATTCCTGGGAGCGGCGTTCAAGTTCCATCTCTTCACGGGCGGCCTGGTTCTTCTCTTCACGCTCCTCTACATCGCTTTCTTCGCCATGGCCATGGGCCCGATCGTCTGGGTCGTGATCGCCGAGATCTTCCCGACCCGGGTCCGGGGCCGAGCCATGGCCATCGCCACGGTCGCCCTCTGGTTCGCCGACTTCGTCGTCTCGCTGACTTTCCCGGTCATCGCCGACAAGCTCCACGAGTCCTTCGCCTTCTGGCTCTACGCGGCCATGTGCGCGATCGACATCGTGTTCATGGCGGTCTTCCTCCCCGAAACCAAGGGGAAATCCCTGGAGGAAATCGAGCGCCGCTGGCTTAAAGAAAAAGCCGAGGCTTAGGGAACGAACTCACGCCTGAGACGCGCGAAGGGACGAGCGCGTTAATCGCCGAAAATAATGACCGTCTGGTTCAGCGCCGGAGCCGTCGGCGGCCAGACGACTTCGCGGCCGTCGGCGCCGACCTTGATATAGTATTCAAGGTCGCCCTCCGGGCTGGGAAGCGTCAAGCCATAGACGCCCCTGCCGATGTAATTCAAGGACTCAGCCTTGAAGGAACCCCGCCCCATGGCCCGCCAGCAGAGCTCGGCTTTCTGGGGACCTCCCTTGGAAAGGATGGCGACTTTGATTCTCAGGTTCTCGCCTTTCTCCAGGGCGGTTCGTTGGGCCAGGACGAAGACTCGGGGCGGGCCATCGTAATCGGCCGGCAGCATGGCTTGGGCGGGTAACGCCTCGCCCAGGATCTTCTCGAGCTCCCGGCCGGGCTTCCAGAAGGCGCCGGGCAGGATATGCTGCTCCCAGTTCATAATCGTCCCCAGCTCGCCCATATTTCCGGCCGTGGCCAGCAGGCAGGCGTATATTTTCCTGAGGGAGGCGGCCATCTCAAGCCGGATGGGCAAGGCCTTCCCCGCGGCGAGTTTCGCCCTGGCCGCCTGGTCCTTCCCCGCCTTGGCGATCTCCATGGCCTTGTTGAAGTCGGACCAGAGACAGGTGAAACGGGCGACCTCGCGCATATATTCGAAATTCTTAAACCAGTAATTGAAGCGCTCTCTTGTCCCCGTGCCCGTCAGCCGGGTTTCGATTTCGGAAAGATCGTCCACGAACTCAAAATCCTTGCGGACTTCCTCCCAGGATTTGGGATTGGGGACGATCCCGCCCGGGCCGTTCGTCCAGACGACCGGGATAGGGAGCTTGCCGTCGACGCGGCTGAACAGGCCGGCCATTTCGTCGCCGACGCTCTCCCCGAATTCGTTCAGGGCCCAATCGCGGTAAAAATCCAGGGTCTGCAAGAAACGGGGCGTCTCCGGCCAGTCGGGTTCGTAGCCGGCCACGGCCAGGCCTCCGCAGTTGATCCGCTGGACGTAGTTCTCGCTCTCAAGGACGATGCCGGCGATGCAGGGGTAATTGATTCTGTCGACGAAATCGAGCACGATCCGGCCGTCGACAACATTGACGTTCCGGTAGACGAGGTCCAGGGCCGCGAATTTGCCGACCCGGGCGAAGATGTCGAACTTCTCAACGAGCTTCTTTCCCTGGAGGAAGACGTCGAAGACGCGGCCATCCTTGCGGTTGACCTGTCCCTCGACAAACTTTAAAGTCACCGTATACGGCCCGTTCGGGACAGGGATCCTGTAGCCGAAGACGCGGTCCCGGACGTCCTGATAGACGGCCTCCTCGGCCGTCCCGGCGATTTTCTCTCCCTTGAAAGACAGGAACTGGCCCGAAGTCGGTCCGGCCAGGGCGTCCAGGTCCTTGGGAAGAGTGTTCCAGCTCTGATCCCAGGCCGCCCCGGCAAGGGCCCGGATGTTGGGCGATAGGATCCTCGTCCGCCAATGGATGCCCAGCAGGCCGTCGCAGCCGTAGCGGAGGGCGTCGGCGGCGTCGCGCCTCATCCGGCCCGCCCAGAGTTGGGGCGAAGTCAGGGACGGATCGTCCTCGAGCCAGGGGATGGCCCACAGAGACCGGCCCTTGATGCGGACGAAGGTCGGGTCGACGGGGGCCTTGCCGACTTCTCGGTTGATGCAGCTCATGGCGATGGCCTTGGGCAAGACCTGGTCGAACAGGGTCCGGTTCGAGGGCGGGCCGAGGACCCAGCCGCAGGTCGCGAGCCGGAAGGGCGGCCGGACGTCCTTCCAGGCCTGGATGGCCTGTTCGAGGTCCGACGTCACGATCCTGACTTCCTCGGGCTTCGCGTCGCTCCAGGTCCAGCCCTCCCCCGTCCAGAACCAGTAGTAATCAATGGGATAGGCCGCCGCGATCCGCTCGAACATCGCCTTGTAGACGTCCCGGACGACGGCCGGGTCTTTCGGGTTTTTGCCTTTCGCGGCGAGGCGCGCGCGCACGAGCTCGGGGATGGCCAGGGCCGTCTCGGTCCCGACGCAAGTCTTGACGCCCAAGCCGCGCGCGAATAGGAAGGCGTCCTTGAAAACGGCCGCCGCCCGGTTGAAAACCTCGTTCGAATCCTGGCCCGGCTTGGGCTCGGGGGCGAATCCCTCCATGACGTCGTTCCCGTAGTCGTCGCGATCGAAGAGGAGGGAGGCTCCGCAGCTGTAATCCCCCGTCTTCTTGGGATCGTAGCCCCAGTTGCCGCGGAGGCTGTTCTGGTAGCTCGAGGGATAGCTCGCCGTCACCCGGCCTTCGGCGTCGAACTCGCCCCGGCTCCCGATCCAGACCGTGGGCTCGGCGTTCGGACCTTTTTCCGGATAGGTATGGAGGCCGAAGAAATTCATCCGGAGCTTGGGGAGCTGGCCGAGGACGGCCTTGATGTTGTCCAGGCTCCACCAGTCGGGCCCCTCTGGAAAGTCGTGGAAGGGCTGAATCCCGCGCACGGCGAACAAGGGGCGGCCCATCTCGTCCAGGTCAGGTATTACGAATGTTGTCCGGTCCTCGGGGACGACGTCGCCGTCGAGGTCGAAGCGGACGCCGAGCGTTTCGGCGAAGGCGTATGCGCCGTAGAGGATGCCGGGCCCGTCGCCGCCGGCGATGAGAAGGTGATTCCGGCCGGAGAGGTCGAGCGTTTTCAGCCAATAATCCTCGGGACCGAGCTTAGGGACGGCCTCGAGGTCCCGGAGGAGAGGGCGCCCGGCTTGCGAGACGACGATGGACGGATTGGCCAGGCCGGCGGTCGACGCGGACTCGACCAGGGCGGAAAGCCCTCCCGTCGTCAGGTAGAGATAGCGCCTGACCTCGGCCGCGGCGATCCGCTCCAGGCGCGTCGCGTCGGTGGCGATGACGATGTCAGGGATACTGATCTTTGTCTCGTGAGCGCAGGACCCCGCCAGGAGCGCGGACCCGAGAACCAGGATGAATAAATCCAGACATCTTGTCCTCATGCCGACCTCCTCCGTGTTGTTTATTCTAATACGGCCCCGCTATGGATAGCAACGTCAATCCCCGGACTCCCAAGACGGAAAGACGGTTGACGCGGCCGATGCCGGCTCTCTACAATAGGGCCGTTCCGGGATTTCGCCCGGCGGAGGCGATCATGAAAAAGTCCTATGTCAGGAAGATCGCGACCGTTTCCAAGTTCGGAGTCTGGCTCGTCGACGGAGAGACCATCCGGACCTCGATCGACGAGGAGTTCACGAACTTCGGCCAGCACTTCCGCTTCCGGTTCATCCCCCGCAACGAGTTCTGGATCGACCACCTCCATGCCCCGGGCGAGGAACATTTCTTCATCGACCATCTTCTCATCGAGAACCGGCTGATGGCCGCCGGGATGGGCTACGACCAGGCCCTGGCCCGGGCCGACCGGGCCGAGCTCAAGGAACGGCACAAGGTCGACTACATCCGGAAGGGCATTGACCCCGGACGCCCCAAGTCCGCCTATATCCGCAAAATCCATAAGCGCCTTCTCAAGACCTACAGCGACGGCCTCAACGTTTGGATCGTGAACGGCGAGTTGGTCCGGGACCTGTTCTTCATCGACTATACGGAAGGTGGGCACGACAAGGTCTACCGGTTTATCCCCCAAGCCGAAGTCTGGCTCGACGACGACCTCCGGCCGAGGGAACGGAGGTATGTCCTCCTCCACGAAGTCCACGAACGGCGCTTAATGGCCGGAGGCATGGACTATATCCACGCCCACCGATCGTCCAGCCACATCGAGTACGCGTGCCGGCACCACCCGTCCCGCCTCAAGCCCGCCCTGGCCGAAGAGATGGCCCTCAACCGGAACCTGGAAGCGCGGAGGGCATGACAACCCGCGAGCGCTTCCGGCGCGTCCTTCACTGGGAGAGACCGGACCGCGTCCCGAACATGGAGTTCGGCTACTGGAAGCGGACGATCGAGGTCTGGCGGGGCCAAGGGCTCCCGGCCGAGTGCGCGACCAACGCCGACGTCGAGCGCCATCTCGGCCTGGAGGGGATTTCGCTCATTCCCGACCTTCCCGTCCAAAACGGAGCCTATCCTCCGTTCGAGGAAAAGGTCCTGGAAATCCGAGGCAGCCGCCGCATCGTCCTGAACGAAGACGGCGTCCTGTGCGAAATGACCGAGAGCGACACCTCCATCCCCCGCTACCTCCGCTACACCATCGAATCCCGAGCCGATTGGGAGCGGCTTAAACGGGAACGCCTGGATCCGGAGACTCCGGAGAGAATCGGGGATATCGCTAGGGCCGTCGCGGAGGCCCGTGCCGCCGGGTTCCCGATCCGTTTCAACGCGGGCTCGCTCTACGGCTGGCTCAGGAACTGGATGGGGCTCGAGGCTTTTTCGGTCGCCCTTCTCGGCGAGGGGGCCTGGGTCGAAGACATGATGGAGCATCTGACCCTGCTCACGCTCGTCCTCATCGAAAAATCCCTTTTCGGCGCCGCCGCCGACGTCGCCTGGTGGTGGGAGGACATGGCCTACAACCACGGCCCCCTCCTTTCGCCGCGCCTGTTCCGGCAGCTCATGGTCCCCCGCTACGCACGGATCACGGCCGCCCTGCGCCGCGCCGGGATCGATACCAACGTCCTCGATTGCGACGGCCGGATCGACGAGCTCGTCCCCGGCTGGCTCGAAGGCGGGATCAACGTCATGTTCCCGGTCGAAGCTCTCCACTCCGATCCGCTCCGGCTCAGCGAAGCCCGGAAAGGACGCCTGCTCATGATCGGCGGGGTCAACAAGATGGCCCTGATCGAAGGCCGTCCGGCGATCGACCGGGAGCTCGACCGGCTCCGTCCGCTCGTCGAGCGGGGCGGCTACATCCCCTGCGTCGACCACCGCGTCCCGCCCGACGTCAGCTACTCGAACTACCTGTACTATTTGGAGAGGAAAAAGCTAATTCTCTAAGGGGCGGATCCGGCTTTTCATGTCGGCCTGTTTCGGCTATTATGGCCGCATGGCCCACCACACCTCAACGTCCGGCTATCAACGGCTCGTCCGGAGACTCAACAAGTTTCCCCAGGGCGCTCCGCCCTCCGAACTCCTGTTCAAGATCCTCGGGATCCTGATGAGCGAGCGAGAGGCGTCGTTGGTTGCCCTCCTTCCCATTAAGCCCTTCACGGCCGAACGGGCGGCTCGAGCCTGGAAGATAAAAACGGACGATGCCCGTAAGGTCCTGGACGAGCTCTCGAGCCGGGCCCTCCTCCTCGACATCCGGGGCCGGACGAGGCAAATTTACGCTCTGCCCCCGCCCATGGCCGGATTCTTCGAGTTCTCGATGATGCGGCTGCGCGGGGACGTCGACCAGAAAGCCCTGGCCGAGCTTTACTACCAATACATCACGGTCGAGGAGGATTTCATCAAGGCCCTCTTCGTCCAGGGAGAAACCCAGCTCGGCCGAGTCTTCGTCCAAGAACCCGTCCTTTCCAACGAGAACGCCCTCCACGTCCTCGACTACGAGCGGGCCAGCCAGGTCGTCCGGACGGCCTCCCATCGCGGGGTCGGCCTCTGTTATTGCCGGCACAAGATGGATCACGTCGGCAAGGCCTGCCGGGCTCCACTCGACATCTGCATGACCTTCAACAACTCGGCCGCTTCTTTGATTCGCCACGGCTACGCCCGTTCGGTCGACGCCGCCGAGGGATTGGACCTCCTCCAAAAAGCCTACGATGAGAACCTCGTCCAATTCGGCGAGAACGTCCAGCGCCGGGTCAGCTTCATCTGCAACTGCTGCGGCTGCTGCTGCGAAGCCATGATCGCGGCCCGCCGCTTCGGAATCCTCAAACCCGTCCACACCACGAACTTCCTCCCCAAGATCGACCTCGCGACCTGCACGGGCTGCGGCGAATGCGCCGCTGTCTGCCCGATCGAAGCCATGACGGTCGTCTCGGCCAACGATCCTCATCATCCCCGGAAGAAAAAGGCCAGGCTCGACGAGGCCGTCTGCCTGGGCTGCGGGGTCTGCGCGCGCGTCTGCAAGACGAAGAGCCTCCGCCTCGCATCGCGGCCCGAGCGGGTCATCACACCCCTCACCTCCACGCACCGGGCCGTCCTGATGGCCGTCGAGCGGGGCAAGCTCCAGAACCTGATCTTCGACAACCAGGCGCTGCTCAGCCATCGGGCGATGGCGGCCGTCCTGGGCGTCATCCTCAGACTCCCGCCCCTCAAGCAGGTCATGGCCGGAAAACAGATGAGATCGCGATACTTGACGACCCTGATCGAGCGGCTCAAGCTCTGAGCGCCGAGCGCGGGGGAAGGAGGCATGCCATGTCCGTCAAGTCCATGCCGAGCGAAATCGAAATCGCCCAGGCGGCCCGGCTCCTCCCGATCGTCAAGGTCGCGGAGAGCCTGGGCCTGGTCGAGGACGACCTCGACCTCTACGGCAAGCATAAAGCCAAGATCCACCTCGACGTCCTGGACCGGATCAAGGACCGGCCCCAAGGCTATTACGTGGACGTGACCGCCATCACGCCGACGCCCCTCGGCGAGGGCAAGACGACGACCACGGTCGGGCTCAGCCAAGCCCTGGGAGCCCACCTGGGCAAGAAAGTCGTCAGCGTCGTCCGCCAGCCCAGCCTGGGGCCGACCTTCGGCATCAAGGGCGGGGCCTCCGGGGGCGGATATTCGCAGATCGTGCCCATGGAGGACTTCAACCTCCACCTGACGGGCGACATCCACGCCGTGACGGCCGCCCACGACCTGCTGGCCGCGGCCATCGACGCCCGCATCCTCCACGAGTCCAACCAGGACGATGAGGAGCTCTTCAACGCCTTCTGCCCGGCCGACAAGCAGCGCCGTCGCCGGTTTTCCCCGGCCATGCTCCGCCGCCTCAAGAAGCTGGGCATCGACAAGACCGACCCGGCCGCGCTCACGCCCGAGGAGAAGCGGCGGATGTTCCGCCTGGACATCGACCCGGCCAGCCTGACCTGGAACCGCGTCCTCGACATCAGCGACCGTTTTCTCCGCGTCGTCAAGATCGGCCTCGGTCCCGAGGAAAAAGGCATGGCCCGAGAGACGGGCTTCGACATCTCGGAGGCCAGCGAGATCATGGCCGTCCTGGCCTTGACGACGGGGATGGCCGACATGCGCGAGAGGCTGGGCCGGATCGTCATCGGCACGAGCCGGGCGGGCGAGCCGGTCACGGCCGAAGACCTCGGCGCCGCCGGCGCCATGACGGTCCTGATGAAGGACGCCATCATGCCCAACTTGATGCAGACCATCGAAAACACTCCGGCCCTCGTCCACGCCGGGCCCTTCGCCAACATCGCCCACGGCAACTCCTCGATCATCGCCGACCAAATCGCGCTCCGCCTCGTCGGAAAGGACGGCTACGTCGTCACCGAGTCCGGGTTCGGGGCCGACTGCGGCATGGAAAAGTTCATGAACATCAAGTGCCGGGCGAGCGGACTCGTCCCGAGCTGCGTCGTCATCGTCGCCACGATCCGGGCCCTCAAGATGCACGGCGGCGGCCCCAAGGTCGTGGCCGGCAAGCCGCTCGCGCCCGAATACACCGACGAGAACCTCGACCTCCTGGCCAAGGGTCTGCCCAACATGGCCGCTCACATCAAGAACGCCCTCCGTTTCGGCATTCCCGTCGTCGTCGCCGTCAACCGTTTCGACGCGGACGGCGACGACGAGATCGAGCTGGTCCGCCGGGCAGCCGTCGAGGCCGGAGCCGAGGACGCCGTCATGAGCAGCCACTGGGCGGACGGCGGGGCCGGAGCCGTCGGCCTGGCCGAGGCCGTCATCGCCGCCTGCCGGAAGCCCGGGCATTTCCGATTCCTCTATCCGCTCGAGTGGGATATCAAGAAGAAGATCGAGACGATCGCGACGGAAATCTACGGCGCCGACGGCGTCGAGTACACGCCGGAGGCCGAGGCCAAGATCGAGCTCTACACCCGGCTCGGTTTCGACAAGCTGCCGATCTGCATGGCCAAAACCCATCTCAGCCTCAGCCATAACCCGGAGCTCAAGGGAGTTCCCAAGGGTTTCAAGCTGCCGGTCCGCGACATCCACGCCAGCGTGGGCGCCGGCTTCCTCTCCCCTCTCTGCGGAGACATGAGGACCATGCCCGGCCTGCCGACGCGGCCCGTTTTTTATGACGTCGACCTGGACCTCAAGACGGGAAAGGTCGTCGGGCTGTTCTGAGACGGCCGGCTCTCAGCGGCGGCCTCCCAGGATGGAGCCCAGGACGCCGCGCAGGACCTGGCGGCCGAGCGAGCTTCCCACGGACCGGGCCGCGCTCTTAGCCATGGCTTCGAGCAGCGTATCGCGGGGGCGCCCGACCGGACGGCGCGGCGCTTCGGGATAGCCGTAGGGATAGGGCTGTCTCTGGGGGGAAGGCTGCTCCGGCGCCGGAAAGGGGAATCCCGGCTGCGGCATCCGGCCCGCCGGAACCTCTCTTTTTTCGGTCCTGGCCTTGATCATCTCGTAGGCCGACTCGCGGTCGATGGTCTTTTCGTAATGGCCGTAGACGAGGGAGCCGCGGACGATCCGGTCCCGGACATCGGCGCCGACGGGTCCGATCTGGCTCTTGGGGGGAAGGACGAAGGCCCGCTCGACGACGCCCGGCATCCCCTTTTCGTCCAGGAAGGAAACGAGGGCTTCGCCGACGCCCAGCTCGGTGATGGCCTTCTCGACGTTGAGCTTGGGGTTGGAGCGGAACGTCTCGGCCGCGGCCCGGACGGCCTTCTGGTCTCGCGGCGTGAAGGCCCGCAGGGCGTGCTGGACGCGGTTCCCGAGCTGTCCGAGCGTCATGTCCGGGATGTCGAGGGGATTCTGGGTGACGAAATAAATGCCGACCCCCTTGGAGCGGATAAGCCGGACGACCTGCTCGATCTTTTCGAGGAGAACCTGAGGGGCGTCCGTGAACAAGAGGTGGGCTTCGTCGAAGAAAAAAACGAGCCGGGGTTTGTCGAGGTCGCCGACCTCGGGCAGGTTCTCGAACAGCTCGGACAGCATCCAGAGGAGGAGGGTCGCATACATTTTGGGATTCATCATGAGCTTGTCGGCGACCAGGATATTGACCAGGCCGCGGCCTTGTCCGTCCGTCTGCATGAGGTCGGCCAGGTTCAAGGCCGGCTCGCCGAACAAACGGTCTCCCCCCTGCTCCTCGAGGGTCAGCAGCCCGCGCTGGATGGCCCCGATGCTGGCCGTCGAAACGCGGCCGTACTCGGTCTCGAATTCCTCGGCATGGTCGCCCGCGTATTGGGCCATGGTCCGGAGGTCCTTGAAATCGAGGAGGAGGAGTCCGTTGTCGTCCGCGATCCGGAAGACAAGGGTCAGGACGCCGCTCTGGATATCGTTGAGATTCAGGAGACGCGAAAAAAGGAGCGGCCCCATCTCGGAGACGGTCGTCCGGACCGGATGACCCTGCTCGCCGAAGACGTCCCAGAACACGACCGGAGTCCCGGCGAAATCAAATCCGGACAGTCCGAGTTTTTTGACCCGCTCCATGATCTTGGGCTGGGGGGTTCCCGGCTGGCTGATCCCCGACAGGTCGCCCTTGACGTCGGCCATGAAGACTGGAACGCCGATCCGGCTGAAGTTCTCGGCCATGACCTGGAGGGAGACGGTTTTGCCCGTCCCGGTCGCGCCGGCGACGAGGCCGTGCCGGTTCGACATCCGCGGCAGCAGATAAAGCTCCTTATCTCCCTTGGCGATGAGAAGACGTTCGGCGTCGCTCATGATCTCGTCTCCTTGTGGGTCGTTCCTACTTCTTTTTTATATACGACTCTGCGCCAAAGTCAAGCCGGGCGGCCTTGAAGGGCAACGATCCCGCCCGATGGCTCGCCGAACAGACCTCGGGACAAAGACGGCACTGACCTCCGGGGATTGATCTCAGGAGCGCCGACAACGCCCGGAGCCGGGGCGGTTAAAACTTAAGGCTCTCCATGAAAAGGGCATTGACCCGGGCGTTGAGGGCTCTCCGGAATCGTTCAATCGACGCCAGCGCTCCGCCGCTCATATAATCCTTGATAAACAGGGGGGGCCCGACGTTGACCTTGATCCGGGTCGGGACCAGGAACATGACGTGGGTCCCGAAAATCGAGAGCGGCGTCACCGGGACCGAGATGCCGTTCTCGACGAGGAGGTTGTAGGCCATGACCGGGGGGCCTTTGCGGAAAGGCTTGATATAGGGATTGAGATCACGGTCGTCGATCCGCCCCCGGCCCTGGAGGAGGACGACGGCCCGGCCGACCCGCAGATAATCCTCGCAGTGCCGGATGGCCTCGACCCGGCTGCCCCCCGTAAGGTTGACCGGGATGCTGCCGACCTTGGCGATGTTGGAGGAGATGAATCGGATGACGTAGGCGTAGAAGGGGTTGAACAGGAGGTGGATGAAGGTCCCGAAATTCCCGAGATGGCGCTGAAGATGGTGCTTGACGAGCCAGCTGAACTGCTCCCGGTCGAAGATCATCTCGTTGGCCGTGAAAAAAATGGGCCGGGGCGCGATCTTGAGCAGGAGGGCGATGTCCTTGTAGCTTCCGATGTGGTTGCCGACGATGATGTTCGCTCCCTCGCGGACGAAATTCTCGCCGCCCCGGACGTCGATCCGCTTGGAGAGCAGGGAGAAATTGCTGAGGCGGAGGGTCGCCTTGCGAAGCTTCTGGTATTCCTCTTCGAACGTCGGCATGGCCTTTTGATTCGGGCCTATTTTATCCAAATTGATTTCAAAATTCAAAATTATTGTCATTCCCCCCGCGGCGTGCTAATTTAGGGACGCTGATTCCCGTCGCGGGAGGCCGCCATGCTCACGCTCATCCGCGGGGGGCGCCTGTTCGCCCCCGAGGACCTGGGAACGAAGGACATCCTGATCGCGGGCGAAAAGGTCTGCGCCTTGGCGCCGCCCGGAGCGGTCCGGCTCGAGGGCGCCGAGGCGGACGTCATGGACGCCTCGGGGCTGGTCGTCGTCCCCGGACTCATCGACAGTCACGTCCACATCCTGGGCGGGGGGGGCGAAGGCGGCCCGGCGACCCGGGCCCCCGAGATCCGGGTCGAGGACATCGCGGCCTGCGGCATTACGACGGTCATCGGCTGCCTGGGGACGGACGGCGTCACCCGCCACCTGGAATCCCTCCTGGCCAAGGCCCGGGCCTTGGAGATCGAGGGGATCTCAACCTGGATCTTCACCGGCTCTTACGAAATCCCGGTCCGGACGCTGACCGGAAGCGTCCGCTCGGACATCGCCCTCATCGACAAGGTCATCGGCGCGGGCGAAATCGCCGTTTCCGATCACCGTTCCTCCCAGCCAAGCTTCGAGGAATTCGCCCGGCTCGCGGCCGAGTGCCGGGTGGGCGGGATGCTGGGCGGGAAGGCCGGCGTCCTCCATCTCCACCTGGGCGACGGCCCGCGACGGCTCGAATATCTCTTCCGGCTCGTCGGCGAAACCGAGATCCCGATCAGCCAGGTCATCCCGACCCACGTCAACCGGAACCGGGAGCTGTTCGCTCAAGCCCTGGCATTCGCCCGCCAGGGCGGAACGATCGACCTGACGGCCGGGCCCGAGGACATCCCTTCCTCCGAGCCCGACCTGAGCGTCGCCGAGGCCGTCGGCCTCTTCCGGGACGGGAGCATCCCCCTGGCGCGCCTGACCGTCACCTCGGACAGCAACGGCAGCATCCCTATCTTCGACAAGCAGGGAAAGCTCCTCCGGCTCACCGTCGCCGACGAGACGGACTTCTTCCGGAACTTCCGGTCGCTGGTCCGAAGGAAGATCCTGGGGCTCGAGGACGCCTTGAGGCTGTTCGCGACGAACCCGGCGGCATTCTACAAACTCCCCGGGAAAGGCCGGATTGCCGAGGGCATGGACGCCGACCTGCTCATCCTCGACGGCGAGCTCAATCTCCGGGATTCCTTCGCCCGAGGAAGGCGGCTCGTCGCGGGAGGCCGGGTCGTCGTCCGGGGGACCTTCCGCGCCGATTGAAAACGACGGCCATGAAGCGCTCCCTTCCTCCGTCAAAACCCAAAGCGCCGTCCTTCGGTGTCGCCCTTATCCCTCTTGTCTCGATGGGGCTCCTGCTCGGCGTCGGCTACGGCGTCTATAAGATCCGTCCCCAGGTCCTTCTCGTCGCCGCCGCCTTCCTGACCGCGATCCTGGGCTTCCTTCTCCGCTTCAACTGGAAGGTCATGGAGCGGGGCATCGTCGACAGCATCTCCAAGGCCATGCCGGCCATCCTGATCATGCTCTCGGTCGGGGTCCTGGTCGGCTCCTGGATCGCCTGCGGGACCATCCCCATGGTCATCTACTACGGGCTCAAGCTCATTTCGCCCCAATTCTTCCTGGTGACGGCCTGCTTCGTCTGCTCGATCGCTTCGCTGGCCACGGGCACCTCCTGGGGCACGGTCGGAACCCTGGGCGTCGCCTTCATCGGAATCGCGATGGGCCTGGGCATTCCGCTCGGCCCGGCCGCCGGCGCCATCGTGGCCGGCGCCTACTTCGGCGATAAGCTCTCGCCCATGTCCGATATCCCCAATCTCGCTTCGGTCACGGCCGGAGTGGACCTCTTCGAGCATATCAAGCACATGCTTTGGTCGGCCGTCCCCGCCTATCTCCTGGGCCTGGCGGTCTATTTCCTGGCCGGCTTGAAGTACGGCGGCCGGGCGGCGGATACCAGCGCCGTCGCGTTGATTACCGAAACGCTCGCCCGCAACTTCCGTTTTCACGTCCTCCTTCTCCTGCCGATGGTCGTCGTCTTTTATTTCGCGATCGCTAAGAAGCCGACCATCCCGGGGATGATCCTTTCGTCCTTTACAGCGGCGGTCCTGGCCGTCGTCTTCCAGAAGGTCCCGCTCGTCGAGGTCGCCAACGCCATGAACACGGGATTCAAGGCCAAGACCGGCGTCGCGGCCGTCGACAGCCTGATCTCGCGGGGCGGGATGATGAGCATGATGGAAACCCAGCTCGTCGCCTTCACGGCCTTCGCTTTCGGCGGGATCATGCAGGCGACCGGAATGCTGGCCGCTCTCCTGGACCGGATCATGCGCTTCGCGGACCGGGTCTGGTCCCTGGTTTTGACCACGATCGGGGCGGCCGTCGCTACCGCGCTGGTCACCGGGAGCTCCTATCTCTCGATCATCATCCCCGGCGAGCTCCTGCTGCCCGCCTATAAAAAAATGGACCTGGCCGCCAAAAACCTGTCGCGGATCGTCGAGGAAGCGGGCGGGATCATCGTCCCGCTCATCCCTTGGAGCATGGCCGGCGTCTACATCACGGGCACGATCGGGGTCCCGGTCTTTGCCTACCTGCCCTGGGCCGTCATGAATTATGCTTCTGTCGCGGCCTTGGCCCTCTTCGGATTTACGAAATTCTCGATGGCGCGGCGCTCTTCGGAGGAAGAGGCCGGGCCGCAACTCTGACGGAGACGCCCGTCAGCGATCGCCGTCTTTCTCGCCCTCGTCCTTGCCGTCCTCGTCCTCGCCGGCCGTCGAGAGGGCCTTCTGGAACAGCTCCTCGGCCAGCTCGTGTTTTTTCTTGCTGAGCTCGGCCGTGACCTCGAACTTCCGCCCGAATTCCTCCTTGCGCTTCTTTTCCTTATCGAGGAGGTCGTCCAGGGAGGATTTTTTCTTCTCGCCTTTTTCGGTCCGTGCGATCGAACGCCCCGCCCCGTCGACCCAGATGACGGTCTGGCAGCAGGGGCAGACTAGCTTGAAAACCTGATCCTTATCTCGCGCGCTCATGGCATCGGCCTTTCCCTTCTTCTTGACACCAAGAATACAAAACGCGTTATGGCGCTGTCAATACGGCGCGAACCAAGGGCGAAGGAGAGCGCCCGGCCGCCGGACAAGGTTGACAGGGGACCCTGCTTTGAATAGGATCGAAGCGAATCTTTTTTGACGGGGAGGTTTCCATGATCAAGTCTCTCAAATTGTGGTCCTGCGTTATCCTGGCCTGCCTAGCCTTGTTCGGGCTGGCCCGTACGGCCGCCGCCGGCACTATTACGATTCCGGCCAACGCGTTTCGTCCGATCGACAGCGTTTCGGACAACGATCACACCTGGTACGCTAACGAACAAATGCTCTACGTCAAGTATTCCGTCGACGGCCCGTACTTCTCGGCTCCGGTTTACCTGCCCGACGGCGTAACGGTCAAGAAGGTCACGGTCATACTGACGGATAACGGCGCCGGGCCCGACGACGAGGTCCGAGTCTCGCTCCATCGACAAAAATTGCTCACGGGAGCCCAGGTGACGATGGCCTATCTGAACAACCATGCGCCCGCTCTGACGCACAGCTCGAGCCGACAGGCGATGACGGACACCACCATTTCCAACGCCACGGTCAACAATAACCTGTACTCCTACACCGTCAACGTCTGGTTTATCTTCAGCTGCACCGACAGGGTCAAGATCCACGGCGTCAAGATCGAATATTAAACGCCCCGTCCTCCCGGGCCGTTTTCAAAGGACGGCCTTGTAGTTCTGGCCGATCTTGTTGGTCAGGACGTTCGCGTAGGAACGCGAGGCCGGTTGGAAGGTCGTGCCCGATTTCTTGGGCGTCGCCGTCCCCGACCAGCCGCAGAATACAGGGCGGCAGTAATAGCCCTTAGCGTCGGTGACGGCTTTTCCGCCGTTGTCGCTGAAGGTGATCGTAACTCCGGGGACGACCGCGCCCGAAGCCGTCTTGACGACTCCCGAGATCCAGACGGTGGGCCGGAGCGAGGCGTCACCGATCAGGATCATCCCGTACCACCAGCGGGGCGTAGTGTCGGGATAGGCCGTCTGGACGGCGTTGAACCACTCGACGAAGGCGGCGCCGAAGCCGTATCCTTCGGCCAGGGTATCAAAGAAAGAATCGTCGGCCCAGATGCCGCCCGTCTTGGCCGAGCCGTAGGCCAGGAGCCCGGACTTCTGGTTGAAGGCGGCCACCCCGCCCAAATTATCCTCGGCCGAATAATCGCAGCCCGAGCAGACGAAAAAGGAATAGAACAGGGCCTTGGGATCGATCGACAGGTAATCCGCGCAGAAGACGGAATCGAAATTCGCTTTGCTGTTCCGGTAATAGCCGTGGCCGCCCGGCCAGCCGTGGGACCGGGTGTAAATGAACTCCAGGTTGGCCGGCATGCGGAGGGCTTTGTAATCGGCGGCCGTCGTCGCTTCCGGGCTACTGATAGCGGTCACCCCGGATAGTATCTTTTTCAAGTTGGATTTGTCGCCCGTCCCCATCCCGCTCCAGTCGTCGTCGTCATAAACGAGGGCCGAGGGTGCCGTCCGCAGCCCGCCCGTCCGGAACAGATGGTTCTTCTCGAAATAGTTATTGAGGGTCCCGGCCTCCGTCCCCAAGCAGGTCAGGTTGCTGGTTTGAAGCCGGCCGACCCAGATCTCGAGCCCGATGTCGCCCGAGCGCGTGTCGTACTTGCCGTTAGCCGGTTGAACGTCCTCGTCGGTCAGGGTGTCGGACCAGGAGCCGTCGACGTCCATATAATAGATATCGCAGGGAAAATCCTCGTATTCGCGGGTCTTATTATTGTCCCAGCTCTGCATCATCTCATAGACGATGTAGGGGATGTCGCCGATGAACAGGGCGCCGGCCAGCCCCCCCTTTTCTTTATAGCGGGAGCGGAGGTAAGTCCGGAGGCTCTGCGCCGTCCCGGAGCCGAAGCGGTAAACAAGGACGGTCCAGCCTTCCTTCTGGAGGTCCTGGACGAACCTCTGGAGCTTCGTCTGGATGGAGGGGTAGAGGCTGTTTTCGACAACGAGGAGCATCCGGGTCGAAACAGCGCCGGCGGCCGGGCGGCCCGACGGCAAGCCGGGGAAAACCGGAAGCCCGGCCGGAATCATCCGGAGGGGCTCGGCATAGGCGGGCACGGCGTGGGGAAGCTTGCGCGACCCGTCCCCGGCCATCCAGCGGGTGGGCAGCGGCTCCCGTCGATCCCTGACGTTCGCCGCCTGGAGCATCCAGCCCGCCGTCAGGATACAGAGAAGGCCGATGACGAGCCCCCAACGGAAAACATTCGATTCCCCGATCCTATGAGATTTCTGAACCATGAGATCTCCTTTGTCGCCATCCGGAGGAGAATATCCTTTTCGTCCTCCTGCGCCATTCTAACGGAGGCGCTCGGGGCGTGTCAAATCATCGACACTCATGGAAGCCATAAGTGCTGCAAGGCTGGGTGGCGTCGGCGAACGGGTCAACGTGAAGGCCGGTCCTTGGTCGCCCGGCCGTCGCGGACGGAACGGGAACCGCCGTCGCCAACTTTCAGCCTCGCCAGGAAAACATCAATACCTCCGTTCGGACTCGAGTCATAAGCCTTCTTTATCGGAAAATCAGGGGAGGTGGTTCCGCCCAGGAGATAAATCGTCCCCGTATCGTCAACGGCCAGCTGCCCGCACGAATCCCCTCGATTCCCTCCGAGAAGAGTCGACCAGAGAAGGGTGTCCCCCGCCGGCGCGAATTTGGCGATATAGCCGTCCGTCTCGCCCTCCAGCGTCTTATCGTAGGGATCGACCAACGGAATATCCGTGGATCCTGTCGAGCCCGTGACCAGGAACGCCCCGGTCTTGTCCAGAACGATATGCGCGAGGCTGTCGGCCTTCCTTCCGCCCAGGTAGGTGGAAAAAGCCAAGGACTTGCCGTTAGGACGCAGTTTAGTCACGAAGGCATCGAGGTTTCCGTTTCGCTTGCTGTCATAAGCGTTCTTGACCGGAAAATTAAAAGACTCGGTGATCCCGACGACATAGGCGGCTCCGGACCGGTCGACCTGGATATCCCAAGGCCAGTCGTAGGCGCTCCCGCCCAGAAAGGTCGAATAGACAAGGGTGCGGCCCGAGGGCGAGAATTTCGTTACAAAAGCGTCGATATGACCGTTGTAGGTCGAATCGAAGGCGTCCTTGACGGGGAAGTTCGAGGATAAGGTCGGGCCGGCGACATAGGCCGAGCCGGCCCCGTCGACCGCGATGCAGGCGGTGCTCGACTCGCTCGCCGTCCCTCCCAGAAACGTGGACCAGACCAGGCTCTTTCCGGAAGCGGCCAGCTTCGCGACATAGGCGTCCCAGATGCCGTTGAAGCTCGGATCGTAAGCGGCCTTGACGGGGAAATCGGGCGACTTCGTGCACCCGGCCAGATAAATATCGCCCTTCCCATCCACGGCCATATCGCTGGCGAATTCGTTTCGAGATCCGCCCAAATAGGTCGAAAAGACGATGGCGTCTCCCTGGGCCGACAACTTGGTGACGACGGCGTCAGTTTCGCCGTTCAAGGCGGCATCATATCCGTCCTTAACCGGGTAATCCGGGGAATTGCTCGATCCGGCGACGATGATCGCGCCGCCCGTATCCAAAGCCAGGCCGGCGGCATCTTCGTCCTTGGTTCCGCCCAGGAAAGTCGCGAACACAAGGCTTTTTCCGTCCGGCTTGAATTTGACGATGAAGATGTCGTTGGCTCCGCCCAGGGTCAGGTCGGCGCCGCCCTTGACGGGGAAATCGGGAGAGGCCGTATCTCCGCAGACGCAGATAGAGCCGTCGGCGTCCAGTTTGATGTCGACGCCATACTCGTCCCCTTTTCCTCCCAAGTAGGTCGAGGACACGAGTACGATCGGATCGATGAACAGGGGATGGCTTCGATCATAGGGACCGACTCGGAAACCATAGGAATTTCCGGCGATCCTCCTGAATTCGGTCTCGACGGCGCGTCTCCGGCCGTCGACGATCTGATAGCCCTCGGGTTTGCGGTGAATCGGATTAGCGAACCGGGTCCGGACGGCCAGATCCCCTTGGGAATCGGCCAGGACCTTGCCCGCGTCGCGATATTCGAACCGGATATCCTCGGGATTCCCGCCCGGCGCCACGATCCAGTCGTATTCGAGCTCGTTGTCGGTCCCGTAAACCTTGAGGTCGATGGACTTATAAAGATCCTCGTAGAGGACCGATTCGGCCGCGGGGACGGACGTCGGCACGCCTCCCTCGCCCCCGCCGATGAAGAAATGGACCCGGGGATTATCCGCGCCGAAGGGAACGACGCCAGGCTCCGGATTAGCGCCAAGGAACACGAGCCGCGACACGTCTCTTTCGATATCGGCCGGAGCGGACGCCCTCCTCTCGCCGCTCGGCATGGGAGGCGGGGCCGAACCGGCCCTGCTTCTCCAAAAGTCAAAGACCAGCCCTTCTTTCGTCAGCCACAGAGTCATCCCCGATCTCCGGGCGTAAAAAAGAGCCTGGGCGTCCACTTGGCCGCGATTGGGCCAGAACGCGAGAGGCAGACTCGAGAAGAGGGGACTCGCCGCGACCGACGGGGCGGCCGGACCCGGGCGGGCCCCGGTCCGGGATTGAGAGACCGCCATAAAACCAAGGCCAAAGAACGTCAGGGCGGAAAAAACAATAGCTTTCTTGAGCATAGTTCCCTCCCACAGACTCGGTTGAATAGAAATATCTTGATGATATTATAATCCAATCGAAACCCACACTAAAAGACTCGCCCATCCGCTTGTCGCGGCGGGCGCTTGGGCGTTTCGATCCCGTGCCGTTTCATAAGCTTAAACAGGCCCTGGCGGGTGATGCCCATCTCGGCGGCGGTCCGCTTCTTGTTGAAGTCGAAACGTCGCAGAGCCTGGCGGACGAACCGCCTCTCGAACTCGGCCCGGGCCGCCGAGAGGTTGAAAGGATCCGGCGGGGACGGCTCCTCGGGCGGCCGGAAGCGCGGCGAGAGGCAAGCCTCGCCGATGACCGGATCGTCGCCCATAAAAACGAGGCAGCGTTGGATCTCGTTCTGAAGCTCCCGGACGTTCCCGGGCCACGAATAAGCGGCCAACCGCTCCAGGGCCAGCGGGGACAGGACGGTCCGGCCCCGGCCCGTCTCGCGGCCGTAACGCTCCAGAAAATGCTCGGCCAGAAGGGGAATATCCTCTTTCCGATCCCGGAGGGGCGGGACCTCGACAACGATAATCCGGATCCGGTAAAGGAGGTCCTCCCGGAAGGCACCGGCCGCGACCTCGGCCTCGAGGTCCTTGTGCGTTGCGCTCAGGAAGCGGACCGCGACCGGGCGCGGACGGTTCTCCCCGACCCGCCGAACTTCTTTTTCCTGGAGGACGCGGAGGAGCTTGGCCTGAAGGGGAAGGGACAGGTCGCCGATCTCATCCAGGAAGAATGTCCCGCCGCCCGCCTCCTCGATGAGTCCGGCTTTATCGCGCCAAGCTCCGGTGAAGGCGCCCCGGGCGTGCCCGAACAGCTCGCTTTCGAGCAAGGGGTCGGGAATGGCCCCGCAGTTGACGGCGACGAACCGGCCGCCCCCGAGGTGGATGGACCGGGCGACGAGCTCCTTCCCGGTCCCGCTCTCGCCGACGATGAGGACGGCAGCGCCGTGACCCCGGATTTTCTCGATCAGGGCCCGGATGCGCCGGCTGGCCGGACTCTCCCCGATCAGGCGGAAGCCGCTCTCCTCGCCGGACTCAACCGAACCGTCCCGGTCGTTCACATCGTTATGAACGGACGCCCCGCCTCTTTTTTCTCAGACGGCCGCCGGGTTCTCTCCGGCCGCCGCCCGCGTTGACATTCCCCGGCCCGCTGAGCTAAGGTTCTCCAAGAGGTAATCCATGGACTCTCAACGCACCGCAACCCGACGCATCCGCGCCCTCGCCCTCTCGGCGGCGGCCGCCGCCTGTCTCTGGTCGGCCGCCCTTCCAGCCTTCTCCCAGAACGGCCGGCCCGCGCGCACCCAATGGCTCCAGGACGCCAAGTTCGGGCTCTTTATCCACTGGGGAGTCTATTCCCTGATCGGCCGGGAAGAATGGGCCCGCCAGCTCCTCCAAATCCCCCTCCGCGAATACGACGAGATGGCGGCCGAGTTCAACCCGGCCAAGTTCAACCCGGACGAGTGGGTCGCCTTGGCCAAGGAGGCCGGCGTCGGTTATATCGTCATCACTTCCAAGCATCATGACGGATTCTGCATCTTCGACAGCCAGCTGACCGACTTCGACATCATGAACACGAAGTACGGCAAGGACGCCTTGGGGATGCTGGCCGAGGCTTGCCGGCGGCAGAAGATCCGCTCGGCTTCTACTACTCAATTATGGACTGGCACCACCCCGACTATCTTCCCCGCCGGACCTGGGAGACGGACCGGCCGGTCAAGGACGCCGACTTCGGCCGCTACGTTGAGTATCTGAAAGGCCAGGTCGAGGAGCTCGTCACCAAGTACGACCCGGCCGTCCTCTGGTTCGACGGCGGCTGGGAGCACCCCAGCGCCGAGTTCAAGGCGGACGACGTCGAGGCGCTTCTTCTCAAGCTCAAGCCCGATATCCTCATCAACGACCGCCTCTTCAACGGGGAGCCGGGCCGGGGCGACTTCGGGACGCCCGAAAATTACGTCCCGGCCACCGGGCTCCGGAACCAGGACGGCAGCCCCCGCTTCTGGGAGGCCTGCGCTACGATGAACTTCAACGGTTGGGGCTATAACCATTACGAGACCGAGTTCCACAGCGCAACCCAGCTCATCCGCCAGTTGATCGAAATCGCCAGCAAGGGCGGGAACCTCCTCCTCAACGTCGGGCCGACGCCGGACGGCACCATCCAGCCCGAATTCCAGGCCCGTCTGCGCCGGATGGGAGAATGGCTCAAAACGAACGGGGAGGCCGTCTACGGGACGACGGCGAGCGTCTTCGACCGGCTCCCCTTTTTCGGCCGCTGCACGGTCAAAGGGAATCGGCTCTATATCCACATCATGGGCTGGCCCGAGGACAAGCGGATCCGGCTGCCCGGCCTTAGGACATTCCTGCGGCGGGTGTCGTTCCTGGCCCAGCCCGGCCGCGAGCTCAACTACCGGCGCTACGGGAAGGATATCGTCATCGTCCTGCCCGACAAGCCGCTCGACCCGGACGCGACCGTCATCTGCGTCGACCTCCAAGGACCGCCCCAGGTCGATCCCTACGAGATCCGGCCCGGCGACGGCGGCCGGATCGAACTCCCGGTGACCCTGGCCGACCTACGCTCCCAGATGGGCCAGCGCGCCTACCTGGACTTCTTCTACCGGACGACCATGCTCGCCAACTGGCAGAACATCAACGACTACCCGGAGTGGGAGTTCTTCGTCGAAAAAGAGGGAAGCTACGAGGTCCAGGCGTCCTACGCCTGCGGGGGCGAGCGGGGAACCTCGTTCGCCGTCGAGATCGACGACGGGACCGAAATCCCGGCCGTCGTCCGGAGCTCGCCGAGCCTCTACTTCCCCCAGATTTTTTCCCTTGGCTCGGTCGAACTCAAAGAAGGCAAACACAGCCTCCGCCTCAAGATCAAATCCATCGTCGCCACCAACGCCCTGAGGCTGGAGAAGGTCGTTCTCCTGCCGCTCTCGCGTTAGCAAACCCATAGAATCAGCGTTTCGAGAGGGCTTTGAAAGCGGTCCTCGCTCGCTCGTTCCGGTCCAGACTGCATAAGCCGCTCGTCATTCTCGGACAGGCTCAGCCGATGGGGTTCGAAGGACGCAAAATTGTCCCAGCGAGCCAATTTCGCTCCGACTCGGGGTCTCGCTCCCGATTTGGGGACAAACGCTGATTCTCTTAAATCGATAATGTGTCCCCAAATCAGACCATGCCCGCTCGACCCCTCGACGGCCTTCTCCACCCCATCAGCATCGCCTGTTTTCCCAATTATTGTTCATGCCCGCTCGGTCTCTCCTACGGCCTTCTTCACCATCCTCCCCTCGACCTTCCTCTCAAATCTCCGGACCATATGATATCCCCTCCAAGAGACCTTCTCCTGGTCGCTCCAGACCGCTTTCAAAGCCTTCTTCCAGAAATGATCAAGGCTATTCCGTGAACGTTGCCGACGCCAATCCTTAACATTGAGCCGGCGGCCGGGATATACTCATCTGGATGAACGATCAGGAGAAAACCCTGGTGGAGATGGTCCTGGCCGGCAACTCGGACGCCTTCGAGCCCCTGGTCCGGCCCTACCGGAATGACCTCATCCGCCTGGCTTACCGGATGACCCGGAACTGGGAGGATGCCCACGAAGCCTCCCAGGAGACCCTTCTCCGCGCCTTCCGCTATCTGGCCCGGTTCGACACGGCCCGGAGCTTTAAGAACTGGCTCCTGGGCATCCTGGTCAACGAGGCCCGGAAGGCCGCGCGGAAAAGGCCGCGCACCGTCGCCCTGGCCGAGACGGCGGAGACATCGCTCCCGGCCGACCAGGAGAGGAAGCATGAGGAGCGGGTTTTCCGGGACCGCCTCCGCGCCTGCCTGGACGGGCTGAGCCGCAGCCAGAGGGAGGTCTTCATCCTCCGCGACCTCGAGGACCGGGATGTCCGGGAGACGGCCCGGATCCTGAGCACCAGCGAGCTTGCGGTCCGCGTCCATCTGTCGCGGGCCCGGAAAAGGATCAAGGAGATGCTGACATGACCTGCCGTAAAGTCCGAAAGCTCCTCCCCCTCGCCGCGGGCGGGGACCTTCCCGAAGCCAAGTCCCGGAAGGTCGCACATCACCTCAAGAGCTGCCCGGCCTGCCGGGCCGAGCTCGAGGCCTACAAGTTCGTTTTAGACCGGGCCCGCGAGCTCGATCTCGGCGGAGAGACGGGCCGCTCCTGGGACGAAGCGGCCTGGGCGAAGGCCGTCCGCAAGGCCGTTAAGCAGGAAGGCGCGCCCGCCGCGGTCCGGTCCAAGCTCGTCTTGCGGCCGGTCGTCGTAGCGGTCGTGGGGGCGGTTCTCATCGTCGCCGCCGCTCTCCTCATCGTCAACATCCGCCATTCGCTCCGGTCCCGGGAAGTCCTGGAGGCCCGGACGGAGGAAGTTAAACACGATGTCCCCGCAGAGGTCGAACATAAGCTGGAGCCTTCGCCCGTACCCGATTCTCAAACGACCGTCAATCCCAACAAGAAAAAAGAACCGGAAGCGCCGATCCTGGCGGCCGGGAGGATCAAGCCGTCGCCCGCTCCGATCGATAGGGCCCTGACCGGAGCCGCCGCGCCGGCGCCCCCCGCCCAGGACATCGTCTCGGCCACGTTTGTTTCCCAGGAGACCGGACTCAAGATTGTCTGGTTCTTCGACAGGAATTTCGATTGGAAAGGAGAAAAGAAATGAAAAGGATTTTCGTTATCTTCGTTGCTGTTTTAATCCTCGGCGCGGCCTTGGCGCCTCTCCAGGCCCAGGAGGCCGGTGCAACCAAGTTTAAGACTGAAATGGTCCGGCTCAAATACCTCAATGCGGGTCAGATCATGGCGTTGATCCGACCCTATGAAAGCCGGGAAGCCTCCCTTGGGGCCGAAGACGGGGAGGCCAAGCTCTTGGTCATCCGTGACTATCCCGAATTCGTCGACAAGATCCTGGCTGTGATCAAGGAGATTGACGTCAAGCCGGCCGACATCATGTTCACCGCCCAACTCGTCCTCGGCTCCTCGGTCCCTGGCGACAAGTCCGACGAGTCCCTCCAGAACGACCCCGTTCTCAAGGAGCTCAAGGGATTCCTGCCCTACCGGAGCTTCAACCAGCTCGACGCCAACCTCATCCGGACCATCGACAACGAGCGCGCCCAGATGACCCTGGGTAAGCGCGCCGAATTCGAGTTAAGACTCAGACTAAAATACACCAAGGACGTCGAGAACGGAATACATCCAGATCGATCTTGAGCTTGTTCTTCTTAAGATACTCGCGGGAGAGGATGGCAACCCGCAACTCATCCCCACCCAAGGAGGTTCTCAATCTCTGATCCAGACAAGAATGACCATCAAATCGGGCGAGAAGACCGTCGTCGGCGTCTCCAAGCTCGACGGCGGCGACAAGGGGCTGATCCTGATCCTGAGCGCGAAAGTCATCAAATAGCGACGCGCTGAACAATTCCGGGGACACACGACTTATCTCCCGAGGTAAGTCGTGTGTCCTTTTTTTTGGCTTTTCTGCCGTTTTCGGGAGTCTCCCACAGCGATGAATACCGCCCTGAAGCCCCCCGTAGCGGAAGGGGACCAGTTGTTTTTACCACTAGGGAACCGCCGCACTCACGGAACCTGAAACAATACTCACGCAAAAAGCCCAAGAACACATTAAGGGTTCCGTGAGTACAGGGGGCCGGGGGGAGAGGGGTGGTATTCATCGCTGCGTTTCCCGAAAACGGGAGAAGAACCGAGACTCAGGCGTTGCGGTGGGAGACCGACTTGGACAAGGACTTGATCCGCTTGGGGAGGTCGCGAAAGTCCGGATCCCACTTTTCGACCTCGCGGAACAGGGTCAGGGCCTTGTCCTTTTCGCCCATGTCCAGGAAGAGGCAGGCCAGCTGGTACTTCAGGGTGAATTCGGAACGATCGCCGTCCCTGGACAGGGCCAGGGCTTTTTCGATCCAAGCCCGGGCTTCCTCGAACTCGCCCTTCTGGGCATAGCACTGCCCGATCAGGCTGAAGCAGTCGAGGGCCCGGCTGTTGTCGTGGGAAGCTATCTGAAATTCGTCGACGGCCACTTCCCACAACCCCTGCTCGAGGTAGGCGACACCGAGGTTATAATGGAGCTCGTAGTTGTCCTGGTCGGTCCGCTGGGCGATGGCCTTGCGGAAAGCCCGCAGGATGTCCGTCAGGTCCTTCTCGTAAGCTCCCATATCCCCCTCGGACTGCTGCTCGAGGAGGATCTCGATCATCTCCAGCTCGACGACGGCCTGGAGGCGGATGTCGAAGTATTTGAAGGAGATGGCTTTTTCGGGCGGTTCGGGGAGAACCCCCGTGTCCATGAAGATCTCGCTGGCGTCGACCTTGTCGCCGTCGTCGACGACCCGGCTGGTCACCCGGGGCGGCTCGGGGACGGTGAGACGGACCTCCTTGGCCTTGGCCTTCTCGACCCGCTCCTGGAGCTCGTCCTCCGCGACCGGGACGGGCGTTTCCATCTTCTCGATGAGTTCCAGTTTCTCCGAAATCCGGGGATCGTCCGTGAAATGAAGGCGGAGGTTCTCCAGAATCCGTTTCGCGTTCCGGATGAGCCCCTGCTCGAGATAGAGCTCGGCGGTCGCGATGCCGGACTGAACGGCCTCCTCGTCCTCCTTGGCGACCGGGACGACATCCTCCTCGGAGGCGGGCTGTTCCCCGATGAAGCCGAACTCCCGGCGCAGCGACTTGTACTCCTTGACGATGTCCTTGTCCTCGGGACAGAGGGCGGTCAGCTCGGAGAGGACGAACATCATCTTCTCCTTGAGCTTTTTGTCCTGCGCCTCCTGGAGGATCATCCGGTAGACGACTTCGAGGCGTTTTTTCTGGCCGGCCGCCTTGTAAATGGAGGCGAGCTTCTCCAGGGTCGGGAGATGGGCCTTCTTGTGGACTGCGATCAGACCGAGCAAGCCGATCGCCTTGTCTTCTTTCTGCCTTTTGAGAAGGCTGGTGATAAGGGGCTCGAAGGCTTCCAGGGCCTCGTCGAGCTTGTCCAAGCCGATCCGGGCCTTTCCCAGCTTAACGCGGGCGTTGACGTCCGCGGGCTTCTCGTTCGAGATCCGGTCGAAGATCTCCTCGGCCTTCTTGAAACTGTTGTCCTCGAGATGAAGCTCGCCCAGGAGGCTCCACAGCTCCGGGTTCGACTTGTCCTTCTTGACGGCGTCCTCGACCAGGCTCAAAGCCTCTTTCCGCTTGCCGCGCTTGATGAAGATCCCCATCAGGTTGGCGACGGTCCGCGGGAAGCTCTCCTTGAGCTCGCGGGCTTGGACGAGGAGACGGCCGGCCTCCTCATAGCGCTCGGCCGCGATCCAGTCCTCGGCCACGTCGTTGAGGGTCTCGAGAGCCTCGTTCACCATCTTGTTCTGGACGTAGAGGTCGGCGAGCTCGAGCCGCAGTTTGGGATCCTGGCGGTCAAGCTTGATCAGCCGTTCGTAGAGCGCGATCAGTTCCCGGAATTTCTTCTCGCGCTTGAGCCGGGCGGCCGCCCGGAGGTACTCGGCCTTGGCCTCTGCGGTGAAGTCCTGGCGCTCGTACATCTCGCCCATTTTCATGGCGGAGTCGACGTCGTCGGGTTTGAACTTGGAGATCTTCTTGTAGATGGCCAGGGCCTGGGAATATTGGCCCCGGTTTTCGTAGTCATCGGCCGCTTCCTTGAAGGCGGCCACGGCCCGCTCGGTTTGATCGATCTGGAGGAAGAGGTCGCCGATCGTGTTGTTGATGGAAACGTCGGGCGCGTCCCCCTCCAGGAGCTTGCGGTATTCGGCGATAGCGTCTTCGACCCGGCCGGCCCGGACATGCCGCTCGGCCAGCTCCATGACTTTCGCGCGGTCGATTTTCGGGTTCATCGTCCCTTAGGAACCCAATTTTAAATTAAAACTCGTCCGGTGAAAAGCGGTCGGTCCCCGTTCCCGGAGGGCCCGGTAATGGCCGGCCGTGCCGTAACCCTTGTTCCTGGCCAAGTCATACCCTATGTACACCTTGTCCAAGAGCTCCAGCATCCCGTCCCGGACGACCTTGGCAATAATGGAGGCCGCCGCGATGGAGACGCTCTTGCGATCTCCTTGCGGGATACCTTTCTGGGGATACTTTACATCCTTGAGGCTGAATCCGTCAACTAAAACTATATCGGGCGGCAGCGTCAATCCCTCGGCCGCCCTCCGCATGGCCAGCAGGGAGGCCCAGTAGATATTGATCCGGTCGATCTCGGTATGGGTGGCCAGCCCGATCCCGATCGACCGGGCGACCGCCGTGATCTCCGCGTAGAGGAAGCGTCGGCGGGCTGGGGTCAAAAGCTTGGAATCCCGGACGCCGGCGACCCAGGCCGGGGCGTCGTTCCCGCGCAGGGCTTCCAGGGGGAGGATGACGGCGGCGGCCACGACCGGGCCGAACAGGGCTCCGCGGCCCGCTTCGTCGATCCCGGCGATCGTCCGGCAGCCGCGGCGCAGATAGTCATCCTCGATGTCGAAGTCCGCCATGTCGCGGCGATCAGCGCTCTTCCTTGACCTTGGCCGCCTTTCCCTTCAGGTCGCGGAGGTAGTAGAGCTTGGCCCTGCGGACCTTGCCCTTGCGCACGACCTCGAACCGCTTGACCATCGGGGAATGGACCGGAAAGATCCTCTCGATCCCGATGCCGAAAGAGAGCTTCCGGACGGTGACCGTGGCGCCGAGACCCGAGCCTTTCCGGGCGATGACTTCGCCCTTGTAGATCTGGATCCGCTCCTTGTCGCCTTCCTTGATGACGACATGGACTTTGACCGTATCGCCGATGCCGAAGGGCTCGAGGTCCTTCTTGAGCTGCTTGTCTTCGACGGCTTGAATCGCGTTCATGACTTCTTCCTTTCCTTACGAATTTCCTCAAGGAGGACCCGGTCCGCGGCCGAAAGCGGCCGCTGTCCAATGAGGTCCGGCCTCAGCCCGAGCGTCTTGGCCAGGGCCTGCCGCCTCCGCCAGCGCTCGATCCTGGCGTGGTCCCCGGAAAAGAGGACATCGGGGACGTCCTGTCCCCGGAAGACGCGGGGCCGCGTATAATGGGGGCAGTCCAACAGCCCCTCGGCGAACGAGTCGTGAGCGACCGACTCGGCTTTGCCCACGACGCCCGGCACGAACCTGGCCACGGCGTCGATGACAACCATGGCCGCCGGCTCGCCCCCGGTCAAGACGTAATCGCCGATCGAAACCTCGGCAGTCGCCAGATGAAGGCCAACCCTCTCGTCGACGCCCTCATAGCGGCCGCAGATGAGAATGACCTGGCGACAGCCCGCCCAGGCCCGGGCCTGGTCCGAGCCGAACATCCTCCCCTGCGGTGAGAGGAGGACGACCGGCGCCTCCGGCGTTTCCCGGACCGCCTCGACGGCCTTGAAGACCGGCTCGGCCATCAGGACCATCCCTTCCCCGCCCCCGAAAGGCCGGTCGTCGACCTGGCGGTGCTTTCCTTCCGCTTGCGCCCGCAGGTCGTGGACCCGAATGTCGAGGAGGCCCTTTTCGGCGGCCTTCTTGAGAATGCCCGCCGCTAGGAATCCCCCGAACATCTCGGGGAAGATCGTGATTATATCAAATCTCATTCAAATCCAAAAGGCCGTCCGGCACGTCGATCACGACCCGTTTTCCGGCGATGTCGATCTCCCGGCAGAACGTCCGGCTGAAGGGGACGAGGACGTCCCGTCCGTTCCTGTCGACCACGAGCTGGTCGTTGGCGGGGATGGTCCAGACGTCCTTGACGATCCCCACCTCCCGGCCGTCGACGGTGACGACGCGGCAGCCGACGAGCTGGTAATGATAATAAGCATCCGGCTCCGGAGGGGGCAAAGCCTCCTCGGGAAGAAAGACCGGGCACCCCGCCAGTCGCTCGGCCCCGTCCATCGAATCGATCCCCTTCAGTTTAAGCCTGGTGACGGCGCCCGGCGGCCCGAGAGCTTCAACCTGGAATTCCTCGTCCCGGTCCGCGATCCGGACGAACAGCGTCCGGAGCGAGCCCGCGTCCAGGGGGCCCTCCGGACGAAACTTGACTTCCCCTTTGTTCCCCCGACTCCCGACGATCGTCCCGATGCGGACCAATTATCACTTTTCGATGATCTCGAGGTTGAATCTCCTCTTGAGCTTCATCCCGGCCGCGCCCAGGAGGATCCGGATGGCTCGGGCCGTCCGTCCCTGCTTGCCGATGACCTTGCCCAAGTCTTCAGGGGCCACTTTGAGCTCCAGGATCGTCGTCTGTTCGCCCTCGAGCAGGGAGACAACGACCTTCTCCGGATTGTCGACGAGTGCTTTGGCAATCAATTCTACGAGTTCTTTCACGGCGACCTCCTTTTAGAAGATTGAACTCAGTCGGTGGTTGTCTTGGGTGTGGTTGTCTTTGGTTTGGATGACCGATCCAAAAGAGATTGGACGGTCCGTGACGGCTGGACGCCTTTCTCCAGCCAGCGCTTGGCGCGCTCCGCGTCGATCTTGATATCAGGAGGTTCCTTGAGGGGATCATAGGAACCGATGACGTCGATGGTCTCGCTCTGGCAGGACCGCCGGGAGTCCATCACGACGATCCTGTAGGAGGGCCGTTTCTTCGCTCCATACCTCGTCAGGCGCATTGATATCATGTTTTTACCATCTCTAATAGAGTGAATTTTGATAATAGCCCAAATCGGGCTGGAAGTCAACCGCCCTTTGGAGTTCTCCAAAAGGGCGTACTCACAAGCCGTTACCGGCTCATGAGTACGGGCAATAGCCCACCCTTATTTTACCATAATCAGGGCAGCTTCGACAGCATTTTCGTGAACCCGGGCTTCTTCATCATCCGCCCCATCTCGAAGAATTGCTTGAGAAGCTGGTTGACGTCGGAAACGGGGCGGCCGCTTCCCCGGGCGATCCGGAGCCGGCGCCGGCCGTCGATCGTCCGGGGATCGGCCCGTTCCCGGGCCGTCATCGAGTTGATGATGGCCTCGAAATGGACGATCTTTTTGTCGTCCAGGGCCAGCTTGGAGGCATCTTTGAACGGCCCCGCCTTGGGGAGCTGCCCGAGGATCTGGGACATGGGACCCATTTTTCGGACCTGAACGAGCTGTTTGCGGAAGTCGGCCAGGGTGAATTCCTGACGCCGGAGTTTCCGGGCCATCTCCTCGGCCTCTTGGAAGTCGGCGGACTCCTCGGCCTTCTCGATCAGGCTCAGGATGTCGCCCATGCCCAGGATGCGGGAGGCCATCCGGTCCGGATGGAAGATCTCGAGCTTGTCGTATTTTTCTCCGACCCCGATGAATTTGATGGGCCGGCCCGTCACGGACACGATGGACAGGGCCGCGCCGCCCCGGGCGTCCCCGTCGAGCTTGGTCAGGACGATCGAAGTCAGCCCGATCCGCTCCTCGAAGGCCCGGGCGCTCTTGACGGCGTCCTGGCCGGTCATGGCGTCGCCGACATAGATCGTCTCGACCGGCTTGAGGGCGTCCTTGACCATCCGGAGCTCCGTCATGAGCTCGTCGTCGATATGGAGACGGCCCGCCGTGTCTACGATAAGGGGGTCGAAACCCCGGTTCCGGGTGTGGGACACGAGTTCTTTCAGGGCGGCCGGAGGGTCGGCCATCCGGTCGGCCGTCATCCCGTAGAAGGGGACGTCGAGGGAGGCGGCGATCATAGCCAGCTGGTCCTGGGCGGCCGGCCGCTTGAGGTCGAACGAAACGACCAGAGGGTTCTTGGCCAGGCCCTTGACCCAGCGAGCGAGCTTGCCGCAGGTCGTCGTCTTGCCGCTCCCTTGGAGCCCGACCAGCATCAGGATCGAGGGCGGCGCCGGAGCGAAGGCGATCGGCTTGTCGGAGCCGCCCAGGACGGCGACGAGCTCGTCCCGGACGATCTTGATGACTTGCTGGGCGGGCGTCAGGCTGTCAAGGACGGCCCTGTCCAAGGCCTTGATCCGGATCCGTTCGACGAAGTCCTTGACGACCTTGTAGTTGACGTCGGCTTCGAGGAGGGCCAGCCGGATCATGCGGAGGGCCTCGGCCATGTTCTTTTCGGTGACCTTGGCCTCGCCCCGCAAAAATCTAAGGACCGCTTGGAGCCGGTCCGAAAGCTGGTCGAGCATGGCTTTCCCATCATAGGCCAAGCCGCGGGAGCGGTCAAATCATCGACTCCCCGGCCTGAAGGCCGGGGCTTGTTCATGATTAACCCTGAGCCTCGCTCTCATCCCCGCCTTGAAAGGCGGGGCTTGGCGTCGGCGAACGGGTCAACTTTGAGGGGAGGGCGTTCGCTTGACAATCCCCCCGATTTCCATTATAAAAGAGTCAGATTGATGTTAATGTGTTTCATTCGGACGGCGGGGCTTATTTTTAACTGAGAAATCGAAGGCTCTTCGTTGGGCCATGGATAAACGTTTATTTTTAGGAGGAGAGAAGGAATGAGCAAAATGAAGAAAGGTTTCGTTCGCTACGGAGCTTTGGGAATCGGCCTGCTCATCATGGCGGCCGCGGCCCTGATCGTCTTTTCCCCGAGCAGCTTCGGCAGCTCGGCCGTGAAATTGACAAGGGCTCCCTACAATCCGGATTTCGTCAAATTTCTGGCCGACCGCGCGGCCGGGAAGAGCTGGGTGATGGTCACCAAGGACGGCCATTTCCTGGGCGAAATTCCCAGCCCCCACGACACGTCGCACCTTATACCGCTGCCCGATCCCGTCCCGCCCGACAGCCTGCCCGCGACCTATGACCTGAGAACCAAGAACAAGGTGACCTCCGTCAAGGATCAGGGCAGCTGCGGATCCTGCTGGTCGTTCGGGACCTACGGATCGCTCGAGTCCTTCCTGAAGCCGGGCGCGACCTGGGACTTCTCCGAGGAAGACCTCATCGAAAAGTCCGGGTTTGACTACGGCCCGTGCGACGGCGGTCATATGTGGATGTCGGCCGCCTACCTGGTCCGCTGGGCGGGCCCCTTGAAGGAAACCCAGCACCCCTACGAGTACATGAGCCCGGACGGCGCGGCGCCCAGCAAGCACGTCCAGGACATCGTCATGATGGATGAGCGGAAGAGCGCCACCGACAACACCAAGATCAAGAACGCGATCATGAACAACGGGGGCGTCTATGTCTCCTTCTGGTGGTCCGAATCGGCCTACAGCTCGGCCAACTTCTCCTACTACTACGGCAGCTCGACGCAGTCGAACGGCGGCGGCCACGCCGTGACCATCGTCGGCTGGGACGACAGCTTCTCCAAGTCGAAGTTCTCGCACACCCCCGGCGGGAACGGCGCCTTCATCGTCAAGAACTCCTGGGGGGCGAGTTGGGGCAAGAGCGGCTACTTCTACGTCTCCTATTACGACAAGTTCTTCGGGAAGCGGGGCGGGACGGCCGTTTTCAAGGGCGAGCCGACCACGAACTACAAGACAAACTACGGCTACGACCCGCTGGGCTGGGTCGGCAGCTTCGGCGGCAGCTCCGAGACCGCATGGTTCTCCAACATCTTCACGGCCAGCACCGGCGGCTCCCTCAAGTCCGTCGGGTTCTACACTGGGGCCAACAGCAACCCTTACGAGATCTATATCTACACGAACGTCCAAGCCAACAAGCCGAGGAGCGGAACCCTGGCCAAGACCAAGAAAGGGACCATCACCGGCTGGGGATATTATACGATCCCGCTCGGGGTGAATATCCCCATCGCCAGCGGCAAGAAGTTCTCGATCGTCGTCAAGCTCAAAACGACGGGCTACAAGTACCCCATCCCGTGCGAGTATAAAGCAACCGGATATTCGAGCGCCGCTAAGGCCTCTGCCGGCCAGAGCTTCTATTCCAGCGACGGGAACACTTGGAAAGACATAACGACAGTCGATAAAACCATCAACGTCTGCCTCCGGGGGTACACGAAGTACTGAACCCTCAGCCGAAAGCGCGATTCAAGCAGGCCCCGTTCCCTCCGGGATCGGGGCCTGTTCTTTTTTAGCCGGATAAGAGTAAAATAGCGGACGGGGAGAGCGCGCTCTCATGAAGACGGACGCCATAAAGCGGCCCGGCGGGTCCAAAACCGCCCTTTTTCTGCTCCTGGCGGCTTCACTAGGCCTAGGCTTATCAGCCGAGAGGCAGGTCCGGAGAACCGCCCCGCCCGCAATTCCGGTTCCGCCCGCCCAAAGCACGACCGGACCCGTCCCGCCGCGCGGCATCAACGTCGCCGGACACCGTTTCACTAGGTTCGCGACACGGGACGCGAACGTCATCCCCGGCGTCCCCGCTTATCGTTGGCGGCACGGCTGCGGCCCGACCGCCGTCGCGATGGTCCTGGCCTATTACGACACGCACGGCTTCCCGGCCCTCCTCCCGGGCGACGGCTCGTTCCAATCCGACGCCGTCAACCTGGCCATCGCCTCGACCGGGCACTACACCGATTATTCCCTCCCGCTCGATTACGCCCCGAACCTCCTCAAGGACAAGTCCGAGCCTCCGGCCGGGGACGAGCATGCCGGCGATTCCCTGGCCGACTTCATGAAGACGTCCTGGAGCGCGGTCGAGAATTATTACGGCTGGAGCTGGAGCATCGACGTCAAGCCCGGCTTCGAGAACTACGTCAAGCTCGCGAGCTCCTACGGCGGCCTGGCCACTTGTTATTATTACGGCAACATCGAGTTCCAGACCATCCGGAACGAGGTCGAAAGCCGCCGGCCCCTCGTCTTCCTGGTCGACACGGACGGCGACGGTTCGACCGACCATTTCGTCACGGTCGTCGGCGTCCTGACCGAGGACGGGACGGATTACTACGGCTGCTACAACACCTGGGACATGTCTCTGCATTGGTTCCCCTACAGGCAGATGGCCGCGGGAAAGACCTGGGGCGTCCACAGCGCCTATGTGTTCTTCGTGTCCTACGGCATGTTCCCGCCCCTCGAGTTCAAGGTTGAGCGCCTCGAAAACGACTTCATCTTCTTCAAGGAATACATCAACCGCCTGAGCTGGGCGCCCAACCCGGCCAACATGGCCGCGATCGTCCGCTACCGGATCTACCGCAAGCTCAAGGGAGCGGCCAACTCGACCTATCAGATCCTCGTCGAGGTCGCCTCCAGCGCCGCCGGCTACGACGACCGCGGCCTCAAGGTCAGCGACCTCTTCACTTACCGGATCACCTCCCTCGACGCCGCCGGCCGGGAGAGCAGTCCTTCAGCGGCCGGGAACTGACGCCTTAAACGCATCCCGATCCGGAGTTCAGAACGGACGGGTGGAGGCGGCTCGGCCGGGGGGAATAGTGTTTGACTTTTAGAATCCGATGGGGTAAAGGTATGAAGACCTTCCCTTCGAATAATCAATGAACCAGAACGATAAAAGAACGAAATTATCCCCGTCGAGGGAGGACCTCATGAACGTCAAGATCAATTACGAGGAGATCCTCAAGCTCATCGGCCTCCTGGAGGAGAAGAACCTCTCCCAGTTCGAGCTCGAGGTCGAGGGATTCAAGATCAAGATCGCCCGGGCCCTGCCGGCCGCTCCCCAAACGACCTCCCTTGTCTTTCAGGAACGACGGAGGGGCTACCCGTCCGGGCCGGCGGCCCCGGTTCAAACCGAGGCCGGACCGGCGGCGGCGGAGACGGCCGGCCTCCACTTCGTCACCTCCCCGATGGTCGGGATTTTCTACCGGGCGCCCAGCCCGGCCTCCCCGCCCTTCGTCGAAATCGGCGACCAGGTCAAGAAGGGCCAGACCCTGTGCATCGTCGAGGCCATGAAGCTCATGAACGAGATCGACGCCGAGATCGACGGGACGATCAAGGACATCTATATCGAGAACGCCAAGCCGGTCGAGTTCGGGGCCAAGCTTTTCGCGATCCAGCCGCTCTGACACTACCCATGTTCTCCAAGATCCTGATCGCCAACCGCGGAGAGATCGCCCTCCGCATCATCCGCTCGGCCAAAGAGCTGGGCCTCAAGACGGTCGCCGTCTTTTCCGAGAGCGACCGGACCTCCCTCCACGTCATGCTGGCCGACGAAAAGATATGTATCGGCCCCGCCAAGGCCTCCGACAGCTACCTGAACATCCCGAACCTGCTGAGCGCGGCCGAGCTGACCAAAGCGGACGCCATCCACCCCGGCTACGGATTCCTGGCCGAGAACGCCCGCTTCGCCGAGATCTGCGAGGGCGCGGGCATCGCCTTCATCGGCCCTCCCCCCCGCATCATCCGGCTCATGGGCGACAAGAACCAGGCCCGCCAGACGATGAAGAAGGCCGGGCTCCCGATCATCCCCGGGAGCGACGCGACGATCGACGAACTGGGCGAGGCCAAGAAGATCGCCCAGAAAATCGGGTTCCCGGTCATCGTCAAGGCGGCCGCCGGCGGCGGCGGCAAGGGGATGAGGATCGCCCGGACGGCGGCCCAGCTCGAAGAGCAGTTTCCGATCGCCCAGAACGAGGCCAAATCCGCCTTCGGCGACTCCTCCCTCTACATCGAGAAATACCTGCCCAGCGCCCGCCACATCGAGATCCAGGTCATCGGCGACAAGAAGGGAAACGTCCTGGCCCTGAGCGAGCGCGAATGCTCGGTCCAGCGCAAATACCAGAAGGTCATCGAGGAGACGCCCTCCCCCTTCGTCGACGAACGCCTCCGCAAGAAGATGATCCACGACGTCGAGGACGCGGCCAAGGAGATCGGCTACGAGAGCCTGGGGACCTTCGAGTTTCTGGTCGATGAAAAGAAGCGCTTCTACTTCATGGAGGCCAACACCCGGGTCCAGGTCGAGCACCCGATCACCGAGATGGTCTACGGGATCAACCTCATCAAGGCCCAGATCAAGATGGCGGCCGGCGAGAAGCTGGCCTTCCCCTACGAGCTCGAGATGCGCGGCCATGCCATCGAGTGCCGGATCAACGCCGAGGACCCGACGACCTTCATCCCTTCGCCCGGCCGGATCGACTTCCTGGTCCTCCCCGGCGGCGAAGGAATTCGGGTCGACTCCGCCGCCTACGGGGGCTGGCAGATTCCGCCCGATTACGATTCGCTGGTCGCCAAGATCATCGCCTTCGCCCCGACCCGATTGACGGCCATCAAAAAAATGCAGACGGCCCTCGAGATGACGACGATCGTCGGGATCAAAACCAACATCCCCCTCCACCTGGCCATCCTGTCCAACGCGGACTTCAGCCGGGGCGATTACGACACCCAGTTCCTGGAAAAGTTATTGGCCGGCAAGCCCCGGCCCGAACCGACCTGAGCCTCAGCCCGCCTTCCGCCAGATTTCGGCCGTGAACTCGCCCGTGTCGTCGCCGACGACGTTCTCGTTGAGGCCGAGATAGAGCCGCCCGGCGAGCGGTATCCGGATCGTCCCTTCCGTCCCGATGAAGACGAGCTTGACGATTTCGTTGCGCGTCTCCTCGCCCGTCTCCTCGTCCTTGGTGATCGAGACGAGTTGGGCGATCCGGGCGATGAAGGCGCCCAGGTTTCTGTCCTGGAGCGGCTGCTGGACGGTCTTGACGTTCAGGCCCTCGGGACCGCAGAAGGCCATCGGGTTGCCTTTCTGGAGCGAGACGTTTCCCGAAACCCTGACATGGAATTCCTCGCCCTCGGCGACCTCCAGGCCGGTATCGGTCCAAGGGATATGGGCGGGGACCGTGAAACGGGCCACGAACTCGAACCCGGCCGGCCCGGCCGCCTCCTGGCCGGCCGGCTCGGGCCGCGCGGCCAGGGTCAACGCCGCCGCCGCCAGAGTCGCCGCGAGCGCCCCGCGCCCGATGCCCGATTCCCGTATTGAAGTCATGTCCGGCCGCCCTCTCCGAGGCGAATGATCTCCAGCATACCGTCATGGATGAGGCCGTTCGTGGCGACGACGTCGGAATGGAAGCTCGGAACCGCGCCGCCCCTAAAATCGCTGACCCGGCCGCCCGCCTCGCGGACGATGAGGGCGCCGGCCGCGACGTCCCAGGGCTTGAGCTTGAGCTCCCAGAAGCCGTCGAAGCGGCCGCAGGCGACGTAGCCGAGGTCCAGGGCGGCCGACCCGCAGCGGCGGACGGCCTGAACGCGCAGGATGAAGTTGTTGAAATGGCAGACATTATTGACGGAACTCTCCCGGAGGTCGTAGGGGAAGCCCGTCGCGATCAGGCTCCGGTCGAGCTCGGCGATCGAGGAGACGCGAATCCGCGTCCCGTTGAGGAAAGCTCCCTGGCCGCGGACGGCCCAGAACATCTCCTCCCGCATCGGATCATAGACGACGGCGACGAGCCCCTCCCCCTCCCGTTCCAGGGCGATCGAGACGCTGAAGATCGGGAAGCGATGGGCGAAGTTCGTCGTCCCGTCCAGAGGGTCGACGATCCAGCGGTAGGGGGAACCGGTATCTCGGGACAGCCCCTCCTCGGCCAGAATCCCGTGGTCCGGGAAGGCCGCCCGCAGCCGGGCGTCGATCATCTGCTGGGCCCGGCCGTCAAACTGGGTCACCAGGTCGACCTTGCCCTTGAAGGAGATCCGGACTTCTTCGGCCATGGCCGCCCGGAGCATCCGGCCCGTCTCGAGGGCCGCCGCCCGGGCCTCCTCCAGGAACCGCTTCGATTCGGCCATGGCGCTTGTTGAGTCTCCCAAAACTTTTTGCGTTTGAGACCGTAGTATACTATGATATTTCACCCTGAAAGGCAAGAATCATGGCCAACGAAAAGAGCTTTTTCCAGAGACGCAAGAAGATCCTGATCATCCTCGGCGCCGCCCTCATCCTCGCCTTGATCGTCATTTTGAACCTCAGCTCCCAGCGGGAAAAGACAGTCAAGGTCACGATCGAGAAGGTCGAGAAGCACGACCTGGCCTCGGTCATCTCGGCTACCGGCGAGGTCAAGCCCAAGAAGAACATCGAGATCAGCGCCCAGGTCCCGGGCCGAATCATCAAGATCGGCGTCAAGGAAGGCGATGAAGTCAGGGCCGGGGATTTCCTGCTCGGCCTGGACTCGACCCAATACGAAGCCAACACCGAGCGCGACCGGGCCTTCATCCAGTCGACCAAAGCCGAACTCATCCAAGCCGAGGCCCGGATGAAGAGGGACGCCAATTTCTTGAATTCCCAGAAAAAGCTCTTCGATGAGGGCCTCATCTCCCAGGACCAGATGGAGAACGCCAAGGTCCAGGCCGAGACCTCCTCGGCCCAATTCAAGTCCACCCAGTTCCAGATCCAGCAGGCCGAGGCTTCGCTCAAGAGCACGATGGACAGCCTGAGCAAGACCGTCTACACCTCGCCCATCGACGGGATCATCACCAGCCTCAGAGTCGAGGAAGGCGAAATCGCCTTGATCGGGACCATGAACAATCCGGGCACGGTCCTGATGACGATCGCGGACCTTTCGGTCATGGAGGTCGAAGTCGAAGTCGATGAGACCGACGTCGTCGGGCTCGAACTCGGCCAATCGGCCGCAGTCAAGGTCGACGCCTTTCCCGAAATCGTCTTTCCGGGCCGGGTCACCGAAATCGGGAGCTCGGCCCTCCAGAAGCTGAGCTCGGCCACGTCTTCGACCCAGGAGGCCAAGGACTTCAAGGTCACCATCACCCTCGAGAATCCGCCCCGCAAGCTCAAGCCCGGCCTGTCCGCCTCGGCCGACATCACGACCGCCGAGAAAAAGGGCGTCCTGGCCATTCCGATCGCCGCCCTCGTCCTCCGCGAGAAAGAGGGCGCCGCCGCGGCCGCCGCCGCAGCCGCCAAGACCAAGTCCGAGGAGGAGGGCGTCTACCTGGTCGAAGCCGGCCGGGCCAAGTTCGCACTGGTCCAGAAAGGTATCACCGGCGAGATGCTGGTCGAGATCGGCTCGGGCCTCAAGGAAGGCCAGGAAATCGTGAGCGGCCCCTACAGCGCCCTCCGCCTCATCAAGGACGGGACCCTGGTCAAGGCCGAGGAGAAAAAGGCCCCGAAAGCGGAGACAAAATGAGCGCCGGAAACGACGTCCTGATCCAGACCAAGGATCTCACCAAAACCTACGATATGGGCGCGCATCAGGAAGTCCACGCCCTGTGCGATGTGAACCTGACCATCCACCGCAACGAGTACGTCGCCATCATGGGGCCGTCCGGGTCCGGCAAATCGACCTTGATGAACCTGCTCGGCTGCCTCGATACGCCGACCTCGGGCGAATACACCCTGGCCGGCCGCGCCGTCTCCACGCTGACCGAGAACGAGCTGGCCGACATCCGGAACCACGAGATCGGGTTCGTCTTCCAGGTCTTCAACCTCCTCCCCCGGGCGACCGCCTTCCATAACGTCGAGCTCCCCCTCATCTACAAGGGGACCAAGAAAAAAGAGCGCGAGGAGCAGACCCGCCGGGCCATGGAGATGGTCGAGATGGCAGACCGGATGCACCACCGCCCCAACGAGCTTTCGGGCGGCGAGCGCCAGCGGGTCGCCATCGCCCGCGCCCTCGTCAATGAACCGTCCCTCCTCCTGGCCGACGAGCCGACCGGCAACCTCGACTCGAAGACGGGCCAGGAGATCCTCAAACTTTTCCGCAAACTCCGCGAACAGGGAAACACGATCATCCTGGTCACCCATGACAAGGACATCGCCCTCCAGACGGAGCGGATAATCTCCATCCGGGACGGCCGGATCGAGAAAGACGAACGGAAAGGAGCCGCGAAATGAGCTTAGGAGCCCGCCTTCAGGGAGTCTTTTTCAGCCCCCAGCCGACCTTCAAGGACCTCGCCGAACGGCCGGTCTGGGTGGATGTCCTCGTCATCATTCTCATCCTGTTCGGCCTGTTCTCGTTCCTGGTCGCCCCCGCGGCCAACAAGGACACCCTCCAGACGATGAAGGACAACGTCAAGCTCCAGGAACGTCTCGGCAAGGATCGGTTCGACCAAATGATTTCGGGCCTCGAGAACACGACGCCGGCCCAGATGGCCCTCCGCTCCTTCCTGATCAATCCCTTGATGCTGCTGGTCGGGATCCTATTCTCGAGCCTGATCCTGCTCGTCTTCGGCCGCCTCGTCTCGACGGAGGGGCACTACAAGCAGGTCTTATCAGCCCTCGTCCACGTCAACCTCATCGACAAGGTCCTCGGGAACTGCATACGCCTGGCCCTGATCCTGACGCGAAAGTCCGTCTTCCAGACGACGACGAGCCTGGCCCTGCTCGCCCCGAAGCTCCCGGTGACGTCTCCCGGCTTCATCATTCTCAGCCAATTCGATTTCTTCCAGCTTTGGATGTTCGGCGTCCTGGGCTACGGCTTGGCCGCTATCTTCAAGATCCCCCTCAAAAAGGCCCTCATCATCTCTTACCTCTTCTGGCTGCTCAAGGCCGTCATCTATGTGGCCGTGGGGCTGTTCTTCACCCGGATGATGGGATAAAATGATAGGGGTATGAAGGATGTTCCTCTGGCCGGGTCCCTCGGCGGACTCTCGGTCCCGCGTCTCCTGTTCAGCTTGGCGCAGTCCAAGCGGAGCGGACGTCTCTCCATAGCCGGCCCAGGAGAACCTCGCCCTCTCTACGTCGACCGCGGCCACCTCGTCCTGGACTCCGAGGCCGTACCGGACCGAGCTTTCCGGGACCGGCTCCTGGCAGCCGGCCTTCTCGACAATCCCGCCCTGGAGGCCTGCGAAACGCAGGCCCGCGTCGAGGGCATACCGTTTCTCCGGACGCTGTTCGAAAAGGGCGGGGCCCGGCCCGAGGCCGCCTGGAATCTCCTCGAAGAAGAGTACAAGTCAAGGCTGTTCGCCCTGTTCGACGAGTCCTTCATTGATTACGATTTCGAGGCGGGCCAGGCCCCGCTCGAGGCCGACATCCTGTCCCTCCTTCCCATCCCGCCCCTTCTCCTCGAGGGGCTGCGACGAATGGCGAACGAAGGGCTCATCCGGAGCTCGTTGCCGCCCGCGACCGAAGTCATTCAAGTCCTCAGCTTATCCGTATCCGAGGCCGACCGGGTCGTCCTCGCCCCCCACGAGCGCTATCTCCTTCTCGCCATCGGCAAGGGCCGGAGCCTTGAAGAGCTCCGGCTCCAGAGCCGGCTCGGTCCGCGGGAAACGGACCGGACTCTTTTCCTGCTCCTCTGTCTGGGACTGGCCGGCCGGCCCGTGCCCAAGGATCCGGCCTGGTCGGGGCGCGAGCTGACTCCCTCCGAAATCGAACGGATGATGGCGGCCTTCCGCGACAAGTCGACCGCCATCTTCAAGTATATCTCCAAGGAGCTCGGCCCGTTCGCCCGGACCGTCCTGGGCAAGGCTCTGGAGGAGATCAAGCCGGCCCTGGGCCCGATGTTCGAGAGCATCGAACTCCTCGAGGACGGGACGATCGAATTCAAGTCCCCCCTCAAAATCAACATCAACCTTCTGACCAAGGACAGCCAGGCCGAGCTGGCCCGGGGTCTGACCGAGATCCTGAGCGCCCAGGTCCTCGCCGTTAAGAAATCCCTGGGAAACGACCATGAGGCCGCCCTGGTCAAGAACCTGGAGAAGGTCGGCGAATGGAACTGAGGCGGAAACAGGTTCAGGCCCTCCTCATCGTCGTCAGCCTCCTCGCCTTGATCATCCTGGTCCAAATTGTCTGCTAAAACGCGTCCCCTGGTCGTCCTCTGCGGCCCGACGGGCGTCGGCAAGAGCCGGACGGCCATCGCCCTGGCCCGCCGCATCGGCGGGGAAATCATCAACGCCGACTCCATGCAGGTCTACCGGGGATTCGATATCGGCACCGATAAGGTCCTCGTCGGAGACCGGCAGGGAATTCCCCATCATCTTATCGACATCGTCGAGGCGACGACCCAATTCACGGCCGCGGACTTTGTCCGGGAAGCCTTGGCGGCCGCCTCCGGGATCCTGGCGCGGGGAGCGATCCCCATTATCGTGGGCGGGACGGGGCTCTACTTGAAAGCCCTTCTCGACGGACTCTTTCCCGGGCCGGGCCGCCTCCCCGGACTCAGGAGCCGGCTCGAGGCGGAAGCGGCTTCCGCCGGAATCGAATCCCTCTGGCTTCGGCTGAAGGCCGTAGACCCGGACTACGCCGCCAAGGTCGGTCGCCGGGACAGGATCCGGATCATCCGGGCCCTCGAGGTGTTCGAATCGACCCGAATCCCCTTTTCGCGCCATTTTCCGGCGACGGAATCCCCGGTCAGGGGTTTTCTCGTGGTCCTGATTGGTTTACAATTGGAGAGGAGCCAGCTTGTCCGCCGAATCGAGGAGCGAGTCGACAGGATGTTTAGCGACGGCATTGTCGAAGAAGTGAAGGGCCTCATGGCCCGGGGGATCCCGGAAAACGCTCCGCCCTTCCACGCTTTGGGTTACAAGCGCGTCCTTGCCTGTTTGGGCGGCGCCCTGACGCTTTCCGAAGCCGTCGAGCTCACCAAGACGGACACCCGCCAGTACGCGAAGCGCCAAATGACCTGGTTCCGGAAAATGAAGGGGATCACCTGGTTCCCGGCCGCCGATTTCGAGGACCTCGCCCTCCATGTCGAAGCCCGGCTCAGCTGACGCCGAAAAGGCCATCCTGATCGGGGTGGCCGTCAACGCCCCGGAGAAGGCGGAGGTCGAAGACTCCCTCGCGGAACTGGCAGGCCTGGCGCGGGCGGCCGGGGCCGTCGTCCTCGACCGGCTGTATCAGGTCCGTCCCCGGCTGAACCCTAAATATCTTATCGGGGAGGGCAAGGTCGAGGAGGTCGTCCGGCGCAAAGGGGATCTTGGCGCCGACCTCGTCATCTTCGACCGGAGGCTGAGCCCGGTCCAGCAGCGGAGCCTCGAGGACCGGATCGGGGTCAAGGTCATCGACCGGACGCAGCTCATCCTGGACATCTTCGCCCAGCGCGCCCGCTCCAACGAGGGCAAACTTCAGGTCGAGCTGGCCCAGCTCAGCTACCGGCTGCCCCGGCTGGTCGGGAAAGGGAAAGCCCTCTCCCAGCTCGGCGCCGGGATCGGAACTCGAGGCCCCGGCGAGAAAAAGCTCGAGGTCGACCGCCGCCGGATCACGGACCGGATCGCCAAGATCAAGAAGGACATCCGCAAGGTCCAGGAGCGGAGGGCCCGTCAGCGCCTGAGCCGCCTGAAGAGCCCCGTCCCCGTTGTGTCCCTGGTCGGCTACACGAACGCCGGAAAGACAACCCTTTTCAACCGCCTCTCCCAGGAACGGGCCTTTGTCTCGTCCCGCCTGTTCGCGACGCTGGACCCGGTCCTGCGCCGGGTCAGCTTCCCGGACGGGGCCTACTTTTTTCTGAGCGATACGGTCGGATTCATCAAAAAGCTGCCGGTCGAGCTCGTCTCGGCCTTCCGGGGCACCCTGGAAGAGATCAGCGAGGCCGATGTTATCCTCCACGTCGTTGACTCCGCCTCGCCCCGCTCGGAAAGCCAGGAGGAGTCGGTCGCGGCCGTCCTGGAGGAAATCGGCGTTTACGACGTCCCTATCCTCAAGGTTTTCAACAAGATCGACCTCCTCCCCGACCGCCAGGAGCGGCTGGCCGTGAACGCGTCCTCCGGGACGCGGTCCGTGTCTGTATCGGCGCGAACGGGGGACGGAATCGCCGACCTCAAGGCCAAGGTCCGGGCTTTACTTTTTGGCCATCTCAAGATATTTTATTTACGGATCCCGAAGACCGAGGCGGCCCGCGCGGAGTCCCTGGCCAAGTGGACGCTGGTGCTGGCCCGCCAAGACCGCGGGGACGCTTTCGAGCTGAAGGTCCTGACGGACCCCCGGGCCATCCTGGACTATATGCCCTATCTTCTGAGAGAGGAGCAGACGTGGTAAAAAAGGTGACCCTGCTGGTTCCGCTGTGTCTTATCCTGTTTGCCTGCGCGACCGTGGAACCGCCGCCGCCCGCCCTCTATCTCGACAACCTGCCCCCGGCCCTGATCTCCTCGCTCTCGCTCGAGGAGCGGATCGCCGTCGAAGAAGCCTGGCGCGAGATCCGGCTCGGCCGCGCCGCCAAGGCCGAGAAGATGATCCTCCGCCTGGGGCCCGAAAGTCCCGTCTATTATGTCGGGCTGGGCTACATCCGGTTCCTGACCGAAGACCTGGCCGGCGCCGAGGAGAACTTCAAGCTCGCCCTGGAGAGCGCGCCCGACCTCGCCCCGGCCCGGCTCGGACTGGCCCAGGTCTACCAGAAGAGCGAACGGGAGGAGGAGGCCTTCGGCCAGTACCAGGAGGCCCTCAAGGTCGAACCCGAAAATGCCTGGGCCAAGCAGGAGTATGAGCTCCTCCGGGATAAGAAGTTCCGCGAGTGCCGGGATACGGCTCAAGCCTACGCGGCCGAAGGGGATCAGGAACACGCCCGGGAGGCTTACCTCAAGGCCCTCTTCTTCGCCCCCGACTCGATCGAAACCCACTTGGCCCTGGCCGAGATCTATCGGTCCGAGGATCGAGCCGACGACGCCCTCGTCCACCTGAAAGCGGCCGTCGACCTCGAGCCGGCCGACGCCCGGGTCCTCAAGGCCTATGCCGAGGCCCTTTTCCAGGCCGAGCAATATCAGCGCAGCCTCGACCTCTACGAGAAACTCGGAGAGATGGATCCCGCCGATAGGGACATCCAAACCCGGATCGAGAGCCTCAAGAACAAACTGGGAATCTTCGAGCTGCCCAGCCAGTACGAGACCATCTCCGGCGCGCCGCTTGTAACCCGCGAGGACCTAGCGGCCCTGGTCGGCGTCACGTTCAAGGATGTCCTGGAGACGCCCGCCGCCAAGCCTCCGATCATCGTCGACATCGCGACGTCTTGGGCGGCCAAGTTCATCATCCGGACGGCTTCGCTGGGGATCTTCGACGTCTATGCCAACCACGCTTTCGAGCCTAAGAAGGTGGTGACCCGGGCCGAGATGGCCGAGATCCTCCTCAGGCTCGTCGATTACCTCAAAGGCCGCGGGATTAAGGTCATCCAATCGTTCCCGCCCGAAAAAATCCAAGTCTCGGATGTCCCCCTCGAGCACGTCTATTTCCAGCCCATCGTCCAAGTCCTGGCCTACCAGCTCATGGACCTCAGCGCCCAGAGGGCCTTCCGGCCCGACCAAAGCGTATCCGGAGCCGAGGCCATCAAGGCGCTGGATATCTTGCTGGCCTTGATCCGATGACGGCTCCGGCATCTCCCTCGTCGGGAAAGGATCGGGCTTCGAGCGGGGAAGGTCCTTCCCGATTCTGGAATATCCCCAATGTCCTAACGCTGCTGAGAATCGCCCTGATCCCGGTGTTCGCGGCGATGATGGTGGAGCGAAGGCCCAAGGCCGCTTTTCTTATTTTTCTGGCCGCCGGGATCACGGACGTCCTGGACGGTTTCGCGGCCAGGATTTGGCATCAGAGGACGAAGATCGGCTTCATCCTCGACCCGGCCGCCGACAAGCTCCTGATGACGGCCGCTTTTATCCTCCTCGCCCTCCCGTCGCTCTCCGGCCCCAATGTCCTTCCCCTCTGGCTGGTCCTGGTCGCTATCGGCCGCGACGTCGCCATCGTTCTGGCCGCTTATATTATGTACCGTCTGCGGGGCATCAAGGTTTTCCCCCCTCCCTTTTCGGGAAAGCCAGCACGGTCTGCCAGGTCCTGATGCTCTGGCTCGTCCTGCTCGCAAACGCCCTGGATGCGGCCGCGCCCAACTTGTTCTGGGTTTATATCCTGACGCTGGCCCTAGCCGTTATCTCGGGAGTCGATTACGCGATCAAAGGCTGGCGGAAGCTTTTTCCCATTCGCCATCGCTGACCGCATAGGACACGGCCTTCTCCACCCCATCAGCATCACCTATCCCCTAAAAACCGGCGTGGCTGACCTCCACATGGTCGCTTCATTCCACTTTCAAATCCCTCTTCCAGAAATCACATTAATGGAAATGCTATCGGAGGCGGTTGTTATATCTTAATGCCTATAATATAATATGTATTAATCACTTATTGCTTTTACCCGCCGATAGAGGAGCACACATACACATGGGTTGGAATCTCGAGGACCATTACGCGTCGCGGTGGCGCCGGCCTTGAAAGCGCTTCTCCGCTTGTTCGGCAGCCGCACTCCGCATCCGGCTGAGAAGCCCCTGCGCGACGAACTGCTGAGCATCGAAAGACTGGAAGAGAGGGCGAGAGCGCTCGCGGCCAGGTTCACGCTCGACCCGAACCCCCGCCGCGCGGCGCGGAACGTCCTGCCGCGCCTCGAGGACAACGCCCGCGTCCTTCGCGAGGCCTACCTCACCATGGCCGACGATGTGCACCGGGGGGAGTTCGTCACCCCCGCGGCGGAGTGGCTCCTCGACAACTTCCATCTCGTGGCGTCCGAGGTCCTCGACGTGCGCCGGAACCTCCCGCCGGGCTACTATCGCGAGTTGCCCAAACTCGCTTTGCGGGAGCTCGCGGGCCACGCGCGCGTTTATGCCCTGGCCGAAGAGATCATCCGCCACAGCGACAGCCGGCTGGACCGGCCGCAGCTCGTTCGCTTCCTGAACAGCTTCCAGGCCGTAGCTCCGCTCACGATCGGCGAGCTGTGGGCCTGGCCGAGCATGTTGAAGCTGGCCCTCATCGAAAACCTGAGGCGCCTCGCGGAGGAGACGCTCGAAGCCCGCGAGGCCGTTCGCGCTGCCGACGCTTATGTGGCGCGGATCGACGCCGCCGGCCACGGGAAGCCGCCGCCGCTGCCAAAGCGCCTTCACACCGGTTACGTTCTTCAGCTCCTCCAACGTCTGCGCGAGTACGGCCCCCGCCTTTCCGCCGTCCGCGCCGCCGTCGACACACACCTCTCCGCCCAACAGATGACCTCCGAGGACGCGATCCGGAGCGAGCATCAGCGCCAGGCCGCGGCCCAGGTCTCGATGACGAACGTCATCACCAGCCTCCGTCTCTGCTCCGCGCTCGACTGGAGCCAGTACTTCGAGGCCGTCAGCCTGGTCGAGCGCGTGTTGCAGCGCGACCCGGCCGGGGCCTACGGGAGCATGGACTTCCTGAGCCGCGACCGCTACCGCCAGGCCGTGGAGGAGCTGTCCGAGCCCAGTGGAGAGGCGCAGTTGCAGGTGGCCCTGCGAGCGGTCGAGAGCGCTCGCCAGGCCGCAGAGAGCGGACAGGCGGCGGATCGCGACGCCCACGTCGGCCACTATCTCATCGGCAAGGGCCGCCCCGAGCTCGAGACCGACGTCGCCTATCGCCCCCGCTTCAGCCGGCGGGTACGGCGTTTCCTCTTCGCTCACGCGACCGCCGTCTACCTCGGATCGATCGGGCTCCTGACGGCCCTCCTGCTCGGCCTCGGACTCGCCTACCTCCATGATCAGCGCGCATCGCTCTGGGTTCGGGCCGCAGCGGCGCTGCTCCTGTTGCTTCCGGCCAGCGAGGTGGCGATCGCCTTCGTGCAGCGCCTGTCCTCTCGTTGGGCGCCGCCGCGACGCCTCCCCCGCCTCGAATTCCCCGCGGGAATCCCCGACAACGCGCGAACCATGGTGGTCGTGCCCACGCTGCTGGCGAGCGTGCCGGCCGTGGCCCGGCTTATCGAGCACATCGAGGTGCTGGCTCTCGGAAACCTCGATCCGCGCATCCACTTCGCGATCCTCAGCGACTTCGTCGACGCCCCCGCGCGCGAGATGCCCGAGGACGAAGCGATCCTCTCCGCCGCCCGGGCGGGGATCGATGCCCTGAACGCGCGCTTCGGCGAAGGTCATACGGACCGGTTCTTTCTGTTCCATCGCGTGCGCCAGTGGAACCCGGGGGAGAGCGTCTGGATGGGCTGGGAGCGCAAACGGGGAAAACTCGAGGAATGGAACCGCCTTCTGCGCGGGGCCACGGACACGAGCTTCTCCGTGCAGGTCGGCGACGTCGGGATCCTCCCCGGCGTGCGCTACTGCCTCACTCTCGACTCCGACACCCGCCTGCCGCGGGACGCCGCGAAGAAGCTCGTCGGCATCATCGCCCACCCTTTGAACCGCCCCCGCTTCGACGTCCGCCTCGGCCGCGTCACCGAGGGCTATGGGATCCTGCAGCCCCGGGTCAGCGTGACCATGGCCAGCGCCGCCGGCTCGCTCTTCGCCCGCCTCTACGCCGGCCACACCGGAGTCGATCCCTACACCACCGCCGTTTCGGACACCTATCAGGATCTGTTCGGCGAGGGGATTTTCACGGGCAAGGGGCTCTACGACGTGGACGCGTTCATGGCCGCCCTCGAGGGGCGCGTGCCCGAGAACGCCCTTCTCTCGCATGACCTCTTTGAAGGGGTCTACGCCCGCACGGCGCTCGTCACGGACGTGGAGGTGGTGGACGACTATCCCGCGAGCGTCCTCGCCCATGCGCGCCGCCAGCACCGCTGGGTGCGGGGCGATTGGCAGATTCTCCGCTGGCTGTTTCCTTGGGTTCCAACCCGCTCCGGTCTGAAGCGCAACCGGCTGCCCCTCATCTCGCGCTGGAAGATATTCGACAACCTGAGGCGCAGCCTCATGCCTCCCTCGACCGTCGCCCTGCTCCTTCTGGCCTGGGCGATCCTGCCGGGAAGCCCGGCGGTCTGGACGGCCGCCATCCTGGCCGCCATGGCCTTTCCCCTTTATCCGCTGCTCCTGGAGGCCGCCGCGGGTCCCAGGCCGCAACAGCCGTGGCCGGTGTTCCTCCGCGCCGCTTGGAAAGACGGAAAGACCGTGCTCGCTCAGGTATCGCTGCAGCTCACCTTCCTGGCCAGCCAGGCTTACGAGAGGACCCACGCGATCGTGCTGACCCTCGTCCGTCTCGCGGCGACCCAGCGCCGTCTGCTGGAGTGGGAGACAGCCGCGGCCAGCGAAGCCCGAGGGGCCGGCAAGGCAAGGCGAACGAGCGCGCTCCTGTTCCTGGTAGAGATGATCGCGAGCCCGCTGGTCGCGACGAGCGGCCTCCTCCTGGTCTCGCTGGCACGCCCGGGCGCGCTCCTCACGGCCATCCCGGTCCTGGCTTTGTGGGCGGCCGCGCCGCTGATCGCATATGCGCTGAGCCGGCCCGTGGTACCGCGACGTGTCGAGCTGGGGGAAGAGGACCGCCGGCTCCTCCATCTCATGGCCCGCAACACCTGGCGATACTTCGAGGCGTTCATGGGCTCCGAAGACCACGGCTTGCCCGCGGACAACTTCCAGGAGACGCCGGAACCCCGGACCTCCCACCGGACTTCGCCCACGAACATCGGCATGGGGCTGCTCGCCACCCTGGCCGCTCACGATTTCGGCTTCATCCGGACGGACGAGCTCGCCTCCAGGATCGACGCCACGCTGACCACGATGGAAGGCCTCGAACGCTTCGACGGTCACCTGCTCAACTGGTACGACACGCAGAGCCTGGCGCCGCTCCCGCCGGCCTACGTATCCACCGTCGACAGCGGCAACCTCGCGGGCGCGCTCATGACCCTGGCGGAAGGGCTGCGCCAGGCGAGCCGGCTACCGCCGCCCGCGGCCGGGCCGGCAGTCGATCTCTCCCAACGCCTCCTTGACCTGGCGGGCCGCGCCGCCCGGTTCGCGGACGGGATGAGCTTCCGGTTCCTCTACGACCCGCAGCGCCGGATCCTCTCCATCGGCTATCGCCTCGCCGACGCCGAGGGGCCGGGCCGGCTGGATGCTTCCTACTACGACCTCCTGGCCTCGGAATCGCGGCTGACGAGTTTCATCGGCATCGCCAAGGGCGACCTCCCCGAAACGCATTGGTTCCACCTGGGACGGCTCATCACCGGTGTCGACGGGACGCCCACCCTCCTGTCTTGGGGCGCCACCCTGTTCGAGTACTTGATGCCGCTCCTCTTCATGAAGAGCTTTCCGGAAACACTCCTCGACCAGACGTGCCGGATGGCCGTGCGGCGGCAGATCGAGTATGCGAAGGATCGCGCCGTGCCCTGGGGGATCTCGGAATCCGCCTACAACCTCGTGGACCGGCACGACAACTATCAGTATAAGGCCTTCGGCATCCCCGGCCTCGGACTTAAGCGCGGCCTGGGCGACGAATTGGTGGTCGCTCCCTACGCCACCGCGCTCGCCGCCGGGCTCGAACCAACGGAGGCCGCCCGCAATCTGCGGCGCCTGGCCGGGGAAGGTCTCGAAGGCGCCTACGGCTACTATGAGGCTATCGATTACACGCATGGGAAGACCGAGGAGCCCGAAAGCGCCGGGAAAAGAGCGGGCCTCCGCCGGGGAACGGTGGTGCGAGCCTTCATGGCCCATCACCAGGGGATGACTCTCGTGTCCCTCGCCAACGCCCTCCTCGGCGATCCCATGGTGAAACGTTTTCATGCCGATCCGCGCGTACAGGCAACGGAGCTGCTGTTGCAGGAGCGGGTACCGCGCCTGGTGTCCATCACCCAGCCGCGACCGGTCGAAGAGACCCGCGTGACCGGCCCGCTGCCCGCCCTGGCCATTCGCCGCTTTCGGTCGCCGCATACGCCGTTCCCTCATGCGCAGTTCTTGTCCAACGGCAACTACACCGCCGTCGTGACGAACGCGGGCGGGGGCGCCAGCTTCTGTCGAGGCCGCGCGGTCACACGGCACCGGGAGGATCCGACCCGCGACCCGGGGAGCCAGTTCCTCTATCTGCGCGACGTGCGGAACGGCTCGGTGTGGTCGGCGACTTTCCACCCCACCGACAAGGAGCCGGAGGACTACCTGGTCTCGTTCCTCGCGGAGAAGGCGACCTTTCGCCTCCGCGACGACGACATCGCCACCCAGCTCGACATCGCGGTCTCGAACGAGGACGACGTCGAGGTGCGGCGCCTGGCGGTGACCAACCACAGCGATCGTCCCCGCGAGATCGAGATCACGAGTTTTGCCGAGATCGTCCTCGCCCCGCCGGCCGACGACCTGGCCCACCCGGCCTTCGGCAAGTTGTTCGTCGAGACGGAATACCTTCCCGAGAGCGCCGCCCTCCTCTGCCATCGCCGAGCGCGCGCCCCGGACGAGCCGGGGGCGTGGGCGATTCACGTCCTAAGCCTCGAAGGACGGAAGCAGGGGCCGGTGGAATGGGAGACCGACCGCGCGCGCTTCCTGGGCCGCGGCCGCGGTCCCGAGAACCCCCAGGCCCTCGATGGACGCTCCCTGTCCGGCACGACCGGATGCGTGCTCGACCCCGTCGTCAGCCTCCGGCAACGCATTCGCCTCGCGCCGGGCGGCTTCATGAGGCTGTCCTTCGCCACGGGGATGGCGCCCTCCCGGGAAACGGCCCTGGCTCTCGCCCAGCGCTACCACGAACCGAGCGCAGCGGCGCGAACCTTCGCCCTGGCCTTCGCTCATGCGCAGAGCGGCCTCCGCCACCTCGGCATCTCGAGCGAACAAGCCTTGCTTTTCGAACGCCTCGCCTCGCGGGTATTGTATGCCGACGGATCGCTCCGCGCGAGCCCGGAGCTTCTGGCCCGCAACACCCTCGGCCAGGAAGGCCTCTGGCCGCACGGCATCTCGGGCGATCTCCCCATCCTCCTGGTGCGGGTCGTCGAGGAGGACGACCTGCCGCTGGTGCGTCAGGTCCTGCAGGCGCAGGAATACTGGCGGCTCAAGGGACTGAGCGCCGACGTCGTGATCCTCAACGAGCACCCGGTGAGCTATCTCGACGAGATGCACGCCCTGCTCGTGGCCCTTCTCGACAATGGACCCTGGAGGACCTGGAAGCACCAGCCCGGGGGGACTTTCCTGCTCCGTGGGGACCGTATGGCCGAAGCCGAGCGCATCCTCCTCGTGGCCGTGGCCCGCGCCGTCCTGAGCGGCGAGCGGGGAGATCTGGCCAACCAGCTCGACCGGCCCGATCTCGAGTGGCCGGAGCCGGAGGAATTCGCGCCCTCCGCGGAGTTAAGCTCAGCCGCCGCGTCGCCGGCGCAGGTGGCCGTGCCCCCGCTCGCCCTGGCCAACGGCATGGGCGGCTTCGCCGACGACGGCCGGGACTACGTGGTCGTCCTTGAAGCGGGCCAGGAGACGCCCCTGCCCTGGGCCAACGTCATCGCCAACCCCGCGTTCGGGACGGTGGTCACGGCCTCAGGGTCGGCCTACACCTGGTCGGAGAACAGCCGCGAGAACCGCCTCACGCCTTTCGCGAACGACCCCGTGACCGACCCCACGGCCGAGGCGCTCTTCATCCGCGACGATGAGAACGGAGAGACCTGGTCCCCCACGCCGGGCCCGATGCCCCGCACGGGCGGGGACGGTCGCTTCGTCATTCGGCATTCCGCCGGGCTGACTCGTTTCGCTCGCGCAGCGCACGGCTTGCGCCAAGACCTCGAGATATTCGTAGACGCGAAGGACCCGGTGAAATTCTCGCTGCTCACGCTCAGGAACGAAAGCGGAAGGGCGCGTCGCCTGAGCGTGTTCGCCTACAACGAGTGGGTGCTGGGGCCGCCGTGGGCGGGCCAGGGCACGCACGTAGTGACTGAGCACGACTCCGCGACCGGAGCGGTCCTGGCCAGGAATCCCTACAACCAAGAGTTCGCGGGGCGCGTGGCTTTCGCGCACGCGAGCGAAGGGCTGCGCTCGGCAACGGGAGATCGCTTGTCGTTCCTGGGTCGCAACGGTTCCCTGGCGCAACCGGCGGCGCTCCGCCGTGAAGCCCTGTCGGGCCGCTTCGGAGCGGGGCTCGATCCCTGCGCTGCGCTGCACGTCTCCGTCACTCTAATCCCGGGGGAGACGCGCCTCCTTGTGTTCTTGGTTGGGCAGGGGAAGGATGAGAACGAAGCCCGCGAGCTTCTGGGCCGGCACGGTCGCGTGGACGCCGCGGAAATCGCCCGGGAGGCCGTGCGCCGGAGCTGGGACGGCATCCTCGACACGGTCCAAGTCCGTACGCCGGACGACTCCTTCGACCTGTTGATGAACCGCTGGCTGCTCTATCAGAACGTGAGTTGCCGGCTATGGGCCCGGTCCGCTTATCACCAGCCGGGCGGCGCCTTTGGGTTCCGCGACCAGCTTCAGGACGTCATGGCTTTGACGCTGGCCCGGCCGGATCTCATCAGAGAACACCTGTTGCGAGCAGCCGG